>NZ_DASWYD010000010.1:0-184034 GCF_036405155.1 Limnobacter sp. | reverse complement strand
TCATTTACTTTATTACCGTGCGAGCACTGACACTTCAATCGTGAAACCAAAGCGTCGTTTTCGAAACAAAAACAACACCCGTCTCAATCGGTCAGCGCCCACACTTATCGGCTGTTAACTTGTTAAAGAACATTCGAAACTCATTCACGCTACAATCTTCAAATCGCTTCGAAAACCGCTTGCTTGCTTCGTTTCGCGCTGCGTGTCGTGCAGCAGAGAAACGAGATTATGCACACCTCTTCCCTACCTGTCAAACACTTTTCGGAAAAAAGTTTTAAAAAACCCCGCATGAAAGTTCATCCAAACGTAAAAATTCTTCAGTCTCAAGGACTTGGAAATCGAAAATTTTGTGAAAAAATTTTGTGGTCGTCCGAGATTTTTCTGAACTCGGCCCCCTTCAACCCCGACAACGACCTGATTCAATGGGGCGACACGCTCTCCATCGACGGCAATTCTTATCAAATCAGTCAATTTAAGTACGTTCTGATGAACAAACCGGCGGGCTACGAGACCTCACACAAGCCTTCGCGACACCGATCGGTTTTTGAATTGCTTCCCCCGCACTATCTAGAGCGGGGCATACAGGCGGCAGGCCGTCTGGATGTGGACACCACCGGACTTTTATTGTTTTCGGATGACGGCCAATTCATCCATCGGATCATCAGTGGCAAGCAGGGTATTAAGAAAGAGGTGGAGAAAGTTTATGTCATGGCGCTGGACACGCCACTTCTGGATGGTCAAATCGACCAGTTGCTCAACGGCGTTGAGCTTCAGGAGGAACACGACACCGAGTGGGTTAAAGCCAGCAGAGCAGAACGACTGGACGACGGCCGCTTGCGCATGGGTATTACCACCGGCAAATATCACCAGGTAAAACGCATGCTGGTTGCCGTTGGCAACCATGTGACCACCCTGCACCGGGAAAGCGTCGGCCCCTACAGACTGCCAGATGACTTGGCACCCGGGCAATGGATTGAATTTGACCCGACCGCCTGATTTGATTGGAAAAAGTGGGTTGTTTCGCCAAACACTTCGAGTACAATACGTGGCTTCCAATTTACCCAAGACTCGCTTCCCATGAAAATCGCTCAAGAAATTCGCACAGGCAACGTGGTGATGGTCGGCAAAGACCCCATGGTTGTATTGAAGACTGAATACAACAAATCTGGCCGCAACGCTGCTGTGGTCAAGATGAAGATGAAGAACCTGTTGACCGGCGCCGGCATGGAAAACGTGGTGAAGGCCGACGAAAAATTCGAGTTGTTGGTTTTGGACCGCAAGGAAGTCACCTATTCTTACTTCGCAGACCCCATGTACGTCTTCATGGACGGCGATTACAACCAGTACGAAGTGGAAGCCGAGAACCTGGGCGATGCACTGAATTATCTGGAAGACGGCATGCCCTGCGAAGTGGTGTTTTACGACGGCAAGGCCTTGTCTGTTGAATTGCCCACCAGCCTGATTCGCGAAGTGGAATACACAGAACCAGCCGTGCGTGGTGATACATCAGGCAAGATCATGAAAGCCGCCCGCATCAAGCCAACCGGCTATGAGATCCAGGTGCCCGCCTTTGTGGAAATCGGTGACAAAATTGAAATTGACACCCGCACCAACGAATACCGCAACCGGGTCAAATAAATCAACTCGACACGTTGCAAGTAAAAAGGGCCCCGCAAGGGCCCTTTTTCATGATTGCTAGAAAAAGGACGACGCTGTGCGCAGATTAACGATTGCAGTCCTGTGCAAAGTCATCGACAACTTGGGCGATGCGGGGTTTTGCCTCCGCCTGAGCAGGCGACTGGCAGCCATGGGGCACACGGTGGTGATGTTGCATGACGCGCCAGCGGCCATTGATTTGCTGTACCCCACCGCGGAATGCGCATCGTTGCTTTTGGTCGATGCCCGGACAAACTGGCATTGGCCTGCGAACGAAACGTTGACGAGTGCTGGACCCGATCTCGTTTTGGAGCCATTTGGCACATCCAGCCATCAAACTCAGGCGCGTTTTGACAAAACACTGAAAGCGCAATACCCAAACACGCCTTGGCTCCTGATTGACTATTTGTCGGCGGAGTCCTGGATCGAGGATTTTCATTTAAAAGCCTCTATTGAGCCGAGCACTGGGCACCGCAGCACCTACTTTTACCCGGGCTTTACTGCGAAAACCGGTGGCGTCATTCATGGTGATTTTAGCCCGTCATGTTGGAGCCCACCCACAGGCGCGTGTGAGCATATTTTCGTTTTTGCCTACCCTACCGCCCCGCTGCACACTTTGATCGATCACGCCACGGACCAGCAACACTTTGCACTGGCAGGCCAGACCGCCCCGGATTTGAAACTTTCAAGCCGGGTACGGATGCAAGCATTCGTCCCACAGTCGGCATTTGATGCGCTGCTGGTGCAACATGATCTGCTTTTCGTGCGAGGCGAAGACAGCTTTGTTCGAGCACAACTGGCCGGGCGCCCGATGGTTTGGCAGATTTACCCGACAGACGACCAAGTACACCTTCAGAAACTGGAAGAGTTTTTCGCCATTTATACAAAAGACTTGCCGGCAAGAACCCGCCAATGGTGGTGGAGTTTGTGGCTTTGCTGGAATGGTGCTGAACCAGTGGCTCGTTGGGCAGCACTGTGGGGCCAACTGGAGCACCACTGGCCTGTTTTGTGTAGACATGCAAGGCAGTGGCAGCAGCACCTGTTGCAAGGGCCGGAGCTTGTAAAGGAAGTTCTGACATGGGCGGAGACCCAAGCTCCTACAAACCAACAATAGCCTATAAATCAGCGACTTAATTCAAACATTGATTAACCCTTCGACCGCAGACACTGAACACCAAGATCACCACTTGGATGTTCATCATGCTGTCTTTTCTGCTTTCTCTCGGGCTTGGCTTTGGCGCCATCGGCTTGGATGAACTGCCGGTGTCACAGGTTCAGTCCATCGTGAACGAAGTGGTTGAAAAACTCGAACCTGGCATGGCAATCAAACCCAATGTGGTGGTGAGCAATAGAAAAGACCCAACCCCACTCGGTGCCATTACTTATTCCAGCGGTCGCTGTGTGATTGTCATCAACCCGAACCCGGATGCCTGGGCACAATGGGGTCGATTTTTAAATTCAGACAACAAAGCCAACTGGAATGAGATTGTCGCTGCCTCTGCCGCGCATGAGGTGGGCCACTGCTTGAAAGAAAGTCGCCAGTTTGTGGCACAGTTCAACGCACAGGACCCTCAACACCAAGGGCTGTCGGGTTCGTCCGCTCAATTAACCGGCACACATGAATCGGTGTTCAAACAAGAGTTGTTCGCAGATGCTGTGGCCCTGATTTACGCACGGGAATTTGCGGGCTCACAGGCTGAGCCTGTGGTGGATGTCATGATCAACAGCCGGGAAAAATTTTCCGACAATGACCCCACCCACAGCACGGGTGCATACCTGAAGGTTCTGAAACAAATGGATGTCAGCCGCCAAGCGAATGAATCCATGGGACAGGCGGCCAGTCGCTTGCTGAACGATGTCAGCAGCACAGCACTTTGAACAGGCAGGGCCTACCTAAGCTCCAGCGCATCACTTGGCCCTGGGAAACGCTTTGTCGTAAACAGCGGAGAGGTGAGCAAAGTCCAGCGCGGTGTACACCTGGGTGGACGCGATGGAGGCGTGACCCAGCAATTCCTGTACACCGCGAAGGTTTTGTGACCCCTGCAACACATGGCTTCCAAAAGAATGCCGAAGCATGTGCGGGTGCAAATGTTGGCTTAAACCTTTCTGTTGTGCGTACTTCGACACCGCATGTTGCGCCAAACGAACGGTGAGAGCCTGCCCCCTGGATGACAGAAAGAATGCACCGGGATCGGGGAGTTTCAATTCGTCCAAGTACGCATGACGACGATCCATAAACTGAATCAATGTTTGCTGCAGACTCCCAATAAGCGGGATGATGCGGGTCTTGGAACCTTTGCCCACCACACGCAATTGGGCTGAATTCAAGTCCAAGCTGGACGCTGCGCCCTTATCAACACCCGGCATTCGCAGTGACATGGCTTCGCTGATGCGCAGACCCGTGCCATACAACAACTCGATCAAAACACGGGCCTGGCAATCTTGAAAGTCAACAGGCCAGTGACCTTGTAACAAGGCCATGACCTGATCCACAGACAGCGCCTTGGGCAATGCCTTACCAGCCTTGGGGGTTTTCAGTGCTTCGGCAGGGCTGGATTTCAAATGGCCCTCGGTGACCAAGAAACCATAGAATCCACGCCAGCTGCTGGCCATCCTAGCCAGGGAGCGCGGCGATAACCCTTCCGCATGTCGCCGTGCCAGCAAACTCTTTAAGGCGGGCTCAGCCAAAGCCAAGGGGTTTTCCCCCAGCAGACCCAGGTCGCGTGCCACCGCCTGGCAGGTGTTTGCGCTGTATCGGCGCTCAAAAGCCAAATGGTTCAGGTAAGCCTGAACTACGGATTGGGGCTCTGCAGGCGACTGAGGGCTGCGCATGCGATCTCGGACAAGGTGTTCAGAAAATCGGTTTCAAGCGTGGGCGCAAACCTGTCTTTGTCCGGGGAACCCAACCCGAGCACACCAAAGGCATCTGGGCTTGCGCCCACACGAATCGGCATGAGGACCACGGAGCGTGGGTGAACCTCTTCGCCTTCAAACACAGCCAGGGACGGCGCATGGTCTGCAAAACCACAATACAAACCCTTCATTTGGCTGAACAGATCTTTATCGGCGGGGTGAGCAGCAGAGCCGTCCAACCAGAGCGTGAGTCGCACCATCGGAACCTGAAATTGCTGCTTGATTTGCTCGGTCAGCACTTTGGGCAAGGACTCGGCATCCTTGATGGTCAACAGCGTGCGGGAAACTGCCTGAAGTTTGTTGATGATGGCCTGATTTTCCACCGCTGCATTGCTCATGTCTGCAATGCGGTGCTCAAGGGCCTTGACCTTTTCACGCATGGTTTGCAGTTGGCGATCCTGAAGGGACGCAACGTTTCCGGCCGTTTGTTCCGGCAGACGGACGAAGGCCAAAACGCCCGGGTTTCGAATCAGAAACTCGGGATTCGCCTTGAGAAAATCAACCACCTGTTGAGCTTCTTCGCTCATAAATAAAACTCTCCTTCGAAAACGGTTTGTGCAGGGCCGGTCATCAACACGTCACTGTCGGGGTTGCCGGACCATTCGATGGTCAAGGTACCGCCGGCTTTGACCATGTCCACCTGATCAGAAAGCAGGCCCATTTTCATGCCAGCCACCGCTGCGGCACAAGCACCGGTGCCGCAGGCCAGAGTTTCGCCGACACCTCGCTCGTACACGCGAAGGTGCGCGCGGCTGCGATCCACCACACTGAGAAAACCAACGTTGACGTGCTCTGGGAAGCGAGGATGACTTTCCAGTGTGCTGCCCAAGGTTTGAACCAGATCATCGGATGCTGGTTGATCGAGCAAAATGACCACATGGGGATTGCCCATGGACACCACGGACACCCAAAGGTCCTGATCTGCAAGACCGGCATCTACGGGCAGTTTGTACTGCACCAAGCCACCAAACTTGCGCATGGATAAACCATCCGCAACAAACGGCAATGCGGAGGGCTCAAAAGACGCCGGCCCCATGTTGACCTTGACCCAGTTGTGTCGAATGATTTGGGGCTCGATCACGCCGGGAATGGTTTCAACACGGATGCTGCTTTTGTCAGTCAGGCCTTTGTCCACAACATATTGAGCAAAGCAGCGCGCACCATTTCCACACTGCTGAACCTCGTGACCATCGGCGTTGAAAATGCGGTATCGAAAGTCATTGTCTGATGATTGGGCCTTTTCAACGACCAAAACCTGATCGGCGCCCACGCCAAAATGACGGTCCGACAAACGCTTGATCAACGCTGGCTGCAAATCCAATGAGCCGTCGCGGTTGTCCAGCACGACGAAGTCGTTACCGGCACCATGCATTTTCGTGAATCTCACTGTGCTTGCAGAAGACATTTTTAAAATCCCAATGGAACTGAAGACGTAGGCCTTCAGTATATTCTGGACTCGCCTGGGGGGCGGGTCTTGAAGCGTTTATGAAGCCAAAGGTATTGCGTGATGTTGTCGCGAACCCACCGTTCGATGTGGTGATTCATGGCTTGTGTGGATGCAGTTTCGTCGTCGAGCGGAAAATTGGGCAAGGGGTCGCCAATCGTCACCTCGTAACGGCCCTGTCGATATCGGGTCAATACAGGCACGACTTGCGCTTTCATCATTTTTGCCAAACGAGCCACCGCAGTGACTGTGGCGGCCTTGTTGCCAAAGAAATCCACGAACACGGAGTCTCTTTCGCCGAAGTCCATGTCGGGCAAATAGTAAAGCGGCCGGCCCTGCTTCATGGCGGCAATCAACGGGCGAATACCTTGTTGACGGGACAGCAAAAGCGGTTTGCCCAGTTGTGAACGCCCTTTCAGAATGAGGTCGTTCAAGACCGGATTTTTCTGATTGGAATACATGGTGACCATGTCGACCTCGAGGCAGAGGCGACTCCAGGCAGCGTCCAGACCCAAAAAATGGGGAGCAAGGAAGATGATGTTTTGTCCACTGGACAGAACCTGCAATGCTTCGGGGTTAACAAGCCGAACCCGATCGCGCACCGCATTGGCATGGCCTTGCCACAGCCAGCCGCGGTCCAGAAAGGTGCGCAAATAAAAATACATGTGAGCAGCACACCAGGCCAATCGCTTCCACGGACTAACCTCAGGAAAACAGAGGCGCAAATTGGTCAAGGTAACTTGGCGCCTTTCGCGAGCAACGGCCATCAACAGCAGCGTTAACACCGCGGCAACGGCACTGGAGAGCAGGCGGTACAACAGGAAGGGCAAACTCGCCAGTCCAAACCAACAGTTGATGAGCAATGACGTCACGGTGGGATCTCGGCTTCAGTTGTTTTTGGGTGCTTTGTAACGCTCGTAGCCCCAGTAGTATTGTTCGGGGTGCTTGAGAATCAATGCTTCCATGGCTTGATTGACTTGGGTGGCTGCCTCAACCGGGTCTTCGCTGAGATGCGTTGGACCCGGGTACAAATCGAGCCGAAACCCCTGTCCAAAAGGCTTGCGATAACCGATGGCCAAAATGACACTGGCACCCGTTGTGTTGACCAGCCGACCTGGCAAG
Source organism: Limnobacter sp. (assembly GCF_036405155.1). Taxonomy (GTDB): domain Bacteria; phylum Pseudomonadota; class Gammaproteobacteria; order Burkholderiales; family Burkholderiaceae_B; genus Limnobacter. The sequence goes on along the minus strand of NZ_DASWYD010000010.1, from coordinate 176,899 downwards.
GTCATGGTGTAGGCGGGCTGACCGAACATAGGGGCCCAAACCCCTTCCCCACTGGAAGGAACCTGATCCGGCAACAGACCCACAGCGTCACCGCGCCGAAGGGCCTTGAGCAGAATTTTGACGCCGGACAGGTTGGTGGGCGCAATGCCCACACCATCCCGAGCCCGGCTGGTTTCGATGATGTGTTGCAGTTCAGGCTTGCGATTGGGGCGATACAACACGGTGATGGCCTGTCGTGTTGAAAAAATTTGGGCAGCGGATTCGAAACTGCCCATGTGCGGGGTCAGGAATAGCATGCCGCGCCCTTTTTGCCGAGCGGCCTCAACAACATCCCACCCCGTGATTTCGGTGCAGGCTGCCGCGCCTTCAGCGGTCGACCGCCCCCAGAGAAAAGGCAATTCCAGCAAAGCCATGCCTGCCTGAGCAATGGAGCCTCGCACGGCCGTGCGCTTCAGCGCCTCATCGTGCCCGAAAGCAATGTCTGCGTGTTGGTGGATTTTCCGTCGGTAAGAGGATGACAAGCCGTACACCGCCCACCCCAGCAATGCGCCAATGGCATGCAAGAGGGGCAGGGGAAAACGCGCCAGCAGATTGAACATGGGTTTGATCATTCGCAGATTGTACCCAGAGCCATTGAACCAATATTTTGCCAGGCACTCTATTTTGTTGTATATTCGCAGTGTTCGCTGAGTTAAATGACAACTTGCGGGGCGAACTAAAACAACACTGCTAAAGCGTCGCCAGGCTTCAAATCAACAGGGGTCGGCTTCGCCGAGTTACCCGTTCATTTGGAGCTTTTTTTATGTCTAACGAGTTTTATTTCACATCCGAGTCCGTTTCCGAAGGCCATCCAGACAAAGTGGCCGATCAAATTTCGGATGCTGTTCTGGATGCCATTCTGGCCCAAGATCCACGTGCACGCGTTGCCGCGGAAACCCTCACCAACACCGGATTGGTTGTCATGGCGGGTGAAATCACGACCCATGCGCAGGTCAATTACATTGACGTGGCCCGGGAAACCCTCAAAAAGATTGGTTACGACAACGGCGACTTTGGCATTGATTACAAAAGCTGTGCAGTGATGGTTTGCTATGACCGCCAAAGCCCGGATATCGCCCAGGGCGTGGACAAAGCCCACGATGACAACCTGGACCAAGGTGCGGGCGACCAGGGCTTGATGTTTGGTTATGCGGTGAATGAAACCCGTGAATTGATGCCATTGGCCATCAGCCTGTCGCATCAACTGGTGCATCGCCAGAGTTTGTTGCGCAAAGACGGACGCCTGCCCTGGCTGCGCCCGGATGCCAAATCGCAAGTGACCATCAAATATGTCGAAGGCAAACCCTACGCCATCGACACCGTGGTGCTGTCTACCCAACACTCGCCTGACATTTCTCTGAGTTCGCTGCGAGAAGCAGTGATTGAAGACGTGATCAAGCCCGTACTGCCCAAAGAACTCATCAAGGGCGACATCAAATACCTGGTGAACCCCACCGGACGATTTGTGATTGGCGGTCCACAGGGCGACTGCGGCCTGACCGGCCGCAAAATCATCGTGGACACATACGGCGGTGCTGCGCCTCACGGCGGCGGCGCATTCTCGGGCAAAGACCCTTCCAAGGTAGACCGCTCAGCCGCTTATGCAGGCCGTTATGTGGCGAAAAACGTGGTTGCAGCGGGACTGGCCGAAAAATGCCTGGTGCAGGTGAGCTACGCCATCGGTGTGGCCAAGCCAACATCGGTCATGGTGAACACCTTTGGCACCGGTAAAATTTCGGACGAAAAAATCACTGCTTTGATTGGCGAGCATTTTGACCTTCGCCCCAAAGGCATTGTGCAAATGCTGGACCTGCTGCGCCCGATTTACGCAAAAACCGCGGCGTATGGCCACTTTGGCCGGGAAGAGCCGGAGTTTAGCTGGGAACGCACCGACAAGGCCGAGGCACTTCGCGCTGCGGCTGGAATCTGATAACATCTCGCATTGTTCGAGGAGCGTTGCGACACCCGTTTCGGCGGGTGCTAGGCTCGAACTGGAAATAAACAACGGCGCTCACGCTTCTTTCTTTTAGTTTTTTTACAAAGGAGGGCGTGATGAACGCCATTGCAAAACCACTCACCGCCACCGGCGAAAACGACTTCTTCGTTGCAGACTTGGGCCAAGCCGACTTCGGCCGCAAGGAAATCGCCATCGCCGAAACTGAAATGCCCGGCCTTATGGCCATCCGTCAGGAATATGCTGCCAGCCAGCCCCTGAAAGGTGCGCGCATTACCGGCTCACTGCACATGACCATCCAGACTGCCGTGTTGATTGAAACACTGGCCGCACTGGGTGCTGAAATTCGTTGGGCTTCCTGCAACATCTACTCAACCCAGGACCATGCTGCTGCAGCCATTGCAGCCGCTGGCATTCCCGTGTTTGCCTACAAAGGCGAATCACTGGTGGATTATTGGAAGTTCACCCACCAAATTTTTGAATGGTCCGATGGTGGCTATTCCAACATGATTCTGGACGATGGCGGCGATGCAACATTGTTGCTGCACCTGGGCGTGAAAGCCGAGAAAGACATCAGCGTATTGAACAACCCGGGCAGTGAAGAAGAAATTTGCCTGTTCAACAGCATCAAGGAAACACTGAAGAAAGACCCACAGTGGTATTCCAAGCGCATTGTGCACATCAAGGGTGTAACCGAAGAAACCACCACCGGTGTGAAGCGCCTGTACGACATGGCGAAGAAAGGTGAACTGGCCTTCCCCGCGATCAACGTGAACGACTCCGTGACCAAGTCCAAGTTCGACAACCTGTACGGTTGCCGCGAATCGCTGGTGGACGGCATCAAGCGTGCCACCGATGTGATGATTGCCGGGAAAGTGGCCGTGGTCGCCGGTTACGGTGACGTGGGCAAAGGTTCTGCACAAGCCCTGCGTGCATTGTCTGCGCAAGTGTGGGTGACTGAAGTGGACCCCATCTGTGCATTGCAAGCAGCCATGGAAGGCTACCGCGTGGTGACCATGGACTACGCCTGCGACAAGGCAGACATCTTCGTGACGGCCACAGGCAACAAAGACATCATTACCCATGACCACATGGTGAAAATGAAGGACCAAGCCATTGTTTGCAACATCGGCCACTTTGACAACGAGATCGACATTGCCAGCGTGAAGCAATACACCTGGGAAAACATCAAACCCCAGGTGGATCACATCATTTTCCCCGATGGCAAGCGCATCATCATGCTGGCCGAAGGCCGCTTGGTGAACCTGGGCTGCGGTACCGGCCACCCGTCTTTCGTGATGTCGTCCAGCTTTGCCAACCAAACCATTGCGCAAATTGAGCTGTTCACACAAACCGACAAGTATCCGGTTGGCGTGTACGTGCTGCCCAAGCACTTGGACGAGAAAGTGGCCCGCTTGCACCTGAAGAAAATCGGTGCACAGTTGACCGAACTGTCACCGGACCAGGCTGCTTACATTGGCGTCAAGCAGTCAGGCCCATACAAGCCTGACCACTACCGCTACTAAGCGCTCGCTTGATCAACCGTTGCGGGCCGATCTCGCTTTGGTCGAACAGGGCTTGTGCACATCCCGTGCACAGGCCCAGTCGCTGATTGAGCAAGGCCTTGTTCAGGTTCGACGAGGCACAGGCCCCGCCCTACCCGTTCGAAAGGCATCACAAGGTGTTGAGGCATTTGACACGTTGGAATTAACTGAGTCTGATCAAACCCGATATGTGTCTCGGGGTGGACTCAAGCTGCAAGGCGCTCTGGAAAGTCTGAAGGTTTTGGTGGCCGGCACTCGGTGCATAGACTTTGGACAATCCACCGGCGGCTTTACCGACTGTTTGCTTCAACATGGCGCGCATTCGGTGATCGGGCTCGATGTTGGGCATGGTCAACTGCACAGCAAGCTCAGCAACGATGTGCGGGTGCTGGCCGTGGAAGGGGTGAACCTGAAAACGGTGGATGCGGACCAACTGCTGGCACAATGGAGGCAGAGTCATGCCGATTTCCTGCCGATTGACCTGTCTGTGGCCGATGTGTCGTTTATTTCGTTGGTGAAGATCATGCCAACGCTGGCGAGGTTTTTAACGCGAGGCAGCCAGAGCATCTGGCTGGTGAAGCCCCAATTTGAATTGGGCCCAGAGCACATTGGAAAGCAAGGCTTGGTGAAGTGGAAAGAAGGTTTGCTGGACGAACTGGAAAGTGCCATACGGCAGGCCTGCGAGGCCAACGGGTTTGAAGCCCAAGAATTTTTTCCATGCCCGCTGAAAGGTGGGGATGGGAACCAGGAATACATTGTTCGGGCGCTAAAAACGGCCCATTAAACCTGTGATTGCGACGTGACGAACAAGATGAACATCAGTTTTGAATTTTTTCCTGCCAAAACAGACGAAGGCGCTGAGAAGCTGAAGCAGACACGCGCGCAGCTTGCGGAGCGAAATCCCGAATTTTTCTCGGTCACCTTTGGCGCTGGCGGAACCACCCAGGATGGCACGCTGTCCACAGTGCTGGACATTCAGGCAGCTGGCAATGAAGCGGCCCCTCACCTGTCGTGCATTGGTTCATCCAAAGACAAGGTGCGAGACCTGTTGAACACCTACAAAAGCCACGGCATTCGTCGAATTGTCGCTTTGCGCGGGGATTTACCCTCTGGAATGCTGGAAACAGGCTCATTCCGGTACGCCAGCGAACTGGTGGAATTCATTCGGGCGGAGACTGGCAACCACTTCTTCATTGAAGTGGCCGCTTACCCGGAAACACACCCGCAAGCCCGCAGTGCCATGGCCGATGTGGATGCCTTTGTGCACAAAGTAAAATGCGGCGCCAATTCAGCCATTACGCAGTATTTTTTCAACGCGGATGCATTTTTGTATTTCAGGGACCAGGTTCAAAGCCGGGTCGATATCCCGTTGGTCCCCGGCATCATGCCGATCACCAACTTCAGTCAGCTGGCGCGCTTTTCGGATGCCTGCGGCGCCGAATTGCCACGCTGGGTGCGCAACCGCCTTCAGCAGTTTGGGGATGACCGCGATGCGATTCGTTCGTTCGGCCTTGAAGTCGTCACGGGTTTGTGTGAGCGACTGATTCGGGAAGGTGTTCCAGGGCTGCATTTTTACACCATGAACAACGCACAGCCGACCCTGTCCATTCTGGACCGCTTGGGGTTGTGAGCAGATCGAAAGCGGGGCGCTTCAGGCAGGCCCTATTCGATATACAACGCGCTCTGTAACCACGACATCCAACAGCCTGTCGTGGGGTTCATGGAACATTTCAGCCACTTCCGTGTCGCTGTAGGCGACACCCACGCAAAATGGCTTGAGCCCTGCCGAGTCATAGGCTTGCAAAGTTCGGTCATACCAACCGGCGCCATAGCCCAAGCGGGCACCCGATGCATGAAATGCCAGGCACGGAATGAGCAACACGGCTGGGCTCACCCAATGTTTGTGGACTGGCACTGGAATGCCGTACTCACCGGTTTCCAGTGCTGTGTCTTTATCCCATTGGGCAAATTGAAGCCTTGCACCGGAAGCGTCCCGAACACACACGGGCAATGCCCAGGAATACCCGGCCAAGGCCTCGGATTGTGCAATGGGCAACACATTGGGTTCGCCCTTGAAGGGATGGTACAAGCCAACGGTGCAGGGCCCGATGGATTGGAGTACAGTTAAGACAGAGGCGCGTATTTGCTGGCTGAAGGCCGCCACAAGGGCTTCGTCTCGTTTGGCACGTTGGGCCATGGCCCACTGCCGCAGATTTTTTTTCATGACAGATTGAATGATGAAACGATTTTTACAACGACACTTTATCGCAAGCTGTCTCGCCGTGTTGATCAGTCCAATCGGCTGGCCAGCGGATTGTTTGGCGCAAGCCGCTGTTTTGACCGACCAGTCGGACCAAGGTGAGCTGATGCGTCAAATCAAAAGCGCCTATGCCGATGGTCGGTATACCGACTTTTCGCGTCTGGCGGCCAAACTGCCTCCGGACCACATCTTCAGGCCCTACATCGATATTTGGCAGTTCCGTTTTTTTCAAAAAGGCCAGGAAAAGGCCAACCCAGATGAACAACTGGTTTGGAAAACAGACGACGTGCTACCGCTGCTGAACCGTTATCCCAGCAGTTGGCCCACTGAACAATTGCGCCGTGAATGGTTGCAACAACTGGCCCGAACAGGCCAGTGGCCCTTGTTTGCAGAACAGCGGCCACAATTGAAATACCGACCAGACCAGGGCGTGGAGTGTGCGGACATGCTGTACGCCAGCACCCAAGGCCAACTGGTGCAATCCAAACTGAACACGGTTTTGAGCAGCAATAAAAAACTGCCCAAAACCTGCCGCATGTTGCTACGCAACCTCTATGACCGAGGCGCCATCCATGGCAGCGACCTGGACAAACACGTTCTGCATTTGGCTGAAGGCAAACAACCGGGTGCCGCCCAGCAGTTTGTGGATGAAATGGCCGATACGCAGTGGGGTAAAAACCTTGACGGCAAACAGTTGGCTCAAGCCTTTGACAACCCGGACAAGGCGCTGAAAAATGCGGGCAGCCGGGGCACAGACCTGTATGTGGGCGTTGCACTGACGCGCAAGGCGGTGGAGGACTACGAAGCCGCTGCCCGCCTGCTGGATGGCGAGCTGAAAGGAAGGCTGTCGGACAAAACAGAACGCTGGCTGTGGGGCCACATTGGTTACCGCGCAGGCTTGGTGTGGAACCCTGTTGCAGAAACCTATTTCAAACGCAGCAGCGCCGATGTGCTGGGGCCAGAGCAACAGGAATGGCGAGTGCGCTCGGCCTTGCTTCAAGAGGACTGGCCCACTGTGCTGGCCTTCATCAATGACATGAGCCCGGAATTGCAGGAGAACCGCACTTGGCAGTACTGGAAAGGCAGGGCCTTGGCTGCGACCGGGAAAATTGTGGAGGCCCGCCAGGAGTGGATTCGTGCTGCCAACACCTTCACTTTTTATGGAAAGTTGGCCAATGAAGAATTGGGCGCAACGGTGTCAGCCCCCAACAAACCCGTGCCATTGACCGCTGCCGAACTGGACAAAGCGAAGAAGAACCCGGGATTTATTCGAGCGCTGGCTTTGTATGATGCTGGCCTGCGCACGGACGGGTTTTGGGAATTCAACCTGCAAATTTCGCAGATGAATGACCGTGAGCTGTTGGCGGCCGCCACTTGGGCTGAGAAAAACCAGTTGTACGATCGCGCTATTGCGGCAGCGGACAAAACCGAGATGGAACACGACATCTCCCTGCGATATTTGACCCCGTTCAGAGACCGCATGACCGCGAAAACACAGGAAGTGGGGATTGACGAGTCTTGGGTGTATGGACTGATCCGTCAGGAGTCTCGCTTTGTAACCATTGCCCGGTCTGGAGTCGGCGCCAGCGGCTTGATGCAAGTGATGCCCGCCACAGCCCAATATGTGGCCAAAAAAATTGGCTTGAGTGATTTCAAAAAATCCGACATTGCCGACATCGACACCAACCTCACTTTGGGCACCAATTATTTGAAGATGGTGTTTGATCAGCATGGGCAATCGCCAGTGTTGGCCTCTGCCGGCTACAACGCAGGCCCCTCCCGGCCCTCATTGTGGAAGCGTCGGCTGGGCGAAAACCGGGTCATTGAGGGGGCCATTTTCACCGAACTGATTCCGTTTGACGAAACGCGTGACTATGTGAAGAACGTAATGTCCAATACCGTGGCTTATTCTTGGGTTCTGAACAATTCCTCGACTTCCCTCAAACAAAGACTGGGTATGATTCGAGGAAGCAACTGACGCCAAATTTGGCGTCCATCCCGACAACGCATCATCTCCTTGTACACCATGTCGACAACAAAAAATGTGCTGGTTATTGGCGGTTCAGGCTTTATCGGCCAGGCCGTCTGCAATGAACTCACCAAAGCGGGTCATCGCATCACAGTGCCCACCCGTCGCTATGACAAGGCCAAGCACTTGCTCACGCTGCCCACCTGTCGTGTTGTGACCGCGAATATTCACGACAGGGCGGCTTTGGGCCGTTTGATGGTTGGGCAAGATGTGGTCATCAATCTGCTTGGGGTGCTGCACAGCAAACCGGGCAAGCCCTATGGCCAACACTTCCGCGTGAACCATGTGGAGTTTCCAAAAGCGCTGACAGCGTCCATGAACCAACACAAGGTGAAGCGGCTGATTCACATCAGTGCACTGGGTGTGGGTGTCCAAAACCCGGCACCGTCGATGTACCTGCGCTCAAAAACCGATGGCGAGGCTGCGGTGAAAGACAGTGGTTTGGCCTGGACCATCCTTCGTCCATCCGTGGTGTTTGGTCGCGGCGACAAATTCCTGAATACATTTGCAAGCCTTAGCCTGTTGGCACCCTTCATTCCGCTGGCAGGGGCAACCGCCCGCTTTCAGCCGGTGTCGGTGGGCGATGTGGCCAAAGCCGTGATGGCCTGCGTGGCCGATGAAGGCAAAGCAACCGTCCACAACACCTTTGATTTGGTAGGCCCCGAGATATTCACCTTGAAGGAGTTGGTTCAATTGTCGGCCAACGCAGTGGGACGCAGCCCCTGGATTGTGGGTATTCCCAACGTGGCTGCCAAAATTCAGGCCCGGTTGATGGAGCTTGCTCCGGGGGAACCGCTGATGAGCCGCGACAATGTGGACTCCATGAAAATCGACAATGTGCGGACCTCTGGTCGGATATTTCCCCTCCCCCGCTATGAAACACTCTCGGTGATTGCCCCGGATTACCTTCAGGCCAGACATTTGCCCACAGGGCTGGATCAATTCCGGGCCCATGCACACCGCGAGGAGTGAGGCCCAAGAATAAGGCTGCAAGAGGCTTGCGCCTTTCCCTTAAGCCTTGATTTATCGTACAATTCTGCTTTGCACAACGCAGCCATCCAGACTTAAACAGGCTGCGTTTGTTTTTCTGGCCCTGCGAATTTGATTGAGAGTATTACCGTGACCGACCACCTGATGAAAACCTATGCCCGTCAACCCATTGCCTTCACACATGGCGAAGGTGCGTGGCTGTGGTCAACGGACGGTCGAAAGTACCTGGATGGTTTGGCAGGCATTGCAGTGAATGGCCTGGGGCACAACCACCCGAAACTGGTCAAAGCCATTGCCGACCAAGCCGCCAAACTGATCCACACCTCCAACCTCTACCGGGTTGTTGAGCAAGAGCAACTGGCCACCAAGCTGTGTGAACTGTCGGGCATGCAGGAAGCATTTTTCTGCAACTCGGGCGCTGAGGCCAACGAGGCCGCCATCAAACTGGCCCGTCACTACGGCTACAAAAAAGGCATTGAAAACGCCAAGATTATCGTGATGGAACGGGCGTGGCACGGTCGCACACTGGCCACGCTGGCCGCCACAGACAGCCCCAAGGCCAAAGTGGGGTTTGGCGAGTTGCCCGGCGGTTTTGTGCGTGTGCCGTATCGTGATTTCGCGGCCATTGAACAGGCCAGTGTAGACAATCCCGACATCCAAGCCATTCTGCTGGAAGTGCTCCAAGGTGAAGGCGGCATCAACGTGGCCGATACGGAATACCTGCAGGAGCTTCGCAAGCTGTGCACGGCCAAGGGCTGGTTGCTGATGATTGATGAAGTCCAAAGTGGCATCGGACGAACCGGGAAATGGTTTGGTTACCAACATGCAGGCATTGAGCCCGATGTCATCACCTTGGCCAAAGGCTTGGGGTCGGGCGTACCGATTGGTGCATGCCTTGCAGCCGGTGCAGCAGCGGGCGTTTTCACCCCTGGAACCCATGGCACAACTTTCGGCGGCGGCCCCTTGGTATCGGCCGCTGCGTTGGCAACGCTCAACATCATGGATGAAGAAAGCTTGCTGGCCCATGCCGAGCAAATGGGTGCGCTGATTCGCGCTGTGCTCACCCGTGAACTGGCGGGTGTTGCCGGCGTGAAAGAAATTCGCGGACGTGGTCTGATGATTGGTGTGGAGCTGTGGAAGCCATGCGCCGAACTGGTGGCCATTGCGCGCGACAAAGGGCTCATCATCAACGTGACGCGAGACAATGTGGTGCGTTTGTTGCCGCCACTGGTGATCAAACCCGAGGAAGCAAACATGCTGGCCATGGAATTGGCACCATTGATCAAAGCATTCTTGAATGGAGCGGCTTGAGGCAGCCGCCTCGCCTGACAGGGTGCCCACGGGTGCCAAGCAGGACAAATAGCCGGGAGACGATAACAACATGCCCATCAAACATTTTTTGCAGTTCAGTGACCTGAGCCGAGGCGATTTTGAATACCTGATTGAGCGCACGCGGGACATCAAGGCCCGATTCAAACGCTACGAGCCTTACTACCCGCTGCAAGACCGAACACTGGTCATGATTTTTGAAAAGGCCTCGACCCGCACACGGCTCAGCTTTGAGGCTGGCATGCACCAGCTGGGCGGCTCGGCAATTTACCTCAACACCAAAGACAGCCAGCTTGGCCGAGGTGAACCGGTCGAAGATGCTGCGCAGGTGATCTCGAGAATGTGCGACATTGTGATGATTCGCACCTACGAGCAGGAAATCGTCGAGCGCTTTGCCGCCAACAGCCGGGTTCCGGTGATCAACGGCCTGACCAACGAATACCACCCCTGCCAAATCCTCGCGGACATTTACACCTTTATCGAACACCGAGGCAGCATTCAAGGCAAAACCGTGGCCTGGGTGGGTGATGGAAACAATGTGTGCGCCACCTGGCTGCAAGCGGCAGAAATACTGGACTTCAAAGTGAATGTGTCCACCCCGGCCGGCTACGAAGTGGACCCCAAGCTCAACATCAAAGGCACACACCATGCGTACTTTGCTGACCCCATGGACGCCTGCAAAGATGCCGACATTGTGACCACCGATGTGTGGACCAGCATGGGCTTTGAAATGGAAAACAGCGAACGCATGAAGGCTTTTGCGGATTTCCAGGTCGACATGGACATGATGAATGTGGCCCACAAGGACGCCGTATTCATGCATTGCCTACCTGCCCACCGGGGTGAGGAAGTGGCTGCTGACGTGATTGATGGCCCGCAAAGCGTGGTGTGGGATGAAGCAGAAAACCGCCTGCACACGCAGAAGGCCCTGATGGAATTTTTGTTGTTGGGCCGCAAATAAGCAACCCAACAGTGCTTTGAATAACCCCGATTTCATTTTTGACTGTGAACGACCATGAGTGACGTGAAGAAAGTGGTGCTGGCCTACTCCGGCGGACTGGACACCTCGGTGATTTTGAAGTGGCTGCAAGACAACTACCAATGCGAGGTGGTGACCTTTACAGCCGACTTGGGCCAAGGTGAAGAGCTGGAGCCTGCGCGGCAAAAAGCGCTGAAATTCGGCATCAAACCCGAGAACATTTACATTGACGACGTTCGCGAGGAGTTTGTGCGCGATTTCGTATTCCCGATGTTCCGCGCCAACACGGTGTACGAAGGCGAGTACCTGTTGGGCACGTCGATTGCGCGTCCACTGATTGCCAAGCGGTTGATCGAGATTGCCCGTGAGACCGGCGCCGATGCCATTTCCCATGGTGCCACCGGCAAGGGCAATGACCAGGTGCGTTTTGAACTGGGGGCCTATGCGCTCATGCCGGGCGTGAAGATCATCGCCCCATGGCGCGAATGGGATTTGTTGTCCCGCGAAAAACTGCTGAAATACGCGGAAGACGCTGGTATTGAAATTGACATGAAGCACCGCAATGGTGGTGCGCCCTATTCCATGGACGCCAACCTGCTGCACATCAGTTTCGAAGGCCGCCACCTGGAGAACCCCAGCGCAGAGGCCGAGGAAAGCATGTGGCGCTGGACGGTCAGCCCGGAAGCGGCCCCCGACCAGGCCGAATACCTGGATGTCGAGTTTGAAAAGGGCGATATTGTGGCCCTGAACGGCAAACGACTGAGCGCTGCCGAAGTATTGACCGAGCTGAACCGCCTGGGTGGCAAACACGGCATTGGTCGCCTGGACCTGGTGGAAAACCGCTATGTGGGTATGAAGAGCCGTGGCTGCTACGAAACACCCGGTGGAACCATTATTCTGAAAGCGCACCGCGCCATTGAATCCATCACGCTCGACCGTGAAGTGGCTCACCTCAAAGACGACCTGATGCCCCGCTACGCCAGCCTAATTTACAACGGCTACTGGTGGAGCCCGGAGCGCGTGGCCCTGCAAACCTTGATCGACCACACACAACAGTGCGTGAACGGCTGGGTGCGCCTGAAACTGTACAAGGGCAATGTGATTGTGGTGGCCCGCGACTCGAAAACCGATTCACTGTTTGACCAGACCATTGCAACGTTTGATGAAGATGGTGGTGCATACAACCAGGCCGACGCTGGCGGTTTTATCAAGCTGAATGCCTTGCGCATGCGGATTGCAGCCAATGCCCGCAACAAACGCGGGCAATAAAGCAAACGCTTGCCCCTGTTAAAAACCGGCCCCTATGGCCGGTTTTTTTATGGGAATCACCCAGCAATCAAGTTGGGCTCGGCCTCAAGGTGCACACCGAACCTGGTTTGAACTGCCTGTTGAATGCGCCGGATGAGATCGAGCAGATGGGCGCCCTGCCCTGCTCCATGGTTGACCAGAATCAATGCCTGTCGGTCATAGACGCCCACAGCGTGATGAATGGCCCCCTTCAAACCGCATTGTTCAATCAGCCAGCCTGCAGCCAATTTGACCAAGCCCCCATCAGCCGGGAAATGAACCAGCGCTGGATGAGCCGCCTTGATGGACTCAAACTGCGCAACAGACACCAACGGGTTTTTGAAAAAACTCCCGCTGTTGCCCAACACCACTGGGTCTGGCAACTTGTCGGTTCGAATGGCACAAACAGCCTTCATGACATTCAAGGCGGTCACAGCACCGAGATCCGCCACACGACGTGACAGATCGCCGTAATGCAGCACAGGCGTCCACTCAACAGGCAAGGCGAAATCCACGGCGGTGATCACCCAGCGCCCTTTTCCGGCCTGCTTGAAGACACTTTCCCGATAGGCAAATTCGCAGGCTGGCAAACCCAAGGTTTGGCTTGTTTGGGTTTGCACGTCAAACACCTGCACAGCGCGAATGCGGTCTTTGAGTTCCACACCATACGCCCCGATGTTTTGCACGGGGCCAGCCCCCACCGAGCCCGGAATCAAGGCCAGGTTTTCCAGCCCTCCCCACCCTTGTTGCACGGTCCATTCAACCAGGCTGTGCCAGTTTTCTCCAGCCATGACACGAAGGTGATGATGGGTCCCATCGCAGCCCAGGTATTGCTTGCCCATCAAGGCCATTTTCCAGACGTTCAGCGCATTGTTCTCCTGGACAAACACAGTGTTGCTGCCCTCGCCCAACAACAGCACAGGCTGCCCTTGCCGAACACTGTCGGCATACGCGGACAAATCGGCCAAACCAGAAATGGTGTGAAGGCCCTGCGCCCAGGCCTGCAGACCAAAGGTGTGCAGGGGCTTTAAATCCACAGGATAGGCGTCGCCGTGTGCTGACATGGTGGGTGTTCTAGGGATTACAATTGAATCCATTGTGCTTGAAGGAATGAACTATGCCGTCTTTTGATGTGGTCTGCAAACCAGACTTGATTGAACTGCGAAATGCCGTGGACCAAGTGAACAAGGAAATCACCAACCGCTTTGACTTCAAGGGCTCGGACTCTCGAGTCGAGTTAAACGATGACACCCTGTTTGTGTACGCGGACGATGATTTTAAATTGGAACAAGTGTCCGAAGTGATTCGCAACAAATTTGCGAAGCGCAATGTGGATGTGCGGTTTTTGACCTTTGACAAGAAGGAAAAAATTTCCGGAGACAAGCTCAAGCAAACCGTGCTGGTTAAAAATGGACTGGACAAAGACCTGGCCAAGCAAGTGGTGAAGGAAATCAAGGACAGCAAAATGAAAGTTCAGGCTAGCATCCAGGGCGACACTGTTCGCGTGACTGGTGCGAAACGGGATGACCTGCAGGCAGCGATTGCCCTGCTGAAAAAGCAAGTCACCGACACACCATTGGGTTTTGAAAATTTCAGGGATTGAACACACATGAGTCATTCACACGACCACGATCATGATCATGAGCACGGCCATGATCACAACCATTGCCACCACGACCATGCGGTGGTGTACAACAAGGTGGTGAAAGCCAACCACAAAGTGGCTTCAGTGTTGTTGCGCAATGCCAAAACACTGGCCCTGACCTTTGACCAGCGCCAGGAACTGCCACACGATTGTCCAACCCAGGATGGCGGCAGCATTGTTTGTCACATTGACGAACCCGTTGAACCCGGGGACAAACTGGTGTCGAACACCAATGAATGGGCTGTGGTTGAGGCAGCACCCGAAGCACTGTTTGAGCTTGAACGTGGGCAACCCGGCTATGAGGCCTTCATTCACATTGCAGGTCTTGAAATGTGGCCTTTGCAATTGACTGAACACGGTGCGCGCGTGGTTGCCAGCCATGAATGCATGCACATGCTGGAGCACTTTGGACTGCAATTCAAACAGATTGAAGCGCCGATGCTGGAGCTGAGTGTTCCGGAGATCAAGCACCATGATTGTTGTGATCACGACCACGACCATACTCACGATCACGGCCATGCACACGACGGTCATGACCATGGCCACTGTGGCCATGACCACAAGCACGACCACTGAGTTACCCCACACTGTCATTACCCAGCAGGACCCCACGCCATGAAAGACGCGCCAGCGACCGTGACCTTTTACCGCAAGGATTACAAAACGCCCAACCACCGGATTGTCAAAACAGACCTGGTGTTTGAGCTGAGCCCATCGCGGACCAAGGTCAAAAGCCGCTTGAAGTTTGAAGCGTGGGATGATCAAGTGACCGACACGGCCGCACTGGAGCTGGATGGCGAGGCGCTCGAGTTGGAGTCCGTCATTCTCAATGGTCGCACGCTGTCGAGCACTGAGTATCAGCAAACCGATGCGGGCTTGACCATTCCCAATGCGGGCAAGCAAGGGGTGCTGGAGCTGACGGTGTACAACCAGCCCGACCAGAACACACGCCTGGAGGGCTTGTACGTCTCCAACGGCAATTTTTTCACGCAGTGCGAAGCCCAGGGGTTTCGACGGATTACCTACTTTCCAGACCGGCCCGATGTGCTCAGCAAGTTCACGGTCACGCTGATCGCCAACAAGGCCACCCACCCGGTGACTTTGAGCAACGGCAACCTGCTGGAAGCCCGAGACTTGGGCGAGGGGCTGCACCTGACCCGCTGGGAGGACCCCTTCCCCAAGCCCGCTTACCTGTTTGCACTGGTGGGCGGTAATTTTGTGTGCCAGGAAGAGACCATCACCAAAGGCAACGGGCAGCAGGCCTTGCTGCAGGTGTGGGTTGAGCCGGGTAATCTGGACAAAACCGACTTTGCCATGCAAAGCCTGAAGCGTTCGATTGAGTGGGACCGCCAGCGTTTTGGTCTGGACCTTGACCTGGACCGCTTCATGATTGTGGCCACCGCCGACTTCAACATGGGGGCGATGGAAAACAAGGGCTTGAATATTTTCAACACCAAGTTTGTGTTTGCCAACCCGCAGTTGGCCACCGATGTGGACTTTGAGAATGTGGAAAGCGTGGTCGGGCATGAATACTTCCACAACTGGACAGGCAACCGTGTGACCTGTCAGGACTGGTTCCAGCTTTCCCTGAAAGAAGGGTTGACCGTGTTTCGGGACCAGGAATTTTCAGCGGATATGCTGACGCATGGCCTGAGCCCGGAACAAGCGGCTTCTGCCAGGGCGGTGAAACGCATTGATGATGTGAAGGTGCTGCGCGCTGCACAATTTCCGGAAGATGCTGGCCCCATGGCCCACCCCATCCGCCCCGACAGTTATCAGGAAATCAACAATTTCTACACGGTGACCGTGTATGAAAAAGGGGCCGAGGTGATCCGCATGCAGCACACGCTGCTGGGCGAGGCCTTGTTTCAACGCGGCATGCAGATTTATTTTGAACGCCATGATGGGCAAGCGGCCACGTGTGAACAATTTGTATCCGCCATGGAAACTGCTTTGCAGGAAAGCAACCCAGCGCTGAACTTAAAACAGTTTCGGCACTGGTATGCACAAGCGGGCACACCCGAGGTACATGCCACCTGGGCTCACAACGTGAGCCTGGGTGAATTCACCCTCACCTTGAAACAACGCTGTGCCCCAACACCGGGCCAGGCAAGCAAACCAGCCTTTCACATTCCGATTCGACTGGGGTTTGTGGACCAGCAAGGCCGAGACCAAACATTGGCATTAAAAGGGGACACCACCGCCTTGCGGGGCGATGTACTGAACCTGACCGAGACCGAGCAGCGCTTTGTATTTACAGGACTGCATACGCCCGTGGTGCCATCCCTGTTGCGCGGGTTTTCTGCGCCGGTGAATTTGCGCACCAGCCACAGTTCGGCGGACCATATTTTTTTGGCAGCCCATGACAACGACCCGTTCAACCGCTGGGATGCAGGTCAACAGGTGTATGCCAAGGCAGTGCTGGAAGTGTTGGAACGGCAAGGCGACACCCACGGCGAGGCTGTTCAGGCGGCATTGGAGGTGTTTGGCAATTTGCTGAAAGACAAGCGCCTGTCGGATGGCTATTTGGCGATTGCATTGCAGTTGCCGGGCGAAGGCGCCCTGTTCGAGCAGCAGGAGGGCCTGGTTGACCCGGTGGCCTTGCACATGGCCCGCTGTGCACTTCGAGATCGATTAAGCGCCCAATTCCAAGGGGAGTTGATGGGGCTTTATAGCGCACGCCACAAGCCAGGGGAGCCCTATGCCTACACCACCGTGGCGGCAGGCGAACGTGCACTGAAGAACATTTGCTTGGGGTACCTGGTGGCTGGCGGAGAGCCAGAGGACATGGCCTTGGCACAACGCCAATATGCGGACTGCAACAACATGACCGACCGTGTGGCTGCCCTTAGTTCGCTGGTGTTCAATGGACCTGCCAACGCGCCCGAGCTGACCCATTATTACCAGTTGTTTGAACAGGAGGCCTTGGCGATTGACAAGTGGTTCATGCTGCAAGCCACAGTGCCAGCGAGCAATACCGACGTGGACACACTGGCGATGGTCAAATCCTTGCTGAAGCACCCGGCGTTCACCTTGAAAAACCCCAACAGGGCTCGTTCGCTGCTGGGTGCGTTTGCCATGCAAAACCCCAGCGTGTTTCACCAGCACAGCGGCCAAGGCTACGCATTGTGGGCGGACCTGGTGATTGAACTCAATGGCATCAACCCCCAAGTGGCTGCAAGAATGGCCCGTGCCCTGGACCGTTGGACCAAACTGGTCACCCCGTTGCAAATGCATGCGCGCCGAGCGTTGGAACGCATTCATGGCACCGACAAACTGTCGCCTGATGTGCGTGAAGTCATCGGCAAAGCCCTGGCTGCTGCACCGCACTGAGCGACCCTTCGGTACAATATCGGCAAATTTTCAATCAGGACCACCATGAGCATGACCACTTTAAGCCAGTACCTGAAAGCCGCGGAAGGCGCTGCAGGGCGCGGCCGGGTTACACCGGAATTGAGTACCCTGATTCAAGCGCTGTCGGGTGTTTCGCAACACATTTCGGCCGCTGTTCACAAAGGCGCTTTGAGTGGCGTGCTGGGCACGGCAGGTACTGAAAACGTTCAAGGGGAAACGCAGAAAAACCTCGACATCATTGCCAATGACATGATCTTGGTGGCCTTGGCGGCCAGTGGTGTTGTGGCGGGCATGGCTTCTGAAGAACTGGATGATTGCTCCCCTGTTCCGGGTCACGCCGACAAACCCTATTTGGTTTTGTTCGATCCACTGGACGGGTCGAGCAACATTGACGTCAATGTGTCCATCGGGACGATTTTCTCGGTGCTGCCCAATCCAGGCACTGGAGAAATCACCAATGCCAGCTTCCTGCAGCCCGGCACAGCTCAGGTGGCCGCTGGCTATGTGGTATACGGTCCACAAACGTCGTTGGTGCTGACCTTTGGCAACGGTGTGGCTGCATTCACGCTGGATCGCGAGGCCGGTGAATATGTACTGACCACACCCAGCATGGAGATTCCAGTGGACACCAAGGAATTTGCCATCAACATGTCCAACCAGCGGCATTGGTACCCACCGGTACAGAAATACATTGCCGAACTGTTGGCTGGCAAAACAGGGGAACGCGGCAAGGACTTCAACATGCGCTGGATTGCGTCCATGGTGGCCGATGTGCACCGCGTGTTGACCCGGGGCGGCATCTTCATGTACCCCAAGGATTTGAGGGACCCCAACAAGCCCGGCAAGCTTCGCTTGATGTATGAAGCCAACCCGATGAGCCTTCTGGTTGAGCAAGCCGGTGGCCAATCGTTTGATGCAGCCCAACGTATTTTGGACATTCAGCCCACCGAGCTGCACCAGCGTTGCGCCGTGATGCTGGGTTCAGCCCATGAAGTGCAGCGGGTGGCCGGCTACCACCAGTAAGCACATGCTCAAGGCCCGTTCCCACTGGCCTTGAGGTATTCACGTTCCTCGTCAGCCTTGCGCTTGTATTCTCGCTGCTTGGCGTCAATTTCAGCGAGCAGGTAGTAGTTGTCTTGTGCGTATTGCTTGGCAATTTGGGTTTGCTCGATGGCTGGCAAGTACGCGCCGCGCAGGCTGTAGGATTGCGCCAAATACAAGTGCTGGTCCGCCCGTTTGCCCAAGGCCAGCGAGCTTTGGGACAGCAGCTCGAACAATTGCGGGTTGGAACGATAGATTTGAGTCAGGTCACGAAGATAAGCATCGGACTGCTGGAACAGCCCCAAGCGCTGCAAACCGTCGGCGTACAGCACTTTGGCCGACAACTCATTTCGGTAATCACTTTTAAATTGTTCCAGCAGGCCAAGCATGGCTTTACCGTCCGAATCCAGATCAGCGGGCGATTTTGGAGGGCCGACGCTCAACGCCGACTGAGATGGTGGATAGCCCGCATCCAGGCGGGATTCAATCACCTGGCTTTGCAACATGAGTGGGGGCACAACAGGCTTGCCCGCATTTGCTTTGCGAAAAAGCTCGATGGCATGCAAGGCTGATTCTTCCGCGTCCTTCTTTTTTTGCATGTTGGCGTACACCAAGGACTTGCCGTACTCCAAAGCAACTGGATTGGTGAACCCATCCTGTTCATTGGGCGAATTCAAGGCCTTCAGACGATCTGTCCACTGTTGACTGGTTTTGTCGCCATACACCAGCGACTTCATGCGCAGCAACTCAAACTCGAGTGGTGCCGGGGGGCGAGCCACTTTGCCTGCATCAATGCCGACACGATTGCGAATGTCGGCAATTCGCTCGGTGGTCAGCGGGTGAGTGCGAAGGTAGGCTGGCGCATTGTTTTCATACAGTCGGGAGGCCGTTTGCAGACGACCAAAAAAATCCACCATGCCTTGGGTGTTGAAACCAGCCGATTGCAGGGTTTGAAAACCCACCCGATCTGCCTCACGTTCGGCATCCCGCGAAAACGCAAGCTGCTGGTCAATGCCGTAACCGGCCCCTGCAGCCATAATGCCAGTTGCGGCTTGTGGATTGCTGGCTGCAACGAGGATGGCGGCGATCATGGCTGCCGCCGACACCATGGTGGTCTGCTTTTGTTGACCAAAACGACGGGCGATGTGGCGCTGGGTGACGTGGCCCACCTCGTGCGCCAGCACGGAGGCCAACTCGGACTCGTTGCGGGCAGCTGCAATCAAACCCGTGTGCACCCCGATATAACCACCGGGCATGGCGAAGGCGTTGATGGCTTTGTCGGTCACCAGAAAAAATTCAAAATTGGCCGGAGACTCACCGGCGGCCTGCACAATGCGCGCACCGAGCTTGGTGAGATAACCGGTGATTTCCGGGTCTGAATTGACTGCGCCATAAGCCTTGTAATCACGCATGATCAAGGCACCCAAGCGCCGCTCATCCTGAACCGATAACTCAGCCCCCCCGGCGTCTCCCAAGCTGGGCAAATTGCTCAGCGCATCAGCGTGTGCCGACGGTCCGGGTAAAGCCGACAGCATGCCCGCTATCAAGGCAATGCTGGTGAGGGTTTTGCGAATGCGAATAGCCATCGGCGACAATCAGGAGATGAACCTCTGGGTATGATAGCGCGATGCTTACCCAGTTCAACCGATGTTGCCTAGGGGGGCGCTAAAATTGCAGTAAAGATCAGTAAACCGCATTTTCAGGAAGCAGCGCATGAACGGTCTCACACACTTTGATCAGCACGGGAATGCCCACATGGTGGATGTGGGCTCCAAAACCGAAACCGAACGCAAGGCTGTGGCCACCGGCCGTATCCGGCTGGGCGCCGAAGCGTATGCGGTGTTAAAGGCAGGCAGCAGCAAAAAAGGAGATGTTCTGGGTGTGGCGCGGATTGCCGCTATCCAGGGCGCCAAACGCACATCGGACTTGATTCCGCTGTGTCACCCGCTGCCTCTGACCCGATTGGCCGTGGAATTTGAGCTGAATGATGTGCAGTGTGAAGTAACCTGCAACTGCACTGCACAGACCGTGGGAAAAACGGGTGTTGAGATGGAGGCCCTCACGGGCGTTCAGGTGGGCTTACTGACCATTTACGACATGCTGAAGGCGATTGACAAAGGCATGGTCATGTTGGAAACGCGTCTCGTTGAAAAGCGAGGAGGTAAAAGCGACTTTACTGGCTCAACCTCATCCACACCCGAATGAGGTTGAACCATCACGCACCTCTAACCTTAGACTGGGTCGTTGCGGCAAATTGCGGGAACCAGGTTGTAGGCATCAGTTTTCGCGGTGCCTGCTAGAGCAGCGGCCGTTGATGTACCGACTGAACACCTCCAGCTCACAATGGTGTCGCCGTTGGCCGCATTCAGTCGGGCGCCTGCAGCGTTCAGAGGCTGAAGGATAATGGACTGGTTGCGAATAGCTGTTGGTAAAACACTGGTATTGACCAAATTCACCACCACCGCTGGCGGGTTGTTGGTGATTGCAACAGACCTTACGTTGTCGGTGGCCACCGTTGGACAGTTGGCATCGGAGTTGGTAGTGGGTACAGCACCCTTGGTAGAGTAAAACTCGATAAAGCCAGTTTTACAGGTTTGAGCGTAGTTGATGGCTTCCGACACCCGACCACGTGCCAAGTAGTTTGCAAAGGCCGGTACAGCAATGGCTGCCAATACACCAACGATGGCGATCGCAATCATCAGTTCAATCAAAGTAAAACCGCCAGCCCTGCTGTTCAGGGCACGACGGGGAAGACTTGCGTATGGGCTCATGGTTATCCTCAAAGGAGTGGTCAGTGAGCCTTTATTGTTCTTCAACGCTGTGCGAGCGCATTACCCCCATTTGCGGGAAAAAACAAAACCCCACCTGTAGGGATTAACAGGTGGGGTTTTTAATCGCAAAAAACGTCACAATGCGCTCAACATTTGAGCGCAACACATGACTTACATGCCGATTGCCTTTTTCAACAAGCGACCCATTTCGGATGGGTCCTTGGTGACGGTGATACCGCAGGACTCCATCACGGCCAGTTTTTCCTGTGCAGTGCCTTTACCGCCAGAAATAATCGCACCGGCATGGCCCATGCGCTTTCCTGGGGGGGCTGTAACGCCAGCGATAAAACCAACAACAGGTTTTTTCATGTTGTCTTTGACCCAAAGTGCGGCTTCTTCTTCATCGCTGCCGCCAATCTCGCCGATCATCACCACCGCATCGGTGTCGGGATCGTCGTTGAACATTTTCATGACTTCGATGTGCTTCAGTCCGTTGACTGGGTCACCGCCAATACCGACGGCACTGGACTGGCCCAAACCAAGTTCAGACAATTGGCCCACAGCTTCGTAAGTCAACGTGCCCGAGCGAGACACCACACCGATGCGTCCCTTTTTGTGAATATGACCTGGCATGATGCCGATCTTGATTTCATCGGGCGTAATCACGCCGGGGCAATTCGGACCCACCAAAATGGTTTTTCGGCCTTCCTTGCGCATGCGGTCACGCACTTCCATCATGTCGCGCACAGGGATGCCCTCGGTGATGCAAATGACCAAATCCAGGTCGGCCTCAACAGCTTCCCAAATGGCTGCTGCGGCAAAGGGGGGTGGAACATAAATAACCGATGCATTTGCACCAGTCTGTTTTTTGGCATCGGCCACAGTGCCAAAAATAGGCACACCTTCAAAATCCTCACCCGCTTTCTTGGGGTTTACACCCGCCACAAAGCAGTTTTTACCGTTGGCGTATTCGCGGCACATGCGGGTGTGAAACTGACCGGTTTTACCGGTGATACCCTGAGTAATGACTTTGGTGTCTTTGTTGATCAAAATAGACATTGTCTGAATCCTTTACAGTGGCTCGGCCAGTCGTGGGCTGCCGAGCATCAAATCATGCAATTCGGTTGGTTCAACCGACCCTAATACCGGCGCTCAAGCCCCTTGGGTTGCCGCCACCACTTTCTGGGCGGCTTCACCCATGGTGTTGGCAGAAATAATCGGCAAACCGGAATCAGCGAGAATTTTCTTGCCCAGGTCTTCGTTAGTACCCTTCATGCGCACCACCAACGGCACTTTCAACCCCACCGCTTTGGACGCTGCAACCACACCATCCGCGATCACGTCGCAACGCATGATGCCGCCAAAAATATTGACCAGAATGGCCTTCAGATTGGGGTTCTTCAACATGATCTTGAACGCTTCGGTCACTTTCTCGGTGGTAGCACCACCGCCCACGTCCAGAAAGTTGGCGGGCTCGCCACCAAACAGCTTGATGGTGTCCATGGTCGCCATGGCCAAGCCGGCACCGTTGACCAAACAACCAATGTTACCGTCCAGGGAAATGTAGGACAGGTCGAACTTGCTGGCTTCGATTTCGGCCGGGTCTTCCTCAGCCAAATCTCGCATGGCCACAATGTCCGGGTGACGGAACAAAGCATTGGAATCAAAATTCATCTTGGCATCCAGCGCGATGATGTCGCCACTGCCAGTGAGAATCAGCGGGTTGATCTCAGCCAGGCTGGCATCGGTGTCCCAAAATGCTTTGTACAAGCCTTGGAAGGCCACGCGTGCCTTGGCCACAGACGCTGCCGGAATACCGATTTTCGTGGCAAGGCTGTCCGCTTCGGCATCGGTCAGGCCTGTTACAGGGTCCACAAACACTTTGTGAATCAATTCTGGCGTGTGTTCGGCAACTTCTTCAATTTCCATGCCGCCTTCGCTGGAGGCCATCACGCACACGCGCTGGGTGACACGATCAACCACCATGCCCACGTAATATTCTTTCTTGATGTCAGCACCCTCTTCAACCAACAGACGGCTCACCTTTTGGCCCTCAGGACTGGTTTGGTGCGTGATGAGCTGCATGCCGAGAATTTGGCTGGCGTAGGTTTTGACATCGGCCATGCTTTTGGCGACCTTCACGCCACCACCTTTGCCGCGCCCACCCGCGTGAATTTGCGCTTTCACAACCCACACTGGCCCACCGAGCTTTTCAGCAGCCGCAACGGCTTCGTCCACCGAAAAACAGGGATAGCCGGTTGGTACAGCAACGCCATACTTCTTGAGAATTTCCTTGCCTTGATACTCGTGAATTTTCATGTGAATTCCTTGCTGGAAAGTTAACGCGCCTCGGCCTGGATGCACACGGCAGCCGGACAGAGCAATTTCAAACCATGGAGAGTGTTTTGATCGCGTGACAGCGCAAGCGAAGACCCCACAAAACCGCAGGGGCAAGGATGCTGCACGGCGTGCGTGCGTGGAGATTGATTTCCCATCATTCTTTGCTTCTTGTGTCGTCGAATAACGCTTCGTTAGACAACTAGACTATCACTTCTATTGAAACACATAAGCCAAGCGAGACTATATCACGCATCCGCCTGAATCTCGGCAAGCAGACTTTTCCAAGCCTTGTGAATGTTGCCAAATTCAAACCCCCTCGTGCCCAAGCCACGCAGGGCCTTGGCCTTCAGCTTCATGAGGTTTTCCCGTAGTTCAGGCGAATCTTGATCGGCGAGCAAATGCGCCAGGTCAGAGGAAAACCGTTTGCGCAACCAGTCCAGTGCGCGAGCCACTTCAGACGCCAGTACTTCGGGAGGTTCAGCACTGGCATCGCCGGGGCTGCCTGGGTGTTCGACGGACGAGACAGTGGATTGCAGGGAGAGCCCATGCTGAGCCAATTCAGCCTCGATGGCCCGATTGCCCAAGGTGGAAGAGCGACGGCGAACCAGAGACTGACCAAACCGGGTATCGGACTGGAACTGTCGAGATGTGGCCCACTCAATGGCTTCCTCAACTTCTTCAATGGAATAACCGCGTTGAAGAAGCTTGTCACGCAGTTCTTTGCGGGAGTGTTCGCGGCGGGACAGGAATGCCACCGCTTTGGATTTGGCCGATGGCAGCGGGCGTGAGGATGGCTTGACCTGTTCAAAACCATCCTCGGTTACATCGACCAGGGGTTTAGTCCTCCGTGACTTCATCGCCTGCGGTCTTCAGATCTGCAGCCCCCATGGTCCGCACACCCAGTTTTTCACGGATTTTGTTTTCAATTTCCATGGCAATCGCCGGATTGGCCTTGAGAAATTCACGGGCGTTGTCTTTGCCTTGGCCGATTTTCTCGCCGTTGTAGGCATACCAGGCACCGGATTTGTCAACGAAGCCGTGCAACACGCCCAAATCAACAATTTCTCCCTCTCTGGATGTGCCCTGACCGTACAAAATATCGAACTCGGCCTCGCGGAATGGGGGGCTGACCTTGTTCTTGACCACTTTGACGCGGGTTTCATTGCCAATGACCTCATCGGCCTTTTTGATGGAACCTGTGCGGCGAATGTCCAAACGGACAGAGGCGTAAAACTTCAGCGCATTGCCGCCTGTGGTGGTCTCTGGGCTACCAAACATCACGCCGATTTTCATCCGGATTTGGTTAATGAAAATCACCAGGCAGTTGGTCCGCTTGATGTTGGCGGTGAGCTTGCGCAGGGCCTGACTCATCAACCGGGCCTGCAAACCAGGCAAAGAATCGCCCATGTCGCCTTCAATTTCCGCTTTGGGCGTGAGCGCGGCCACCGAGTCGATAATCACCAAGTCCACGGAACCGGAACGCACCAAAGCATCCACAATTTCAAGGGCCTGTTCGCCCGTATCGGGTTGGGAAATCAGCAGGTCGGACAGGTTGACACCCAGCTTCTGAGCGTACTGTACGTCCAGTGCGTGTTCAGCATCGATGAATGCGCAGGTACCGCCCAGCTTCTGCATTTCTGCAATAACCTGCAGGGTCAGTGTTGTTTTACCGGAAGATTCGGGACCATAAATTTCGACCACACGGCCACGCGGCAGACCACCAATGCCCAGCGCGATGTCCAGGCCCAGGGACCCGGTGGAAACGGACTGAATGTCGTGTTCAACCTCGTTTTCACCAAAACGCATGATGCTGCCCTTGCCAAACTGCTTTTCAATTTGGCTTAGCGCAGCAGCCAGTGCTTTCACTTTGTCTGCTGATTGGTTCTTGGTCCGCAAGTCTTCCATGGTTTGCCTTCAACGAATCGGTTGTTAATGCCTGAATTATTGCACAGAATTTACTGTTTATCTATACAGTCTTTTTGAGTGATACCTTGGAGAGGATTTCTAACCCGGTTTGTACCGCCTGAGCCCGCACCGCCGCGCGGTCTCCGTCGAATACCTTGTGGAATGCTTCAATCGATTTGTGGCGCACGGCCAGGCCAAACCACACAGTCCCCACCGGCTTTTCGGCAGACCCACCACCTGGACCTGCAATGCCAGAAATGGACAGACAGCAATCCACACCCAGGGCGACCATGCCGCCATTGGCCATTTCCTTGACACATTCTTCGCTGACGGCGCCATGGGTTTCCAACGTTGACTCGCGGACATACACCGATTTCATTTTCACAGCGTTGGAGTAGGTGATAATCCCGCCTTCGAAAAAATCGCTGGAACCGGCAAAGCTGGTGATGGCACTGCCCAGGCCGCCCCCGGTGCAGGATTCCACCACCCCCAATTTGGCTCGGGCCTCCCGGAATTGCCGGGCAATTGCTTCAAGTTCTGTGTTCATGAGAATCAAACCGGTCCGGTGCCTGAGGATTCAATATAACCATTCATTCGTCCAGCGTGCGGCCAAGGCCAGCACAAACAAGCTGATCAAGGCAGCCACGATGTCGTCCCACATCACGCCAAATCCATTCTTCCAGCGTTGATCAAACCAGCGAATGGGTGGCGGCTTGACCATGTCGAAAAAGCGGAAAACCACCACGCAAGCCAATTGCTGCAGCGGCGTTGAATACACGGGTGCCGCCACCAGCAACACCAGCCAAATGGCCACCACTTCGTCCCACACAATGCTGCCATGGTCAGCAACACCCAACGCTCGACCCGTGATATGACAACAGACACAACCTACACCGAAAGCCAGGGTGAGCAGAGCCCCCCAAAGCGACAGGGAGGGAATGTGGGGTGCCATCCAGACATAGGTCAACCAGCCAAACAGCGTTCCAAAGGTGCCTGGCACCACCCACGCCAAACCACTGCCAAAACCCAAAGCCAACAGGTGTGCTGGGTTGGACAGGGCAAACTTCCAGTCTGGTCGGATTTTCCGGCTTGGCATGGCGTGCATCAACAACCTGAGCTGAAAGGATTGGGCATCTGGTCAGACATTAAAAGTGGGTAAATGACCGTGAATTTAATGGTACAGGATTCGAAGCGCTGCCTGCCAAGGCCTGCAACCAAACGCCCTGCCCAGCCCTCACCTCCCCCAACGCAAACAGCGAATGGTTATCGGACAACTGCAGGATGGCCTCGTTGGCCGATGGGGGTGCCGTAAAACACAGGCTGTAGTCGTCCCCCCCTGTGACTGCGCAATCCAGCAGAAACGTCAACGACGCAGCGTCCAATTGGCCACACCATTGGGGAAACTCGCGATGCCAGGCTTCGATCAGGGCGGATTCATTCAACACCAGTGCAAGCTGACTGGCTTTGGCGATGTGCGCGACATCACCACTGAGTCCATCGGAGGTGTCCAGACAGGCGTGCGCAATGCCGCGCAATTGATGCCCAAGTTCAACCTGGGGTTGGGGCTGATTCAGCTGGCGGCTGGCGCGATGGCACAGTTCTGGTGGCAGCCCGGCACGGAAGGATGACCAAACGGGCGGTGGACTGCTGAGCAGCGTGCCAAGCAGCCCCCGTTGATCAGCTTCGATCAACAAGCCGATGCGGGCCAAACCGGGCAGACCTTGCACCCAGAGTTGATCGCCAACCTGGGCGGCGGATCTTGGAAAACCAGGGTGCGAGGCCGGCGCCTGTCCGAATACGGTGATGGTGATGGACAAACCCGTTGCATGGTTCGCCCGCGTGGTGTCGCCACCCACCAAGGGGCAGTTGTAGCGCTCGGCAATGGACAGCAAGCCCTTGGAGAATCCAGTCAACCAGTCGGGATTTAATTCCGGAAGGCTTAAAGCCAGCGTGAAGCCCAAAGGCTCGGCACCGCAGGCCGCCAAATCAGACAGGTTGACCGCCAGGGACTTCCAACCCAAATCCACGGGCGACACATCCGGATAAAAATGCACGCCTGTGACCAAGGTGTCGGTCGACACAAACAGGCGATGCCCCGGGGCGGGATTCAGAACGGCGCAGTCATCGCCAATACCGGCGGGCACCTGCAAGGTGTGCCTTGCCAACAGGGGCGCAAAAGGCTCCTTGAAATACCGGTCAATCAGGCCGAATTCCGGACTGGCCATTCGACACGCTCCACGGGTTTATTGCGCGCGAATTTCCGCCTGACGCGCTTGTCCAGCCACTTTGTCCAACACACCGTTGATGAACTTGAACGCGTCGGTGCCACCAAAGGTTTTGGTCAACTCAACGGCTTCGTTGATCACCACGCGGTATGGAATATCCAGGTGTGTGTTCATTTCATGCGTGCCCAGCACCAGCACTGCTTTTTCAACGGGGCTGAGCTCGGGCCAGGGCCGATCCACGAATGGCTGGATTTGATGGATCAAGTCTTCGAGATTGCGAACCGAACCGTGCAACAGCGACTGATAATGTGCGCGATCCGCCTTGTCAAAGCCGGGGGCATCCTGAATGTGGGCATCAATTTCGCCCACCTCGCTGGGATTCAAAAACCACTGATACAGGCCCTGCAAGGCCAGTTCACGAGACCGGCGACGGGCATTCCGGGTATGACCGCGGCGCTTTTGATCGTCATCACTCATCCACTTCATCTCCGCTCAAGCCGGGCAGGTTGTCATCCAAGGTCATCATGAGGTTGCCCATTTCAACAGCACAACGGGCTGCATCCACGCCTTTGTCCTCAATGCGCTCAATCGCCTGGTCTTCGGTGTAGGTGGTCAGCACCATGTTCACCACTGGCACATCATTGTCAATCGCCACTGCCGATATGCCGCGTGCGCTTTCGTTGCAGACAATTTCGAAATGGTAAGTGTCACCTTTGATGACGCAGCCCAGGGCCACGAGCACATCAAACTCGCCCGACTGCGCCAAACGTTGCAATGTGATCGGCAACTCCATCGCACCCGGCACAGTCATGTGCAGGATGTCTTCATTGAGCACACCCAAACGCAACAACTCGCTGCAGCAGGCCCGCCACAACCCGTCGGTGATTTCTTCATTGAAACGCGCCTGAACAACGCCCACGCGGATGCCATCGCCATTCAGATTTGCGGGCACACTTCCCGGCTTGTTGCTCATTTGCCTTCTCCATGAATGTAGCCAGACACTTCCAGATCAAAGCCGGCCATGCTGGGCATTTTCCGGGGGCGGGACAAGAGTTTCATTTTGTTCACCCCCAGGTCCTTCAAAATTTGGGCACCCACGCCATAAGTGCGCAGGTCTGGGCTTGAACCAGCGCCTTTTCGACTGGTGGTGCCACGTTGCTCGATGTCGTCCAGGGATGCAAACTGCCCCAGCAAACGGTCGGATGACACGTTGCAGTTCAAGAGCACAATCACACCGGCCCCCTCTTCCACCACGCGCTTCATGGCTGCGGGAATTGAAAAAGAATGCTCGGAATACCGCGCTTCTAGGAAATCGATCATGGAAGTGGGTTCGTGCACACGCACCAGCATTTCACGATCGGGGTCCACTTGACCATACACCAAGGCAAAGTGGGCACTGGCCGTGGGCTTGTCGCGATACGACACGCAACGGAACTCACCTTCTACTGTGTTCAGGGTGCGTTCATGCATCCGTTCAATCAAGGATTCGTTGGCACTTCGGTATTGAATCAGGTCGGCAATCGTGCCGATTTTCAGATTGTGCTCTTTGGCAAATTCAATCAGATCGGGCAGGCGGGCCATGGTCCCGTCGTCTTTCATGATTTCGCAAATCACAGACGCTGGTGTTAGGCCAGCCATGGCAGCCAGATCGCAACCGGCCTCAGTATGCCCAGCACGCATCAACACCCCGCCGTTGACCGCTGACAACGGGAAAATGTGGCCGGGCTGCACCAAGTCTTCAGGCTTTGCATTGCGGTTAACAGCCACGCGAATGGTGTGGGCACGGTCCGCTGCGGAAATACCGGTGGAGACCCCCTCGGCGGCCTCAATCGACACGGTGAAGTTGGTGCCATGTGAAGACCCGTTGGCCTGCACCATGGGCCGCAGGCCCAACTGACGACATTTTTCTTCAGTCAATGTCAGGCAAATCAAGCCGCGCCCAAACTTGGCCATGAAGTTGATGGCCTCGGGGGTGACGAAATCGGCCGCCAGCACCAGATCACCCTCGTTTTCACGGTCTTCCTCATCAACGAGGATCACCATGCGACCGTTGCGCATTTCTTCAACAATCTCGCGTACAGGACTAATCGACATGGCAAGACACTTTCAAATTGGAATACCGCTATTGTAAGCCCTTGCGCGACGGTCTCGAAGCACCATCAGCACAAGCACAACGCCCCAAATGCCAAACCAGAGGAAAGACCCTAGACGGGAAAACAGGGTTCTGCCCTTCCGTCCTTCAATTTGGCCATCCCACACCATGGCTTGGCCCGGCGCAACTTTGACCACCCATCGACCATGGTCATCCACCAAGCCAGACAAGCCCGTGTTGGTGACGCGCAATCCCGGCTTGCGGTGCTCAGCCGAGCGCGTACGTCCCATTTGCGCATGCTGATCCAGCGCCCACGACTGTCCAAACCAGGCCAGATTGCTCAGGTTCAACAGCACCGTCGGCTCATGCTTGGCATCCGCCAGCAGCCCAGCAAACTCACCACTGAAAATGTCTTCGTAGCAAACCGTTCCAGCCACCGATTGACCCGCAATGCGCAACGGCTCCAAAGGACCTTGGCCACGACTGAATTCACCCATGGGCATGTTGAGCATGCCGACAAACCAAGCAAAGCCGGTGGGGATGAACTCTCCAAAAGGGACGAGATGTCGCTTGTCGTGTCGACGCTGCGGGATCAACAGGTCTCTGTCCCGCTCTGCGCCATTGAACACAACAATAGAGTTGTAATAGTCCCGGCCTTCTTGAATGGCAGAGCCCATCACAACATCAATTTTTCCGGGAACACCAAAATCTCTAAATCGCTGCTGCCAAACATCGGGCGTGTCTGTCCACACCAAAGGGTTGACGGTTTCTGGGAACAACAGCGCGCCGCCCGAGGGTGATGCGTCCAGTTTGGCCCGGGCAACATCACCCAACTTGAAGGCCTGCTGCATATTCCCGATGATGCGGTCCGGGTCGAATTTGATGCTTTGGTCCACATTGGTTTGCACACCCGCAACCGTCAACAGCCCCGCAGACTGAACAGCCACCGGGGCATTCAACAAGGCAGCGAGCAAACCCAACAGACCCAGCAGCTGCAACGATGGCTTGCCCAGCATGGCCCGGCGCTTGATGGCCTCACGCAGGGTTTGAACCAAGGCAGTGGCCACCCACAACACCAGAAACAACGCCCCGTAATTGCCCAGCCAGGGCAACAAATTGGCCAATGGCGAATCAACCAGCGTATCGCCCAAATTGAGCCAGGCAAAGCCCGTGAACAGAGTACCGCGAAGCCATTCGAAGAAGGTCCACGATGCAGCCCAAACGGCTGCAGTGAGCAGGGGTGAAGCCTTGAGTGACTGTGTACGCCCACCCCACCAACGAGGCACCGCACAGGCCAGTGCTGAAAACAGGGCAAGGTAGGCTGAAAAAAGCCCCACCGACAGCACGGCAAACCAGGCCGGCAAACCGCCATAGTGGTGCAAGCTGGTGAACAGCCAATGAACACCGACACAAAAAGCAGCCCATCCAAACCCAAAGCCAAGCCAAGCCGCCTGCTTGTGGCTGGATGTTCGCAACACCACCTCTTGCAAAACAATCAGCAGGGCGAACCCAAGCCACCAGGACGCAAAGGGTGCAAACGACAAAGCCCATGGGGCACCCAGCAGAACGCCGATCAGAACAAACATCATCACAGATTGGCGGCTTTGGGTGACGTGGTTTCGACGTCAGAGGAATGTTCAGCGGATGAGACATCGGACGGCGTTGTGACCTGCACCTTCAGCAACTGAACCTGCCGGGCATCCGCCCGCAACACCTCAAAGCGGATGGTGTCCATCTGCACCACCTCGCCGCGACGAGGCACACGGGCCAGGTGGCAGGACAAAAGCCCCCCCACGGTGTCGGCCTGGTCTGTTTCGAATCGCGTTCCAAAAACCGCATTGAACTGCTCAATTTCGGTCACGGCCTTGACACGGTAAACCCCTGTGTCAGCACCTTCCAGGCTGACAATGTTGTCGGCTTCCTCATCGAAGTCGTATTCGTCTTCAATATCACCCACAATCTGTTCCAGCACATCCTCAATGGTGACCAAACCGGCCACACCGCCGAACTCATCCACCACCAGCGCAATGTGGTTGCGGTTTTGACGAAAATCCCGCAACAACACATTCAGGCGCTTGCTTTCAGGAATAAAAACGGCTGGGCGCAACATGTCCCGAAGATCAACCCCTTCCCGCAACTGGCACTGCAGGAGGTCTTTGGCCAACAACACGCCAATGACGTTGTCGCGTTGGCCCTCATACACCGGGAACCGGGAATGCGACTTGTCCACTGCAAAGCTCAAAATGTCTTCGAGGGAGTCTTCAATGTTGATGAGGTCCATCTGGGCCCGAGGGATCATGATGTCACGGGCAGCCAATTCGCTCACCTGCATCACCCCTTCAATCATGGACAGGGCATCGGCATCGAGCAAGTTTCGCTCATGGGCTTGCTGCAGCACCTCAAGCAATTGCTCGCGATCTTCCGGCTCGCGCAGAAGCAGCCAGGACAAACGTTCTAGCAGCCCCCGCTCGCGCCGGTTGGAAGCGGCTGGCTGAGGCTGCAACGGACTGGGGTCAGACATACGGGTGCATTACCCTCTATTCAATGCAAGGCCTCAAGGATACCGCAAATCACTTGACGGTGTTTTGACAGGCCGTGGGTGCCACCCACTACCGGACCCCCAGCAACTCCCCACGCAAGGAATGCGGGAACGCCTCCACAATGCGAACTTCCACCATCTGGCCCGCCAGTCTGGGATGTCCGGCAAAATTAACCACCCGATTGCATTCGGTGCGACCGGACAATTCCTCGGGATTTTTCTTGGAAGGCCCTTCCACCAACACGGTTTGGGTGGTGCCCAGCAAAGTCTGGCTGATGTGCGCGGCGTGCGCCTCAATGTGCTTCTGCAAACGGGAAAGGCGCGCCAATTTGGTGGCTTGGTCAACACCGTCTTCCAGATCGGCCGCTGGCGTACCGGGGCGTGGACTGTACACAAACGAAAAGGACGTATCGAAACCCACGGCCTTGATCAAATCCATGGTCTTTTCAAAATCCGCTTCGGTTTCGCCAGGAAAACCCACAATAAAGTCGGAAGACATGGCCAGATTGGGGCGGATTTCACGCAGCTTGCGAATGATGGACTTGTATTCCAATGCCGTGTAACCGCGCTTCATGGCCGCCAGAATCCGATCCGAACCCGCCTGAACCGGCAAATGCAAATGGCTCACCAACTTGGGCAAGCGCGCATAGCAGTCAATCAAGCGTTGTGTGAACTCTTTGGGGTGTGAGGTGGTGAAACGAATACGTTCTACGCCTGGGATTTCATGCACATACTCCAGCAACAGCGCGAAGTCGGCAATTTCGCCATCGGCCATCTTGCCGCGGTAGGCATTCACATTTTGGCCCAGCAAGTTGATCTCTTTCACACCTTGATCAGTCAGGTCCGCCACTTCCGTCAACACATCCTCAAAAGGACGGGAAATTTCCTCGCCCCGGGTGTAGGGCACCACGCAGAAGCTGCAATATTTGCTGCAGCCTTCCATGATGGACACAAAGGCCGTGGCGCCCGTGTTTTTGGCCATGGGAAGACTGTCAAATTTCTCGATTTCCGGAAAAGAAATGTCAACTTGCGGCCGCTGGGTGCTGCGCTTTTTTTCGATCAGCTGGGGCAAGCGGTGCAAGGTTTGCGGTCCGAAGACCACATCCACGTAGGGTGCGCGTTTCACAATCGCCTCGCCTTCCTGGCTGGCCACGCACCCACCCACCCCGATGATCAAATCCGGATTGGATTTTTTCAGGTGCTTGACGCGCCCCAGGTCACTGAACACTTTCTCTTGGGCCTTTTCCCGCACCGAGCAAGTGTTGAACAGGATCACATCCGCTTCTTCGGGGTTGTCCGTGCGGTCCAATCCATCCGATTGGCCCAGAAGATCCGCCATTTTGTCCGAGTCGTACTCGTTCATTTGGCAGCCAAAAGTTTTGATAAACAGCTTTTTTCGAGAAGTCATGGTGTGCCTGCAAATGCCCACCGTGCCCGATAGGCACTGCGTTGCAGCACGGGCGGAAACACGGGGACGTTGTAAATCGTTGCGCGTTGGGTGCGGATTCTACCCGCTCTATTTGCTAAAATGAAGACACACCCGAAAAATCAAGGGATTAGAAGCAGCACCATGGCCTTACCGTTTAACCTTCCCTCTCTGGATGCTTTGTTGGCCGAAGCCGACAAGGCGCTGAAAACCCTCACCGCCACGCCCATCGCGCAACGACGCAACCCGGCCAGAAACCTCAAAGGCGAAGGTGATGTGCTGAATGATCAGGAAAAGTCCCAAGTCATTGGCTTGATGCGCGTGAACCACGTGGGCGAGGTGTGCGCACAGGCCCTGTATCAGGCGCAAGCCTTAAGCAGCACAGACCCAGCCAAAAAGGCGTTGTTTTTGGAAGCCGCCCGCGAGGAAGCAGACCACCTGGCGTGGACTCAAGAACGCCTGGATGAATTGGGCGCACGCCCGAGCCTGCTGAACCCACTGTGGTACGGCGGCGCATTTGCGCTTGGCTTGGTTGCTGGCCAATTGGGTGACAAAGTCAGCCTGGGGTTTATGGCTGAAACCGAAAAACAGGTGGAAAAGCACCTGAACAATCACTTGCAACGACTGCCCGCCGCAGACACTGCATCCCGTGCCATTCTCGAACAGATGAAACAAGATGAAATTGAACATGGCCAATCCGCCATGGCGCACGGCGGGGAACATTTACCCCTTCCGGTGAAAGTGGCCATGACCGCGATGTCCAAGGTCATGACCACATTGGCACAAAAAATTTAGTCTTCCACAATCTCGTGCGTGAAAATCAACTCGGCCGTTTTTCCCAGCATGGCAGAAGCCGAACAATACTTTTCATGCGACAGCTTGATGGCCCTGTCCACCAAATTGGGCTTTAAGCCACGACCCGTCACGGTGAAGTGAAAGTTGATTTTGGTGAACACCTTGGGTTCTTTGTCCGCGCGCTCGGCCGTTAACTTGACGTGGCAATTGCGGACGTCCTGGCCACTTTTCCGCAGAATCAGCACCACATCATAGGCAGTGCAAGCACCCGTGCCCGACAGAACCACTTCCATGGGACGGGGCGCGAGGTTATTGCCGCCGCCATCCACCGCACCGTCCATACAAAACATGTGACCACTGCCTGTGGTGGCCACAAAACTCATGCCCGGCAAACCGGACCAACTGACTTCCGCTTCCATCAATTCACCCTGTAAAAATCACACAATTGTCATTGTGCTATGCACAACAAAACTCCAAACAACACCTGAAAACTCACTCTATTTGAGTAAAGTTTTGTTAAAAATAACCAATGAGTCAGTAATATTTTTATCAAACAATTGATTTTATTGATTATTTTTAAATGACCCGATAATCAACAAAACAGTTGCCAAAATCGGACAGACCTTCAAACCTCTTGCACTGCAACAGAATTATGCCTACAATTGAGCCATAGACGTTGAAGATGTGATGCAGTTGATTTGATCCTCGTCACCCAACGCAAGGTTGTCTCCTCCACCCTCCTCCTTTGGTGGATTTAAACCCAAGCACCTCGGTGCTTGGGTTTTTTTTCGTCTGAATGACGACTTCAAAGAGCCCTGCAAGTGGCCTGACCGCGGCGAACAGCACCAAACGCGAAAAATTTTAACCGAATAATCAAAAGTTTGCTAAAATCGCGGGTTACCTGTTGGGAGAGCCTTTCGACCGGCCTTGGTTTCAAGGTCACAACAAGAGAGGCAACAGGTGAAGTCGTACATTTCAACCCTTAAGGAATAACCATGAAAACCTACTCAGCCAAACCCGGTGAGGTTAAACAAGAGTGGTTTGTGATTGACGGCACCGACAAGGTGCTGGGCCGCGTAGCCAGTGAAGTTGCGCGTCGCCTGCGTGGCAAACACAAACCTGAATTCACACCCCACATCGACACCGGTGATTTCATCATCGTGGTCAATGCCGGAAAACTGCGTGTGACAGGCACCAAAGGCCTGAACAAGAAGTACTTCCGCCACTCCGGTTTCCCCGGCGGCATCTACGAAACAAACTTCGACAAGATGCAGGAACGCTTTCCCGGCCGTGCGCTGGAAAAAGCTGTCAAGGGCATGCTGCCCAAGGGTCCTCTGGGCTACGCAATGATCAAGAAACTCAAGATCTACGCTGAAGCCGAGCACCCGCACTCTGCCCAACAACCCAAGCCGCTTGAAATCTGAGGTGAAGCATGATTGGTGAATACAATTACGGTACCGGTCGCCGCAAAAGCTCGGTTGCACGCGTTTTTATCAAGAAGGGCACAGGCCAGTTCGTTGTGAACGGCAAACCCCTGACTGAATACTTCGCCCGCGAAACTGGCCAGATGGTTGCCCGTCAACCTTTGGTTCTGACTGCCAACGAAGAGAACTTCGACATCATGGTCAACGTTCGTGGTGGTGGTGAAACTGGTCAAGCGGGCGCTGTGCGCCACGGCCTGACCCGTGCACTGATCGACTATGACGCAGAACTGAAACCCACCCTGTCCAAAGCAGGTTTGGTCACACGGGATGCCCGTGAAGTCGAACGTAAGAAAGTTGGTTTGCGTGGCGCCCGCCGTCGCAAACAGTTCTCCAAGCGTTAATACCCCAGGTATTACGACCCACGAGAACTCAGACTCTCATCCAGCCACCCTCCCAGCTGGAGTACAATCAAAAGCCGCACATCTGTGCGGCTTTTTTTCTGTCGGTACTTTTTTGGAATCTTTGGCAATCAAGGGCACGAAATGATCAAAGTGGGCATTGTGGGTGGAACAGGCTACACCGGTTCCGAATTGTTGCGCATCCTGGCGTTACACCCCAAGGTTGAACTCAACGCCATCACATCCCGAGGTGAAGTGGGCCAACCCGTGGCGGACATGTTTCCTGCCCTGCGAAAGCGCGTCAACATTGCTTTTACCGAACCCACCTTTGAATCCTTGAAAGGTTGCGACCTGGTGTTTTTTGCCACACCGCACGGGGTGTGCATGGCACAGGCGGCTGAATTGGTGAATGCAGGCATTCGCGTGGTGGACTTGGGTGCCGACTTCAGACTGAAAAACACCGCCGAATTTGAACAGTGGTATGGCATGCCGCACTCGGAGCCCGCCTTGCTGGAAGAGGCTGTGTACGGCCTGATTGAAGCACATCGAGACGCCGTTAGAAAAGCCCGCTTGGTCGGTCTGGCCGGTTGCTACCCCACCTCAGTTCAATTGGCATTGAAACCGTTGCTGACTGCGGGCGCGCCCTTGATTGATGAAACCAGCATCATCGCCGACTGTAAATCGGGGGTGTCCGGCGCTGGCCGCAAAGCCACAGTCGGTAGCCTGTTTGCAGAGGCGAGCGAGAACTTCAAGGCCTATGGGGTGAGTGGACATCGTCACTTGCCGGAAATCGAGCAAGGATTGGCAATGATTTCAGGCCGCAAGACCCACATCACATTCACGCCACACCTGGTGCCCATGGTGCGCGGCATTCTCGCAACCGTCTACGTCAAACTCAACGAGGCAGGCCAGGCCACTGACCTGCAAGCCCTGTACGAACATCATTACCAACATGAATACTTCGTGGATGTGATGCCCAAAGGTTCACTGCCCGAGACCAAACATGTCCGGGGATCCAATTTTGTGCGCCTGGCCATCCACCGCCCACAGGGGCGGGACACTGCGGTGATATTGGCGACCATCGACAACCTGGTCAAAGGCGCGGCTGGTCAGGCGGTGCAAGCCATGAATGTCATGTTCGACTTGCCCGAGCACCTGGGCCTTGAGCAATTGCCACTG
This sequence comes from Limnobacter sp., assembly GCF_036405155.1. GTDB lineage: Bacteria > Pseudomonadota > Gammaproteobacteria > Burkholderiales > Burkholderiaceae_B > Limnobacter. The sequence goes on along the minus strand of NZ_DASWYD010000010.1, from coordinate 139,354 downwards.
GCCCCGTGAGCAAACTGACCCACAATTTGCGTCGACGCCGAAACCAGCTGAAAACGCTGCTGCCCGGTGTTCAGCGTTCTTCGCGGATTGCGTTTGCAATCGGTCTGGGTTTGGGTTTGATGGTCAGCGTGGCGATTGCCCTGTATGCAAGCCTGGGGCCGCAAAACAACGCCATGCAACGCCTGTTTTCAACACCGGAAGTCAGTGACCTCAATACGCAACTGGACACACTCCGACGGGAAAACCAAGACCTGAAGGACACCGCCGCCCGCTCGGCTGAACTTCAAAAACTGGACGAGGAAGAGCGCGAGAAGCTAAACCTGTTGATCACCAATCTGGAAGGCGAAAATGCCCGCCTGAAGGAAGATCTCGCGTTTTTTGAGGGATTCATACCGGGCAGCCTGGAAGGCGCCATTTCCCTAAAGCGCCTGCAGGTGACCCGGGACACGGTTCCCAACCAATACCGCTACAGGGCCCTGCTGATTCAGGGCAATGACAGCCAACCGGTTAACCTTAAAGTTCAACTTCTGATCAAGACTTTGAACAAAGACAAACCGGCTGTCATCGTGTTACCCTCAAATGCCGGTGCAAAAGATCCCCAATTTGAAATACGCTTGACCCGCTTTTCCAGGGTTGCCGGGACGTTTTCCCTGCCTGAAGGGGCAAAGCTGCAAAGTGTCGAGTTGAGAATATTGGAGGGCGGCACCATTCGGGCCCAATCCAGCACCAAACTGTAAAAGCGAGCACACCATGTTTTCGAAAAAATCCAAACGCATGTTGCCCATCCAGAGCCTGGTGGGTGCTGGCATGCAGATCAAGGGCGACATGAAGTTCAAGGGTGGCCTGCGCATTGATGGCGAGGTGGACGGCAATGTGGTGGCCGAAGAAGGGGCCAAGTCCCTCCTCGTGATCTCCGAGACGGGCCGAGTCAATGGCAGCGTGCGAGTTGGGCATGTGGTGGTCAGTGGTCACATTGTGGGGCCGATTGAGGCCAAAGAACTTCTGGAACTCCACCCTTCCGCAAATGTCTCAGGTGACGTAAGATACAAGGCATTGGAGATGCATCCCGGCGCAGTCGTGGATGGTACTTTGCATCACGAGCAAGATGACTCTGCCCCCGCGAAACTGGCCTTGGCCAGCAGCAAGGCAGGATCTGGCAGTAAACAGGCTTAAATTAGGCAGGACACCATGGAAGCAACCACAGAACAACCTAGCGTTTTGGTATTCACCGACGCGGCCGCCGCCAAAGTGCGGGACTTGATCAACGAGGAAGGCAACCCCAACCTGAAACTGCGCGTATTCGTGCAGGGCGGTGGGTGCTCTGGCTTTCAATATGGCTTTACCTTTGATGAAGACGTCAATGAAGACGACACGACACTGGACAAGGGTGGCGTGACCTTGTTGATCGATTCCATGAGCTTTCAGTACCTGACTGGCGCGGAAATCGACTACAAGGAAGACCTGAACGGCGCCCAATTCGTGATCAAGAATCCGAATGCAACCACCACCTGCGGTTGTGGTTCATCCTTCTCGGTCTAAAAGGCAGTTGCAATACTCGGTGTTAACCGGTATTGCTGAAGACAGCAAAGCCCACCACACTGGTGGGCTTTTCAATTGGTGGGCTGCCCACAAGGCAAACTCAGACACCCAAACACCGTGAACCCACTGCTGCTGTTCCCAGACTTCGCATTGATCGCGCTGGGGTACCTCCTCAAACGCCACTGGATGCCGTCCCCAGCCTGGGTCACCATCGAAAAACTGGTGTATTTCGTCCTCTTTCCCTGCCTGCTGTTTCATTCGGTGGCCAGCAGCCCGGTCGACTTGAGCACCGTGGGCCCCTTCGCACTGGGTGGCCCAGTGGTCATCGCAGCCAGTTTTATCGCAGGGTGGGCAGGTCGCTACATCAGCCCCATGGGCCGGGTGGATTTTGCCTCCGGATTGCAAACAGCCTACCGGTTCAATTCCTACATTGGCCTGGCCCTGGCCAGCCGCTTGGGTGGACCTGAGGGGGTGGCCAACCTGGCCATTTTGCTGGCCCTGGGTGTGCCTCTGTGCAATATGCTGGCGGTGGGCTCCATGAGCCGGGGCAATGTGTGGGGCGTGCTGCGCGAAATTGTGCGAAATCCGCTGATTATTGGCACCGTGCTGGGTTTGCTGGCAAAGTTGCTGAACCTGGAAGTGCCCCACCCTGTTCAACTCACCCTGGAACGCCTTGCGCAGGCCGCTGTGGCCTTGGGGTTGCTGGCGGTGGGTGCTGGCTTGGTATTCTCGGGTTTGCGCGGCCATTGGCCGGTTTCCCTGTGGTGGTTAGGTCTGAAGTTGATCGCGTCACCCGCACTGGCACTGGCCTATGCACACTGGATGCAATTGCCAATCGAACAAACCCGCATTTTGCTGGCGTTTTCGGCACTGCCCAGCGCATCCAGCGCATACATATTGGCGGCACGCATGGGTGGGAATGCGCCCTTGGTGGCTTGCCTCATTTCACTGTCCACAGTCGGCGCTGCTTTCACCCTGCCCGGGGTGTTTTCATTGGCCCAACCTTACTTGCATTGAAGCAAAGCATCCACCGTGCTGTGCAGCCAGGGCTTGGCCAATTCCAGCCAGTTGGGCTGCAAAGGGTCCACGGTGGTTTTGTTGGGCATGGACCGCAGCCAGGTGATTTGGCGTTTGGCCAGTTGTCGGGTGGCGGCCACGCCTTTGTCGACCATGGTGGAATGATCAACCTCACCATCCAGGTATTCCCACACCTGCCGATAGCCCACACACCGCATGGATGGCATGGTGGTGTTCAAGACATAACGCTGCCGAAGTGACACCACCTCGTCAATGAAGCCCGAGTTCAACATTTGCACAAAACGCTCCGCAATGCGGGTGTGCAACACAGCGCGATCGCCGGGTTCAATCGCCAGTGTGGGCAGGCTCAAGCGCTGAGCCTGATCCCGCTTGTGAAAGGCTGACAAGGGCTGCCCGGTGAGCAAATACACCTCCATGGCGCGTTGCAGGCGTTGCGAGTCATTCGGCTTTAGCCGCGCCGCGGTGATTGGGTCTACCTTGGCCAATTCCGCATGCACATGGGGCCAGCCCAACTGGTTGGCATCGGCCTCAATCCTGGTGCGAATGGCGGCATCGGCCTTGGGCAAATCATCCAGCCCTGCCACCAGTGCTTTGTAATACATCAGGGTGCCACCGAGAATCACAGGCACCTTCCCACGCTGCCGTATGTCGGCGATCAAGCCATGACAAGCGGTGAGGAAATCGGCCGCACTGAACGTTTCTTCCGGCGAGATGATGTCGATCAAGTGGTGCGGGACCACGGCCAGTTCCTGTGGACTTGGCTTGGCTGTTCCAATGTCCATGTCGCGAAACACCAGCGCTGAATCGAGGCTGATGATTTCAATCGGAAAGCCCTGCTGGGCCAACCACACACCCAAGGCGGATTTTCCGCTGGCCGTGGGCCCCACAATCGCCAAGGCGGGAATATCAAAGGGCATGCCCATGTGCATCACCCCTTCATTGGCCACGCAAAAACCACTTGTCCATCTCGCCCAATGAAAACAGCCGCCAGGTGGGCCTGCCGTGGTTGCACTGGTCCGAACGCTCGGTGCGTTCCATGGCCCGCAGCAAGGCGTTCATTTCAGGAATGGTCAATTTTCGATTGGCCCGCACCGCCGTGTGGCAGGCCAAGCCGGCCAGCCATTCATTGCGTTGCCGCTCCAAGACATGGGCCACGCCATACTGGTGCAAATCCTCCAGCCATTGCTGAATAAGCGCCGACACATCCTGCCCCGCCAGCATGGTGGGCATAGCCCGCACAGCCACTTCCTGGGCTGACAGCAAACTGAGCCGGAAGCCCATTTGGTCCCACAGTGACTGCCCTTGTTCAACTTCGCTGGCCAGTCGTGGGTCGATCTGCACCAGCAACGGCACCAACAACTCTTGGGAAGAGATGGACTGACGCTGGTCCAACGCCTGCTTGAATTGTTCATACAACACACGTTCATGGGCAGCGTGCATGTCAACCACCACCATGCCGTCTGGACGCAGCGCCAGCACATACACACCATGTACCTGCGCAATGGCTTGCCCCAAATATTCCTCAGGCTCATCGCGTGAGCCTGAACTGGGCACAGGGTTTTCAACCGGACGAACCTCAGGCCGTGGCGGCACCTGAAGTGGTTTGTCCAATGGGCGATACGCCGCCAAGTAATCCGCCAAGGCCTCTTGCGCCATACCCGGGTTGGCAGACCCTTCACGGTTAAATGGCAACACACCTGATTTGGGTTGAACCCGCACAACCGGTTGACTGCCCGCATGGCCAGTAGATCGCCAGGCCACTGTAGCGGCGACAGATTGGGACGGTTCAGACTGGGTTTCATGGACCGCCTCGGCAATCCGTTCACTCAGTGGCACCGTTGCCCTGGAAGGCGCCAACACCGATTGAATGGCCTGCCGCACCCATTGGTGCACAGCCCGGGCATTGCGAAAACGCACCTCGGTTTTGGCGGGGTGTACGTTTACATCCACCTCAGCGGCAGGCAGGCTTAAAAACAGCACGAACGCCGGGTATTTGTCCCCATGCAACACGTCTTCATAGGCGGAGCGCACGGCATGGTTAATCAGCTTGTCGCGCACAAAACGGCCATTGACGTAAAAGAACTGCATGTCGCCCTTGCCCCGGGCCGAGTCGGGCAATCCCACCGCACCATGCAAGCGCATATCTCCTGCTTCCACATCAATCGGCTTGGATTGACCATCGGCCAATGCGTCGAGGATGCTGAATACGCGGGTGCTCCACGGCATGGCCTGGTGACGGCTGTGCAATTTGCCGTCCCGATACACCAGCCAACTGACGGCCGGATTGGCCAGGGCCATGCGCTTGACGACATCCAGACAATTAAAAAATTCGGTCTGTTCGGTTTTTAAAAACTTCCGCCGTGCTGGCGTGCTGAAATACAGCGACTGAACATCCACCGTGGTGCCTGGTGCGTTGGCTGACGGCTCAATGTGCCAGCCACCCGAGAGATTGTGGATGCTGTAGGCGCAGTCTTGACCGTTGGGAAAACTGGTCAACGTGAACTGGCTGACGGAAGCGATAGACGCCAAGGCCTCGCCCCGGAAGCCCAGGCTCATGACCTGCTCCAGCTCGTCCAGCGACTGGATTTTGGAGGTGGCGTGGCGTGTAACCGCCAGCATCAACTCATCACGCGGAATACCCCTGCCGTTGTCCTGAATACAAATGCGTTGAATGCCCCCGCCATCGATTCGAACCGTGATCTCAGTGGCACCAGCATCCAGTGCGTTTTCAAGCAGTTCTTTCACGACCGACGCGGGACGGTCCACCACTTCGCCAGCGGCGATTTGGCTGATCAAGACATCGGGAAGAAGGGCAATGGGGCGGGCAGAAGTCATGCCCCATTATAGGATACTCAGGTGAGGCGACGGGCCACTGGCGGGTTCTTGGCGAAGTACTGGGCAATGCCTGCGGCAATCGCTTGCGCAATTTTTTTCTGGTGGTCCGGGTCGTTCAGCTTCTTCTCTTCTTCCGGATTGCTGATGAATGCAGTTTCCACCAGGATGGACGGGATGTCCGGTGCCTTCAACACCGCAAAACCCGCTTGCTCTACTTCGGCTTTGTGCAGCCGGTGAATTTTGCCGATTTTGCCCAACACGGCACTGGCCAGCTTGATGCTGTCATTGATTTGCGCGGTGGTGGACAGGTCGAGCAACACCTTGGCCAATTGGTTGTCTGCGCCCTTGATGTTGACCCCACCAATCAGGTCAGACGAGTTTTCCTTGTTGGCCAGCCACTTGGCTGCTGTGCTGGACGCACCACGCTCGGACAGCACAAACACGGAAGACCCGCTGGCGGTGGGCTTCACGAAGGCATCGGCATGAATTGACACAAACAGGTCGGCATTCACGCTGCGGGCCTTCTGAACCCGTGTGCCCAGCGGCACGAAGAAGTCACCATTGCGGGTCAACATGGCCCGCATGCCGGGCATGCTGTCGATTTCCTCTTTCAACAACTTGCCGATGGACAACACCACATGCTTTTCATAGGAGCCTGAATTGCCGACAGCTCCCGGGTCTTCACCACCATGACCAGGGTCAATGGCCACGGTGATCACCCGCTTCACCTCCAGGCCCTTGCCGGGCTTCTCGGTAGCCTTGTCACTGGATTTATCGGCCAACTTTTCCGGGGTTTTCTCTACAGCTTTGTCAGCAGGCTTTTCAGCCACCACCGCCGGTTTGCTGGCTTTGCTGCCGGCCTGGCCTTCCGCCATGCGAATGGCGCGGGCAATTTCATCTTCTTTGGTGGAAGGTTCGGCTGCGGCCGCCTCCTCGGGCTTGTTGACCAAAGCCATCAACGGGTCGGCGGGCTTTTGGGGGTAGAAATCCACCACAAACCGGTTTTGGTAGGTAGCCACTGGGTCGATGTTGAATATCTCGGGCCGGACCGGTGCTTTCAAGTCGAATACGATACGCACCGTGCTGGCATCGAATTGACCAACACGGATTTGCTGCACGTAGGGGTCGTCGGCCTTGAGTCTGGATGTCAGCTCTTTGAGTGTTTTGTCCAGACGCATGTCCAGAATATCCACCACCATGCGGTGTGGGTTGTCGACCAAAAAGAATTTGTATTTGAGCGGTCCCTCGTGTTCGAGTGTGACGCGGGTGTAGTCGTCGGCAGGCCACAGGCGAACATCCACAAACCGCACCTGCCCCACTGCCCAAGCGTCTGTGGGCAGCAGCTTTAACAGAAATCCGGCAGTGGCTGTTTTCAGCAAATCTCGGCGTGTGATGCTCATCGTTTTTCCCCGTGTTCAGGCCAAATGGCCCAACACCTGCTCTCCCCGTTCAGTGTGCGCGGTCACCGTGATCACCCGGGCTGTGGTGGGCACGTCGGCCTCAGTGGCTGAAGGGCCGTACACCAGCTCGAAAGCCAGATCGGCCAACGGCAGCAACCCAGCCGCTTTGTCAGGCCATTCAACCAGGCAAACCGCTTGTTCGTCGAAATAATCCCGGAAACCCGATTCTACCCACTCATTCTGATCGAAGAAACGATAAAAATCAAAATGATACACAGGGTAATTCGAGAGATTGTAAGGTTCTACCAACGCGTAGCTGGGGCTTTTGATGGGCCCGGCTACACCCAAGGCGCGAAGATACGCCCTGACCAAGGCGGATTTGCCAGCGCCCAGCGGACCGCTCAGGGTGATGCACAGCGGGGCGCAGACGTGCTGCGCGAGCTTTTCGCCTACACTACGGGTTGCAGCCTCATCGGGGCATTCAATGCGTATGGTTTTCATGCATGTCTGATCTGGAACAACAACACTGGGCGCTGATTCAAGCGGCGGCGCAACGCCAGGGGCTGACTGCGCTTGGGGTTAGCGACACCAACCTGCAAGCCTGTGAACCACACCTGACCGCCTGGCTAAACAACGGCATGCACGGCGAAATGGCCTACATGGCCCGCCACGGCACTGCGCGCTTGAACCCGAACCTTCTTCTGGAAGGGACGATCCGCATCGTATCACTCCGCATTCCCTACGTGCCCAACAATACGCTGACTGCGCACGGTGACAGCGATTTCACCGATCAAACGCTGCAGGCGGTTCACGACCCAAGCCACCCATACATCAGCCTGTATGCACGGGGCCGGGACTACCACAAGGTGATTCGCAAGGCGCTTCAGCGGTTCATGACCGACGTGCATGCCCAAGTGGGCCATTTGGGCTACCGGGTTGCAGTGGACAGCGCCCCAACCCCCGAAGTGGAAATTGCGCGAAAAGCCGGACTGGGGTGGCGCGGCAAACACACGCTGTTGATTCACCCCAAAGAAGGGTCGCTGTTTTTTCTGGGTGAAGTATTCACCAACCTGCCCTTGCCACTGACCGGTGAATACACGGACGAGCATTGCGGCACCTGCACACGGTGCATGACCGCATGCCCCACGCAAGCCATTGTGGCGCCCTATTCCGTGGACGCGCGGCGCTGTATTTCCTACCTGACCATTGAACACGACAGTGCAATACCCCTTGCGCTGCGCCCGGCCATGGGCACCCGAATCTACGGCTGCGACGATTGCCAATTGGTGTGCCCGTGGAACAAGTTTTCGAAGCCAACTGTGTTTGCCGACTTTGAAGCGCGCCCGATGTTTGCGAAAGCCGATTGGGCTGAATTGATGGGTTGGACGGAACAGGAATTTCTTCAACACACCGAAGGCACTGCGATACGGCGAATCGGCTATCGCCGTTTTCGACGTAACCTCGCGGTGGCTGCAGGCAATGCACAGGGGGTGGCCGGTATTCCCGAATTGTTGCGGCGCATGCGAGACGGGGCGGATGATTTTCTCAAAGAACACATTGATTGGGCGCTGGCGCAGCATTAATTAGGACGCCGTTCGGAATGGCCTAAGGAATGGCTCAGTTTCGCGGCACAGCGCGGTCACGCCCCTTAGCGACGGTCCATTGGTATTTCCCTCGCTGAGCCTCACGATCGCTGAGGTCGCCCCTCCAAAAAGCGAGTCGGGATCGACCTCTGAACTTGCGCAAGGCAAGTTCATCGCGCCTGTTTGTCACGCTCGGGCCAATGGCCCTGACTGTCGCTGCAGGGGAGGTGAACCGCGCAGGCCGCTCCAAGTTGCACCAGTGTCATGCCCTCAGCAATGCCGGTGTGCCCGGCGCCGAACAGTCAGCCTCCCCGATCGGCTTGACCCGCAGTGCATTCGAACACACGGACCGAGATGTCTGAGCCACGCAGTGGCGAGTTCTCGGGACGGTTCGACATGCGCGGGGCAACCTTTACATTCGGGGGGCGTTCGGACCGGGCTACCGGTGTTGCTGGGGGCTATCAATAGGCACAGGCTACCGGCGTTGCTGGGGGCAACCAAAAAGCACGGGCGGCCATACCAAGCTAGGGCTAATCCTGATCCCGAGTTGCGGTGCACAACGCCACGCCACCCGAAAGCGCATTACACTTGCCAACAGTGCATTACTTTGGAAAGACAATGGTTCCCCACCTGGTCACCGCGCTCAGCGGTCCTTTGCAGGACCTCGAAAAACGCTTTCTCGACAAAACCACCGAAATTGAGCGGTGGTTCCGCATGGCCTGGAACGACAACACGCCCCCTTTCTACAGCTCTGTGGATGTGCGCAACTCGGGCTTCAAACTCGCCCCCGTGGACACCAATCTGTTTCCGGGTGGTTTCAACAACCTGGCCCCCGAAATGATGCCGCTGGCCATTCAAGCAGCGCTCAGTGCCATCGAGCGCATTTGCCCCGAGGCCAAAAGCATGGTGCTGGTGCCCGAGCGCCACACACGCAATACGTTTTACCTCACCAATGTGGCCCGCTTGGCAGCCATTCTGAAACAAACCGGGTTGGACATTCGTCTGGGTTCCGTCTCCGAAGAAATCACCGAGCCCACCCGCTTCGAGTTGCCCGATGGGCAAAGCCTGTTGATTGAACCCTTGCAACGCAAAGGCAACCGCGTGGGTGTCGATGGTTTGGAGCCTTGTGCAGTGCTGCTCAACAATGACCTCTCCGCGGGCGTGCCGCCTGTGTTGCAGGGCCTGAATGGCCAGATTGTGGTGCCGCCTGTGCATGCTGGCTGGGCCACACGCCGCAAAAGCACGCACTTTCAGTGCTACAACAACGTGGTGGATTCCTTTGCCGACATGCTCGAAATCGACCCCTGGTTGATCAACCCGTATTTCACGCAGCGCGGCCAGTTGAATTTTCACGAGCGAGTGGGGGAGGAGTCGCTGGCCGAGGCAGTCAACGATATTCTTTCCAAGACCCGCGCCAAGTACGCTGAGTACGGCATCACCGAGCAGCCTTATGTGGTGGTGAAGGCCGATGCGGGCACCTATGGTATGGGAATCATGACCGTGAAGGACGCATCGGAAGTGGTTGGCCTCAACCGCAAACAGCGCAACAAAATGTCGGTGGTGAAAGAGGGTCTGGAAGTATCTGACGTACTGATTCAAGAGGGTGTGCACACCTTCGAAAGCATCGACGAAGCGGTGGCCGAGCCCGTGGTGTACATGATCGACAAGTATGTGGTGGGTGGTTTTTACCGGGTGCACACTGGTCGTGGTCGCGATGAAAACCTCAATGCACCCGGTATGCATTTTGTACCCTTGGCGTTTGAGTCGCCCTGCAACACTCCCGATTGCGCCGATCGCCCCGACGCGGCTGTGAACCGGTTCTATGCCTACGGCGTGATTGGTCGCCTGGCGGCGCTGGCTGCCTCACAGGAAATTGAAGCGACAGTACCGACGGAGCTCATCGCATGAGCCTGAAAACATTCGTCTGTGTGATTGATCCGCTGGCGTCGCTGAATCCCAAAAAAGATTCATCCATCGCCATGATGGAGGCTGCGCAAGCCCGAGGCTGGCGCATCGGTGTGATCGAGGATGGCGGTTTGTGGTGGAAGCACGGCGAATGTGTGCGGGCCACAGTCAGCTGGATTGCGATTGATCGAAGCCAGAAGCCCTGGTACACCGTGCAAAGCACCAGCACGGTGGCGCTCAAAGAATTGTCCGCAGTGGTGATGCGCAAAGACCCACCGTTTGATGCCGAGTTTGTAACCTCCACCTGGTTGCTGGAACAAGCCGAGCGGGAAGGTGCGCGGGTGTTTAACAAGCCCTCCGCCATTCGGGACCACAACGAGAAATTCACCATTGCCCAATTTGCCCAGTTTGTGGTGCCCACCCTGGTGTCCCGCAATGCAGACCAGTTGCGAGGGTTTTTGGAAGAGCACCCGGATGCGATTGCCAAGCCGCTGGACGGCATGGGGGGGGCGTCCATTTTTCGCATGACCAAAGGCGACCCCAACACGGGCGTGATTCTGGAGACGCTGACAGAGCACGGCCGCAAAACCGCGATGATCCAACGCTACATTCCTGAGATTGTGGATGGCGACAAGCGGGTGTTGCTGATTGATGGTGAGCCGGTGCCCTATTGCCTTGCCCGCCTGCCCAAAGAAGGCGAGCACCGTGGCAACCTGGCGGCTGGTGGCACAGGCCGAGCCCAGCCACTGTCAGACACGGACCGCCACATTGCCGAAACCCTGGGGCCCATTCTCAAAGCCCGTGGCCTGTTGTTGGTTGGTTTGGACGTCATTGGTCAAAACCTGACCGAAGTCAATGTCACCAGTCCGACCTGTTTCCGCGAAATCATGGACCAAACCGGGTTTAATGTCGCCGGCATGTTCGTGCAGGCAGTGGAGCGCAAGCTCGGGGCGGCAACATGCTAGGCCTGGTGTTGGTTGGCCATGCCCCCTTGGGGCAGGCGACGGTCGATGTGATGAACCACATCCTGGGGCAAGTGCCCACGGGTATCGCGGTGGTGGATGTCAAGGCGGATGACGACCTCGATTACACCGTATTGCGTATTCAGCAGGCCGCCAAGGATGTTCAGGAAGGCGATGGCGTTGTATTCCTCACCGACCTGTTTGGCGCCACGCCGTCCAACGCCGCAGTCAAGGCCAGCGAGGGTCTGGGCTTTCCATCCGTGTTGGTGGCAGGCTGCAGTGTGCCCATGCTGATTCGCGCCCTAAGCTACCGCAACTTGCCGATTCACGACGTGGCTGAGAAACTGGTGATGGGGGGGCGCAATGGCATTGTGAGCACTGGCCCCACCACACCGCAACGACAAACCAACAACCCAGCACCTCACCATGATTCAGCAAGAGATCACCATCAGCAATAAGCTGGGCCTGCATGCCCGGGCCTCGGTCAAGTTGACGCAGACCGCCAGCCGCTTTCAATCCGATGTCTGGATTTCAAAAGCAGGCCGCCGTGTCAACGCAAAAAGCATCATGGGCGTCATGATGCTGGCGGCCGGAAAGGGCCACGACGTGTTGCTGGAGGCCGAGGGCAGCGATGAAGCCGATGCCGTGGCAGCCTTGGTGGCCCTGATCAACGACAAGTTTGGCGAAGGCGAATAAACAACAATTAAAAGGGTAGCCCACACAGGTTGCCACTCAGAAGATGGAGCAGACATGACCCTGGCCTTGCATGGCATCGCAGTGTCACGCGGAATCGCGGTGAGCCGAGCCCTGGTGTGGGACACGGCCATGCGGGACATTCCGCGCAATCGCATTGACAAAAAGTCCGTGCGGTTCGAGAAAAAGCGGTTTGAACTCGCGGTCAAGCGTGTGATGGAGGAACTCACCGACATCCGTGCCCAAATCGGCACCGATTCACCGGCCGAGTTCGATGCCCTGCTCAATCTGCACAGTCTCATTCTGCAAGACCCGATTTTGTCCGAGGTCCCCAAGGACCTGATTGCCAGCAAGCTCATCAATGCCGAATGGGCCTTGGTGGAGCAAATGGATGTATTGCTGGCGCAGTTCGCCGCCATTGAAGACGACTATTTCCGCGAACGCAATGCGGATGTGCGCCAAGTGGTGGAACGGGTATTGAAAGCCTTGCGCGGCCATGCCACCTCATTGCCCCTGCCGCCCGAGGGCGAAAACGAAGACCCTTGGCTGATTGTGGCGCATGACATTTCCCCAGCCGACATGGTGCAGCTGAAGGGCCGCCGCGTGGGTGCGTTCGTGACTGAATTGGGTGGTGCAACCTCTCACACCGCCATTGTGGCGCGTAGCCTGGGTATTCCAGCGGTGGTGGGCGTGCCCCGTGCACTGGAATTTGTGCACAACGGTGACCTGGTGGTGGTGGACGGCAAGGTCGGTGCTGTGTTTCTCGACCCTGCGCAGGCTGTCATCGACGAATACCAACGCAAGCAGGCCATCCTGGCCCTGTCCCGTCAGCGCCTCAAACGCCTCATCACCACCGAGGCCAAAACCCAGTGTGGCCGCCGGGTTCACCTCATGGCCAACATCGAGCTGCCCAACGACGTTGAGCGCGTGGTGGAGTCCAATGCCGATGGCGTCGGTTTGTTCCGTTCCGAGTTCCTGTTCATGAACCGCAAAGACTGGCCTTCTGAGGACGAACAGTTTGAGGCCTATCGCAAGGTCATCAAGGCCATGAAGGGCCGACCCGTGACGGTGCGCACACTCGATTTGGGCGCAGACAAAACCCTGCAGCTGGAAGGCGGCAGCAGTGCACCGCCCACCTCCAGCTCAACAGCGCTGGGCCTGCGGTCCATCCGGTTCAGTCTGGCCGAGCCGGCTGTCTTCTTGACCCAAATTCGCGCTGTGCTGCGGGCTGCCAAGTACGGGCCTGTCAAGATTTTGCTGCCCATGCTGACCAACATCCGCGAAACCAAGCAAGCCTTGGCCTACATCGACCTGGCCCGAGAACAATTGGCCGAGCGGCGTATTCAGGCAGTTCAGACGGTGCCCATCGGCGGCATGATCGAAGTCCCTGCGGCCGCGCTGTGCGTGCCCCAATTCCTGAAATACCTGGATTACGTGTCGATTGGCACCAACGACCTCATCCAGTACACCTTGGCGGTGGACCGGGTGGACAACCAGGTGGCCCACCTGTACGACCCCCTGCACCCGGCCGTGTTACGCCTGGTCTATGAGGTCATTCAGAGCGCTGAAAAGGCTGGTGCCGAAGTCAGTGTTTGTGGCGAAATGGCGGGCGACATTCGCCTGACCCGCCTGTTGTTGGGCATGGGGCTCACGCAGTACTCCATGCACCCATCCCAACTGCTCGATGTGAAAGAACTGCTCCTGAAAACCGATTTTGAAGAAACCCAGAAACTGGTCAAACGAATTGCCCGGGGTTTCGAGATTGATAAAATTGACGCCTTGATGCGCCTGCTGCATGAAGAGTGATGCCCTCACCGGCGAAAATTCTCAATAAGCGATTTATACTCAAAGGCTTGCAACCGCGGTTGCCCACCTGTTTTTAGTCCGATTCACCGTGCCTGATCCACAATCCGTGGGGTATGTCACCCCCACCGAATTTCATTTCGACGAGCCCTTGTTGCTCGAATGCGGCAAATCCATCCAGCAATACAGCTTGATGGTGGAAACCTATGGCACCTTGAATGCAGACAAATCCAATGCTGTACTCATTTGCCATGCGCTCAATGCATCCCACCATGTGGCGGGCTTGTACGAGGGCGAAGACAAAAGCACGGGCTGGTGGGACAACATGATAGGCCCCGGCAAACCGCTGGACACCAACCGGTTTTTTGTCATTGGCGTGAACAACCTCGGTTCCTGCTTTGGTTCTACTGGCCCGAGTTCCATCAATCCATCCACTGGCAAGCCCTATGGCGCCGATTTCCCCTTTGTCACGGTTCAGGACTGGGTCAATGCCCAAGCCCGCCTGGCCGATCGCATGGGTATTCAGCGGTTTGCGGCCGTCATGGGCGGAAGCTTGGGCGGCATGCAGGCCCTGCAATGGAGCCTGAGTTACCCGGACCGGGTGGCCCATTGCATGGTGATTGCGTCCACACCCAAGCTGAGCGCGCAAAACATCGCCTTTAACGAGGTGGCGCGCCAGGCCATCGTCTCCGACCCAGACTTCCACGGCGGCAATTATTACGAGCATGGCGTGGTGCCCAAGCGAGGCCTGCGTTTGGCCCGCATGATTGGTCACATCACTTACCTGTCAGGCGATGACATGTCCGAGAAGTTTGGCCGCAACCTGCGAAATGGCGACTACAACTACGGCCTGGATGTGGACTTTCAGGTGGAAAGTTACCTGCGTTACCAGGGCGACAAGTTTGCGGATTACTTCGATGCCAACACCTACCTGCTGATCACCAAGGCCCTGGATTATTTTGACCCTGCGCGCCACACCGGTGGTGACCTGGCCAAAGCCTTGCAGGCAGCCAAAGCCCGCTTTCTGCTGGTCAGCTTTACCACCGACTGGCGTTTTGCCCCGGAGCGTACTCGCGAAATTGTGGAAGCTTTGATGGCCAACCATCGGGATGTTAGTTATGCCGAAATTGATGCACCCCATGGACATGACGCATTCCTGCTGACGGACGAGCGTTATCACACCGTGGTGCGCCGGTATTTTGAGCGGATTGCCAAGGAGCTGTCATGAAAGGCACACCAAGCTTGCCGATTGTGGTGCCCCGGGCCGACCTCGACCTGATCGAATCCTGGGTTCCGCAGGGCGCGCGCGTGCTCGACCTGGGTTGTGGCGATGGGTCCTTTCTGGCCCGTTTAAAACAGACCCGCGGTGTCACCGGTTATGGCGTGGAAATTGACGACCTCAAGGTGCAGCAGTCCATCCAGAATGGTGTCAACGTGATTCAGCAGGACCTGGAGGCGGGTCTGGCCATGTTTGACGACCAAACCTTCGACGTGGTCATCCTCTCGCAAACCTTGCAGGCCATGCGCAACACCGAAATCATCCTGAAGGAAATCGGTCGGGTGGGCCGCGAGGGCATCGTGTCCTTCCCCAATTTTGGCCACTGGTTCCATGTGTGGTCCATTGCACTGGGCCGCATGCCGGTGTCCAAGCAAATGCCTTATCAGTGGTACGACACGCCCAACATCCACCTGTGCACCGTCAAAGACTTCGAAGCCCTGGTCAGTCAAATCGGGTTTACCGTGTTGGGCAAGCGCCTGTTTCTGGATGGGCAGGCGGTTGATTTTCTGGGGGCCCTGCGCAGCACCTTGGCCGTGTATCGCTTCAAGCCGCGGTTTGTGTAAGGCGTCACGCCCATGCGCAGCCCCGAGCCCCTTCTCAGCCCGCAGCAATATGCCTACTGGCAGGCGGTCAAACGGCTGACCTGGCGCATTCTTGGGGTCTGGATTGCGCTCATACTGGGTGCTGTCCTGTTTGCTCCCGTGTCTGAAGCCGTGCTGTTTGGTGTGCCGTTGTCCTATTGGATCATCTCGGGCGCCCTTCTTGTCAGTTTTCTGGGGCTGGTGGTTTGCTATGCTTGGACCATGGACCGCATTGACGGGCACCCCAATTCAACACCCACGAAAGCGATGAACAACAATCGCGCCGAAGCAGGAGACACACATGAAGATCAGCTCAGGGGAAGTGACGCAAGCCGGCACTAACACCACCACACCACTGCGTTTTGTCACAGGCTCCAGCCTGTTCGACGGGCACGACGCTGCCATCAACATGATTCGCCGCCTGCTGCAAAGCCAGGGCGCTGAAGTGGTCCACTTGGGCCACAACCGCTCCGTGCAGGAGCTGGTTGACGCAGCCATTGACGAAGATGCGGACGGCTTGGCGGTCAGCTCATATCAGGGTGGTCACAATGAATTTTTCAAGTACATGGTGGACGAGCTGCGCCGCCGGGGCGCTGGCCACATTCAGGTGTTTGGCGGTGGCGGTGGCGTGATTCTGCCGGCTGAAATTGATGAACTGCAGGCCTACGGGGTGAACCGAATTTATAGCCCCCAAGACGGCCAAAAAATGGGCCTGGAAGGCATGATCGGCGACATGATTGCCCGTGCCGCCGAGCACCGGGCCAAACGTGCGGCGCCCGCTGTGGCGTTTACGCCCGAAGGCCTGTGCAAGTTGGCGGGCAGTTGGCCCACGCTGACCCAGGTCATCACACAACTGGAGCGGGGCTCATTCGGTGAGCCTGACCTGCTTGCGCTTCGGGAACTGGCCAAGCAATCCAAAACCCCGGTGTTGGGCATTACCGGCACGGGTGGCGCCGGCAAGTCTAGCCTCACCGACGAGCTGATTCGCCGTTTGCGCATGGACCATGGCGATGAATTGAACATCGCCGTGGTGTGCGTGGATCCTTCACGCCGAAAAACAGGCGGTGCATTGCTGGGCGACCGCATTCGCATGAATGCCATTGGGCCTTGGCAGGCTGCTGCTGGGCAAGCACCGCAAGCCCGCGTATTCATGCGCTCGCTGGCCACACGCGACTCTGCACAGGAAGTACCCGCAACGCTGCCCGATATCATTGCGCTGTGCCGCGCCACAGGTTTTGACCTGGTCATGGTGGAAACCCCGGGCATTGGGCAAGGCGATGCCGCCATCGTGCCGCATGTGGATTTCAGCCTGTACGTCATGACGCCCGAATACGGCGCAGCCAGCCAGCTGGAAAAAATCGACATGCTGGATTTTGCCGACCTGGTGGCGGTGAACAAGTTTGACCGCAAAGGTGCACTGGATGCGTTGCGCGATGTTTGCAAGCAAGTGCAGCGCAACCGCATGGCCTTCACCAGCATGCCCGACACCATGCCGGTGTATGGCACCTTGGCGAGCCGTTTTAACGACGACGGGGTGAGTGCCCTCTACAAAGCGTTGCGTGCATTACTGCCCATCGAGAAACCTGCCAAGGGTTTGTTCAACCACATCGACACCAAGCACTCCACCACCCTGAAGTCCTTGGTGCCATCCGACCGGGTGCGGTATTTGTCCGACATTGCGTCGACCATTCGTGGCTACAAAAAACAGGTGGCGCGCGATGTGGCCGCCTTGTTTGACCTGGAAAGCCTGCAGCGTGCCCAGCAATTGCTGATTGCCGCCAAGCCTGATAAAGACAAAGCCGTGGATGCCTTGGGTGATTTGGTCACTGCGGCCAGCAACCAGATCAGCCCGATGGCCAAGCAGGCCATGCAGGCCTATCAAACCATCGCTGCGGGTTACCAGGGCGATGTTCTCACGTATGAAGTGCGTGGCAAGGCGTTGCAGGCCCCACTCACCGTCACCACCTTGTGCGGTTTGAAAGTGAACCGTGTCAGCCTGCCCCGCTTCACCAGCCAGGCCGACCTGCTGCGTTTTGTGATGCTGGAAAACCTGCCTGGTTACTTCCCTTACACCGGTGGTGTGTTTCCGGTGAAGCGCGAGGGTGAAGACCCCACCCGCATGTTTGCCGGTGAAGGCGACCCTGCCCGCACCAACAAACGCTTCAAAATGCTGTCGGCCACCAGTGAGGCCAAGCGTCTGTCCACGGCATTTGACTCAGTCACCCTGTATGGGTTTGACCCCGACTTGCGCCCGGACATTTACGGCAAGGTGGGCACCAGTGGTGTGAGTGTGGCCACGCTGGACGATATGAAGGTGCTGTACAGCGGTTTTGACCTGTGTGCGCCCAGCACCAGTGTGTCCATGACCATCAACGGGCCCGCACCCACTATTCTGGCCATGTTCTTGAACACCGCGATTGATCAGCAGGTGGACAAATTCACCGCTGAGCACAAGCGTGCCCCCTCGGCTGAAGAATATGCCCACATCAAGGCGGCCACCTTGAAAGCAGTGCGCGGAACGGTTCAGGCCGACATTCTGAAAGAAGACCAAGGCCAAAACACTTGCATCTTCTCGACTGAATTCAGCCTGCGCGTCATGGGCGACATTCAGCAGTACTTTATCGATCACCAAATCCGCAACTTCTACTCCGTGTCTATCTCGGGTTATCACATTGCTGAAGCGGGGGCCAACCCCATTTCACAACTGGCGTTTACGCTGAGCAACGGGTTTACCTTCGTTGAAGCCTACTTGGCACGGGGCATGCAAATCGATGAGTTTGCGCCCAACCTGAGCTTCTTCTTTTCCAACGGCATGGACCCGGAGTACACCGTGCTGGGTCGTGTGGCCCGCCGCATTTGGGCTGTGGCGATGCGCGAGCGTTATGGTGCGAGCGAACGCAGCCAGAAATTGAAATACCACATTCAAACCAGTGGGCGCAGCCTGCATGCGCAGGAAATTTCTTTCAACGACATTCGCACCACCTTGCAGGCCTTGATTGCCGTGTACGACAACTGCAACAGCCTGCACACCAATGCGTATGACGAGGCGGTGACCACACCGACTGAGGAAAGTGTGCGCCGGGCCATGGCCATTCAGCTCATCATCAACAAGGAATGGGGCTTGGCCAAAAATGAAAACCCCAACCAGGGTTCATTCGTGATTGAAGAACTAACCGACTTGGTGGAAGAAGCCGTGCTGTCCGAACTGGAGCGCATCAGCGAACGGGGCGGTGTGCTAGGTGCCATGGAAACTGGTTACCAGCGGAGCAAAATCCAGGAAGAGTCCATGCACTATGAAATCCAGAAGCACGACGGCACCCTGCCCATCATCGGTGTGAACACCTTCCTGAACCCGCATGAAGATGCAGAGGCGCTCAACTCCCTGGAGCTGGCTCGCGCCACGGAAGCCGAGAAGCAGAGCCAGCTGAAACGTTTGGCGGAGTTCCAGCAACGACATGCCAATGAGGCCGGGCCCATGCTGCAGCGCCTTCAGCAAACCGCCATGGAAGGCGGCAATGTGTTTGAGGTGCTGGTTGATGCCGTGCGGGTGTGCTCGCTGGGGCAAATCACCCGTGCGCTGTTTGAGGTGGGTGGGCAGTACCGCCGCTCTATGTAGCAGTAAGCGGAAAACTCAGGTGGCCTGTTTTCACAAAGATCAGGCAGCCTGTGGTACTCCGCGGGTTGTGTTGGCTGAGGTGCGGACTGCGAATCCACGTGCCAGCCGGGTAGCTGCCCAGTTCGTCTTCAAACACACCTTCCAGCACAAAAATTTCCTCACCGCCCCAGTGGCGGTGGGCCTGAAATTGAGTACCTGGTGCCCAGCGCACCAGTGCAGTGTGGCGCGTTTCCACGCTGTCCAGTTGCATCACGCTCAAGCCGGGTACCAATCCTGGGTGCCACACCCCTTCGGAGGTGAATTTCACCACCCGCTCCGTGTCACTGGGGCGCATGTGACGCAACTTCACCAGCAACGTGCAGCCTGTGGTGCTGCCAGGCGCATGGGATGAGCCCGGTGGATTTTTGATGTAGGTGCCTGCAGGGTAGCTGCCGTATTCATCCTCAAACACCCCGTTCAGCACAAAAATTTCCTCGCCGCCACCATGCATGTGTGTGGGAAATTTGGAGTTGGGTGCATAGCTGACGATGGATGTGCACCGGGCCACTTCATCACCATCGCGTTCAATCATTTTCCGGCGAATGCCGGGTGTGGGGGAGTCGACCCATTCAAGGTCTGCAGAGTTCACCACAGCCCGAAGGGATAGATCAGCGTGCAACAACATAGTCCAACAAAACCAATCAAAGAATGTGACCAAGGGCAACAATGCGAAACTTCACGTCGAATGCCAACCCGTAAATTCCCGTAGGTGATCTGTTACGGCGTCAACTCCTCAGTCCATCGTTTGAACTGGTTGAGGCTGGCCTTGAACAGATGGTCCAGATCGGCCAAATGCTCGTCCACAAATTCACGAATCACCGAGGTGGTGCTGCTGGGCCGAATGTCCAGGTGAGCCTCGCACTGACCGTCGGCCGTGCTGATTCGCATGTCCAGTTTGTGGGCAATGGCCAGCATGGCATCGTTGTCCATCAGTGTAAAAATAAACAGTCGCTCCACACCTTCATTTCGGGCCCGTTGCAGCGCCCGCTTGAACAGCAATGTGCCCAGCCCGTGGCCGCGCATGTCGGCATTCAAAGACAAGCCCAGTTCTGCACCCTTGGGGGCTTTGGACTCTGGTGGTGGGGTTAAAACACCCAAGTGGACCATGCCCAGCAGGTGGTCGTCTTTGCCAAAAATGCCAAACACGGAATCGGATTCGAAATCCATGTTGGCCACATACTTGGCGATGGCGCCGTCGCCCAGCGCATAACTGAAACGCATGCGACGGTCGTGTGCACTCAGGGCCAGCAAGTGTGCCAAAATCAGGGGGCGATGACTGGCGTCCAACTCCACAATCGGTACTTTGGACAGGCCCAACAGTGCTGCTGCGCGCCGGCCCAGCACACTGGGGACATCAAACCATTCAATTGCTTCAGAAGACATTGCACCAACCAAGGCCACCCAAGTGGCGTGTGTTTAACAAGCCCATGATCCATCAAGACCCATCAGCACCGCAATACACCCCCATTGAAAGTGGAGGGTTTATTCCAGTTAAATCATGGGGTTTGGTGCCATATCCGCCCGTATTTGAAGCCATGAAGCAATTCACTGAAGCGCGGACGCCCGAAGACCCGGATGAAATATGGGTGTGTGAGCATACATCGGTGTTTACCCTTGGATTGGCTGGCGACCCCGGGCATTTGTTGCAGCGCAGCAACATTCCCTTGGTTCAAACCGATCGGGGTGGGCAAATCACTTACCACGGTCCGGGGCAGGTGGTGGTTTATCCCTTATTGAACCTGCATCACTATGGTTTGAAGGTTCGGGAATACGTCAACCTGCTGGAGCAAGCCATCATCGACTCGTTGGTGGCCGTGGGCGTGGCCGATGCGCAGCGCAAACCCGGTGCCCCCGGGGTGTACACCTGGCGCCACGGCCAACTGGCCAAAGTGGCTGCCTTGGGCATTAAAATTCGCAAAGGGTGTACCTACCATGGGCTGTCTTTGAATGTGGATATGGACCTGACCCCGTTTACGCACATCAACCCCTGCGGCTATGCCGGACTGGAAACCGTGGATTTGCGAACAATTGGTGTTAAAATTTCACTCAGTGAAATGCAACTCCTTCTGGTGAAAAATCTCCAGAGGGCATTGGACCAAGCGCGATCCGCCGGGTCCTCGCCGGTGGACCCACCGGCTTACTGAACCAAAGCCCGCACCCTGGGCTGCTGGAGAATGATGTGAGCGAAAAAAACGACGTGGTTCGCACTGCTGAACACTCAGCAGACCCCACCATCAAGCAAAAAGCGGCTGCGAAAACCGCGCGCATACCCATCAAGATCGTGCCGGTGGAGCAGCTCAAAAAACCGGAGTGGATTCGCGTCAAGGCCGCATCACCCTCCAGCCGTTTTTATGAAATCAAAGAGATTTTGCGTGAGCACAAGCTGCACACCGTGTGCGAAGAGGCATCCTGCCCCAACATTGGTGAATGCTTTGGCAAGGGCACTGCAACGTTCATGATCATGGGCGATAAATGCACCCGCCGCTGCCCGTTTTGCGACGTGGGGCATGGTCGACCCGACCCTCTGGATGTGGACGAACCCCTGAACCTGGCCAAAACCATTGCAGCCCTTCGATTGAATTACGTGGTCATCACCAGTGTGGACAGGGATGACCTTCGTGACGGGGGCGCTGCCCACTTTGTGTCGTGCATCGAGAAAACCCGCGAGCTGTCACCCAACACCAAGATTGAAATTCTGGTGCCCGATTTCCGCGGGCGGCTGGACCGCGCCCTGGGCATTTTGAATGCAGCGCCGCCCGATGTGATGAACCACAATCTGGAAACTGTGCCACGCCTGTACAAAGAAGCTCGCCCAGGTTCTGACTACCATCACAGTTTGAAGTTGCTCAAAGACTTCAAGGCCTTGCACCCCAACACCCCGACCAAAAGCGGTTTGATGCTGGGTCTGGGTGAAACCGACGAAGAAATTTTGGCGGTGATGCAAGACCTGCGCGACCACAACGTCGACATGCTCACCATCGGCCAGTACCTGGCGCCCAGTGGGCACCACCTGCCGGTGCGCCGCTACGTGCACCCAGACCAATTCAAGGTGTTTGAACAAAAGGCTTACGAGATGGGGTTCACCCACGCGGCCGTGGGTGCCATGGTGCGGTCGAGCTACCACGCAGACCAGCAAGCGCACGGGCTGGTGTAAGCCAGCCGGGCAGCTTTACTGATAGCGCTCAAACTCCACAGGGTCGTGGGCGCAAAACAGCTCAATCTCATTGGGGTGTTTCAAGGCTAGTTCACGCAAGCGGGCTGTGGTCTGTTTGCGGGGTTCGGGCAAGGTTTGCACCAGCTGCTCAAACAGCTTTAAACCCGCTGGCATGGCCGGTGTGGCCGTTACCTGCGATCGGTGAAAATACGCATCGCCCGCATGCAACAGCCACGTCTGTCCGTTGCGCACTGCCACGCCCACATGGCCACGGGTGTGTCCAATCAGCGGCACCATCAGCAATTGGTCGGCCAGTTCTGGAATGGGTGCAAGCGCTTCAAATCCAAACCAGTCCACGGGTGTGTGGTTGTGCTCCACCCAGCGGGGGCCGTGCTCAAACTGCGCTTTCCGAAAGCGCAGGCTATCCTTCTTGCTGGGTTGAATGGCATGTTTCAGCTCAACGCCCAGTGCATGCACCTGCGCATCCGGAAAGTCGCTCAAGCCACCGGCGTGGTCTAGGTCCAGGTGGGTGGGCACAATGTGGGTCACGTCGGCCGGGTTGAGTCCCTTGGCTTTGATTTGTACGTAAGCTGTTTCGGAGAGGTCCAGTTTTGGGCTGGTCATGGCCACAAAGCCAGCACCCAAACGGCGATTCGGCTCTTTCACGTCACCTGTACCCAAGCCAGTGTCCACCAGGATCAAGCCTTGCGGGCTTTCAAGCAGCAGGCAATGGCACACCAGCTTCGCACGGGCGGTCCAGCCACCACTGCCATTGATGAGGCGTGCACACAGGGGGCACATGGTGCCGCAATTCATGTGGTGAATCCGAAAGGTCATGGTTTGTCTCCAACGTAGGCCGCTTGATCATACCTTGCAGCCACAGCACTTTTGGAGTCACTGAACCTGTTTATGGCACCTCATCAATTTGCAGCGTTGCCAGTGCCGCTGGCTGACGACAGGGGCTTTCCATACAGCCCACACTTCGAAGCAAGGCCTGCCCCAACACCTGTCCACCGTCTGCCGTGCTTTGCAAGGTGTCCAGGGCCAGCAAACCGTAGCCGTAGTGGTCTATCCAGTGCAGATCGGTGTCTACAGGAGGTTGTTGCGAGACCAGAAACCACAAGCGGTTCGTACCGGCTGGGCCAGCGGACTGTATCGGCTCGGATGCCGGTGGAAATGGCAGGGGTTGACCCGCCGTCGCACGCAATTCAGGAACCCGGTCATTTGGAAACAGGCGAATGAACTGCCCCTCGGTGGTGAATGTGTAAACACTCAGCCAGCCAGACAGCGGCGACGTGATGCGTGCGGTCAGCAAGTCTTTGCCGATGGTCAGGACCGGCTTTGTCGTGTCGACCAGCAATGGCTGGAACACACCATGTTGTTCAACCGTGCGCCACGCGGATTCAATCAGGCTGTCTGCCGTGGGCGCTGGCGCTGGGGCGGCAGCAGAGTCTGGTTGTTTTGGGTGTGGTGCATCGGGAGTGTTCCCATGCATGGCAACACCGATGGTCAACAATACAGCCACGGCTGACAGCAGTGCCACACCTGCGATGACTTTGCCCTGTGCCCAAAATCGCCGCGGTGGTGGTGTTGCCTCGGGCCCCGGGTTGATGGGCCTCGGTAAAATTTGTGTGGGCTCACTCGGTGCGCCCGGCAACACATCCTCAGCATGAAGCCGCAGAAGAAGTTGTTGCACATTCTGAAGCCGGTCCACCGGCAGCACTTGCAAGCAGTCGTCAACACAGCCGCACAATGGATGGCTGTAGTGGCTCATTCGTTCAGTCAGTGGTTGATAGCAATCCTGAATCATCCGCGCGACCGAGGACGGTGGTGGCTTGCCCGTCATAAGGTCGTGCATGACTGCACCCAATGCATACACATCGGTCCACGGGCCTTGTTGCAGTTGCGGGTCTTCAGCGTATTGCTCAATCGGTGCATAGCTTGCCTTGAGCACCACAGTGAACGCTTGTGTGCTTGAACCAATCAAACGGCGGGCCGCACCAAAATCCAGCAACACCGGTTGCCCGGTGTCCTGCAACATCAAGACATTGTCTGGTGCAATGTCCCTGTGAAAGCACTGTTGCTGGTGCAGTGTGTCCAACGCGTTGCACAGCACCGTAACCACCCGCCTTAGTTCAGCCTCGCGCTCGGAATGCGCAACATGGGACCACCAGGATTTGAGGGGGACACCTTTGTACAAGGGCATCACCATGTAGGCAGTGCCATTGGCCTCCCAAAACCGGTACACCTTCACCAAGGCGGGGTGATCAAATTGCGCCAGCAGTCGGGCTTCGTTGATGAAGCTGCGCATGCCTGCATCAAACAGCTCTTGGTGCTTGGGGGCCAGCACTTCCACGTGGCCGTGGGGGCCCCGTTGCGCCAATGCAGAAGGCAGGTATTCCTTGATGGCCACTTCGCGTTCAAGTTGGGGGTCCCAAGCCCGGTACACAATACCAAAGCCCCCCATGCCCACTACGCCCCGAAGGATGAAGTCATTCAGCTCACAGCCGTTGGGCAGGGCACTGCTCGTTGCGCTCACGGCCATGCAACATCCCCAAAGCTGTCGACCATCCTGAGTACCCGGGGTTGTTGACCTTGGTCCAGTGTCCACAGAGTCATTGGTCTGCATGCCCAATCCTGATCGCCGTCACCCTGCGTGGACCTTGAAAATAGTGCGTCCAGTTGTTGGGCGCTCCAGTCATCTCGAATGGCTGCAACCCCCGTGTCAAAGCACTGTTGAAGGTGAAGCGGCAAATGACAGGCCACCAGCGGCGCGGCATGGTGTTCCAGCACCAGCCAGGGAAACAATCGGCCAACTTTGTCTACAGACGGCAACACAACACCTAGCCAAAGTCCAAACCCACGGCCACCCGGTGCCGCTGAGTCGATGGTGTTAAAACCCAAGGCACAGGCGCTCATGAAAACCGAGGGCCAGTCAGCACCGTGTTGCGCCTCACCTTGATGCATCCAGAGGGACAGGCGATCGTACCAGTCGGTCGCCATGGCGGACGGAACCCCGCGAGACACAAAGTCACCCAGCCCGGGAATTTTCCCGAGACACATGCGGCGAATCATCAGCGAGCCCCAGGGCAAGAGAACTTTCGAAGCTCAGCCAGGCGCAGCGGGTGAATGGCCGAGTGTGCCAACACTTCAAATTCAAAACGTTTGCCGTCCACCACAAAGGCCGCTTTGAACATTTCGGGTCGATCGGTGGGTTGGATGGTTGCCTGGTCCATCCAACGGAACAGCGCCCACGGCCCTTGGATGGTTCGATCGTTTGAGCCACTGCCCCGGTATTTGATGAAACTGGTTGGTCCACCTGCGGACCACTGCACCGTGTGCCTGGGGTCAAATTGCAGCGAAAACATCAGCAACTTTCCGTTGTTGTCGAGGTAAAACACGTCGTTGGGCGATGAGGCAGACACCAATTTCAGGTCGACTTCAAAGCCTGGCTTAAGTCCATTTGCTGCAAACAGCACATCGCGAATGCGTGCAGCCCGCTGGAATTCGGCCAGATAGGCCCCCCCTGCATGGCCTGTGCCGTCCGTGGCTGGTTTAAAACGCCAGGGGTTGGTACTCATGTCAACCACGCCTTGCAGATGCGATTGAAAGAACTGATCCATTTGCCCACCTGGTGCAAACAGCCGTACGAAGTCGTCGCTCAATACATCCAATCCGGATGTCCCATCGAAGGGATAGCGCCTGGCCACTGTCCGAAGACAGAGCTCCCGCAGTGGTTTCAGTGCATCGGCCAGGTTGGCACGCTCGGCGGTTTGGCCTTGTTGGCTGGCGACGCTAATCAATGGCAGCACCGCCAGGCGTACGGCGTCTGGCAAAAGGCCGGCATTCACTTTCAATGCGTCGAGGTTTGCTGATGCGGGTGGTGCAGTTTTACCCCGTTGGGCAGCCGAGATGGCAGCCAGTTGGGCATACACATCACTTAGCAAGGTGTTGACCTGTGCATAGCCGGCGCCTTGCGCGGCAAACAAATCATTGAGGACGCGGAAGTGCTCATCGACTTGTTGCTCAACCACGGGTGTTGGGTCCCCCGCAGTCACTGCGCTGGCGCTGTTGCCCAACGCTTGGCTGTTCGAGACCTGTTGTGCCTTTTGGGTCAGCCATTGTTGACTTGCCTGAAGCACCTTTGCAGCGTCACCGCCCAAACGTGTTTGTTCCCAAACATGGGTCAGAAATGCCCTGAGCGGTGATTGTGTTTGCGCCAATATTCTGGCGTTGTTGACGGCCTCATCGAAATTGGCCGGTTTTTCCAGTTGAACCTGCGCAAGTATGGAATCCCAATACCGAATGTAATCGGCCACATACAACTCACGCACTTGACGACTTTGGCGCTGAATTTCGCCCGGACTGTCCTGGATTGTTGCAGGATCCAGCCCCAATACCCAGGGTGCCTCTTTGGCAAATTGCCGTGCCTGTTTCAGCGATTCCGGGATGACATAGCTGGCTGACGCAGATTTGTTGAACAGCGCAGAAAGAGGCTCACTCAATGAGCCTCCATCAAGTCGTTTAAACAAATGTGCAGCCGATGGACCCACCACCTGCGTGATGGATGGCGCTGTGCCCGCTGGGGCTTCGTGGGCATCTCTCAGTGCTTGATAAATGCGCTGTGCGGTGGATTGGGTTTGCAAAAGCTGTCTGGCCGATTCAATCAGTTTTGCATCCGGGCCGCCCGGGTTTGCATCCAGACCGTGTGTCACCAATGCGCTGAGGTGAACCTTGACATCCTCTGGATTTATTTGTGGAAACGTGGGCAATACCCGTTGTGACCAATCCGTCCAGATTTGGTTCATCAGCGCCGTGTTGTCCCGGTGCCTCGGGTCGTACCACATCAACAGGGCCTTCAGTTGTTGGTAGGTGGCTGCGTCTGGCTGGCCACGTTCAACGCTGCTCTGCAGGGCCTGAACCAGACCCTGTTCAACCAAGGGCCCCAATGTGTTTCGCAAACCCTGTTGATAAGCCCTTTCTCGTGCACTGTTCACCTTCTCGGTTTGGTCCAACCCCAAGCCTTGGAATGGGTTGTCTGCATCAGCGGGTTCGGTGAATACATTCAAGGCATGCACCACAGCGGGCAGGTCGCGGAGATTCTGAATGCGAGCCTTGTCCAATTCGCCCTGAAGAGCAGTGGCAGTGGCCGACTGGACGCCCACCCAATGGTGGTTGTTGGTGTAGCTGACCCAGCTTGAAAGACCGTAAACCACTGTGCCAACCACAATCCCCAACAGGGTCAGCAAACGAAGTGCCTTTTCCCTGCGAACTTGCTTCCAGTTGACTCCCGCCAAGTGTTTTTCGGCAAACACCACATCAGTGAGCAATCGATGAATGAAATAGCTGCGGGCTTCGCGTGGACCAGCAGGTCTGGCAGCCTGACCTGAAAGTTGGTTCAAGCCACTCAGAATGCGGTCAAGTAAACCACCGTCTTGGGTGCCGCTGGTGAAATAAATTCCGCGCAAGTCAATGCTTTTCTCGAAGGTGCTGTCATTGCGTACCCAACTGCCGAGCAGCGCGGTCAGCGGTGCTTGAAGTTGTGCGAATTCAGGCAAAAATTCCATGAGCCGAATTTTTCGAATCGCTGCGCCTGCTGCATCCAGCCGTGCATGAAGCCCTTCTTGTAAATCCAGTTGGATGCGTGAAAACCCCGCCTTTAGTTGGGCTTCCCAATCCGCTGGCAGAGGGTGTGGCAAATTGACGCCCAAACCCTGCTTCCTGTCTGATTCTGACAGCGCTGCAAAAGTGTCCACAAAGCCCGGAAGCAAGTCGAGTTTGGTGACCAGCACATACACGGGTGGACAGGCCCCCAGCTGCCCGGTGAGTTCTTGAAGCCGCCGTGCGATGGTGGCGCCCAGAAATTCCCGGTGGCTTTGCGGTGCGGCCAGATCGGCGGTACTGACCACCAACAAAACGCCATTGAGTGCTTGGCGTGGCCTGTGCCGCTTCAACAAGCTCAGAAATTGGGACCAGGCTGCGGAATCGGCCTGCTGGCTGGAGTCCTGCGTGGTGAAACGTCCTGCGGTGTCGATCAGCACGGCGTCGTCTGTAAACCACCAGTCGCAATGTCGCGTGCCACCCACGCCTTGAATGGAGCCGGCCCCCAGGCTGTCTTGCAGCGGGAACCGCAAACCAGAATGCATCAGGGCCGTGGTTTTGCCGCTGCCGGGGGGGCCAATAAACACATACCACGGCAGGCCATACAAACCTGGGCGTGTGAAGGTCCATTTACGAGGCTTTTGGTGATGTCGAAGGGTTTGAATGGCCACTGAAAAACGCTCAGCGACTGCACGTTCTTCGTCACGAATCTCCTCCTGCTGTCGAGTCAATCCCCGCTTCAATCCAGATTCGGAGCGCCAACGGCGCATGAGTCGCCAGGCCAGCGGAGCCAGCACCAGCAAACTGACAACACTCATCACCACCACGCGTGACCATACGGACTCCAAGGGGGTGTGGCTGCCCACTGAAATGAGGGGCGCAAACCACCAGATCAGCGACAGCAGAAGGGCCAAAGCCAGGCCGGACAAAACAATTCGAAGCGTCATGGTCGAGTCAGGGTTTGTGATCCAGTGTGATTTCCACACGGCGGTTTTTGGCGCGCCCTTCCGGCGTGGCATTGCTGGCCACTGGGTTTGCAGAGCCAGCCCCCTCGCTGGCCATCAACACATTGGGTAGATGGGGGGCCAGCAATTCACTGACGTGGCGTGCACGGTCTTCCGACAGTTGCCAATTCGATGGATAGCGCAGCGAGCGAATGGGTTGGTCATCGGTGTACCCGGTGATGGTGATTTGACCAGGGTGGGCGGCCATTGCCTGGGCCACTCGAACCAGCAACGGTTGTGCAGCGGGATTGATGTCTGCACGACCGGAGTCGAACAGATGATCGCTGGTCAGAATGACTGTGGACCGAGACCCTTTCTCCCGGATGCTCAATTGCCCGCTCACAATGTCGGACTGCAATTGACGGACCAGCGTCAATTGGTCGGGAAACGCTGTTTCCACTGGCGCAGGGGTTGAAGAGACTGCTGCTGTGGGGGTTGGCCATGTCAATTGATCATAGGCCAGCATGGTTATATCGGATTGAATGTTCAGCAGGCTACGCAACACGGCAAACAACATCGCGATGCACAGCAGCGCGACACTGACGGGTAACCACAGCGGCAGGTTTTTCAGACCCTGCCTGAGTAAAGGTGCCTTGCTGGTCCACTCGGTATTGGTCAGTACCTGACCTGGGCTACGGGTTTGTCCCAGCAGCCGGTGAACCTGCCCAAACAGTTGTTGAACGGCCCAGTCGCCTTGCGCCTCGACATGGTATTTTCCTTTGAACCCGCTGGCCAGAATCCACAGTGACAATTCCAGTACGTCGCGGTGTTCAGCGGGGGTCTGCATGAAACGTTGCAACAGCGAAAAGCACTTCTCGCCCCCCCAGGTTTCTTGAAAGAAATGCAGCAACAGGCTCTGCTTGGCCCATCGTCCAGAGCCTCCCCAGGGCGTGTTTGCAGCAAATTCGTCCAGCATGCTGCACAACAGGTAGCGAACAGAAATCCGCTCAGCCTGTGGACGATTCAATCGTTGAAGTTGGGTGTCCAATTCTTGAAGGCCTGCCATGCAGGTGGCTGCCAGTGTCTCGGGATGGGCCAAGGTGGCTTGGGTTTGTATGCGATGGCCCAAGCGAAGCAGCCCAAGGCTGTGCTGAAGCAGAACGTTGTGGGTGAAGCTGGTGGATGAGGCCGTAAACCGGTGCATCAACTGGCCCCAATCCGGATCGGCACCAGCGGTGCCTAGACCAGACTGAGGGCCCGCAGACTGCGGGCTGCTGGACAATCCCAGCAAATCATCCAGTGCTGGCAGGTCTGGTGAGAATGGTTTGGGTGTGCCGTCCGTTCGCGCCACACGGGGCTTGATGACAGTCCGTTCACCGCCCAGTCCAAACAATGGATCCTCATTCATGCCGAGGTCTCCCCGGGCAACTGCATGGCCCACAACTCCAATCGAAGCCCCGGAAACTCATTGGCACAATGCAGGGCCAAGTGGCCGGTTTCCTGCAATTGTTTCCACAGCACATCGTTTCGCGTCTCGAGCTGGTAGTACAGATGGTCTGCGTAGTAAGGCAAGGCAGGCGGTGCGCTGCTCAAACTTTTCAGCCGAACACCGGGCAAGTTGAGGTTAACCAGGTCACGGAGACGGTCTGCCGGACCAATTTTGACGGTGCTCGGAAAGCGCTCCCGAACGACAGAGTCGGGTGCATCGGCCCGGATGGTGAGCACAAAATGGGCGGTTGACATGAGCCCTTGGTCGGCGATGTGGGCCAGGTAAACCCCATTGCCCTTGGCCTGCAATGGAATGGCATGGATGCGTTGGTCATGGGTCACTGACAACGCTTTTGAAATGGCCTGTACCAGTTGCCCGAATGTCAAGGCCAGGTCATCGTGAAGGTAGTTCGGATGGAAGTCCAGGCTGAGTTGAACATCGCTGTGCACCGATAGACTACCCAGGCATTGAAGCAAGTGCAGGTACAACATTTCCGGATGCAGGGTTGGCCTTTGAAGCAGGTGCGACAGGCTCAAGTGATGCGCCAGACAGGCTTGCAAAAGCAGGAAATCGCCCAGTTCACTGCTGCTGTGACTGTTTTTTCGAAAACGCCGGTTTTTCAGGTGCTCGATCCGATTGCCAAGCAAACCCAGCAGGCCTGTGCAATGCCGCTGAATCGTGGGCTGCGTGCGGCAATTCAGATGTGGCGCAATGTAGGTGGAATCCAAGTGGACCTGCCGATCTTCAACCGATTTAACCACAGCCAAAGGCAGGCAGGTGTATCCCTTTCGAGGTTCATCGTCGCGCATCAAGTGCATGCACAGTTGACCGAGTTCCAGGGTGTCCACAAGACCATCAGGGGCGCTCACATTTCGAACCTCTGCTTGAACCATGTTGTACCGACCGGTTTGTTGCTCAAGGGCCAGATGGCTTTCTTGAGGGTGGGGCGCTGGCAAGCACAGCCAAATGGTCTGGCTGGGCAGGTGGTCGGGAAGTTCCAGGCAGGGGGGTGACGCTGCCTCGGTCGGAATATCAAACCGCGTTCCATCGGGAAAATAACCACTGGCCCGAAGAATTCGGATTTGACCCGCTTGCAGCGCACCCGTGTCCAATTCCAGGTCTGCGAAGCCATGGGTGTAGGCCTGAAAGTCGTGCACCCTGCTGTGCATTTCAGTCAGCAGGTGGCGTTCCTGTTGCTGGAAATGTTGAGGCAGTAGGAACAGACCTTCGGTCCACAGCACTGGATTGTTTTTAGTCATGTCGGGGGATGCTTTGTGCGATTCGGTGGGTGGCGAGTATCACTCGCACACGGAAAAAAATCAGAACGACTAGACTCCGCTGCTCGTCGCGAAAAAGCGTAGCAGAAAGCGTTTCGGGGTGATTGTTTCTGCTTTTACGTACTCACAAAGGAGTAGCTATGACACGCATCAAAGCAATCAGGTGGGGTTTTGTCCTGTTCGGTATGGTCTGTGTGGTGGATGCACTGGCCGAATCGCCGGTTGTGGATTTGGGTGGTCGGGTTCCCAATGCCCAGGACGTTCGGGAGGGGCTTTTTCCAGAAGAAGCCTGTGAAGAGTTGAAAAGTCATGGCTTCAAGTGCATGGGCTTCAAGCCCGCCGTGCGTTTCTCGATTCCGAATGCGCATTTCCGCCTGGGCTCTGCCGAACTGCCCGACGCCCTGCGCAAGCAATTGGATGTGTTTGCCGAGGTGTTGACGAATCGGCCTGCTGGCTCACCCACGATTGTGGTGACCGGACATGCCGATGCCAGTGGCGAAGCAGCATTCAATCTGGCTTTGTCTGAAGAACGTGCCAAAGCTGTTAAAAATTACCTGGTCGCCAAGGGTGTATCGCCGGGCCTGCTCAGCATCGAAGGCAAAGGCGCGCAGCAGTTGGCTGATGTAGACAATCCATTTTCATCGGCCAATCGCCGTGTTGAAATTGGTCGGACACCGGCCACGCCATGAATCGACTGATCCAGTTCAGCGGCTCTGCACCGCATGATCCGCTGGTCTTCCACTCGGCCACCGTGCTGGAGGGTTTCTCTGAGCATGCGTGTGCAACATTGATGTGCCATGCGGATGATGCCCGCCTTGATCCTGACCTCTATCTGGGCAAAACACTGTCGTTCAGCTTTGAAACCCGGGATCTGCAGCGCCGGCACTTTCAGGGTGTGGTGGTTCAAATGCAACTGGGCCAAATGGCGGCAGAAGGACGTTGCCTGTATCAGTTTGAACTTCGGTCCTGGACGTGGTTGCTGACCCGAAATCAGGACTTCCGGGTGTATCAGCAACAATCGGTGGTTGATATTGTCAAATCCGTGTTGGGTCGGCACAAACACCCGGCCGTGCAGTGGCGAGACGAAACACGGCAGAGCCATCGGGTTTGGGATTATTGTGTTCAATACGGCGAGAGCGATTACAACTTTCTCTCACGCCTGTTTGAACAGGAGGGGCTGTACTTCTATTTCGAGCACACAGCGCAATCCCATACGCTGGTGCTGGTGGACGATGCCGCCGCACACGCTCCCAGTGATGATTGCCCAAGCCTGCAAGTCAATTCGGTTGCACAGGGCGGGCGGCTGACCGATCGGGAATGTATTCAACACTGGACAGCGAGGAAGCAGATACAGGCACATCGGCATGCCCACAGTGACTACAACTTCACCACGCCATCCACGTCGCTGTTCACCCACCAAGATGGTCAGAGTTTGCCTTACAACCAGCCTTTCGAGCTGTTCGAGTACCCGGGTGAATATGCAACAGTATCCGAGGGCGCCGCGTATAGCCAACTGCGTCAAGAGGAGTCGGTTGTTCAAGCTTGGGTGTTCTCCGGGCACAGCAACGCACGGGGCCTAAGGGTGGGCCGTGTGTGTGCCATTGATTGTCCGGACAACCCCTTGTTGACCGAGACCGTGCTGGTAACCCGCATCCAAATCGGGCTTCAGGAAGCGCCAGCAGAGGCGCAAGGCGGCGGAGCCTCCACATTCCAGTGTGACTTTGAGGCCATTCCGCATGCCACACCATTTCGCGCTGTACGGAAAACCCGAAAGCCCCTGGCCAAAGGGCCTCTACCGGCACGTGTGGTTGGGCCGGCAGGCCAAGAAATTTACACCGATGAATTTGGACGGGTGAAGGTTCAGTTTCATTGGGATCGCTACGGTCAACAGGACGAACACAGTTCATGTTGGGTGCGCGTGGCGTTTCCAGCCGCTGGCAAGGGGTGGGGGTTTGTGGCTGTGCCGCGTATCGGTCAGGAAGTGTGGGTGTCGTTTGAGGATGGTGACCCAGACCGTCCGCTGGTCACCGGTGTGGTGTACAACGCCGAGCAACCTGTGCCCTATCCTTTGCCCGATCAAAAAACAGTGTCGGGTTGGCGAACCCAGTCCAGTGAGCATGGGACCAGTACCAATTTCAATGAATTGCGATTCGATGACAAGTTGGGTGAAGAGTATGTGTGGTTCCAGGCCGAGAGGGATTATCGAGCCCTGGTCAAGCATCAAAGCCAGCTTGAAATTGGTGCCGATTCACACGTGCTGATTCACGGCCACCTGATTGAGCAGATCAAACAGGATGTGTCCAGGCTTGTGCTGGGCAAGGTGATGGCACAGATTGAAGGTGCCCTGAATGTGCGAGTCAATGATGACGTGTTGGCTCAATTGGCTGGTGCGCTGGACCTGAAAGTGAACAGCGATGTCACTGTTCACGCAGGCGGCACGGGCTCTTTGGAAACCAGCGGCGGGCTGGAGATACGGGCAGCCCAGGGATTGAATGCCAGCAGCCCCGCCAACATGCATTTGAATGCGGGCGCAGCGCTACACATCGCAGCAGGCGCCGGGCTCCATTTGAGCTGTGGAGGCTCATCGTTGCTGCTGTCGCCAGCGGGTGTTTTTCTCAATGGCACGGCAGTGCTGGTCAACAGCGGGGGCAAGGCATCACCAGCCAGCACTGCCAAGCCAGGCTCACCTGCTGAGCCTGAAAGTCCAAAACCGGTCATGTCTCCTGTTGATCCATTGGCGGGCGCTGGGGCATGATCCAGGCCTG
The DNA here is from genome assembly GCF_036405155.1 of Limnobacter sp. GTDB lineage: Bacteria > Pseudomonadota > Gammaproteobacteria > Burkholderiales > Burkholderiaceae_B > Limnobacter. The sequence goes on along the minus strand of NZ_DASWYD010000010.1, from coordinate 104,851 downwards.
GGCAGTGGCCCCTTTGAACGTAACCAGTCAACCCCAGGCAGATTGGATGTTGAATCTTCGTTCACCGGGGGAGCGTGTTTGGTTGGCCGACTGTCTGCAGGTGTGGTGTCTGTCTGCAAGCCATGCCGACCCGCAGACGTTGCCCCTTCCGTGGAGTGCTTCACAGGATGGCGTGGTGTTTTGGTTGGCCGACGATTCGGTCTCACCCAAAGCCACGCTGCGCCGCCTGAATCGCTGTAGAACCATTCAAGGGGATGCGGTGTGGGCACCGTGGTATGTGCCCGATTATCTGGCCTTGTGCCTGCAGACTGGCGATGCTGCGGGTTGGTGGGTCGGTTTGCAGGCCATCAGCATGCGCCGCCAACAGGTTTGGGAGACACTGCGATGCCCCGTAAATTCGCAACCAGCAATGAACAATCTTCATCCCATCGTGCCTGGTTGTTCTGATCCTTCCCATACAGAAGCTGGTGGAGATTCATTGCATGCACTATCGGCCCGTTTGCATGCACAAGCCTTGTGTACAGCCATGGCTGCTGCCGGCGTCCAAACACCCTCGGGAACCGATCCCTTGCATGTGCAGTGGCTCTGCCTTGCGAAAGCCCACCCAATGGCCAGTGCGCATGATATTGCTGCCAGTTTGCTCAGCCATGCATACCTCCAAACCTTGTCTGGAAGCGCCAGACCCTTGGGCCTGTGGAGCCCCGGCGAGCTGTACCAAGCGCTGACAGAGTCGCCAGGGCAGCTTGGCCCGCCCGACCAAGCACGGGGTTTGCTGGAGGGGCTGATGACTGTGCATTTGCAATTTGCCGACATGGGTTTTGCACGGAATGCATTGGGTACCGGTGGCGGTGCCGTCAACTGGGCTGAGTGGTTGCTCAGCGCCTCAGCATTGGGTAGCAAGCCCGGGCATCCCGTTGTTCGCAGTTTAATGGGCAGCGGTGCTGTTCCCTCGGTAGACGCTCACCCGCTGCCGAAAATGCCCGCCGATTGTGCGGCAGTGCTTCGCCAAGCAGCGTCGACCCGTTACCTACCTCACCATCCGCTACTGGGTGAATGGCCCGTATGCACAGCCAGCGATGCATCAGCCCAATACCCCTTGCAAACCCTGCAGGTCATCGATGACCGAGCCCTGTATTTTCAGGTGGACTGGGCAAGGGGGGCACCTGTTTTGCGGAGTGGGCCGCAGGAACAGGTGGAATGCTGCCCCATGCAATGCACTGTGGATGAGCCACTAAAACCGGCTGAGTGGTTAGGACCATGGTTGGTGCAAACGCCCGGGCAGGCGCACAACCACGCGCTGTGGGCGATGCTTCAAGTGCACGCCGACATACAAGGGCAATGGACACATTCACCCGCCCCGCTGGAAATGAATTGGCAGTGGTTCGTTGAAAGCCAATGGAATGCAGGCCCCGGGCAGCCTGTCGAGTTGCCCCCGCTGGTCACGATTCAGGGTTTGGTGGGTTCGCAGTTGCTTGAACTGTCCTTGCGAGTACAACCGGCGCTGGCACAACAGGAATCGGGTTCAACCTCTTGCGCCACCCAGCAATTGCTGCCAGGTCAGCCATTTTGGTCATATGCATGCACATGGCCTTTGAACGTGACGTTGGAGTCGGTGCGAAAACCGGGCTGGCCTGAATGGCAGTTGTTTGAACGCCAAGCGGGTGCATTGAGATTGTGCTTGCAGCTTTGGCGACATGTCATGGGGCAGGTGCAGGCCAGTGCGAGCCTCCATTATCAACCGCCGACTGCGGAGGTGATGGGATGGTGCCCCTGGACCGGTGTGTCGTCTCGCCGACTTCAGCTGGGCAGCGAGCAAACCCTGCAGCATTGGGAGACTGTGCATGGATAAGTTGCTGTGCCTGGTCCTCGAGCCTGTGGACCAACGGGTGGAGATTCGACTCAATGGCTTGACGGTGGGTGCTGTTCCCGCTGGGCAGCCATTTGCCAAACCCATTCATGAGTTTGTGTGCGCCGGTGAAAATCGTTTGCGCATCACCGTGCCCAACAACCCCACCCAGCGGCTCAATAAGGCGCTGCAGTTGCGCTGCCGTTTGGTGTTGCACAAACACCGGGGCGACCAAACATGGGTTGAGCCCGAGGCCTTGCATGAATTCGCAGTGAGCTTGGCCTGCGGTGAGCGTCTGGAGCGACAGCGTGTGCTGGATGCTGCGTTCGATCTGCCTGTGCGTTTCCCGGTGTGGGATTTCCTGAATGTACCGCCGCCGCTGACAACCGAGCATCTGCAAGTCCGGCTGGAGGATTTTCTTCTTCGGTGGATTGCCGCCTGGGATGCCCGTGATCTGAACGCACTGTTTCCGCTGTACACCCGACGAAACCGTGAATTGTCGCTGGCCTATGGGCAGGACCATTCAACGCACCAACACGCCTTCGGCCATCACCTTCAGGTTTTGATGGAAGGCCATGTCCTGGATGAGACCATCCGAAATCCGGCGCAGTGGGTGTTTCAACCTCAGCGCAGGTCAGCCCTTCACCGGCTTTGCAATGCGGCCGGAGATGATCTGCTGCGTTTTCAATCGGCAAACGGCGAAGGGGTGTGGGTTTGGCCGCATCACCTGGCTGTGTTGCCCGACAACATTTATATCCTGAGGTGATGGCCATGCCGCTTGAATATGAATTCCGGGTTGTGACAGACGCACCGTCGATGGGCGTGGATTCCCCACTGGCTACTCCACTGGTGTTGCCAGTCGGGCCCGGCAGTGGCGTGTTGGGCCGTGCACCCAACTGCCGTTATTCAATACCCGACCCCAGTCGTGTCATTTCCCGGGAACATGCCCTGATTGAACGGCACCAAGACCGGGTGTATTGGACTCCACGCGGTTCCAACCCCACACAGCGCCACGGTGAGGTGTTGCAAGTGGGCAAACGCCATCTGCTGGAACCAGGGGATGTGTTGGAACTGGGGCCTTATCAGGTGCATTTTATTCAGCGTGAAGCAATGCCGGCGGTGGTCTGGAGTCTTCAGCCTTCCGCGCCAGACGAATCGGCCTGGCTACACGACCCGTTGGAAAAAGGCACCTGGTCGATTGATGCCGTGTTGGGTGCAGGTGATGTGTCCATGTCGGCTCCCCCCGCGGATGCATCGCTATCTTTGCCGTTGCGTACCCCGGTGCAGTCTCATCACCTGTGGCTGGACGATCTGGAGTTGCCAAAGTCTGTACAGCCGCCTGCACAGCCGCCCGTACAGCAGCGTGTTACGCGTGAACCCATGCCCGCACCGGCACCGATGTCCACGGTTGACTGGGTGGAAGCCTTGGGGCTGGGGTTTGTTGAACCCTGGAACGAGACCCACACTGAACGGCTGAAAGTGGTGATTCACCAAAGCCTGGCGTTGCTGCTGTCGTTGCTGGAGGCGCGGCGATTGATGCGTCAGGAATTGGGTGGACATCAAACCACCATCCGCGCGCGATCAAACAACCCACTCAAGGTGGCGGTGAGTGTACCGCAGGCGCTGAGCAACCTGCTTGAGCCGGATCCAGCGGCCCACCTGCCAGCCGACCAGGCCTTTGAGGAATTGTCGAGCGACCTGCTGAGTGAGTCTGGTCACCTGCTCAACGCCATTCGCCAGTTGATGGGAAAACTCGACCAGCATTTGGCACCCCGTCACATTGAGCGGCAGCTGGAGCGAATGAGCGGCATCACACTGCCAATCGGCGTTCACCGCAAGGCCCGCATGTGGGACCTGTACTGCCAGCAGTTTCAACATTTGCGGGGTGAGCGCTCTTTGCCTTTTGCAACCCTGCTGGAGGACGCGTTGCGCGATCCACCCCAGCCACAGCAGGACGGATAACCGGTGGAACACACTGTGCAGTGGAGCAAAGGCGCACAGCTTGAGCTTGATGTCTATGCCCTCAGTGAGCAAGGCGATCGGCCCAGCAATCAGGATGCCGTGGTTTGGCATGTTCAGTCTGGGCAATTTGTGGGGGTGGTGGCCGATGGTGCAGGCGGACATCGCGGTGGCGAGGCTGCTGCTCGACTGGTGGTCGACATGGCACTGACGCACTGCCCCGATGTGCACAAGGTGCCTGCGCGGACCGCTTTGACGGCTTGGGTACGGGATTGCAATCAGCAAGTGTTGACCCAGCAGATTCTCAATCCCGCCTTGTCGGACATGCATTCCACCGTGTGTATGTTGATGATCGACCTGCAGGCCCCAATGGCTTCGTGGGTGCATGTGGGCGACACGCGCTTGTATTGGGGGCAGGCTGGGCGCGTGGTTTTCAAAACACGCGACCACAGTGTGTTGCAGTGGCAACAAGATCATCCAGGTGACTGGTCGACCGTGAGCCGAAACACCCTCTACAGCGCATTGGGTCAACCCACCGCCGACTTGGCGATTCAAGTGGATGAGTGCAACGCCCCCTTGCAGCCTGGCGACTGGTTTGCGCTGTGCTCGGATGGTGTATGGGAACAGGTGACCGACGGGGAACTGGCTGCCATCGTTGCATGCACCCCCAGCGCTGAAAGCGCCGTGAAGCACTTGCACGACGTGGTGCGCAGGCGCGCAGCCGGGCGTGCAGACAACCTCACCACCTTGTTGGTTCGGCTATCCGCATAGGCGGGTATGGGTTAGTTCAGCAGGTTGATGCTGATCCAACGATGCCATTCGTTGTTTCGGCACCCTTGTTGTTGAATGCAACTTTTGCGTTTTTCGGGAATTGAGCAATGCGTTTACTGACGGTGTTATTGGGGTGTGCAGGCATTGGATGGCAGTCCTTGGCCGGTGCACAGGTCAGCACGCCAGCGTCGCTGCTCAACGAGTCCATGCCCATGCAGGAACAGCGTGGGCGCCCTGCGGAGTCTGACCATTCAGCCGCTTTGCCGGCCAGTGTGTCGCCGGAGCTGGCCAAACCATTGAGCGACGTGTCGGTGGACGTTGAGCGTTTTGAGATTGTGGGCTACGCACCAGCGGACAGTGAAGCCCTGCACCAACAACTTCAAGCGTACACGGGGAAGGGGCGTCATTTCGAGGACTTGTCCAATGCGGTTCAGGTGGTCACTGCCTATTTGCAACGCGACCTTGGACTGTATTTGGCCTATGCCTATCTGCCTGCGCAAAACGTCAGCAATGGCGTGGTCCGCATACAGGTACTGCCCGGCGTGTTGGAAAAGGTGGAAGTGCAGTGGCCTGCGGAGGAGCTCCGTGTAAAACGCAGTGTGATTGAAGCACACCTCAATGCCTTGAAACCCGGTCAAATCATTCGCGTGTCTGAGGTAGAGCGCGTAGTGTTCTTGCTCAATGACCTGCGTGGAGTCCATGTCCGCTTTGCGGTGAAACCAGGCGATCAACCCGGCACTGCCGTGTTGGTGGCCATGCCTTCCCAAGGTGAAGTGTTGTCAGGCAGCTTGGCGCTGGATGCCAATGGCTCGCGCTACGCGGGCAGCAATCGCGCCACGCTCTCCGGATATTGGGAAAGCCCTCTGGGGTTGGGCGATTCATTGTCGTTCAGCCACCTGCAATCGGACACCGGTGGTCTGGAGTTTTCACTGTTGGGTTACACCGTGCCGGTGGGTGCCGATGGCTTTAAATTGGGGCTCAATGCATCCACCGTTCATTATCAACTGAACAACAATGATTTTCCGTTGGGCCTGAATGGGGATGCCAGCACCGTGGGTGTGTTTGGTTTGTATCCGCTCATTCGATCCCGAAACCTGAACCTGTTTGCACTGGCTGGACAGGACCATCGCACCCTGACCGATCGACAATCGCTGGCAGGTTTGGAGACCCGAAAAACCATTGACAGTCTTCGGTTGGCCCTCTCCGGCGATGCACGGGATGCCGCCTTCGGTGGCGGCTTGAGTTTTTTCAACTGGACGCTTGAGCAAAGCAAAACTTTTTATCCGGCAGGCCGCCCCTTTGGTCTGGACGATGAACCCCGGTCACTGCGCAGTCAATACAGCCTGTCCCGTTTGCAGACCCTGATTGCCGGTCAGTGGATGCTGTGGGCGCATGTTCGCGGCCAGGACGCCTACGACAACCTGGACAGCAGCGACCAATGTGCCTTGGGTGGATCGACCGCTGTGCGCGCTTTTGCACAAGGCGAGGCGGCGGGTGACACCTGTACGTTGGCCACGCTGGAGCTTCGGCACATTTTGAATCATGCCTGGTTGGGCGAGGCTGGTCGGAACATGTCATTGAACGCCTTCTACGACCAGGGGCGTGTACACCATCGCAACGATGCATCGGGACGCCCATCGGGCTTCAACAATCTGGATGAACTGGCCGGGTATGGCTTTTCCTGGTCGTGGGACATGACCCGACAGTTTGCACTCAATGTGAGTGTGGCTTGGCCACTTCAGGGGCAGCCCAAGTCCGACCCAAAGGTGCAAACCCCTCGCCTGTTTGCCACCGTCACCTACAACTTCTGATTGGAGATTTTCATCGTGCGCGCATTCAAGCGAAAGCCCCTGGCCGCTGCCCTGTTGTGGACCTGTTCCGGTGCCGCGCTGGCCTTGCCCGAATATCAGGCCAACCCTGGGGGTGGCGTCACGCTGGACACCTCGGTCAAAAACACCCTGCTGGTGAATCAGAAAGCCGACACGCCAGTGGCGACGGTGTTGTGGAAAAACTTTTCGGTGCCCGAAGGCGAAACAGTTCAGTTTGTTCAGCCGGATGGTCAGGCGGTGATGCTCAATCGGGTCACAGGCAGCACAGCGTCCAACATTTTTGGCCAATTGAAATCCAATGGTCGCGTTTTTTTGATCAATCCAAACGGCATTGTGTTTGGGCCCAATGCCCAAGTCAGTGTGGGGGCTTTGGTGGCCTCTACGCTGGACACGCAGGGGCCTGTTAAACAGGGCAATCTAACGCTGACTGCCGATAAAAACGCGGGCAGCATTCAAGTGGATGGTGTGATTGAGGGGCAACAACTGGTCTTTGTTGCCCCCAGCGTGTCGAACACGGGTACCTTGCGCACCAGCCCCGGTGGGCAAGTCAGCCTGTTGGCAGCCAGTGCGGTCACTGCCAACCTGCAGGGGGACTTCATCGCCTTTCAGGTGGACGCAGGACATGAGCAGGCCTTTATTCAGCAGTTGGGGCAAATCAATGCGCCCGATGGCACCGTGATGCTGGTGGCCCGCAGCAATGCCCATGGCAATCCCAGTGTGATCAACACGGCCGGCGTGACGCAAGCGCAAGCGCTGGTTGCGCAGGGCGACCAGATCATGCTGGCCGGTACGGTCGATGGGGCCTTGTCTGTTCAGGCCGACTTGGTCGGTCAGACCCAAGCGGTCCATGTGGCTGGCCCTGCAACGTTTACAGCCAATGCCCTCACCTTGGACCATGCACAAAACCAGTTTCAGGGGGGGGTCAATCTTGCAGGCGGTGGTGCGCAACTAACAGCCCAAGGCGATGTGCAACTGGGCGGAACGGCAGATCATGTGCAGGTCCGTGCTCAACACCTCACCATCGCCTCAACCGGCTTGACAGTGGATGGCGATGTGGTGTTTGCAGCAAACACAGTCTCACAGTCGGCCGTCTCGCAATCGATGTCCAACAATGCTGCCTTGTCGATTGGCGGCGATCTCACGGTGTCGGCCGACCAAGTCGCATTGGCCAATGCCAACAACACATGGTCTGGCAAGGTTAACCTGACCGCCAACGATGCGAACCTGGCGGCCACGGGGCGTGTTCAGTTGGCCAACCCGGTGGTGAGCGGTGGTTTGACCGTGAATGCTGGCCAGGTGGATGTGGTGGCCAATCAAGCGTTGCAGCTGGGGGTTCAGGCGGATTCACTCACGGTGCAATCCACCGATTCGGTTCACTTCAATGCCACCACGGTGGGCAGTTTGACGGTGAAGACCAACCAAGCCATCGACCAACAGGGTGCATTGCGGGTCAGCGGAAACAGCAATCTGCAGGCCCACTCGGTCACTCTGCAACACTTGGGCAACCAGTGGCTGGGCAATGTCCAGTTGAACACCCAACAGGCGAAGCTGGACAGCACATCGTCCTATTCTGTCAGCGGCACAACCAACACCTTGGACGCCCATTCCGGCAACACCCTGACCGTGGGTACCGGCGGTTTAAACACCCTGGGCGACACAACCCTGGGTGCGCAACGGCTGGCGCAAAACGGCGCATTCACAGTGGCTGGGCCCTTGACCTTGCAAGCGGCGCAGGTGGCTTTGTCGAACACGCAAAACCAGTTGACCGGACCCGTTGTGGTGGATGCCGGCACTGTTGCACTGGCTGCCCAGTCCGACCTGTTGTTGCGAGGGCAGGCCGATGCATGGTCTGTGCAAACACCGGGAAACATTTCACAGGCTGGTGTTGTACAGTCGCGGGGTTCTGCCGATTTCAAGGGTCAGTCCGTTGAACTGACACGAGCGGACAACCATTGGGGGGGCACCGTGACCCTGACTGCAGAAAGTGCGCAGTTGGTTGGTGACGATCAAATCACGCTGGGCCAAAGCCAGGTCGGGTCCACACTGCGGGTCAGCGCCCCCCAATCGATCGGGCAAGTGGGCCCATTGGTTGTGGGTGGCTCCAGTCAGTTTGATGCGCAGCGCATCGACTTGCAGCACGCTGCAAACCGGTTGGGCAGTGAGGTTACCGTGCAGGGCGCCGATGTCGCGTTGAATTCGCAGCGCAGCCTGACCGTGCGTGGTCAAGCCGATTCGCTCAAACTGCGCACTGCAGGCGAGGCCACCTTGGCCACTGGGCCCCTTAAAACACTGGACGTCACAGCAGGCAGCATTGTGCAAACAGCACCCTTGGTGGTGGCAGGCGGCACCACCCTGGTGGCCAACACGGTGGCACTGACCAATGCACGGAATGATTTTGGCGGTGTGGTCAGTGTGACGGCAGACCGTGTGCAAATCACAGACCAAAATATGCTGGCGTTGCAAACGCAAGCCAGAACCGTGGAGGCCAGTGCGCACGACTTGACACTCAATGCCCGTGGCGATGTGGCGTTGATCAGCACACAGGTGAGTCACCTGGACGCCAAGGCAGACGGTGTGTTGACATTGCATTCGGACGGCCTGCAACAGGCGGTGCTGGATGCACGGGCCGTGGTGTTTGACAGCACTGGCGGGATTGGTCAGTTGACTGCAAAGGCCGAGTCCATTTCGCAAAAAAGTGCACTGACCGTTGACATTGCCGCGCTGGACGCGAACCAGGTGAATCTGAACAATGCCCAGAACGATTTCAAACAGACGGTGTTGGTGAGCAATACCCGAGGCGTTCAAGCGGTGGCGACGCTCAGTGATCAAAATGACTTGCACGTGCAGGGCGAAAACCTGACGTTGGGTGGGCAGGTGGGTGGATCGCTGACCGTGCAAGCGGATCAACTCAGTTTGGCCAACAGCAAAGTTCAAGGCGCTGTGAACGTGATGGCCAGCCAGGTTCAACAGAACACCGGTCCAAACAATGGTGTGCACTGGGGGGATGCCACCATTCAGGCATCGGCCATTCACTTGGATCACCCACAAAATGCCATTTATGGCACCTTGACTTTGGTGGGCCAGGGTGAAGCCTCTGTATCCAACCAACCCTCGCTGACAGTGAACGCCACACAGTGGAATGGACCTTTGGCGGTGAACACGCAGGGCGATGCACAGGTGCAAGCCACTGCGCTTCAATTGGGTGACAGTACGGTCCGAGGTGCACTGACGATTCAGGCTCAATCGGTGAGCCAGGGTGGACAGGTTCATGTGGACGGGCAAACCACCATCCATGCGGTCGGCGGAGTTGTGGACTTGACCGGTGACAACAATCAATTTGGGTCCGATGTGCATGTGACCGCCAACCGGCTGGACTTGAAGGCGCAGGGCGATTTGACGCTGGGGCAGCTTGCGCTGGATGCTGGTGGCACTGTGGAGGTGGAGCGCAATCTCCGCTTGAATGGCAACGTGGCCTTGGGTGCCGGTCAACTGAATTTTGTGGCGCGTGGCATTCCACAACCCTTGTCGTCGGCGAATGTTGCGCTCAAGCTGCCAGCAACGCTGGACGTGTATTCCGGAAAGGACGCTGTAGAGCCCACCACGGGCCTGGGCCGTATCGACGTTGCAGCACCGGTGATTGAGCAAACTGGTGGAACCATTCGAACACAGGCCGGTAGCCGACTCGGCTTCAGGACACCTGGCAATGGGTCGGTGTTTTTGAATCAAATGAATGACATCGCGGGCAGTTTGACGGTGTTGGCGGGTTCATCTCCTGGTGAAGCGTATTCTTACCGGCCCGATCAAGGCTTGAGCCTTGCGAGTGTGCAAAACGCAGCACCCCTGTCCGTAGATGGGGCTGGTGTTGAGGCCGACATGGTGGCCATTGCCTCTGCCGGCTTGAGCACGGCGGCTGGTAGTCAAATCCGTGCGCGCTTGCCCTACAACGACACCGCCGCGGGGGTGCAGGCATCCTTCCCCGGGTTGACCTTGTCCATTCCAAGCGTTCAAGGTGGCCGCCTGGGCGCCAGCCAGGTTTACCCTTTTGGCGCAGGTGGTGGCAACGCCAATGCGGCGGGAACAGCCATCGCCGTGTCGGTGGGGGAAACCAGCCGGAAGGGCCTTGGGGGCTACGTCACGGTGCTGCCACACAACGGCGCATCCCAGTTGCCCGGGCAGGTGGTGTTTTTGTCCGGTCCGGACAACCCGGGCGTGTATGCATTCTTTTACGATGGTGCCCGTGACTTGACTCGAATTCCGGTCAGTTACAACGGGTCCTTGCTGCTGTCCCCGCAGGAATCGGCGGCACTGATTTCTGCACAGGGTGCCTTGGTGCTGGCACGGCAAGAACAAACCTTGTCTGTGGTGCGCACCGAGAACGTGACCAACCGGGTGATCAACGGGGTGGTGATGGAAGTGGGGCCTGGGCGACCGGCCACAGAAGGCACCGGAGAATTGATGCGGCCTGTATCGTGCGATGGCGGAGGCAGTGATTTGACCTGCAACCCCTGAAAACCGCTATGCTACAGGCTGTTAATTTTGCTCAATACACACAACAAGGAGACAGCATGAGCAACACAGCCTTGGCATTGAATGGTTTGATTGCCTGGTATTTGGTTTTACTCGGCATGATTTGGTTGATCCGCGCTGGGCTGACCACCTTCACCAAACGCCCTGCCAACAGTTATAGCCCAGATGGCGCTGACGTCAGCCCGTTTTCCCAGCGTTTGTGCCGCGCACACGCCAACATGTACGAAGGCTTTCCATACCTGGCAGGCCCGCTGCTGTTGGCCTTGGCCACCGGCAACACCAGCGTGACCGACGGCTTGGCGTGCATCCTGTTGGGGGCCCGCGTGTTGCAGTCCACCGTGCACCTCATTTCAACCAGCAACATCGCTGTGCAGGCACGTTTTGCATTCTTTGTGGTTCAGTGGGGCATTGCGGCGTACTGGGTGGTTCAGTTCGCCAAGCTCGGCGGTTATTAAAGTGATTGGGCTTTTTGAAGGGCCTGTTTCGCCAATTGTTCCAAGGCGTTGCGCAATAGGTTGAATACATAGCGGATGGTGCCGATGGAGGCATCGGCCACCGCTTGTCCGGTTCTTCCCAAGAAAGCCATCACGCCATTCAGCCAAAGCTTCACTTGTTGAGTGGCTTTGGCTGCCCCCCGGGCATAGCTGCAAAGGATTTCAGCAATTTGATCCAGCGTGGTAAATGCGCCTGTGCCGAAAAACTGCACAGATGTCAATCCACCCACGCCAGCCCTCTTCATGAGCAGGTGGAGGGCATTGCTTAGTACATTCAACAACTCACCTGAAAACATAGCACCAGTGAAACGGCTTAGGCCCTCTATAAAGCCGTCACCTGCACTCAATGCGCCGGTCAATCGCTGTTTCAACAATTCCTGTTTGCCTTGCGTGTCACGCAGAAGTTGGTCCCAGCTTCGGTTTTTCATGCTGGTGTAACCAACACCCAGGCGGTGTTGGTTGGCACTGATTTTAAACATACTGCCGTCCAGCAGAACATGGCCATGTTGATAGGGCGCGTGCATGTAGGGAAAACAGGGGACCATGGTGACAACGTCGGATTGGTTTGCAATCCGTCTGATCCGAGCTGCCGGTAGCGAACCGCTCAAATGCTCTGCATAGGTCCAGCGCCCCACGCGCGGTGCCGCCAATGAGTAAAGGTAGGTGGTTAGCCCCAGTTCATTGAATGCCGCGGCGTTCAGGTTTGCCAATGCCCCTCCCAGGCTGTGACCGATGCAGTGAATGGCTTTGGGTCTGCGGTTGGGACCCCGTTGGTGAATGAGGTGCTCAATTTGCTGCACGTAGCTTTGAAAGGTGTTTTGAAACCCTTGGTGGACTGGATGACCGGTTGGGCCCAAGACACACGGAAAATCCATGTCCGTTTCGATGTCTGCCCAGCTGTCCATGGTGCCCCGTGTGGCCAGAACCACTTCCCCCTGACGAGCGCCACCCAGCTCAACCCAGAAGCCGAACCCACTGAGGGTGGATGATTTAAAGCCAGCAGCGCCGGTGAGGATGGTTGTCGAGTTGGCCTCCAGTTTCAAATGGGGGAATGTACGAAGCTGCCGCGTTAGCTCAGCTTGATCACATGTCTTTGCCTCGTAGCCCAGACGCGCGAATTCATAAACCGAGGCTGGGTTAAGTTCATTCATAGGTCTTTCTTCCGGATACTGTGCATTTCACCAATGGGGTCCCGCCAATCAGTTCATGGATGGATAGGTCGCAATCAAAAAACATCCGTTTTCCAAATCCTTCGGCACCCAATTCAAATTGGTTGATGGACCAAGACCAAAGGTAATAATCCACACCATCCAGCGAGGTTTTTACGCTTTGTGAGACTTGCGGATTTGCTGAAAAAAAATCGGGTGTGACAAAGCGGCGATTTTCAACAACAGGCAATTCGAAGTGCCCCGATGAATCTGTCACCGTTTCATCGTCGTAGCGCCCACCTTTAAAGCCACCACTTTTCAAAGTGCGCTTGATGATGAGGCCCGGGAGGGGTTTTCCAGCCCAATGGACTTCTCCAACCATGGGAGAGCAATACACATATTTTTTGAACAAAAACGCCTCCGCGGAACGAAATGGGAGTGCGCACAACACCAAGACGGCTGGCGCAAACAGCCATGAAAAACGGGACTTTGAATATTGGAATGCGGGGGGCATGGGTAGCCTCATTCAACCCGATGAAGGTTGAGAGGTTACCAGCGCAGCAGCCTGGGTGAGAAACTCGGCTTTGGAGTCATCACCCAGACACGATCAATTAAAAAACTTCCGAAATTCCCGCTTGGCGGCTTTCTTGCGTTTCAGCTCTTCAGCACGCAAGGCACGGTCTTTGTCGGATGCCCAAATCACTTCCGGGAATGCCAGCGTGCGCAGCAAGCCGATGAGCATCCACAGGTAGCTACCCGAGAAGAGCAGCGCGCACACCATCGACACCATCTCGAACGAGTTGGCGATGTACTTGATGCCCCACCAACTCATCACATCAATCAGGGATGCTGTGAGGCCAATGGGGAAAATCCACTGATACAGGCGGATGTGGTTGAACTGCATCGAGAACGGAATGCCCACGATGAAAAAGGCGGTGGTGAAGCCGAACAGGTGGGCGTGGGTCATCACGATCAGTTTGCCCAGTGACATGGCCTTGATGAATTCTGCCGAGCTGCCAAAAAATTGCATCTGATACCAAATTTCGCTGGCGCCAAATGCAAATGCAATGCCAAACAGCACCACAGCAATGGCCATGCCCCGCTTTGCAGCAGGTGGAAAGTTACGCAGGTTGATGTCCACCGAGTGCTTGTCAAACGGGATGAGCAGTTTCGTGATCCACAATATCAAACCGCCGAACAGCAGCAGGGCGATGGGGCCACCCACCGTAATCCAATGGGACTGCTCGGGCGGAATCACCACCACATCCTGACTTTCAACAGGCTTGTCGCTGAAGAAATCGAAGGATGCGTCGGCGTTGGTCGGGGTTGCAGGCTCAGCTGTTGAGCCTGCTGCCCACAGGTTGGCGCCAAACCCAAGGCCCAGGGACAGCATCAACATCAACCCGGCTTGTCGAATCCACTTCAGCACGTTGCAACTCCCTGCCGTGTTATCAGGCGGTTTTCAATCGGACAAACACCAGAGTACCTGCTTTCTTCACCGCATTGGCCACGGCAGCCTTCAGGTCTTTGCCATCACCCCCAGTCAGCTTGTCCAGCGCCAGGCCTTTGAAGCCGCCATACAACGCTGGGTTGGCGGCCTCTTTCACCTGGCGGGTGTTGATGGGCTGCACGCTGGTGATGGTCAATTGCCGATCGGTGACCAGCATCAGGAAAAAGGCTTTGCCTTGGTACTCCGCCGGAAAAATCAAGGCCGCCCCAGCGGGGCGCTTGTCCTTCAGCGGTATGTAAATGGTGTTGTCGTCCTTCTGGCTGAGCACTGCACCCATGCCCTTGGCCCGCTCAATGTCTTGTGGGGTCAGGAAGGCATCGCGTGGCAAGTATTCCTTCACATCCGGAAACTGGTCCTGCACCTCTTTGGGAATCAGGCTGGAAATGTCCAACCATGCCCCTTTGTTGTTGGGTGTGGATTCTTTCACGCCGGGGTTGGCTTTGGCCATGGCTTCTACAGCGTTTTTAAAGCCATCGCCGTCGGCATCCAGGTCGGCAATTTTGGTGAAGGCGGCCAGGCTTTCGCCTGCGTCCTTGAACTGCTTGCCAAAGTTGTTCAATGGGGAGCCGCCACCGTCCCGATGACAGGCGGTGCAGGCGGGGGCGTAGCCATATTGTTGTTTGTACAAATTGGCAAACAGTGGCTGGGCTTGTGCCGCAGTCATGGACAGGGCCAGCAGTGCAGCAGACAGGCCAAGCTTGCGCAAAGCGGGCTGCAGGGTACTTTGAAACATGGGGACTCCTTCTGGCTTAGAAGCCGAACAGGCTGGGCACGACAGCCCGCATCTGTTCTCGCAGCTTGGGGTTTTTCTTCTGGTCTTCAACCAGCAGGGCATATTGTTTTGAATCTCGGGGTGGCATCAGCATCGACGCCTTCTCGGTGCCCTCATAGCGTTCCCAGTCCAGCGCGTCCCGAATTTCGGTTTTGTCGCGCATTTGGGCCAGTACTTTGTCTTCACTGTCCGCGCCCATGAAGTTGAGGCGCTTGGCTGGGTTACCGCGATGGCACGAGAAACAATAGGTTTCAAAAGGCTCAAGCGATGAGCCTGCTTTCAATTGCAGCGGGGGAACGCCAGTGGCAATGGGTGGCGACATGTCGCTGACATCCGTGAACACATACGCCAGTTGAACCGGGCCATTGCTGCGTACCTTGGGCAATTCCGGACTTTTCATCAAGGCCTGAACCGTTTTGGCCCGTTCAAAGGGCTTGGCCTGAAACAGGGCGTCGGGCAGCTTGTCCACTGCATTGGCCAGGTTGTCGAATTGCCAGTTGGCTGCTTCCATCAGGGTGTTGACATCGCTTTCGGTCAGCAGGCTGGCCAAGCCGTAGGCACCATCAATATTGGCAGCGGTCAGGATTCGTTTGGGGGCGCGTTTGGTGAGCGGGTCCAGCGCCAAAGGCAGCTTGGGCAGCTTGTCAAAGGCTTCCAGGTCTTCGTTGTTTTTGGCGCCATCGCCCAGTTGAATGCGTGCAGTGGTGAGGTTGCGCCACCAGCCCTTGATGCCTTGTTGCTCTGCCACCGGGTCGCGGTTGGTGAGGTCAGACTCGGCCACCGCGATGGTGCGGTCGCCCAAGGCTTTGGCTTGAAGGGTTTTTAAACGTGCAACCAGCGCCCCCTCTTCTTTGAACTCGCCCGGACGCACCTTGTATTGCAGCGCCAATTTGAGCATGGTTTTTCGACAATCGACCGATGTATTGCCTTGGTCGCCACAGCCATCCAGCCACAGCTTTTGGGTGGCCGCGAAGAAATTGCCCACATCGGTCAGTTCATCAAACCGCTCGGGCGAACTGAGTGTGTTCTGCAAGGGTAAGCCAAGGTAAGTTTGAGTGTCCAGCCCGGCTTTGGTGCGGGCGCGCAGCATGGCTTCTACTGTGTCGGGGGCTGCGTTGGTCTCGTTCCAGGGGCGTTGCGGAAAAATGGGCGCACCGCCTTGGTGGCAGGTCAGGCAAATTTGCCGACGGGCGTATACCAGCTTGCGCGCACCCGTTGCCGAATAGTCTTGCACCAATTGAAATTCGTAACGGCCTGCCGCTTCGTTGTAGCTGAGCACTTCAATTTCATTGGCGTTTTCAACAAAGCCCAAAAACAACTGGCCCCGCGCGTTCACCCCCAATGCAGCCGGTGTGTTGGGCGCCTGGAAGTCGGCAGCCAGCAGTACCCGGGGGTGTGCATCATCGGCCTGGCCTTTCAACAAGGACCGCCCATGGGGCAGCATCACCGCCACAGGGGGAGCACCCTCCGGGTTCATTTTTTGAAGGGCTTCAATCAGTTTGGGGAACGGGTAAGGCACGCCACCGTTTTGGGCGGCCACATGGTCGAACAGGGAGCGGGTGCCTTCCGGCGGGAGGTCGCCGTCGGCCAGCACCGTGGCGCTGAGCGCGAGGTGTGGATCAGTTTTGTCCGCCACCTTGGCCAGCGCAGTCACACTGGCCTGGCTGCGGGCCTGGTCATCCCGCATCCAGTTCCACCCGGCAGCCACTGCCACCACAGTGGCCAAGGCCATCCAAACCCGTGTTCGTTTTGCCATGTTTACATCAACTTCAAGAATTCACGCAGGGCGCGCTTTTCGTCCTTTGAGAGTGATACGCCAAACTGATGGCCCTTGTTCTCCACCAAATCATCGCACTTTTGCGTGAGTGGGTGGTGCGGGTCGCTGCTGGTGAACTTGCCAATTTCCGTGCCCTTCTTCACTGGCAGTTTGACCAGGCCACCCTGGTCTTCTTGCAGGGCCAGTTTGATGTCGGTGTCGGTGGTGGAAATTTTCACCGGACGCGATGGCTTGACCTTGGGGTCGTCGCTCATCATCAATTCATCAAAGGCTTGCTCGAAGGCCTTGATGCGGCCTGCCACGGTCGAGTCGGGCGTGCCGTCTTTTTGCACGGGCATTTCACCAATCGCATTGTTGTGCAGGAAGGGTGCGGTGGCCCACACGGACAGCAGGCTGATGTTGCGCAGGTAGCCAGGGCCACCCGTGATTTCACGTTCGCCCACTTTGGTGCCGCCCAAGCCGGGCACCATGCGGTTGATCGTCACATCCACCTTGCCTGGGCTTTTGCGTTGCTTGTAGGTTTCCGATGAAAACTCTTCCCAGATGTGGCCCTTGTTGTGGTTGTCGTGCAGGGCACGGCACATGTTGGTACCAATTTCGTGGAAGGGCGTCAGCTCATCATTGCCCAGCCAGTCCTGACCAAACACGCCATCTTTGGCGAACTGTTTGGGACGCAAGTTGCCTTTGTCGTCCTTGGCCATGTACTGCGCCACAAACTTGGCCGAGTTGCGCTCCTCGTCGGTGAATTCGTATTTCCAGAATTGCTCTGAACCAAACACATGGCCGTCATAGAAACGTTCCAGTGCGACTTTGTCACGGCGAATGTTTTCCGGGGCCACTTTGGAGGAGTGGCAGCTGGCGCATTCACGGGCAAACACTTTGCGGCCTTGGGGCACTTTGCTGAAGTCCACATACTTCAAGCCGGCTGAGCCATCCACATCCTTTGCATTGCCCAGGTAAGTGGGGCCACCGGTGATGAGGAATGCAGCCAAGTCTTCCATTTTCGCGTCCGCGTAGTTCCAGGGCTCGCATTCGGCGGCGCACTGTTTGATGGAGAACGGGCTTTGGCTGGCTTTTTTACCAAACAACTTGCCCGGTGTTGGGAAGTTGGGGGCCCAGCATTCTTCGGTGCACATGCCGATGTTGACGTACACGCGGATTAGCGCCAAGCGATCACCCACCGAGTCTTCGCCGCCTTTGAGCACGTGCTGTGTCAGGCCTTTCTTGATTTCTCCGGTGACGGGGTCCTTCATGACATGTTCAAAAACCCGGCGGTTCTGGAAGTCCATGATGTTGTTCTGGGTGCCCGGGTTGTTCTGGAAGTCATTGGCCACCAGCGAGGTGTCAATGGTGCCAGGGCGCCCGGCCTTCAGCACTTGGCGAACCACGGCATCATGGTCGGTGCCCTGGAAGAACATCAAGGGCTGAACAATGTGTTGGTTACCAATCGTGGCCGACAGGTTTTCCCAGCGCGGTTGGTTGGGGTCTTTCGGTGGGTTGGTGGGGTCGATGCCCACGTGGCACTGCACGCAGGGGTGACCCACCACATAACGCATGTTTTTCTGCAATTCGTCTTTGCGGTAGGGGGAGGTTTGCGGGTCAAACACCACCTTGCCGGTTTTTTCGTCCTTGACCGGGTCGGCGTAGTAGCGGCGGTAGCCCAACACACCACTGCTGTGCGGGTCGGGGCACTTGTCCCACCAGTTGGTGGAGGCATCGCCCTCGGTGCAGTCCGGGTCGTTGATCAGGCCGTACTTGGTGAAGCGGTGCTTGCGCTCACGGGTGTCCAGCCAGGGGTACCAGATTTTGTCCTGTCCACCCGCAGCGCGGGCGAAGTGCAGGTAAGGCTCGTCCTGGTTTCCAAAGGTGCCTTTGAACCAAACGTCTCGACCACGACGCACCTGCTCGCGCAGTTGTTTGGCCTTGGCAGGGTCTTTGGCTTCCACGTCTTTGAACAGGGTGTTCACATAGCGGCAACCCTCGGCGTCGTAGCCAGTGGGTTGGGGCTGGTCACACGGTGGGGGAGGCAGTTGGGGAATGGGTTCGTATTTCCAGGTAATGGGGCCCTGGAACTGGTGCGTTTTGGGGCTGGTGCCTGGGTTCCACACTTTTTTTGCGGCCAGGGTGGCGTAGAAGTTTTTCTCGTACCAGTCCTTGTTGGCATTCAGTTGTGGGGTGCCCTGGTAAATGCCCAAGGGCAGCACATTGCGCTTGGCCAGGTCCTCCAGCGACACCGAGCGCAGGGTGTGTTGGTAAGGGGTGTTGGGCACCGGGTATTTGCCGGCTTCGGGCCAGTACTCCTTGCTCACATCCACCAAGCCGGTTTTTTTCTCAATTTTGGTGGCTGAATTGGATGTTGCTGTTTGTGCTTGGGCCACAGGTGCCCAAGTCAGGGCTGCAAGCAGGGTCGCAGCAGTGAAGCCGGGGATGAAGCCGGATGAAACGAGACGCATGTCAACTGTCTCCCGAAAGGGGTAAATGTTGTTGTATGTGGTGTAAATCGACGGACTGCTCAGTGCAGTGTAGGGGAGAGGGTTAGCCCTGACAAGCGTGGTAAAAAACCTAAAACCCTTGTTTTTGGCGTGTCGTTGACAGGGGTTAGACGCAGATACGCCTGTTGTTAAACTGGCAAGCGATATTTTCAAAGCGGGGAATTCAACAATCAAATCATCTGCTTAATGTTACTGATGAGTAACGGAAATTTCGAATGCTGACAGCGTTCGATGTCAATAAAACACTTGTAAATCAGCATGTTAACAGTCGTTTCGATTGGAGTGTTTACTCCAATTTGCACGGGCGTCAAGCCACAAAACCACTGGAGTCGTGTTCGGGTTTCATCACTGGTCCCCGCTTGATTTACCATCAGGTTTGTACAACACCGACGCCTTGGCATGAACACATCGAATGACCTCCCGGATCCCCGTGAAGACAGCAACCGCACGATTGTGCTGGTGGCCTATTTGTTGGGCGCCCTCGGCATTTTCACGGCCTTTGTTCCCATCCTGATCGCGTTGGTGATTTGTTACATCAAGCGCCCAGAAGCTGTGGGCACGATTTACGAAAGCCACTACCGCTGGCTGATTTCAACCTTCTGGATCGGCATGGTGTGGTTTGCTGCCGCCTTGTTGTTGTTTGTCGTGGGTGTTGGCTTCCTGTTGTACTGGGTGCTGTGCATTTGGCTGGTGTACCGGTTTGCCAAAGGGTTGCTGCGGTTCTCCGAGCGCAGGGCTGTGGTTTGAGGCGGACTCAAGACGTTTTGCGTAGCACTGCCTGTGCAGGGTGGTTGCTGGTTGGTCTGGCTTGTGCCTCGGTGTTGCCCGCTTGTTCGAGTTTGAAGCCTGGCATGACCATGGATGGCGAGCGCTTGCCCAAGGGCGCCCGGATTGCACCGGCCGATGGGCCACTGAGAACCGTTCAGGAAGCGCTGCTGGAGCAGTTGAAAGCCTGGCAGGGCACGCCCTACCGTTTGGGCGGAACCAGTCGACAAGGCGTGGACTGCTCAGCATTCACCCAAATCACGCTGGCTCAACGCCTGAGCCTGGACCTGCCCCGCACCACCGAACAGCAAGCCGATGTGGGGTTTGATGTGGCTCAAGAGGCCATGCAGCCCGGCGACTTGGTGTTTTTCAAGACTGGGCGCCGCAGCAACCATGTGGGCATTTACCTGGGTTCGCGCTGGTTTTTGCATGCGTCCACCAGCGAGGGGGTGACCTTGAACAACTTGGATGAAACGTATTGGAAGCGGCATTACTGGACCGCGCGCCGGGTGTTGTTTTAAGCAGTTTGGACACTGGAAAAAAAGCGCCGCGGCAGGTCCGGCAACCCACCACGGCAAAGGGCAAAACCAAGTTGTATGTTCGTTTTAGCCTTGTGTGCTCAAGGCAGCAATGCGTTCTTCAATCGGTGGGTGGCTGCTGAACAGGGCCATCACACCGCCTTTTCCTGAAATACCGGAAGCCGCCATTTGCGAGGGCAACTCACCAGACTGCAAACCACCCAGGCGCTTCAGGGCATTGATCATGGGTTGACGTTGGCCCATCAACTGCGCGGCACCGGCGTCGGCCCGGAATTCCCGTTTGCGTGAGAAGTACATCACGATGATGGAGGCCAAGATGCCCAGGGTGATTTCCATCACGATCACGGTGATGAAGTAGCCCATGCCTTGTCCGGTGGACTCCTCGTCGTCTTTGCGTAGGGCTTGATCCACCAAAAAGCCCACCACACGGGCAATGAAAAACACGAAGGTGTTGACCACGCCTTGAATCAGCGTGAGGGTGACCATGTCGCCGTTGGCCACGTGCGCCACTTCGTGCGCCAGCACAGCCTCAGCCTCTTCCCGCGACATGCTTTGCAGCAGGCCTGTGCTGACCGCCACCAGGCTGTTGGATTTGCTGGGCCCGGTCGCAAATGCGTTGGGGGCGCCTTCAAATATGGCGACTTCGGGCATGGGGATGTTGGCCCGGCGTGCCAGGCGGTCGACGGTTTGCACCAACCAACGTTCGGTGTCGTTGCGGGGCTGGTCAATGACTTGGGCGCCAGTGCTCCATTTGGCAATGGTCTTGCTCATCCACAAGCTGATGAATGAACCGCCAAAGCCCAGCACGGCCGAGAAGCCCAGCAGCATGGTGAGGTTGAGTTGCCCGCCGGCCATGAATTGGTTCAGGCCCAGCAGGTGGACGGTGATGCCAAGGACCAACATGATGGCGATGTTGGTGGCCAGGAACAAAACAATGCGTTTCATGGTGTTCGTGCAGTCCTTTTGGAGAACGGAAAAATGAGCTTTGAGTCTAGTTGACGAATTAGCCAGAATAAATAGAATAAAAAATGAAGAAATAATCGATTTAATCGAAGGGTTTGGGCATGAAACTGACCGACTTGAATTTTCACCACCTGCGCTATTTCTGGATGGTGGCCAAAACCGGCAGCCTGACCGCAGCGGCGGAGCGGCTGGGGTTGCGGGCTCAAACCCTGTCCAGCCAGATTGCGCAGTTGGAGCAGTCTCTGGGGCGATCGCTATTTCAGCCCGTGGGGCGCGGCTTGGGCTTGACTGAGGCGGGTCGGGTTGCGCTGCGCTACGCCGACCAAATTTTCCAGTTGGGTGAGCAATTGACCGACAGCCTGGAAGATGAGGAGCTGGACTACACCCTGCGCTTGTCGGTGGGCATTGCTGATGCCCTGCCCAAAACAGTGAGCTTCCACATGATTGAGCCCGTGCTGGCGCTGAAGCGCCCGGTGCGCTTGGTGTGCACCGAAGGTCGGTTTGAAGCGCTGTGTGCCGAGCTGATTCAGCACAACATTGACTTGGTGTTGGCCGAACGGCCCGGTGGCCAAGGCACAGCCAACCTGCAAGTGGCCAAGTTGTTGGCTTACCCCGTGCGTATTTTTGGCAGTGCTGCCTTGTGTGCCGAAAAGCGGAGCAATTTCCCCAAAAGCCTTCAGGGCGCGCCTTTCCTGATGCCCTCGCGCAACAATGTGTTGCGCATGAAGCTGGAACATTGGCTGGAAACGGAAGGCATTTCGGTGCGGGTGGTGGGAGAGTTTGATGACTTGGCCTTGCTGGACACCTTTGGGCGGGCCGGACTGGGGCTGTTTGCCGTACCGGCCCTGCTGATGGAAGACTATGCCCGGGGTACATCGGTGGAATACCTGGGCGATGTGGAGGGTGTGCTGGAGGAGTATTACGCGTTCACGCACCCCCGGAACATGGAGCACCCCGCTATCAAAGCCCTGTTTGCCACCGCAGTGGCTTGAGGTGTTGCGGTTGCAGCCCCTCCGCTGAAAACCCGGATCGTTTTCCGGGGGCGCTTGCAGTACACTGCGCGCTTTGGTTCATTCACTGACAACTCAGCCTCGCCTGCGCCATGTTCATTCGCATTGTTTCCGTGATTTTTCCGGTGTTTGCCGTGGTGGCGCTGGGCTATTGGTACGGACGGGCCAAGCGGCCCGACATGCGTTTTGCCAACCAGTTGAACATGGACGTGTTTGTGCCAGCCCTGGTGTTTTCAGCGCTGGCCAGCAAAACATTCGACCTGGAAGCCTACAGTGTGTTGGCGGCTGGCGCTGCCATCGTGGTGCTGGGCTCGGGGCTGCTGGCATGGCCGGTGGCGCGTTTGTTGAGAGTCGACTGGAAAACATTCGTACCCCCAGTGATGTTCAACAACAGCGGCAACATGGGCCTGCCGTTGGCCATTCTGGCCTTTGGCAATGAGGCCCTGCCAGCCGCCGTGATGATGTTTTTGGTGAGCAACACCTTGCACTATTCGCTGGGCACCTGGATGTTGAGTCCCCATGCCCGTTTGTGGACCTTGTGGAAAGAGCCGGTGATTGTGGCTTCGCTCGCCGGGTTTGCCGTGAGTGTGTTTCAGGTGCCGGTGTGGGAGCCCCTGTACTTCGCCATCAAGATGACGGGCGATGTGTCCATTCCCCTGTTGCTGTTTTCATTGGGCGTTCGGCTGGTTCAGGCGGATTTTTCGGATGTTCGCCTGGGTGTGATTGCCGGGGTGGTGTGTCCGCTGACTGGCCTTGTGTTTGCCGGCTTGTGTGTGTGGTTGCTGCCCTTGTCGGCCGGGCATGCGGCCATGCTGATTGTGTTTGGCGCCTTGCCGCCGGCTGTACTCAATTATGTGTTTGCCGAGCAATACGGCCAAAACCCGCACCAGGTGGCGTCCATGGTGATGGTGGGCAACCTCATGAGCCTTATTTTTGTACCCATGGCGCTCTACTGGGTGCTGTAAGTCGAGTGCTTTGAAGCGGCGTTCAACGGTTTTGCTTTCCCTGGGGGCCTGTTTTTGGAATAATGGGCACCCTTCCTGAAAATTCTTCACAAAATCATGAGTTTGTTGCCACACGAGCTGGAGTTGCTGTCGCCTGCGCGAGACATCGAGATTGGTCGCCAAGCGATTGTGCATGGGGCAGACGCGGTGTACATCGGCGGCCCTACTTTTGGCGCCCGGCACAATGCGTCCAACAGTGTGAGCGACATTGCCAAACTGGTGGAGTTTGCACACCAGTACCGCGTGCGGATTTTCACCACGCTGAACACCATTTTGCACGACGCCGAACTGGAAGAGGCCCGCAAGCTGATTTGGCAGTTGTACGACGCCGGTGTGGACGCGCTGATTATTCAGGACATGGGGTTGTTGAAGATGGACCTTCCCCCCATCCAGCTGCACGCCAGCACGCAGTGCGACATTCGCACCGTGGACAAGGCGAAGTTTTTGGCCGACAGCGGCTTTTCCCAGTTGGTGTTGGCCCGCGAACTCACCATACCCGACGTGGCCGCGGTGCACGCCGCAGTGGGCGATTCAGCCACGATTGAGTACTTTATTCATGGTGCGTTGTGCGTGGCCTTTTCAGGCCAGTGTTACATCAGCCATGCAGAAACCGGTCGCAGTGCCAACCGCGGTGATTGTTCCCAGGCCTGTCGGTTGCCCTACACCCTGAAAGACGCCAGCGGCGCTGTGGTCGCTTTCGACAAGCACCTGCTGTCCATGAAGGACAACAACCAGAGCGGCAACCTGGAGCACCTGATTGATGCGGGTGTGCGCTCCTTCAAGATTGAAGGGCGATACAAGGACATGGCCTATGTGAAAAACATCACGGCCCATTACCGCATTTTGCTCGATGAAATCATGGAAAACCGTGGCGAGTTTGTGCGTTCCTCAAGCGGCACAACCCGGCATTACTTCCGCCCCGACCCGGACCGCAACTTCCACCGGGGTTCGACCGATTATTTCGCCAGTGGGCGCAAGGTGGACATTGGCGCGTTCGATTCGCCAAAATACATCGGCCTGCCGGTTGGCCATGTGGTCGCTGTGGGCGACAAGAGTTTTGATGTGGAGACCCGGGACGCGTTGAACAACGGCGACGGCCTGAACTTCATGCACAAGCGCGAGGTGGTGGGTGTGCAGGTGAACAGGGCCGAGTTGCTGGCCTCAGGGCCTTCACGGGGTGGCAAAGCCCAGCAAGGCGATGGTGTGTCGGTGTACCGCATTTTCCCGAAGGACCCGATTGCCACCTACACCGGTTTAAAAACCGGTTTGCCGGTGCACCGCAACCGGGACCATGCCTGGGACATGGCCTTGACCAAAGACAGTGCCGAGCGGCGAATGGGCTTGTGGATGCGCTTGGGCGAACTGCGCGATGCCGCAGGCGCGGTGACAGGGTTGACGCTGGCGCTGACCGATGAAGATGGCACCACCGTGACGGTGGAGCAGCCTGCCGAGCTGGCGTTGGCGCAGCAGGCCGAGCGGGCGGTCGACAACCTTCGCACCCAATTGGGCAAGCTGGGTAACACCCACTACACGGCGTTGGGGCTGGAGGTGGAATTGTCGCAGCCCTGGTTTGTGCAGGCGTCGGTCATCAATCAACTGCGCCGTACCGCGATTGAGCGCCTGGACGCCGCCCGTCTGGCAGCCTGGGTTCGACCCGCCCGCAAGGTGCCGGTTGACCCGCCTGTGCAATACCCGGAAAAGTCGCTGAGCTTTTTGGCCAATGTGTACAACGACAAGGCGCGTGAGTTTTATCGCGAGCATGGCGTGGACATGATTGCAGCGGCCTACGAGGCCCATGAGGAGCCGGGCGAGGTGCCGGTGATGATCACCAAGCACTGCCTGCGGTTTTCATTCAACCTGTGCCCCAAGCAGGCCAAGGGCGTGAAAGGCGTGCAGGGGCAGGTGAAGGCCGAGCCCATGGTGCTGGTCAATGGAGACCAAAAATACACGCTGCGCTTTGATTGCAAGCCTTGCGAAATGCACATCATGGGCAAAATGCGGCGGGATATTTTTCAAAGTCCGCCGCCATCGGTGTTTCCCATCACATTCATGAAACCCAACAAGGCTTAAAATTCGGGGGCAAAGCCGGTTTACATTTTTGTCTTTTTTGTGTCATGGTTCTGTCACAAAGCTGGGGTATGCTTGGCAACCTGCGACAGAATCCACCCAAAATTTCTGGTTTACAACATGTCCAACACATCGACCATCCGCCCGCCCAGCAAACGTGGAGACACGCTGTTCGGGATATTGACAGCCGGTTCGGCTGCCCTGACGTTGCTGCTGTTGGGCGGAATCATCGTGTCGCTGTTTGTGGCCAGTTGGCCCACCATCAAGGCGTTTGGCCTGCAATTCATGCTGACGGCCGATTGGGACCCTCCCAATGACAGTTACGGCGCCTTGGTGCCCATTTATGGCACCCTGGTCACCTCCTTGATTGCGCTCATCATCGCTGTGCCGGTCAGCTTTGGCATTGCGCTGTTTTTGACCGAGTTGGCGCCGCCCTGGCTGCGCCGCCCTTTGGGCACGGCCATCGAGCTGCTGGCTGCTGTGCCGTCGATTGTGTATGGCATGTGGGGTCTCTTGGTGTTTGCGCCCATTTTTGGCAAATACGTGCAAGCCCCGCTGGGCGCCACCTTGGGCAAAGTGCCGGTGATTGGCAACCTGTTTGCTGGCCCGCCCATCGGCATTGGCTTGCTGTGTGCCGGGGTTATTCTGGCCATCATGATCATTCCCTACATTTCGGCCGTGATGCGGGACGTGTTTGAAGTCACCCCGGTGATGCTGAAGGAAGCTGGGTACGGCATGGGCTGCACCACGTGGGAAGTGATCTGGAAAATTATTCTGCCCCACACCAAAGTGGGCGTGATTGGTGGTGTGATGCTGGGCTTGGGGCGTGCTTTGGGCGAAACCATGGCCGTCACTTTTGTGATTGGCAACACCAACTACCTCAACGACATTTCCCTGTTTTCGCCCGGCAACAGCATCACCTCGGCGTTGGCCAATGAATTTGCCGAAGCCTCTCCTGGCTTGCACACGTCTGCACTCATGGAGCTGGGTTTGATTTTGTTCCTGATCACTTTCCTGGTGCTGGTCGCCTCCAAGATTCTGCTGGCACGCCTGTCCAGCAACGGGCGGTGAACCATGGCCTCCACGGTAGACCCGATGAAACACGCCAAACCCGCAGAGCCGGATAGCAAACTCAGCAAGCGCGACCAGCAAAAGTCCCGCATGCAGAGCAAGCGTCGCATGATCAACCTGCTCGCCCTGACCCTGTCGATGCTGGCCATGGCCTTTGGCTTGTTCTGGCTGATCTGGATTTTGTACACCACCATCACCCTGGGCATTGGCGGTTTGTCGCTGAACCTGTTCACGGAAATGACGCCGCCACCCGGCACCGCGGGCGGTGGCTTGGCCAATGCCATTACAGGCACCTTGTTGATGGTGGGTTTTGCCACACTGCTGGGCACGCCGCTGGGCATTCTGGCTGGCATACACCTGGCCGAAAGCCGCAAGGACGACAAGTTGTCATCCGTGGTTCGGTTCATCAACGACATTTTGCTGTCAGCACCGTCGATTGTGATCGGTCTGTTTGTGTACGCCGTGTTGGTCTCGCGCATGGGGCATTTCTCGGCCTGGGCCGGTGTGGTGGCCCTGGCCCTGTTGCAAATTCCGATTGTGATCCGCACCACCGAGAACATGTTGAAGCTGGTGCCTGCGGCCCTGCGTGAAGCAGCGTATGCCTTGGGCACGCCGAAATGGAAAATGGTGCTGTCGATCACCGTGCGAGCGTCGTACGCCGGTATTTTGACGGGTGTGCTCCTGTCGGTCGCCCGCATTGCGGGTGAAACGGCCCCCCTGCTGTTCACGGCCTTGTCGAACCAGTTTTGGAACACCGACATGAGCAAGCCCATGGCCAGTTTGCCGGTGACCATTTTCAACTTTGCATTAAGCCCGTTTGTGGAGTGGCAGCAGCTGGCTTGGGCCGGTGTGTTCCTCATCACCCTCGGTGTGCTGGCGTTGAATGTGGTGGCTCGGGCCTTGTTGAAGAACTCCAAATAATCCTGTCTTAGGCGAATTGCGATGATGAACACCCCCACCCTTGAGCGCATCAAGCTGGAAGTGAACAACCTGAACTTCTACTACGGCGATTTTCATGCACTCAAGAATGTGAACCTGAAAATTCCCGAAAAGAAGGTGACCGCTTTCATCGGCCCGTCGGGTTGTGGAAAGTCCACTCTGCTGCGCATTTTCAACAAAATGTATGCGCTGTACCCCGAGCAGCGCGCCGAGGGTGAAATTCTGCTGGACGGTGAAAACCTGCTGACCACCAAGAAAGACATTGCGCTGATCCGATCCAAAATCGGCATGGTGTTCCAAAAGCCCACGCCCTTTCCCATGAGCATTTACGAAAACATTGCGTTTGGTGTGCGCCTGTTTGAAAAGCTGTCCAAAGGCGAAATGGACGAGCGCGTGGAATGGGCGCTGACCAAGGCTGCGCTGTGGAAAGAAGTGAAAAGCAAACTGCACCAAAGTGGCAACGGTTTGTCTGGTGGCCAGCAGCAGCGTTTGTGCATTGCCCGCGGCATTGCCATCAAACCCGAGGTGTTGTTGCTGGACGAACCCTGCTCGGCGCTGGACCCCATTTCCACGGCCAGCATTGAAGAGCTGATCACCGAGCTGAAAGAAGACTACACCGTCGTGATTGTGACCCACAACATGCAGCAGGCTGCCCGTGTGTCCGATTACACCGCCTACATGTACCTGGGCGAGTTGGTGGAGTTTGGCGTGACGGACCAGATTTTCCTGAAGCCGCGCAAGCAAGAGACCGAGAACTACATCACAGGCCGTTTTGGCTGATCCTCTTGTTTTTTTGAAGGCTGAATTTACAAAGCCACATCAATGCCTTTTCAGGCACACTGGTGTGGCTTTGTTGCATTCATGAAAATATTATGTTTGTCACACAGATGAAATATTCAGAATGCATCATGAACGTACTTTCAAGAGAGAGGTCATTATGTTCAACCTGAAAACCGTATCCACAGTCGTAGCCGCAAGCGCATTGGCGCTGGGCTTCGCTTCTGTACAAGCCGCTGAAATCACCGGTGCTGGCGCATCGTTCCCAGCCCCCGTGTATTCCAAGTGGGCCGATGCCTACAGCAAGGAAACCGGCAACAAACTCAACTATCAATCCATCGGCTCTGGTGGCGGTATCAAGCAGATTGATGCCAAAACCGTGGATTTCGGTGCGTCTGACATGCCCTTGAAGCCCGCCGACCTGGAGGCCAAAGGCCTGCAGCAGTTCCCCACCGTGATTGGTGGTGTGGTGCCTGTGGTCAACCTGGCGGGCATCGCCCCCGGACAAATGAAACTGAATGGCGAAGTATTGGCCAACATTTATTTGGGCAAAATCACCAAATGGGATGACCCCGCGATTGCAGCCCTGAACCCCGGCGTGAAGCTGCCTGACCAGGCCATTGGTGTGATTCGTCGTGCGGATGGTTCGGGCACCACCTTCATTTTCACCAACTACCTGAGCAAAGTGAGCAAAGAGTGGGCTGACAGCGTGGGTGAAGGCACGGCCGTGAAGTGGCCTGTGGGCTTGGGTGGCAAAGGCAACGAAGGCGTGTCCGCTTTTGTACAGCGCTTGCCAGGCTCCATTGGCTACGTGGAATATGCCTACGCCAAGCAAAACAAGCTGACATTCACACAAATGCAGAACAAAGATGGCGTATACCTGCAGCCCGACGACGAGCACTTCAAGGCCGCTGCTGCCGGCGCTGACTGGAGCAAACAGTTCTATGAAATTCTTACCAACCAGCCTGGCAAAAGCGCTTGGCCCATCAGCGGCGCCACCTTCATCCTGATGCACAAGGTGCAGGCCGACGGCGCCAAGGCGGCGGAAGTGTTGAAGTTCTTCAACTGGGCTTACGCCAAAGGCGACAAGCTGGCTGCAGACCTGGACTATGTACCTCTTCCTGACGCCACAGTGAAGCTGATTGAAGCTTCCTGGAAAGGCATGAAAACAGCCGATGGCAAAGCGATTGCCGTGAAGTAATCGGTTGGCAGTGCTGAAGTGCAGAACCCTCCCGAGTGGAGGGTTTTGTTTTTTTGGGGTGTGATGTTGAACGGAGCATTTTGGTGGCAGATCGGGGCTAGCGCAGTTACCTCGCCCTTTGCGACGGTCCATTGGTGTTTCCCTCGCTGAGCCGCACGATCGCTAAGGTCGCCCCTCCAAACAGCGAGTCGGGATCGACCTTTGGGCCAGCCTAGCGGCTGTGCCCACCGCGCCTGCTTGTCACGCTCGGGCCAATGGCCCTGACTGTCGCTGCAGGGGAGGTGAACCGCACAGGCCGCTAAACGACTCGGTGTCATGCCCCCAGCAATGCCGGTGTGCCCGGTGCCGAACATTCAGCCCCCCGATTGGTTTGACCCGCACAGCATTCGAACACACGGACCGAGATGTCTGAGCCACGCAGTGGCGAGTTCTCGGTCCGGTTCGAGGGCGCGGGACAACCTTTGCATTCGGGGGGCGTTCGGACCGGGCAACCGGTATTGCTGGGGGGTAATAAACAGGCACCTGCTACCGGCCTTGCTGAGGGGCAAATGAATCGGCACGGATCAAGCTCACGCCGTGAGCCCGATCAAAACACTCAAGCTGCTTTTTTGCTCTCCGCCCGCTTCCGGCTTTTGGGCTTGGCTTTGGCCGCAACAGGCTCCGCTGCCGCAGTGGTTTTCACTGCCGCCAACGGCACTTGCGAACGGGCGCGCAGCCACTCGGCTGAAATTTGCCACACATGCGACACGGCCTTGCTGCCCAAAATAACCCCCATGTGCCCACCGGGCGCCAGCATGAAGGTTTTGTCCTTGGAAGCCACCAACTTCAGGCTTTGCTTGGCCATGCTGGCGGGCACGAGGTGGTCGGTTTCGCCGGCAAACACCAGGAAGTTGGATTCAATGTTGGACAGCCCGGTCTGCTTCTCGCCAATTTTCATGTTGCCTTTGGCCAGCTTGTTGTCCACGGTGAAGCGAACCATGAAGTCGCGCACCACGCCGCCGGGGTACAGCATCATGTTGTTCAGGTAGTCGGCCGTGGTGGTGTGTTGCTCCACAAACTCCCGGTCCGACAGGCGGGTCAACAAGTCCCAATAGGTGGTGATGCTGGCCACCGGGGCTGTTAACTTAAAACCGAGACTCACCATCCAGCCGGGTGGGCTGAACAGGGCCGGGTTGATGTTGTCCAGACGGAATTCACTGTACTTTCGAATGAACCGCGCAATCACGTTCAGCGTGTTGGACGCGTAGCTCATGATGTTTTTGCCATTGCGCAGGTCGATGGGGCTGGCCACGGTCACCAAGTTGCGAACGGCTTTGTCTTCACCGTAACCGGCATACAGCAGGCATAGTAAACCGCCCATGCACCAGCCAAAGAGTGACACTTCCTGCGAGCCACTGTGTTGGCGAATGCTTTGCAGGGCCGAGCCCATCATGTCGTGGCTGTAGTCGTACAGCCCCAGGTGTGCGTGCTTGCGCTCTGGCTTGCCCCAATCAATGAGGTACACCCGAAAACCCGCCTGCACCATGTGCTTCACCAGGCTGCGGTCGGGCATCAGGTCAAAGGTTTCGGTGGTCACGCCCAGTGGCGGCACCAGCACCAGCGGAATGGGGTGTTGCCGTTGTGGGGGTGTTTCCTCTTCCCCGTCCACCAGGCTGGCATGCGGCGTTTGTGCATCGGGCGCGTAGTAGCGAACCCGCATCGGCAATTCTTCAGCAATCACCTGATACTCGGTTTTGCCCGACTGGATCAGGATGTCTTTACGAAACAGCCAGTCCGCAGCATTGGTTGCGGTGTTGGCAGCAATTTCATTGATCTTGAGTGCTGTTTTAAAAAGCTTTTTCACGATGCCCGGCCCGATGTTGCGTAGCAGTAAATGGTGTGGATGGAGTTTATACGCCCTCGGTCAGTTTTCGGATGAGCATTTACTCTAGATTGACTGGCTTTGCCACAGCGCCGTCCAAATGCCCATGCCCACACGGTCCAGTTCGTCCACCGTGGCCAAAAAGACGTCCCGCGCGGCGGTGTCCAACCACTCCGATGGTAAAAATGGATCGTAAACCACGTGCTTGATGGCAGCGCCGCCCATCAAAAAGCTTTCCCGAGCGGCTTCTTCCGTCTCCAGGTCTTGATAACGATCCAGCCAAGTGCGTATTTTTTTGGTTTGAGCGCTGTAGGTTTGTTCAAGTTCCCGAGGGTTCCACAGCTTGGTGATGCGTTTGGCGGTGTCGGTGTCGAACTGCTGGGCGCCAAACACCGGGGCGTCTTTTTCAAGCCCCAGCTTGTACAAGCGCTTGCGCACCGCTTCCAGGCTGTCTTCAATGTTGTTGGGGCGAATGAACAGGTGCTCGTTCAAGGGCTGGAAACCCAACATCAGCAGCGCCCGGGCGCGGGCCCGTTGCTGTTTGGCCTCGTTGCGCGACAGCTTCTCGGCCTGTACCACAATAAAAGTGCCGTCCCAAGCCCGGATGCGTTTGGATCGGGTACGCCAGGTGGCCACATCGTCGGCCAGGGTGTGTGCGTCTTCGGTCAACTGGTACATGGCCCGTCCGGCCGATTCCACCAGGCCTTCGGCGGACAGCCGCACCAAAGCCACCCGGGTGTTGTTCACGCTGATGTCAAAGATGCCGCAGGCCGCAATGGCTTGTTTGGCGGAAATCGGTTGGCCTTGGTTGGCCAGCAAGAGGTCGAGGATGAGGCTTTTGGCAGTGGGTTTGCGCACGACAGTGGGTTGGGTCTGGATAAACCGCCAGTGTATTGAAGCCGGCTGCAGCCTGCAAATGAGGGGTCGGGTTTGTGCGATGATTGCGGTGCTTGTGCAAGGAGACAAACGGCATGACCCGAGGTTGGATATCTCACAACAAAGAACAAACCGAAGCGGAGTTTTTGGCGCTGGATGAAGCCCAGCTGGCAGGCCAAGAGGTGGTGCTGGAGGTGCTCTACAGCTGCCTGAACTACAAGGATGCGCTGGCACTCACCCACACAGCACCCATCGCGCGGACCTACCCGATGGTGCATGGAATTGACGCCGTGGGACGCGTGTTGGCGTCGAATGCGCCGCAGTGGCCGGTGGGCACGGTGTGCCAGGTCAATGACTGGGGTCTGGGCGAAACCCATTGGGGCGGCCTGGCCGAGAAGGTGGCCGTGCCGGCGGCTTGGGTATCCCCCATTCCCGAGGGGCGCAGTGCCCGTTGGGCGGCAGCGCTGGGTACCGCAGGTTACACAGCCGCTTTGTGCGTCATGGCCTTGCAAGACCATGGCATCAAACCCGGGGATGGGCCTGTGCTGGTCACCGGCGTGAGTGGTGGTGTGGGCACGGTGGCCACCTTGTTGCTCAACCACCTGGGCTACGAGGTGGTGGGCTTGACCGGTTCCATTGATGCCACAGGCGCCCCGGTGTCCGAGTCTGCGGCAGCGCATTTTGCCCGCTTGGGCCTGAATTCCACCCACCTCATCCACCGGGAGTCGATGTCCCGACCCGGCAAACCCTTGCAGAAAGAACAGTTTGCAGCGGTGGTGGACAGTGTGGGCAGCCACACCCTGGTGAATGCCTGCGCACAAACACGCTATGGCGGTGTGGTGGCGGCTTGCGGCTTGGCTCAAGGCATGGACTTTAACGCCACGGTGGCACCGTTCATTTTGCGAGGCATCACCTTGTGTGGCATTAACTGTGTGTACCGCAGCCATGCTGAGCGGGACCGTGCCTGGGGCTTGTTGGCGCAGGCATTGGGCGAGCATGACCTGGACTTCATGATTCGCGAAGTGAGCCTGCGCAATGCATTGGACGGCGCACGCCAGGTGCTGGCCAACCAATTGCAGGGACGTGTGGTGGTCAACTGTGGCTGACAACCCGCGCAGCGCCCTGCCGTATTTGGCATTGGTGTTGAATGCGTTGGTGTGGGGATGTTCCTGGTGGCCCTTGCGCACCTTGCAAGGGTTGGGTTTGCATGCCCTGTGGGCCTCTGCAGCCACTTACCTGTTGGGAACGGCTGCCATCGCGATGTTTTCCCCGGCTGCCTTGAAGGAGTATGCCCGCAACCCAGCCCTGTGGTTGTTGGGTTTGGCGGCGGGCACCACGATGGTGGGCTTCAACTGGGGCGTGACCATTGCCGACGTGATCCGTGTGGTGCTGCTGTTTTATCTCATGCCGGTGTGGGCCGCTTTGCTGGCCCGCTTTGTGTTGCATGAGCCCCTCACCTTGCGGGTGGCGTTGCGAATTGGCATGGCCCTGGCCGGTGCTGCGCTGGTGTTAAGCCCACCGGGGCAGATTGGTTTCCCGTGGCCCAGTGCGCTGGGTGAGTGGTTGGGCTTGATGGGTGGCGCCGCTTTTGCGCTCAACAACACCCTGCTTCGCCATCAAAAAGCCGCCAGTGCCCAGGCTCGCCTGTTGGGGATGTTTGTGGGCGGCGTGTTGGTGCCTGCCGCCGTGGCGCTGGGTTTGGGCATGTTGCCCAGCAGTTCGATGGCGGCCATACCCTTGCCCGCATGGCCGGGTGTTGCCGGTCTGTGGGTGTTGTTGGGTTTTGCGGCGTCGCTGTTGTTGGCCAACCATGGTTTGCAGTATGGGGCTTCTCGTTTGCCCGCCAATGTGTCGGCGGTGGTGATGTTGTCGGAAGTGGTGTTTGCCACGGCCAGCGCGATTGCTTTTGCGGGCGAAAGCCTGACCCTGCAAGTGGCGGCAGGTGGTGCCCTCATTTTGCTGGCGGCGGGTTTAAGCGCGCTGGAGAACCCGGCAGGGCATGGTTGACCGGCTGATGGGCAGGGTGTGGAAATCCTCTAGTCTGTAAACCGATCACGGTTTATCGCGTTGTCAGTGCTCCAATCATCCACACTTCAAGGAGCACTCATGAAGAAGATTGCACTGTGTACGGCTGCGCTGGTGGCCATGGCGTTTAGCACGTCATCCATGGCCGAAGGCATTTATGCGGGCGTGGGCTACAACAACCTCGACCTCACCACCGACTCTGCCCCCGGCTTCAAGGCCAACGTGGACATGCTGTCGGCCATTCTCGGGTATAAAATCAACCCCAACCTGGCTGTGGAAGGCCGAATTGGTGCGGGCATCAATGACGACACCTTCGGTGCTTCAAGCCTGGAAGTGGACTCGTACATCGGCGCCAATGTGCTGGGTACACTGCCGCTGACTGCTCACAACTGGTCGCTGTACGGCACCCTGGGTTACGGCTATGCCTCGTTCAAAGGGCGTGCCAATGGCGTGGGCTTTAAAGATGACAAAGGCTCACTGAATTACGGCGCCGGTGTGATGTATTCAACCGGACCTTACAGCGTGCGTGCTGGCTACGAAGCCCTGTATGACCGTGGCAGCAGCCAGGCCGATGGCTTTGCGCTCACCGCCACTTACGCGTTCTGATTCCCCAGATTGCGGATACTCACCGCCTGTCCCAAGTTCGCATCAGCCAGTCGGTCAATGGGTAGCTGATGTTGAAGTTTTTGTGCGCCATCAACCGTTGATCGTGGTGGGTGGTGTGCAACCGGGCCAGGCGGTGAAAGCCGGGCAGGCGGTGCACCCAGTGGTCTTCTTTCAAGTGGTAGGCCAAGTGGAACAATTCATAGTTCACGAAGTACGCCATGCCCGTGAGTAAAAACAGCAGTGCCACATTCAGGCTGAGTGCCCAAGCCAACATGGCGAAGATGGGCGCAAAAAAAGCGCACACAAAGAAGCTGACCAACACGGGCGGAAACAGCACCGCCTTGAAGTCCCGTGTGTTGTCGATTTCCATGTGATCGTGAGTAAAAAAACGGTGGTGCTGCAAGGCATGGCGTCGATACACCAGCCCCAGCCCTTTGACGGGGCGGTGCATGACAAACCGGTGGCCCGCCCATTCGGCAAAGTTGGCGTACAACCAGGTGATGGGAACGGTGAGCCACTCCAAGGCATGCACGGCATGCAAGGCCATGCCGCTGCCGATGATCACGGCCAAGGCCAAGGTGCAGGTGAATGCCAGGTGCCACTCACCCCGATAGCCAGGTGCAATGTTCTCTGCGCGAAACTGCTGGCGGGCGTTGTCGACGGCGCGGTCATTGGGAAACGGTTTGACCTTGGCGTGCATGGAATACCCTCTTGTTGACAGATTGTTTACCGGCAAGATTGCGCCGATTTTCCACAGGAATCAATCCGAAAAGTTTGGTGTGTCGCCTGACCGATTTTGGGGGTGGCGGCGGGCTGATACACTGAACCAAAGCAACGACTGAGGAGACACCATGAATGCACCATTGCCCAACACCCACTCACTGCGTGAACACGTGAGCGCCGAAGAATGGCGCATGCGCGTGGACCTGGCTGCGTGTTACCGCCTGGTGGCCATGTATGGCTGGGATGACTTGGTGTTCACCCACATCTCTGCCCGTGTGCCGGGGCCGGAACATCACTTCCTGATCAACCCCTATGGTTTGTTGTTTGAAGAGATCACGGCCAGCAGCCTGGTCAAAGTTGATTTGCAGGGGCGCAAGGTGATGGACAGCCCCTATGAGATCAACCCGGCTGGTTTTACCATTCACAGCGCCATTCACGAAGCCCGTGAAGACGCCAACTGCGTGATTCACCTGCACACCGTGGATGGCGTGGCGGTGTCGACACAGAAGGACGGACTGCTGCCGATTTCACAGCATTCGCTGTTTCCGATGTCGGGCCTGAGTTACCACGCCTACGAAGGCATTGCATTGAACCCGGAAGAAAAAGTGCGTTTGGTGGCAGACCTGGGCAACACCTGCAGCATGATCTTGCGCAACCATGGATTGCTGACCTGCGATAAAACGGTGGCGGATGCGTTTTTGCGTATGTTCTTTTTGCAACGGTCGTGTGAAATCCAGGTGAAGGCGCAAAGCAGTGGCGGCGCGCTGATTCAGGTGGACCCACGCATTGTGGCGGGTATTCAAGCGGCGGCTGAGAAGGTGACTTTGAGTGCGGGTGGCAATATTGCGTGGCCGGCGTTATTGCGGAAATTGGATCGGGTGGCGGCGGATTACAAGGATTGAATTGTAGTCGCGACATTTCGAGACCGCTTCAATCAAGGCGCGTGGGCTGCGGCGCAGCGCGGTTACCTCGCCCTTGGCGACGGTCCATTGGTATTTCCCTCGCTGAGCCGCACGATCGCTAAGGTCGCCCCTCCAAACAGCGAGTCGGGATCGACCTTTGGGCCAGCCTGGCGGCTGTGCCCACCGCACCTGTTTGGCACGCTCGGGCCAATGGCCCTGACTGTCGCTGCAGGGGAGGTCAACCGCGCATGCCGCAGTGACGGTGCCACCAAATTGCACCGAGTCTTTTCGCCCCCCAGCAATACCGGTATGCCCGGTGCCGAACAGTCAGCCCCCCGATCGGTTTGACCCGCACAGCATTCGAACACACGGACCGAGATGTCTGAGCGCCATCGGCGCGAGTTATCGGTCCGGTTCGAGTGCGCGGGGCAACCTTTACCTTCGGGGGGCGTTCGGACCGGGCTTCCGGTGTTGCTGGGGGGCAATCAACTAAATAGGCTCACGCCGTGAGCCCAGCCAAACACATCAAGCCCGCAAGCGACGGGACTTGAACAATCCCCAGCTGCTTTCAATCAGGTAGAAAAACAGCACCTTCAGTGGATGCTCGTTGGGCACCGGGTTTTTCCCCTTGCCCATGCGGTGAATCTGGCGGGTGTACCACTGAATTTCCAGCAAGCCGGAATTGTCCACTGCCTTCACCCCGGTGATCAACGGTTTTACTGGGTACTGGGCTTCTTGATCAGCCAGCAAGCGGCTGGGCAATTCGGGTTCAATGGCAATGGAGCGGGCCAGGCCAATCACATCCACCGCACCGGTGTTCAGCGCCTGCTTCATGCCACCCACTGTTCGGAACCCGCCCGTCAGCATCAGGGGCACTTTGCAGCGCGCCCGCACTTTCTCGGTGAAGTCGATGAAATAGGCTTCGCGTTTCACGGTACTGTCTTTCTTGGGTTGGGTGGCGCCGGTCATCACGGGTGCTTCATAGGTACCGCCGGACACTTCCACCAAGTCGATGCCGCGTGCGGTCAATTCTTCAATCACCGCCAGGGACTCTTCCTCGCTAAAGCCACCACGCTGGAAATCGGCCGAGTTCAATTTGATGCCGACAGGGAAGTCGGGGCCCACCTGCTTGCGCACCTCGTCATAGACGGCCAACACAAAACGGCGGCGGTTTTCAGAACTGCCACCCCAGGCATCGGTGCGCTGGTTGGTGAGCGGGCTTAAAAACTGGCTGATGAGGTAACCATGTGCGCCGTGAATTTGCACACCGTCAAAACCCGCTTCCTTGCAAATGCGGGCGGTGCGGCCCCAGCGCTGGATCAGGTCCAGAATTTCAGACTCTTCCAGAGCGCGCGGTGTGGCAAACATCATTTGCAGGTCTTTGCGGAAGGGGATTGCGGACGGGGACACCGTCTCTTTGTTCATGCCCTTGGGGCATTGCTTGCCGGGGTGGTTGATTTGTACCCAGATTTTCCCGCCGTGGGACTGGCCTGCTTTGGCCCAGGCTTTCAGCAGGGGCATGTCGCGGTCGTCTTCAATCACCACGTTGCCAGGCTCTGCCCTTGCGCGGCGGTCAATCATGACGTTGCCGGTGATGTTCATGCCGATGCCGCCAGCCGACCAGCGTTCATACACGCGCACCAGTTTCTCGGTCACCCGGTTGTCGGTGGTGCCCAGGGCTTCGCTCATGGCGGCCTTCACCAGGCGGTTGGGCAGGGTGGCGCCACACGGCAATACCAAGGGGTCGCGCAATTGAATCTGCATGGGGAAATCCTTCTGTCTCGATGTTGGAATTGTGTGAAAGGATGGTAACTTGTGGACATGAAAAAAATTGAAGTATCCACACTAATCTGGCTGGCGTTCGTCCTGCTGGCCTTTGCCTCCAATTCCCTGTTGTGCCGCGCTGCTTTGGGCATGGGGCAGATTGATCCCTTCACCTTTACCGCCGTCCGCTTGGTCAGTGGCGCGGTCACGCTGGTGGTGTTGTTGGGCGTGTGGGGTGTGCCCGGTGGGTCGCCCGCCGCGCCCACCGTGTGGCAGGCAGGGTCTTGGGCAGGGGCGTTGTCGCTGTTTGCGTATGCCATTCTGTTTTCGCTGGCCTATGTGCAATTGAACACCGCCACAGGGGCGCTCATTCAATTTGCAGCGGTGCAGTTTTGCATGTTGGCCTATGCTGCTTTTCGGGGTGACCGCCTGCGCGGCTGGCGGGCGGTGGGGGCGGCCTTGGCCGCGCTGGGGCTGATGGTGTTGTTGGCACCCAAGGCCCAGCACCCAGACTCGGTGTGGGCCGTGTTGTCCATGGCGGGGGCTGGTTTGTCCTGGGGGGTGTATTCGATTGTGGGGCGTGGGTCCCGCTTTCCGCTGGCTGACACGGGTGGTAATTTTTGGCGCTCGGCGCTGCTGATTGCCGTGCTGTGGTGGGCGCATTCGGTGGTGGTGGTTGCGCCGGGCTTGCCACCCACCTGGGGTGGCTTGGTGCTGGCGTTGGCCTCGGGTTGCCTGGCCAGTGGCGTGGGCTATGCCGTGTGGTACAAGGTATTGCCCCGCTTGCCCACCAGTTCAGCCGCCAGCATTCAGTTGGCGGTGCCGGTGCTGGCAGCGGTGGCCGGCATTGTGCTGTTGAGCGAGCCTTTTGAGGCGCATGTGTGGGTGGCCATGGTGCTGACCTTGGCGGGTATTGCCCTGGTCTTGCGGGCCCGGGTCTGAAAACGGAGCGGTGTGCATGACAAACCCCAAGATTGCCTTGTCTGACCTGGTGCGCCAATTCTATGTGCGTCACTGGGGCCTGTTGCTCACTTTGACGCTGGTGCTGGGCGGGTTGGTCGCCTTGTGGAGTGTGCTGGCGCCGTTTGTGGCGGCCTTCATTCTGGCGTACCTCATGGCCAACCCCAGCCGTTGGGTCTACAAAAAACTGCGCGGGCGACTGCCTTTGCCGCTGTGCGCAGTGCTCACGTTTTTGGTGTTGGTGGTGGTGTTGCTCAGCTTTGGCTTGTTGTTCATTCCCGTGGTGAACACCCAGCTGGAACTGATTGAAAACAACCTGCCGCAGTTGCTGCTCAACATCAAGCAAACTGTGTTGCCCTGGCTTCAAAGCACTTTTGGCTGGAATTGGGCCATGGATTCAGACACCTTCCGTGCCAAGGTGGCGTTGTTGATGAAGGAAAACCGGGCCTCACTGGCGGAACTGAGCACGGCGCTGGTGCGCTCGGGTTCTGCATCGGTGTTGGGCATTACCGGCTTTCTTTCATTGACCGTGATTTCCACCCTGTTTATTTTGCCCGGCTGGTTGCAAATGTCGAGCAATGCCAAACAGTTTTTTCCGCCCCATGTGTGGAAGCGGTTTTCGCCCTTGTTGCGGGAAATGGATGAGGTGCTGGGCGAATACGTCAAAGGCGTGGTCATTGTGATTGCCTTCCTCAGCGTGTATTACTCGGTGGGTTTGAGCCTGGCCGGTTTGAAGAGTGGTTGGGCGATTGGCATCTTGGCGGGTTTGTTGTCGATCGTGCCCTACCTGGGCCTGACCGTGGCGATGGTGGTGGCCGTGTTGACATCCGCGCTGGAGTTGCAGGGCCTGTGGCCGATTGTGTGGGTGTTGCTGGTGTTTGTGTCGGGCCAGCTGATCGAAGGCTTTTTCCTCACGCCCATGGTGGTGGGTGACAAGATTGGCCTGTCAGCCCTGGCAGTGATTTTTGCCCTGGCATTTTTTGGTGCCTTGTTTGGGCTGGTGGGGGTGTTTTTGGCCCTACCCCTGGCGGCCATTGCCAAGGTGGTGTACCAGCATTTGCTATCCGCTTACCAAGCCAGTGCCTACTATCAGCAGGGTTTGCACAAAGACGAACAGGGGCGATGAAGCATCGCCCCTGTTTGAGTGCACACCGTGTTTAGGCGGCGCTGGCCTTCAGTTGGCTGTTCATCCGGCTGCGAATGGCCTGTTGCAGTTCTTCATTGGGCGCACGGCCTGAGCTTTCCACCTGCTTCACAAAGCCGTCAATGCGTTCCAAAAACTGGCTGTTGTCGTGCATCCAGGGGTGGAAGTCGGCCTTGAAGTAGTCGGTGAATTCGCCGCTGACCACCGGGTTGCGCAGCACACCCACTTTCTTGCCCCACAGCATGCTGGTGACTGTCCAGAAACCTTTCAAGTGCGTGCCCTTGGTGGCCTTGTCGGCCAACACGAGGCGGGTGTGGAAATAACCCACGAGCGGCCAGAAAATCGCGGTGGCCAACACCATGGCGAAGCGGCGCAGGAAACGGTTGAACATGGTGTTGGGAATCACATGGTTCCACACGTCATAGGCCACGGCCTTGTGTTCGGTTTCTTCCAGGGCGTGCCAGGTCCACATGTCCTTGTAGGCTTGCTCCGACTTCACGCCCAACACCTCGGGGTTGCGCAGCAACTGGTCGGCCATCAGGGCGGTGTAGTGTTCCAGGGCAATGGTGCCGGCCAGCGTCAGTTTGCGGCCCAGGCGTTTTTTGATGAAGCTCAAAAAGCTCCACAGGAAGCTGTCGAGTTTGGAGGCTGGCAGGCCAGCACGGTCCAGAATTTCGTTGTATTCCACATGCTCGCGGCTGTGCATGGCTTCCTGACCAATAAAGGCCACCACGGCTTTTTTCAATTCGGGGTCGGTGATGTCGTCGCGGTAGGCGCGCACGGCGTCCATGAACATGCGCTCGCCGGCCGGGAAAAAGATCGACAGGGCATTCATGAAATGGGTCACATGGCGACCTTTTTCGTGCCAGTCGCTGACTTTGTCTTCCGGCAGGTTGACCTTCACGTCGCGGCGTACAGGGATGATGTTCTTCATGGTTTGACTCCTACACAGGTGCTTTTGTTATTTGCCACGGTTAAAGGTGACAGTGTTCAATGTAACAATAAAACCAGCGGGTGACAATACACAAAACTGAAGATGCGTTCTAAGTTGTAATGATTTGCCGGAAGCGGTCGGGCACGGGGGTAGAGCGGCCTGTCTCGGGGCTGACCCACACCATTTTGGCGCTGCCAGTGGCGTAAATTGTGGCAGGGTCGTCGGTGCGGCGCAGTTCATAATGCTGAACCAAACTGCTGCGCCCCAATTCACCGGCAAAAATCCGCACTTCGGCGGTGCCTGGTGCCTTTAGCTCTTTCAGGAAGCTGCACTCGGTGTGCACAATCACCACATAGGCCGGGTTGCCGTCCAGGGCTTGCGGATAGAGGTCGATCCACTCCACCCGGGCCTGCTCGTAACACCGGAAGTACACCGTGTTGTTGATGTGGCCGAGTTGGTCCACATCGCCCCAGCGCAGTTGTATCTGGCTGGTGTATAGCAGGGGGCGTCCTTGGGTGTCGGTGTGGCGTGGGGCGGTCATGGCAAAGGGGTCTACGGTCAATCGGTTCGGCGGTTTTCGGCGCGCCAGGCCCAAGGCGCTTGGGGTTCTGGCCGTGCCCAAAGCCCATGGCGCTGTTCGCGGGCGTTGTCTTCTGCGCGATTGTACCGCTGCCGGTCCTCCCGGCTTTGGTGTTTGGCGTAATCGCGATACCACCAGGCGTGGCCTTCTTCAACCAGTCGCAGGTTCAGGTCTGTGTCGTTGGGGCACAGGGCTTGGTCACAAGGCTCACCGGGTTTAAAGAGGGTGCCCACTTCACGGCCGTAGCGGTCGCGGTCCACCACCTTCACTTTCACGGTTTCGTTCAACACCTGGTCGGCAAGCCAACCCTGAGACTGGCTGCCGTGGGCTTGTTTCAACTCTGGGGCGTCAATGGCAAACAGCCGCACCTTGTGTTGGGCGCCATGCATGTCCACCACGCTCACCGTGTCGCCATCGGCCACACGCACCACCCGACCTTCGTACACAGTGCCTTTGTCGGCTTGTTCGCGTTGGGACTGTGCGCCCGACAGTGGACCGATGGGGCTGATGGAGTAGCCCGCCAGGGCCAGAAGGATGGCGATCAGTTTGGCGGCATTGGCCGGGGTGACAAATTGTTTCAAGGGTGACTTCATGACAGGCTGGAAGGCGGGCAAGGCCGGGGTTAAACTGTGCTCAACAACAAAGGGCAGCAAGCCTACGACAAAACCGAGGAGCCAACAGCCGCATGGACCGAATTCTGATCAATTTTAACGCCGAACGCACCGTGGCAACGGTGCTGCTCAACCGGCCCGAGAAGCACAATGGCGTGGACTGGCCCATGCTGAAGGCCATGCGCAAGGCCCAAAAAGATTTGACCGCTGTGAAAACCTTGCGGGCTGTGGTGTTAAAGGGCGAAGGGCCTTCCTTTTGCGCGGGTCTAG
Source organism: Limnobacter sp. (assembly GCF_036405155.1). GTDB lineage: Bacteria > Pseudomonadota > Gammaproteobacteria > Burkholderiales > Burkholderiaceae_B > Limnobacter. The sequence goes on along the minus strand of NZ_DASWYD010000010.1, from coordinate 62,134 downwards.
ATGTGAAGTCGGTGATTTCCGACCCCAAAACAGCGGCGGTGATGTACGCCAACCTGTGGCTGCCCATGCGCAACATTTTCCAAAGCTGGAGCACCGGTTGGCGCGACTTGGGCGTGCCGGTGATTGCGGTGATCCACGGCAATTGTTTTGGCGCGGGCTTGCAACTGGCCTTGGGTGCAGACATTCGGGTGTGTCAACCCGATGCGGTGTTGTCCATTCTGGAGGCGAAATGGGGCTTGGTGCCCGACATGGGCGGTGGTGCGCTGCTGCGGGAGCTGTTGCCGCTGGATGTGGCCAAAGAGTTGACCATGACAGGGCGCATGCTCAATGGCGACGATGCAAAAACGCTGGGTTTGGTCACCCATGTGGAGGCTGACCCCCAAGCCCGTGCAGATGCCTTGATTGCGGAAATTTTGAGCCGCTCGCCCGATTCGGTGGCAGCGAGCAAGTTCATGTTACAGCGCATTTGGGGCATCGACCAAAGTGCCAACCTGACGCAGGAGCGCCGCTGGCAACGCCGATTGCTGGGCTTTAAAAACCAGCGCATCTCGGTGGCCAAGCACAGCAAGCGTGAGGCCGCCGCCATGCCGTTTGCCCAGCGCCAAATTCGCTAAGGGTTGATGGGTGGGCTTGCATCCAAACCGCCTTCCAATGAAGTACCCGTTTAAACAGAACACCACAACGACAACAATTTGCGCGGAGACATGATGAAAGCCCTCACCCCCAATGACCAGCTCTTTTTGTGGCTGGAGCGCCGCAACCAACCCATGCATGTGGGTGGATTGATTTTGCTCAAACCACCCAAGAACGAAAAGGCATCAGACTATGTGGCGCGGGTGGTGGCTGGCATGCGCGAACATACGCAGCCCGTGGCACCGTTTAACCAGCGTTTGGTGAGCCGCTTGGGCATGTGGTTCTGGACCGAGGATGAAGACTTCGACCTGGAGGCGCATTTCATCCACATGTCGCTGCCCAAGCCGGGCCGCATTCGTGAGCTGCTGGAGTTGGTGTCCAAGCTGCATGCCAACATGATGGACCGGGCCAAGCCCCTGTGGGAAGCCTATGTGATTGATGGCCTGGAGGATGGTCGTGTGGCGTTTTACATGAAGGTGCACCACGCCTTGGTGGATGGTGTGGCTTGCATGAAAATGCTGCAACGTTCCATGGCCGAGAACGCGGAAATCATGGATTTGCCACCTTTCTGGGCCAATGGCAATTTGCGCCCCAATGGAAGTCAAGGGGGGCGTTCGGCTTCGACCGAAAACCTGCTGACGGCAGCGCGCCAGGCTTTGCAAGGCGCCACTTCGCAACTCAGCAGCCTGCCCAAGGTGTTGAAGGAAGTGGGGCGTTCGCTGTGGCAAACCAGTGTTGCCGACCCCGACTTTGTGTCGGTGATTCAGGCCCCGCGCAGCGTGCTGAACCGGCGCATCACCGCATCGCGCCGGTTTGCCGCGCAAAGCTGGTCGATGGAGCGCATCAAGGCCTGCGCGGAAGGCCTGAACATGACTTTGAACGATGTGGTGCTGGCCATGTGCGGTTCGGCGTTGCGGTCTTACTTGAGCGAACTGAATGCCTTGCCCGCCCGCCCGTTGGTGGCCATGGTGCCCGTGTCGCTGCGCAAAGACGATTCGGCCACAGGCAACCATGTGGCGCTGCTGCTGGCCAACCTGGGCACCGACACCGAAGACCCGGTGGAGCGCATTGAGAAAATTTCGCGCTCGGTGAACCATTCCAAGGAACGGTTTGCCAACATGACGCAAACCGAAATCATGAATTATGTGGCGACCATGATGGGCATCAGCGGTGTGAACCTGCTGACGGGCATTGCACCCAAATTGCAGGCCTTCAACATTGTGATTTCCAACGTGCCTGGGCCCAAGCACACGCTGTATTACAACGGTGCCGAGGTGGACGGTGTTTACCCCGTGTCCATTGTGCTGGACGGCCACGCGCTGAACATCACGCTCAACAGCTACAACGGCAAGCTGGAATTTGGTTTGATTGCCTGCCGCCGCACCATGCCCTCCATGCAGCGCTTGCTGCACTTCCTTGAGCAGGGTTTGGTCGAGCTGGAGGTGGCTGCGGGCATTCCCAGCGCGGTGCCCCAGCCGGTGGGGCGGCAAAAAGCGGCTTGATGCCCTTTCAAACGCCCTGGCTTATTCGTCCCGATTGGCCAGGGCCAGGGTGAACAGGTAGGGCCAGCGCTGGAACGAATCGTACACCGCCTGGTCCTGTTGAATGTCTTGGTACAGGTTGTGGTCAAAGCCTTCCAATTGTGCTGACAGCGCGTAAATGTCATGCGCCATGTCCACAGGTGGCATGAACAAAGCGGGCGGCGAGTCGGGGTCAAATTCTGCCATGGTGTTCCTCCTCGGGCTCACGGCGTGAGCTTGTTGACCGGGCCCAGTGTGCGCCACTCAACACCCGGCGCTTTCAGCCAGTACGCATCCTTGCTCTCCATCACGGTGATGTTGCCCTGTTGGGACACCAGTCGTGTGGTCGGCAAGTCGGCTGTCAATGTGGTCCAGTTGGGGTTTTGCCGTTGTTCCGGTGTGGCGTTCACCCAGCGGTTCACCAGCTCGCTCAGCGCCGTGTAGCTGGACGGTTGGCGCACCAGCGCAGGCCCTCTCGGGGCTGCGGGGTCGGCTGTTTTTTGGGGAATGTCACCCCCTGTTTTGGGGCCAACCCAATAACCAAACACGGGTACTTTGGTGATGGCAGGGGTGGGCAATTCACGCAGCCCCACCAGTTGGCCGTACTCGCCCGACAAACCAGCGCCGTGTTCCGGCACCACCATCACCAGTGCCTTTCGTCCACTTTTGCGGATGTCCCCCACCACACTTTGAATGTCGTTCAAGAGGCGCTCCAGCCGCAGCGGGTAGGTGGCCAGGCTGTTTTGGTCGTTGCCCGGAATGCGGTTGCCGTCGTGCAGCGTGATGGTGTTGTAATACAGCGCCACAGCCGGCTTGCCGCTTTCCTGGCGTTTCATCCACCAGGTGCGCAGGTAGTCGCCATCCCGTCCCACACTGCTGCCATCAAACGCCACCACCCCGGTGGGCACGCTGTTGTAGGGCACTGGCTGGTCGGCCTGGCTGCCCAGGTTGTTCAACACCAGCTTGCTGAAGTTCTCAAACAGGGCGTTGTGGTTAAAGCCCACTTCAATCGAGAACCCGGCGTTGTGAAGCTGGCCAAACAGGTAGCAACTGTCTTCGGTGGGTTGGTACAGGGCGTCGTGGCGTGGTTGGCCACAGCGGCCGCGCAGCAGGCGAATGGCGGCCGGCCCTGAATAGCTGGTGGCGGAGTTGAAGTTCTCGAACACAAAATCGGCATTGCGCAAAGCCGGGTGCTGGGTTTGCCGGGCCACTTGCATGTCTGCCCACGACAGTGAGCAGATTTGCAGGAAGACCAGGTCGAAGTCGGGTGGCACCGGTGTGGCATGCAGTGCAGCGGGTAGCAAGGCTTTTTGCCGTTCAAAAAAGCCGTTCAAAATGGCGTCGGGTCCATCGGTGTTGTTGGCACTGTCCCGGATTTTAGCGATGCGTTCTTCGTGCCGAGCCACTTTGAGACGCTGGTAATCCACTTGTCCCAAGGCCAGCAGTTCGGCGGGTGACAGATTTTCTCGGGCCAGCCAGCTGCCTGCCTTCACGGCTTGCTCATCGTCGGTGTCGTTGTCGCCATCGTGCCCCAGCCATGCCAATTGGTATGCACTAACCGCCACCAACGCAGAAAAAACCCAGGTGCTGGTGCGCAGGTAGCGGTCCAGCACGCGCACGGTCAGGTAGGCTCCCAGGGCGCTCCACAGCATCCAGGGGGCAATCGACCGGCGAACCAGTTCCCACAAATAGCCCAGCGAAAAACCAAACAGTTGCCGAATTTGATCCAGCAGGGCCCACGACACCACCAGCCCCAGTTCATGCAGCAGCAGCGCAATGGCCGGGCCAGCGAAGAGGAGGTCTCGCAGCAAGCCTGCCCAGCGGCCCGCAAACCGCTTCACCGGGTTGGTCAACACCAGTCCGGCAAACAAGGCGAGGTTCATCCAACCTTCCAGTTGCGCCACACCGCCCAGGTACAGGCCCAGCTTGATCAGAAAGTAGAGGTTCCAGGGCAGCATTCAGCGTCGCTCCCAGTTTTCGGCCTGGTCTTGGTTGCCCAGCAGGCGGTTGGTCACCGCCCGGGCAATCTCGTTGAGCCAGGCAAACAGGCGCACATAGCCTATGCCACCTTTTTTGAGCACGTCTTTCAGGCCACCCAAGGCACGGTCCCGTGTTTCGTCTTCCTGCCAGTTCAACCAGGCATCGGCACGGCCAAAGGTGCACTGAATGAGTTGGGCCTCCTGTTCGGGGGTGAGGTTGCTGAACTGTGCTTCCACACGCTCCGCATCCACAGGGATCAATTTGGCCGGGAATAAAAATTCCCGGTCACCACGGTGCAGGCCCACCTGCACGTCGCTGAACGCCCGCAGCCCTGCAGTTTCGCCCACGGCCAGTGTGAGGCCCGCCGCTGAATATTCTTCGGTGTGGCAACTCAATGTGTAGCCACCTGGCAGACGCAGGAATGCAGGCATGATCATGCGGACCCGGTGGTGCACATGCTTTTGAATGGACTCGGTGGCCACACCGACCGCTGCGCCCAAAATGGCCAGGTTAAAGCCGCACCACAGCAGGTTCATGAGCACGGTGCCCACTTCATGGGTGTTGAAGAAAAACAGGCGGCCAAGGCCAACCGCGAAACCAATCAAATTGACCAGCAGCAGAATGAGGTAAGGCTTGGCAATGTTGGCATCAAAATAACTTTTGTCGATGAGGCCACCCTTGGCCGTCACGTTGAACTTGCCCAAGCGAGGGTTAATGAATGCCAGGGTGGTGGGCAGCACAATGTAATACGACAGCACGGTTTCATACACCTCCGACCAGAAGCTGCGGCGGTATTTGCCCTGAATGATGGAGTTGGTGTAACTGGCAATCATCAGCTGTGGCAACGCGTAGCTGAGAATGGTCAACGCGGCCGAGTTGATGAGGTGAAACTCGAAGAACAAATAGGCCAGCGGCATGATGAGGAAGATCAGCCGGGGAATGCCATAGAAGAAATGCAACATGGCATTGGAATAACAAATGCGCTGGAAGAAGCTGAGCCCCTTCTTGAACATCGGGTTGTCCAGCCGGAAAATTTGCGCCATGCCCCGCGCCCAGCGGATGCGCTGACCGATGTGCCCGGCCAGGGTCTCGGTCGCCAGGCCTGCTGCCTGAATGTTGTTCAGGTACACACTGTGATAACCCAGTGAGTGCAACTTGAGTGCGGTGTGCGCATCTTCCGTGACCGTTTCGACCGCAATGCCACCGACTTCCAACAGGGCTTTGCGCTCAATCACGGCACAGCTGCCGCAGAAAAATGAGGCATTCCAGTAGTCGTTGCCATCCTGAATCAGGCCATAGAACAGCGAGCCCTCATTGGGCATTTGCCGGAAAAAGTTGAAGTTGCGTTCAAATGGGTCGGCCGAGAAAAAGTGGTGCGGTGTTTGCACCAGCACGCACTTGGGGTCGCGGCGGAACCAACCCATGCTGGTTTGCAGAAATGAACGGGTGGGAATGTGGTCGCAGTCAAAAATCGCAATGTACTGGCCATGGGTTTGGCGCAGCGCATAGTTGATGTTGCCAGCCTTGGCGTGCGAGTTGTCGGGCCGCGAAATGTACTCCACGCCTGCCTGTCGTGCGAATTCTTCAAAGGCGGGGCGGTGGCCGTCGTCCAGAATGTACACCGTCACCTTGTCCACTGGCCAGTCGATGCCCTTGGCGGCGTAGACCGTGGGCCGAACCACCGATAGCGGTTCGTTGTAGGTGGGAATGTAAATATCGACGGTGGGCCATTCGGCGAAATTCAGGTCCAAGGGCAAAGGCCGACGCTTCAGTGGCCATGCGGTTTGAATGAATCCGAAAATCAGAATGAGCCAAGTGTAGGCTTCAGCCACCACCAGGGTGTAGCCCAGAAACAGTTCAATACCGCTGTTCAGGTCGAGCGAACTGGTGAAGCGCCAAAACACATACCGGGCCAAGACCAAAATCGTCAGTGCCATCAGGCACAGGTGTGAAAAGCGTTCGGGCAAGCGCTTGAAGGCCATGGCCAGCAAATAGCACACCAGAATGAACATCCACTGCCCGGCAATGGGCAATGAGGCCTGGGCCGTGAAGAGGAAAGACACCAACGCTGTAAAACCCAACAGCCAGCGAATGGGGCGTGATGCTTGCACCACGGCACTGATGTTGTTCACCCGGCGTTCCAGTTGAATGGTTTGGGCCAGGCGGTCGACACCCTTGCCGGTGCGGTTGCGGGCAATACGGTAAGGTTGGCGAAGCAGCGTGTTGTAGAGCCAAATCACCGGGTAAAACAGATCGTGCACCGCCGCGCCGACCATTCGCCCAATCAAGCCAACTGCAGACTGCCTTGAGGGGTTACTGGCGTCGCTGGACAGTGCATTGAGGCTGTCCGGGCGAAGCCACATCGACAAAAAAATCCGTTTGAAACGCTGGAACAAGCCCAGATTGGGATAGGTCCGCAGGTCCAGCAACAGTTCGATGCGGACCAGGACGCGTTCCAGGGCGGTGTGCGCGGCGCTCATGTCAACTCCGCGTCAATCCAGTTGGCCAGTTTCTGGTGATCTTCCAGCAACTGCGACTTTGGCGCGTATGCTCCCAGCGGTGTGCCAGCGGCCGTGCTCTCGGGCAGGCTTTGGTCTTCGTGCAGATAGAACGGCAGCAGGCGGTGCCCAAGCTTGGTTTTGCACAGGGTCCACAGGTCCAGGTGCAGCACTTTGGTGGAGTCAAACCGGTTCATCAAAAAATACGATGCGCCGCGGCTGCGCAGCAAATGCGGCAGCAAAGGGTCGATGCCCAGCACGGAATGGGTGTCGGGTGTCAACAAAACCAGGTTCAAGTCTGTGAATGACAGCGCTGCATTGGCCATCGCGCTGGGCCAGGCCGGCAGGTCCAGCAATTGAATCACACCAGCCTGGGTGTCGCGAAACAGGGCGGTGGTCAGGCTTTGGGGGTTGTCAACCAACTGGTGTTCAAAACTGCACAGCTGCGACAACGTGGTGTTGCCGAATGCGCAGGCCTGAAACGGTGCATCCACCGGCAATTGAATGTCCAGCATGGACAGCTGGTGCTGCACGGCTTGAAAAACGCCCCGCTCGGCGGGTGAATTCAAGCCCAGCTGAAAAGGCAGGTTGTTCTTGGGGTCGAGTTGAACCAAGCGTACGGACCGGCCCAGCAGGCTCATGTGGTGAGCCAGCGCCGTGGCCAGGCTGGTCCTGCCTGCGCCGCCAATGCTGGAAATCAGGGCGATCGTGATCATGTGTCCTCGCTGTGGTCCGCATGGGCAACCCATTTGCCATGCCGAACCATTTGATAGCAGCCATCGGGAATTTGGTTGTTGCTCCAGTTGGCCCAATCGGACAGCCAGACCCGTGCAGTGGGTACTTTGAGCAAGCGGTTAATCAGCCACACGGAGAACAGGATGCCCGCCAGCAGGCCGATTGCACCCAATATCAACCAATTCATCATCACTTCACCTGTTCCTGCGACCAATACAGCATGCGTTGCCCCCAAGGGCGATTGTTGTGGATGTTGTTCGTGTCAGACCACACCTCGGCCAATTGCTCGGGGGTATTCAGTGCGTCGGTCATCAGCATTTCCGGCGCAATGGGTTCCAGCTCACCCTCCAGGTCTGCCAGCAAGTCGGCTTGGCTTGTTGCGTCCACCACGTGCACATGCCCGCTGGCAATCACTGGAATTCGCTCTCGAAAGCATTGGTCCAGCCATTCGCTCAAATGCGTATCGGTCGGAGTCTGAGACCACAATTTCATCAGATAAATGGCCTCTCGGGTTGCAGTGAACATGCAGGCCGCTTCACCGAAATTGACCAGCTTCATGGCTGTTTGGGCTGTGATGTGTCCTTGCAGCGACAGGCGCGTGATGGTGCACTGCATGTCCCAATGGCTGGCCACGCCCAGCATCATGAGGCCCAACCGCGCAAATGCATGGTTGGACAACAGGGACAACTGGCCCGGCATGAAAATTTCGTGCAGATCCCGACTGAACAACGAGCCTTGGGTATCGTCAATCAACGCCGGGGTCATCACGGCGCCTGTCACGGGCTGCAGGTTGTTGGCCTGGGCTGGCAGTGTGACCTCATCAGCCCCCAACCTCAACAACACCGATGCATCGGTCAAGGTGTCAGGGTTGTTCAGTTGCACCAAAATGCGCAAGGGGCTGTCTGCATTAAAACGAGCGCTGTGTACGGTGTGCCCCAATTGCTGAAGACTGCCACAGTCCTGTTCCCGAACCACCACACAGGCCAGCTCAGCGGTGTGTTCATTGGGGTTCCAAAGGGCGGATTGAAATGCGCCTTTGCCCACCGGCCACCAAGGCAAAAACTCGGGTTCGCCGCGTTCATCCAGCTCGGCCAAGCCATCGGCGAAGGCGCACCAATGGGGGATTTCTCCTTCAATGCACAACAGCACCTTGCAGTGGGCATACCGTGCCCAGCGCTGCATCAACCGCATCTGAAACAGCGGGTTCAAGGCTGACAATTCTGCGTCCCCATGGTCAAACCACAAGTCTGGGTGTTCCAGAATGACCAGGCCGGGTTTGAGCACCACCAGGCTGTTCAAGGACCGACACAGTTGCTTGACCCCTTCCTCGCCGCCTTCCCGGGCCAGCAGATGCCGAACCGACACCACATCCAGTCCCTTGGGTGCTGACGAGCGTTTCTGCAGGTAAGGCTGCAGGAAGCTGCGCACACGGCCTTGCGGGCTGGCTGTCATCCACAGGCAACCCCGAATGGCCCCAAAGTCCGGGTCTTGCCGCAACCACCCCTGCACCATGCCCTGGGCAGTGCCCTGCGCATTGGCAGATCGGATCGCATACACGCCGGCGTCGGTGTTTTGAATCATGCCAACCCCATTCAGAACCGCGAATAGGGGGTGATGCCCTCTGGCGGAACGCTGATGTCAAACAGCCCACCAAAGGAATACTTGAGGTACACCTGCGCCCGGTCCGGGTTGTAGCCCTCTGATCGGTCAATTTCCATGAACGCGCCCACCACCAGATTTTTCATCAACTGGTGCTCCACCTGGGCTCGAAGGCCTGTGCTGGTGCCGCCACCCGGGCCTCCGGGGTCACGCGTGGGGTTACCACGCGCCGCGGCTGCAGCAGCCAATTGAGGGTCCAGCGGGTACAGGTTGGTTGCGTCCTCTTTCGATTCGCTGGCACCCAAACTGGCCTGCACCCGCCATGACCACTTGTCGCTTCTGCCAGTCCAGGTGACCGGGATGGTGAACGACCCAAAGGCCTGAGGACTGTAATAGCCACCTTGGCCATAGGTGTAAAAACGCAGGTTTTTCTGGAATGACCACAAATAGAGCGATGCCCCAACCTCCACCTTCTGGCCTTTGTTTTGATACACCGTTTTGCTCAAAATGCCTTGCAGGTTCAGCTCGGTGTTGTCGGGTATGTGCTCGCCCGTGATGAGGTTGGCTTTGCCGATGCCCACAAAGTCCACTGTGGGGGACAGTGGTGTGTAATAGACGGCTGAGACGCCGTTTCGTCGCGCACCACCCCAGCGTTGCCCCGTCAAGGGGTCAATGGCGCCGGTGGTGGACAGCACGCTGCCCCCCACCATGCGACGGGCCACATCCAGGCGAAGCGAGCCATTGGCACCCACCGGGGTTTTCCACTGCAAGCCACCCACCCAGCTGTTCACCGGCAGGTCGCCCACCGTGCTGCCCAAGTCGGCGCGCCAGGTGTCGGTTTGCAAACCCACACCCACCACTTGTCCGCGATAGTTCTGATTCAGGAAGCGTGACTGAATCGCCGGGTCGTTGGCCACCGTCGTCCCCAATTGGGCAAAGTTGGTGGCGTTGGGTACATCCACCTGCCCTGCCTTGGCTTGCAATTGGTCCAGGCGCACAAACAGCCGTTTCTCAAAGTCCAGTGGCAGGTCCACCTGAATGGGCACTTCCGTGCTTTGAATACCCGACACCCCCGGGCTGCCATCAATCGTACTGCTCTCATAACCCATGCGCGCTTTGGGGCGCAGGCGTTCCTGCAATTCCTGCTGTTTGGCAAACACGGTGGGTTCAGCACGCCAGGGGCTGGGCTTCTTCAAATAGTCTGCCAGGTCGTTGTAGCGGCCGGCGTCTTCCAGGCTCGCCATTTGAGCCCGGTACTCACCCAGTTGAATCCGTTGCACCAAGGCATTCATGCCCTCAGTGCGCGCTGCGGGTTCAACCGGTTGAAGCAGTGCCAGCGCATCGGCGTTGCGGTTTTGTCGGGCGGCAATCAACGCGGCTGCAAAGCGCATGTCAGGGTCCGCGTTGATGGCCAAGCCATCCTGCATGGTTTGTTGGGCGGCTGCGCGACCTTCCCGGGTGTTCAAATCATTTTGCAGGCCGGCCAGGTCAAACCTGAACCACGCATAGTCTGGGTTCAGGGCCACCGCTTTGTTCAACAAGGCCATGGCACTGGCTGTGTCGCCCCGTTGTTTGGCTTGTTGAGCCTGGTCACTGAGCTGTTGGCCCTGTTCAAAGTTGCCCGGCGTGTTTGCCGGTGTTGGCCCTGTTGCAGATGTTGCACCACCACTGCCTTGCGCCACCGTTGTGTTGTTGCCTGGGGTGTTGGACGTGCCTGGCTTGCCAGCCGGGCGTGTGGTGGGCGTGGCCGCCAGGGCAGTGCCGCCCCCCAGTTCAGCCAATGCCGTGCGGTACCGCTTGTCCTGTGGGAACTGGCTGCTCAAGCTGCTCAGGCGTTGGCGAGCCATGGCCCTGCCTTCTGGCGTTCGGGCCATCAGTCCGTAAATCTGGACTGCAGCTTCTCCCACCGGTGGTTTGTCCAGCAACGACTGCAAGCGGGTGGGCAAGTCGGTGGGTACGCGCTCGCTGTTGGCCAGGTATTTCAATTCGGCAAACTTCTGGCGCTTGGTGCCCGCCAGTTCGATGGCCTGGTTCAGTTCCAGTGCCATGGGGTGGTCCATGCCCACCAGGCCCTGAAGCCGTTTGGCCCAAACGCCTGCGGCCTGCACCTCGCCTTTGCGCAATTCGACCAGGCCTTGCCAGCGCAGGGCAGAGGCATTGTCTGGGTCCACCAGCAGCATTTTGTTGAACATCTGGCTGGCCAGGTCGTACCGGTTGCGTTCCAGCCAATATTGCCCCTTGTCCTCCAGCACTTGCAGATTGCTGGCCTCTTGGGTGGATGCGGCGGGCGCTGCCCACGCACCTGCCGGTACAGCAGCAGTCAGCAGAACACACTGCACGGCCATCACGATGGGTTTCAACTGCATGGGTTGGCTCCCTTCCAGGCGGGTATCAACTCGCCATGCGAGCCGATGGTGAAACGTTTGTCCATGGCAGCCTCGCCAAACAGGGTCAGTGATGCATTGTAATAACCATAGGCCACCCATGCCTCGCGCGACGCCTGCCGCAGCCCTTGTTTCAACAGGGCGGCAGCCAAAACCGGTTCGCCCTGGCTTGCCGCATAAGGGGCCATGGCCACCTGAAAGCCCTCGGGCCCGGCATGGTCGGCCGGGGTGACTTTGTCTCCCGATTCAAACCATTCTGGCATGGATTGTTGTGCCCGAAGAATGTTGAGCACGGGGCGGGTTTGCTGCTTGAGTGCACCCAGCACAGGGTCGGTGGACGGGGTGAGTCCAATCCACAAATATGTTCGAATGGCATCGTAATCGCCCCGGCGGTCATCCCCTGCCCACGTCACTTGTCCATGCGTCACCTCAACCCAGTCCGGGAAAGCGCCGTCGCGTACCGAGGCCAGCAACAAATGCTGGCTGCCAAGGTAGAGTTGCGCCCAACGGGCATCGTCTGGCCAGGCCTGTGCCAGTCGCATCATGAGGAAGGGCGGCACGTAACTGGGGTTGAGCCGGACGGTGCCATCGGCCGCAACAAAACCCTGTGGCCCGGGCAGCACGCTCACACCCAGACCGTCCACGGTCAATGTTTCGTGTTGAAGAATGAGTTGGCCCACCGCCTGTGCTTTGGCTTGGTACGCGGGGTTGCACCACAAACGGCCTGCCTCCAACAGAACATAGCTGATCCACAAGTCTGCATCAGAGGCGCTGTTGGGGTCGATAACCCCCCACTGCTCCCCTTGTCGTCCCCAAATCCAGGCGGGCAAGGTGCGGCTCAGGTCGCCTTTCGAGAGGTTGTCCTCAGTCCATTTCAACAATTGGTCAAAGCGCTGACGGTCGCCCGCCACCAATGCAAAAAACAAGGCATAGGCCTGGCCTTCAGACACCGTTCGCAGGTCCGTTTGGCTCCGATCAATCACCCGGCCATCGCTGCTGATGAATGCCTGCTGGTAGCCTTCCCAGGCGGGCCAGCGGTTGGAAGCCTGACAGGCTGTGGTGAGCAAGCCCGCGAACACCACTGCACACACCAGGCTTGGAAAACCCCGCATGCTCATGCCTTAGTCGCCCTTGATGCGACGCGACGCCCTTCTGGACAACCAGCCATACGCAATCAATGCCAGGGCCATGCCTGCTAGGGCACCGCCCAGCGCAATCAGTACCGGGTGCTCGGAGAAGGCAATCCGGATGCGCAGCCACCAAGGCAGGTTGCCGCTGATGAAGGTGTTGCCGATGTGGTAAGCCTGCAGTTCGTCCCCTCGAATCAGGGTCACGCTGCCGCGAATTTTGGCAATGTCGGTGTAGTTGCCAAACGCAGACACGGCCCGTTCAAAGCCTTCTTCATTGGAACCCGTCACCACCAAGCCGGTCTTTTTGCTGCCCCACGGCGATTCAAAGCCCAGGATGGCACCCAATGTGCCGCCACTTTGGATCAAGGCGCGGGTTTGTTCTGTGGGGGGCAGGTCTTCCCGGTTGGCCCAAATTCGATCGAGCCAACCCACTACGGGGGACAAGCCCATGCTGCGTTCGGTGTTGTTGAGCACCATCGGCAGGCTCATTTGCTCGGCTGCAAGCCAGGGCAGGCGATCACTGCGACCCAGGGCAACCCAGTGTTTGGTGCCCACGCTGGCTTTGGGGTCGCCAGTGATGACAGACACCCGGTTGGCTGGCAAGCCGGTCCATTGACCAAACAGTCCCATCAGGTTCAGGTAGGCCCGAATCTCCGCACTGGTGGGTTGTTCGGGCAGCACCACAGCGCTGTCCGACAAGTCTGCAAAAATAGAGAAGGGGTACCCACCATTGGCAAATGCAGTCAGGTTGGGCATTTTGGTGTAGTGCGGCAAATCGGAAAAATCCACCGTGGACTCCGGGTCGATGGCCCCGCGAGCTGTTTGATTTTGGGTGACGCAGGCGCTGCCGCCCTCTGGCATAAAGCCAAATCCAAAGGTGAGTTCATTGCTGCCGCCGACCCTGAACGCTGGAATCTGGAATGCGGTTTCACTGGCCAGTTCGGCCTGGCCCAACAAGTCAATGTTGAGTCGGTTTTGACCCTGTTCCGACCGGGGGGCCAGTCGGAACGACTGCACCAAGGCACTGTTGATTTCCACATTCAGCAGCGAGTCGTTCCACTTGGATGGGGCTGTGTATCGGTATTTCAACGCCAGTGGCACGTTGCGGCCAGTCCAGCTGAACAGGTCGGGTGGCAAGCGCAGGTTCAGCCGCACTTTGGGGTTTTCCACGCTGGCTTCCAGTTGCGTGGGGTAGTCCATCAGTTCCGCAAATCGAACCGGTCGGTCTGTGGCCACGTAACGCGGGGCATCGTAGGGCTTGCGGGGTGCGCCCAGGTTCACCTTCTTGACCACCGCCACTTTGCCACTCAGCACTTGGCCTTCCACCACCAGTCCGTATACGGCCTGGAGGAGCTCTTCGTCGTTGCGGCCCAAGACGTACAATTGCTTGATCCAGGGTTTGTCCGCTGATGAGCCCATGGCCAGTGTGGGGCCTTCAAGCGCCTTGCCACCCAGCGACTCTGGCAATTGGTCCGTCACATTCAAAACAACGCTGTGCCGGTCTGTTGCAGGCGTTGGCAACACGTCAAATTCGGCTTGCCGGTAAAAGGCTTGGGCACCCATCCACGAGGCCAGCACCCCGGCAGCCTTCAGGCTGTTGGCGTCAATTTTGGCGGGCAGTACCACGGGCAGCTTCAGCTTTCGGTTGTCCCGTGGGTCAAAGAACGGGGCTGGCAGCACCGCCAGGTCGTCCACCAGCGTCAAAGGTTCTGTGGCCAAAGTCAGCGTGCTGTCCGGTCGAATATCAACCCGCAAGGTCGGGTTGTTGGGGTCGCGGCAGGTTGTGTCGTACGTGGCGTCCAGCTCAATCCGGATCGCCGAAAAATCGGTGAACAGCGCGGGGTCCAGGTCAATCCGAGTGGTGTGCAATACGCCTGCCTTGTTCTCGGTCAACGGGGAAATGGCCGCCAGTTGATTGTTGACATACACCCGCAGAAACGACTGGTCGTGTCGCATGCCGGAGGGGTAGATCATTTTCAGATTGAGGCTGGCCTGCTTGACCAGTTCATCGAGCCGAACACCTGAATTCAACTCAACCGATTTGTTCACGCCGGTCAGCTTGATGCCGCTGGGTTGGCCCATGTTGGCCAGGGTCAGTGTGCGTTCGGCATTCGCAGATGCGGCCGGTGTCGCGTTAGACGCGGTGGAAATGGATGTCGCTGCAGTGGTTGGCTGCAGGGTCACGGGTTGAGCCTGGGCCGAAATGGCAAAGGCTGCCACGGTCAACAGGGTAAGCGGAAGCAATGGGCGCATAACGTTCGGTCGTGTGTTCAGCGATTGGGCTTTGAAGAGGTTTACCTGCGAAAGTCGGCTGGAAACCCACTGTTTTTGTCAATGTGACTTAAAACTACACAGCAAATTAACCCGCTGTTCACACGATATCTTAATATTCGCCGTATGCTAAGGTATTCATGTCATTTATTCATGACAACGAAGGGGTTTGGATGATTCTGGCAACGCGACTGAACGGGCCTTCATCAAGGAACAATGAATCATGATTTCAACTGAAGAGCTCGATGGCGCACTGGTGGTCCGGGTTGACGCAGTCCGACTGGACAGCGCCGTGGGTACCATCATTCGCAACACCGTGGTGTCCAAAATTGACACACAAAACAAAATCGCGGTGGACATCAGTCAGGTCAAGCTGGTGGATTCTGGCGGACTGGGCGCATTGGTGGCGCTGCTGAAAAATGTCATGAGTCACCAAGGCAAACTGGCGCTGGTGGGCATGCACAAATCGGTGCGAATGATGTTCGAGTTGTCCCGCATGGATCGCCAGTTTTTGCTGGTGGACGATGTGCCCAAAGCGCTGGATGCGCTCCGCAAAAACTGATGCCTTCAAGCAGCCCGATGATTGACCGGGCACTGCCTCGCATTCTGGTGGTGGACGACTCGGTGGTTGAACGCAGCCTGTTCGTCCACATGGTTTCCAAGTGGGGCTATGGGGTTGAAGTGGCGTCCAGTGGTCAAGAGGCTCTGACCCGCATCCAGAACGACAAATTCCAGTTGGTGCTGGCCGACTGGCAAATGCCGGGCATGCAAGGCACCGAGCTGTGCCAACAGCTTCGTGAACTGGCACTTGAACAATACACCTATGTGATTTTGATGTCGGCGCAGTCCGACGAAGAGTTTCTCATCAAGGCGCTGGACGCGGGCGCCGACGATGTGCTGAGCAAGCCCATTGATAGCAATGAGCTGGAGGCCCGTTTGCAGTCCGCGGTTCGCCGGATTGAGCTACAGGCCCAACTCAAGCACCAAACCGATGCCCTGGCCCAAGCGCACAAGGCGATTGCCGATGACCTCAAAACAGTCTCTGCATTGCAGCGCAGCTACCTGCCCCCTGCCGTGTCGCCATTCTCGGGGCTGCATTATCAGTGGTTGTCTGCGCCGTCCATGTACGTGTCAGGCGACCACTTGCATGTGTTCGAGCTTGAAGCCAATGTCTACGGGTTCTATTTGCTGGATGTGTCTGGCCATGGGGTGCCGGCCGCTGTCAAATCGATGCAGTTGGTCCAGATGTTTGCCGACCAGTCGTCCTCCAGCCTGCTGTACGACCAAGGCGGTGGTAACCAGACAGCCCGCACCGTGGCTCAACCTTCCCGGGTGGTGGCACGGCTGAATCGCCTGTTTCAGCAGACCGACACCGATTTGTCTTATTTCACGATGATCTATGGCCTCATCGACACGCGGACCCGGAGAGTCTCGCTGTGCCAGGCCGGCCACCCGTCGCCCCTGTTGATCAAGGCCGATGGGCGCGTGCGCACGCTGGGCGGTGGCGGTTATCCGGTGGGTTTATTCGACACCGATGATTTCGAGGACATTGACCTGCAGCTTGAGCAGGGTGATGTGTTGATGCTTTATTCCGATGGTGTCACCGAGGTGATGTCGCCACAGGATGAAGGCTTCGGTGAAGAACGATTGTTGCGCAGCATCGAGTCCCGCGTGCATGCGCATGGCGGCCTGCCCGGCCAACTGCCCAAGCTCATCGAGGAAAGCATTCGCGAATGGGGCGGCAAAGCGGTGCAACAGCATGGCTTTCAGGACGATGTGTCCATTCTGATGCTTTCCGCCGACAGTTTCCTGTCGCCAGTCGCAGTGCCCAATGGAGCAGAGTCCGACGCTGCTCAAGAGGCCAGCGAGACGGTGTTTCGGCATCAGGAGATATTGCCGGCCCATGTGCTGTACACCGACGACAATCTGGCGCCCAGGTCGATTGTCATTGTGGACGATTCCAAGAGCTTCCTCCGGATTTTCGAGGCCATGCTGAACAGCTGGGGCTATCGCGTTCACGCGGCGAAAAATGGCCATGAAGCGGTGGCCCTGATTGATTCGGTCAAACCCGATTTTGTGCTGACCGATTGGGACATGCCGGGCATGAGCGGGATTGAACTGTGTGAGTATGTTCGATCACATCAGGACTCGTACATTTACATCATCATGATCACGGGCTTTGCCACCCGCAATGACTTGCTCAACAGTTTGCGGGTGGGCGCTGACGATTTTCTCACCAAGCCGGTCAATCCCAGTGAATTGAAGGTTCGCCTCAAGACAGCCGAACGCATTGCAGACCTTCACACCAGTCTCGAGTCACGCCATTCCGAACTGGCTGCACTGTACGATGCCTTGCAGCGTGACATGCGGGAAGTGTCCCGCATTCAGCGTGCCCTGTTGCCCAAAACCCGAACCGAACCCTGGCCGTTTGCCCTGCAAATGTTGTATCAGCCCCAGGCTTATGTCTGTGGTCAGCAAATGGGCTTGCTGGAAACCCAGCCCAATGAGTACGGTTTTTTCATGATTTCCATGCCGGGCGACGACACCTCCACCGCCTTGCAGGCCATGGCCCTGTCCCGTTGGTTCTCGCTGGACCGCGCGACCCAGGTGCTGTTCCCGCAAGACCCGTCGAGTTCAAAGTTGCGCCGCCACTTGGCCTCACCGGCGTTGGTTCAAGCCGAGTTGATGGAAATTTCCCCTTCCTTGGGAGCCAAACGTCGACCGTTCGATTTGCTGTATGGCTTGTTGAATCTTGATCAGGGTTCGCTGTTGCTGGCCGGCTTGGGTAACTGGTCTGTGTTGATTGCGCAGCCCGGCGAGGCACCGCTTTTTCAGGCCGTGAATGCACCCCAGGGGCAGGTCATTTTTCAGGACTTGGTCAAGCCCGGCAGCCGACTGTTCATTTACCCGTCCGTGTGCGCTGAAGGCCTTGGCCTGACTGACCCAGCCGTGTGGACCGAGTCGGTTTTGTTGCCCGATGATGCGCGTTGGCAGGGCAATTGCAGGCTTGAGGACGAGTTTGCCCGCTTATTGAGTTTGAACCCGGTGCTTGAATACAACCTGCAGGATTTCATGCTCAGTGGTATTCAGTGGCGCGAGCAGTTTGATGTACAAACCTGGGACTTTGCGCCGAACCAGATGGAATACTGGAAGCAGCGGTTGCTGAGCCTTGCCGTGCAAACCCGCGACCGGCTGGAGGCACAATGCGAAACCCTGCATTTGGGCGACTTGCGCGACAGCATGGCCTATCGCTTGGTGTGCGACACGACCAGCATTGGCACGGTAAGCCAAGCGGTGCGCGCATTTTCAGAACGCTTGGGCTACGACGACCAGGTGGCGTACAACGCCGATCTGGCCGTGTCCGAAGCCTTGACCAATGTGATGGTGCATGGTTTTCGGGCCGAACGACCCAAGCCCGCCGTGATTGCAGTGCTGGCCTTTGAGCACGCCTTGGGCATTGTCATCAGCGACCACGGCAAACCCATTCCCGCGATGGTGTTGGACGCCATCGCACAGCGCTGCACCATCAATGACGAGACCGAGCTGAATCGATTGCCGGAAGGTGGCATGGGGTTGAAGTTCATTCACCTGATCTCATCCCGTTTTGATTACGAATCCACCACAGAGGGCAACACCTTGTGGTTGGTGTTGAATGAGCATGGTCGGCAGCAGCCGCCAGTGCAGACCTGATCAGGCTTCGGTTGGTGGTTCGCTTTGAGACGGGGCAGCGGGCATGGACCAATCGGGTTTGATGCCAGACAGGTTCAGGCCGGGCAGTGCCTCCTCGGCCATTTTGTCCAGCAAACCCATGATGCGTTCGTCCACAAACTTGCTGGCTGACTTTTGAAGCGCACGCGACACTTCCGATTCAATCGCTGTCATGGCCAATGGCCGAATTTTCCAGATCAGTTGTGCCAAGCGCGGCAACTCTTCTTTGGGCGGCAGGTTGTCGCCGTACTGGTCCAGCTCTTTGACGAACAGGGATACGGCCTGGTCGCAGAAGCTTTCCAAGTGACTGCGCAGCGAGGCAATCAACTCCAGCAGGTCCATCAGCGGAATGCCGGCAGCGGCCATTTCAGCGCCGGCGTGCAAAATCTTGGGGCTGGTGGCCCGGTAACGCAAGCCATCGGGTTCCAGCAAACCCAATTCAATGGTGCGGGCCAAAGCACCCCGACTGAGGTTGGTGCCAAACATTGTGGCCAAATGCACCGGGTTGAAATTCTTGGGGGCCTCGTCCGTCCACGGGCTGGTGATGGCATGCGTTAAACCCAGCAATTGCCGCAGGTCGTAGCCTTTGTCGATGGCATCCAGCATTTCCTGAATGTTGCCCAAGGTGTAGCCCCGGCCCAGCATTTGGCCAATCAGCTTGAGCCGTGACAGGTGGTCTTCACTGTAAAAGCCAACGCGCCCACGTTTTTCGGGCGGTGCCAACAGGCCACGGTCTTGGTAAGCCCGCACGTTGCGCACCGTGGTGTTGGCCGTTCGGGCCAATTCATCAATGGTGTATTCCCGTCCTGCGCCGGTGGCGGACGGGTCTTTGGTCGATGAACTTTTCTTGAACCGGAAAGAAACCATGCTGTGATTGTAACCAAATGTGAGAGACTTTCGCCAACGCATCCTCTTTACAGTCCAAATCATGAAGCGCACCTTGTTGTTGACTGCCCTTCTGGGGGCACTGGCTTCGGCACATGCCGAGGACATTCATTACAAAACCCTGGATGAGCAGGCATTGCGGAAATGTTTGTTCCTGGAAGATGACCAATTGCGTTTGCGCTGCTTTGACGACGCGACCGGGCGCGCGCAAGTGGCGCAAGGTGGCAAAGCGCCCGAGGTGGCAGCACCACTGGATGGCGGCTTGCTGCTGTACAAAAACACCAGCGACAGCACCTTGTCCTGGCTGGACCAGCGGTGGGAATTGTCGCCAGAATCCAAGCGAGGCACTTTCCAGGTGCGCCCGTACAAGCCGGTTTACCTGCTGCCGCTGATTCACAACCGCACACCCAACACCCGCCCCAGCAGCCCCAACCCACTGAACACCGTCACCACACCCGAGAACCTGGACCAGAACGAGGCCAAGTTCCAGCTCAGTCTGAAAACCAAGGTGTTGGAAAACCTCGTGGGTGACAATGGTGATGTCTGGTTTGGCTACACCCAGTCCAGCCGCTGGCAGGTCTACAACAGTGCCATATCCAAACCGTTTCGGGAAACCAATTACGAGCCGGAGGTGATGTTCACCTGGCGCAGCAGCTGGAATGAATTTGCCGAAGCCACGGGCTGGAAGCCCCGGCTGTTGGGGTTGAGCCTGAATCACCAGTCCAATGGCCGCGCATTGCCCTTGTCGCGTTCATGGAACCGGGTGATCGGCATGGTTGGGCTGGAGCGTGAAAACACGCTGCTGCAAATTCGCCCTTGGGTGCGCATTTCCGAAGCCAAGGAAACAGACGACAACCCCGACATCAGCGACTACATGGGGCGTGGCGATATTTTGCTGGTACACAAAACCCACGGCCACGAGTTGTCCATGCTGGCGCGTCACACCTTCCGGGGGGGCGACCGCTCCCGCGGGGCCATCCAGTTGGACTGGGGAATTCCCATCAGCGGCAATCTGCGGGGGCATATCCAGTATTTCAGCGGTTATGGCGAGAGCTTGATTGACTACAATTACAAGTCGGATTACTTGGGCGTGGGTTTCTCGCTGGTGGGATGGTATTGAAAAAAGTTTGGCTGTTGTTCTGCGGCGCGCTGATTTTTTTTCAGCTCCACACGGCCCATGCGCTGCCGTCTGGTGATTTGTTGCCCCTGGAGCCCACGGCCTTGGTGCTGGCCGTGTCGGGCCGGGTGTCCATCACCAACGAGAACCGCCAAACCTACGATGCCCTGCCTTTGCACCGTTTGGTGCCTGGCCACAGCATTGTGTTGGCCAAGGGGGCACGCTTGTCACTCATGGTGCGGGCCACTGGCAACCGACGGGTGTATCAGGGGCCGGCAAGGTTGCTGTTGAAAGACCAGTTTGTGTCGGTGCGTTTTGGCGCACAGCCCACGGTGCAGGCTTTAACGCCATTGCAACATGACATTGCGGAACAATGGCTGGTGAGGTATCCACGGCGGGGCAACCAACCCGAGCCGCGCTTTTTGGGTTTGGATGTTGTGTCCCCCAAGGATGGTGCGATGTTGCTCAATCGATTTCCCGAGTTTGTGTTCAAGGGTGATTTGCCTCGGGAAGGGTCACTCCTGATTTTTGATGGTCAAGGCAAACGCTTTTGGGTGCAGCAGCTGGATGATGTTCGGGTGCATTTTCCCAATTCGGTCGAATTTGGGTGGGGGCAAAACTTCACTTGGGAAGTTCGAAAACTGACTGGTGGGCGCGTTCTGGCGGGTAGCTTTTCCATCGCCAGTGAATGGACTGCACGCAACCTGCTGGAAGCCCGTGTGCCCAATCTACCCAGCACGCCCCGTGAGGATTTGGCATTTTACGGCATGCGTTTGCAGCTGGCTTGCGCCTATGAGGAGGCCAGCCGAATTTGGGAGTCGCTGGGCATTGTGCTGGACTCCACTGGCCGCCCAAGGCGACTGCGATGATTGTGCATGAGCCGCCGCTGTGCGGGCTCATCCGTTGATCTTGCTTTCCAGTTCTTCCCAGCGCACATAGGCCGTGGCCAATTCGGTTTCCAGCGTCTGCATGCGTTGTTGTACCTTGGTGATTGCATCAGCTGCTTGTTCATAAAACGCCGGTTCCCCCATGGTATTCACCAGCTCAGCTTGCTCAGCCTCCAGGCGTTCAATCAAACTGGGCAAGCTTTCCAGTTCCCGTTGTTCCTTGTAGCTCAGCTTTTTTCCCTTGGGCGCCGGGCTCACAGGTTGAGCCTGCAGGTTGGAAGCTTCTGCCGGCTTTGCTGCCTTGCCCATCGGCTTGTCCTGCCAGGGGTCTACAGTGCGTTGGCGCAACCAGTCGGTGTATCCACCCACATAGTCGCCCACCTGGCCGTCACCTTCAAACACCCAGCAGCGGGTCACAATCTGATCGAGAAATTCCCGGTCATGGCTGACCAGAATCAATGTGCCCTGGTAGGCCATCAGCTTGTCTTCCAGCAACTCCAGGGTTTCAATGTCAAGGTCATTGGTGGGTTCGTCCAGCACCATGACGTTGGACGGGGCTGAGAACAACTGGGCCAGCAGCAGGCGGGCGCGTTCGCCACCGGACAGGCTGCGAACCGGTTGGCGTGCGCGGTCGGGTGTGAACAAAAAGTCTTGCAGGTAGCCAATCACATGGCGAGGCTGCCCATCCAGTGTGATGAATTCCTTGCCTGCCCCGATGATGTCCACCGCAGTGTCAGCTTCATTGAATTGACTGCGCAACTGGTCAAAGTACGCAATCTCCAGCTTGGTACCCAGTTTGACTGTGCCGGCGTCCGCCTTGATTTGCCCCAAGAGTGCTTTCAGGGCGGTGGTTTTCCCAACCCCGTTGGGGCCCAAAAAACCAATCTTCTCGCCGCGCAAAATCACGTTGCTGAAATTCTGCAAAATCGGAAAACCATCCAGCGTCAGGCTGAGCCCTTCGATGTCGGCCACCACTTTGCCGCTGCGGTCCGCCTCTTGCACCTGCACACGGGCGGTGCCCAACACATTGCGCCGTTCCGAAAACTGGCGGCGCATGTCCATCAAGGCGCGCACACGCCCTTCATTGCGGGTGCGGCGCGCTTCAATGCCACGACGTATCCAAACCTCTTCCTCGGCCAGCTTTTTGTCGAACAGGGCCATGGCCTTTTCTTCGGCTGCCAAAAACTCGGCCTTGCCTTTCAAGTAACCTTCATAGCCACCGGACCAGCTTTTCAAGTGGCCTCGGTCCAGGTCGCACACCCGGGTGGCCAGCTTGCGCATAAAGCTGCGGTCATGGCTGACAAAAATCACCGCCCCTCTGAACTGGCGAATCTGCTCTTCCAGCAATTCAATGCTGGGAATGTCCAGGTGGTTGGTGGGTTCGTCCAGCATCAGCACATCGGGGTTGCTCACCAGGGCGCGGGCCAGCATCACTTTGCGCTTCATGCCGCCGGAAAGCTTGGCAAAGGGCTGCCCGCCATCCAGCTTGAAGCGCGACAGGGTTTGCTCCACCTCACTTTCCAGGTGCCATGCATGGTGCTCGGCCAGTTCATGCTGTGCCTGCTCCAGTTGCGTGTTGTCGATGGCGCCGGGGTTGGCGTGGCTGGTGTGCAGCACATTGACCCAGCGCCCGATGGGCCCCAGCCCTTGAGCCACCACGTCAAACACAGTGGCGTCCACTTCATGGGGCACGGCCTGTTCCAGACAACTCACGCGCAGTCCATCACGGCGGATAACTTGCCCGTCTTCCGGTTGCGTGTGCCCCATCAGCACACGAAACAGCGTGCTTTTGCCAGTGCCGTTGCGGCCCAGCAAGGCCACACGCTCGCGTTCTTCCAGCGAAAAGTCCACTTGGTCCAGCAGCACCATGGTGCCGATGCGCAGTGACACGCCTTTCATTCCCAACAACATAACGACTTTTTCCTTCAGTGTTTGGACAGGGCCAGAGCTGTGCACAGCCCGGCATCGGGCGTCAGGCGCCCGTCATTGACGACTTGGATGCAAGCGGCTCGGCTCATCAAGTTGAACGCTTGGACCTCGCCATCCTGATTGCGGGGCCACACCCCAGGCTTGATCACGGCACGGACCACATGCACCCATTCATGGTGCCAGCCGCCGACCAGCAACGGGCGATTCATGCGCAATGGGGCATCGGGGCCGTACAGCCATTCCAGCTGTTCAAAATCGTTCAATGTCAGACCGGCTTCTTCAAGCAGTTCCCGAGACAGTGTGGCTTCAGGTGTTTCGCCATTGCACACGCCACCAGCGCACAGGTTGTCCAGCATGCCCGGGTTTTCAGTTTTTCGGTCGGAACGCACCCCCAGCCACACCAGGCCGTCGGGTGTTTCTACATGCACATGCACCGCTTCGCTGCACAGGCCCAACCACTTGAACAAGGCCCGCTCCGCATGGGCAATCACTTGGCCCCGCTTGGCCTGTATGGCTTGGGTTTCGCCGCGCCAGCCAGTCAACACATGTTGGTCTCGCAGGTATTCTGCCAAGCGCTGAAAGCTGTTGGTGGAATTGCCCGGTTGTTGTGGCGACATCTGTAAGGCTGTGCCCGCCCACCCGTGGGGAATTTGCAGGTGTTGAAGTGCGGCCTCAAGGGTTTGCACGCGGGTTTGTTGAATGAAGCCTTGCACAGGCTCATGGATTGAGCCTGTGCGTGAGCCTGCATCTTCAATCAACAAGGGAATGAATTGCGATGATTCCGGGCTGTTTGCGTCGCGCCAGCGCCGGGCGAATGGCTCAAACGCCGGGGTCAGGTTTAGACGGGCCCAATCGCGGGTGACTTCCATCAGGTTTGCACCAACTTCTTGTTGTGGTTGATGCTCATCAAAATACCAGCGCCCATGCCCAAGGTCACCATGGCGGTACCGCCGTAACTCATCATGGGTAATGGCACACCCACCACGGGCAAAATGCCGCTCACCATGCCAATGTTCACAAAGCCGTACACAAAGAAGATGAGGGAAATGGCTCCTGCCAGCAAACGGGAAAACAGGGTGGGCGCGTTGGCTGCAATCGTCAACCCCCGGATGATGAGGCAGGTGTACAGCAGCAACAGCACCAAGGCCCCTAGCAGCCCAAACTCTTCGGCCAGTACGGCAAAAATAAAGTCGGTGGTGCGTTCGGGAATGAACTCCAGGTGGGTTTGTGTTCCTTGCAGAAAACCCTTGCCGGTGAAGCCGCCCGAGCCCACTGCCACGGTCGACTGGATGATGTGAAAGCCTTTGCCAAGGGGGTCCAACGTGGGGTCAATCAGCGTGAGCACGCGTTGGCGTTGATAGTCGTGCATCAAGTTCCACAACACGGGCAGGCTGGCCAAAAAGGCCACCAACAGGCCACCCATGACACGCCATGACAAACCCGCAAAGAAAATCACAAAGAAGCCCGATGCAAACACCAGCATGGCGGTGCCCAAGTCAGGTTGCTTCAGAATGAGAACACCCGGAATGCCCAGCAGCACGGTGGCCACCACGAATTCCCGCCAGCCTGACACGTTCTCGCGTTGCTGGAAAAACCAGGCCAGCATCAGCGGCATGGCGATTTTCATGATCTCCGAGGGTTGAATGCGCACAAAGCCCAGGTTGAGCCAGCGCTGCGCGCCTTTGGAAATGTCCCCAAACAGTTCAACGGCAATCAGCAGGATGACCCCCAAAATATAGAGTGGCGGGGCCACCCGCATCATGAACTGGGGCTTTAAGTTGGCGGTGGCCCACATCACCACAAACGCCACCATGAAATTGCGCAGGTGGTCGGCCATGCGGCCTTCAAAGTTGTAGGCTGCGCTGTACTGCACCACCAGGGCAAACAGCATCACGATGAACAGCACCGTGGTCAGTGCCGGGTCAAACACCGAGAAATAGGGTTTGATTTTTGGCCACAGGGGCTCGCGCTGAATGGATCTATTCACCTTGGCGCTCCTCATCGGTCACAGGCGGCACGGCTTTGCCCACCGGTTTTACCGGGTTCGGGATGCCTTCAATTTCCCAGAATTTGTCGAGCACGGCCTTCACCACGGGCGCAGCCGATTGACTGCCGAAGCCTGCGTTTTCAACAATGGCAGCCAGCGCAATGCGGGGCTTTTGAAGGGGCGAAAAGGAAATGAACCAGCCGTGGTCGCGGTAGCGTTCTTCCTGCGCTTTGTCCTTGTACGATTCGCCCTTTTTCAGACCAAACACCTGCGCAGTGCCAGTTTTACCCGCCACTTCGTACGGGGCATTGGCAAACACCGCACGGGCCGTACCTTCCAGCACAACCCCCCGCATGGCAGCCTTGATGTTCTCTACATTGTTGGCTTTCAATTCCAGGGTTTGGTGACTGTCCACAGGGCGGTCTTCAATTTCACCGTTGACCGGGTTCTGGAATGCTTTCACCAACCGGGGTTTGGCGTCCAGTCCGCCAGTGGACAGCATGGCCACTGCATGCGCCAGTTGTAGCGGGGTGTAGGCGTTGTAGCCTTGGCCAATGGCCACCGACACGGTTTCGCCGTTGTACCAGCGTTTCAACTCGGGTCGCTTGAATGTTTTGGCCTTCCATTCCTTGGATGGCAACACGCCGATGCGCTCACCGTCCAGGTCGATGCCGCTGTGTTGGCCAAATCCAAACTTCGCCATGAAGTCGGAAATGTTGTCGATGCCCATCTCGCTGCCCAGCATGTAGTAGTAGGTGTTGCAGGAGTCAGCAATGGACTTGTACATGTCCACCGCGCCGTGGCCGCCAATTTTGTCGTCCATGAAGCGGCGGCCGCCGTAATCAAAAAATCCGGGGTCGCGCAGCACCTGTCCGTAGGTGCGAAAGCCCTTTTCCAGCGCGGCCATGGCCATGAACGGTTTGAATGTGGAGCCGGGTGGGTAGGTGCCGGCAATCGGGCGGTTCAACAGGGGCCTGTCCGGGCTTTCATTCAGGGCTTTCCAGTTCTCAAAATCAATCCCTTCCACAAACAGGTTGGGGTCGAAACTGGGGGCGCTCACAAAGGCCAGCACATCGCCCGTGGCCGGGTCGATGGCCACCAACGCGCCACGACGGCCTTCCAGTGCCTTTTCGGCGGCTTGTTGAAGGCGTATGTCAATGGACAGCATCAGGTTGCGGCCTGGCACAGCGGGTTTTCTGGACAGCACCCGCACAGCGCGTCCGCCGGCCGAGGTTTCCACCTCTTCAAAGCCGGTCAAGCCATGCAGCTCGGTTTCGTAGCGCTTTTCCAGGCCGTCTTTGCCAATGTAGGTGGTGCCCCGGTAGTTGTCCTGCATGTCCAGGTCTTCAATGCGCTCCTGGTCTTTTTGGGAAATGCGGCCAATGTAGCCCAGCAGGTGCGCGGCCGACGGGCCATGGGGGTATTGGCGAAACAGTCGCGCCCGAATTTCAACACCGGGGAAGCGGTAGCTTTGCACCGCAAACCGGGCCACTTCCTCATCACTTAACCGCGTGCGGATGGGTATGGACTCAAAGCGCTTGGTTTCAGCTTTCAGCTTTTTGAAGCGCTTTTTGTCCAGTGCAGTGATGTCCACCACCTCGGACAGATCATTGAGCATGTCGTCGAGGTTTTTGATTTTCGACGGGGTGATTTCCAGTGTGTAGGCGGAGTAGTTGTTGGCCATCACCACGCCGTTGCGGTCCAGAATCAGACCACGGTTGGGCACTACGGGTACGATGCTGATTCGGTTGTCTTCCGCGATGGATTTGTATTTGTCATAACTGATGACTTGGAGCCACAACAAGCGGGCCACCAGCACACCGAACAGGCACACCACAAAAACCCCGGCGAGAAACAGTCGAAACCGGAATTGCTTGAGGATCTGTTCGGGGTGGTTGAACTCAGTCATATCGGCCGGTCTTCATCCCTGTTCATCGGCAGTTTTTGTGGCGCAATCAGCACAAATTGTGTAAGCGGCCACAGGGCGGCGGTCAAAAAGCTTTCCGCAAAAATCCACATGCCGGGGAAGTTGGCACCAAACAGCACACGAATAACAACTGTGACAGCCTGTGCAGCCAGCAGCAGCGGCAAAATGTGCGCGGCCTGCATCAGCGGCGAGAACCACATCACCCGGCGGTGGATGGTGATGGCGAAGTACGACAACAGTGTGTACGCCAGGGCATGTTCACCAAACACGCTCGAAGAATGCACGTCCATGATGGCGCCAAAGCACCAGGCTGCCCCAATGCCAATGCGTCGGGGTTGGCGAATGTTCCAGAACACCAGCACCAGCGCCAGAAAGTCGGGCATGAGCCAGTCGCGGTCAACTGGAATAAAACGCAACAGCATGGCCACAAACAGGGACAGCGCCATGAACCAGGGGTTCACTGGCCGGAGGATCTCGGGGCTGTTGGCAGCATTAAGGCCCATTTTTCACCTCCGCAGGTTTGCTGGGAACATGGGTTGGGCTGTGGCTGGTTGGAGGCGGGGGGATGACTCGCGTGTTTGTGCTGTCCGGTGCTTTGCTGGCAGCTTCGGCAGGCTCAGCCGGTTTCTCGGTGTCCAGCACCAACATGAAGCGGTGGCTTTCAACACCGGCGATGGGTTGACAGTACACGCTGGCAAACGCGTAGCGGGCATTGCGCTCCACGCTGTTGACCCGGGCCACCGGGATGCCGCGTGGGTACACGCCATCAAGGCCGGAGGTGACCAGCAGGTCGCCTTTGTCGATGTTGGCATTGGGTGCCAGAAAACGAAGCTCCAGCAGCCCACCTTCGGCCCCGCCGTAGGCCACGCTGCGCAAACCATTGCGCAGGCTTTCCACCGGCACGATCTGCTCTTTGTCGGTGATCAGTGACACCTCTGCCCGGCTGGGAAAGGCGCGCGTTACTTGCCCAACCAAGCCCAGTTCATCAATCACGGGCATGCCTTCTTTCACGCCCTGAATGAGGCCTTTGTTCAACACGATCTTTTTGGAAAACGGGTCGCTGGCATCGCTCACCACTTCGGTCAGCAGTGTGCGCTTAACCTGCAACACCGAACCCACGCCCATGAGTTTGCGAAGCTTCTGGTTTTCCGCTTTCAGGGTGTCCAGTTCATGCAGTTTTTGTCGATTGAACAGGCGGTCGCGCTTGAGCTGCTCATTGTCTGTTTTGAGTGCGTCCAGGCTGGTGAGGTAGTCCATCCCCTCCTCGGTCAGTTCAACCGGCAGGCTGGCCAGCCTTTGGAGAGGATAGAGCACCGTGCCCAAACCCTTGCGCACCACCTCCATGGCGCTGTAGCGCGCGTCGAGAAACAGCAGCAACACCGACAGCGCAACAAAGGCCAGCAGCCGCACCCGGGCCGACGGACCTTGCTTGAACAGTGGCGGTGGTGTGTACTCCATGGGCATCTTTCAGGCCAGGGCCTAAATTGAGCAAGCCCGGCGCAGGGCCAGGCTTTGGGTGTTGCATGCGGCAAGCCGTTGGGTGGTCGGCTTGTCAGGGGTTCTGCAAGGGCGGATTATTGCCACCCTTTGCGAACGGTGTTGAATTTACTCGCTGGTGAAAATCGTGCCCAGCTTGTCCATCCGTTCCAGTGCCAGGCCACAGCCGCGCACCACGCAGGTCAGCGGGTCTTCGGCCACATGCACGGGCAGGCCAGTTTCTTCCATCAACAGGCGGTCCAGGTCGCGCAGCAGTGCACCACCGCCAGTCAGCATCATGCCGCGCTCGGCAATGTCGGCACCCAGTTCGGGCGGTGTTTGTTCCAGCGCAGACTTCACAGCCGACACAATCTGGTTCAGCGGTTCGGTCAGCGCTTCCAGAATTTCGTTGGACGAAATGGTGAAGCGGCGTGGAATGCCTTCGGACAGGTTGCGTCCAGTCACTTCCATGTCTTTCACTTCGGAACCGGGGAATGCAGAGCCGATTTGCTTTTTGATGGCTTCGGCGGTGGGTTCGCCGATCATCATGCCGTAGTTGCGGCGAATGTAGCTGATGATGGCTTCATCGA
Organism: Limnobacter sp.; assembly: GCF_036405155.1. Lineage (GTDB taxonomy): Bacteria > Pseudomonadota > Gammaproteobacteria > Burkholderiales > Burkholderiaceae_B > Limnobacter. The sequence continues at coordinate 32,878 of NZ_DASWYD010000010.1, read as the reverse complement.
ATTTGTCGCCGCCCACGCGCACGCTGCCGGCATACACCATGCCGCCCAGTGAAATGATGCCCACTTCGGTGGTGCCGCCGCCGATGTCCACCACCATGGAACCAGAAGCCTCGGACACAGGCAGGCCTGCACCAATGGCAGCGGCCATGGGTTCTTCAATGAGGTACACCTGGGATGCACCCGCACCCAAGGCGCTTTCGCGAATGGCGCGGCGCTCAACCTGGGTGGAGCCGCAGGGCACGCAAATGATGATACGCGGGCTGGGGGAGAACAGACGGCTTTCGTGCACCATCTTGATGAACTGCTTGAGCATTTGCTCGGTAACCGTGAAGTCGGCAATCACGCCGTCTTTCATGGGGCGAATGGCCTCAATGTTGCCCGGCACCTTGCCCAGCATCTGCTTGGCCTCCAGGCCAACCGCTGTGATGGTCTTTTTGCCGTTGGGGCCGCCTTCCTGGCGAATGGCCACCACCGACGGCTCGTCCAGCACGATGCCTTTGGTGCGGGCGTAGATCAGGGTATTGGCCGTGCCCAAGTCAATGGCCAAATCGTTGGAGAGATAGCTGCGAAGAAAGCCAAACATGGTGTGAATTTAACCTGTACGTGTGGTTGGAGAGCCGCCAAGCCCGCGGAGCTCTATGATGTCCCGAGACGCCATTAATGTGATGCTTCAGTTCTTAATTGGCGTAATCCCTGATGATAACCTATAAAATAATGCTTCTTGATTGAACCAAGACTTTCACCCGGCGGCTTTTGCATCGTTTAGAGGCGATGTTCAGGCCTGCCCCGACGCGGAGATTTTTATGTCGCTTGATTCCGGTCAAATCGCCAAAATTGCAGCCCTGTCACGCCTGAAACTGCAGGCTGAGCAGGCCCCGGCGCTGGAACAGCAATTGAACAACATCATGGCCTTGGCCGATCGCCTGGCCAGTGCCAACACCGAGGGGGTGGAGCCACTGGCCCACCCGCTGTCGCTGATTCAGCCCATTGCCCTTCGCTTGCGCGAAGATGCTGTCACGGAGGCCAACCAGCGGGCGCTCAACATGGCCAACGCGCCTGCAGCCCAGGACGGCTTGTTCCTTGTGCCGAAGGTCATTGAATGACCACACACCCGTAACGGGGCGTGTGGCACCTGCGTTGACTCGCCCCTTTCTTTTTCAATTCGACCGATTTCCGAATTCTGGTGACCCCGATGTCTTCCAAACCCCAAGGAATTTCCGAACTGCGCGCCTTGCTCGACGGCAAGCAGGCCAGTGCCACGGAGCTGGCACAGCAAGCATTGGCCGATGCCAAAGCCAACAGTGCCCTGAATGCATTCATCGACATCCGCGAAGAACTCACGCTGGAACAGGCCAAAGCCGCCGATGCCCGCTTGGCCGCTGGTGAAACGGGTGCCTTGTTGGGCATACCCACGGCGCACAAAGACATTTTTGTGACCCGTGGCTGGGCCAGCACAGCAGGCTCGAAGATGTTGAAGGGCTACATCAGCCCCTTCGATGCCGAGGTGGTGGACCGCTTGAACAAAGCGGGCACTGTGAACATTGGCAAGTTGAACTGCGACGAGTTCGCCATGGGCTCGTCCAACGAAAAAAGCGCCTTTGGACCCTGCCTGAACCCTTGGGACACGTCTGCGGTACCTGGGGGTTCATCCGGTGGCTCCGCCGTGGCTGTCGCGGCGGGCACCGTGCCGTTTACCACCGGGACCGACACCGGCGGCTCCATTCGCCAACCCGCTTCTCTGTGCGGCATTACCGGGATTAAGCCCACGTATGGCTCGTGTAGCCGTTACGGCATGATTGCCTATGCCTCCAGCCTGGACCAGGCCGGCCCCATGGCCCGCAATGCGCGGGATTGTGCACTGGTGCTCAATGCCATGGTGGGTTTTGACGCGAAGGACAGCACCAGTGTGCAGCGCCCAGCCGCTGCGCAGGGCCCCGAGGACTTCACTGCCTTGCTGGGCAAGCCCCTGCGGGGTGGTGATGCCGCCAAGCCCTTGGCCGGCGTTCGGGTGGGTTTGCCGGCTGAGTTTTTTGGCGATGGCCTGGCCGCCGATGTGCGCTCACCCATTGACCAGGCGTTAAAGCAGCTGGAAGCATTGGGTGCGCAATTGGTGAACATCAGCCTGCCGCGCACCGAGTTGTCGATTCCTGCGTATTACGTGATTGCGCCCGCCGAGGCCAGTTCCAACCTGTCGCGCTTTGATGGGGTGCGTTATGGCCACCGCGCCACCGACTACACCGACCTCAAGTCCATGTATGAGAACTCCCGCAGCGAGGGCTTTGGGCTGGAGGTGCAGCGCCGCATCATGGTGGGGGCCTATGTGTTGTCGCATGGCTATTACGATGCCTATTACCTGCAGGCGCAAAAAGTGCGCCGCCTCATCGCGCAGGACTTTCAGTCCGCTTTTCAGCAGTGCGACTTCATTGCTGGCCCGGTCAGCCCCACGGTGGCTTGGAATATTGGCGAACTGAATGCAGACCCGGTGCAAATGTACCTGGCCGACATCTACACCCTGAGCACCAGCCTGGCCGGTTTGCCCGGCATGAGCGTGCCCGTGGGCTTTGGCGCCAAAAACCGTCCGGTGGGTTTGCAGCTCATCGGCAATTATTTCAAGGAAGGTGAATTGTTGGCCTTGGCAGACCATTACCAGCAGGCCACCGACTGGCACCTTCGCACCCCGGCTTAAAGGAGTTTCCACATGCAATGGGAAATCGTGGTGGGTCTTGAAACCCACGCCCAATTGATGACCAAGTCCAAAATTTTTTCGGGTGCCAGCATTGCTTTTGGCGCCGAGCCCAACGTGCAAGCCTGCGCGGTGGATTTGGCCTTGCCCGGTGTGCTGCCGGTCATGAACAAGGGCGCCGTGGAGCATGCCATTCGCTTTGGTTTGGCGGTGGGGGCCAAGGTGGCCGAGCACTCGGTGTTTGCCCGCAAAAACTATTTTTACCCCGACCTGCCCAAGGGCTACCAAATCAGCCAGTTTGAAATCCCGGTGGTGCAAGGTGGCTCGGTCAGCTTCTTGCTGGGCGACCAAATGAAAACCGTGCGGCTGACTCGCGCACACCTGGAAGAAGATGCTGGCAAAAGCCTGCACGAAGACTTCGCCGGGCAATCGGGCATTGACCTGAACCGTGCAGGCACCCCGTTGCTGGAGATTGTGACCGAGCCCGACATGCGCAGTGCCGACGAGGCCGTGGCCTATGCCAAAGCCCTGCACACGCTGGTAACCTGGCTGGGCATTTGCGACGGCAACATGCAGGAAGGCAGTTTCCGGTGCGATGCCAACGTGTCGGTGCGCCCCAAGGGCCAGGAAAAATTTGGTACCCGTTGCGAAATCAAAAACCTCAACAGCTTCAAGTTTTTACACGCGGCCATTTTGTACGAGGCCCAGCGGCAAATCGAGATCATTGAAGACGGTGGTGTGATCAAACAGGAAACCCGCCTATACGACCCGGACCGCAACGAGACCCGATCTATGCGCAGCAAGGAAGACTCCGAGGACTACCGTTACTTTCCCGACCCCGACCTGCCACCGCTGACGATTGCGAGCGAATGGATTGAGCGGGTGAAGGGTGAGATGCCTGAGTTGCCCGGCCAGAAGCAGGCCCGGTACGAAAGCGAACTGGGTCTGCCCACTTACGATGCAGTAACCTTGACCGCCAGCCGGGCGATGACCGACTACTTCGAAGCCACCCTGGCGGTGGCAGGAAACGACAAGGCCAAAACCGTTGCCAACTGGTTGTTGGGCGAGTTCTCTGCCAGCCTGAACCGCGATGAGAAAACACCCGCTGAAGCGCCCTTGGCACCCGCACAACTGGCGGCATTGGTGGCCCGAATTGCCGATGGCACGTTGAACAACAAAACCGCCAAGCAGGTGTTTGCTGCCCTGTGGGACGGCAAATACAGCGATGTGGATGCCTGCATCAAAGGGGAAGGCCTTCAGCAAATTTCAGACAGCGGCGCTGTTGAAAAAATGGTGGATGAGGTGCTGGCTGCCCACCCCGGGCCGGTGGCTGAGTACAAGGCTGGCAAGGAAGCCTCATTCAACTTCCTGGTGGGCCAGGTGATGCGGGCTGCCCGTGGCAAGGCCAACCCAGCCCAGGTGAATGACATTTTGAAGGCCAGGCTCACGGCGTGAGCCTGTGCTTGGTGGGTCAAAGCGGGTGGTCGTAATCGACAATCAGCGGGGCATGGTCTGAAAACTTTTCAGCCTTGTACACGCTGGCCGCTTTGATCTTGCCTTTCAGGTGCGTGCTGGCCATTTGGTAGTCAATCCGCCACCCCACATTCTTGGCGTAGGCTTGACCACGGTTGCTCCACCAGGTGTAGCAACCGTCGGTTTCATCGGGGTACAGTTCGCGGTAGGTGTCCACCCAATTGCGTTTGCCAATCACTTCGCCAATCCAGGCGCGTTCCTCGGGCAAAAAGCCGGAGTTCTTGAGGTTGCCTTTCCAGTTTTTCAAATCCATTTCGCGGTGGGCAATGTTCCAGTCACCGCACAGCACCACCGGTTTTTTACTGTGTTCAAACCGGTCGAGCACACCCTGAAAATGGTCCAGAAAGCGAAACTTGGCTTCTTGCCGTTCTTCGCCGCTGCTGCCCGATGGAAAGTAAATGGAGCTGACCACGAGGTTGTCGAATTCGGCGGTCACCATGCGGCCTTCCGCATCAAACTCGGCGTTGCCCAAACCGTACGCCACGTTTAGAGGTGCTACTCGGCTGTACAAACCCACGCCGCTGTACCCCTTCTTCTCGGCGGCCATGAAATGGCCAATGTAGCCTGCGGGCGCTTTGTGCTCGTCGCTCAGGTCCGACAGGTGTGCCTTGATTTCCTGAACACACACCACGTCGGCACCACTGTGGGCCATCCAGTTGAAAAAACCTTTTGTGTGTGCAGAACGGATTCCGTTCAGATTTGCTGAGATAATGCGTGTCATTGTGCAGTGCATCTAGAAAGTGTGAGGTTGCCCGTGGCCGAGTCCCAATCAACATTGTCCGACCAGTTTCTTCAGTTTGCCGTTGAAAAGCAGGTGCTTCGATTCGGTGAATTCAAAACCAAGGCTGGCCGCATGTCGCCGTATTTCTTCAATGCGGGTTTGTTCAACACTGGTTCGTCGCTACAGCGCCTGTCTGAATTTTACGCACAAACCTTGATGCAAAAAGCCGCCGAGCGCGGCATTCAGTTCGACATGATTTTTGGCCCTGCTTACAAAGGCATTCCCTTGGTGTCGGGTACCAGCATGGAAATGGCCCGCTTGGGCCGCGATGTGCCCTTTGCCTACAACCGCAAAGAGGCCAAAGACCATGGCGAAGGTGGCACCCTGGTGGGTGCTCCGTTGGAAGGCAAAGTGGTCATTATTGATGATGTCATTTCTGCAGGTACCTCCGTGCGTGAGTCGGTCAACATCATTCGCGCCAGTGGTGCAGAGCCGGCTGCCGTGCTGATTGCACTGGACCGCATGGAGAAAGGCGTGCGCGATGGTGCAGACACCGAGCACTCGGCTGTTCAGGAAGTTGAACAGCACTACGGCATTCCCGTGATTGCCATTGCCAACCTAGCCGATTTGCTGCGCTACTTGTTGACCCAGTCGGCCAATGTGCGCCTGGCGGGGTGGTACGAGAAGGTGAAGGAATACCGTTCGCGGTATGGGGTTTAATCGCGTTACACGCCGCTAATTGGATGTATGGCTCGCTGTTGGCGTTGGGTTGACTGCGGCACTTCACGGTCACACCCCTTGGCGACGGTCCATTGGTGTTTCCCTCGCTGAGCCTCACGATCGCTGAGGTCGCCCCTCCAAACAGCGAGTCGGGATCGACCTCTGGGCCAGCCTAGCGGCTGCGCCCACCGCGCCTGTTTGTCGCGCTCGGGCCAATGGCCCTGACTGTCGCTGCAGGGGAGGTGAACCGCGTAGGCCGCAGAACCGGTTCCGCCAACAAGCTCGGTGCCATGCCCCAGCAATGCCGGTATGCCCGGCGCCGAAGAGTCAGCCCCCCGATCGGTTTGACCCGCACAGCATTCGAACACACGGACCGAGATGTTTGAGCCACGCAGTGGCGAGTTCTCGGGACGGTTCGAAAGCGCGGGGCAACCTTTTCATTCGGGGGGCGTTCGGCACGGGCAACCGGTTTTGCTGAGGGGTTGTACAGATCCGGCTCACGTCATGAGCCCGGCAACATCACAGCACCACCGACACCAATTCATGCCCAGACAACGCGCGGTAAATGTCATCCAGTTGGTCCTGGCTCTCCACCCGCACTTTGCAGGTCAGGCTGATGTAAGTGCCTTTGGTGCTGGGGCGCATGTTCACGCCAGCCGGTTCAAACCCTGGGTTGATTTCAATCAGCAAATCACAAATCACCTGTGCAAATTCGGGCACATTTTTTCCCATCACCTTGATGGGGAAATGGCACGGAAATTCAATCAGGCTTTTCTTTTCAGGGTCTGAACCGATGACATTCATACAACACCCCAGTGCTTAGTTGTTGATCCACATTTTGGCCGAGTCCACCATGCGACCAAAAAAGCCCGCTTCTTCCACGTTGCTCAAGGCCTGAAGCGGCACAGTGGCCAGCGTTTCGTTGTCCAGCGTCAACTTGAGGTTGCCCAGCACGGTGCCAGCCTTGATGGGGGCCACCAGGCTTTCCTTCTTTTCAACCGAGGCTTTCAGGTTGGCTGCAGCCCCCTTGGGCACGTTAATCAGCAGGTCTTTGGGTACACCCAGCTTGATTTCTTTTTCCTGCCCTTTGTACACCACGCTGGTGGCAATGGGCTGGCGGGCTGAGTACAACTTCACGGTGTCGAACATCTGGAAGCCATAGTTGAGCAGCTTCAGGCTCTCCTGCGTGCGGGCTTGGTCCGATGCGGTGCCCAGCACCACGGCCAGCAAGCGGCGATCACTGCCGTTGGGTAGTTTGCGGTTGGCCGAGCTGATCAGGCAGTAGCCTGCCGATTCGGTGTGGCCGGTTTTCATGCCGTCCACGGAGGGGTCGATCCACAGCAAACGGTTGCGGTTGGGCTGTCGAATGCCGTTGTAGGTGTATTCCTTGGTGGAATACAGCTTGTAGTGGGTGGGGAAGTCCAGAATAATCCGCTTGGCCAGAATGGCCAGGTCATTGGCGGTGGTGTAGTGCTGCGGGTCGGGCAGGCCGGTGGCATTTTTGAAGCTGGTTTCCTTCATGCCCAGGCGTTGCGCTTCGCGGTTCATCAGCGTTGCAAAGTTGGCCTCATCACCCGCCAGCAGTTCGGCAATGGCCCGTGAAGCGTCGTTGCCGGATTGCACAATCACGCCCTTCAGCAGCTCATCCACGGTCACGGGTTTGTTGGGTTCAACAAACATGCGTGAGCCTTCTGCTTTCCACGCATAGGTGGAAATGGGGACCACCTGATCGGGCTTGATCTGTTTGGACTCCAGCGCTGCAAAAGCCAGGTAAGCCGTCATCAGCTTGGTCAGCGAGGCGGGTTCAAGGCGCTCGTGGCTGTTGAAATCGGCCAGGGTTTGTCCGGTGGTCAAATCCAGCAGCACATAGCCTTTGGCACCAATTTCAGGTGAAGGGGGCATCACGCCCGCTTGGGCAGACAAGGAACTCAGACCCAGGCTTGCAGACACTGCAAGAAGGCCAAAGCAGCGGGTGAAACGGGACAATCCAGACTTAAACAAAACAGGCTCCTCTTGATGGGATGGGTTGGGCTTTGGCTTCAACAACCGAGGGACAGCGGTCGATCGATCAGGCAGGGTAGTAACGCACCACCAGGTCTTTCAGTTGAGGCAACTTGCCATGAAAAAAATGTTCGACGCCGGGCATCACCAATACAGGCAGCTGTTGACGGTGCGCCCACTCCAGAACACTGGTCAAAGGCACGGTGTCATCGGTTTCACCATGAATGACCAAGGTGTCTGCCGGTACATCGGCCACTTGAAAACGACTGGTGGCTGTGCCCACCAAGACGAGTTTTCCCATCGGTACGCCTTGCTCGCGCAGGCGCAGCGCAGCATGGCTGGCCACGAATGCACCAAATGAAAACCCGGACAGCGCCACCGGCTCGTGCTGCAAGTGAGTCGGCAGCAGGGTAGACCGCGCTGTGTTCAGCAAGTTCACCAGATCATCGGTTTCGCCGTGCCCATGGTCATGGGTGCCAGCACTTTGGCCCACACCGCGAAAGTTAAACCGCAGGGTGACGTAGCCCAGTTGCAGAAAGGCACGGGCCAGGGTCTGTACCACTTTGTTGTCTTTGGTGCCACCAAACAGCGGGTGCGGATGTGCAATCACCGCCAAGCCCTTCAGGTCTCCACTCGGTTCATCAATCGAGACTTCGATGGGGCCAGCTGCACCTTGCCAAATCTCATGGCGTGTTTTCGGGTTCATGGCAAGCGCAGCCGTTCCACCACCTGGCCGCCCACCAGGTGGCTGTCGATGATTTCGTCAATGTCGCTTTGGTCCACGTAGGTATACCAAACGCCCTCAGGGTAGACCACCAGCACAGGCCCTTCGTCGCAACGGTCCAGGCAGCCAGCCTTGTTCATCCGGATTTTTCCGGCGCCATTCAAGCCCAGTTGTTTGATGCGTGCTTTGGCGTGGGCATGCACTTCCGACGCGTTGCAGTTGGCACAACAGTTTTCATTGTTGTCCCGCTGATTGGTGCAGAAAAATACATGTTTGTCGAAATAGCCCATGGCAAGCACACCCAGTGGCGTGAATCAAAGTGAAATTATCGCTGAAATCGGCGCTCAGGCTTGCTGAGAAAGGCCAAAACCGTGAGTGCAAGAATGGGCCAGAGTTCGCTGATCCAGCGCCCGGCCTCTTGCAGCGCTCTGAAGATACCTTCTAAACCTGCACCGTGCACGTCCAGGTCAGGGTCGTACACACCGGGCAGTAGCATGGTGATGAGCCAACCTGCGAGCAGGTGCAGCAGGCTTAATCGGGCCAGTTGGTGCGAGGCCAATTTCAATCGGGCAATGGCAATGACCACGGCCATGGCCATGCACAGCCCCCAGCCATTGGCTTCCAGCCACAAGCCTGCCTGGTACCACCAAGCGCTGGCGGCCTGGGTGACCAAGGCATCCATGGCCCGCAGCAGCAAGGTGAAAGCCATCAAAATGAGGCTGAGCCGCAAGCGTGGCGAGCCAGCCTGGGTTTGCGCAAGGCCAATCAGCCACGCACAGGTCAGCGTGCAATAGTTGATGAAGTTGGGGGCCAGCTGTTCAACCGCCAAAATCACGTTCATGGGCAGTCCAAAGGGCGTGCCGTTTTGTTGCGGGCCCGGAACATCGAAGAGGTTGCCCAGCCAAAGCCCGGTGCTGAAAGGCGGGTTTTGAGGGGCCAAAATGCACAAAAACCACAGGGTCAATGTGATCATGCCCAACCATGCACGCTGAATCAGCCAGCTTTCAATGCGGTGGTTGAGCCGCGCTGCAAGGCCGGGCACCGCATTGACGGCCATGGCCAACACAATGCCCAAGGCCGCGCCAATGCTGTTGGTGAGCCAATCCATTTTGGAGGGCACCCGCGTGGGCAAATAGGTCTGCAGGGATTCCAACGAGAATGACAAGGCCACACACAGGCACAACACGCGCACCTTGTCCCAAGAGGACGGGCGTCGATTCAGTGCGGCCATCCACAAAAAACCGAGGGGTATATAGCCCAACACGTTGACCGCAATGTCAGTCCACAGCACGGTCTGGTAGATCGGAATCCATGGGCCACTTAAAAATTCAAACGGACCTATGCCAATGCTGCGCCAGTTGGCATAGGGGTAAAGGCTGAGGTGCACCACCACACAGGCGTACAGCGCGGCAAACATCAGCAGGCCTTGGTAGGGCTTGCGGGTGCTCAGGCTGTCGTGAATCGGTGGCATGGATTGGTGCTTGGCATTGGAGGGCGCAGGGCTCAAGGGTATGATGAGGGCCCGATTGATGCAAACCAAACGACTCACCATGTCCGGGATCTTAACCCAAGCCGACATCCATTGGACCGAACTGGCGTCGGTCGACTCGACCAACACCTGGTTGTCGCAGGCTTATTCCAAAGGCCCATTGCCCGGGGTACAGGCTGTGCTGGCGCAGGTGCAAACCAGCGGACGTGGCCGCGCCGGGCGCCAGTGGTTGGCCGAACCAGGCGCTGCTTTGATGCTGTCCGTCGGGTTTTCTGCTCAAACGACCCAACCCCTGCCGCACTGGCCGGTTTGCGCCGGCGTCGGTGTGGCCCAGGCTTTGGCGTCGCTCGGGGTGGTTGTGCAACTGAAGTGGCCCAACGACATTCTGCTGGCGGGAGGCAAGCTGGCAGGCCTGCTGTGTGAAACGGTGTCGACGCCTCAGGGGTTGCAGGTCATCATCGGTTTGGGTTTGAACATCGCGTCTGCGCCAGCCGCATTGCCAAGCCAGGCATGGCCTGCAGTCGCCTTGCAGTCGATGTGGTCGGCCGACAAACCCGTTCCCACGCCACGACAACTCGCCGAGCGCATGGTGCCGGCCATGCTGTCAGCCATCGACCTGGCGGCATCGCCAGGCGGCTGGACCACCCTGCGGGCACTCTTTCGCGAGCGGGATGCATTGTTGGGGCAGTCGCTGTGCGTGGTCGATTCTGGTGCCGTGCTGATGGAGGGTATCGGCATGGGCTTGGCCGAGGATGGGTGTTACTTGCTGGCCACAGAGGCTGGCTTGAAACCCATCGTGGCGGGCGACCTTTCGGTTCGGAGGGCGGCATGACACAGGGCCCAACGCGCGGTTTGCAGGGTGTGTTGTTGGTGGATGCGGGCAACACCCACATCAAGTTAACCCGATTGGACTCGGCGGCGTGGCAACCTGCCTTGATGACCGACGATTGGCCGGCCACGCGCATCAGCAGCCGGGCGGCCGACCGCATGGAACAAATCGCTGCGCAATGGTTGGGCCGCCCGCCGGGCAATGTGGGTGAGGTGTGGCTCTGCAGCGTGCTGGGTGACGAGTTCGAGCAAGCCCTTGGGCACGCCTGTGTCCAAGCGGGCATTCCCTTGCGCGTGCTGCGGGTGGGCGATGTGCCTTGGTTGCAGACCGCTTATGCGCAACCCCAGCGACTGGGCTGCGACCGTTGGGGGCTGATGCTCGCTGCTGTCCACCAGGCCGTTCAACAGGCCTGCGTTTGCCCCCTGCTGTGTGTCAGTCTGGGCACCGCAACCACGGTGGATGCGGTGTTGCCCAACACGCCGCGCCCGGGTGTGTGGCAACACCCCGGTGGCTTTATTGCACCAGGTTTGCAGACCATGTTGGACAGCCTGCACAGCAACACCGCGCAATTGCCCCGGGTGGATTTGGCTCAGGCCAGTTGGCCCACCGACACGGCCAGTGCGATTGGGGCGGGCGTGTTTCAAATGCAAGTGGACTTTATTCACACTCGACGTGCGCAATTGCAGGCCTTGACCGGTCAGTCCGTTCAGTGTGTGTTGGCGGGTGGCGGTGCTACAGCCATGGCGCAAGCCCTGCCAGACGCTTGGGTATTGCCGCAGGCCGTGTTGCAGGGCTTGTGTGTGGCGTTTGCAAAATCATGACAGTGCGTTCGAGTTTTTCGCGGTGGCCTCTGGGCTGGGTGGGCGTGGCGCTGTTGGCGCTGCTCAATTTGGCGATGTTTGGTTGGGGTTTGTGGACCTGGTTGACGCCGGGCACGTCCATCTCCAATCCCGGTTGGCGTTCCGACTGGGTGCAAGTCGAAAAGCCTTGGGAAGCCAGTGCCATACAGGCCGAGCCCAAGGCAATCACACCCAAAATTGATGTGGCAAAGGGGCAGCTTGAGCTGAATTCTGCGATTGAGGCTGCTTCCAAAGTACCGCAGATGGCCCCGGTGATGCAGGCCTGCCGACAATGGGGGCCGTTTGTGCCCAACGAGGCCGATCGAATTGCCGAGGCCCTGAAAACCTGGCCCGGTCAAACCCGCCGAACCGAACGGGAAATGCCCATCGGTTACGTGGTGTATTTGCCCAAGGCAGAGGTGGATCGCGGGGTTGGCTTGTCTCAATTGGCGGCCAAGGGCGTGCGGGAAATGTTCTACATCTCCGCGCCCGGACCCATGCAAGGCACCATTTCACTGGGCCTCTTTCGTGACCTCACCCGCGCGCGCCAGCAACAGGCTGACCTGGTGGCCAAGGGTGTTGCGGGTGTTGACATCCGCGAGCGGCTTGGCCCCAAGCGGGTGTATTTTGAGTTGCGGGGCACAGCCGCGCAGGTGGGTGGCTTGAAGGCTGTTTACGACCTCAATCCCAAGGGCGATTTGCAGGATTGCCCAGCCCAGCCTTGATTGCGGTCAAAGTTCACCGCTTCGGTCGTGTTGAATCAAGACCTGTTGCAGCAGGGTCCCGTCCAGGTCTACACCTTTGGACCACACCAGTGCCTTGAATTGCTCGCCCATGTCCGCTTCGGACAGCAGGGTGTTCAAACCTTGTCGAAGGGTGCCGCCCCGCACCGGGTCGGTCAGGTCGGGGTGTTGTTGTGCAAGGTCTAAAATACCCAAGCCCAGCAACAGCCCTGCCTGGTTCACATACCCCTCCAGCACCCCACCCGCTTCTTCCAGTGCACGCCAAGCGGCTGAAAAGTTCACGTGGGCGGTCAGGTCCTGTTCGCCCGGGTTGGTTAGCAGGTCGTTGTGTGCAACATGGCGGTGTGTGGCCCGCAAGGTGCCATCGGTGCGGTGAGGCGAGTAGTACAGGGCCTCGTGGTGCCCGTAGTCAATCTGCATGACCACGCCATTCAAACCATCGGTGAGGGTGCGCACCAAGGCATCACTCTGTTCCGCCCATTCCGACACATAACCGGCCGGCCAGGGCCCATGCTCGGCTTGCAGTGCGTTTGCATGACGCCGCAGCGTCTCATCGGCGGGCAACCAGTGCCACGCCAGTTGTGTCCCTTCGGTCTGCACATGCGCTTCTTCCACGCCAGTGGGGCTCCAGCGAAAGCGCCGCACCGGTGTGGCGTCCAGCACCTCATTGCCGAGCACGATGCCTTCCAATTGCGCAGGCAACTGGTCCAGCCAGCGCACTTTGTTCCGGATGTGCTCTGGCAACGCGGCCAGCGTGGCTTGCTGTACGGCTTTCAAGCCACCAGACACTTCTACAATGCAATACTCGGTCAGGCGCTCGTCCGCCACGCTCAGAATGTCCAGTGCCAACTTGCCACGCCCTGCGCCAAATTCAATGATTCTGGGAGGGCACCGGTCCAGCAGGGGCATCAAGCCCCGGGCCAGGGTTTGACCAAAGAGTGAGGTTAATTCCGGCGCGGTGACAAAGTCTCCCTCGGCACCAAACACCTGCTGCCCACGCGCATAGTAGCCATGCACGGGGTGGTACAGGGCCTGTTGCATGAAGTGGTCAAACCGGACCGGCTGGACAAAATTCGACAGGAGGGGGCTGGAGTGGTTTACAATCACGGGTTCTTCTTTGAAAAACAAAGCCTTGGTGATGCATGCCGGCCCGGTGGCCTGGCCGCGTCTGCAAGCAATGGATTCTAACCGATGCAGCCTGCAATACCCGAATTCGCCTTGGTAACGGGCGGTGCGAAACGCTTGGGGCGCGCCATTGCGCTGGAACTGGCGCGCGCCGGCTGGGGCATTGTGCTGCACTATCGCAGTTCACAAGCCGAGGCCATGGACACCGCGCAGGACATCCGTGCGCTGGGCGTGCCCTGCATTCCTGTGCAGGCCGACCTTGAAAGCACCGTTGAGGTGGACGCCCTGTTCGATGCGGCTGAAGCCGCGGGTCGGGTGCGGTGCGTGGTCAACAATGCCTCGCTGTTTGAGTTCGATTCCTGCCAGCAGTTTGATGCGGCTTTGTTTAACCGCCACATGGCCAGCAACCTGTCGGCGCCCATCCAATTGGCCAAGCGCCTGCACGCGGCAGTGCCCGCCGGTGAGCATGGGGTGGTGGTCAATTTGCTCGATCAAAAGCTTAAAAACCTGAATCCCGATTTTCTAAGCTATACCCTGACCAAGGCCGGGTTGGAGACGGCAACCACCCTGTTGGCCATGGAATTGGCGCCGCGTGTGCGGGTGGTGGGTGTTGCGCCCGGTCTCACCTTGATTTCCCATTTGCAGTCCCCTGAGCAGTTTGAAAAAACCCACCGCATATCGCCCCTGAACAAATCCAGCGAGCCGCAGGACATTGCCCGCACGGTGTTGTTCTTGGTGCAAAGCCCGGCCATCACTGGCAGTGCCGTGTGGGTGGATGGTGGCCAACATTTGGTGCCCATGGCCCGCGACTTTAGCCTGATGAACCCATGACAGACTGGTTTTTTGATCCTCGGCTGGCCGATTGCCGCCGCGTTTTCATCCGCGACTTCGATGTGTCCGCGGCCATTGGTGTGTTTCCCCAGGAGTTGGGGCGCACGCAGGCCGTGCGCATCAACATCGATTTTTGGGTGAAGTGCGCCTCCACACCATCGGACCGCGACATGCTGGTCGATGTGGTGGATTACGACTTTGTGCGGCCGGGTATTCACAAGCTGATTCAGGCCGGACACATTGGTTTGCTTGAGCGCCTGGTCGATAAAACGCTGGACCTGGTGTTGGCGCATCCCAAGGTGGTGGCTGCCCGCGTGCGTGCCGAAAAATCCGAGGTCTATCCCGATTGCGAATCGGCCGGGGTTGAAGTGTTCCGCTTCAAATCAGCCGACTGAATGCCCCATTTTTTGACATTGAATCTTGAGTAATGCCATGACGCAGTTTGCCGAACAAACCCTGCAGTTTTTCCCCACCCGCGAAGAGCAGAAAGAGGCCTTCGAGTTCAACAAGCTGCAAAAGCGCTTGGTGAAAAATGTGGGTGAAGCCATTGGCGACTTCAACATGATCGAGTCGGGTGACAAGGTCATGGTGTGTTTGTCGGGCGGCAAAGACAGCTATGGTTTGTTGGACATTCTGCTGTTGTTGCGCCAACGCGCGCCGATTGACTTTGAGATTATTGCGGTCAACCTGGACCAGAAACAGCCCGGCTTCCCGGAAGAAGTGCTGCCCAATTACTTGCGCACCATCAACGTGCCCTTTCACATTGAAGAGCAAGACACTTATTCGATTGTGAAGCGGGTGATTCCCGAAGGCAAAACCACCTGCTCACTGTGTTCGCGCCTGCGCCGTGGCATTTTGTACCGCGTGGCCAAAGAGCTGGGCTGCAACAAAATTGCGCTGGGCCACCACAAGGACGATATTTTGCAAACGCTGTTGCTTAACCTGTTTTATGGTGGCCGCATCAAGGGCATGCCCCCCAAGCTGGTCAGCGACAATGGCGAGCACACGGTGATTCGTCCGCTGGCCTACTGCCGCGAGCGGGACTTGGCCCGCTATGCCGAAGAACGTCAGTTTCCCATCATCCCGTGCAACCTGTGCGGCAGTCAGGAAAACCTCAAGCGCAAGGAAATGGCCCAGTTGCTGGCCCAGTGGGAAAAACACAACCCACGCTGGATTGCCAACCTATTCACCTCACTGTCCACCGTGGTGCCCTCGCATTTGATGGACCGCAAACTGTTTCCGTTTGAAACCATCAAGCCTGGAGACCCCAAGCCGCAGTTTGGTGCGGAGGGTGACATTGCGTTTGATTCGGATGATGCGTGTTGACGTCTCGCTGATCTGCTTGTCACGGTTTTGCAGATTGTCCTCACTGTCGCTGCAGGGGAGGCGAACTGCGCAGGCCCAAAATGCACCGGTGCTCATCGTAGCCAAAACTTGCCCACAGTAATGCCGGCTTGCCCGGCGCCGAACAGTCAGCCGCCCGATCGGTTTGACCCGCACAGCGTTCGAACACACGGACCGAGATGTTTGAGCCACGCAGTGGCGAGTTCTCGGGACGGTTCGAAAGCGCGGGGCAACCTTTACCCTTCGGGGGGCGTTCGGCACGGGCTCCCGGTGTTGCTAGGGGCAACTAAAAAGCACGGGCTACCGGTATAACTGGGGGCAATAACTGGCACCGAACCCGGGCTAACTCACCGCAAAAACAACTTATACGCCGGGTTCTCGGTCTCATTCACCGCCGGGTAACCCAAGGTCTGCAAAAACTTCTCGAACTCTGCATGGTCCACCGGCGGCACCTGGATGCCCACCAAAATGCGCCCATAATCCGCACCATGGTTGCGGTAATGGAAGAGGCTGATGTTCCAGCCCGGGTTCAGGCTGTTCAAAAAGCGGGTCAAGGCGCCCGGGCGCTCCGGAAACTCAAACCGGTACACCAGTTCGTGCTCGGCTGAGGCCGACCGCCCACCCACCATGTGTCGCAGGTGCAGTTTGGCCATTTCATCGTCCGTCAGGTTCAGGGCTTGAAAGCCGTTGTCGTTGAACCGGGCCTGAAGTTCATCGGCTTGCGCACGGTTGCCCACTTGCACACCCACAAAAATATTGGCCTGTTTCGAATCGGCCATCCGGTAGTTGAACTCGGTCACATTTCGCGGACCCAGCAGGTCACAGAACTTGCGGAAGCTGCCCCTTTCTTCGGGAATGGTCACTGCAAACACGGCCTCCCGTTGCTCACCCACTTCGGCACGCTCGGCCACAAAGCGGAGCCGGTCAAAGTTCATGTTGGCACCGCAGGAAATTGCAATCAGCGTTTGGTCCTGCAGGCCCATGGTTGCTGCGTATTGCTTCAATCCCGCCACAGCCAATGCGCCAGCAGGCTCCAAAATGCTGCGTGTGTCTTGAAACACGTCCTTGATGGCTGCGCAGGTTTCGTCGGTGGTCACACGCACCACCCCATCCAGGTACTGCTGGCACAAACGGAATGTTTCTTCACCAACCAATTTCACCGCAGTACCGTCGGAGAACAACCCAACTTCGCTCAGGGTCACGCGCTGCTGTTGTTCCAAGCTTTGAGCCATGGCATCGGAGTCCACCGTCTGGACACCAAGCACCTTCACATCGGGGCGCAGCTGCTTGACATACGCCCCCACACCGGCAGCCAGGCCGCCACCACCAATCGCGATAAAAATGGCGTGGATGGGTGCTTGGTGCTGCCGCAAAATTTCCATGCCCACCGTGCCCTGGCCTGCAATCACATCAGGGTCATCAAACGGGTGCACAAACGTCAGTGCCTGTTCGTCCGCCAGTTTGAATGCATGGGTGGCCGAGTCGCTGTAACTGTCGCCGTGCAGCACCACCTTCACCCAGTCTCCGCCGAATCGCTTCACGGCATCAATCTTGACGGCGGGGGTGGTGGTGGGCATCACAATGGTGGCCAGGCACTTCAGGCGTGAAGCCGACAATGCAACACCTTGCGCATGGTTGCCCGCTGATGCGGCAATCACACCGCGCTCCAGTTGCATGGGGCTCAAGTGCGCCATTTTGTTGTAGGCGCCACGCAGCTTGAAACTGAATACTTCCTGCATGTCTTCGCGTTTGAGGAGTACCCGGTTGCCCGTGCGGACCGACAAGGCGTGCGCAGGCTCCAACGGTGTTTCGATGGCCACATCGTACACTTTGGCGGTCAGTATGCGTTTTAAGTAGTCAAGACCCACGGGGCACCTGTGAGGGGTATTCAGACGAATCAAGCCTTGAAGTTTAATGCCTGAGCCCCCAAGCCACGGGCGTGGCCCATCATTTCTTGGGGCATAATTCTCGGGATTCTTCCACAAGTACAGGTTCTCATCGCATGGCCAAGACGTCATCCGCCAAACAGGGCAACCCGGCATCCAAAGCCAAAGCCCGTCGCACTTCCTCCGGCAACACGGTTCAAGCCTTTGTCTTCGGCATGGTATTTGGCCTGCTGATCGCCTTGGGTGTGGCACTGTTCGTAACCCGCACCGAGTTGCCCTTTTCCGGCAGCAACACGCAAGGTGCCGATGCCAAGCCGGCCTTGCCCGACAACGGCAGCACACGCGACCCCAATGCCGCCATCTATGGGCGGGCCAATGCACACAGCGCGCAAATGGTCACAGTAGACCCCGATCAACCCAAGGCCGCTGCAGCCCCTGCTGTTCCAAGTACCGCCAGCAATGCAACTTCTGCGGCGCCCGTGGCTCAAACGCAATACTTCCTGCAGTTGGGAAGTTTCAAAAACCGTGAAGACGCAGAGCAACTGCGGGCCAAATTGGCTTTTGTGGGTTCAGAGTCTGAAATTTCCGTCGGCGAGGTCAACGGCACCACTGTGAACCGCGTTCGTGTGGGGCCGTTCAGCTCGGCCACAGAAGCCTATCAGGCACGGGTACCATTGACCAAAGGTGGTTTTGAGGCCACCGTTGTGAAGGAGTAAGCAAATGAAACGCCGTGAAGTGGTAAAAGGCGCGTTGATGGCAGGCTCACTGGCCGTGTTGGGCTTGCCCCAAGCGCAGGCCCAAGAGGCCGGGGCCTTTGTGAAGGCCAAGCGAGAGGTGCCCCGCACCACACCCGGGAAAATCGACGTGGTTGAGTTTTTTTGGTACGGTTGTCCGCATTGCTTTCACTTTGAGCCCGCGTTGAACGAGTGGATCAAGAAGCTGCCCAGCGATGTTCATTTCATGAAGGTGCCTGTGCGCTGGCCCAGCAATCGCGTGAACTTTGAAGGTCACCAAAAGCTGTACTTCACGCTGGAAGCCTTGGGCAAAATGCCAGCGGCGCACGCCAAAGTGTTCGATGCCATGCACAAGGACAAAAACCCGCTGGCCAACGATGCACAAATTTTTGACTTCGCGGTCAGCATTGGCATCAACCGCGAAGAGTTTGCGAACATGTACAAATCGTTTGCGGTCAGCACCAAGTGCGCCAAGGCCACCGGTTTGATGGAGGCTTATGGTCCAGACGGTGTGCCCACATTGGGCATTGACGGCAAGTTCATGACCTCGGCGTCCATCGCCGGAACGGAAGAGAACGCCCTTCGCGTGGCCGATCTGCTGATCAAGCGCGCACGTCAGGGCTGAGTTTGGGTCTGCGCCCCCGAGGCATGCTGGTCCAGTACACATGAGGAGGGGGTGACATGCAGTTTTCAAGGGTGTTCTGTGTACCTGTCCGCTGGCCGGCCGGTGCTCTCGCAGCTGTTGTGGTCTTGAGCTTGTCGGCCTGTTCGTCCGTGCCGCTCAAACCCGCCACAACCGCCAAAAACACCCCGGCTGGCCCAGGTGCTGGCAGCACCCCCCCCAAGGGCTGGGAGGCGGCGCCCAAGGGGGGCGGCTACTACCTGGACGATGGCCCCGCAGACTGGCGCCCCAGCAATCTGGCCGACTTGCCCATGGCTGACCCGCAGGTTGAGCCTATTTTGGTGGCCAAAACAAAGCCCTATGAGGCCCTGGGCCAAACCTTCTACCCCCAAACCACGCTCGAAGAGCCCTACAAAGCCCGGGGGCGGGCCAGTTGGTATGGCCGAAAATTTCATGGTGCACGGACCGCCACCGGTGAAATTTATGACATGCACCAAATGACCGCCGCACACCCTACTTTGCCCTTGCCGAGTTATGCCAAGGTCACCAACTTGTCCAACGGCAAGTGGGTGATTGTGCGGGTGAATGACCGTGGGCCATTTTTGCGCAACCGGGTCATTGATTTAAGTTATGCCGCCGCATACAAACTGGATTACATCAGCCACGGCAGCGCCGAAGTTTTGGTTGAAAAATTGACCCCAACCGACATCGCTGCCTACAAAGCCGACCTGGCGTCCGGAAAAATCGCGCAATCGGGCCAAGGGCCCAACCCATCGGCATCTGCATCTGCCTTGGCGGATGCGGGTGTCGCTGTACAACCCGTGTCCACGGCAACCACCAAGCCCTCCACAGCGACAACCGCTGGAAGGCCTGTGTACTTGCAGGTGGGGGCCTTCGGCAATCGGGCCTCGGCTGAAAGCCTGCTGAGTCGGGTCAATGCCTCGGGAGCGGATGTCTCCGCCAGTGGTCGCATTCTGTCTGAGTCGGGCATGCACCGCGTACTGCTCGGTCCGTTTTCATCGTTGGACCAGGCCAATGAAGCAGCCATTCAACTGACCTCGGTGATTGAAGTCAAACCCGTCATCAAGCAGGACTTGATTTTGCCTTGAGCGTCCCCAAGTCCTTCCCATTGGTCAATGAGGGCCGCTGAAAGGTGTCCCCACAACAAGGAATGACATGGAGCAATATCACGGAACCACCATCCTGTCGGTGCGCCGCGGCAAACATGTGGCCATCGGCGGCGATGGTCAGGTCACGCTGGGCAACATTGTGGTCAAGGGCTCAGCCCGCAAAATCCGTCGCCTGCACCACAACAAAATCATTGCCGGCTTTGCGGGCGGCACCGCGGATGCGTTCACGCTGTTTGAGCACTTCGAGGCCCAGCTGGAAAAGCATTCAGGCCACTTGCTGCGCGCCGCTGTGGAATTGGCCAAGGAATGGCGAACCGACCGCATGTTGCGCCGCCTGGAAGCCATGCTGGCGGTGGCCGATGAAGACCACTCATTGATCATCACCGGCAACGGCGATGTGCTGGAACCCGAGCAGGGCATTGTCGCGATTGGCAGTGGTGGCGCCTATGCGCAGTCGGCTGCCAAGGCCCTGCTGGAAAACACCGACCTGTCCCCGGAAGACATTGTGAAGAAATCGCTGGTCATTGCAGGCGACCTTTGCATCTACACCAACCAGCACCACACCATTGAAGTGTTGGGTGCACCCCAATCCAAATAAGTCACTGTGAGCGTTAAACCATGAGCACCCTTTCCCCCCAGCACATTGTGACTGAACTGGACAAACACATCGTTGGCCAGGCCGCTGCCAAGCGCGCAGTGGCGGTCGCGCTGCGCAACCGCTGGCGCCGCATGCAGGTGGACGCGTCGTTGCGTCACGAAATCACCCCCAAAAACATTCTCATGATTGGGCCCACGGGTGTTGGAAAAACAGAAATCGCCCGCCGCTTGGCCCGCCTGGCCAACGCACCGTTCATCAAGATTGAGGCCACCAAGTTCACGGAAGTGGGTTATGTCGGCCGTGATGTCGACACCATCATTCGCGACCTCATGGAGATTGCGCTCAAGCAGGTCCGAGAGGAGGCTCAGCAGGCCGTGATTGAACAAGCCAAAGACGCCGCATTTGATCGCGTGCTGGATGCATTGCTGCCACCCGCCCGTGACTTTGGTTTTACAGACCAATCCGCGAATTCCGAGGAAAACCGCACGCGCATCAAGTTCCGCGAAAAACTGTTCAACGGTGAACTCGACGAGCGCGAAATCGAGATTGAAGTGGCTGTGGCGGCGCCCTCGCTGGATGTGGTCGGCCCCCCGGGCATGGAAGAATTGTCGGGTCAATTGCAGTCCATGTTTGCCAATTTGTCGGGTGGCCGGAAAAAAACCCGCAAACTGAAAGTGGCCGAGGCCCTGAAGGTGATTCAGGAAGAAGAGGCTGCCAAGCGCGTGAATGAGGAAGAAGTGCGTGCCCGTGCCATTGCCCGCGTTGAGCAGGACGGCATTGTGTTTCTCGACGAAATCGACAAAATTGCCACCAAGGCCGATGGGCGCGGCACTGATGTGTCCCGTCAAGGGGTACAGCGCGACCTGTTGCCTTTGGTCGAAGGCACCACGGTCAACACCAAATACGGCATGGTCAAGACGGACCACATTCTGTTCGTCGCCAGTGGCGCGTTCCACCTGTCGCGCCCGTCCGACCTCATTCCCGAACTGCAAGGGCGCTTTCCCATTCGCGTGGAGCTGGAGTCCCTGACGGTGGAGGATTTCAAGCGAATCCTGACCAGCACCGATGCCTGCTTAACCCGCCAATACCAGGCCTTGCTGGCCACAGACGGCATTGCGCTGGAATTTACCGACGAAGGCGTACACCGCTTGGCTGAGGTGGCGTTCTCGGTCAATGAAAAAACCGAAAACATTGGTGCCCGTCGTCTGTACACCGTCATGGAGCGCCTCCTGGAAGAGGTTGCTTTCGAGGCGGATGGCACAGCCAAAGCCGTGCGCGTGGATGCAGCCTTTGTTGATGCCCGTTTGGGCGAAGCAGCCCAGTCCGAGGATCTGGCTCAATTCATTCTTTAATAAATCACCCGCCAGGGCATGCCCTGGCAGGCATTGACTTAAAATACGGGGAACCGCGGCCCGCCTTTGGGATGGGCCTTCGTTCCCCATTTTTTCGTCCGGAATGCCCATGAGCAACGAAATCCTCTCCTCTGCCACCAAGTCCAAGGTCTTGTCCGAGGCGCTGCCCTACATTCGCCGCTTTCATGGCAAAACCGTGGTGGTGAAGTACGGCGGCAATGCCATGACCGATGTGGAATTGCAGAAGTCCTTCGCGCACGACGTGGTGCTGCTCAAACTGGTGGGCATCAACCCGATCGTTGTGCACGGCGGTGGCCCCCAAATTGACGAGGCGCTCAAGCGGATCGGCAAGCAGGGCACCTTCGTACAGGGCATGCGCATCACCGACGCAGAGACCATGGAAGTGGTGGAGTGGGTGTTGGGTGGCCAGGTTCAGCAAGACATCGTCATGATGATCAATGAGCATGGCGGCAAGGCAGTGGGCCTCACCGGAAAAGACGGTGGCCTCATCCGCGCCCGCAAAATGAAGCTGGCGGACCAGAACGATCCCAATACCTTCCACGACATCGGCTTTGTGGGCGAGATCGCCTCTATTGACCCTGCCATCGTGAAGGCCTTGCAGGACGATGCATTCATTCCCGTGATTTCCCCCATCGGTTACGGCGAAGACGGCATGGCTTACAACATCAACGCCGATTTGGTGGCAGGCAAAATTGCCGAAGTGCTCAAGGCCGAGAAGCTGGTGATGATGACCAACACGCCGGGCGTGCTCGACAAGGAAGGCAAACTGCTGACAGGCCTCACCGCCAAGCGGATTGACGAA
Source organism: Limnobacter sp. (assembly GCF_036405155.1). Taxonomy (GTDB): domain Bacteria; phylum Pseudomonadota; class Gammaproteobacteria; order Burkholderiales; family Burkholderiaceae_B; genus Limnobacter. The sequence goes on along the minus strand of NZ_DASWYD010000010.1, from coordinate 10,151 downwards.
CTGTTTGCAGATGGCACCATTTCGGGCGGCATGCTGCCAAAAATTGCCGGTGCCCTGGAAGCCGCCAAAAGTGGCGTAAACTCGGTACACATTGTTGATGGACGCGTGCCGCACTGCTTGTTGCTCGAGCTCTTGACCGACCAAGGTGTGGGCACCATGATTCGCAGCCACTGATTCAACACACCAAGGGGGAGACATGTCCAATCGGAGAATCCCGAATCTGTCTGTCACAGACGGTTTCGATTTTGTGAAGAAAATCTGGGGCAGTCTTCCCATTCCCAGTGTCATGAGCCCCACCACCGACCTGGACGAACTCGACAAACGCATTTCCGATTTGAAGGCGGTGGAGCAATGGTTGAACGTCAACCTCAGCATGCTGCGCGCAACCATCCAGGGCTTGGAAGTTCAGCGTGGCACCATTGCCACCATCAAGTCCTTTGGTTCCAATCTCGGTTTGGGTGACCGCAGCAGCGAAGTCAACCAAGCCGTCAATGAGGAGTTGATTCGCAATGCCATGCAGGCAGCCGCCGTGTCGCCCACGGTGCCGCCCGTGCCCAAGGCCAAGCCCATTGAGCCCAAGTTGCCCGATCCGGAGCCCGAAGCGGTCAGCGAGTCCTCCAAAGCCATCATTTCTAACGCGACTGCTTGGTGGGGGTTGTTGCAGGAGCAATTCAACAAAGTGGCCACAGCCGCCATGTCAGGCTCAGGCTTGAACGAGGTTGACAAGTCTGCTGCCGCAGCGCCTGCCACGGCCAAGGCAGCCGATGCTTCGACCGCGTCTTCATCCAAAAAACCAGCGAACAGCGCATCGACCAAACCTCGGCGGTCCAGCAGCAGTTCCAAAAAAACCACCTCCTCAACCACGCGTCGTACCCGCAGTCGTTCATGATGTTTCGCTTTGGCCATTCCACACACCCCAACTGGCGCGAGGCGCTTGAACTTGTGCACGTGCAACTGGAAGGCCAAATGCAACTGGAGCAGTTTGCCGCAGACCCAACAAGGCCCCAGAAGTTGGGGCTGGTGTATGTCACTGAACCCTTTGCCGAACATCTCGATTCCATCATCGACGGACTGAAGCGTCGAACCGGTGTGCAGCAGTGGGTGGGCGGCGTGGCGATTGGTGTTTGCAGCAGTGGTGTTGAGTATTATCAGGAGCCTGCACTGGTCGTGATGCTGATGGAGTTTCCAGGCGACACGGTGCGGGTGTTCTCCGGCAAGGTCCCGCTGCCCAAGCCGGGCACCTTGAACGGTGCTGGCAGAAACGCCATGGCTTCCGCGTTGGTCCATGTTGACCCATTGACCGAAGACATCGACGACCTGCTCGAGGACTTCAGTCTGAAGGTCAGCAGCAACCAGGTGTTTGGCGGGTTGGTGGGGGCCGCCCATCCCAAGTCGCATGTGGCGCTTGAACCACTGGCTGGCGGTGTGTCGGGTGTGGTGTTTGCCGACGGTGTGCCGCTGGAAGTGCGCATGACCCAAGGCGTGCAAATGGTCGGTGGCGAGCATGAAATCACCGGCATTCGCGGCAACTTCATCGAAGAACTGGACGGTCAGCCTGCATTGGATGTGCTGCTCAGTGACCTTGGTTTAAGTACAGAAGCCATTGAAGACAATTCGACCGAGCACACCACAGAGCTTTTGGCCAAGCGGTTTGCTCATGGTCTGTTTGTCGGCATCACCGATAAGGCCCATGCGCAGTCCATTCTTCGCAAGGGTTTTGCCGGCGGCAAAGTGGAAACCCACCAGCTCAAAGTGCGCCCGGTGGTGGGCATGGACCCGGGGCGAAAATCCCTCGCGGTGGCCGATGATTTCAAGATTGGCGACCACCTGGCGTTTTGCACACGGGACGAAAACTCTGCCCGGGTCGACCTCACGCGCATGTGTGCCGAGCTGCGCGAAGATCTGGATGCGCCAGCGCCCCGGCTCAATGAACTGCAAGCCGCCGGGTTTTCTGGAATCATTGCTCAACGCAAGCCGCGTGGTGCGCTGTACATTGCCTGCAACGGTCGGGGTGCCGCGTTGTTTGGTCAGCAAGGTGTCGAGCAGCAAATCGTGCGTGAGCAATTGGGCGACATTCCGTTGGTTGGTTTTTCTGCCAATGGCGAAATATTCAAGGGCGCCCTGTACGGGTACACCGGTGTATTGGCCTTGTTTTTTTAATCCTGAATATCGCGTATTTCAAACCATTTATGAACGTACTCATTCTTGCAGCAGGCAAAGGCACACGCATGAAGTCTGCGTTGCCCAAGGTGCTTCACCCGGTGGCTGGACAGGCCATGGTCGAGCGTGTGGTGCGCACGGCTCGCCAGCTGGGCACATCCAAAAACCCAGCCCATCTCGTGGTGGTGGTGGGGCACGGCGCTGCTGCGGTTGAGCAACACCTGGGCTCATTCGGTGAGCTTCAGTACGCGCTGCAGGCGGAGCAATTGGGGACCGGGCATGCGGTGCGGTGTGCGCTCCAGCAACTCGCTGATCACGCGGTTACCCTCATTCTGTATGGCGATGTCCCGCTGATTCAGGTCGAATCCTTAAAGCCCCTGGTTGATGCAGCAGCGCAAGGTCAGGTTGGGCTCATGACGTTGCACATGGACAACCCCAGCGGTTATGGTCGCATCTTGCGAGATGCGCAAGGTCAAGTGGTTGGTATTGTCGAGCAAAAAGACGCCACCGAGGCCCAACGCGCCATCACTGAAATCAACACCGGTATTTTGGCGTGCCCCACCGCACAACTCACGCATTGGGTGGGTCAACTCAACAACCAAAATGCCCAAGGCGAGTATTACCTCACCGACATCATCGCCATGGCCCATGCCGATGGCGTGCCCATTCACACCGCTCAGCCTGCCCATGCCTGGGAAGTGAGCGGCGTAAATTCCCGCCAGCAGCAAGCCGAGCTGGAACGCATTTGGCAACTTCACCAGGCCAATGCCTTGATGGCGCAGGGTGTTCAACTCCTCGACCCTGCACGCATCGACATTCGTGGCACCTTGAATTGCGCGGGCGATGTGTCCATCGATGTGGGTTGTGTGTTTGAAGGCACGGTGGAACTGGGCGAAGGCGTGCGCATTGGCCCTTATTGCGTGCTCAACAATGTGCGCGTGGCAGCCGGTACGCGCATCGAAGCGTATTCCCACCTGCAAGAGGCCACCGTGGGTGCGCAGGCTGTGATTGGGCCTTATGCCCGCCTGCGCCCAGGCGCACAGTTGGCCGACGAAGTGCACATCGGCAACTTTGTGGAGGTGAAAAACGCCACCATCGCCAAAGCTTCCAAAGCCAATCATTTGGCCTACATTGGCGATGCCACCATTGGCGAACGGGTCAATGTGGGTGCGGGTACCATCACCTGCAATTATGATGGGGCCAACAAACACCGCACCATCATTGAGGACGATGTCTTCATCGGTTCAGACACGCAGTTGGTCGCCCCGGTTACTGTGAAGCGTGGCGCCACACTGGGCGCAGGCACCACGCTGACCAAAGACGCTCCAGCCGACTCGCTCACCGTGTCGCGGGCCAAACAAGTCACCATCGACGGCTGGAAGCGCCCCGTGAAAGCGCCCAAGCCTGCCAAATAACCAGAAGAACCGGAGAACCCTCACCATGTGTGGCATTGTCGGCGCGCTGTCCAAAACCAACTGTGTACCTGTGCTCATTGATGGCCTGAAAAAGCTGGAATACCGGGGGTACGACTCGGCGGGCCTGGCCGTGCAGGGGGATTCAGACCACCGCATTCAACGGGCCCGCAGTGTGGGTCGCGTCGCTGAACTGGAAGCCACCGCACAGGGTTTGCAGGCCAAGGTGGGCATCGCGCACACCCGTTGGGCCACGCACGGTGTGCCCAGCGAACGCAATGCCCACCCGCACATCAGCGAAGGCCACGGCATCACCGTCACCGTGGTTCACAACGGCATTATTGAAAACCATGAAGAAGTCCGGCAGCGTTTGGCAGCACAGGGCTATGTGTTCCTGTCTGACACCGACACCGAGGTGATTGCACACCTCACGCACCAACACCTGCTCAGCGGTAAGCCCTTGTTGGCCGCTGTGCAATCCACGGTGGCCCAGTTGGAAGGTGCATTTGCCATCGGCGTGATCGCCGACAATACACCGGGCACCATCATTGCCGCCAAGCGCGGTGCACCGCTGTTGGTGGGCCATGGTCAGGGCGAAAATTTCCTCGCATCCGATGCTTCTGCGTTGGTGGCTTACACCAAGTTCATCAGCTACCTCGAAGAAAATGACGTGGTGGAGCTCACCCATCAATCCATGCGGGTGTTCAATGCCCACGGGCAGTTGGTCGAGCGCGCGGTGATTGAAAGTCAGTTGTCCGCCGATGCCGTTGAGCTGGGCCCTTACGCGCATTACATGCAAAAGGAAATGTACGAACAACCGGGCGCCATTGCCGCCACGCTGGAAATGGTCAGCAATGCATCAGCAGTCAAACCCGAGCTGTTTGGTGTGGACGCTGGGCAGGTACTGCCCGGTATTCAAAACATTCTCATCTTGGCCTGCGGCACCAGCTACCACGCCGGCGCTGTGGCGCGGTACTGGCTGGAGTCGATTGCGGGTGTACCCACTCAGGTTGAAATTGCCAGCGAATACCGCTACCGCAAAAGCGTGCTGGCACCGCACACCCTGGTGATCACCATTTCCCAATCTGGCGAAACAGCCGACACCTTGGCCGCGCTGGAACATGCCAAGCAGATGGGCGTTGAGCACGCGCTGTCCATTTGCAACGTGCCCGAGTCTGCACTCATTCGCGCCAGCAACTTGAAATTCCTCACCCGGGCAGGCCCAGAAATCGGTGTGGCTTCCACCAAGGCGTTTACCACGCAGTTGGCAGCACTGTTTACCTTCACCTTGGTCATGGCCAAGCTGCGCGGTCAATTGGCTGCTGAGCAGGAAAAAACGCTGCTGGCCCAGTTGCGCCATTTGCCCTCCGCCATGCAAAACATTTTGGCGCTTGAGCCACAGATCAAACAACTGGCCGCCCATTTTGCCGAGAAGCGCCATGCACTGTTTTTGGGGCGCGGTGTGCACTACCCCATTGCCATGGAAGGGGCGCTCAAGCTCAAAGAGATCAGCTACATTCACGCCGAAGCGTATGCAGCCGGTGAGTTGAAGCACGGGCCACTGGCCCTGGTGGATGCAGACATGCCCGTGGTGGCGGTGGCGCCCAAAGACACGTTGATTGAAAAGCTCAAGTCCAACCTGCAAGAGGTGCGCGCTCGCGGTGGTGAGCTGTACATTTTTGCTGACCGCGACAGTCAAATTGAGTCGTCCGAAGGGGTGCATGTTATCAAGCTGCTGGACCATGCTGGGCATTTGTCGCCCATTTTGCATGTACTCCCCTTGCAGTTGTTGAGTTACCACGTGGCCTTGGTCAAGGGCACCGACGTGGACAAGCCTCGAAACCTGGCCAAAAGTGTGACGGTGGAGTGACCAAGCCAGGCTCACGCATTGAGCCTGGTCTTTTTAAGCGGTCTGTTTCTTGCCCTTCCGGCTTTTGCGTTCTTCACGCTGAAATTTTTTCAGCGCTTCATCAGACCCCTGCAAACGGCTAATCCGCTCCGCCACCCAATGGAACAGGCCTGGTGCCAGCACCAGCGGCGCAATTTGTTTGGGCGCAATAATTTTGCGCTGTCGTTTTTGAATGCCTTTGAACATGGCATCAATCACTTCAGCGGGCTCAACCGCAGCAAATGCACCCTTGTGGCCACCCCACAGCACTCCCGCATTGGTTTCTTGAATCATCGCCGTGTTGGTGAAGGTGGGGTGCACGCAACCCACATCCACGCCATCCAATGCCAGCTCTTGTCGAGCCACATCAGCCAGTGCTTCCACCGCCGCTTTTGAGGCTGCATAGTGGGCCATCAAGGGTGTGTGAATGGCCGCTGCCAACGACGACACCACCTGCAAGTAGCCTTGCGAGTCCCGAAGGTGTGGGATGGCTGCGCGAATGGTGTTGAACACACCCGTCACATTCACTTTCAGCACGGCATCAAAGTCGGCCGGGTCCATGTTCTCGATGGATCCCATTTTCAAAATGCCGGCGTTGGCCACCACCACATCCACCTTGCCAAAGCGGGTGGCGCAGGCCTCCAATGCCAGCTCCAAATCGCCCAGCTTGGTCACGTCGGCCACGCAGCCGGCAGCGTTGTTGCCCAGGCTTTCAATCTGCGCAAACACAGCCTTCTCGCTCAGGTCCACAATGAATGCTTTCCCGCCGGATGTAACCACCCGTTGTGCCAGGCCAGCACCCAAACCGCGTGCGCCGCCGGTAATAAACACCACCTTGTTTTTCATGCCACCGTTTCCATCGACAGGGATTCAATAAACGCCACACAGTCCTGCGCAAAGCGTTCGGGCATTTCTTCCATCGGAATGTGGCCTACGCCGCGGTACATTTTCAATTCCGAGCCAGGAATGTCCTTGTGCATCTGTTCGCCCATGGCGGGTTTCACCCATCGATCGTCGCTGCCCCAAATAATCAGCGTCTTGCACTGAATGCTCGGCAGTCGCTCGGCGCCCAGTTCCCCGTCGGTAAACACGCCCACCATCTTGCCCACGGCGCTGCGGTTCGGCTTGTACATGAACAAATCCAAATACCGCGCCAGTACACCGGGTTTAATTTTGCTTTTGTCGCCGTACACATCCGAGATGGCCATGCGCAGCAAGAAACCGGGAATGGTGTGTTTGGTCAGCCAGGCAATCGGCTTGATGGTGAACAACTGAATATAAAAGGGCAGGGGTTGTTGATAGGCCACCGCATCGCTCAGCACCGCGCCGCGAACCCGTTCAGGGTGACGTTGCGCTTGGTCCCAGCTCAAAAACCCACCAAACGAATTGCCAATCATCACGCACTTTCGAATCTCCAGCGTGTCCAGCAAGGTGTCGACAAATTCTTGGTAAAACGCCACGTCCAGCTTTCGCGGTTCGCCTTGCGCATCCAGCAATGGGCCCGTCAATCCAAAGGGGGGCAGGTCAAAACGAATCACCCGGTACTGTTTCACCAACACGGCTGCCACATCATCCCAGGTGCGCAGGTGTGCGGCAAAGCCATGCACCATCACCACATCCGGACCACTGCCCTCAATGCTCACATGCACATTCACACCCATGCATTTCACCCAGCGTGAGCTGGGCAATGCGTGGCGTTGTTTCAGTTCTTCAAAGCTGGGGCCCATCAGGCCGAAATCATTCAGCAGCGCTTTCAAAGGGGGTCTCCGATTCTTGTTTTGTGGGGGTTGCAGCCAGCCTATTATTCAACAAATGGGCCAAGTTCAGTGTAGGAGGAGACGTTCTAGAAATTCTTCGATAGAATGGTTTGACAATTGATATTTCCGGACATATGGACCCCCATGCCGACATCCCCATTGAGCCAGCCAGCATGAGTCAGGCAACCCAAGCCCGCCGCACCGTGGTCAGCGTCAACATCCTGTGTACCCTGGGTACTCGGTTGGGAACACCGTTGAGCGCCTTGCTCGCAGGGTCGTCCATTTCGCCAGCCCAGTTGCAGGACCCGCACCTGGAAATCACGCCTGAGCAGGAATTGCAGGTGGTGCACAACCTGGTTCGTCTGCAGGCTGGCACACCGGGGCTGGGTCTCATGGCTGGCCTGGAGTACCACCTCACCACTTTTGGAATTTGGGGGTATGCACTCATCACCAGCCCAAAATTTCGGGATGCCGTGAATTTGGGTTTGCGGTATCTGGACCTCACCTATGCGTTCTCCAACATCGGGTTTGTGGAGGAAAAGGATTTGGCCGCCATCACACTGCGTGCCGATGACCTGCCGCCCGCCATTCGCACGTTCGTCATTGAGCGCGATGCCTCTGCAGTTCAGGTTATTCAGCGTGAATTGTTTGGCGTCGCCATGCCGCTCAAGCTGATTGAGTTTGCCCATCAGCCCAGTTGTGAGCTGGCGCGTTACGAGGCCATTTTCGGGCGTACCCCGACGTTTGGTGCGCCGGTTTCCCGCATTGCGTTCGATGCCTCCACCATGGACATCGCATTGCCCAAGGGAAGCCCGGCCAGTGCTGGGTTGTACGAGGGTCAAATGCAGCAATTGCTGTCCCTGCGCAAGCAACGGGGCGGAACCTCCGCTTGGATTCGCAACAAGTTGTTGGCCAACATCGCCAGCTCGCCCAGTCTGGCCCAAATTGCCAGTGACCATTTCATGACTGAACGCACCCTGCGCCGCCGGCTGGCCGACGAGGGCACCACGTTCCGTGATTTGTTGGCCGAGGTGCGCCAAACCATGGCCGAAGAGTTGCTGGTTTCTACAGGGCTGAGTGTGTCTGAAGTCTCTGCTCGCCTGGGCTATGCATCCACCTCGGCGTTCATCCACGCATTCCAGAAGTGGCGCAATTGCTCACCGCGCCAGTTTCTGGAGGCTCGCACGAAGGAAAAACAAGGCCAATAAGCCGGGCACTGCTGCAGCGGTGGACAGCACGAAAAAGGTGCTCCAGCCAAAGCTGGCCACCACATAGCCTGCCGGCGCGCTCAAATAAACCCGGCCCACCGCTGCCAATGACGACAGCAGGGCATATTGAGTGGCCGAAAACTCCCGCGTGCACAAGCTGGTCAGCAGGGCCACAAAGGCTGCCGTGCCCATGCCGCCGCACAGGTTTTCAATAAACACCGCAGCGCCCATGGTTTCGATGGACGGTGGTGTCACCGACAAAGCCCAGAAGGTAAGGTTCGACAAAGCCTGGGCAATCCCAAACAACATCAGCGAGCGATAAAGCCCCAGGCGTTTCATCAGGTGTCCACCCAAAAACGCGCCCAGCAATGTGGCAATCAGGCTCACGGTTTTGTTGACCACACCGACTTCGGTCAAGGTAAATCCCAGGCCCTTGAGCAAAAAGGCGGTGGTGAGCGAGCCAGCGAATGCATCGCCAATTTTGTAAAGCACAATCAGCAGCAGCACGCCCCAAGCGGCATCTTTGCGCAAGAAATCGCTGGCAGATCGCTTCACAATGTCCAACAAGGCCCGCTTGGCGGGTTCTTGGGCCTCATCGGCAGCATTCAAGTTTGGGCTGAACGCCGCCAGCACAGCACACAGGGCCATCAGGCCTGCCATCAACAAATAGGTGCCGCGCCAGCCCAGCCATTCCCCGGCTAAAATCAGCGCCAGCCCGCCGGACACGAGCATCGCCACGCGGTAGCCGGTCACATAATAGGCCGCGCCCAATCCGCGTTCCTCGGCTGGCAGCACATCTGTTCTGTACGCATCAATCGCCATGTCCTGTGTGGCCGAGCAAAACGCAATCGCTACAGCCACGGCAGCCACTGTCCAGGCCGAGTGCGCATCCACAAAAGCCAGGCCAGCCACCAGGCCAGCACACGCGAGTTGCATCCAGACGATCCAGCCGCGCCGCTGGTCAAAAAGCTTTGGGTTGATGTAGTCCAATAAAGGCGACCAAATGAACTTGTAGGTGTACGGAAAGCCAACCACCGCATACAGGCCGATGGTCTTGATGTCCACGCCTTCTACGGTTAACCAGGCCTGCAGGGTGCTGCCAGTGAGCGCCAGTGGCAATCCACTGGAAAAACCCAAAACCAAAATACAAAAAAGACGGAAAGGCGGTAGAAAGCGGGGCATAAGGCTTGACGATACTCAAAATTGAAGACATAATCCGGGGTTCTCTTTTGGAGAGATGCCCGAGTGGCTAAAGGGGGCAGACTGTAAATCTGTTGGCGTACGCCTACGCTGGTTCGAATCCAGCTCTCTCCACCAAGAATTCAAGCAGTTTAACCGAGTGCGGCCTTCGGGTTGTGCAAGGTGTGCGGGTGTAGCTCAATGGTAGAGCTGAAGCCTTCCAAGCTTAAGACGAGGGTTCGATTCCCTTCACCCGCTCCAGGCTTTAAAGATAGTTGCTCATGTGGCTCAGTGGTAGAGCACTCCCTTGGTAAGGGAGAGGTCGGCAGTTCGATCCTGCCCATGAGCACCAAGTTATTGTTAACACTCCGCACTCGCCGCTTTGGGTGCTTGCATCGAGGTCGTCATGGCAAAAGAAAAGTTTGAGCGTAAGAAGCCGCACGTAAACGTTGGAACGATTGGTCACGTGGACCATGGCAAGACGACACTGACAGCGGCGATCACAACCGTGTTGGCGCGCCTGATTGGTGGAGAAGCCAAGGGTTAC
>NZ_DASWYD010000009.1:0-1881 GCF_036405155.1 Limnobacter sp. | reverse complement strand
GTGTGTTTTTTGGTTCATTGTGGCTGCGTCATTGCGCTGCCTTATGAATCCATTAACGCGAGGAAAAAAGGAATCTTTAGGGCGGAAAAACAAAAAAATTCTCCACAGCAGGAGAATTTTTTTGCACCCTCAAGTTTGCGGTGATGTTGCCGTAAAGCTGCCCCGCATTCTGCGGCAACCCCCGGAAACACAGGCTTTTGGCCTGAGAACCGGGGGCGCTCGGAGGAACCCCTTCAATTGGGGGAAGGTTTAACGCAGCAGGCTCAACACGTTGTTGGGCAGCTGGTTGGCCTGGGCCAACATTGCTGTACCAGCCTGTTGCAGGATCTGCGAGCGGGTCAAGTTGGCAGTTTCTTTGGCGAAGTCTGCATCCATGATCCGGCCCTTGGCAGACGCCAGGTTGGTGGAGCTGTTTTCCAGCGAGGAGGCCACTTGTTCCAGGCGGCTCAAGCCGGCACCGACAGTCGCACGCAGGTTGGTCACCGCATTGATGTTGGTGTCAATGTTGGTGATGGCGGTGGTGGCGTTGGCCACGGTGTCAATCGCACCGAAGGTGGACGCAGCCAGGGTGGTTTGCAGGTCGTTGCCGCCGGCTGTGCCGTCATCGGTCAGGTTCACGGCCAGGCTGTCAGTACCAGCGTTGCCCGAACCAATTTGCAATGTCACCGACTTGTTGGCCGAACTAAAGACGTTGTTGCCGTTGAAAGTGGTGCCAGTGGAAATCCGTGTGATTTCGTTGCCCAGCTCGGTGTATTCACGGTTCAGGTTGGCTCGGTCAGTGGAGTTCAGTGTGCCGTTTTTGGCCTGAACAGCCAGTTCACGCATGCGCTGCATGTTGTCGGAAATCTTGCCCATGGCGCCATCGGCGACCTGGAGCAGGGAAGTACCGTCGTTGGCGTTGCGCTGTGCAACGTCAAAGCCTTTGATCTGTGCGGTCATGCGCTCGGCGATGGCCAAACCGGCTGCATCGTCTTTGGCAGAGTTGATGCGCAGGCCAGAAGACAGGCGGGCAATCGAGGTTTGAAGGGAACCAGCAGACTTGCTGAGGTTCATTTGTGCCGTCAGCGACGGTGCGTTTGTATTAATGCCTAACATGGTTTCACTCCGAAAGTGTAGACAATCAACTTCAAAGGATTTCTTCCTTTGCTCTGTTCGGTATTTTCTCTACCGATGACTTATTAACGTTCTATTTTTGAATTACTTGAGGTCTGAAAATGCTTGTTTGTTAAATATTTTTTGTTTTTTTATTTTTTGTTTGTAATAAAAAAACAGATTATCTTTTGACCCTTTTCTGGGTAAAAAGATAATCTGCCTGTTCAATACTTGACTCCCATGTAAGGCTAAAAAGGGGGTAGGTGTTCACACCCACCCCGAAAACAACCGGCATTTGGGAATCTCATGCAGGCTGCTGCTTGGTCACTGCATTCAGTTCATCACTTCAACAAGCTCAACACGTTGTTGGGCAGTTGGTTGGCCTGGGCGAGCATGGCGGTGCCGGCCTGCTGGAGGATCTGCGAGCGGGTGAGCGCAGCAGTTTCCTTGGCGAAGTCAGCGTCCATGATGCGACCGCGGGCCGTGGACAGGTTGGTGTTCTGGATGTCGGCGAAAGCGGCCACCTGCTCCAGACGGCTCTGGCCGGCACCGACCACGGCACGGATGCCGGTGATGGCGTCAATCGAGGCGTCGAGCTGAGTGATCGCGGTGGTGGCGTTTGCAACCGTGTCCACACCGCCCAGGTTAGCTTGAATGGAAGCCGCACCGTTGGTCAGGATGGTGGTCAAATCGTTGCCGGCGCCGGTGGCGTCATCGGTCAGGTTCACGGTCAGCGTGTCGGTGGCGGCGTTGCCCGTTCCAATCTGGAAGGCCATGCTCTTGTTGGCT
>NZ_DASWYD010000008.1:0-15590 GCF_036405155.1 Limnobacter sp. | reverse complement strand
GTAACCCTTGGCTTCTCCACCAATCAGGCGCGCCAACACGGTTGTGATCGCCGCTGTCAGTGTCGTCTTGCCATGGTCCACGTGACCAATCGTTCCAACGTTTACGTGCGGCTTCTTACGCTCAAACTTTTCTTTTGCCATTGCAAATACCTCTCGATTCTTTAAATGTCAATTACTTGGCGCGGGCGCTGATCACAGCGTCTGCAACGTTCTTGGGCGCTTCGGAATAGTGCTTGAATTCCATGGTGTAAGTTGCGCGACCCTGCGTCAGCGAACGCAGTGTTGTGGCGTAACCAAACATTTCGGCCAATGGCACTTCGGCTTTGATCGCCTTGCCACCGCCCACCATGTCGTCCATGCCCTGAACCACACCACGACGTGAGGACAAATCGCCCATCACGGTACCGGCGTAATCTTCAGGTGTTTCAACTTCCACGGCCATCATGGGTTCCAGCAGAACTGGGCTGGCACGACGCATACCTTCCTTGAAACCCATGGAGGCAGCAATCTTGAACGCTTGTTCGTTGGAGTCCACGTCGTGGTATGAACCGAAGTGCAATGCCACTTTCACGTCGACCACTGGGTAACCAGCCAGTACGCCGTTGGACAGGGATTCTTCAATACCCTTTTGAACCGCTGGGATGTATTCGCGAGGAACCACACCGCCCTTGATTTCGTCCAGGAACTCAAAGCCCTTGCCAGCTTCGTTGGGCTCAACGCGCAGCACCACGTGACCGTACTGACCACGACCACCCGACTGGCGAACGAACTTGCCTTCCACTTCCTTAACGGAATTGCGGATGGTTTCGCGGTAAGCCACCTGTGGTTTGCCCACGTTGGCTTCCACACCGAATTCGCGCTTCATGCGGTCAATAATGATTTCCAGGTGCAACTCGCCCATACCGGCGATGATCGTCTGACCGGATTCTTCGTCAGTGCGTACACGGAAAGAGGGGTCTTCTGCAGCCAGACGACCCAGTGCGATACCCATCTTTTCCTGGTCAGCCTTGGTTTTGGGTTCAACGGCCTGTGCAATCACAGGCTCGGGGAACACCATGCGCTCCAAGGTGATGATGGCGGAAGGATCACACAGGGTTTCACCAGTGGTCACTTCTTTCAAACCCACGCAAGCGGCGATGTCGCCCGCACGAATTTCTTCCACTTCCTGGCGGTTGTTGGCGTGCATCTGAACGATACGGCCAATACGCTCTTTCTTGCCCTTAACCGGGTTGTACACGGAGTCGCCCTTGTTGAGCACACCGGAGTACACACGAACGAAGGTCAACTGGCCCACGAATGGGTCGGTCATCAGCTTGAACGCCAAGGCGGACAGCTTCTCTTCGTCGCTGGCTTGACGGGACACGGGCTGCTCGTCTTCGTCCATGCCGGATACGGGTGGAATGTCCACGGGTGATGGCAGGAATTCAATCACGGCGTCCAGCATGCGCTGCACACCTTTGTTCTTGAACGCGGTGCCGCACAGCATGGGCTGGATTTCGGTGGAGATGGTGCGCGTGCGCAGACCGAGCTTGATCTCGTCTTCGGACAGGTCGCCTTCTTCCAGGTACTTGTTCATCAGGTCTTCGGACGCTTCTGCAGCGGCCTCAACCATTTCACTGCGCCATTTGGTGGCATCGGCCTGCAGGTGCGCAGGGATGTCACGGTATTCGAACTTCATGCCCTGAGAGGCTTCGTCCCAAATGATCGCTTTCATCTTGATCAGGTCAACCACGCCTTCGAAGTTGTCTTCGGCGCCGATGGGGATCACGATGGGCACTGGATTGGCGCGCAGGCGCAGCTTCATCTGGTCATAAACCTTGAAGAAGTTGGCACCGGTGCGGTCCATCTTGTTCACAAAGGCCAAACGGGGCACTTTGTACTTGTTGGCCTGACGCCACACGGTTTCGGACTGGGGCTGAACGCCACCCACCGCGCAATACACCATGCAAGCACCGTCCAGAACACGCATGGAACGCTCTACTTCGATGGTGAAGTCCACGTGCCCGGGGGTGTCGATGATGTTGAAACGGTGTTCGGCGAAGTTCATGTCCATGCCCTTCCAGAAGCAAGTGGTTGCAGCGGACGTGATGGTAATACCACGCTCCTGCTCTTGCTCCATCCAGTCCATGGTGGCCGCACCGTCGTGCACTTCACCGATTTTGTGGTTTACGCCGGTGTAGTAAAGAATACGTTCGGTCGTGGTGGTCTTTCCGGCGTCAATGTGCGCCGAAATACCAATGTTGCGATATCGCTCAATGGGCGTCTTACGAGCCATTTGCTACTCCAGAGAAATTTAGAATCGGAAATGCGAGAATGCCTTGTTGGCTTCAGCCATGCGGTGTACTTCATCGCGCTTCTTCATCGCGCCACCACGGCCTTCTGCAGCTTCCAACAGTTCACCGGCCAGACGCAGATCCATCGACTTTTCACTGCGCTTCTTGGCGGCTTCACGTACCCAACGCATGGCCAGCGCCAGACGACGGGAGGGACGAACTTCCACCGGAACTTGGTAGTTCGCACCGCCCACACGGCGGGACTTCACTTCAACAACGGGTTTCACATTGTTGATGGCTGAGTTGAATACTTCGAGGGGATCTTTGCCGGCCTTGGTGGAGATGCTGTCAAAAGCACCATACACAATGCGCTCAGCAACCGCTTTCTTGCCAGACAACATGATGACGTTCATGAATTTGGCTACTTCGGTGCTTTGAAATTTTGGATCTGGCAGCACTTCTCTGCGCTGCACTTCGCGACGACGTGGCATTTTCTATTCCTTTATCTTCAGCGCGGGCTCAAAAGCCCACTATTGCATCTGCTTACTCGACCCACCCATGTGGGCCGCACGGAATGCGGTGGATGTTAAAGCGGGGCGGTGACGCCTGTGTGAAACACAGACATTACTTCTTGGCGCCGCCACCAGCTTTTGGACGCTTGCTACCGTACTTGGAGCGCGCCTGTTTGCGATCTTTAACGCCCTGCAGGTCCAGAGAACCGCGAACGATGTGGTAACGCACACCGGGCAAGTCTTTTACACGGCCGCCGCGGATCAGCACCACGGAGTGTTCCTGCAGGTTGTGGCCTTCACCACCGATGTAGGAAATCACTTCGAAGCCGTTGGTCAGGCGCACCTTGGCAACCTTACGCAGCGCGGAGTTTGGTTTTTTTGGAGTGGTTGTGTAAACACGTGTGCAAACACCGCGCTTCTGGGGGCAATTCTCCAGTGCGGGGCTTTTGCTTTTCGCAGTCACACTGGTGCGGGGCTTCCGCACAAGTTGATTGATGGTTGGCATAGTTCCAGTTCCGGTTTAGAAAAAACAAAAGGGCTACGGGCGAACCCGCAGCCATTTGAGCCCGCGATTGTATTCCAAAATACAACCGCGGGTCAATCTTTAAGGGGGCTTATTTCAAACCCCGAATTGTTGCCTGCTCAAGGACTTAGCTTTCGTCAGAGCCCTCGGCTGCAGGCATGTTGAACAGTGCTTCGGCCTGTGCACGTGGATCCTGCTCGGCTTCCAGCATGCGAAGTTCCTCGGCCTCGCGGCTTTCCTTGTCCTTGCGGGCCTTGTGATAGGCCAGGCCTGTGCCCGCTGGAATCAGTCGACCGACGATCACGTTTTCCTTCAGACCGCGCAGATCGTCGCGCTTGCCCATGATGGCCGCTTCGGTCAGCACGCGGGTTGTTTCCTGGAAGGAAGCCGCGGAAATGAACGAATCGGTGGACAAGGAGGCCTTGGTAATACCCAACAGGATGTTTTGGTAGGTGGCTTCCCGCTTGTTTTCGGCACGCATTTTGTCGTTTGCATCCAACAATTCGGAACGCTCAACCTGCTCACCGGGAATAAACCCGGTTTCGCCGGCATCGTCCACCACCACACGGCGCAGCATCTGTCGAACAATCACTTCAATGTGCTTGTCGTTGATCTTCACACCTTGCAAACGGTACACGTCCTGCACTTCGTCCACGATGTAGCGGGCCAGGGCTTCGATGCCCAAGAGGCGCAGAATGTCATGCGGATCGGCCGGGCCGTCCACAATCGATTCACCCTTGTTCACCACTTGACCGTCGTGCACCAGCACATGCTTGTCTTTGGGAATCAGGAACTCGTGGGACACGCCGTCCAGGTCGGTAATCACCAGACGCTGCTTGCCCTTGGTGTCCTTGCCGAAGGAGACCGTACCAGTGACTTCAGCCAACATGCCGGCGTCTTTCGGGGAACGGGCTTCGAACAATTCAGCCACACGGGGCAGACCACCGGTAATGTCACGGGTCTTCTGGCTTTCCTGCGGAATACGCGCCAGAATTTCGCCCACAGACACGTCTTGACCATCGCGAACAGTAATCAAGGCGCCTACCGGGAAGCTGATGTTCACGGAGTGGTCGGTGCCTGCAATTTTTACTTCATTGCCGGCCGGGTCGAGCAATTTCACCTGCGGACGCTCACCTTTGCCAGTGGCTGTACGGCGCTTGGCGTCGATCACCACCAATGTGGACAAACCAGTCACGTCGTCGATCTGTTTGGCAACAGTGGCGCCTTCTTCGATGTTCTCGAATTTGATCTTGCCACCGTATTCGGTCACGATCGGACGGGTCAGAGGGTCCCAAGTGGCCAGCAATGTACCGGCTTTGACCTGGTTGCCGTCCAACACGGACAATGTGGCACCGTAGGGCACCTTGTGACGCTCGCGCTCACGACCGAAATCGTCGGTGATCAGCACTTCACCAGAACGGGAAATCACGATCTGCTCGCGCTTGCCGTTGGTGATGTAACGCATGGTCGCAGTAAAACGGATGATACCGTTCGACTTGGCTTCGATGCTGGACACCACGGCAGCGCGGGAAGCCGCACCACCGATGTGGAATGTACGCATGGTCAGCTGGGTACCGGGTTCACCGATGGACTGGGCAGCAATCACGCCGACGGCTTCGCCGTTGTTCACCAGCGTGCCGCGGCCAAGGTCTCGACCGTAACACTTGGCACACAGGCCATAGCGGGTGTCGCAAGACAACGGTGTGCGGACACGCACTTCGTCGATGCCCAGTTGGTCGATGAGTTCTACGGCGTCTTCGTCCAGCAACTTGCCGGTCTCGAACACGGTTTCCTGGGTTTCAGGATTGACCACATCCGCCACAGTGACGCGGCCCAAAATGCGGTCGCGCAGGGCTTCAATCACCTCACCACCTTCCACCAGGGCCTTCATGGCCACACCGTTGGAGGTGCCGCAATCGTCTTCAACCACCACCAAGTCCTGTGTCACATCGACCAGACGGCGGGTCAGGTAACCCGAGTTCGCAGTTTTCAACGCCGTATCAGCCAGACCCTTACGGGCGCCGTGGGTTGAAATGAAGTACTGCAACACGTTCAGGCCTTCGCGGAAGTTCGCGATGATCGGTGTTTCAATGATGGAGCCATCTGGCTTGGCCATCAGGCCTCGCATACCGGCCAGCTGACGGATCTGCGCAGCAGAACCACGGGCACCGGAGTCGGCCATCATGTAAATGGCGTTGAAGGATTCCTGACGAACTTCTTTGCCATTGCGGTCGATGACTGGCTCGGTCGCGAGTTGCTCCATCATGGCCTTGCCCACCTGGTCGCCTGCACGGCCCCAAATGTCCACCACCTTGTTGTAGCGTTCGCCTTGGGTCACCAGACCCGATGTGTATTGCGCTTGAATTTCCTTCACTTCAGCTTCAGCAGCCGCAATAATAGTCTGCTTCTGCGCTGGCACCACCATGTCGCCCATGGCGATGGAAATACCACCGCGGGTCGCCATGCGGAAACCGAACTGCATCAGCTTGTCCGCGAAAATCACGGTTTCGCGCAGACCACAACGGCGGAAGGACGCGTTGATCAAGCGGGAAATTTCTTTCTTCTTCAACGGACGATCGATGAAGGAGAATGGCAGCCCTGGGGGCAGAATTTCGGACAGCAAGGCACGGCCAACTGTGGTGTCGTAACGTGTGCGCTTGGCTGTCTTTTCACCGGTTTCCTTGTTCACCACGAATTCATTGATTCGCACGGTGATGCGGGTGGCCAGTTCCACTTCCTTGTTGTCGTAGGCGCGGTTGACTTCGCCAACATCGGCGAACACCAAACCTTCGTTCTTGCCGTTGACCTTGTCGCGGGTGGTGTAATACAGACCCAACACGATGTCCTGCGACGGCACGATCGAGGGATCGCCGTTGGCAGGGAACAGCACGTTGTTGGAGGCCAGCATGAGCGTGCGGGCTTCAATCTGGGCTTCCAGCGACAGGGGCACGTGAACGGCCATCTGGTCACCGTCGAAGTCGGCGTTGAATGCTGCACACACCAGCGGGTGCAATTGAATAGCCTTGCCTTCAATCAGCACAGGCTCGAACGCTTGAATACCCAACCGGTGCAATGTGGGTGCACGGTTCAGCATCACGGGATGTTCGCGAATCACTTCTTCCAGAATGTCCCACACAATGGGTTCCTGGTTTTCAACGAACTTCTTGGCCTGCTTGATGGTGGTTGCAATGCCCATCACCTCAAGGCGGTTGAAAATGAAGGGCTTGAACAGTTCCAGCGCCATCAGCTTGGGCAAACCGCACTGGTGCAGTTTGAGCTGTGGACCCACCACAATCACGGAGCGACCGGAGTAGTCCACGCGTTTGCCCAGCAAGTTTTGACGGAAACGACCGCCCTTGCCCTTGATCATGTCGGCCAGCGACTTCAATGGGCGCTTGTTGGCGCCGGTCATGGCCTTACCGCGACGACCGTTGTCCAGCAGAGAATCGACCGCTTCCTGCAACATGCGCTTCTCGTTGCGCACGATGATGTCCGGTGCGTTCAGTTCGAGCAAACGCTTCAAGCGGTTGTTCCGGTTGATCACGCGGCGGTACAGGTCGTTCAGGTCGGATGTCGCAAAGCGACCGCCGTCCAGCGGCACCAGCGGACGCAATTCGGGCGGCAGCACAGGCAGCACTTCCAGAATCATCCACTCGGGCTTGATGCCAGACTTTTGGAAACCTTCCAGAACCTTCAGGCGCTTGGCGATTTTCTTGATTTTCGCCTCAGAACTTGTAGCAGCCAGTTCATCGCGCAGGGTGTTCACTTCGCGGTCGATGTCGATGGACTTCAGCAGTTCACGAATGCCTTCGGCGCCCATGTGAGCCACGAAGTCATCGCCATACTCTTCCTGCTTGGCAAGGTAGTCTTCTTCGGTCAGCAGTTGGGCGCGCTTCAGCGGTGTCATGCCGGGCTCTACCACCACAAAACCTTCGAAGTACAACACGCGCTCGATGTCACGCAGGGTCATGTCCAGCACCATGCCCAACCGGGACGGCAGGGACTTCAGGAACCAGATGTGCGCAACAGGCGATGCCAGGTCAATGTGGCCCATGCGCTCGCGGCGCACTTTGGCCAGGGTCACTTCAACGCCGCACTTTTCGCAGATCACACCGCGGTGCTTCAGGCGTTTGTACTTGCCACACAAGCACTCATAGTCCTTGATTGGGCCAAAAATCTTGGCGCAAAACAGACCATCGCGCTCGGGCTTGAACGTGCGGTAGTTGATGGTTTCGGGCTTTTTGACTTCACCGAAAGACCACGAACGGATTTTGTCAGGGGAAGCAATCGCGATTTTGATGGCGTCGAATTGCTCGTCCTGCTGGACCTGCTTGAACAGATCTAATAATGCTTTCATCTATATACCTCCGTCGCGACCGATCAGAAACGGTCCAGATCAATATCAATGCCCAGTGAGCGGATTTCTTTCACCAACACGTTGAAAGATTCCGGCATGCCGGCATCAATGGTGTGATCACCCTTGACCAGATTTTCGTACACCTTGGTTCGACCGTTCACGTCATCGGACTTCACGGTCAACATTTCCTGCAGCACATACGATGCGCCATAGGCTTCCAAGGCCCACACTTCCATTTCACCGAAACGCTGACCACCGAACTGGGCCTTACCACCCAATGGCTGCTGAGTCACCAGCGAGTATGGTCCGGTAGAACGGGCGTGCATCTTGTCATCCACCAAGTGGTGCAGCTTCAGCACGTGCATGTAGCCCACAGTGACCTTGCGGTCGAAGGCGTCGCCGGTGCGACCGTCAAACAGGGTGATCTGGGTTTTGTGATCATTAAAGCCCAGGGCCTGCATGCGGGGGTCGTCACTTGGGTAAGCCAGTTCCAGCATGTCGAGAATGTCTTTCTCGTTGGCGCCGTCAAACACGGGGGTTGCAAACGGCATGCCCTTGGACAGGTTCTTGCCCATGTTGATGATTTCATCATCGGTCATGGAATCGAGGTCCACTGGGGTACCTGTGCTGTTGTACACCTTGGCCAGGTATTCGCGCAGGCGGGCCACAGCGTTTTGTTGCTGCAGCATTTCGCCGATTCGATCACCAATGCCCTTGCCGGCCCAACCCAGGTGGGTTTCCAGAATTTGACCCACGTTCATACGGGATGGCACACCCAGCGGGTTCAACACGATGTCAACGGGGCGACCATCGGCCATGTGCGGCAGGTCTTCCACCGGCACAATCTTGGAGACCACACCCTTGTTACCGTGACGACCGGCCATCTTGTCACCGGGCTGCAAACGGCGTTTGACAGCCAGGTAAACCTTGACCATCTTCAACACGCCTGGGGGCAGCTCGTCGCCTTGGGTCAGCTTCTTGCGCTTCTCTTCGAAGGCCAGATCAAACTGGTGACGCTTGTCTTCAATAGACTTCTTCAGGGTTTCCAGCTGATTGGCGGCTTCTTCATCGGCCAGGCGAATGTCGAACCAATGGTGACGGTCCACCTCGGCCAGATAGTCCGCAGCAATCTTGGTGCCCTTGGCCAACTTGCCAGGTCCACCATTGGCGACCTTGCCCACCAGGAAACGCTCAATACGGCTGAAGGTGTCCGCCTCAACAATGCGCATCTGGTCGTTCAGGTCCAGACGGTAACGCTTGAGTTCGTCGTCGATGATGGACTGGGCGCGCTTGTCGCGAACGATGCCTTCGCGGGTGAACACCTGGACATCGATCACCGTGCCTGTCATGCCGGACGGCACGCGCAGGGAAGTGTCTTTCACGTCCGACGCTTTTTCACCGAAAATGGCACGCAGCAATTTTTCTTCCGGGGTCAGCTGGGTTTCACCTTTGGGCGTGACCTTGCCGACCAGCACATCGCCAGCCTGGACTTCTGCACCGATGTACACAATGCCGGAGTCGTCCAGACGGGTCAGTTGCGCTTCAGACAGGTTGGAAATGTCGCGGGTGATTTCTTCGGAACCCAGTTTCGTATCACGAGCCACCACCGACAATTCTTCGATGTGGATGGAGGTGTAGCGATCTTCGGCCACCACGCGCTCGGAAATCAGGATGGAGTCTTCGAAGTTGTAGCCGTTCCAGGGCATGAACGCGACCAACATGTTTTGGCCCAAGGCCAATTCACCCAGGTCCGTGGAGGCACCGTCGGCAATCACGTCGCCACGGGCGATGATGTCGCCGCGATTCACAATGGGACGCTGGTTGATGTTGGTGTTTTGGTTGGAACGGGTGTATTTGATCAGGTTGTAAATGTCGACACCAACGGAACCGGGTTCCACTTCGTCGTCATTCACGCGGACCACAATGCGGTTTGCATCCACGTAGTCGACCACACCACCGTGGTCAGCCGTGATCACGGTGCCAGAGTCAACCGCCACGGTACGCTCAATGCCGGTACCGGCAAATGGCTTTTCGGGACGCAGACAGGGCACGGCCTGACGCTGCATGTTGGCGCCCATCAACGCACGGTTCGCATCGTCGTGTTCCAGGAACGGAATCAGGGAGGCAGCGACCGACACGATTTGGCCTGGCGCAACGTCCATCAACTGCACGCCCGATGGATCCATCAATTCAAATTCACCGGCCACCCGGCAAGACACGAGGTCACCGACCAAGCGCTTTTTCTCGTCAACTTCAGCGTTGGCCTGAGCGATGACATAGCGGCCTTCTTCAATGGCGGACAGGTAAACGATCTCGTCGGTCACCACGCTGTTCTCCACCTTGCGATACGGGGTTTCGAGGAAACCGTATTCGTTCAGGCGGGCAAACATCGCCATGGAGTTGATCAAACCAATGTTCGGACCTTCCGGTGTTTCGATCGGGCACACACGGCCATAGTGGGTGGTGTGTACGTCTCGAACCTCGAAGCCTGCGCGTTCGCGGGTCAGACCACCAGGGCCCAGTGCGGACACACGGCGTTTGTGCGTGATCTCGGACAAGGGGTTGGTCTGGTCCATGAACTGGGACAACTGCGATGAACCGAAGAATTCCTTGATGGCCGCAGAAATCGGCTTGGAATTGATCAGGTCGTGCGGCATGAGGTTTTCTGCCTCAGCTTGGCCCAGACGTTCCTTCACGGCACGCTCAACACGCACCAAGCCAGCACGGAATTGGTTTTCAGCCAACTCGCCCACACAACGCACGCGGCGGTTACCCAGGTGGTCGATGTCATCGATTTCGCCGCGACCATTGCGCAGATCCACCAGAATCTTGATCACTGCCAGAATGTCGTCGTTGGTCAGCACCATGGGGCCTTCCACTTCAGGACGGCCCACACGGCGGTTGAACTTCATGCGACCCACGCGGGACAAGTCGTAGGAGTCTTCGCTGTAGAACAGGCGATTGAACAGCATTTCCACGGCTTCTTCCGTGGGCGGCTCGCCAGGGCGCATCATGCGGTAGATGGCCACACGGGCAGCGGTTTGGTCCACCGTTTCGTCAGTGCGCAGGGTCTGGGAAATGTAAGGCCCCTGGTCCAACTCGTTGGTGAAAATGGTCTCAATGGACTTCACACCCGCATCGCGGATTTTGCCCATGGTTTCTTCGGTGATTTCGTCGTTGGCGTTGGCCACCACTTCACCGGTGCTCGGGTCGATGATGTTTTTGGCCAGCGTGCGCCCAATCAGAAACTCTTCCGGAACGGAAATCTTGGTCAGACCCGCGGCTTCGATGTCACGGATGTTTTTGGCGTTGATGCGCTTGTCCTTTTGAACCAGCACTTTGCCGGCCTTGTCCACGATGTCGAACTTGGCCACTTCACCCTTCAGGCGGCTGGTCACCACGTCCATCAGTGCGCCTTCCGACTTGATTTCGAACTGATCGAATTCAAAGAAGGTGGACAGGATCTGCTCGTTGTTCATCCCGATGGCTTTCAGCAGGATGGTCACGGGCATTTTCCGGCGACGGTCTACGCGGAAGTACAGAACATCTTTGGGGTCGAATTCAAAATCGAGCCAAGAACCGCGGTAAGGAATGATGCGAGCCGAGAACAGCAGTTTGCCGGAGCTGTGGGTTTTGCCGCGGTCGTGTTCGAAAAACACACCGGGAGACCGGTGCAACTGAGACACGATCACGCGCTCGGTGCCGTTGATCACGAATGAGCCGTTGCGGGTCATCAGGGGCAGTTCGCCCATGTAGACCTCTTGCTCTTTGACTTCCTTCACAGTGGGCTTGCTGGCTTCGCGGTCCAGCAGCACCAGGCGCACGCGTGCGCGCAGTGGGGAACAGAAGGTCAGACCACGCTGCTGACACTCCTTGACGTCAAAGGCGGGTTCGCCCAGTGCGTACTGGACAAACTCCAGTCGGGCGTAGCCATTGTGCGACACGATGGGGAATACAGACTGGAATGCAGCCTGAAGCCCCTTGTCTGCCCGGTTCTCAATGGGCGTGCCCAATTGCAGAAACTCGGTGTAAGAGTCAAGTTGAGTGGTGAGAAGGTACGGAACATCCAAAACTGGAGGCCGTTTCGCAAAGCTTTTGCGTATGCGTTTTTTCTCGGTGGCAGAGTAAGACATATTTTCTGTCCTGATGTCGAGCGGATTAAGCGATGGGCAGGTGGATGCACATGGCTTAACCAACTCAGTCGGGTTGATTCAAATCACAAACCAGAACTTCAAGCGCAAAAAGCCCGGAGGCGAAAACCCCCGGGCATTTGCGAAAATCGACATTATTTAACGTCGACTTTGGCACCAGCTTCTTCGAGTTGCTTCTTGATGTCAGCGGCTTCAGCTTTGGAAACGCCTTCTTTCACGTTCTTGGGTGCGCCGTCTACCAGGTCCTTGGCTTCTTTCAGGCCCAGACCGGTGATTGCACGCACAACCTTGATCACGTTTACTTTGCTTTCGCCAGCGGCTGTCAGAACCACGTCGAATTCAGTTTTTTCTTCTGCAGCAGCGGCACCGCCACCAGCAGCAGGCGCAGCAGCAACAGCAACAGCTGCAGCAGCGGCAGAAACGCCAAACTTCTCTTCCATTTCTTTGATCAGTTCGGACAGTTCGAGTACGGTCATGCCAGCGATGGCGTCGAGGATTTCGGCTTTAGTTGCCATGGTATTTCTCCAGTAAAAAGTTTGATTCGGCTATCTTGAAAAATGTTATGCAGCTTGCGAGTCTTTCTGGTCACGCACTGCAGCCAGACCACGCACAAATTTTGTAGGCACTTCGTTGAGGGTGCGAACAAACTGAGCGATGGGGGCTTGCATGGTGCCCAGCAATTTCGACAGAAGCTCTTCACGACTTGGCATGGTGGCCAGGGCCTTCACACCATTGGCGTCCATCACCTGACCGGGCATTGCACCGGCGGTGAGAACGAGTTTGTCGTTGCTTTTGGCAAAATTGACCAACACTTTGGCTGCTGCAACGGGGTCAGCACTGATCCCGTAAATCAGCGGGCCGGCCATTTTGTCGGACAATGCCTCGAAAGGCGTTCCAACAACGGCACGGCGGGCCAATGTGTTTTTCAAAACACGCAGATAAACACCTGCTGCGCGAGCTTCTTTACGAAGCTGCGTCACACTTTCTACAGACAGACCACGATATTCAGCAACCACGATGGCTTGGGCATTCACCAGCTCGGCGGATACCTCTTCAATCACGGCTGCTTTTTCTTGGCGATTTAAGGCCACGGTCTTTCTCCAAAAAGAAGCGCTTATTGCACTGTTAAAACAGGCGACCGAAATCAAGCTTTGAACTAACATTCATTACTTTTCTTCGGGACCGCCATCTCGGTTGGATGGTTTTTTAAAACGCCACCCCAATACTGCGGGCATTGCTTCCAACGGTCTTTGACGACTAGGCCGGGTTGCTTGGAGGAACCCGGCACAGCCCAAAGTTTCTTATTGACCCAGCACGGAGGCTTGGTCAACGCGTACGCCACCACCCATGGTGCTGGATACGGCAATTTTTCTCAGGTAAATGCCCTTGGACGAGGCTGGCTTGGATTTGTTCAAAGCTTCCACCAGCGCGCTCAGGTTGGACTTGAGCTGGTCTACATTGAAGGACGCACGACCAATGGTGCAGTGAATGATACCGGCCTTGTCGGTGCGGTACTGGACCTGACCGGCCTTGGCATTTTTAACAGCCGTGGCCACATCGGGCGTTACAGTACCCACTTTGGGGTTTGGCATCAAACCACGGGGACCCAGGATTTGACCCAGCGTACCCACGATGCGCATGGTGTCGGGCGATGCAATCACCACGTCGAAATTCATGTTGCCGGCTTTTACTTCGGCAGCCAGGTCTTCCATGCCGACGATGTCTGCACCAGCGGCTTTGGCTTCTTCAGCCTTTGCACCTTGAGCAAACACAGCAACGCGAACTGTTTTACCAGTACCGGCAGGCAATACCACGGAGCCACGAACCAGCTGGTCGGATTTGCGTGCGTCAATGCCCAACTGAATGGCCGCGTCAACGGACTCATCAAATTTGGCAGTGGCGGTTTCCTTGATCAGGCTCAGCGCCTGGTCAACGGGGTATACAGAATTGCGATCAATCTTGGCGCGGATCGCTTGTTGGCGCTTGGACAATTTTGCCATGTTACAGACCCTCTACCACGATGCCCATGCTGCGGGCAGAACCAGCCACGGTGCGAACAGCAGCTTCAAGATCGGCGGCTGTCAGGTCGGGCATTTTTGTTTTGGCGATTTCTTCAGCTTGAGCACGAGTGATGCTGCCGACCTTGTCCATGTGCGGACGTGGCGAACCCTTCGTGATCTTGGCTGCTTTCTTGATCAGGGTGGTTGCGGGCGGGGTCTTCATGATGAACGTGAAAGACTTGTCCGCAAACGCAGTGATCACCACGGGAATTGGCAGGCCGGGTTCCAAACCTTGGGTTTGGGCATTGAAGGCCTTGCAGAATTCCATGATGTTCAGACCGCGCTGACCCAGCGCTGGACCGATGGGGGGTGAGGGGTTGGCTTTACCCGCTGGCACTTGCAGCTTGATGAAGCCGATGATTTTCTTGGCCATCTTTGTTTCTCCGTGAGTTCAAACGCAACCGAAGTTGCTCCTCGTCTTGCTTACTTGACCGTTTGCCCTGCCAGCAATGAAAACAGGCGGCCTTAAAAACCAAAACCCGGCTTACAAGCGAAAGGATGCCCCAAAGGGCTTCTCTCAAACTTTCTCGACCTGGTGGAAATCCAACTCAACCGGCGTGGCCCGACCAAAAATGGTCACCGACACACGCAGCTTGCTCTTCTCGTAATTCACTTCTTCAACGTTGCCATTGAAGTCGGCAAACGGGCCTTCTTTGACCCGCACCATTTCGCCCACTTCAAACAGCACCTTGGGACGGGGCTTCTCAGCACCTTCCTGCATCTGCTGCATGATTTTGTCGACTTCCTTTTGGGAAATCGGTGTTGGGCGGTTGCCCACACCACCCACAAAACCAGTCACTTTGGGTGTGTTTTTCACCAAGTGCCAGGAGTCGTCGGTCATTTCCATTTCAACCAGCACATAGCCCGGAAAAAAGCGACGCTCGGAAATGGATTTTTGACCACCCTTGATTTCAACCACTTCCTCAGAGGGAACCAGGATTTGACCAAACAAATCGGAAATTTCGGAGCGATCGATGCGCTCCTGCAAGGCTCGCTGAACGCTTTTCTCGAGTCCCGAGTAGGCGTGCACGACGTACCAGCGTTTTGCCATTATGTTGTCCATCCCAAAATCACGTCGTAAAACAACCACTCGAGCGTTTTATCGACCGCAAGCAAATAAATCGCCATGATGAGCACGAAGCCAAACACCACGGCGGTCATCTGCATGCCTTCTTTGCGCGTGGGCCAAACCACTCGCTTGGCTTCGCTCACGGCGTCTTTGGCAAATGCCGCAAACTGCTTGCCGGTTTGAGACATCAAAAAACAGGCCACAGCAAGACCAACACCCAACACCACCACACCCAGACGGACGAAGAAGTCTTGTGCAGAAAAAACTTGATAGGCCACCGCGCCACCAATCGCGAAGACGATGGAGAGGGCCAGCAAAGCTTTGTCTTTGCCGGTGGAGACCGTTTGGATGTCGTTTTGCGCCATGTTTTTAAATGTAAGCCGCCGCTGATGTTATTCAGCGGCGACACTCCTACCAAATTTGGCAGGGCAAGAGGGAATCGAACCCCCAACCTTCGGTTTTGGAGACCGACGCTCTGCCAGTTGAGCTATTGCCCTAAAGAGATTACTTCGTAATCTTGGCAACCACGCCGGCGCCCACTGTGCGACCGCCTTCACGGATCGCAAAGCGCAGACCTTCTTCCATCGCGATTGGCGCAATCAGCTCCACGTTGATGGACACGTTGTCACCAGGCAACACCATCTC
>NZ_DASWYD010000007.1:0-745481 GCF_036405155.1 Limnobacter sp. | reverse complement strand
GCTCTCTGAGGAAGAGATTGCTGAAGGCTACATTTTGGCTTGTCAAAGTCGCTTGAAGTCGGACATTGAAGTGGAAATGGACGAGAGCGCCGCGATTACTTCTTCGCCAGTAGCGGGACGCATTGTGAAGCGCGAGTTCTTCGGAGGCCAAGCAAGAAGTATTCATCTCAAAAGCCCTATATCCGCCTGAAACGACGTCAAACTGTCTTCTCAGGGGCAGCGCCTCACCTCTATAGTGTTGCTTTCGCACACTAACTGTGAGATAACACCAGTTAACGTCTCGGCATCATTTCGCTATTTTCGAGGTTTCTGGGAGCATTAGCCCACTTTTCGCGTATCTGCTGACGATTGGATTGAATTCGTCACAGAGCTTTAAAAGGTCACTGCGAGATCATGATGGGCACCGAATTGAACCAAACAGCAAACAGCGCTTTTAGCGACTACATCGTCTATGTTGATGAGAGCGGTGACCACGGGATGCAAAACCTGGATCCAAATTACCCGGTTTTCGTCCTTGCTTTCTGCATATTTCACAAAAGACACTACGCCAACCAAGTTGTTTCCGCACTGCACCAATTTAAATTTCGGCACTTCGGTCATGACTTGGTCGTGCTACATGAACACGAAATCCGGAAAGAGAAAGGTGCGTTCACCTTTAAAGGTAAGCATCAAAAAACTCAGTTTCTTGACGAGCTAAGCCAACTGATCCGGGTCCACAACTTTATTTTGGTGTCTTGTGTCATCGATAAATCCAAACTAAGCGGCACTTCTGATCAAAATAAGAATCCTTATCACCTAGCTCTTGGCTTTTGTTTGGAGACGTTGCATGAGTTCTTGCAAGAGAAAAACCAGCAAAACCTCATTACCCATATCGTTTTTGAATGCCGGGGCAAAAAAGAGGACAACGAGCTAGAACTCGAGTTCCGCCGAATGACCAATGGGGCAAATCGCGCCGGAATCAACCTTCCTTTTGAGATTGTTTTCGCGGATAAAAAGGTGGATTCGCCGGGGCTGCAACTTGCTGACCTGGTTGCAAGACCGATTGGCCTAAGTATTCTGCGCCCCGGTCAACCAAACAGTGCTTTTGACGTGTTGAAAGAGAAGTTTTATTGCTCTGGAGGCCGGCAAAATGTCGGTCGCGGATACGAAAACTGGGGATTGAAGGTTTATCCCCTTGAGAAAAGCGAAAAGCCCCGATGAAACCCACCGAGGCTATAACGCCGACCGGGAACCCCCAATCCACTTATCCGAAGTGTAAGCGATGTACAACTCTCAGATCAAGTCCTATTGACGGGATGGCAAAGCCGTCGGCGGCGATATCGCCCGGGAGGGACCGCTCCTAGTGAACCCTATACCGACATGGAATCCCAACCTAATCGTGGACTGTGGCCAGTTTGAGGATGCACTTGCATCAGAAACAGAAAAAACAGGCCTGTCGGATCACTTTGTCACTAATTTGAGACGGAGTTGGGCAATCGGGGAAGATCTGCGCCTACACGAAGGCCTTCGTAATCACAAAGTCGAATCTGAGGTTACGGTTCCTTTCGCTGGGGGAGGGTTTCTCCACTACTGTCTAGGATGGCTGTGCACATCGAACTATCAGCAAACGCTAAAGATCTGGTCGGATACAGATGACTTTTACAGCATGCTTTACCAACTGGTACATCTGATCAGGCAATGCAACGCATACCGCCTTTGCGATGAGCAGCGTTTAACTCTAAATACCAAACGGCCGATCTTTAGGGCTCAGCAAATATCGCGAGGTCAGTATCCGATCGTTGAGCTGCTTTTTCAAAGCTGGCAGCAGAAACCAAATTTCGGTTACACGCAAACCGTCCTGGTGATTTTAAAAGAACTGTATGAGTCCTATAGCTCAAGCAATGGCCGTGTGATCTTTCGGGAATCCCACCTTAAATTTCTCTCCGAGCTTCGTCAAACCTTCGCACCCGTCAACCAAAACCTAAATCGAGATTTTCTAGCCCACCTGCTTCGGAACCTCAATCAGCCATTTGCAAACCACAGGCTGTTCAAAGACAAACTGGAAGTCGAGCTTCGTGTATCAAGTGCGACAGCGATTGTCCCAAGCGACAACCAAACGAACTATGCTAAAAAAATTCAGCAAATTTTTCTAAAATTTTTTTCATCCTCTGCCAAACCAGCCCTTTTCTTTGGACCAGACACCCCTTCAGACGCTCGACCAAAAGAAACCACCAAGTATGAAATAACTGAAAGCGACAGCAAGGCAGTCCGCCAATTAAAGAACTATTCCAACAGAGATCCGGACGCCGTCAAAACGGAACAAGGCACTTCGCAAAATAATGCGACACCCCAACAGCACATCGCCCCTGAATTAACCCAAGATTCAATCGGCCAAGTGTTACTGGATTTAAATCATTCGACCTATTTCCCAACCAACCCCCATTTACCTCGCAAGGTTAAGCCCAAGGATGCTTACGAGATCTTGGAGGCTGGGAACACCAATCCGATCACCCATGATCAATTGGCCGATTTCCTAATTTGGATTGGATTTCAAATCGGCGCGGACCTTAGGGGCGCCTTGAGCGTCAAAGTTCATCATCTTGTGGAACCAGAGTTTGGACTTACGGGAGACTTGTCTGCAATCTGGAGGAGGCGCCCAACACTTCAACATGTCGGGAAAACAACGTTCAAACATCAGTCTCTGCTAAAGCATGAGATCGTAGAACGACGCTTACTACCGTCCAGGCTCTCCGATTATCTGAAAACCCATTGGGACGCCCACAATCATGTGCGTCTTCTCGATCTAGCGATTGAAAAACAATTCGATTCAAAAGTCGTTGATCTTGTCAAAGAACACTTCGGATTTGAGTCGCAAGCTTGGCTCCAAAGCAGCCGCCGATTGATGCTTCTAGAACGGGGCGATTCAGAACCCGCGGCAATGCTGCTTCAAAAGAATGCTCGCTCAGAACTACACTCAAAGTGCGCTTATTACTCTGTGGTCAAAGACGGCATAAACCTGGCTGGCTCTCCCTACGCATTTGATCTAGAAAAATTCAAACTAGATGTAGAAGCGATAGCCCAGCATCTTCAAGAAACGATCAACAGTAAGTCGCTGTGTGAATCATGGAATGCTTATGTCACTCAACTGATGTTCAAAATTTATCTGACGACTGGAGGTCGACCAGTACGCGATGCATTCTGCGATCTGAATTTATTTACTGACGATTTCGATCTCATGATCGTGAATGACAAAGATATTTTTATGCGGGAACCAAGGCGGGTGGCACCACTTTGCAAAACACTTGCCGATGAAATTAAAATTAACTATCGCAATGCACTTGAAATCCTGGCCGCTAAAATTAAGGGCACCACACCCGAACTCTCGACTTACATCAAGGCACTGCTGATCCGCCCAAGCCACTCAAGTGATCAACGAATTCCGTTTTTCTTCTTTTTGACCACAAATGGAATCGAAGGGATCCCACCGGATGTCACCCTGCTTAAGAGTTTTGAATCGTTGCAAGCCAATTTTTTGCGCCACTTTGTAAGCAATCACAGCAAGATCACCGATCGCGATATTGTGGAGGGATTACTGGGCCACGAGAACGACAAGATCCCAGTGTATGGCCCATCAAGCCTTCGGGTGATGAAGAAGGACCATCAACAAATTCGACAGTTTGCAGAGGAGATCCTGAAGTTTTTGAATCTTAGCGATTCAATTCATATTGACTTCGTTAGCAAAGACAATGACGTGTTAAAGCAATCAGTCCCTAAACACTTCGGCTTGAAGTTGCGAAGGGCAGAGTACAACGAACTTGAGAAATCGCTCAGAGCAAGAGCGCACTCGGATGCCCAATCGATATCCAACCACCTGTCTTCGCAGGAAATCACACCAGCGCAAGTCGCTAAAGTAGCCCGGGATGCCCAATTAGAACTCAGCAACACAAAATATTTCCATATTTATTTTGAGAAGTTGACGTCCTTTCTTCGAAAGATGGCGCCAGATTTGGATCTGAGATTGTTCGCCCGATCTGGCCGAAGGATTTCAGAAAGAATACCCATTGATTTCTGTCAAAAATATTCCAGATACCGAGCATCTCACCTAGGTGTCATGGGGCTATTACAATCCAATTTGCAAGCAAAAAGAAAGATCAATCTTGAATTTTTATTCGCACTTTCTTTAATCAAATTAAATGGGGTTACCTGCAAAATCGCAATAGACGAAGTTCTCAGAGGGAATTACCTGATCGGAAGCGTCGGCAATAGCGTATTCATCGATATCCGTTTCACGGACACAGCACCCGACACTGCTGACTTGGTGAGACGACACCAACTTCATTGGTTATCCATTCACTACCACGAAAGGCTGGCAAATCAATTATCGTTAAGCCAAAAAAGCAACAATCTCGAAACGCTGGGACGTGATCTACAAGCAACGATCCGTAGCCTTGGCATCAGCGAGTCATTGCTAAATTCTAAACAGGACCTTCTTTATTATTTCGCTGAGATTGAGGGATCCTTTCAACTCTATGAGTCGCCTGGCTGCCTGGCAGCAATTGCCTCGGGCGAAACAAAGCATCGCAGCCCAAATTTTAAAAGCTTTCAACGAATCATTGACCCTGACTCCAGTTACATATCGGCTGCTGAACATCAGTCACAGCCGGTCTCTTCCGTACCATTCTCAACAGAACTGGCCAAAGTCGATGTGCCTGCAGCTGAAGACGAGACTCCTACAGCAGACGATGCTCCTGCATCAGAGGATGCTCAACAGACCAGCAATCAAACCAACAGCGAAACCACCGTCACGGATTCTATTAAGGAAAAAAGCACCTCAAAAAACTCCTTGGAATCCTCAACTCAAACACCACCAATTAAGTCTGTCTTCAACCATGTTCAAGCGATCATGGAACATGCAGGCCGATCGATATCGGATCTAAGCGCTGAGATCAAAATTGAAGCCTCGCTGAGCAAATCAGCGCTATTGGCCTACGCCAACGATATCGAAACTAGAAAACCCTCGAGGCGTGGCGGTCTAGCCAAGAGCACCAAATTAAATTACTACGGAAGGATCGCCAATCTTTTTAAAGAGACTGACCTGCAGCGCGAGATCGACTCCGAAGAACTAGAAGAGGTCATTGACACCATCAATGGCTACCTGATTGATCGGCAACAGATACTCCAATCTGCACAAGACGACCTAAGGCAAATTAGAGACTTTTTCTCAAACCTAGCCACACTGAAACCGTCTATGGCCGTCAAATTCGATAGCTTGGACTCCATCTATAGCCCTTCGACAGATCTTTTTTCCCACCAAGAAATGGATCTTATTTTTGATTATCTCCGAAACAATAAATCCGATGATCTTCAAGCAATTTTCATTCTACTTCGCCGCTTTGGCCTAAGAAAAAATGAATCATTTTTCACAAAACCCAGTTCCCTACACCTCCTAGACACGACGCCCTTGGTCAGGGTGGTTGGCGATAGTATTTTCCGGCCAAAGTTTCCGGCCTCTAATCGCTACGTGTTCTCTCAAAATGAGATTACGCGGGACGAAAAGGAAATTTTGCAGAGGACTAAATTTCGATCGATCAAATCGCGTTCAAGTTACCTCGGCAATTTATTTCAATCCACAACACGCCAAGTGGCGTTAGATCTCAACTGCATCATTAAAAACATTGCATCCAGGGGAAGTATCCATACACTGCGGCACAACTTTGCAGATGCGTTGACGAATGCTTTATTCCAGACCGCGATCAACGACCCCAGCGAGGGCCAGATGAATGGGGGTGCTCTAGCGAGTACAACCCCGCAAGGTATAACTAGGAAAACACTGTTTGTTGCAGGCCGCGTTTTAGGTCATGCCGGCACCATCACACTGCTTGAGACCTATTCGCATGGTGGATTTGGCGCCATTGATTCGCTCTATCGAAATCGAACGGTTGATGGCAAAGATAGCCCCGCCGCGGCTCAACATGCCTGGATCCCCCACACCTTGGCTTCAAGGTACAGGCTAGAAACCCAAAAACCACACCCGACAGAGTCCTTAAAAACTCGGTCCTTTATCGCCAAAGACTACATCCTCCAGTCGCTTGATTATCTTGGGAGGCCCAATGACTTGTCTGACTACAATTCGAGTTCAAAACGGAGTCTGTCGCGCCGGCTGTCGGGCCTTGGAACTGTCTTTAAATCCTTTCCGCCCAGCCTTCAACCCGCGTGCTTTGCCCACGATAAAACAGCACATATTTTTTTGAGCCGATCTTTTTATGAGCGTCTGGCCAAACATCTACCGGACCAAGCTGACGTCGAGAATTTGATTCGCCAAATTCAAGGGTCTGCGTCGAGCAATGCAAGAATTGCGACTCTCCAAAGAATTCCACTGCGGCTTCATTCGAGCTTCGATCCACTTGGAAATTTTACGCAGGACGCAAATTTTGTCATTCGTGAATCCATGAAGGAAAAGGATCTGCTTTATCTCGTTCATATCGTTGCGCTCCTACGATTCCTAGAACTTGATCCCAAAGACCTATTTTTTTGGTCAAACTCAACAGCCAAAGAGTGTGATGTGTGTAACTTGTTAGGCGATCTCAAACTCAATAGGCGATTGATCCCGTCGGGTGGGCCTTTGCGACAAACAGCCAAATTCAATATCGAAATGGAGACCATCTGGGTTGTTGGTGTTATACGCCAGAAAAAAGACGCCCCTTATTCAAACACTGAATTATTCTGGATCGGATTGATCGTACATTTGTTGGCTGGAGCCTACTAAATGACCTTTTACGTCGTTCACAAACTCAAGGTGAAAAACCCTCAGTCCCTGACAGAGGCGATGGCGGCGGAAAGTCTCAGGCTATTCAAAACCGCGAAGGCTCGACTTCTTCATAGCATCGCAGCAATTTTGATCAAACAAACTGATGGTGTTTATAGCATCGGCAACCTGGTTGGGGACTCAGATAGCGATAAGCAGCATTGGCTTCTTGGCTTTGACATCTCCTCAGCAAATGGGAATGAATCAGCGATATCTGAGCTCCTGGAATGGATCAATGCTCACATCCTTGATATCGTTTCTAGCCTACAAGGCGTTATATTCGAGCCGAGGCTTAACATCGCTTTGCTCAGGGGAAGAAGCCCGGGCGCTGAAATTGAAGCTTCAGACAAAGAGCAGCTCATTGAGCTCGTGCATAATTTCATTCTTGGCTATCTATCCGAACACGACTGCATCAAACTCAGAGATTTCTCAGGGTTGGCAGAAAACGCAGAGCTCACCATACACCCCGCTGAACAACTCAGTGCGTCCTGGGATACCACCCGAATTCATACTTTTAAGGGACGAGTAACAAGTTATGACGGAATCCAGAAAACTATCAAAGTGATCAGTAAGGATGTGCAAGCAAACCCAAATGGGGAAGAATTTCAACCTGCGCGCCACACATCAGCTGCAGATACCGACACTGAAGGTTATGAAGAGGAGAGGGAGGACAACAATGGCTCTACGGGCAAGTCAAAATTCCCACAGAAGCCGAATGAAGAGAGTTTTTTCATCAACACCGATGATTTTTCGAGTGTTAAACATCAAAGCAAATATATGCCTTGGGAAAAGAAATTCAATATGGAAATTGAGTTTCGGTATCAGGTTTTAGATGGCCGTAAACATGTGTGTCTGAGATTGGACGAAGAATATGATCGACTCCTCCCCGGTTCCTCTGAGTGATGAATTGGAACAGATACGAGGCCGTAAAGACCAAGCGATTTCTGCACAACTTAGGCCGCTAATTGGTACTGCTCAGCGGGTGTTCTCATGCCCAGCGCCTGGTGGGGTCTTTGGGTGTTATAAAAAACCGAATCCAGTCTGCAATCACTCGGCTGGCATGCTGGATGGTCTCAAACCGATGGCGGTGCACGCACTGCTCTTTAAGGGTTCGTATCACGCGCTCCACAATACCGTTTTGCTCGGGGCTGTAGGGCGTGATGAATTCCTGCTGCAAACCGTAGTTGCGCACCAGTGCCGTGTAGCTTCTGGAGCAGAACACCAAGCCATTGTCCGAACGCAGCAGGAAGGGTTTTGAGACCTTTCCAAGCACGCCAAAGCGGCTGATAAGGACTTGCTCCAGCGCAGACTCTGCCGTGGCCGATTTACCGCTTCTGCTCAAGTGCCAACCAAGCAATTCTCGCGTGTGTCAATCAATCACCAATGCCAAGCTAGCCCAGCCGTCTTTGCCACACCAAATACGACACAGGTCTGTGGCCCAACGTTCATCGGGCCGTTGCGCAACGGCAGGTAAAGCCTGTACACGCGGGCGAAAGCCAACGGGTCGCTTGCGCACCTGCCAGCTCATCAACTGAAACACGCGTTGCACGGTATTTTTGTTCATACCCCGGCATTATGTAGCAGGTGAACACCAGTAGGTCTCACCTGCTTTGTTTATGCGGTTCTTGAAGGATTCTAGAATTAGAAAAAACAGGTATCAGTGCCCCGAAATGAATGGCTGAATCAGCATTTTGGGGAGGTTGGAGTCGCCCTCTTGCCTGAATAGCTCAATGCCAATTGGCATCGTTTGAGCGTCTTCTTTCGGTTTTGCCATGTAAGTTCCAAATAGTCGGTCCCACCATGGGAAACTAAACCCGTAGTTTGAATTGGTTTCCTCCGGACGAATGGACTGGTGCACACGGTGCATGTCTGGTGTGACCACAAACCATCTAAGCACCCTCTCGGCCTTAGCCGGTAATCAACACAAATTGTTAACACAGCTAGAGAAATAGGATGGGCACCAGTGAAGCAATTAATTCGGCTTAGGCATGCAGGGAGAAAATACGCGGCGGTTTGAAAGGTCGTTCGGGTTCACCCGAGGAAACTCGCTTCAACACAAACATTTCAAGATGATTCTTGAACGATGAAGGCTGAGCGAGGCATGAGGGTATCAGTGCAATGCTTGGCATGCATTCTTGACAAGATATGCAGCCTTCGCAAGTCATACCTGACAGAGCTAGGTCATCCCGTTGCGCGGTCCATCTGACGGCTCCAATTCCCTGTTCGGGCTTAGATACAACAATGTCTTGGCTGACCGACCTGGTTTTTATCAGCTCAGACTGATTTGCCTGCTCGCATTCGAATCAACAGAGTTCCGCCAATGTTGAGGCCGCAACCTGAAAACTCAGGCATAACAGCAACATCATTGCCAAAAACCGATGGACTCGGGTCATGCGATTACGCCAAAAGGGATAATGTTGCTTGACTTAGCAGCAGGACATTCCCAGGGCACAACAGGCGGCTCCCGCTTCACAGCATGTGCCTGCGAAGGCATATGTGGTGGCCAGCAGACCAGTAAATACAACGCTTGCTTTCAACATCAAAGTTTTCATTACAGTTTTCCTTTTGAAAAGTGGGCAGACCATCTGCCCACTTCAGTATAGGACATAAGGACTTTGAAAAGTTCAATCAGCCAAACCAGTTTTTGACCGGAAGATGGCCATGCCCTTACTTTTTCTCGATACGGGTGACTGTCATGCTGGGGTCCAATGCGAACTTGACTTCGTCTCCGGCCTGTAGGCCCTTGAGCATCTCCATTGAACCGACCTTAAAAACCATCGTCATACCGGGCATTTGATGGCTTTTGATTTCACCATGCTTCAGTGTCACCTTGCCCTGATTGAGGTCAATTTTTTTGACGACACCTTCAGTCATGTCAGCGTCGGACAGGTTGCCAATGCGGTCTGAACCGTCAGAGGCTTTCACCGACGATTCCGTAGAGGGGGAGTGGCCTGCGTGCGGGTCCTGAGCCTGAGCTTGACCAAGGGTGAGCGCTGAAATTATGGTGATGAGTAAGTAATTGAGGTTTTTCATGGTGTTTCTCCAAAAGTTAAAACTGTGATTCGTAGGTTTGGACGGTGGCGTAAACGCGGCTTTGACCATCCCGAGTGAGCAAGAGCACTTGATAGGGGGAAAAATCAGCACCAATCTCCATCCCAGGCGAGCCTGCAGGCATACCGGGGACAACTAGCCCGATAGCGTCCTGGGGCTTCTCTTTTAGAAATTGGCGTATGTACTTCGCGGGTACATGTCCTTCGAAGACATATCCCTCGGCACTAACTGCCGTGTGACAGGAACGGTACCTAGAGTCAATTCCAAGTTTGTTTTTCAGCGCTGGCATATCAGACACGTTGTCGTACCGAACAGACAACTTGGATTGTTCTAGATGCTTTATCCAGTCCTCGCAGCAGCCGCAGGTGGGAGATTTGTACACCTGTAAGCCAACGACCTTAACAGGTGTGGACATGATTCTTTTGGGGTTAGTTGTTGGTGCGGTTGCCTCTGTACCCCAAGCATTCCCGCCCATGGCCCCATAAGCAAGGGCTAGTACCAAGCTGTGGTGAAGAAATGACCTCATTTTTTAGCCCCTTTCGCATCTGCGACACGGATACTGCCGACCATGCCAGCTTCATAGTGTCCGGCAATGAGGCATGCAAACTGAAAGTCACCCAGTCGATTGAATGTCCAGACGATTTCCTCTGTTTGTCCAGGCGGTACATGCGCCATGTAAGGTGCTTCGTGCTGCATGTCCGGAAAGCGTTTCATCAGCTCTGCATGCTCTTTGTTTGCTTCAATGGTTCCAATGACGAACTCGTGTAGCAATACGCCTTTGTTTGTGACCACAAAGCGGATAGTTTCGCCAGGTCGGACGTTGAGACTGGATGGGTCAAAACGCATGTTGTCCGACATGGTGACCTGAACTGTACGCTGGGCCTTGGTGGGCATTGCGCCAATTCCCCAGGGCATTTGTTCAAAATCCTTCTCCGAAAAGACGGGCGCCTTCTCATGCGGGTTACTGCCATGTGCTAGTGCCCCATTGAATGTGGTTACAGCCATCAGGACAGCCCCTAGGTTGAGTAAGAATTGATGGATTTTCATCGTGGTTTCCTCAGTGATTTGAATGTCCAACGGGTTTTTTGACCTGAACTTCAATATTGGTTGCAGGCATGTTTTGAGCCTTCATGGCTGCAGGTCCCGAGCGAGCACTGGAGGGCGCAGGAGGCAACCCTTCACCTGTGTATTCATACGCCTGAGTCCCCTTGGGGTGCTGGTACCAGCCCGGGTCCGTATAGTCTCCAGGCTTTTGGTTGTCTCGAACTTTCAGGACGCTGAACATCCCGCCCATTTCGACAGAGCCAAAGGGGCCGTCCCCGGTCATCATGGGCAAGGTATTGTCTGGCAATGGCATGTCCATCTCGGTCATATCAGCCATACCCCGTTCCCCCATGGCCATGTAATCTGGAATCAGGCTGTGCACTTTTTTAGAAATCCCGGTGTGGTCCACCCCAATCAATGTTGGCAGGTCATGGCCCATCGCGTTCATCGTGTGATGGCTTTTGTGGCAATGAAAAGCCCAGTCACCCACGGCGTCGGCAATGAACTCCATTTGCCGCATCTGACCCACAGCCACATCCACTGTAACTTCTGGCCAGCGACCACCCTTGGGGGTTGGGCCACCGTCAGTGCCTGTCACCTCAAACTCATGCCCATGGATATGGATGGGGTGATTGGTCATGGTCAGGTTACCCACCCGAATCCGTACCCGGTCACCTTTGCGGGCCACCAGTGGTGAAATTCCCGGAAAGACCCGGCTGTTCCATGTCCACAGGTTGAAATTGAGCATGGTCATAATTTTTGGTGTGTATGCCCCAGGGTCAATGTCGTAGGCGTTGAGCAAGAAGCAGTAATCTCGGTCCGCTTCTTCAATCAAAGGGTTTTTATTCTTGGGGTGTGTCACCCAAAAACCCATCATGCCCATGGCCATTTGTGTCATTTCGTCTGCATGCGGGTGATACATAAACGTACCGGGCCGCTTGGCTTCAAACTCATAAACAAAAGTTTTACCGGATGGAATTGCAGGTTGATTTAGCCCAGCCACCCCGTCCATGCCATTGGGCAGGCGTTGTCCGTGCCAATGAACACTGGTCTGCTCAGGCAATTTGTTGGTCACGAAAATCCGTACTCGGTCGCCCTCGACCACTTCAATCGTGGGACCTGGACTTTGCCCGTTATAGCCCCACAGGTGCGCCTTCATGCCTGGAGCCATTTCTCGAACAACTGGCTCAGCAACGAGGTGAAATTCTTTAACTCCTTGATTCATGCGCCAGGGAAGGGTCCAACCATTTAAGGTCACCACTGGGTTGTATGGTCGACCCGTTTTGGGAAACAGTGGAGCCATGGTGTCCGGCGATGTTTGAATAATTGGCTCTGGCAAAGCGGCCATGGCCACTTTGCTCACGGAAGTGGCGGCAACAGCACCTCCGGCGATGCCAGCCAGTTTAATAAAGTCTCGTCTTGAGTTCATGATGGTTCTCCAATCTCTTAATGCCCACCGGCTGAGGCCTGGCCACCGGTGCTGCTCATCATCAGATTGGCATTCAGTGGTTTCCCCATCAGGGTGGATTCAAGCGCCAATTGCGCCCTAATAAAATTTCCAACGGATTCAATGGCAGCTTGACCTGCGCGGACTTGATTGCGACTCTCCGCAAGTAGCTCAAACGTGCTGATTAACATACCGTTGTATTGGGAGACCCCCTCGTCGGCCAAGGCTTCCTGCATCGGAATGACATCATCCCTGTAGTGTTTGGCGATGTCGTAGGCTGTTCTGTAGGCCGAATAGCTTTCCCGAAGAGACGATTCTGCATTGCGGATGGTCCCCTCCAGCAGATTTGCCTTACTGAGCAGGTCTGCACCAAAAGCATCCCTTTTCAGTTCTCCCCAGTCAAAGAGTGGAAGTCGAATGTCCAGTTCATAACCCCTGGGATTGGACAAATTTCCAGAAGCTCGGTCATAGACTGAATTCCTACGGATACCAAGGTCCACATCAATAAAAGAGCCCACAGTTGCAAATCCAGCCCTTTTTAGCGCTGAATTGTAAGCAAGTCTGGCCATTTCAATGTCCAGGCGGTTAGTTGCCATTTGTGCAACTTTGGCACTGTCCATCGGAGCGTCTGGAAGGGCTGGTAAGTGGTCGGGGATTTTCAGCTTCGCCATCTGTTCTGTTGTCAGCCCCAGAATTCGACCCAATTTTTCGCGCGTTGCAATAGATGTTTGCTTGGCTTGGGCATAGGTCACTACCGCATCCGAGTAAAACATCTGCTGCCGAATTCTTTGGGTGGTTGTAAAGTTTCCAACTTCCGCAAGCCTTTTGGCCAATTGGGCACCCGCCTGGGCAGCACTCAACACTTTCTTGGCATAGGTTTCCTTCTGATTGGCGACGACCGCGTCCACCCACGCTTGTTGAACCGCAACCGACTGCCCGATAACATCGGAACTCATTTGCAATTGTGCTTGCTCAATCCGCAGGGAAGCAGATTGTTGTCGCCATGGCAGAGAGAGGATGTCCAGCAATCCAAATGTGATAAGCCGGCCAATCTCCAATTGGTCTCCGGTGGTAATTCGCTCGAAAGTGAGTAAAGGATTGGCAATTCGTCCGGATTGAGCCGCCAATGCTTGGTTGGCCCAGTTCTGCGCAAGCAGTGCCTGAAAATCCGGGCTATTGGCTAGCATCAGTTGAACACTGCCTGCCATGGTGAGCGGCTGCGCCAGTAACTTATCCGTCGTCTCGCCAAGTACCTGTTTTTGCGTGGCATTCAAAGCCAATGAGACTTTTCCGGCTGTTAGGGACTGGGTACGCAGGTTGGTTTGGTCGATGGATTGGTTGATGTCCACTGTGGCACAACCGGCCAAAGAGGCAACAGCCAGGGCCAGTATCGATTTACGGAGGTAGCTCATTGCTGCCTCCCCTGGGGAGATTCACCTGCGCCCATCCCATGTTCCATGGACATGCCCTTCATCTGAGACATGTCGTGTTTCATTGAGGGGCGCGAGTTTTTGACTCCCTGCGAAGTTTCAGGGGCCACTGAAGGCTCCTCGCGAGAGCCTTCCTCCCCCCGAGAGGCCGCCTCTTTGGCGTAGTATTTCCATCCCCCCAGCTTTCCAACATGGTCGTTGGCGGTCCGCCAATCACGTCTTTGAGTGGGCTGATAGGAATCAAATTCTTCGAAGGCCGATTGGTATGTCAGGTCTGTCTGGGGTTCAGCAAAAGCCCCGTTCACACTGAGTAGACCCACAAAGCCTATCAGTGCATTGCAAATTTGAGCGCGCATGGACGCACCTCCATTTCTGGTGTTCAAAAATCAAATGGCAAATCAGTTGATTTCAGGCAGAAATGGGGGGACGGTAAGGGGGAATGAGGTCTGAACTTTGATGCGCGAGAATCGGTGTAGTTGTTACTACCGAGGAAATTTTTACGGAGGGGCTATCCAAAAAAGGCAACATAAAAGATGCTTTGCAGGCAGCGTGGCAGTCGCAGCAGTCGCCTGCTTTGTCTTTTTGAGCTTTGTCCGCTTTGGCACCCGCATATGAGTGTTTCAGATGAGGGTCATTCGCGTGCTCGCCAGTCGCATCGTCGTGTTCATGCATCTGGTGCATGGGGGCGGAAGAATCAGAAGACGACTCATGACAACCAGCCATAGCAGCGCTGGCCACACCCTGTAACAACAGAGAGCAGGCAACTAAGCACATGCAAAAGATTTGGAAGAAAGTTCGTCTCATTGCTCAACCTGAAGATATTTCCAGTATAGCAACTTAACTTATCGATTGGGGACTAATTTCGTAAGTGTAAAACTATCGACTTGACGATTGCGGCTAGAGTCCTTGTGGGTTGAAAATCTCTCTACAGCGCAGACTACGGCTTGAACCAAGTGGAACCCGCCTCGATTCTTGGAGGGGGGGTGCCTCTATATGCTGATACGGGAACGGGAGTCTGCCTGAGTCTTCTCACAATAGTTTGTTCAAGACCGTTGAAGTCACTCTAAGCGTTTGAACAAACTCTTTGATGGGGACAAGGTCCTCTCCAGTGTTGTGGGGAAAACAAGAGCTAGCCCTCAATTCTTTGAATTTTTAAGGTCAAATAGTCAGTTGTAACTATATTAAAGCCAACACTTGGCCAAAGCTGAGAAACCTACTTCGCTGACGCAAACCTCTCGTTGAAGTCCTGAATAATCCTTAATGCAAGCGCGTTGGCATTCAATTTCTGAACAGGCCAAGCCTCTAGCCGCGCCTCAACCAGAAAAGTCTTTTAGTGTGACAGACGGGGAAAATACGCTCGTCACAGTAACACCACACATTTGATTCGCAGTTGCTTCGGATATCAGACAGGGCTACTATACTGTTTATTTAATCAGTATATTAATTGGTCATGAGTCTGTCGAGCTTATCAATCTGGTCCAAGGCATCAAGGCACTGGATAAAGAAGGCAAACTGGAATTTGCCTCGGTTGATTTTTGTGCTCAGGGCCTTGTGGTCAAGCTCTGAGCCGTACATCTCTAGCTTTCTCGCAAGCTCTTTGTATGTGACATCCTGCCTGGCCATGATGCTACGAAGCACCACTCGGGCTTGTCTTTCATGTTTCGTCATTTGGGGTCGGCCTTCATCCTG
Organism: Limnobacter sp.; assembly: GCF_036405155.1. GTDB lineage: Bacteria > Pseudomonadota > Gammaproteobacteria > Burkholderiales > Burkholderiaceae_B > Limnobacter. Next base: position 730,036 of record NZ_DASWYD010000007.1, on the reverse strand, counting down.
CCTCGAACGAAGCACTCAGGCCCAATACATTAGGAAGACCTTTAGTCTGTCAAATTTTTTTGTTCTTTATTCCTCATATATGAGGTTTATTCTTCATTTACGAATCAATAGATTCACTTCTGAGTTTGGTCAGTTTTTAGTGCCTAAACCCCTTGAGAGCAACTTCAAGGATAACGCGTCATGGGGCGCAGAGGCACAAAATTGAAAGGGCAATGACACCACTAATTATCGCGCCCTGCTCCGTGAAGCCAAGACCGACGATGAGAAGCACGATGCGGTCTCCATGGTGTCGGCTCAACACCTGGCCAGGAGCGCCCACGAGAACCTCGATCAGATTTTCAAAGCACTGTTCAAATGGGCCATGGCCATGACGGAGAAACCACTGACCACCACCCGAGAAGCCTTGATGGCCGAGCTGTTGATTGATGTCGACCGACTGTTTGAGAAGGTCAGTGATTTGGACCGACCCGTGGGTTAAACCATCGAGAAGTCCACCAAAGAAGCTGTGAGGAAAGGCCAAGGATTATTTTTAGTTGGTTGTTCGGATTGTGGCTTCCTTTATTTGCCACCTCATATGGCTGGAATTCTTCTGCATGTGCAACAACTGCTTTTCACATCGTTTGTTTAAGGCTTTCCTTTGAGGTTATGTGCCCCGTTGACATGCACTCTGTTTGTTGCTGAGTCGTAATCTTGGCTGAACGCTGTAGACAATTCGGTCAAAATTCTGCATTGGCTGACCTGTTGAGACTCGCAACAGTTTGCTCTCAATGACCTGAGCTGTCGTTCCAGCACCTTTAACTCGTTTATACGTGTTGCCACATGGTCTATGTGCTCGTCGAGCAGGTCGTTCACTTGTGCGCAATTCTCCTGAGGCGAGTCCTTGAAGCGCAGCAGCACTCGGATTTAGTCCAACGTCATGTCCAACCCTCGGCAGCGCCTAATTAAGAACAGGCGATCAACGTGTTTGCTGCTGTACACCCGCTAGTTACCTTCTGTGCGAGGAGTTTCAGGTAACAATCCTACGCGTTCGTAATACCGAATCGTCTCAACTTGGGTGTGAGTGGCCTTGGCCAGTTCCCCGATTTTCATATCTTCACCTTGAACGATGCCAGGAAAATTGTATTACTTCATAGTAAAGGCTTGACATTGTAGTGGCTACAGGGTTTTAAATCCAACCAACAAGGAGAAGATCATGAACCCTACTCACCAATGCCAACAAGTTGACACGACCTGCGATTGTGGGAGTGGCGGTGCTAAATCGCTTGCTGTGGACGGGCCAACGGCGTCTAATGCAACGACTGTTGCGCCACAGCGGTTCCGGATCGCGAACATGGACTGTGCTTCAGAAGAGTCAGAAATCCGTAGAGCACTTGACGGCGTGGCAGGCATTCGTGGCTTGCAGTTCAACTTGGGCGACCGCGAGTTGGCCATCGCTGCGGATGATCATGCTCTGCAGTTGGCTCTGGATGCGATTCGCAAGGCGGGCTTCAAACCAGAGCCGCGCAACGTAGAAGACACATCGGATGGAGCTACTGCCGCTGCGCCAATTGGTTTCTGGGCCTCATGGGGCAAATTGATTGCTGCATTGGGGCTGGCCGTGGCGGCTGAAGGCTTGGCATTCGCTTTTTCAGATAGTTGGCCAGCAAAAGCCCTTGGAATGGCGCTGGCCGCGGTGGCCATCGCCCTGGCGGGTTTCTCTGTCTACGGTAAAGGGCTTTCCGCACTGCGGCAAGGCCGCTTGAACATCAACGCCTTGATGACTGTGGCCGTGACAGGTGCCTTCTTGATAGGCCAGTGGCCAGAAGCTGCCATGGTGATGGCCTTGTATGCCATAGCCGAGGCCATCGAGGCTCGAGCGGTGGACCGGGCGCGTAACGCCATCAAGAGCTTGCTGGCGCTGGCACCGGAGCAGGCCGAGGTTCGTCAAAGTGACGGCAGTTGGACGCGCGTCGGCGTTAAAGCGGTCGTTGTCAACGCGATAGTGCGCATCCGTCCAGGAGAGCGCGTTCCGCTCGATGGCGTCGTGACGCTCGGGCAGAGTGCCATCGACCAGTCCCCTGTGACTGGGGAAAGCCTGCCCATAGACAAGGCTCCTGGCGACGAAGTCTACGCAGGCACCATCAACCAGTCTGCAGCCTTGGAATTTCGAGTCACCGCGCCCGCTTCGGACAGTACCCTGGCGCGCATCATCCACGCAGTCGAGCAAGCACAATCGTCCCGTGCGCCAACACAGCGCTTTGTAGATCGGTTTGCCGCGATCTACACCCCTGCCGTTTTCATCCTGGCTGTCGCCGTCGCGTTGTTAGCGCCGTGGCTTGCGGACTTAACCTGGATGCAGGCTGTCTATAAAGCCTTGGTGTTGTTGGTCATCGCTTGCCCTTGTGCCTTGGTTATTTCCACACCAGTCACGGTCGTCAGCGGCTTGGCAGCCGGGGCAAGGCGGGGGATATTGATTAAAGGCGGCGTTTACTTGGAGGATGCGCGAAAGATCAAAGCTGTGGCCCTGGACAAGACAGGCACGATCACGGAAGGTAAGCCCAGACTGCTAGCCTTCGAGCCCGTGGACACAGATCTTGATCAACGGGTGCTGGAGGGGCTTGCAAAGAGTCTCGCAGGCCGGTCGGATCACCCGGTTTCCAAAGCCATCGCAGAGGGGTTGTCAACCGCCGATCTAGAGGTGGGAGAGTTTCAAGCCGTCGCAGGGCGTGGAGTGCAAGGTGTCATCGGCAATCATTCCTACGCGCTGGCCAACCACCGCTGGATCGAGGAGCGTGGGCAATGTTCGGCTGAACTCGAAGCCCGCCTCGCAGTTCATGAGGAGGCAGGTCGGACGGTCACACTCCTCGCTAACAGCGAACGTGTGATGGCGATCTGTGCGGTGGCAGACACCATCAAGCCATCCTCCGCCCAAGCGGTGGCCGACCTGAAGTCGCTCGGCGTGACACCGGTCATGCTGACAGGTGATAACATCGCGACCGCGCGCACCGTCGGCTCTCAGGCGGGCATAGCCGAAGTGCGGGGCAACCTGCTACCCGAAGACAAGTTGCAGGCCATCTGCGAACTTCAACAGCGCTTGGGCATCACGGCAATGACAGGCGATGGCATCAATGATGCGCCAGCACTTGCCAAGGCCGACATCGGCTTCGCCATGGGTGCTGCTGGAACCCATACGGCGATGGAGGCCGCCGATGTTGTGGTCATGAACGACGACCTGCGGCGTCTGCCGGAAACGATACGGCTCTCGAAGCGCACCCATGCTGTGCTTTGGCAGAACATCAGTCTTGCGCTAGGCATCAAGCTGGTCTTCTTACTTCTGGCCATCTTCGACAATGCCTCCATGTGGATGGCGGTTTTTGCGGATATGGGGGCAAGCTTGCTGGTGGTCTTCAATGGGCTAAGGTTGCTTGGAAGGCAACAGAGCAAGTAGAAAAGATGCACAGGGAAGTCTATAGCTGCTACACTGTTGATATGCGTAAATGGTTGGCAATCCTTTTGTTGGTGTTTATGCCGCTACAGCTTGGCTGGGCGGCTGCAGCCAGCTATTGCCAACACGAAACCGGTGCCGCAGCCAAGCACTTTGGCCACCATGTCCATCACCACAAGACTGCGGATGGCAAAGACGCATCTTCCGATCCAGCCAAGACCATCGGTGGCGATCCCGATTGCGCATCCTGTCACGCGGGATGTTTGTCGGCCTTGCCTGGGGCAGTCACGATTGCATCGCTTGCCGACTCGTCTCTGGATACAGCAGATTACTGGGCTCGTCTCACGTCGCCCCCTTTTGAACGCCTTGAACGCCCTCAGTGGCGTGTCCTCGCCTGATCGGCGGGGAGCGCGTTCCTTCCCCTTCGTTATCACCAATGCACGGATACGCCTAGCGCGTGACCGTATCAAGCCGACCTCGCTCGGCTGACGTGACGACGAGCAGGCGATCATTTGGATCGCTCTCCGCCGATTCCCTCGTGTATTTGAATATCACTGGAGAATCGGATTTTGAAGAGTTATCACAATCACAAACGACGGAAGTCAGTCTCCGTCCTTCGCGCCTCAAAAGTTGCGGCTGCGACTAGCCTGATCGTTGCGTTCACTGCAAGGGCAGCTTTTGCTCAGGCGCTGCCAGCAGCACAAGACAATGACCCAGTCGTCGGAAGCGGCTTGCCGAGCGAAGCGGCAACGATCCTGACGCTGCAAAAGGCAGTCGCGCTGGCCTTGGATGGCAATCTAGACTTGGCTGTCGCAAGGCGGGAAATCGAGGCAACGCAAGGTCAGGTGATCCAGGGGCAAGCTCGCCCCAATCCCGAACTGGCGTACTCGCTGGAAGACCAGAGGGCAGCGACCCGCACACAAAGTGTGCAGATCAATCTGCCCGTCGAAATGGGTGGCAAGCGCGCGGCCCGTATCACGGCGGCAGAACGAGGACGCGACATTGCGGTCGAAGAACTGAACTTGCGCCGCGTCGAAATTCGTGCCGCCGTGGTTGCTGCCTTCTTCGAGACTTTGGCGGCACAGGAACGCGCAGCATTGGCTCAAGCCAGTGTCGATCTGGCAAAACGCGCTACCGATGCTGTTGCCAAACGCGTGGCAGCGGGCAAGGTTTCGCCGGTCGAAGAAACCAAGGCACGTGTGGCCGAAGCAGGTGTGCGAGTCGAATTGGCACAGGCCCAGAGCGAGCAACGCAATGCTCGGGCACGCTTGGCCAGTTTGCTAGGGGCCAACCCACCTCGATTTACTCTCGTGTCGGGCGACGTGGAGGAGCTTCCGGCTGTCCCTTCGTTCGACAACGTCCAGCAGCGCCTGTCCGCTTCGCCAACGCTGCGCCGTATGCAGCTGGAGGTTGAGCGCCGCAGGTCGTTGGTCGATGTAGAGCGCAGCAAACGGATACCCGACGTCACATTCAGCCTGGGGGTGAAACGCCCCAACGAACTGCAGCGCGATCAACTGCTGTTCGGTGTTTCCGTCCCCTTGCCGCTGTTTGATCGCAATCAGGGGAACTTGTTGGAAGCGTTGAAGCGCGAAGACAAGGCGCGGGACGAACTCCAAGCTTTGAACATGCGAGTCAGCACGGACGTATTGCAAGCCCGCGAGCGGCTGGAATCCATTCGTGGGGAAGTCGACGTCGTGCAACGGGATGTTTTACCTGGGGCCAAAAGTGCCTACGACGCGGCCACCGTCGGATTTGAAAACGGCAAGTTCAACTTCTTGGAAGTGCTGGACGCACAGCGCACCTACTTTGCCGCCAAGTCCCAATACCTCAAAGCATTGGTTGAGGCGCATCGCACGGCTGCGGACATTGACCGCGTGCTCGGCGAACCTGGCGCAAATGCTACCCAGCCAGCGAATAAGGAATAACCATGAAAATCGACACCAACAAACTGAATGTCAGCAAGAAGCATCTGATCGCCATCGCCGTCATCGTTGCGGCGGGCGTTGTACTGGGCAGCGCCATTCTCGGCGTCACTGCAACCAAAACAGCCGAAGATGACGGCCACGGTCACGGCAGCCACGTTGAAGCCAAGGCACATAGTGATGGTGAGCATCACGGCAAGGCCAGTGGAGAAAAACACGATCACGACAAGGATCATGCGGACGGCGAGCACCACGAGGCTCCGAGCAAGGGGCCGCATGGAGGCAAGTTGTTCAAGGAGGGGGATTTCGGGCTGGAAGCGTTGCTGGCCGAGGACGGCGGCGAACCCCGTTTGCGCATCTGGCTGTTCGATAAGGACAAGCCTCTACCCAGCGGTGCAGCCAAGGTCAGCGCCACCATCACGCGCTTGACCGGAGAGAAGCAGACTCTAAATTTCGCACCTGACAAGGACAGCCTGTTGAGCCGCGAGGTCGTGCCGGAGCCGCACGCGTTTGAGATAAGCATCGTTGCCCAGACAGCCAACGAACCCTTCATGTTCGTGCTCAACCAAGAAGAGGGCAAGGTCGAACTCAGTGATGCGCAAATCAAAGCGGCATCCATCGGTATCGATACGGCTGGTGCGGCACGAATCAAGTCCGCCCTGCAATTGCCAGGGGAAATTCGCTTGAACGAAGACCGGACGTCACACGTTGTGCCACGCATTGCGGGGGTGGTCGAGAGCGTGCAGGCCAGCTTGGGGCAAGCAGTCAGACGAGGACAGGTTCTCGCTGTCATTGCGAGCCCGGCTGCGTCTGAGCAACGCAGTGAACTGCAAACCGCACAAAAGCGTCTGGCCTTGGCCAAGACCACGTTCGAGCGTGAAAAGCGACTCTGGGAGCAGAAAATTTCAGCAGAGCAAGACTATCTGCAAGCAGGGCAAGCGCTGCATGAGGCGGAAGTTGCTGTGGCCAACGCTCAACAGAAGCTCTCCGCTTTGGGCCTAGCCACGGGTTCTCCTGGGGGTCTTAACCGCTTTGAATTGCGTGCGCCCTTCGATGGCTTGGTGATTGAAAAACATCTTAGCCTCGGTGAAGCCGTCAAGGAGGACGCTGCCGTGTTTACCGTGTCCGATCTGGGGCAGGTTTGGGCTGAAATCAACGTACCTGCCAAAGACTTGCCGCTCGTCAGGGTCGGCGAGAAGGTTGCCATCAAGGCCACTGCATTCGATGCCAGCGCGACCGGAGTCATCACCTTTGTTGGGTCGCTGATTGGCGAACAGACCCGCATGGCCAAGGCCCGCGTGGTCTTGTCCAATCCCAAAGGTGCTTGGCGTCCTGGACTGTTCGTCAACGTGGAAGTGACATCCTCAGAGGCCGACGTACCTGTGACAGTGGCCAGCGATGCCATTCAGACCGTGGGCGACAAGCCGGTCGTGTTCCTGAAGGTAAATGGGGGTTTCATTGCCCAGCCCGTGCAGTTGGGCCGCAGCGATGGCAAGCGCGTCGAGGTGGTGCAAGGGCTCAGAGCCGGGGCGCCGTATGCGTCGGCGGGAAGCTTTGTAGTGAAGTCAGAGCTTGGCAAAGCCTCTGCCGAACACACCCATTGATATCGGAGCGACACACATGTTTGAAAAACTCATTCGCGCAGCCATTGAGCACCGATGGTTGGTGTTGCTGGCGGTCTTTGGTATGGCTGCCATTGGCGTATTCAACTACCAAAAGCTACCTATCGATGCCGTCCCGGACATCACCAATGTCCAAGTGCAGATTAACACCCAAGCGCCGGGATATTCCCCTCTGGAAACCGAGCAGCGGGTGACTTACCCGATTGAAACCGTGATGGCGGGTCTTCCCAATCTGGAGCAGACCCGTTCCTTGTCGCGCTACGGGCTGTCGCAAGTGACTGTAATTTTTAAGGATGGCACCGACATCTACTTCGCGCGCCAGTTGGTCAACGAACGCATTCAGGAGGCCCGCGACAAACTGCCTTCTGGTATTACTCCTGCGATGGGGCCCATATCGACAGGATTGGGTGAGATTTACCTCTGGACAGTCGAGGCCAAGGATGGTGCGAAAAAACCTGATGGCCAGCCCTACACGGCCACCGATCTGCGTGAGATTCAGGATTGGATCATCAAGCCGCAGTTGCGCAATGTGCCCGGCGTGACGGAAATCAACTCGATAGGTGGTTTTGCTAAGGAATACCAAATCTCGCCGATACCCGAGCGACTGGCATCCCTGGGTGTCACCCTGCAGGACATCGTGACGGCTCTGGATCGCAACAACGGCAACGTGGGAGCGGGTTACATCGAAAAGCGCGGTGAGCAGTACCTGATTCGAGCCCCCGGGCAGGTCAAGACAGTTGAGGACATCGGCAATGTCATCCTCAGCAGCGCGGGTGGTGTGCCGATTCGTGTGCGTGATGTGGCCGAGGTCGGCATCGGACGTGAGCTTCGCACCGGTACTGCTACGGACAATGGCCGTGAAGTGGTGCTGGGTACCGTCTTCATGCTGATTGGCCAAAATAGTCGAACGGTTTCGCAAGCTGTCGACAAGAAGATGATTGAGATCAACCGCAGCCTGCCCGAGGGCGTACACGCGGTGACCGTCTATGACCGTACTGTTTTAGTGGACAAAGCCATCAGCACGGTGAAAAAGAACTTGATAGAGGGCGCGATTCTAGTGATCGTGATCCTGTTCATATTCCTCGGTAACATCCGCGCCGCCGTCATCACAGCCACCGTGATTCCCTTATCGATGCTATTCACCTTCACAGGGATGGTGAATTACAAGGTCAGCGCCAATTTGATGAGTCTAGGGGCGCTGGACTTCGGCATCATCATTGATGGCGCGGTGGTGATCGTCGAGAACTGTGTTCGCCGTCTTGCCCATGCGCAAGCTCACTACGGCAGGCCATTGACGCGCTCAGAACGCTTTCACGAGGTGTTCCTTGCATCCAAGGAGTCACGACGCCCGCTATTGTTTGGTCAGTTGATCATCATGGTGGTGTACTTGCCCATCTTTGCTCTGACCGGCGTCGAAGGGAAGATGTTTCATCCGATGGCGTTCACGGTGGTGGCGGCGCTCGTGGGAGCCATGATTTTGTCGGTAACCTTCATTCCGGCTGCGGTCGCGCTATTCATTGGCAACCGTGTCAGTGAGAAAGAAAACTTCTTGATGGTGAAAGCCAAGCGTTGGTACGGTCCCTTGCTAGATCGCGTAATGGCAGCCAAGGCTGTAGTGTTGGCTACCGCAGCCGTGGCAGTGGTGTTGTGCGGTTTGATCGCAACGCGTATGGGCAGCGAGTTCGTGCCCAGCTTGAACGAAGGAGACTTCGCCATTCAAGCCCTGCGCATTCCTGGTACCAGTTTGTCGCAGTCGGTGGAGATGCAAAAACAACTGGAAGCAACGCTGAAAGCCAGGTTTCCCGAGATCGACCGTGTCTTTGCGCGCACTGGAACGGCGGAAATAGCCTCCGATCCCATGCCGCCAAATATTTCGGACGGCTACATCATGCTCAAGCCGATGTCAGAATGGCCTGAGCCGCGCAAGTCACGCGACGAGTTGCTGGCCGCCGTGCAAGAGGTAGTGGGCAAGATACCGGGTAACAACTACGAGTTTTCCCAGCCGATCCAACTTCGATTTAATGAACTCATCTCAGGGGTGCGCAGCGATGTGGCGGTGAAGATCTTCGGTGACGACATGGATGTCTTGAACAAGACAGCCGAAGAAGTCTCGTCCAGGTTGCAGAAAATCCCTGGCGCGTCAGAAGTGAAGGTGGAGCAAACCACAGGATTGCCGATGCTCACGGTCAACATTGATCGTCAGAAGTCTTCACGCTACGGATTAAACGTGGCTGACATCCAGGATGCTGTGGCCACGGCCATCGGGGGACGTGAGGCCGGTACGCTGTTTGAAGGCGACCGTCGATTCGACATCTTGGTGCGCTTGCCAGAATCATTGCGCAACGACCTTGAAAGCATGAAACGCTTGCCGATTCCTTTGCCGCGCGGTGCGGGCGTTGTCGAAGGACGAACCAATTTCATTCAACTGGCCGAAGTGGCTAGCTTCGAGCTGGCGCCGGGGCCCAATCAGGTTAGCCGCGAAAACGGCAAGCGTCGCATTGTGGTGAGTGCAAACGTGCGTGGCCGTGATGTCGGTTCCTTTGTGGCCGATGCGGAAGCTGCTTTAGCACAGGTCAAGATCCCAGCGGGCTACTGGACGAGCTGGGGCGGTACTTTTGAGAACCTGCAGTCGGCGACACAGCGTTTGCAAATAGTCGTCCCTGTGTCGTTACTCCTGGTCTTCGTATTGCTGTTTGCAATGTTCGGCAACGTCAAGGATGGAATGCTGGTATTTACCGGCATTCCATTTGCGTTGACCGGTGGCATTCTGGCGCTGTGGCTGCGTGACATCCCGATGTCGATTTCTGCCGCAGTGGGTTTTATCGCCCTGTCAGGTGTTGCTGTGCTCAATGGCCTCGTGATGATCTCCTACATCCGCAGTCTGCGAGAGGATGGAACAACCCTGGACGCAGCCATCCGCAAGGGTGCGTTGACTCGTTTGCGTCCTGTATTGATGACAGCCTTGGTGGCGTCATTGGGCTTCATTCCAATGGCCATCGCCACGGGAACCGGCGCCGAGGTACAGCGTCCTTTGGCCACTGTGGTGATTGGCGGCATCCTGTCTTCCACATTGCTGACGCTGCTCGTGCTTCCGATTCTGTATCGGCTGGCTCATCGTCCAGACGAGGAAATGGAGGACGTCACTGCCGAACCGTTACATCCACAGGCTGTGGCCACTTCGCAGAATTCATAAACGAGTCTTTTGATCTGATTCTCAACCTGTACCTTTGAAAGGAAAACTCATGAAACTGATTTCGACCACCTTCGCTTTGGTGTAATTGGCATCAGGCGTCGTATTCGCTGTGGACAAACGTCACTATTGTCCCGTTATTATGTAGCAGATGATCACCAATAGGCCGCAGACGTCCTATTGGTGAAGATTTCGCCTTTCCGGCTTCCTACCAAATTCCAATTCATCAGAATGTAACCCGTATTCCCCTTGGAGATGCCCTTTTCCGATGCTCAGGGGTCATTTTTCCCCATGGCAGTGGAACAGAGGCTGTGGTCAAACAGTCACGATTCCAATATACTATGATTTCATAATTATGGAATAGTTAAAGTCATGAACACACTAGATGTCGTCAAGTGCCTGTCTGCATTGGCCCAAGAGACCAGGCTTCAGATTTTTCGAGCCCTCGTTGTAGCGGGACCTGAAGGGATGACCCCTGGGCTTATCGCTGAGCGGCTGGGTTTGGCTGCGGCAACGCTGTCGTTCCATCTCAAAGAATTGACCAATGCTGGCCTCATCGGGCAGCGACGGGAAAGCCGCAACCTGTTTTACAGCGCGAATTTCGAGCAGATGAATCACCTGCTCTCTTTCCTCACAGAGAACTGCTGCGCAGGCCAGCCCTGTGCAACCGAAGTCGCCAACCAATGCGACTGCTGAATCCAAGGAGAACCCCATGAAGCGATTTCACGTACACATCAGCGTAGAAGACCTGCGCAAGAGCATCGCCTTTTACTCCAAGCTGTTCGGCGTCGAACCAACCCGCACAGAGACTGACTATGCCAAGTGGATGCTGGAGGACCCACGGGTCAACTTCGCAATCTCAACCCGCGCTGGCAAAGTGGGGCTGGACCATCTGGGCTTCCAAGTGGATGCCGAATCAGAATTGGACGAAATGAAAGACCGCGCCAAAGCTGCGGACATGGCACTCATCAACGAAGGCGAGACCACCTGCTGCTACGCCGCCAGCGACAAGTATTGGCTCACTGACCCACAGGGCATTGCGTGGGAGCAATTCCATACCCTGGGCAACATTCCGGTCTTCTCGGAAAGGCAAGCCACAAGCGTCAGCGCATGCTGCGCCCCAAAATCTGCTGAACCCGTCAAGCTGGAGTTGCCCAAGAAGACCATCCCTATCAAAGGCAGTTGCTGCTAAACCCAAGAGGAACGCACCATGTCAGAGCGTATTTTCAACATTCTGTTTATCTGCACCGGCAACTCGGCCCGCTCTATCCTGGCAGAGGCTCTTTTGAATCACATGGCGCGTGGGCCTTTCAAGGCCTATTCCGCTGGTAGCCACCCCGCAGGCGCGGTGAACCCCTATGCGCTCAAGACGCTTGAGAAGTTTGGCATTGACGCAAGCGCTGCACGCAGCAAAAGCTGGGACGAGTTCGCCCAGCCCGATGCGCCAGTGCTGGATTTTGTAATCACGGTCTGCGACCAAGCGGCTGGTGAAGTTTGCCCAGTATGGCCTGGTCAACCGATTCTTGCTCATTGGGGTGCTCCTGACCCGGCCAAGGCAACAGGAACTGACGAGGAAATCATGTCGCAGTTCGCCAAGGTGGCTGGACTACTTCGCCACCGCATTGACCTCTTTCTTTGCTTACCCATTTCAAAACTCGAACGACTGGCTTTGGACCAGGCTGTTAAAAACATCGGACAAACCGTACCATGACAACCCGCGTACTCATTCTCTGCACCCACAACTCAGCCCGTAGTGTGCTGGGTGAAACAATGCTTAATCACTTGGCAGTCAAGCTGGGTAAAGACGTTAAAGCCTACAGCGCTGGCAGCTCGCCCAGGGGCCAGGTCAATCCGTTCGCGTTGAAGGTGTTGGATTCAGCAGGACTTGATACCAGCTACGTCCGCAGCAAAAGCTGGGATGAGTTTGCAGCAGAAGAAGCCCCCAAGATGGACATCGTCATCACGGTGTGCGACAGCGCAGCAGCAGAAACCTGCCCCTACTGGCCGGGCGCTCCAGTCAAAGCACACTGGGGCTTTCCAGACCCATCAAATGCAGAAGGTGGTGAGGCCGGTAAGACTACGGCATTTGAAATCACCCGTCAGGCCATCGGCTATAAGCTCCTGCAACTTCTGGTACTTCCTTTGGAACAACTGAGCAGCAGTGAACTGCAAGTTGCCCTGAATGACATCTCCAAGTCATAACCCTTATGAACACTAACCTTCGTCTTCGCCTGCTGAGCGAATTGGTAGGCACAGCGCTGCTGCTGTGCATCGTGATTGGTTCAGGCATCATGGGCGTTAATCTATCGCAGGGCAATGACGCTATCGCATTGCTGGCCAACACCATGGCCACGGTGTTTGGGCTGTACGTGCTCATTGAGCTTTTCGGGCCGATTGGCGGAGCACACTTCAACCCGGTGGTCACCGCAACCATGGTACTGCTCAAACGTCTGCCAAAAACCGAGTTTCTGCTGTACCTGCTGGCCCAGCTCGCTGGTGCTGCTCTGGGGGCATGGCTTGCCAACGTGATGTTCGGATTGGAGCCGATTCAGACATCGACGAAAATCCGAGAGGGCCTGGGAATCTGGGTGGGTGAAATAACTGCCACGTTTGGCTTGCTTACGGTGATTCTGCTGAGCAATTCGCAACGGATTTCATCGCTAGTGGCCGCGTACATTGGCGCGGCCTATTGGTTCACCTCGTCCACATCCTTTGCGAACCCAGCAGCCGTATTCGGTCGCATGTTTTCCGACACCTTCGCCGGGATAGCCCCTGAAAGCTCAATGCCATTTGTTCTGGCGGAATGTCTGGGTGCAGTTTTAGCCCTTGCCTTGTTCAGCCTGATGGGTCTAGCAAAGCGATAGAAGCCAAAGGAAGGATCTCTGAACAGTCCGACAAGTGCACTTGATGGGTTCGAAGATTTTTCATGGTCGCCACTATCTGAGGAACTGCCCATAGTGATCGCTTGGAATTAGAAATATTCGATCCGAAACACGTCAAAAAGTAGAGACCGTCCGGCATCAACCAATGCCGCCAATTATTGTTGACTCGACGGAACGGATGAGAATTGTGTCCCGCTATTCGGCTGGCTGGTTAGACGTAAATTCAGAAATCGATTTCTTGCATTGATGGTGTCTCTGGCTTTTTTGAACCGAATCGAAAAATAGCGGTTCAACGACTGTTCGCACTCACTGGGCGAATTTGGGGATGTCAGACAGAGCTTGGCTTCACAGGCTAGTCGAACGTCTCCCTCTAGCACTTGAGGAGTGTTTTCCTCTGACCAACCCGTGTTGAACGCCATGCTGGCAACCAGCAGAAACTTAAATCGCTTCATTGTGGTTACTCCAGAATTTGAACGAAATTCGAACGGCTGTGGGTCTTAGTAACAACTGGTTTCACTCTGACAGTAGTGTCTTTTGGGCTCTGAGTTTGCGGTGTTGAGGGTGGGCTCTGCTTGAAAATCACCCACGGTTTTGAGTCTGGATCGTTGCGCTGAGTCGATCCAGGCTGAGTGGTTTTCCGGACTTCGATCTCATCGGAGCTAGAGCTGATGGGCTGGATCTTGAGGACCACGGGTCGGTTGTTGTTCAGTGCTGTATCCACTACCTTTTGGACATAGCTGGGCTGGCCTGGTGAATCGGGTTTGAGGCCTCGGATGAAATTTCCCGAGTAATAACAACTCAACGCTGCTCTCAGGGCGACTTGTTCGCCCATGTCTTTGGTGGTGGCTTTAGCATAGCAGTCGACCAGAATCGCCGCACCTGTTCGGAGGTTCCGGCATGGTTCAAAAATGGATGCATAGTTTTCACCATACTTCGCTAGGTTGTGTCGGTTGACTTGGCTCAGGCCCATGGAAAAGTTGAAGCCCTCCTTTTCCAAGCGCCGAGCCGTGGCAACCGCTTCCTCCATGGATTGGGGCTGTCGATTCGGGAATGTTTTGAGAACTCATGGTTATCGGCATACGTCGATGGTCCTCGTAGGCCTCGATTTTCTTGAGCCACTTGCTTTCAGGAAATTAGTCTTATATTTTGCACGCAAAGGCCCACCAACCAGCTACGCTGTTATTTGACGTGGATTGTCACGCTTGACTGACCTCATCATTCCCGCACAGCTGACGACAACAATTATGGGTAATTGAAAGGTTGGCTGGCAGCTAGAAAATCAGCCTCCACTTACATCTCCAGGGAAGCTGACATTTCTGTGACTTGGCGATCGGTCGCGTGGCTATGATTGGGGCAACAAGTTCAACACCAGCCAAGCAGTATGCGCATTGATGATTTGTTTACCTCTCAAGCTCTGTGTCACACCCATTCCCGTCAGCTTGAGCTTTGCCTGAACATGGCAGCTCACCATTCGGTCGATGAGCTGTTTCATGTGGCGCAGGTCGCATGTCTCTTTGCTCAATAAAGCCAATGCATCTTCCGACATCTCAACATGTCGGTAATTCGCCTTGAGAAAGTTGGCGATGATGGCCCGGCGTTGCTCTTGGCTCGGGTAGCCCACGTTGAAGGTTGTAAATCGCGACAGCAGTGGCGGCGAGATCAAGCTTGCATCATTGCAGGTGGCCACGTAGAAAACTTGCGAGGCATCAAATGGAAGGTGACTGTATTCATCTCGCACATGCCTGGCGGTTTCAGGCTCCAGCAATGCCAGTAATGCACCACCCACCGGAAAGCGGCCGTCGAAATCGCTCATCTTGTCGATTTCGTCCAGCAACAACAATGGGCTGGCGGATTTGCCGCTGCTCAGCGTCTTGAACAAAAGCCCCGGTTGGCCGTTGCCCCACTTCTCACTAGTACCGGTTAAAACTCCCGCCATGCTAGTGGCTGCCAAGTTGACGAAGTCGTACTCTGTATCCAATGCTTTGGCCAGGGCCTGGGCATATGCGGTTTTACCGCAGCCCTTGGGACCATTGAGCAAGATCGGTTGAAGGCACCGCCGGTGGTGATGCTTAAATCTCCAGGCGCTCATCTGATCGATCAACCGCTGGGTCACAGCCTGAAAGTTGGGATACGTATCCACCAAGGCTTCAAGGCGCCGCAGTCTGGCCGCAGTAGCGGTGATCGTTTGTCGATAACCATTGTTTTCCGCGATGTGTCGCACCAAGCCTTCAATCATGTCTTTGCGCTCTCTTTCCGCATCGTAGCTATTGACCAGGCGGCGCGCGGTTTGCGCTGTGAAAACACGATATTGATTGGGATCTTTGCGCTGAAACCGGGGATCATCACTCATGCAGGAATCAATCAAAAACTCAAGATCGCCTCGTCCTTGCACGCCAACAAAAAAGTCCCTGGGGTTACCAAGTACTTCAACGGTTGGGCTCGCCTCCGCGTCTCGGAAACCATGCTCATTGGCGGCGGAAGAGTGCCTTGAATGTTTCACATGGTTACTCAAAACATTGAACACAGCGGCCCGCTCCGATTCATTGAGCTCAGCAAAATGCTTCGGAAAATAATTGCCTGTGATGTACCGCGCCATGACCTGGTTATAGTCTTCCGATCGCACCATCTCGGCCATTACCTTGGTTCTCCACCCCTTAACAAACTCTTTTAAGGCGGACTCATCTTGAACTGGGATCAAAAGGCCAGTGCGCTCGTGTTCACGATAACCCTCAGGGATTTCTGTGTCGCAGCGATATTCACGCGTACTGTGAAAACGCTCGCGAGATACTGAATTTCCTGTTCTCATGGTTATACCCCCTTGCCGGTGGTGGCTGACACAAAGCCAGCCTCAACCAGAATGCTGGGCTGCTTCAAACAGTCGGTTCTGGCGCTTTTACAATCGGCCTCGTGCATGATAAAGCTCTCCACGGTTTTGCGCTTGCGCACACCCGACTGATCATGCTGGCGTTTGACGGCACAAATGGCGTGCTCTAGCTCAATTTGCCGTGCCTCGGGGTAGGTGACTTGGGTGGCGCAAGCCGTGGCGATCCACTTGAGCATCGTCTGCTCGTGACCAATGAGTTGACAGTTTTGATTGCCAATGTAAGTTCCGTGCGCAAGGCAAATGTAGTCGTGCACCTTTCCAAGGTCGTGCATTAGCGCTGCCAACAGGGTTAGGCTTACATCCACCACCTCATTACAGCGCTGCACAGCCAGTAGCACATGGGCTACGGTCTCTGCGGTATGCACCAACAGGCCACGCTCGTAGCTGTGGTGGTTTTTTAAGGAAGCGGGGTAAGTCAGAAACTTGTCCCACCTGGTTCCTTGGCCTAACACCGCCATGTACAGCGCCTTGTCCTCTGGGTTGAGGTGATTGAACACCGCGCTTAAAAACATACAAACCTCGTGCAGGTTCAGACCTTGGTGAACGAGTGCCACTTGGCCAGCAATCGCAGTGCTCTTGGGCATGAATAGTCCCGCATAGTCATAGGGATTGAGATCATTGGGCACCGCGCACTGTGGTGGGGCCTCTTGTGAAGTGATGGCTGGAAATTGCTTTAGCGCTTGTGCCTCGTCCTCGCCAGCAATGTGCACTATTTCACCGCTCTGCCAGATTTTCTCGGTCACCTTCCAGAACCGTTGGATGAAGATACTGGCGATAAACGTACCCGTGACTGCGCAATACAGTGGCACACGGATAAGCGCATGCTGGCGCTTGTAGGCTGCGGCCTTATCCGGAGAACGGATGATCCGAGTACTGATCCAGAAAATACTGCCGAACGCACCCACCGTCACACCCGTTTCAGGCAATACATCTTGCAGTCCCTTGAGTTCATACAGATGCGGCGCTGAGGCCTTGCTCAGTACGGAGCCGCCTCCAAGCAGGTGTGCGTTTACTGGCTGAAAGTGATGCTCAGGGTTATGCGCATGGTAGGCTGACTTTATCTGGGTATCGACATGACAGTAGCGGTTCACCTGCAAACAGACAGTACCCAGTGTGTTGTTCTTCGATGTGTTGAGGTTCTGAGAATTCATGGTTATTCATCCTTGTTGTTATAGTTTTGGAACATGGCAAGCCAGGGGTTTTTGTGATCGATGTTGGCGCTGCGGTGGATCGGATTCACCTCTCCTTCGGATTCAGACGGCACCTCCATTGGCTGAGTGCGCAAGGCGACAACTGAGTCCGATGTTTGCGCTGCCTCATACGGGGATGACCGATTGGATGAATCCATTCCGGAGCCTTGCGCCTTGGATCGACTTGCCTTTTGTTGTGCGATTGGCGGCTCGCTCTTTTGCGCCTTGCGCTGACGATTGGAAACAGCGCCGGGCGGCAACTCGACTTGGGATGAGTGATCAGCTGGAGGTGCGCTAGGAGACCCAAAATTTGCAGCCAGCATGCGTTCAAACGCCGAGCCATCACGCCGCGTCAGGTTGGGCACATAACGCGAGTACACTTTGAACAGCATTTCCGTGGAGGAATGCCCCATCTGAAATGCAATCCATTCTGGCGATTCACCAGCAGCCAACATCAACGTGGCGAAGGTGTGCCGAGTTTGATACGGAGTGCGCGGTTTTAGCCCCAATGAGCGCAACAGGGGATACCACACCCGATTGCTCATATTGCGGTTTGTGAGCGGCCCACCATTGGCATTGGCAAACACGTAGACAGATCGGTTTCCCGTCATTTCCCATTGGGCGTTGAGGGCCTCATACACCTGGGGCGAGATTCGGATGTCGCGATTGGAGCCCGCAGTTTTGGGGGTCTCTTCATACCCTTCAACCACCGTTTCACGAATCGTGATGATCCGCTTCTCAAGGTCGACGTACTTCCATTTCAGGCCGTGAATTTCACCCGGGCGCATGCCTGTGAAAAACTTGGTGGTAAAGTAGTTGCGGAAGTCTGGCCGACAGTACTTCAGGATCAGCTCCACCTCCTCCAGCGTAAAGGGATGCACATCGGTTTTTTTGATGCGCAGCCTTTTAATGTTTTGGAAGGGAGTGGTAAAGTTAAAGCGATCAGCGGCTTCACTCAAGATCTGGCTCACGGATGTCATTACATGATTAATCCGAGAAGCTGACATTGTTGTTCCTGGTTTTTTGCCCGGGGCTTTGGCGAGAACTGAGCGAAATTCCAGAATGTCTTGTTTGGTGATACTGCTGATCACCTTGGTACCGAAGTGCGGTCTTAACCACTTCTCCAAGGTTTCTTGTTTGGTTCGAAGGTTCGATCGCTTCCAGATTGACTCGTTTTCTGCGATGAACTTCTCTGCAAACTCACCAAAGGTGGGATGTCCAATTGAGCTGGGGAGCCCTACTGGTTGCATCACCGGTTGCTGAGCCATCGGGATTGAAACCGTGCCAGGTATCGGCATGCGTTGATGGTTTTCAAGGGCTTCGATTTTTTCCAGATTTCGACTATTCGGAAACGCGCTACGGTAACTGAAATCCCCCTTAGCGATTTGCGCCTCGATGTTTCGGAGAGCCCGCTCCATGAGTTTCCGATTGTCGGGTGTATCTTGAAGATTCGCCTGCTCACGACAACGAATCTTTAAATACTGGAAATCGAAATACAGCAGGCCAGTTTCAGGTCTAACACGTATGTGTCCCATCACATCCCCCTGGACGCAGTCATGGGAATGGACCCGGTTAATGAAGCCGCGTTGTACATGTCTTGTTCAATCTGCTCCCAGATAAACAAAATTTTTCGTCCACCGAAAGGCCGGAAGTAATGCTTGCCTTCAATTAAGACAGAATCTTTCAATCGATCTCTGATCGTTCGAGTGTCGTACTTGATGCGCGCGGATAACTCTTCAGTTGTCAAATAGGTAGCCATGCTGCCTCCATATGGGTTTACACTTAGAGATCATTTTGATCTTCAAAGGGCTATTATGATCCCCTGTAGATCATTATGCACACATTTAGATCTTTTGCAAGTCATTTCGATCTTCTATAGATCGTTTTGCATCTGGAGAGCATCATGCGGATTCATTTCGCTAGACTTCTGGGCGAGCACAAAAAGAAAATTACTGATGTAGCTCGGGACACAGGAATTAACCGAGGAACACTGACTCGCATGTATCACGAGACGGCCGAGAGAGTTGACCTGGAGATCCTGCAGTCGCTTTGTGACTACTTTGACTGCGAGGTTGGCGAGTTGCTTGAACGGGTCAAGCAATAAACTGGGAGAGTAGATTGGGCTGCTGCTAGGCCTTAGCTGCCGCTGGGCATCGATCTGATTGGCTTTACCCGGTTTCTTGGACTAGACCATGTCAAAAGATTTCCTATTAGTGCGTGAAGTCGCACTGCACGTAATTTGAAGAGAGCTGCCATCTCAAAATACTGTTGTAATATACAGTATTTCGAAAAAGTGAGACCCCTCATGTCAGGACTCTCCATCAATCATGCCGCCACGTTGTCACAAGCGCCCTCTTCCGTCAGACTCCAGCCGCCTGGCTATCCGGTGCGTCTCGTCTCCCACCGGATTTCGGCTGGATTCCCCTCCCCTGCCGCGGATTATGCGGAGGTTGGTCTGGACTTGAATGACTACTTGGTTCGCAACAAACCCGCTTCTTTCATGTTTACGGTGAAGGGCGACTCCATGGTCAATGCCGGCATTGTCGATGGGGACAAGGTGATTGTTGACCGCTCGGTCAATGCCAAGAGCAAGGACATTGTGGTTGCAGTCGTCAACGGGGAATACACCATCAAACGCCTCTACAAGACGTCGAGCAAGGTGGAGTTGCGGCCTGAGAACCCGGCGTATCAGCCGATTGTGTTCAAAGAAGGCAGTGAGCTTGAAATCTGGGGTGTGGTGGTTGGGGTGGTGCGACGCTATGGAAACCAAGGCTAGTCCAGTTTTTGCGCTGGTGGATGTGAACAACTTCTATGTGTCCTGTGAGCGCGTCTTCAACCCCAAGCTTGAACGGGTTCCGATGGTGGTTCTGTCCAACAACGATGGCTGTGCGGTTGCCCGTAGCGCGGAGGCCAAAGCCCTGGGCATCCAGATGGGTGAGCCGTGGCACAAGGTCAAAGACCTCGCCCGTCGCCATGGTGTACTGGCCTATTCCTCCAATTACACCCTGTATGGCGACATGAGCCAGCGCGCTGTTGAGGTGCTGTCTCTGTTTTCTCCGCATCTGGAGGTGTATAGCGTTGATGAGAGTTTTCTGCAGATTGAGTCGGTGTTGAACCTGTACTCATCGGCTACAGAAATGGGGCAACAGATCCGACAGCGCATGCGTCAATGGCTGGGCCTGCCGGTGTGTGTCGGGATTGGCCCCACCAAGACGTTGGCCAAGCTGGCCAATCACATGGCCAAGAAAATGTCTCAGTTCAATGGCGTGTGCGATTTGCATGCGATTCCCCGGACGCATCGGGTTGAGCTCATGTCCAAAATTGATGTGGGTGAGGTGTGGGGCGTGGGGCGGCGCATAGCGGTTCGGTTGAATGAGATGGGCATCCACAGCGTTCTGGATCTGCGGAATGCAAAGCCCTCCGAGATCCGAAAACAGTTCAATGTGGTGCTGGAACGTACCTGCGAGGAGCTGCGGGGGATCTCTTGTCTGGATTTGGAGGAAGTTGCGCCGGACAAGCAGCAGATCATGAGTTCAAAAAGCTTTGGTCAACCTGTCCTGATGGTCTCTGAACTGTGCGAGGCGATCTCGGCTTATGTGGAGCGTGCCGCGCAAAAACTGCGGCATCAACAATCCCTGGCCAGCGGCTTGTATGTGTTTCTGAGAACCAATCCATTTGATCCCCGCGCAGCTCAATATGCGGCCAACCACCATGTGTCGTTGGGCGTGCCCACGGACGACACTCGTGTTATCTCGGACCTTGCTTCCCGAGTGATCAAACACCTGTACAAGCCAGGCTATGTATACAAAAAAGCCGGTGTGATGCTTACGGGATTGATATCCAAGGATTCTTATCAGGCCGATCTCTTCACTGATACAACTCAGTTGAAGAAATCAGCTCAATTGATGAAAACGCTGGATGAGATCAATGGTCGCTTTGGGCGAGATTCATTGATCTGTGCATCCTCAGGATTCGAGCGGGGATGGACTATGAAGTGCAGCAACCGTAGTCCTCATTACACGACGGATTGGAAGTGTTTATCCAGCGTATCGTGAATGGCTGTGAAGCAGTAAACGCAATCGTGCGAAGACTGTACTTTCGTCAACGTTGCAGTATGAATCAAGGGTACCAAACAACGGGTTTTCGGCCAAAGAAGCCATTAGGACTGATGGCTGGGACGTCTGAGTTATTTACAAAAGCAGACTTCGGAACTTTGGCAGTTGTCAATGATAGATCTGACCTTCAAAATCGAGTTCCAGGCTCAACATTTTGCGGCGAATAACCTAGGTTTATTTTTCATCCTGTTCATGCGATGCTTTGTAAATGTTTGAAATAGTTGATTTAAAGATATCTTTTGCGATGTGCGGATAAATGGATATCGCCTTTATCGTTCGATAAATCAAGTTAGGCGACCAATCCTGGCTCGCTCGCAGTTGATAGGTTCATGAGAAATCGGAGGGCATAGTGCTAACACTCGTCAAAGCGCAGGTCTGGAAATACAAGTCAATTGAGGATTCAACGCCCGTGGCGCTGGCCGATGACGTGACGGTGCTGGTTGGCAAGAACGAGTCCGGCAAGACGGCCTTCCTCGAAGCGCTGTATAAAGCGCTGCCGCTCGGCGACGCCGGATACGACTACGTCGCTGATTATCCGCGCAAGGACCTGGTGCGCTACCGATCTCAGCACGAGGCGAAAAACTATCAGAAGACCGTACAGTTGACTTTTCGCATCGAGAAGGAACTGGCCGACGCGATCAACAAGGAAGTTTTCGGGGATGCGCAGATCGTCGCCGCTGGCAGTACCTTCAGTCGCGATACGACCATCGCCAACACGAATACTATCGGCTTTCATGTCGATCAGAAAGCGGCCTTAGTCGCGCTGCAGAAGCAGCTAAGCGATCTGGAGCACCAGGATGAAGTCTTTGCCGGGGCCACGTCGCTCGCCGACGTGCTTGCCAAGATCGAAGGCCTGAACCTGCCAACGGACAACCGCCTGGCGGAGTTCGCTGCACAGTGGCGTGCACGGGCGATCAAGGCGAACGGCTGGGAATTGGTTGATGGCCATATCTGGCAGAACTACCTGTCGTCGGCACTGCCAAAGTTCCTCTACTTCGACGACTACAAACTGCTCGAAGGCAAGATCAATCTGCCTGCGCTGCAGCAGCGCGAAGCCGCGAAGCAATTGACTGACGCTGACGAAACCGCGCAGGGGCTTCTGCAGCTCGCTGGAACGACGCTGCAGGAGTTGATGAGCGACGAGGGCTACGAAACCGCGAAAGCGAAGCTAGAAGCCATCGGCCTTAACATCACCCAGAAGGTCTTCGAGTTCTGGAAACAGAACCAGGACCTAGACGTAGAGTTCGATCTCAAGACCGACAGCAAGGACGTTGCGCCCTACAACAGCGGTGTCAACCTCTATATCCGCATTAAGAACCGCCGTCACGGTGTCACGGTGCCGTTCGACCAGCGCAGCAAGGGCTTCATCTGGTTCTTCAGTTTCTTGGTCTGGTTCGACGCCGTGCAGTCGCGCGCCGCGACGCAGGATGCGCTCGTTTTGTTGCTCGACGAGCCGGGCCTGAACCTGCACGCGCTGGCGCAGGCCGACTTCCTTGCTTACATTCGCGAGCTGTCGACGCAGCATCAGATCATTTACACGACACACTCGCCGTTCATGGTGGACAGCGTGCGCCTGGACGAAGTGCGAGTCGTCGAAGACCGCGTCAAGGAAGGCACCAAGATCACCGGTGACTTGGTCGGCTCATCAGACGAAAGTGTGTTCCCACTGCAGGCCGCGCTCGGCTACTCCATCGCGCAGAACCTCTTCATCGCCAAGAAAAACGTCCTGATCGAAGGACCGGCGGACCTGATTCTGCTGCAGCATATGGGCGCATTGCTGGAAGCCGGCGGCAAGCAGGGGCTGGGGGACGCGATTCTGGTGCCGGTCGGCGGTCTGGACAAGTTGGCGACCTTCGTCGCGCTGCTCGGGTCGAGTAAGCTTAAGCTCGTGGTGTTGCATGACCGCGCCGCCAGCCCTAACCAGAAGCTGGAAGACCTGGTGCGACAGAAACTGATCGAGCGTAAGCGCGTCCTCGACTTCTCCATGTTCATCGACCCGGCTCCGGCCGAAGCCGACATCGAAGACTTGCTGCCCACCGACGCCTATATCGGAGCGTTCAACCAAGCCTATGGCAAGGAGTTGAACGGCGTGACGTTGACGGCGGCCGATCTTGGAGCGCAGCCGCGCATGATCGAACGCATCAACCACTGGCTCAAGGCAAAGAACATCACGCTGCTGAAGGATGGTGGCTTCAACCACTACCGCGTTGCGCAGGCGGTACTGCCAGCGCTGACGGCTGAGATACTTAAGCCCAATGAACTGGCACGCTTCGAGCGCCTGTTCTCCAAAATCGGTGAGGTTCTGTGACAGTCTCCCCTTGGTCGTCTAACAACAGCATGCAGCGGACGGCACTTCGCGCCGCCGCTGATGCTGGGCGTTAGACCTCGTTGGTGACGTCGTGGGTCCAATAGCGCTCTTCGACAAATCCTTCTTGCAGTCTCTCACAGTCGATGAGTCGGTGTGGTTTGATCATCTATTCCTGCCTGTCATCTGCCCCTTGTTTTTTGTTGAAACCCTCGCTGATCTGAGTAAGCGAAACTGTGCAGGTACGCGAACTCCTGAAGACCTTGTCCGCATCATTGCGGATAAAACGCCTGTCATGTCCGGAGCGCCTTGCGTGCATCACTCACAGATCTGCATAGCGAACCTGATGGGTCATGAGGCGCCACACTTTGGTCAAGTTCCCCTTGCAGGCGGGCGACCGGTCAGAGGCGTGGACGGTAAGACGGGCGTCGTGTTCAAGAATTCTCCCGAAGCCGAAGCTTTCTCTCGATGGCAGCGCGGGCAGTTTCAAGACATTGAACGGGGGGCGGCTTCTGCTTGGCGTGCAATGCTGTCGGATCTCAATCTGCCTGAAGTTGCGGCGAGGATGCGCGCACTTGGTATAACGCCTCAAAGCTGCAAGACGATTGAGCAAGCGTATGGCATCGCCGCCTCGCTTGTGAATACGAGATTTGCACCGGAGCAGCAACTCGGTCTGCTCTTCTCCTTCGTTCATATCCCGCAGCATCTGTGGGGCCCCATTATTCAGCGTTGGTCGGACGCAGGCTTTCCGTCGCTAGCGGAGTTCGCGAGCTATGCGGCGCACGTGCTGAAAGTCGAGATCTTCTTCCAAATTGCGCTCGCAGCCAATCTGATCTCTTCCGATCGACCCTCGAATCGTGCTGACATTGCCTATCTTTTCTACTTGCCTTTCTGCCACATCTTCGTGTCGGGGGACAAACTCCACCGTCGCTGCGCACCAGTATTTCTGAGCAAACGGCAAGACTTCGTCTGGGGTCCGGACCTGAAGGCCGATATCACACGAATCAATCAGGAGCTCTCCTCTATCCCAGAGGAGGAGCGTCAGATCGGCTTGCACAAGTTGGCTCCCCAGCCGCCAGGAGACCCCAGTGGCGTCGTTGCCTCGCTTTGGAGGAAGTATGCCCCGAATGCTCGATCCTCTCGTGAGGCACCTATCCCCTTGTCTCCGGAGGTGGAGCGGACACTTGTCGAACACCTCAAATCGTTCACGAAGGCTCCGACGGCGCCAGATGTCGCTCGGCTACCCCAAGATAATCTCGAAAATATCGCAATCGAACGCCTGGTCCCGGCAAAGAGAGGCGGATGGTGGATCATTCCGAAAGAAGTCGCAGATCGAGAACGGGGCGAAGAGGTCTAACATGGCAATCTACACGGACGGCCTATCGGCCTGCGTTCGCGGGCCCACTGTTCGCTGGTCATTTATACGTTAAGCATCAAGGAGAGGAATGTGTCGGATTGGATGTTCGGGCGAAATGGTCAGGCCACAGTCATTTTCGATAATGATTGTTTCCGCAATAGTCGAGGCCAGGTTGTAGCGTGGATAAACGGAGAAAACGTCTATTCGCTCAAAGGTAAGCATATTGGTTGGTTCGAAGGCGGTGTTCTCTACGATAACCGCAATCAAGCTTTGGGATTTCTTCGAAATTCGACCGGTTACCTGCCAAGTCGACCCGGGGTCGGTGGTGTACCGGGTACGCCTGGTTTTGGCGGTAAGCCGGGGCGACCAGGATTAGCCGGAGCTCCTGGCAAACCAGGTCGAGGTGGCTGGTCACAGAATGACCTGGAGACGTACTTCAATGCGTAACAATTACGTCAACGGGATTAGTTTTCCGCTGGCGCTTCAAAGCAACCCGTTAGGATAGTGTTAGGCGTCGCATGACTACTTTCATCCGTACGAGCCTAAAGTGGGTACTCCCGCTGGCGTTGGCTGCGCTAGCTTTCGGATACTCCTTTTATCGGCGCACTGAGCTTTCCTATTGGGATGGCGCGGTTGGAAACTGGCTGGCCACCCTTCTCGGTATTGTGGTTGGCGTTCCAGTCGCACTGGCGCTCGAACGTACTCGCGCCAAACAAGAGAAGGAGGAACAGGTGCGGGCTGATCAGCGCGTCCGTCAGGATGTCTTGACCCTTCTGCGGGCGGAGTTGCTAGGCGCTCAGCAGAGCATTCAATACAGAACGACGTTGGGGACATCAGTCCCCGTTGAACCGCTGAACACATCGGCTTGGGATGCTATGAAAGCAACCGCAAATCTCAGGCACGTATCCGCACCCTCTCTCATCGGATCACTATCTGAGGCATATAGGCTTATAGAATTCCTTGCTCAATTGGAGCAGATGCTTCACCGAACGGTCTATGGCGTGAATGTTCAATTTCAGGATGGCGAGAATGCCTCAACAAAAATCTTGCGTAATGCAACTTCATATCACGCGCCCGCAACCGCTGCCATCGATCACGCATTGAACGAAATAGAAGTTGCTCTTGCCTCAACCATAGAGAGTCCGCGTGTCGACGCCTAACCATTCTCCCCTAAGCTTGGGCGTCATTCAACGTCGGTTCAAGAACACATAGGAGACGTTCTAGGTCGAAAGTTTCACGGCTGCTATGGCCTAAAAACCGTCATCCGCAATTTGATCTGAATTTACTGACAGAAAGAGATTTGACACTCGGCATTGTTGAAAATGCGGCTTTTCTTCGCTAGGCTAAATTCTGTGACAAATCAATTCGGCCCAGCTGTTAACCAATACTCAAGCAAGGGCCTGTGACAAAAATTTGTCACAGAATTTGTCACAGAGGTGTCACAGCAGATACTTGATGGGTTGGGGAATCTAGAGCGCAAAAACAAAAAAGCCCCGACCAGCGGGGCTTTCAAGCTCAAAACAGTTGGCGCGGCCGGCGGGGATCGAACCCACGACCCCTGGCTTCGGAGGCCAGTACTCTATCCACTGAGCTACGGCCGCGCAAGCAGCCCGTAGTGTACACCAGCCATGGGATCGGGGATACTTGCGGGTAACGGGTCTTGCCATAAATTACCCCAACAAATCGATCGTCCTATCATGTCCAGCCCAGCCACTGAAACCAAGGTACTTCCCCCCACCCGGCCCACATGGGCCAAAGCCCTGCTGATTGCACTCGGCGTGTTTACTCTGTTGCTGGCCTTTGCCTGGCTGGCCTTGCCCAGCCTTATCCAATGGCAGGCGCCCAAGTTCATCCAGAACAAATCGGGCCACACCCTGGTGCTGGGCAAACCTGAGATCAACCCGCTCAAGTTGTCTGTTCGCTTGCCCGCGCTCAAGCTGTCCAAGCCCGATGGTGAGGAATTGGTGTCTTTCGACAGCCTGTTTGTGGATGTGTCGGGCACCGACCTGCTGACCGGCACCATTGCGCTGGACACCGTGGACCTGCAAGGCCTGCACCTGAATGCGGCCCTGCTGCCCAACGGCGAACTGAACTGGACTGACCTCATCAACGCCTTCAAATCAAAAGAACCCGAGCCCGACCAACCCCCGCCCAAGTTCAAACTGGGCCACTTGAACATCGACAAGGCCGCCATCACGGTGGAAGACCGCCGCACGCCCAATGGCTTCAAAACCCGGCTGGAGCCCCTGGCGCTGGAGCTGCACAACCTCTCGACCCTGGCCAACAGCCAGTCTGGCGATTTTGAGCTGGACGCCAACACCTCGTTTGACGCGCAGGTGCAATTGAAGTCACAAATCAAGCTGGCCGTGCCTGCATTCACCGGTACCTTGACGGTGAAGAACATCAACCTGGCCAAGCTGGAGCCGCTGCTGAAACCCCTGCTGCCCACCGCCCCACCCACGGGCACTGTGAACACCAGCACCCAGTTTGATGTGCAGTTGGCCGACGGCAAGCCGGTGGTGCACATCACCAACACCGAACTCACCGCCGACAATCTGGCCGTGGCTGCCAAGGCGGGCAAGGCAGCAAGCACGGTGGCCTTGGGCAAACTGGCCGTCACCGGCGTTGAATTCCACCTGCCCGACAACACCGCCAAAGTGGCCGGCATTGAACTCAACCAACTGCAAGCCAACTACGCCAATGGCAAACCTGCTTTGGCCTTGAGCAAAGTGGCTGTGGGCGGCATTGATGTGAAGCTGAATGACCAGCACGCCCAGGTGGGCGACGTGGCGCTCAGCGGCTTGAACACGGCCTTGAACCGCGACAAGGCAGGCCAGTTGAACCTGCTGGACTGGGTGAATGCTTGGGTGCCTGCACAAAATGCACCGAAGGCCAATGAAAAACCAGCCGAAAGCTCTACCAAGGACACCACCCCCGCCAAGCCCTGGACCTGGGCCGTGGCGGGCGTGAAGCTCGACCAATCCAGCGTGAAATTTACCGATGACAGCCTGCCCGCCGGCTTTGCGGTGGGCGCGTCCAACATCACCGTGGCCACCCAAGGCTTAAGCCAAGACCTGGACAAACCCCTGCCTCTGCAGGCCAGCCTGAGCCTGGACTCGGGCGGTCAAATCGAAGCCAAGGGCACGGTGGTGGCCACAGCCCCCAGCGCCAGCATTCAACTGGCCATCAACAATGTCGCCCTGAAATTGGCACAACCTTTTATTGCCCAGCAGGCCAAGCTGGACATGGCCAGCGGCGCGCTGTCCACCACCGGCAAGCTCACCTTCAACAGCAAAACCACGGAATACGCAGGCAACCTGGCCATTAACGATTTGCGCTTGAATGAGGCAGGCACCAAGAAATCATTTTTGGCCTGGAAAAGCCTCTCCACCCCCGCCTTCACCGCCAGCACACAAGCCGCCCGCATTGGCCGGCTCAACCTCAAAGGGCTGGACAGCGCGGTGTTGATTGCCAAAGACAAAAGCACCAACATCAGCCGGATTTTGGTGACACAACCAGGCTCACCGGTTGAGCCTGCCAAGCCAACCAATGACAAACCAGCAGGCCCACCAGCCTACGGGGTTAGCATCGACCGCTTCAACATTGTCGACAGCGAGCTGGACTTTGCCGACGAGTCCTTGTTCATTCCCTTTGGCACCCGTATTCATGGGTTGAATGGCAGCTTGACAGGCTTGAGCAACCTGCCGGGCACCCGCGGTGAAGTGGCCCTGAAAGGCGATGTGGACGACTACGGTCTGGCGCAGGCCAACGGGCAACTCGACCTGTTCGACCCCACCAATTACCTCGACCTGAAGGTGAATTTCCAGAATGTGGAAATGACCACCCTCACGCCTTATTCCGCCACCTTTGCCAACCGGAAAATTGAGTCGGGCAAACTGTCGCTCAACCTGGAATACAGCATCGACAAGCAACAGTTGAACAGCACCAACCAGGTGCTGATTGACAAGCTAAAACTGGGTGAACGGGTGCAAAGCCCACAGGCAGTTGACCTGCCGCTGGACCTGGCCATTGCCATTCTGGAAGACAGCGATGGCCGAATCGACCTGGGCATACCAGTAACCGGCAGCCTGAACGACCCGCAGTTCAGCTACGGCGCCATTGTGTGGAAGGCCTTCACCAACGTGCTCACCAAAATTGTGACAGCCCCGTTCCGCGCGCTGGGCTCGCTGTTTGGCGGTGGCGAAGAAGCGTTGGGCAACATCGCATTCGACCCGGGTGTGGCCACCTTGTCCCCCCCCCAACGCGAGAGCCTGAAAAAGCTCGGTACAGCCCTGCAAAAGCGGCCCAACCTCACACTCACTGTGAATGGCACTTGGGCCAACAGCGACAAAACCGCGCTGCAAGCCCGCCAGTTGCGCCGCGCCGTGGCCCTGCAAGCTGGCGACAAACTGCAAGCCGATGAAGACCCGGGGCCACTCGCATTGCAGTCACCCACCGTGCAAAAAGCACTGGAAGCCCTGTTTGCAAAACGGTTGGGCGGTGGCGAATTGGCCTCGCTGAAAGCGGGCTACCGCGAAGCCAACCCTGGCAAGTTGGAGCAAGGTGTGGCCGGGCAGGCACTGAGCGCCGTCACCAATCTGTTCAAAGACACCCGTAAGCTGAGCGCGCAAGAAGTGACTGCCCTGAAGGGCAAAGACTTTTACGCCGTGATTGCCCAAAAGCTGCAAGACAGCGAGGTGGTCACCGACGCGCAATTGGCTGCGCTGGCCAAAACACGGCAGGACAAGGCCTTGGAAGGGTTAACGGCGGCAGGGCTTGGCGCAGATCGGGTAAAGCCCGGCACGCCCAAGCCGATTGAGCCGGAAGACCCCAAGACTGTGCCGCTGAACCTGGACATCGGGACAGCAAAAAAAGGCTGAAACCAGGGCAGGCGAATGCCCGGGGGCTGGGTTAGCCCGCCCCCTCTTTTGGAGCGTCCCGCAAGCGGTGGACCCACACTTACGTGATGGTTGCGCACCCCGGCTTTTGCAAGAATGGGTTGTCCCATCTTGCACAAGGCTGGTTTTACAATGAGCATTCGCGCACCCCACCAAACCCTGTACCGCCCTGTGGCCAAGGTTCAAAGCTACGAGCGTGAAGTGTTTTTTGAAACCTTGGGTGCGTGTTGGGCACTGAGCGCCCGCAATGTGTCGGGCCAGTTTGCCATCCAGTTGCACATTGATTTAACCCGCGTCAACCTGTTGTATGGTGTACCGGCACAACAGTTGACTGACACACTGCTGCTGGATTTCCTGCGCACCTTTCAAGCACGCAGCCTGCGCCTGAATGCGGAGTGCCGCCACCAGGTTGTGCACAACGCCCTGCAAATGCTGGACGGCATGACCGAGTCGGATTTCCTGAATTTTTCAACTGCATTTCAAGATGCTGTGGGCCAGATTTTGCAACACCTGCCGTGCTGGACCTCTGATTGCATGCGGGCCAACATGGCGCTGAAATACTACGGCATGAACCTGATAGAAAGCCGCATGGAGAGTGCCGCCGCCAAGCGCCACTACGCCGAGCTGCTGGCCAATTACCTGCAAACCACGCAAGCGGTGTTCTTGGCCGAGCACCGCCTGTCACCCATGTTCTGGTAACCAAACAGCCGGCTTATTCCACGCGCTGGCGCAAATGCTGGCGCATCACCATTTGCAGTTCCAGGTAAACCTCGGGGTCGTTCAGCAGGTTCATGTGGTGCTTGTGCGAAAACGCCAGGCGCTGCGCACGGCCAGTGTCATCGGCCAAGGCCGACTTCACCGTGACCAAGCCGTCGCCCACCGTGTTGGGCAGCCAACTGCCGGTGCTGTCACCAATGGATGAACCAATGAGGTGAAACATCACATCGTGGCCGTCGTGGGTTTTGAGGGGGCCAAGGCCGTCCTTCAAATCCCGAATGCCCCGTGACCGAACACCCAGCACACGGCCCAGTGGCTTGGACAACTCAAAGCGATTGAACAACTGTTCGCCTGCTGCGGCCAAACGGGCCAAGGGGGCCCCGTCGTGGGGTGACCCCAGGCACACCACATCGCGAATGGCCCGGCGCAAAATCAGGTCATCATGGTCGATCATTTCGACCAACGCGCGGCTCACCAAACCGCCCATGCTGTGGCCCACCAGGGTCACACCCTCAACAGCCACCGGCCAGTTGCGCACCAGCTTGTTCAGCAAGCGCTTGAACTGCCGGGCATTGGCCTCAATGGTGCGGCCGGTGTTGTAACGCAGGTGGAGCGCTGTCAGGGCAAAGTCTTCTTCCAACCGCACCGCATAAGGGCGGGTTTCAGGCCGGGCGGAGTCCACATACAGGTTCCAGCTGTCCTCGTTGCAGCACAGGCCGTGCACAAACACCACCAGGTGGCGCGTGGCTTGGGGGAACTGTTGCATCAATTCTTCTTGGGTGGTGCCCACCAATTGGCCATGGGCGTACAGGCCCATTTTCACTTCCATGGGGTTGCGGGTGGCGGCCAAGTGGTCACCAAACACGCCATTGATGGCGCTGGAAATGGCAGACACGCGCTTGGCCGCAGTGTCGCCGGGAACGCCGGGCACCGGCACGCGGGACACCTGCTCCATCAGCTCGCCGCCCAAGGCTTCGTCAATGATTTGCGGGGACGACAGGCTTTGGTTGGCTTGGCGAACCACCCAGGCCGCACCGGAAAACAGGCCCTTGCCCGTTTCGCGCACAGCGCCGTACACCAAGTCGGTGATTTCGTTGTGCACCATTTCAACCGGCTTGCTGGCCGACACCGTGGCCGTGCCCACCGCTTTGAAGGGAATGTCCGAAATGGCCCGGTGAAACTCATGCACGCGGCTAGTGGCCTGTGCAATGGTGTCGCCCACCAGCATTAGCGTGCCTTCCAGTGTTTCAGCGGTGGTGGGGTCGCCACGGCCACGCTCGGCGGTGCCATGGTCGGTGCTGTGCTCGGGCTTGTCGGTGTTCATGCTGTGCTCACTCCCTGAACGGTGGTGTTGTTCTATTGGTGTACAACTGTACACAAACAGGGCTTCAGGGTCTAGAAATTCTGCTCTAACGGCCAACCGACGCAAAAGCCCCGAACACTGCCTGTCTGTATTCAACCGCTTTGGACAAACCAAAGCAATAGACCCAGTAGATCAACGCAATGAACACATACCCTTCCAGATAAAAGGCCCGCCAGTGAAGGTCGCCCGACAGCGCCAAGCCCAAAGCACCCGTCAACTCAAACAGGGCCACGATCGACACCAGCGAACATTCCTTGAACAGCGTGACAAAGCTGTTGACCACGCCGGGCATGGCCACATGCAGCGCCTGTGGCAACACCACCCAGTGCTGCACTTGCCAGGCGGTCAAGCCCAAAGCCCGGGCCGACTCCGCTTGGTGCCTGGGCACCGCCTGCAAGCCACCCCGCACCACCTCGGCAAGGTATGCCGCGCTGAAAAGCGCAATGGTGAAGGTAACCCGAGCAAACAAGTCGGGCTCAAGCCATGAGCCTGACATGTATTTGGGCAACACAAAGGCTGCCAAAAACAGCACGCTGACCAAAGGCAAGGCCCGCAGCACCTCAATGTACACTGTGCAGGCCCAGCGAATGGGCCGCAACCGTGACCGGCGCCCCAGCGCCAACCCCACCGCCAGTGGAAACGCACCAGCGAACCCCACACCACTAATCAGCAAAGTAAGCGGCAAACCACCCCACAGGGTGCTGCTCACCACGGGCAAACCAGCGCCCCCATGCATGAACCACAGCAACGCAGCGGGCAGCGCAGCACCACTGCACCACAGCCACCGGCCATGAAGCCAACCCAGCAATGCGGCAAACACCCAGCCGGTCCAAAGCACAACAACCGCGATGGCCCGCCATTGCTGCGCAAGCGGGTAACGCCCCAACAGCATCACACGGCCTTTTTCAGCAATCACGCCCCAACAAGCGCCCTGCCCTTGCAGCGCCGTGCAAGCCGCCAAGTTGGGCGACCACACCGCATGCCACAGGCCCCAACGCAGCAGGCTGTAGGCCAGCCAGCCCAACAAGGCCAGCCACAATACGGTCAATGCTTTGTTCAGCCTGTGTTGCATCATGCACTGCCCCGCATGGCGCGGCTGTTCAAGGCGGCCATGCACACGGCGGCCACAGCGCTCAGCAATGCATACATCAACAGCACCAGCAGCATGCATTCGGTGGCTTTGCCGCTTTGGTTCATGGATGTGTTGGCGACCGACACCAGTTCCGGATAACCAATGGCCACACCCAGCGACGCGTTTTTCAGCAGGTTGAGCACCTGGTTGGCCAAGGGGGGCAGCATGGCGCGCAACGCCAAGGGGCGAACCACCCAGCGCCGCGCCTGCGCCGGGGTAAGGCCCAGCGCCAGTGCCGCCTGGGCCATGCCAGGCCGCACCGACAACACACCTCCCTTCACCAGCTCGGCCACAAAGGCGGCGGTGTACAAACCCAAGGCCAGCAACAGTGCCAGGTATTCGGGGCTGAGCACCCAGCCGCCCTCCACCGCAAAGCGGCCAATGTGTGGCCAGTCCACGTGCCAACCCTGCGCAGTGCTCACCATTGCAGGCAGCGCCAGTCCACTTTTGCTCAACAGCACACCGCCCGGCAATGCCCACGCTTCGCTGGCCACCGGCAGCCAAAGGCTGGCCCCAAAGTACAGGGCCAACACCTGCAACAGCAAGGGCACGTTGCGCACCCCACCCACATACACCCGTGCGGTGCGCCGCCACACCGGGTTGGGCGAGAGCAAACCAAAACCCAATGAGAAACCGAGTACCACCGCCAGGCACAGGGCGGGCAGTGCCACCTTCAAGGTGTTGAGCAAACCATTGAGAAACACCTGCCAATACGGTGCGGTGTACCCCAGCGCCAACCAGCCTTCACTGAGTGAAAAGCCTGCAGGGTCTGATAAAAAACTCAGGCTCACGGCGTGAGCCCCTTAACGCAACGGGGGCGCATACATCAGCCCACCCTTGGTCCACAGTGCATTCAATCCCCGGGGCAGCTGTAGGGGCGACTGCCGCCCCAAGGTGCGCTCGTACACCTCGCCGTAATTGCCCACTTGGGCCAGTACGGTGGCCACCCAGTCGCGCGGCAGGCCCAGGGGTTTGCCAATGTCCTCAGCCTGGCCCAGCAGCCGCAGCACGGCGGGGTTGTCACTGCGGGCCGCTTGCGTCAGGTTGGATTGCCCAACACCCAGCTCTTCGGCTTCCAGCATGGCATACAGCACCCACTTCACAATCGCAAACCACTCCGCATCACCACTGCGCACAGCAGGGCCCAAGGGCTCTTTGGAAAACACCTCGGGCAGCACTTCAAAGTCATCCGGGTGGGCGCTTTTGCTGCTCTTCAAGCTGACCAAGGCGGATACATCGGTTGAAAACGCCTGGCAACGGCCTGAAAAAAACGCCTTGTACGCAGGCTCAAATTGGTCGTACACAATGATTTTGGCGCGGATGCGCTGCGTGGCCAGGTAGGTGGCCAGGTTCTTTTCATTGGTGGTGCCCGACTGCACGCAAATTTCTGCGCCGTTCAATTCGTGGGCATGCTTCACCTTGAAGCGCTTGTGCACCAGTATGCCTTGCCCGTCGAAGTAACTGATGCCGGTGAATTCAATACCCAGCCCCGCATCGCGGCTTAGTGTCCAGGTGGTGTTGCGTGACAACACATCAATTTGCCCCGCCTGCAAAGCCGCAAAACGCTGCTGCGAACTGAGCGGGGTAAACACCACTTTGCGGGCATCGCCCAGCACAGCAGCGGCAATGGCGCGACACACGCTCACGTCCAGCCCAAGCCACTGCCCATCCGAACCGATGGCCGAAAACCCGGCAACCCCACTGCTCACCCCACAGCGAACCACGCCGCGGGCCTTCACGGCATTCAGCGTGTCGCCAGCGAAAGCCGGGCTACAAAAGCCTAGCCAGCAAGCCAGGCCGACCAAGGCCAGCCAGGGTGAGCGTTGGTGGGTTCTCATCGGTGTTCCATTAAAATTTCAAATACCAGTCTGACACCCGAAGTTGCAGACCACCCAGCCATTCCTTGATGGCCAGGGTGCTGCGCTGAAGCGATTCATGGCGGGGCAATTCTTCCCAGAGCTGTTTGTGCTCGGGCAACACCCGCACGTCGCACAGCACAGGGTACACATCAAAACCCGCCTGTTCAAACAGGCGGACTGCACGGGGCAGGTGGTAAGCAGAGGTCACCAAAGCAATGCTGTGTTGGCCAGGGCCCAACAACTCGCGGGTGTAGCGGGCATTCTCCAGTGTGGTGCGGGATTGTTCGTCCATCAACACATTGTGCGGTGGCACACCAAGGTCCTGCAAAATCGATTGCATGGCAGCGGCTTCGGTGCCCTTGTTGGGGTCGTTTCCAAACTTGCCGCCACTGGCCACCACCCGGGCAGACACACCACGGCGATACAAGCGGGCGCCTTCCAGCATGCGGTCGCCACTGTCGGTGAGGTCGCCCTGCTCACGCACACCGGCGTAACGGCCATCCACACCACCACCCAACACCACAATGGCCATGACAGGCCCTTTCAACGGTTTGGCAGCTTGCAATTGGGCAGCCTCTTGCTCCAGTTGTTGAAACAGGCGATCGGCCACCCACGGTGTTGAAAAAGCCAACAACTGAAGCTGGGCCAACACGCAAAGAAAGGCGCGTGTTTTGGGCCGCCGAACACACAGCGTGAAAGCCAACAGGGTCAATAGCACCCACATTCCGAGTGGACTTGTGCACCAGATGGCGTATTTCGTCAGTTCGGCCAACATGCCGCATCCTCATCAGATCAAACCCCTGCATTGTAGTGGGCTTGCGCCGGGGTGAGCCTTGGGTACACTCTTGAACTTCGACAACAATCATCGCGCCACGCCCATGCCCTTTCCCAATCACCAATTGAGCATGACTGTGCTCATGACCCCCGACATGGCCAACTTCAGCGGCAAGGTGCACGGCGGGCATATTTTAAAACTGCTGGACCAGGTGGCTTATGCGTGCGCCAGCCGGTATGCGGGCATGTATGTGGTCACGCTCTCGGTAGACCGGGTGCAGTTTTTGCAGCCCATTCGCGTGGGCGAGCTGGTCACCTTTTTGGCCAGCGTGAATTACACCGGCAACACCTCATTGGAGGTGGGCATCAAGGTGGTGGCCGAAGACTTCCACCATGGCATTGCCACCCACACCAACAGTTGTTTTTTCACCATGGTGGCCATGAATGAGGACGGCAAACCCTCACCAGTACCGCAGTTTGTGCCTGGCACCCAAGAAGAAAAAAAACGCCATGCCGCCGCCCTGCTGCGCAAGCAATTGCGCAAGGAACTGGACGAGCGGTATGCCGCAGCCAAAGCAGACATGGCCTTGTAAAAAAGCCCTCCAAAGGGAGGGCTTTTAGAGACACACACAACGCGTTGGCTTATTTGGGCTCTTGAAGCACCAAGGGCTCGGCAATTTGCTGGGCCTTGATCTCGGCCGGTGTGTACGGCAAGGTCAGCCACTGCTTTTGTGAATAGGCTTTGGTGTAATCGTCGTAATGCGGGTTGGCCGGGTCGGTGGACACCGAGTAAGTCAACATGGCATCGGCCTTGGGCGTGCCATCATCCCGCCAGGTCACGGCCTGAATGTAGCTGTTGCCATACACCACGTTGTAACCCGCTTTGCTCAAACGACTGTCCACACTCACCACAGTGAAGGCACCTTCCGGGCTGGTCCCACCAAAAATCGGAATGCGCGTGTTTTTGTGAACGCCCGACTGCTGCACCATGCCCATGGGTGCATCAAACGCAAAGCCCGAGGCCTGCACGGCGGCAATCGCATCGCCCAGCGCAGCCGCCGTAAACGGGTTGAGCAGGTTCAACGTGTTGGGCGTGCGCACAGGGTCGGCCGGGTTGAAGCCTGTGGCCCACAAGTTGGTGGGCAGCGAGGCTGGCAACGGGTTGGGGAACAAGGGGGGTGGATACAACCCTGGCAAGCCCACGGGCAAACCGCCGGGGTTGGCAATGGCGCGGGTCCAGAATTCACGCCACAAGTGGGCACCCTTGCTGTCCAGGTTGGACTTGCCATCCCACGCCTTCAGCGCAGCACAGGCTGCGGCTGTTTGCACGGGTGGGCCGCTGGTGGTGGGCAAGCCGGGCAACTGGCACAGTTGGTCGGTCACAGCCTGTTTGGCCAGCGTGGCCGAGTAGATTTCGCTCGACAGGGCGATGTCCTTCAACAGGTCTTGCGTCATCTTGTTGCCTGGGCGGCCGTCTGCACCAGCCAAGCGGCGCTCGGCCTGCAAAATACACAGGCGGGTTCGCAGCGTGCGCTCGGTGTTTTCATCACCGATGATGCGGTTGTAGCCCGTGACTGGCTCGGCCGGGTTGGTCAACCAATAGCTGTCGTTGCAGTTGGTCACGTAGTCATCGCGCTTCAGGGTGGGCAGGTTGCCCGCGCCAAAAATGCCGGGGGCTGGCGCATCCGAATCGGTGTCCCACTCGCAACTGGACTTCGAACCATCCAGCACTGGCAAGCCAGGCGACAACTGGTTAACCACCGTGTGGAAAGGCTCGCTCTTGCACGACGCTGTTTTGGCATCGGTCACATTGGGAACCACGGTGACGTCGCCATAGTAAGCCGGCTGGCCGGGGCCACTGGCCACGGTGTTCACCCAAGGCACACCCAGCTCGCTTTTGTGCAACTCAATGAACTCGTCCAGCGAGTTGGCCATGTTCCATTTGGCAAACTGGTTGATCAGCCGGTCGTTTTCAAGGTTGGCATCCCGCAGTGTGAAGGCCTGTAACTGGTTCCAACCCAACACCGGCACACCACTGGCTTTGAGCACCAGCATGGGGCCAAAATGCGAGCGGTACATGGTGCGCTGCATTTTGGTGAGCGTGCCATCGGTTTGCTTGACTTCAATTTCAGTGGGCAACGCAATCATGTCGCGGTATTCGCCGTCGTACATGTATTGCGTGGGCTTTTGCGGGTTGACCTGCAATTGGTAGAAGGTGAAGCGATACGCCGTGGACACGGTGTGGCTCCAGGCCAGCTTGTCATTAAAGCCGATGAGCACCGCTGGCACGCCATACAGGCCCACGCCCATGATGTCCATTTTCTTCTGGCCGTTGATGGTCAGCGTATTGTGGCTGGGGTACAAACGCTCGGTGCCGCGCCACGGGAAATGCGGGTTGCCGTACACAATCGACTGGCCGTTTTGCGTCCCGTCCTTGCCAAAGGCATACATATTGCTGCCGAACTTGTCACGGTCCTGCATCGCGACCAAGGGGTTGGGCGAGTTTTTCAACAGTGCAATTTGCTGCTTGGTGGACGGCGTGCCCGCTTTGGCCATCGGCAAGCCAGGGGCTGCAGGGGCACCGCCACTGGGTGGCTGGGCGCTGCCAATTTCGGTCACAAACACAGAGCTGCTGGCCAGCACCGCCAGGCGCACAAAGCGCCGGTACATGTCATCGGTGGCAATGGGCTGCAGCCAGTCAGCTGTGGCGCAACTGGCGTGGGCGCTCACCTTGCTGCCGTCGGCCTTGGTGTATTGGTGCTTGCCGGCTTTCAGCTCGGCGATGTAGCGGTTCACACCGGCCACATAGCCCGTCACCACATTTTGGAAATCGGGCACGGTCTTGTCTCGGGTACGCTGCCAGGCATTGCGCTCCGTGCCATCGGTGCCCTTCTCTTTGTACGCAAACAGGCTCTTCCAGAAGAAGTCGCTGTCCACGTTGTTGGCGGTCGAGCCATTGGGTTCAATCGTGTAGGTGCCGGTGGGGCCAAAGTATTTGGCCCGCTCTCCACGAATGGTCAACAAGTCCTCGAGGAACACGCAGAGGTTGTCTTCAGCAAAGGCATACCCTTCGCCATAGCCCAGACTGCCGTAGTCCTTGGCCTCAATGTGTGGAACGCCGTAGGTGGTGCGGGTGATGGTGGCATTGTATTTGTAGTCCACTTCGCTGGGCGTGGTCCGCCCGTCTGTGCCGGCAACGCCGCCACTCCCGTTGCCACCCAAACAACCCGCCAAGCCCAACACCAGGGCGCTGACGGTCAACAAGCCTAGCCGGCTTTGACGCACATTGATCACAACTGTCTCCTCAATATTGTTGCCAGCCGCAAGCGGCTGTCCGGCTGCTGCTTTTTTACCGGTATTGGGTATTACTTCAAAAATCACAAAGTGGATGCGCTGTCATGAAGTGCAAATTGGCCAAATATCCCCGGGTTTGCCCGTATGGTGTTAGTCCCGATGGCCGCTGTTGTGCCCACGGGCAAGAATGTCAGCTTCCTGTTTCACCAAAAGAACCCACCGCCATGAACGCCGCAGCACGTGAAAACCCGCTTCCCCATGTCATCAACGGTCAATCGGTGTTGCCTGCGGGCAGCCGCACAGCGCCGGTCTACAACCCATCGCATGGCGTGGTTCAAAAACAGGTGGCCCTGGCCGAGCCAGCCACCGTCAACGAAGCGGTGGCCGCTGCCAAAGCCGCCCTGCCCGCTTGGGCCAACAAACCCCCGCTGCAGCGTGCGCGCATCCTGAACCGTTTTTTGGCGCTGATGAACCAGCATCGGGATGAGCTGGCCGCCATCATCACCGCCGAGCATGGCAAAGTGTTTACGGATGCCCAGGGTGAAGTCACCCGGGGCATTGAGATTGTTGAATTTGCCTGCGGCATTCCACAGCTGCTGAAGGGCGACTACACCGAGCAGGTGTCCACCAACATCGACAACTGGACCACACGCCAGCCCGTGGGTGTGGTGGCCGGCATCACGCCGTTCAACTTCCCGTGCATGGTGCCCTGCTGGATGTTCCCGGTCGCCATTGCCTGCGGCAACACCTTCATCCTCAAGCCCAGCGAGCGCGACCCGTCAGCCGCCAACTTCATGGCGGGCTTGCTGAAAGAAGCTGGCCTGCCCGACGGCGTGTTCAACGTGGTGCATGGCGACAAGTCGGCCGTGGACACCCTGCTGAACCACCCCGATGTGTCGGCCCTGAGCTTTGTGGGCTCCACGCCGATTGCCCAATACATTTACGAAACCGGTGCCCGCAACGGCAAGCGGGTTCAGGCCCTGGGTGGCGCCAAAAACCACCTGCTGGCCATGCCCGACGCCGACCTGGACCAGGTGGTGGACGCGCTGGTGGGCGCAGCCTATGGGAGCGCGGGCGAACGTTGCATGGCGATTTCCGTGGCCGTGCTGGTGGGCGATGTGGCCGACCGCATCATGCCCAAACTGGCCGAGCGCGTGCGCACCCTGCGCATCACCGATGGCATGGACCTGAAGGCCGAGATGGGCCCCATCGTGACGGCCGAGGCACTGGCGCGCATTGAGAATTACATCCAGATTGGCGTGGACGAAGGCGCCACCCTGGTGGTCGATGGCCGTGGCCACAAGCCAGCCGGTTTCGAGAAAGGCTTTTACACAGGCGGCACGCTGTTTGACCATGTGAAGCCGCACATGCGCATTTACAAGGAAGAAATTTTTGGACCGGTGTTGGCTTGTATCCGCGTGAAAGACTTTGCCGAAGGGCTGGCACTGATCAACAGCCACCAGTACGGCAATGGCGTGGCCTGTTACACCCGCGACGGCAACACCGCGCGCGAGTTTGGGCGCCAGGTGCAGGTGGGCATGGTGGGCATCAACGTGCCCATTCCGGTGCCCATGGCCTGGCACGGCTTTGGTGGCTGGAAGTCCAGCCTGTTTGGCGACATGCACGCCTACGGCGAAGAAGGCGTGCGCTTCTACACCCGCCAGAAGTCCATCATGCAACGCTGGCCAGACAGCACCCAGAAAGGCGCTGAATTTGCCATGCCCACCTCGAAGTAAACCTTTCGCGTAGACTCGGTGTTGAGTTGCAGTTCGTCCAACGGGCCCGCCCAACATCGACTCTGCGAGAGGATTGCTTGAACGCTGACATCAAGGCCGGTGCCCTGGTTGCACTGGCGGGTTTTGCACAAGCCCTGGTTTACGGCATGCTGGCTTTTGCCCCCCTGGGGCAAGACGGCTTGGCCATTGGTCTGTACGCTGGCCTTGTCAGTGCACTGGTGGGCAGCGCGCTGGGTGCTCTGCTGGGCAAGGCGCCCGTTCAGTTTGGCGGCCCCCGCTCCTCCACCGCCCTCATCGTGGCGGGTTCCATCATTGGGTTTCAATCCCAGGCTCAAACCCTGAGCCTGGAAGCGCTGGTGGGCCTGACCGCGCTTGAAGTCGTGCTGGCTGGGATGCTGGTTTTTTTGGCCCAACGGCAAGGCGTGGGACGGCTTATGCAGTGCTTGCCTGCACCCGTGCTCATCGGCATGAACACCACCCTGGGCCTGTTTTCAGCTTACAAATTATTGCCGGCCATGGTGGGTTTTGCCGTGTTTGTGGGTGTGCCCCACGCAGCCAACCACCTGTCAGAGGCCTCGTGGCTGGTGGCCGCCATCTCCGCGCTCACCACAGCACTGGTGGTGTATTTCCGGGTGGTTCGGCCCAACCCCTGGGGCATCGTGATTGCACTACTTGCTGGCTTGGCGGTTCAGCAAGCCTGCCAGCACCTGCTGCCCATCACCAGCCCCTTGCTGGGCTTGACCACAGCCCACTGGCCGCACACCGTGAACTGGGTTACTTCGGCCAACAACGCACTGGCCGCATTGTGGCAACACCCGGGCCTGGGCCTTCAACTGGTCATCGGTGCCAGCGTGATTGCCCTGCTGGTGGTGCTGGAAAGCATGCAGTCCCTGCTCACCGTGGACCAAACCTTGAACACCCGCCACGACACCGCGCGCGAGCTGAACACCCTTGCACTGGCGACGGTGGTCAATGGCCTGCTGCTGGCGCTGCCCAGTTCCAACTATGTGTCCCGCAGCAACAACGGGCTGGCGGTGGGTGGCAAAACCCGCCGCAGCGAGGCCGCCTATTGTGCCGTGTTGCTGGTCTTGAGCGCCCTGCTGTGGCCGGTCATGGACCAGTTGCCACTGCACATTCTGGCCACGGTGGTCGCCATCAGCTCGCTTTTTCTGATTCAGGGAAAAACCTTGCAGTGGGTGGGCCAGTTCTTTCGCCCAAGCCAACACCGCCGCATGGACAGCAATGCCCGGTTTACCGTGTGGGTGCTCATCGGCATGGTGGGGGCCACTGCGCTCAGCAACCTGCTGGTTGGCACCTTGGTGGGCGTGTTGTTTGTGGCGGCGTACTTTTTGCGTCAGCAATCGGTGGGTGGGCTGCTGGCGCTTGAGCACCGCCCCCAAGGCAGATCCCGCACATTGCGCCCCCGGGGCGATCGCCAAACCTTGGACCGCGCATTTCTCCAGGTGTGCAGGGTCACGCTGGACGGCAGCCTGTTTTTTGGGAATGCCGCATCGCTGGCCATTCGGCTGCAGGACGAGCTCAAGCCCTGCGCCCATTGGGTGGCCGATTTTTCGCGGGTGCGGTATGTGGAC
Organism: Limnobacter sp.; assembly: GCF_036405155.1. Taxonomy (GTDB): domain Bacteria; phylum Pseudomonadota; class Gammaproteobacteria; order Burkholderiales; family Burkholderiaceae_B; genus Limnobacter. The sequence continues at coordinate 687,780 of NZ_DASWYD010000007.1, read as the reverse complement.
GACACGGCCGTGCAAGCCCTGGTGCGCGCCTTGGGCAGCAACCTTCCCCACTTGAAGGGGCACAGTGTGGCCGTGTTGCCAGCAGCCCAGCACGTGCCAACCGAAACACACCATGCGCTGCTGCAACTGTGCCAGGGTTGTGGCCTGCACACCACCAGCCACCTCGATGATGCATTTTACTGGCTGGAAAACCACCTGCTTGGCGCTGCGCCCGGGCTTGCCAATCCGCCTTCCGACCAAGCCTTGTTGAACAGCCATGTGTGCGATGGCCTGCCCCCACACCTGCAAACACAACTGATGGATGCTTGGCTGCCCCAGCAACTGGGCGCTGGCGAAGCCCTGTTCCGCGAGGGCGATGCCGCAACAGGCCTGTATGTGCTGGCTGCAGGCCAAATGAGCGCCTGGCACCAAAGTGGCACCCACTCCGAACGCTTGATGCGGTTTTGCCCCGGCAGCCTGATTGGCGAAATGGCCTTGCTGGACCAACGCCCCCGCTCGGCCACCTTGGTGGCCGACACCGCCTGCACCGTGTTGCACCTGCCCCTGCAGACCTATCACCAACTGGGCCCTGAATTGGCCACACCCCTGTTGCGCAACCTGGCCAAAGAGCTGACCTTGCGGGTTCGGCTGTCCAACCAGGGGCTTGCGCTCACGCAGCCGGGCTAGAAGGTTTATTCTTTGTCCAAGCGCCCGGCATGCCGTATGTTCACGGGTGTATACAAAAACCCCACCCGCGCCATGAACAAAGCCGAATTCCAGAAACGTTACGGAAACACCATCCGGAAACCCAAACTAAGCCTGCTGCTGGGCGAAGCCCGGGCACCGCTGGAAGCGGCCAAACTCGCGGTTCAGTGGCGCTTTTTGCCCCGCAAAAATGTGGGGCAGGGGCAAACCATTTTGCTGTTGCCCGGCTTTGGCTCGGGCCCTGCCGCCATGAGCTTCATCAAGCGGTACATGGAATCGCTGGGCTACAACGCGGTGCACTGGAGCGCGGGCTTCAACCATGGCGAAGTGGGCAAACTGCTGCCGCAAGTGATTGATGACATCAAACGCCTGTCCGACGAAGCCCAAGGCCCCATCAAACTGTTGGGCTGGAGCCTGGGTGGCTACCTGGCCCGCGAAGCAGCACGTGAAGTGCAGCAAAACGTGAGCCGCATAGTGACCATCGGCAGCCCTGTGGTGGGTGGCCCCAAGTACACAGCGGTGCGCGGTCTCTACGACCTCAAGGGCACCGATGTGGAGTCCATCGAGAACAGCACCCTGAAACGCTTTGAACAGCCGATTGTGTGCCCCATCGTGGCCCTGTACTGCAAAAAAGACAGCATCGTCAGCTGGCAGGCCTGCATCGACCGATTCTCACCCAATGTGGAACACATCGAGATCCAGACACCGCACCTGTCCATGGGCATCAGCACCGAGGTGATGGACCTGCTGCCCTATGCGCTGGGCACCCCGCTCAAGTAAAGCTTTGTAAAGCTGAGAACCATCCACCCCTGAAAACCCTCACAGAAGCAAGGCCACGCACAATTGAGGGGCCTTTGTTCCTGTATTCCGTGTTTGCCCGCACTTGTAACTTCAAGGCAGCGGCGTAGACTGGACTTTCAAACACAAGAAGGGGGTTAGGGCAATGATTCGACAACACTATCAGCCGCTTGAACACATCACCGCAGGCGCCACCGACGTGATAACCGTCAGCGACCCCAGCCGGCCGATCAAGCTGACAGCCGACTCACCTGCCTTTGACGCCATGACCGACCTTCGCCGCATTCAGCCGGTGAGCATCGACCCAGCCGAAAGCCTTGAGCAAGCCCGCACCACCATGATTGTGTGTGGCGTGAAGCTACTGTTTGTGCGCAACACACAAGGCAACCTGCTGGGCCTGATCACCGCCAACGACCTGGCTGGCGAGCGCGCCATTGTGCAAGCCGCCAACAGCGGTCGCAGCGTGCTTGAACTCACGGTCAACGACGTCATGGTGAAACTGCCCGATCTGGAGTTTCTGGAGTTTGGTGCAGTGTCCCGCGCTGAGGTGGGCCACATCATTGCGACACTGAAAGCCCACAATCGGCAACATGCGCTGGTGGTGGACAACCGGCAGGGCAACCTGCGGGTGGTCGGTTTGTTTTCAGCCACACAAATTGCCCGTCAAATGGGCATACCCGTGTTCGACCCGGTGAAGGCCAACACCTTTGCAGAAATTGAAGCCGCGGTGGCAGCAGCCTAAGGCTGCTTGACCGCCTCAATCGAGATGCGCACCTTCACCTCGGGCAAAAAACCGCGGTCCACCGCGTAGCCCAGGTTGAAGTCAGTGCGCTTGAAGTTGGCCTCCGCATCGGCACCACACACCTCCACCTTCTTGAAGGGGTGGTTGATGCACTTGAACTGCTTGATGGTGAGGTTCACGGGTTTGGTCACGCCTTTCAAGGTGAGCTCGCCCAACACCTCCACCGGCTTGTCACCCTCAAAACGCATGGCCTTGCCCACGTACTCAATTGTCGGGTAAGCCTCCACATCGAACATCTCGACGCCTTTGGCCTCTTCGTTCATTTTGCTGTGCCCAAAGTCAATCGTACTGGCATCCATTTCGATGTTGACGGTGCCGGTTTTGTTGGCCCGGTCCAGCGTGACCGTGCCTTTTGTTTTGTTGATTTTGCCGCGCCAAATCGACAAGCCACCCAAATGATCCGCCTCAAACGCCGGGTACGTGTGGCCCGGGTCCACCAGGTATTTGTCCACCGCCGCGTGGGCCACACCGGCCGCACCCACACACACACAGCCGACCATCAAAGCGGCCAAGGGCCGGTTTCTTTTTGTCATAGTCCCTACTCCTGAGCTGAATCTGTCGGGGCTCACTGCATGAGCCCGGCTTGTTGTTTTATTTCCCGGTGGTGACGAACTTGAAATCAATCACCACGTCATCGGCCACCAGACTGGTGTCGGCCCATTCGCCCGAGGCACCCACCTTGAAATCCAGCCGCTTGATTTTGGTTTGGCCGGTGAATACGGATTTTCCACCTTGTGTTTGGATGTTCACCGGAAACGTGAGCGGCTTTTTAATGCCACGTATCGTCAGGTCACCCGTGGCCTGGTAGGCCTTGCCCACGGGCTTCACGCTGGTAACCGAAAAGGTGGCATCGGGAAATTTGGCGGAGTCAAACCAGTCGGGCTTGGCCACCTCTTTGTTGTACATGGGGTCGCCCAAATCAAAACTGGCCGTTTGAACAGTCACGGTCGCTTTGGTGGCCTCGGGTTTGGCAGCGTTGAAATCCACCTGCCCGGAAAACTTCTTGAAGTCGCCACTCACCGGAACATTGAACTGTTTGAAGGTGGCCCGAACCAGGCTTTGCGCCGGGTCAATCGAATCCGCCTGCGCCACACCACAAACCCACAAACCGGCCACGGTCAGTACCGCAGCCACACCACGCGCACCCTTCCACTGCATTGTCTGCCTCACTGCTTGTCGACCTTCAGGCCGGGGATCATCTTGCCCAAGATGCGGGTCTTGTCCATCCACTCATGCTTGAATGCCATGAGCACATGGCCCGCCACCAGAATGACCAGCCCCCAGGCCGAAAGTTCATGCAGTTCCTCAAACACCTCTTTTAGCGCAGGGTCCTTGTGAATGAGCACCGGAAGTTCAATGACACCAAACCACACCACCGGGTAACCGGCCGCAAGGCTGTACAGGTAACCCAACACCGGCGTGACCAGCATCATGGCGTACAACGCCCAATGCCCCGTCTTGACCAAAGTCATCAAACGCCCGGCCCAACTGGCCGGATAACTGGGCAGTTTTGAACCGGCCCGCACCACCACACGCACCAGCAACACGGCAAACAACGTCACGCCCAACCACTTGTGCCAATTGAACAATTTCAACTTGAACGGTGTAATTCCGGGAATGTCCACCATGTACAAACCCATGCCAAAGGCGGTGGCCAAACCCAAGGCCATGGCCCAGTGCAGCAGCATCATGAACGGGTTATAACGGGCGGGGCTTGGGGTTGGTGGCATGAATGTCAGGTCCTTGTGCTTGATTTACAACTTTTTTCCCGCAAATTCCGTTTGGGACTTTGGGTTTTTTCAAGATACAATTTACAGTTGTTTTGGCGCTGCGTACAGTTTACCGGGCTGGTGGAACATTCCCCAGGGGCATGGATGCTGGCAGTGCACACCGGTTTACCCCTCGCGCTAACAATTAAACAGGATGTGGTATGAGCGAATCCAACGAACACGAACTGCCGTTTAAAACACCCAAGCAGCTGATTGTGGCCATTGTGGCTTCCTTTGTGGTGCCCGTTTTCATCATTATTCTGCTGGCCAATTATGTAAGCTCGGGCAACAAGCCTGCAGCAGGCAGCAACGCGATGACCGAAGAAGCCATTGCCGAGCGCTTGAAGCCGGTGGGCTCCGTTGAGTTTCTGGATGCCAATGCACCCAAAGTGCTGAAAACCGGCCAGGAAGTGTACTCAGGCGCCTGCGCAGCTTGCCACGGCGCTGGTGCAGCCGGTGCGCCAAAGTTTGGCGACAAGGGCCAGTGGGGTCCGCGCCTGTCGCAAGGCTTTGACACGCTGTGGAAGCACGCTGTTGAGGGCATTCGCGCCATGCCAGCCAAGGGCGGCAACCCCGACCTCGACGACATTGAAGTGGGCCGCGCCGTGGCGTACATGGCCAACGAGGCCGGTGCCAATTTCAAAGCCCCTGAGCCAGCCGCACCCGCTGCAGCCCCAGCCGCCGATGGTGCAGCGCCAGCAGCACCTGCAGCAAAGTGATCTTGATCGGGCTCAATGACTGAGCCTGGTGATGTTGAAAACCCCGGTTTGATGCCGGGGTTTTTTATTGGTACTTCCAATGCCTGTACGTTGCCCCCAGCAACGCCGACAGCCCGTGGTTTCCATTGCCCCCGCAACACCGGTAGCCCGTGCCTTTTATTGCCCCCAGCAACACCGGTAGCCTGGCCCGAACGCCCCCCGAAATGTAAAAGTTGACCCTTGCATATCGAACCGTCCCGAGAACTCGCGCCGGTGGCGCTCAAACATCTCGGTCCGTGTGTTCGAATGCTGTGCAGGTCAAACCGATCGGGGGGCTGACTGTTCGGCGCCGGGCACACCGACATTGCTTGGTGGCATGGCACCGAGTCGGTTGGCGGCCTGCGCGGTTCACCTCCCCTGCAGCGACAGTCAGGGCCATTGGCCCGAGCGTGCCAAACAGGCGCGGTGGGCTAAGCCTTCAGGCTGGCCCAGAGGTCGATCCCGACTCGCCGTTTGGAGGGGCGACCTCAGCGATCGTGAGGCTCAGCGAGGGAAACACCAATGGACCGTCGCAAAGGGGTGTGACCGTGCAGTGCCTCTATGTCTTTCATCTGCAAAAGGCGAGGTAACACCGCCGGAATTAAACCCGTTGCGCCCCACCCACCAGACTGAAGCCCACACCCCGGAAAATCAGCATGGCATTTTCAACCACATGCTCAACAGGCTGACGACACCCGTCCAGCGCCCACCGCGCAGCCATGTACAACACCGAGCCCACCAGGCCAGAGGCCAACAAAGTGGAGTCCAAATGCGCATTGGGGTCGCCCTTGGCACGTTGTTCAATCAGCGGCTTGGCCAGTGCTTCCAGCATTTCCACAAAGCTATAGAGCGTCTTCAGCGACAATTCTTCCAGGTGTCGGTTCACCGTCAACACCTCCACCAGCAAAATGCGCGCTGCCTCGGGCTGTTCCTTGAACTGGGTAAAAAACACGGTCAAACCAGTCATGGTCGCTTCTTCCAGGCCTTCGTCACCCATGCCCATCAACACCTGCTGCAAGCGGCCGCGCAAGGTGTCGGTGATGTGCAAATAACAGGCGGTGAACAGCGCCTCGGCATTGGGAAAGCTTTCGTAAAAATACCGTTCCGTCAGCCCGGCCTCCTGGCACAAGCCTTTCACCGTGGCGGCGTGATAGCCGATTGAACCAAACATCTTGATGCCCGCGTCAATCAGCTTCATGCGCCGTTCGGCTGTCCTCACTTCGTTGGACACACCCCGGTAACGCCGTCCCTCTGCTTTCACAGCCGCAACAGTCTTGGTCGAACTCATATTGGAAGACATACTCAAAAAATAGCCATTGACAGTATGAAGCACCCTCATTAAATTGACAACCACGATTGTCAAATTGACCATCAACCCACACCAACGCAAAACCAACATCTGCGGAGACACAACATGAAATCATTCAAAGGCAAAGTGGCCGCCATCACTGGCGCCGCATCCGGCATGGGCCGCACCCTGGCCGTTCAACTGGCCCGTGAAGGCGCCTCACTGTCCATCTCCGACGTTGACACCAAAGGCCTGGCCGAAACCGTCAAGCTGGCCAAATCGGCTGCCGACGAAGCTGGCCATGACATCAAGATCACCAGCCAGGAACTGGATGTGTCCAGCCGTGCAGATGTGTACGCCTGGGCCGACAAAACCGCCAAGGACCACGGCAAAGTCAACCTGATTTTCAACAATGCGGGCGTGGCTTACGCAACCCCGATTGAAGACATCGACTACGACAAGTTCGACTGGATCATGGGCATCAACTTCTGGGGCGTGGTGTACGGCACCAAGGCGTTCCTGCCTTACCTCAAGGCATCAGGCGAAGGCCACATCATCAACACGTCTAGCCTGTTCGGCCTGTGTGCTCAGCCCACCCAGTCCACCTACAACTCCACCAAGTTTGCGGTGCGTGGCTTCACTGAAAGCCTGCGCCAGGAACTGGACTTCATGAACTGCGGCGTATCGGCCACCAGCGTTCACCCGGGCGGTATCAAGACAGCGATTGCCCGCAAAAGCGTGGCCTCTCCCACCATTGAGAAGTTCACGGGAACCGATGCCGAATCTGGCAAGGCATTCTTCGAAAAATTCTTCATCACCAGCGCTGAAAAGGCCGCCGACATCATTCTGAAAGCGGTGAAGGGCAACAAGCGTCGCGTACTGGTCGGACCAGATGCCGTGGCCATGGACGCCATGGTTCGCGCGCTGCCCGAAAGCTATCAGGCCATCATCGTGGGCCAAATGAAGAAAATGCGCGACAAGCAATTGGCCCGCAAAAAGAAACACGCCACTGCCGCCAAAGAAACCCAAAAGGCCTGATTTGGCTTCGCTGCTGCTGTTGGGTGCCACGGGTGTGGTGGGACGAGCGGTTTTAAACTTCGCCCTCAACCACCCCGATGTGCACCAGGTCACTGCGGTCACCCGTCGCCCAATGGCGGCGGGGTTGTTGGCCCAACATCCCAAACTCGCCAACCCGGTGGTGGACATGGCCAACCTGCCCACAGACGCGAGTTGGTGGAAGGCCGATGCACTCATTTGCACACTGGGCACCACCATCAAACTGGCTGGCACCCCGGAAAAGTTTCGCGAAGTGGACCTGCACCTGGTCAACAACGTGGCCACCCTGGCGGCACGCCATGGCACCCACACGTTTGTGCTCAATTCATCCAGCATGGCCAATGCCAAAGCCCGAGGGCTTTACCTGCGGACCAAAGGTGAGGCTGAGCAGGCGGTGCTCAATGCCGGCTTTCAACGGGTGGTGATTGCCCGCCCCGGCCTGCTGGACGGTAACCGTGAAGAATTTCGCCTGGGCGAAGAAATCGGGGTGAAGGCCTCTCGACTGTTGAACCCCCTTCTACCCAAGCGACTGCGCAGTGTGAAGGTGGAGCGCCTGGCCGCTGTGATGTTGGCTGAAGCGCTGCGCAACGGCCCGGAGATCACCGTGTTGGAATCGGAGAAGTTCCAAGCCGGCTGAAGTCAATCCGGCAGATGTTGCGCCGTTCCTCGGTGTTTTCAACCCATTTTGGTCAACAAACCCTTCAGCGCACTCAAGCGGTCTTTGGGGCTCATTTTGGGCGTGTCGTCGGGCAAGTCTTTGTCTTCATCCAGTTGAAGCTCTTTGATGAAGCGTGACGGAAAACACGTCACCAGCTCTCGCGCTTTTTTGCGCTTTCTGCACCAGGTGATGTTCAAGCTGCGCTGGGCACGGGTCACACCCACATACATCAGGCGGCGCTCCTCTTCCAGGCGTTCATCGGTCAGTTCACGGCCCTCGCCGTCGCCAAAGCTGGGCAAAATCGCCTCTTCACAACCAATCAAAAACACATGGGGAAACTCCAGCCCCTTGGCGGCATGCAGTGTGGACAACTGAACCGCATCCGGGCGGGTGCCATCGTCCTGTCGGTCCAGCATGGTGATCAGCGCCACTTTCTGGGTCAGGTCCAGCAGGTTCTGCCCATCTTCCTCGCCCTTCTCACCCATCCACTTCACAAAGTCGAGCACGTTTTGCCATTTGGCTTGCGCGCCCCGTTCATCGTGCTGTTCATACAGCCATTCTTCGTAGTTGATGGCCTTGATGAGCTCATTGAGCAAGGCACCGGCTGGCTCACGCTGTGCGCGGTATTCCAGGTTGTTGATGAAGGTGCCGAAGGTGCGCAAGGCCTGCACCATGCCCTCGTTCAACTGGCTTTCCAGCCCGGTTTCAAACAGGGCCTCGAACAGTGACACGCCCCTGTTGCCGGCATACGTGCCCAAGGTTTCCAGGGTTTTCTGGCCAATGCCGCGCTTGGGTGTGGTGATGGCGCGGATAAATGCTGGGTCGTCGTCGGAATTCACCAGCAAACGCAAATACGCCAGCACATCCTTGATCTCGGCCCGCTCGAAAAAGCTTTGCCCGCCACTCAGGATGTAGGGGATTTTTTGGCGCCGCAGCGCCTGCTCCAAAATGCGCGCCTGGAAGTTACTGCGGTACAACACTGCATAGTCGCCATATTTGGATCGACGCTCAAAGCGATGCCCACTCAGCATCATGGCCACTTGCTCGGCCTCATGCTCGTCATCATTCATGGCCGTGATCGCAATCGGTTCACCCGGGCCGTGGTCGCTCCACAGCGTCTTCTTGAACAGCTTGGGGTTGTGTTCAATCAGCCGGTTGGCCGCCTGCAAAATGCGCAGGGTGGAGCGGTAATTCTGCTCCAGCTTGATGACTTTCAACTGCGGGTAGTCTTCCGTCAACTGGCGCAGGTTTTCCAGCGTGGCGCCCCGCCAGGCGTAAATGGCCTGGTCATCATCGCCCACAGCCGTGAACATGGCACGCGGCCCAGCAATCAAACGCAGCAGGTCGTATTGGCAGGCATTGGTGTCTTGCACCTCATCCACCAACAGGTAGCGCAAACGGTTTTGCCATTTGTTGCGCACCTCCTCGTTGCTGGCCAGCAGGCGAGTGGGTTTCAATATCAGGTCATCAAAGTCCACCGCCTGGTAAGCCGCCAGTGTGGCCTCATAACTTTTGTACAAGCGGGCCAGTTGAGCTTCATCATCATCGGTGGCCTCGGCCAGGGCTGTATCTGGGTCTTTCAGTCCGTTTTTCCACAAGGAAATGGTGCTTTGGGCTTTCCGGATGAGTTGCTTGTCGGTGGTGCTGTACAACTGCTGCACCAAGCCGAAGGTGTCGGTGGAATCAAGAATGGAAAATCGGTTTTTCAGCCCGGCGTGTGCATGTTCTTCGCGCAGTATGCGCATGCCCAGGCTGTGGAAGGTGCACACCAACAGGCCCTTGCCCTCGCCGTCTTTCAACAGCTTGGCGGCACGCTCTTCCATTTCTTTGGCGGCTTTGTTGGTGAAGGTTACTGCAGCGATGTTGCGGGCCTGCACACCCTGATTTTGAATCAGGTGGGCAATTTTTTGCGTGATCACGCGGGTTTTACCCGAGCCAGCGCCGGCCAGCACCAAGCAGGGGCCGTCCACGTAGTTCACTGCCTCGCTTTGGGCTTTGTTCAGGCCGATGGTCATGATTGGAATTTTAACAGACCTCATTTGCGACCACTTACAGCTCGACCGGATCCACCTCCAAAAACCACCGAACGCTGCCGGCGTGTTCGTACAGCAGGGGCAACCATGCAGACAGGAAACGGTGCAAAGCGGGGCGAGACTCACTCTCGATCAACATTTGCGCCCGTTCAACGCCGCCCACCCGAACCACGGTCAGCGGCACTGGGTCGCAAATAAACACGGGCTCATCCGGCTGGATGAGCGGGTCACCCAACTCGCGGGCTGTTTTCAAAAAGGCCAGGCAATTGCCCAGTGTGCGATGGTCTGCACGGATGGTGGCCTGATAAGAAAACGGCGGCATCCGCGCTTCACGACGCGCCTGCATTTCATGGTTGGCAAAGCGCTCGTAATCGTGCGCCTTCAAGGCTTCAAACAGGGGGTGCTGCGGGTAGCGGGTTTGCACCAGCATGGTGGCCTCGCCACCGCGGCGCCCTGCCCGACCGGCCACTTGCATCAACTGGGCAAACAGGCGTTCGGGTGCGCGGTACGCATGCGAAAACAGCGAGGCGTCCACATTCAACGCCAGTACCAGGTTCACATTGGCAAAGTCATGCCCCTTGGCAATCATTTGGGTGCCCACCAACACATCGGCCCGGCCTGAGTGGGCTTCGTCCAGCAAGGCCTCCATTTGGCCCTTGTTGCGGGTGCTGTCGGCATCAATGCGCAACACCGTGGCTTTGGGCAGCAAACCAGCCAGGGTTTCTTCAATGCGCTGGGTGCCACGGCCAAACCCGGTCAAATCCTGGTTGCCGCAGCAGGGGCACTGCACCGGCACACGCTGGGCCGCCCCGCAGTGGTGGCAGCGCAGGTTGCGCTCACTTTTGTGCCACACCATGTGGGCGGTGCAGTGCTCGCAGTTGGACACCCAGCCGCAACCACCACAAACCAGTTGAGGCGAATAGCCGCGGCGGTTTAAAAACACAATGCTTTGTTTGCCCGCTTCAAAGGTGCTCACCAGGGCTTGCATGGCGGGCCAGCTCAAGCCTTCCTTGGCCGGAAAATTGGCGGTGTTGATCAATTCGACTTTGGGCAGGCTCGCCCCTGTCACCGCACGCTGGGTGAGCGTTAAACGCTTGTACTGCCCTTCTTCGGCCTTTTGCCAGCTTTCCAGCGACGGCGTGGCCGAACCCAGCACCACGGGCACGCCCCGCTGCTTGCCCAGCATCAGGGCCAAATCCCGGGCCTGGTAGCGCATGCCGTCCTGCTGTTTGTACGAGGGGTCGTGTTCCTCGTCCACAATCACCATTCCCAAGCGAGGCATGGGCGTCAACACCCCCAGGCGGGTCGCAATCAACACATCCGCGGCGCCCGTGGCGGCCTCAAACCAGTGCTTGGTGCGTTGCAACTCAGCGAGGTTGCTGTGCAGCACCACCACGCGGTGGGGCGCAAGGCGCGTTTCGTACAAGGCTTGCGCAGCCGGGGTGAGGTTAATCTCCGGCAGCAGCACCAGCACTTGCTCGCCGCGTTTCAGGCGTTCTTCAACCGCATGAAGGTACACCTCGGTCTTGCCACTGCCTGTGACGCCATACAACAGCAGCGGCGTAAAACCCGCCGCAACCGAACACGCCTGGACAGCGGCTTGCTGCTCAGCCGTTAGCGTGGGGGGGTTGGCAACGGTTGGTGGTGAAGGGCCGTCCTTTTCGGGGCACTTTGCATTCACACCTGCTGCCTGCTGGTGCGCCAGCAATCGCTTTTCCGCATGGGCTTGGGCTTTGGTGACCATCACAGGCTCTTCGCCACGCGCGTTGAGCACCCGCAAAGCCTTGGGCAAGGCCTCCAGCGCAATCAAACCCAAGGGGTGATGGTAGTAGCGGGCCGCAAATTCGATGAGTTGGCGCCAGGCACCATCAAGCAAATGTCCGTCATCCAGCACCTGCTCCACCGACTTCAAGCTGGCCGAATCCATGCCCTCCGGCAAGGCGCTAACCTGGCAAGGGCCATACACGAGGCCAATGCGCTTCTGTCTGCCCCAGGGAACAACCACCCGCTGACCAAAGCGAGGCGCTTGTTCAAAGGGCCAGTGGTAGGTGAAGGTTTGCGGCAAAGGCACCGCAACCAACACCTCCACACCATTTCCCCCCAAGTCGAGGGATACCCGATTGGGCTGGTCTGGTTCATCCTTTTGGGGTGGTTTCTTCACAGCTTACTTTAAGTTTCTTCTCAAGTGGTTCTGAACGCTATGAAATCCCCAAAACCGACCGGGCCATTGTGGATAACTTTGTGAACATCCGCGGAAAAGCGGTGGATTGCACTTAACCCAAGCAACAGGCCTTGTAAAGCGTTTTGTTTTTTGGTGCCAATAAATTCAATATTATCAACTGCTTACTACACAACATTCGCTATCCGGCCCTGATGCAATGCAAAACGGTTCCTCACATCGCTGGCTGTAAAAATGTGCATAACTCGGCTTGTCAAGCATTTCTTTGACGGCGACTGTAGCTGTGCACCGCTTCAATCATTACAGAAACTGCATCAGGGTTGGTAAATTGTGAAATACCATGCCCCAGATTGAACACGTGACCCACGCCCGGCTGCGGGGTACCAAAACTCTCAAGCGCTTTGGCCACCTCGGCCTGAATTTGAGGGGCGTCGGCAAACAACACATGGGGGTCGATATTACCCTGCAACGCACAACGGTCGCCCACTCGGGCCCGGGCATTGCCCAGGTTAACCGTCCAGTCCACACCCAAGGCGGATGCGCCGGTTGACGCCAAGTCCTCCAGCCACAGGCCACCCCCTTTGGTAAACACAATCGATGGAATGGATTCGGTAAATCCACCCCGATTGGCTTCCAGCGGCAAGGCTTGAACAATCTGCTTCATGTACTGCAAGCTGAATTTTTGAAAGGCGCCATCGGCCAGTGCACCACCCCAGCTGTCAAAAATCATGACCGCTTGCGCCCCAGCTTCAACCTGAGCCTTCAGGTACTGGGTGACCGCCTCCGTGGTCACCGTCAAAATGCGGTGCATCAAATCCGGGCGCTTGTACATCAAGGTTTTGACCTTGCGGAAATCGCTGCTGCCCCCGCCTTCGACCATGTAGCACGCCAATGTCCACGGACTTCCAGAAAAACCAATCAGCGGCACACGGCCATTGAGGGCGCTTCGAATGGTGCGAACGGCTGCTGTGACGTAGCCCAGCTTTTCTTCGATGTCGGGCACCGCCAGCTTGGCCACGTCCGCTTCATTCTGGATGGGGCGTTCAAATTTGGGGCCTTCGCCCTCTTCGAAGTACAGGCCCAAACCCATTGCATCGGGCACGGTGAGGATGTCCGAAAACAAAATGGCGGCATCCAGAGGGTAACGGTCCAGGGGCTGAAGAGTGACCTCACAGGCCATTTCCGGGTTGGTGCACAGGCCCATGAAATTGCCGGCCCGTGCGCGGGTGGCCCGGTATTCCGGCAAATAGCGGCCGGCCTGGCGCATCAGCCAAACCGGGGTGTAATCGGTCATTTCCCGACGCAAGGCACGCAGGAAAGTGTCATTCTGTACGGGCACGAAACGGCTCATCTCTCTTCTCTGGCTTCTGTTCTGTGGGGTGGGCCGATGCGTGTCAGCCCGGTGTTTATGCACCCAAAAAAAGGCGCTGGTGTTCAGTCTTCAGGCAACGGTCCATGACAAAGGGCAAACCGGCCGCCTGTGCCTTGGCTTCCACCAAATCATTGCGAATGCCCTGCTGTAGCCAAACAGCACCGGCACCTACATTCATGGCCTGCATCAACACGTCGGGGGTGTGTTCCGAACGTCGAAACACGTCAACGAGGTCGATTTTCAAACCGGTTTTTTCGATGGCGGTTTTCAGATCGGGGTAACAGGTTTCATTCATCAAACCGCTGGGGCGACCATCGAGCGATGGATTGATGGGCAAAATCCGATAACCCACCGACTGAAGGTATTTGGCCACAAAAAAACTGGGCTTGTGCGCTTGGGATGAAAACCCCACGACAGCGATGGTTCTGGTCTGCTCCAGCAATTTTTTCAGGGTTGCATCATCCATGCGGACCTCTTGGTATTGGCGCGTCAGCGTGCAGTGTCGGGAAGGCCCCCATTGTGCCTGAAAACGGCATGCGCTGGATCCAGCCCAGGCCCGCACGCGTACCAGCCCTGGGGCGATATTCGCAACCAATCTGGCCGGTGTAATTCAAAGCATGCAACGCTTCAAACACGCGGGAGTAATCCAGTTCGCTCAAGTCCGGCTCATGGCGCTCGGGCACACCCGCAATCTGAATGTGCCCCACCCGACCAGTCGCAAGGCTGGCCTGAATGCGTTTAAGAATATCGCCCTGCATGATCTGGCAGTGGTACAGGTCCATCTGCACCTTCAGCCTTGGGCTGTTGAAGTCTTGGACCAAGGCATGGGCCGCCTCTTGGGTGGTTAGCAAATAACCGGGCACATCCCGGGTGTTGATGGGCTCAATCAACCAGGTGAGGTCAGGCACTTGCTCGGTGGTTTGCAACAGCCACGCCAGGTTTTCACGGTAGCAGGCCCACGCGGCCTGCAGGTCCGGTGCGGCCGCATCCATGGGCAGAGCACCCGCCAGCACATGCACCTTGTTCACCTGCATGCGCGCGGCATAGTCAATGGCCTTGTAAATGGCCTGTTGAAATTCAGCTTTCCGGTTCGGCAATGCCGCCAGCCCGCGGTCACCCGCGTCCCAATCACCCGCTGGGGCGTTGATGAGCGCCCAGCGCACGCCAGTTTGCCTGGCCAAGTCCATCAATCGATCGGCGGGCACAACATACGGAAACATGCACTCCACCCACTCAAAGCCATCATCGGCCGCAGCCTGAATACGGTCTTCGAATGCCCATTCGGTGTACATCAGGCTGATGTTTGCCGCGAGTTTCATTCGACGGTAAACACCAGATTGGGGTCAAAAAACGGGTTTTCGAACACGCGCGGTGTCACCACGCCTTCTTTGTCCAGGCGTTTGGCTTTGCCCTTTTTTCGGACATAACCCCGGGGGTTCACCAACACCCGGGTCGCGCCACCATTTTGATGAACGGTGTAATCGAAGGAGTCGTGCATGTGCCCGTGCAACCACAGCTGCGCCTTGCCCATGAGCGGGCTTAAATCTGACACAAAAGCAGCATTGATGGGGCTCAAGTGAAACCGTGGATGAATGCTTTGGGCATGTGGCGCATGGTGAGTCACCACGACTGTGGTGCCCTCAAAAGGCGTGTTGAGTTCGCTGTGTAACCAATCCACATTCTGTGCATGCAGATCCATGCTCATGGCGGGGGTGAATTGTTTGCCCTTGTATCGAATCAGCTTGTAATCGGGCAAAAAAGCTTTGGCCACCAACTGGGCGCCCAAGCGCCACCCGGGCTGAATGTTGAAATCGGTCCACAGGGTACACCCCATGAAGCGGATGCCATCAATCACCACGCTACGCCGCTGCAAGTAATGTAGCCCGGCTTTGTCGGCCAACTCCGCCAGTTGGTCATCCAGAATTTCAATGTCGTGGTGGTAATACTCGTGATTTCCAGCCACATACACATGACCCTTCTCACCGAGTTTGGCCAGGGCCTGAAGCCCCGCTGTGCCTTGGTGAATGTCACCGGCCAACACAATGCGGTCGGCCGGTTTTTTTGGGCGGGGAATATTTGAAAACGCGGGGAAATTCCTCAGCGTTTCGAGGTGCAGGTCAGAATACAGCGCAATGTCCATGCACCCATTCTAACCCGCATTTTCCGGTGGATTGCCGAGTAAATTTGAAGACTTATTTGAAAGATTACACGCCTTCTGTCATGAGGGCCTGACCCATTTGCTCGATGCACCGGAGGATGTGATCTTCCAACACACGTGCGTCCACGTGCCGCCAGTCCAACCGATTGATGAACACCAAATGGTCCTGTTTGTCACCCAGCCCGAACCAGGTGGGAATGGGTGTTGCAGATCCCATTTCTCGGTTGGCCTGAAGCACCTTTTTCGCACTCTCCAGATTCTCCAGACGAAACCGTGGCAAACCGATTTGAATATCCATCCAGTGAATCCCTTCCATCTCACCGGGAATTAACCGCACTGGATGCTCGTTGATGTAATACACAGGGCCAAGTGGCGTTTTTTCGCTGGGCCGCTTGGCACCGAAATCATTCAATAACTGTTCAAATTTGTCGTACATGGAACACTCGCAGCGGGAAACATGCTGTTGAGTGGGGTAGGAGAGAACAGAGTTCCCGTGCGGGTCTGGTCAGCAGGCGGCTCAACCGTCCAGATGTTGCGCAGCCATGTGCACTGAAGACGCATCAAACAAAAAAGCCGCAGATTGCTCTGCGGCTTTTTTAACACTACCTTGGACAGACTGAGAAGATCAGCGTGTTTTGCGCAAGCGCTTGATGGCAGCCAGTTGGGCAATGGCAGAGGCCAGCTCGGCCTGGGCCTGCGCGTAGTCCACATCACCGGCCTTGTTGGCCATGGCTTCCTCGGCCAAGCGCTTGGCTTCGGCCGCTTTGGCCTCGTCCAGGTCTTTTCCGCGGACGGCTGTGTCAGCCAGCACGGTCACGCCGTTGGGCTGCACTTCCAGAATGCCACCATTGACAAACACCACTTCGTCTTCAGCCTGACCGGGCACTTTCATGCGAACAGTACCCGCCTTGATCCGGGTGATCAGCGGGGTGTGGCGGGGGTAAATCCCCAGCTCACCCTGTTCACCGGGCAGGGCTACGAACTCCACTTCGCCTTCGAAGATGGATTCTTCGGCACTGACAACATCCACGTGAATGGTCGACATACTCATTTCCTTTGTGATCCGGTTGAACCGGGCCTTGCAGCCCGGCCACCGTGTTCACGGCTTCGGATTACTGAATCTTCTTGGCTTTTTCGAAGGCTTCGTCAATGGTTCCCACCATGTAGAAGGCCTGCTCAGGCAAGTGGTCACACTCACCGGCCACGATCATCTTGAAGCCGCGGATGGTTTCCTTCAGTGGAACATACTTACCAGGCGAGCCGGTAAACACTTCCGCCACAGTGAACGGCTGAGACAGGAAACGCTGGATTTTACGAGCGCGGGCCACAACCAACTTGTCGTCGGGGCTCAGTTCGTCCATACCCAGAATCGCGATAATGTCACGCAGTTCTTTGTAGCGCTGCAGTGTTTGCTGCACGGCACGGGTGGTGTTGTAGTGCTCTTCACCAATCACGTTGGGGTCAACCTGGCGAGAAGTGGAGTCCAGCGGATCAACGGCGGGGTAAATACCCAGCGCGGCGATGTCACGGGACAGAACCACGGTCGCATCCAAGTGAGCAAACGTTGTGGCAGGAGACGGGTCAGTCAAGTCATCCGCAGGAACGTACACGGCCTGAACCGATGTAATCGAACCCTTCTTGGTGGATGTAATCCGCTCTTGCAGACGGCCCATTTCTTCGGCCAGTGTGGGCTGGTAACCCACGGCTGAAGGCATACGGCCCAGCAGCGCAGACACTTCGGTACCGGCCAGGGTGTAACGGTAAATGTTGTCCACGAACAGCAGAACGTCACGGCCTTCGTCACGGAAGTATTCCGCCATGGTCAGACCAGTCAGCGCAACGCGCAGACGGTTGCCGGGAGGCTCGTTCATCTGGCCGTACACCAGCGCAACCTTGTCCAACACGTTGGAATCTTTCATCTCGTGGTAGAAGTCGTTACCCTCACGAGTACGCTCACCCACACCGGCAAACACGGAGTAACCACCGTGCTGCTTGGCGATGTTGTTGATCAGTTCCATCATGTTCACGGTCTTGCCCACACCGGCACCACCGAACAGACCCACCTTACCGCCCTTGGCGAACGGACACACCAGGTCAATCACCTTGATGCCGGTTTCCAAGAGTTCCTGGGAAGGGGACAGTTCGTCGAATGCGGGGGCTTTCTGGTGAATTGCACGGGTTTGCTCGGCAGCCACGGGGCCTGCTTCGTCAATGGGGCGACCCAGCACGTCCATGATACGGCCCAGCGTGGCTTGACCCACAGGCACGTTGATGGGTTTGCCGGTGTTCTTCACCACCATGCCACGGCGCAGGCCGTCTGATGCACCCAAACAGATGGTGCGAACCACGCCGTCGCCCAGCTGCTGCTGAACTTCGAGTGTGAGCTCGGAACCTTCCATGGTCAGTGCGTCGTACACTTTCGGCATCTGGTTGCGAGGAAACTCCACGTCAATCACCGCGCCGATACACTGTACGATCTTTCCTTCGTTAGTCGCAGTACTCATCGTTTTTTCCTTAATTCAAAATCGTTCTGAACTCACACTCAAACCGCAGCAGCGCCGCCCACGATTTCCGCCAATTCTTTCGTAATGGCAGCCTGTCGGGCTTTGTTGTAGGTCAATTGCAGTTCGCTGATCACATTCTTGGCGTTGTCGGACGCGGCTTTCATCGCAACCATACGCGCCGATTGCTCAGAAGCCATGTTCTCGGCCACGGCTTGGTACACCAACGCCTCGACGTAACGCAGCAGCAGATCATCGATCACTGCCTTGGCATCGGGTTCGTAGATGTAGTCCCAAGACATGGAGCCTTCGTCAGCCTGCAAGCGGTCGCCGCCCAATGGCAGCAGCTGTTCAAACACAGCTTCCTGCTTCATGGTGTTCACGAAACGCGTGTAAGCCAAATACACCGCATCCACTTCACCGGCCACATAGGCATCGAGTTGGACCTTGATGGCGCCGATCAATGTGTCGAGGTGAGGGGTGTCGCCCATCGCCACAACTTTTGAGCTCAGTTCCACGCCCACACGGCCGAAGAAACCTGCACCTTTGGATCCGATTGCCGTTGCACGCACCTTGGCACCAGCCGCTTCAAATTCCTGAAACTTGTTGGTGACCAAACGCAGAACGTTGGTGTTCAAACCGCCGCACAAGCCTTTGTCGGTTGTGACGACGATTGCAGCCACATTCTTGATGGTGTCGCGGGCAACCATGTACTCGTGGCGATATTCAGGGTTGGCCTTGGCCAGGTTGGCGCAAATGTTCCGCACCTTGTCAGCATACGGGCGAGCCGCACGCATCCGGTCCTGGGCCTTGCGCATCTTGGATGCGGCCACCATTTCCATCGCCTTGGTGATCTTGCGCGTGTTTTGAACGCTCTTGATCTTGCTTCGGATTTCCTTCATTCCTGACATCGTATTTCCTCCAGTCCCCGAGAGAGGCTTTGCAAGCCCCTCTCAGTTATGCGGTGGTACAACCAGATTGCTCTGATTAATACGCGCCAGTTTTCTTGAATGACTTCACAGCCTCGTGCAGCTTGGGCTCGTCGTCTTTCGACAACTCCTGAGTCTGCTCGATGCGGTCAATCAGGTCCTTGTGGCTGGTCTGCATGAACTGGCGCAATCCGTTTTCGAAGGCCAGCACATTCTTCACATCCACATCATCCAGGTAACCGTTGTTGATGGCGAACAGGGCCAGAGCCATTTCCCAGGTTTGCAGGGGAGCAAACTGAGGCTGCTTCAGCAGTTCAACCACGCGCTTGCCGCGCTCCAACTGGCGACGTGTTGCGTCGTCGAGGTCAGAAGCAAACTGGGCAAACGCGGCCAATTCACGGTACTGGGCCAAGTCGGTACGAATACCACCGGACAGCTTTTTCACCACCTTGGTCTGGGCGGCACCACCCACGCGAGACACGGAAATACCCGCGTTGATCGCTGGACGGATACCGGCGTTGAACAAGTCGGTTTCCAGGAAGATCTGGCCGTCGGTGATCGAAATCACGTTGGTCGGAACGAATGCCGTTACGTCACCAGCCTGGGTTTCAATGATGGGCAGCGCGGTCAACGAACCGGTTTTGCCTTTCACTTCACCCTTGGTGAATTTTTCAACATACTCTTCGTTCACGCGGGCTGCGCGTTCCAGCAAGCGGCTGTGCAGATAGAACACGTCACCAGGGTAGGCTTCGCGGCCGGGTGGACGACGCAGCAGCAGCGAAATCTGACGGTAGGCCACGGCTTGCTTGGAAAGGTCGTCATACACGATCAGTGCATCTTCGCCGCGGTCACGGAAGTATTCGCCCATGGTGCAACCGGCGTAAGGTGCCAGGTATTGCATGGCTGCAGATTCCGATGCAGAGGCAGCCACCACAATGGTGTAGTCCATTGCGCCGTACTCTTCCAGCTTGCGAACCACGTTCTGAATGGAAGAGGCCTTTTGACCCACTGCCACGTACACGCAGTAAACGCCTTTGCCTTTCTGGTTGATGATGGCGTCGATCGCTACTGCGGTTTTACCAGTCTGACGGTCGCCAATGATCAGCTCACGCTGGCCACGGCCAATCGGCACCATGGAGTCAATCGCTTTTACACCGGTTTGAACGGGCTGGGAAACGGATTTACGGTCGATCACGCCAGGCGCAACTTTCTCGATCACGTCCGTCATTTTGGCGTTGATCGGGCCTTTGCCGTCGATGGGCTGGCCCAGTGCGTTCACCACACGGCCCAGCAGTTCGCGGCCAACGGGCACTTCCAGAATGCGGCCAGTGCACTTCACCAGGTCGCCTTCAGAAATGTGCTCGTATTCACCCAAAATAACAGCGCCCACGGAATCGCGTTCCAGGTTAAGCGCCAAACCGAATGTGTTGCCAGGGAATTCCAACATTTCACCCTGCATCACATCGGACAAACCATGAACGCGGCAAATACCGTCGCTCACGGACACCACAGTACCTTGTGTCCGGATGTCGGCCGATGATCCGAGGCCTTCGATCCGGCTCTTGATCAGTTCACTGATCTCAGAGGGATTGATCTGCATATTGATTGCTCCAATTTCGTTTGAGGCCAAGTCAGGCTGTCAAAGCCGCCTTCATCGCGTTGAGTTTGCCGCGCACCGAACTATCCAAAATTTGATCGCCCACGGTCACGCTTACGCCACCGATGAGAGACTCGTCCACCTGAACGGCTACGTTCAACTTGGAACCAAATTTCTTTTCCAATGCGCCACGAATGTTCTGAACGTCTGCATCCGACAAAGGGAAAGCTGATGCAATCACAGCATCGGCAACACCTTCGTGCGCATTTTTCAGTTCAGCGAACTGTCGAGCGATTTCTGGCAGGGCCAGCAAACGGCCATTTTCCACAAGCGCAGCCAGAAAGTTACGGGCTTGCGCTTCCGCCGGTGTCTTGGTCAGTTCGACAAACAAATCCAGCACCTGCTGGGCCGACAACTTTGGGTTGTTGGCCAACAGTGAAATGTCTGAATTGCTCGCAACCGCCGACCATGACTCGAGCCAATCACTCCACTGGGCAACGTTTGAAGTTTTAGCGACTTCAAATGCGGCTTCAGCGTAAGGACGGGCGATGGTGGATAGTTCGACCATGTTTAATATCCTTCAGCGTAGGGCTTACAGCTCAGCTTTGAGTTGATTCAGCAAGTCCGCGTGGGCCTGGGCGTTGATTTCCTTCTTCAGGATTTGTTCAGCACCTTTCACCACCAGTGTTGCCAGCTCAGCACGCAGCTGGTCACGAGCACGTTGTGCTTCGTTGGCCGCTTCGGCTTCAGCTTGCGCAAGAATTCGCTTGCGCTCAACTTCGGCTTGTTGTTTCGCCTCATCAATGATCTGCTGGGCACGCTTTTCGGCATCGGCCAGGCGCTGCTGGTTCTCGGAACGCACTTGCGCGAGTTCCTGTTCAACCTTGCGACCGGCATCGGCCAGAGCTTGCTTGCCCCGTTCAGCAGCGGCCAGGCCGTCTGCGATTTTCTTCGCACGCTCGTCAATGCTCTTGATCAGGGGGGGCCACACGAATTTCATCGTGAACACCGCCAGAATGAAGAAAACGACGAGCTGTGCAAACAGCGTTGCGTTTAAGTTCACGGCATGTTTCCTCTAAAACGCACGGACAAACTTAAAACGTCCGTGCGGTGTTGTTCGAAGGAAGTGGCTGTAAATTAACCAACGAATGGGTTGGCAAACGCGAACATCATCGCAATACCAACACCGATCAGGAACGCAGCGTCGATCAGACCGGCCAACACGAACATTTTTGTTTGCAGTTCGTTCATCAGTTCTGGCTGGCGAGCAGAAGCTTCCAGGTACTTACCACCCATGATCGCGATACCGATACAGGCGCCAATCGCACCCAAACCAATGATCAGGCCACAAGCGAGAGCTACGAGAGCAACGTTAGTCATGACGACAACTCCTTCAATTTAAGAAAAGTGAAAAATCAAAAAAAACCAAAAACCAAAACCGTGTATTCAAATTGCCTTGCCGCTTAGTGCGCTGTGTGCGCCTGACCGATGTAGATCAAGGTCAGCATCATGAAGATGAAGCCCTGCAGCAGAACAATCAGAATGTGGAAAATTGCCCAGATGGAGCCGGCGATGACGTGCCCCAGGAAAGCAAAAGCCCCCCCCATGGACAATGCAGCAGCGCTTCCAAGCAATGCAATCAGCATGAACACCAGTTCGCCGGCGTACATGTTGCCGAACAGTCGCATGCCCAGCGACACGGTTTTGGCAGCAAATTCAATCAGGTTCAACAGGAAGTTGGGCAACCACAACAATGGGTTGGAACCAAACGGTGCACAGAACAGTTCGTGAACGAAGCCACCGGCGCCCTTGATTTTCACCGAGTAATACAGCATCAGGCACAACACACCCAAAGACATGCCCAGCGTGCCGTTCAGGTCGGCCGTGGCCACAACACGCAGGTAGGCGTGGTGAGGATCGTGAACCACACCCAGCGCAGTGCCCACGTGTTCCCAAATTTTGGGCAACAAATCAACGGGCAAGAAGTCAAAGCTGTTCATGACCACCACCCACACAAACACAGTGAGGGCCAGGGGCGCAATGAACTCACGGTTGCCGTGAACGATGGATTTGGACTGGTTTTCGACCATTTCCACCAGCATTTCAACAAAACCCTGCAGGCGGCCTGGCACCCCCGCGGTGGCTTTGCGTGCTGCCAGGCTCAGCAGGAAAATCGTGATGAGGCCAGACAGAACGGAGAAGAAAATGGTGTCGTAATTGAGAACGGAGAAATCGACAATGAACCCTTGCTTCACGGATTGAAAGTGTTGCAAGTGATGGACGATGTATTCCGAGGGAGTTGTCCCTGTACCAGTGGTTGCCATACTTATCTCAAGAAAAATGCCAAAAAATAGCTTTTTAGGGTTGCCACTGCCGTAAGCACCAGAGACCACCACACCAAGTGTGGGTCAATCCGGCTGGCCACGAACATGATCAAAACAGTCGCGGCAACCTTTAGAAATTCACCCGCCAAAAACACAAAAGTGCCACCCATGGGCGTTTTGCTGCCCAAGGCCAAGCGCACTGCGAAGAGCGTGCTGGGCACAGCGACGGAAGCCAGGCCCCACAATGCAGACTGTGCATGGTGCACGGACACCAACAACATGAGCAGGCACACCAGTGACCCGACGACCCATTGGAGCCCGACAATTTTCCACATGACTTTGCTGCACCGCCACACTGAACCTGCGGGATGATGTCTCCCCCGTTCGGTGCATGTGTTTTTGACAAACCCGCAGATTATAGGGGTTTGCCCCAGACTTCGTCAAACAAAAACAGCTTGTTTTATAAATAGTTTCGGCCGTTTTTGACAACCATTGTTACAGGTCGTTTTTGGGAAATCCGATGCGCTCCAGCAATCCATCGAGTTCGTCGAGATTATTGAACCGAATGGTTACACTACCCTTACCGCGCGCATTGGTTTTCAATTGAACGGCGCAGGCCATCCAATCGGCCAAACCCTCTTCCAGACGACGAACATCGGCCGATGCTGCAGGTTGGCCTGCTTTTTCGGCAGGCTCGTCGGCCCAAGCAGCCACCAACTTTTCGGTTTCGCGGACCGACAGACGCTTGTTGAGTACTTCGGTTGCGCAGGCAATCTGCTCGCCAGCGGACAAGCTCAGCAAGGCACGGGCGTGGCCCATTTCGATGTCGCCAGCCAACAACATGGTTTGCACAGGCTCAGCAAGGTTCAGCAAGCGCAACATGTTGCTTGTTGCACTGCGGGATCGCCCGATGGCTTGCGCGGCCTCTTCGTGGGTCAGCTTGAATTCATGGATAAGACGCTGCACGCCAATCGCCTCTTCAAGCGGATTCAGGTCTTCGCGCTGGATGTTTTCAATCAGGGCCATGGCCAGGGCCGATTCATCGGGCACCGACTTGACCAGCACCGGCACCTCTTTGAGGCCTGCCAGCTTGGAGGCGCGGAAACGGCGCTCACCGGCGATGATTTCGTACTTGCCAGCCCCCACTGGTCTGACCAGTATCGGCTGCATGATGCCCTGGCTTTTGATGGACTCGGCCAGTTCCATCAAAGCACTCTCATCCATGCGGGAACGGGGTTGATATTTGCCAGCTTGCAGTTTCTCAACCGCAACCGACATCACCTGCTCACCGGCTTCACTGCCTTCGGGGGTGTCGGATGAAGGGCCGAGCAGCGCTTCCAGGCCGCGGCCCAAACCTTTGGATCGTTTTAATGCGTTCATGAGGAATTGAATAGATTGTGGTTAAGCGGCCACAGCGGTGGCATTCACCCGGCCGACCATTTCATTGGCAAAACTGAGGTAGGCCTTGGCACCTTTGCTGGTTTTGTCAAACATGACGCCCGGAATGCCATAGCTGGGGGCTTCGGCCAAACGAACATTGCGCGGAATGATGGTTTTGAACACCTTGTTGCCAAAATGTTTTTCGAGCTGATCCGACACCTGCTGGGCCAGCGTCATGCGGGGGTCGAACATAACCCGCAACAATCCAATGATGGTCAGATTCGGATTGAGGTTTTTACAGACCTGCTTAATGGTGTTCACAAGGTCGCTCAGGCCCTCGAGTGCGTAGTATTCACACTGCATGGGGATCACCACGCCGTTGGCGCAGCACAGTGCATTCAAGGTCAGCAGCGACAACGCCGGTGGGCAATCAATGAGAATAAAGTCGTATTGACCATCGACTTCCGCCAAGGCTTCCCTCAGGCGGACTTCACGAGACTCGAACTCCACCATTTCCACTTCGGCACCGGCCAGCTCGCGGTTGGCCGGCAAGACATCAAAGCCATCAGCCTGAACAGTGGCCTCCTGCACGGAAGCCATGCCCACCAGCACTTGATACACCGATGATTTCAGCGTTCGCTTGTCCACAC
Source organism: Limnobacter sp. (assembly GCF_036405155.1). Classification (GTDB taxonomy): domain Bacteria; phylum Pseudomonadota; class Gammaproteobacteria; order Burkholderiales; family Burkholderiaceae_B; genus Limnobacter. The sequence goes on along the minus strand of NZ_DASWYD010000007.1, from coordinate 662,865 downwards.
CACAACCCATGGTGGCATTGCCCTGCGGGTCGAGGTCGACCAGCAACACCCGTTGTTTGGCCATGGCCAAGCCTGCCGCCAAATTGACCGCAGTGGTGGTTTTGCCCACCCCACCCTTCTGGTTGGCAATGCAAAAGACTTTCGCCATGTCGAGACCCTGTCGTTGAATAATTTAATTTTATCGTTGAATGATGAACAAGTGCCTGTCCTCATCAAGGAAAGGCACCTCAATGGAATGCAGCGCGGACACTTGCCAACCCTCAGGCACATCCCTGTCGACCTCTACCCGGCCCTTGAGCGCGGCAAACACGCCATAGGGTGCCAGCAGGTGCTGGCTTAGGGAGATGAACAGCGCCAGGCTTGAAAATGCCCGCGAGCAAATCAAATCGAAAGGCGGGTGCTGCAGTTCTTCCACCCGCGCATGCACCGCCCGGGCATTTTTCAAGCCCAAGACGCCAATGGCCTGCTGCACAAACGCCACTTTTTTCTGCACGGTGTCCACCAAGCTGACTTGCCAGCTGGGCTGTGCAATGGCCAAGACCAATCCGGGCAATCCAGCACCGGCCCCAACATCCAACAAAGTGGGATCGGCTTTGCCCTGAAGCGTCTGCGACAGTGCTGGCAACACAGCCAGCGAGTCCAGCAGATGGTGCGTCACAATGTCTTGGGGCTGGCGTATGGCCGTCAAGTTAATGACCTGATTCCACTTCTGCAACAGCTTCGCATAGTCAAACAATTGCCGGGTTTGAGTCGACGACAAGCTGAGTCCCAAGGCAGATATGCCTTGCTCCAACACACCCTGCTCAACCGCACCAAGGACAGGAGGCGGGCGACGACTGTTCGACACGGATCTCACGCCGAGGCCGCCTTGTCCTGCACCCTGGTCAACAAGCTGCGCTTTTTCAAGTGCACCAGCAGCAGTGAAATGGCCGCTGGGGTAATGCCCTGGATACGGCCAGCCTGACCCACAGTGTCCGGTTTGGCAGCGTTGAGCTTTTGCTGCACCTCTTTGCTCAGGCCCAACACCTGGGTGTAATCCAGGTCCACCGGCAGGCGGATGGACTCATTGCCCGCACCCCGCTCTACTTCAGCCTGTTGCCGCGCCACATAGCCTGCGTACTTCACCTCGATTTCTATTTGCTGAATCAATTCTGTGCTTTGCAGTGGCTCCGCCAGCGCTGGCGTACCATCCAGTTTTACCAAGGTTGAAAGCGCCTTGTAATCAACGTCCGGGCGTTTCAGGAGGTCATACAGGTTGTACTCCCGATCCATGCCTTTGCCCAGAACACGTTCTGCTTCTGCTTGCGCAATCACCTTGGGGTTGATCCATGTGCTGCGCAAACGCTGCTTCTCCAGCTCCACAGCCTCGCGTTTTTGATTGAACGCCGCCCAACGGACATCGTCCACCAAACCCAATGTTCGACCAATGGCTGTCAGTCGCTGGTCCGCATTGTCTTCCCGCAGGCTGAGGCGGTACTCCGCGCGGCTGGTGAACATCCGGTAGGGCTCGGCAACGCCCTTGCTGGTCAAGTCATCCACCAACACGCCCAGGTAGGCCTCATCCCGACGCGGAGTCCACTGGTCCTTTCCTTGTGTGTGCAGGGCAGCATTGACGCCTGCCAGCAACCCTTGCGCAGCCGCCTCTTCGTAACCGGTGGTGCCGTTGATTTGCCCGGCGAAGAACAAACCTTGGATGGCTCGGGTTTCCAGGGTGGTCTTCAAACCACGGGGGTCAAAATAATCGTACTCAATTGCGTAACCCGGTCGGGTCACGTAACAGTTTTCCAAACCGCGAATGGAATGAAGCAGATTCAGCTGCACATCAAACGGCAGGGATGTGGACACACCGTTCGGATAGTATTCATGCGTGGTCAAACCCTCCGGCTCCAGAAATACCTGGTGTGACTCCTTGTCCGCAAACCGGTGGATTTTGTCTTCAATCGACGGACAATATCGGGGCCCCACCCCTTCAATCACGCCGGTGTACATGGGGCTGCGGTCCAAACCGCCGCGAATGATGTCATGGGTTTGCTGATTGGTGTGGGTGATCCAACACGGCAATTGACGGGGATGCAGGCCAGCGTGCCCCAAGTAAGAAAACACGGGAACCGGATCAAGATCGCCTGGCTGTTCCTGCATGACAGAAAAATCAATGCTACGGCCGTCGATGCGGGGAGGGGTTCCGGTTTTTAATCGGCCTTGTGGCAACTTCATTTCCTTGAGACGTTCACCCAAGGTAATGGAAGGAGGATCACCTGCACGGCCACCCGAATAATTCTGAAGGCCGACATGGATTTTTCCGTTCAGGAAAGTTCCGGCTGTGAGCACCACAGCCCGGGCGCGAAACTTGATGCCCACTTGGGTTACCGCTCCGCATACGCGGTCGCCGTCCAACATCAGGTCTTCAACAGCCTGTTGGAATATTTTCAGATTGGGCTGATTTTCCAGGCGGGTGCGAATCGCTTGACGGTACAAAACCCGGTCGGCCTGGGCGCGCGTGGCACGCACAGCCGGACCTTTTGAACTGTTGAGAATCCGGAACTGGATGCCAGCTTCATCGGTGGCCATGGCCATTGCACCGCCCAACGCGTCTACTTCCTTGACCAAGTGACCTTTGCCGATACCGCCAATCGACGGATTGCAGGACATTTGCCCGAGCGTTTCGATGCTGTGTGTCAGCAACAGGGTTTTACAACCTGTGCGTGCGGACGCCAAGGCTGCCTCGGTGCCTGCATGGCCGCCGCCCACCACGATCACGTCAAACTCTTCGGGATAAATCATTCCTCAACCTCGCCATGCTCAACCCAAGGGGCGAACCCCGATGGAGTTGGGATTATACGTTGTGGGGCTTGCAATGCCCAAGCGCTCATTCTGGAGGCTGGGTTCGATGTGTTTCACGTGAAACAATTTAAGCAGTTTCCCGCTTGTTTCACGTGGAACATCAGAACAACTTGCTTAGGTAGGGGCCATAACTGTCGTGGCCAGTTTTAAGAATCAGCAAACAAACCACCAGCAACAACACCTTGCGGACGAACCCGGCGCCCTTGCGAATGGCCAACCCCGCCCCGACCTTTGCACCCGTCAGGTTAAACACCGCCATGGTCAACCCCAAACCCAACAACACATGTCCAGACGGGGCAAACCAGGCCAAGGACGCCAAATTACACGCAACATTCACCATTTTGGCGCCCGCGGTGGCCGCCAAAAAATCAAACCCAAAAAACACCACAAAAGCGACCATCAAAAACGATCCTGTACCCGGCCCAAAAAAACCATCATAAAAACCAATGGCCAAACCCAGCAGGGCGCCGAATAGGCGTTCATGTTCCCGGGTGTACTTGGGCGCATGCACCGAGCCCAAATCTTTCCGAACGAAGGTGTATACCGCCACTGCCACCAGCAAAACGGGCAACAGCAGGCGGAGCACCTCCGTTGAAATTTGTGTCACCACATAGGCACCGGCATAAGCGCCAAACAGGGCCATCACCGTGGCCGGAAGCACGGCATTCCAAGGCACTTGAATGGCTTTGGAATAACGATACGCCGCGAATGAGGTGCCCACCACACTGGAGATTTTGTTCGTGCCCAACAAGGTGGCATGACCCTGCCCCGGCAACAGACCAAACAAGGCGGGCACCTGAATGAGCCCGCCACCGCCCACCATGGCATCAATCAAACCCGCACCAAAGGAGGCCATGCACAAGGCGATCAGCGTCAATGCATCAAGAGAATCAGGAAACATGGGGAGATGGTGAGGTGGTTGCGCTGAACAGGTGGGAATTACAACGCAAGGGCGGAAAAACGTCCATCGGATCAAACCCGCAGACCAGCCGCGCTGGGGTCCAATAAAAACGGGCGCCTTGTGGGCGCCCGCTGGGTTGCGGCTCTGGTGTGAACCGCATCAAAAACAAATCAGAACAATCAGGCAGCCAAACGACCAGCGATCACCGCTTTGGTCTCTTCCAGTTGCTTAGGCAGGTTGTGCTTCAACTTCTCAAACAATTCGGCATGCAGTTCCAGCTCTTTCGCCCATGCAGCCTTGTCAATTGAGGTGATGGCGTTGAACTGGGCCTGCGTGAAGTCCAGCCCATCCCAGGTCAGGTCCTCGTAACGAGGCGATGTGCCAAACACATGCTCAACGCCCTGCCCTTTGCCTTCAACACGTTCCAGCATCCACTTCAACACACGCATGTTGTCGCCAAAACCCGGCCAAATGAACTTGCCATTTTCGTCGGTGCGGAACCAGTTGACGCAGAAAATGCTGGGCAGCTTGGCGCCGGTGCTTTGCAGCTTTTCACCCAAGTTCAACCAGTGCTGGAAGTAATCGGACATGTTATAGCCACAGAAAGGCAGCATGGCGAACGGGTCACGGCGAACCACGCCTTGTTGACCAAACGCAGCAGCCGTGGTTTCAGAGCCCATGGTCGCTGCCATGTACACACCCTCCACCCAGTTGCGGGCTTCGGTCACCAACGGCACGGTGGTGGAGCGACGACCGCCGAAAATGAATGCGTCGATGACAACACCCTCTGGATTGTCCCAGTTGTTGTCGATGACGGGGTTTTGCTGAGCTGCCACCGTAAAGCGTGCATTGGGGTGCGATGCCTTGCGGCCACAATCGGGGGTCCAGTCCTGGCCAGTCCAGTCCACCAGGTGCGCAGGCGCTTCCTTGGTCAAACCTTCCCACCACACATCGCCTTCATCAGTCAGCGCAACGTTCGTGAAAATCACGTTTTCGTTCAGCGACGCCATGCAGTTGGAGTTGGTTTTGGTGTTGGTGCCCGGGGCAACGCCGAAATAACCCGCCTCGGGGTTGATGGCGCGCAGCTTGCCGTTGGCATCGGGTTTGATCCACGCAATGTCGTCGCCAATGGTGGTCACTTTCCAACCGTTCATGGAGGCTGGTGGAATCAACATGGCGAAGTTGGTTTTGCCGCAGGCGGATGGGAATGCAGCCGCCACGTGGTACTTCTTGCCTTCAGGTGATGTCACACCCAGGATCAGCATGTGCTCAGCCAACCACCCTTGGTCGCGGCCCATGGTCGATGCAATGCGCAAGGCCAGGCATTTTTTACCCAACAAGGCGTTGCCACCGTAGCCCGAACCGTAGGACCAGATTTCACGGGTTTCTGGGTAGTGAACAATGTACTTCGTGTCGGGGTTGCAAGGCCAGGCCACGTCTTTCTGGCCGGCTTGCAGGGGTGCGCCCACGGTGTGCACGCAGGGCACAAACTCGCCATCTTCACCCAACACGTCGTACACGGCTTTGCCCATGCGGGTCATCATGCGCATGTTCACCACCACGTAGGCCGAGTCGGACAACTCAACGCCAATTTGTGCGATGGGGCTGCCCAAGGGGCCCATGGAGAATGGAATCACGTACAAGGTGCGACCGCGCATGGAACCCTTGAACAAACCGTTCAGCGTTGCGCGCATTTTGGCAGGCTCTTCCCAGTTGTTGGTGGGGCCAGCATCTTCCTTGCGCTCGGAGCAAATGAAGGTGCGGTCTTCCACGCGGGCCACATCCGAGGGATCGGACCATGCGAGGTAAGAGTTGGGGCGCAGTTCGGGGTTCAGGCGCTTGAGGGTGCCTGCTTTGACCATGTCATCACACAGGCGGTTGTATTCGGCTTCAGAGCCGTCACACCAAACGATGTTGGCTGGCTCTGTGAGGGCAGCAATTTCCTGCACCCAAGCAACCAGTTTTTTGTGCTTCACGTACGTTGGCACGGTCGAATTGACCATAGACAGTACTGCACTCATGTAAAACCTCCAGATCGACAAATGTAATTCTGTGTGTGAGGCGGGGTGGCTCGGCGCAAGGCAGCGACTCAACAGTGGAGCGCTCAAGCAAACCGGGATACAACCCCCGTTCGCGAACACTCATCCATCTGGAATCGGGATTACACCAGGCTGGGCAAAAACGGCCCGCCATCAGCATAGCCTTTGAGTTTAACATGTTGTCGCCAAACGGAAATAATATTTTTCTATGGCTTTCATGAAGTGTTCCGCCCTGGTGTTTGCTTTCCGCAAAAGGCCGGTTAAAGTGGGGTATTTTGTTGCGCACCCACCACGATGAAACTATTGGCGATTTGTACCGGCACTGTTGCCCCCCTCCTCTACCGAACCGCAGCAGGCGATGTCAAAACCGTGGCATCCGGCATCAACAAAAAGGCCGTGAGCACGCTGCACGAGCCCAACCCCGTCGAACTGAAAAAACTGGGCCTGCAAGGCGACGAGCAATGCAATCTCAGTGTGCATGGCGGTTTGGACAAAGCGGTGTACATGATGCCCGCGGAACACTATTCCTTTTGGCAATTGCGGCGACAGGCCCACAACCTGGATTCCAATTTGCTGTGGGGCATGCTGGGCGAGAACCTGGTGGTGGAAGGTCTGCTGGAAAGTGAAGTCCGCCTGGGTGACGAACTGGAGATTGGCGGCGTGCGTTTGCGGGTCACGGACCCACGCGAACCCTGCTTTAAATTTGCCATTCGCATGGGCTACGGCAACGCACCCAAAGACATGGTGCAGCAAGGCAACTGCGGCTGGTACTTGCGGGTGGTGCAGACAGGCAGCCTGAAAGCAGGCGATGCAATCGTCCGGCATGCCAACGCCAGTGGGAAAACAGTTCTTGAGCAGTTTCGGTTTTTAACCCGCAAAGGGCAAATGGACTTGCTGGGCGACTAATTCAGACACGGAGCACACACTAAGCGCGACGCCACGATGCTGCTTGCGCCCGGGCTGCCGGGGTGTTCAGTGCCGACAAGCGCTCAATCCAGTCTGGGTGCGGATCATATTCGTACTGCTGAATGGCCAAGGCCAAAGCCTCATCGTCCCATCCATCGGCCTTGTACAAATCAAAGAGCGCAGATGCCAACACAGGGCTTTTGGGCAAAGCGCGCATCCATTGCTCCGCTTGTGCAATGGCCTCCCGGGCACGGCCTGCCAAACGCATTTGCGCAATAGCTTGTGCAGCTTCAAAGTCATCCACCGCCGACTTGCGCAGCAACTCCGACAATAAAAACACCTCGCCGAGGTATTCCAGCAGCCCTTTTAACCGCAGGCGCCGCCAACGCTTGTCAAACGAACGCCAATTGACGGCAGCGGCAGGCTGGGTCTCGGCCATGGCCCGAATGTCTTCCTCAATCAGACCGGTGAGCACAGCACGGTCTGTGGACGCAAGAACCTTCCACCAGACCGCAGGCTCCACAATCCCAAGCTGGTCCTGCAAGGCCACGGGATACACCGTGAGGGCACGCTCCATGGGTGATTGCGGCAGCGTCGCCAAGCCGCTTAACCAGTCCAGCACAAACTGACGAACAGAACGAACCAGCACGCCGGCGCGGTCATCGGCCCCCTCACATTGACCAAACACCCGCAGCAACACATGCGAACCCAAGCCCAACAAGGCCTCCACCACCGCGCTGGAATGCTGACCGCGGTGCAATTCCTCACCCAACCACGCGCCCAAAGTGTCCAAGCGGCAAGCGATTTTGTCGCAGGACGCAGCAGAGGGGCATCGCGCCTGCCCGATGTACTTGCCACCGGCTTGTCGAAGTCGCTGCGACACCTGTCGAGCGTCGAGGGTTTCCGCATCGTCCAATACTTCCGACACGGACTGGAGAAACTGCAAGGCCCGCCCAAGCTCGGGCATGTGGCGCGAGGCACTGGCCAACCACACCAGCCACTGGCTGCCATCGCGTTTGGACAGGGAGGGGTAGAGGTTCACTGCTGCTTTGGGTTACATTGGTGGTCAAAGTATATTCGATGGGAACACATCGCGTGAAAAGAGTCGCATTAGGGGTGGTCATGATCGCTGTCGCCGTGGTATTGGCAATGTTCGGTTTTGGTATTTATTCGCAGTCGGGTTCACCACCCGGATTGGAAAACGGACAGCTCAAACCATGCCCCAGTGCACCGCACTGCGTGGTCAGTGAACGCGGTGCCGATTCTGCGCATTCCATCGCGCCCATTCCATTGACTGACAAGATGGGTGAAGAGCCGTTGCTTTTTGTTCAGGAAGTGCTGGCCGACATGGGCGCAGATGTCGTCGCCACCGAAGACAATTACCTGGCGGCAACCTTCACCAGCGCTGTTTTTGGATTTGTCGACGATGTGGAAATCCGACTGGACAACACCAACAAGGTGCTGCAAATCCGCTCATCATCACGCACAGGCTATGCCGACTTCGGTGTGAACAGAAACCGGGTTGAAGCCATTCGCGCTGCCCTCGCCAAAGCCCCCTAACGATGAACACGAAGGGGGTACCCTTAAAAAGGGTAACCTCGACACAAGGACATCCCTGTAGCCTGTTTGGAAGGGAGGGCGTGGCAGTCAGAGACGCAATGGCATATGAAGTCCCAAATTCTCGATGAAACAATCGACCAGATTCTGGTGGATGCACACGAAAAATCACTCAGCAAGGCCGGCTTGTACCGTGATCTGCCGCTGACCAAACAGCCAGCATTGACGCAAGACATGTCGCCGTGGTCGGCCCTCAAGACCTATCCGGCGCTGTTCTTGAAAGACGTCCAGGCGGGGCGCCTGCAGCTCGACAGCAAAGGCGGAATCCGCGGCGTCGCGCTCGGCAACGAGGACGCCTTTACCCCGCAGAACAGGCGCTTGAGCCTGCTGGACCTGTGTGACGAGGCTTACCGCCATGCCTTTGAGTCCGCGCTTCGGCGGTGCTTCAAAACAGGCGTTGAACAACAATTGGTCATCAAGATCAACTTGCGCCGCAACAAATCCCGGTTCTTTGAATTGTTGATTGAACCGCCGATCAAGAAAAGCATTTTCAGCGCGGGGCAAGCGGTCGTGCATTTTGAATGCCTGATCAAGGAAGATGCGCCGTTCACCCACCGCCGACTGCATGACAATGTGTCGCAGATCATCCCGGAATACGCCACCATGGTGGACCAGTTGACCGATGGATTGATCGAAATGGACGATCAATTCCGGATCACACACGCCAATCGGAAGGCGGAGTGTTTGCTGAATGGCAAATTTGATCCCTGTGCCAGTCCAAAAAGTGTGGCCGACTGGATACCCGACATGGACCTGGTGTTGTTTGCAGGCCTCATGGAATCGGCCCGCAGCACCGGCCTTTCGCACCCGGTGGAACAACGGGTCAACGCCACCAACAAATGGGTCATGCTTCAACTGTTTCGGTGTGCGGAAGAGTACACACTGACCTTGCGGGATGTGACCCAACAAAAAAATGAAAGTGCCGAACTGGGCATGCTGAGTGAAGCCATTGAACAAATTCGCGACCTGGTGGTGGTCACCAATGACTTGAGAACAGCCAAGGAAGGGTTCAAAGTGCTGTTCGTCAATCGCGCTTTTGAACACAACATGGACGCCACGCGAGACCGTTGGGTTGGCCGCAACCCATACACACTGATCGACCACCGATTGCCGACTGCCGACGTGCGCAAGTTGCTGGTGGCTTTCCTCAGTCGCCAAAAGCTCACGCTGAAAACCAGCTACCTGACCCGGGCAGGAGACTGGATTCCAACGGAGATCATGGTGTCACCCTACATGGATTCCATTCGTCAGGAAGCCCGATTCCTGGTGATTTTCCGACTGACGGAAAACCGTCTCAGCCTGATTTAGTGGTGTGCTGTTTGATGGGTGCTGCAGGCCTGCTGCCTGGGCTCAAAGACCATCGCATGCAAAGCCTTCACCAGCATGTGGGTGGTTTGGTCTGTGTCTTTGCGCAAAAAACGGATGGGTCGATGCTCGGCATGGGTTTGGTCAAACCAACGCTGGGCCTGCATCAGGCTGTCACTGTTGCAGGACATGTACGACAGTGGAATGTCTGAGCAGTATCTCGCAAAAAATTCAAACAATGCAGGCAGTTCGCTGGGCGCACTGTCCGGAAAGTGCAAATCCGACAACACGGCCGCAGGGCATTCACATTCGCCCCGTTGCGCCAGTTTGAGCGCCACCTGGATGTCGGAAAAGCGTTCGAAAATTCGAAGCTCCAACTGAAGGTCGGTGACCCTGGCAATTTCCTCGAGGGCCTCTTCGACCACCAATCGATAAAAGGGCGAATCCTCGGCGACCCACACTTCCAGCTTGTCCCCGCAATTCACTCGCATAGTGCACCTTTTCAATTCTGGCAAACCCTCTAGAGATACCTTAAACCAAATGCCGTGTCGAAATGGCCTCCCAAAGAGACCCCCCCCTGATTGCAGGGGGACCACCCCCGAGGAAACCCAACGGCACAAATGCACCCCCCCTCCAATTGCGGGGGCACCGGGCGGGGGATGCGCACTTAACATTTGTTCACCGTGTCGGTTTTTGCACTGTTGCAGGCAAAAGCCCGTTTCCACAGGAGAATGCAATGAGTTTGAACAAAGTGCTGTTGGTTGAGGATCACCCAGTGGTTGCCATGATGCTGGCTGACATGCTGGAGGAACATGTGCCCGACGTATCGGTCACCAAAGCCAGCCAATTGTCCGCCTGTGAAGCCCTGGTTCACGAACAACACCGATTGGTGATTTTTGATCTGAACCTGCCCGATACACAGGGTGTTTCCACAGCCGATCGAGTGCGGGCCCTATTTCCGCATGCACAGCTTCTGGCATTCACCGGCCTGTCCAGCCCCCAGATCGAGGCCCATCTGGAAGAAATGGACATTCCCGTGGTCAACAAGTCGGCCGACTACCACGAACTGCTGAATGCCGTGATGCGCGCCTTGCAGGCGGTGGGCATGGCCGCCGCCAATGCCACCAAGAGCAAGAATGAGTACCAGTCCAACATCATTGCACCAGGCTCACGCAAGCCATTGACGTGGCGGCAAGTGGAAATCATGCAACGCATCGCCGTGGGCATGACCGCCAAAGAGGCAGCACGCGACTTGAACCTCAGCCCGGAAACCGTGCGTGCTCACATGCGCGAAGTGCTGGTCCGCCTGGGTGCTCAAAACCGTGCCCATGCCGTGTCGATTTTCACCAAGGCTGAACGACAATCTCGGCTGTTGGAAGAAGTGTCGGCCAGTTAAACTGATCGACCCCAAAGACCCTCACACAGACCTTTTTCATGAAGCTGTCCCTGCTGATCCGGATCACGGCACTGATCGTTGCACTTTTCTCCCTGATCAGCTTGGGCACCAAGGCTGCGTCCATTCACCAGCAGTCGGTGCAAGAGGCCCAGTACCAGGCCTGGGCTTCCGATGAGGCCATCCTGACGCGCACCCTCGCCGAATTTGAGGCCATGCGCAAGTTGGTATCCCTGTATGCGGCAACACGCGACCCGACCTACATCAACCATTATCTGGACCTGGTGGGCATACACAATGGCAGCCGTGTGTACTCAGAGCCTGTGGGCAACGACTACTGGATTGATGTCATCACTGGACAGCGCAAAGTATCGGCGGTGACTTGGGGCGTGGGCGACAACCTGAACGAACGCCTCTACTCACTGAAGTTCGTTCAACCGGAAGAGCCTGCGATAGAACGGATTCTCGACCTGAAACATCAGCTTGAGAAGAGCGAGTTGAATGCCTTCGCGCAAGGCATGAACCGCTATGTCGGCAAAGATGGCAAACACGACACGGCCCGGGAAGATGTGAAAGACACCTTCGGCGTGTTGTTCGATCGCAAGCACATCGAATTGACCCACGCCCTCACCTTTGAAATTTCAGCGCTGATCGCCCGCGAGAAACGGCGCTACCTGACCCAGATAGAAAGCTCACGCAATGAGCTCAAAACCAGTGTCGTCGTTGACGCTGCGCTGACCCTGCTGTTCATCGTTGGCCTGTGCGCCGGTTTGCTGGCCATCAAGCGTCGAGTGATCGACCCCATCAATTCGCTGTACACGGCCAGCGAAGAGATCATGAAGGGCGACTACACCGTGCGCGTCACCAACCACCAGGGCACGCAGGAAATCATTCTGCTGACCCGTGCGTTTAACCGGATGATCCGATCATTCCAACGGGACCTTGAAAAAAGCGAACGGGTGAAACGGGCGCTTGAAGAAGTCAATCTGGCCAACCTGGAGAAAGAACGGGCGAAAAATGAATCCCGAATCAAGAGTTCCTTCTTGGCCAACATGAGCCACGAAATACGCACGCCCATGAATGCCATTCTTGGGATGACGGCGCTCACCTTGAAAACAAACCTGAGTGAGAAACAACGGGATTACCTCAAAAAAATCCAGTTGTCAGGCAACAATCTGTTGGCGCTGATCAACAGCATTCTCGACCTGTCCAAGCTGGAGTCGGACATGTTCAAGCTGGAACAATGCCCGTTCCGGTTTGACGATGTGCTGGAAGAAGTGTTTGGGACCCTGGGCAACACCGCCAGCCATAAAAACATTCGGCTTCACTACACCCTCAAAAGCCGGAACATGCAAAGCATCTTGAACAACCTGGTGGGAGACCCGCTGCGCATTGGCCAGGTGTTTAAAAATCTGGTTGGCAACGCCATCAAATTCACCCAGCGCGGCTACGTGAGTGTGAGTGCAAAAGTGCTGGAGCGCCAAGACGACCTGGTGACGCTTCAATTCAGTGTCAGTGACACCGGCATCGGCATGAGCAAGGACAAACTCCAAAATGTGTTCGACAAATTCACCCAAGCCGACAGCAGCACCACACGGATGTATGGCGGAAGCGGATTGGGGTTGAGCATTGCCAAGGAACTGGTCCACCTGATGGGTGGCGACATCCATGTTCAATCCACCCTGGGCAAAGGGTCGGTGTTCAATTTCACCCTGAAGCTTCGTTTGCAGGAGGGTGTTCCCGCCACCTTGAGAAGCCCGATGGTCAACACAGACACCCATGTGTACCTGTGTTCGGAAGACGGGAAATTGCTAAAATCCATGCGCAGCCTGTTTGTGGAATTCGGCGTTCAGCTCACCGCAGTGACTGCTCAGCAAATTATTTGGCAAGACATTCACACCACGGGCAACGACATCATTGTGGTGGACTGTGATGTCACACCCCACGCCATGGAAACCTTTGCGGAGTTGATATCCCTCTCCAGAACCCACGCCAGCCAATGGGTTTGGTTGTCCACGCAAGACTCGGCAGAGGTGCTGAAAATGCACCCCATGCTGACCGACCAAAAAATTCTGACAACGCCGCTATTGCCTCGCCATGTCGTTCAGTTGCTCGACCTGGATCCCCACATCGTGGAAGGTGAGGCTCACGAAGTGAGCCCGGCGCTTACTGCATCGTCCCAAGGCGGGCAATTCAGGCATGCAGACCTGTTGCTGGTGGAAGACCACCCGCTGAACATGGAGCTGTTGATCGACTTCCTGGCACCACGCAAATACAACATCCAGTGCGCCCGGGATGGTCAGGAAGCCATGGATTTGTTGAAGCAGCGCAACCGTCCGTTCGACATGATCATCACCGATCTGGAGATGCCCCTGCTGGATGGCTATCAGCTGTCCGCGTGGATCCGGAGTCACCTCATCCATGGGCAGACACCCATCATGGCATTGACTGCCCATGCCTTCGAACAAACACGCGTGCGTTGTACCCAATTGGGCATCGACATGGTGCTCACCAAACCGTTCCACGAGGCAGACCTTTACAACGCCGTTCGAAACGCCCTGGCACGCCAGGAAGGGGTACTAACGGGCTTTGAACAGTGCGCCACAGACCTCCCGGGGAGTGCGCCCGGCAAAGCGGCGTCAACCCGGCAAATTTTCCAGACGGACCGATTTGAGCCTCAACGGATGGCCAAATACCTCAACAAATTCATTGAGACCAGCCACGACCTGGTGCCCCGCCTGAGCCAACTGCTCAAGGACCAGGCCTACGCCGAGTTCCGCCGGGAAATCCACTCCACCAGCGGGGTGCTGGGCATGCTGGCCAAAGACGACATCAAGGCCGCCTTTTCGCAAATGGATCGGGACCTGGAAGACCCTGCGCAAACCCAACGGGTGATGCGGGAAGTGCTTGAACAATGGCCAACCATTCTTGCCGAAGCTCGGGAGGCTTTGGATCGAATGCAGAAAATCGGACAAACCTGAAAAAACCCTGTATTTTGAAAGGGTCTTGCGATTGTCTTAAGAAAAATCGCGAAGTACACTCCAACAAGCTGTATGGAAGCAACAGAGCACGCGGGGCCGCTTCAAGCCAACGCGAGCCAGTGATAGTCGTCTTTTCAAGGGTTTGTAGTGAAGCACATGCGCTATCTGGCCAGCCTGGCCATGGTCGTCGCAAGCTTGGGTGCGTTTCCCAGGGTGGGACACGCGGATATGGTCGTGGTGGGCTCCAGTCAATTGCCCATCTCCCAGATCAGCGTCACCAATCTTCGCGACTTGTACACGGGGCGAACCCATCAATTGGGGTCTTTGCCTGTGTCGGTGGTCGATCGAAACAACGACTCACCGGATCGAAATCAATTCATTGCCAAAACCCTCGGCTTCAGCCCTGAAGAATTTCACACCGTCCAGCGCGTGGTGGAATACATCGGCAAATCCAACAGCCCGGCCAGGGTGGCCAATTCACGCCAACAAATGTTGCAAATGGTGGCCGATTCACCCAATGCACTGGGTTATGTCAGCAAAAAAGAATTCGCCGAGTTGGCACGCCAATGGCGCGTCAAGGAAATCCGGATCACACCGGAATAAGCGGCTTAGCCGATGGCGTCACTGGGAGAACGGGGTTCGCCCGACTTTTTGCGCACCCGCGACTGCGCCTTTAAAAACACGCTGACCGCCTGGGCCTTGTTGGCCGCTTCCAGGCGACGGAAAATTTCACGAATGTGCCCGCGAACGGTCTCAGGACTTAAGCCCATGTTTTGCGCCACCTGCTTGGCAGACATACCCTGTGCAGTCAGGGTCATGATCTCGACTTGTCGCCAAGTCAATGGCTTTGCACCCGGGTAGGCCACAATGTCCGAATGGTGCTCGTTGTGGGCACTAAACGCGTCTTGATGGCCTTTGGCCAAAACCCCTGATCGCTGAAGCAACTGTTCAATGCACTCAAACAATTCACTTTGCCGCGCGTTTTTAGACAGCCAAAGGGCATTGCCCTGCTCTGCCTGCAATCGCAAGGCCGGGTCAGCATCGCCGGTGTAGATCAAGGTTGGCGTGGAAGAAAAGGCACCTTGAATCCATTGCAAGGTGTCCGCCCCTTTGGAATCGAGCAGATTCAAGTCGGCAATCAGCACCGATGGATTCTGGAGTGTGAACTCACGGGCCAATTTCACTGAATTGACCACTTGAATATTCACATCAGTCACCAGGTCCTTGCAGGCGTCTTCGACCACCATCGAGACCACCGGGTGGTCTTCCAGAATGAGAATCAGGTGTACAGGTGCAGCCATGGCGATGTTTCAATCATTGTATGAATTATGGCCTCTATCGTAATTCGTCCGGCAATGGTCTGTACAGCCTAAAAGAGGGGTGCCACGGACTGGGTATCCCCCGTTCTGTGAGGTCCAACCGCAGAATTTCTTTCATAGGATTGAACCATCGCACAACCGGGGTTCACATCATGAGCGCAGTCCTCCGCAACGAACTGTTTAATCTCGACCAGATCATTCCAATGCCCATGGAGGTGATGGATCCACCCATCGTGCATGAACTGGGTGATGTGGCCACCACACTGAGCCGGTTTGCACACCGCATTGCCCACACCCACCAAACAGGGCGCACCCTGGAAGTGCTGTTGCAATTGCGCCAATGGGCCCATGACAAACCCACGGTTGAAACGCTGCTGGCAGGCCACCTGGACACCATTGCACAAGCGATGACACAAAGCCGTGGCGACAGGGTTCACCAAGATGTCCAGATGCGATTGCACGCGCTGGTCGACCACTTGGCGTTTTTGGCCCTGGTGTTTGAATCGGAAACCCACTTGGCCGCTCACCAAGTCACCGACGCATGGTTGCAAGGGCAACTGATCAGTCAACACTGAGCGACATACTCTGCGATCTACTTGCCGATGCAGAAACGGCTGAAGATCAAACCCAACAAATCATCGGGCAACAATCGCCCGGTGATTTCACCCAAGGCATCGTGGGCCAAGCGCAGCTCCTCGGCAAACAGGTCGAGAATGCGATCGTCCTGCAGGGCATAGGCGTGTGCAAGCTCCAGGTGGGCACGGCAGGCCTTCAGGGCATCCACATGCCGTTGGCGGGCCATGAATCCGTGTTCCGGTGCGTGGTTAAAACCCACCTTGTGAAGAATCGCATCCTTTAGCAACTCCAGCCCTTCGCCTGTTTTCGCCGATACCCAGCACTGGTCTTCACCGCTGTTCTGCGGGTGTTGCGGCAACAAGTCGGCCTTGTTCCAAACCATGATGCGCGGCAAATTTGATGCAGATTCTGGCAAATCGATGGCGGCCAGCGCCGCATTTGTTGCATCGTGCAGCACCATCAACAAATCGGCTTCCTGAATGGACTTCAGGGTTCGGTCGATGCCGATTTTCTCCACCACGTCGTCGGTGTCGCGAAGGCCTGCGGTGTCCACCAACACCACGGGCACGCCGCGGATGTTCAACTCTTGAACAATGCGATCGCGGGTTGTGCCTGCCACAGGCGACACAATGGCCACCTCTTCACCGGCCAACGCATTCAACAGGCTGGACTTGCCCACATTGGGAGGCCCCACCAGCACAATGCGAAGCCCATCCCGGAATTTCACACCCTCTTGGGCCAACAAGGTCAGCTCGGCATGCTGATTCAAAATCGCCTGCAACTGCCCTTTCGCATCGGCCTTTTCCAGAAACTCAATTTCTTCTTCGGGAAAATCCAAGGTGGCTTCCAACAACAAACGAAGGTGGGTGATGCGATCGGCCAGTGCCGTCACCTGGTGTGAGAACACACCGGTTAACGAGGCAGCCGCTGCTTTGGCTGCACCCACAGATTGCGCGTCAATCAAGTCCGCAACGGCCTCGGCCTGGGCCAAATCCAGCTTGTCGTTCAAAAACGCACGCTGGGTAAACTCGCCCGGCAAGGCATGGCGCAAAGGCAGGCTCAATCGCTGAGCCTGTGCCAGTGCATGGCTCAACACTGCCTGCAACACTGCTGGGCCACCATGGCCCTGAAATTCCAGTACATGCTCACCGGTGAACGAGGCTGGCGCAGCAAACCGAAGGGCGATGCCTTCGTCAATGGCATGGCCACTGGCATCCCGAAGGGTGACCAGCGTGGCCATTCGAACGGCTGGAATTTTTTGGAGGAAAGCCTCACAGAACGATTCGCACTGTGCAGCCAAAGGAAAGGAAAACCGCAGCACCCCCACCCCACCCTTGCCAGGTGGAGTGGCGATGGCCACGATGGGGTCTGAATTACTGCTCAGCACCTGATTCAATTCGACGGGTGATCACCCACTGCTGCGTGATGGACAGGATGTTGTTCACCACCCAGTACAGCACCAAACCCGCCGGGAAGAACACAAACATCACCGAGAACACCAGTGGCATCACCATCATCACCTTGGCCTGAACAGGGTCAGGTGGTGTGGGGTTCAACTTGGTCTGGATGAACATGGTGATGGCCATGACGATGGGTAAAATACCCAGCTTGAAACCCAAGGTGATGGGCAGCAGGCGGGTGATCAAGTCATCGGGCGAGGCCAGGTCGGCCACCCAATACCAGGGTGCATTGCGCATTTCCACACTGGCCAGCAACACCCAGTACAAGGAGATAAATACCGGGATTTGAATCACAATCGGCACACATCCGCCCAAGGGGTTGATCTTCTCGCGCTTGTACATGTCCATCATGGCGCGCTGGAAGCCCATTTTGTCGTCGCCGTACTGTTCCTTCATGGCTTGCATGCGCGGGCCAATTTTGCGCATTTTGGCCATGGACTTGTAGCTGGCCGCCGACAAAGGGAAGAACGCGAGCTTGATCAACAGGGTGAGCAGCACAATCGCCCAGCCCCAGTTGCCAACCACCGAGTGGATTTTTTCCAGCAACCAGTAAATGGGTTGCGCAATCACGGTCAACCAGCCGTAATCCACCACCAGTTCAAGGCCAGGGGCCACTTTTTCCAGCACGCGTTGGTCTTGAGGGCCGGTGTACACGACACTGGTGTACTTGGCCGTTTGGCCGGGGGCAACAGAGCCCAATGGGCTCACCACACCGAAGGAATACAGGTTGTCTTCCACCTTGCGGATGAAGTTTTCGCGCGGGCCAGCCTGGGCCACAATGGCCGATACAAAATAATGTTGCACCATGGCCACCCAGCCGGCATCGGTTTTCTTGATGTATTCGGCGGAGTTTTTGTTGATGGCTTCGAACTTCACCTTTTGATACTTGCCCTCAGGACTGTACACAGCCGGGCCGGTGAAGGTGGAATAGAATTTGGAATCGGTGGACAGTGGGTTGCCA
The DNA here is from genome assembly GCF_036405155.1 of Limnobacter sp. GTDB lineage: Bacteria > Pseudomonadota > Gammaproteobacteria > Burkholderiales > Burkholderiaceae_B > Limnobacter. The sequence goes on along the minus strand of NZ_DASWYD010000007.1, from coordinate 644,566 downwards.
TCGCGCGTGATTTGAACATAGGCGCTGGGTGTGACTGCCTGGTCACCCAGGTTTTTCACGTCCATTTCAAAACCGATCTGGTAGCTGCCCTTGGTGAAGGTGTACACATACAGGGTTTCAACATTGCCAGCCACTGCACGCAACTTGAGTTGCTGGGTGGGTTTTTCGACGGTCAACTCGCCAGGTTTTTGAACCACTTCAAACAGGGTTCGGTGGTTGGGCGCGCCCGGTACACCCACCACGCCAGCCTGCGCCACATAGGTGCGTTTGTCGGATTGTTCAAACAGTTGAACCGGCAATGTTGGGTCGCCCGCCTTGGGGTGCTGGAGCAACTTGGAAGAAATCAGCTGACCACCCTGGGTGGAAAACTGCAATTCCAATACATCGGTTCGAACAGTCAACGTTTCTGCGGCGGTCGCCTTCACAGGCTCGGCCGGTGGTGCGTCACCCGGCAAAGCCGTGGTTGCAGCCGCTTGGGGCAGATCATTGCTGGTTTGGGCGGGCGTTGCCGCTTTGCTGGCCCCGGCAGTCTGCTTTGCATCGGTGGCAGCACCCGTGGGCATGCCAAACAGGGTCGGATGGCCTTGGGAAGCCTGGTAGTTGTCCCACAGCATGATGAGGGACAGGGTAAAAATCATCAGCAAGATGAGCCGGCGCGTTTCCATGGAAATCCTTTAGCAACTAGGCATTGTGACGGTGCGTTTGTGGCGCATTGGGCGGTTGGGGCAAGTTTTGTTCGGAAGACCCGGGCACCAGGTCGATCCCCCCGGCGTTCCAGGGGTTGCAACGGCAAATTCGACCCAAGGCCAATGCCGTGCCCCGCCATGCGCCATGCATTCTAACTGCTTCAAGCGCGTAGGCTGAACAACTGGGGTAAAAACGACAGGATGGCGCAAACATCGGGCTGATGCCGAGCTGGTACCCACGCACCAAACCACTTATGGCGCGTGCTGCGAGAGACAATCGAGGAGTTGATGAAGTTCCGTCCACCAGTCTGCCCTCTGAGAATGGCCGATTTGACCAACCGGTTTGGTGAGCCTGACCAAGACTTGGCCTTGATAATTCACCAGGTGAGCGCGGCAAGCTTCGCGAGCCAATCGCTTCAAGGTGTTTCGGTCCACAGCGCGTTTGGCAAGCCGTTTGGGGATCAAAATGCCGAAGCGGGTACCGGCTTCATCCGGAATGGCGTGCAGCATCAGCCGGGCAGTTTTATTAACCGGCCGGGTTTTCAGCAGGTCAGAAAACGATTCCGACAGATCAATTGGGCGCATCCGGATGCATTGCTGGCGCGGGCGGGCTGGTCAGTCATTGAGCAACCGGCCGCTGCGCGAGCAAACACACTTAGACGGACAAACGGGCGCGACCTTTGGCGCGACGGGCGCGAATAACAGCGCGGCCACCACGGGTGCGTTGGCGAACCAGGAAGCCGTGGGTGCGTTGACGGCGTACTTTCGAAGGTTGGTATGTGCGTTTCATGGCAAACCCAATGTGTTAGCGTGTAGAGAACCCGAAATTATAGAGGGGTTTTATTGAAATTGATAGGGAAATCTGTCGAAACACAAGAACTTACCGATGCCACCGCTTCATCCGTGGGGGTTTGGATACAATGGAGCGCTTAGCGAGAATCCATTTTTTATGCCCTGGCGGGCACTACAAGGTTGCTGTGACTGTGATAGATCAATTCTGGACCCACTGTGTTGAGGCGCTGAAAAAAGAAATCCCGGCCCAACAAGTCAAGCTGTGGATTGAGCCCCTCACAGTGGTCAACTATGACGAAAATGCCGGTAGCCTGGCCCTGGCAGCACCCAACCGCTTCAAACTGGACTGGGTGCTCAACAATTATGGTGGCCGCTTTACCGAGTTGGCCAGCGAGTACTTTGGCTGCGACATTGACATTCAATGGCAGGTGGCGGCCCGCACTGCACCGCCAAGCCCCAGCGCTGGGCAACGCGATTCGGCCACGGCACCATCCAACCAGGCACCAGCAAAAGCTGCACCGGTGGACACCCTACGCCGGGATGAAGTCGCCACTTCGGTCTACGAGCGCAGCCGCCTGAATCGGGACCTGTGCTTTTCCAACTTTGTATCGGGCCGCGCCAACCAACTGGCACGCGCGGCGGCCGAGCAAGTGGCGGCCAACCCGGGCGTGAGCTACAACCCCCTGTTTTTGTACGGTGGCGTGGGCTTGGGTAAAACCCACCTGATCCATTCGATCGGCAATCGGCTCCTGGAGAGTAACCCTCACGCGCAAATTCGCTACATCCACGCAGAACAGTATGTGAGCGATGTGGTGAAGGCCTATCAAAAAAAGGCCTTTGAAGAATTCAAACGCTCGTACTATTCGCTCGACCTGTTGCTGATTGACGATATTCAGTTTTTTGCCGGCAAAAGCCGCACGCAGGAAGAGTTTTTCTATGCCTTTGAACAACTGATTGCGGCCAAAAAGCAAATCATCATCACGAGCGACACCTATCCCAAAGACATTCAAGGGATGGATGACCGCCTGATTTCCCGATTCAACAGCGGTTTGACGGTGGCCATTGAACCACCCGAGCTCGAAATGCGGGTGGCCATTCTGCTGAAAAAGGCCGAACAACAAAAAATCCAGTTCTCGGAAGACGTGGCCTTTTTTGTGGCCAAACACATGCGGTCCAACATCCGTGAACTGGAAGGTGCCCTGCGCCGCATCATGGCCTTTGCCTCTTTCCACAACAAGCCCGTGACCATGGACCTGGTGCGTGAGGCCTTGCGGGACATGATTTCGGTGCACCATGGTCAGGTGTCGGTTGAAAGCATTCAGAAGACTGTGGCGGACTATTACAAAATCAAAGTGGCCGACATGTTCTCGAAACGCCGCCAAGCCAACATTGTGCTGCCACGGCAAGTGGCCATGTACCTGGCCAAGGAATTGACCGAGAAAAGCTACATGGAAATCGGTGAGTTGTTTGGCGGGCGAGACCACACGACCGTGCTGCACGCCGTGAACAAAATCACCGAGCTGCGCAACCAGTCGGCCGAATTAAACCACGCCCTGCATGTATTGGACCAAACCTTGAAAGGTTGAGCAACAAGCCCGGCCGGTTGATTTAGAATTGTGGATAAGTCTGTAAAAACCTTGAACAACAAGCGGACTTATCCACAGAAAAAAAAGAACCTCGAAGAAGCTCAAAAAGTTATCCACAGTGTGCAGAACCAGTCCGCTGAGTTTTACACCCGTTTTGAAAGAACCTAAAACACTCAAATAAAAAGGGAAAATAGGGTTATCCACACAAAGTGATCCACTCTATTACCTAATCCTATAAGGAAATATTGAATGGAATTGATTCATAGCTCACGCGATGCATTGGTTCGAAAACTGCAAATCGTCAGCAACATTGTGGAACGCAGGAACACCTTGCCTGTGCTGGCCAACATCCTGCTGAAGAAAAACGGCGGTGTATTAACACTGCTGTCGTCTGACATTGAAATGCAGATTCAAACCTCGGCAGATGTGGGCGAAGGGGGTGGAGACACAGCAACCACCGTGGCTGCTCGCAAATTTCTGGACATTCTTCGTTCACTGCCCGATGAATCGGACGTGGTGGTCAAGCTCGATGGCAAAAAGATGACTGTTCAGGCCAAGAAAAGCCGGTTTGCCCTGCAAACACTGCCTGCGGAAGACTTTCCGCTGGTGCAAGAGCCCAAGGAATGGCTGACACAAATCACCTTGCCCCAAAAAATGCTGAAAAACCTGTTGGGCATGGTGCACTTTTCCATGGCCCAGCAAGACCTGCGTTACTACCTCAACGGCGTGTTGTTGGTGATTGACGCCGCCCATGTGCGCGCGGTGGCCACCGATGGGCATCGACTGGCGTATGCTGAAGCCGCCGGTCAAGGTGGCGCAGGCAAGCATGAGGTGATCATTCCCCGCAAAACCGTGCTGGAATTGTCCCGCCTGCTGGCTGAAACCGATGACCCGGTCACCATCGACCTGGCTGCCAACCAGGCCAAATTCACGTTTTCCGACATCACGCTGATCACCAAACTGGTGGAAGGCAAATTCCCGGACTATCAACGGGTCATTCCCAAAAACCACCAGCACAAGGTCGTCATGAGCCGCGACACCCTGCTGCACTCCCTGCAGCGTGCGTCCATTTTGACCAGCGACAAATTCCGCGGCATTCGCTGGGTGCTGGGTGCTGGCCTGTTGACCGTGGTGGCCAACAACAGCGACCAGGAAGAAGCGCGGGATGAACTGGAGGTGGATTACCAAGGCCCCGAGATTGACGTGGGTTTTAACGTAAACTACCTGCTGGATGTGCTCAACAACCTGAAATCGGAAACCGTTCAATTCACCTTGCAGGATGGCAACAGCAGCGCGCTGGTGACCAACCCGGGCAAGGACGACTTCAAGTACGTCGTCATGCCCATGCGCATTTGAACCGGACACTACAACAAGACCCTATGACTTCAGACACACTCGACAGCGGTGCCGTTCCGGCACCCTCCAACGGCGCTGACTATGGCGAAGGTGCCATTCAGATTCTGGAAGGCCTGGAAGCGGTTCGCAAACGGCCGGGCATGTACATCGGCGACACGTCGGACGGCACCGGCTTGCACCACTTGGTGTTTGAGGTTGTAGACAACTCAATTGACGAGGCCTTGGCAGGCCACTGTGACGACATTGTGGTCACCATCCATGCGGACAACTCGATCAGCGTGATCGACAACGGGCGGGGTATTCCGACCGGCGTCAAAATGGATGACAAGCACGAGCCCAAGCGCTCAGCCGCTGAAATTGCACTCACTGAGTTGCATGCTGGCGGTAAATTCAACCAGAACAGCTACAAGGTGTCCGGTGGTTTGCACGGTGTGGGTGTGAGCTGCGTGAACGCGCTGTCCACCTGGCTGCGCCTCACAGTGCGCCGGGACGGCAAGGTTCACCAGCTGGAGTTTTCACGCGGGTTTGTTCAAAACCGCATTCTGGAAACCGTGGACGGCGTGGAAGTGTCGCCCATGAAAGTGGTGGGCACCACCGACAAGCGCGGCACGGAAGTTCACTTCCTGCCCGACACCGATATTTTTCAGCAGAACCACGATTTTCATTATGAAATTTTGGCCAAGCGCCTGCGCGAACTGAGCTTCCTGAACAACGGTGTTCGCATTCGTTTGAAAGACGAACGCACCGGCAAGGAAGACGACTTTGCCGGCAGCGGCGGTGTGATGGGTTTTGTGGAATTCATCAATGCCAACAAAAAAATTCTGCACCCCAACACCTTTTACGCAGCGGGTGAGCGCCCAGCGGAAACCTACGGCGGTATTCCCGGCACCAGCATTGGTGTTGAAGTGTCCATGCAATGGAACGATGGGTTTAACGAGTCGGTGCTGTGCTTCACCAACAACATTCCACAGCGGGATGGTGGTACCCACCTGACGGGTTTGCGCGCCGCCATGACCCGCGTGATTGGCAAGTACATTGAAGTCAATGAAATTGCCAAAAAACAGAAAGTGGAAGTGACGGGCGATGACATGCGCGAAGGCCTGTGCTGCGTGCTGTCGGTCAAAGTGCCCGAGCCAAAATTTTCCAGCCAGACGAAAGACAAACTGGTGTCGAGCGAAGTGCGCGCCCCAGTGGAAGACATTGTGGCCAAAGTGCTCAGTGAATTCCTGGAAGAAAAGCCCAACGATGCCAAGCTGATTTGCAGCAAAATTGTGGAAGCTGCGCGCGCGCGCGAAGCAGCCCGCAAAGCCCGTGAAATGACTCGCCGAAAGGGCGTATTGGACGGTGTTGGCCTACCCGGAAAGCTGGCGGATTGCCAGGAACGTGACCCCGCCAAATGCGAACTGTACATCGTCGAGGGTGACTCGGCGGGTGGCTCGGCCAAGCAAGGCCGAGATCGCAAATTCCAGGCGATTTTGCCGTTGCGCGGCAAGGTGCTGAACGTGGAAAAAGCGCGCTTTGACAAGCTGCTGACCTCGGAACAAATCACCACGCTGATCACTGCCTTGGGCACCAGCATTGGCAAAGACGATTTCAACCTAGAAAAGCTGCGTTACCACCGCATTATCATCATGACCGATGCGGACGTGGACGGTGCACACATTCGCACACTGTTGCTGACACTGCTGTACCGCCAAATGCCAGAGCTTGTTGAAAAAGGCCATGTGTACATTGCCCAGCCACCGCTGTACAAAGTGAAGCACGGCAAGGAAGAGCGCTACCTGAAAGACGATCAGGAAGAAGCGCAATACATGCTGAAAATTGCGTTGGAAAAAGCAGCGCTGGTGCCGGGTGCCGGCAAGGCTGCCATCACCGGTGAAGCATTGGAAGAACTGGCGCGTCAGTTTGTGTTGGTTGAATCGGTGGTGGGGCGCTTAAGCCGAATTATTGATGCCGATGTGCTGAATGCGATTGTGGAAGGCGTGGAGCTGGACCTGGACACGGCTGAAGGCGCCAAAGCCACGGCCGAGAAATTGCAGGCTGTGCTTGACCCCACCATCATGAGTGTGTTTGCCCAGTTTGATGAACAAAGCGACAAGCACCGTGTGCTGGTGCACCGCCGCCACCATGGCAATGTGCGCGTGACCACCATCGACCCTGACTTTGTTCACGGTGCCGACTACCCATTGCTGGCGCATGCTGCTAAAACTTTCAAAGGTTTGATCAGCGAAGGTGCTGAAATGCAGCGCGGTGAAGGCGACAAACAGAAAGTGCAGGCTGTGCAAAGCTTCCGCGAGGCGATGCAATGGCTGCGTGAGCAAGCCGAGCGTTCCATCAGCAAGCAACGCTACAAAGGCTTGGGCGAAATGAACCCCTCGCAGTTGTGGGAAACCACCATGGACCCCGCTGTGCGCCGTTTGTTGCGCGTGCAAATTGAAGACGCCATTGCGGCAGACCAAATTTTTACGACGCTGATGGGTGATGAAGTGGAGCCCCGCAGGGCATTTATTGAGAGCAATGCGTTGAAGGCGAGCAATATTGATGTGTGATCGATGTGTACACGCAGGACTGAACGCTAGGTGAATCTTTCAACGGTCTATGCGCGATCAGTGCGCAGTTGTTGCAAATTTTGTTGGGTTGCTTCTATCAAGTAAGATTTAGCAATGCTCAAAAGGGAAAAAAGTGGTGCATAGCATACGCTCCAACTTCGACATGCTGAGGGCATATGAACCCCAGCTATGGCGCTTGGGCGCCTTGGCTGAGCGCTACTTCACCGAAGACCCGAACACCAGCCTTCTCAAGCAGCGGCAGTTTGCAGAATTGCTCGCTCAGAACCTAGCCGCACGAGGCGGGCTCTACACCTCTCAAGAGGAAAGCCAGTACGAGCTCATTCGTCGCCTGCAGTCAGAGAATCTGGTCCCCCGAGAGATCAAGCAGGTCTTTGATCAAATTCGGGTCACTGGTAACGCTGCCAACCACGCGCTGGCGGGTGATCACGCCAAAGCTTTAGCCACGTTGAAACTGGCCTGGCAGCTGAGCCTATGGTTCCACCGAACTTTCAAGCAGCCAGACTTCAAGTCAGGGCCATTTGTTCCGCCAGCACCGCCACAGGAGGAATCCAAAGAGCTAGAGCAAGAGCTGGCCAAGCTGCGTCAGGCAGTGTCTGACTACCAGAGCAAGCATGAGCAAGCCGCGACGGCATTGCATGCGGCTAGGACGCAGCTGACAGCTTTGAGTGAAGAGCGCTCGGTTTGGGAGCAGATCGCAACCGAGTCCGACCAAGCAAAAGCCAAACTCGCGGCCCAACTGACCGAGCTTCAGGCCCAAGCCAAGGCCGCTCCGCCCGACACTCTGATGCACCTGGTCGTGTCTGCGAACAAGGCTGCCACCCTTGTCGAGCTGGACGAGGCCGAGACTCGCCGGATGATCGACGCACAATTGCGCCAAGCGGGCTGGGAGGCTGACACCGAAGTATTGAAATACAGCAAAGGGGCGCGCCCAGCGAAAGGGCGCAATATGGCCATCGCCGAATGGCCATGCGAGGGCTATTCCGCCGACTACGTGTTATTCCGCGGCTTGGTCCCCATGGCAGTGGTTGAGGCCAAACGTCACAGCAAAGACGTCTCCGCTGACCTTCAGCAAAGTAAGCGATACAGCCGCACCTTCTCCCCCGGTGCGGAGACGCAGCTCCACGCGCAAAACTGGGGCGCGAAGTCTGAGTTTCGAATCCCCTTTGTGTTTGCCACTAATGGCAGGCCTTACTTGCGGCAGCTTGCGACCAAGAGCGGCGTCTGGTTTTGTGACCTGCGGGATCCCAAGAACCGCAGTGCCGCTTTGGATGGCTTGTATTCACCTGATGGCCTCCAGGCCCTGTTGCGCAAGGACGAAGGCAAGGCCCACGCCGAACTGAACAACACCCCGTTCAACTATGGCTTCCCACTGCGCTACTACCAGCAAGCGGCCATCCGGTCGACCGAAACCTGTATCGCCGAGGGCCAGCGCGAGATCTTGTTGGCCATGGCCACTGGCACCGGCAAGACAAAGACCTGTATTGCGCTCATTTACCGGTTGTTGAAGTCGCAACGGTTCCGCCGCATCTTGTTCCTGGTTGACCGCTCAGCCTTGGGTGAGCAGGCAGCCAACTCCTTCAAAGACACCCGCATGGAGCGCCTGCAAACTTTCTCAGATGCGTTCGGGATCAAGGAGCTGGAACACCAAACACCCGATGCGGACACGGCTGTGCACATTGCGACCGTGCAGGGCATGATGCGCCGGGTCTTGTTCCCCGCAGAGGGCGTGGCGCCCCCCACGGTTGACCAGTACGACTGCATCGTCATCGACGAATGCCACCGTGGCTACACGCTCGACCGAGAGATGTCCGACACGGAACTCAGCTTCCGTGGGTTTGACGACTACATCTCCAAGTACCGTCGTGTGCTGGACTACTTTGATGCCGTCAAGATCGGCCTGACCGCAACGCCAGCCCTGCACACCACCGAGATCTTCGGCCCGCCGGTGTACAGCTACAGCTACCGCGAAGCCGTGGTCGATGGCTTCCTGGTGGACTACGAGCCCCCGATCCAGATCCGCACCGAGCTGTCTGAAAACGGCATGACCTGGAAGGTGGGCGAAGAGGTCAAGATCTACGACGCGCAGCGCAACCAGATCGACCTGTTCAAGGCCCCAGACGAGATCAAGCTGAAGGTTGACGACTTCAACCGAAAGGTCATCACACGCTCATTCAACGAAGCTGTCTGTAGCTACCTGGCCCAAGAGATCGACCCCAGTGGTCGGCGCAAGACCTTGATCTTCTGTGTGAGCAGCGACCACGCAGACTTGGTGGTCGATGTGCTCAAGAAGGCATTGGAGGATCGCTACGGCGAGGTCGAAGATGATGCCGTCATCAAGATCACCGGCAATGCTGACAAGCCGCTGGAGCTTATTCGCCGGTACAAGAACGAGCGCCTGCCCAATGTGGCCGTGACGGTGGATTTGCTGACCACTGGTGTGGACGTGCCCGAAATCTGCAACCTGGTTTTCCTTCGGCAGGTCAACAGCCGCATCTTGTTTGATCAGATGCTGGGCCGCGCCACGCGCTTGTGCGAGTTCGATGGCGAAGCCAAAGACTCATTCCGGGTGTTCGATGCCGTGAAGATCTTCGAAGCCATCGGCAACATGACCGACATGAAGCCCGTGGTGGTGAACCCGAAAATTTCCTTCAAGCAGCTGGAGCGTGAATTCACCGAGGTTCAATCAGACGAAGCGCGTGAGTTGCTGCGTGAGCAGTTCTTGGCCAAGCTGCAGGTCAAGAAGCGGCATCTCAAGGGCAAAGACGCGCAAGACTTCGAGACCAAGGCCGGCATGACGCCAGACGCCTTCATCAAGAAGCTGAAGACGCTCAGCCTGCCGGAAGTGGCTGCGTGGTTCACCCAGAACCCTGACCTGGGCGAAATCCTCGACCGCAAGGCCGCAGGCCAAAGCCAGCCCATGTACGTATCGGAGCACGCAGATGCATTCCTGCTGGCCGACCGCGGCTACGGCAACGCCAAGAGGCCTGAAGACTACCTGGATGAGTTCAAGAAGTTCATCAGCAGCCACAGCAACGAGTTGCCCGCGCTGATGGTCGTGCTGACCAAGCCACGCGACCTGACGCGCAAACAGCTCAAAGAGCTGATCTTGGCGCTGGACCAAGCCGGCTTCAGCGAGGCCCGCCTGGCCATGGCCTGGCGGGAGATGAGCAACCAAGACATCGCCGCCCGCATCGTGGGCTACATTCGCCAGGCCGCGCTGGGCGACGCCCTGCTGCCTTACAGCGAGCGGGTGGACCACGCACTGCAAGCGTTGCTGGCCAACCCACCCGGCGGGAAGCCTTGGACGGAGCCCCAGCGCAGCTGGCTCAAGCGCATTGCCGCACAAACCAAGGCCAACCTGTTGGTGGATCGCGAGGCACTGGACGACCCTGACCTGCTCTTCCAACGCGAGGGCGGCGGGTTCAATCGACTCGACAAACTTTTCAATGGCCAGCTCCAACCGGTGCTGGACGCTTTCAACGATGCACTCTGGGCGCCTCCTGCCCAAAGTGCCTAATGCAGTAGTACTCATTCATGGCCAAAACCCCCCAAGTTGCACATGATATTGGCGCCAAGCTCTGGTCGCTGTGCCATGTGCTGCGTGACGACGGTGTCACCTATCACCAATACCTGAGCGAACTGACTTACCTGCTCTTTCTCAAAATGATGAAGGAGACAGGGCAGGAAGACCGACTGACGGTCTGGATTCGCCCCAAGAAGAGTGAGCCCCCTGTTGAACAAGCAGGCACCCGCTGGGATGACCTGCTGAGCGCCTCAGCACCTGAGCGGCTGGACATCTACAAAGAAATGCTGCTGAGCTACGGCCTGCACGGCCGCGGTGCTGTGCAGCAGATCTACGCAAATGCCAACACCTTCATCACCAAGCCCGCTACCCTGAGCAAGCTGGTGACGGATATCGATGCGCTTGATTGGTACAGCGTGCAACGCGACGACCTGGGGGACTTGTACGAAGACCTGCTGGAGCGCAACGCCACCGAGAAGAAGAGCGGTGCGGGCCAGTATTTCACCCCACGCCATTTGATTGACAGCATAGTGGCCGTGATGCAGCCACAGTTAGACGATGTGATCCAAGACCCGGCTGCGGGCACGTGCGGCTTCCCCATCGCGGCCAACAATTACCTGCGCGAGCACAACGATTTTGATGGCCTGGATGACGAAGCCCAACGCCGCTACCGGCACGGCACCTTCTTCTGCATGGAGCTGGTGCAAGACACCCACCGCCTGGCCTTGATGAACATGCTGCTGCATGGCATAGAAGGCGGCGTGGAGTATGGCGATACCTTGGGTGAAGAAGGCACTCGACTGCCCCAAGCGACCTTGATCTTGTCTAACCCACCGTTTGGCACCAAGAAGGGCGGCGGCTTGCCCACCCGCAAAGACCTGACTTACGAGACCAGCAACAAGCAGTTCGCCTTCTTGCAGCACATCTACCGCAACCTGGCCCCCGGTGGCCGTGCGGCCGTGGTGCTGCCCGATAACGTGCTGTTTGAAAGCAATGTGGGCACCAGCATCCGGCGTGACTTGATGGACAAGTGCAACCTGCACACCATCCTGCGCTTGCCCACCGGCATCTTCTATGCCCAGGGCGTGAAGACCAATGTGCTCTTCTTTACCAAAGGCGAGAAGACCGACAAGGGCAACACCCAAGAGGTATGGGTGTACGACATGCGCGCCAACATGCCGCAGTTTGGCAAGCGCACCCCGTTCACACGCGATTACTTCCGTACCCCCGCTGATGCCCCGGCGGACGTGCCGCGCGACAAATTTGAAGACGTGTTTGGCCCTGACCCCAAAGGCGGCCCACAGGCCTTGGCTCAACGCGTGGACATGGGCGAAACAGGCCGCTGGCGCAAGTTCACGCGCCAGCAGATTGCCGAGCGCGGCGACAACCTGGACCTAGCCTGGCTGAAGGATGACAGCGCCGACAACGCCCAGCAGCAACGCGAAGAGCCCGCCATGCTGGCCCGCCTAGCCATGCGCGAAATGAACGCCGCCTTCAAGGAGCTGCGCGCCCTGGTGGAGGCCCTGGGCGAAGACCCCGATGCCGAGCTGGACGACCTGTTGGTGGACGACACCGAGCCCGGTGAGGCTGCCGAGGGGGCTTCGGCATGAGCCAATTGCATGCCAAGCAGGCTGGCGACCTGCATGCAGAACTGCGGGCCCTGATCGCCAGCAGCCGCCATCGCCTGAGCGCCGAGGTGCTGGGCGGTGAGCGCGCCAGCTACGGCGCCCAATTGCTGGACCAACTGGGGCAGCAGCTGTCGCAAGAGTTTGGCCGGGGCTTCGAGGCCCGCAACCTTCGCCGCATGGTGCGGTTTGCCCAGGCATTTCCTGATGCCGAGATTGTGTCGACACTGTCGACCAAATTGAGCTGTAGCCACCTGGTGGCCATTGAGCTGAAGCTGGGCCGCTTCAAGGCCGCCCACAAAGGCCAAATGGGGCTGTACCTGAAGTGGTTGGACAAACACGAGCGTCAGCCCGGCGAAGAGGCGCCCATAGGCCTGATCTTGTGCACCGAGTCGAGCCGCGAACAGGCGGAGCTGCTGCAAATGCACAAAGACGACATCACCGTGGCCGAGTACTGGGCCGAGCTGCCGCCCAAGGCACAGCTGGAGGGGGGGCAAAGCGATGAGTGATTTGCCAAGCAACTGGTCAGAAGTGCCAATTGGCAGCTTTGCTCGGGTGGTGGGCGGTGGCACCCCTCCATCAAAAGATCCGGCCAACTTTGCTATGCCTGGACAAGGGATCCCATGGGTGACTCCCGCTGACCTCAGTGGCTACAAGTGCCAAACGGTCGAGCGGGGCGCGCGCGATTTGACTGATGCAGGATTTGCCGCTTGCGGTGCCACGCTGTTGCCTGAGGGAAGTGTGCTCTTCTCGAGCCGTGCACCAATAGGCTATGTAGCGATTGCTGCAAACCCGATATCAACCAATCAAGGCTTCAAGAGCTTTGTTTTGCCCGAAGGATTTGACCCCCGTTTCACTTACTACCAGTTAAAGCACCTCAAGCCCGAGGCAGAAGGCATTGCTACGGGCACTACTTTCAAAGAACTATCTGGTGCGGCGGCTGCCACTTTGCCATTCAGAGTTGCACCAGTGGCCGAGCAAACCAGAATTGCCAATCAACTCGACACCTTGCTTGCCCGCGTCAACGCCTGCAACGACCACCTCGATGCCATTCCAGGCATCCTCAAGCGGTTTCGGCAGGCTGTTTTGACCTGCGCATTGACGAGTGATGTTCGAGAGCAAGTGGATGACTCCGCTGCCGAGGCCCCAGTAAAGACAGCAAAGATTTCAGATATCGCCAGTGTTGGCACGGGCTCCACACCTCTTCGTTCGAACAGTGCTTTTTACGCGAGCACAGGAACACCTTGGGTTACCAGCGCAGCAACGGGCTCACCGTTTGTTGTTGGGGCGGACCAGTTCGTGACGGAGGCGGCCATTGCAACCCACCGATTGAAGGTCTACCCCAAGGGCACACTGCTAGTAGCGATGTATGGTGAGGGAAAGACGCGCGGTCAAGTTTCAGAGTTGGCGATAGAGGCGACGATCAATCAGGCATGTGCTGCCATTTCGGTGAATGAAGAATTGGCAGCTAGGCAATTCGTCAAACTTGCGTTGACTGCGAATTACCTTGTCATGCGTGAATTGGCTGAAGGAGGCAACCAGCCCAATCTCAACCTATCGAAGATCAAGGACTTTGAGATACCATTGCCTCCCCTTGACGAGCAGGCCCGCATTGTTGGAAGCGTTGAAAAATTGCTGACTTTTGCCGACCGTGTCGAAGCCCGCTACACCGCCATGCGCGCCCATGTCCAACGCTTGGCACCCCAAGTGCTGGCCAAAGCCTTCCGTGGTGAGTTGGTAGAGCAAGACCCCAACGACGAGCCCGCCAGCGCCCTGCTGGCTCGTCTGGTCAGTCAGCGTACCGCCTCTAGTCCAAATAAAAAGCCGCGCCGCCCTAGTAAACCTCGAACTACAAGAGCACCTGCAGAGGCTTCTTCTATGACAAAAAGCCGACAAGACGAAGATGTGAAAGGTCTCCCTTACCTGGCCGGCCATTTGCGGCGCTTGGGCGTACCGACGACCGCACAGTCCTTGTTCAAGGAAGCCGAATTGCCTGTGGCCGACTTCTACAAGCAACTGGCTTGGGAAATCGCCGAAGGTCATGTGAAAGACAACCAGACCACGCTGGAGCCAGGCCATGCGACTGGATAAGGTCTACATCGATGGCTTCAAGAACTTGAAGCAACTGGAGGTGGACTTTGATGAAAGCCAGCTCACCACGGTGTTGATTGGCCAAAACGGGGCGGGCAAGTCCAACCTCATTGAAGCGATCACGCAGGTCTTCCGGTGGGTTGACTTGCGTCGCAGCGAGCCTCGATTTCAGTACCGGGTCGATTACCGAATCCAACCTCTTGGGCGTACCGTGTCGGATCCGCCCCGGGTCACCTTGAGTAACGTGCCCGGTGAGCCAGCAATCCAGGTCAACGGCAAAGAAGTCAAGCGCACAGACTTTGAGAAGAACAAGCAGGACTGGTTTCCTGACCTCGTGTTTGGTTACTACTCTGGCGGCAGTCGTCGCCTGGAAGCCTTGTTTGACAGCCACCAACGCCGGTACTACGACGCCGTCAAGCTTGAAGACGACCCCAAGAAAGTGGCCCAGGCGCAAGCAGAGCGGCGCTTGTTTTACTGCCGTCCCATCCACGGTGTTCTGGCATTGATGGCCCTGTTTGCATTTCCTGATGTGAAGGTGATGCAAGAGCTCTCTAGCAAGCTGGGTATCACGGGCTTCCATTCCCTACTTGGACTTTTGCGTGAGCCTTGGTACGCCAAGAGCAAGAAGGCTCGTGCGGAAGACCTTTGGGGCGCGGGCGGCCCAGCTGGGAGAACCGCGCGCAAGCTGAAGGATGTGGCGCTTCACCCCCTTGTACTGGAAGGCAATGCGATTGACGACTACCGTGACAAAAAGCAAGCCGAGCCCCAGTACGCCACCTTTCTTCCTTCGCTGGCCCGATTGAAGGAGTTTGCGCAAGACTTCACCAATGAACGTGAAATGTTCTTTGCCTTGGAGGCGATGGACATCTCTGACTTGATTCGAGAAGTCTTGGTGTGGGTCACCCGCAGCAACGATTCGACTGGCGATGTGGGCTTTGCTGACCTGTCGGATGGCGAGCGACAGCTGCTGATGGTTTGGGGCCTGATTCGTGTGTCACGGGGCAAGCGGGCGCTGTTCCTGTTGGATGAGCCAGATACGCATTTGAACCCGCATTGGCAACACAGCTACCTGCACCTGATCCAAGAGTGGACGGGCATCGCAGCAGACCAAGACAAGTGCCACATCGTGTTGACATCGCATAACCCGCTCACGATTGCAGGGCTCACCCGCAACGAGGTTCGCGTCATGTACAGCGACGAGTCTTCTGGAGCCGTGCTGGTTGAACCACCGTTTGTTGATCCAAGGGGGTTGGGTATCGGAGGGGTCCTGACGGACATCTTCGGCATGCCTTCAACGCTCGATCAGCCCACACAGGAATTGATCGATGCTCGAAACCGGCTCGCACGCCTGGCTGAGCTCGACGAGGCACAGACCAAGGCGTTGGATGCGATCAACGACCAGCTTCGTGAGCTTGGCTTCATGTACGAAGAGCGAGACGCGCTCTACCGCCAGTTCTTGCGCAAGCTAGATGACATTGAATTGGCTGATGACGAGCCGCGCACGCCTCAGCAGTTGAGGCAGCGTGATAAAGCAACCAAGGCCATCATCGAACAGCTCTTGCAGAAAAAATGATCTATATCCATCGCGACTGGTCTAAGGTGCCGGATGAAATCAAGGAGGCACTGAAAAAAGCGACAGATGAGCTCGATGCCATCCAGGACCTTGAAGCCCGCAAGGCACACATCGAGGGCAACTCGAAAGCTTGGACAGCCGTGCGTGATTACTTGTCAGGCATGTCGAGCAATAAATGTTGGTACTCCGAGGCCAGAGAAAGTGTATCGCGATACCAGGTTGACCACTTCCGACCTCATGGTCGAGCCAAGCAAGCGGCCAAGACCTATACCGAAGGCTATTCGTGGTTGGCCTTTGATCTGGACAACTTTCGCTTGGCAGGCATGTTGTGCAATACGGTCAACAAAGAGTACTCAGAGGAGTCAGTCGGCAAGGGGGACTGGTTCCCGCTGGTTAACCCAACGCGGCGAGCAACGCTTGAGAGCAGGGACATCGATGGCGAATCCCCCATTCTGTTGGACCCCACCGACCCTGAAGACCCGGGCAAGTTGTGGTTTAACGAAGATGGCACTGTGGTGCCTGCTCCAGAACTCGAGCCAGATACCCAGGCGTCTGTGACTTTAGCCATTGACTACCTTGGCCTGAAGCAATCAATGTTGATAAGCCAGCGCAGACGAACCATGCGTCAAGCGAGAAGAGCCATGGCCCGCTACAAAGCGGTGGCAAGAATTCCCAAAGGCGAGAGGTCAGCGAATGACCGTACCAACTTCAAGGAGGCCGAGGCAGAGCTGCTGGCGATGTCCTCCCCGTCTGGTGAGTTCGCCGCTGCAGTTCGTTGCTACCTGATTGCCAATGGATTACGCAATTTGGTTTTACAAGATGAGTTAAAAGTACTGGCTATGGACTCTGACGATGTCTAGATTGAATTGCTGATAGGGAAGTACTTAATCACAGTAATTCCGACTTGATCTGACAAAAGCCTTGCTAAGGGGTGGAATCCTCAGTTTTGATGTAGGTGCAAAGCTTCACTAAAAACGGCGAGTAACTTCTAAAGCAGTAACCCCGTAACCACTGTGAATCAGCGTGCAACGCAATGACTCAGCACTTTCTGCCAGATTAGGCTGCTAATTGGTACTGCTCAGCGGGAGTTCTCATGCCCAGCGCTCATCGGGCCTTTTAGCAACCGAGGCCAGAACGTTGGGTTATCAGTGGTACGAATTTCCGGGCAGCTCATTACCGCTATTTGGTACCCCGAGGGGCAATACCAGTTTGTGGATGACATCTTGGGCTTGGCCAAAAGCGAGCTGAACTTCAGGCAGTCTCAAGTGGGCCGAGCGAAGAATTTCATGTGGCCTTAGTTGTTTTTGCAAAGAATTCGTGATGTTAGCACTTGATTAAACTTGATTATTATCCATATACGGATAATAATTCGGCCACTATGGAAAAACTGCTCAATAGCGAAAATGTCAAGTCAGCCCTGCAGGCCAAAGGCTGGACACAGAAGGACCTCGCCGCTCAACTGGACGTTACCCCGCAGGCCATAACCAATTGGCTCAAAGGAATCGATTTTCCAAGGCCAGACAAGTTGCTAAAGTTGGCAACTGCGCTAAAGCTGACATTTTCAGCGTTAGTAGTTTCGTCCAGTGAAGACCAACCAGTGATTGCTTTTCGCAAAAAGGGTGCAGCAAAAACAACGAACGAGCACATCACCAAGGCAATCGCCATGGGCTCGTTGTTAAAACCACTCGTGCCGTTTCTGCCCGGCATACACGCGTTGCGGTCCTCCATCGCGAACCCCTCGACCAGCTATGAGGCCTTGCAGGCGATAGCAAAAGAGATTCGCCAACGCATCGGGCTTGGCGCCAAAGCCGTGTTGGGCTATGAACATCTGATTGAACAGTTTTATGTGAATGGTGCAGTGATCGTGCCAGTGATGTGGGGCGAGAAACGTCAGCATAAAAATGCCCTTCACATTCTGTTACCAAAAGAGCAGATCACTTTTATTTTCCTAAACTTGGACACTCGGTTAGAGGACTTTAAGTTCTGGATGGCGCATGAACTTGCACATGTGTACACCCCCGATTTGGCCGGCACAGAGGCTGGTGAAGACTTCGCTGACGCGCTTGCCGGTGCTTTGTTGTTTCCGCAGTCTATTGCCGAGGCAGCCTATGTTGCAACTCAAAAGCAAATGGACAGCAACGGTGAACTGAAAGTTTTAAAGCGCTACGCAAGCGAATACCGTATTTCTTTATTCAGCGTGTTTTCAGAGGTGGAACGGTTTTACAAAACCCACCGCTTGCCAGGGTTGCGCTGTGTAGAGAAAGACGTGCATGCAATTCGCAATACAGAACGGGGTAAGTTGATCAGCGAAATTCTTTTTAACCCCTTACCTCCGATGCCAGCAGAGTATATTGCTGCCACTGCCAACACGTTTAGAAGCGCTTTCTTTGTCGCGCTTAAGGCCATGATTAAAGCCAACGGAGTTGGATCTGGGTATGTACAACAGGTAATGGACATTTCAATGCAAGATGCTGCTAGTTTGGTCAAGGAACTAAGCGATTGACGCTGGTTCTGCTGGATACGAACGCATACCTTCGTTTGGCAAAGCGGGTTAGACCTGCAATCGGAATTAAGTTTGGGCAAAAGGGTTACGTTCTCACCATTCACAAATTGGTCGAAGACGAGGTGCACAATAGCCCTCGTCTCAAGTCCCTGTTTCCATGGTTTGATGGAGAGGAGTTTGTTAAAGAGCGGCTAGCCAAACAAATTCGTCTATCAGAAGATGAAAAAGCTTCAGTGACTGCGGCACAAAGCGTGTTGCACCAATCGGTCTTGGACGATGTTGTTCGGTACAGTTCGAACGGTCGCTCACCCCCCAGTCCTGCTGATTGCTTTTTGCTCGCCTTGGGTCAGGTCAGGGAAGCGATCGTGGTCACAGATGATTTGGGTATGCATGCGTTGGCCAGCGATTTTGACCTTAAAGTCTGGCACGGGTTTCAATTGTTGGATAAGTTGCGTTCGGCAAAAGTGATTGATGCTGAATTGATTCGGCAAATTTACGTAGCCCTCGAAAATAATGGGGATCTTCCAAAGTCTTGGAAAGAAGCTAAGCAAACGACATTCTCAAAAATATTCGCTAACTAGATCTAACCCATTTCAGTTGTTAGTCCGCTTCTTCATCCCACCGGTATTTGCCCTGTTCAAAACGAAGAGTACCCAAGGCGGCCTCGGTTCCCAATTCAATCGCGTAATCGCCATTCGGCAACACCGTTTGCTTCCAGAGTGAATCTCCAAGCCGTCTGTTTTGCAAAATCATGATTCCGGAATCGCCAGTTTGTCCTCGGTCGGCGATGAGGTCTCCAGTTGGCAACGAACCGTCGTTCGTGCAATTACCCACCAACAAACCGCGTTGTCCGTTTTGAAGCGTCTGCGGAGCAGAGTCAAATACTTGAACAGCACAATTGTTGTGCTGGCAAGCCAACTTGGCATTGTCTACACGCACTGCATACACGCATCGCTCGGCAGCAGCCCCTTGCTTCTTGCCCAACATCATTTTTGTTGGAGTGATTTCACTGAGTGGTGAAAGCCCCAATGATGTTTTTGAGCTTGTTTGATTGCAAGCAGTGATTGAAAAGCACAGACACGAACCGAGTATTAAGAGATTTGATTTTTTGTGCATGTTTTGTCTCTCAAACATAAAAGTGAGTCGAGCAATAGAGTTGCGTCTTGGAGGTCACTACGCCGCAAATAAGGCGGATTCTTGAAATTACTCAGTGGCCCGTTGGCCTGGCCCGAGTAATGCTCAAGGTGAAGCATTGGATGCAAACCTCGGCCCAAGTTTCCGATTCGACCAATTTGTTCACCTGCTTGCACAGTGGTGCCGACACTTGGAATGCCTTCTTCTTCCACTTCCCCATATCGCACAACCCCCAATGCGCCATGGTCTACCGTAACTTGAAAGGTGCCGGAATAAAATTTCCAGGATTCAATGACCCGACCAGCAGCAATCGCAAGTACTGGTGAGCCAAGTGGTGCGTACAAATCGCATCCAGCGTGAGTACGCCCTGCGGACCTTTTTGAACCAAAGCTTCGAGGACTTTGTTTGTATGAGTACGTGGATATCCATTCAGGAACTGGCCAAAACTTCTTCATCGTTTAAAAATGCAAATCAAAAACCAAGCGTATGTTTCACGCTATTCACTGTCAAAATGGGTATGTGTGCAAACTGAAAGCAGTCACCCCCCAACATGGCCTTGAAAATCCAACTCCTGTGCGCCGAATGGTGCGGCGTGTGCCGCACCTTCAAAGCGGACTATCAACAACTGTGTAGCAGCCACCCCGAATGGCAATGGCAATGGTTGGACATTGAAGACGATGAAGATGCCTGCGCGGGCGTTGATGTTGAAAACCTGCCAACCCTGCGGGTTTTTAAGCAGCAGGGGCTACACAGCATTGAGGTATTCGCCGGGCCTGTGCGGCCCGACATCCGTGTGATTGAACACATGCTGCTGCACTTTCAGCAGACCTGAAAACCCATTAAGTGAAGTAATCACCGCTGGCTTCTGGCTGAAACAGAATTTTTTCAATCACTGCTTTTAGCACATCTCTACTTGGGCTCAACCAGTGAGCCTCATCC
Organism: Limnobacter sp.; assembly: GCF_036405155.1. Lineage (GTDB taxonomy): Bacteria > Pseudomonadota > Gammaproteobacteria > Burkholderiales > Burkholderiaceae_B > Limnobacter. The sequence continues at coordinate 624,188 of NZ_DASWYD010000007.1, read as the reverse complement.
CCTTCTTTCAAACCAATCAACGCCATGCCCAAGGGCGACAACACCGATACAAAACCAGCAGCGGGTTCTGCATCTTTCGGGTAACACAGGGCCATCACCATCCGTTGGCCAGTTTTTAAATCCAGCAAGCAGAATTGCGTATACATGGTGATGACGTTGGCGGCCACCTGTCGTGACGGAACGGTGTCGGCATTGTCCAGCAGGTCGCTTAAACGGATGTGTGGGTTTAAGGTGGGCAGTTTGCGCAGGCGTGCATGGTCCAGTTCGGTTAATACACGTTCAGTGGATAAAAATTTGTTGTGGGTGTGGTTGATCACAGCCGTTCTCCTTGAATACATCACCGGTGGGGCCCGGCGAGAGAACAGTGTGGTGTCGAAAAAGATGAAAGGGTTTAGCCTCGCCGGGCTTGATCGTGTGGGGCGCAGGCACGCTGCTGCGCCCGCACTGGTGTACCGGTGCGGTTTGGCAAACAACTGGATGGGAGAAGGGCTTTGTTCATGGCGCAAACCATAGCCCAAAGCAGCGGGTCTGTCAAAGATCGCTTGCACAAGCGGCTACAGCATGCACAGTGCAAACACCACAAAGGCTGCAATCACCAATGCCGCAAACCATGGTTTGTTGGCCAACGCTGTGCCCCGCCGCTGGGCGCGCAGTTCGTCGGCTTTCCATTGCGCATACGGCAGGGGCGTTGCATCGCCCCGGCTTTGTACATAGCGCTCGTAAGCGGCTTGAAGTCGCTTCTCATTCATGGGTTCAGTCATGCGCACAGTGTACAGCGGCTTGCAAACCCAAGCGATGCACCACACTCATCAGGGCTTTCACCGAGGCCATCACAATGTTGTCGTCAATGCCCACACCAAAACGCCCAGCCGGCATGTGGGGTGAACTGGCCTCGATGATGCACACCGCTTTGGCCTGTGCGCCCTGCCCTTGTGAACGCTCTTCGTAGTTGACCACATTGAATGGACCCAATTGCTGTTGCAGGGCATTCACGGCGGCATCCACCGGGCCGTTACCGATGCCCTCCACCGAGACGGCTTCCTCACCCTGCTGCCATTGCAGCACCGCACGCGTTTGGCTGCCCTGTTCATGAAACCGGGCTTGAACGGCGCCTTGTTCAGTGGCCGTTAAATAGGTGCGCTGAAACAGACCCCACAACTCGGTGGAACTCACCTCTTTTTCGGTGCGTTCGCTTTCTTGCTGGACCACGGCCGAGAATTCCACTTGCATGCGCCGAGGCATGACCACGCCATGCTCACGTTCCAGAATGTAGGCAATCCCGCCTTTGCCGGACTGGCTGTTCACGCGGATCACGCTGTCGTAGGTGCGGCCCACATCCTTGGGGTCGATGGGCAAATAGGGCACTTCCCATATGCCGCCGTCTATCTGCTTGTCGAACCCTTTTTTGATGGCATCCTGATGCGAGCCTGAAAAGGCGGTGTACACCAAATCGCCCACATACGGGTGGCGGGGGTGAATGGGCAACTGCGTGCATTCTTCCACCACGCGGGCAATGGCGTTGATGTTGGAGAAGTCCAAGCCCGGGTGCACGCCCTGGGTGTACATGTTCAAGGCCAGCGTCACAATGTCCACATTGCCGCAACGCTCACCATTGCCAAACAGGCAACCTTCCACGCGTTGCGCACCGGCCATCATGGCCAATTCGGCTGTGGCCACGCCGGTGCCGCGGTCGTTGTGGGGGTGAACGGACAACACCACATGCGCACGTCGGTTCAAGCGGGCGTCCATCCACTCAATTTGGTCCGCAAACACATTGGGCGTGCTCCACTCCACGGTGGTGGGCAGGTTGATGATGACGGGTCGCCCGGGCCCGGCATTCCAGGTGTCAATCGCGGTGTTGCAGGCTTGCAGCGCCACGTCCAGCTCGGTCATGTTGAAACACTCGGGCGAGTACTGCAGTACCCATTCGGTCTCGGGGTGGGCATCGGTGAGGCGTTTCACGGTTTGCACGCGTTGGCGCACCATGTCGATCACCTCGGGCACAGTCATGCGAAACACCGTATTCCTCCACACCGGTGCGGTGGAGTTGTAGATGTGGATGATGGCGCGTTTGGCGCCGATCACCGATTGCACAGTGCGCTCAATGAGATCGTCACGGGCCTGTGTCATGACCATAGGGGTAACGTCATCGGGAATGCGGCCCTCATCAATGAGGGTGCGGATGACGTCGAAATCAATTTGTGAAGCCGCCGGAAAACCGGTTTCAATTTCTTTGAAACCCACCTTCACCAATTCACTGAAAAACCGCAATTTGGTGACCACGCTCATGGGCTCGAAAATGGCCTGGTTGCCATCGCGCAGGTCGGTGGACAACCACACGGGGGCCTTCTCGATTTGCTGGTTGGGCCACTGCCGGTTGGGCATGTCCACGGTGTAGGCGCGGCGGTATTTGGTGGCGGGGTTGGCGAGCATCATGGTATGGGCCTGCTGGGGTGGTGTGTTTTCAATGCAACCAGTGTATGCAAAACCCCCTGGCAGGTGCTTGCGTTGTTTGCCTTGAAATAACCATGATTTGACATTAAATTGCTTAATAACAATCAAACAAGCAATAAAAAACCATGAAAACAGAAACGGTGAGTTTGGACCGCTACGATCGAAAAATACTGGAACACCTGCAAACCAATGGCCGGGTGAGCAACCAAGAATTGGCCGAAGCCATCGGTTTGTCGCCTTCACCCTGCTTGCGCCGTGTGCGTGCACTGGAAGACGCTGGCTTGATTGTAGGTTACCGCACCGTGCTGGATGCGAAAAAACTGGGCTACGCACTGGAGGCCTTGATTTACATTTCCATGGACCAACACACCCCCGAGCGCTTTGCGAATTTTGAAAGTGAAATCAAAAAAATTGGGGAGGTGCAGGAGTGTTTGCTGATTACCGGGCAGCAGGCCGATTACCAGTTGCGGGTGATTGTGCAAGACATGGATGCTTACCAGGTCCTGCTGTTGAACCGCATTACCCGCATCAAAGGGGTGACGGGTGTGCACACCAGTTTTGTATTGCGCCGGGTGGTGGCAGGTGCGCCGGTGCCGGTTTGAAGGGCTTGGCTTAAATCACTTTCAGTTTTTCGCCGCGGGACACATTGGGGCGGTTGGGTAGCACGTTGCCATTCCAGCCACCCAAGGATGCTGACAGTTTAGCAACGCCGAGTGCGGCCAAGGCCAGCAAGCCAATGCCAGACATGACGGTGCCGGTGCTCAAGATGCTCAACTTGCTGTCACCCGTTGGAACGCTGGAATGAAACGGTGAGCCCGTTTGGGCTGCAATCTTGTCAACTGCTGGAATACCGCAAGCGTATAAGGCAGAGACGGCTGCACCGCCGGCACACCTTCCAAAAGAACTGCACACGGTTCTGGATGCCGGGCTAGAGGTCCCAAAATTTTGAAGCATTCTGAAACCAAAATTGAACAGTCTGGAAGTCGACCCGTTTACAGCCAATACAAAGTTGTAGTTGATGGCGTGCAAGGTGTCACTGGTGATGATAAGGGCCCGGGTAATTGGGCCATATTGGTGAATGTTCTGGCTCATGTATTCGCCTTTGGTGGCGTTGTGCGGTGCGCGTTTTGGATCTGCCAGTTTGGCTTTGTGAATTTTTTCGTAGTCGGGGTTGGTCCAATATCGGAGGGTTCGCGCCCAATGTGTTCCGATTATTCGATCGATGCTTTCAGCCGGCGCAATCAGACTTTTCAAAATAATCGTGTTCAAGTCCTGGGCTTTACCTTCCATCCACGTGCGGCTGTCTTGCGCTGATTTTTTAAGGTCCGCGTCTTGGTTCACTTTGCTTTTGCCGTCGGGTGAATTGTTGATCGTTCCCAATTGAATATCGCCGTGCTCGACCAAACCCGCCAAGGTTGCAAAGTGCGATTCACGACACCGAAGCGCCTTTCGATATTGATAGTTCTGCCAGACACCGGCGTTTGAGGGCGGTTCGGGAACTTCACCCAAATAATCGCCGATGATTTGTTGGGTTTTGACCAGGTTTCGGTCGATGGCTTCTGGGCAGGTTTCGGGCTCCAGTGCTGCTTCCAGCCGTTCAATCAGCACCGGCATTTGGTCTTTTTTGTGGGTTTGAACTTTGGCACCCCGAAACTCGGACCCCACATACCGATTCATGGCCCTGGCGAGCAACAGGCGACCATCCGGTTTGCCTTGAAAGTGCAAAATCAGTTTGTTGATTTTGCGCAGGGTGTTGGTCATTTCCTTTTCGATGGCTGTTTTGTGTTCGGGCTTCAAATCGATGTTGCGCATGAAACCCTGTGAAACCCAGGCGGAGACCGTTGAAGTCAATCCAAACATGGCCGAAAACGCCGCGAACGAAATCAAAATTTGGTTACCCACCTTACCCAAAGCGGCTCGGGTATCGGTGCGTGCCAAACCCGTGATGAATGTCGATAGCATGCCGATGGGCAACGAGAGTAGTGCCGTTAAAACTTTGTGGCTGGGCCTGTTTTCTGCCATTTTGTGCATGAACAGGTTTTTCACCATGCGATAGGTAAAACCGGTGGGCGCCGAGGTCATTTCGCAAAAGCCCATCACCCCTTTGGCCACGGCAGCAGCGCGCCGGGCGTTACCTTGGTCGTGCAAAAGGTCCATCCGCGTCCGCACATAATCCTGCCGCTGCATGCGGTCTTGCAACTGCGCGTTGTTTTTGTACGAGTCCCAGATGGATAGCGAGCCTTGGGTGGGCTGTGCTTTCTCCAGCGCACGTTGTTCGCGCAGAATAGTGGCTGACACGTAATGTCCAGACTCGTAGTGGCCCCGGACACAGCTCTGGAGGTTTTTCCCTTTGCCACCCCACTCGTTGAAACGTTCCCACCACGCGCGCTTGCGAAACTCCCGTCCTTCGTTTCGGGTGTAGCCATTTTTTTTGGCAATGCGCGTCTCGACATCCCTAATGAAGGTTGTCGCGACTGGTGTTGCAACAGCAGCGGTTTGAACCAAAGCCACGTTGAGTCTCCGTGCACGAAACTGGTGCGTTTCGCATCGTGTTGATGCATCAAACATGGCACGAATTGATTCAGTTGCAAAAAATTGACAATGAGGTGTCACCCGCATGGTGTAACTTAAACCCGTATTTTTGACAAAACCGCGGGTTTACCCCAGAAATTTGTGCACCGCAATAGAGCAGTTGATTGGTCACGGAACCTTGTTCACATTAGTGGGTCGTATCGACACACTGTGGTTGCTCTGCCGTACACTTCCCCTCCAATCGATTTGTTTCCCGAAAAGTTATGAAAATCAAGGTGTTCAAGCTGTTGGCGCTGGGCTTTTCGGCCGCGGTGCTGGCGTCCTGCGCAGCATTCAAGCCAGAACCCGTCCCCGAGACCGTGGCACCGGTGGCCGAGCCTGTGAAGGTGCGCGAGCCCGTGGTCGCCTTGGTGCTGGGCGGCGGTGGCGTGAAAGGTTTTGCCCATGTGGGTGTGATCAAGGTGCTGGAGAGCCAGGGCATTAAGCCGCAAATTGTGGTGGGCACCAGTGCAGGCAGCTTTGTGGGTGCCTTGTATGCCAGTGGCATGAGTGCGTTTGAGTTGCAGCGTGCGGCCTTGAACATGACGGAGAACGACATCCGCGACCTGACCTTGAGCAGCAAGGGCTTCTTGATTGGCGAGAAGCTGCAGCAGTTTGTCAACACCCAGGTGAAGAACAAGCCGATTCAGGCCTTCCCCATGCGTTATGCGGCGGTGGCAACCGACTTGGCCAGTGGCGAGAAGGTGGTGTTCAACTATGGCAACACGGGCCAGGCGGTGCGTGCATCGTGCAGCATTCCGAATGTGTTTTTGCCCACGCAGATTGGCAACCGCCAGTACGTGGATGGTGGCTTGGTGAGCCCTGTGCCGGTGAACACGGCCCGCGACATGGGTGCCGATGTGGTGATTGCAGTGGATATTTCGGCCCGACCCAAGAAAGGGGTGGGCAACATGGGCTGGTGGGGTTTGCTGGACCAAAGCATCAATATTTTAAGTCAACAAGCCATCAAAGCTGAATTGGCCCGTGCCGATGTGGTGATTCAGCCCAGCGTGCAACATGCCGATGCCTTGAACCTGGACCAACGGCATGAATTTTTACTGGAGGGTGAGCGGGTTGCGCAGGGCATGGTGCCGCAAATACAGCAAGCCATTGCGAGCAGCCGTCAACGTTTAACGGCGCAAGCCGTTGGCATGGCAAAGCCCTGACCTGTTTGAATGTGCATGTCGTACACTGGTGGGGTTGCCAAAACCGGAGACCCTGCCATGCCCAGAATGCCCCAACAGTTGTTGACATCCACTTGCCGCCTGGCGGCCGTTGCCGTCCTGTCGTTGGCTGGTACGGCTTGGGCTGCTGACCTGAGCAACATCAGCAACACCGACGCGGCCTCTGCCCTGCGGACCACCTTGAGCAAAGGTGCGGAATCAGCCGTGGCCAGTTTGGGCAAAAGCGGTGGGTTTTTGAACAACCCGGCGGTGCACATTCCCCTGCCCCCGGCTGTTGAAAGCAGCAAGAAAATGCTGAAAATGGTGGGCATGAGTGGCCAGTTGGACACGCTGGAAACCTCGATGAACCAAGCCGCCGAAGCGGCGGTGCCCCAGGCCAAAACCCTGTTGCAGAAAGCCATTCAAAACATGAGCGTGCAGGACGCGAAGCAGGTGCTGCAAGGTGGTGATACGGCGGTGACCGATTTTTTCCGCAGCAAAACACAGGCTGACCTCACCACGCTGTTGATGCCGATTGTGAAGGCCAAAACAGCGCAGGTGGGGGTGACGCAGCAGTACAACGCCTTGGCTGAAAAGGGCAGCAAATTTGGTTTGCTGAAACCCGAAGAGGCCAATCTGGATGGGTATGTGACGGGCAAGGCGCTGGATGGCCTGTACCACATGATTGCTGAAGAGGAAAAATCGATCCGCGCCAATCCAGCCGCAGCAGGTGCTTCCATTTTGAAAAAAGTGTTTGGTGGTTGACATGGATTTGAAGAAAACGATGGGCTTGGCCTGCATGCTGGGTGTTTCAATCGTGGGGTTCACAGGCTGCTCCAAGCACGACGAGCACACTGCCTCAACGGCCAGTGCTGCGGTGGTGGCAACACCAGCCGATGCGCAGACCCAAGGCCCCGTCACGGTGAGCAATGTGTGGGTGCGCCCGGCCTTGGCCGAACAAGATGCCACCGGCGGGTACCTGACCATTCAGTCCACTGAAAAACTGGCCCTCGTGGGTGTGTCCACCCCCCTGGCCGAGGTGGCCGAGGTTCATGAAATGCGCATGGATGGTGATGTGATGCGGATGCGCATGCTGGAACGCCTGAACATAGAACCTGGCAAGCCACTGGAATTAAAACCTGGTGGCAACCACCTGATGCTGATGGCGTTGAAAGGTGCTGTGGAGGCTGGGCAGCAGGTGGACCTCAACCTGCTGTTTGAAAAACCGGACGGCACGAAAATCGACATGCCGGTGAAGGCGACTGTGCGAGGCCCGGCGGGTGCCGCCAGCGGAGCCCATCAACACTGACCCAGCAAGGCCCCGGGGGCTCGCGAGCAGTTACTGGTGTTGTTTCAGGCGGGCCAACAGCGCATCTTTGTCGGCCCACAGGCCGTTGACCCATTGTTTGAACGCGGTTTTAAACGCAGGGTCACCACCAAAATCACCAGCCACCATGTCGGCGGGAATGTCGAGGATTTCAATCTCGATGTGCATGCCTGCTTGCTGACCGCACAGCCATGACCACGTCAGGTTGCCCTGCACGGGTTGGTAGGCAATGGTCACATTCACCAAACCTGCAAACTGTTCGCCCATGGCATTGAGTGCGGCCGACAGGCCACCGTATTTGGGGCTGAGCAAGTGTTTGTAAGGTGATTTGGTTTTGGCCTGTTTGGCCGGTGTAAAGCGTGTGCCTTCCAGAAAGTTGATGACCGTGGCTGGGCTTTCTTTGTAGACCGCGCAGGCGCGCCGTGTGGTCTCCAGGTCTTGCGTGGCCAGGGCTGGGTTTTTGGCGATCGCTTGGCGGCTGTGGCGCTTCATGAAGGGAAAGTCCATGGCCCAGCACACCACGCCCACGATGGGCACCCAAATCAGTTGCTGCTTGAGAAAAAACCGACCGAACGGGCTGTGGCCATGCAGCACGTCAAACAACACGACAATATCGGCCCAGGCGCTGTGGTTGCTGATCACCAAATAACTGCTGTGGGGTTTGAACTGGCCTCGGATATTGACAGTGGCTTGTTGCCCACCGTGCATGAGTGCATAAATGCGTTTGTTGCTGCCCACCCACCAGGTGGCAATGGCCACGCAACGGCCGGAAGCCCAACGCTGCACGCGGTGTACGGGTAGCAGTCGCAGCACAATGAAGGGCAGCATGACCACAAACCAGAATGTGATGCAGGTGGTCATGAGGACCACCGTGAGAATGCCGGTGATGTGTTTGGGCAGAAACTTGGAGAGGGCCATGCTGGGTATCCGATTGCCGGAAAAAAACGTCAAACCGGATCTTACCCGACAAGCTCACCCAAATTAGCCCCAATTAGCCCAATGCGCCCGCCAGCGGCCCGGGAAGGGCTGGCAATGCCGGGTTGATGTGATTGCTGTCTTTCAGCACGTCAAAGCTGGCGGACAGTTGCTCGCTGCCACCACGCTCGGTGATGGTGCTGACTGCCCAGTATTCGCAGGTCACTTTTTCTTCGGTGACTTTCAACAGGCTGTAGCCCCGCTCGCTCATTTTGACGTGTTTGATGTGCGGGCTGGTGAGGCGAATGGTTTGCACCACTTCATCGGGAATCGGCAAGCCAGGCGAGGTGACGGAAGTGACCACAAATTCCACGGCCACACTGCCATCGCCGGTCAGTGGGTTGTAGCCGCCCACCTGGCTGATGGGCAGGTTGGGGTTGTCCGTGATGTCGGCCACCCAGGCGCTGTGCACATCGCCGGTGAGAATAACCACGTTGTTGATGGCTGCACCACCATCGGCACCCTTTAGGGCGTTGATGATGCGCTGGCGTTCGGCGCCGTAAGAGTCCCAAGCGTCGCCATTGAGCCCCGATGGACCCAACACGTCATGGATCGGGCCGGGTGCGGGATTGTTCACGCCGGGTTTGATGATCCATTGGTGAAACACCACCTGGTTTCCCACCAATTTCCAGGGCGTTTGGGATTGGCGCAGGCCATTGATCAGGAAGTTGTACTGCTCGTCGCCGATCATGTGGCGATCGGCATTGGAGGCATTCCCTTCGACGGGATTGATCGGTGTCCCGGCAGGCGCATCGCGGTCGTACAGCCGCGTGTCCAGCAGAAACAGGTCCGCCAGGCCACCCAGTGGAATGTGGCGGAAAATCTTGTTGCGGTTGCCGGGTTCCGGCAGGCGGATGGGCATCCATTCATCATAGGCTTGTTGCGCAAATGCCTTGCGGTCCACCCATTTGCCTTCCACGCCTTCGGTGTGGTTGTTGGCGCCGTCTTTGTACGAGTTGTCGGCCGATTCGTGGTCGTCCCAAATGGTGATGAAGGGGAACTTCAGGTGCAGGGCGGTGAGGTCTTCATCGCGCTTGTATTGCGCGTGGCGCATGCGGTAGTCGGCCAGGGTGGTGATTTCGTTGGCCGGTTCATAGGCCCGCACGCTGCCATACTCGTTGGTGCCATATTCGTAGATGTAATCGCCCAGGTGAACAATCGCATCGAGGTCGTTGCGTTTGGCCAGCTGGGCGTAGGCATTGAAAAACCCGTGGCCCAATGACGAGCAGCTCACCACACCCAGGTTGAGTGGGCGTTTGCTGCTGGCGCTGGGCATGGTGCGTGTGCGCGCTTTGGGGCTGCGAACGCCATTGCTCAAAAACTGGTAGAAATAAACGGTGTCGGCCTCCAGACCGGTGCAGTCCAGTTTCACGGTGAAGTCGCGGCTGGCGTCGGTTTGAAACGGCAGTGTTTTGACGGGCTGAGTCAGCGCTTCATCTTTGAACACATCCACCTGACCGGTCACGCTGCGGTTGGTGTTTTCCGGGGTGACGCGGGTCCACAACATCACGCTGTTGGCGGTGGGGTCACCACTGGCCACGCTGTGCAAAAAGGCCACTTTTTGGGTTTGCACTTCATTGGGGTTGGTGCGTGCATCGACAGGGGTACTGTTGCTGCCACCACCGCAGCCGCTCAGTGCGGTGGCGCCCGTGATGGTGGCCGCGCCCAGGCCCAATCCGCGCAGAAAGGCTCGTCGGGTGAGCCCAGGTTTTTTCGGGGCACGGGTGCGTTTGCGGCGAGGTGCGGACATGGTGGATGCTCTTCAGGGTGGGTTTAGAGGCGTGCGTTGGGCACTGTGTCGGGAATTTGAAGTTCGTACAACATGCCCAGCCCCAAGCCGTAGCCACCGGCCGGGTTGGGGCCACCGCGGTCACTGGTGAAGTACATGCGTTTGCCGTCGGGGCTGAAGGCAATGCCGGCAATTTCCGATTGGTCTTGCCCCACAATTTGCAACAGTGGCACCAGCACGCCATCGGGATACACCACCACCACTTGCATGTCGCCACCGTCTTCGCAGACCAGCACCTCGCCAAACGGCGTCATGGTGATGTTGTCCACGCCCGAGAGAATGTTGTTGGGCGCTTTGGCGGTCGACAGGTCGTAGGCCACTTCAATGGTTTGGGCGCTGGTGTTCAGCATCCACAAACGGTCGTCGCCCTTGGTGGTGAAAAACACGCGGTCATTCTGGTACCAAACGCCTTCGCCACCGTCAAACACCGTGGTGTCGGCCAGGCGGTTTTCGGATTGGGGCGAGCCGGGGTTGGCCGCCGCCACCCAGGTGTAGGGTTGGGGTGATTTCAACGCACCCTCCACGCCTGCACCACCCACTTTCAGCACCTGCAAAAGGCCTTGGTTGAACATGGGGCGTGCTGCACCAGCTGGCCAGTCGTTGGCGGCTGGCACCCATCGGTAAAAGCGGCCGTCGGGCATGTCCTCGGTCATGTAAATCAGCTTGCGGCTGCTGTCGATGGCCACTGCCTCGTGGCTGAACAGCCCCAGGGTGGGCAAGGAGCGAGCAGCCTTTTGTCCGAATGGATCGCATTCCCACACCAGCCCGGTGGGAATTTCTTCGCAGCTCAGCCAGGTTTTCCAGGGCGTGATGACGCCAGCACAGTTGAAGGTGGTGCCTGTCAAAATTCGGTAGCTGTCCACCACCGTGCCGTCTGGGTCAAACACCAAGGCGCTGGCACCGCCCAAGCCGGGCACGAGGTTTTCAATCGGGTTGGCCAAGGGCGCCAACTGGGGTACCTGGAAGCCCAAGGTTCCAACGCCGGGCACTTCGCTGTTGGAGCAGTAGATCCAGCCGCCGTTGTCGCGGGGCACCACACCGCCGCCATCGTTGAAGATGTGCCACGGGGTGGCACCGGAGGCGGGGGGCATGTTGCTGATGGCCACCACACGCGTGGTGAAGCCCTGTGCCACCCGCACACCATTGGCGTCTGCTTCGCCCAGGGGGCCGATGTTGCGGAAACGGAACTGTGCAGTGCTGACTGCGGTACCACCAAACCGGTTGTTGCCGGAGGCGGTCACTGTCGTATTGCCTGCCACCGGTGAAGTGCCATCGCTTCCACAACCCGCCAGCCAAGGCAGTGTGCTGGCGCTGGCGCCATACAGGAAAGTTTTTAGCAGGGTGCGGCGGTGTGAATTGGGTGTGGGCAGCGACATGGCGAAGCAGCATCAACAACAAGGAGACGTCTTTGTTACTCCCACGAGGCGCATTTGGTTTTGGGGAATCCGCTCCAAGTGACAGTTCACGGCTTTGTCATTTGCAATGTCACATAAACAGGGTAGTGGAATTCATGTTTGATTAGGGTTTACCCTTGCATCCGACCTTGGGCCTAGACAACAGTTGCCAAGAAACCGCACGGGCGCTATGTTTCACGGTATCCATGGCTTTTGCATGGACAATTTTGGGGGATTACAACAATGAAAAAATTTGCATTGGCAGCCTCTGCTGCCGTTGTATTGGCGGGCTGTGCCGCCGGAGGCATGTTTGGACCAGCACCCAAGGATGGTGAATTGGCCAAACCCGCGGATTATTCAACATGGCCTGTGTTCCTGGCCGGCATTGAGAAGCCCACTGGGCACATTCGCGACATTTACATCAACAAAACCGGTGCCTCGGCCCAGAAAGGCGAAGCCTTTCCCAATGGCACTGTGAGCGTGATGGAAATCTACAAGGCCAACAAGGGTGCTGATGGCAAGCTGGCCAAGGCCAATCTGGAAAAAGTCTTTGTGATGTACAAAGGCAAGGATTGGGGTTCTGCTGCACCGGAAGGCATGAAGACGGGTGACTGGGTGTACTCCGCCTTTGAGGCCAATGGTGAGCCTGCCAAGGTGGATTACGCCACCTGCCGTGGTTGCCACATGCCCTTGGCTGACAAAGACTTTGTGTTCCACTACGACAAATACTTTGACACCCGCAAGGCCGCTGCCCTGCTGGACAGCCATGCCGGCAAAGTTGCGATGTCTGTGGAAGACGCACACTTGGCTGCGTTGGTCACCAAGTAACACGGACTGGCTTGCGGCCTTTGGGCTGCTGGTCTATCGTGAAAGACCGCTCCGATTGGGGCGGTTTTTTTATGGGCCTCACGATCGCTGCAGGGGAGGTGAACCGCGCAGCCCGCAGAGGGGCTCCACCAATACGCTCGGTGCCATGCCACCAAGCAATACCGATATGCCCGGCGCCGAACAGTCAGCTCCCCGATCGGTTTGACCCGCACAGGATTCGAACACACGGACCGAGATGTCTGAGCCACGCAGTGGCGAGTTATCGGTCCGGTTCGAAAGCGCGGGGCAACCTTTACCTTTCGGGGGGCGTTCGGCACGGGCCAACGGTGTTGCTGGGGGGCAGTCAACAGGCACGGGCTGCCGGTGTTTCTGGGGACAAGACAAACCAGTACGGGCAGCTCGCCGCCAAAAAACACCCATTCTCGGTCTATGATGTCTCCACACGCGCCCATCAAGAGGTGCGGCCCCCACGGAGACACCCATGATTCCCAACCCGCAAGCGCACACCGCGCAGGCTCAAACCGTGAGCGCGCCCGACGGCTATGCCCTCAAGGTCAACCGCTTCAGCCCGCAACAGCCACCGAAAGCCACGGTTGTCATATCCGCCGCCATGGGAGCGCCGCAAGAGTTTTATCACCCCTTTGCCAGTTGGTTGTCCCAACAGGGGTTTGACGTGTTTTGCTTCGATTACCGGGGCATGGAAAAAGGCACCGGCAATGTAAAAACCGTGGACACCGACATCACCACCTGGATGTTGCAGGATGCCAATGCCGTATTGAAGCATGCCAAGGCGCACACAGCGAGCCGCCTCATATGGTTGGGCCACAGCCTGGGTTGCCAGATTGTCGGGACCCTGCCCGATCGCCACCTGATTGATCAAATGGCGGGCATTGCCACCGGCACTGGTTACTGGTTGCATGCCGACTGGGCACTCAAATCCAAGGCGTGGTTGCTGTGGTTGATCATGGTGCCTGCGCTCACGCCATTGTTTGGTTACTTTCCCGGCAACACCGTCAAGATGGTGGCCGATTTGCCGGCACGCGTCGCCTATCAGTGGCGGCGTTGGTGCCTCAACAGGTATTACCTGGTTGGTGCAGAGGGCGAGGCCATCCGCGCGCAATACCAAGCCATGCGGCTGCCGTTCAAAGTGCTGAGTTTCACCGATGACGAGTTGATGTCTGCCCGAAACACGGAGGACATTTTCGAGATGTATCCTCAAAACAGGATTGAACATCGCCGTCTGGATCCCGCTGAGGTCAAGCTCAAGCGCATTGGACATTTCGGATTTTTTCGCAAAAGCATGGAGCAGGCGGTGTGGCCTTTGGCCTTGAGCTTGCTGGAGGAGTAAGGATGAACCGTTCGTTGTCTGGTAAAAACGTGTTGATCACCGGGGGATCCCGGGGCATCGGGCTGGCCATCGCGTGTCGACTGGCGCAGGAAGGTGCCAACATCACCATTGCAGCCAAAACAGCCGAACCCAACCCCAAACTGCCGGGAACGCTGTACACCGCAGCAGCCGCCATCGAAGCGGCGGGCGGGCAATGCCTGCCCATTCAGGTGGACATTCGCGATGACGTTGCACTACAGGCGGCGGTGAACCAGTCTGCAGAGCATTTTGGTGGGCTGGATATTTTGGTGAACAATGCCAGTGCCATTCACCTCACGCCCACGGAACTGACGCCAATGAAGCGCTTTGACCTGATGTTCGGGGTGAACGTGCGTGGCACCTATGCCAGCACCCAAGCGTGCTTGCCGCATTTGCGGGCTTCGGGCAAGGCCGGGCGCAATCCGCATGTGCTCAATTTGTCGCCACCCTTGAACTTGAACCCAAGCTGGTTTGCACCGCATGTGGCCTACACCATGGCCAAATACGGCATGAGCATGTGCGTGTTGGGCCATGCGCGGGAGTTCAAGCACCTGGGCATTGCCGTGAATGCGTTGTGGCCACAAACCGCCATTTACACTGCGGCCATGCAGATGATTCCCGGCGTATTGCCCGAGCATTGCCGAGAGCCGTCCATCATGGCCGATGCAGCGGTGCAGATTTTGCAACGCACGGCCCAGGACCCAGAGGGCACTGGCCAGTTCTTCATTGATGAAGCCGTGTTGCGACATGCCGGCATCACGGATTTTGATGTGTATGCCACAGTGCCGGGCAGCCAGACGATTCAGCGGGATTTTTTTCTGGATTAAGCGCCTGACCTCAAACCAAGCACCTGAACAAAGCAAAGGATAAAAACGCATGTTGAAAAAACTGGGCGTGTGTGTGCTGGCCCTGCTCATGTTGCTGGGCGGTGTTGTAGCGTTGCTGGCCAATCAATACCCTGCGCTGCCGGAGCAGCTCAACTTGAACAGCCCTGCAGCCGCCGAAAGCCCTGTGGCCCAACATGGGGTGAGGGCTTTGTTTTTGGGTACATCGTCTTTCGTGTGGACCGATGGAAAAACCCAGTGGTTGCTGGATGGTTTTTTCTCACGACCCCCGTTGGCCCAAGTGATGTTCAGCCGATTGACGGTGAATGAGGACCGGGTGAATACCACGCTCAATCGAGCGTTCAAGGAACTGGGCAGACCCAAGGAATTTTCCGCCGTGTTTGTGGCGCACTCGCATTATGACCATGCCTTGGATGCGCCCTACATTGTTAAAAACCAGCCTGGAGCGCGACTGTACGGCTCAGCCTCGACCCGGCAAATTGCGTTGGGTCAGCAGGTGCCTGCTGACCAAATTGGTTTGCTGAACATTCCACAGGACATTCCCGTTGGTGACTTCACCATCCGTGTGTTGGGCTCAGCCCATGCGCCCACCGGGTTTACTGGTGGCAACAATGCAGAACCTGTGACATTGCCCGCCCACGCCCTGGCCTTCAAGGAGGGCATGAGCTACAGCTTTGTGGTGTACCACCGCAACACCGGGGCGCAACCCATCGCCTTGATTCAACCCAGTGCAGGTTATGTGCCGGGACAAAATGCGGGTTTGAAAGTGCCTGTGGTGTTTTTGGGCACGGGTGGTTTGGGCAAACTGGATGAGGATTATGCAGCCCGATACTGGAAAGAAATGGTGACTGACACCGGCGCCAAAACGGTTTATCTGGTTCATTGGGACGACTTTACCCTCCCCCTGATGAAGGGGGGTGAATTGGACGCACTGCGCCCCATGCCCAAGCTGGTGGACCATTTTGACCGCACGGTGACTCGCTTGCAGGCGTTTGCGCGCCGGGATGGCGTGTCGCTCACCATTCTCCAGGCCTGGAAGAAAGTGAATTTTTGAAGCGCAGAGTTTGCAATAATCCAGCATACTGAAGACTTCAGTGCAAGCATGCCTGAGACCTTGATTTTGCAGGCTCGATGAGTAAACCTTCCCCACAGACCGGTGCCAAGCGGGCCCTGGTGGACATTGTTCACAATGAAGTGACGGCCTGGATTGTTCTGGCCATGTCGCTGGGGATCACCGTGGCTGGCTGGTATGTGGCCCGCCAGGCAGTGCAGCGCAATGTGGAAGAACGCTTTCAGTTTGAAGCCCAAGATGCCAGCATCCGCATACAGACCCGAATGCGCGACTATGAGCAAGCGTTGCGAAGTGGCGCTGCGCTGTTCAAAACCATGGGCACCGTCAATCGCCAGCAATGGGCTGATTATGTGGCCAGCCTCAAGTTGCAAGCGGCCCTGCCGGGCATTCAGGGGTTTGGTTATGCCATTTTTTTGAAGCCAGACGAGCTGGCCGCCCATGTTCAATCGGTGCGGGCTGAAGGGCTTCCAGACTACACGGTCAGCCCACCTGGGCAACGGGATTACTACAGCTCCATTGTTTTTCTGGAGCCTCAAGACGAACGCAACCGGCGCGCTGTGGGCTTTGACATGTATTCCGACCCGGTTCGCAAAGCGGCCATGGACAAAGCCATGGACAGCAACAGCACAGCAGTCTCTGGTTTGGTGCAATTGCGACAGGAAAATGGCGTGGATCCTCAAGCTGGATTCCTGATGTACTTGCCGGTGTATCGCAAGGACGCACCACACAGCACGCCCGATGAACGCCGACAGGCCATCCGAGGCTTTGTGTACAGCCCTTTTCGCACCAAAGACCTGATGACCGGTGTGCTGGGTACCCAAAAAGCGGCGGCGGTGCACTTCCGTTTGTATGACGATGCCGTGGAGGCCCCCGAGCATCTGCTGTACGACTCCAGTGATGGGATGTCGACGGAGGCCACCGCGGAACAGTTGCAGTACCGGGACACGCTGGAATTGCCCGGTCGACAATGGCTGGTGGTCTATGACGCCACCCCTGCCCTGTTGGAGTCGGTGCCCACCAGCACACCGCGCTTGGTGCTGATTGCAGGCACTTTGATCGACACCTTGTTGTTTGCCAGCATTGCATCCTTGGCGCGGCAGCGCCGTTTGCTGAACCGACACAACCGTGCCCTGCAGGCCAGCGAGGCCAAATTCACCGGCTTGGTCGAGGGGCTGCAAAGCCAGTTTGCGTTTTTGCGGCTGGATGCACATGGCCGCGTAACCTACCTCAGCCCAACCTTGAGAGACCTGTTGGGTTTGCCGGACCTGGCACTGGGAGAACAGATGCTGTCGGTCATTCACCAATCGGCACCGGGCAGTGACTTGGCCAGGGCGATCGGCTTGACCCTGGCCAGCCGAGTGAATACCAAATTCATCCGCGAAGTGACCTCAGAAGGGCGCGATGATCGCGTGGTGGAAGGCTTCAACCATGCGGTGATGGGTCTGGATGGGCAACTTCAATCGGTGGAGTGTGTGGTGCACGACATCACCCTGCGACAAGCCAACGAACGGGAACTCGACCACTATCGATTAAAACTGCAGGACCTGGTGTTGGAGCGCACCCGTGAGCTGCAAATGGCCAACCAGGCGAAAAGCCAGTTTTTGGCCAACATGAGCCATGAAATCCGCACCCCATTGCATGCCATCATCGGGTTGAACAGCCTCCTGCTGGGGCAAGACCAGGATGCAGAAACCCGCGAGAAGCTGCTGCAAAGCCAGGCAGAGTCGCGCCGCTTGCTGGCCATGGTGGATGATGTGTTGAGCTTCACCCGCATAGAGTCGGGTGCCTTGAAGCTGGAGCCCAGCCCCTTCAGCTTGCGCGACCTGATGGCGCACATCTTGAAATACCACGAGCGCGAGTCCAAATTGCAAGGGGTGCCCATCAGCCTTGCGATTGACCCTGCAGTGCCTGACCAGTTGGAAGGTGATCCGGTTCGCTATCGGCAAATTCTGAACATTTTGCTGAGCAACGCGCTGAAATTTTCCCGGCAGGGCACCATTCAATTGAGCATTGCTGTCCAGGCCAACCGGGGTTCGGGCTTGATACTGCTCACCGAAGTGCGCGACCAAGGCATTGGTTTGGACCCTGCCTTGCTGCCACGTCTCATCCAGCCCTTTGAGCAGGTCGACAACACAGCCACCCGCGAGTATGGCGGCATGGGTTTGGGCTTGGCCTTGGGCAATAAATTGATTGAGTTGATGGGGGGTACCCTGTCACTGGAGTCCACGCCGGGTGCAGGCAGCTGTTTCCGTTTCACCAGCCGCATGCAGGTGCATGCCGTGCAAACAAAAGCCGGACCCCTCAGCCCCGCTGAGGAGGCCGGGGCATCGGCGGCGCTGGACAACCGGCATGTGTTGGTGGTGGAGGACAACCGTTTGAATCAACAGGTCATCAAGGCCTTGCTGGGCCGAATGAACATTCGCGTGTCCGTGGTCGAAAATGGTTTGGAAGCGGTGACGACTGTCCGCAATGACACCAGCATAGAGCTGGTGTTGATGGATGTGCACATGCCCGTCATGAACGGTCTGGACGCCACACGGGAAATTCGACGCTTGCCCGGTGTGGCAGGCACCTTGCCCATCATTGCGTTGACGGCTGCCGCCATGCAGGAAGACGAAGCCGCCTGCCGGGACGCCGGCATGAACGATTACCTGACCAAACCCGTCAACCTGGGCATGCTGTCCAAAACCCTGTTGAAATTTATTGGGCCACGCCGCCCAGCCAGCGAATTGACATGAGCCGTGTCGCAGTGGTTGGCGCAGGCATTGCCGGCAGCGCTGTGGCATTGGCCTTGTGCAAACGCGGGTGGCGTGTTGACCTGTTTGAAGCCGCCCAACCGGCGCATGCTGCCTCGGGCAATTGGGTGGGGGCTTTTCACCCCCACGTGACGCGCGGGGATTCCCCGTTGTCGCAATTGAGCCGACTGGGGTTTGAAGCCACACTCAAGGCCCTGGAAGAATTGACCCAACAGGGTTTGTTGATGCGTGGCCAGGACTGGGACACCCCCGGGCATTTGCTGACCATTCCCAGCGCCGAGGCTGAGCGTGCCCGCGAAACATTGCACTTGTTGCAACGCCCGGCCGATGAGGTGCAGTGGTCCGAGCCAGGCCAGCACTTGCCTTCGCCGCATGCCGGTTATTTTTTCCCGAACGGCGGGTGGGTGAAGCCACCACGCTGGGTGGCGGCCAATCTACAAGCCTGTGGTGAGCATTTGACCCTGCACACGCAACACCCGGTGAATGCGCTGGATGAACTGGCCGGCTACGACGCCGTGGTGGTGGCCTGCGCGCAGCACAGCCTGGACTTGGCACCTGTTCCCGGCGCGGCGACAGGCGTGGTGAAAGGGCAAATCACGCGGCATGCCTTGCAAAACGGGCAACGCTTGCCGCATGTGCTCAGTGGCGAAACCTACGCCATTTCACCGCCGGCGGATGACTGGATGTTGCTGGGGGCCACCTATGAGCGGCCTGTGCTGAACATGGCATGTTCAGATGAAGCCGACGCCGACAACCTGGCACGGTTTAAGGCGGCATTGCCGGGTTGGCCTTTGGGTGGACGGTTGGACCAGCGCACCGCGCTGCGGTTTGTGTGGCACGACCGCCTGCCCGCGGTTGGCCCGGTGCCAGGCTTGAGCAATGTGTATTTGTCCACGGGGTTTGCATCGCGTGGTTTGTTGTGGGCTGCTTTGGCGGGCGAGTTGGTGGCCGACTGGGTTGAAAAAACCCCACCAGAAAACCCATTGCTGCGCAGGCTCACGCCACGAGCCAGGCTCAAGTTTTGAGCCTGGTTTTTTGTGGATTAAAGCGAATTATTCTTCGCTGGTTGCTGTTTTCTTGGCTTTGGTGGTTTTGCTGGCCGTTTTACCAGCAGCACCTTTTGCCGCTGGCTTTTTCTCGCCCTTGGGCTCGAATTCAAAGCCAATCGTGCCGTCGGGTTTTTTCACCAAAAATGCCTTGAATGCACGCCGGGTTTTGGAGGAAACAAAGCGGCTCAGCAAGTCGGTTTTTCCATCCAGCAACAGCTTTTCCATTTGCTCGCGCTCAATGGGCTGTTGAAGAATGACCTTGCCCGAGCGGAAGTCGCAGGACTTGCTGGGCCCCACCGACTTTTCGCACACATAGCTGGTGGGCATTTCGAATACGCTGGCGGCGCACTTGGGGCAAGGGCCCAAGCGGGTTTGACCGGAAAAGTCGACCTCTTCCGCATCGTCGTCATCCCGGCTTTGGCCAAAGTCAAATTCGAGTTTGTGCTCGCTGCTTAAGCGCAGCACCGCCGAGAACGGTCGCCCCATTTTGCTGCGGAAACCGTCCAGCATGGGCAGCTCGCGCTCTTGCAGCAGTGTTTCCACTTCGGCAACTTCAAACTGTCGCCCACCGGGCACCTTGCTGATGGAAAACTCGCAACTGGTGCAGGCAAAGCGGCGGTAGTTTTCTTTCACGACCGCGCCACAATTGGGGCAGGGTGTTTTCAGGGTAGCGTAGTCACCGGGAATGGTGTCTTCGTCGTAATTCTTGGCCCGGTCCACAATGGTCTGGGTGATCTTCTTGATCTCGTGCATGAACTCATCGCGCGAGAGTTCACCCTTTTCCATTTGAGACAGCTTGTATTCCCATTCGCCGGTCAGTTCCGGTTTGGTCAGTTCTTCCACATCCAGCCCGCGCAGCAGCGTGAGCAACTGGAAGGCCTTGGCGGTGGGCACCAGTGCGCGTTCCTCACGCACCAGGTACTTTTCAACCAGCAAGCCTTCAATGATGGCCGCACGGGTGGCTGGTGTGCCCAAGCCTTTGGTGCCCATGGCGTCGCGCAGTTCATCATCGTCCAGCATTTTGCCGGCGCTTTCCATGGCCGATAGCAAGGTGGCTTCCGAATAACGTGCCGGTGGTTTGGTTTGCAGACGCAGGGCCTCGATCTCGTCGGTGCTCACCTTCTCGCCAGCCCCAACCGGCACCAGGCTGTCGTCGTCGCCGGCCGATTGACGACCATAAATGGCCAGCCAACCGGGCTTGACCAGCACCTTGCCTTCGGTTTTGAATCGGTGGTTTTCCACCGTGGTGATGCGGGTGGTGACGTTGTATTCGGCCGCCGGGAAGAACACCGCCAGGAAGCGCTTGACCACCAGGTCGTACAGCTTTTGCTCGGGTTCGCTCAGCGCCTTGGGCACTTGCAGCGTGGGAATGATCGCAAAGTGGTCTGAAATCTTGCTGTTGTCGAACACCCGCTTGTTGGGTTTCACCCAGTTGTTTTTCAGGATTTCTTCACAGAACGGTCCGTAGGCGCCCGCAATGTGGCCCCGGTCCAGTCCCACGAAAGACTTCAAGGTCTGGTTCACTGTGCCCATGTAGTCCTCGGGCAATGCCTTGGAGTCGGTACGCGGGTAGGTCAGCACCTTGTGCTTTTCGTACAGGGCTTGGGCCAGGCCCAGCGTGTTTTTGGCAGAAAAACCAAATCGGCTGTTGGCCTCGCGCTGTAGGCTGGTCAGGTCAAACAGTTGCGGTGCAATTTGCGTGGTGGGCTTGCTTTCCTCTTCCACGGTGCCAGGCTTGCCGTCGCAGGCGTCCACAATGGCTTTGGCCTTGGCTTCGTCCCACAGGCGGTCGGCCCGTTGTTCGGGGTCGTCGCTGCGCTTAAAGCCGGGGTCAAACCACTTGCCCTCGTAGGCGCCGGCTTGCGCACCAAAGCTGGCCTTCACTTCAAAGTAAGTGCGGGGCACAAACTTGCGGATTTTCTCTTCCCGTTCAACCACAATCGTCAGCGTGGGGGTTTGCACGCGGCCCACGGTGGTGAGGTAAAACCCACCCTCCTTGCTGTTAAACGCTGTCATGGCGCGTGTGCCATTGATGCCCACCAGCCAGTCGGCTTCCGAGCGGCAACGCGCCGCATCGGCCAGGGGGCGCATTTCGGCATCGGTGCGCAGGTGTTCAAAGGCCTGGCGAATGGCCGCTGGGGTCATGGACTGCAACCACAGCCGTTCTACCGGTTTGTTGCTTTTGGCAAATTGGGCAATCAAACGGAAAATCAGTTCGCCTTCCCGGCCCGCGTCACAGGCGTTGATCAGGCCCACCACGTCTTTGCGCTTGATGAGCTTGTTCAGAACCTTCAAGCGGGATTCGGTTTTGGCAATCGGGTTCAGGTCAAAATGGGGTGGCAGTACCGGCAGGTTGGCAAAGCTCCATTTGCCGCGCTTGACTTCAAATTCCTCTGGCGCCTTGATTTCAACCAAGTGGCCCACGGCTGAGGACAGCACGTAGTCTTCACTTTCGAAGTAATCGTCGTGCTTGGTGAAGCCCCCCAGCGAACGCGCGATGTCAGCAGCCACCGAGGGCTTTTCTGCAATGATCAACTTCTTGGGGCTATCGCTACTCAATTGGGGTCTCTTGTGGGTGCCGGTGCGTCAATGGGGCTCATTTACTTTTTGGAGCCATGTGCGCCGAAGTGTAAGTGGCATGCCTCGGACAAATCAAGGTTTTCCGCTTGAACTGGGTGAGAGACTCCAATTCAGACACGGACCCAACGCCCGTGAACTTCGCAGAGCGCCAGGCCGTCCAGTTCAAGCTCAGTCAGGGCGCACAGGGTGTCCTCGGGGCTTAAACCCGCCTGCTTCGCCAGTTCGTCCACACTTTGGGCTTGCGTGTCCAGGTGAGCCAGCAATTGCACAGCCAGCGGACTGCAATCGGGTGCGGGGCCGTCCATGGTGCGTTGGCCCGGTTTGTCGGTTGTACACAACACCGCAGGGTTGCCTTTGGGGCCGGGTTTGCCGGGTGGCAATTGGGCCAGTGCTTCGTCCAGCACATGTTGGGCGGTTTCTACCAGAATGGCGCCGTCGCGGATCATGGCGTGGCAACCCTTGCTTTGGCTGCTGTGGATGGAGCCCGGAATGGCCAGCACCGGCTTGCCCAGGTTGCCCGCCAGCCGGGCCGTGATGAGGCTGCCCGACCGAACCGCCGCTTCAACCACCACCAGCGCGTCGCTCAGTGCAGCAATGATGCGGTTGCGTTGCGGGAAAAAGCCTTGCATGGGCGCTGTGCCTGGCGGGTATTCCGACAGGATAAGCCCCTGCCCGGCCAGAATGCTGGCCGCCAGGCGATGGTGACAGCTGGGGTAGACCACATCGGGCCCGCAACCCAGCACGGCAATGGTGGCGCCGGCGGCCTCAATGGCGCCCGTGTGGGCCGCACCATCAATGCCTTCGGCCAGGCCACTCACGATGGTCCAGTTGTGCCCGGCCAGGCTGGCGGCTAGGTCTTGCGCGGTGCGAAGGCCCAGGCGGGTGGCGTTGCGGCTGCCCACCAGCGCAATACTGCGGGTGTGCAACAGGTCAGCCTGGCCGTGACCAAACAGCACGAGCGGCGCATTCGGCAGCGCTTTGAGGCTGTTGGGGTAGCCTGGGCTGCCCGGTGCAAGCCAGAAGCGATCGGGGCCTTCATCCAGCCAGCGCTGGGCCCGTTCGTAAAATGTGTACACGGGCGCATGCTCGGGCCAACCGTGAAAGCTGGCTTGTCCGAAGGCCGCCGCCTGCCGCTGCGGCAAAGGAACCTGGGTGTTGTAGGCGATGTTGAGGGCGGTCAGCAGCGGGTTCACAGGCCACTCCGAGCGAACCTTCGAAGCATTTTTGGCACAGAAGCGGTATCCTTCCACTATTGAAGTCAGTAAGAGTGCATTGCAATGGCATTGCTTCCCATTTTGCGTTACCCCGACCCGCGCCTGAAAACGGTTGCCACCCCAGTCACCCAGTTTGATGACAAGCTTGCCAGGCTCGCGCAGGACATGGCCGAGACCATGTACGAAGCACCTGGCGTGGGCTTGGCTGCCACGCAAGTGAATGTGCACAAACGTGTGGTGGTGGTGGATGTGTCCGAAGACAAATCCGGCCTCATCGTGTTTGTGAATCCCGAAGTGATTCAAGCCAGCGAGGCGGCCAAGGAATACGACGAAGGTTGTTTGTCGGTGCCTGGCATATACGAAACAGTGACGCGGCCTGACACGGTGCGCATTCGCGCCCAAAACGTGAAGGGCGAGTTTTTCGAAATCGATTGCGACGGTTTGCTGGCCGTGTGCATTCAGCATGAAATCGATCACCTCAATGGCAAGGTGTTTGTGGAATACCTGTCGCAGTTGAAGCAAACCCGCATCAAGAACAAACTCAAAAAGCAGGAACGGGCCAGCGCCTGAGCAAACACTGCATGACACTGAACACCCTGACTGTGGGTTTTGCCGGCACGCCTGAATTTGCGCGTGTGGCGCTGAAGCACCTCTTGGATGCCGGTTACCCGGTGAAGCTGGTGTTGACCCAACCCGACCGCCCTGCTGGACGAGGCATGAAGCTGACTGCATCGCCAGTGAAACAACTGGCGCTGGAGCATGGCATCACCGTGCTGCAACCGGTTAGCCTGAAAAAGGGTCATGAAGCCGAGCAAGCCCTGCAGGCGTTGAAAACCGCTGTCGACGGGCAGCCGCTGGACGTGTTGATTGTGGCGGCCTATGGTCTTATTTTGCCGCAGGCCGTGCTGGATGCGCCCCGCTTGGGTTGCCTGAATATTCATGGCAGCCTGCTGCCGCGCTGGCGGGGTGCTGCCCCCATTCACCGTGCCATTGAGGCGGGCGATGCAGAGACGGGCGTGTGCATCATGCAAATGGAAGCCGGGCTGGACACCGGGCCGGTGCGCCTTCGCGAAGCCCTGCCGATTTTACCCAGCGACACCACCGCCACCCTGCATGACAAACTGGCCGACTTGGGCGGGCGACTCATGGTGCAAGCCTTGGCGCAGTTGGCCAAGGGCGATTTGCCCCTGGAGGCACAGCCTGAGGTGGGCGTGACCTATGCTGACAAAATCAGCAAGGCCGAAGGTGAGATTGACTGGGCCCAACCAGCCAGCGTTTTGCAACGCCGTTTGAGGGCCTTCGACCCTTTTCCGGGGGCCAATACCCAATGGCGCGGCGAACTTTTAAAATGTTTTGACCCGGTAGAGGCGTCTGCCCAAGCCGGGCAAGGCCAACCAGGCACTGTTTTGGCGGTGGACGCGCAGGGCCTGCTGGTGCAGTGCGGCCAGGGCGCTTTGCGCGTGGCCACCTTGCAAAAGGCCGGCTCACGCCGGGCGCCAGCCCTGCAAGTGGCACAGGCTGTGGGCCTTCAGGCCGGAAACTGTTTGGGCACCTGAATGGTCCAAACCCTGACAAGCACATTGAATTCACAGGAATGACGACATGTTCAACTGGATGAAAACCTTCATGCTGATGGCCGCCATCACGGCGCTGTTCATGGTGCTGGGTGGCATGCTGGGCGGGCGCGGCGGCATGATGATGGCGCTGGCCTTCGCGGTGGTCATGAACTTCGGAGCCTACTGGTTTTCCGACAAAATGGTGCTGCGGATGTACAACGCGCAAGAGGTGGACGCCAGCAATGCGCCCGAGTTTTACAACATGGTGGCCGATTTGGCCCGCCGCGCCGAGTTGCCCATGCCCCGGGTGTACCTCATCAACGACCCGGCGCCCAACGCCTTTGCCACGGGGCGCAACCCGGAACATGCCGCCGTGGCTGCCACCACCGGCATTTTGAAGGTGTTGTCGGCCCGGGAGATGCGGGGTGTGATGGCCCACGAACTGGCCCACGTGAAGCACCGCGATATTTTGATTTCCACCGTGTCGGCCACCATGGCTGGTGCCATTTCCGCATTGGCCAACTTTGCCATGCTCTTTGGCAGCCGTGATGAAAACGGCCGCCCGGCCAACCCAATTGCCAGTATTGCGGTGGCCCTGTTGGCACCCATTGCGGCCTCGCTGATTCAAATGGCCATTTCCCGCGCGCGGGAATTTGAAGCCGACCGGGGTGGCGCCGAAATCAGCGGCGACCCCGCTGCCCTGGCCAGTGCGCTCGACAAAATTCACCGGTATGCCCAAGGCATTCCTTTTCAAACCACCGAAGCCCATCCGGAAACTGCACAGATGATGATCATGAACCCCTTGTCCGGAGGCGGTGTTGCCAGCCTTTTCTCCACCCACCCGCCCACCGAAGAGCGCATTGCCCGCTTGATGCAATTGGCGCAGCAACAGCCATCCCGCGGCGGCTTGCAGTGAGCGGCCGACCGCCGCAAGGCCGTCCGGGCCGTGGTCGCCCGGAAAACCAGCGCACTTCGGATCGACCCCGCAGCGCCCCAGCACCCACCGCACCGTTGTTGCGACTTCAGGAAACCGACCTGGCCTACAGCCTGCTGTTGGCTGCCAAGGCCATGACGGCCGTGCTGCACCATGGCCGGTCGCTGGACCAAGCCTTGACCCAAAATCTGGGCAATGAACAGTCCTTTGCGGTGCGCGGTGCGGTGCGTGATTTGGCCACCACCGGCATTCGCCAGTGGGGCCGCGCCCAAGTGCTGATTCAAATTCTCACCCAGAAGCCCGGCCTCAACCCGCCGCTTCTGGAAACCACTTTGGGCTTGGGCTTAGGCCTCTTGTGGCCCAGCGATGCGCCCAAGTACCCATCGCACACCGTGGTCAACCAACTGGTGAATGCCTGCGCGGCCGAGCCTACTTTGGTGGCTGGCAAAGGTTTGGTGAATGCCTGCCTGCGCAATTTTTTGCGTGACACGCCCCACTGGGTGGACCAAGCCCTGAAAAACCCGCAAGCCCGGTGGAGCCTGCCCGCCTGGTGGGTGCGCAAGGTGATGGACCAGCACCCCATTCAAGGCGAGGCTTTGTTGAGCCAGGCGGCCCAACACCCGCCCATGGTACTGCGGGTGAACAGCCGCATTGGTTCGGCCCAGCAGTACGTGGACTATCTGGCCGAGAAAGACCTGAGTGCCCGCGTGATTGGCCCCCAGGCCGTGCTGCTGGACCAGCCCTGCTCGGTGGATGTGTTGCCCGGCTTTGCGCAGGGTGAGGTGTCGGTGCAGGACAGTGCTGCCCAACTGGCCGCACCCCTGCTGGATTTGCAGGATGGGCAACGTGTGCTGGATGCTTGCGCCGCACCAGGTGGCAAAACCGGGCATTTGCTGGAACTGGCCAACATTGACCTGCTGGCCCTGGACAGCAGCGAGTCCCGCCTAAACCGCGTGGCAGACAATGTGGAACGGATTGCCCCCACCCTGGACGGCGACTGGCGGTTCAACATGAAGGCCGCCAAAGCCGAGGCGCTGGAGGATTGGTGGGACGGCACACCCTTTGATGCTGTTTTGGCCGATGTGCCTTGCACTGGTTCAGGCGTGGTTCGCCGCCACCCCGACATTCCCTGGCTGCGCAGACCGGACGATTCTGCCAACTTGTCGCGGATACAACACACTATCCTGGATGCTTTGTGGTCTACCCTCAAGCCCAACGGTACACTTTTGCTCGTTACCTGTTCCATCTTTCGAGAAGAGGGTCCCTTGTTGGCCAAAGCATTCACCGAAAAACACGCCGATGCAGTGCAGCTGGACGCACCGGGTGTGGTGCATCCAACGGCCGATGCGGCCGTCTCTCCTGATGGATTTTTCTTCGCCAAATTTCGCAAACGCGCCCAATCCTGAGGAGTTGCCTTGAAACTGCTGGAGGCAACCCTCAACCTGCACCGGGTATGGCGACAATGGCTGTGGCTGGTGCTGGGGTGTGTGCTGGTGGGCCATGTGGCGCTGGCGCAGGCCCAGCAGGAATCATTCACGCGCATCAAAGCGGTCAAACTGGAACCGGCCCGCAACGCCCAGCACCCCGGATGGAACCTGGCGGCCGAGTTTGACATTCAACTGGGACAACGCCTGCGCCAGGCGCTGGACCGTGGGTTGCCGCTTCAGTTTGCCGTGGATTTCAAGCTGACCAAAAGCCGCTGGTACTGGATGGACGAAGAGACTGCGTCGGCCAGTTACACCCTAAACCTGTCCTACAACGCACTGACCCGCACCTATCGGCTGGTGATGCCCTCGGGGGCTTATAACCTTGCCCGCTATGAAGACGCTGTGGCCCAAATGGCCCGCGTGAGCGATTGGCCGGTGTTGCGCAAGGAGCAGGTGAAAATCGGTGAACCCTACAATGCGCAGGTTCGTTTTCGGCTGGTGTTGACCGAACTGCCCAAACCCTTCCAAATCAGCGCATTGGTGAACAGCGAATGGGACTTGTCCTCCGAATGGTTGAGTTTTGAATTCACGCCGCGCCAGGAGCTGCTGAAATGAACCCGTGGCTGGAGAACACCCGTTGGCTGCGGTACACCCTGATGATTCTCGCCGGCCTGGGCGGTGTGTTTCTGTTTGTGCTGGCCTCGGCGTCGTCCAACACGGATTTTTTCGAATCCAACTACCCCCTGCTGATTTCGCTCAACGGCATCATCGCCGTGGGCATGTTCAGCATCCTGATGGTGCTGGTGGTGCGTATGGTGCGCCGTTATCGCGCCGGGGTGTTTGGTTCGCGCCTCATGTTGCGCATGAGCCTGTCGTTTGCGCTCATGGGTTTGATTCCCGGTTTGCTGATGTATGTGGTGTCGGTGCAGTTTTTGGCCAAGAGTATCGACAGTTGGTTTGACGTGCGGGTGGATGGCGCCCTGGAGTCGGGCCTGAACCTGGGGCAAACCGCGCTGGACAGCCTGATCAATGAATTGAGCCTGAAAGGGCAATCGATTTCCTTAGAGCTTTCTCGGGCCACGCCCAGTCAGCAATTGCTGGAACTGAGCCGGCTGCGCGATGCGGCCAATGTGCAGGAACTCACGCTGTTGACCGAGACTGCGCAAGTGATTGGCAGTTCAGGTGGGTCGCTGGACAATTTGCTGCCCAGCTTGCCCGCACCGTCCATGCTGCGCCAGGCCTTGATGACCCGGCCTTTTCAGCAAATCGAACCCGACCCTTCCGACCCCGCCAAGCGGCTTATCATGCGCGTGGTGGTGCCGATTGCACCGCCCTTGACCAGTTTCGATTTGGGCCAGCGTTATGTGCAAATTCTGCAACCCGTGCCTTTGTCGCTGTCGCAACGGGCCAATGCGGTGCAGTCGGTGTACCGGGACTACCAAGAGCTGCAGTTGTCGCGCTCGGGCTTGCGAAAAATTTACGGCATCACGCTGACACTGGCCCTGTTGCTCACGGTGTTTGTGTCGGTGGCTGCTGCCTTTTGGCTGTCTACCCGGTTGTCAGCCCCCTTGTTGTGGCTGGCCGAGGGCACCAAGGCTTTGGCCAGTGGCAACTTCAAGACCATGCAACCGGTGAATGCTGACGACGAATTGCGGGAGCTGACCGAGTCGTTCAACACCATGACGCAGCAATTGTCGGAAGCCCAGCGCCGCCTGCAAGCCAACCAGGCGCAGTTGGCGGCCAACAACGACTTTTTGCAAAGCCTGCTGGGAAGCTTGTCCGCTGGGGTGCTGGTGCTGGACCACAAACTGCGCCTGAAAATGTACAACGAGGGGGCGCTACGAATTTTTGACAGGGCCTTGTCGGACAACATTGGCAAACCCATGGACGACATGGATGGTTTGAAAGGTTTTGCGATGGCGGTGCGAGCCAGCGTGGCCGACAACCCGGGCGACAGTCTGGACGACGGCGGCATTTGGCAAAAGCAGCTGGAAATCCCCCGGGCATTTGACTCTCAGAGCTCCAAGTCTATTTTGGTCCGGGGTTCGCGCCTGCCGGGTGAAAAGGGCGGCTATGTGCTGGTGTGCGATGACATCACGGCGCTCATTTCCGCGCAACGCACGGTGGCGTGGGGCGAGGTTGCACGCCGCCTGGCCCATGAAATCAAAAACCCGCTCACGCCCATCCAGCTGTCGGCCGAGCGTTTGCAGATGAAACTGGCTGACAAACTGGTGGAACCCGAAAGTGGCATTCTGGAACGCGCCACACGGACCATCGTGAACCAGGTGGAGTCGCTGAAGAAGCTGGTGAATGACTTTCGCGACTATGCCCGCTTGCCGCCAGCAGACCTGAAACCCCTGGATTTGAACGAGCTGGTGGCCGATGTGTTGGCCCTGTATGACATTGATGTTGAACTCGGAGTAACAGCCGACTCCACCCTCATTCCCAAACTCACGAAAAATTTGCCGGGTGTGGCTGGAGATTCGTCACAGTTGCGCCAAGTCATCCACAATTTGTTGCAAAATGCATTGGATGCCTGTGGAGAAAGCGAGACACCCCGGATCGAAATACGAACCGAGGGGGTGAAGTCTCCGGAAGGCGAGCAACATGGTTTGGTGGGCGTGAAGCTGGTGGTGGCCGACAATGGGCCGGGCTTCAAGGCTGATGTGCTGGACAAGGCCTTCGAGCCTTACATCACGACCAAATCCAAAGGCACTGGCCTGGGGCTCGCCATTGTTCGAAAAATTGCGGACGAGCACAAGGCGCGAATTGCCATTCGCAACAGGGTTGATGCACAAGGACATGTTTACGGTGCCGCGGTGGAAATCACTTTTCCAGTCTTGAACGGCACCGAAAAGCCAATCGAACACACTCAGGCCGCATAGAGGAAGGAACACTGCAAGATGGCGACCATTCTCGTTGTTGATGACGAAATTGGAATTCGTGAACTGTTGTCGGAAATTTTGGGCGATGAAGGTCATGAGGTTCTGCTGGCCGAAAACGCTGGCCAAGCCCGCAACATGCGCGAAGCGTCTGCGCCCGACCTGGTGCTGCTGGACATCTGGATGCCCGACACCGACGGTGTAACGCTGTTGAAAGAATGGGCCGTGAAGGGCCAGCTCACCATGCCCGTGATCATGATGAGTGGCCATGCCACCATCGATACGGCGGTGGAAGCCACCCGCATTGGCGCGCTGGACTTTCTTGAAAAGCCCATCAGCCTGCAAAAACTGTTGGGCGCAGTGGAGAAGGGCTTGGCGCGCGGCAAGATGGTGCAATCGGCCCGAGCCCTGATGCAGGCCCAAACCAAAACCCACGCAGTGACGAGCGCTTCGGGTATGCCTTCGCCGGTGGAAGCGGCCGATGTGGAAGCCACGCCACTGAGCATGGCCATGGCCGAGCTGTCGACCCTGGACCTGGATGCGCCGCTGCGCGATGCCCGAGACGCCTTTGAACGGGTGTATTTTGAATACCACCTCCGCCTTGAAAATGGCAGCATGACCCGCTTGGCTGAACGCACCGGCATTGAGCGCACCCACCTGTACCGCAAGCTCAAGCAATTGGGTGTCGAAGTGGGCCGCACGGCCCGCAAAACGATGGCATGAAAATCATCATCGTGGGGGCTGGCCGTGTGGGTGCCAGCCTTGCCGAAAACCTCGTCTCTGAACACAACGACATCACCCTCATCGACCCCGATCCTGCCATTCTGGCCGACCTGCAAGACCGCTACGACCTTCAAACCATTCAAGGCAACGGGGCCTACCCCAATGTGCTCAAGCAGGCAGGCGCTGAAGACGCCGACATGCTGGTGGCCGTCACACGCAGCGACGAAATCAATTTGGTGGCTTGTCGAATTGCCGCACAAATGTTTAACGTACCCCGACGCATTGCCCGCGTGCGCGCACCTGAATTGGTGGAACAGGCGCGCTTGCACGGTGATGAAGGCTTCAATGTGGACCACGTGATTTGCCCCGAGCAAAGCGTGACGGACCACATTGAACGGCTGATTGAATACCCGGGCGCCTTGCAGGTGTTGGAGTTTGCCAATGGCCGTGTCACCTTGGTGTCTGTGCGCGCCTACGCCGGTGGCCCCCTGGTCGGGCAGGCCATTGAACAGTTGAAAACCGAGTTACCCAAGGTGGATGTGCGTGTGGTGGCCTTGATTCGCGACAACCAGCATGTGCCGGTGGATGGCTACACCACCATACAGCCTGGTGATGAGGTGTTTTGCCTGTGCGATACCAGGCAGGTGCGCGTGGCGATGGCCCAGTTTCGCCGTCAGTCAAAACCGGTGAGCAAGGTGATGATTGCAGGGGGTGGCAACATCGGCTTGCGATTGGCCCGTGCTTTGCAGGACGACTATCAGGTCAAAATCATTGAGTCTGACCCGGCGCGTTGCGAGCGTCTGGCCACGCAGTTGAATTCACGCGCCTTGGTGCTTCTGGGCGATGCCACGGACGAAGACCTGCTGGCCGACGAAAACGTGCAGGATGCGGACCTGTTTATTGCACTCACCAGCGACGATGAAAACAACATCATGAGTTCGTTGCTGGCCAAGAAGATGGGTGCCAGTCGGGTCATCACTTTGATTCAGCGCAAGGTGTATGCCGAGCTGGTGCAAGGTGGTCAAATCGACATTGCCATGGCGCCCTCCAATGCCACACTGAGTGAATTGCTCAAACACATTCGCCGGGGCGATGTGGTGGCGGTGCACCGTCTGCGCCGCGGCGTGGCCGAGGCCATTGAAACGATTGCGCATGGCGATGCCAAATCATCCAAAGTGGTGGGGCGGGCCATTGAGCACATTGCCATGCCCAAGGGCGCCGTGATCGGTGCGATTGTGCGCGGCGAGCAGGTCATCATGGCGCACCATGACACGGTGATTGAGGCCGATGACCATGTCATCACCTTTGTTGAACACCGAAAGCTGGTGCCTGCGGTTGAAAAACTGTTTCAGGTGGGTGTTGGGTTCTTCTAAAGCAGGGGCTGGGCTGTGAAACGTTCCCTCTTTCCAGTGCTGACGGTTTTGGGTTTTGCGCTGGCCTTGTTCTCGGTCACCTTCCTGGTGCCCATGGCCTATGCCTTTCTGTACGATGAGCCCACCATGCATGCTTTTCTGGCGGGGTTTCTCATCACCTTTGTAACCGGCGTGTTGATGCATGTACTCACCCGCCGCTACCGGCGTGAGCTTCAACCCCGCGACGGTTTTCTCATGGTGTCCACCCTGTGGACTGGCATCCCCGCGGTGTGTTGCATCCCGATGGTGCTCTACCTGCCCCAGCTCAGTTTCACCGATGCTTATTTTGAAATGGTGTCGGCACTGACCACCACCGGCGCCACCGTGTTGACCGGTTTGGATGCGTTGCCCGCCAGCATCAACATCTGGCGGCACTTGCTGTGCTGGGTGGGTGGCATGGGTATTTTGGTGCTGGCGGTGGCCATTTTGCCGCTGCTGGGTGTGGGTGGTTCGCAAGTGTTCAAGGCCGAAACGCCCGGCCCGATGAAAGACAGCAAGCTGACGCCGCGCATCACCGAAACTGCCCGGGCGCTGTACCTGGTGTACTTGGTGATTTCGCTGGCCTGCGTGCTGGCGTATCGCTGGGCTGGCATGGGTTGGCTGGATGCATTCATGCATGCAGGCTCCACCATGTCGCTCACCGGGTTTTCATCGCACGATGCCAGTTTTGGGTACTTCAATTCTCCGGCGATGGAGGCGGTGGCCGTGGTGTTCATGTTGATCGCCATGGTGAATTTCTCGATTCACTTTCTCGCCTGGCGGGGCAAATCCATTCAGCCTTACCTCAACTGCCCGGAAACCCGTTGGCAGGTGGCGTTGCTGGGCAGTGCAGTCTTGCTGATCACCACCTTTTTGCTCGCCAACCAGCAGTACACGCAGGTGTCCGAGGCATTTCGTTATGCGGTGTTCAACACCATCTCGGTGGCGTCCACCACCGGCTTTGCCAACACCGATTATGCCCAATGGCCTGCGTTTGCACCCATGCTGATGCTGTTGCTCAGCATCCTGGCCAGTGCGGCTGGGTCCACAGGCGGCGGTGTCAAAATGATGCGGGCGGTCATTCTCATCAAGCAGGCATTTCGGGAGTTGTCCCGCACCCTGCACCCCCGCGCTGTCAACCCGGTGCGAATCAGCGGTATGCCGGTCAACCATGCGGTCATTTTCGGTGTGTTGGCGTTCATGCTGATGTATGGCTTAAGCGTGATTGTGTTGTCCATGTTGCTGATGTTCACCGGGCTGGACCCTGTCACCGCTTTCTCTGCCATCATCGCCTCCATCAACTGCTTGGGCCCCGGTTTGGGGGCCGTTGGGCCATCTGGCAATTTCCAGGTGCTCACCGATGTGCAAACCTGGGTTTGCACGTTTGCCATGTTGTTGGGGCGTCTGGAACTGTTGCCAATCCTGGTGTTGTTCACCCCCGCCTTTTGGCGCAAATAAGGCAGGCTGACATGGTGGCTCCTTCCCCCACAAAAACCCTGCTGTGGCTGGTGGCTGGCCGCAGCCCCCAAGCGCGTGCACAAGCCATCGAGAGTTTGCTGCAGCAGCGGCCCCCGCAAGGCAAAACCACCCTGTTGGCCAACAGCGAACTGTTTTCGGTGTTGTCGGTTGAAGAACAGGCACGGGTGTTTGACGCAGACCAAGCCCTGAAAGCGCAGGGTATTCACCTGCTGCGCCTGGCGCCCGGCTGTGCATGCTGTTCCTCCAAGCTGATGTTGTCCACCCATTTGGGCCGCACCCTGCGTTTAAACCAGCCCGATTGGTTGATCCTGGAGCTGGATTCCCAAAGCCATGTGGCACAGGTTCAGGCCCTGCTCAACGAGCCGCAATGGCAACCCTGGTTCAGTGAAGTGTTGTTGAAAGAAGGCAATGATGGGTGAGCCCTTGAATTTTGGCTTGCGCACCCGATATATCCATTGAACAATGAGATCAGGGAGGAACTGTCATGCTGATGATGATTGATAGCCCGTACTACTGCGTGGTCGATTTGGTGTTGAGCGAGGGGCAACCCAGCTACGGCATTGAAATTGTGGACAAAAACAACCAGCGGGAGTTGTTTTTGCACGGCGACGCAGCCGACCGCTTCCGGGAACAGGTTCGACACCTGGCCAAGCAGGAACCCGACTTGGATGACATTGAGGCATTCATCGAAGGTTACAAACCCTGGATGCAGACCCGCGTCACCTTGCATTAAATGACGTCACACCACCACGAACACAAACACACACACGATCAACCACACACCTTTCACGCTGGCAGTGAGAAAGCGGAGCAAAGCACCCGCTGGGTGATGTGGATCACCCTGGCCACCATGGTGGTCGAAATTGCTGCCGGGCTGTGGTTCAACTCCATGGCTTTGCTGGCCGATGGCTGGCACATGAGTTCTCATGCGCTGGCCATTGGATTGGCTGCGTTTGCCTATGCCACCTCGCGCCGTTTGGCCAATGACCGCAGCTTTGCATTTGGCACCTACAAAATCGAGGTGTTGGCCGCTTTTGCCAGTGCAGTCTTCCTCATCGGCGTGGCGGTGTTGATGGTGGTTGGCTCCGTCGAACGCCTCATTGAACCGCAGTCCATCCACTATGCCGAAGCCGTGGCGGTGGCTGTGGTGGGGCTGCTCATCAACATCGTGTGCGCGCTCATTCTGAATCACCGGGGGCATGAGCACCATCACCACCATGAACATGGGCACAAGCACCATGACCTTAACCTGAAAGCGGCCTACATCCATGTGCTGACCGATGCGCTCACTTCCGTGCTCGCGATTGTCGCACTGCTGGGTGCCTGGTTTTACGGGCTGAATTGGCTGGACCCAGTGATGGGCGTGGTGGGTGCCGTGTTGGTGGCCGTGTGGGCCAAAGGGTTGCTGGCGCAATCGGCCCGCGTGTTGCTGGACCGCGAAATGAACGACCCGGTGGTTGAGCAACTGCGCGGTGTTTTAACTGCTTTACCCGCCAGTGCGGTGAAAGACCTCCGCGTGTGGCGGGTGGGCTCAGCCAAATTTGCGGCCACAGCATGGCTGGAGTCTGCCAGCCTGCAGGTGAGCGATGTTCACCAAGCGATTGAGCAAGCGCACTTGCCCATCACCCATGTCACCGTGCAGGTGTCCAGGCCTTGATCCAGATCAAGGCCCTGCCAACACCCAGGGCGTATGCTGCAGTTTGAGTTCATTCAAGCCACGGGTACGCAGGGTGCAAGCCGTTTTATTGTCCACAATCCAAACACGCCGAGCGGATGGTCGCTGGACCGGTTACGCCCGTGTCAGCGGTATGGATTGTGCAGCCTGTGCTGTTGAACTGGAGCAGGCCGCAGGCCGCATTGCCGGGCTGGATGAGTTTTCAGTCAACCCGGCCAGTGGTTGGGCCAGCTGGGTGGCAGGCAGCGCGCAGGCCATCGACGAGTTTGTGGACCGTGCCCGGCGCATGGGCTATGCCTTGTCCGGTTCGGGCAGTGATGTTCCGGACCCAGCGGTGGGCCGCCAAGTTCGCCAGGGGCGCTCCCATTTGCTGCGGTTTTTGGTGGCCCTGCTCGCCATGATGCAAATCATGATGTACAGCGCACCGGAGTATGTCTATTCCACTGCTGACATTGGCCATGCAGAAACCTTGCTGCTGCGCTGGGCGCAGTGGGTCATTGCCCTGCCTTTGGTGCTGTATTGCGCGTTGCCCTACCACCAGCGGGCTTGGCGGGCAGTGCTGGATGGTCGTTTGGTGATGGACCAATTGGTGTCGGTTTCCGTGGCGTTGGCCTTCGGCTTGAGCAGCCTGCGATTAAACGACATCAGCCAACCCGTGTGGTTTGATTCGATTGCGATGCTGCTCACGCTGCTGCTGGGGGTCCAGTGGTGGATGAACTTGCACACAGCCCGTGCACTGAAGCATTTGGGCGCCTTGCAACCCGATGTGCCGCTGACTGTGGATGCTAAAACCGACGGCGGGTGGGAAAACCGGCCAGTGGTCCAGTTGAAACAGGGCGACACCATCCGCTTGGGGCCCGGACAGGTCAGCCCAGTGGATGGACAACTGGTGGGCCGCGCGGATCAACAGGTGCATGTGGACGAGGCCATGCGAACGGGCGAGGCGGCGCCGCTGACCAAACAGCCGGGCGACACGGTGTACGCCGGCAGCCGGAACCTCGGTGATTCACTGAACATGACGGTGCTTGCGCTGGATGCAAATTCAAGCCTGGGGCAGTTGGGTCAACTGTTGCGCAAGGCCCTGAGCAGCAAACCGTCACACCGTGCGTTGCTGGATGCCGTGATTCCCCTGTTTGTGGCGGTGGTGGCATGCTGTGCGCTGGCCAGTGGGGTGTATTGGGGGGTGGTGAAACATCAACCCTCACAGGCGTGGTCGGCGGTGGTGGCCGTGTTGATGGTGACCTGCCCCTGTGCCTTGGCCCTGGCCCAGCCACTGGTGCGCCTGTTTGCTATTCGTTCACTGGCTGGCAGTGGCGTGCTGGTCCGTTCTCCGGAGGCCTTGGACCATGTGCATGCAGTAGACACCATTGCCTTGGACAAGACTGGCACCCTGACCACGCGAGAGGCAACATTGAACCAGACGGTGGACCTAATACAGGATGATGCTTGGCCGCCAGAGTTATTGGATGCGCTGGCTTTGTGCCTCGCACAGCATTCCACACACCCATTGTCCAAAGCCCTTGTTCAGGTGTTATTGCCTCAGGCTCATCGCGTGAGCCTAGACTCAACAGTTCGACTGGATCATATTCAATCGCAGGCCGGTAAAGGCATTTCAGCGACTGTGCAGAGCAAAGGGCAGGTCGTTGTGCTGCGCTTGGGTTCAGCCCGGTTTGTGGGTTTAAGCGCATGGCAGGTTCAGCCGCACCAGACTGATGATCCGGTGAGTTCGGTGTATGCTGCGGTGCTGTCGACAACTGCCGATGCCGCTTCCGGCGAGCCCAAGGTGTTGGCTGCTCGGCAGTTTGATGTTGTGCTCAAGCCTTCACCGGGACTGAGCTGCGCACTCACGGCCTTGTCTGACCGTCATCGGGTTGTGTTGTTGTCTGGTGATCAGCCCAACGCTGTGCAATCCTGGCAACCACAGCTGGTGTTTGATGCGCGGTTGGGCGGACTCACGCCCGAAGACAAAACCTGCTGGATTGCCCAACAGCAGGCAGCAGGCCACCAGGTCTTGATGCTGGGTGATGGCTTGAACGATGCCGCCGCCTTTGCCCAAGCAGACATTGCTGTGGCGGCCTGCGGCGCCAGTACCCTGAGTGCCGAGCAGTCTGACTTTCTCTTGATGAAACCTGGTTTGCAGGCGGTTGTGCATTTACTTACAATAGCCCAACAGGCTCATCGATTGAGCTCGCAAAACCTGTTCTGGGCCATGCTCTACAATGCCGTGGCTTTGCCGCTGGCCATGGCCAATCTGTTGTCGCCATGGATGGCGGCGTTGGGCATGGGCTTAAGCAGTGCGGTGGTGGTGGCCAATGCACTCCGACTGCGCACACCCAACCCTGTGGAGGCCCGGTGAATATTCTCCTCTTGCTGATCCCCCTCAGTGTTGCCCTGTTGTTGGTGGTGGGCGTGGCCTTGTTTTGGGCGGTGAAATCGGGCCAGTTTGAGGTGCACGAAGACGAAGCGCACTTCATTTTGAAAGACAACGACAACCCTTGATGTACATCAAGGCGCGTTTGACCCAAAGCGCGCATCCTGAAAGCTCCTGAATTCCGATGTCGGAGCTTTCCGTGAGCAATCCCTCACAACACACAGAATACAACTACACGGTGGTGCGTCAGTTTGCACTGGCGGCCGTGCTTTGGGGCGTGGTGGGCATGGCCGTGGGCTGCTGGATTGCAGCCCAACTGGCATGGCCCCAGTTGGGGCAGGGGGTGGCGTGGCTTGGTTATGGCCGCCTGCGCCCCTTGCACACCAACGCGGTGATTTTCGCGTTCGGGGGTTGTGCTTTGTTCGCCACCTCTTACTACGTGGTGCAGCGCACTTGCAACGTGCGCTTGATTTCCGACAAGTTGGCTGCCTTCCACTTTTGGGGTTGGCAGTTGGTGATTGTGGCGGCCGCAATATCTCTACCCATGGGCTATACCCAGGGCAAGGAATACGCCGAACTGGAATGGCCGATTGATGTGTTGATCACCTTCACCTGGTTGGCTTATGCCGCCGTGTTTTTTGGCACCTTGGCTATTCGCAAGGTGAAGCACATTTACGTGGCCAATTGGTTTTATGGTGCATTCATTATTGCAGTCGCTTTATTGCATGTGGTCAACAGTGCAGCCATTCCCGCTGGCTGGATGAAAAGCTACTCGGTGTATGCCGGTGTGCAGGACGCCATGGTGCAGTGGTGGTACGGCCACAATGCAGTGGGCTTTTTCCTCACCGCCGGCTTTCTGGGCATGATGTATTACTACATACCAAAGCAAGTGGGCCGGCCGGTGTATTCCTACCGCTTGTCGATTGTTCATTTCTGGGCACTCATTTTCACGTACATGTGGGCGGGCCCCCACCACCTGCATTACACCGCCCTGCCCGATTGGACCCAGTCCATCGGCATGGTGTTCTCGCTGATTTTGTTGGCACCCAGCTGGGGCGGCATGATCAACGGCATCATGACGCTGAGTGGAGCCTGGCACAAACTGCGGGATGACCCTATTTTGCGCTTCCTGATTGTGTCCCTGTCCTTCTACGGCATGAGTACGTTTGAAGGCCCCATGATGTCCATCAAAACCGTGAATGCCCTGTCGCATTACACCGATTGGACCATCGGCCACGTGCACAGCGGTGCATTGGGCTGGGTGGGCTTCATCACCATGGGTTCGCTGTATTACATGGTGCCCCGCCTGTTTGGTCAAACCCACATGCACAGCAAGCAGGCCATTGAAGTGCACTTCTGGGTAAGCACCATCGGCATTGTGTTGTACATCGCCGCCATGTGGATTGCCGGTGTGATGCAAGGCCTGATGTGGCGCGACCTCAACCCCGATGGCACGCTGACCTACAGCTTTGTGGAAAGTGTGAAAGCCACCTACCCCTACTACGTGGTGCGATTTTTGGGCGGTGTGCTGTATGTCACCGGCATGTTGGTGATGGCCTGGAACGTGTGGATGACCATTCGAGCCGGGCGTGCAGTGAACGCGAAAATTCCGCCCCTGCCTGGCCTGGCCCATGCAGTGCCTGTTCACTGAGTTGTTGAGGATCAAACCATGAGCCTGAATCACGAAAAAATTGAAACCAACTCTTGGCTGATGCTGGTTTTGGTGTTGTTGGTGGTGTCGGTTGGCGGGGCGGTGGAAATTGTCCCGCTGTACTTTCAGCAATCCACCACCCTGCCCGAGCCCGGTGTGGTGCCTTACAACGCCCTGCGCTTGGCGGGTCGCGATGTGTATCTGAAAGAGGGCTGTTACAACTGCCACTCGCAAATGATTCGCCCCTTCCGTGCTGAAACACTGCGCTACGGCCCCTTCTCCACCGCAGGCGAATTTGTGTATGACCACCCGTTCCAATGGGGCAGCAAGCGCACAGGCCCCGACCTGGCCCGGGTGGGTGGACGTTACACCGATGAATGGCATCGCATCCACCTAAAAAACCCACGGGACGTGGTGCCCGAGTCCAACATGCCAGCCTACTCGTGGCTGGCCGGAAAAAAACTGGATGCGGACGAGATGCAAACCCACATGCGGGCACTGCGCAAAGTGGGCGTGCCTTACACCGATGCCGACATTGCCCTGGCACCCGAGTTGTTGAAAGGCAAGTCGGAACTGGATGCGCTGATCGCCTACCTGCAAGGCATGGGTGTTCGTCAGCCTGTTGAAACCGCCCAAGCGCAACAAAACCAGGGAGCGAAACCATGAACCTGCTCAATGATGTGATGCTGAGTGACGTCATGTTTTGGCGAGAAGCCATCACCGTGGCTGCATTTGGATTGTTTGTGGGCATTGTGGTGTGGAGCTACAGCCGCAAGCGAGACCAGGAGTTTCAGGAAGTCTCCATGCGGGTGATTCACGATGACGACACGGATTTCGCTGACGGAGACCGTCCATGAACGACTTTCAAATCAAGGCTGTGGCCTGGGCTGTTGCAGCGGTGACGGTGGTGAGCATTGTGGCCTGCGGTGTATTTTTGTTTTCCCAGGCCAAGAAAAAGCTCAAGGTGAGTCTGGATGTGGCATCCAATTCAACCGGCCATGTGTGGGACGAAGACCTGCAAGAACTGAACAACCCCATGCCCCGTTGGTGGATGGGCCTGTTTGTGCTCACCTTGTTGTTTGCTGTGGGCTATCTGACCTGGTACCCCGGCTTGGTGGTGGTGGACGGTTCATCCAAGTGGACATCCAAAGATGAATACACCCGGGAACGCGCTGCAGTGGAGGCCAAGGCCGCCCCACTGTTTGCAGAATTTGCCCAGCTCAGTCTGGAAGACATGGCCAAGCACCCCAAAGCTGTGGACATGGGGCAGCGCATTTTCCTCAACAACTGTGCGCAGTGTCACGGATCAGATGGTCGCGGCAGCAAAGGCTTTCCCAACCTGACCGACAGTGATTGGTTGTACGGCGGAGAACCCGAAACCATTCGTGTATCGATTGAGCAAGGCCGAAACGGCGCCATGCCTTCCATGGCGGCTGCGGTGGGCAGCAGTGAAGACCAGCGAGCTGTGGCGCAGTATGTGCTCAGCTTGTCCGGTCGCGACAATGATTCACTGAGAGCCCAACTGGGCCGTGCCAAATTCAAGGAAATTTGCGCAGCCTGCCACGGTGCCGACGGCAAGGGCAATCCTGCTTTGGGAGCCCCCAACCTGACGGACCGCGTTTGGTTGTATGGCGGCAGTGAGAAGGTGATTTTGGAGACCATTCGCAATGGCCGTGAAAACCACATGCCCAGCCACGCCAACCTGTTGACCCCCGAGCAAATCCGCGTGGTGGCCAGCTATGTGTGGCGGTTCTCCCACCAGGAATAACCATGCACATCACACCAGAACCCCAGGCTCAGGTGGTGAGCCTGTTCAAAGCCGATGACAAGGTGGTGCCCCGCACGGTGCACGGCCCCTTTGCAAGGGCCCGTTGGGTGATGGTGTGGTTGACCCAGCTGGCGTATTACGGCACAGCATGGCTACAGTGGAATGGGCGGCAAGCGGTGCTGTTTGATGTGGAGTCCCGCCGCTTTTTGTTGGGCCCCTTGGTATTTTACCCGCAAGATTTCATCTTCCTCACCGGCCTGTTGATTGTGAGCGCACTCAGCCTGTTTCTGTTCACTGCAGTGGCAGGCCGCGTGTGGTGTGGGTATGCCTGCCCACAGACCGTGTACACCGAGATTTTCCTGTGGTTTGAGCGCACCTTTGAAGGGGATCGAAGTGCTCGCCTGCGATTGTCTGCAGGCCCTTGGACCGCTGAGCGCATCCTCAAGACCAGTGCCAAACAATTCAGCTGGATTGTGTTTGCAGTGTGGACCGGTTTTACCTTCGTGGGTTATTTCACGCCCATTCGTGTCTTGTGGCACGACACCCTGGCTTTGCAGTTGGGTGGTTGGTCACTGTTCTGGATTGCGTTTTACAGTGTGGCCACCTACGGCAATGCGGGCTTTATGCGCGAGCAGGTGTGCAAGTACATGTGCCCCTATGCCCGCTTCCAGAGCGCCATGTTCGACAAAGACACCCTGCTGATTACGTACGACGCACAGCGCGGCGAGCCCCGGGGTAGCCGCAGCAAAAAAGCCGACCCCGCCACCTTGGGTTTGGGGTCGTGTGTGGACTGTACCTTGTGTGTGCAGGTGTGCCCAACCGGCATTGATATCCGCAAGGGCCTGCAATATGAATGCATCGGTTGCGCAGCTTGTGTGGACGTGTGCGACCAGGTGATGGACAAAATGGGCTATGCCCGTGGACTGGTGAAGTACAGCACCCAAAATGCGGTTCAGCAGGGCTGGAGTGCTCGGCAGATGTTGCAGCGTGCCTTGCGCCCCCGCGTGCTGGTGTACACCGCTGTGCTGTGGAGTTTGATTGCGGCTTTGGCCGCTGGCATTGCCATGCGCCCCGAATTGCGGGTGGACGTGGTGCGGGACCGTTCTGTGAACTACCGCCTGGTGGACGATGGCCGCATTGAAAATGTTTACCGACTGATGATGATGAACACCACCGAGCACACCCTGCAAGTCACGGTGAAAGCCCAAGGCGATGGGGATTACCGCGTGGTCGAAGCCGACCGCTTTGAGGTACTGCCCTCAGAAAGCCGTTGGGTGGTGGTGCGGGTGCAAGGCAACCCCGATGTGTTGCAGGCGGGTGCCAACCACTTTCAATTCCAGTTACAAGGCGACGGCATCAAACCCGTGAACGAGCAAGCCACCTTTTTGGCCCCGAATTAACCCCTGTTCAGGAGAACACCATGATTTCAAACACTGCGAGCCAGCCCTTCTGGAAAGAGCCCTGGATGTGGCTGGTGCTGTGCCTGCCGGGTGCGGTGGTGATCGCTGGGTTTGCCACCCTGTGGATTGCCATGAGCAACCCGGAAACCATCGTGAGCGAGCCCCATCACAAAGTGGGTTTCACCGTCACGGCGAAGACCGCATCCACCACTGAAAAAACCGGTTTAGTGCAGCCGACCTGTGGCC
The DNA here is from genome assembly GCF_036405155.1 of Limnobacter sp. Taxonomy (GTDB): domain Bacteria; phylum Pseudomonadota; class Gammaproteobacteria; order Burkholderiales; family Burkholderiaceae_B; genus Limnobacter. Next base: position 581,302 of record NZ_DASWYD010000007.1, on the reverse strand, counting down.
AAGGCTTGAAGACCGGTTGCGTTCAAAATTGACAGGTTTTTCTGATCGATGCGAATGAGCGCATCTTTTTGCAGTTTGCTGAGCGTGCGGCTCACGGTTTCAATTTTCAGGCCGAGGTAGCTGCCCATTTCTTCGCGGGTCATGCGCAGCACCATGTCACGGCTTGAAAAGCCGCGTGCCTTTTGCCGTTCAGACAAATTGACCAAAAATGCGGCCAAGCGCTGCTCGGCCCGCATGCTGCCCAAGAGCAACATCACACTTTGGTCTTTCACAATTTCGCGGCCCATGATGCGGTGAAAGTGCATCTGCAGGGTGTGAAACTGCTGCGACAGCTCGTCCAGTGAATCGTAGGGAATGTTGCAAACCTCCGAGTCTTCCAGGGCCACCGCATCGCACATGTGTTGGCTTGCCCCCAACCCATCCAGGCCCAAAATTTCACCGGTCATCTGAAAACCGATGACTTGCTCGCTGCCATCGGCATTGTTGATGACGGTTTTGAAAGTACCTGTTTTAACCGCATACATGCTGTGGAAGGTGTCACCGGTGCGAAACAGGTGTTCGCCCTTGTGGACCCGGCGGCGCGCGCTCACCAACTGATCCAACTGCTCCAGTTCGGCGGGCTTCAAACCCACGGGCATGCACAAATCACGCAAGTTGCAATTTGAGCAGTTGTTTTTCAATTCGGTCAAAGTGACACGACAGGGGTCCGCTTGCATGGTGCCCTCGGTGGTGTGGTTTAGGGTCATTGTACTCAGCCCTTGATTCAGATCAAGATGCCGCATTGAAATGTCGGGCACAGTGTTCTCATTGACATGAATTGATCACCCCATGAGCGCCGACATTCTTCCGTTCAACCCTGGACTTTACCCGAACCCCGCGGCTGTCAAATTGCCGATCAAGGGGGATTTGTCGGCCCTCTTGACCCAGTTTGATCGGCCTGGCCCCCGGTACACCTCATACCCCACCATTGACCAGTGTGTGGAGTCGGTGGGTGCAGCCGCCCTCACCGATGCGCTGAAGGCCCGCTGTGTCGGTGGTTTGAAGCGCCCCTTGTCACTGTATGTGCATGTGCCATTCTGCGAGTCGGTTTGCTACTACTGCGCGTGCAACAAAGTGGTGACCAAAAAGCACGACCGTGCCACCCAATACCTGAGCCGGCTGGAGAAAGAGGCCTTGATGGTGGCGCGCATTGCGCCAACTGGCTTAAGCCCTGTCACGCAATTTCACATGGGGGGCGGTACGCCCACTTTTCTGTCCGACAGTGAATTGCTCGGCTTGGTCGAGGGCCTGAAGCGCATTTTTCGGTTTTCAGCCAAGGCTGAGATGTCGATTGAAGTAGACCCACGCACAGTCAACGAAAACCGCCTTCTCCACCTGCGCAGCCTAGGGTTTAATCGCATCAGTTTTGGTGTGCAGGATTTCGATCCAGATGTGCAAAAAGCCGTGCACCGCGAGCAAACATTCGAGAGCGTACAGGTGTTGCTAAAGGCCGCCCGGCGCTTGGGCTTTGAATCCATCAATGTGGACCTGATTCACGGTTTGCCCAAGCAAACCCCACGCAGTTTTGCCAGCACACTGGACCAATTGATTGACCTGGTGCCAGACCGTGTGGCCTTGTACGGCTACGCGCACCTGCCCAGCCGGTTTAAGCCGCAACGGCGCATTCACGATGCCGATTTGCCGGATGCAGCCACCCGGGTTGCCCTGTTGCGCATGGCGATTGAACGCATGCAGACCGCTGGGTATGAGCACATTGGCATGGACCATTTTGCCAAACCGCAAGACCCGCTGGCCGTGGCCAAGCGGCAGGGCCGTTTGCACCGAAATTTCCAGGGCTATACCACTCAGCCCGAGGCGGACCTGATTGGCCTGGGCGTGAGCGCCATCAGCAAGGTGGGCAATGTGCTGGTGCAAAACGTGCGGGAATTGCCCGAGTATGAGGACCGAATTTCGCGGGGCGAGCTGGCGGTGTTTCGCGGCCACGAGGGCACCCGCGAAGACAACCTGCGCCACGCCGCCATCATGGCCTTGCTGTGCCAGGGCGAAATCCATTTCGGTGATTTCTCTGAGGCATTCTGGCTGGATTTTCAGACCCACTTTGACCATGAGCTGGCTCAGCTAGTGCCATTTGTTAAAGCTGGATTGATTGAGCGTCTGCCCGATGGACTCCGTGTGACCGATACCGGTTGGCTGTTTGTGCGTCCCATGGCCATGTGCTTCGACGCGTACATTGGCAAAACCCAAATTCAACGCAGCAAGCTGCTTTGACATGATCAGCCTGTCCCTCCTGTTGTCCATGGTTGCGCTCAGCCTGTTGGCCAGCCCGCATTGCGCCACCATGTGTGCCTGTGGTCTGGCCCGGCCATGGATGGCGTTGCCGGCGCTGCGGCAGCGGTTTTTCATCGGGCGTGGCGTGGCCTATAGCGCAGCCGGTGCATTGGTGGGCGGTGCGTCCATGGGCTTGGCTCAACTGGCCTGGCAGCGGCTGCCCATGTTGCAGGCATTGCACTGGATGTTGATGGCAGCCTTGGCTTTGTCGGCCACGGTGCTGCTGGTGTGGGGTCGACCGTTGGTGGGCGCAAGCAATGAAACGGCCATTCGCCTGTCTCCGGTTTTGTCCCGACGGCTTGGCGCAGAACAACCCACCCCATCATCGGCTTGGACCGCCGGTGTATTGTGGCCATTGCTGCCCTGCGGGGTGCTGTGGTCTGCGCTCGCCCTGGCTTATTTGGGCGGCAGTGCCTTGCAAGGGGCTGTGCTCATGGCGGTTTTCGCCCTGTTGACCGGCGTAGGCATGCACACCATGGCCCGTGTGCGGCAACACCTGGCAGGGCGTTTGCCCGAGCGAACCTTAAACCGCGCCAGTGGTGGGCTGATTTTATTGGGTCTGGCCGTGATGGTTGGCCGACTGCTGGATTGGTTGCCGACACCGCCGGCCCTGCAAGTGCTCGGAATTTGTTGGTGAATAAACCTTAATGATTCCTTAAGACCAGCCTGAAAGAATGCGCCATGCTGCATTTGAACACATGGTACATTTCAGCATTCATTTTTATTCATTCTTCGAGCCCTCACGGATGTTCAAGCACGTAAGCCGATTGCACAAGCGCCTGGTCGCAGTGGCAATCTTCATGACCCTGTTCCTGAATCTGGCATTTTTCAAGACTTTGCTGAAAACCTATCCAGGCATGTCCCAAGTCGGGTTTGTGCTGTCTGTGGCGGTGTTTTTTACGGCCTTGCATGTGTTGCTGCTGGCGGTGTTTGCCCACGGGCGGCTGGCGCGGTGGTGGTTGGCGTTTGTGCTGTTGGCGGGTGCCTCCTCGGCCTATTTCATGGACCACTATGGCACGGTGATTGACACCTCCATGTTGGAAAACCTCACGCAAACCAATGTGTCCGAGGCCTCCGATTTGTTTAACCTGCGCATGTTGGGCTATCTGCTGTTGGGCCTGTTGCCGGCCGTGTGGGTGGTTCGAAGTTTGACTCCCCCGTTGCCGTGGAAGGGTCACTTCAAATCGCTGGCTGTCATGCTGGCCAGTGTGGTGTTGGCGGTGCTGTTGGCAGTCGCCCCATTTTCCAGTCAGTATGCCTCGTTTCTGCGGGAGCACAAAAGCATTCGCTATTACGCCAACCCCGGATACCCAGTCACGTCCCTCCTCAAGTTTGTGGCGCAAACGGTGGACTCGGGTGCCCCAGCGATTCGTGCTGCAATTGCCCCAGACGCAAAAATTGTCGAAGAAGCCGATCACAAAGAACTGGTGATTTTGGTGGTCGGCGAAACCGCCCGTGCAGACCATTTTTCGCTCAATGGGTATGCACGCAACACCAACCCCGAATTGTCCAAGCTGGATGTGTTGAGCTTTTCAGATGTGACCTCGTGCGGAACCTCCACCGCAGTGTCGGTGCCCTGCATGTTTTCTGGCTTGGGTGCAGACCAGTACTCTAGCAAAGAAGGGCAGAAGCACACCAACCTGCTGGACACCCTGAAAGCCGCTGGGGTTCAGGTGCTGTGGCGTGACAACAATTCAGATTCCAAGGGTGTTGCCCTGCGCGTGGATTACGAAGATTTCAAAACCCCGGCCACCAATAAACAATGCGATGAAGAATGCCGGGATGTTGGCATGCTCGATGGCCTGGAAGACTATGTGAAGCGGCATGCGGACAAAGACATCCTGATTGTGCTTCACCAAATGGGCAACCACGGCCCAGCCTACTACAAACGCTACCCCCAAGCATTTGAGCGCTTTAAGCCGGTGTGTGAAACCAATGAGCTGTCCAATTGCAGCAACGAACAAATCATCAATGCATACGACAACGCAATCCTTTACACCGACCATTTCTTGGCGCAGGTGATTGGCTTTCTCAAGCGCCACGACCATTCACACGAAACAGCCATGCTTTACGTGAGCGACCATGGCGAAAGCCTGGGCGAGTTTGGCATGTATTTGCATGGTGCCCCCAAGGCCATCGCGCCCCGGGCGCAAGTGCATGTACCCGCCATTGTGTGGACGGGGCAGCATTTCCAATTTCCACGCGACGAGCTGAAGCGCTACAAGGACGTTCCCTTGAGCCATGACGACTTGTTTTGTGTGATGAGCATGGCTTTTGAAATGAAATCCACCAAATGTGAGCAGTATTTCAAAACCCGCTGATTGCAGCGGCCTGCGGTCAAGGGTGATGCTCGTCCATTTGCAGCAACCAGTGCGCATCAATCATCAATAGGGTGCCTTGGGTGTCGAGCGCAAACTGGCTTTCAACCGCCTCTCGCCGTGCGATGTTCAGCGCTTGTTGAGCCAGGTTCAGGTCGGTGTGTGTTACCTCGCCCTGCGTGTAGCCTCGCAGGCGTTTTTCCACCAACAGTTCCTGGGTATGTAAGCTCGCCTGCGCCAATGCGTACTGCGCCCGCAAGGCCTCGTATTGCGCCAAGGCAAGGCGGGCGCTGTTGGCCACATTGCGTCGCAGCTGCAGGGCTTCCAGAGACAACCGCTGGCTTTGCGCCTGGGCCAAAGCCGTTCGGGATTGTCGTGCTGCGCCGCCGATCGGGATAGACACCTGTACCCCCAGAATGCGCTCCAGGTTGCTCTGTTCGGTGGTCACACTCAGGCCGACGGTGGGGTCTGCATGTTCATCCAGACGGCTTCGCTCGCTGGTCAGTTTGGCCAACTGGGCTTGTTGTTCAAGCAGCCGCAAGGCATGGTTTTCTGACTGCAGTCGCGCAATCAATGCAGCCTGACTGGTTGGGCTGATGTCTGGCCACGGGGTGGACAAGGTTTGATCCGAACAAGGCTCATTCAATGCGCCTGGGGATGTTGCAGCAAGTGTCGGAAAATCTGTTTCGAGAGCCGCCCGAAGCTGCAACAGTTGGATGCGGGCGGCCTGCTCGTCCTTGCGCATGCGTTGCAGCTCGTTTTCACTGTGCATAAGCTCGATGGCGGGAATATCGCCCTGCTTGACCCGTTGCGTTTGCTGGTTGACAAACACAGTTTGCGCCTTCACATTGACCGTGCTGATCGCCAGGAGTTGGGCCGCTTTTCGGCATTCCAAGACGCGGTTCACCATCAATCGGCTGGCTTCATGCCAACTGTCCTCGGCCAGTGTGTCTGCCAAGGCACGGTGCTGTTCACTCAGGCGATTGTCCAGTGTCACCTTGCCAGGCAAGCGCAACCCCCGGGATACGCCCACCTCGTAATCGTTGGCCCGCGTGCCGTCCATGCGAAAGCGCCGCTGACGGGTTGCCGCATTCACTGTCCACTCGTGCTCGCCAACGGCGCGCAATTGGGCCTCGGCTTCCTGCATTTTCGCATCCTGAAGGCCAGATTGGTGAGTCAGGCTTTGTTCAATCGCCTGTTTGCCAATGGCCAATGGCGGCAACACAGCTTCGGCATGGCTTTTGAGTTGAAGAAGGTCCATCTCTGTGGGGGCCGATTCATCCGTGGCGTGGGCCATGTGGATGGTCGACGCGATGAAAAGACCCAAGAGCGATAAGCGGACAGGGCGTGCTTTAGTGAACATGGGGATGGGCTCCGGACGTTTTGGGACTTGTTTTGCCAACACCAAAACGTTCAAACAAGCTGGGCATCAACAGTAGGGTCAGTGCAGTGGCCGACACCAGCCCACCGGTGACCACAATGGCCAAGGGTTTTTGAATTTCAGAGCCCGGGCCTGTGGCAAACAGCAGGGGCAATAGGCCGAGGGCGGCAATGCTGGCGGTCATCAACACAGGTCTTAATCGGCGCACCGCACCCAGTCGGACTGCACGGTCGATGGGTTCGCCCGCGCTCAACAATCGGTTGAACTCCGAGAGCATCACCAAGCCATTGAGCACCGCAATCCCCATCAAGGCAATAAATCCCACCGTGGCGGGCACCGACAAATACTCCCGGGTGATGAACAGTGCGAATACTCCGCCCACCATGGCAAAGGGCACATTGCACAACACCAACAACGCTTGGCGGAAGCTGCCCAACGTGAAATGCAGAATCAGCAAAATCAGACCCAATGCGAGCGGAATGACGGTGCCCAGTCGTTTGGCGGCACGTTGCTGATTTTCGAATTGACCGCCCCACGTCACGCGATAACCTGCGGGCAATGGAATATCCTGGGCGAAGCGGACCTTGGCCTCCTCCACAAAGCCCACCAGATCACGTCCATGGACGTTGCTGCGCACCACACTCATCCGGGAGGCGTTTTCACGGTCAATACGCACCGGGCCGCTTTCTTCGGTCAGTGTGGCCAGGCTGCCCAGCGGTACCAATTGGCCATCGTGGTTGGGCAGCCGGAGGGCTTCCAAACTATTCAGGTTGATGTCGCTGGCCCGCAGAAGGATGGGGATGCGCTGGTTGTTCTCGATGGTTTCTGCAATCTTTACGCCATCGATCAAGCGTCTCAGCGACGCTTGCACTGTGTGTGTGCTTAACCCGGCACTGCCCATGGCGAGCGGGTTCAGGTTCACCCGCAGGTATTCCACGCCATCGGCTTGGCTGGTTTGTACATCCTGTGCACCTTGAATGGATTCCAGCAGCTTCACGGTTTTCTGGGCCAATTCATTGAGCTTGCCCAAGTTTGGGCCAAACAGTTTGACGGCCAAGTCACCCCGCACACCCGACAGCATTTCGCTGGTGCGCATTTCAATGGGCTGGGTAAAACCCACATTCACACCGGGTATGTCAGCCACTGCAACGCGAATGGCATCAATCAGGTCGTCCTTGGTTTTAAAACGCCATGCTTCATGGGGTTTGAGCACCATGAAGGTGTCGGTTTCGTTCAACCCCATGGGGTCCAAGCCCAGCTCATCAGAACCCACCCGGGCAACAATGCGCTCTACTTCGGGCACTTTGTCGCGAATGGCTTTTTGCAACAGCAGGTCAATGTTCACAGACTCGGCCAGTGAGATGGAGGGCAGCTTTTCCACCTGCATGATGATGTCGCCTTCATCCAGCGAGGGGATAAAGCTTTTGCCCACGCCGCCCAAGGCCAACACGGCCAGCACCAAGCTGGCCACAGCACCACCCAGCAGGTAACGTGGGTGCCGCAAAGCCTTGGTTAAAATACGGCTGTAATGTTGTTCCAGCCACTGAACAACACGAGGCACTTCATGGTGCCCCGCCTTGAGCGCGAAACTCGACAGCACCGGAATCACGGTGAGCGACAACAGCAACGAGCTGCCCAGCGCAAACACAATCGTCAGCGCCACAGGCGAGAACAGCTTGCCTTCCAAACCTTCCAGGGTGAGCAATGGCAAGAACACGGTCATGATGATCAAAATGCCCGCTGTAATGGGCACGGCCACCTCGGCGCAGGCCGCACGAATGCTGTCGATGAAAGACCGATGAGAGACCTCACTCTGGTGTGACTCGATGTTTTCGACCACCACCACCGCAGCATCCACCAGCATGCCGATGGCAATCGCCAAGCCGCCCAGTGACATCAGGTTGGCAGACAGTCCCACCCAACGCATCAGCAGAAAAGTGCCCAGGGCCGACAGGGGCAGAATCACCGCCACCACCAGCGCAGCTCGCAGATTGCCCAAAAACACCACCAGAAGGGCCAGCACCAGCACGATGGCTTCCATCAATGCTTTGCTGACTGTACCCACCGCCTTGTCCACCAGGGTGCCCCGGTTGTAGAACGGTGTGATCACCATGCCTTCTGGCAGGGTTTTCTGAATCTCCTTGAGTCGCTGGTCCACGTGTTCCACCAGCTGTCGTGCGTTTGCACCCCGCAAGCCCAGAACCAGGCCTTCCACCGTTTCATGATCACCGTTCTCGGTGACGGCGCCGTAACGGGTCAGACCTTCCAGCCGCAGTTCGGCCACATCGGACACTCGCACCAACGCACCACCGCGTCGGCTCACCACGAGTTGGCCCAGTTCGTCCAGGTTGCGGACCCGACCCTCGCTACGAACCAGCAGTGCTTCACTGCCTCGGGTCAGGCGTCCAGCACCGTCGTTTTGGTTGTTGTCATCAATGGCGGTGATCAGGTCGTCCAGCGTTAAAGCACGGGCGCCCAAGGCTTCCAGTTGGGGCACCACCACAAAGCTGCGCACAAAGCCGCCGAGTGAATTCACATCGGCCACGCCTTCAATGCTGCGCAGTTGCGGGCGAATAACACGGTCCAGCACCAGGCGCCGCTCGCTCAGGGTTTGTGGGCCGTCCACCGTGAACATGAACATTTCGCTCAGCGGTGTGGTGATGGGCGCAAGCCCACCGACAATGTCTTTGGGCAATGCATCCATGGCACCACCCAAGCGCTCGGTCACTTGTTGACGGGCCCAATAAATATCGGTGCCCTCGGCAAAATCCACGGTGATGTCAGCAATTGCATACTTCGACTGCGAACGCAGCATGACCTGGTGAGGAATGCCCAGCATTTCTTGTTCAACCAGGCTGGTCACCCGTGTTTCCACCTCATTGGGCGTGAGCCCCGGGGCTTTCAGAATGATTTTCACCTGTGTGCTCGACACATCCGGGAACGCGTCAATCGGCAGCCCATTGAATGCCCAAATGCCTGCGCCGGTCAGGCAGAGGGTCAATACAGCCACCAGCAAGCGCTGCTTCAGCGCCATGTCAATCCATGATGTCACGTGTGGCCCCCGGTTACTCGGCGCCCAGACCACGCCAGGCACCCTTGATGAGTGCCAATCCACTGACGGCCACCTGCGCTTGAGCCAGGTTTGGCCGCGCATGGATGGGTCGAATGGCCGCTGTATCGCCGGTTTGGGACAACACCTGGACTTCCACGGCGTCAAACCCCTGCGTGTTCTGAATAAAAATCCAACGTTGGCCCGCATTGTTCAACACGGCTTGTGCGGGTACGGCAAACCCGGTGGGATCTGCGGGTTTGCGTTGGCTCTGAATCGTGGCCTGGACCAGCTGATTCAAGCGCAAGCAAGGACTGGCAGGCATGGCCACGCGAATGTCCAAGGCCTGGGTGTCTGGGTTGATGGACTGCCCAACCCCCGTGACTCGACCTGGTGCGGTACACCCGGGCACCACGACCCCATCGCCCACAGCCACCAGGGCCGCTTGCGAGGTGCTTGCATTGAGCAACACATCGGGTTGCTGCGCGGTGGCCACCTGAAACAGCGGGTCGCCCGCCTTGACGCGCTGACCGGCCAGTGCGGTGAGTGAATTCAACTGACCATTGGCCGGCGCCTGGATCTCGACGGGGCTGCGAACCTCTCCACTGTGTTCAATGCGCCGCACTGTGTCGGCCGAAAGCCCCATGCCCAGCAGTGTCTGCCGGGCAGCCTGCACACCAAACTGCGCCATCTGTACCCTTGCCTGGGTGTCCTGCAATCGTCTTTGCGCAATCAGGCCGTCCTGCAACAAAGCGGAGTCCCGCCGCAGGTTTTGGTGTTCCAGCCGCGCGGAGGTTGCCGCATTCAACAGTGCCTGTTGGGCCTGTACCAAAGCTGCGCCAAACACCTTCAGCACAACGTCGCCTTTTTTAACCATCGACAAGTTGGGCTGAACCACCTCTGCGACCGAGACATCCTCCGTGGCTGGCACCGCCAACAAACCACTGCTAGAGGGGCGCACCGTGCCCGACAGGGTAAGCGCCCCGCTCTGCTGCTGTGTCGAGGTGACGGGTGCTGTTTGAATACGCGCAGCCTTGATTTGCGCGGGCGTCATGAGCACGGGTTCCGCTGTTGCTGCCACGCAGACACTGCTCAATACCAGGCTTGAAACGCCAAGGCTGAGTCGATGGAATGTAAGGGGGACACGCATGCCAAATGTTTCCTGAGCCAACAACAAGCCTGCAGTGTAGTTCACACTGCTTAAGCGTGCCTTAAGGTTTGCAGGCTACAGTGTGCACCATATTGAAACCAAGGCCATGTATGCGCGTATTGCTGGTTGAAGACGATGCCTTGCTGGGCAAGGCGGTGCAACGGGGGTTGCAAGCCGAAGGCCTGACCGTGGACTGGATCACCACTGGTGGCTCTGCCCTGACGGCCCTGATGACCCATGCATATGACACGGTTTTGCTGGACCTGGGCTTGCCCGACATGGATGGCCATGCCGTGTTGCAGGACATTCGCCGCCGTGGGTGGCGCATGCCAGTGCTGATTTTGACAGCTCGAAGTGACCTGTCTGAACGGATTGCCAACCTGGATGGTGGAGCGGATGACTTCATCATCAAACCCTTTGATCTGGATGAGCTGGCCGCCCGAATACGGGTCGGCATTCGGCGTGCGCAGGGCCGCACCGGCAATACACTTCAGGTTGGTGAGTTGATTCTGTACCCGGAACGCCAGGCGGTCACCTTGCAGGGGCAGGCTGTGTCGCTGACCAATCGGGAGTTCAAGATTCTTCAAGCGTTGATGCAAGCAGGCAACATGACCGTGTCCAAAGACCGTCTGGAGCAGGTCACTTATGGATGGGGCGAGGAAGTGGGCAGCAATTCACTGGAGGTGCACATTCACAACCTGCGGAAAAAAGTGGGCAAGCAGCGCATTGAAACAGTCCATGGTCAGGGTTATCGCATGGGGCGTCAGCCATGAGCACCTGGTCACTTCGCCAGCGACTCACCCTGCTGGTCTTTGCACTGATCACGGCCTTGTGGGTGGCCAGCGCCGCCTACCTGTATGTGGAAGCCCGCAGGGAAAGCCAAGAGTTGTTCGACATGTCGATTGCCGAAACGGCCGACCTGTTGCTGCATTTTTCTGAGCACGAGTTTGCAGAAATGGGCTCTGCAGCGTATGCCGATCACCCGTTGGTTCGTGGTGATGGGCATTATCTGTCTTTTCAGTTGTGGGACAAAACTGGCACCTTGAAATATCGCAGTGGGTCTGCACCCTCAGAGCCTTTGGCACCATTGGATCAGCAGGGCTTCTCCTGGCGATCAACGCCAGAAGGCGATTTACGCATCTACAACCTTTTGCATGAGTCCGGTGAATTTCGAATCCTGATGGCCGAGCCCAAGCAACACCGCCTGGAGGTGATCTCCAATTTCTTGACCCACTTGTTTTGGTTCTCGCTGTTCATGTTGCCCACCGCATTTTTCGCTGTACGCTACGTGGTGTTCCGGGCGTTTGCGCCGGTTCGACATGCTGTTTTGCAGGTGGATCGGATCGACAGTGGTTGCCTCCAACAGGTGGACGCCGGTGGCGTGCCATCCGAAATTCAACCATTGCTGCAAGCCCTGAACGCGGCCTTGGGTCGCATTGCCGAAGGCATGGACCGGGAACGTCGATTCACCGCCGATGCCGCGCATGAGTTGCGCACCCCTCTGTCAGGTTTGCGAACCAATGTGCAATTGCTCCAGCGGTTTCAAGATCAACCCTTGGAGCGGGCTGACATCATTGATGATTTACTGTCCGGTGTGGACCGTTGCAGTCACCTCATCACGCAATTGCTGGAGTTGTCCCGTCTTGACGCACAGGCCGAGACCAACGGACCCGCTGCCGCCAAACCGGGAACCTTTCTGCCGCTGTTGCGCGCCGACTTCTCCGAGTTGCTCAACAGCAAATCCATCAACTTCCACGTTGAGGTCGATGGTGAATTGCCCAGCGATTTTGCGCTCCAGGTTCAAGCCGATGCCCTGTGGATTTTGCTGCGCAACCTGGTCCATAACGCTGTGTTGTACACCCAGCCAGGCGGCGAGGTGCGGGTCGCTTTCAATGCACTGCCTGGTCGGAGAGTGAGGCTGTCCGTTGCCGACGATGGTCCCGGCATTTTGCCCGAGCACCGAGACCGCGTGTTCGAACGTTTTTACCGTGCCGCGCCCCATGCCAGCACAGGTTCAGGGCTGGGTTTGTCCATTTGCGCTGAAATCGCTCGCAGGTACCACACCCACATCCGCGTGAGTGAAGGCCTGCATGGCCGGGGCGTGTGTTTCAGTGTTGAGTTCATTCAGCTGCAGGCTTAGCCAGGGCCACACAATCCTGAATGTTGACCCTGGCTTTCAGTCGGGTGGCCAGCAAAAACAAGCCCCCCATTTTTCGGTGTAAAAACAGGCAGTCCACGGGGGGCGTGTGCCAAAACTGGCGGTCTTCCGCCAAAGCAAGGCCTGTGTCCCGCAGGCGCTCGGCCAGGTTCGCCTCACCAAAATCGTAGGCCCCGACAGTACACAGGGGCTCACAGGCCAACGCCATCAGGTCGAGCACCAGTTCACGGTGGTGGGCTTGGGTCTCGTGGTCAAAATAGCCAATCTGGAGTGCAGCCTGTTCAAGGGCTTGCCGACTGCCAACCAATGCAGCGTTCATCACGGCCTGGTAACCGGCCACCAGTTCTGGCGTAAAGCGGCGCGTTGCGCCAAAGTCGAGCAACACCACGGCCTGTTGCGCGGGCCTCACCAAATAATTGGCAAAGTTGGGGTCGGTCTGCATCAAACGCATGTGCAACAATTCGCGAAACATCAAGGTGAACAGGGTGGTCAGCACACCATCCCGAACCGCTTGTGGCGCAGTGGCCAGGTTTTCAATTGGCTCGCCTTCTACAAAGTCCATCGCCAAAATTCGCGGGGTGCTCAAAGCCCGGTGCACCCCGGGAATGATGCACTGGGGCCAATGGCCCATTGCCTCTCGAAATTGTTCAAGGCAATCCGCTTCCCGTTGGTAATCCGCCTCCTCATGCAACTGCTTTTTTGCTTCGTGAAGCAGCGCACGAATGTCCAAGGTATCCGGCACCAGGCCGGTGAAGCGCAAAATGGACGCCACATTGTCGATGTCGCTGTCGATACTTTCCCGCACACCGGGGTATTGAATCTTGATGGCCAGCGCTTTTCCATCCAGCGACACCGCACGGTGCACTTGTCCAATGGAGGCTGCGGCCACCGGGTTTTCATCAAAGCTGGCCAGGCGGCTTCTCCACTCGCTGCCCCATTCCTGCACCAACATCTCGTGCAACTGGGCTTTGGGCATGTGGTGCGCATCTGAACGCAGTCGCGCCAAAATGTCGGCCAATTGTGGCGACAGCATGTCCCCGGCATCCATGGAAATCAGTTGGCCCAATTTCATGGCGGCACCTCGCAGTTGGGCCAGTTGATTGGCCACGCGCAGTGCATTTTTCGGGGTCAACAGCAAGTCGCTGAGTTTGGGGCGCTTGCCTTGTACCAGTTGTTTGGTGCCGTTTTTCACCACCGAGCCGGCCACGGTGGTGGCCAATGCACCGAATTTTGACAGGCGAGCCAGCCGGCCCGAGGGGACAGCTTTGCCGTCACCATTGTTGGAGGATTTAACCATGACACGCCACTGCGACCGTTTCAAAACACCAAACTGCATGATAGCCAAAGGATCTCTGTCAAAGTGCGCCCCCACACAAACCCCAGTTGTCCAAGTGCTTCATCTCCGTTATAGCTAACAGTTTTCGCCGTGGACCATTGTTTTGCTGTCCGACATTGATCAAGCCTTGCTGTGGGTATTGCTGTCCGTGTTGATGCATGTCAGCTGGAACCTCATGGCACGCCAGCAGCCTCGGGAAAGTGGGCTTCTGTGGTGGATCTTGCTGGGGCACGGTCTCCTGTTGGCCCCTTGGGGTTTGGTGACCTTGTTCACCACGGTCCAATGGTCGATTCATCTGGTGGGTTGCCTGGTATTGTCGGCATTGTCGAATGCGATTTACTTTTTGGGTTTGACCCGAGCCTACAGCCATGCGCCCGTGTCACTGGTGTACCCCCTGGTGCGCAGCTCCCCACTCCTGATCGCAGTCTGGGGCAGCATTTTATTGGGTCAACAACTCCCCGGATTGGCGTGGGGAGCCTTGTTGTTGGGGGGCGCTGGCCTGTTGCTGCTCACCGTGGGTATTCGCTCAACCAATCAGCAGGGCGCACTACCTTGGGCGCTGTTGTCCATGGTGTGCACCAGCATTTATTCCCTGAGCGACCAGCAGGCCACGCAACACATCCCCTCATTTTTGGCGCTGCTTGGGTATGTGTCATTTGGTTATGCCAGTGGATGGCTGATCTTGAGTATCGACTTGAAGTACCGCACGGGGCGTTGGTCCCCTGCTGCACGACCTCCGCTCTGGATGGTCCTGGTGGGGGGATTGTGCATCGGCCTCGCGTATGTGTTGGTCATTCACGCCATGCGAGTACTGCCGGCCGCAGTGGCCGTTTCGTTCAGCAATGCGGGTATTGTGATTGCCACGCTGTTGTCCATTGGGGTGTTCAAAGAACGCGCTCATTCACATCGCCGACTATTTGCTGCCAGCTTGATCGCCTTGAGTCTGTTCACATTGAGAATGTAACGTTATGCCGATTGCCGCCCTTGCCTTGCCCTTCGTGCTCATCTGGACCAGCGCCTTTCCAGCCGCCAAACTGGGCTTGTTGGACAGCCCCCCCTTGTTGTTTCTCAGCGTGCGCTTTCTGATTGCAGGGGCCTTGCTCATGGCCTGGTCGGCCTTGCGTGGTGACCTTCGATGGCCAAAAGGTCGGGAGTGGTGGGTCCTGCTGGTGTTGGGTTGGTGCAATCACTCGCTTTACCTCGGCTTGAGCTGGACCGGCATGGGTTCGCTCAGTTCCGGGTTGGCAACCATCCTGATCAGTGCCAACCCCATTGTGGTGGCCGCATTGTCGGCGTGGTGGTTGAAGGAGCCGCTGTCCCGCATCAAGTGGCTGGGTTTGTGTCTGGGTTTTGCCGGAGTGGCTTTTATTGTCCGCAGCCGGGTCGGTGGGCCGGCCGACTCCCTCCACGGTTTCATCCTGGTGCTGTTGGCCCTGTTTACCTTGGCCAGTGGGACTGTGTTCTACAAAAAGTACCCAGTGCACATGGGCGTTGTGGCAGCCACTGGTTTTCAGATTGTATTGTCCGGTGTCACCTTGTTGCCGCTGGCCTTGTGGATGGAACCCTGGTCGGCGATGCAGTTCACTCCGCGGTTTGGGTATTCGCTGGCCTGGATGGTGTTGGTGGTATCGATTGCGGGCTATCTGCTGTGGTTCAACATGCTTGAAAAAGGCACTGCCAGTGCCGCCAGTGTGTGGCTGTTTTTAACACCACCCCTGGGTTTGTTGGCGGGGTATTGGCTGCTTGATGAGCCGCTGCACCCGCTCGATTTTCTCGGCATTGTGCCGGTGGTGCTGGGCATTGCTTTGGTTACCCGCGCCGACCCATCTCCGCCGGTTTAAGCCGTTCCACCACAGTGACTTTTCCGGTGGGTTGTATGGTGAAAAACACGATTTCACCCGGTTGTGGGTACAACCCCGTCAGGGCCGTGATGTTCACTTGGTGGGTCACCAGCAGCACCTTATCCCGTGGCCCCAACTGAATCAGGAAGTTCTTCAGTTCCCGGGTTTGTTCTTCTTGCGTGCTGTCATCGTTGAAAAAGGAGTTCAGTGCGGGCAGTTCCTTTCCGGGTCCCAGCCCAAGCAACTGTGCTGTCTCCTTGGAGCGACACCATTGGCTGGTGTGCACGGCTGTGAAATGAAACGGTCGATTCCGAAGGTACTCACCGATCATGGCCGCTTCGTCTCGGCCCTGTGTGCTCAAGTTGCGCTGTGTTTCGCACCGCCGCAAATCAAACGCTTTCGGGTCGCCAGCGCCGGGCGCCGTGGCATGCCGCATGATGGCGTGCACGCCGGGCGCAAATTTCCGGGCTGATTCACTTGAGTAGCTGTTGCCCATGAGCGTTGAGACACCCATGGCCAATAGCACCATGGCCAATGCACCCAGCAACGAACTCAACGCACCTGACAACCACCGCATACTGCCTCCGCCATCTCGGCAGCACCAAAGCCGACATTGCTAAAACTAAACAGAGTGTATACCAAGCTGTCCGGGTCAGGTTGCTTTGGCCTTGCTTCGCGAGCGCAGGTTCAGCAGTTCCACCAACAGTGAAAACCCCATGGCACTGTAGAGGTAGGCCTTGGGCACATGCACGCCGAAGCTTTCCGCGATCAGCAGCATGCCCACCATCATCAGGAACGACAAAGCCAGTACCTTCACCGAGGCGTGTTTTTCCACAAATTCGCCAATCGGCTTGGCGGCCACCATCATCACGCCCACGGCCACCATGACGGCAGCAATCATGACCTGGATTTGATCAACCATGCCAACCGCCGTGATCACCGAGTCCAGGCTAAACACAATGTCCAAAATTCCAATTTGAACGATGGAGCCCCAAAACAGCGCCGCACCGGTTTTACCAGCCACTTTGGCCGTGCCTGCGGATTCTTCTGTGTGGTTCGGCACTTCCACCTGCAAGTAGATTTCCTTGGAGGCCTTCCACAGCAAAAACAAGCCTCCGAAAAACAGCACCAAATCCCGCCCGGTCACTGCTTTGCCGAAGGCGTCAAACAGTGGTTCAGTCAGTCCGATGATCCAAGACAGAGAAAACAGCAGGCCCACCCGCGTGACCATGGCAAACATCAGTCCAAATCGGCGAACGCGGTCCTGAATATCCATGGGCAACTTGGACACCAGCACCGTGATGAAGATCACGTTGTCAATGCCCAACACAATTTCCAGGCTGGTCAAAATCGCAAAAGCAATCCAGACATTCGGGTCCATCAGCAAATCCATGGCTTCTCCAGTGAGGGGCAGCAATCAAACCGACATTGTGCCGCAAGCGGGGGCTCATGATTTCAAGCTTGTTCGGGAATCAACCAGTTCCGTTGTGCACCCATTCGGTGCACAATGCGCCACAACGTCAAACACTGTTAAACCTCATCAAGCCTTTGTCGTCATGAACCTTTCTGCATTCAAGCAGCAACCGGCGGTCCGACGATTTCGGTCCATTGTCGGGCTGGAATCCAACACCACTGGCCACCTCGAAAAGCTGATATCCGGTTTGGGTGCATTTTTGGGTATTTTGGCGGTGGTGGTCACCTCCAGCCTTGCCATGGGGGGGACGCCCAACTTGTTGGTGGTGGCCTCCATGGGGGCATCGGCCGTGCTCATCTTCGCGGTGCCACACGGCCCTTTGTCCCAGCCATGGGCGGTGTGGGGTAGTCATACACTGGCCGCGTTGATCGGGGTGACCTGCGCACGTTGGGTTCCCCACATGCTGTTGGCCGCAGCATTGGCGGTGGGTGTGTCGGTGTCCGCCATGTATTTCGCCCGTTGCATTCACCCGCCGGGTGGTGCCACTGCCTTGGCGGCTGTCATCGGCGGTCCGGCGGTCACGCACCTGGGCTATGGATATCTGCTAAACCCGGTGTGGTTCAATGTGGCGGCCTTGTTCACGGTGGGGGTGCTCTTTAATGCTCTGTTCCCATGGCGACGGTATCCGCACCATTTTTCGAGGGCCAAACGGGTCAACATCGACACAGCCGACGAAGCGGGCGTTTCGCTCACCCATGAAGATTTCGCCTATGCCATCTCCCACATGAAGTCATTTGTGGACGTCAGCACCGATGTGTTGTCCGAACTGTTTGAGCATGCCGTTCAGCATTCCGAAAAGGAAGGCTTGCACCCGCAAACCCTCACTGTGGGCTCTTTTTACAGCAATGGCCAGGTGGGCTACCGCTGGTGTGTGCGCGAGTTGCTGGATATGTCGCTGGTGACTCCGTACAAAGACTCGGCCACTCAGCAAGTCATCTACAAAAACGTGGCGGGTGCAAACCTGTACGACACTGGGCTTAGCTCAGCCGAAGCGTTCAAGCGATGGGCCCGGTACGAAGTGGTCAAAAAAGATGGCCACTGGATACCGGTCGCACAACCTGGTCACCATTAATCGGGTTCACTGGGTGGTTACGTCTGCACGGCTGCGCAGGGCCAACTGGTTCAGCAAGGCATCAAATTGAATGGGCTTGGCAAAGTGATAATTCATCCCAGCCTTTTCCGATTCAATGCGGTCGCTTTCAAAGGCGTAACCCGTGAGTGCAGCAATCGGCGTGTTCTGGTTGGGCCCATCCCCTGCGCGAATCCGGCGTGTTACCTCAAGACCCGACAACTTGGGCATGTCAATGTCCAGCAGAATAAAGTCAAAAGGTGATTGTTGTGCCTGCTTCAAGGCGTCCATGCCATCGGTTGCGCAGTGCACCGCATGCCCATCTTTTTCAAGGAACAAGGTCAACAATTTCAGGTTCAATGGCGTGTCGTCTGCCACCAGAAGTTGCAGGCTGCGCGCAGGTTGAATGCGTTCCACCATGGCGCGGGCCTTTTGGTCCACCCGCATCAGCGGAATGGTGAATTTCACCACGGAACCCTCCCCAAAGGTGGACTCCATATGAATGTGTCCCCCCATAGCTTCCACCAGGTTTTTCACAATGGACAAACCCAAGCCTGTGCCGCCGAGCCGGTTCTCGCCGTCACTGTGCACTTGAACGAAGGGTTTGAACAACAGGGGCAATTTGTCTGCCGGCACACCTCGGCCGGTATCCCGAACTTCAAAGCACACCGTGTCGCCTTGTTGGCTGCCAGGCTCTACACGGACCACCAGTTGAACCTTGCCTTGGTCGGTGAATTTAATGGCGTTGGACAATAAATTTTGGATGATCTGGCGAAGACGACCTGCATCGCCTGAGTAAACCAATCCCGGTTCCATCGCCGTCACCAATTCAAAGTCGATTTGTTTGGCGGCGCAATTCATGCGAATCAATTCGGAGCTGCCGCGCAACACTTCATCCAGCGCAAACGGCGCATTCGACAATGCCAACATGCCCGATTCAAGTTTCGAGAAATCCAGAATGTCATTCAGAATGGTCGACAATGTCTCCGCGGTTTGAACCAGGTACCCCGCGTGCTCACGCTGTGGGCCGCTTGGCAAATCCATTTGCAGCAATTTGGCAAACCCAATCACGCCATTGAGGGGTGTGCGAATTTCATGGCTGATGGTTGCCAGGAAACGGCCCTTTGCGTTGTTGGCCTCCCGCTCAACCTCGGCTGCAATGGAGGCTTCCCGAGCACGTTGCTCCAGCGCCAATTCTTTGGTCCGGTCAAAATGCGTACCCACCACACGCAAGGCTTTGCCATCGGCGTCCCGAACAATCAATGCCCGCGAGAGGATGTCCACCAAATGCCCTGACTTGTGAACCATTCGGAAAGCGCTTTCAAAGCTGGATGCCGACGGGTTGTTCAGGCAGGCCAGCAGCTCTGTCTTGGCTCTTTCCGCATCGTCGGGTACGGTCAGGCGTTCCCAGGTTGAAAACAAGTTCTCAAGCTCATGCTCTTCATAACCCAAGAGGCGCTTCCAGCTGGGTGAAAAGTAAATCGCCTCTTCGCCCACTTTCCAGTCCCACAAGCCGTCATATGAGCCCTCCATCGCCAGTTTGAAGCGCTCTTCGCTCTCGGCAAGTTCGCTGCGCAGGCGTGCATCTTCGGTCACATCCCGGCACATGATGATGATGCCGCCACGTTCGCCATCTGGACGGTTCCAGGGTTCAATCACCCAGTCCAGCAGCAGTTCCTGGCCATCGGGCGCTGTCCAGGCATCGGCCATGGCCATCAGGCTTCGGCCTTCCATGCCCGCTTGGTGGGCCGCACGCCAGTTGTCGGGAATATTGGGCACAACATCATAGTGCGAACGGCCAGTCAAGCTCCCGGCCTGTTGGCAAAAGGTCAGCTCCCATTGGCCTGATGCCGCCACATAGCACATGTTCATGTCAAACATGGCAATCGGCAGGGGCGCCTGGCGTATCAATGCTTCCACCACCCAATAGCTTTCCTTGGCTTGGGTCAGTGCCTTGCTCAGGCTCACACTTTGAGCCTGAAGATCTTGGGTCAGATTAAAAATTTCCCGTGACAGCGGTTGCAATTCCTTGGGCAAATCTTCCATCGAGGCACGCACGGCCGGCGAGTCTCCTTTGCGAACCATGTCCACATAACGCGAGGCCGACTTCGATACACTTCGACCCAGCACGCCGACCAACGTCAAAGTGCCTGCAGTGCCCAGCAACAAAGCCACCAAGGCATACAGCAATGCGTCCGAAATCGGCTTTTCAACCACGGTGAGTGGCGTCACTGTGGCCGCAACCCAACCCAGGCCCTGCACTTCAACCGACTGATTCGCGGGTGAAAAAGCCACCAAATATTCTTTGCCATCGGCCAGGCGCTCAATGGACCAGTTGGTTTGTCCTTGTTGTGCCAGTTTGAACCCCTTGAACTGGCTCCATTGGGTTTTCTCGTGCAGGTCAGCCAGTTCAGTCCGGTTGCCAAGGCGCAAGCTGCCATCCCCGGCCAAAATCACGGTGGGCATGGACACCTTGCGCTGACTGAAAATGTCCTGTTCCACCTCGTTGATGAAGTATTTCCAGTCCAGATGAATACCAATCACCGCGTAGGTGCTGCCGTCCGGGTTGTGCAGGGGGGTGGTGAAATCAATGAACTGGTATTTGTCATAAGCCCGCTCGGGCAGCAAAGCGGCCAGCATGGCGGCCTCATGCAAATCCATGATGGCCGACTGTTTCAGCCCCTTCTGAAACCACGGCCGCTTGCCCACATTCTTTCCCACCAGCAGGTTGTCCACCGAGGCCAGCACCGCACCATCGGGCGCTGCCACGCCCACCCACAAGTAGCCTGGGGTGTTTTTGCGCATCAGGTCGATCATGCGTTGAAGCTGGTCGGGTGCAAAGTCGCCAATCGCCTCTTGCACTTGGGCGGTGTAAACCAGGCTTTTCAGGTGTTGCTTCAAATGGCGGTCAACCGACCATGAAATTTGCTCGGCCTGGGCTTTGGCGGCTTGGCCAGCCTGTTCAATGGTTTGCTGTTTCAGCACCGAATAGCCGGTCAAGGTGAGCGGGATCGACAGCACAACCAGCGAGAGTAAACTGCCCAACACCAGTCGGGTCGACAGGCTGGACTGGCGAATGTATTTGAGCATGGGCAAGCCCGCCTCACGTGAGTTGGCAACTTTGAGCAATCTAACAAATCGGCGAACTCAGGGCAAACCCGAACTGCTCCGTAAAACCCCTGTTGTTCAATTTCTTGAACGTCACCTCAATCACTGGGGTTGTCACATTACAGCGGTATGCTCATGGCTTGTTTCACCCTTTGAACCCCGCATGAACACTTGGGCCCTTGAGATCGCCCCTCGATTGGCCGGCGCTTTGGCCCTGGCCCTTAACCTATTGGGCTTCGTGGTCATTGACGAACGGCGTACCAAGCTGTTGCTGGCCGCATCCTCGGCTGGTTGGGCAGTTCAGTATGGCTTCAACGGCGTACACACTGGCATGGGCATCATGGTGCTGGCAGCCATTCGCCAAGCCCTCAGCGCTTACACTTTTCACTGGCCTTTCAAACGTCGTCTGGCCTTGTCCTGGTTTTTCACCGCCTTGGCGGTGCTCATCACTTCGCTCACTTGGCAAGGCTGGTTGTCCAGCAGCTTGCCTTTGGCGGCCACGCTTATTGGCACCTGGTCGTTCTTTGTCCTCAGCAACGAGGGCATGCGCAAGGCCACTCTGGTGAGCAATCTGATGTGGGGTTTGCACGGTTTTCTGTTCAATTCCCTCGAGCTGTGCATCACCATGCTGGTGCTGACCGGGGCCACCCTGGTGGGTTTATGGCGCCTGCGCCGGGAACATGCTTCACTGCAGGCCCGTGGTTAAGGTGTAAAGCCTGTTAAAATCAGGGCTTATCTGAATTAACGCATTTTCCAACGCACATCAAGAGGCCCCGCGATGAACACGCGCCCCGCTTCTTCGCCTGCCAACGGCCCCGCAGTCGAAGCCTTACTCCGTGACCTGTTTTCCAAGCGCATCCTGATTCTGGATGGTGCCACAGGCACCATGATTCAGCGCTACAAGCTCACCGAGGCCCAGTACCGGGGCGAGCGCTTTGCCGATTTTCATCGGGATGTCAAAGGCAACAATGAACTGCTGGTGCTGACACAGCCGCAGATCATGACTGAAATTCATGAGCAGTACCTGGCCGCGGGTGCCGACATTCTGGAGACCAACACCTTTGGCGCCACCACCGTGGCCCAGGCCGACTACGAGATGGAACACCTCGTGGACGAGATGAACCGCGAGGCTGCCCGTCTGTGTAAGGCCGCCTGCGTGAAATATTCCACCCCTGACAAGCCCCGCTTTGCTGCGGGCGCTTTGGGCCCCACGCCCAAAACCGCGTCCATCAGCCCCGACGTGAACGACCCCGGTGCCCGCAACATCACCTTCGATGAGCTGGTCGCCACCTACTACCAGCAAACCAAAGGTTTGGTGGAAGGCGGCGTGGACTTGCTGCTGGTTGAAACCATTTTCGACACGCTGAATGCCAAGGCCGCGCTGTTTGCCATCGACCAGTATTTCGAAGATTCCGGCCACCGCCTGCCCATCATGATTTCCGGCACGGTGACAGACGCCTCAGGCCGCATTTTGTCGGGCCAAACCGTGGAAGCTTTCTGGAACTCGGTGCGTCATGCCAAGCCGATTACCATCGGCTTGAACTGCGCGCTGGGCGCCACACTGATGCGTCCCTATGTGGCCGAACTCAGCAAAATTTGCGACGCGCCCATTTGTGTGTACCCGAATGCCGGTTTGCCCAACCCCATGAGCGACACCGGCTTTGATGAAACCCCCGACATCACCAGCAGCTTGGTGAAAGAATTTGCGCAAGCTGGCTTCCTCAACATTGCTGGTGGTTGCTGCGGCACCACGCCCGATCACATTGCCGCCATTGCCAAAGCGCTGGAAGGGCAAAAGCCACGCGTCATTCCGGTGGCCGAACCCAAGTGTCGCTTGTCGGGCCTTGAACCCCTGAACATCGATGACAACAGCCTGTTCATCAACGTGGGCGAGCGCACCAACGTCACCGGTTCCAAAGCCTTTGCCCGCATGATTTTGAACGAGCAATACGACGAGGCCCTCAGTGTGGCTCGTCAGCAAGTGGAAAACGGCGCGCAAATTGTGGACGTCAACATGGACGAAGCCATGCTGGATTCCAAGGCCGCCATGGTGCGCTTTCTGAACCTGATGGCCTCCGAGCCGGACATTTCCCGCGTGCCGGTCATGATCGACTCCTCCAAGTGGGAAGTGATTGAGGCGGGCCTGAAATGCGTGCAGGGAAAAGCCGTGGTCAACTCCATTTCCATGAAGGAAGGCGTTGACGAATTCAAGCGCCAGGCCAAGCTGTGCAAGCGCTACGGCGCCGCCGTCATCGTCATGGCATTCGATGAAAAAGGCCAGGCCGACACCTACGCCCGCAAAATTGAAATTTGCGAACGGGCCTACAACATCCTGGTGAACGAGGTGGGCTTTCCAGCGGAAGACATTATTTTCGACCCCAATATTTTCGCCATTGCCACGGGCATTGAGGAACACGACAACTACGGCAACGACTTCATCGAGGCCACCGGTTGGATCAAGAAAAACCTGCCCCACGCCAAAATTTCTGGCGGTGTGTCCAACGTCAGTTTTTCTTTCCGTGGCAACGAGCCCGCCCGCGAAGCCATTCACACCGTGTTTCTTTACCACGCCATTAAAAATGGCATGACGATGGGCATCGTGAACGCCGGCATGATGGGTGTGTACGATGAACTGGAGCCCGAGCTGAAAAAGCGGGTGGAAGACATCGTGCTCAACCGCAAGCCTGATCTGCCCGCCAACGATCCCGACTTCGGCAAAACAGCCACTGAGCGCATGATCGAGTTTGCTGCCACGCTGAAAGCGGGTGGAAAGAAAGCCGAAGAAAATCTGGAGTGGCGCAACCAACCCGTTGAAAAACGCCTGGCGCACGCCTTGGTGCATGGCATCACCAACTTCATTGTTGAAGACACGGAAGAATGCCGAGCGGCCATTGCCGCCAAAGGCGGCCGCCCATTGCACGTTATTGAAGGCCCGCTGATGGACGGCATGAACATTGTCGGCGACCTGTTTGGCGCCGGTAAAATGTTCTTGCCACAGGTGGTCAAAAGCGCCCGCGTCATGAAGCAGGCTGTGGCCCACCTCATTCCATTCATTGAAGAAGAGAAAAAGCAATTGGTGGCCGCTGGTGGCGACGCCAAAGCCAAGGGCAAAATCCTGATTGCCACCGTGAAAGGTGATGTGCACGACATTGGTAAAAACATTGTCACCGTGGTGCTTCAGTGCAACAACTTTGAAGTGGAAAACATGGGCGTGATGGTGCCTGCCGAGCAAATTCTCGCCAAGGCCAAGGAAATCAATGCCGACATCATCGGTTTGTCAGGCCTTATTACCCCGTCGCTGGAAGAAATGGCCTACGTGGCCAGCGAAATGCAACGTGACCCCTACTTCCGCGACCGGGGCATTCCCTTGTTGATTGGTGGTGCCACCACCAGCCGCGTGCACACAGCGGTGAAAATTGCGCCGCATTACGACGGCCCCACCGTGTATGTGAGTGATGCCAGCCGGTCTGTCGGTGTGGCCTCCAACCTGTTGTCTGAAGAAGCAGCGGACCAATTCAAGGCCGACCTGCAAGCGGAATACCAACGCGTGCGTGAGCAGCACGCCAACAAAAAAGCACAACCCCTCATCAGCCTGGAGGCCGCACGTGCCAACAAGCTGAAAGTTGATTGGGCCAATTACACGCCGCCCAAACCGAAGTTCATCGGCCGCCGTCATTTCAAGAACTACGACCTGGCTGACCTCGCCCAGTACATCGACTGGACTCCTTTCTTCCAGACCTGGGACCTGCACGGCGGTTACCCACGCATTCTGCAAGACGAGGTGGTGGGCGAAGCCGCAAGACGCGTGTTTGAAGACGGCCAGGCCATGCTGAAAAAGTGCATTGAAGGCCGCTGGCTGCAAGCCAACGCTGCGGTGGCTTTTTACCCCGCCAACACCGTGGGCGACGATCACATCGAGGTGTATGAGGATGACACCCGCAGCAAAGTGCTGTTCACCTACAGCCCGCTGCGCCAGCAGGGCGAAAAGCGCGAAGGCGTGGCCAACAAATCGCTGGCCGACTTCATCGCCCCCAAAGGCATGGGCGACGACTACATCGGCCTGTTCGCCGTCACCGCAGGCATTGGCGTAGAAAAGAAGGAACAGGAATTCCTGAAGGCGCATGATGACTACAGCAGCATCATGTTCAAGGCCATTGCCGACCGCCTGGCCGAAGCCTTTGCCGAATGCCTGCATCAGCGCGTGCGCACCGACCTTTGGGGCTACGTACCTGCTGAAGCCCTAAGCAACGAAGACCTCATCGCTGAAAAATACCAAGGCATACGCCCAGCCCCGGGCTACCCCGCTTGCCCTGAGCACACCATCAAACGGGCCATGTTCGAGGTGCTGCAGGCTGGCGACATCGGCATGACATTGACCGAAAGCCTGGCCATGAGCCCAGCCGCCAGCGTGAGCGGTTTTTACTTCAGTAACCCTCAAAGTGATTACTTCAATGTGGGTACGATTGGGCAGGACCAGCTCAAGGCACTACAAGCCTTTGGTGGTCGGTCTGAAGAAGATCTGCTGCGTGCCTTGAGTCCCAATCTATCCAGTTAAATCACGATAGCCTGTCTGTTAGTCGACCAGATTTTGCTCGCGCCCACCGGCAGTTGATTGGACTGTTCGGTGTGGTTGCATACGCCTCAAGACTCCGCCAAAAAGTCCATCAATAGGCCAATTGAACTTCTCCATCAGCATTAACACTCAATCACTGAGTAAGGAGAAATTCAATGTCACCAGATTTGCTTTCCGCGAACCTTTCGTCCAATTCAATTTTAAATACGGGCTCGTCCAGTGCGCCCATTTCGACGCCATCTTCAGCGGACGTATCCCTTTTCAATCAGGCCGTGTCAGCTCCGCCGGTTACATCCACTCCGGTGAAGGAGGCGGTTGGTCAAGTTCAGACCAGCTATGAGAGTCAATTGAACCTCTTTAATAGTCGTGTGAAGTCTTTTCGAGGCAATTTGGATGTGGGTTCCCTCATATCGATGATGTGGGAAAGCAGCACGACCTCGGTTGGTTTGCAGTTGGTTTCAAAAGCTTCCAGTAAGGGTACTGAAAGCTTTGAGTCGCTCCTGAAGCAACAGTGAGGCAAGTATGGAAGTCATTCAGTCCATTCAAGGTGTGGTGAACGATGCAAACAAAAAGCTTGAAAAGGTTTTTGGTCGCATGAACGATCCGAACAACCCGGTCTCGTTGGGGGAGTTGATGGCATTACAAATGAAGCAAGCCGAGGTTGGTATCACTTGGTCGTTTGCTGGGTCCATGGTTAAAGACCTGACAGACCCGCTCAAGAGTATCGTCAACAAATAAGGGGGCATTAATTGGCTGAACCAACTACTGCGGCTAGTCCTGATTGGACCAAGCTGCCCGGCAATATCACGTTGGACAACATGGATTCTCTTCCGCCCGAAGTTAAGAAAAAGATCGTCGAAACTTTTGGCTCATTCAGTTGGAACAACCTCAAAAAGTTCATGGACCAAATTGAGAAGGCTGTTAAAGGCACGTGATTGTTGAAGTTTGATTTGCGTTTTGTTTGAACCGGCGCAGCATGTTGCGCATATCTCGAGGAGAGCATCAATGGTTTATTGTCCAGGCACCACCACACCAGCCCCCACCGGGGCTCAACCCACAGGGCCGAGTGGGTCCGATCAGCGCACAAACTACATCAATTATTTGGCGAGTCAAGCGGGTGGATCATACAAAAAAGAAGATCTGAATCAATTGAATGATCAAGATCTTGCGCTTTTGTATGACTATCAAAAGGCGCTGCAATCCAACGATCCCCAAAAAATATTTGATGCAGCCAGCAAGTTGCTTGCGCGGGCTGAATCGGAATCATCAAGCGGTGACCACCGTGCGGAAAAATCCGGAAGAACATTGGCGGCGATGGCACTGCCAAGCGTCACGGTCAATTTGCTGAAATCCATGGGGTTTAGTGACAAGCAAATTGATCAAATGAAAGACATGAACGGTGCTGACCTCAAAGCATTGATGAATTACATCAAGGCCAAGAAGACAGGTGACCCAGCCGCGATTGCCAAGGCACAGCAGGATTTGGAAAATCAAGCCACGAAGGCCACTAAAGAAGGTCGCAGTGGTTTGCAGCAATTGGTTGATGATGCAAAAACCACTGCCAAAAAGAAAGCAGCCCATGGCGGCGGCGGCGGCGGTGGTGGTGGCGGTGGTCTGGATCTGGGGGGGATTGAAAACTTGGATTTCAGTCAAATCGACAAAGCCTTGGATGCCATGACTGCATTGGCAGACAGCATCGGCGACGGTGCGACGCTTGGCGATGTGATGAACACTCAAGCCCTGATGGCCAAGCAGAGTGCGCTGGCCAGTGCAACCATCGGTTTATTCAAAGATGCAATCGATCAGGCAAAAGGTGCTGCTCAAAAAACCTAATGAAAAACTGACAGTACTTAAACGGAGAATGTTTCATGTCGGCAGACAACGCGCAGCTACCTTCGTATGTAAAACCAACCACGCAGGTCTCTGTCAATGGTGGCGAGACCTACGACATACGAACTCCAAAATATGGGGGTTCCAGTAAAGTGCGTGTGCCCAGTGGAGCATTCTTCGCCTTTGCATTTGCAGGGCATTTGATCGGGCTCAATCTTCTGGACGCATCCAATCAAATCGGCATTACCAGCGATGCCTTGGATGATGCCAAGAAACAGGTGATGTCAGGCACAGAACTGAAAAGCATGCACGAGGCCGTGTTGGCCTATCTCGCGGGGCTCAGCAATGATCGCGGTAGCGATCAAAAAACGCCACCGGGCAACCAGCCCATGGCAACGCTGTTCGGCTTGGTTTTGGCCAGCCTCCATTTACAGGGGAAAATCATCCTAAGTCCCTCCGGTTTTATTGAAATCGGCCCTAAAGGCGACAAAGAATTAATGAATGAAATTCAGGGTGTTTTGGCTGTTCTCAGCGGTACATATCGGGGTGATGACAAAGTCAAAGCAACCGCTTTTTTTAACAACTATCGAAGCTTGGTAATGGGTGATCTCGACCCGAACATTGTGGCCAATACCTTGAACAACGTATCTGAAAAGAACAAAGGCGTTCTAGAAGGGTTTGAGAGGTGGCTACAACAGGGCGGATCTTTCATGAATTAACAACCAATTACGAAGAGGCCAATCATGGTTACTACTGCCCCAGTCGACACAGCCCACCGTCCTGCGACCAATCCATCGCCAACACCATCCGAAGATGCGGAAACGGTGTACCAAGCGTTTGTCCACGGATCCCCTGATGAGAAAGCTGCAATTCTAAGGGACCCCAGCAAATTGAAGTTGTTGGGAGACTATCTGCGAAACCAGGCAAAGCCCGATGAAGAGTCCACGCTTCTTCAAGAAATACTCGATTTATACATGTTGGACCACAGCAGCAAGATTGATGACAAAGATCTTGTTCCCGACTTCTTGAAATCATTGGGATACACCCGAAGCAATTCTGACTATGGCACCATCGAGTCGACCTTGGTGTCCTATGTTGCCGATAAAAGAAGCAAGGAGGGCAAAGCTGCGTTTGAAGAGTATTTTGGTACAAGCGATACCAGCCCGCCGAGCGGCATCACGCAAAACTTTTTCAGTGATCTGTCGTCGAGTGATCCCAAACGTCGTGCCCGGGCGCAAGCTGCGTTGAATTACTTCATGTCTCTGCCTGCAGAGCAACAGCAGCAGTTCATGAACAACATGGGCAAGCAGATGGGCGAGTTGATGGCCAGTGGTCAAGCCCAGGGGTCGGATGCACAGAAGTGGATGAGCAATGCCCTGGCCTTTGTAAAAAATCTGATGCTGGATGGCAAGCTTGCCAAGGGTACTCTGCTGGCCTTTGTGGGGGGCGTGGCACTGCGTTATCAAGCCAGCAATCCCGAGCTCTTTGAAACTGGCCCCGATGGAAAGCCCAAATTCAAGAATACCGATGCCAACGTTACCAAAGTATTTCAGTTGTTGAGCCAAGAGTTCACGATTAATTTGGGTGGCGATGATCAGGTAGACCCCAGCAAAGCGTATTTTGATATGGACGTTCTGGAGACTGTTCGGCGTGCCTGCTCTCTTCTGATTGGCAAGGACATTCCCTACATGCAGCCTGATGGGACGTGGAGCAGTGTTTTGGGTAACGACTTGAAAGATCAAGGCATTGATCCCAATTCAAAAATTGATGTCAATACATTGCCAAAATCGGCGCTGCCCGCAGCTTGGCAGTCCGCGACCAATCGGAAGGCAAAGCTTGCAGCCAGGTATTCCCAAGCATCTGCTGACAATTCGCTGGCACCCGAAGAAAAGCAGAAAATATTGGCCAACCTGAAAGCGCAGATGGATGCACTGGACTCTATCATCGAGCAGATCCAAAAACTGGGTGGTAAGGCCCTTGAGTTGTGGATCGATGCTTGGAAAACAGCATTCCGTTGAAGTTGAGCTGCCGCCATGACCCAACCACCCAATGTGATCCCCCCCAAAGGAAACCCAACCGTCAATGGTCAGGTGGACGCATTACAAAACCTTTATGACGCCTTGGATACCCTTCTAAAGTCTCCAATATTCAAGGAGACCATGGGCAAATTCAAACGTGAGCTGACAGAGCTAAAAAACAGACTGACCGTTCTTTTGAGGGAAGTTGGGAAATTACTGGAGAAACTTAAAAGTCTGATTGATCAAAGAAAGATCAAAGAGGCTGAAAAGGAGTTAGAAGAAGCGAATAAGAAGTTTTCAGGTGGTCTAAAGGGGCTATTGAAAAAGATTATCGCTGCAGTGGCGCTGGTTTTGGCTGTAGCCGCCGTCATTGTTTGCCCTACTCCATTTGCAGTGGCTTCTTTGGTGGTCACTTTGGCGCTGTTCATTGACTTCGTTGTCGCAGATGCCACAGGCAAAGAATCGCTCATGGACAAAACTATGCAAGAAATCACCAATAAATTGGTGGAGGAGTTGGGTCCAGAGGCTGGGGGAGCCTTGGCAGCAATTATCGGAGTGGCGATTGTTTTGGTACTTTGCCTTGGAGGGGCGGGTGCAGCCAAGGGGGTTGGGGCCTTGATCAAGATGTTGCCGAAATTAAAGGCCTTGGTTGGGCTTACGGACGGCGCAGCCACTGGTGCGTCCACCACGTCCAAAGTAGTCAATGTTGCCCCGGAGACTGCCGCTCCAGCGGGTTCAACTGGCAAGCAGATTGCCCAGCAAGTTGTGAAGTTTCTCAAAGACCTCTTGGATACCGTCAGAAAAGCTGAAGGCGGGATGCTAATCAAGTTGTGTATTTTCATTCAGATTTTGCTTGGTGCTATTGAGGGTGCCATCAGCATCCAAGAGGGTCGAATTATCATCGACCGGGCAAAATTGCTGGCCGCGCTTGATGAATTCAAGGCCCAAACTGAGTACATGGACGCCGATGTCAAAAGGTTCATTGATGAGTTTAGGCACATTGCAGAAACATTAAAGTCAACCGATAAATTCATCGTTATTTGAGTCTGAATCATGACAACCACACCAGTCAGTTCCAAATCGCCTCAGCCCGGTATCGACGCGGCGCCCCCTGTAAAACCTGTGGTTCCAACGGAGGTTCTACCGGAGGCACGTCGAAAATATTATCGACAATGGTCCACCGAGATTGATGGCAAATATGGTCCAAACGGTACAAATCCAGATCCGGTCAAATACGAAAGCGAGATACGGAAATTCATGGAGAGTCTTGCGGCAGACCTTGATGAACTCGCTGCCAACGAGTTAGAAAAAATCATTCAGGCCAATAAAAATATTGGAGATGGGCGCACCGTTGCGACCATGCCGATGGCTGCTGTTTTGGCGATATTGATCAAAGCTGCCCTTAAATCCAAAGACAAGCTGTTTGTGGCATATGGCGCTATCAAGGATCAGCTCTTTACAACGCAAATCAAAGCAGCAAACGAAGCAAAGCGGTTAAACATTGCCGCTGGTATTGTTCAAATCTCCGGTGGGGCTACTTCGATTGGCTTGAGCTTGGGTACCCTCGGCTTGCGTCACGTTGCCCGTCCCAAAAGCGATGCCAAGCCTGGCTCAGAAGAGTGGGCAATACATCAACGTCAGGTCGATAACTACAATTACCAAACGTTTACCTGGATTCAAATCATTGGTCAAACCGGTGATATCTGGCGCGGCGGAACAACAATCAGTCAAGCAATGGCCCAATACACACAGCAAGAGGGCGACGCCCTCGCTGACTTGATGCGTGGCGAGGCTCAGCCGTTTATGGACGGGCAAGGTGATTGGGCGAGCCTGATCAACATGGTCGCTGGGATCGTACTCTAAACTCAAAAGGTGAAGCATGCAGGGCACCATCTATCAATATACGGCCTTGGGCGTATCCGCGTTTTCCAATCTGTCACCCCAGGAGTTTGATGCTTGGGACGCGAACCACGACCATGTGATTTCTCGGGAAGAGTTCAGGGCCTATCTGCTGGATTTTCTCAAGAAGCAAGGTATAAACATCGATCCTTCAGATCCCAGTTTTCTTGAAAATTTGCTCAAGGTATTTGACAAGTACAGTAGTTTAGACGGCAAGGCCGGCGCGTCCAGCAAGGAGTTTGAGGGTAGTAACTCAGCCATGCACCAATTCTCTGGCAAGGTGTTTGAAGCTGCTCGAGCCGAGTTGAAGAACTTGGCAAAAACCGGGGGCGTGCCATTGACCTCAACGAATTGGCAGCAGGTTTTGGCTTCACTGGGGTTTTCTCAGGAAGAAATTGCGGCGATTAGCGGGCTTGGTGATTTTTCTACACTGCGTGGTTTAAGTGTTGATGACTTGAAGGCAAAACTTCCCGACCGGTTCAAACCTCTGGCGCAAATCCTATTCTGGGTCCTCAATCCAACTGATCTTGATCGAGACGCACTCATCAATGCGGGCTTACCGCCCAGTACGGCTGACGCACTCATCAGCCAACTGGGTCAAGGTGGACCGATTAAATCGACTGCCGTTGCATATCTCGCATTATTGGGTTTCTTGCCGCTGGCTGGAGATCGGCAGTTCTCGGCGACGGTAAAAACTGCTGCTCCTGGGATGACCCTACAGGATATGTTTGGCATTAAAGTGCCGGAGGACGTCAAAAATCGGGATACGGTCGTGAACTTGATCGCATCCAAATTGGGACTATCGCCTCAAGATATCTTGAGTAACCCAGCCATTCTAAGTGGCCGCATTCTTGATCTAGCGACAATGCGAAAACTGGGCTTTACGGAAGAGGAAATCGCAGGCTTGGTTGCCAAATTCAAAGCCGGCCATCCTGACGCCAAAGCCAATATCAACCTGGAAGGTGGCAAGACTGTGCCAATTTCCGATTTCATCACTGTGGACTATCTGCTGGATCTGGCCAAAAGTGGGGATTTACAAGTTGATCCAAAGACCAGTGCTTTTGTACTCAAGCCTGGATTTGTCGGGGTGAATCCACCAGTCAACCCAGGGGTTGATCCCAATTTCATTCGTTGCCACAACGAACTGGTTCATCGGATACAGACCAACGACCCGCAGTGGAAAAATCAGAGAACATTCACTGCTCAGCAGCTATTTAACAAACGAGGTATTCCCACTTGGCAGGGTGAGCTCATCATTCGCCTTTATGGAAGCGGCGATCCTCCCGTGGTATCCGATGATGTGATTAACACCATGACGTTATTTGGTCTTCTCTATTCGCCACAGACCAATGAACCTTGGCGCGATCAAGTCTTAACCCCTGCTGCCATGAAATTCCTATTGGGTATGACCAACCTACCAGAAGATCAAAAAAACAAAATCATGGAACTGACACAGCAGTACTTCGACGCGAATACCAAATACCGTGGTGGTGACAGTTGGGATGAGTTTAACAATGCGCACAACGAACTCCGGAGTAAGGCAGCGGAGCTGGGCATCATGGCGTGGATCAAGAATGGAGTGCCTGTGGGGAGAGCATACACCCCGGGCTGATACACGGTGTATGTATCCCCCATGCGCAGAGGAAGGGCCAAATTTACTTTTCCCGTTTTGTTAGGGCATTTGGAGCAGATCACATGGGGGAGGTTCAAATCGGACGGTTCATCTAACGTGTTACTAACATCAATCCAAAGAAAATGTCGGCTATGAATACTCTTAATTCTCCAGTTGGGCTCGGAATGTCGTCGGGCGTAAGCCAGCAGGCCAGACCGAGTTCTCAAGATATTCATTTGTTCGATAGGCTTATTTCTGGTCATGAGACCTATCAAAGATCTGTAACACCAGTTGCAACCCCCGAATTGCCACCCGACACGCCATTGCAATTGGACTTGTTCAATACTGGTATTCAGGAAGCCAATCGATTGGTCAACGGCCTGACGTCCGAGCTTAAAGCGCGCACATCCAAAATGAAAGGCAGCAATCAGCTGGATCAGTTGGTTAATCCCGGCGAAGTTATCGATGCTGTTTGGTCCCTGGCATCTACGTCGATTGCTTACTCCGTGGTGGGTGAAAAAGGTCAGCGCTTGTCCGATGATGTCGCGACTTTGGTCAAACGAAGGAGCTGATCATGAGAAGGAGTCGGTTCCAGACTTTGCTGCGCCAATGGTCTTGTTGCTTGGTATTCGCACTGGCAGCTTGTAGTAAGCAGGTGGTTCTTCACACCAATTTGAGTGAGAGCGATGCCAACGAAATTTACACTGCACTGCTGAATCAGGGAATTCCAGCCAACAAGGTGTCTGGCAAAGAAGGTTTTTCTGTCACAGTCCCGTTAGACTCCTCGCGAACCGCATTAACTGTCTTGCAGAAGGAAGGCTTGCCGAAGCGGCACAAGGAATCGCTGGGCGAGGTTTTTAAAAAAGATAATCTGATCTCCTCGCCTTTGGAGGAGCGAGCCCGATATCTGTATGGGCTTTCGCAAGAAATTGAAAAAACCCTGATGACCATTGATGGGGTTGTTTCTGCAAGAGTTCATATTGTGTTGCCTGACAAGGTTCAGCCCAATGAAGCCTCGGCCCATGCTACTGCTGCTGTGCTGATCAAATACAGAAGCGATTCAAATTTTCCAGTGAATGTTCCGAAGGTACGAACATTGGTCTATCGGAGTCTGCCTGGCGTTGAAGGACCTGAAGTCCAAACGGTTTCAGTGGTGGCCTTGCCGAACGAGAATCTGCCTGATAGTTCTGCAGCGGTTGTGTGGTATGGCCCCATCGCGGTGACTTCAGATTCTGAATCATGGTTTTTAGGATTGCTTTGGGGCTTTGGTCTATTGTGGGTTGGAAGTTTAAGTGGATTTTATGTTTACACGTTCAAACCAGAATGGTGGGCCACTGCAAAGGATCTGGCTTCTAAGGGTCCATCATCCATTCTGGATCGTCTCAAAAACAGGGAGACTGATCGTGGATAAATGGTGGATGTGGTGGTCGGACATCACACAGTGTATTCATCCCGAATGGGCATCAAAAATCTGCCAGTCTTCGAATACTGAGCCGGTCGGCGGGCTTCTGGGTGGCCGAAGGCTCTTGGGGGTTTCAGATGTATTCGATGGAGGGATAACGGAATTTCTTGATCAACAATGGATCGTCCATTTCTGCTGGTCGGAATGCATGAATAAGTTGGAGACAATACAATCGCACCAATTTGGTTTGCGCAAATGGAGCACGAACGAATGGCGGCGAAACCTTGGTTTGTTTAATTTGCAATTGGCCTCGGAATTAATCGATATGCAGCTGGATTTCCCCAACATTCAAATCGTTAACTTACCGTGGTATTGGTTGCAGTCGATAAAAACAAGGTTTCCAATGCTTCACTCCAGGGTTCGTTTGATGTTTCCCGAGGAGCAGCCAATAGTAATGGCGCATAACACAGTACAAGTCCAGCCTGAGCTTTCTAAACTGAATGTCATATTGAGAGAAATAACACTCTCTCAAGTAGAGCAATCATGATTCATTTACAGATAAAGCGACCCCTTCGCCATATTTTTCGGGATTGTGAATACAACTTCGAAGATGAATTGATTTTGCCTGAAAAGCTGGATTGGTTAAGTAGCCATGACCAACTGATGACATTGGCAAAAAGCGGTGCCACTGCGATTCTGAGCAAAGTCAAAACACACAGCGAGCGAGCCGTTGAATCCGCTCGCAGAGAGGCCTATCTTCTCCATGAGGCTAGTCTACTGGATGCCATTCAAAGCCTGAATGCCATGGCAATTCATTGGATGAGTGAACTGGAACCCAAGATCAATGAAATCCTGGTTCAACTAATTAATGAGTTTGAGTTAAGTCTTGATAAAAGAGAACACTTGAAATATGTCCTTCGGAGACTTCTCCAGCGTGTGGCGCGTCATCAGAGCGGAACACTGTTTGCTCACCCCTCGAGCATTACAGAATTGAAAAAACTGATGGACACGGAATTTGATCAACAGAACTGGGCCCTATTCGATCTCCAAGTGGCAGATGATTTGGACGAATCTCAATTAAGGATAGAAACTCCGGATGGGATTCGCTTTGAATGTCGTTCCAGAGAATTAATAGAGCGTCTCAAGTCGACCATTGATCGGAATACATCCGAGAATAAATCGATCAGGGATGAAGATTGATATGGTGAAAAGACGATTTCGAATTCATGATCTGCTGTTGATGATCATGTTGTTGGTACCACAGCTTCAAGTATATGCAGGCTTGGATAAAAAAATACCTTTTGTGTATGCA
The DNA here is from genome assembly GCF_036405155.1 of Limnobacter sp. GTDB lineage: Bacteria > Pseudomonadota > Gammaproteobacteria > Burkholderiales > Burkholderiaceae_B > Limnobacter. The sequence continues at coordinate 545,444 of NZ_DASWYD010000007.1, read as the reverse complement.
GCCAACCAAGAGGGTATTGAGGAAGTCGTGTCCTCAATCGCCTCCAGCTTTGGCTACTCGGTGAAGGCCTCAGGACTTCCGTCTAAAGCAGTGACGGCGCGTATTGAGGGAACGACTCTGGCCAGTACACTTAACGACATGGGCAGAACCTTTAAGTTCGACTGGTTCTCGTATGGCAGCACAATTTATCTATTTGGTAGTGCCGAATGGCGAACCGAAAAAGTGTACGTGGGTGATCGCGAAATCTATGATTGGAAAGAGACATTAACCGCTGCCGGTCTATGGAATGATAAGTTCAACGTAACCTATCAAAAAGAGGACAAATCGGTCGTTCTAAACGCCCCGCGTGATTACATTCATATTTTTCGAAAAAATTTCGCGGCGAATGATGAATCTCTAAGTAACAGGCATTCAGAATTCTTAACCGGAGGCAGGGATGGCACCAATAAATCGAATTTGGTCATGCCAGGAGACGTCGGGGAGAATATTCTTTTTTTCAAACTCAAGCACGCATCCGTGGATGATCGGATATTTAATTTTCGCGATCAGGAATTCGTGACGCCAGGTGTTGTAACCGTCATTCGAGGAATCCTCGAAGGAACGAACACTGACAAAGGTCCCCGCCGCGCACCGGATAACAATCGGAGTAATCAACCCGGCACGGGACAGTCTGCGAATTCACAGAGTGAATCACCCCGACTCTCAGCACGGCCTGTCAAACGTACCTACTCCAGAAGCAGCTCCGTGAATTCCATCATCCAAGGGGATAGTCGTACCAATACGGTGATCATTCGGGATGATCAAGTGAAATACGGCATGTATCAAAAGCTGATTGAATCACTTGATGTTGCGTTGCCGATGATTGAGATTGAGGCCACATTGATTGATGTTGATCAACGTAAGCTGGATGAATTAGGCACCGAATTCGGCATACGAGGCCCTCGGGCAATTTACGACTTCCCCGGTCAATCCGTGGGTGCAGAAATATTGCCAGGTCTCGCACAAGGTGCTGTTATTCAAAGTCCCAGTCAATTCTTGGCACGGATACGAGCCCTGGCAGCGGATCAAAATGCCAAGGTGCTCGCCAGGCCCACCATACTCACCCAGGACAATTTGACTGCATTTATCGATTTGACTCAGACGCTTTACGTCAAGGTGAGCGGAGAACGTGTGGCCGATGTAGTCCCTGTCGTCGCGGGAAGTCTGCTAAAGGTATTGCCACGTGTTGTCAACGAGGATGGTCGAAACAAGATTCTGTTGCAGGTGGATATCCAGGATGGATCACTCAAGGACCGTAGTGGCGTTGAATTGCCCTTGGTTGAAAACAGTGCGCTGAGTACCCAGGCTGTTATTTCAGAAAATCAGGCCATTTTGGTTGGAGGGTATAACCGCGACACCAGTGAACAGAATGAGTACAAGGTACCCGGCTTGGGCTCCATCCCGGTCTTGGGAAAGTTGTTTTCCAATACCAGCTTAAGAACACAGCGTGTGGCCCGACTGTTTATGATTACACCTCGGCTGGTTCCAAATGATCGAATTCGTTCCGTGGGAACTGTTCGAGCTGCTGAAGAATTGGAAACCTCGTTCAAGATCATCCAGGTGCCCAAAGATGCACTTAAATTGCAAACTGCACCTGTTTTGAGGACTCAGCCTCTACCTATTCAGACATCCAATTGAGAAAATATGATCACGCCAAGCGGTTGGCCTAAGCAGAACGTCACGATGTAAGTGGTGTGCTGTCATTGAACTTCAGAACTTGCTTGAAAACTTCAGCAGCCATAACCAAGTGCTCGGTCAAGATATATTGATCGACCTCACAGTGCTCATAAATTGATCGAGCCAGGGGCCTATGTTCAATCACTGGGATTTTTAATTCCCTGGCGTGCTTTCTGAGTACTGCTGCATTTTCCTCCGTCTCTATCGCCAGAATAAATGGAATGTCATGCACTCCAGGTTGGTAAGACAGCGCCACAGCGATATGCGTTGGGTTGGTTACCAGCGCAGAGGCACCAGAGAGCCGGCTCAAAGAACTGTTGAGCAAACTCCGATGCATTTCTTTGCGCTTTGATTTAATGTGTGGATCCCCCTCCATTTGCTTATGTTCATCTTTCAGGTCTTGCTTGCTCATTTTCAGGTTTTTGATATGAGCCTGCCTCTGAATAACCCAATCAAGTATTGAAGAAATCAAGAAGATGAACATCCCGACATAAACCACTTTCCACAATACTTCGCGGAGCAACTTGAGCATCATGCCCAAGCCCGACTGAAAACTCCACAGAATGTCTTTAAGAAAATCACCTAGAATCAGATAAATCACGAAGAAAAAGATACTTACCTTTACCAGCTGCAGTAGTATTTGCTGGAGGCTTTTCTTCGAGAACATGTTTTTTATGTTGCCGATAGCATTAAATGCCTTGAATGATGGCTTGATTGCCTCAGTCGAAAAAAGAATGCCGAACTGCGACCAGGCGCTTGCAATCGCTGCAATCGAACACGAAAAAACGAACAGTATCATCAAGAGCGACGTCTCCATGAACGCTGCCGAAAACATGTCAACGATTTCTGCAGGATTGAGTCGCAGGTTACGAAGGAACAGCAGATCGAAGAGAAGGCCCAGTCGACCCAGGGCCCAGTCTACTCCCCAGAATAAGATGCTGCTTCCAACCAATATCTTGGCGAAAGCAGTAATGTCCTTACTCTGTACCACCTGTCCTTTTTTACGGGCATCACGTAACTTTTTCGGGGTGGGTTTTTCTGACTTTTCTCCGCTCATTGCACCGATACATTCCAGAAAAAGCGTGTCAAAAGAGTCAAATGTTCGTTGGTTAATTTGACCAATTCATCTCCCATTTGGCTCAATATAAAAAAGGCGACAACCAGGCCCATCAGCCCTTTTACTGAATACTGAAGCGAGTAAACCTGCATATTTTGAGCGAATACACTGATCAGGCTCATGGCTACTTCGAGGGCTATCGATAAAATAAAGAAAGGGGCGGCCAGCAATATTGCCAACACCATGTAGCGCGCCAAGGGATCAATCATCCCAATAGCCCAGTTGATATAAGCTTGGAGATCTGCATGCCCGGGGGGTAGTTCGATAAAGCTGGTATAAATCGACTGAACGATAAAAACCAAATAAGACCCAGTCATGAATAGCGTCACATAATAAAGCGCTAAGAACTCCTCAAATGGCAATTGCTCACCGCTATCGCCCCCTCCCACTCCAGCTTGAGCGGCGAAATTCGCTCCCCTGAGATTGTCAACGATATTGCCCAGAATCCGAAAGCTGTAATAGGGCAGGCTAAACATCAATCCCATGAACAATCCCAAAGTGCACTCACCTAAAATTTGGGTTAGGTTGCCGAGCGAGCGAAAATCAGTATTGTCAACAGATTGACCATAAAACATCGCTGGTAACAGCGCAAAGGATGTAGCAACGGCTATTCGTATCAACCAACTACTGTAGCTTCGGGAAAATACTGGCAAAAGCAGACAGATGATCAGTATTCGGGGCAAAAACCAATAAAGCGCGTAGACCAAATCAGGACCATAACCCAACGCACCCTTTAGCTGCTCCAGCATGATTATTCCAGCAGGTTTAGGTTCGCGAGTACGGTATCGCTGAATTGCATCAGAAGTTGTGCCATCCAGGTACCCGCCACCATAAGCAATACCACCGTACCAACCAACTTGACCGCAAATGGCAATGCTTGATCCTGCAACTGCATGATTGCTTGAATGAGGCCCAGAACAACACCAACAAACACCGTAAGCAGCACAATGGGCGCCACCATGTACATGGTGATCAAAATCGCCTGTTTGGTGAGAAATGTGACCACGTTACAAATAGGAGTTGGTTAGTGCCAGCAGCAATTTTCTCCATCCATCGATTGAAACGAATAAGAGAATCTTGAGCGGCAATGCAATCGACATCGGGGAAACCATCATCATCCCCAACGCCATCAAGATACAAGACACAGCCAAATCAATAACGAGGAAGGGGAGATATATGGCAAACCCAATTTTGAATGCGGCACTAATTTCAGAAATCACAAAGGCAGGCATGATGACAACAAAGTCATTCGGAGTGACGAGCTCCCCACCATACTTTGCGTTAAATTTTTTCGCTATTTCAAACATAGATCCAACGGACTCCGGTGAACAGTTTGACTTCATGAAATCCTTCAAAACTGGCGAGGCCCGTTCAATACCTTCGATAATTTCGACACCCGTATTGGGCCACTGCCCATGTATTTTGAATAGATCAACTGATTTGTAAAAAGTACCTCCCATAACCACCACGCTCATGACCATGGCCATACCATATAAAGCCATGTTCGGTGGCACTTGTTGGAGTCCCAGCGCGTTGCGAAGAATGAGAAGCACTGCGGAAATTTTTAGAAATGATGTGGCTGTGACTGCCAGCAGTGGACCCAGAGAAAGCAGGGAAACGATGACAATTAGTCCTATCGGATCGAATAACGCATCCTTCATTCAGATAGCTCCTGCTGATGGCATTGCACAGCCAAATGATGGCCGAATCGAATCACTTCTCCATCAAAAGTGGACCCATTTACCCGCATTCGAATTTGTGGCCAATCAGATTCAATGCACTGTTGAATGGCATGTCCTAAGATTGGAAATTGCTGCAGTTGAATTGCCGTACTGCCAAGCTCAATCCAATTTGAGTAAGTTGGTTTGAAATACCCGGGCTCGGAAACGGGTTCGAAAGTATACAAATCATCTGAAGAGTCCAGCTCAAATACACTTTGAGAAACAATCAAACCGTTCTTTTCGATGTCCAGTCTGCATTCAATGCAGCCTGTATGGCTCAATCTGTCTTGTTGGGTTCGAAGCGGAATAACTGACCCGGCCACTGGTGTTCCCAAATGTTCCGGTAGCCGTATCAGGGCGGTGCATCGAATTTCTGGCAAGTCTGTCCGGATTGAATCGGGGAAAAATTGCCGATGCCATTCGCAATAACGCACAAAAGCATTCAACTTCCTAAATCGTATCCGAGTGCCTGGCAGTTCACCCACCATCAGTTCTGTATCCGGGGGCAATTGCGCGTGGGACACTTGTTGCCAAAAAACAGATGTGATTGGAGGGGCACAATAGTCCTTGACCTGCATTCTTGCCCAGCTTTCCAATTGGGCCAAGGCAAGCAGGTAAAATTCGTGGTCGCTGCCAAGAGAATCCAAGTTCAAAGGAAAAACTCGTCCGGTTTGCTTAAAAAATAAGCTTTGAGAAAATGGGATACTCAACACGCCCCAATCGGTTTCGCATTGACACCAACCTTCCGCGGTTTGGTTGTATTCGTCCTGAGGCAGCGGTATGGCACCGTTTACGATTTGTAATTCGCAGACCCAGCCATCTCTGTTCACAGTAAGTTCAATAACCATGAATGTTCCTTAGTGCAGCCAGGATTTCTGTCTTAAGGCCATCAAATTTCTCTAGGCTTTTCCGGCGTACCCCCCAAATTTCATTCAGTTGGATTTGAGTCAGCAGACTCACATGGTGCTTATTGCCCAAATTGTTGATGGTGTCTTGCGCCAAAGAAGCCTCTTGAGCATGTGACCGGGTCAGGGTTTGATGTTGAATCAGTGATTCGCGATGTGTACCCCCAGCCCGCAATTTGTCCAAACTTTGAAGCCTGATTTGCTCCCGGAGCAATTTGGATCGATCTTCCTTGTTTTGTTCTTCACGGAGTTCTCGCTGCAACCGACCAGATTCATCCTTGGCTTTGTTCAATCGAGCAAGGGCCATCTGCTCCTGCAGGCGCTTGATTTTCATAAGTTGATCGTACTCAGTCATGATAGCCATCCACGATTTGAGTCAGCGCTTCCATGGACTGACCTAAATCCATGAACTTTCGGGTGTCTTGACGACAAAACTTTTCCAGCAAGGGCAGGATATCCATGGCAAGGTCATCTTTTGAATTGGCACCACGCTGGTATTCATTCAGGCGAACGATCAATTCAAGATCTTTACATCGGGCTAGAATTGAACGGGCCTTGTATGCCAGACTAAGATGCTGGTTAGATACCAAACCGGTCATGACCCGAGATAGGCTTTGTGCAACGTTCACCGCCGGAAAATGCCCTTTTTCCGCGAGCTTGAGTGAGAGCACGACATGCCCGTCCAGAAGCGACTTTGCCTCACTCGATACAGGGTCCTCGGTGATCGACTCTCCCTCCATGAGTACGGTATAAATTGCCGTAATGGTTCCTCGCGGGCTTCTGCCAGAGCGTTCGATAAGCCTTGGCATCAAGCTATACACAGATGGTGTCATACCCCCGGCCGTAACTGGTTCGCCTGCGGCCAACCCGATTTCGCGCTGTGCCCTTGCCAAACGAGTCAATGAGTCAATCATCAGTAAAACTTCTTTACCCTGGTCGCGATAATATTCAGCAATGGCTGTTGCAGTGAATGCGGCTCGTACTCTCTCAATTGCTGTTTTATCTGAGGTGGCGCAGATACAAATCGACTTAGCCCTTAATTCATCGTCGAGCTGGTGTTCAAGAAATTCAGTCATTTCACGACCTCGTTCACCAACCAGTCCGAAGACAATCACGTCAACATCGGCTCCTCGAGCGATCTGGGCCATCAGCGTTGTTTTGCCGCAGCCTGGGGGCGCAAATATGCCAATGCGTTGTCCACGACCAAAAGTCATGAATGCATCAATGACCGACACCTTGGTCACCAAGATCTGGTTAATCACCGGTCGGTCGGTTGGCGCTACAGACTCTCGAATTACATTGCTCCCTCGCTCCAAAGTGGTCGAAATCAGTCCCAGATCACCTGGTCTTTGTGGAATGGGACGACCAAAACCGTCGTAGATCGAACCGGTGCGAAGAGCAAGCGGATCAATCCGATGGGGGATCCCCAGTGGCCAAACCCTTGAGCCAACGGAAAGACCATCTGCCGCCTCAAGACACACAACTTGGGCCTGATTGCCTTGAATGGCGATAATCTCGCCCAATAACTTGTCACATCGCGTTTGACTTTCTATTAAGCACATTTCGCCAAGCATCCGGTTGGGCAGGCGAACGGTCAGAATTGACGGGCCAACTTCTTCGATCCTTCCCGAAATTTTTAACGGATCAAAGTCAGCGATTTCCGCTTTCAGTTGGAACAAAATATCCGGCCTTGCATCCACCTCAAATACCCAACTTGAAAGTTCCGAGTTTTTTGAGCTTAACGCCGAATTGATTGATCGAAACTACCTCAAAATCGTTAATTCGACTGCCTTCATAAAGCACTGTGCCATCATCAAGTGTTGCTGAAGCCATTTGACCGAGCACAATCTTTTTTAGACGTAGTTCATCAATGGCTTGCTGCTCAGCATTGAGGGAAGTGGACGCAATGAGATTGATTTGATGACCGTAATCATTGGCGAGCTGGCTGATTGTTTTTTCGAATTGATCCATCTCGCGCCGTGTTAATTGAGCTGAAATCTGGAGCGTATCAGGCAATACTGTCTGAATCTGCACATTGGACCCTTGTCCGATATCAAGCGCTTGTGACAACTCATACTGAGCGGCTTCCAACACCGCAACGCGATTATTTGTATCCACCGTTTGGCGGATCACAGTTGCCTGTGTTGGTTCGGCTTGTGTTTTGGGTTTATCCATGCGTCCCAGTGCAAATAAACTGATGGGCAGGCTAAGTAACACTGTTAAAAAAATGCCTTGACTGACCCAGCGACGGGATTGCCAAGAGTGCTTTTCTCCACTCAGCGGGAGCGAGTGGCTACCAGCTATTGAGTGGGAGACGTTGGCGGCTGCTTCGGCATCCTGTGAGTGAACCGCTGTAGAGTCTGGTATTTTCCTCGGCGGGCAAATTTGGAGTAATAAGCCATCCTTCGTTTTCAGGGTACAGGTACCGTGACACATTAGAGTGAGGCTCAGAGCAGTCCATCCCTCTTCCCCAGGGAACTGAACCTGCAGTTCGTCTGCCAACGGAATCAATTCAAAGTAGTCACCATCGGTTCGTTCAATCTGAACCAAAGGTCCTTGAACAGACTTGTCCCATATCAAAACATCTGCGTCATCACAGCGGCCCAGGCGAATAGACTTTAACTCTAACTCGTACTGAGTCCCTTCTTGTAGGCCGTTTAAGAACTCGATAATCATGCCATGCTCTCCAATATTTCAGAATTTAGTGTCAATTCACCCAGTACCTGGAATCGCACGGAATTACCGATCTCATTGAAGCTGAGGACTGGTAGCCAGAAAATTTGATCCTGTATCAGCATCCTTAGGTGACGACGGTTCTCGATGCTGCAAACCAAGACTGGTTTTATTGCTGTGTCGGATGGGTAGGCAATCGTTTTTAATATGTGATCAATCACACGTTGAATAAGAGGGGCTTCCAGATCAAATACTGTTCCAAAATTGGTTTGTCGGATTGCATTGGTCAGAAAGTCCTCGAATTCAGCGCTGACCACATAACCGGTAATTTCTCCAGTGATTGCATATTGATTACTAATCTGTTCACGGAGTGCAATGCGAACCTGCTCGGCAATGATCTGTGAGTCTCTTTCCCGCTGAGACCAGTCTGTTATTGCAGATACGATCGTCCGAAAATTCCGAATAGACACTCGCTCATTGAGCAGTCGTACAAGCACTTCCACTGTTCTGATTGCAGGTGCCACTCGATCAAGTTCTTTTAGCTGTTCTGAAAACTGGGCGCCTAGCCGCTGGGTATGTGCAATAAAATCTTGAAGGTTAAAAAATGATTTCATCTCCCGCAGGTAAATCGCTTGTATGGTGTCCACCAGTATTTTCTCAATTGGTTGTATGGTAGCCATGCCCTCCAGCAGCACCTTCATGGTGTCTTCGTCGACCACAACATAGGTCTGACCATCAATTGCATTGGTTTCCAATCGATAGGTCAATTGACTTTTTTCCAGAGATTGAATCGGCAATTCCACAATCCATCCTGGTTGAGGAACTGGCATCCGAATCATCGGAACATCGAACACAAGAATCTCGATTTGGTCGTGCTTGGCGTGGTTTGAGAAGTCAATGGTGGGTATTAGAACGCCCAATTGCTCCACCAGTTGATTGCGTGCGTATCGACAAGCATTCTGCAGTTGGTTTTGTGCAGGTGCGCTCAGGTTGGCTGGAGCCCTTACCTGGATCGGGTGAGAGACAGAAGTACTCATGACATCCTCTTTGCCAGCCGATGAAAAATCGGGCAGGTCTGCACGGGGATCTTGGGATGTTGAGGTGCTTGAATTGATCCGGTCAGTTTTAAATGCCAGGTACCACATTCCTACAAGTACAACGCCTATCGCGAGAAATGAAACACTGGGCATCCCCGGTATAATCGCGAAAAGCACTGCAAACGAGCCGGTGATCACCAGCGCCTTGGGGTTTGCTCCCAACTCAAACAGGATGTCTCTGGCTACGCTGGACTCCTGATTGTCTGATTTTGTGACCCGGGTTACGATCAGCCCAGATGCCAGTGAAACCATGAGTGCCGGAATCTGACCGATAAGGCCGTCACCCACCGACAAAATACTGAATCGATGTCCAGCTTCTGAGAAAGACATGTCTTTTTGTAACATGCCGATTCCGATACCCCCGAGAATATTGATCGCTGCGATGACCAATCCAGCAATCGCATCCCCTTTTACAAATTTGATTGCACCATCCATGGCGCCAAAAAGTTGAGTTTCTTTTTCCAGCACAGATCGGCGTTTTTTTGCCTCAGTTTGATCAATTAACCCAGCGCGCAGATCCGAATCAATGGACATTTGCTTTCCTGGCATTCCATCTAAACTGAATCGCGCAGCCACTTCAGCGACCCGTTCGGATCCTTTGGTGATCACAATAAAGTTGACAACGGAAATGATCAAAAACAGGATGAGCCCCACCGCGATATTGCCACCGATCACGAAGTTACCAAAAGTTTCAATAATTTCCCCAGCGTAGCCATTGAGCAAAATTAGCCGCGTGGTTGAAATCGTCAGAGACAAGCGCAGCAAGGTGGAGATGAGAAGCACTGCCGGAAACGATGAAAATGACAGCGGTGTTTTCAACAGAATTGAACTGATCAACAGCAAAATCGCTGCAGTCATGTTGATTGCAATCAGTACGTCCAGAAGGACCGTGCTTAGAGGAATGATCATCATCATCACGATGAGCAAGATCATGGCTGCAGCGACAACCTCTGAACGGTCGGCGGCTAGTTTGGCAATTTTATTGAAGGTGCTGAGCATCTGTCCCCCGCTTTGATGCGGTTATTGGTCTAGGGGCTGTTGCAACGTCAAGATGCCTTACCCCGTTATATAGGTGCTCAAACAGATGGTGGAGTTCCTAAAAATGTCAATTGGTGAGCGGGTTAATTACTTGTCACTCTTAGCGTAACCTCTAAGCCCAGTGTGCTGGCGAGACCTTTTTGAATCACCTCTTGATTGGCCATTAGAACTTCAACATAACCAGGTTCCTCTGGAGTCAATGTGATGGCCCAATAGTTACCTTTTTTCTTGACCTTTAGTAGCACTGAGCCAGCTGCTGTGTTAGAGACACGGATTGTTTGCTCAGCGGAATGATGCTCACACGAGTCAGTGGCCATATCGTTGGCTCGACCTACTCCCACTGGGTATTTGATGGGAGGGGTAGCATTTTCCCCATTCATTCCCTGCGTAGATCTCAATTGAGACATGGATGATAAAGACTGGTCCGTGCGTGCTGTGAGTGGCTCATCGTTAAGCAGCTGAGCAAAAATGCTGGCGGCGGAGGGTGTTGAATGACACGGGTCTGGTTCGATGTTTCCAAATGCTTCCGAAACGCAAGGGTTGGCACTGTTTGATGGATTGTTTTCAGTGCTACTGCGAGCCCCGGGAAATTGCCGACTCGGGCGATTGTATGGCGATAATGTGTAGCCCATATGGCGCAACTCGGCATCGGTACTTAGCCAGCCGCTGTTGGACTTTGTCTGAAGTTTTGAATCTTGCATGATGTTGGGGAGGCTGAATCAAGGACTTTTTTCTAGCAAACCAAACTGGCGCAGATTATCGGCAATGTCAAGGCGAAGCATGGTAGCGTCTCTCGGCAAATGATGAATGGGATACGTAACTACCACCGCGGGTGGGTCGGGTTCATCGGTCAGCATAGCCCTTGCTTTCGACCGTGGTGTTTCTAAAGTGTCTAGCCGCGAGCATTCGAGCTCAAGAAGTCGACCACGTACTCTAGATAGGCGTTGGGAATCCATATCGAATGCAAAGGCCACGAATGCAACATGATTTTTATGTTCAATCGAGAGTTTGTCGAGTTCGCATCGAACGACTGCCCAGCCATCAATGACACATTCAGTTTTGGCTTGATCTAGGGCCTGTGCCAATTCAAACGTTGAATTGTCGTGCGCTTCAGAATTTCCCATTGCTTTCACCAGCCTTTAGAAACGCGCTGACTGATTCGATTGTTTCCCGACGGTAAGCCGTATCTTTCCATGCGAACAGCGGAGCGTTGCGGAGATGGTCGATAACTCCAGCGAGATAACGGCAACCCTGTCGATGGGTGGGGCCCAATCTTTTTGCGGTATCTTTTAGTGTTCCATTGCCGTAGAGGTCCAATCGACTGCAAGTTCGCAGCATGGCCATAACCAGAGTTTCGCGGCTGGGTAGATTTTCGCAACCTTGTTTTTCCAGTCTGTTGCAAAACTCGCCCAAGTGGCCATGAATAATTTCAAGCCACTGGATTTTACTAATTTCACCTGCTATCACTACGCAGCGATTTAGCGTAAGTTCCGATGGGCGAATTCTTTGATCTTGGGCAAGTACCGCAGACATTTTTTCGCGGGCACATCGCAAAATCAGCTCTGTGTTCTCGTTGTGTTTCGGACAAATTTGCATCAACAAACCGACCAGTTCAGTTTCGCCAAAGTAAGCTTGGCGATAAAGATTGGCGAAGCGCTGAACCGGTACTTTTGTGGCAGCTTCGAATTCCAGCCCTTTGTCATAAGCAACGAGCCGGCTATGAATTCCCTCACTGTGGTACAAGCGAATCAAATTGAACTCGTTGTTCAGGGTGGCCAGTACACGTTCCCTTTGTGTTTGGTTGAGATGTCCCTCTTGCAGCATGAGATAGCCGGCCAGTAGCTTTTCAAGCGCATCATCTTCGTTGCGTTGGTCCTCGTCAAATTGCTGGCCAGAACCTTCTGCTTCAAACACCCGATAGACCAAACGGCGCTTGGCATCGATTAATGCAGCTCTGTGTCGCCCGGTCAGGCGCTGATGCATGTCCTCAAGTTCTTTCGCAGTGCGACCTGACAGCAACGCTGCAAAATGATGCGGCATGGTGCCCTGGGTCCTCAGTCGCTGAGCTTGAGATGCTGCAGACTGCGCCATGGCTAGACTATGTGCCGTTGCATTATTGGCCGTGGGCTTGGCCTGCATCGCTTTCAATGCGATGCGTTGCACGTTGACGCTTCGCCCAGCCTGGTGAACATGCTGATAGCTGTCACGAGTACTCAGCGAATGCGACGTGGGGCCAATGGTGATACTCATGGTAGGTGTGGTCAAGCCGCCTTCGGTGAACGATGGCCAATAATGTCAGCCAATGCAGCCTCATCAACAGGCTGGTTGTTTTTGATGCGGTTGTTCACCTCATTCATGATGTCTTTGATCTGATCCTCAGAGAATCCAGCCTTTCTCAGCATCTCTTCCAGTGCTTTGGATTCTTCCGTGTTGTCGATCTGTTTGTTGCAGCCGGCGATGTTGTTAAATGCATCTTGCTGGAGGCTAAAACCTGATCCGCAGGGGCTTGTGGAACCACATGTCATATTGAATCTCCTTGCGATGTTGAATGTCACGTTAGCGCCCGGATGGATTATTCAGGGCTAACTACCTATCTGAGTGTTTGATTATTCGGAATAGTTCTTTTTTCAGCTGGACAGCCCAATTTTTGGCTCGTTTGGAACTAGTGCGCTGGTGCGAACTACAAACCAAATGAAGTCCTTTGTCCGTTAATACCACCGAACTCGGAATCGTTGACTGGCGAAGTATCCCTGTTCTGTAAAGGAGACACCGAATGCCCATTGTTTCAGACAAAACGTACGGCCCCACCGAGATTTTCTTTGATCCCGCCCAAATCACCTGGGACAAATGGTTGCAGTCTTTTCAGGTCGACCCAGCGACGGTTCCTGCGAGTGCTGATGCAGCAAGCATCCAGAGCGTGTTGGCCGATGGCAAGATCACAAACGAGGAACTGGCGTCCTTAAGTTCAGCCGAGCTCAGCTTCTTGCTGAACAACGGCTTGATCAATTCAGACCAAATGCGTTATCTGATTCAGACTGCCGTTGAAAATCCCGATTCAGAAATTGGGGTGGCGATGTTTTCGTTCATGGACCAGTTCAGTCGGCCTGAGTGGCGCGAGGCCCAATCGATCGCTCTGTGGACCAAATACAGGAATGCTGGTAATGCCGATGGATTGATGTACTTCAGTGAGAACGCTGACAGCTATGTGAATGGTGGGCCAAATAACAGCCTTTATTTGGCATGGCTGGCCAAGCGGAATATCGCCGGTTCCGACGACAATTCCAGACAGACACGCTCTCGGGTGCAGCAGGAGTTGGGTATCGGTTCCGATTATGAAAATGACGACGATGATGCAAACGGTGCAAGGCTCCGTGGTATGTGGAACAACGGCTTCATCCCACTGGATAAGGATCCGGGACTGATCGGCGGCAAGGAATTGTTGAACGTTGGGGGGTACAATCCTGCGACCTCGGATGACATTATTCGCCCCTATTTGGCTGATGGTGCGCTGTCCACTGGGGAGCTGGTTGAAATTGCCAAACAAAGCCCGGCCGCACTAACCCGGCTGATGTTGAGTGGCAAGTTAAGCCCAGAGCAAATCCAGTTTTTGATGGGTATGTGTGTGGCAGACATGCCTGGGTCTGACAAGGTGAAGGCTTCGTTCGTCCTGTTTGTTCAGGCGTTAACCCATACACCCGGCGCGTTTGAAACCTGGTATTCGGCGATGGCCAAAGACCCAGCCACGAAAGCAAATGTTGATGCCATGCTGAATGTGGTTTCAACATCGTCCTTGATGGATCTTCTGGGGTATTACATTGGGGACTGGATGAATGCCTGTATGGGTGGAACCCCAGCTGACCACCCAGCCATGATGAATGATTTCAGGACGAAGGTGAAGCTTGCAGCTGCCGGGGCTTATTCGATACCAGCGGCGCATACAGAGGCTGGTAACCAAGTCATTCTCGATCCAGCCAACGCAGATGACGCTGCTTTGATGACCCGAATCAGGGGCGAGCATCCATCGGCATATTTGGAGCGAGTACTGGCGGACAATACGATCACCACCGATGAGTTGATTTGGCTGGCCAAGGTGGATCCTGAGTCGTTTGCTCGAATTATTGGGAGCGGTGCGGTCACCAGCCAGCAGTTGACGGTTCTGACATCGATTGCGAAAGACGCAGCCAATGCTGATTCCGCCGCGGTGGGCAATGCCCTCGATTTGGCGATGGTGCACATCAAGGGGCTGGATCCCGCCGCGTTGAAGGTTTTCAATCAGACACTTTTACATTTCAACAACAATGACACCACCTCAGAATTGCTGAAACCCTTGACTGACTTCGCGGCCGATCGCAAGACCAATCAAAATGGTATGGTGGGTGAGGGTTTGCTCAAGCTGATGAGTCTACGACCTGTCGGACTCTACGACGGTGAGCATGTTGCCAAATTTGACACAAAAAATATTGACGCTGCGCTCACTCATTCAGGTTTGACTCCTGGCAGTCCGGAATATGTGGCACTTCAGAATGTTTTGGCCGATGGTGTCATCACCGAGGATGAAATGAAGTACCTGCTGGTGGTTGGAGATGGCAGTGCATTTGAGGGGCTTTTGAAAACCGGCTTGGTGACCAGTAATTTGCTGGACTCAATCCTCAACAGCTTGGTTGGGGAGGACAAAAAACTCAAGAGCCCGTTGGAGCCTTGGCAACAAAAGGCGATCAGTCACATCACCAAATTTCTGGATTGGGTGGCTGGTTTGGATGACAATGGCCGCAAAGATTTCAATCAGCGTCTGATAGGCAATACCAACAGTGGAATGATCCTCAGTTTGCTGGATAAACTGGACGTCCTGGAACCAGATGCAGACAAGAGGTCGAATTATGAGAGTGTGTTGTCCGGGCTAAAACCAGCCGATCCGGGCAAGAAGTCTGGTAAATCAGGGAAGGAGACGCCATCCGGTGGTGTGACAGTCCCGGAAAAGTACATCAGCGCCAAATACCATTCGAAATATAGCGATGCTGCCAAGAAGCATCCGTTTGTGCCGGATCAAGCCAACCCGAGCAACAATCCGAAATTGTTTTGGCAGTGGGTTACGACCATTGTTGGCAAGGGGCCGATTGATAGAGAGCAATACCAGGCCCTGTTGGTTGTCGCCATTGAGCAGGGGTATGTTCAAATGCCTGAGGGCATGACCGTGGGCGCATTCATTGACCAATCAATGACAATTTTCGACAACTACATGACCTATACCAAGTCCAGTAAGTTGGAGTTAACCTACGAGAGTTGGCTGCAGTTCGAATTGTATGAACTGAACAATTGGAAAATGGCCTAACAAACTTCGTTTGGTGTGCTCGGAACCCCTGCTTGCAGGGGTTTTTTTATGGGTGAATTGGCTTGACAGTTTGTTTATTGGACCACAAAATCAAACAAACGTTTGATTTGTACATTCGGAGACACCGTGAGACTCACCCAGGAACACAAAGAACTGCAGCGCACCATTGAGCGCTTCGTTGAGAACGAGATCAATCCGCACGTCCCGACCTGGGAGCGTGAGCAGATGTTTCCAGCCCATGACGTGTTTAAAAAAATGGGTGACCTGGGCCTGTTGGGCCTCACCAAGCCGGAGGAGTATGGCGGCGCCGGTCTGGACTACAGCTATTCGGTGGTGGCGGCCCAAGCCCTGGGGAAAATTCATTGTGGTGGTGTGCCCATGGCCATTGGCGTACAAACCGATATGGCCACACCTGCGTTGGCCAAGTTTGGCTCAGATGAATTGCGCAAAGAGTTTTTGGCGCCAGCCATTTCAGGTGACATGGTGGCGTGTGTGGGGGTGTCTGAACCGGGTGCGGGGTCGGATGTGGCCGGTGTAAAAACCACGGCCCGTAAAGATGGTGGTGACTACATCATCAACGGCAGCAAGATGTGGATCACCAACAGTTTGCAGGCCGACTGGATGTGCTTGCTGGCCAACACCAGTGACGGCAAGCCGCACCAGAACAAGAGCTTGATCATTGTGCCGATGAAGACCCCGGGCATCACGGTTGAAAAGAAGATCCACAAGATTGGCATGTGGGCATCGGACACCGGGTTGATCCATTTCGACAATGTGCGAGTGCCGCAGCGCAATTTGATTGGCATGGAAGGGGCTGGGTTTATGTACCAGATGATCCAGTTCCAGGAGGAGCGCCTGTGGGGTGCGGCCAACAGCATTGAGGGCATGATGCATGTGCTCAATGAGACGATTAATTACACGCGCCAGCGCCAGTTGTTTGGTAGCACCGTGCTGGACCAGCAGGTGGTGCATTTCACGCTGGCTGAGTTGAAAACCGAGATTGAGGCGCTGCGGGCCTTGGTGTGGCAAGCCACGGAGGAATACGTGGCGGGTGGCGAGGTTACCGAACTGGCCAGCATGTGCAAGCTGAAGAGCGGCCGTCTGGTGCGGGAAGTGGCCGACAAGTGCCTGCAGTTTTGGGGCGGCATGGGCTTTACCTGGGAAAACCCAGCCTCACAGTTGTACCGTGATGGTCGCTTGATTTCGATTGGTGGCGGTGCAGACGAGGTGATGCTGGGCATTATCTGCAAATTCATGGGCATTTTGCCAGGCAAGAAAAAGAATGCCTAAAATCCGCAAACTGCTGGTTGCCAACCGCAATGAAATTGCGCGTCGCATATTGCGTGCGGCCCGACCCTTGGGCATTGCCACAGTGGCGGTGTATTCCGAGGCTGACTCCAAGGCAATGCATGTGCAAGAGGCGGATGAGGCTTATTGCATCGGCCCCGCCCCGTCGCTGGATTCCTACCTGCGCATTGACAAGCTGATCGAGGTGGCCAAAGCGTGTGGGGCAGATGCCATACACCCGGGCTATGGCTTTGTGTCGGAAAACCCCTTGCTGGCCACAGCCTGTGCTGAGGCTGGCATCACACTGGTAGGCCCCACCGCGCAGGCGATTGCCGACATGGCCGACAAAGCCCGTGCCAAGCAGATTGCGCAAGCAGCTGGCCTGCCATGCATTCCCGGGTTTAGCGACCCTGCTGCCTCTGTAGAGGAACTGATGCAGGCGGCAGAGCGCATCGGTTACCCGGTGATGATCAAGGCACTGGCTGGTGGGGGTGGGCGTGGCATGCGCTTGGTGTTGAATGCGGGTGAATTTGCATCGCAATTGCATTCCGCCCAGTTGGAAGCCAAGAATGCCTTCAACGACGACCGGGTGATGTTGGAGAAGGCCATTCTCAACCCTCGGCACATTGAAATCCAGGTGTTGGCGGATACACACGGCCATGCCGTTCATTTGGGTGAACGGGATTGCTCGGTGCAGCGCCGGCATCAAAAAATTGTCGAAGAAGCACCCAGCCCGGCCGTGAATGGCGAATTGCGCGCCCGCATGGGTGAGGCCGCATTAAAGCTCGTGAAAGCCACGCAGTACGTGGGTGCGGGCACGGTGGAGTTTTTGCTGGATGCAACGGGTGCGTTTTACTTCATTGAGATGAACACCCGGTTGCAGGTGGAGCATGGTGTCACTGAGGCCATCACTGGACTGGACATTGTGCAGTGGCAGTTGCGCATTGCAGCGGGTGAGCCCCTCACCATTGATCAAAGCGATGTCGCATTCACCGGCCATGCCATTCAGGGCCGCCTGTGTGCCGAGGACCCCGCTCGGGATTTCATGCCGCAAACTGGCCCGGTACTGGCTTGGCAACCGAATGAATATGCCCGAACCGACCATGCGGTGGTGGTGGGTGGTGAGGTAAGCCCCTGGTACGACAGCCTGTTGGCCAAGGTGATTGTGCATGCCCCCAACCGTCTGGAGGCCTGTGAACGGCTGGCCGACGCATTGAACCGCACCGTGCTGGTCGGTTTTGAACACAATGCGTTGTACTTGCAACGCATTTGCAGTCACCCGGTGTTTCAGTCGGGTGAATTTGGCACTGGCTTTTTGGCGGATAACGCCGACACTTTGTTGAGCCCGCAGGGCTTGTTGGCCGAAAAGGCAGTGGCGGCCGTGTATCTGGCGCAGCACAACAGTGTTAAACCGAATTGGCCCGCGAGCATGACTGGTTTTTCCAGCACGCGTGCCTTGGTTCGGCCGCTGCGGCTGGAGGCCCAAGGAAAAGCAATGCATGTGCGGGTTGCTCCGCAGGTGGATGGCGCTGGGTTTGAGCTGCTCGGATTGACTGAGGCAGAGCCCCTGCATGTTCACGATTGGTTGGCCATTGCTAACACCCAAGGCGTTGAGGTGCAATGCTCGGTGCAAGGGCATTTTGGCCGTTTCCTGTTGTTGCAGCATGGACAGACACTGTGGGTGAAGCAGCATTTGAATCCACAAGCGTTGTGTGTGCAGGACAAAACCCTGGTGAGCACCGCCAGTGCAGGCGATGGCGTGTTCCAGCCTTTGGTGAAAAGCCCCATGAACGGAAAAATTACCCAGGTGCTGGTGGAGCCAGGACAAATGGTGGAGGCGGGCCAGGTGCTGGTTTGCCTGGAAGCCATGAAGATGGAGCATCGCATTGCCGCCAAAGCCCCGGCTGTGGTCGAGCAAGTGCTGGTGCAGGTGGGTGCGCAAATGGGCTTGAATCAAACACTGGTCCAGTTAAAGCCGCTTCAATAAAACAACGCTGCAGTAAAACACCCGTTCAGGCTCACTCGATGAGCCTGAATGATTTTGGAGACAGCAATGGATGACTTTTTTCGCAGTGTTGAACGGTTTGTGAATGAGCGGATTCGCCCCAACATCAACGATTGGGATGAGGCGGGTGAGTTTCCACGTGACTTGTATCGTGAGGCGGGCGCCTTGGGCTTGTTGGGCCTTGGGTATCCGGAAGAGCATGGTGGCTTTGAGTGCACATTGGCCGATCGCTTGCGCTTGTCCAACCTGATTTGTGATGCGGGCTCGGGTGGGCTGTTGGCGGGTTTGTTTTCCCACAACATTGGTTTGCCGCCGCTGATCAACCACGGCTCGGCTGCTTTGGTATCCAAGATTGCGCCGGCGGTTCTGAAAGGTGAGGCCATCAGCGCTTTGGCGATCACCGAGCCATCGGGTGGGTCGGACGTGGCCAACCTCAAAACCCGGGCTGCTTTGGTGATGGTCAACGGCGAACCACACTATGAGATCACCGGTGAGAAAGTATTCATCACCAGTGGTGTGCGAGCCGATTGGCTGACGGTCGCGGTGCGCACAGGTGAAGCGGGTGCCAAGGGCATATCGGTCTTGATGGTGCCCGGTGATGCCAAAGGATTAAGCCGCACACCCCTGAAAAAAACCGGTTGGTGGATGAGCGACACGGCTGCCATTCATTTTGACCGTGTGCAGGTGCCCGCAAGCAATTTGGTGGGGCAGGAAAACAAGGGCTTTCGCATTGTGATGGAGAACTTCAACACAGAGCGGCTGATGCTGGCCGGTGCTTGTGTGGGTTTCGCCAAGGTGTGTTTAAGGGATGCTTTGGACTGGGCACAAAACCGGGAGACATTTGGCCGACGCCTGATTGACCACCAAGTGATTGCGCACAAGCTCACCGACATGCGCATGAAAATACGCGCCACAGAAGCTTGGTTTGATGAAACCATTGCCCGGATTGACCGAGGCGATATTGACCAAACCTTGGTGGCGGACATTTGCTTGTTGAAAAACCAGGCCACCCAAACCCTGCAGCATTGCGCCAACGAGGCGGTGCAGATTTTGGGGGGCATGGGCTTTATGCGGGGTTGTGCCATTGAGCGGATTTACCGGGAGGTGAAGGTGATGTGCATTGGCGGTGGCGCGGAAGAAATCATGAAGGAGTTGGCCATTCGACAGCTGGCGTGGTGATTGGGGATGTGATTGCGTCAATTTGCCCACATTGATCCCTCGAAAGAGGTACACTTTGCGCATGGTAATGTCACGTCGAAGCATGGCGTGCGCACTGCAAACATCGACGGCACAACACTGGATTTGCTCACTTGAATTTTCCCTGCAATAAATGTGAACAATAGTTAAATTGTAGGTAAAAGTCGCATCTGTTTTACCGCATGTTTCAGTAAAACTCATACAACGCGGCGATTTTCGCCGTGCAATCACACACCATTGTCGGAGAATGTACTGTGGCTAACATCACTGGAATTATCAAAAGCGTGCTGGGCGAGGTGACTGTCACCCGCGCCGATGGCGAACAAGTTGCACTGAAAGAAGGCGATATCATCGCCGCAGGCGACACCATTACCACTGGAGCAGAGGGTTCTGCTTACATCGAATTTCCTGCTGCCGAAGGCAAAAATGCCACGGAAGGCATTTTGCAGGCCAATTCCAAGGCCACATTGAAAGACACCGATGCCGGTGCCCAGTTGGAAGTTGCCGAGGGTGACTTTGAAGTGACCTCCGACGAGACCAACAACCCCGTGGTGGCTGTGGCTGGTACAGGCGGCATGATGGGCCTGTTTGGCGCCAGCATGTTGGCCGGTGGTTTGGCTGGCCCCTTGGCCGCCGCCGCAGGCGCTGCCTTCGTGATCGCTGGCAACAACGACAACGGTGACGGTGGCTCTACAGGTGGCAATGGTGGAAACTCCGTCGGTGTGCCTGACCCCGTTCAAACTGTGGCGAGCACCACCGGCCCTCTGAATCCCACTGTAACCGGCGTGTACACCGGCGTGCTGGATCCCGTTGCCACGCCTGCTGAATCCACTGTGCAAGCGCTGGCCCCAGTGACAAATGCCCTGGAACCTGTGACCACTGAACTGGCCCCTGTCACCGATGCGCTGTCGCCTGTTCTGACACCTGTCAACACCGTGGGCACAGATGCGCTGGCTGGTTTGGCCCCTGCAACCACTGCCGTGGACCAAAATGTGTCGCCTATTACCGATGCATTGAGCAATGCGCTGTCCCCTTTGACCGATGCGCTGACCGGTAGCGGCTCTGGCATGGTTGCTGCTGCGGCAGCAGGTCTGCCCGATTTGCCTGTGAATCTGAGTGTGATTGCCCAGCAGCTGGGTGGTGGCTTGGAAATGATTACTCCCTCACTGGGCGATGGTCTGGGCTCACTGGTTGGCGCACTGGACCCTGCGCTGGGACCCCTGCAGGATGGCTTGATGTCTCTGGCGGATGGCGCTGCACCGCTGTTTGACGGTTTGGGCTCGCTGACGGACGCCCTGCCCATGGTATCCGAGCCAGTGGGCGGCGGTATTGACCAGTTGTTCGCGGCATTGGAGCCAGTGACTGGTCCCCTGACAGACGCATTGAATGGCGGTGTGGGCGGTGGTGCTGGTGGTTTGCCCAGCTTCCCAGAAACCGGCACGCCACTGGACCAGATCACCGCATTGTTGGACCCCGCAGCATTGGGTGGTGGTGCAGGCGGTTTGCCCGAGTTTCCAAGCACAGGCACACCGCTGGACCAAATCACAGCGTTGCTGGACCCATCCAGCTTGCCATCACTGCCCACTGGTGGCGCAGGTGGCTTGCCCGAGTTCCCAAGCACAGGCACTCCACTGGACCAGGTAACAGCCTTGTTGGACCCGTCCAGCTTGCCTTCGCTGCCCAGTGGTGGCGGTGCAGGTGGTCTGCCCAGCTTCCCCGAAACTGGCACCCCATTGGACCAGGTGACTGCCCTGCTGGACCCCTCCAGCTTGCCTTCCCTGCCAACTGGCGGCGCTACCGATGGCCCCACAGGAACACCGTTGGATGCTGTGTTGGGCCCGGTTGCCGATGCCTTGGGTGGTGGCGCGGGTGGTTTGCCAAGCTTCCCCAGCACCGGCACGCCGCTGGACGATGTAACCTCGCTGTTGAACCCGTCCAGCCTGCCTATTTCCACGGATGCAAATCCGCTGGATGCATTGACCAGCCAGTTGCCAACGGGTGGTCTGCCAGTCTGATTGATGTAAGTCGTGCGGGGCTCCGACCCCCGCTGCGATGCGAGAAGGCACCCCAAGCGGGGTGCCTTTTTGCTGTGTGGCGACTTCTTTTACATGCGCGCCACACCAAATTGCATGGTCTGCACGCTGCGCTCTTGTTGCAGGCAGGCTAGCAGCGCCAAAGCCAATACTTGCCGTGTATCCCGGGGGTCAATCACCCCATCGTCCAGCAGCAGGCCGCTGGTGTAGAACGCACTGGTTTGTGATTCAAAGGTGTCCACGATTTGTTTTTTCATGTTGTCCAGCATGAACTCGGGCACTTCCATGCCTTTGCGCGCTGCGCTGGCCTGCATCACCGTGGCCATGGTTCCTGCCGCTTGCTCGGCCCCCATGACCGCTGTTTTGCTGTTGGGCCAGGCAAACACAAAGCGTGGACCAAAAGCCCGTCCACACATGCCGTAATTGCCCGCACCAAAACTGGCACCACACAGCAGCGTAATCTGCGGCACTGTGGCATTGCTCACAGCCTGGATCATTTTGGACCCGTGCTTGATGATGCCCCCCTGTTCAGCGTCTTTGCCCACCATGTAGCCCGTGGTGTTTTGCAAATACACGATGGGGGTGCGGGTTTGGCAGCAACTTTGAATGAAGTGGGTGGCTTTGGTGGCACCAGCGGTGTCGATGGGACCCAGGTTGGAAATGATGCCGATCGACAGACCCATGATTTTGGCGTGGCCGCACAGGGTGGCACTGCCGTAGTTGGCTTTGAATTCCAGAAAATCGGAGTCGTCCACAATGCGGGCGATCACTTCCCGCATGTCCACCGGTGTTTTGATGTCGGCGGGCATCACACCCAGCAATTCTTCACTGGGAAAT
Source organism: Limnobacter sp. (assembly GCF_036405155.1). Classification (GTDB taxonomy): domain Bacteria; phylum Pseudomonadota; class Gammaproteobacteria; order Burkholderiales; family Burkholderiaceae_B; genus Limnobacter. The sequence goes on along the minus strand of NZ_DASWYD010000007.1, from coordinate 522,489 downwards.
CGCGGTGGTGGTGCGTTCGCATCCAAGGTGGGAATGGCAGCGCGGTTGCTGGCGTTCCAGTCCAGTTTTTCCATGACTTCGCGTGCAATGGCGATGGCATGGCGGTCGTCTTCAGCGATGTGCTCGCCCAAGCCCGACACCGAGCAGTGCATGTCGGCACCACCCAGTTCTTCATCGGTGGCAACTTCACCCGTGGCGGCCTTGAGCAAGGGCGGGCCAGCCAGAAATGCCCGGGCCCGCTCACGAACCATGATCACCACGTCGCTTAATCCGGGAATGTAGGCCCCGCCTGCTGTGGATGAGCCGTGCAGCACATTGATGACCGGCAGGCCTGCGGCACTCAACTTGGCCAGGCGGTAAAAATTACCCCCACCCAATACAAAATGTTCGACCTTGTACTTGAGCAGGTTTGCACCAGCAGACTCACCGAGGTTAATGAAGGGCAGCTTGTTTTCCAAAGCGATGTCCTGCGCGCGTTGCATTTTTTCAATGCCCATGGCTTGCAGGGCACCGGCTTCAATGCCGGAATCGCTGGCGACCACCATGCACAGGGTTTGGGCGACAAAGCCCAGCCCTGCGATGATGCCGCCGCCGGGAATACTCTTGTCAGCCTTTTGGCCATCTTGCATGTAGCCCGCCAGGGTGCTCAATTCCAAGAAAGGCGAGCCTGCATCCAGCAGCAAGGCAACCCGGTCGCGCGGCAACAGCTGGCCGCGTTTTGCAAAGGCAGGCCCGGCTTTGGCCGAGGCGTCACGGGTGCGTTGCTCCAGTGCGCGCAGCTCGGCAATGGCGGCTTGCATGTTGTTCGCATTGGCCTGAAAAGCAGCCGAGCTGGCTGAAATGCTGGATTCAAGAGTCGGCATGAGGGATTTCCAAAAAATCAAACGTTTGTTTGATTTTCAATGCAGTCCGATGGAAAGTCAATTCATTCGGACTGTGTTCAGGGCTTGTGATGTGTGGGCTTCGGCTAGAAATCCACTCAGGGTTTGTTCTGTCGGGCAGCATCCCTTCTCTGAATAACCTCAGGAATGCCGCCCAGGTGAAAACTTTGAAACGGCGGGTTGGGCTTGCCGGTGCCCACCTGCCAAATGCGGCGTGCGTTGGGGGCTGCACCGTCCACACGAATACACGTGCCCGAGATGAAAGCCGCCGCCGGGCTGCACAAAAATGTGAGCACAGATGACACTTCATCCTCCAGACCCAAGCGTTGCAGCGGGATGGTTTTGTCCAGTTGCATGATGGTCTGTTTCATGGGTTCCGGGTAGGTGTCCATCCCGCTGGAAGCGATGAAGCCTGGCGCAACGGCATTGATCCGCACCGGTGCCCATTCATTGGAGGCTGTTTCAGAAAAATTCAGCATGCCGGCGCGGGCTGCACCCGAGTGCCCCATGCCGGGCATGCCATTCCACATGTCGGCGATGATGTTGGTGATAGAAAGGTCACATTCGCCCAAGTGCAGCATCATGTACTGGTTGAACACTTCCCGGGCCATGTAAAAACCGCCGGTGAGGTTGTTGCGCACCACGGTTTCCCAGCCTTTGCCACTGATCATGTTCAGGGGGGATGGAAATTGTCCGCCAGCGTTGTTGATGAGGTGGTTGATTTTGCCGTGCTCGGCCAGCACCGCGGCCACTGTCTCTTTGACGCGATCTTCTTCGCGAATATCGCAACTGTGAATACTGACCTTGACGCTGCAGGTCTGGGCAATTTCAGCTTTCACTGTTTCCAGTTTTTCAATTTTGCGGCCCACCAGCGCCAGGTTGGCACCCAAGCTCGCCAGCTCATGGGCGGTACAGCGACCAATGCCAGACCCAGCACCGGTGACGAGAATGGTTTGTCCGTCAAATAGCCCGGGTTTGAATACAGATTGGAATTGATTCACAGTGGCCTCAGTGGATGCTTGGTGGATGGATGGAGCGCGAATATCGTTTGAGGAAACAGCAAACAACTATTCAAACGAACGTTTGATTGTTATTCTAACCACGATTCAACGGGGATGCCTTTCTGAGGATACAACTTCCCGATTTCATTGTTTGCTCTTTTTCGGAATCAACATGACCCGAACCATCAAGATTGGCGGCGCCTGCGGCTTTTGGGGTGACAGCAGCCTGGGCACCGAGCAGTTGTTGCAGGTGCCTGGCATTCAGTACATCACCTACGACTATTTGGCGGAACTGACCTTGGCCATCATGGCCGGCATGCGCATGAAAAACCCTGAGCACGGGTATGCGCTGGACTTTGTCGACCTGATGAAAAAGGCGCTGCCAGTGGCCAAGGCGCGGGGAATTCGAATCATCGCCAATGCGGGCGGGTTGAACCCGCAGGCCTGTGCCAGTGCACTAAAACAGGCACTGAGCGACGCGGGATGCGAGGTCACGATAGGCGTGGTGAGTGGAGACGATGCCACCGCCACATTGGCAACGTTGCGCAACGATGGCGCGGACCTGCGTGACCAGCACACGGGCAAAGCCGCCCCACCGTTTTTTCTGACTGCCAACGCTTACTTGGGTGCTTTCCCGATTGCAGCGGCATTGCAGGGCGGTGCCGACATCGTGATCACTGGCCGTGTTGTGGACAGTGCCATGGTGCTGGGTGCACTGGTGCATGAGTTTGACTGGACGCCGCACGATCTGGATCAACTGGCGCAGGGCAGCCTTGCGGGGCACATGGTTGAGTGCGGCGCGCAGGCCACAGGCGGTTTGTTCACCGATTGGCAGCAGGTGCCCGATTGGGCCAACATTGGTTACCCCATTGTGGAGGTACAGGCCGATGGCAGCTTTGAATTGAGCAAACCCGACAACACGGGTGGACTGGTGAATGTGGCGGTGGCCACCGAGCAAATGCTGTATGAAATTCACGACCCGGCCCGCTACGCCTTACCCGATGTGGTGTGTGACTTCACCACCGTCCACATGACGCAAACTGGCGAAAACCGGGTGCGAATTGCAGGTGCCAAAGGCCTTGCGCCCAGCGGCCTTTACAAAGTGTGCGCAACGTATCCCGAGGGCTTTCGTTGCATTGGTTTATTGTCCGTCTCGGGTTTTGAGGCTGCAGCCAAAGCGCAGCGCACCGGCGAGGCCATTTTGGAACGCACACGTACCATGTTCAAGCGCCAGGGTTTGGCTGACTACACCCGAGCCCACATCGAGGTGTTGGGCACCGAGACGGACCTGGGCCCACATGGTCGTTCACCAGCGGGTCATGAAGCCGTGCTGCGAGTGGCGGTAACCCACATGGACAAAAAAGCCTTGTCGATTTTTTCACGCGAGGTGGCTCCAGCAGGCACCAGCTACGCACCGGGGACCAGTGGCAACTTCGGCATGGGGCGACCCAATGTGGTGCCCTTGGTGAAATTGTTCAGCACCTTTGTGCCCAAGCAGTTGCAGTCACCCAAAGTCACTGTGGGTGACACTTTGCTGGATTATCAAGAGCCGGATCATCCATTGGCGGTTGCGTCGGAGTCTTGGGCTCATGTGGTGAGCTCAAATGAGTACGAGGTTGATATCCCGACTGACTTGTTGGGGAAGCCTTTGATGGAGATTGCACATGGTCGCAGTGGCGACAAAGGCAATACCAGCAATGTGGGTTTGGTGGCACGCAAGCCTGAGTGGTATGCATTGTTGAAACAGGTGGCCAGGCCTGACAAGGTGCAAGCCTACCTGGCGCACTGGGTGGGTGGGCCTGTTCACCTCTATGAGTGCCCTCAGGTTTGTGCGATTAACCTCGTTATAGAAAGTGCATTGGACGGTGGTGGCATGGCTTCCATGCGAAATGATCCGCTGGGTAAGGCCATGGCGCAGGTGGTCCTCACCATGCCCATACAATGAATGTTGGGTAAATGAATTGAACGGCGGCGTCCTCCCGCAGTTGGGGGGAGAGCCCCGGATGTGCGCCCCCTCAGCTTAGTTATCTTTTTCCTACACAGTGATTCCGTTGAAGCGACTGTAGGGCCCAGCAAAAGGCCTGAACCACCACTCAACGGAGATCACATCATGACATTCAAGAAAATTGCTTTGGTTGCAGCCATTTCTGCTTTCGCCCTGCCCACTGTTTCTTATGCTGCTGAAGCCAGCCTGATGGGCTGGGGCAGTGCATTTGCCAACGCCTATGCACAGGGCCAGCAGGCAGCCGCGCAAGGCTCCGGCAATGCAGAATTCAAAGTCAGCTTTGTTCGCACGCCAGCAGCACCCGCTGCGCAACCCGCACCTGCACCTGCTGCAAAGCCAGCACCTGCTCCAACCACTGAATCGAAGCCTGCACCCGCTCCAGAAGCCAAGCCAGCACCTGCACCCACTGCTGATTCAACACCCGCCAAAACGGATTCGCCCAGCACACCCGACTCTGCCAAAACCGAGCAGGGTACCAAGCAGGCTTCTGATGCCGGTCAAGGCTCTGCCAAACAGGCTTCCGCATCGGCAGCAGCCAACCTGACCGCCAGCCTTGAGCTGAGCAGCGATGGCATGAATGCTGTAGCCGGTAAGCTGGACCAGGCCTATCAAGCCGGTGGCGCGATGGTTGAAAGCGTGACCAACAAAGTGTTGGGCGCCGCACAAGGCCTGGCCGACCAAATGGGTGGCATGAACCTGGCCGCGAATGCTGCGGGCAGTGGTTCGGTGGATGTGGCTGGATTGGCCAACCTGAACGCCGCTGGTAACCTCAGCACCACAGCCAGCCTGATGAGCGCTGGCCAGTTGAGCGCGCTGACTGCGGTCACCTCCAGTGTGATTCAAAACGTGGTGGCATCCCGCCCCACATCGCTGGTTGGCTTGCTGCGCTGATATGCACATCGTCATGAGAAAGCCCGGCCTGCGTGCCGGGTTTTTTCATGGGCATTGACTTATGCGGACAGAAAAAACTCCACCACTTTTTGAGTCAGCGTATCAAGGTTTTCACCCTTGCGCGGTTTGAACCAGGTCACCATGAAGTTCATGGCACCCAGCACCATCAAGCGTGCAAACTTGGTGTCGGCACCCAGGTGGCCAGCCTCGCTCAAGCGGTTAACGGCCGATTGCCAAATGGCGTCGTACTCATCCTTGGTTGCAATCAATCGGCGTTGGTGAACTGCATCCAGGCAGCGCCAGTTGTAGAGCATCACCGGAATGAAGTCATTGCCCGGTTCCAGAATGATGCTGAGGTGTACCTTCACCAGCGCGGCAAATTGCGCTTCAGCGCTGAGTGCGGGATTGACCACTGCGCGGGTTTTTTCCAGGCCCTGCCGAAGGCCTTCCTCCACCACGGCCACCAGGATGTCCTGTTTGCTGGCGAAATGGTAAAACGGGCTGCCACATTGCATGCCCACTGCGTTTGCAATGGCGCGCATGCTGGCGCCATCGTACCCTTTGTCGCGGAATAACTTGGCGGCTGCGCGAACAATTTCGCCACGGCGGCCGTCATCTCCTTTTTGTTCCTTGCTGGTTTTTGCCACGTTCAATGCCTTTGAGGTTTTAAATTCAATGCCATCCACTGGTGGGCAATGCCCACTTCCTCATGCGGTGCGCCACTGGCGACAAAACCATGCCGTGCATAAAAATCAACAGCATGGCTTTGTGCGCTGAGGCGCACGCTGGAGTGGCCCTGTTCCCGGGCCTTTCCAATCAATGTATTCAACAGGGCAGCGCCAACGCCCTGTTTTCGGTATTGGGGCAACACGGCCATGCGACCAATTTTGCCCTCTGGCAATAATCGCGCTGTGCCAATGGCCACATTGTTTAGCCAGGCCACCGCATGCAGGCTGACTGCGTCGCTGTCATCCCATTCTTCTGCTTCGGGTATGCCCTGTTCTTCAATAAAAACAGAACGGCGAATGGGCCGGGCCCACTCGCCGTTGATGTCCCAGCCTGCGCAGTCGATTCTGAGCATGGTGTCTCGGCCATCAGCGTCTGGAATCAACCCAGTGCGGCCAGGTCGGCATCCACTTTTTCCAGCATTTCAGGGGTGATCATGCCACCCGAGAAGTTGGCGACGACGGCCAGGGGAAAACCTTTGCCCATGCCAATCTGGGGGTGTGTGGAAATGCCTGGCATGTGCTTTTCCAGAATGGCTTTGGTCGCGTCGTTGTCCAGCAGGTCGCCCAGTTTGGATTGGGTAGAAAATGCCATGAGTCTTGTCTCCTAGAAATTGGAATGAACAACAATTCAAACAAACGCTTGAATTATTCAAGCCATTCTAGTCGAGAATTTGCTCAGCTGTAACGCTTTTTGAGCGCTTCGACGGAATTTGCATGGGCTTCATCGATGCTGGTCTGTGCATCAATCGAAATGTGCAGGTTTCGCACCAAGCCATCTTTCAGGCTATACACCCAGCCGTGCACGGTCAAATCCTGCCCACGGTCCCAGGCATCTTCAATCAAGGTGCTTTCGCACATGCGCTTGACCTGCTCAATCACATTGAGCTCGCAGAGTTGGTCGAATCGGCGTTGTTCGTCGGCCGGGTTGTTGGTGGCCAAGCCGTTGTGACGGGCAATTTGGTGAATGGGGCGAATCCAGGCATCGGCCAGACCAATGCGGTCCCCGCGCAGCGCCATGCGCACACCCGAGCAGCCATAGTGTCCGCAAATGATGATGTGCTTCACCTGCAGCACTTCCACTGCAAACTGGGTGGCCGACTGTCCGTTGAGGTCCCCATGAAACACTTGGTTGGCCACGTTCCGGTGAACGAACACCTCGCCAGGTTGCAGGTTCACAATCGTGTTGGCCGGTACGCGGCTGTCGGAGCAGCCTATCCAGTAGTACTCCGGAAATTGTTGGTCTTGCAGGCGTTTGAAAAAGTCGGGGTCGCGGTCGACTTGGGCCGTGGCCCATTCCGCATTGGAGGCCAAGAGGTGGTTGAGGTCTTTGGGCACGGCGCACTCGCTGGTGGAGGGTAAAGTGCGCCCAGTGTAACGCAGTGCAACACTGGGCGCTGTGGCCGTGGACGGTTTAGTCGATCTGGCCGATGTAGCTGAAGGAATACACGCTGTCCGGGCTGGCGGTGGTGCTACCCGTGGTGTAGCCCAACTGGAATGCCGATGTTTTGCCTGCTGCAAAAATCAGGGAGGCCGAGCGTTCGCGGCGTTCTTCGGAGGTTTTCAGCAAACGGTCGCGGCGGCTGGCGTTCAAGTTGAAAATGACGCTGTTCGTGAGTGGGAAGCTGGTGCCCAAGGTGAAGTAATTGCCATCTTGCAAGGGCAGCGTGGGTGTTTGCCCATAGAACTGCCGGCCCAATGTGCCGGTGATGGCCACGCCACTGTCAAAGCGGTAGGTGTTGTCAGCCTGAATGGCATAGTCCGTCTTGCCCGTGCCCAAGCCTTCCTGTTCGTTGCCGGTGGGCAATTTGACCAGGCCAGTGGCGGCCAGTGCATACCCTTTGGATGAAATGCCACCCACCAGGTCTTTGGACAGGCTCACCAGCACATCGCCCACGCCGCTCGCTTTCCGGGTGGCATTGCCGGTGCTGCCGGTCACTGTGCCGCCCACAAATGTACCGGGGCCCTCCAGTGAAATGTAGGGCACATACACCGAAGCACGGTAATCGTCGCCCACGTAGGTGGCGGCTACAGTGAATGAGCGAGCTTTTGTTTCGCGGGCCTGGCCGAATTTGCCTTTCAGGCTGTCAAAACTGGTGGTGAGCAACAGGCCGGTGTCTTCCGCCTGTGCATGGCCAAAAGCTGCTGCCGCACAAGTGGCCAGCAGCAAGCGTGTGAATGTGTGCTCCATCCCTCTCTCCTTTTGTTGTGGAAACAGTATGAAGCAAAATTGCGACACCAGGCTTCCTTCAAATGGTGGAAGGTAAAGTTACCGACACCGCGCCCGGTTTCAGGCTTTACTGTTGCGCCTGGGCCACTTGCAGACTTGACGACGATGCGGGCCTGGCCAGCAACTGTTCAGCGAAGGCGATGTAATCGGGTCGCAAGCTGTTGCTGCTGTTGTGTTCGGGGTCGCTGCCGGAAAAGTCCTGGCGAATGTCCTTGAGCCGTTCCAGTACCACGGCGGCCTGACCAGGCAATACCTTGCTCACGTAAGCCAAGCCAACCAAGTCAGCCAGGGTTTCCTCAAACTGTGTGTTGCTGGTGAATGCCACACCCAACTGCTTTTCCAAGGCCTGGCGGGCCGCCACGCGTCGACCCGGCTCCGCCAGGATGCAATGGGTCAGTTCATGGCCACTGGTGAAGGTGAGAAATGCCTGCTCTGCGCCTTCAGACCCCGTGTTCAGAAAATGGGACCACACCCGCTTCGCATCATCGCTGTGGTTGATGTGCACGACGCAGGCTTTGCTGCCCCCGTAGGTCAAAAATGGTGACGGGTTTTTCAGGGTGCTAGTGCGAAATTTCACGCGTTGTTCATCGATCTGGAAGTATTGCGCAAACTGCTGCAATTCACCTTGCAAGGCCTGTGTGTCAGGCAGGGCGGCTTCGGGTGTAAACAGGCTCATCAATCCAAAAAACAGTCCGCTCCACATGGTCGGCCCCCGGCAATTGTTGCTGATGAAAGTTCATCGGCGGCCCACCAGGCAGCGCACATTGCCCGAAGCGGTGTAGACACGGAATGGGGAGGCCCTTCTGAGGGGGCTCAATGAAGGGGCGAACGCGCAGCTTGGTGATGAGACGTGTCACAATTCAGGCCAAACCACTTGCCGACTGTGTGCAGTTATTGAGGAGACCCGTTTGAACAACCCTGTGGCCATCATCACCGGCGCTGCCGGTACTTTGGGACAAGCCGTTGCAACCCATTTGGGGCAGGCCGGCTATCGACTGTTGCTGGTGGATTTGAACCAGCCCGATTGGGACGGCGAAACCGATGCGGTGTCGATCGGTAACGTGGACTTAACCCTGCCAGACCATGCCCAAGAGGTGGTGAACCAGGCTTGGGAATATTTTGGGCAGATTGATGCCGTGGTGAACATTGCCGGTGGCTTTGCCTGGGAAACACAGGTTGAAGGCAGCCTGGACACCTGGAACAGTTTGTTTGCCACCAATGTACAAACGGCTGTGAACATGTGCCAAGCCATACTGCCGCAATTTCAGGCCCAGCAAAGCGGTGTGATTGTGAATGTGGGGTCGGCAGCGGCCGCCAACGGCGGTGTGGGCATGGCGGCTTATGCGGCGGCCAAGTCGGCTGTGCTGCGTTTGACTGAAAGCCTGGCGGCAGAAAACAAGGCGTTGGGCATACGCGTGAATGCGGTGTTGCCCAGCATCATCGATACCCCCGCCAACCGCGACAGCATGCCCGAGGCAGATACCGATGCCTGGGTACAGCCACAGTCACTGGCTGAGGTCATTTCATTTTTGCTGTCGAATGCCGCGCGCGATATTCACGGCGCGGGCATTCCGGTGGTGGGGCGGGTTTAATCAGCGAAGGTTGCCGGTGTGTCCCAGTGAGTAGCGTCCGGGCTGCGGCCACACGGTCAGTCCGTGGGGTTCGCTGCCCACCTTGATTTTTTTCACATCGCCGGATTGGGTATCAAACCGATACACCTCATCGTCGTAACGGCCAGACAGCCACAGCCATTTGCCGTCGGCACTCACATTGCCCATGTCGGGGCTGCCGCCACCGGGGATGCGCCACATGGTGACGATTTTGCCGCTCGCAAAGTCCAGCACACCCACACTGCCATTGCCCTTGGGTTTGCCGTGAATGCGGTGTGTGCCCCGGCTTGCAATGTAGAGTTGTTTGCCGTCCCGGCTGGGGTAAAGCCCGTGTGTGCCGGGCGCCACCATCACAAAGCCCACTTGCTTGAATTGGTCGCCGTCGACCACATGCACACCATCCGCATTCATGTCGGCCACGTAAAACAATTTGCCGTCGGGTGAAATCCGAATGTCTTGTGGCATGCCTTTGCTGGCGGTGCAAATTTCTGTGGCATCGGGCAAGGTTGGGTCCACCCCTTCGCGGAACCGTGTGGCTGGCATGGTCAATTTCAAATAGCCCAACACCTTGTGTTCGACCATGTCGATTTTGGCGAGGCTGCCGCCAAACTCGCAGGTGAACAGGGCGTATTTCCCGTCGATGGAAAATTCAGCATGGTTGATGCCACCGCATTCGGGCACTTCCACGGAGTATTGCATCGCCATGGTGTGTGGGTCGCGGAAGTCCAGCCGGCGGCGCGCTTCGGCCACCACGATGGCGGATTTTCCATCGGGCGTGAAGTACATGTTGTAGGGGTCGTCCACATCAATGGCGGTGCCGGGTTTGCCGGTTTGCGGGTCAATTGGGGTCAGGCTGCCGGTCTTTTTGCGCTCGGCATTGTTGGCCACATACAGGGTGCGCAGGTCGTAGGAGGGAATCACGTGCTGGGGGCTGTCGCCCACCTTGAACCGGTCCACCACTTTCAGGGTGTTGGGGTCAATCACATAAACCTCGTTGCTGCGCAGGTTGGGCACATACACCCGCTCCAGGTCGTTCTTCAATGCAGGGTTCAAGTGGCCGGGCCCAATTTCGCTGTACAGGTTTTGTGGGTCCACCACCTCGGGCATGCCCGCCAAGGTCTCAATGCGCGGCTTGGCAGCCACGGCGGCCTGGGCTGTTGAGGTGACCTCTGCTTGTACTGTCTCGGTTTGTGGGCTGTGGGGGCGTGTGAACATATAGACGCCAGCGGCAACAACGCCGATGGCCAGTCCTGCACCTGCAAGGGTTTTAATGGACATGATGGTGAATTACCTTGGTTGGGATGATGAATGTTGTGTGATGGCCCGGATTGCGGCCACCGAAGCGTCGATTTGATGTGTGATGCCAATTTGCCCCAGCGCCGCCGTGGCGCGGCTGGGGTCGCCTTGAACACCGCCCGCGTAACCAGCCTTGGCCCCGGCCTGCAACTGCTCGGTGCGAACCAAGCCTGGGTCAACCGCCAGCATCAGGGATGTGTCGGCCAGCCCGGCATGCAGTCCAATCTCGGCGTTGCTGTACCCGCGGCGTTTTAACTCGGCGACATAGGGCGCTTGAACAGATTCGTAATATTCCGTTAAAGCATGTGCACGGCAGGCTTTGGCGGGCTGTTTGGACCAGGACTGATTGAGCTGTGCGGCCACTTTGACCATGTTTTTTTGGTATCCGCCATGGTCGCCCAGAAAAACAATCGAGGTTAGCCCATGCTGGCAAAGGCTTTTCGCGCTGGCGTTCAACAAGGCTTCAAATGTTGAATCGTCGATCGACAAAGTGCCCGCCAAACGCATGTGGCCGCTGGGCGGTGTGATGGATCCTTCTGGAACATACGCCATCACAGGCGCAACCACGGTGTTGCCAAGCGCTTGGGCAATTTTCCCTGCGAGATCATGAACCCTCACATTGTGTTTGCCCAGTGCAATGTGCGGTCCGCTTTGCTCGGTCCCGCCAATCGGCACCAGCGCCGTGGTGGTTCCAGCCTTGATTCGCGATTGAAGTTCGGATGTCGTCAGGTCTTCAAGGTACACACTGCTGGAGGCTGCCGCGATGGCTGACCCTGCGCTGAGAGAGAGCAGCCCAATTCCCAAAAGTGCCAGCATCTTGCCGTGAATGAGTGGGGTTGGGCGCATGTCGATGCTGTGGGTGGCGTTGGGCGGAAAGCACGATCGGAGTGGTGATGATAATTCATCTCCACGCAGGGTAGAGCGTGTTTGCCGCGAATGCGCTCAACACCGGTGCTTCAAGCCATGCAGGTAGTTGTCAATGTCGAACATGGCCTGCTGCACCAAATCAAAATTGGGGTTCAGCACCCAGTTGGCAAACAGGCCGTCAATCAGTGAGTGAATCCCGATGGCGGCTTGTAAAGCATTCAGGGTGGCAGGCAATTCGCCTTTGCGAATGGCCAATTCAATATCGCCCTGAATTTCCGAAATGCAGCCCTGGCGCGCCTCCAGGTGCTGGTCCCGAATCGGCAGCATGTCATCCACCAGTTCGGTTTTGTGCATCACGATGTCAAACACCCGCTGGGTTTGGGGGCTTTCCGCCAGCACGCGCACCACATGCAGCGTGCGTTCGCGAATGTAATTCAGTGGCGACACTTCCGGATCGGCATCGGCTGTCGCCAAAAATTCATCCATGGGCAGCGTCACACGGCGCATCATGGCATCCAGCAGATCAGCCTTGTTTTTGAAGTGCCAATAGATGGCCCCGCGGGTCAGGTCGGCCGCCTTGGCAATGTCGTTCAGGGTGGTGCGCGACACGCCTTTTTCTGAAAACACCGTCTCTGCTGCATCCAGAATCTGGAGGCGTGTTTCCTGGGCTTCTTCCTTGGTTTTCCTGACCACAACTTTTCCGTCGCAAAATTGCAAAATTGTTTACATACACTCGTGTATGTATGTATTATCTGACTTCTTGGTCATTAAGGCAACATGAATTTTGGAGCAAGCCGTCCACAAGAAGGCCTTGCTCCCTTTCTCTATCGACGGGGCTCACATGCACAGCAAGTCATTGAATAAAAACAAACATTGGGTGTTGGTCACAGCCATGGCGCTGGCCTTGGCCGCCTGCGGCAAAGGCGGTCAGCAAGGCCCGGCAGCGGGCCCTGGTGGTCAAGCCATGCCAGTGCCTGTGGTGGAGGTGCAGCCCAAAGACCTGAGCCTGACTTATGAATACCCAGCGCAAATCAGCGGCATCCGTGAGGTGGAAATTCGCGCCCGGGTGGCTGGCATTATCGAAAAGCGCCTGTTCACCGAGGGTGGTCGCGTCAAGCAGGGCCAATCCCTGTACAGCCTGGACAATGCGCCCTACCAAACCGCACTGAACCGCGCCCTGGCCACCGAGAATGCAGCCCGTGTGCGCGCCGAGCAAGCCGAGCGGGATTACAAGCGGGTGCAACCGCTGAGCGATAGCAAGGCGGTGTCCCAATCGGAGTTGGAAGCGGCCCGTTCCGCCATGGATGTGGCCAAAGCCGATTTGGGTGTGGCCAGCGCAGCCGTTCGTGAAGCCCGCTTGAACCTGGCTTATGCCCGCGTGGAATCGCCGGTGACGGGCTTTGCGAGCCGGTCATTGAAGTCCGAAGGCAGCTTGGTGTCTGGCCCTTCCGAGTTGTTGACCACCGTGACGCAGGTTGACCAGGTGTACGTCAATTTCGGTATTCCCGAAAAAGACCAGGAAGCCTTGCGCACGGCCTTGGCCAATGGCACTGCCAACATCAAGGATGGTGTGTTGCTGGTCGAAGTGCTGGGCAAGGATGGCAAGCCCACCGGGTTCAAAGCCAAATTGGGCTTTCAAGACGTTCGGGTGAACCCCTCCACCGGTACGGTGGATGCGCGGGCCGTGATTGACAACCGCAAGGAAGTATTGAGCCCTGGCCAGTTTGTGCGGGTGCGGGTGAGCGGTGCGGTGCAACCCAACGCGGTGCTGCTGCCCCAGCGCGCTGTGCTGGAAAGCCCCATGGGCGGCAAGATTGTCATGACGGTTGGTCCTGACAACAAAGTGGCCCCTCGCCCTGTGCAGGTTGCTCAGTGGAGTGGCGACCAGTGGGTGGTTCAAAGTGGCTTGAATGCTGGCGACAAAGTGATCACCGATGGCTTCATGAAAGCGCCACCCGGTACCCCTGTGAACCCCGTGGTGGCAGGCTCAAGCGGTGAGCCCAAAGCAGCAGAAGGCAAGCCTGCTGAACAAAAGCCAGCGGATGCAAAACCGACCGAAGCCAAACCGCAAGCCAAATAAGCCACAGTCTGGAAGGAATTGATTCATGTTTTCTCGTTTCTTCATCGACCGGCCTGTGTTTGCGGCTGTGCTGTCGATTTTTATCGTGCTGGCGGGTTTGGCCGCCATGCGTGGGCTGCCCATTGCCCAATACCCCGAAATTGCGCCGCCTGTGGTGACTGTGCGTGCGGTGTACCCCGGTGCCTCGGCCCGGGTGATTGCCGACACGGTGGCAGCCCCCATTGAAAACGCCATCAACGGTGTGGAGAACATGATGTACATGAGCTCCACCTCGGCCTCCAGCGGTGTGGTGGAGATTCAGGTGACGTTTGAGATTGGCACCGACCCTGACCAGGCCGCCCTCAACGTGAACAACCGCGTGAAGCAGGTGGAAAACATTTTGCCGCAGGAAGTGCGCCGGCAGGGTGTGACGGTGAACAAGGGTTCATCGGCATTTTTGCAGGTGGTGGCGTTTTATTCCGACGACGGTCGGTTTGACGACTTCTACACCTCCAACTACGTGACGCTGAACGTGCTGGACCGCATCAAGCGGATTCCCGGTACCACCAACGTGCAGATTTTTGGCGCCAAAGACTATGCCATGCGCATCTGGATCAAGCCCGATCGCATGGCGCAGTTAAAGCTCACCGCCAGCGACATTGCACAGGCCATCAATGAGCAAAACGCCCAGTTTGCAGCGGGCAAGGTGGGCCAAAACCCCAACCCCAGCAATCAGGAGTTGGTGTACACCATCACCACCAAAGGCCGACTGGCCGACCCTGCCGAGTTTGAGAACATCCTGATCCGCGTGAATCCGGATGGTTCATCCCTGCGCCTGAAAGATGTGGCTCGCGTTGAATTGGGCTCGAAAGACTACGACTTCATGGGCCGCATCAACGGCAAGCCCGCGACGCTGATGGGTATTTTCTTGCAGCCCGGCGCCAATGCGCTGGACGTGGCCGACAATGTGAATGCCACCTTGCAGGACATTGCCAAAAGCTTCCCGCAGGGCTTGAGCTACGCCGTTCCCTACGACACCACCCGCTTTGTGAAAGTGTCTATTCGAGAGGTGGTGAAAACACTGGCTGAGGCGATGATCCTGGTGTTCATCGTGGTGTTTGTATTTCTGCAAAACTGGCGCGCCACACTCATCCCGATTCTGGCGGTGCCGGTGTCGCTCATCGGCACGTTTGCTGGTTTGTATCTGCTGGGCTACTCCATCAACACGCTCACCTTGTTTGGCATGGTGTTGGCCATCGGTATTGTGGTGGACGATGCGATTGTGGTGCTGGAAAACGTCGAGCGCATCATGCATGAGGAAGGGCTGAAGGCCCGCGCCGCTGCCATTAAGGCCATGCAGGAAGTGACTGGTCCGGTGATTGCCATTGTGCTGGTGCTGTCGGCCGTGTTTGTGCCCATTGCGTTTTTGGGTGGCCTTACCGGTGAACTGTACCGGCAGTTCGCGATCACGATTGCGATTGCGGTGATCATTTCCGGCATTGTGGCGCTCACGCTCACCCCTGCATTGTGCGTGCTCATTTTGAAGTCCGAGCACAAGCGCCCCAACCGCTTCTTTGATGCCTTCAACAACGGTTTTGCGCGGCTCACCAACCGCTATGTGGGCGGCGTGAAATTTCTGAGTGTGCGGCCGGTGCTGGGCATTGTGTTGTTTGGCGTGATGCTGGTGCTGACTGCGGGTTTGTTCAAGGCCACACCGGGCTCGCTGGTGCCTGATGAAGACCAAGGCTATTACATTGCCGCCGTGTTTTTGCCCGATGGTGCCACCCTGCAACGCACCGACAATGTGGTCAAGCGCGTGCTCGACGCCACACAGGCCAACCCCGCCAATGAGTACTCGGTGGCGTTTACAGGCTTTGACTTTTTGGGCGGCAGCTTCAAGAACAACGCCGCAACCATGTTCATCACCCAACGCCATTGGGATGAGCGCACGCAAGACACCAAGCAACTGGTGGGTGAACTGTTTGGCCGCACCGCGGGTGAACAAGAAGGCCTGGTGTTGGCCTTTGCACCACCACCGATTTTCGGTTTGGGCACCGCCGGTGGTTTTGAGTTTTACATTCAGAACAAGGGCGAAGGCGGGCCTGAAAAACTGGCGCAAGTCATGGGTGCCTTCTTGGCCAAGGCCAACAAAGACCCACGGCTGGCCGGTGTGCAAACCCTGTGGCGGCCTGGTACCCCGCAGTTGTACGTGGATGTGGATCGCGAACGTGCGCGGGCCATGGGCGTGAATGTCAACGAGGTGTTTGACACCTTGGCAGCCAGCCTGGGCACCTACTACGTGAACGACTTCAACAAGTTTGGGCGCACCTGGCAGGTGCTGATGTCGGCGGACAAGCAATACCGCAGCAACCCGGAAGACATTGGCAACCTGTATGTCCGCTCCAACAAGGGCGAGATGATCCCAATATCCGCTTTCTCCAAAGTGGAGTACTCTCAGGGCCCTGAAACGCTGGAACGGTTTAATAACCTGCCTGCCGTGAAGTTGCTGGGCAGTGGTGCACCCGGTGTGAGCTCGGGTGAAGCCTTGAAAGCAGTGGAAGACATTGCGAAGGAAACCCTGCCGGCGGATTTCACCTACGACTTTTCGGGCGCATCGTTTCAGGAAAAGCGGTCGGCTGGTTCGTCCAGTTTCTCGTTGGTACTGGGCGCTCTCATGGTGTTCCTCATTCTGGCGGCGCAGTACGAAAAATGGAGCCTGCCGTTGTCGGTGCTGTTGGCCATGCCGTTTGGTTTGTTTGGTGCGCTGTTGGCCGTGTGGTTGCGCGGCATGCCCAACGACGTGTATTTCCAGATTGGCTTGGTGACTTTGCTCGGCTTGGCCGCCAAGAACGCCATTCTGATTGTGGAATACGCCGTGTTGAAACGTACGGAAGGCATGAGCGCCATGGACGCTGCCTTGGAAGCTGCACGTTTGCGTTTCCGGCCGATTTTGATGACCTCGCTGGCCTTCATTCTCGGTGTGGTGCCGCTCGCATTTTCCCACGGGGCTGGCGCCGGCGCGCGAACCGCGGTGGGTACCGGCGTGATGGGCGGCATGACGGCTGCCACCTTGCTGGCCATTTTCTTTGTGCCGCTGTTTTACCGGCTGATCGACCGCAGCAAGAAGGGCGGTCGCCACCACGACAGCGAAGAAGAACAACTGATTGAAACCTGATATCGAACCAAGGGGGTCCGAATGAAGTCAACAACCCTTTC
Source organism: Limnobacter sp. (assembly GCF_036405155.1). Classification (GTDB taxonomy): domain Bacteria; phylum Pseudomonadota; class Gammaproteobacteria; order Burkholderiales; family Burkholderiaceae_B; genus Limnobacter. Next base: position 505,708 of record NZ_DASWYD010000007.1, on the reverse strand, counting down.
ACGAACGATTGGCGCGCTGGGCGTGGCGGCAACATTGTCGGCTTGCGCCTCCAACATTCCGCTGTTGAACGCCTTCAAGCCGCAGGCACAGCCCGACAAAGTGGCTGTGCAGCAACCGGAGGGCACCACCGGTGTGGGCATGAACCAAGTGGACCAGGAGCGCTGGTGGCTGCTCTTGAATGACCCGGTGCTGACCCAGGTTGTTGAACAAGCCTTGAAGAACAACACCGATGTGCGCTTGGCCAATGAACGCCTGAACGAAGCTGGTGCGCTGCTGGGCCTGGCAAAGTCGTCCAAATACCCGGCCATTTTTGGACAGGTGACTGAAAACCGCGCGCGCACCAGCCGCTCCACCAACAGCCCCTTTGTGAACAACAACCTCACTGAAAGCACCCGCTTGGGCATTGGTGCCACCTGGGAGCTTGACCTGTGGGGAAAGATTTCTGCACAGGAAGACGCGACCCGCGCCAGCTTCATGCAGCAGGGGTACAACGCGCGGGGCGTGCGTTTGAGTGTAGCCGCCACCGCCGCCTCGTTGTACACCCAAATTCGTGTGCTCGACCTGCAAGTGAAAGTGCTGGAGCAAACCCTGCAGAGCCGTGAAGCCGCATACAAGTTGGCGCAGCAACGCTACGACGTGGGTTTGAGCAATGAACTGCAATTGCGACAAACCGAAGCGGAGTACCAATCGGTGCGGGCCCAGTTGCCGGACACCCGTGAGCAGTTGTCCCGCGCCATGAATGCATTGGCTGTGATCGTGGCCGGCAACCCACCCGAGTTGCAGCCGCTGAAGGTTGAAAACCTGCAGCTCACGAAGCTGTTCATCTTGCCGGAAGACACCCCATCGGAATTGCTGCTGCGTCGCCCTGACTTGTCGGCCGCAGAACAGCAATTGGCGGCCGCCGATGCCAATTTGGAGGTGGCGCGCAAGGCCTTCTTCCCATCCATTGGCCTTAGCGCGTTTGCAGGTCGTGAAAGCTTCGCATTGGAAAAACTCTTCACCGGCCCAGCCAAGGTGTGGAACTTCCAGGCGCAAATCACCCAACCGATTTTCCAGGCGGGTGCATTGTTTGACGCCCGCGATGCGGCCGTGGCCCGCCGCAACCAGGCAGTGCTGCAATATGAAGCCAGTATTCGCACCGCCTTCCAGGAGGTTTACGACGCCATCGTGGCCCAACGCGAAGCGCGTGAACGCCTGACCGCACGTCAAAAACAAGTCGAAACACTGACCGAAGTGGTGCGATTGGCGCAATTGCGTGTGGACAACGGCGTGGCCAACCAGCTTGAACTGCTGGATGCGCAGCGCAATTTGTTGGCTGCACAATTGAGCTGGGCCTCGGCCTGGCAGCAGCAACAGGGCGCGACCCTGCTGATGGTGCGCGCGCTGGGCGGTGGTTTCAAGCGTGAGGCGGACAAAACCGCGTCGAATTGAACCCACCCCTGAGCGGCCAAAGAGGGCTTGTTTGTTAAATATATGTTGCCTTGCAGCATAACAATTTAGAACAAGCCCTCGAAAACCCGGACTTTTCGGCGCAGAATGAACAGGCTATGATCAAACTGTGACATTACTCAATGTCACCAATGTTTGTAAAACAAGTAAGGTGTGCGGCACCGCAAGCACGCCTCGGGAGACCTGTCATGAATGCGATTGTCAATGTGGTCAATGTGGTCAATGCACTGCGGGGTCGCAATCGCGAGCCGGGTCCCGCTTCCAAAACCGACATCGAGCTCAAGCAGCGCGCGGTCAAGTTCGACTGGAAGGAAACCCCAATCGACTGGTTGCCCAATGAGCCTTTCACCAGCTACTTCATCAACGAGATCAACCTGATCTTGCCGGAAGGCGAGTTCTGGTTTTGCCGCCTGTACAACAAGGCGCTGCCCATGATCACCGATGAAAAACTGCGCGAAGACGTGCGCGGTTTCATCAAGCAGGAGGCCATGCATGCCCGTGGCCACAACACCGCGACCGATGAATACCTGGCCCAGCGGGGCATCAACCCTGAGCGCAACCGGGCTGTCATGAAATACCTGTTCAATGTGATGTTGGACGACAAGCCTTTTGGCAAAACCCTGCCCAAATGGGCCGAGAAGCAGTGGCTACTGGCGCGCCTGGGTTTGATTGCCACGATTGAACACCTGACCTGTGTGCTGGGCATGTATGCCCTGGAAAACAAGCATTGGGACGAGCTGGGTGCCGATCCTGTGTTGCTGGACCTGATCCGCTGGCACGGTGCCGAGGAGGTGGAGCACCGCAGTGTGGCGTTTGACCTGTACCAGCATTTGGGCGGCAGTTATTTTTCCCGTTACTACATGACACTGCTGGTCTTCCCCATGATCTTCGGCATCTGGGTGGATGGCGCGGCCAACTTGATGAGTCAGGACCAGCGTTTGGCCAAGCACAAGCCCGCATTCTACAAGCCTTGGGTTTGGGTGAACTGGTTCAAGGAGTCCCGTCGAGGCTTGTTGCCCAGCCCCCTGTGGTTGGCGTATCGCACCTTGCCCTACTTCAGCCCATGGTACGACCCCAGTCATGAAGGCTCTACTGAACTGGCAGCGGAGTACTTGGCCAATTCACCAGCAGCCAAAGCGGCCACCACGGTGGCCGCCGCAGCACAGGCTGGTAAAACAGCGGCGCTTCAGGCTGCCCAGCCCTGCGCCCAAGCCGTACCCGGGGCCGCTACAATGGCCTGATGCACACACATCAGCCAGACCGTTACACAGAATTCACCCCCTGCATCGATGCCCTCATCGAGCAGGTTGGGAAAGACCTCCATGTGGCCCTACCCCTTGGCCTGGGCAAACCCATTGAGTTTGTGAATGCCCTGTACGCGCGTGCGCGCCGCGACCCATCGCTCCATGTCACCTTCTTGACCGCGCTCTCGCTGGAAAAGCCTGTGCCATCCAGTGAGCTTGAGGCGCGTTTCATGCAGCCTTTTGTAGACCGGGTGTGGGGCAACTGCCCAGACTTGCACTATGCGGTCGATGCCAGCAAACGCCAGTTGCCGCCCAACGTCCGCGTGAAGGAGTTTTTCTTCAAGCCCGGCAGTCGGCTCCAGCACCCGCAGGCGCAAATGGACTACATCAGCACCAACTACACCATGGCCGCGCGGGATGTGTTTTTGCAAGGCTGCAATGTGGCCGTGCAAATGGTGTGTAAGCCAGCCGATGGCGACTCCCATCGCCTGTCCCTGTCGTGCAACCCAGACACCTCGGTGGAGTTGGTGCGGCTGCTGAAAAACAGCAAGCGCACCCACCGGGTGATTGGCGTGGTGAACCAGCAATTGCCCTACATGGTGCACGACGCCGAGGTGCCGGTGGAATTGTTTGATGCCATCATCGACAATCCCCGTTTTTACACAACGCTGTTCTCAACCCCCAAGTTGCCGGTGGGTGTGGCCGATTACGCCTTGGGCTTGCGGGTGGCCGCGCTGGTTCGGGATGGTGGCACTTTGCAGGTGGGCATCGGTGCGCTGGGCGATGCGGTGGTGTATGGCACCTTGATGCGGCATCAAAAACCGGCCGTGTTCAAAGCCGCATTGACGCTGCTGGGGCAAACACCCACCGAGCGTGCACTGGCCGAGGCTGTGGGGGGCTTTGAGCCGTTTGAACAAGGCCTGTCCGGTGCCACCGAAATGTTGGTGGACGGGTTCATGGAACTCTACAAGGCAGGAATATTGAAGCGTGAGGTGTACACCCACGCTGCGTTGCAGGCCGTGGTCAATCAGGGTTCATGCCCTGGTGGTGCTGTGCCTGCGGACATGCTGGACCACCTGAGTCGCCAGGGCTTGCGTGAAATCACGCCCTTTCAATTCAGGCAACTGCAGTTTCATGGTGTATTCAAGCCCCACTTGAAGCATGAGGGCGTGCACATTGTGTTGGAAGGCGGCGAGCGTGTGTTGGCCAACCTGGCGGACAGGCAGGCCCGTCGCGTGTTGGCGCAACACTTGGGTGCCCGCCTGCTCAATGGCGTGGTGTTGCACGCGGGTTTTTTCCTGGGCCCGCGCAGCCTGTATCAGTTTCTCAATGCGCTGCCAGATGCCGAGCGGGCCCGCATTGCCATGACTGGGGTTGAGCATGTCAACCAACTGGATTTGAACCCCACCTTGTACCGCGCCCAGCGAGTGCATGCGAGGTTCGTCAACACCGGTGTGATGGTGACCAGCAACGGTGCTGTGGTGTCCGATGGCCTGGCCGATGGGCGTGTGATTTCCGGTGTGGGTGGCCAGTACAACTTTGTGGCCATGGCCCAGCAGCTGGACTCTGGGCGCAGCATTCTCATGATTCGCGCGGTGCGTGACAAAGAAGGCAAAACCATGGAGCCCACCAGCAACGTGGTGTTTAATTACGGACACTGCACCATACCGCGCCACCTGCGGGACTTGGTGGTGACCGAGTATGGTGTGGCTGACCTGCGCGGCAAAACCGATGAAGAAGTGGCCATGGCCTTGCTGAACATCACCGACAGCCGGTTCCAGCCAGCCCTGTTGGCGCAGTTGAAAGCGGCCGGCAAGGTACGCGCCAACCACACCATACCGGCTGAGCATCAGCACAACACACCCGAACATCTGGCTCAAGCCTTGAGCCCACTGCTGCAGAAAGGCCTGTTTCCGGCGTTGCCTTTTGGCACCGACCTCACGCCCATGGAATTGAACCTGGCCGAAGCACTGAAAGGCGTGAAGCGCATCGCCGAATCTACACCCGCGTGGCGGCTGGCGATGAAGGCGTTGGCCTATCGCCACAGTGGCGAGGGCTTTGACGACGAGCTGGCCCGCATGGGGCTCGACAAGCCCGGCAGCTTGAAAGACAAGGTGGTCCGCATGCTGTTGATCGAACAATTGAAACTTTCCCGAACTTGAGCGGTCCCTCTGAGGCGTGTTAAGGTTTTGGTATGCGACAACTGTCCCGATTCATGTTTTGGCTGGTACTGCTGGCCCTGCCCCTGCAAGGTTTTGCACAGGCAGGGTTTTTGTCATGCCACATGGATCGGTCGGGGGCTTCCCAGCACGCCACGATGGACCATGGCATGTCGCACACCGGTGATCACCAAGCCGCCGCCAAAGCCGACCTGGCCAAAAAAGCCTGTTGCACCTGTGCCGTGGCCTGTACCGTGATGGCCATGCCAACGTCGTTCACTGAACTGGCTCGGGTCGATCAAACCTTGCCCGTGTTGGCCGAACTCACGCCCTTTGTACCCACCCAAGCGCCGGTACCACCCGACAGGCCTCCCCGACTCTTCTCGCTCTGAACCACATGGTTGAAGCGGCTTGACCTTGCCAAGATGGGAAGGTTTAGCCTTCCCTGTCAATGCATTCAGTGAGCGTGAATCATGCCATTCACTCCGTTTAGAGGCCGGCGCAGCCGGCCGATTCGATGCGCCCTGCTGGGCTTGTTGGGCCTGATGTTGCCGCTTGCGTGGTCTTCCGCCGATGCGGCTGAACCAGAGGGCGCCAACGCCAAGGGTGATCCCCTTCCGTACACCGCCGTGTTTGAACACTACAAACCGTGGTCAGAACCCGAGATTGCACCCTGGCCTGCCGTGAACGACACCGTGCGCACGGTCGGCGGTTGGAGAACCTACGCCCGCGAGGCGATGGAGGCCAGCCAGAACCCTCACCCTGACACACACAGTCATGGGGAGGGCAAGCCATGATGCATCGAATGCATGGGCCAGCCCGCTTGTGGGTGGCGCCCGCCCTGGCCTTGTTTCTCAGCAGCTGTGCGTCCGTGGATGTGGACCGCAGCGTGAGCCGGATCAACACCAGCCAGGCCAGTTTTACCCAAGGTGCTCTCCAGCTGGCCCAAACACCCGAGCAGCGCAAGGCCATGGCCGACAAAGCCCAAGCACTGCTGCTGCAGCCCGTGGACCAAACCGCTGCCGTGAACCTGCTGCTGGTCAACAGCCCGGCTTTTCAGGCTTTGTTGGCGGGCCATTGGGCCGAGGGTGCGCAGGCCGCGCAGACAGGGCGGTTGAGTAACCCGGTGTTCACCTTCGAGCGCAGCACCCTGCTGGATGAATTGGAGATTGGCCGCTTGCTCACGGTGGGTTTGATCGACCTGCTCAGCTTGCCTGCTCGGCAAGGGGTGGCTGCCACAGCGGTGCAGCGCAGCGAGTTGGCCATGGCGGCTTCGGTGGTTGAGCAGGTGACTCAAGTGCGACAGGCCTGGGTGAATGCGGTGGCCGCCAAGCAGCAAGCGCAGTATGCCCGCCAAGTGGCTGACAGTGCGCAGGCCAGTGCCGAGTTGGCCCGGCGCATGCAGGAAGTGGGCAACTTCAACCGACTGACCCGTGCCCGTCAGCAGGCCTACTACGCCGATGCGGTGGCCAACCTGGCGTTGGCTGAGCAAAAATCAACGGCTGCGCGTGAGCAACTGGTGCGGCTGTTGGGTTTAAGTGACGAGCAGGCTCAACAGTTGCGCCTGCCAGAGAGACTCCCGGATATTCCGGCTCAGCCCCTGATGCCCTCAGCCATCAATGCGCAGCAGGGTAATCGCATTGATGTTCAAATGGCCAAGTTGCGTTTGCAGCAACTGGATCAGGCTCAAACGGTGAGCCTGATCGGATCGGTTCTGGATGTGGATGTGGGTGTTCGGCGCGACTCGGTGTTTGACAATGCGGCAGGCACCTCAGCCAACCGCAAGGGCTATGAGCTGGATTTGCGTTTGCCGCTGCTGGATTGGGGTGATCAACAACGTGCAGCGTATTCCGCCAGCACACTGGTGGCCTTGAACACGCTGGATGCCACGCTGCGCGCCAGCAATTCAATCCTTCGCGAGCAATATGCAAACTACCGCACCGCATGGGATGTTGCGCACCATTACCAAACCGAGGTGGTGCCGCTGAAGAAACTGATTTCCGATGAAAACCTGCTGCGCTACAACGGCATGTTGATTGGGGTGTTTGAGTTGCTGGCCGACAGCCGCGAGCAGATCAGCGCCGTCATGGGCGCATTGCAGGCCCAGGCCGATTTCTGGCGGGCCGATGCAGCGTTAAAGGCAGCCTTGGCTGGCAAGCCCATCGAAACAGCCCTGTCTGCACCCATGCGGTCATCTGCTGGGGCAGAGCCCGCAGGCCACTGAATACACGGAAAGGAATCCAGCATGAACACACGACGCAATTTCTTTAAACGCATGGGGCAGGCCAGTGGTCTGGCTGCATTCAGTGCCGTGGCCAGCACGGCGGTTAGCAAGGCGGCCATGGCAGCATTGCCCGAGCCTGTGCTGCAAACATCGCCCGAGACCATGCCACCCTTGGTGCCCAACACCGGCCGCCCTTACAACCCCGTGGTCACACTGAACGGCTGGACCCTGCCTTGGCGGATGAATGCGGGGGTGAAGGAATTTCACCTGGTGGCCGAACCGGTGGTGCGTGAAATGGCGCCCGGCATGGTGGCCCACCTGTGGGGCTACAACGGCCAGTCGCCGGGGCCCACCATCGAGGTGGTGGAGGGCGACCGGGTTCGTATTTTTGTCACCAACAAATTGCCCGAGCGCACCAGTGTGCATTGGCATGGCCAGCGCTTGCCCAACGGCATGGACGGTGTGACCGGGCTGAACCAGCCGGGCATTGAGCCCGGCAAAACCTTTGTGTACGAATTTGTGGCCCGCCGGCCTGGCACCTTCATGTACCACCCACATGCCGATGAAATGACGCAGATGGCCATGGGCATGATGGGCTTTTGGGTGACCCACCCCAAAGGCAAGCACCCGTTGATTGAGGAAGCCGACCGGGACTACTGCTTTTTGCTCAACGCCTACGACATTGACCCGGGTGCCTACACACCCAAAATCATGACCATGCTGGACTTCAACCTGTGGACATGGAACAGCCGTGTATTTCCGGGGATTTCGCCGCTGGTGGCCCGCAAGGGCGACCGTGTTCGCATCCGTGTGGGCAACCTCACCATGACCAACCACCCCATTCACATCCATGGTCATGAGTTTGAAGTCACCGGCACGGATGGCGGTCCAACCCCGAAGGGGTCCCGTTGGCCCGAAGTCACCGTGGACGTGGCGGTGGGCCAAATGCGGCAAATGGAATTCATCGCCGATGAAGAGGGCGACTGGGCATTCCATTGCCACAAAAGCCACCACACCATGAATGCCATGGGCCACAACGTACCCACCATGATCGGGGTGGATCACCGTGGCCTTGCTGGAAAAATCAACAAACTGATTCCTGATTACATGGTGATGGGCGAACGCGGCATGAGCGACATGAGCGAGATGCAAATGCCGCTGCCCGACAACACCGTACCCATGATGACGGGCGACGGCCCCTATGGCTCGGTGGAGATGGGTGGCATGTTCAGCATGCTGAAGGTGCGGAAAAACCAAAAGGCCGGTGACTACTCCGACCCCGGTTGGTATGCCCAACCACCGGGCACCCAGGCCTATGAATACACGGGTGCGCCACTGGCCAGCCCAAAGCGCCAAAGCCAGGCAGGCCCAGCGGCCATGCAGCAAAGCAACCGGCCTGCCGACACCATTGAATTGCAAGTTCGTAAACCACAGGGGCACCTGGGCCATTAAACCCAAACCCCAATCATTTTGAGATGAAGGAGATCACCATGACCATTCGCAACAACTTGACCTTGGCCGCCCTGACCCTTAGCGCTGCCGTGTTGCCCTTGCTGGCCCACGCGGCGGGTGAGCCCATGCACAACCACAGTGCGCATGCATCCGCGTCTGCTGGGCAGACTGCCCCTGCAGCCGATTTCACCGAGGGCGAAATCCGCAAAGTCAACAAAGCCACGGGCAAACTCACCATCAAGCATGGCGAAATCAAAAACATCCAGATGCCGCCCATGACCATGGTGTTTGAGGTGGCCGACAAAGCCATGCTGGACGGTGTGAAGGAAGGCGACAAGGTCAAGTTCAAAGCCAAGCAGGATGGCTCAAAACTGATCGTGACCGACATTCAACGCTGAAGGGTTGTCCCCTCAGCGGTAGGTGAGCAGTTCGTTGCGACGCGGGGCCCAGGCCTCCAGTCCAACAGCCTGCTCATCGAGCAGCCCCTGAATGTGCCCTTCGAAATGGGCTTGCTCGTTGAAGCTGGCCAGCGTGATGTGGCCGCGGTCATTGAACAACAATTTGCTCACGCTGCAATTGGTGATGCTCCAATTCAAGTGGAAGGCTTGGGCATCGGGCATGTTCAGCAACTGCTGGGCGATGCAGGCAATGGCCCCGCCCGATGTAAACACCACCACACTGGCCGATTCATCGCCCGTGTCCAGTTGCAGGCTGTGGGCCACCACATGGCCCAAGCCAGCCATCACGCGGCTTTTGAAAGCGGTCCAGCTTTCCGGGTAGTCGCTGTCATGCTCGCCACTCACCCAGCGGGCCACCGCCTTTTCAAAAATGGCTTGAAATGCTTTTTTGGGGTTACTGCTGCTGGCCATGTGGCGGTCAAACGCGTCTGAGTCTTCAAACTGTCCCACAAAGGCCGTCAAAATGGCCTCATGGTCGTACTCGTTCAATCCAGAGTGAATCACAGGCTCTGGCAGACGGCCATGCTGTTGTCCAAACGCCTGCGCTGTTTGTTGATGCCGTTTCATGCTGCCCGAGAAAGCCCCGTGGATGGGCACCTTCCTGGCTTTGAACCAGGCACCCAATTGTCGGCTTTGAAGGTCGCCCAGGTCGGACAACTGGTCATAATCCGCGCTGTCAAACGACGCTTGGCCATGGCGGATCAGGTAAATGCTGCCCATCTTTATTGCCCCGGTGACTTGGCGGCACGCGCAATCAAGCGCTTGCACCGCCAGTCGAGGTAATTCACCAAAATCCAGAAATTCTTGAAAGCCGGGTTGCGGGTTTGTTTGTGGTGGTAGCGGTAGTAAATTTGTTGCGCAATCACGGCCAGTCGGAACAGGCCGAACACTTCGTAGAAGGTCCAGTTGGGGGTACGCAAACCAGTTTTTTGCAAGTAATGGTCCACAATTTCCCGGCGTGTCAGCATGCCAGGCAGGCTGGAGGGCTGCCGCTGCAACAGGCGCATGAGAAAACCGTCACCCGCTTCCACCCAATAGGCCAATGCGCTGCCCAAGTCCATCAAGGGGTCGCCAACCGTGGACAATTCCCAGTCCAGCACGCCGACCACTTGGGTCGGTTGCTCGGGAGAAAATATCAGGTTGTCCAGCCGCCAATCGTTGTGGATCATGCAGGCCTTCACGTCGTCGGGGCAATTCAGGTGCAACCACTGCCGCACGGCTTTGAAGCCGCTGACGTTCCAGGTTTTCGCTTTTTCATAGCGCTGGCTCCAGCCTTCCACCTGGCGGCGTGTGTAGCCATCGCCCTTGTGCAGCACATCCAACCCGCTGGCTTTCACATCCACCTGGTGCAATTCAATCAGCTTGTCCCAGCAGGCCAGGCACAAGGCGCGGGTTTCGTCGGGCGTCAACTTCATACCCTTGGGCAAATGCTTGCGGGGTATCAAGCCATTCACATGCTCCATCACGTAAAACTCGCAACCCAGCACCTCCGGGTTGTTGCAATAAGCAACCAGCGTGGGCACCGTTGGGTACACCGGTTTCAGCATGTTCTGGATGCGAAATTCCCGGCCCATGTCGTGTGCGCCCTTGGCTTTGGTGCCTGCTGGTGGGCGGCGCAGCACCAGGTCAGCATTCTCGTATTTCAGCCGATAGGTCCAGTTGGAGGCGCCCCCTTGAAACTGGGTGACGACCGGGTTGCCCATCAGGCTCACACCTTGAGCCTGTAGCCAAGTCGTTACTGCCTGAACATTCAATTCCTCGCCTGCGCGAATGCCCGCTGCGCTCATTTTGCAAAACCCCCGAAGCCCCGCTTGGCAATTTCCAGCTTGGCAATCAAGCCCATGTGCACTTCATCCGGACCATCGGCCAGGCGCAGGCTGCGGGCCTGTGCAAAAAATGCTGACAGCGGGGTGTCGTGGCTCATGCCGGCGCCACCGTGAATCTGGATGGCCATGTCCACCACCTGCTGAAGCACATTGGGGGCCACCACCTTGATGGCAGAAATTTCGGTCATGGCCCCCAGTGCGCCAGCCTTGTCCAGTTTCCAGGCAGCGTACAAGGTCAGTAGGCGGGCCTGGTCAATCGCCAGGCGGGCTTGGGCCACGCGTTCACGGTTGCCGCCGAGGTTCATCAACGGCTTGCCAAAGGCAACGCGGTTCATGCCCCGGTCTATCATCAGTTCCAGGGCTTTTTCGGCAGCACCAATGCAGCGCATGCAATGGTGAATGCGGCCCGGGCCCAGTCTGCCTTGGGCAATTTCAAACCCTCGGCCCAGCCCGGCGATCACATTGGCAACTGGCACGCGCACTTGCTTGAATTCCACTTCGCCATGGCCATGGGGTTCGTCATAGGCACCAAACACAGGCAGCATGCGGTGTATGGTCACACCGGGTGTGTCCAGCGGTACCAGCACCATGCTGTGCTGGCCGTGTCGGCTTTTTTCGCTGTCGGCCGTGCGGGCCATCACGATGGCAATTTTGGCGCGTGGGTCGCCAATGCCGCTGCTCCACCATTTGCGGCCGTCAATCACCACTTCATTGCCTTGCAGGGCTGCGGTGGCTTGCATGTTGGTGGCATCGCTGCTGGCCACATCGGGTTCAGTCATGCAAAACACCGAGCGGATGTCGCCATTCAACAGGGGTATCAACCATTGAGCCTGTTGCTCGGGGCTGCCATATTTCCACAGCACTTCCATGTTCCCGGTGTCGGGTGCGTTGCAGTTAAAAACCTCCGGTGCCATCAGGCTGCGGCCGGTTTCTTCGGCCACCAGGGCATAGTCCAGCGTGCTCAGCCCGGCGCCCAGTTTTTCATCGGGCAAAAACAGGTTCCACAGACCCTGCGCACGGGCTTTGGCTTTCAATTCTTCCATCACGGGGGGTATGCGCCAGCGGGTCCAGTCACCGCCATGGCACTGGGCATCCATGCTGTGCCAGTAGTCGGCTTCAATGGGGGCAATGTGTTGGTCAATGAAGGCGCGCACGCGCGCTGCAAAGTCCTTGGCCTTTGCGCTCGGCTCAAAATTCACCGCCAGTCTCCTCGTTGTTGTTGGGTTCGGAATGTTTCCTCCGATATCATCCATCGTATCGGAAAAACTCAACGTGGTGCTTATGAGTGTGTGGCGCAAAGTGATTGGACCAGTCATCCTGCTGCCCGTGGTGGTGGTGGGTGGCATTGGCTTGTTTGGAGAAACCCGGGTGGAACCGGTGGCCTGGCAGGCCCCGCAACCGCCCAGTCGCGACAGCGGTCCTTACCAAAGCAACACCCTGCTGGAATCGGCCCAAGTGGTGGGCACTGCCAACCTGAAAAAGCCCGAGTCGCTGGCTGTAGGCCCCGATGGTTTGGTGTACACCGGCCTGGAGAATGGCGACATTGTCCGCTTTAAACCCGATGCCTTGCAGGCCAGTGACAATCCCAAAGCCGTGCCCATTGAATTGGTGGCCAACACGGGTGGCCGTCCGCTCGGGCTGGCCTTTCATCCACAGGGTTTTTTGGTGATTGCCGATGGTGTGAAAGGTTTGGTGCGTGTCGACATTGCTGGCTTGTCCAACCCCAGCACCAGCGTGAAAGTGCTGAGTGGCATGGTGGACGGTGTGCCGTATAAATTTGTGGACGACGTGGCCGTCAGCCCCGATGGCCATCATGCCTATTACTCGGATGCCTCCACCAAGTTTGGTTTGAAAGAGGTGTCACTGGACATTCTCGAACATGGTGGTCATGGTCGCCTGATTGAATACGACTTTGAAACCAACCGTGCACGGGTTGTTTTGGCCGGTTTGCAGTTTGCCAACGGGGTGGCCATGTCTGCGGACGGAGACTATGTGCTCATCAATGAAACTGGCGCCTATCAAATCCGCAAGGTTTGGTTGAAAGGCCCCAAGGCTGGCAAAGACGAGATTTTCGTCGACAACTTGCCCGGCTTTCCCGACAACATTCGCCGCGATGCGCAGGGCAATTTCTGGGTGGCCTTCCCCAGCCCCAGAGACAAGCTGGTCGACAGCATGGCTGAGCACCCTGGCTTGCGCAAGGCCATGGGCCGCTTCCTGGAAGTCATTCAATTTCCAGTCAAGCCGGTGGCCATGACGGTGGCTTTCAGCCCAGAGGGCAAGGTGGTGGCCAATCTGCAGGCACCCAAGGCCAATGGGTACTACTACGTCACCCAGGTCACGCCGGTCGGTACCACCTTGTTTTTGAGCTCGGTTCAGGTGCCGGGTTTGGCCACCTATCCCAATCCGTTGTTGAAATAAAAAGGAGAAGCACCATGGCAAAAACCGCCGCCCCCAAGAAAGCAGGCTCAAAGGCTGCGCCTGCCAAGACCTCTGGCAAGGTGAGCAAGCCCGACATGGCCAGCATCAACATTGGCATTCCGGCTGAGCAGCGTGCGGCCATCGCCCAGGGTTTGAGCCGCCTGCTGGCTGAAACCTACACGCTCTACCTCACCACCCACAACTTCCACTGGAACGTGACCGGCAAGATGTTCAACACCTTGCACACCATGTTCATGGACCAGTACACCGAAATGTGGAATGCGGTGGACCCCATCGCTGAACGCATTCGTGCCCTGGGTTTCCACGCACCCGGCTCGTACGCCGAGTTTGCCAAATTGAGCACCCTGCCCGATGCACCCGCCAAACCACCCAAAGCGATGGAGATGGTGGAGTTGTTGGCCAAGGGGCACGAGGCACTTGCCCGCACTGCCCGCGACATTTTCCCTGTGGTCGACGCAGCCGATGACCAGCCATCGGCCGATGTGCTCACGCAGCGCATGGACATTCATGAAAAAACCGCCTGGATGCTGCGCGCACTGCTGGAGGATTAAACCGCCGGTTGACCAGCCACTGACGGCAGCGCTGAGGGCTAACCCGCCGGCGCTGCATCCAAAACCACCTCACCTCGGGTTGTATTTGCATGGACTACCAGGAACCGGAACCGGACGACTTTGATTACGAAGCCGCCTTGCTGGCGTGCGCGCGGGGGGAGCAATTTGCCCTTCAGGCCATCTATGCCCGGGACGGACGTTGGCTCTTCTCGGTGGCCTTGCGCATCACCAAACGGGCCGAGTTGGCCGAAGAGGTGTTGCACGATGCCATGATCAAGGTGTGGAAACGGGCCAAGCTGTATTCCCCTGCCTTGGGCTCTGCCCGCGGTTGGGTGTACACCGTGGTGCGTAACCAGGCGCTGAACATGATTCGCCGTGGCAAGCAGGAATTGTCCACCGAGGACCTGGACCTGCCTGAGCTGTCGGCCGACGAGAACGAGCACCTGGCCGACGAAGCCACGCGCATGCACCGCTGCCTGGGGCATCTGGATGAGACCAAACGCAATGCCATCGTGCTGGCCTTTGTGGAAGGGTATACGCACGAGCAAATTGCACAGCGGTTGAATTCTCCGCTAGGCAGCGTGAAGTCCTGGATCCGTCGGGGCCTGTTGAAATTGAAGGAGTGTTTGTCATGAGTGAGTTGCAGGCCGAAGACCGCGTGATGCTCGCCGGTGAGTACGTGCTGGGCGTCATGACCGACGCAGAAAAGTCCGACTTCGAAACCCGCATGGCGCAAGATCCGGCGCTGGCCGCTGAAGTCGAGTTTTGGACCGAGCAGTTGTCGGCCATGTCCCGCAAGTTGCCGTTGCAGCCTGTGCGCCCTGTGGTGTGGGAGAATATTCGCCAGTCGGTTGCTGCCGAGCGTGCACCAGCCAAGTCTGCAGAGAACGGCCTGTTGGGCTGGTTCTGGAAGGGTTGGTCATTGGCAGCCAGCGCAGCCGCTGTGGTGTTGGCGGTTCAGCTGTTCGGTGTGCAGTCGGCGGCCACCGGGCCACGGTTTGTGGCCGTGATGAACAGCCCGGACCACAAAACCGAGTGGTTGGTGGAAGCCACGCCCAAGGGGACGGTGAAGGTGTATCCCATCGGGCAGTTGTCATTGCCCGACAACGCCAGCCTGGATGGCAAGGCGCTCCAGTTGTGGACCAAAGCACCTCAGGATGCAGGGCCAACCTCATTGGGCCTGATGGAGTTGGGCAAACCCATGGAATTGCCGGCCAGTGCCCTGCCGCGCCTGGTGGAGGAGCAACTGTTCGAGGTCAGCCTAGAGCCGCACACCGGGTCGCCCTACAAAGACAAACCCACCGGCCCTGTGGTGCTGATCGGAAAAACCGTGGCGCTGAACTAAGGCCTACTTGATGTGGGCTTTGGTTTTCAGGGCGTCGCTGTTAACAATTTCAATGCTGCCGCGCCCCAGTTCCAGAATGCCCTCGGATTCCATTTCCTTGAGCATCTGGTTGATGGTTTGACGAGACACCGCCAGCATGTCCGAGAGCTTGTCCTGCGACACATGCAAAATCCGGCTGCTGGCCTGACCACTGTCCGCGCGAATGCCATAGCCTTCCGACATCATCAGCAGGCGCCTTGCCAGCCGAATCGGCGTGGGTAACAGGGCGGCGTCTTCAATTGCACCAAAAATCAATCGCACTTTTTGGGTCAACAGCAAACCAAACTCACGCCAGTAGCGGGGGTTTTCATTGCACAGTTGTTCCAGTTGGGACTGCTTCACGTGCAGCAGGGTGACCACGCCATCGGCGATGGCATCGTGGGTGCGCATCTGTTTGTCGAACAGACAAATTTCGCCAAACCAGTCAGGCGGGTCCACCAGGGTCAAAATCACCTGCTTGTCGTCCGAGCCAAACTTGCTGGCCCCCACAATCTGCATGCTGCCTTTGAGCACGGCATAAATGCCGTCAGTACAGTCGCCCCGACAAAACAAACGCTGCCCGGCGGTCAGGTGTTTGATTTGCCCAAACTCCACCAGCCATTGCTGCAAACTGGCTGGCAAGTTGGCGAACCAGCGCCCCCGGCTCAGGATGAGTTGTATGTTTTCAGCTTGCATGGGGTGCGCCCTGGCCTTTTCAATGTGGATGTGACTGAAATTCGATGTTAAATGATGGAGCAATGTCAGGCAATTGACAGACCTGAATGGCAAGGTTTGCAACCATGTCGCCATTCACACCCATGGGCCCTTTGGGCTTGGAGCATTGTCATGAACACACTGGTTGATCAACTCGCCAAATACGCCGCCTACCACCGCGACCCTCGCAACATTGCCACACATTTTGTCGGTGTGCCCATCATCGTGCTCTCCGTGTTCATTTTGCTGTCACGGGTGCACGTGGATGTGGCGGGCATTGCGGTCAGCCCAGCTTTGCTGGCGTTTTTGGCCTCGAGTATTTTTTACTTCCGCCTCAGCGCCGTTTACGGCGTGGTGATGTTTGTGGCGCACGGCTTTTTGCTGTTGCTGGCTGGCTACTTTGCGACATTGACCACAGTGGGCTGGTTGTCGGCAGGCGTGGGCATTTTCGTGGTGGGCTGGATTATCCAGTTCATCGGCCACTACTACGAAGGCCGCAAACCTGCATTCGTGGACGACCTCATCGGCTTGGCAATTGGCCCACTGTTTGTGGTGGCGGAATTTGGTTTTTTGATGGGCTTGGGCAAGAAAGTGCAAGCCGATGTTGAGGCCATTGCCGGCCCGGTTCGCCGGCGCATGGTTCAAGCCTGAGCAGGCTTCTTCAGAAGCCCCAGTGCACATCCACCTGTTTTTTCTGGGCGGCTTCCAGCATTTTCAGCAGGGGGTAAGCCCGCTGCTCCAGGCTGACATGGTTCTTCAGCGCCAGGCTCTCTTCCGGGGTTAAATCGCTTTCATCCACCGGCGGCTGGTCGGCTTTTGCCATGCGTTCCATGTTCACCGCAGCCACCAGTTGGGCGTGTGCATGGGCCAAGTCAGCCGGTTCAATCACACCGCGTGCTGCGGCTTCAATGCCCATGATGCGAAACAGTTTGTCGGCATGTTCCTTGAACATCACGATGTCGCCAGCGGCTTTGGACTTGAATTTCACAATGGCCATGGTTGCTCAATCGTCTCTAGTAAAAACAGGTTGTGTTGGGTTGGTGTGCTGGCATGCGCACTACAATGCAAATACCCCCATGTCTGTATTGTCGCGTGAAAGGTTGTTCATGATGTTCGCTGGCGTTCCGCTGAATCGTATTTTTTTGCGTCTGGTCCTGTCGTTGTCTTTGTTGTCGGCCTGTTCGCCAGCCTTCAATTGGCGCGTGGTGCCCAACCCAGATGGCGGATACACCGCGACTTTCCCCGACAAGCCCGCCCTGGTGACCCGCACGCTCGACCTGGCCAACCTGAAGGTGCCCCTCACCTTGCAAGCCGCGCAGGTCAATGGCCTGTACTTTGCGGTCGGCACCGTGCCGCTGGATGGCGACCTGAAAGACCGGCAAACCGTGTTGGTGGATGCCTTGTCCCTGGCGCTGGCCAATAATATTCAAGCCAGCAAGCCGGCCTTGGCCACCACCACCTGGCTTGGCATGCCGGTGTTCGAGATGGACAGCCGCGGCAAAACGGCCAAAGGCGGCGCTGCATTTGTGAAAGCCCGTTTCTTCGAACACCACGGCCATTTGTTCGAGGTGATTGTGATGGGTGAAGCCGAGCAGCCCGACCCCGGCGTGGTCGCCCAGTGGTTCAATGGCTTCGCCGTGGGCGGGCGCTAAACCATGCTGGAAAATCACCCACACCTGATTCGTGAAACCCAGGCTGATGGGACCGAGCGTTTGTGGGTGGTAGGGCCTTTGGCCATTCGCGTGTTTGTGATCTTCGCCTCGGCGTACATGTTGTCCTACGCGTTTCGCGCCATCAACGCCGTGATTGCCAAACCCTTGGTGCAGGAACTTGGCCTGAGCGCATCCCAGTTGGGCTTGTTGGCGTCCGCGTATTTTTTGTCGTTTGGCCTCATGCAACTGCCAGTGGGCCTCATGCTCGACCGGTACGGCCCACGGCGTGTTGAAGCAACGCTCATGATTTTTGCCGCACTGGGCGCCCTGTGGTTTGCCTCGGCCGATTCTTTCGCCGGTCTGTGGATGGGTCGGGCATTGATCGGTATCGGTGTCTCCGCTTGCCTTATGGCCTCCATCAAAGCCTATGCCTTGTACTTCAAACCCCATTTGCAGGCCAGCATGTCGTCGTGGATGCTCATGGCCGGTTCCTTGGGTGCTTTGTCAGTGACCACCCCGGTGGAGGCCCTGTTGCCGGTGTTGGGCTGGCGCGGAGTGTTTGTGGCCGCTGCGGTACTGTGTGTGGCGGCCAGCCTTACCCTGTGGTTTGTGATGCCCACGCTGTTCAAACCCCAAAAAGCCGAGTCGGTGGGCGACATGGCCAAAGGCTTCAAGGTGGTGTTTCGCCACCCCCACTTTTGGCGCGTGGCGCCGCTGGCCACACTCACGCAGGGCGGTTTCATGGCCTTCCACGGTTTGTGGGTGGGGCCCTGGTTCACCGACGTGGTGGGCTACACCAATGCGCAGGCTGCGCAAAACATGTTCTGGATTTCAGCCGCCATGCTGGTCGGCTATTTTCTGGTGGGTCAGGGCACACGCACACTGACCCGCCGCGGTGCAGACGAAGACCTTATTCTGGTGATCGGCTTGGGCGCCGCCATCCTCATCTTCGCCAGTCAATTGCTTCTGGGCGGGCAAAGCCATCTGCTGGGCTGGTTGCTGCATGGCTTCACCGTGGCCACCGGCATCATGACCTACACCACGTGCAACAAGCCGTTTCCGCGCCAACTCACCGGGCGTTCCAGCACAGCGCTGAACTTGCTGATTTTTGCGGGCGCGTTCAGTGTGCAGTGGGGCATCGGCTTGGGCATTGATTTCTTTCAATACCTGGGCCTTGAGAAGGTGTCCGCCATTCGCGTGTCACTGGGGGTGTTGTGCGGCTTGCAGGTGATTTCCTGGGTGTGGTTTGTCCGGCCCGGGCGTCGACAAAGCCACCTCATCCCTTTGGGTTGAAGCCAGATATTCATCTGAATGCGAATCATTATCGGTGGATATCAAGCGGTATTACCAAATAGTCCTCACCTATCAGGAAAATTGGCAAGTCTTATTTGACAGCTGTCTTGGACATTTTTAAGAATAAAAATTCCTCATGGTTCAATGCTTTATTTGGAGGCAATG
Source organism: Limnobacter sp. (assembly GCF_036405155.1). Classification (GTDB taxonomy): domain Bacteria; phylum Pseudomonadota; class Gammaproteobacteria; order Burkholderiales; family Burkholderiaceae_B; genus Limnobacter. The sequence continues at coordinate 486,718 of NZ_DASWYD010000007.1, read as the reverse complement.
AAAATGGAATTGAAGGGATCCAAGACAGAACAGAACTTGAAAGACGCATTTGCTGGCGAGTCGCAAGCCAATCGCCGCTACCTCTACTTCGCGGCCAAAGCCGACGTGGAAGGCTACAACGATGTGGCCGCCGTGTTCCGCTCAACGGCCGAAGGTGAAACCGGCCATGCCCATGGCCACCTGGAGTACCTGGAAAGATGTGGCGACCCTGCCACCGGCATGCCCTTTGGCCCCACCGCCGACAACCTGAAGTCGGCCATTGCTGGCGAAACCCACGAGTACACCGACATGTACCCAGGCATGGCCAAAACCGCCCGCGATGAAGGCTTTGACGAAATCGCCGACTGGTTTGAAACCCTGGCGAAAGCCGAGCGCTCACACGCCAACAAGTTCCAGAAAACCCTGGACACCATGGCAGCCTAAACCATTGGGCACCAGCCGCCCGTGCGCAATGCACGGGCGGCTTTTTGACAAGGCTTGCCCAGACAGCACAGGGCCCGCCAAACACACAGGAGGTTGATGTGTCAGTTGTCGGAACCATACGTGAAGGCAGTACCCAGGCGCCCACGCGCCACCCCATCGATTGGAAAAATCCCGAGTTTTACAACGAAGAGGCCTGCTTCAAGGAGATGGAGCGCATCTTCGACATTTGTCACGGTTGTCGCCGCTGCGTCAGCCTGTGCGGCTCTTTCCCCGTGTTATTCGACCTCATCGATGAAGGCCCGACGATGGAGCTGGACGGGGTGCCGAAGGAAAAATACTGGGACGTGGTTGATCAGTGTTACCTCTGCGACATGTGCTACATGAGCAAGTGCCCCTATGTGCCGCCGCATGAGTGGAACCTGGATTTCCCGCACACCATGTTGCGGGCCAAGGCCATCAAATTCAAGCAAGGCGGTGCAACCTTCCGCGACAAGTTCCTCAGCAGCACCGACGCGCTGGGCAGTTTTGCGGGCATCCCCATCGTCACCCAAACCGTGAATGCCGTGAATGGCACAGCCGCCATGCGCTCGGTCATGGACAGCACGCTGGGCGTGGACAAAAAAGCGTGGATTCCCAGCTATGCACCCAAAAAATTCCGCAGCATGGAGAAAGCCCGCCGGGCTGACAAAATGGCTGCACCTGTGAGTGTTGTGGATGGCGAACGCACACCCGGCAAAGTAGCCATTTTCGCCACCTGCTACGTGAACTACAACGAGCCCGGCATTGGCCAGGATCTGGTCAAGATTTTGCAACACAACAACATTCCCTATGTGTTGGCCGAAAAAGAAGCCTGCTGCGGCATGCCCAAGCTGGAGCTGGGTGATCTCGATTCTGTGGCCAAGCTGGCTGAAAAAAACATTCCTGCGCTGGCCAAGCTCGCCAAGGAAGGCTATGCCATCCTCACCGCCATTCCATCCTGCACGCTGATGTTCAAACAGGAACTGCCGTTGATGTTCCCGGACGATGCCGACGTGCAGGCCGTGAAAAAAGCCATGTGGGACCCGTTTGAGTACCTGATTGCCCGCAACAAAGACGGTTTGCTGAAAACCGATTTCCAGCATGGCTTGGGCAATGTGAGTTACCAGGTGCCCTGCCACAGCCGCGTGCAAAACGTGGGCAAAAAAACCGAGGAAATGTTGAAGCTGGTGCCCGACACGGCGGTGAACACGGTGGAACGTTGCTCAGGCCATTCCGGCACTTGGGGTGTTAAAAAGGAGTTTCATGGCATGGCCATGAAAATTGGCAAACCGGTGTTCAAGCAGATGGCTGCCAAAGCCCCAGACTACGTGAGCTCGGATTGCCAATTGGCGGGCCACCACATCATGCAAGGCTTGGCGGAATTGGGTGATTCGGCAGGCTTGAGCAAAGCCCCCCAGTTGGCCCACCCCATCAGTTTGATTCGAATCGCCTACGGTCTGTGATGTGTTGGATAAGACAAGGAGTGTGTTGTGATGCCTGTTATCAGCCGTGAAAGTTTGCTGTCGCTGGAGAGTTATTCCAAGCAGCGCAAAGCATGGAAAGAGAAAATCATTCCCCACAAAAAGGCACGCACCGTGCATGTGGGCAACCACGTCACCCTGATTTTTGAGGATGAATTCACCATTCGCTATCAGATTCAGGAAATGCTGCGCATTGAGAAAACCTTCGAAGAGGAGGGTATTCTCGATGAGCTGGAAGCCTATGGCCCCTTGGTGCCCGATGGCAGCAACTTCAAGGCCACCATGATGATTGAATATGGCGACCCTGAACTTCGGGCTCAGCAGTTGCGCCTGCTCAAAGGCATTGAGGACTCCACCTGGGTGCGTGTGGACGGCTTTGACAAAGTATTTGCCATTGCCGACGAAGACCTGGAACGCGAGAATGCCGAAAAAACCTCCGCAGTGCATTTTTTGCGTTTCGAATTAAGCCCGGCCATGTGTGCAGCACTGAAAGCTGGTGCTGCGTTGGGTGTGGGCATTGACCATGCACATTACCACCATGCGGTGGACGAAGTGGCGCCCCAAACCCAGGCTGCGCTTGTCAAAGACTTGGCCTGAATTCAACGCACGGGTTTTAAGCTGCCGCGCGGGCGTTGATGGGTGTACCCGCTTGCGTGTTCAGGTTACGCCGGTATTGAATGGCGGTGGCCATGTGGGTTTTGCTGATCTGTGGCGCTGTCTCCAAGTCTGCCAATGTGCGGGCCACCCGCAAAATGCGGTGCAGTGCCCGGGCTGACAAATGGTGTTTTTGCGCAAAGCCCAGCAACAACTTTTCTGCCTCCGCACTCGGTTTGCAGTGCTGCTGGATCAAACCGGGCGTCAGTTCTCCATTCAGGCAACCTTGTCGAGTCTGCTGGAGCGTGCGACAAGCTTTTACACGCTGCAGGTAATTCACGGTGTTGGGTTGGCCGGCATCCGCGCCTTGCCCATTCAGCAGGGCTTCATGCTGCACCGGGTGCACTTCGATGGAAATGTCCAGTCGGTCGGCCAGCGGCCCCGACAACTTGGCCTGGTAGCGCCGCACTTGCTCGGGCGAGCAGCGGCATTCCTTGTGCGGATGGCCCAACCAGCCGCATGGACATGGGTTGTGTGCGCACACCCACAAAAACCGGGCTGGGAAGCTGGCTTGGTGGCCTGCTCTTGAAATATTGACCCGGCCGGTTTCCAGGGGCTCTCGCAGGGCTTCCAGACAGCGGCGCTCAAATTCCAGCACCTCGTCGGTGAACAAAATGCCTTGGTGAGCCAGCGTGATTTCGCCCGGCGCGGGCGGGTTCCCGCCCCCAATCAGCGAGACCGGGCTGCAACTGGGGTGGGGGTTGCGGAATGGACGCTGCATCACCAGCTGGTCACCTTCCCCTTTCAGGCTTCGAATGGCCGACAATTCCAGCGCCTCATCAAATGGCAAGGTGGGCATGAGTCCCGCCATGCGTTGGGCCAGCATAGACTTGCCACTACCGGGCGGGCCCATCAGGCGAATGTGATGGTGCCCGGCGGCGGCTGTCAGCAGGGCGTGTTTGGCGGTGGCGTGGCCAACCACCTCGCTGAAGTCCGGTGTCCGCATGGGCAACGTGCCGTCGTTTTGCGGCCCTGTCGTCAGTGCTTGCAGGGGTTCGCCATGCCCCACCAAGTGTGCTGCCACCTCAAACAGGGTTTGAGCCCCATACACAGCCAACCCCGGGACAAATGCCGCTTTGGCCGCCTCATTCAGGGGCAACATCAAGCGCTGTTGGGTGGCTTTGCCGGTGTTTTCGCGTCGCAAGGCCACGGCCAGCGCAAACGGGCTGCGCACGCCGGTCAACGCACCACTCAGCGACAATTCACCGGCGAACAACCAGTCGTCCAGCCGGGCCTTGGCCAACTGGCCCGATGCGCTGGCAATGCCCAGCGCAATCGCCAAGTCGAACGACGCACTGCCTTTGGGCAGGTCTGCCGGTGCCAAATTCACCGTAATACGCTGGGCGGGAAATTCAAAACCGCTGTTGATGAGCGCCGATCGAACGCGCTCCTTGGACTCCCGGATTTCTGCATCGGGCAGGCCCACAATCGCAAAAGAAGGCAAACCTGCAGACAGGTGAATTTCGATGCGCACGGGGACTGCGCGTATTCCGACAAATGTCAGGCTGTGGAGGGTGGCGAGGGGCATGGACCGGACATGTTGGGCGTTAAACGCCCGATTATCCGGATGGCCTGTGAACAGGCGAATGGGCCCCCTTGCTTGGATTCACCCGAATGGGGTGCTGCACCGATTTGGCTCGCGCGCACCGACTTGGCTCAGTTACCGCGTTTTTCGAGCATTTCCACGCGCTGTTCAAGGGCATGCACCCTTTCACGCAGTCGTTGAATCACTTCCTTTTGAATCTCGAAGTCTTCCAGGGTGACAAATTCCATGTCCTGCAGACTTTGCCGGATGAGTTGGGTGATCGGGTTTTCAAGGCCTGACAAGCCTTTGCTGCCCAAAAAGTCTCCCACACGGCTTTGTATCGCATCAAACGGATTGTTGGCCACAACATTCTCCTGCTGCATGGTTGAAATGCACCAATACGGTGCAATTAATGGTCGTTCTGACAATTTCAGCTCGCCAGCCCCCGGAATAGTGCCCGAAAAGAGGCGGTATAGCGTGAGTTTACTGACGAATGATGGGTTGGCACAGTTCTCGCTAATAGCCTCATGCCAAAAAATCACACGGCATTCATCTATTTTTAGGAGAGTGAGATGAAAAAAGCATTGCTGGCCCATGCAGTTGTTGCTGCGCTGACCACATTCGGGGCTGTATCTGCTGCTTCTGCAGCTTCTGTAACTGCCAACGCCAACGTCACCACCGACTACAAATTCCGTGGTATTTCTCAAACCAACAGTGGCCCAGCCTTCCAGGGTGGTTTTGATGCCGCCTTCGACAACGGCTTCTATGTGGGCAACTGGAACTCCAACGTCAGCTTCACCGGTGCAACTGGTGCTGGCCTGGAAATGGATTTCTATGGTGGCTATGCCGGTGAATACAAAGGCATCGGTTACGACGTGGGTGCCCTGTATTACTACTATGAAGGCGCAACCATTCCCGCCGGTTCCCCTGAGCTGAACACACTGGAACTGTATGGCAAGTTGTCCTACGCCGGTGCTTACGCCAAGGTGTCTTACGCCGCTTCCAAAGACTACTTCGGTCTGACCGCAGCCAATGGTTCCATCGACCAGAAGGGTTCCATCTACACCGACCTGGGCTACGCATACCCCTTGAACGACAAGATCACCTTGAACGCTCACTACGGTTTGACCTCGTATGACAAGGCCATCAACAACACCACCGTTGCTGGCACCAACAAGAGCTATTCCGACTACAGCCTGGGTGCTACCTATGCGTTTGACAAAAACTACTCTGTCACCGCTGCTTACGTAGACACCAACAAGAAAGCTGAACAACTGTTTGGCAAGGACGCAACCGAAGGTTCACTGGTTGTGACCCTCAGCGCCAAGTTCTAAGTACGAAATGACAGCGCTCTGAAGAGGGGCGCTGTTCAACCCTCTTCAATCAATTTCTTTCAGGAGTGCGTAATGAAGCTTATTTCAGCCGTCATTAAGCCTTTCAAGCTGGATGAAGTCCGCGAGGCGCTGTCTGCCATTGGTGTTCAAGGCATTACAGTGACCGAGGTCAAGGGCTTTGGTCGTCAGAAAGGCCACACCGAGTTGTATCGCGGTGCCGAATATGTGGTGGATTTTCTGCCCAAAGTGAAAATTGAAGCCGCCGTGGACGACAGCTTGGTTGATCAAGCTTGCGAAGCCATCGAGACTGCAGCCAAAACCGGCAAGATCGGCGACGGCAAGATTTTCGTTTTCGACCTGTTGAGTGTTACCCGTATTCGCACAGGCGAAACCGGTAAAGACGCACTTTAATCGAGTGAGGACACCATGAAAAAATTCCTGACTGTCTGGCTTGCCGCCGCCACCCTGGGTGTGGCTGCGCTAAGCACCGGCGCCTACGCCGAAGACAAGCCGGCGACTCCCGCCGTGACTGAAGCTGCGCCCGCTGCGGCGCCTGCCGCTGAAGCACCCGCAGCCGCGCCAGCCCCAGCTGCTGCACCAGCCGCCGCTGCTGCAGCCCCTGCTGAAGCAGCACCTGCGCCCGTTCCCAACAAAGGCGACACCACCTGGATGATGGTCGCCACGCTGTTGGTGATTCTCATGACTGTGCCTGGCTTGGCCCTGTTCTACGGCGGCTTGGTCCGCAGCAAAAACATGCTGTCGGTGCTCATGCAAGTCATGGTCACTTTCAGCCTGATCGTGGTGCTGTGGTTCATTTATGGCTACAGCCTGGCCTTCACAGAGGGCAGCGCATTCATCGGCGGATTCGACCGCGTGATGATGGCTGGCATTTGGGACAACGTGGCTGGAACATTCGCCAACGCTGCAACATTCAGCAAAGGTGTGGTCATTCCTGAAATTGTGTTTGCCGCCTTCCAGGCCACATTCGCCGGTATCACCTGTGCGCTGATCGTGGGCGCCTTTGCAGAGCGCATCAAGTTCTCCGCCGTGCTCCTGTTCATGGTGCTGTGGTTCACATTCAGCTATCTGCCCATTGCACACATGGTGTGGTTCTGGATGGGGCCTGACGCCTACACCGGCGCTGACGTGGTCGATGCCATGAATTCCAAGGCCGGTTTCATCTGGCAAATGGGCGCGCTTGACTTCGCGGGCGGTACCGTTGTTCACATCAACGCCGCTGTGGCTGGCCTGGTGGGTGCATTCATGGTGGGCAAGCGTGTGGGTTACGGCAAAGAGTCCATGGCACCTCACAGCCTGACACTGACCATGGTTGGTGCATCGCTGTTGTGGGTGGGCTGGTTTGGTTTCAACGCAGGTTCTGCGCTGGAAGCCAACGGTTTTGCTGCCCTGGCATTTGCAAACACCTTCGTGGCCACTGCTGCTGCTGTTCTGGCCTGGTGCGCTGGTGAAGCCCTCCTGAAAGGCAAGGCCTCCATGTTGGGTGCTGCTTCCGGTGCAGTGGCCGGTCTGGTTGCGATCACACCCGCTGCCGGCAACGTGGGCATCGGTGGTGCGCTCATCATCGGCCTGATTGCTGGCCTGGCTTGCTTGTGGGGTGTAACAGGCCTGAAGAAGCTGCTGGGCGCAGACGACACACTGGACGTGTTCGGTGTTCACGGCGTGGGTGGTATTTTGGGTGCCCTGTTGACCGGTGTGTTCAACAGCCCCAACCTGGGCGGCCCATCGGCTGTTGCAGACTGGACGACTGTGGCCATGATCGCTCCTGGAGACTTCTCCATCGGCGCACAGGTTCTGGTTCAGGCCAAGGCTGTGTTGATCACCATCGTGTGGTCGGCTGTGGTGTCAGTCATCGCCTACAAACTGGTTGATCTGATTGTGGGTCTGCGTGTGTCGGAAGAAGCCGAGCGCGAAGGTCTGGACATCAGCTCACATGGCGAACAGGCTTACGTGAAGTAAGGTTCACTCTCCAGCGAAAGTTGGAATCACCCTGCCGCCAGGCGGGGCACTCAAAGCCACCTTCGGGTGGCTTTTTTGTTTGTCGCACTGTGTGCATGCCTGAGGGTAATGGCTTCTTAATAGCGGCCTGCGCGGTTCACCTCCCCTTTGCGACGGTCCATTGGTAATTTCCCTCGCTGAGCCTCACGATCGCTGAGGTCGCCCCTCCAAACAGCGAGTCGGGATCGCCCTCTGAGCCCAACAGTTGTTGGGCTCACCGCGCCTGTTTGTCACGCACGGGCCAATGGCCCTGACGGTCGCTGCAGGGGAGGTGAACCGCGCAGGCCGCTCCAAGTTGCACCAGTGCCATGCCCTCAGCAATGCCGGTGTGCCCGGCGCCGAACAGTCAGCCCCCCGATCGTTTTGACCCGCACAGCATTCGAACACACGGACCGAGATGTCTGAGCCACGCAGTGGCGAGTTATCGGTCCGGTTCGACAATGCGCGGGGCAACCTTTGCCTTCGGGGGGCGTTCGGCACGGGCTGCCGGTGTTGCCGGGGGCTTAAAAGGCACGGACAACCGGCGTTGCTATGGGGTCTTAGTTAGCAAATGGTAATAAAAAAAACCGGTGGGATTTCTCCTCACCGGTTTGTCATTCAGACCTCAGCTCGATCAAGCCACAGGCGCTGGCTGGCTGCTGGGCGTCACCTTTTCACCACCGCCACCACTGCTGGGGCTTCCGCCCGTGGGTGGTGTGCTGCCGCCACCAACCGGGGGCCGTGGGTCACGGCCTTCCATGATGTCGTTGATTTGGTCTGAATCAATGGTTTCCCATTCCAACAATGCCTTGGCCATGGCATGGGCTTTGTCTCGGTTTTGATCGAGAATGTCCCAAGCGCGCTTGTACTGCTCGTCGATGATTTTGCGGATTTCGGCATCCACTTTCTGCATGGTCGCCTCAGACATGTGGGTGGTTTTGGTCACGCTGCGTCCCAAAAACACTTCACCTTCATTTTCCGCATACACCATGGGCCCCAGCGCTTCAGTCATGCCGTAACGGGTCACCATGTCACGCGCAATGGCTGTGGCACGTTCGAAGTCGTTCGAAGCGCCCGTGGTCATCTGGTTCATGAAAATTTCTTCAGCAATGCGGCCGCCAAACAGCACAGCAATGGTCGAGAGCATGCGCTCTTTGTCCATGCTGTAGCGGTCGCCTTCCGGCAACTGCATGGTCACGCCCAGGGCACGGCCACGGGGAATGATGGTGACCTTGTGCACGGGGTCTGTTTTGGGCACCAGGCGCGCCACAATGGCGTGGCCTGATTCGTGGTAAGCCGTGTTGCGGCGCTCTTCTTCGGGCATCACCATGCTCTTGCGCTCAGCGCCCATGATGATTTTGTCCTTGGCTTTTTCGAAGTCCTGCATCTCGACCACGCGGCCATTGCGGCGCGCGGCAAACAAGGCAGACTCGTTCACGAGGTTGGCCAGGTCAGCGCCCGAGAAACCTGGGGTACCCCGCGCCAGCACGGAAGCATCCACATCGGCGCTCATCGGGATTTTGCGCATGTGCACTTTCAAAATTTGCTCGCGGCCGCGGATGTCGGGCAAGCCTACCACCACCTGACGGTCAAAGCGACCGGGGCGCAGCAAGGCAGGGTCGAGCACATCGGGCCGGTTGGTCGCTGCAATCACGATGATGGCCTGGCTGGTCTCAAAACCGTCCATTTCCACCAGCATCTGGTTCAGGGTTTGCTCGCGCTCGTCGTTGCCACCGCCCAAACCAGCGCCGCGTTGGCGGCCCACCGCGTCGATTTCATCAATGAAGATGATGCAAGGCGATTGCTTTTTGGCCTGTTCAAACATGTCGCGAACACGGGCAGCACCCACACCCACAAACATTTCCACAAAGTCGGAACCGGAAATGGCAAAGAACGGCACCTTGGCTTCGCCTGCAATGGCCTTGGCCAGCAGTGTTTTACCGGTACCGGGGGAACCCACCATCAACACACCACGGGGAATGCGGCCACCCAATTTTTGGAAACGGGAAGGATCCCGGAGAAACTCCACCAACTCCTGCACGTCTTCCTTGGCTTCGTCGCAGCCTGCCACATCAGCGAAGGTGACCGGGTTGGTGGACTCATCCAGCAATTTGGCACGGCTTTTACCGAAGCTGAAAGCCCCGCCTTTGCCACCGCCCTGCATTTGGCGCATGAAGAACACCCACACACCAATCAACAAGAGCATGGGGAACCAGCTCACGAACAGGCTCATGAGGAGCGACGGCTCTTCTTCAGGCTTGGCGCGAACCTGAACACCGTATTTCAACAGGTCACCCACCATCCAGATGTCGCCGGGCGAATACACCACGCGGTCCTGGTCTTCGTTGGTTCGGGCACGGACGGTACGGCCATCCACCACCACACTTTTGATACGACCGTTCTGAGCTTCCTGCATGAACTCGGAATAGCTCATTTCGTTGGAACGGGATTGTTGCCCTTCAAACTGCTTGAACACAGTGAAAAGCACCAAGGCCACCACCAACCACACCGCTGCTTTCGAAAATGAATTGTTCAACGCCACTTCTCCTAGATGGTCCGCCTCACTCCTTGGGAAGGTGGAGACGGAATCCCCATTTTAAACCCAAGCCTTGTAAATTCGCCATCGCACTATTTGATTGCAGCGATTGACCGGCTTTATTGAAAGTTTTTATTGGGAATTGATTTACTGCAGATATTGCCTATTTAAGACCTTTGGCCAGCAAAAAGGTTTCCCGGGAGCGGTCGCGGGATGCTTTGGGTTTGCGGGGTGCCACCACCTTGAATACCTGCTTCATCTCGTGGACGATGCCGCTGTAGGATGAACCGTGAAAAATTTTCATGATCAGGGCGCCATTGGGTTTCAGGTGATTCACGGCAAAATCGATGGCCAATTCGCACACATGCTCAATGCGGGCCGCGTCGGCTGAAGCAACACCGGACAAATTGGGCGCCATGTCGGACACCACCAGGTCCAGCTTTTCCCCGTTGAGGCGTTTGTCCAATTCCTGCAACACCTCATCGTCCCGAAAATCGCCTTGAATGAAATCAACTCCCGCAATCGGTTCCATGGGAAGCATATCCAGTGCGATAATACGACCTTGCACCACGCCGCCGGGTCCAACCATGGCCTCGCGGAGCACTTGAGACCAACTGCCGGGCGCACTACCCAGATCGACCACATTGATGCCGGGCTTGATCAGCCCCTCAGGCTCTGCAATTTCCTTGAGTTTGAATGCCGCGCGTGCGCGGTAACCAGCCGCCGTGGCCATCTTGACGTATGGGTCGTTGATGTGGTCGTGCAACCAGTTTTTGTTGACTTTACCTTTAGCCACAGATTTACCTACAGAGCAAAATACACATGACGGACGCCGCAATCACACTGACACCCGCCGAAAAAAAGGCCCTCAAAGCCCAAGCCCATGGGCTTGACCCCGTGGTGATGATTGGCGACAAGGGCCTGACCACCAACGTCATCAAGGAAATTGACATGAACCTGTCGGCCCACGGGCTGATCAAGGTGCGCGTGGCCGGTGACGACCGCGAAGCCCGGTTGGAATACGCCCAAGCCATTTGCGCCGACACCGGCGCAGCACTGGTTCAACACATCGGAAAGCTGCTGGTATTGTACCGCCCGCTATCGGCTGAAAAGCAGGCGGAGAAAGCGAAATCGGCATCTCGCAAACCCAAAGCCCCTCGACTCACCAAGCGCCAGCACAACGCCAAAGGTTAAGCGGCGTCGGTATTGCCTGTGGGGGCTGCTTTGACGCCATAGCGGTCAAGACCCCACAGCAGCACGGCGATCATTTTCACAGAGTACAGCACGCTGGAAACCGCATGCATGTTGCCAAAGCTGGCTTTCAGCGCAGCCAGTTCGTCGCCGGTAGCATTGCTCATGGCATCGCGCATGTGGGCCATGTGCGGGTGCATCCAGGCCAACTCCACCACACCAACAGCCAGCACCAACAACACCAGCGCATTGCCTTTCAAACCGGCATTTAATGCACCCGCTGTGTTGGACAGGGCCACCAGCACCAAGCTGGCAGCCACGCTGAACACACTGAGCATGTAAAACAATCGACCGGCCACGAGCCCCGCTTCGGGACGGGGAAGCCATTTGAACAGGCCGGGCGCCACCACGATGGCCATGAACCACAAGGCACCGAGCCAAATGGCCCACATGGCCAATTCTGCACTCCGAAACCCTTTCCAGCCCATGGTGTTGCTTCCTTTAGATGTAACGAACTTCCAACACTTCATATTCGCGCACGCCACCGGGCGCCTGAACCGCCGCAATGTCGCCCTCGTATTTTCCGATCAATGCGCGGGCAATTGGGCTGGAAATGGAGATCAGGTTGGCCTTGATGTCCGCTTCATCGTCACCCACAATTTGGTACTCCACTTGAGAACCAGCGTCCAGGTCTTCCAGTTTGACTGTTGCGCCAAACACCACACGGCCTTCTGCATCCAACGAGGACGGATCAATGATTTGGGCGTTGCTCAACTTGCCTTCAATTTCCTTGATTCGACCTTCGATAAAGCCCTGCTTTTCCTTGGCTGCATCGTATTCAGCGTTTTCCGATAGGTCGCCCTGCGCACGTGCTTCAGCGATGGCGTTGATCACCGATGGACGTTCGATGGTTTTCAGGCGATGAAGTTCCGCTTTGAGTTTTTCAGCGCCCTTCACGGTAATGGGTACGGTGCTCATGTTTTCAATTCCCAACAAATGGAAAGCCGCCGCTGGCTGAAAAGCCAGGGACGGCTTGGTGTTTTAAAGACTGCAGCTTAGGCGGACAGTTCCGCGTGCAGGCTCTGGACGCTGTAAACGTCCATCTTGTTCAAATGCTTCATGCCTTCTACAGCGGCCAACGCACCCGCCATGGTGGTGAACACCGTGACGCGTGAAGTCAGTGATGTGGTGCGGATGTAGCGGCTGTCGTTGATCGCGCTGCGACGCTCTTCAACCGTGTTGACCACCAGTTGAACTTCGCCGTTTTTCAGCATGTCCACAATGTTGGGACGGCCTTCCAGCACCTTGTTGACCACAGTGCACTCCACACCACCCTCGCTGATGGCTGCCGCTGTACCCCGGGTTGCGATGATCTTGAAACCCAGATCAGCCAGACCCTTGGCCAGTTTGACAGCCCGTTGCTTGTCTTCGTGCTTCACACTGATGAAGGCGGTACCACCCTCTGGCAGCTTCACCGACGCAGCAAGCTGTGACTTCACAAATGCTTCGCCAAAGCTGCGGCCCACGCCCATCACTTCACCGGTGGACTTCATTTCCGGACCTAGAATGGTGTCCACACCCGGGAACTTCACGAAGGGGAATACAGCTTCCTTCACCGAAAAATACTTGGGCACTGGAATGTCGGTAACACCTTGGTCAGCAAAGGTGCGGCCGGACATGCAGCGCGCTGCAATTTTGGCCAACTGCATGCCAGTGGCTTTGGACACATACGGAACGGTGCGGGAGGCACGCGGGTTGACTTCCAACACGAACACGCGCTCGTTCTGGATGGCGAACTGCACGTTCATCAAACCCACCACGTTCAAGGCCTTGGCCATGAGCACAGACTGGCGCTTGAGCTCATCCACCATGGCTGGTGACAGGCTGTACGGTGGCAGGCAGCAGGCGGAGTCACCTGAGTGAACACCGGCCTGCTCAATGTGTTCCATCACGCCGCCGATCATGACGTTTTCACCATCGCACAGGGCGTCCACATCCACTTCAATGGCGTCATTCAGAAAGCGGTCCAGCAGCACGGGGCTGTCGTTGCTAACCTTCACGGCCTCGCGCATGTAGCGCTCCAGGTCTTTTTGCTCGTGCACAATTTCCATGGCGCGGCCACCCAGCACGTAGCTTGGGCGCACCACCAGCGGGTAGCCAATGTCTTGTGCATGGGCAATGGCCTCGGCTTCGGTGCGGGCTGTGCGGTTGGGCGGTTGCAGCAGGTTCAGCTTGGACAACAGCTTCTGGAAACGCTCGCGGTCTTCGGCGATGTCGATGCTTTCCGGGCTGGTACCAATGATGGGCACACCGTTGGCTTCCAGCGCTTTGGCCAGCTTCAATGGTGTTTGGCCGCCGTACTGAACAATCACACCCACTGGCTTTTCCAGCTGGACGATTTCCAGCACGTCTTCCAGGGTGAGGGGCTCGAAGTACAAACGGTCTGAGGTGTCGTAGTCGGTGGACACGGTCTCGGGGTTGCAGTTGACCATGATGGTCTCGAAACCGTCTTCACGCAGGGCCATGGCGGCGTGCACGCAGCAATAATCGAACTCAATGCCCTGACCAATGCGGTTTGGACCACCGCCGAGCACCATGATCTTTTTCTTGTCCGTGGGCTCGGCTTCGCACTCGTCTTCGTAGGTGGAGTACATGTAAGCGGTGCCGGTTTTGAATTCAGCCGCGCAGGTGTCCACCCGCTTGTACACAGGACGAACACCATGCTGGTGGCGCAGCTTGCGAATTTCAGCCTCAGAGGTGTCGAGCAGGTAGGCCAAGCGACGGTCGGAGAAGCCCTTGCGCTTCAACAAGCGCAACACGGGCTCGGTAAGGTCGGCTAGGGTTTTGGTTTCCAGTTCCAGTTCGATGTCGACGATGTCCTTGATTTGCACCAGGAACCAGGGGTCGATGTGAGTCAGTGCGTGAACCTGTTCCAGCGTGAAGCCCTGGGCAAATGCGTCGCCCACGTAAAAAATGCGCTCGGGGCCGGGTTCGCCCAGTTCACGTTCAATCACTTCGCGGTCTGTGGTTTTCTGGTTCAGTCCGTCCACACCGGTTTCCAGGCCACGCAGGGCTTTCTGGAAGCTTTCCTGGAAAGTGCGGCCCATGGCCATCACTTCACCCACAGACTTCATCTGGGTGGTCAGGCGGTTGTCGGCCGTCGGGAATTTTTCGAATGCGAAACGGGGAATCTTGGTGACCACGTAGTCGATGGAGGGCTCGAACGATGCGGGCGTGAGTCCACCAGTGATGTCGTTCTTGAGTTCGTCCAGCGTGTAGCCCACAGACAGCTTGGCCGCCACTTTGGCAATGGGGAAGCCGGTGGCCTTGGACGCCAGCGCCGATGAACGCGACACACGCGGGTTCATCTCGATCACGATCATTCGGCCATTTTTGGGGTTGATCGAGAACTGCACGTTGGAGCCGCCCGTGTCTACACCGATTTCGCGCAGAATCGCGATCGATGCGTTGCGCATGATCTGGTATTCGCGGTCGGTCAGGGTTTGCGCAGGCGCCACGGTGATGGAGTCACCGGTGTGGATACCCATGGGGTCCAGGTTTTCGATGGAGCAGATGATGATGCAGTTGTCAGCACGGTCGCGCACCACTTCCATCTCGTACTCTTTCCAGCCGATCAGGCTTTCTTCGATCAGCAGTTCTTTGGTGGGGGAGGCTTCCAGACCACGCTTGCAAATGGTCTCGAACTCTTCGGCGTTGTAGGCAATGCCACCACCCGTGCCACCCAAGGTGAAGCTGGGGCGAATAATGACCGGGAAGCCGTTGCTGCCAACCTCGGCAGCAATTTTGCGCTGAATATCCAGCGCCTCTTCCATGGAGTGGGCCACACCCGACTTGGCAGAATCCAGGCCAATTTTGGTCATGGCATTCTTGAACTTCAGGCGGTCTTCGGCCTTCTCGATGGCCTCTTCCTTGGCGCCAATCAGTTCTACATTGTATTTGGCCAGCACACCGTGCTTGGCGAGGTCCAATGCGCAGTTCAGCGCGGTTTGGCCACCCATGGTGGGCAGCACAGCGTCGGGACGTTCTTTTTCGATGATGCGCTCAACCACCTGCCAGGTGATGGGCTCGATGTAGGTGACATCGGCCATTTCCGGGTCAGTCATGATGGTGGCGGGGTTGCTGTTGACCAGCACCACTTTGTAACCCTCTTCACGCAGGGCCTTGCAAGCCTGTGCACCGGAGTAGTCGAATTCACAGGCCTGGCCGATCACAATGGGGCCAGCGCCGATGATGAGGATTGTTTTTAGATCGTTACGCTTGGGCATAACTCGCCTTTTGGGTCAGATAGTCGATTTCAAAAAATTCTTGCTGGGCAGTCAACCTGCGCATTACTGCTTGCTGGCCTTGATGTCCGCAATGAAGCGGTCAAACAGCTCGGCCAGGTCGTGCGGACCAGGACTGGCTTCCGGATGCCCCTGGAAACAGAATGCTGCGCGGTCTGTACGCTCCAAGCCCTGAATGGAACCATCGAACAGCGACACGTGCGTGACCCGCAAATTGGCAGGCAGTGATTCGGGGTCGACTGCGAAACCATGGTTCTGGCTGGTGATAAACACGCGTTTGCTGGACAGCTCCTGCACAGGGTGGTTGGCACCGTGGTGGCCAAACTTCATTTTCAGTGTTTTGGCACCGCTGGCCAAAGCCATGAGCTGGTGGCCCAAGCAGATGCCAAACACCGGTAGCTTGGTGTGTTCCAGTACATGTTTGATGGCGGAGATGGCGTAGTCGCAGGGCTCGGGGTCGCCAGGGCCGTTGGACAGAAACACCCCATCGGGATTGAGCGCCAACACTTTTTCAATCGGCGTTTGCGCAGGCACCACGGTCACACGGCAGCCGCGTTGGGCCAACATGCGCAAAATGTTGCGCTTGGCGCCAAAATCATAAGCCACCACATGGTGAGGGCGATCGCCTTGCTGGAAGTGCGGCACTTCGGCGGCCTCGCCGAGCGTCCATTCACCTTCAGTCCATTCGTGGGTGTTGGTGCAGCTCACCACCTTGGCCAGGTCCATGCCAGCCAAGCCCGGGAAGCCACGCGCCAATTCAACAGCCCGCTCGGCGGTGAACGTTTCGCCACTGCCCTCGGTCATGAGGCAGCCGTTTTGGGCACCCTTTTCCCGCAGGATTCGAGTGAGCTTTCGGGTGTCGATACCGGCAATGCCCGGCACGCCGTGTTGCTTGAGGTAATCTCCCAAGGGCATGTTGGAGCGGAAGTTGGAGACCAACATCGGCAGGTCTTTAATCACCAAACCCGACAGGTACAACTGGCCAGACTCTTCGTCCTGCGCGTTGGTGCCGACGTTGCCGATGTGCGGGTAGGTCAAGGTGACGATTTGTCGGCAATAGGATGGGTCGGTGGCGATTTCCTGATAGCCCGTGAGCGATGTGTTGAACACCACTTCACCCACTTGTGTGGTGGGGGCTCCGAAAGAAATCCCTTCGAACACGGTGCCATCGGCGAGCGCAAGCAATGCGCGCGCTTGATCCGATCTTGCGCTTGCGGCTAATTTCGACAAGGGAAACTCCAATAGATGCGACAAAACCCGGGGGGTTGATGCACCACCCGCGCAGGCCTTTGCCTAAGAATCATTCAGCTAACCGAGCATTATACCGGAGTCAGGCCCTTCCGGCCAGATGGGCGTGTTGGGAATGACCGAGGAAAAGCACCAATTCGTTGCGGGGCCTGTAACCCGGGTTCGCTG
Source organism: Limnobacter sp. (assembly GCF_036405155.1). Taxonomy (GTDB): domain Bacteria; phylum Pseudomonadota; class Gammaproteobacteria; order Burkholderiales; family Burkholderiaceae_B; genus Limnobacter. The sequence goes on along the minus strand of NZ_DASWYD010000007.1, from coordinate 469,841 downwards.
CTTATCCTTTCGTGACAACAGTAGCCCGTCCCTTTGTTAGCCCCCCAGCAACACCGGTAGCCCGTGCCGAACGCCCCCCGAATGTAAAGGTTGCCCCGCGCACTCGAACCGTCCCGAGAACTCGCGCCAGTGGCGCTCAGACATCTCGGTCCGTGCGTTCGAATGCTGTGCGGGTCAAACCGATCGGGGGGCTGACTGTTCGGCGCCGGGCATACCGGCATTGCTGGGGGGCATAGCACCGGAGCAGCTTGGCGCGGCCGGCGCGGTTCACCTCCCCTGCAGCGACAGTCAGGACAATCTGCAAAACCGTGACAAGCAGGCGCGTTGGGCGCAGCCGCTAGGCTGGCCCAGAGGTCGATCCCGACTCGCTGTTTGGAGGGGCGACCTCAGCGATCGCGAGGCCCAGGTTTTGAGCCACAGATTGGCCGTCGCCAAGGGCGAGGTAACAGCGCAAGCCGCAGAATTCAAGAACAGCCGCAACCGGCTTATTTGACCGACCGCTCAACCCCAAACTCACGCAACAACACATTCTCCAGAAATTCCGCCACCACGCGAGACTTCAACGGCACCTGCGCAGAGGGCCCCGGCGGAAAAACGATGTACATCGGCAAGCCACCCTGCTGCGGATCATCGCAATGCCAATCCGACAAAATTTCCACCACCTCACCATTGCCCAAAGCTTGCTTCACCATCCACGGTGCGCTGCGCCCCACACCCAGGCCCGATGCAATGGCATTGACCACCATCATGGGGCTTGAGCAGGTGAGCCAGGAATCGACCTTGTGCTTTTGACTGACCCCACCCGCTTTGGGCCAGAATTCCCACTCTTTCACATCACCGCGCTGCGAGAAGGCGATGCACTGATGTCCAATGAGGTCTTTGGGGGTTTTCGGGATGCCGTGCGCTTGCAGATAAGCCGGCGAGGCGTACATGCGCCGCCAAATGGTGGACACCCGTCGCGCCCGCAAACTTGAATCGGCCAGAACGCCGAAGCGCAGCGCCAGGTCAATGCCCTCCTCAACCAATTGAGCATTCCGGTTGGACAAATCAATTTGGAGATTCACCTCAGGGTACTGCTGGTGAAACTCGCCCAGGTACTTGGCCAAAATGTGCTCGCCCACCACGACTGGCACACTGAGCCGGACCAAACCCTTGGGCGTCCCACTGCGCAATTCCAGCAGCGCATCGCGAACCGCCTGCTGGTGCTCCAACAACTCGCGGACATAACGAAGGTAGGTGGTACCCGCCTCGGTGATTCGAAGGTTGCGGGTGGTTCGGTTCAGCAAACGAACCCCCAGATGCGACTCCAATTGGGCGATGGCACGGCTGACACTGGAGGGGTTCTCACCCCTCAGTTTCGCCGCTGCTGCAAAACTGCCCGTGTTCATGACCTGAACAAAAGCCTCGGCTGCGTGAAGCTCATTGAAATTATTGCTCATGACGCAAGAGTCTCATTCGAATCAGCTGGTTTATCGACAGACTAATCATTAATACCATGGCTTCACACCATCTCACAAGGAGTGTGAATCATGAATGAATGGCCCGAACAATACCCCGGCCTGGATGTATCGCCACGTCACCTGAAACATTGGGAAAGCCATGCCAAAACCCTCATCGTGGTGTGCGTCAGCATCGGCTTTGCTGGCCTGTTGCTGGGCTATGTCGAATTGGCCCACGCCAGCAACCAGGCAGTGTCCGCCTGGAGCAGCCTCCAGGGCTGGTTCACCGATGGTTGGAATGGCGCCTACGATGCCGGAGCCAGTGGCGCTTTCTGATCGCGATACAGATTGCATCGGGGCGATGATTTGTGCGGACGGACGGGTTACAGTGGCGTCATATTGTCTAACTCCACTGTCGCACCCGTGCGCCCGACAGCATGATCCTCGTCCTCATCAACGGCAAAGCCAAGTTTGCCAAACAGTACGGCCCTGAACGGCTCACTCAGGATGTTCAACACGCCCTAGGTCAAGCAGGCAAAGCCGCCCTGACGCACAGCCTGGAACACCTTGAAGAAACCCTGCGCGGGCACGACCCGCAGAGCATCTCTGCCATCGTTCCCTTTGGTGGAGATGGCACGGTGTCGGTGGCCCTGACCACGGCGATGCGGGTGTACGGTGCAGACCGCTTGCCCAGGTTTTTGGCCATCAAGGCCGGAACCATGAATGAAATTGCCACGGAAATTGGCACCCTGAGCCGAAACCCGTTGCAGGACATTGCAGCCCTGGGTCGACTGATGAAATCGGGTGAAGGGATTCCAACCACGCACCGTTACCCCATGGTCATCAATGGTGAGCGCTTGGGCTTTGCATTTGGCTTTGGCGCTTCATCCCGGTTTCTTGAACGCTACTACGCAGCCGGTGCCGGTGTGTTAGTGGCCTTGCGCATGGTCGCTACCTATGTGGGCTCAGCCCTTATCATGGGCAGCACCATCCGGAACCTCTTCAAACCCGTCACGGGGCGGTTGGTTCATGCACAGGGCTCAGCCCCGATGGCCTGGACGTTCTGTTTGGCCCTGACAGTCCGCAAGCTGCCCTTTGGCGTGTTGCTGTCCACCAGCGGTGGCCCCAATGCGAGGCCAGTGATGTGTGTGGTGGCGGGCGCACCCAAACTGATCCGCCTGGCGCTCTGCCTGCCACTGATCTGGATTGGCCGTTTGCCCAAGTGGATCGGTTTGACCCGTACGGAATATACGGACTTGCGCGTTGAACTGGACGAACCCATGGCGTGGCACATTGATGGCGATGTGTGCGCGCCCAGCACGCACATCGAGATTGTGACCGGGCCCAAGGTGCACTTCATTGAACTGAAACGCGCCCTGAAAACCGAACCCTGAAACAAAAAAGCCGCCAACCCAACAGGGCGGCGGCTTTTGATACAACCCACCTTCAACATTGGGTGGGTTGACGCATTCACGCGGTCATCAGTGAATGACCATGTGTGTGAATGGTGGTACGTAAGCCTGCAGGGTTACGAAAATACCGACCAAGCTGGCCAATGCGATGGAATGGAAGAACACGTAACGCAGAATATCGCCTTCGTGGTTGTACCAACCCGTCGCTGTGGAAGCCACCACGATGGATTGAGCATCAATCATCTTGCCCATCACACCGCCGGAACTATTGGCTGCGCCCATCAGGTTGGCGGACAAGCCCAGTTGTTCAGCCGCCACCTTCTGCATGCCACCAAACAACACATTCGATGCAGTGTCGGAACCGGTCAAGGCCACACCCAACCAGCCCATCAAGGTGCCGAAGAAGGGGTAGAACACACCCGTTGCAGCGAAGGCCAGGCCCAGTGTGGTGTCCAAACCGGAGTAACGGGTCAAGGTGCCCAGTGCCAACATCAATACGATGGTCAACAGGGAGTAACGCACCTTCCAGAAGGTCTGGCCGTAGTTCTTGAGCAGCGAAGGAACGCCGTAACCCATCACCAAGCCGCCCACAATGGCCGATACCAAAATACCGGTACCCGTGGCAGACAGCAGGTTCAGTGTGTACACCGCAGCTTCAGCAGTGGGCTTGGGCACCACGGGTGGCATTTTTTCAACCAGCTTGTGCAAGCCGTTGATCATGAACTCGGGTGCAAAAATACCGTTGAAAAACTTCTTGGTGGCAGGCAGACCCCAAATGAACACAAACACGGTCAAGATGACCCAAGGTGTCCAAGCCTTCACCACAGTGGCGCGGTCATGTTGGGCAGGTGCCGTGGCTGGCTTGGCTTCACCACCGTCTTCCACGTGGTTCTTCAGGGAAGTGGATGTCCAGGTCTTAGAAGGCTTCCACACGCGCAGGAACAGCACCAGACAGGTCATGGACACCAAGGCGGCAATCACGTCCACCAGCTCGGGGCCCATGAAGTTGGACACCAAGAACTGGGGAATGGCGAAAGACACACCTGTCACCAGAATGGCGGGCCAAATTTCCTTCATGCCGCGCCAGCCCGCAAAGGCCCAGATTAGCCAGAAGGGAACCAGCACCGAGAAGAATGGCAACTGACGACCCACCATGGCCGATACCTCGGCCAGGTCATAGCCGTGTACTTTGGCCAAGGTGATCACGGGTGTGCCCAAGGCACCGTAAGCCACTGGAGCCGTGTTGGCGATGAGGGACAAACCGGACGCGGCCAACGGGGAGAAGCCCAAACCAATCAGAATGGCGGCGGTTACGGCCACGGGTGTACCAAAACCGGCTGCGCCTTCGAAGAACGCGCCAAATGCAAAGGCAATCAACAGCAGCTGCAAACGACGGTCATCGGTAATTCCAGCGATGGAATCCTGCAGCACTTTGAAGCTGCCGTTTTTCTCGGTCAGCTGGTGCAGAAAGATGATGTTCAACACAATCCAGCCAATCGGCAGTAGACCGGTCAAGCCGCCCAGGAAGGCAGCTTTCGTCGCCATTTCGGCGGGCATGCTGTAGACAAAAATTGCAATCACCAACGCGCTAAGCAAACCAGCGCCAGCGGCGATGTGTGCTTTCAAGTGCAGGAACCCAAGACCGACAAGCATGACCACCACGGGCACAGCGGCCAGCAGTGTCGAGATGAGCATGTTGCCGAGCGGATCGTACGTTTGTTGCCAGACCATTCGGAATCTCCGTTGTTGTAATAGGGATGTCGCACGTGCATCAAAAAACCAACCACGCCGGATTGAACACACGTGCGCTTTCCGTCAACCTTTTTGACAGATGCCGGCACTTTAATGAAACGGTTTGGGTAAACCCATTCGGTCTAACCCGGTTGGTAATTACCCGGAGATGGTTAACCCTGAAATAAAAAAAGCCGACCCGAAGGTCGGCCTTTTACGGGGCACAGATGGATTAGAAATTGGCAACGGCCATTTCTGTCACCGAGGCAAAGCCACCCACCACGCTGTCGCGCTGACCAGGCACTTTGGACAACACATGGTCTGCAAAGAAGCGAGCAGTCAATACTTTGTCACTGTAGAAGGAGTCGGTTTCACCCGACTTGATTTTGCCTTCCGCAGCCAGCAAGGCGCGGGCCATTTGCCAACCGGCCACCGTGGTACCGGCCAACATCAGGTAAGGCACTGAACCGGCGAACACCGCGTTGGGGTTGCTCTTCATGTTGTTGACAACGAAGTCCACCGTGTCGAGGAATGCCACGCGCGCAGCGTCCAAACGGGCCGCCACGGCCTTGGCATGCGCGGAACCCGACTCGTTCAGTTGGCCAACGGTGCGTGCCATTTCGGCTGCCAGGGCCTTGGCCACAGCACCGCCGTCCCGGGCTGTTTTGCGGCCGACCAGGTCGTTGGCCTGAATGGCGGTGGTGCCTTCATAAATGGTCAGGATTTTGGCATCACGGTAATACTGTGCAGCACCGGTTTCTTCAATAAAGCCCATACCACCGTGCACTTGCACACCAGTCGAGGCGACTTCAATGCTCATTTCGGTGGACCAGCCCTTGACCAGCGGCACCAGGAATTCATACACGGCCTGGTTTTGCTGGCGCGCAGCCGCATCGGGGTGGTTGTGGGCTGCGTCGTAGGCTGCACCGGCCACGCAGGCCATGGCACGCGCGGCTTCCACCTGCGAGCGCATGCTCATCAACATGCGCTTCACATCGGGGTGATGAATAATGGCCACCGCCTCGTTGGTTGAACCGTCCACGGGGCGGGACTGTACGCGGTCTTTGGCGTACTGTACGGCCTTTTGGTAGGCGCGCTCGGCCACACCAATGCCCTGCACACCCACCTGGAAGCGGGCGGCGTTCATCATCACAAACATGTACTGCAGGCCTTTGTTTTCCTCACCGATGAGGTAACCCACAGCGCCTTCACCCACGTCGCCTTTGTTGTCGCCGTACAGCAGCACCGCAGTTGGCGATGCCTTGATGCCCAGCTTGTGCTCGATGGAGGCGCAAAACACATCGTTGCGTTTGCCCAGTGAACCATCACCATTGACCATGAATTTGGGCACGATGAACAGGCTGATGCCCTTCACGCCTTCGGGCGCATCGGGCGTGCGGGCCAGCACCAGGTGCACGATGTTCTCGGCCATGTCGTGTTCACCGTAGGTGATGTAAATCTTCTGGCCAAAAATGCGGTAGGTGCCATCGCCTTGGGGGACTGCCTTGGTGCGCACCAAAGCCAGGTCTGAACCAGCCTGTGGCTCGGTCAGGTTCATGGTGCCGGTCCATTCACCGGAAATCATCTTGGGGATGTAGGTTTCTTTTTGTTCCTGGCTGCCCGCAACCAGCAGCGCCTCAATGGCACCATCGGTGAGCAATGGGCACAGCGCGAAACTGAGGTTGGAACCGTTCACCATTTCCATGCACGGTGTGGCAACCACTTTGGGCAAACCCTGACCACCAAACTCGGTGGGGTGCTGCAGGCCTTGCCAACCAGCCTCAGTGAACTGCTTGAATGCATCTTTAAAACCGGTGGCGGTTTTTACCACACCGTTGTTCCAGGTGGCGGCTTCCACGTCGCCGGTCCAGTTCAGTGGCGCAACCACCTCACTGGTGAATTTGGCGTTTTCGTTCAGCACGGCCTCAACAGTTTCCTCGGTGGCGTCTTCGCAACCGGGCAACTGGGACACTTGGTCCAGGCCTGCCAATTCTTTCAAGACAAACATCATGTCTTTGACTGGGGCGTTGTATGTCATTTCTCGTCTCCAAAAACTTCGTGTTCTTCATGTGAAATCAGGCTCAACACGTGAGCCTGATTTCAGTCACTTCAATTCAAGGGTTGTGCCTTACAGCTTGGCGACAATCTGGGGAACAACCTCAAACAGGTCGCCCACCAAACCGTAATCGGCCACACCAAAAATGGGGGCTTCCGGGTCTTTGTTCACAGCCACAATCACCTTGCTGTCTTTCATGCCCGCCAAGTGCTGGATGGCACCGGAAATGCCCACCGCCACATACAACTGCGGCGCAACAATTTTGCCGGTTTGACCAACCTGCCAGTCGTTGGGGGCATAGCCTGCATCCACCGCTGCACGGGATGCGCCAATGGCGGCACCCAGCTTGTCAGCCAACGGGTTGAGGATGGCAAAGTTTTCAGCGGAACCAATGCCACGACCACCCGACACGATGGTGCCGGCAGCGGTCAATTCTGGACGGTCGCTCTTGGCCAGTTCGCGGCCAACAAATGTGGACTTGCCAGAATCGCCTGCAGCAGCCAGGTTTTCAACAGCGGCAGAACCACCGGTTGCGGCCACCGGGTCGAATGCGGTGGTGCGGACGGTGATCACCTTCACAGCGTCGGACGACTGCACGGTTGCAATCACGTTGCCGGCGTAGATGGGGCGCTGGAAAGTGTCGGCACTGTCTACACCAATGATGTCGGACAGCTGTGCGACATCCAGCTTGGCAGCCACGCGGGGCATCACGTTTTTGCCCACGCTGGTGGATGGCGCCAGAATGTGGCTGTACGACGAAGCAATCGCCAGAATTTGTGCGGCCAGGTTTTCGGCCAGCTGGTCGCCCAGCGCGTCGGAATCGGCCACCAGCACTTTGGCCACACCGGCAGCCGCGGCAGCTTGGCCTGCAGCGCCAGATACGCCCTTGCCGGCCACCAGCACGTGCACGTCGCCACCGATTTTTTGGGCAGCAGCAATGGTGTTCAGCGTGGCCGGCTTGATGGTTTGATTGTCGTGTTCAGCAATAACGAGTACGGACATGTTGTTCTCCTGAATCCCTGATGTCTTAGATCACTTTGGCTTCGTTCTTCAGCTTGTCGATCAGTGTGTCGACATCGGGCACGGTAATGCCGGCTGAACGGGAAGGAGGATCGCTGACTTTCAGCATCTTGATGCGGGGTGACACATCCACGCCGAGGTCTTCGGGCTTCACCGTGTCGATGGGCTTTTTCTTGGCTTTCATGATGTTGGGCAGCGTGACGTAGCGGGGCTCGTTCAAACGCAGGTCGGTCGTGACCACGGCCGGCAGGCTGAGGCTTACAGTTTCCAGGCCACCGTCCACTTCACGGGTTACCACGGCTTTGCCACCTTCAACCACCACCTTGGAGGCGAATGTACCCTGGGGCATGTCCGCCAGCGCGGCCAACATTTGGCCAGTCTGGTTGCAATCATCGTCAATGGCTTGCTTGCCCATGATCACCAGGTTGGCGCCTTCTTTTTCAACCAGCGCCTTCAGGATTTTGGCCACAGCCAACGGCTGCAGTTCAGCATCGGTTTCCACCAGAATGCCACGGTCGGCACCAATGGCCAGCGCGGTGCGCAGGGTTTCCTGGCACTGGGTCACGCCGCAAGACACAGCCACCACCTCGGTTGCAATGCCGGCTTCTTTCAAGCGCGTGGCTTCTTCCACCGCGATTTCGTCAAAGGGGTTCATGGACATCTTCACGTTGGCAATGTCCACGCCTGTGCCGTCGCTTTTGCAGCGCACTTTGACGTTGTAATCCACCACGCGTTTGACTGGTACCAGGATCTTCATGCAAGCCATCCCTAATTTGATTGGACAATAATGAAATTCAAGCACACGTATCGTACTTTGAAAAAACGCACGATCGTTCGATTTTCAGTAGAGTGTACACTCCAGATGGGGATCTGTCGAGTCAAAACCGGGTAGAAACCCTGCTTTTCTAGGACATCAAGGCCTGCACGTGCGCATGTACGGAATCGGCCAAAGCATCCAGTTCATAGCCCCCTTCCAGCGTGCTCACCAGGCGGCCTTCACAATATTCATCGGCCACCCGTTTCAGGAAGTGTGTCAGCCAACCATAGTCCTCGGTGGTCAGGCACAAATCAGCCAGCGGATCACCCTCGTGGGCATCAAAGCCTGCTGAGACCAGCACCAATTGGGGTTTGAAACGATCAATGGCCTCCAACCAATGGGCTTCAATGGCGGCCTTGACCTCATCGCGCCCAGCGCCCGGCGGTACCGGGCAATTCACCATGTTGGCAGCGCCATCCAGCCCACCACTGAATGGGTACAAGGGCGACTGAAAAGTACTGCACATCAAAACACCCGGATGACCAGAAAACATGTTTTCGGTGCCATTGCCATGGTGCACGTCGAAATCAACAATCAGCACCCGCTGCAAACGGTAGGCAGTCATTGCATACCGGGCTGCAATGGCAATGTTGTTGAACACACAGAAACCCATCGCCTGGTCACGACAGGCATGGTGACCCGGTGGGCGCACGGCGCAAAATGCATTGCTGACCGAATGGGACATCACGAGGTCAACCGCATGCACACAGGCACCGGCAGCACGCCGCGCTGCATCCAGCGTGAACTCTGACAATGTGGTGTCGCCATCAATGTCCACAGGTCTTCTCAGGGGAAATCGACTTCGAATGTTTTCGACGTAGGCCTCACTGTGGACGGCAGTCACTGCCGGCCAATCCACCAATGGGGCTTCACAGTGCACCAGCTTGGGCCAAAGTTCCGAGGCCTCCAGACGCTGCTGGATCGCCTTCAGGCGGGCACCACTTTCGGGATGGCCCGCACCCGGATTGTGGAGTATGCAGTCGCCGTGAGAAATGTACGCAGTGGTCATGCCCGCTCCAGGGACAGTTTGCCGGAGTGCGGTATAGTGAATGACACAAGGCCTGCGCAATGTACTGCACCTTGGGTGAGCGCAGCCCAAACAGACTGACCGAACCTCGCTATCATTCCCCCTGACATGCCTGCTCCTTCGATTGCCTGGTCCCGATGGACCAACCCCTTGATTGTACTCACCGCGCTGATCTCGACTCAAGCCGCTGTTGCACAAGCGGTGAATATCCAAACCGAGAATGCGCCCCAAGTCGAACAGCCCAACGCACCCAATGCCGAGGACAAAGCCCGGCAATGGGCCATGCAATTCGAAAAAAGCCAGGGGATTCCAGCCAGCTACACCTTGAAAGTATTGAGCGAAGCCAAATACCAACCCAAAGTGGTCGAGGCCGTCAAACCACCCAAAACCCCCACTGTTAAAAATTGGGATGTTTACCGCAGCCGGTTTGTGGAACCCATCCGCATTCGCAAAGGTGTGCGCTTTTGGCTGGACAATGAAGAAGCGTTGAAGAAGGCCGAGGCACAGTATGGGGTTCCCCAGGAAGTGATTGTCGCCATCATCGGCGTAGAGACCATTTATGGCGAGCACACGGGCAACTTCAGGGTGTTGGATGCATTGAGCACCCTGGCCTTCGCCTACCCCAGCGGACAAAAAGACCGTTCCGGCTTTTTCCAGGATGAGTTGGGTGCGTTTTTCGTGCTGTGCAAAAAAATGAATCTGGACCCTTTGGATGTGAAGGGCTCGTATGCCGGTGCAGTGGGCTTGGGGCAATTCATGCCCAGCTCATGGCTGAATTTTGCGGTTGATGGAAATAGCGATGGGACGATCGACCTGTTCCACAGCCGGAAAGATGCCATCGACAGCGTGGCCAACTTTTTAAAGGTGCACGGCTGGCAAACCGGCAAAGCAGGCCGGGTGCTGCTTGAACCCCCAGCCACGCCCAACCTGCCCGAGCTGCTGGCCCCGGATATCCTTCCGACCTTTACTGCACAAACACTGGCCGACAAAGGCTTGGTGCTGAAAACCCCGACACAGGCGGACGAGTTGCTGGCCGTGGTTGAACTGCCGAGGGGTGAAGACTCGCCCACCTACGTGGTGGGCGGTCAAAATTTCTATGCGGTCACCCGCTACAACCGCAGTGCGTTTTATGCCAATGCTGTGCTGGAGTTGGCCGAAGCCGTGGCGCTTCGCAAAAAGCTCATGCAGTGAGCTTTTCGCGCGTGAAGCGATTACGCGGGAAACACACCCGTGGACAAGTAACGGTCACCCCGGTCACACACAATAAAGACGATGGTGGCGTTTTCCACTTCTTCTGCAATTTTCAGCGCAATGTGTGCAGCACCGGCCGCTGAAATACCGCAGAAAATGCCCTCTTCAGCGGCCAGGCGACGGGCCATGTGCTCAGCCTCGGCTTGCGTGACTTGCACCACACGGTCCACGCCTTCCGGCTTGAAAATTTTGGGCAGGTATTCCTGTGGCCATTTGCGAATACCGGGAATTTGAGAACCCTCGCTGGGCTCGGCACCGATGATTTGAACCGCCGGGTTTTGAGATTTCAGATACCGGGAAACCCCCATGATGGAGCCCGTGGTGCCCATGGCGCTCACAAAGTGCGTCACTTGGCCTGCGGTGTCTCGCCAAATTTCCGGCCCGGTGGTTTCAAAGTGCGCCAAGGGGTTGTCCTCATTGGCAAACTGATCGAGGATCACGCCTTTGCCCTGGTCGCGCATTTGCTCTGCCAAATCACGGGCGTATTCCATACCGCCCTGCTGTGGCGTCAAAATAATGTCGGCACCAAAGGCCCGCATGGTTTGCCGACGCTCGATGCTGAGGTGTTCGGGCATGATCAGCACCATTTTATAGCCACGCAGTGCAGCGGCCATGGCCAGCGCAATGCCGGTGTTGCCCGAGGTGGCCTCAATCAGTGTATCGCCCGGTTTGATGTCGCCCCGTGCTTCAGCACGCCGAATCATGGAAATGGCCGGACGATCCTTCACGGAACCCGCTGGATTGTTGCCTTCCAGCTTGCCCAGAATGACATTGCCTCGGTCGGCGTTGGCTTGACCGGGAATGCGCTGCAATTGCACCAAGGGTGTGTTGCCGATGGTGTCTTCAATGGTGAGGTATTTCAAAGCCGGATCACTTCTTCAACAATGATCCGACCATTTTACTTCGGATGGACCACCCCATCGCGCAACAAGGGGCGATGTGGGATCCATTGCGGCAACAAGGAGGCCACCACCATGGTGATGGCGCTGCACACCAGGCCCAGCAGCTGGGGCGGCCAAATGTCCGAGGGCATGATGTGAACACTGAATTGCCACACCGCAATGCCCACCACAATGGAGGCCACGGCCCCTTGGGTGCTTGCCCGCTTCCAGTACAGGCCAAAGGCCAACGGAACAAACGCCGCCACCAAAGTCACCTGATAGGCCGCTTCGACCATTTCAAAAATGGAAGAGTCGGTATTGAACGCAAACGCCAACACCATGCAGGTAAACACCAACACCGACACCCGCATCACCTTGAGCAGGTGTGCATCGTCGAGGTTCGGGAAAACCACCTTGTAAATGTTTTCAGAAAACGACACTGCAGGCGCCAGCAAAGTGGCGCTGGCTGTGCTCATGATGGCGGAAATCAGCGCACCGAAAAACACCACCTGCGCAAAAACCGGGGTGTAATTCAGGATGAAAGTGGGCAGCACCATCTGCGAGTCCTGTTCAATCAGCGGGCCGAATACCTCTGGTTTGATGAGCGTGGCCCCGTAAGCCAGAAAAACCGGGATGAAGGCAAAACAAAAGTACAAACTGCCGCCGAGCACTGCGCCGCGGGTGGCTGTTTTCTCGTCCTTGGCCGAGGTAATGCGCTGAAACACGTCCTGCTGGGGAATCGACCCCAGCATCATGGTGACAAAGGCACCGATGAACGGCACCCACAGGGCATAGCTGAATTCTTCCGGGAAAAAGCGCAGTTTGCCGGCGGCCTCGGCGTGGTTGACCACCACAGCCACACCACCCGTCATGTCGGCCACCAACCAACCCACATACAGCAAGCCTGCGCCGATGACCGTCATCTGGATAAAGTCCATGACCGCCACCGACAACATGCCGCCAAACAGCGTGTAGGTGAGCACCACCACGGTGCCGATGATCATGCCCCATTGCTGGGTGATGGCACCATCGGAGAGCACTTTGAAAATAAGTCCCAAAGCACTGATTTGCGCCGCCACCCAACCCAAGTAGGAAACGATGATGCAAGCACTACAGAACATTTCAACAAAGTGGTTGTAACGCACCCGGTAGTAGTCGCCGATGGTCATCAGCTTCAAGCGATACAGTTTGGGCGCAAAAAACAGACCGGCCAAAATGAGGCACAGTGAGGCGCCGAAAGGGTCGGCGACAATGCCGTGCAAGCCGTCCTTCACGAAGGTGGACGAAATACCCAACACGGTTTCGGAGCCAAACCAGGTGGCAAACACCGTGGCGGTGACCACCGGTAAGGTGAGGTGTCGACCAGCGACGGCATAGTCCGCCGTGGTATTGACGTTACGAGCCACATACAGGCCCACAACGACGGACAACAAGAGATAGCCGATGACCGATGCCAACAACATGAGCGTGCCCACCCCAACACAGAAATGATTGCGGATTATAGGCAAGAAACATGCGCAAGGGCTGTTTTGCCCTGCTCATTGGTTGCCCGACTCTAAATGCGACCGACAGGCCCCCAGTGGAACACCAACATGGGCCACAACAATTCCAGCGCCACCACCCCAAACAACACCGCCAAGCTCAGCACCATCCAGAACAACACCTTGTTCAAGCGCTTTTGTTGCTTCACCAACTGTTCAATTTGGTGGTCTACCCGGCCATTGGACTGCGTGAGCGACTGGTGCAACAGGCGGGGCAATGCCGGCAAAATTTGGGACCACTGGGCTGCTTCCCACTGCAAGGAGGACTGAAAGCCCTTGAAACCGATCTGCTGGTGCATCCAGTTTTCCAGGTAGGGTTTGGCTGTTTTCCACAGGTCCAAGTCCGGGTCGAGCTGACGGCCAAGCCCTTCCACGTTCAACAGGGTTTTTTGAAGCAACACCAGTTGCGGCTGAATTTCCACATTGAAGCGGCGGGATGTCTGGAACAAACGCATCAAGACATTGCCCAACGAGATTTCTTTCAGGGGCTTGTCGAAGTAAGGCTCAATACAAGCACGGATGGCCGACTCCAGTTCATCGATGCGTGTGGCTTTGGGCACCCAGCCAGACTGCACATGCAACTCGGCAACCCGTTTGTAGTCTTGCCTAAAAAAGGCGAGAAAGTTTTGGGCGAGGTATTGTTTGTCGACATCGTTGAGTGTGCCCACAATGCCGAAATCCAGGGCAATGTAGCGACCGAAATCGTCACCAGAGTCGCCCACATAGATATTGCCAGGGTGCATGTCCGCGTGAAAAAAACCGTCCCGAAACACCTGGGTGAAAAATATTTCAACACCATCGCGTGACAGCTTCTTGAGGTCGATGCCCCGCTCGCGCAGGCGATCAATTTGTGAAATCGGAATGCCACGCATGCGCTCCATGGTAATCACGGTGCTGCAACAGTAATCCCAGTACATTTCGGGCACCCGCAGCAAATGCCCGCTGCCCGATGACGGCGAAAAGTTGCGGCGCAGTTGCGAGGCGTTGGCCGCCTCACGCATGAGGTCCAGTTCGTCGTGCAGGTACTTGTCAAACTCTTTGACCACCTCGCGGGGCTTCAAGCGTTTGCCATCTGCCGAAATTTTCTCGAGCAGGTTGGCAGCGGTGCGCATCAATGCCAAATCCTTCTCGATCACGGTCATCATGCCGGGGCGCAACACCTTGATCGCCACCGATTGGCCTGCTCGCGGGCCTTCCTTGATCACCGCGAAATGAACCTGAGCAATCGACGCACTGGCAATCGGTTGGTCCTGAAATTCGACGAACATATCGTCGATGCGGCGTCCCAGGCTTTGTTCAATCAGTTGGCGGGATTGCTCAAAACCAAATGGGGGCACCTGGTCCTGGAGCTTGGCCAGCTCATCGGCCACATCGGCGGGCAGCAAGTCCCGTCGGGTGGACAGCAACTGCCCGAACTTGACGAACAAGGGACCCAAATCTTCCAGAGCACGGCGCATCCGCTCGCCACGCGTAGCATCCATGGCTGTTTTGGATGAGATGAGACCGAGCAGAACCTTGGCAAACCGGTTGTTGATGGAGTCGGCTGCCAGAAGAAACAGGCCATACCGGCGTGCCACCAGCATAATGCGCGCCAGACGACGAAGCTTCATGGTTTGGAGTCCGTCTGTGCGTCCAATTTGGCGATGCGCTTTTCAAGGCGGGCCAGTTCGTCCCGCAGACGGCTCACGTCGGTGCGGAACCCGTCAAACTCGGACGGTGTTGGTGCAATCGCTTTTTCGTGCACCACGTATTCCTTGAGGCTGCTTTTGAAACGATTGAACACATCGCGGCCATTGGTGCCCAGTGCGGCCAGGGTGTTCATGATCCACACCGCTTGAGCGTCGCCCACCACACGGGCCAAGTCCCGCTCCGGGTCCCAGGACAGGTCATTGATGACACTGGAGACCACTTGCGCGAAATCCATATCCCCAACAATGCTGGCTTTGCGCGCAACACCACTCGGGTTGCTGATGGACCCCGCCAAATCTACCCATTGAAGGCTGATCTCGGTGTCCGATGGGACTTGTACGCCTTGTGCCGGGGTGGTTGTCTGGAAGTAGCCTTGATCGTTGATGCGGAACACCAACTGAACCGGCTTTACGGACACGGTGAGAACCTTACCGGCTTCGCGTTGCAGCTTGGACTTGCTGCTTCGTTGTTGGTCCAGCAAGTGATTGAGCACCAGCGTGACCGACTTGGCCACAGAGGCCGACAACACGGCCGATGGCATGCTGGCCAACTGCCCGACCCCCGGCAAGCCCGCCAGGCCCTTCAAGGGCGACGCGGCCAGCAGCCGGTTGGCGAATTGCAGAAATGGAGGGGGTTGCAGGGCCACAGGAATTCCAGACAAGCGGAGGTCGAAAACTGCTTGAGTGTACCCCAGCAGAAGGCCCTGCCAGAGCCGGGGTGCCGAATTTTTAGAGATTGTGGATGCCGGCCAACAGCCAGCCACCGCCCGATACAGGCCGGGTGAGCACCCACACTTCGTCAACCTGTTCAGCAGCGGCACCCTCGGCCTCGCGCAGCATGGCCGAGTAAGCCACCGTGGCAATTTGCTCGTCCACATCCACTTCAAAGCCAATAAGGTCTGCATTCAGCGTGACCACGTCGGTTTTGTTGCTGGCGGTGCCGCGCTCTTCAACCTGAACCCGCAAATGGTTCATCACTTCATCGGTGCAGTATTCGCGCAAGCCTTGCAGGTCACCGCGGTCAAACAGGCCTTGCATGGTGGTGAAAAACTTCTTCGCACTTTGAATAAACGCGGCTTCATCAAAGCCTGCAGGCAGCGCTTTGACCAACCCTTGATCGGGCGCCGACAAGGCTGCGGGCTCATCAAACGCCGAGCGCGGGTTGCCAAACTGGGCATCGACTGGTGTGGGTTGTTGAATCGGCGCGCGGTAGGTGTTGTTTTGCTGACCAGCGGCCGAATAAGCCGGGCTGGGCTGCTGGGCGGTTTGACCCCGCATCAGGCTGAACAGTTTGCGAACCAGGAAAACCGCCAACAACACCATGAGTGCCGTGCCCAGAAATTGGGCCATGCCTTCCCCAAACCCCAAGTGGCTAAACAACGCGGCCAAACCCAAACCAGCCGCAAAGCCCATCAGCGGGCCCAAAAACCGGTTGCGCTGCGGCTGTGCAGCAGTGGGCGCCGTGGGTGCTGGTGCGGGTGCTGCCCGGGTAGGGGCTGTGGGTGAAGCTGTGGGCGACCCCGCCGGGCTGCTTGGGCTGGCCTGCCGACTGAAAGACGGGGCTGTTTTACCAAAACTGCTGCCACCGCCCATGCGCTTGGCCTCGGCCTCCAGGGGAAGCAGGGCCAGGGTGAAGGACAGACAGGCCAACAGGCTTAAAAACACAGTGCGAAAAGAGGAATAAGTCACGGTTTGGCTCACAGTGTGGGTTCGCAGGGTTGATCAACAAACCGTCAGACCGGCTTAGGCAAACTTGGTTCCCAAGTGCAAGGCAACAACCCCAAAGGTGAAATTGGTGTATTTCACATGGTCAAAGCCGCTGTCCAGCATGATTTGCTTCAGCGTTTCCTGGTCGGGGTGCATGCGGATGCTCTCGGCCAGGTACTGGTAGCTTTTGCTGTCGTTGGCAATGGCCTGGCCCAGGCGCGGCAACACCTGAAAGGAATACAAATCGTAAGCGGGCGCCAGTGCAGGGTTTACTTTGGAAAACTCCAACACCATCACCTTGCCACCGGGTTTCACCACGCGGCGCATCTCGGACAGGGCCACATCCTTGTGGGTCATGTTCCGAAGACCAAAAGCCACGGTAACCACATCAAAATAATTGTCGGGAAACGGCAGCTTTTCAGCATCGCACAGGGCCATGCGGGGCAAGTAGCCCCGGTCAATCATCCGGTCACGCCCAACCCGCAACATGCTCTCATTGATGTCGGTCAGCCACACTTCACCGCGTGGTCCCACCTTGTCCAGAAAAGCCTTGCTCAAGTCACCCGTGCCGCCCGCAATGTCCAGCACCTTCATGCCGGGCCGTACACCCGCTTCACGAATGGTGCTGGCTTTCCAAAGGCGGTGCATGCCGCCCGACATCAGGTCGTTCATGATGTCGTATTTGGCGGCAACAGAGTCGAATACCTCGGCCACTTTGCGGGCCTTGAGGTCCTCAGGTACTTTTTCGAAACCGAAATCGGTGATTTTGTCGTTCATGGTCTTAGTGGCTGGCACATGCCCCGCCCTTTTTCTGCTGAAGCGGAATGTTTTCGGGTGCATTGGGGTCGCGGCTTCCACCAGCGGCCTTCAGGCGTTCCAAGTAGTCGTTCCACAGGCCGTCCTGGTTTTCGCCCAGCCACAGCAGGTATTCCCAGGAGAACAGGCCCGAATCATGACCATCCGAGAAAATCGGCTTGACGGCGTACATGCCAACAGGCTCGAGCGCGCTGATGGTGACTTCACGCTTGCCAACTTGAAGCGTTTCCTGACCGGGGCCATGCCCGCGCACCTCGGCCGATGGGGAGCACACCCGCATCAATTCGAAGGGCAGCTTGAACAGGGCGCCTGTGTCAAACTCCACCTCCAGGAGGCGGGACTGCTGGTGAACCACAATGCGGGTCGGAATGGGATTGTTGGTGGTTTCCATGGTCGGGATACTGCAGATTGGCATCAAAGCGACAGTGTAACGCACTCCGCCCTGCTTTCCCGAACGGCCAGTCAGTCAGCCTGATCCAGAATGGATTGATGACGCTTCACCCAAGTGTCATATTACTGTCATGCAAATGCACTACTTTGTTGGCATTGATACCGACAGAGACATTGAGGACAAACATGACAAGCACCATTTTGGTGGTCGAAGACGAGCCGGCCATTGCTGAACTGATTGCGGTGAATCTGAGTTTTGCAGGCCACAAGGTGCTGCGCGCCACCGATGCAGACCAGGCCCGTACCTTGATAACAGCCGAATTGCCCGATTTGGTGCTGCTGGACTGGATGCTGCCCGGCAAAAGCGGCATTCAATTTGCCCAAGAGTTGCGGGCCGAAGAGCGAACACGGCAAGTACCGGTGATTATGCTGACAGCCCGCACCGAGGAGCAAGACAAAGTAGACGGCTTGGAAGCCGGGGCCGATGACTACATCACCAAACCGTTCTCGCCCAAAGAGCTGCTGGCCCGAATCAAAGCCGTGTTGCGGCGCCGTGCCCCCCAACTGACAGACGATGTGGTGGAAGTGCAAGGATTGAAGCTGGACCCTGTCACGCACCGCATTCAGGGAAACGACAAAATTCTGGACATGGGCCCCACCGAGTTTCGGTTGCTGCACTTTTTCATGACACACCCAGAGCGCGTTCACAGCCGCACACAACTGCTGGACCAGGTGTGGGGTGACCATGTGTTTGTGGAGGAACGCACGGTGGATGTGCACATTCGGCGCCTTCGACAGGCCCTCACCCTGTCGGGCCACGACCGCTTGATTGAGACAGTGCGGGGTGCCGGTTACCGTTTCACCGTCAATCAGAGCGAAAACGCCTTGGGCTGAAGGACTTGCGTGCCCGGAAGGCTGGGGTTTGTCACCCTCGGCAAACCCCAAGCCTTCACCCGCCGATAATCCCCTAGAATACGGGTCTATGACTGCGCTGATTTTCCGCCTTGTGTTTTTTGCACTGACCCTGGGAGCCGCCTCCATTGTTGGCCAAATGGCCTATGGACACCAAGGCGCCGTGCTGTTTGCCATTGGCGCAGCGGTCTTGAATTACGCGGTGCAAGTCCGTTCCGGACGAAAAGTGGCGGCTTGGCTGGACGACTTCACCCCCGAAAACATTCCCCGCGTGACCGGCTGGTGGGACGACCTGGCCGCCAAGCTGTTTCGCTACCTTCGCCTGCACCAACGTCAGCAGCAAGCCTTGAGCAACGCACTGGTGTCGTTTCGCACGGCGGCCCAGGCCCTGCCCGATGGTGTGGTCACCTT
Organism: Limnobacter sp.; assembly: GCF_036405155.1. Lineage (GTDB taxonomy): Bacteria > Pseudomonadota > Gammaproteobacteria > Burkholderiales > Burkholderiaceae_B > Limnobacter. The sequence goes on along the minus strand of NZ_DASWYD010000007.1, from coordinate 450,742 downwards.
GAATGCGCAGGGCCACATTTCCTGGTGCAATGACACCGCGCAAGACCACCTCGGCTTGAAACTGGGCACCGACATCGGCCAACCCCTCATCAACCTGGTGCGCAACCCAGCCTTTCACAAGTACATCAGCAGCCGCAGCTGGGAACAGCCCTTGGTGATGAGCGCTCCACGAAGCCGCAGCAAAATCCTGTCGGTTCAGTTGGTCAGCTATGGCGACAACCAGGTGCTGGTGCTCACCCGGGATGTCACCAAAGTGGAGAAACTGGAGCGGATGCGGCGCGACTTCATCGCCAATGTGTCCCATGAATTGAAAACACCCTTGACGGTGCTGAGCGGCTTTCTGGAAACCATCCGCGACCTGCCCTTGAGCCCAGAGCAGCAAAAGGAATACCTGAACCTGATGTACACCCAGGCCAACCGAATGCAAAACCTGGTGGAAGACTTGCTGGCATTGTCGGCACTGGAGTCGGCCCCCAGCGCGAGCGAGCATGGCGAGACAGTGGACTTGAGTCAGATTGCCCAGCGGACCGTGGACGACGCCATGCAGTTGTCGGGCGGCAAACACCACATGGAGGTCCACATTGCCCCCGGACTGTTGGCCATGGGCAATGGCGCAGAGGTGCTCAGCGCCTTCTCCAACATTGTGACCAATGCCGTGCGCTACACACCTGAGAATGGCGCCATTTCGGTGAGCCTGACCCGCACCGAAAATGAACTTGGCCGGGCTTGTGCAGCGTTTGTAGTGAAAGACACGGGCATTGGTATTTCGGCAGAGCACATTCCCCGACTGACCGAGCGCTTTTACCGGGTGGACCGCAGCCGTTCACGCGAAAGTGGGGGCACCGGCCTAGGCTTGGCGATTGTTAAGCATGTGGTGCAACGCCACGATGGTGAACTGGACATTCAAAGCAAGCCCAACCAGGGCAGCACGTTCACCATCCTGATGCCTTTGGCGAAAGCAGCCGGGGCGACAGTGACCAATACACCGGAGGATGCTGCCGCCTAGGCTATTCGTCGGCCTGGCGTTTGTACGCAGCAAACACCTCCGCACGCGACAAAATGCCAACTAGCTTGTAGCGATGTTCGCGACTCAACACCGGCAGAGCATCCAGACCATACTTGACCATGTGTTGTACTGCGTGGCGAACGGTCATGTCGTCGAACACAAATCGGGGGCGCTGCGCAATCAAGGTCTCAATACCCGCAGTGTCAGCGCCCTGCTCCACCAGGGCCGCGTTCAAAATCTGCTCGCGGTCCAATGTCCCTTTCAATCGACCATCCGCATCCACCACGGGATACATGGCAAATCGATAGGCATGCGGGTCGGCCTGCATCGCGGTGAGGACATCACCCACCAACTGCCCTGACTGAAACCGCACCACATCCGCATTGGCCACTTGGCGAACCAGCACTTGTTCCAGTGGGTCGGCGGAATATTCAGCGGGCGTACGCACGCCCCGGCGGGCAATTTTTTCGGTCATGATGGTGTTGCGCATCACGAGCGACGACACTAGGTAAGCCGCTGCACAACCACCCAGCAAGGGCAACAGCCCCATGGGTTGCAGGGTGGTTTCAAAAGCAAACACGGCCGAGGTGAGCAATGCCCGGGATGCACCTGCAAACAAGGCCGCCATGCCCACCAGGGCGGCCACACGCACGTCGACGTGCAACATGGGCAAGAGGCTGGCTGCAGCTTTGCCCAACAACAGCCCCAAACCACCACCCAAGGTAAACAAGGGGGCCAACGTACCGCCGGATGTTCCGCTGCCCAATGAAATGGACCACGAGAAAAACTTGAATGCAATGAGGACTGCAACAGCTTGCCAGGTGAGGGAGTCAGACAAGATATTGCGAATGTTGTAGTAGCCCACACCCAGGGTGTCTGGTGCAAAATAGCCCGCCACCCCCACTGCCAAAGCGCCCAACGCAGGCCACCACATCCAGTGGATGGGCAATCGCTCAAAGGCATCCTCAATGCCATACACAATGCGGGTCACACCTGCTGCAGCCAGGCCCATGACCGCACCCAGCAAGGTGTAGAAAGCCAACGCACCCAAGCTTGGCGGCCCCAATTCGGGCATGGCGAAAATCGGCTCAGACCCTTCCATGACGATGCGCATGCCTGCCGCAGTCACCGCTGCCAAAGCCACTGGAATTATGGACCGAGGCCGGTACTCAAACAGCAGCAGTTCAATGGCAATAAGTACCGCAGACACGGGGCTGCCAAAAATGGCCGACATGCCCGCGGCAGCCCCAGCGGCCAACAATGTTTTGCGCTCGGCGGTGGACACCGGAATTTTTTGCCCGACAAAAGAACCCAGTGCGCTACCTGTGGCGATGATGGGGCCTTCTGCACCAAAAGGGCCACCGGTACCAATTGAAATGGCCGACGATACGGGCTTTAAAAACATGACCCGCGCAGGAATGCGACTTCGATTGGTCAACACCTGCTCCATGGCTTCGGGAATGCCGTGCCCACGAATGGCTTTGGACCCATACCGGGCCATGAGTCCGATCAACACCGCGCCCACAACAGGGATGGGCAGCACCCACCAGCCCAAATGCGCTACAGCGTCCGCTGGGCTCACATCGTGAGCCTGAAGGCGACCATAAAAAGCGAGGTTGGTGATGATGGCGATGAGCTTCAACATCAGCCAAGCCACACCGCTGGCCGCGAGGCCCAGCAGGATCGCCAAGCCCGACATGCTGATGGTGCGTTTGTCCAACAGGCCGGTTTGTTGGCTTAGGTGTTCGGCCTCCAGAACAAAGTCCAGCGATGGCGACACGGTCAGGCCATCGGTGGTTGCGGCGTGGGACGAGGTGGGGGAGGACGGTGCGCGCGGTGCGTTTTGGAGTGGTTTCATGCTCGACAGGTGATGGTTCTGCGGCATGCGGGCGCACGGCAAGCCCGACGGAAAAACTTCCCGTGCAGCCTGCATTGGCCTTGGTTTTATTTGTTAAAAACTGTGAATACTATACACCCGGTGGCCTACCAACCCCAAAGGGGCCTAGCCGAATTGGGCTTGCAAACATTCGTTCAGCAAGCCAAACCAAGTTGATTGCGTGTCGAGAATGGTTTGTTGGCGGGGGCTGAGTTGCGCTGCCGCCTTCGCCGCCGCCCACACTGGCGCTGGAAAATGGGCATCGTCCGTAAACCGTGGAATGACATGCCAATGCAGGTGCGGCACCACATTGCCCAGCGTGGCCAGGTTCACTTTGTCAGGCTTGAACTGCTGAAGCACAAACTCTTCCAGCAACACCACCGCATTCATGCACAGGGTGCGCTGCTCGGTTGGCAATTGCGAAAACTCTTGTACATGGGTGTTCCAGACCAAGCGCAAAAAGCCCGGGTACAGGGCTTCTCGGGCATCAATCACCCGAAACAGCGGATGGCGGTAAATCAGCTCACCGCCGTCACTGTTGCACAAGGGGCAATCCATCAGACCAGAATCCGCTCGATGCCACCGTCGTTGGCTTGCTTCACATACTCGGGCAACCAGTTGTCGCCCAGCACATGTTTGGCAATTTCAACCACGATGTAATCGGCCTCAACAGTGGCGTCCTTGCTGTAACGGCTCAGGCCTTGCAGGCACGATGGGCAGCTGGTGAGGATTTTTACATCCGCACCCGGTGCCTTGTCGCGCAGCGCATCGGCACCTTTGCGCATTTCCTCTTCTTTGCGGAAACGCACTTGGGTGGCCACGTCGGGGCGGGACACACCAAAGGTGCCTGACTCGCCACAGCATCGGTCGTTCTTGACAATGTTTTGCCCTTGCACTTCGCTGTTGATCAAGGTGTTCACCACTTTCAGCGGATCGTACGCTTTCATCGGGCTATGGCAAGGGTCGTGGTACATGTACTGCACACCCGTCACCTGGTCCAGCTTCACACCTTTTTCCATCAGGAATTCATGGATGTCGATGATGCGGCAACCGGGGAAAATCTTCTCAAACTCGTAACCCTGCAACTGGTCGTAACACGTGCCACAGCTGACCACCACGGTTTTGATGTCGAGGTAGTTGAGCGTGTTGGCCACGCGGTGGAACAGCACACGGTTGTCGGTGATGATTTTTTCGGCTTTGTCGGACTGCCCAGCCCCACGCTGCGGATACCCACAACACAGGTAGCCCGGTGGCAACACGGTTTGCACGCCGACATGCCACAACATGGCTTGGGTGGCCAAACCGACTTGGCTGTACAGGCGCTCAGACCCACAACCGGGGAAGTAAAACACGGCCTCGGTGTCGGCCTGGGTGCCCTTGGGGTTGCGGATCACCGGCACGTAATCGCTGTTTTCAATGTCCAGCAACGCACGCGCGGTTTTCTTGGGCAAACCACCGGGCATCGGCTTGTTGATGAAGTGGATGATCTGCTCGCGAATGGGCGCTTTGCCCACCGTGGCAGGCGGCTTGCTGGTCTGGCTGTCGACCAAACCCACCGCCTTGCCAACCTTGTAAGCCAAACGCTGTGCCTTGAAGCCAATGTCCGTCATGCCCACCCGCATGGCCTTGATGGTGGCTGGGTCTTTCGCATTCAGGAAAGCCATGGCCGCTGCAGTGCCGGGGTTAAAGCTTTTCTTGCCCATTTTGCGCAACAGTGCGCGCATGTTCATGGACACGTCGCCGAAGTCGATGTCAACCGGGCACGGTGTGACGCACTTGTGGCAAACCGTGCAGTGGTCGGCCACGTCTTCAAACTCGGCCCAATGCTTGATGGACACGCCCCGACGGGTTTGCTCCTCATACAGGAAGGCTTCGACCAACAGGGATGTGGCCAAGATTTTGTTGCGCGGGCTGTACAGCAGGTTTGCACGGGGCACGTGTGTGGAACACACGGGCTTGCATTTGCCGCAGCGCAGGCAGTCCTTCATGGAATTGGCAATGGACCCAATGTCGCTTTGGCTCATGATGAGGCTTTCGTGCCCCATCAGGTTGAAGCTGGGCGTGTAGGCATTGGCCAAGTCACCGCCAGGCAACAACTTGCCTTTGTTGAAGCGGCCTTCCGGGTCAATGCGCTGCTTGTAGTCCTGGAACGGCTTTAACTCTGCTTCCGACAGGTACTGGTACTTGGTAATGCCAATGCCATGCTCGCCCGAAATCACACCGTCGAGGTCGCGCGCAATTTGCATGATGCGGTCCACCGTGTGTTCGGCTTCGCGCAGCATGTCGTAGTCGTCCGAGTTCACCGGCAGGTTGGTGTGCACGTTGCCATCACCGGCGTGCATGTGCAGGGCCACAAACACCCGTCCACGCAGCACTTTCTTGTGAATGGCACGGGCCTCGGCCACCACCGGCGCAAACACGCCGCCCACAAAAATGCGGTCCAGGTGGGCGCGGATTTCGGCTTTCCAGCTGACCCGCACCGTGCGGTCTTGCAGCACATCAAACACCCGTGCGTCGGGCTGGTGCGCAATGCGCTTGGTCAACTCGGCATCCAGTTGGCCCAGACCCAGGCTAAGCAGCACAGGCTTGGCGGCTTCCAGCCCCATGTCCATGTTGGACAGCAACCAGCTCCAGCGCTCGTGCACGGCATCCAGCAACTCATTGGCGCGCAGCACACGGTCACCGATGATTTCATCGGGCGACAGTTTGCTGGTGTCGGCATCGTCGCTTTTGCCCAAGGTGAGCGGCAGCGCGAAGAAGCCACGCAAAGCGGCCACCAACTTCAACTTGTTGCGAATGGACAGCTCAATGTTGATGCGCTCAATGGCGTCGGTGTACTCGCCCATGCGGTGCAATGGAATCACCACGTCTTCGTTGATTTTGAAGGCGTTGGTGTGTCGCGCAATGGCCGCAGTTCGCGACCGGTCAAGCCAGAATTTTTTGCGGGCTTCGGGGCTGACCGCCACAAAGCCTTCGCCAGAGCGGCCATTGGACAAGCGAATCACTTCGGAGGCAGCTTTGGCCACAGCGTCTTCGTCGTCGCCCACAATGTCGCCAAACAGCACCATCTTGGGGAAGGCGCCGCGCTTGGATTTCGGGCTGTAACGCACCGCGCGCAAGTAGCGCTCGTCCAAATGTTCCAGACCCGCCAAAATGGCGCCCATGGCCTTGCCTTCGCCGTCCAGGTAGTCCTTGATTTCCACAATCGAAGGCACCGCGTCGCGGGCCTGACCGTAGAACTCCAGGCACACCGTTCGGGTGTGGCTGGGCATGCGGTGCAGCACCCACTTGGCCGAGGTAATCAAGCCATCGCAACCCTCTTTCTGGATGCCAGGCAGGCCCGCCAAAAATTTGTCGGTGACATCTTTGCCCAAGCCAACCTTGCGGAACACTTTGCCTTCAACCACCAGGCGTTCGGTTTTCAACACCTTCTCGCCTGGCTTGCGGTTGCCATCGCTCCACACCAGATCAAACTCGGCTTGTGCAGCGTCGTGAATTTTGCCGAGGTTGTGGTTGACCCGGGTCACTTCCAGCCAGTTGCCTTCGGGGTCCACCATTCTCCACCAGGCCAGGTTGTCGAGCGCAGTACCCCACAACACGGCCTTTTTGCCACCGGCATTCATGGCGATGTTGCCGCCAATGCAGCTGGCCTCGGCAGAGGTTGGGTCCACCGCAAACACGCGGCCGGCCTTTTCAGCAGCCTCAGACACCCGCTTGGTGACCACGCCGGCACCGGAGTACACCGTGGCGTATTCAGTGCTGAGCCCGGGCAGGGTTTCCATCACAACAGGGCCCAGTTCTTCCAGCTTCTCGGTGTTGATGACCGCCGACATGGCTGTGAGTGGCACTGCGCCACCGGTGTAACCCGTGCCGCCTCCGCGTGGAATGATGGTCAACCCCAGGCTGATACAGGCTTTCACCAAGCCGGGAATTTCAGATTCGCGATCGGGCGTGAGCACCACCATGGGGTACTCCACACGCCAGTCGGTGGCGTCTGTCACATGCGACACACGGGACAGGCCGTCAAACTTGATGTTGTCTTTCGCGGTGTGCTCGCCCAGCGCATGGCGGGCGCGGCTGCGAAAATCCCGCAGAGTGTCGAACTCTTTCTGGAAAGCCAGCACCGCTTGTTCGGCCGAAGTCAGCAGTTCGCGAACGCGGGCACTGCGGTCATCGGCCTCGTGATTTTCATTGGACTCCACACGGCGCACATTGATTTCGCTCAGGCGGTGAAACAAGGCCGAGATGAGGGCTTGCAAGCGCTTGGGGTTGTCCAGCAAGTCGTCTTGCAAATAGGGGTTGCGGCGCACCACCCAGATGTCGCCCAACACCTCAAACAACATGCGGGCCGAGCGACCTGTTTTCCGCTCTTGGCGCAGCTCCTGCAGAATGTCCCAGGCCTTTTGGCCGAGCAGGCGGATCACGATCTCGCGGTCGGAGAACGAGGTGTAGTTGTATGGAATTTCCCGCAGGCGGGTTGTTTCGCCAGCCGAGGGTTTCAAGGTGTTCAATTCAACGGGTGCGTTCATGCAAAACCTTTTAACTGCTTAGCACCACATGGTACCAAAGGCAACACGGGAGCGCCTAGAGCAATGCCCCTGTTTTTCGACCAAAACCCTGATGCCACAAGGGTCATCAGCCAGTTTGGAGTGAATGATTTCATGTCTGGCTACATGCGTTTGGGCGCCGAAACGCCCAATACGGCCAAGCCGTTGGCCAGCACTGTGGCCACCGCCACCAGCAGGGCCAACCGGGCTTGCTTCAGTTGGACATCGTCTACACGCACACGTTCCGCGTTGTAGAAGGTGTGGAATGCACCGGCCAACTCGCGCAGGTAGAACGCAATGTGGTGAGGCGCCAATTCATCGGCTGACTTGGCCAACACATCGCCATAACTGGCGAGGGCTCGCAACAAGGCTGCCTCAGACGGTGCCTGCAAGAGGCCCAGGTTGGCGCTTTGCAGCGCGCCTGAATCAACGCCTTCCTGATCCAGGATGGAATGAATGCGGGCGTGCGCATATTGCACGTAGTACACCGGGTTTTCATCAGACTGCGACAAGGCCAAATCGACGTCAAATACAAACTCGGTGTCGGCTTTGCGCGACACGAGGAAGAAGCGGACAGCATCTCGCCCTTTGGTCAGCGCTTCCGGCTGGCTCAACATGGGTTGGGTTTCATCCACACCACCCGACCAGCAAATAAGGTCACGCACCGTCACGTAGCTGCCTGCGCGTTTGGAAATTTTGACCTCTTGCCCGCCCTTCATGACGGTGACCATTTTGTGCAATACATAGTCGGGATAGCCTTGCGGGATGCCCACATCGGCCGCCTGCAAACCAGCCCGCACCCGGGCGATGGTGCCGTGGTGGTCGGTGCCCTGAATGTTGATGACTTTGCCAAAACCCCGGCGGAATTTGCTGATGTGATAAGCCACATCGGGCACGAAATAGGTGTAGCCGCCTTCAGACTTGCGCATCACGCGGTCTTTGTCGTCACCGAAGTCGGTGGAGCGCAACCACAGCGCACCGTCTTGTTCGTAGGTTTTGCCCGAGGCCACCATTTTCTGGACAGCCTCGTCCACTTTTCCATCGGTGTAGAGCGAGCTTTCGAGGTAGAAATTGTCGAACTGCACGCCAAAGGCTTTCAAATCCAGGTCTTGCTCGGCCCGAAGGTAGGCCACCGCAAAGGCGCGAATGGACTCAAAGTCATCCACATTGCCACTGCCTTTCACGGGCGCACCGTCGGCTGCCTTCACTTCTTTGCCAGCCAAAAAATCAGCAGCAATGTCGGCAATGTAATCGCCGTTGTAGGCGCTTTCGGGCCAGCCCGCATCGCCTGGTTTCAAGCCTTTGGCACGGCACTGCACCGAGGTGGCCAGGGTTTGAATTTGTACGCCTGCGTCGTTGTAATAAAACTCTTTGTAGACATTCCAGCCCTGGGTTTTCATGACCGATGCCATGGCATCGCCCAAAGCCGCCTGGCGGCCGTGGCCCACATGCAAAGGGCCTGTGGGGTTGGCCGATACAAATTCAATCAGGACTGTGTCACCGGCATGTTGTTCGGATCGACCGAAGGCAGCACCTTGTGTCAGTACTTCGGCCACCACAGCAGTGCGGGCCTGCGCGCTCAAGCGGATGTTGATGAAACCCGGACCCGCAATCTCCACGGCATCGACCAGCCCTGCGCAAGCTGGATTGGCTTTCAGGTGGTCGACCAAGGCTTGCGCCAACTCACGCGGGTTTTTGCGGGCAGGCTTGGCCAGTTGCATGGCCAGGTTGCAGGCCACATCGCCGTGGCTGGCGTCCTTGGGCTTTTCAAGCGTTACCACGCCATCAAAAGGCGCGCCCAGTGCAGCAGTGGCGGCGAGTTCAAAAGCAGTGACAAGTGTGTTGCGGTGTTGTGGCAGCATGGTCCAAAGGGGCCTAGAAAGGCCCAGAGAGGCGGTGTTGCTCCGGGCCGAGCGACGGCTTTGGAGCGTTGAAATGTCGAAACCCTCCATTGTATCAAGGATTTGCTCTTCACCTCGGTAGTTAGCGCTGCTTGGCAACCCATGCAAAGTGACGCGCCAAGGCTTCGTCGCGCAACAGTTGCTCCAAAGTCGAAAACTGGCGGGCCAGTGTCATTTCATCGTAAAGGTCGTGAATGCCATCATGGCATGTGCGGCACACGTTGACCCCCTGATTGAGCTGCATCTTGTTGAATTGCCGCTGAAAAAAAGCACGCCGATGCAGCTTCTTGGGGATGAGGTGATGAAAGGTCAGCAGGGTATGGCGGCCACAACAGGCGCAAACACCCTGCTTGATTCGAAGTGAGGCCATGGCACATCAACAGCAGGTGAGCTGTCGTTATTGTGCATCACGCCACAGCAACGGGACAGACTGTCAACGCGATTTGCCGCCCAACACCAGCCGGCGAACGGGCGAAACCAGCACCATGGTGATGTTCAGCAGCACAAAAACACTCAGAAACAAGTGGGCTTCATTCAACCGCAGGTGTGTGCTAAACACGGTTTGACTGACCCAGGCAACGGCATGTCGCAACCAGGGCAGAAATGGCCAGGCCAGCACAAGGCACGCTGACAGAACCGAAAAAAAGGCGAGCCCCACCAGGATTCGACGAAAAATTCCCGAGGCTGCATGCAGGACGACAAACAATCCCAACGTGACGGCCAGCCAGATGGCATCGCCCATAAAGCCCTGACGCGCCCATGGAAAAACCATGGCCCACGACAGGCAGACTGCGATGGCCAGAATGAGAATGCCTGTGGATTGCAGCGTTTTGTGCATGAAAACCTCCCGAAACGAACCGTGCGTTTTTCTTGAAAGAAAGACAACGCGCGATGGCGCAGAAGGTTAACGCACCCGGGATTTGGACCGGACAGTGGCTTGCGCTTGCTTCAGCCTGGACAACCAGGCTTGGCGAAAATCGGCGATTAAAGTGGGCATTTCAGCGGCACCGTGCTGTGGATTGCCGTCCAGCTGAAGGCGAAGCGCTGCCTTGTAAGTGCCGTCCAGTTGCTCTCGCACGGCGCTGTCCAACAAGGCGATGGTTTGGGTTTGACCGCCACGCTGAAACAATTGCAACGCCTTCTGCGCCCGCTCCGGTTTCCGGTAAACATCAATCTCGGCCAACAAGGCAAGCACATCGGTGTCGCTTGGGCTGGCCCGCCCCTCCAACGCCTGAATGCTGACCACCACTCGACACAAATCTCGCAGCTCATTTGGAAATTTCAGGTGTGCTGCCACCCGGTCCATGTCCTCCCGATCCATGAACAGGCCCAGTGCATAGGCCCACCGCAGTTCGACCGCATCCAGGTCAAGCAGCCCTCGAAACTGGGCTTCTTCAAAATGCGCCAAAGGCCAGTCCATGCCCGGCAACAGCGCATCCCACGCTTTGAGTTTGCTCAACAACTTGAACATGCGCGCGGGCTTGCGTTCACCCATGCCACGGTTGAACTCGGTGAACACGCGCTCGGGCGTCAAATGCTGAAGCTCGCCAGACATCACCAAGCCTCGGCACATTTCAAAGGTCACGGGGTCAATGCGGAAATCGGTGAAACGCGCCAAGAATCGCCCCAGTCGCAGCACACGAAGGGGGTCTTCCAAAAATGCCCGACTGACATGCCGAAATGTTTGGTCTTGAATGTCGCTCCAGCCATCGTAGGGGTCGATCACCCGCCCCTTCGAATCCATGGCCATGGCATTGACGGTGAAATCGCGTCGACGCAGGTCATCTTCCAATGTGACGGTTGGATCTGAAAAAAAAGTAAAACCTTTGTAGCCCTGCCCGCTTTTGCGCTCTGTGCGGGCCAAGGCATATTCCTCATGCGTGACCGGATGCAAGAACACTGGGAAACCAGCACCCACCGGTGTAAATCCAGCGGCGGTCATGTCCTGCGGTGTGGCGCCCACCACCACCCAGTCCCGGTCCTGCGAAGGAATACCCAACAGGGCATCCCGAACGAACCCACCCACCACATACACCACCGCTTTGCGCGGCAACTTGGCCACGGTGGCATCGGTTTCAAAACCTGGAAGTGTCGGGAGTTCGGGCGCTGTGGTCATGGTGATGGCGAATGTCAAAACGCCGTCAGGGTACCACCTTGGGGAACGTTGCGGTGGGGCTTCTAGAGCGAGTTCAGTTTTTCAAAGGTATGGGCCACTTGCCCACGCAACTCGATGCGCTGTTCGTCCGATAACTTTCCGATATTTTTGGCCATCAGGCCTGTGCGCGGATTGGCAGCCAGAAGCGCCTCGTGCTTGTCCAAAAAACCCCAATACAGCGTGGTGAATGGGCAAGCCTTGTCGCCGGTTTTGACGGCAGGGTCGTAGCGGCAACCGCCGCAATAGTTGCTCATGCGCTTGATGTATGCGCCCGAAGCAATATAAGGCTTGCTGGTAAAGCGCCCACCATTTGCAAACAGCGCCATGCCAGCCACATTGGGCAACTCCACCCACTCAATCGCATCCACATACACCGCCAAAAACCAGTCTTCCACCTGCTGCGGCACCAAACCTGCCAGCAAGGCAAAATTACCGATCACCATGAGCCGTTGAATGTGGTGGGCGTAGGCATGCTCAAGGGTTTGACCAATGGCATCGCGCAGGCACGCCATGTGGGTTTTACCGGTCCAAAACCAGTCTGGCAAAGGAATATCGGCTTTGAGCGCGTTGTCCTGACGCATCTTGGGCATGTCCATCCAATACACGCCGCGCATAAATTCACGCCAACCCAGAATTTGGCGAATAAAGCCTTCCACACCCGGCAAATCGGCCTGCCCCGCCCGGTAGGCCGCCTCGGCTCGCTGAACCACTTCCATCGGGTTGAGCAGGTGAAGGTTAATGGCGGCCGACAAGAGTGAATGCCAACCAAAGGGTGTGTCGGTCCACATGGCATCCTGATAGGGACCAAACTGCTTGAGTCGCTGGCCGATGAACACATCCAACGCCACCAGCGCTTGTTCCCGCGTAACCGCCCAGGCAAAACGATCCAGCCGCCCGGGGTTCTCGGGCAAATGGCGCTCCACGTCGGCCATGACAACTTGAGTAATATCGTCCGGCACGAAACCGGCAGGCTCAGGAATTGAGCCCGGGCCAGCCTTGGGGTACGCGCTTCGATTGTCTGCGTCGAAGTTCCACTGCCCACCCTCAGGCTCTGCACCAGCCATCAAAATGCCGGTGCGCTTGCGCATTTCGCGGTAAAAATACTCCATGCGCAGCTGTTTGTAGCCCGACGCCCAACGGGCAAAGTCGGCACGTGAGCAGATGAAATGCGGGTCATCGTGAAAACGGATTTCAATGGCTTGCTGACGGGCCATGTCCACCAGACCCTGCTCCAGGCGCCATTCACCCGGCTCCATCAAGTCGATGCGGCCAATGCCATGCTGCTGGCAGAGATCGAAGACCGTTCCACACAATGTTCTCTGCGCCGTGTCATCCAGGGTGCTGTACACCACCGTGTACCCCCCCTCGCGAAGCTTATCGGCGAAATGGCGCATGGCACTGAGAAAAAGCACTGTGCGCGCCTTGTGGCTCCACACCACACGCGACTCATCCACCGACTCGACCATGAGCACACCCACATCGGCGGGCTTGCCCAGCTGCAGCGCCGGGTTGTCCAGGGTCAGTTGGTCGCCCAGCACCAGCACCCAATGCTTGGGCAACTGCTTGGCCGTGGATTTATTCGCCATGCGAGGCCCCCTTGCGTTGCTTTCGGCAAGCCTCAGAACAGTACTTCACATCGTCCCAGTTTTTGGCCCAGCTTTTGCGCCAGGTCATGTCACGCCCGCACACCGCACAAGGCTTGGACGGCAAGGCAGATTTGTTGCCTTTGAAGGTGCTGCGGGTACTGCTGGGTTTGGTCACGGCGATGGGGAAGTCAGGCGTTGGGGCCGCGGTGGGGGTTTCGGGCCCGCCAGTCTGAAATGGACTCGGCAATCGAATCCAGGGTGTGCAACAGCAAGAACTGTTCACTGGCCCGTTTGCGAAGCGCTGTCGAGGCGCCACCGCACCAAATTTCAACTTGGGGTGGCAGTTTTTCGCGCAACTCTGAAATGGCGTCCAAGGTGGACGGCGAACTTTGAACCACCGAAAACGACAGGGCAACAATGTCAATGCTTTGAGCCCGTGCAGCGAGAACAATGTCGTAAATGGGGGTTTGTGTGCCCAAGGAAACGCATTGAGCGCCTTCCATGGTGAAAATGCATTCCGCCATGAGCAAACCCAAACCGTGCAACTCGTTGGGCAAGGTGGTCAGCAACACGCGCGGGCCCTTTCGGGCCGATGGTATGGTGTTGAGTGCATTGCGCAATACCACTTGAATGGTTTCGGTATAGATGTGCTCTTCAAAAATTTCGAAATAGCCACGCGCCCAAGCGTCGCCCACCATGGTGTTCAGCGGTGCAACCACTTCGACCACAAATCGGCGCAGGCCCATGGTCAAGGCGAGCCTGGACATGGTTTGGCGAAACTCCTCCGCGTCGTGGCGCTTCACCAACTCCATGTAACCGTTCAGCTCGTCCAGACTGTCGGCAGCCACATTGAGGCGGGCACCCGCACTGCTCACCTCTGAAATGCGAACCAGCTCCTCAATGCTCAAGCCGATGATTTTTCCAGGGCGATGCCCGCCGTCCAGCAGGCGCTTGATGATCCGCAACTTTTCAACCTGGTCGATGGGATACACACGCTCACCATAGGCATCCCGTTGGGGCTGGGGGAAGTTGTATCGCTTTTCCCAAACCCGAAGCGTGTCTTTGGGCAAGCCGGTGTCTCGCTCAACTGCCGCGATTGAGAATGAGGGCTGATTGAGATCGGCTCGCTCGTTCATAGACACCCCTTGCACACACTTCCCACTTCCCGCACTGCTCTCACTGTTTTGTCCTAGACAAAATTGACTTGTTCTGATGTTCCCATAATAATGGAACCACTGCTTTCGGATAACGTCAAATTATCACAAAGCTGAGGAAATGACCACACATATAGAGACATTCACGTGCTTTTGAAACCCAATTTTCACCCAGGATATCGACTATTGTCCAAATGTGTCGCTGCCGTTTTGGTGTGGACAGCTCTCGCCTTTGCGCACGGATCATCATACGCAGCAGCAGCCACAGACAATGCATGCCCAAGCCTGCTGCAACACACGTTTCCGCGGCTACAGGACGAAAAGCCCGTGTCGATGTGTTCATTGTCTGGAAAAGTGCTGCTGGTGGTCAACACCGCCAGCTACTGCGGGTACACCGGCCAGTATGAAGAACTGGAGAAGCTGCAGCAGCAATACAGCGCACAAGGTTTCTCGGTCGTCGGTTTTCCGTCCAACGACTTTGGCGGACAAGAGCCCAAAAGCAACAAGCAGATTGCCGATTTTTGTGCCAATACATTTGGCGTGAAGTTTCCGATGTTTGCCAAGTCCAGCGTCACGGGTGCGCAGGCCAACCCCCTGTACAAACAGCTCACGACCCTGACCGGGCAGGCACCATCCTGGAATTTTTTCAAATACCTGATCGATCGCAATGGCCAGGTGATTGGGGTGTACCGCAGCGGTATTTCACCCCTGAGCACTGAGATTACCAACCCACTTCGCCGTGCTCTCGAAGCACCACGCAGTACCCTTCAGCAGTAATGGCCGAAAGGCCAAGGAGAGCACACCATGAACGCACCCGACTCACTCTTTTTGCCCGATGAACAGTCCCGTGCTGACCTGAGAAACATCGCCATTCAGCGCGTTGGCATCAAGTCCGTTCGCCACCCGGTGATTGTGGACACCCGCGAAGGCCCTCAACCCTCAGTGGCCACCATCGACATGGCTGTGTTTTTGCCAGCCGATGTCAAAGGCACCCACATGTCCCGGTTTTTGGAAATTTTGCAACAGCAGGACCAGGCGCTGACCGTGCGTGGCATGCGCACCCTGATGCGCGACATGCTGGCCCGGCTGGATTCCAACGCGGGCACCATCACCATGAAGTTTCCATACTTTGTGCGCAAGGTGGCACCCGTGTCGGGTGTGGCCAGCTTGCTGGACTACGAAGTCACACTGGAAGCCGACAACAATGGCAAAGCCACCGATGTCTACATCACGGTGTTGGTTCCTGTCACCAGCCTGTGCCCCTGCTCCAAGAAAATCTCGGAATATGGCGCCCACAACCAACGCTCGCACATCACCATCCGTGCGCTGGTGGGTGAAGGTGTGGACGTTGAAGA
Source organism: Limnobacter sp. (assembly GCF_036405155.1). Lineage (GTDB taxonomy): Bacteria > Pseudomonadota > Gammaproteobacteria > Burkholderiales > Burkholderiaceae_B > Limnobacter. The sequence continues at coordinate 435,162 of NZ_DASWYD010000007.1, read as the reverse complement.
CCTGATTCGCATGGCCGAAGAGTCGGCCTCTTGCGAGCTGTGGGGCCTGCTCAAGCGCCCTGACGAAAAATACGTGACTGAAAAAGCCTACGAAAACCCAAAATTTGTTGAAGACCTGGTGCGGGACGTGGCCATCCGCCTGCGCAAACATGCGCAAGTCCTTCAATACCGGGTCGAAAGCGAGAACTTCGAGTCCATTCACAACCACTCTGCGGTGGCCTGGATTGAGGAAGACAAGCGAAGCTGATCCAACGTCCTGGTGCATCCAACACCATGGTTTGCGGGTAGGATGCATCAGGTCGTTATCTGAATGAACAACAAGGCAGGCATGAATCTGAGTGTGAATTTCCCCAAGCCCACCGTTGCTGTTGTTGGCGGTGGTGTATCTGGCCTGACAGCGGCGTATGCCTTGCGCGACCACGCGCATGTGACACTGTTTGAGGCCAATGACTACATCGGTGGACACACCAACACGGTGGACATTGAACTGGACGGCAAAACATTTCCAGTGGACACCGGCTTTTTGGTGTACAACGAGCGCACCTACCCCAACCTGATTCGCCTGTTCGAAGAACTGCAGGTTGAAACCGTCATGTCAGACATGTCTTTTTCGGTGTGTCTGCCCGAGTTAAATCTGGAATGGGCGGGCACCAACCTGAACACCGTGTTTGCCCAACGCCGCAATTTGTTCAAGCCACGCTTTCTGCGCATGCTGTTGGACATACTGAAATTCAACAAGGAAGCCACAGCACTGGTGGCCGACGCTGGGCGTGCCAATTTGTTTCAAAGCAAAGCGCAAATGGGTTTGGGCGACTACCTGAAGCAGGAGGGTTACAGCACCGAGTTCCGAGACTGGTACCTCATCCCGATGGCAGCGGCCATTTGGTCGTGCCCCAGCGAACAGATGCTGGCGTTTCCCTTGGCCACCTTTGTGCAGTTTTGCCACAACCATGGCTTGCTGCAAGTTGAAAACCGGCCCAAGTGGTACACCGTCAAAAACGGTGCCCGCAACTACGTGCACAAACTGCTGCCTCACATTCCGGTGGTACATGCCAACAGCCCGGTTCAGCAGGTCATACCAGGCACCCGCCCGGTGGTCAAAACTGCCCAGGGCGAGCAGGCCTTCGACCACGTGATTTTGGCCTGCCACAGCGACGAGGCCTTGGCCATGCTGACCGGCAACGAGGCCCAAAAAGACCAGTTGAAACACATCGCCTACCAACCCAACGTGGCCTACCTGCACACCGATGTCCAGTTGATGCCCAAGACCCGCAGCACCTGGTCTTCCTGGAATTACCTGAGCGATGTACTCAACCCACAACCCAGCGTGTCTGTAACGTATTGGAGCAACAACCTTCAGCCCTTGCCCACGCAAAAACCCGTGTTCGTGACGCTGAACCCCATTGTGCAACCTCGGGATGAACTGGTGCACCGTGAAATCCAGTACAGCCACCCGGTGTTTGACGGCCCAGCCGTCAAAGCGCAGGATGCACTGCGAGCCCTGCAGGGCTTGAACAATGTTTACCTGGCAGGAGCGTGGATGAAATATGGCTTCCATGAAGATGGCCACACATCTGGATTGCAGGCAGCGGCTGCGCTGATTGCCCACCTCAACAGCGGCCAAACCCGCAGCACGCAACAGGCGGCTTGATGAGCCTGAGCACCTACCACTGCCACAGCGTGAAAATGGCCTGGGGGCAGGTGCGCCATCGCCGGGAAAAACCCAAACCGAATGGATTTTCCACCGGGGCTTGTTTTGTGAAACTGGTCTTCAAGCCGGCGCCCTGCGCCCAGCCACTGCCACGTTACCCAGTGATTGACGGGCGTGGTTTGGCCTCGGTCAATGCAGCCCATTATGGATTTGAACCTCACAACGATCGCTTTGAAACATTTATCCCTGCCTTGATCGCGCGCGTTGAAGGAGAGACCGGTGAAACACTGGGCGGTGAAGTTCACCTGCACACCTTTCCAAAAACCTTTGGTTTTGTCTTCAATCCGGTGAGCTTTTGGTACTTCCACAAAGCAGCTGGCGAATGCCGTGCCATTCTGTGCGAAGTCAACAACACCTTTGGCGAGCGGCATTTTTACTTGCTGCACCAGGAAAGTCACCAAGGTGCACCGCTGGACAGAGGGCAGCCCATGCTGGCACGCAAGGTGTTTCACGTGTCGCCCTTTTTCCCGGTGTCCGGCCATTATGAATTCCGGTTTTTCAACCAGGGCGACCGCACACTGGCCAGCATTCGCTACTTCGACCAAGGCGAATTGAAATTGAGTACAAGCGTGAGCGGGACCCTGGTGCATCCAAGCACTGGGCTGTGGTGTAAAACATGGATGAAATACGGCTGGTTTACACTGGCTGTGGTGGTAAAAATTCATTGGCAAGCCCTGAAATTGTTGTTCAAGGGCGCCAAATTCCACCGAAAACCCGAACCCCCAAGCAATGTGATTTCGCAGACCGAGTTGAACGTATGACCCAAGCCGCAGTAAGCCTTTCGCAATTCCAGTTGCCCAGTCACGCCCCCTCCGCCGCCCAGTGGACCCTGAAGCTGCTCAACAAGCTAAAAAAGGGTCGTCTGGAAATGATCACGCCGGAAGGTGTCCACCTGCTGTTTGGTGGTGAAGATGACCAGCCCAGCGCACGCATCACCCTGCATTCGTGGGCAGTGTGCAGCCGGGCACTGAAGTCGGGGGACATTGGCTTTGCAGAAAGCTACATTGCTGGCGAATGGGAAACCGACAACTTGGCCGCATTGTTGGGCGTTTTTCTTGAAAACCGCAAAGCGGTTGAACAGGTGATTTACGGCAGCTTTTTGGGCGGTATCGCCTACAAACTGAAGCACCTGCTGAACCGCAACACCAAGGCACAGGCCCGGAAAAACATTCATGCCCACTACGACTTGGGCAACCCGTTTTACCAGCTTTGGCTGGACCCGTCGATGACCTATTCCAGCGCATTGTTTGATGGCAACACCAGCCTGAGCCTGGAAGAAGCACAGCAGGCCAAATACCAGGCCATGGTGGATTACCTTCGCCCGAAAGCGGGTGAAAAAATTCTGGAAATTGGCTGTGGCTGGGGTGGTTTTGCCCAAAAGGTGTGCAGCCAAGGGGCCGAACTGGTGGGCCTGACGCTGTCCACAGAGCAGTTGGCTTACGCCAAGGCACGACTGGACAAAGCTGGGCTGGCCGAGCATGCAGAATTCCGCCTGCAGGATTACCGCGACTGCAAGGGGCAATTCGACCACATTGCGTCCATTGAAATGTTTGAGGCAGTGGGCGAAGAATACTGGCCTGTTTATTTTGAAACAGTGAGCCGACTATTGAAAACGGGTGGTAAGGCTGCCATTCAGACCATCACCATTGCCGACGAACTGTTTGAACGTTACCGCAAAGGAACCGACTTCATTCAGCAGTACATTTTCCCGGGTGGCATGTTGCCCAGCCCCAGCAAATTCCGTGCAATGGCCGAGAAGCACGGCCTTCGGGTGGTTCGTGAAAAAGCCTTCGGCAAGGACTACGCCGAAACCTTGCGCCGCTGGCGTGTCCAATTCCTGAAGCAACTGGATGCTGTTCGCGCACAAGGCTTTGACCAGCCCTTCATCAACACCTGGGAGTTTTACCTGGCGTATTGCGAAGCGGGCTTTCAATACGAAAGCACCGACGTGATCCAGTTTTACCTCGAGAAAGTGGAATAAGTTAAACAAGGCCCTGCATGGACAAACCTGTTTCTGTCGGGCCCCGCGCCCTCATCACCTATGGATTGCTGGGTTGGGCCATGGGCGCCATCGTGGTGCCCATCTACATTCAGGTGCCCTACCTTTACAACCGGGTGTATGAAGTGCCCTCCGCCTGGGTGGGCGTCATCTTGTTGTTGTCGCGTCTCATTGACGCTGTTCTGGACCCCGCCATTGGGTTGTGGGTAGACCGGCGCAACAGCAACACCAACCGCTATGTATTCCCGATTGTGCTGTCGGTGCCCTTTCTTCTGCTGGGCATGGCGGGCGTGTTTTTCCCGGTGGGCAGCACACCGATTCACCACGCCGCCAGCCTGATGGTAAGCCTGTTGGTTGTGCACCTGGGCTATAGCCTGGTGAGCATCGCCTACCAAAGCTGGGGAGCCGAGTTGGGCAACACGGACAAAGAACGTTCAACGTTCGTGGCAGTGCGCGAAGGTGTGGGTATCTTTGGCGTCATCTTTGCCGTGTCGCTGTCGCTGGAAACCCACGGCACACTGATTTACGGCGTATTCGTGACCATGCTGATTGCGGGCCTGTATCTGTTGCTGAAGTATTCCCTCACCCCGACAGATTTTGGCGGCACAACAAAAAACCACTCGACAGACACCCGCCAGGCGCATCGCGTGAGCCCTTGGCTCCGGTTCAAACAATCCTTGAAAGATGTGCTGCACCCCCTGTCGCACAGCAATTTTCGCCGCCTGATGGTGATCTTCCTGTGCAACGGCCTGGCGGGTGCCCTACCTGCCACGCTGGTACCGTTCTATATGCGTGACCGCTTGGGCCTGACCGATGCAGACCAGTGGGTTTTGGCGGTGTATTTTTTGATTGGTGCGGTCTCCACAGTGTTTTGGGTGTGGTTGTCCAGCCGCTTGGGCTTGGCCTGGACGTGGCTGTGCAGCATTGTCATCACCGTGCCCACCTTTGCGTTGGTGGCCACCTTGGGTGAAGGGGACTTTCAGCCCTACTTGTGGGTGTGCATCGTCACCGGCTTTGCCTTGGGCGGCGACTTGTCGATGCCGGCAGCACTGGTGGCCCGCGTCATTGGTGAGAATGGTGAGCGTGGCAGCAATGAGGGCACCTATTTCGGCTTGTGGAACTGGATGACCAAACTCAACCTGGCCTTGGCACCCACGGTGGCTTTGGGCACGCTGCAATGGTTCAGCTACTCGCCTGAATTCGCCAAAACCGACGCCTTCAAAGCCATGGGCCTGTTGGACCAATTGGCCAACGACCCGTTGATCTGGATGTATTCTTTGATTCCCTGTGGCCTGAAGATTTTGGCCATGGTCTTGTTGGTGTTCAGCGGCTTGGGTGGACGCCCCCAAAACGTGCCCACTGGCACCACCGTAACCCGGAGTGCAGCATGATGTTGACATTGATGCGGAATGTGAAAATGAGCCAAGGCCTGACCCGCCTGCTAACCGCCAGTGCGTTGTGCATCGGCCTGCTGGCTGGCTGTGCATCAGCCCCTGTGGCCAGCGACTACGCCCAAGAGAAACCCGTGCTGGACATTGCCAAGTATTTCAATGGCACGATCGATGCCTGGGGCATGTTCACCGACCGCTCGGGCCGCGTGGTCAAGCGTTTTACCGTGGTCATGAACTGCCACTGGGACGGCAATGTGGGCACGCTGGATGAGGACTTCACCTACTCCGATGGCACCACACAGAAACGCAGCTGGACCTTGACCAAAAACGGCAATGCCGTGGTTGGTAAGGCAGCCGATGTGGTGGGCGAGGCACAGGGCCAACAGGCGGGCAACGCATTCAACATGAAATACACGCTGCAGGTGCCCGTGGATGGCAAAACATACGACATGCAGTTTGACGACTGGATGTACCTGATGGATGACAAAACCATGCTGAACCGCGCCGTGATGAGCAAGTTTGGCATTGAACTGGGCCAGGTGACCCTGAGCTTTCGCAAACGCAATTAAACCGCATTCAACCAAGGCATAAAAAACCATGGCATTGAACCGACCGATCACGGATTGGAAAGGCAAGCGAGTCTGGCTGGTGGGCGCCTCTACCGGCATTGGTGAAGCGCTGGCCCGTCAACTGGACGCATTGGGCTGCCAACAGGTGTTGTCGGCCCGAAGTGCCGACAAACTGGCGGCATTGGCCACTGACCTTCATTTGGCCACCGCTTTGCCGGTGGACATTGCCGATGAGCAAGCTGTTCAAGCGGCTGCGGCAAAAGCCTTGGAATCACTGCAAGGCATTGACCTGGTGGTGCTGATGGCCGGAACCTATGCGGAGATGGCCATCGAGAACTTCGACCTGACCGAGGTGAAGCGCCAAGTCAACGTCAACCTGAACGGCACGCTGCATGTGCTGGCCCAGGTGCTGCCCGTGGTCATGCAACAGAAGGCTGGGCATATTGCCGTGGTGTCTAGCGTGGCGGGGTACCGGGGCCTACCCAATTCACTGGCTTATGGCCCCACTAAAGCAGCCCTCATCAACCTGGCCGAAGCGCTGTACATCGAACTGAAACCGCACGGTGTCGGTGTCAGCCTGATCAACCCCGGGTTTGTCGATACGCCATTGACTCGCAAAAACACCTTCCCCATGCCCTTCATCATTGGGGCCGACAAGGCCGCCAGCGAAATCATCAATGGCCTGGAAGCGGGTGAATTCGAAACCCATTTTCCAAAGACATTCACGCGCAGCCTGAGGGCCATGCGACTCATGCCCTATACCCTGTACTTTTCAGCGGTGAAACGGTTTGCAAAAACCCAGACACCCGGCACAGACTGACAGCAGACGGATTGAACCATGCGCCCACGCAACACCGAAACAAGCCTCGCACCACTGGACAGACAGCACCTGTCTGCCCCCTTGCGAAGGCTGATTGATTTTTTTGAGCACATGACACCGGCCAGTGCAGACACATTGGACCAGCACTACGCAGCAGATGCCTATTTCAAAGACCCTTACAACGAGGTCAATGATTTGGCTTCGATTCGAAGAATATTTCTTCACATGTTTGAGCAGGTGAACAACCCGCGCTTTGTGGTTCACACCGCCTTTGAGCAAGGCGAACAGGTGTTTCTGGGCTGGCACTTCCTATTCGAAATGAAGCAATTCAAAAAAGGCCAGGTTCAATGTTGCCGGGGCTCAACCCATGTGCGCCTGAACAAACAGGGCCTGGTTATATACCACAGGGATTACTGGGACCCGGCCGAAGAACTGTATGAAAAAATCCCGGTATTGGGGAATTTAATGCGTTGGATCAAGAAGCAGGCAGGTTAACAGCAGTTAAATGATTTTGTGAACATTCGTTCACCAGACTAGCGCATGTCACCAAAACTTCATTTGTTTCATGACATGTCTTGTTAAAATCACACACATTGAAAGCACCAGGTTAGGCGGAGACAAACATGCTGTACCCCGAATTGTTCAGATCACTGGAGTCCGTGCGCTGGAACATGGAAACCGACATTCCATGGGACCAGTTTGATGCAAGCAAGCTGAGCGAGGAACAGGCCCAGACCATCAAGATGAATGCCATCACGGAATGGTCAGCCCTGCCCGCCACGGAAATGTTTCTGCGCGACAACAAGCATGACAGCGACTTTTCAGCGTTCATGTCCATCTGGTTTTTTGAAGAGCAGAAGCACTCACTCGTGTTGATGGAATACCTGCGGCGCTTCCGGCCAGACCTGTTGCCCACGGAAGAAGAGTTGCATGCGGTGCGGTTTGAATTTGACCCCGCCCCCCCGCTGGAAACACTGATGCTGCACTTCTGCGGCGAAATCCGCCTGAACCACTGGTACCGCTGCGCATCGGACTGGCACACCGAGCCCGTCATCAAGCACATTTACAAAACCATTTCGCACGATGAAGCGCGTCATGGCGGTGCCTACCTGCGCTACATGAAAAAAGCACTTCAGGATGTGGGTGACAGTGCGCGTGCCGCCTTCTCCAAAATCGGTGTGCTCATGGCCTCCGCGCGCCGCACCCAAAAGCCGCTGCACCCCACCAACCTGCACGTCAACAAGGCCTTGTTCCCCAACGACACGGTACAAAGCCGCCTGCCCGACCCCGACTGGCTGGAACGCTGGTTGGACGGCCAGATTCGCTTTGATGCGGATTGGGAAAAGAAGGTGATTGAACGCATTTTGCACAACATGAGTTTGTTGTTTGAACGCACCTTCGAGAATGTTCAGGATTTGAACCGCTACCGCAAAGAAGTGATGTCACGACTGGGTGGCGGGGACGAAGCCGCGCTGGGCCACGCAGCATAAGGCCCAACCACATGACCACGACTGGAAAACCTGCCCGGTTCAACGCCAAAGTGTGCGCACCGGCAGACCTTGCAGACCGCGCCAAGGCATTGACTGGCCCTGTTGTATTCACCAACGGGGTGTTCGATTTGTTGCACCGTGGGCACGTCACTTACCTGGATCAAGCGGCGCAAGAAGGCAGCAGCCTGATTGTGGCGGTCAATTCCGATGCATCCGTCAAGCGCTTGGGCAAGGGGCCTGACCGGCCGATCAACACCCAGGAAGACCGCATGGCTGTGTTGGCTGCGCTGGAATGCGTCAGTCTGGTGACTTACTTCGATGAAGACACGCCATTGAACGCAATCCTGGCGGCCAAACCGCAGGTGCTCGTGAAAGGGGGTGATTGGCCTGTTGAAAAAATGGTGGGCGCGAAGGAAGTGCAGTCTTGGGGCGGACGGGCCGTGTCCATTGCGTTTGAACACGAACGCTCAACCACCGCCACACTGGAAAAAATCCGCAAGCTCTAAGTGGGGCTCGGAGCTTGCGGATGGGCCGTCATGTTGCAAACGGCGGAACAACGGAAGACATCAACATCAAACCATTAATTCATCTGGGCCTTGCCGTGCAGCTTTGCCTCGCCTTTGGCGTGCATTTTGGCTTTGCCACCAGCCTTGCCAGCTTCGCCTTTGAGGTCTGAATGTAAAGTGCCTGTATCGCTACGCATGGCGTCACCTTCGCTCTTGGCGCCTTTCACGGCAGCTTCTGACTTGCCACGCACTGCGGCACCTGCACCACCGTTTGCATTGGCATTGCCTTCAGCCTTCACATCTGCCTTTGCACCGGTGTCCACAGCCACACCCGGCAGGTCGGCTTTCACGCCAACGCCTGTGTTAACGCCCAGACCCACCGCCATGGCGCTGGCCGACAGGGCCATGGCCGCGGTTGCGAGTGCGATTTTGATGGTTGCAGCAGTTGTGCGATTGATTGTCATACAGTTCCCTCAAGTGGGTTGTTCAGGTCTCTCAAAAACGAGGGACCCGGGGAACTGGTTGACAAGGTTTACAGTGTGATTACACACAAGGGGTGAGCGATGATCGGGAAAATCCATCGACCGAATTCTTTCAATGACCGATTTTTTTCCAGAAATCGCTTTTGGCCACTGCAGGATCAGGGTCAGGCCAAGACAAGCCCATGCGCTCCAAGGTGCCCACCAAAATTTCGGCAGTCAGCATGTTTCTAAAACCCTTGTGATCTGCGGGAATGATCCACCAAGGGGCGTGCTTGGTGCAGGTTTTCTCCAGCACCTGTTCATAGGCGTTGGCATAGAGACTGTAATTTTCACCGCAATGCAAATCAGCCTCAGTGAGTTTCCAACGCTTTTCCGGTGATTCCCAGCGCTCTATCATGCGGGCGTGTTGCTCTTCGCGCGACACATTCAGGAAAATTTTGAGCACAGTGGTGCCGGTCTCGACCAGCAACAACTCAAAATCATTGATTTGCCGACAGCGCTCTTCCACCTGCGCAGGGCTCAAGCCCTCGGTGACCATGGGCATGATCACGCCATCGTATTGGGAGCGATTAAAAATCACCGACTGACCTGCGCCCGGCACATGGGGGTGAACACGCCACAGGAAATCGTGCGATGCCTCAATATCGTTGGGTACTTTGAACGACACCATGCGCAACGCCATGGGGTGAACGGCCCGCATAATGCCCCGTGCTGCCCCATCTTTCCCGGCCGTGTCCAAGCCCTGAAGAATCACCAACAGCTTGCGCTGGCCCTGCGCATACAAGCAGGTCAACAAACTGTCCAATCGAGAGGACAATTGGTTAATTCGCTCGCTCATGTCTTCCTTGGAGGGCATGTCGCCATACCGTGTGGGCCATTGACGCAAGCGCACTGGCCGACCATTGACCATGCAGGCCTGGCCCAAAATCTCCCACTGACTTTCGGGGACCAGTGCGTCGGGCAATACACGCTCAGAACGCTTGGTGTCTTTCTTTTTGGCGGCGGGTTTGGATTCGGTTGGCTTTGTCATGAACATTCAATCGTGGAGATTCGGGGCTTTCAGCCGGTTCAGGGCCGCGTCCAACTGCGGGCGCACACGGTCATATGTTTGGCGTCGAACCTGACCATAACCTTTCACCGCATCAAACAGCGTGAGAAGGTCTTCAACGGCTTTGCTGTTCTGCAACAACGCAGGACCATTCTGCAACAGTTCCAGAAGGCTTTCAAAGCAATTGCGCAATAGTCGCTGATTTTTACAATCCGTGGAGTTTCTAAATGGGTCCAGCCAAGTGCCACGCACCCACTTCAGTGCAGCGAGCACATTGAAAAGCGGTGGAGCAATTTTCTCCATGCGCCTTTTCCGGGGGCGCGCCACCTGACCAGCAAGCCACTCTGGCGCCACATGAAACACCAGCCGAGCGCCAGCCTGAAAACGACTCAACACACCCTGGCGCCAATGTGGGTCACCGTGCAAACGCGCCACTTCATACTCATCTTTAAAGGCGAGGATGCGAAAATAACTGTCACACAAACGCAACCAGAGGCGACCATGGTGCTGCGCATCAAACAACGGCTTCAAGGCCTCCATGCGATGTTGAAATTGTGTGGCGTATTGCTGATCCTGGTACAACACCAATTCGGCACACAAACGCCGAAAATGCGCGGTGGGTGTCTCTGGCTGCAAAGCCGGTTGAGACACACCCGCCTGAAGGTGGGCAGACAGGGCAGCCGGGTTCACAGCCATCAAACGGCCCAACTCGAATGCCAACTGGTTGCTGCCCACCTGCACAGCGTTCAGCTCAATGGCTTTGAGCAGGGCAGCACGGTGCAAGGGCAACCAGCCCTTTTGCCAGGCATACCCCAACAACAAGGCATTGGAATACACACTGTCTCCCAGCAAATCAGTGGCGATGGCTTGTGCGTGAAGGCTTTCATACCTCGCCTGTGATTGGCCCAGGGCACGACGAAGATCCTGATGCAAAGCATTCACCGGGGCCTGCCAATCGCGCTGGTGAATAAAATCTGCCGTGGGCGACGTGTCCACATTGACCACCACGCGCGCGTCCTGTGCCAGCAGTTCGAGTGTTTTGGGGTGTGCCGAGGTGATGAGGTCGCCGCCCAGCATCAGGTTGGCTTCGCCCACAGGAATCTTTGGCGACGCCAAGTCCTCATCGCTGGCTGCAATTTGCACATGGGAAAACACCGCACCGCCCTTTTGGGCCAAGCCGGCCATGTCCAAAGCCTGCGCGCTTCGGCCCTGCACATGTGCCGCCATGGTCAGCCAAGCGCCGATGGTGACCACCCCGGTGCCACCCACACCATTGACCAGAATGGAATACCGGCCACGCAAGGTGTCGGGGTGAATGTCAAATGTTGGTTCGGGCAAATGTTCCACCAGGCTCACCAGCTGAGCCCGATCCGATTGTCGCGCTGGCGACAGCAACTCCGCATTCTCCACAGTCACCAGACTGGGGCAAAGCCCTTCCAGACAGGCCATGTCCTTGTTGCATGTGGACTGATTGATGGTGCGTTTCACACCCCAGGGTGTTTGCAATGGCTCCACCGACAGGCAGTTGGATACAGCGGAACAATCCCCGCAACCTTCGCACACACGCGGATTGATGACCACCCGCTTTGCCGGATTGGGGTACATCGGCAAACCGGTGTTGGGATCGGTCCGTTTGCGGCGGCGTCGTTTCTCCGAAGCACAGGTTTGTTCGTAAATGAGCACAGTGGTGCCAGGCTCCTCGCGCAGGCTGCGCTGTACAGTGTCCAGCTCGCGTCGGTCAAACACCTGTACACCCGGCGCCATGGGGTCGCCAGGGTTTGATGTGCGGTGTTTCTCGGGTTGATCGCTCACAATCACGATGCGGCGCACCGCCTCGGCATCCAGTTGTCGGGTCAACTGCGGCACTGTCAAGGTTCCATCCAGTTTTTGACCGCCAGTCATGGCAACTGCATCGTTGTAGAGGATTTTGTAGGTGATGTTCACACCGGCAGCCACGCTGGCACGAATCGCCAACAGGCCGGAATGGAAATAGGTGCCGTCCCCAAGGTTGGCAAACACATGGGGCGTGCGGGTGAACGCAGCCTGTCCAATCCAGGGAACACCCTCGCCGCCCATCTGGGTATAGGTTTGGGTGTTGCGGTCCATCCACACCGCCATGTAATGGCAACCAATGCCAGCCATGGCGCGGCTGCCTTCAGGCACCACCGTCGAGGTGTTGTGCGGGCAACCGGAACAAAAATACGGTTTGCGTTCAACGGTGCCGTGGTCGGGCAGGCTGACTTGCTCACGCTGCTCAATGGTGTGCAAACGGGCCTGGATATCACGGCGAACCTCCTCACCCAAGGGCAAGCTCAACAAACGGCGGGCAATGGCGCGGGCCACAGTGGCTGGGTCCAGTTCACCGTGGCTGGGCAGCAGCCACTGCCCCTGCGGGATCGACCACTCACCACCCTCGCGTCCATCCTCATTCAGACGCTCATCAAATTTGCCGTACACCTTGGGACGGACGTCTTCCCGCCAGGCGTACAGTTCTTCTTTGATTTGGTATTCCACCAACTGCCGTTTTTCTTCCACCACCAGAATTTCGCGCAGGCCTTGCGCAAAGGTGCGAATGCCAATCGCATCCAGCGGCCACACCATGCCCACTTTGTGCAGGCGTATACCAAGCTCGGCGCACCGTGATGGGCTCAGCCCCAAGTCCCGCATTGCCTGCAAGGTGTCCTGATAGGCCTTGCCAGTGGCCACAATACCGAACCGCGCCTGCGGCGAGTCAATCACTGTGCGGTTCAGGCCATTGGCCCGGCAAAAAGCCAATGCGGCATACAGCTTGTGGTCCAGCAGCCGGGCCTCCTGGTCCAAAGGCGTGTCAGGCCAACGGATATTCAACCCCCCAACGGGCATGTCAAAGTCGCTGGGCATTACAATGCGCTGGCGCTCTGGGTCCACCTCCACCGTGGCGCAACATTCCACCACATCGGCCACGGTCTTGAAGCCCACCCAAACACCGGCGTAGCGGCTCATGGCATAACCGAGCAGACCAAAATCCAGCATTTCCTGCACACTGCCCGGGAACAGCACCGGCATCAGCGCCGCTTTCAGAACATGGTCCGATTGGTGCGGCAAGGTGGAGCTTTTTGCAGCGTGGTCATCACCGGCCACCAACAGCACTCCGCCCAGGGGCGAAGTACCGGCCGCATTGGCGTGCTTGAATACATCGAGACTTCGGTCCACGCCCGGGCCCTTGCCGTACCACAAGCCAAACACGCCATCCACCTTGGCATCGGGATACAAATTGAGTTGCTGCGAACCCCACACCGAGGTGGCCGCCAGGTCCTCATTCAAACCGGGCTGAAAGCGAATGTTGGCGGACTCCAGATAAGGCTTTGCCGCCCAAAATGCCTGGTCAACACCACCCAGGGGCGAGCCACGATACCCCGATACAAAACCACCGGTGTTGAGCCCAGCCATTCTGTCTCGCTCTGCTTGCAGCAAGGTTAGCCGCACCAGCGCCTGGGCGCCGGTGAGCAACACCCTGCCTTTGGAAAGCGAGTAACGGTCTTCGAGACGAACGGATTGGGGTGCAACAGGCTGCAGTTGCTGAGGCTGAGTGGGTGCATTCATCGTGCTGGCCTCCCTGGAACGGATTGTTCCCGAATTCAGTGTTGCACAGCAGGTGGGGGGGAACAAGCCCCCCTTAATCGGGACGCTCAGGCTCAATGTCGCGGACTTTGTCGACATTGAACATTTCTTCGGCGCGGGGGTAGGTTTTCTTGGTGCGTCTGGCAGGCAACTTCTCGCCCGAAAACAGTTCAACTGCGGTGCGGGCCACTTCCTTGGTGTCCAGCGCCGCATAGGCCGAGACCACGGCTGCGCCTGCCAATGGAACAATCCGTGATGCAGCACGTTTGGCGACACGCTGAACCAGCACTTGGCCGATCTGCTTGGACACCCGCACGGCCAGGTCTCGTCCACCACTGCGGGTCAGTTGGTCAATCAGGTCCAGCACTGAGCGCGCTGTGTTGTCTGGGTGCTCAATCGGGATGGAACGTTCGTACTCGCGCAGGGCTGTGCCGGCCACGTGCTGAAACAGACAATTCATCAACTCTTGCTGGGTCACTGGGCCGGTGTGGCCAAATGCCGCAGCAATGTCCACCACCATTTGAGCCTGGATGCGCCACACCAGCATCAAATCTGGCAACACCGTCAACATGCCCAAGGGCCCGACCGGAATGGCCAGGCTGCCCGACACAGCCGCCGCCTTGGCACACGCTTTCTGTGTAATTTCCTTGGAGCGCTCGTATGGGCGTTTGGCCCGACCGGGCTCTTTGGTCTCTGGAACCCCACCCGTTACAAGACCAACCACGGTTTGCAAGGGAGCCATCCAGGACTGTGGCATTGATGTTTTTTGCATGATTTCCGGGCGGGAATTGTTTTGTTTCCCGTTGTAACACTTGAAAGTCACAGACTTCGAGTTACTATCCTAACCTACAAGGGGTAAATAATTTGGGTGATACGCACTAGTGCTGGCTGAGCGCCCATCTCAAGCCCTGGAATCAAACACGCGATAAGAACCCCTTTTTGGGGTACTGATCCCTGTTTTGATTGTGTTGTACCCCCCCTACAATGGGGATAGCCCGTGGTGGCCAAACGTTCAACAAGGAGTTTGAAGATGAAATATCAACTGATGGCGAAAACCGCTCAACACTTGCGAAAGCAGGATGGTGCCTCCCTGATTGAATACGCCGTGCTGGCAGCCCTGATTGTGGTTGCCGCCGTGGTCGCAATCAATGCCTTGGGTGGTGGCATTTCAACGGTGTTCACCAACATTCTGAACGCGCTGGATGGTACGCCCTAATTCAGCACTTCAGCGGCAACGCGGGGCACAACTCGTTGAGTTTGCCCTCATCCTGCCCATCCTGCTGACCGTCACATTCTTGATTGTGGGCTACAGCGCTGTGTTCATGGTGCAACACACGCTAAGCTCTGCCGTCTCTCAGGGTGCGCGCGCCGTTGCGGTGGCCGGCAGCACCACCAGTCCGGAAGTGGCGGCCAGGCAATTGCTGGCCAGCGCTTTGCCAGCAGCAATTTATCCCAGTGGCTTCAGTTTCAGTACGCAAGACTTGGGCGGCGCCGGTGATTGCGGCAACGCATTCAACGCCGGCAGCAACCCAGCGTTGACCTGTCTTGAATTCAAAGGCACATTCAATGTGGCTCAAAATGCATTTCTGTCCAGCATTCCGTTCGCGAACACCCTGTTCCCCGCCCAGCTAACGGCCAGTGCGGTGGTTTTGTACCAAAACACGAATTGATTTCATTTTGTCGGGGACTGTACCCACATGTCAGGAAAAACAAAAATACTTGCACTGCTGCTTCTCGGGCTCGGCATGATCTTTCTGGTGCTGGCGTTCCTGTCTGGTCAGAATGTCAAGAAAAACGGGGATACCCTCAAAAATGAATTGGAGCGCTACCCAGTGGTGGTGAGCACGAAGGAAATTCCCTTTGGGCAAATCATCACCGGTGACCTGCTGAAAGTTGAAAAATTCGCGATTGCGCCGGCTGGCAGCTACAAAGACATCAACGAGGTGATTGGCAAAAAGCCGGTGTTCAACATCGGCCCAGGCTTGCCCATCACCGCGCAGTATTTTGAGTCGGGCGCTGTGGCTGCCGAGGTTCGTGATGGCTTCCGCGCCTTTGCCTTGCGCCTGGATGAAAACAATGTAGCCACTGGAAAAATCAAACCCGGTGACTTCGTCGACGTGTTCTCCATTTTCAGGGCCAATAACCAGGACGTGGAGCAAACAGTTTCCCGCTTGATTCTGCCCAAACTTCGGGTGTTGTCCGTGGGACAACAATTGGTGAACGCGCCCGAGGCTGCCGCCAAAGACGACAAAGACCCCAACGGACAACGCCGCCAAAACCAGCGAGCCATGATGGTTGAGGTGGCTGTGCCGGACATCAATGCGCTGGCCATTGCCCAATCTCAAGGCGAGTTGTTTGTGGTGTTGCGCGGCCCGGACGATGAGGAAATGCCAGACCCCTCCAAATACCCGTTGGCTGAAAACGTGCTAAAGCCGATTCAGCCCAAAGCTGAAAAAGGCCAGCCTGCACCACCGCCCGTGGAATTGAACAGCAGTGACAAAGCCTATGCGGGCCTATCGCTCAGCAATGCGGTATTGCCCGGCAGTGGCAACGGAAAAAACAACGCCAAAAAACCAGCCACGAACAGCACTGGCAACGCCCGCCCGGCTGAAGACAGTGGCTCAGCGGTCGAAGTGATCCGCGGTGGTGAAACTTCCCGGGAAAAGGCACGATGAAAACAACAACAAGTATTCGACTTCTTGCGTTGACAGCGGTCGCTGGTTTTTGCGCAAGCCTGAACCTGAATGCGGTCGCGCAGCAAATGCCTTTGGTGATTCGCGCAACGGGCGGAGTGGTGACCACAACCGGCGGCAATTCGTCCGCGACGGCGCCGAAGCCAGCACAGGCCAGCACAACAGCCCCAGAGCCGTTTGTACTCACCCTGAGCACCGGGTTTCAAAAAGTACTCACCTTGCAGGCGCTGCCGGCCAGGGTGTCGATTGGTGACCCCAACATCATTTCAGTGAATGTATTGAAACCCACCGACAAAGGCCGCAAAAGTGCGGGTGTTTTGGTGACGGGTTTGAAGACCGGTTCCACATCTCTGCTGATCTGGGACAAGGGTGCCAGCGCTCCACGGGTCATCACCGTATCGGTGACCGGCAAAGCGGCGGAGACCATTTCAACCATCAAAGACTTGAGCCTGACAACCCAGGGACAAGTGCTGACGCTGAACGGCTCAACGCCCGACGTGCGTACTTACCAACAAGCACGCGAGAGCTTGACCCGGACCACCCAGGGACAGGCACCGGCTGAACTCATCGACCAGGCCACCCTGCAAACCTCGGGCACTGTGCAGGTCGATGTCAAGGTGGTCGAGTTCACGCGCAGTGAAATGCAACGCTTGGGGATCAATCTGTCTGGCGACTTCCGTGGTGGAAATTTTTCCTATTCTGTGACAAACCCGGTCAGCTCCGGCAACAGCGTGGCCAATGCATTTGGCTTGGGTTTGACCAGCCGGGCAGGCGATCTCACCGCCAGCCTGAACATTCTTCAAGCCGATGGCTATGCCAAAGTACTGGCAGAGCCCTCCTTGATTGCCCAGTCCGGACAAGATGCCTCATTCCTGGCGGGCGGCGAAATCCCCATTCCTGTGCCTTCGGGCAACGGCACCATCGGGATTGAATACAAAAAGTTCGGTATTGGTCTCACATTCAGACCGACCATTCTGTCGAACAAAACCATCGCGCTAAACGTGTCGCCAGAGGTCAGTGACCTGGACTTTTCACGGGGCACATCCATTCAGGGCATTTTGGTACCCGCCATTCTCACCCGCCGGGCCAATACCACGGTGGAGCTGGGAGAAAACCAAAGCTTTGTGATTGGTGGACTGATCAGTCGAAACATCATCGCCAATGCCAGCAAAGTGCCCTGGTTGGCAGAAATTCCGATTCTGGGCGCTTTCTTCAAAGGCAATTCCTACAGCCGCGAAGACAAGGAACTGCTCATCATCGTGACACCGCGGTTTGTAAAACCCCGCGCCGCCGATGCGCCCAAGTTACCCTTGCCTGGAGAAAATGTCGGCATGCGCCCACGCAGCGTCTGGTCACAACTCTTCCTGCCGTCAGCAGGAGAGCCAGTGCCCGGCTTCTCAACGAAGTAAGGGGATGGCATGAACAACATTCCCCGGATTCTGTTCATCAGTGCATCAGACGCCCACTGGCTGTGGCTGTCCGATGCGGTCGGTGAACGTTTCATGCTGGTGCGTGAGGGTGGTACGTTTTCGGAGATTGCCAAGCGGGTTGGACTGGTGTCGCCCACGCTGGCGGTGGTGGACTATTCCCCCCAAATTGGCCTGGACCCTGGTCTGGTCGTGAAAGAGCTTCGCGACATTTCGCCGGATTTGCCAGTGGTCGCACTGGGCTCCAAAGAGTCCACCGACGCGGTCGTGAATGCTCTTCGCTCAGGCGTCAAGGACTTTCTGGGCCTGGACTCCAGCCCCGGTGAAGTGCTGAAGATCCTGACAAACATTGCCGAATCAGCCCCCAAAAACAGCCAGGAACGCAAAGGCTACGCCATGGTGGTGCTGGGGGGGCGTCAAGGTGTGGGGGCGACCACACTGGCGGTCAACCTGGCCGTGCAGCTGGCCAAACAAAACAAGGACCAGACTTTGCTGCTGGACTTTGGCCTGCCCTTGGGTGATGGACTGGTGCACCTGCCCTGCGAGGAAAAGCAGGGGGCCATGGACTTTGTGGAATGCGTGCGCAACCTGAAACGGTTTGACGCCACATTGGCCAAGACGGCATTTCGCCGCAATCCGGAGACGGGCGTGGCACTGTTGTCCCTGCCCCGCAACCTGGCCGACCTTCGGGACATTTCGGCCTCGGATGCACTCAAGTTCCTGAACCTCATCAAATCGTTCTTCGAAAACATCGTGATTGATTTGTGCGGTTTCTCGAACCTCGAATTTGTGTCCAGCCTGCTGAGAAGTGCAGACACCACACTGATCGTGACGCCACAATCGGTGCCCGGCATCGTCACCGCCGCTGAGCTGGTCAAGGCGCTGAATGACAAAGGCATTGCCACCAAAACATTTGACCTTGTGGTGAGCCCGCACCACAAGGACGTGGTGTTGGACCCCGCTTCGATTGCCAAAAAGCTTGGCATGGAACGCTACCACACGCTGCCAGACCGCGGCACGGCACTCATCAATGCCGTGAACAATGGCCAGGTATTGTCCAGTGTGGACATCCGCGACCCCTACGCCAAAGCAGTGGCTCACATTTTGAGCCAAACGCATGGCCTGCGAGGCGCGGGTGAAGAACGTGGCCTCGCCCTGCCCGACTCACTGAAGAAGTGGTTCAAGAAATGAACGAGATCATTTTTGGTCAAGAGGCAACACCACCCGAGCCACCACCGGCCAACCGGTCGGAAGGGGTGAGCACACAGCCCGTGCAATTCGCCACAGCCAAAGTCAGCGACATTGACACCGCGGTCATCAATGATGTGAAAGACATGGCCCACGAACATGTGCTATCCATCATTGAAAAAAAGGGCGCCACCTTTGCCAAAATGAACAATGGCGAACTGGAAAAGTTCATCCAGGGTGAAGTGCAAAGTTTGATTTATGGCAAGCAGATTCCCTTGAACGACACAGAAGTCGCTTATGTGGCCGACTCGCTGTTCAAGGAAATTGCAGGCTTTGGTCCGCTGGAGGACCTGCTGGCCGATGCCACCGTTGAAGACATCATGATCAACGGCTACAAAGATGTGTACGTGTCGCGCATGGGCGTGATGGAACGGGTGCAGGCCCGCTTTACAGACAATGCGCACCTGCTGCGCATTGTGCGGCGAATTTTAGCGCCGCTTGGCCGGCGACTCGATGAATCCAGCCCCATGGTGGATGCCCGTTTGCCAGACGGCAGCCGGATCAACGTGATTATTGCGCCACTGGCGCGCGATGGCGTGGTGGTTTCCATCCGGAAATTCCGCAGCACACCGCTGCGGGCCGAAGACCTGATGGGCTTGGGCACCTTTGATGCCCGGCTATATGAGCTGATGCGGGAAGCCGTGCGCAAACGCTGCAACCTGGTGGTGAGTGGGGCCACGTCCACCGGCAAAACATCCATGCTCAACGTGCTGGCCGAATTCATTCCGGCCGGCGAACGGTTGATCACGATTGAAGACACGGCTGAATTGCAACTGAACCACCACCACGTGGTGCGGCTGGAAAGTCGTCCTGGCGGACATGAAGGTGCCGGGGCCATTTCCATCCGTGATTTGGTGAAAAACAGCTTGCGGATGCGCCCAGACCGCGTGGTTGTGGGTGAAGTTCGCGGTGCAGAGGTGCTGGACATGCTCCAGGCGATGAGCACTGGCCACGACGGCTCCATGGGCACCATTCACGCATCGACCCCTCGAGACTGTTTGCACCGTCTGGAGATGCTCTCTGGCTTCGCCGGGTTTACTGGCAACGAGATGAGCCTGCGGCGGCAAATTGCCTCGGCGCTGGACCTCATTGTGCAGATTGTGCGCCTGCCGTCTGGCAAACGCCGCATATACAGCGTGACTGAAGTGGCTGGCATTGTGGACGACAATATTTTGCTGCAGGACCTGTACCGCCACGAAAGCCGATTGGGCCCGGACGGACAGGAAATCGACAGTTGGGTGCCCGTGGTGCCCTACCCGAAGAACCCGAAAATTGCCCATGTGCGCCTGACATGACTTTTGGACTTGTTGCCGTTGCCCTGATTTTTGTGTCGCTGGCCCTGCTGCTGTTGGGCAAAGGGGCCGAGCAGGAATCGCGCGAGCGCGCGGAAATCCGCCTGGAACGGGCACTGAGCCACTCGCTCAACCCCATGGCGCTGCAGAAAGATCCTCTGAAGAAAAAGTACGTCCCCCAGTTCATCACCGACAACCTCATCTCGGCCGGACTAAGGCCCGACAAAGCACTGGCATTTAAAACACTCGCATTCCTGATGATCCCGGTTTTGCTGGCCATTGGACTCCGGGGCCCCGCCAGTGCGCTGGGTGTGTTGGTGTTGTTGCTGCTGGGCGTGGTGGTCTACGTGCTGTACCGCCAGCGAAAACGACGCCTGTTGATGCTCAGCCAATTGCCTGCATTTCTCGATGGGGTGGTTCGAGTGAGCGCGGTGGGTTACAGCCTCACAGTGTCATTCAATACAGCCCTGGAAAATGCAGATGAACCTTTGAAAGGCGCTTTGGGCATGGCGGTGCAAATGCAATTCGCAGGCCTTGAACTGGATGAAGCCATGCAACGTCTGGCCCGGGTCTACGGATTGTCCGAATTCAAGCTGATTGCCTCCGTGGTTGGACTGGCCCTCAACTACGGTGGGAAGAGCGACATTCTGTTGAGCCGCTTGGCCCAATACCTTCGCGACCGCGAGCAACACCACAAAGAACTGATGGCCATGTCCTCCGAAGCCCGCACCTCGGCCATTTTCATGTGCTGCCTGACACCCGCTTTGGCAGGTCTTATCCTGACCCTGAACCCCGGTTACATCGGCACCATGTGGAACGACGGTACAGGGCGACTGCTGTTGCTGGCGGCAGGTGGTTTACAGGCCTTCGGGGCCGCGGTGATTTACCGCATGGTCAAGAGCATTTGAGGAGCCCTTGATGAAAATGTCTCCAATCCTTGCGCTGGGCATTTTGATGGTGGGTTTGGGCTTGATGGGTCTGGCTTGGGCACTGCTGCGTCAGGCTGCAAAAAAGGAAAAGGCCCTGCAACGCATTGATGAGTTTCTGGACCAACGACGGCGCGTGCAAAGTTATGTCGGTGCACGCAACCAAGTGCCCACAGCGGCGCTGAGCAACCGCATTGATCGAATTGGCGCTGCTTTTTCCAAGACCAAAGCCTTTTCATCCTTCATTGATGAAGAGGACCGCAAACTGCTGGGCAAAGCTGGTTTTGGAACCGACGAGGACTTGAACCGGTTCGTGCTCATTCGTATGGCCTTGGCCGTTTTGGGCTTGTTGGCTGCAACCTATTTCAATGTGCTGTCACAAAGCGGTTCGGTTGAGCTGGTTCGCATGGTGGCGCTGATTGGCTTGGGTTTCATGCTGCCCAAATGGGCACTGAAAGCGATTGCTGAATCCCGTGAACAGGCCTTCGAGCGAGAACTGGTCGCGATTGTGGATGTGATGCGTCTGCTGCAAGGTGTGGGCTTGAGCGTCGACCAATCGATTGAAATCATGGCCACACAACTGCGCGACCTGGTACCCATCACGGGGCGTTTGCTGAACAAAGCGCACATTCAGGCCAAGTCTGGCGTTCCATGGAACGTCATTCTCAGGAAGATTGGCAACATGTACAGCAGCGATGAATTCCGATCCTTTGTTCAGGTGCTGGGACAAATCGAAAAATTTGGTGGTGCGGTGCAAGAGCCACTTCGTCAGTTTTCCGATCGACTGGTTGAAAAAGAGCGTTCGTCGGCCAAAGAAATCATGGGCAAACTGACGGTGAAACTGACGGGTGTCATGGTGATCACAATGTTGCCGGCCTTGCTGATTGTGGCTGGTGGTCCGGGTATTATCTCCATCATGAATGCTTTCCAGCGTGTTGGAGGATGATGTGAAATTGATGGTCAAAGCCTTTCCGGTGACATTTGCTGTGGCCGTGTTAACGGCCTGTGCGCCCATGCCGCAAAGGGATGTGGTCATCGCAGGACAAAGCGCGCCAGCAACTACCCCCAATGCCGCAGTGGTGACGCCAACGCAAGAGGCCGTCATTCGTGCAGAGCAGGCCGAGAAACAGAGTGAAGTCAAGCAGCGTGACCGACAACTGGACGCCCAACGAGAAAAGGACCTGCACCTGAAACTGGTTCAACAAATGATGGAACAGAACAATGCCTTTGCGGCGCTGGCGCACCTGGATGCCTACGATCAAAAATGGGGTGCCAACCGGCAAAGCCGGCTGCTGCGGGCCGATGCTTATCGAAAAACCAGCCAATGGGACAAGGCGGAAACGGCTTATCAGGGTTTGCTGGGTAACTCGACCACCGCACAAAGCGGGCCCGTCTGGTATGGCCTGGGCAAGGTTTCCATCGAGAAAGGCGATCTGAAAAGCGCCAATACACGGCTGGAAAAAGCAGTGCAGGTTGACCCGCTGAATGTGAATGCGTACACCGACCTGGGCTTGGTGTATTTGCTGGAAGGTCAAAAAGACCCCGCCTACAATGCATTGATGAAAGCCAACCAGTTGTCGAGTGGCGACACCACGGTGAAGGCTAACCTGGCCCTGTGGGCGCTGGTGTTTGATGAATTTGGCATGGCCAAAGACATGGCCGACCAACTGAATTGGTCTGAAGGCACCCGCAACAAAGTACTGGCGCAAGCCAACGTGATCAAAAAGCGCATCAACGCCAAAGGAGGCGCACGATGAAACCCACTCTGCCATGCCTGTTGCTTGCACTGTCCATCGGCCTGTTGCCGATTCGGCCCGCAGCCGCCGAGGACTCGGCATCTACCAACCCAGCCCGTTCCCTGCAAGGTCAAACCGATGCGCAAACCGGACTGGAAGCCCGTCAATGGCTCAATGAACAAGCCAATGGTGTCAACCGCGGTGAGGTGGAAGCCTATCGTGCAGAGTCCGCAGGCAAGGCCTACCGCGCATACATGGACTCCATTGGTTCAAAAGAACAAAAGGCTGCAACGTCGCAAGTTCAGACCATCAAGACCAATTAACACACCTGCGCCCTGTGCTTCAGTTTGTATTGAGCCTGTTGTCTGCCATCACCGGCAAACGTTGGGTGCACCCCGACGAAACTGCCATGCTGCAACGTCAATTGTCCGACACCCGCCAAAAGCTGGAGAACACAGAACTGCTCAACCAAAACCTGCGGACACAGTTGCAGGACCTCAACGCAGCGCATACAACGCACATTCAAACACTGGAGCGTCGGCACCAATCGGCAATCGACCAAGCCAACCAGTCCATGCGCACGCTGCAAGGCCTGCACGAACAACTCACCCAAAGCCTGGACCTGGAAACCCTCCGGCACCTCAAGGAAAACGAGGCGCTTCTCAACCAGCTGAATTGGCTATCCGGCACGATTGCCCATGATTTCCGGGCGCCCTTGCGAGCCATCGATGCTTACTCCTTTTTCCTGGCGGATGACTTGGGCAGCAATGTCCCGCCCGAGGCGATCAAATCCCTGGATGAAATTCGCCGCAACGGGCAACGCATGGGCGTGCTGCTCGATGGCTTGATTGAATACCTTCGAATGAGCGTGTGCCCATTGAATCTGCAATCTCATGACCTCACGGAAACCGTTCAACAAGTGATCAACGAACACTTTGATTTTTCACCGGTGCCCATCAGCGTGGAGGTTCGCGGATTGCTGAAGTTCGACAAACCTTTGGTGATGCGCCTGTTCAAGGAACTGATTGACAACGCGGTGAAATTTTCAAAGGGCGTGCCCGGCGCACAAGTACAGATTCGCCAGCATGGCATGGACACCATCGACATCATCGACAACGGTGTGGGGTTTGATGCGGCCTTTAACCGTCAGAAATTCCAACTGTTTCACCGCATGCATGGCAATGACGAATTTCCCGGTGAAGGCATCGGCTTGGCCATGGCCGAACGCATTGCAGCGCGCCACCATTGGCAGCTCAGCTTGAGTCGGCTGGGCGAGCGCACAGTGGCTCAAATTCAGCTGTCAAACCACCCGGCCCAACAATTCCAGCAAACCGGGTAGCTGCCCCAGGTCACGTCGTGGCAAGGCACAACGCACCTTGTGGTGCTCAAGGGCTGTGTCCAGCAAAGCAGGCGTGGGGGCATCACCTGGCAAATTCTTGAACGCCAACACAGTCGGTGTGGTCGCGGTTTCGCCACGAATGAGACTACAACCAATTTGATTGCCCATCAATTGCACCAAACTGCCCGCCGGGTAGATCCCCAATTCTTCGAGAATGATGGCGGTGAAATCACTGGACAGCGCGCTGCCATGTGAGAACAAATCTTTCACCGCCTGCTCGGCTGTGAAGTTTGCGCGGTATTCACGCTGGGCCATGCGGGCATTGAATGAATCACACACACCCAACAACACAGAGCCCGGGTGCTCGTTGCGAACCTGCGTGGGGTAGCCCGACCCGTCCGGCAACTCATGGTGCAAACGCACCGTCTCAAGCCACAACTCATCCATGACTCCCAACAAACTCAGCTTGCTGGCACTTTGTTCAGGGTGCCGCCGAATGACCTCACGCTGCTCTCGACTCAGCGGCTCTGTTTGCCCTCGCAGTCTGGCTTGAAGTGCCAACATGCTGATGTTCATGGTCAGTGCGGCCTTCAGAAGTGACTCCGTGGCTTCCGCATCAAAATACCCGCTGCGTTCAGCCACACGGGTCAACGTCAGTGCAACCAGCAAGGGGTGCATCACCGGATAATCGTCCGAGGTGTGCCAGGACAAGTACGCATACGCCAGGTCAAACTGCCGCTCAGACACCATTCGAACACGTTGCGCCAGTTCATTGATCACAGGAACAAAGGTGAGAGGGTCTTCGTCCAGGAGCGCCTTTGACAGGACCCGATAACTGCAATGCAGCTCATCGAACAATTCACGGGCCTGGAAATACAGCAGCGTGGCTCGTCCCAATTCAGACTCGAGTGCCAGCAAACCATCAGCGGGTAGCCGCTTGGCCTGGTCAAGGCGTTGACCCCGGGTGTTGTAAAGATGTTCATACGCAATGGACTTGCGCTGCAGCAAAGGCTGAAGAAAGGCCGGGTCTGGAATGGTGATGAGCATGGATGTACTCCTTGTATACCCTCCTTGTATCGGCTGGACACGCGGCGTGGCCTATCGCCCGGTTGGTGGAGGTCTAAACACGGATCAGCCGAACTGGGACTAAAAAACCGCGTTATTCGACCACTCGGCCAAGGGTCAATCATGCGATTTTTGAGGTGTGACTGATCAACCTGAAGATGCAGACCATGCAAGCCATTCACCTTTACGCCACGCCCGCTTTCAACAACCCGCTGTTGCAGGCTGTCAAACTGGAAGCGCCCACGGCCAGCCTGAATACCGGGCCCGACCTGGACGATGCGCTGGCGGTTGTTTTACAGGCCGTGCGTGAAAGTACACAACCGGGTGCCCTGCAGGCACTGGGAGAACTGCTGGCTTACATGGAACGCCTGGAGAAAACCACTGCGCCCGATGGTTTGAATGATCAGTGGGTGATGCTGAATGCCCCACTCACTTTGACGGTCTGAAAAATCCGCTGAACAGCCGCACAGCCAGCAAACACTGTACAATCAAACCCAACCCGCTCCAGGCTGGCAAGGACATGCCCAGCAGGGGCGGATAAGCATCTGAACACAATCCATCCGACGTGAACAAATCGGGCCATACGCTGACCCACGGTAGCGCATTGAGCTTCAACTGAAGCGGATCAACACCACAGGTTTGCATGGGGTGTGCCAACACCCACACATGGTAAAAAGCCGCTGCGGCGCCCGAGCCAGCGAGCAGCACACCAGCCACTGACAACCAGCGTCGGTTTGGCTGAATCACCACCATCAAAAAAACAAGGGCTGTGAGCAGATAGGCATAGCGCTGCAAAATACACAGTGGGCACGGAAACCACTGCATGACCTGTTGGGTGTACAAAGCCCCGCCCAGTGCGATGACACTGAGCATCAAGCCTACAAAAGCTTCCAGTCGACGTTGAGCGATAACAGACATGATTGAACCAGGGGGTGTTCAGTGTTGGCTGGCGACCCAGCGTTCAGTGTCCTCAAGAACCATCCGCATGTGCTGCATGTAACGCTGCGTGGCGTCCCCAATCGGATTGTGCTCCATGCACAGGAACACAAAGCGCAAACGCATGAAACCGATGGTGCCTGCTGCACCGGCACTCCGATGGGCCAGCGACTGAAATGCCTTCTCGGGCATGCTGTGCAGGTCTACTTGCTGGTCCACCCATTGTTCCCGGGTTTCTTCGAAAAATTCTGTGGCAAATTCCAACAGTGTGTCCAGCCCCAATTCGCGGCTTAAACGCCCCCATTGATCCAAGTCAATCAGGTCTTGCTGGTCGAGGTTGGCCTCGTTGTAGTTGTGTTCACCCATGTGCATGAAAACGAGTCGATAAATCCATTACAGGATACTCGCCTAAAAGCCAAACAATTGCCAGTTGCGCCTATACTGAGACAGATTTGTGGACCCTAAACCACGCCCTGACGACACCTGAATTTTCGCCATGATGAACACACTTGAACAACTGAAAAAAGTCACCACGGTGGTTGCCGACACAGGCGACTTTCAGGCCATCGGAGCCTATCAACCCCAGGACGCCACCACCAACCCATCGCTGATTTTGAAAGCGGTGCAAAAAGCGGATTACGCCCCCCTGCTGAACCAGGTGCGCAGTCAATACCGTGACGAGACACTGGACTTGCAAACCGATCGTTTGCTGGTCAGTTTTGGCTTGAAAATTCTGGACATCATTCCCGGACGCGTGTCGACCGAGGTGGATGCGCGGTTGTCCTTTGACACAGCCGCCACCATTGAACGAGCCCGCAGAATTGTTCAACTGTATCGAGCCCAGGGTGTGAACACCGAACAACGCGTGTTGATCAAAATCGCATCCACCTGGGAAGGGATTCAAGCGGCCCGTGTGCTTGAACAGGAAGGAACTCGCTGCAACCTGACGCTGCTGTTTTCACCCATGCAAGCGCACGCCTGCGCTCAAGCTGGTGTGCAACTGATTTCCCCCTTCGTGGGGCGTATTTATGACTGGTACAAGAAGTCGGCGGGCGCACAATGGAATGAGGAGGCCCATGCAGGCGAAAACGACCCGGGCGTGCAATCCGTGCGGCGCATCTACGCCTATTTCAAACAGCAAGGCATTCGCACCGAAGTGATGGGTGCAAGCTTTCGGAACGCAGGGCAGATCAAGGCGCTGGCCGGTTGTGACTTGCTGACCATCAGCCCGGAATTGTTGGCTGAACTTCAAGGCTCGAATGAGACGCTGAAAGTCGATCTCAACCCGGCATGGGCTGCGCAACAACCCATTGAGCACTTTGGCAACACCGAGGCGGAGTTTCGATACGCCTTGAATGCCGATGCGATGGCAACAGAGAAGCTGGCTGAAGGCATTCGCGCGTTTGCGAAAGACTCGGTGAGTTTGGATGGCTTGCTGAGGGGCTGATCGCTGGTTTATTGCCCAGTTAGCGACGCCGGCAGTCCGTGCCTTTTTGAGCCCGCAGCAACGCCGGTTGCCTATGCCCTTTGATTGCGCCTTAGCAACACCGGTAGCCCGTGCCGAACGCCCCCCGAAGGTAAAGGTTGCCCCGCGCTTTCGAACCGTCCCGAGAACTCGCCACTGCGTGGCTCAGACATCTCGGTCCGTGTGTTCGAATGCTGTGCGGGTCAAACCGATCGGGGGGCTGACTGTTCGGCACCGGGCATACCGGTATTGCTGGGGGGCCGGTGCGGGCGGCTTGCGCGGTTCACCTCCCCTGCAGCGACAGTCAGGACAATCTGCAAAACCGTGACAAGCAGGCGCGGTGAACTTGCCCGGTGGGTACAACCACTGGGCAAGTTTAGAGGTCGATTCCCGACCATCTTTTTTGGAGGGTCGACCTCAGCGATCGCGAGGCTCAGGTTTTGAAGCACAGATTGGCCGTCGCCGAGGGCGAGGTAACTGCGCAATGACGCGAAATTTAATGCATGGCGACGACGAGGGTAGCGTTTAAAACTTTCAAACACACTCCGTGCGGTTTAAACCACCCCACCCCGCCGAAACGCCGCAATCTCTTCATCCCCATAACCCAAACCGCGCAGCACCGCATCGGTGTGCTCACCCAAGGCCGGGCCAAGCCAACGGGTACCGCCGGGCGTGTCGCTCAGCTTGGGCACTACACCCGGTACTTTCAAGGTTTTGCCATCGGCAAACGGATGCTCTTCAAGCATGCCCCGTGCAGCAAACTGGGGGTCCTGCACAATGTCTGCGATGCTGTAAATTTTGCTGACGGGCACATCGGCATTTTCCAGCACAGCCAGCGCCTCATCAATCGGGCGTTGCGCGCACCACTGTGCAATCGTGTCGTCAATCAACGCGGTGTGTTTGACTCGACCATCGTTGGTGGCCATCTCGGGGCTTTCCGCAAAATCGTTCCGACCAATGGCGACCATCAGGCGTTTAAAAATGGCATCGCCGTTGCCGCCAATCACGATGTAGCCACCATCCCCACAGGTGTAGGTGTTGGAAGGCACAATACCCGGCAAACTGGCCCCCGATCGTTGCCGCACCACACCGGCAAAATCGTATTCCGGCAGCAGGCTTTCCATCATGTTGAACACGGATTCGTACAGGGCCACATCCACCACCTGCCCCTTGCCTGTTTTGTGGCGGTGCTGCAAAGCCAGCAAAGCACCAATCACCGCGTGCAATCCAGCCAGTGAATCGCCGATGGAGATGCCCACGCGCACCGGTGGCTTATCCACCTCGCCACTCAAAAAGCGCATGCCACCGATTGACTCGGCAATGGCCCCAAAACCAGGGCGGTCTTTGTAAGGCCCTGTTTGACCGTAACCACTCAAGCGCACCACGATCAAACCCGGGTTCAGTGCATGCAGTGCCTCAGGGCTCAAGCCCCATTTTTCCAATTGGCCCGGGCGAAAGTTTTCAACCAAAATATCGGTGGTGGCCAGCAGCTTTTTCAGCACGCTCAGCCCCTCGGGCGATTTCAAATTCAGGGTGATGGACTTCTTGTTGCGAGCCTGCACAGCCCACCACAGCGAATTGCCCTCATGCAACACGCGCCATTTTCGAATGGGGTCGCCAGTACCGGGCGTTTCAACCTTCACCACTTCTGCACCAAATTCACCCAACATTCGACTGGCAAACGGGCCCGCAATCAATGTGCCCAATTCGAGCACGCGGATGCCGGCCAACGGGCCGGTGGTTGTATCAGAAGCGACGTCATTCGACGATGGATGGCTTGTTGGCATGGGTTTATTCGGGGTCAGCGCCCAACAGCCTGCGGTCGAGCAGCGCACGGGCCACGGTTGTTGGGTCGGTGTATTCCAGCTCGGCACCAATCGGTACACCACGCGCCAGGCGGCTCACCTTCACGCCCTGTCGGCGAATTCGATCGGTCAGAAAGACGGCCGTGGCCTCGCCTTCATTGGTGAAATTGGTGGCCAAAATGGCCTCCTTCACTTCACCATCGTCCAAGCGCATGGCCAGCTTTGGCCAATCCAGGGACTCAGGCCGCACGCCATCCAGCGGCGAAGCACGCCCCATCAGCACGTAGTAATAGCCCTTGTAGGTGTGGGTGGCTTCGATGGCGGCCAGGTCTGCCGGCGTTTCGACCACACACAACAAACTGGCGTTGCGGCGGGTATCGCTACAAATGGTGCACAGCTCGGTGTGACTGAAACTGTTGCACCGCGCACAATGCTGCACATCACGCACTGCAGTCAACAAGGCTTGACCCAAATCGGTGGCTGCTTGGCGGTCGTGTTGCAGCAAATGGAACGCCAAACGCTGCGCCGATTTTGGCCCCACACCGGGCAGGCGCTTCAAGGCCTGCACCAGGTCAGCCAAGGGGCCTAGCCCGTCGAATGGGTCATGGGCGTTGCGGGTCATGAATACGTCCAGTCCGGGGTACTCAGAATGGCATTTTGAAACCGGGTGGCATGGGAAAGCCAGAGGTCACTGTCGACATCTTTTCCTGCATCAAGGCCTCTGATTTGCGAACAGCATCATTGAATGCAGCCGCCACCAAATCCTCCAGCATGTCCTTGTCATCGGCCAGCAAACTGTGGTCGATGGTGACCCGCTTGACATCGTGCTTGCAGGTCATGATCACCTTGACCAAGCCGCCACCGGAAGCGCCTTCCACTTCCAGTTTTGCAAACTCGGCCTGCATGCGCTGCATGTTTTCCTGCATCTGCTGGGCCTGCTTCATCAGGCCGGCCAACTGGCCTTTCATCATATTCATGGTGCTCTCCTTCGAGGTCGGTTCAATCACACATCGGCAGGGCCGATGTCATTCAATGTGCGCTCAGAACCCGGCACCACAGTGGCGCCCATCAAGTTCTGTATGCCCTTCAAGAAAGGGTCTTCATCCAACGATTTTTTTGCACCTTCCATGGCCTGCCGCCGGTTTTCGCTGTGCACGGCATGTGCGGTTTGTTGTGCCTCGCCCAAGGTCATGGTGACTTTCACGGGCACACCGTAGTATCCGGCCAGCAAGCCTTCAATGCGGCTCACCATGCTGGCATCGGTATAGGGGCGGATGGCCGTGCGCAACTGAAACTGAAGACCAGCCCCTTCACGTGCAACACTGACCAACTCCGCCTGTACCAAAGCCTGCCGGATCAAACCCTTGGCCGGAATTTGTTGAGAAGCCTCAGGCCAGGTTTCGGGCGTGGGCAAGTCAAGCTCAAACGCTGAGCTTGCAACCACAGGCCTTGCTTCAACAACCGTGCGTTGCTCGACTGGCATCGGCTCTACGGGGGGCTGCACGGCTGGGGTTTCCACAACAGCCTGTGCTGTCGGTGCTTCACGAACCGGCACCGAGGTGGCCACCACGGGCGGTGCCAAGGCTTTGGCTGGCGCACTGCTGCCCACCGGTGCATGGCCACCTGGTTTGAAGGCCAGCATGCGAATCAAGGCCATTGAAAAACCGATGGACTCTTCGGGGGCCAGGTGCAAGTCGGCACGGGCATGGGTGGCAATTTGGTAAATCAGTTGCAGGTCTTCGGGTGTAAACGCCTGCTGCAAACCGGCCAAGGCTGCATCGTCGGGGTCTTCACTGTTCAAGCCCCCGGCAAACACCGACACCGACAAACGGTAAGCCACCGCCGCCAGTTCATCCAGAATGGCTGCAAACGGGGCGGCCACAGTGGCCAGGCTGCGCGCCGTTTCCAACAGGGCTTTGCCGTCACCAGCTGCCAAAGCCTGCAAAATTTGGTGCACCACTTGTTGGTCAACACTGCCCAGCATTTGCCGCACCACCGCCTCGCCCACAGTGCCTGCACTGTAGGCAATCGCCTGATCGGTCAGCGACAGGGCATCCCGCACACTGCCGCGGGCGGCTTTCGCCAACAAGCGCAGGGCACCGGGATCGTGGGCAATGCCCTCTTCTTTCAAAATATGGCCCAGGTGGTCCGCCAGCAAATCGGGCGGCAAATTGCGCAAGCCGAATTGCAGACAGCGCGACAACACCGTGGCAGGAATTTTTTGGGGGTCGGTGGTGGCCAAAATAAACAGCACATGGCCCGGCGGTTCTTCCAGTGTCTTCAACATGGCGTTGAAGGCGCTGGTGGACAACATGTGCACCTCGTCGATGACGTACACCTTGTAGCGGCCTGCGGTGGGCGCATACATCGCA
The DNA here is from genome assembly GCF_036405155.1 of Limnobacter sp. Classification (GTDB taxonomy): domain Bacteria; phylum Pseudomonadota; class Gammaproteobacteria; order Burkholderiales; family Burkholderiaceae_B; genus Limnobacter. The sequence goes on along the minus strand of NZ_DASWYD010000007.1, from coordinate 403,242 downwards.
TTTTCCAGCAGGGCGCGCATTTCATCGACCCGGGTGTTGGTGGCCGCATCCACTTCCAGCAAATCCACAAACCGGCCCTGGCTGATTTCAACGCAGGCCTGGCACTGACCACAGGGGTTTTTGCTGATGCCCCGCTCGCAATTGACGGCACGGGCCAAAATGCGCGCAATGGTGGTTTTGCCCACACCCCGGGTACCGGTAAACAGGTAGGCGTGGTGCAAGCGCTGGTTCTCAAGGGCATGGGACAGGGCGCGCACCACATGGTCTTGCCCCACCAGGGAGTCAAAATCACGGGGACGCCACTTGCGGGCCAAGGCTTGAGAAACGGTTTGAGTCATTCGCAATGGACCTCAAAAGAAAAGGCGAGCCAGAACCCCGGCACTGACTTCACGGTTGTGGCTGCTTCCTTCCGGACCTGACCAGGTTGGCCGCTACGCCATGCGGGGAGGCCCGCCGGCTTGAATTCTACACCGAAGTGAGCCAATGAATTTGCCCCAGCCGGTCAATCAGGGCTGCGCGTGTACGCCCTTTGGTCTGCCCAATGTTCAGGGTTTGATCCACCAAGCCCACATATTCAAGCACTTGCGCGGTGTAATCGGCCAAATTGTGCGCATTCACCGCCCATTTGTAGTCCAGCACCACGGGGCCCTCTGGGGACAACACGACCCTGTCTGCCCGCAAAAACCGCCCATTCGGCAAAGTCCACTCCAATTCGTTCCAGGCCTGGCTTGCACCCACCAACCAAGGTTTTAATTCATCCCGGCCCAACACGGTCTCACACGCCACCCTTACTGCAGCCAATTCATCGTCGTCCAGCCGCAAAAACTCGGCTTCGCAATCCAACCAACGGGCCTGCCACCAGTCATCAAATGCCACAGCCTGGGCCGCATCCACCCACTCCATGGCCTTGTGCCAGGCTGTGCCCATGCGCAACTCGGGCGAGTCAATTCTCGGGATGGCCTCGCCAACAGGCTGTTTCAGCGGGGGCAACGCAGGACAAGCCGGGCGGCTCCACACCACAGGCTCTGCTGGCGAAAACAAATCTGTTTGAGTGCCCTGCTGCGCAGCCAGAGCTGGTACAGCCTGTTCCACACCTTCAGGCCATGCAGCAAGCTCGCCGTTGACTTGTGCCAGCAAACGCTCATACCAAGCGCCCGCAGCGCCCTTGCTGCCATTGCGCCCGCTGACATGCACCGAGAACCGGGCGCGGGTCAAGGCCACGTAGAGCAGGTGATCTTCCTCGTCGAGGTAAGCAGCTTCATCCTGCGTAAAGGCTTGCGCCCGTCCCTTGCTGGGCTTTCGGGTGTTGGCCATCACCGTCACACTGCGGCACAAGCGCTCGCCCAGTGGCCAATCCATCAACAGACCGGCAGCACTGCCCATGCCGCCCACACTGCGGTTGGCGTCCATCAGCCACACATGGTCAGCCTCCAGGCCCTTGGCAGCATGCACCGTCATGATGCGCAACACGCCGGGCTGTGGCTCACCACCGTCGCCGTCCGACCCCCCATACAACTGCAAACGCTCTGCCTCTGCCAGCGCTTCGGGCAATGACGGAAAACGCCCTTTGTTCACACCCAGGGCCCAGGCTTTCAGCCAATCCCAATGGCCTGCAAACAAAGCACGCTCACGGGGCCTTGCCACCGCCAGGTAGCGCCGGGCTGCATCGGTGTCATCCACAATCAGGCTGAGGGTTTCGAACAAAGGCAAGCTGCGTGACCAACCCAGCCAGCGCTCCAGCTGGGCATGGGCCTGTGCAAAGAGCTGGTGCTTCAAGGCACGCATATGGGCCAATGTTTGCCACACCGTGGCGTGGCCCTGCTCGGCACCCTGTTGCATCAGTGTTTGGAAATCATCCGAACAGATCCCCAACAAGGGGCTACGCAACAACTGCAACAAGGCCAGATTGTCGTCCGGGTTGTTCAACACGCGAAGCAAGGCCACCGTGTCGGCCCACACCACCGAGGCATAGCGCTCGCCCTGGTCCTTCACGGTGTAGGGCAGATCGGCCTCGCGCAGCGCTGCAATCAAACCGGTGGCACTGCCATGGGCCTGCACCAACACCAACACCTGGTGCAAACCGTCAATGCGCCCTTGCTGCAACCAAACCTGCAAAGTGCGGGCACACAGTTCACCTTCGGATTCCTCGGCCTCTTTCTCCACCAAGGGGTACACACTGAGCGCTGGCCACACCGCTGCAGGCTTGGGGGTTTCGGTGCTTAGGCTGCGGTGGGGCCGAAATGGTGTGCGACCACGCTTGCCCTCCCCGGCGTACACGGCATTGATCAAGTCCACCATGGCTGCACTGCACCGCCGGGTGTCGTCTGAATACAAACACGCAGCGTCGAAATGGGTTTGCAGCCACGCTTTGGCTTCTTCAAACAAACGGGCCTCGGCCCGCCGAAAGCGGTAAATGGACTGCTTGGGGTCGCCCACCAAAAACACCGTGGGCCGCTCGCCAGCGCCATACTCATCCAGCCAGTGCCGCAGCACGTTCCATTGCACCGGGTTGGTGTCCTGAAACTCGTCCACCAACAGGTGTTTAACCCGGCTGTCCAGCTTTTGCAGCATGTACGCCGACTGCTGAGGGTCCATGGTCAACTGCAGGGCCGTGGCTTCCAGGTCATCAAAGTCGCACAAGCCTTGCTCGCTTTTCAACCATGCATATTCAGCAAACAACGGCCCAACCAACAAAGCCAGCGCCTTCGTACACGCCAGGTCGATTTGGTCGCGCTCGCGGGCCAAGGCATCCATGCATTGGGCTTGCAGACGCTCCACCAGGCTCACGAATTGAGCCTGATCGAAACCGGGTGCAGCCAGCAACGCTTTGTTGGTTTTCACCAGGGTTTTGTTGGGCGCTTGCTGCTGAGTCAGGAAGAAGCCCTGCACCTCCCTGAACAAGGCCAAGCGAGCATCAGCATCATCGGGCAGTTGCTGAATCTGGCCCACCAAGCCTTGCAGTTCGTCTGCCTTGCGTTGGTTGGCCTCGGTACCCATGCCCAACAGATGGGCCAATGCCGCACAATCACGGGCAAATGCTGCATCCAGCAGGCACTGGCTGGGCCATTGCTCATGGCTGTTCAGGCCAAACAAGGCTTCCCAGTCCTGGGGCTTGGCACCACGGGCGGTGTTACCAAACACCATGTCACAGGCCACCCGGTTGGACATGGCTTGTATCAGCACTTGCCGCTGCCCCTCCCGGTTCAAGTGTGTAGCCAGCACATCCAGTGCACTTAGCACAGCCTTGCCCGCATCGCCAGCCAACACGGACTTGCGGGTCAGGCTGTCGATGGCCTGGTCCATCCAGAAAGCGGTTTGCTCTGTGGGCTCGCTTTGACGGGAGAAACCACTGGACAAGGGTGCCAACTGGCACAGTGAAGTGAACCAGCCATGGAAGGTGTTGATGGTGACCCCCCGTGAGTTGGTCAACACCGCCCCGGCCAAATCGCGGGCCTTGAGCAGGTTCTCTGCCGAGGCCTCAGCCCCACGCTCGGTCAACAAACCAGCCAGCGTTGCATCATCGGCCAGTGCACAGGCCTGCAGCAGTGCGAACAAACGCTGACGCATTTCCTCCGCAGCCTTCCGGGTGAAGGTGATGGCCAATATTTCATCGGGCTTGGCGCCCGCCAACAGCAAGCGAAACAGGCGTGCAGTCAGCAGCCAGGTTTTGCCGCTGCCGGCGCAGGCCTCCACCACCACGCTGCGTTGCGGGTTGCAGGCTGTGGCGGTCCACTGGGCAGGGTCCATCATGGGCAGGGTCATTGGGCATCCCCCAGCGCGTCGTCGGGTCGGCAAATCCAATGCGCATCGCAATAGGCACAGGCCTCACCTGGGGTGGCTTGCCAATCCTGTTGAGCAGAAAAGAAACGATCCAGCGCCTGCGCCAGCGTGTGCCAAACCACCTCACCCCACGAGCCATGGCCTTGCTCGGACTGTTCCTGGCTCGGTGGTGGCATTGGAACCCACGCCACATCATCCTGGTGGATGCCCATGAACACCAACTCGGCAGAAGGCTCGTTCAGCAATGCCTGGTACACCGGCAACTGTGGTGCACTCAGCGGTTCCGCAGCCATTTTTTTGAGCACATGCAACTGCTTGAATTTGATGTCCACGATGCTCACTTGTGAAGCCTGGCGATCCAGTCGATCCACTCGGCCCGACAACTTCAGGTCAACACCGGTCTGGACCAGGGGCATCACACCCTCAACCCGCGCCTCAGCGGTCTCCATGCGCCACCCTTGCATGAAACGCCCCATCAGCAAGCCTGCAACACGCGGAAGCAAACGGTTGAACACGGCGATAAACGGGTGGAGTATGCCCTGCTCCGCCAATGGCAAACTGTGCCAAACAGCCGTGACCTGCTGTTGCAAAGCGGCTTTCCAGGTTTCAAGGTCATCGGTTTTTGCATCCGGCAGCTGCATGTTTCGGGCCGCCTTTTCCAACACCCGATGAACGAAAGTACCCCGCAATTGCGGAAAGCTGGGCAAGCCTTCCTCCCGTTGACGTGGCCAAGGCAAGGCATGCTTTAAGCCAAAGCGCAGTGGGCAGGCAGCAAAGTCATCCAAAGCAGTCACGCTCAACTGGGCTGGCACCGACCCAGCGGCTGGCAGGGCCCGCAGTGTCAAAGCCTCGGCCGGGTTGGCATCCACAGACACCTGTTGGCCGTCGGGCGCCACCTGCCAGCTGGGTAGGATGAAACGCGCTTGCAACAAACTCACCCACAACAGCTCGGGCAAGAGGGGCTCTGGTTTTCCACCAACATTCGCGCAATGAAACAGGCTCACTGTTTGAGCCCGACTCAGCAATTCATACAGGGCCGACAATTTCTGCATGCGCACTTGTCGCGGCCCCGGGAAACCCAGTTCTTGCGCCACAGCAGGCGGCAACAAACCCGGCGGGCTTTCCTGAAAATGCGATGCTGCACAACCCAACACCACCACACGGTCCAGTGTTCGCAGTCGCGTCGACATCAAAGGCACCATGCGCACAGGGCTGCGCACATCCTCCGGGCGAAAACGTTCCTGCTCTGCCCAATGACGCCAGGCCGCCAACACGCCGCCCGCTGAAAACTGCGCCTGCGCGCGCAGTTGCCGCATTTGCCGCCAACCCTGCACCACCAAGCGTCCAGCCTCATCCCGCAACAAGTCATCCAGCAAACCCCGGTGCGCAAGCATGTCCAACACGGCTTGTGCCCACTCGGACAACGGCTTTTCCCCCTGGACAGACCAGGGCTGAACATCGGTTTTTACATCACCTGTCAGCGGGTGCGTGAACCGGCTGATTTGCCCCTCATCGACCCACTGTCGCAGCAGGCTGTCCATCCAACCTGCCACGTTGGCAGTGGACAAACGCCAGCCTGTGCGGTCGTCCACTTGCACACCCGCGCTGGCCAGTAGGGCCACCAGGCGGCGTGCAGCCAAACGGTCCAGCACGGCCACGGTGATGGGGCGCTCGGGGCTGTCATTGCTTGCACCCTCGGCAAGCCAACTCAGTACACACGCTGCCGCCTGGTGTGCTTGTGCAGTTTCGTCGGGGGCATCATACAACCGCATGGCTGGTGCATCACAGCCTGCCAATCCAGGCTTCCAGCGTTGGTGTACCCAATCCACCCACGGTTGCGGGCCTTCAATCATGGACAAACGGAAGCGCGTTACGGGCACGGCAGGAAAGAAACGCTCAACCCACCACCCCGGCAGGGGTTCCCCATCGTCCAGCCACACAATGTGGTCCAATTCGCTGGCTTTGATGGTCGGTGCAGTGATTTGCCGCGCCATGTCTTCACCAAAAGCATCGGCCAACCGACTGACCACCTGCCCCTCTTCTGCAGAAAAGGCATTGGATTGCAAATAGTCGGCCCATTGGGTGGGGCCCGAGGCCCGCACCCAGGTCAGGCGAAGCGCCAAATCCAGGTATTCCTGCGCCAAAGCCCACACTTGGGGCAGGGACAAGCCCCCCGTTAAATTCGGCAAACCTTGAAGAATCCCCACCAGCTCGGTCTTGAGCGCCCACCAAGGGGTTTGCGCAGCCGGTTGACTCAAGCGGTCGGCTGTTTGTATGCGCGGCGACAACACCGGACGCTCACCCTGCCCCGTTTTTGCCGCCCAAAACACCTGAAACCGCGCCTTGAACTCGGCTGCAGCCTCCACCCGGGGCATGATCCACAGCACCCGCTGGGGGTCCAACCCCTGGCCTGCAAACCATTGCAGGGCCTCATCCAGTGGGTTATTTACGCTGGAGTTAACAGTCTGTGGCATGCAAGACCTTGAATTTCAGAAGATTGTCCACAGTTACGAGGTGATGGTTTGTATTTGGCGGGTTTTTCGCTGTAACATCCAGAGTAGCATTTTCTTAACCCAGATTTTTCGCGGTTGGCCGAGTTGTTTTTCAGCTTGGATGGGCTACAGGCAATTATGCCAAGCCCACACCCGATAAAGGATTGATTTCAATGAGCAGTGATCTCATCAAACATGTGAGCGACGCCACTTTCGAAAGCGACGTGTTGAAAACCGACGGCCCCGTGCTGGTTGATTACTGGGCCGAATGGTGTGGTCCCTGCAAAATGATCGCGCCCATTCTGGACGACCTGTCGGCGGATTACAAAGGCAAGCTGCAAATTGCCAAGCTGAACGTGGACGAAAACACCGACACGCCTGCCAAATACGGCATCCGTGGCATTCCAACCCTGATGTTGTTTAAAAACGGCGCTGTGGTGGCCACCAAGGTGGGTGCATTGTCCAAATCGCAATTGGCTGCTTTCATCGACAGCCATCTGTAATACAATACGAAAAAGCCCGGCAAATAGCCGGGCAGTCTACTCGCAGTAACTTCACCCAACCCAAATCTCCCTCATTTCGTCACCCCTGGCATTCGCCAATCTTCTTCCTGCACACTATGTATCTTTCTGAATTGAAAACCCAACACGTGTCCCAACTGCTGGAAATGGCTGCAGGGCTGGACATTGAGAATGCCAACCGGTTGCGCAAACAGGAACTGATGTTTGCAATCCTGAAGAAGCGGGCCAAGAACGGTGAGCAGATTTTCGGGGATGGCGTGTTGGAAGTGCTGCCCGATGGCTTCGGTTTCCTGCGTTCACCAGAAACCTCCTACCTGGCCAGCCCAGACGACATTTACATCTCCCCCAGCCAGATTCGCCGTTTCAACCTGCACACTGGTGACAGCATTGAAGGCGAAGTGCGCACCCCCAAAGATGGCGAGCGTTACTTTGCGCTGGTCAAAGTAGACAAGGTCAACGGCGAAGCGCCAGAGGCCAGCAAGCACAAAATCCTGTTTGAAAACCTGACACCCCTGCACCCCAACCAGCCCCTGAAGCTGGAACGTGAGATGCGGGGTGAAGAAAACAACACCGGTCGCATCATCGACATGATCGCCCCCATCGGCAAAGGCCAACGCGGCCTGCTGGTGGCCCCGCCCAAGTCCGGTAAAACCGTGATGCTGCAACACGTGGCCCACGCCATCACCGACAACCACCCTGACATCACCCTGATTGTGCTGCTGATTGACGAGCGCCCGGAAGAAGTGACGGAAATGATGCGCTCGGTGCGTGGCGAAGTGATTGCCTCCACCTTTGATGAACCGGCAACCCGCCACGTGCAAGTGGCTGAAATGGTGATCGAGAAAGCCAAGCGTCTGGTGGAACACAAGCGGGACGTGGTCATTCTGCTGGACTCCATCACCCGCCTGGCCCGTGCCTACAACACCGTGGTGCCCTCCTCTGGCAAGGTACTGACCGGTGGTGTGGACGCCAACGCCTTGCATCGTCCCAAGCGGTTTTTCGGTGCTGCACGAAACATTGAAGAAGGTGGTTCGCTCACCATCATCGCCACCGCGCTGGTTGATACTGGCAGCCGCATGGACGAAGTGATTTACGAAGAATTCAAGGGCACCGGCAACATGGAAATCCACCTCGAGCGCCGCATGGCCGAGAAGCGGGTTTACCCAGCCATCAACATCAACCGCTCGTCCACACGCCGGGAAGAACTGCTCATCAAGCCCGACCTGCTGCAGAAAATTTGGGTGCTGCGCCGCTTGCTGCACGACATGGACGAAATTGCCGCGATGGAATTCCTCATGGACAAGATTCGTCAGACCAAGAACAACAACGAGTTTTTCGAGATGATGAAACGGGGCAACTAAGCTCGCTGTCCATTCAGTTTCAACAAAAAACCCCAGCCTTGTCGCTGGGGTTTTTTAATTATTTCGACGAACCCCACACCTCAACCAACCGGTCATCGCGACCGCACCGGCTGCGGTAGTAGTTGTACCGAATGGGGTTTTTCTTATAGTAGTCCTGGTGATATTCCTCGGCCGGGTAAAAGCCCACCACAGGTGCCACCTCGGTGTACACCACCGAGAAGCGCTTGCTGCTCACCAAACGGGCCAGGCTGTCTTGCGCAATCTTTTTTTGCTCGTCGTTTGAATAAAAAATTGCGGTGCGGTACTGGCGGCCCACATCGCAAAACTGGCGGTCTTTCACAGTTGGGTCAATGGTTTTCCAGTAATGCTCCACCAATTGTGCGTAGCTTACCCTAGCAGGGTCAAACTCCACCTGCACAGCCTCGGCGTGGCCCGTTTTCCCACTGCCCACTTGCTCGTAGGTCGGGTTCCTCTCGGTTCCACCTGCATAGCCTGAGGTGGTTTTGAGCACACCGGGCACCTTGTCAAAGTCGGACTCGGTGCACCAAAAACACCCGCCAGCGAACACGGCTGTTTGTGTGGCAGCTGCCCACGTGGTTGAACCGATGGATGCGCCCAGCGACAGCAACAGACCCGCCAATATCATTGGAACGCGCTTCATGATTTCAACACCTCCGGCAAGGCTTCACCATCGGCCACAAACTTCAAAGCCAAGCCGTTGTTGCAATACCGCTTACCAGTGGGTGGGGGGCCATCGTCAAACACATGCCCTTGGTGCCCGCCGCAGTTGCTGCAGTGGTATTCCGTGCGGGGCAATATCAATTTGAAATCCCGCTTGGTGCCCAAGGCACCTGCAATCGGCTGAAAAAAACTGGGCCAACCGGTGCCGCTGTTGAATTTGGATTCCGACTTGAACAGCGGTTGACTACACGCCGCGCAAACAAACGTGCCCTTGCGCTTCTCGTCATTCAGAGGGCTGGTCCAAGGGCGCTCTGTGTCCTCTTGAAACAGTACACCGTATTGTTCTTTGCTGATGATTTTCAGCCAGTCTTCTTTGCGCTTGTTCACCTTGAATTCTCCTGCCAGTGCAGCCTTGTGAGCCAGGCTTGTTGCAAACAAACCCGTGCCCAACGCACCGAATGTACTGATCAAAAAATGTCGTCGTTTCATCAGTGTTACCTCTCACGTCTTTCAGCTGTTGGGGCATTGGGACACGGCTTTGGGCGCATTGAGGGCCTGCAATACTTCACCCGTACCCGCTGCCTCAACAAACGCCCCAACACCCAAGTTTTGACTATTCCATCTTGAAGGCAACAGTGCCTGAATCGGGATGCCTTCGATGGCTTTGGACACTGGATAAGGGCCAAACAACCGCCTTACCACGCCCTCGTGTGTCAACATCTCCCCGCGGTTTTCACCAGCGCTGACTGAAGAGGTTAATCCATCTTCATACAGTACCACTGTCAGCATGGCATCCGCAGCCAAGGTGCCACCCGCATCCTGAAGGCGCAGAACCGCATTGAATTTACCCTGCTCGGCAGGATTTGTCGTCAGCTGCAAAGTCCACGGTACGGGTGTTTTTTGTGCAATCGCCAATTGCCGAGTCAATGACGATCGCAGGTTCCAATCTCTCGTCTCGGCACTGTTCATCAATACCTGCGGCGTATAAATGCCACGGGTGTGTCCAATGTTTCGGTGACCATACTGGCGGGCCGTGTATTGGGCGCTGCCATAGGGGTCTTTCCATCCGATGTAATCCCAATAGTCCACATGGAAAGCCAAGGGCAAAACCTGAGTGGCCATTTCGGGTGTTTTGAGCCGGGTATTGAACCAACGGTCTGCCGGTGGGCAACTGCTACACCCTTCTGAGGTGAACAGTTCAACCAACACAACCTTGTGGCCTGGGCTTGTCCAGGTGCAACGCTGTTCAGCCGCCACTGCAGGCCACCACGCAGCCTGCAAAGCCAGCAGGGTTGCCGTACTCATCCACATCTTTTGAACGGTTTTCATACGACAACCCTCCTCGCCCTTACTTCTTCATCATGTCGTCTTTTTTCATGTCGTCTTTTTTCATGTCATCTTTTTTCATCATGTCGTCTTTCTTCATGCCGTCTTTGTTGGACATGGTGTCTTTCTTCATGTGGTCCTTTTTCATGTGATCTTTCGACATGGACTCCTTCTTCATCATGTCATATTTTTTCATCATGTCGTCTTTCTTCATCTCGTCGGCGTGAGCGCCTGAGAACAAGAATGCGGAGGCAGACACCAGGGCGAACAGTACTTTCTTCATTGCAATCTTCCTTCTGAAAAGGCGCGGGATGCGCATGCCGGGAACGATTCCCGAAGAGGAGTTCGGTGGGTTGGGCGGGGTGGTTACAACGCGCGGTGAAATATTTTGGGTGGCCTAAGCAACGCTGGTAGCCCGTGCTGGTTTATTGCCCCCAGTAACACCGGTAGCCCGTGCCGAACGCCCCCCGAAGGTAAGGGTTGCCCCGCGCTTTCGAACCGGACCGATAACTCGCCACTGCGTGGCTCAGACATCTCGGTCCGTGTGTTCGAATGCTGTGCGGGTCAAACCGATCGGGGGGCTGACTGTTCGGCACCGGGCATACCGGCATTGCTGGGGGCGCGGCCTGCGCGGTTCACCTCCCCTGCAGCGACAGTCAGGACAATCTGCAAAACCGTGACAAGCAGGCGCGGTGGGCGCAGCCGCTAGGCTAGCCCAGAGGTCGATCCCGACTCGCTGTTTGGAGGGGCGACCTCAGCGATCGCGAGGCCCAGGTTTTGAAACACAGATTGGCCGTCGCAAAGGGGTGTGACCGTGCAGGCCTACACATCAACCCCCCATCAATGATCCGCCGCCACCCGGCTAAACGGCCCCTTGGCCAGCCAAATCGGGAAGATCAGCGCCACCATCATCATGCCGCAAATGCACAACACTGCATTGGTGGACAACAAATACGCCTGCTGGTTGATCAACCGGTCTGTGGTGGCCAAAGCACCGTCCATGCTCACGCCCAAGCCCTGCAGTGTGCTCAGGTAGCCCATGGCAGTGTCTGATGCGGTATTCACGTTCTCAACCAGCCTGGCGTGGTGCATGGTGGCTTTGTGTTCCCACAGTGAGGTGATGGTGGCCGTGCCCACGCTGGACCCCATGTTGCGAACAAAACTGTTCAGGCCAGATGCGCCTGCCATGCGGTCTGGCGAAATACCGGACAGGCTGATGGTGATCAACGGCAAGAAGAAACACGACACACCAATGCCCATGATGAGGCGCGTACCGGCCAACGTGCCATAGGTCACGTCGGGCGTGAACCGTGCACACACAAAGGCATACACCGCAAACATGAAGAAGCCGAAACTGGCCACCGCCCGAGCATCCACCTTGGCAATGTTGGCGCCCACAATCGGGCCCAAAAACACCGCCAACACACCGCCCAATGCCATGGTTCGACCAGCCCAGGTGGGCGTGTACCCCATTTGCGTCTGCAGCCACAACGGCAGCACCACGGTGGAACCAAAAAATGCAATAGTGCCAATAAACAAACACACCATGCCCACCGCAAAATTGCGTTGGGTGAACAGCTTCAGGTCCACCAACGGGTGTTCGTCGTACCACTCGTAAATGATGAACACACCCAGCCCCACAAAGGCGACCACGCCCAACGCAATCACGGTGGGGCTTTCAAACCAGTCCAGCTCATTGCCTTTGTCCAGCATGATCTGCAGTGCACCCACGCCAATCATGAGCAACACCAGCCCCACCAAGTCCACCGGTTGCTGGCGCTTGGGCGTTTCCCGCTTTCTGAAAATTGGATACACCAAAAACAGGCAGATCAAGCCCACTGGCAAGTTGATGAGAAACACCCAGTGCCAGCTCAGGTTGTCGGTCAGCCAACCGCCACTCAAAGGGCCAATGATGGGCGCAGCCACCGTGGTCATGGCCCATATCCCTGTTGCCAAACCGGCCTTTTCTGGCGGGTAGGAGGACAGCATCAATGTTTGCGACATGGGAATCATGGCGGCACCGAAAATGCCTTGCAACACCCGCGCTGCCAACAGCACCTCAAAAGACGGTGCCATGCCACACAGCAGCGATGCCATGGTGAACATGAAGGTGCTGATGCAAAACAGCTTGACCTGCCCCAAGCGGCCTGCCAACCAACCGGTGAGCGGCAGCATGATGGCCTCGGCCACCGCATACGAGGTGATGGCCCAGGTGCCTTGCGACGGTGCCACACCCAGATCGCCAGAGATATTGGGAATGGACACGTTGACGATGGTCAAGTCCAGCACGTTCATGAACGACGCCATGCCCAGGGCCAGTGTGGCCCACAGGCGCTGGCCCGCAGGCAAGGGTTGGGGGTTCATGATCCTTTCAACTCCCGGTTCAGGTGGGCTTGAACATACGCATCGGCTTTCTTGCCAAGTTCATCAAACACCGCGGTTTGGCGTGCGGCCGTCGACTCGCCCGCCACCAGCGCACCGTCCTGTGAATGGGTATCCACCTCGGCACGCATCGACAAGCCCACCCGCAATGGCGCCTTTTTCAGCTCCTCTGCGTCCAGCGCAATGCGCACCGGTACCCGTTGAACAATCTTGATCCAGTTGCCGGTTGCATTCTGGGCGGGTAGAAGAGAAAACGCACTGCCTGTTCCAGCCGACAAACCAGCCACCTTGCCGTGGTACGTCACAGCACTGCCGTACACATCGGCTTCCAGCGTCACGGGTTGGCCCACGCGAATGCGGCGCAGCTGGCTTTCCTTGAAGTTGGCATCCACCCACACAGCATCCAAGGGAATGACGGTGAGCAGTGGTGTACCGGGTGCAACCCGTGCACCGGGCTGCACGCTGCGCTTGGCCACCTGGCCGGATACGGGCGCTTCAATGCGGGTGCGCTGGTCGTTCACATACGCTGCACGCAATTGCGCGGCCGCTTGCAATACACGCGGATGGCTGGCCACTTTCACATCGCGGGTTTGGTTCAATGAGGCATCCAGCGTGGCCTGTGCCTGCGTGAAGCCCGCTTGGGCTTGCAACAGGGCCGCTTTGGCAGCCGACAGTTGCGCGGCCATTTGAGTGGCCGTGCTGCGGGCATGCTCCAGTTCTTCTGCCGACACAGCGCCCAATTTGAAGGCTGCTTCACGTCGGTTGAGGTCGGACTGTGCGCGGGTGTTTTCAGCGGTCAAGCGGTTGACGTCCTCAGTGGCTTTGGCAATATCCGCCTGACGACTTTGTGCACCGGCCTTGTTGATGTTCACTTGGTCATAGAGGGACTTGACCGAACGCACGGTGTCGGCCAGTTGCGCTTCGGCTTGGGCCAAGGCCACTTGGGTGTCGGTGTTGTCCAGTTCAATCAAGGTTTGTCCGGCAGTCACGGCTTGGTTGTCGTCGGCCAGCACACGCTTGACATTGCCCGTCACTTGGGAAGACACCACCACCAGGTCACCCGCCACGTAGGCGTTGTCTGTTTCTTCGCTAAAGCGGCCAAAAGCGTATTCATACGCCGCAAAACCCAGCCCACCGAGCACAACCGCACTCAGGAAGATGGCGATGACTTTTTTCCGTTTGCCGGCGTTTTGTGGCGTTGGTGTTTGTGTTGTGCTCATGATGCTTCACCTTGAATGTTGTTCATCTGGAAACCGCCACCCAGGGCGTTTACCAAGTCAATCTGATTGCCCAATGATTTCAATTGCAGCTCCAGGCTGCGCAGGGTCTGCGCCCTATAGGCCAACTCGCTTTCAATGGCGGGCATGGCCGAGTCCAAACCGAGCGTGCGGCGTTGCTGCGCGCGGTCCATGATGCGTTTCAGGCTGTTGCTGCGGTCATCCAGCTTTGCCGCCTCTGCCTTGTATTGCTCCAGCGTCAGTACCTCGGTGATGACCTCTTGCGCCGCATTGGTGATGGACGATTCGTAATGGGCCTTCATGGCCTCAAACTGCGCTCGCTTGGCTTCGGTCGCAAAGCGGATTTTTCCGGCATCGAAAATGGGAAACTGCACCACACCACCCAGCAAGGCCACCTTGCTGTCAGCCTGGGTCAGCTTGTTAAAGCCAATCGCTTGTGTACCCAAATAGGCCTGCAGGTTGATGTTGGGCAACAAGGCCAACCGCTGCGCATCCACCTCGGCCGCTGCGGCTTGTACACGGAAGCGTTCACCCACCAAGTCGGGCCGACGGGTCAGCAGGCTCAAAGCGATGGGTTGTTGGCTGCTGTAGTTCAGCAAGGGGGCTGGCAATCCAGGCTGCAGGTCTTTCAAGGCTGCCTGGGTAATGTTAGGGTCGCCCACCAGGCTGTCCAGCGCCGCCAATAAACGGGCTTGCAAACCTTTGGCCTGTTCAAGTTGCTGTTGGGTTTGGGCCTGTGCATCACGCGCCTGGTCCAGGCCATTGCCACTGTCCAAACCGAGGTCCAGTCGGGTTTGCTGCAGGCTCACCATTTGAGCCTGAAGATCAACCATGCGCTGCAACTCGTCAATTTCTGTTTTGGCGTACCGCAACTGAACATAGGCCCGTGCAATCTGCGTGGACAACTGCAGCGACACCAAGGCCTGCTCAGCTTGTGTGGCCTTCAATTCACCCAGCGCAGCCTCAATCGCTTTGCGCTGCTGGCCCCACAAATCGAGATTCCAACCGGCATTGAATGTGGTTTGCCCAATATCCAGCGGCCTGCCACCAAACTGGGGCGGCACATAATAATTTTTGCTGAGTTCCTGACGGTTAAATTCACCCCGGAAACCGAGGGTGGGCAGCTCATCCGCCTTTTGGATGCCCAGCTGAGCTGCGGCTGCAGCCGTGCGGGCCGCAGCAGCCCTGGCCCCAGCACTGTCTTTCAGCGCGGCTTCAATCAATGCGGACAATGCCGGGTCGTTGACCTGTGTCCACCAACGGTCGGAATGGAACTCGATGGCGGGCGCACCCGCGTTGGCCTTGGCATTGCGGGCGGTGACCCAGTTGGGCAGGGTGTCGTCGGGCAGAGGCCCGGCTGCTGGCGGCAGGGCACACGCCGCCAGGCTGAGGCTCAGCAAAACGGGGATTAATCGGATTCTCGGGCGGGTTCGCATGGTGTTGCAGGTCCTGCATCAAAAAGTTTCATCAAGAGCGCGGTCATCTGCGCCTTTTCAGCGGTGTTCAAGGTGGACAGGCTTTGCTCATAGCGGGTCCAGATTTTCGGCATCAGGTTTTCCACCTGCTTGCGTCCTTTGGGTGACAGCACCATCCAGCAACTGCGTTTGTTGTTGGGGTCAGGAAGGCGCTGTACCCATGCCTTGTCCATCAGGAATGTGGTGGTTTTGGTGGTGTTGGGCCCAGACTGCCCAATGGCATTGGACAACTCTTGCGGACGGCGGCGAAAGTCCTCGCTGCCGTACAACATGGCCAGCACCATCCAATGGGAAATGAGCAAGCCTTCCGTGGCCAACACCGCGGCCAGTTCGGTTTCCAGTTGTCGCTGTGCAAAATGCAGCAGGCGGTTCAACAGCACTGTTTCAAAGGGAAATGCTGGCTGCTGCGCTTTCACCCGGTGCAGGCTGGCAATGAGCGGCGCCAGCCGTGGCGGGTATTCCAGAGGTGTGGGATTGGCATCCTCGGTCATGTTGATTCACTGGTGCATTGTTTACCAGTAAACTATATTCCCGAAAACCTTCTCAGATCAAGCCGTAAATGAACGAACAGTCATTTATTTGCACTAGGGATTACCCGAATCAAATCCGCTTAAAGCTGGTTCAGTAGGTTACGACTTTGTCGCTGTCCAGAATCAACTGCAGCAGGTCTTGAGGAAACACAAAGCGGGCTGGCGTGCCTGCCAGGTCTGCATCGGTGACCCCACGTGCGCGGGACGACAATGTCGACAGGCAGATTTTTCCGCCGTCAGCCACAAAGCCGTCATAGTGCTCACCCACGGGTCCGGTGCCCACGCCCACCACACTGTCCCGGCAAGCCTTGCGGATGAGTTGCACACCCTCGCCCACCAAAAACAGGGTGACCTCATGCCCAGCTTCCACAGCAATCTTGCCCACCAAAAAGGCCAATGCCGCCTTGGTCGGCTCCTCAGGTCCACAAGTCAGTTGAATCAGCAGTGTGCTCATCGGGGGGTCTCCAAATCAAGGCGTTGAGGGCGTTGTTGCAACCAGCCGGTCCAACAAGTGGCCCAGGTGCATTTCAAACTGTTGTGCAGGGTTTTGTGCGAACAGGCGAATACGCCCGGTGTGTTGCAGCATGAGCAAGCCCACACTGTGGGCAAACAGCGCCGTGGTCTCGGCAACGGCTTTTTTTTCGCTCAGCCCATGGGATTGCAGCGCGGTTTGAATGGGCTGGAGGCAGGCCAACAGCGCCGTGTTCAAGGCTGTGTTCAGGTTTTTATTCAAGCCCTGCGGTTTTAAACCATTGAACAAATAAAAGCCCAATTCAAGGTCTTGCGGGTGCTCTGCATAAAACTGGTAGAAAGCCATGGCGGCGGCATGCAGTTTGCGAAGGGGCAAACGGGGCTTGGCTGCTGCAGCCTCCACGGCACCCTGCAAGCGCTGCAGTGATTCGGCCAGCAAAGCGCCGTACATGTCCTCTTTGCTGGGGTAATAACTGTAAATCGCACCCGGGGTATAGCCCGCGCGTTTGGCGATTTCACGCAGGCTGGCCGCCTCTAGTCCATGTTCCCGAAACACCGCACGGGCCGCGTCCAGAATAAGGTTGCGCCGGTGGTCAATACCAGCCTGTTTGCGCTGCAATGATGAACTGTATTCAGAGGACATATGGGCCATGGATGAAATAACCCCCACAGTTTGACATTGTATTGAACACCGTTCAATAATTGAACACTGTTTAATTTTTGGAACACCGTATTTACCATGATGATGGATGCCCAGCAGTACCGCGACTCTTTGCGCGCCTATTCCCCCACGGTATACCTCGATGGCCGTCGGGTTGACTCTGTGGCCGACGAGGCTGCCTTCCTGCCGGGCATCAACGCGGTTGGGTTGACCTATGACTATGGCCTGAAGGCGGAGTGCGCCCCCATCATGACAGCCACCCAGCACACCAGTGGCAAAGTGGTGAACCGCCTGCTGCACATCAACACCAGCGCGGGCGACCTGCTGAACAAACTGGAAGCCGTGCGCCTGGTCTGCCAAGAGACAGGCTGCGCGCAACGCTACCTCACGCACGATGCGTTGAATGCGATCTACCAGGTGGCGGCGCGCCTGGACGATGCCACGGGCAGCACCGAGCACATGGCCCGGTTTTTGAACTACCTGCACACCGTGCAGGACCGCGACTTGACCCTTGGCGTGGCCATGACGGATGCCAAAGGCGACCGCAGCCGAAAACCCCACCAACAAGCCAACCCGGACACCTATGTGCATGTGGTGGAGCGCAATGCCAATGGGATTGTGATTTCAGGCACAAAAGCCATCGTAACTGGTGCGCCCTACATGCATGAATTGCTGGTCATGCCCTGCCGCAACATGGCCCAAGCCGATGCCGACTTTGCCGTGTGCTGCGCGGTGCCCATTGATGCGCCCGGCATGACCATCATCGCCCGCCCTGCAGGTCGCCCGGGCGAAAAAGCAGCCTTGTTTTCCAACCGGTATGGGCAATCCACCGGCGTGGTGGTGTTTGACCGCGTACAAGTGCCCTGGGAACGTGTGTTTTACGCGGGCGCCTGGGAACATTCCGGCCATTTGACCTACAACTACGCCACCCACCACCGCCACAGCTGCATTGGTGCGCGAGCCGGGTTTGGAGACTTGCTGATTGGAGCGGGTGCCCTGATGTGTGAAGCCAACGGTTTTGACCCAGCCAGGGAAACCCACCTGCGCGAACAGATGGTGGAATTGATCAAAATCACCGAGGGCTTTTATGCCTGCGGCGTGGCCGCATCCGTCTATGGCAAAGCCGATGAATTCTCGGGCAGTTTCATGCCCGATGCGGTGTACGCCAACATTGGCAAGTTGTTGCTGGCCACACAGATTTACGACATGCACCGCATTGCGCACACGGTGTCGGGTGGCTTGATTGTGGCCCTGCCTGGCCCTGATGAAGACCACAACCCCGCAACAGCGGCCACTCTGGCCGACATGTTGCAGGCCAACCCGGACATCCCCTACGACAAACGCATTCAAACCGCCCGGTTTATTGAGGACCTGACCGCTTCATACCAAGGTGGCTGGTACTCGGTCATCAGCCTGCACGGGGGTGGATCACCAGCAGCCATGAAGCAGGAAATTTACCGGAATTACCCGATCGGCAACAAAGTGGACCTGGTAGAAAGGCTGTTGAACCGGGGGCTGACTGCGGAACCGGGAACAGACGCAGAGCGGGCCATCACCCAAAACCGGCAGCCCGGAAAATGCTGTGCACAAGGCTGCACAGCACCGGGTCAACCGGTCATGGTGGACTTACCGAACAGCCGGGCGTAAAGTGGGGGTTCAGGCCCAAGACCTGAGCCCGGTCCTACTCCCATTGGCTGGCCATAAAACCCGATGAACGCCCCAATGAGACCACGTCCATGACAACAAACCCGGCAGCCGACCTGACGGTGTATTTCGACTTCTCCAGCCCCTATTCGTACCTGAGCGTGATGCGCCTGCCCGACCTGGTGCGGGAACGCGCACTGACCGTGCGCTACGCACCCATTGTATTGGGTGCCATATTCAACAAGCTGGGTTGGGAGTCAAGCCCGTTTAAATCGCAACCATTGAAAATGAATTACATGTGGCGGGACATGGAACGGCAAAGCCAGCAACTGGGCTTGCGGTACCGGAAACCCTCCGAATTTCCGGTCAGCAGCATCAATGCGGCCCGTGTGGTCAGCGCAGACCCCTATGCAGACTGGATTCCCGAGTTTTGTCAGACGGTGTTCCAGGCCTATTTCGAATGTGACCGCGACATCAACTCGCCCGAGAGCCTGATTCAAATTCTGGACGGACTGGGACTGGATGGTGAAGCACAACTGCGGGCAGCGCTGACTGAAGAAAACAAATTGCGCCTGCGCCACCTAACCGACCAAGCGCTGATGTGCGGCGTGTTTGGGGCACCCAGCACCATGGTGGGCCATGAACTGTTTTGGGGCAATGACCGACTGGAGGATGCACTGGACTACGCGCAAACCTTCAAAGCCTGTCAGGCTGGTGCCAGTTTCGCAGCGGCATAATCGCGGCGTGTCTGTTCAAACCACTGCCGCACACCTGACCCACCATGAGCAATCCTTTTGAATTGGGGCTGGACGCCAATCCAGCCAATTTCGTCGCCCTGTCTCCGTTGAGTTTTCTGGCCCGCACCGCCAAGGTATATCCCCATCGGGTGTCCATCATTAAGGGCACACAGCAATACACCTGGGCCGACACTGCCCGTCGCTGCCGACAATTGGCCAACGCCTTGCAACAGCGTGGTGTTGGCAAGGGCCACACGGTGGCCGTGATGCTACCCAACACCACGCCCATGTTCGAAGCGCATTTTGGCGTTCCCATGACCGGTGCCGTATTGAATACCCTGAATACGCGCCTAGACGCCTCCACCATTGCATTCATGCTGAAGCATGGGGAGGCCCGGGTACTCATTACCGATCCAGAATTTTCAGGAACCATTGAGGAGGCCTTGCGTCTGCTGGATGGCCCCAAACCGCTGGTGATTGATGCACTTGACCCCGAATTTTCGGGTGGGAAGCCCCTGGGTGAACTGGACTATGAAACCTTTCTGGCCACAGGGAACCCGAACCATCCCTTTGAATTGCCGGACAATGAGTGGGATGCCATTTCACTGAATTACACCAGCGGCACCACCGGTGATCCCAAGGGTGTGGTGTATCACCATCGGGGCGCATACCTCAATGCGGTCTCGAATGTGCTGTCTGGCAACTTGCCCCAGCATGCGGTTTATTTGTGGACATTGCCCATGTTCCATTGCAATGGCTGGTGCTTTCCCTGGACACTGGCAGCCATCGCTGGCACCAGCGTGTGCCTTCGCAGGGTGGACCCTGCGGTGATCTTCCCGCTGATTCGTCAGCACAGAATTACGCACCTGTGCGGCGCACCCATTGTCTTTGGCATGTTGATCAATGCGCCCGAGGCACAGAGCATAGGCCTTGAACATCCCGTCAGTGGTCTGATTGCAGGCGCAGCCCCACCGGCAGCCATCATTGAAGGTTGTGAACAACTCGGCATCCAGATCACGCATGTCTATGGTTTGACTGAAACCTATGGCCCGGCTGCGGTGTGTGCCAAACAGGATGACTGGGAAGGGCTGCCCATCGCACAGCGGGCGGAACGCAACGGACGCCAAGGTGTTCCCTATCACCTTCAAGAAGAGGTTACCGTGTTGGACCCGGACACCCTCAAACCAGTGCCCGCGGATGGAGAAACCATGGGCGAAATCATGTTTCGCGGCAATATCGTGATGAAGGGCTATCTGAAAAATCCGGTGGCGACCGAAGCCGCTTTTGCAGGAGGATGGTTCCACACCGGCGACCTGGCAGTGGTCCACCCCGATGGTTACGTCAAAATCAAAGACCGGTCCAAAGATGTGATTATTTCGGGTGGTGAAAATATTTCATCCATCGAGGTGGAAGAGGTGTTGTATCGCCACCCAGCCGTCATGGCTGCAGCCGTGGTAGCGCGCCCTGATACCAAGTGGGGTGAGGTGCCCGTGGCCTTTGTTGAGACAAAAGCCGGGGCCACCGTCAGCGAAGCGGCCATGATTGAGTTTTGTCGAGAACATCTGGCGCGCTTCAAGGTGCCCAAACAGATAGTGTTCGGTGCTCTGCCCAAAACATCCACCGGTAAAATCCAGAAATTCGTGCTGAGGGACCAGATGAAATCGGCCTCAGCGATTGAATGATGGAGATGCCATGAGCCTGACCCTCACCTCGTTTGCCGAGATATCAACCCCGGTGGTGCATGACCACCCTCGCCCCGATCGACGGGAACGCGGCAACCCGCTGCGCAGCACCTGGAACCACTACGAACGCAACGGGGTGTCGGCAGGGTTGTGGGCCTGCGAGGTGGGCGCGTGGCGAATTGCCTTTGCAGAGGGCAAAGACGAATTCTTCCATGTCATCGAAGGATTGATCCGGATTACAAACTCACACGGTGAAGCCCGAACCTTCGGTGCAGGTCAGGCCTGTGTCATTCCCGGCGGGTTTACCGGTTTGTTTGAGGTACTGGAACCTGTTCGAAAACACTATGTGCTCATTGACCGGGGTGGGATACAGGCCGCCCCGCAAGCGGCGCTGTAAGGGCCTACGGCTCAATCACCACGGGTTGACGGGTTTTCAGCCAGGCCTCCACCTTGGGCAGGTAATGGGCCTCAATGATGTTGCGGCGAATTTTCATCGTGGGCGTGAGGAAGCCGTTCTCCATCGTCCACAAGTCTTTCACCACAATCAGGCAGTCCAGTTGCTCATGGGCTTCCAGCTTCGCGTTCACCGTGTTCAACAACTCGGTCATCTGACCTACGACATTGGCCCGTTCTTCAGGGTTGGTTTCCACCGCCTGGTGCTCCTCCAGGGGCAGCATGACCAAGGCAATGGGTTGCGGCAATGATGGGCCTGTGACGCACACGGCTTCGATGAGCGCATGACCCATGAGGCGGTTTTCAATGGGCACCGGAGCCACATACTTGCCTTTGCTGGTCTTGAACAGTTCTTTAACCCGACCGGTGATCTTGAGTCGCCCCAATTCGTCGACTTCGCCCATGTCGCCGGTTTTGAGGTAGCCGTCCTCGGTGAAAGCCTCTTGGGTCAACTCGGGCAACTTGTAGTAACCCATCATGAGCGTGGGGCCTTTCACCTGGATTTCGCCCTGCTCGGAAATTCGGCAGTCCACCCCAGGGAACGGCAAACCCACATAACCGGGGCGGGCGGAGTCCAGCCTGTTGCCATGTGAATAGGCAAAGTTTTCGGTCATGGCATAGCCTTCCAGCAACTCCAGCCCCAGCCCGCGATACCACTCAATCAATTTGGCCGACAGGGGTGCAGAGCCACTCAAGGCCATGCGAACCTCGGACAAGCCCAACTGCTGGAGAATTTTGCGTTTGAATACACCCGACAAGACGGGGATTCGGAAGAGGATGGACTGAACGCGCGGCGAAATTTTTGCACAAATGCCGTTGTAGAACTTGGCCCACAAACGGGGCACCGAGAAGAACAGGGTGGGCCGTGCGCGCCGTAAGTCTTCAATGAAGGTCGACAAGCCGAGCGAAAAATACACCCGGAACCCAAACACCATGGAACCGGTTTCCACCACAGCCCGCTCGGCTGCATGGGCCAGCGGCAAATAGGACAACATGCGGTCACCTCGATTGATGCCATACAACTCGGCGGTGCCCAGCAGGGCACGGGTCATAGCACCAAAGCGCACCATCACACCCTTTGGGTTGCCAGTGCTGCCCGAGGTGTACATGAGGGTGGCCAATTCATCGGCTGTGCGCTGGGCGGGCCGCTGTGTGGGTGCAAACTCGGTCAGCAACTGGTTCCAGTTCAGGCTGCCCGGCTTGTCTGGCCCCAAGGGCAACACCACGGTGGGCAGGTCTTGGGGAATACCATCTTTCACCACGGGCCACAGCTCTTCCATCTTGCCCAAAAACAGCACCTTGGCCTCGCTGTGCTCCAGCACATACGCAGCAGTTTCCGCATTGACGGTGGGGTAAATGGGCACCGAAATATGACCAGCCATCCAGATGGCCAAATCCGCCATGATCCAGTGGGCCGAGTTTTTGCCCAGAATGGCAATGTTGCTGCGCTCGGGCAGGTTGAGAGACTGCAAATAGGCGGCCATGCGCTGCACCTGGTCATTCACCTGCGCCCAGGTGTATTCCACCACTTCACTCCGCCCCATGGGCTGTACAAAGTGCACCTCGTCGGCACAGGTGGTGGACCAATGCTGGAGACAATCCAGCAAGGTTTCAAATTTGGGTAAATCGGCATTGCTGTACTGCGGTGCTGCTGGGCTCATGGTCGGCGTCTCCCGTTGTTGTTGCTGTTGTGCCCTGGCGTGGGTACTCCCTCGCGAATAAGAACTGAAAAATTGTCATTTGGGCTCACCGATTGAGCCCGGTCGGTGATGCGACCCAAGCGGTGAAGTGTGTCAAAGTCATACCCGGCCACCAGTCCGCCTTGGTCATACGCGTACTCGGCAAAATGGCCCGACGCCAACAAGCGGTAATCCATGGGCAAGCCGGGTGCGATGCGCCGGGCAATGTCGATCACGATGGTGGTGCAATTGCTGGTCAAGGTGTTGTAAAACTGGGGGTGCTGTTCAATGTCACGGGCTTTGTCCAAATAGGCCATGAACAGGGTACGAAGCTGTTCACGGGGAATGGCGAGGCGGTACAGGTACACATCCTCACCGCGTGTGTTGGTGCGGGTTCTGAGAATGTCGTCTTCCTCTGAAGCAATCAACACGCTTTCGTATTGACGGAAAAAACCAGCCACGGCCGAAAAAGCCTCACCGCGCTCCTTACGAATTTCCAGAGAAAAAACCAAGTGCCGGCCATCGTCAAACCCAAAGGACACCAAGGTGTGGGCAATGTGTGGCCCCATCCAGTAAGACAACACCAGGTCGGCAGACTCCAGGCTGTCCAGGTTGTATTGGCGGGTTTCCCAACGCGGTGTGTAATCCGCTTCGCTGCGCCAGTCAAAATGCCGGACGTTGGTCAATGTGACCACACTGCCCTGCTGCTCCCACTGCAACAACTGGCTGACGTCATCGGCCCAGTCCCGTTGGTGTGAGGGTTTTTGGGTGATCCACCACAGGGCAAAAGCCAGCAACGGCAGCAAGAGAAGAACGAGCAACAGGCGTACCATCAAACTGCATCAGCCGCCAGCAAGCGCCCCAACTGGGCATACAGCCCTTGCTCGGGTGTCAGGGTGTTGCTCAGTTGCTCCACTTCTTTCAACAGGCGGACCCAACGCTGGTTCAAGGTTTGGTCATGGAGGTCGGCCTGCCTGTCTTCATAG
The DNA here is from genome assembly GCF_036405155.1 of Limnobacter sp. Lineage (GTDB taxonomy): Bacteria > Pseudomonadota > Gammaproteobacteria > Burkholderiales > Burkholderiaceae_B > Limnobacter. Next base: position 379,143 of record NZ_DASWYD010000007.1, on the reverse strand, counting down.
GCATAGGCAAAAGCCTCAAGACCCAATTTCAGATCGGAATTTTTATAAAAGCAGGTTTGAATACCTTCCAAGGTATCGCGGTCCAACACTTGCGCGCAATGGGTGTCGATGGCACCGCCAAATACGTCGTCCAGCCAGTCAATCTGGGGATCAAAAAACAGGTTGATCTGGCTGCCCGTGTTGACCGAATGGAGATGCCCCGCAGGCACAAACACCGCTTTGCTTTGAAAGACCTTTCCATCGCAGTGGCAATTCAGCAATGTATCGTCCATGGAGATGGCGATTTGATGGCACCAATGGGCGTGCTCATCCACATTGCCCCGAACATCGACAAACACGGCCAGCCCCAATGTGCAGGCAAACTCGTGGCCAACGATGACACAGGGAAATTGAGCAGACATGGTCACACTCCTTGTGAATGCACACCTTGATTTAACCAGAAAGCACCAATGATTGTTTTAACGTCGCTCACTTCCCCATTGCGAATTTGGGCCATTAATTCATCCGGATGAACCAGCACCACATCCAAAAACTCATTCTCATCCAATTGCCGCTGTGCAGCAGTCAGTCCACGCGCCACGTACAGCAGGATTCGCTCGGTGGAGTAGGAAATCACTGGATGAATGGTGGTCAGGTACTCCAAGGATGTGGTGGTGTAGCCAGTTTCCTCGCGCAACTCCCGGTGGGCGGTGTCTACAGGGTCTTCGCCGGGGTCTATCTTCCCGGCGGGAAATTCAAGAAACACCCGGTGCAAGGGGTATCGAAATTGACGCTCCATCACATAGCGACCATCGTCCAGCACCGGGATCACCATGACAGCGCCAGGGTGCTCGGTGTATTCGCGAACTGACTCAGCGCCATTGGGCAAACGCACGGTGTCGCGGTTGATTTTCAACAAAGCGCCATCGTAAACACGCTCGCTGCGCAGACAGGTTTCTTCCAGATGGGAATCGGTGGGGTTCATGAACAAAAAAAGAGGCTCCGAAGAGCCTCTTTATTAACACAGATCGACAGGTTTTCTACAACGATCAAGGGCGAACCGGACAGTTGGCCGCCACTTTGTACTCCTCAGGCAAGCCGCATTCTGCAGCAGCGCCATCCACTGCGCACCGGACTTTTTTCATGAGGCGCAAGGCACAGCCGTCGTAAACACCCTCTTTGCTGAGTGCAATCCGAGACTCACGCATCATTCGGGTGTAATCCGCTTTGTCGGCATCGGACAGGTCCATGTAATACTTTTCAGGAATCAGCTTGTCCACCTTCTTGACGGCTTCCAATGCTTTGGGCATTTCCTGGGACACATACTTGCGCAGCTTAAGGCCTGAACCTGGCTGGAATTTGGATTTCCGCAGAATGATCTGGTACGTCACCATGGCCACCGGGAAACGCACCACGGCACCGCGCTTGCGAATGCCCTTGTACAGTTCCAGCGGCTGGTAGGCAATCGATGGGGCCACGATGATGTCCACCGCGCCGTTGTTGAACAATGAACCGTAATTGGAAACATCCGCAGCCACCGGCTGGGCGCCAACCTGCTCAATCAACTTGATTTGTGACTCATCATGGGCCAACGCCGCAATTTTTTTGCCAGCGGCTTTGGCCAGGGTGTTGATGTCCTTGTCGTTCACAAAAATGTAGGCAGCACCGAAAGGCAGCACACCACCCACTTCGTAGTCGCCCTGCTCCATCACCGATTGCAATTGCCCACTGCCCATGCTTTTGAGGGCCAGCAACACCGCTTCATAGTTGGGCAATCCACCAATGGCATCGAGGCTGCCGGTGAAGCTGTTGAAACGGCGGGTGCGAATACCGGTGGCCACCAATCCGTCGCATTTGCCGATTTCAAAATCCTTGGTGGCCACCGCTTCGTTGGTGTACACCACCGGTTTGAAACCATAGCCGTTTTTGCGACCCTCCAGCGAATATTCGGTGGCCAGGTTGGCTATTGGTCCCTTGGCACCCAAATAATCGAACACGCAAATGGACGGCTCGGTTTTGTCCTTGGCCTGTGCCTGTGCAAACCCGGAGACAAGCAACAGCGCCATGGCGGTTGTTGCACCCAACAGGGATCTGAAAACATTGCTCATGCTGTTCTCCCGGGCTGCATGGCCCGCAATGTGATGATTTGCGTCAAATTGGACAGGGTTTTGGTCATCATCCTGTTCCAGATGACATTCACGATCAGCGTGTTGAACACGCCCCGCTTTACCGTGGCGCCCAACCCCTCACGCAAATAGAAGTTGTAGCGCCAGGTGATGTCGGTTCCATCCCCGTTTTTTTCAAATTCAAACGAGCCTTTGGCATGGTCCAGCCAATTCAACATCGGTTGCGAAAACCCTGTGCCCTTGTAGACAAATTGCCTGTTGGGAACAAAGGCCAGCAATTCCTCGCGGATGGTGTACCCGCCTTTGAAGGTGATGTGCTGCACATCGCCAATCTCGGTGAACGATTGCCCGGGTGCCCGGTCTACCTGCACAATGGGTGCAATCACCGCATCGTGGTGGATGTATTCCTGGGCGCCCAGCCGCGTAAAAATGGCAAAGCAATCCGCCACTGGCACGGGTACATGGCAAGTGCGTTGGATGGTCAATGGTGCTTGTGTCACGGTTGTCCCTGTTTGAATTTTGATGTTGGGGTACTTCGTATGCTGTCTCGCTGGTTTCCGCTGTGGTCCAAACTCAAGGCCCTGAAAACCCATGGCCGACTGATGTGGCACGCCTTTCGCCACCGCGAAACTCCATTGTGGATCAAGGGCTTCATGGTCGCGGTGGTGATTTACCTGCTCAGCCCCATCGACCTGGTGCCAGACTTCCTGCTGTGGTTTGGTTTCACCGACGACTTGATTGTGGTGACCCTGGCCATGTGGATACTTGGCAAGTGCATTCCAGACTCGGTCAAGCTCTCTGCACCGGGCCAGTCAGTTTGAGTATTGAAGCACGATTGCAGACGGACCGCTGAAGCCAGCACTCTAGAAATGTCTGACAGACGACAATCCAAATAGAAAAACCCCAGTGAAATCAATTCACTGGGGCTCGTTGAGCGTTTGCTCGGTTTTTGTCGTCTTGTTGTAATAACAGCAGACGGAGTGTTGGGTCACATCCCTCCCCGCCTAGCTGGCCGCAGTTTCTGACAGTTTTCTTACACGACGCTGAATCCCGGGGCCTCTGGATCCCCCAAGTCGCCTACCTCACCTGCCCTAATCCCAAAGTGAAATCGGTGTTTTGATGCATGTTTCGTGGCTTATCCCGCGCTTTCCCTGGTCAATATTGCTGTGTTTCCAAACATTCACTGAGGGACTCAGTCCCAAGGATCCACACCATGAACGCCCCAGTTGACCGCCTAGAACCCGCCATTGAACACAAAGCGCGATTGTTTGATGCCCTGTTTTCAGCACAAGCCTGCATTGAATTCGATCCGTTCGGCCATGTGCTCAGTGCCAACAAATTGTTCCTCAACACTTTTGGCTACACCTTGGACCAGATTCAAGGACAGCACCACAGCATGTTCTGCGAAGCAGGCATCGCCGAGAAGGATGATTACAAAACCTTCTGGAGTAACCTTCGGCAAGGCCGCTGTTGCTCCGGGGAGTATTTGAGATACGGCGCAGACGGTCGGCCGGTGTACATTCAAGCCAGCTACAGCCCAGTGCTGGACGATCAAGGTGCAGTGATTTCCATCATCAAACTGGCGCAAAACATCACCGACAACAAATTGCAGTCGATGGAGAGTCAGGGAAAGATTGCGGCCATCAACCGGGCACAGGCGGTCATTGAATTTGACATGTCCGGCAAAGTGCTGTCGGCCAACCACAACTTCCTGAGTTTGATGGGCTACACCCTCGAAGAAATACAGGGCCGACATCACCGCATGTTTGTGTCGAACGATTATGGCAACAGTACTGAATATCAAAACTTTTGGGAAACGCTGGGCCGAGGACAATTCGTATCCGGTGAATTCAAGCGAGTTTCCAAAGCTGGTCGGGAAATCTGGATTCAAGCCACCTACAACCCCATTTATGATCATCAGGGCAATTTGCTGAAGGTGGTGAAATTTGCATCGAACATCACCGAGAGCAAATTGAAAAACCAGGAATTTGAAGCCAAGGTGGCCGCCATCAATTTGGGACAAGCGGTGATTGAGTTCAATCTGGATGGGCAGGTGCTGTCGGCCAACCGCAATTTTCTCAATGCCATGGGCTACACCTTGCGGGAAATCCAAGGTCAACACCACAGTATTTTTTGCACGCTGGAATACACCCAAAGCCCGGAGTATCGGGACTTCTGGCTAAAACTGAATGAGGGGCAATTCATCAGCGGTCGCTTTCGCCGCGTGGGCAAATTCAACCGGGATGTCTGGATTCAGGCGACCTACAACCCCATCCTCGATTTGAATGGCAAGGTGGTGAAAATCATCAAATATGCTTACGACGTGACGAAAGAAGTACAACTGGAGCGCAGCATCAACCAGCAATCCGAAGCCATGCGAGCCAGCATGGAGCGCCTGCAACAATTCATGGGTAACATTCACAGCCAGTCAGACCTGGCGGGTAAAAGCACCCTCGAAGGCGTTGAGGCGGCGCAATGCAGCGCCCAGGACATGAAGCGCGCCATTGCTTCAATCGCAGCCATTCAATCCAGCGCACACCGCATATCCGACATGGTGAGGGTCATCAGCGACATCGCCAACCAGACCAATCTGCTGGCGTTCAATGCTGCCATTGAAGCTGCCCGAGCAGGCCAGCATGGGGTGGGCTTTTCCGTGGTCGCTGCTGAAGTACGAAAACTCGCTGAAAACAGTGCCAAAGCAGCCCGAGAGATTGGCAGCCTCATGGAAGACTCCATGGTCCAAGTCACCGAAGGTGTTGAGCAAAACCAGCACGCAGCAACCCACTTGGGCAAAGCCCTGGAGACTGTGGCCGCCGCACAGGAAGCCATTCAGCAGGTCTCTCAATGGATTGCCATGCAATCTGATGAGGCTCAAAAGGTGAGCCTCATGATTGATGAACTGGCCAAAGCCACGCGGATTGGGCAAACCTCATGACCCGCAGTTCAAGCACCGTTGGATTTGGATCATTCCGGATTGGGGACATGTTGTTGGGCATCCCCATGGAGACTCTGCGGGAAGTGGTACCACTCAACCAACTAACCCCTTTGCCATCGCAATCCCGTTGGCTGTGTGGCGGGCTCACCCTGCGCGGCGTCACCATTCCGGTGATCAACCTGGCGCACTGGTGCGGTTTGCCATGGACATCCAGCAGCAAGGACTGCGTCATCCTGGTCCGCGAGAAGGGACACTTGCTGGGCCTGCTGGCGAACGATGTTGGACAACTGTTTGAGGTTGATGTTGCATCGACTCACCCCTTTTCGGATCAGCAGACAACCCTGCACTTGGCCGCTGGGTGTGTGCGCAACCCACACAGCGGCGAGATGGTCACTTTACTGGCATTGCCCAAATTATTCGCCAGCCCGGACCTTTTGACGGTTCAAGACCCGGAACCACAGCGTGATGCTGCAACCGGAGACATTGAACCTGAAACCACGGCGGAGGAGACCCACCATGCGCTGCTACTGATGAACAGCGCTGGCATTGGTCTGGCCATACACCCGGAACATGTGGAAAGCACCCTGGCCAATCCCGAGATAAAACCCGGTGAAGGCTGCGGGGGTGCCTATTGTGGCAACCTGGAATATCGCGGTGAATGGATCCCCGTGGTGGAATTGTTGTCGCATCTGGGTATACGCGGACATCACTCGCACGCAACTGAGCGTCAGGCTTTTGTGGTGCGCGGCGCTGACGGACCCGTAGCCTTTTTGATTGATCAAGTCATGGACTTGGTACCCATTCAGCCGCAGCAACTGGTGGCTTTAAATTCTGGTCATGGGCGTCATCCACGCGTTTTAACACACACCTGGATGAACACGACTTCACAGCCTGAACGAAGAAGCCAACAGTTTTTTATACTGGATGCGATGGCACTCTCCAGCGCCCCTGAGCTGGTGAACATCATCGCATTGATGAAAAGGGTCAATCAAGAACAAAACCGATCCGCCCATGGGAGTGGGCGAATGTCTGATGAGGTTCAAGAGGACCATCGCCTGATTGTTTTCCGGATGCAGCATGCGCATGCCACACCGATTGGATCAATTCAAGAAGTGTTGCCCTATCACCGCAGCCTTGAAATTTTTGATCGCGAAAAACCCCTGCGCGGCTGGTTGACCCACAAAGGCAGAGTGCTCGACATCATCGACCTAGGGCACGCGTTGGGCATGGGCCGACAAATGCTGGACGACAACAGCAGCATCCTGGTGGTTGAACACGCAGGTCGACAGGTGGGCTTTGCCGTCACGCAACTGTTGTCGATTGAATCGGCGACGTGGCAACCCTCCTTGCCAGTGCTTGGCGAGGCCAGGTGTCAGCGCTCGCACTTGCTGGGTGAGTCGCAGACCTTGATTGAGGTGCAATTGGACGGGCAAAGCCAACTGATTGAAATGCTGGACCTACCGGCCATCGCGGGTCAGTTGGACCAAGCAGACCCGTTGAATCAGCGCAAATCCGAGGATTGCGCTCTCTGGGCATGAAACTCCCCAACCCATGCATCAAAACGATCCGCCTCAATGGCAGCCCGCATCTGCGCCATCAATTCCAAGTAGTAATGCAAGTTGTGAATGGTATTGAGCTGCGCACCCAGAATTTCCTTGCTGCGGTCCAGGTGGTGCAAATAAGCCCGTGAAAAATGCTGGCAGGTGTAGCAGGTGCACTGGGCGTCCAGCGGGCTTTCATCATTGCGGAAGCGGGCGTTGCGAATCCGGATGTCGCCGGTTCGGGTAAACAACCAACCGTTGCGGGCATTGCGGGTGGGCATCACGCAATCAAACATGTCAATGCCCTGCCCCACGGCATTCACCAAATCTTCCGGTGTGCCCACACCCATCAGGTAACGGGGCTTGTCGGCGGGCAGCTTCGGGGCTGTGTGGGCCAATATGCGTTGCATGTCGTCCTTGGGCTCACCCACCGACAAACCACCAATTGCATAGCCATCAAAACCAATGTCGGTCAACCCGGCCAGCGACACATCGCGCAGGCTTTCGTACATACCGCCCTGCACAATGCCAAACAGGCCATTGGTGTTGCCCAGTTCGTTAAACGCATCGCGCGAACGGCGCGCCCAGCGCATGGACAATTCCATGGATGAGCGGGCCTCTTCAAACGTGGCTGGGTAGGGTGTGCATTCATCAAAGATCATGACGATGTCGGAATTCAGCACTGTTTGGATGCGCATGCTTTCCTCAGGCGTCAGGAATAGCTTGTCGCCATTCACGGGCGACCGGAAGTGCACGCCCTCTTCCTTGATTTTGCGCATGGCCCCCAGGCTAAACACCTGAAACCCACCGGAGTCGGTGAGGATGGGGCCGTCCCAGCCCATGAAGCGGTGCAAGCCACCAAACTTGGCCATGATGTCCAGCCCGGGGCGCATCCACAGGTGAAAGGTATTGCCCAGAATGATTTGAGCGGAAATGTCTTTCAGGTTTTGCGGCGTCATGCCCTTCACCGTGCCGTAGGTGCCCACTGGCATGAAAATGGGGGTTTGAATCACCCCATGGGCTGTACGGATTTCACCCCGCCGGGCTTGGCCCGAGGTGGTTTTTAGGGTGAACGACAGACTGGACTGGGGCTTGGAATTCACGGCGGGGCTGGCCTGCGGGCAGGCTTTCAAGGTGCTTGGAAAGGCGCACATTTTAAATCATTTCAATCACATGCACCGACATTTCGACAATTGGAGCCGTGATTCAAAAACGAAAGCAAGCACAGGCTGTCAAGGTTTGGCACAATGGGGGCATTCAAGAACAGAAGTACATCATGCAAAAACCTGTGGACTCGCCCCAAGCCGCCGACACTTTCGTGCGAGCCGAAAAACGCGAAGGCGACGCCGAGCTGGATGCTCATTTGTTTCGACAAGCCTTGGCACAATTTGCCACAGGCATCACCATCATCACCACTCGAAAAGCCAATGGCCAATTGGTGGGTGTCACCGCCAATTCGTTCAATTCCGTCAGCCTGCACCCACCCTTGGTGCTGTGGAGCCTTTCCAAGAAGTCCAGCAGTAACGATGCTTTCGCCGCTGCCGAATACTATGGCGTGAGCGTGCTGGCGGCCGATCAGCAAGACTTGTCCATGCGGTTTTCAACCTACAAAGGCGACCGGTTTGAGGGCTTGCAGACCATTGAAGGGCTGGGTGGCTGCGCCTTGATTCCCAACGCGCTGGCGCACTTTGAATGCAAAGTGAAAAACCGCTACGAGGAAGGCGACCACACCATCATGATTGGCGAAGTACTGCGCTGCGATTACCGCGAGGGCGAAGCCCTGGTGTATCGCTCACGGAAATACTTCAAAAACTGAGATTTCAACAACTAAAACAGCCCGCTTAATCCCAGTTCAAAGCACCGTGGCCTGTAAAGCTGCTCACTGGGTTTCGCCCTGATGGCGTTTCCCGCGCCTGCAAGTCTTCCGGCAAGGCACTCTTGGGGCCCGGCTTGCCAACCGCCACACACGCTTGCACGGTATACCCCTCAGGCACCTTCAAATACGCCTCCACTTTGGCCGCATCAAACCCGCCCATGGCGTGGGTGGCCAAGCCCATGGCGTGCGCCTGTAAAGCCAGGTTGGCCCAGGCTGAGCCAGTGTCAAACGCATGGTTTTTGAGCGGTGCAAACTCTGTGGAGTCCCGTTTCAAGGCGCGGTTTTTGGACACGATCACCAGCAAAGCCGCGGCCTGTTGTGCCCAGCGCTGGTTGGCAGGCACCAAAAAATCCACAAACGCAGACCAGTGCGCATCGCCGCGCAAGGCCCATGCAAAGCGCCAGGGTTGAGTGTTGCTGGCCGACGGTGCCCAGCGGGCCGCCTCGAAAAGGCTCATCAATTGCGCCTCGGTTACCGTCTCCGCCGAAAAAGAGCGGGGTGACCAACGGTTGAGAATCAGCGACTCAACCGGATGATCCGACTGGCGACTGGGGGCATTGGCTTGGGACATGGCTGAGTTCCTGTTGTGGACCGTGGTGTACAACAACCCCGATTGTAGTCAATCCACCAGCCGTTCGTTCAACACCGACTGCAAACGCGACTCGCTCAACTCGGCATTGCACAGCTCAATGAATTTGTAGGCAAAGCTGCGCAAGTAGTGCCCCTTGCGCACTGCGATGCTGGTGGTGTTGACCGGAAAGGGGTTGTCGATGTTGAGCAATGACAGGCCAGTGTCTTTGGCGCGGCTAAAAGCCATGTTGGCAATGATGCCCACACCCAAACCCAGTTCCACATAGGTCTTGATGACATCGGCATCCAGCGCCGAAATGGCGATGTCCGGGTTCAGACCATGGGCTGCAAAGGTTTCGTCGATCTTGATTCGACCGGTAAACCCTTCTTGGTAAGTGATCACCGGGTATTCGGCCACATCGGCCAGTGTGGGCTTGTCAAGTTGCAATAGGGGGTGGTCGTTTTTCACGATCACCTGGTGCTTCCATTGGTAGTAAGGAAAGCTCACCAGGTCATCCACATTGCCCAACACCTCGGTGGCAATGCCAATGTCGGCCTGGCCATCCAGAAGCATTTGGGTGATTTCTTTGGGGCTGCCCTGGTGCAAGCGCAAGTGCACCTTGGGAAACAGGCGCTTGAATGCGCTCACCACCTCAGGCAGTGAATAGCGTGCCTGTGTGTGTGTTGTGACCACCGTGAGTTGGCCCACATCCCGGCTGCTGTACTGCTCCGCCAGGTTTTTGATGTTGCGCGCATCCAGCAGCATGCGTTCCACCACCACCAGCAATTCCTTGCCTGGGTCGGTCAGCCCCATCAAGCGTTTGCCCTTGCGGACAAACAGCTCCACACCCAACTCCTCTTCCAGGTCACGAATGTGTTTGGACACACCAGGCTGAGAGGTGTAGAGGGTGTTGGCCACTTCGGTCAGGTTGTAACCCTGACGAACGGTTTCGCGCACAATGCGCAACTGCTGAAAATTCATGATGCAAGTGCCACAGTGGGTTGTTCAAATACTTTGAGCTGCCTGGCGGACAGGTGGACAAGCTGACCTTCTGTGAGGCTCAGCGCTTGGGCCTGGTCTGCCCCCAACTCCACTTCAAAATGCTGGGGAGACGGTTCGTCCAGCGAATCAAGCTCCACCCGGGTGCTTAAACCAAACCGCATCAAGCGAACCACACGGGCCGGCACTGGATCCAATCCATGGAAAGCATGACTTGGCGTGGTGTGGATGTCAATTTCGTGCGGACGGGCAAAAGCCACCGCCCTGTCTTGGCGAAACTGGTTGGCCGACCCCAAGAAGCTGTACACAAAAGGCGTTGCCGGATGCTGGTAGACCTCTTCCGGCGAGCCAATCTGCTCCACCTTGCCCTGGTTCATCAACACCACGCGGTCGGCCACTTCCAACGCTTCCTCTTGGTCGTGGGTCACAAAAATCGAGGTGATGTGCAGTTCATCGTGCAGGCGACGCAGCCAGCGACGCAACTCCTTGCGCACCTTGGCGTCCAGCGCACCAAACGGCTCGTCCAGCAGCAACACCTTGGGCTCAACGGCCAGTGCACGGGCCAGTGCAATGCGCTGCCGTTGACCACCGCTGAGTTGTGATGGGAATCGATCGGCCAACCAATCCAGTTGAACCAACTTCAACAGGTTGTGGACCTTCTCGGCAATCTCTGCCTTGCTGGGTCGCTCGGATCGGGGCTTCATCCGCAAACCAAACGCCACATTGTCAAACACAGTCATGTGTTTGAAGAGCGCATAGTGCTGAAACACGAAGCCCACATTCCGATCGCGCACATGGGCATCGGATGTGTCTTCACCGTCCAAAATCACTTCACCAGAGTCTGCCTGTTCAAGGCCTGCGATGATGCGCAACAAGGTTGTTTTTCCACAGCCGGAGGGACCCAACAAGGCCACCAGCTCACCGCTGTGAAAGTCGAGGCTGACATTGTCCAACGCTGTGAACGTACCAAAACCCTTGTGAATGTTTTTTACTTGAATGCTCATGGTTGTTCTCCGCAAGCTCACCCGGTGAGCCTGAATTCATTGAATTAATGATGCCCCAATTGGGCTGCACGGTGCTCAACCCAGGTTTTAATGCCCAGCGTGATGAGGGCCAACAATGCCAGCAGGGAAGCCACCGCAAACGCTGCTGAAAACTGGTATTCGTTGTAAAGAATTTCCACGTGCAACGGCAAGGTGCTGGTTTCACCCCGAATGTGGCCAGACACCACAGACACAGCGCCAAACTCGCCCATGGCCCGGGCGTTGCACAAGATCACGCCGTAGAGCAAACCCCATTTGATGTTGGGCAAGGTGACATACCAAAAGGTTTGCCAGCCTCGTGCACCCAGCACCACGGCGGCCTCTTCTTCCTCTTTGCCTTGGGCTTGCATCAAAGGAATGAGCTCACGCGCAATGAAGGGGAAAGTGACAAACACGGTGGCCAAAACAATGCCCGGTACAGCGAAGATGATTTTGATGTCCCAAGCTTGCAACCAGGGTGCAAACCAACCCTGAGAGCCAAACAGCAAGACATAAATCAGACCGGCGATAACAGGTGATACCGAGAATGGCAAATCAATCAAGGTGATCAAAAAGTGCTTACCGCGAAATTCAAATTTTGCAATGGCCCAGGCTGCAGCCACACCAAACACCAAATTCAGCGGTAACGCGATGGCAGCAGCCAGCAAAGTCAGTCGCAATGAATACAGGGTTTCGTCGTCCAGCAGTGCATTTTTGTATACCTCAACACCTTGCCGGAATGCCTCTGCAAACACCGCCAGCAAGGGCAGTAGCAAAAACAGGGAGAAGAAAGCCAATGCGACCGTGATCAACCCAAACTTGACCCAGTTTGCCTCACGGGTGGCTGACAAACTTTGTAGGTGTTCAGCGCGGGACTTTCCCACACGCAATGCAACAGCGCCGCTCATGAAGCTCTCCCGGTTCGTTTCGCTGTCCAGGCTTGCAGACCATTGATGGCCAGCAGCAAGAGAAATGAAATCACCAGCATGACGACCGCAATGGCCGTGGCACCGTTGTAGTGGTATTGCTCCAGTTGGCTGATGATCATGAGCGGTGTGATTTCAGACACCATGGGAATGTTGCCCGCAATGAAAATCACGGACCCGTACTCCCCCACCGCCCGGGCAAAAGCCAATGCAAAACCGGTGAGCAATGCTGGGAAAATAATGGGGAGCACCACATATACAAAGGTTTTCAGGCGGTTGGCGCCCAAGCTGGCTGCGGCCTCTTCCAACTCGGTTTCTACATCTTCCAACACGGGTTGAACCGTACGGACCACAAACGGCAAACCAATAAAAATGAGCGCAACCAAAATGCCCAGCGGCTTGAACGCCACCTGAATGCCATGGGGCTCCAGGTACTGCCCAACCCAACCATTGCCTGCATAGAGGGCCGTGAGCGCAATACCCGCCACAGCGGTGGGCAAGGCAAAAGGCAGATCGACCAACGCATCCACAATCCGTTTACCGGGAAATGTGTACCGCACCAACACCCAAGCCAACAACAGCCCGAACACCGCATTGATGGCCGCAGCCAGGAGCGACATGCCAAACGACAATTTGTAGGAGGCCACCACACGGGGGCTGCTAATGACAGACCAGAAATCGGCCCAGCCCATGTGCAGTGTTTTGAGAAACACGGCAGACAAGGGAATGAGCACGATGAGGCAAAGGTAGGTGAGCGCGTAGCCCAGCGTGAGGTGAAAGCCGGGCAGAACGCGTCGGGCAGAGGCCTGCGACACGGGGAATCCTAGACTGTGAATTGAACTGAACCACAGTCTAGGTGAGGCCCCCGCAAAACCGAACGATTAAAAAATTGCTTGGATATAAGAAAAATTTATGTAGGGGACACTTGTTGAAATTCAAGGCCGGATTTCTGAATGGCATGTGCAAGAGAGGGGTCACCGGAATAGCGTGCAATCAGCGTCACTCGAAAGGCTGCTGCTGCTTCAACCAGGGCTGGAAGTTCCGACAGATTCCAGTCCGGTGTGATCCACACCGACAGGAAATCGGGTCGAATTTGTGCAATCAGGCTGTTGGCCTCCAGCGCACTGTGCGCATGCAAACCAGTCATAAAGCCATTTCGTCGGTAATTGTCGGCCGCAAATGCCAAGGTGCTGAGGTCGGTTGCAGCATTGGCCACCACTTGAATCACAAAATGAGCAGGCCCTAAACCGAGAGACTCAATCAAGGTACGAAACGCCTTGCCATGGTTGTCCACCACAGACGTAAAAAACCGCTGATTAACATCCACAAACAGACGCACAGGCTCAGCACTAACCCCAAAATAATTCAGGGTGTGTAAAGCACGAATCAAGCGGTCGCTGGCGATGTAGGTGTTGCTATCGAGGTTTTCAAAGGTGAGTTCCCGAACAACGCCATCCAGGCCCACCGTGTGCGCCACATGCCCAATGCGCTCAAGAGACAGCACGTGTTCGATGGGGGAGAAACCGCTGCCAACCACCCAGTCCTGAAACCGCCCCAACACCAGGCCATTGTCGTGCCGCCAAAACGCTTTGTCGTCGCGCGGCAATGTCGGCAAGCGGGCCACCGCCAGTCGAACCTGTTCCAACCGCTGAGCATGGGGAAGTGTGTGCAATGCATTCATGAATCTATCCAGACGTGTTTTTACTGTAGACCGACCCGGGTAATTCGCCGAGCCTTGGCCAACGCGGTGAAACGCTGCTTGACAGGATGTGCCTGCTGCTCAAGCTCACCCAAAGGGATGGGCGACCAATTGTCCCGCAAACCTTGCACCAAGCGAACCACCGAGGGCCATCGCCCGTAACCCGATGCAGTGTTGATGTGCCCAGCGTTCGACAGGCTGACCGCATGCAAGCCCCAGGTGGCGGCCCACCGAAAGGCTTCCTCGGAAGTCATCCACGGGTCGTTGGTGCTGGCCACCACCAAACCGGGCACATTCAAGGGCACATCGGGCATGCAGTCCACAATGCTGGTGCCCTGCCCTGCTTGTTCACTGATCAGGCCAGACGCGCTGAAACGGCTGGGTGTGGCCGGCGCCACCAACACCACTGCGCACACTTTGCTTTCATGATCAGAAATGGCCATCACACTGGCGAGACAACCAAAGCTGTGGGCCAGCAGAATGACGTGCCCGGGGGCCTGACGAACATTGTCTCGAATTGCATCGGCCCACGCCGCAATCACGGGTCGATCAAAATTGATGCCCTGCACTCGGCGTGTATTGGGCAACTCACGCTCAACCCAGCTTTGCCAGTGATTCGCATCACTGCCATGCAAGCCGGGTATGGTCAGGCACAGTGGGGGTTGCATGGCAGGCCTCGTCACAGAGAAGGAAGCGTTGCAGGTTGCTCGAATCAGCGTTTGAAAATCTGGTCAAACACGCCGTTGTCATCAAAGTGGGTTTTCTGCGCCTTGGCCCAACCGCCAAATACTTCGTCAATCGTGAAAGTTTTCACCTTGGGAAAGCGTTTGATGTCTTTGGGATCGGCCAATTCGGGTTTGATGGGACGGAAATAGTTTTCAGCGGCAATTTTTTGTCCCACTGGCGAGTACAGGTACTCCAGGTAAGCCTGTGCCACTTTGGTGGTGCCTTTTTTCTCGGCATTGGCGCTAACCACCGCCACTGGCGGCTCAGCGAGAATACTGAGCGAAGGCACCACAATATCAAACTTGTCGGGCCCCAGCTCATTCACCGCCAGAATGGCCTCATTTTCCCAAGCCACCAGAACGTCGCCAATGCCCCGCTGCACGAAGGTATTGGTCGAGCCGCGCGCACCGGAATCCAGCACGGGGACATTTTTGAACAGATTGGCAGTGAACTCGCGCGCCTTGGCCTCACTGTTGCCGTACTTCTTCAACGCGTAGCCCCAGGCAGCCAAATAATTCCAGCGTGCCCCTCCCGATGTTTTGGGGTTGGGTGTGATGACGGCGACATTCGGTTTGATGAGGTCATCCCAGTCCTTGATCCCTTTGGGATTGCCCTTACGGACCAGAAACACAATGGTGGAGGTGTACGGTGAGCTGTTGTGTGCAAATTTTTTCTGCCAATCGGCGGGCAACTTTTTGCTTTCCTGTGCAATCGCATCAATGTCGTAACCCAAAGCCAAGGTGACCACATCGGCATCCAAACCGTCAATGACTGCACGGGCCTGCTTGCCCGACCCACCATGGGATTGTTTGATGGTGACGTTGTCACCGGTTTTTTCCTTCCAGTATTTGGCGAATTCCGGGTTGTACTGCTGGTACAGCTCACGGGTTGGGTCATACGACACATTCAACAGCTGAATGTCAGCGGCGTGGGCAACAGAGCCGAGGGTGGCTGCCACAGCCAGGCTGAATGCGCCCAGGTGCTTGGTCAATGCTTTGGAAATCATGGGGAGTCCTTTTTTATGGATGATTCGACAGCACCCATGGTAGAAAAAGGCACTCCCCCTGTGAACGAAGAAAATCTTCTGAGCTTATGCGTTTCATGCGGGGGTATTAAAAACGGGCTTGCAGTTCCAACATCTTGAATCTAAGCATGGACAATTTGCTTCGTTGGCAGCGTGGTGCATGCTCCCTAGAGTGTTGGCTCTTTCAGTCACTCACCCGCACCGAACATGCACACTGCAGTCCACCCCCAACAAGCCCAATCGCTGGGCAGTTGGCAATGGGGCATTCAAAACCGCAATCGTCAAACCCTGTGGTCGTCCAAGTTGACCACGTTGGCCAAAGCACTGCCAGCGGTGGCAAAGTCCCTCACGCTACCGCCCAAACCCCACGATACGTTTTCCCAGTCTGTCGCCAAACCAGCACCCACACTGCCTGCAACGGCCGCATTGGACGCCATGATTCATGAGCGCTTGTTCACCCAAGGGGTCACCCTGCATGCGCTGCGACACTTCAATGCTGTCGAGCACATCCACCGCACCGCGCAGCACCCTCCCACCCAAGAGGAGACTGCTGTTTGGTCATCGTTCATGACAGCCCTGGCCATGCCTGGCGGCATGCAATGGTTGGAATCCCAGGGGGCCCTTCATTTGCCGAGCACGGCAGAGCAACGCCAGTGGCTTGAGGACCTCGCCAAGGCCTGCGTGACCATCCATCGAAACACGGGACAATTTCCAAGCATTGCATGGCAATCTGCACCCCCCCAGCACACCAACGACATGGCCACGCGGTCTGCCAATCACACGCTGTTGAAGTTGTGTGGACTGGGTGCTGAAGCCACACCGACACACTGGGAGACCAATGCACTTCGCAATGGTTTGGATCCACAGAGGCACCCACAGCAGTTTCACCGCATTGAGCAACGGCTTCTGAAAATGGGGCGATGGCTTGATCGGGCTGAACGTCAACAGCGCTGGGGCTTGGCTGGCGCGCTAAAAGGCAAACACCCGTTTCAACTGGTTCGTCTGGGTTTGCTGGGTGCAGATCAGGGAGGACCACAGCCGGTTGCCGAAACAGCCCAACACAACCACAAACCTTTCAGACGGACAGACTTCTTGCAGCGCATGCATCATTTGGTGGATACGATTCAAGGCGCATCCAGGCTGCGTTGGTATGGTGGAGGTCGAGTGGGCCTTGGTTTGCAAGGTCTGTCCATCCGGCTGGCACAACTGCTGTCGGGTTTGCTGATTCGCATCAAGATCAAGCTGAGCCTGCATCACATTCGGCAAGCTGGCGTTGAACTGGCCATGCCACCCTACAACCTGGAGTTGTTGGTGGTCAGCCGTCGAGGCCAATTGTTTCGCGCGGGCGCTGGATTGGGCGTCGGGCCTGCGTTGGAGCCTGTGGATGTCCATGTCAGCGCAGAACTGGAGGCCCTACAGAACGACAGAAATCACATGGAAGGCATCGCCCTGCGCATGCCCCGAATACGTGGCCAGGAGACCGTCTTGCGAACACGGTTCAAAGCCTTGCTCTCGGATTTGGTGAACAAGCCCAGCAACTTCGACAAGCCGGGTGATTTTTTAAAACATCTGCTTGCAAAGTATCCTGAGTTGTCCATTTCAGAATTGGGACATTATCGTGAACAAGGACAAAGCCATGCTGTACAGGTTGAGGCAACCGCGGGCCTGAAAACAGCGGTGGTGGAATTGGCTGGAAGCCTGTTTACCAAACTGCGCTGGATACGCAAACATCAGCGGGAACTGCTGGACAACACTGGCGTTATTCGCGTGCACAAAAAAACACAGTGGCATGGTGTAGAACATTCTGCAGGGGCTCGCGTCGACTTCAAATCGCCCCTCAGGTCCACAGACCCATCCATGAACATGGGCTCACCGTACCTTTGGGCCACAGACTGGGTATTGGGCAGCGCCGGTCGTTCGTTCCGTCAAGACTGGGTTCAATCCAACGGCCTGGTCCACCCGATGTCATTCATCGAGGTGGAATATCAACATATGGAGGACTTTGAAGCCATGATCAAGGCGCATCACACCGAGTGGATTGAGGAACGATCACACCAAAAGCAGTGTTCGAAAGACCAGGCGCTGCGCGACCTGAATGCCTTTCTGGAAACCTGCCGAAACAATCGGGCCAGCAATTTGACCTATGCCGCCAGGGCTGAGCTTCGCCCCGACCGTGTGGCCCAAGTCAACCGTGCCCTGGCGCTGCTGGCCCTGCTGGGCAATACGAACCTGACCATGAGCACTCAACTCCGGTCAGGCATTGATGCGATCCGAGAAAACCCTGCTTCCTACCAGCCCACGTCGTTTCGCGTCTACAACCGCCAATCCGATACGCGTAGACAGGGTTTGCAAATCGGCCTACAGCTGGAAAGGTTTGACCAAGCCGATGGCGTCCATGCGCAATATCGCTTGATGTAAACACGGGCTCACGCGGTGCGCCTGGGCAACAACACCACCACCATGGCCGTCAAAATAAGCGCGAGCGCTGCAAAGTCGGGCCAATGGGGTGCTTCGCCCAGGAAGAAAGCGCCCGCCATAACGCCCACCACCGGAATCATCATGACTGACAAACTGGAGGCGACCGGCGGCAAGGTTTTGGCCAGTGTGAACCACCCCACTTGGGCAAATGCAAACACACCCAACGCGTTGTACAGAATAGGCCAAATTTGTGGCCAAGTACTCGGTAGATGTTGAGGGCCCAAGCCTTCCAGCACCACCGCCAAGGTCCCCATGACCACCATGGTGGGCCACATCATGAAATGGGTGAAGGCCAAGGGGTGCAAATCCACCGGGTAACGCTTAATCAGCGTGGTCCCCAACCCCCAACTGCTGGCGGCAATGCACATCAACAACACACCCAGCGGGCTGCCTGCAATCGCATTGAACTCCGAGCTCAACAGCAACAAAGTGGCCACCATCGCCAAAGCCAAACCAACCCAGCCGCGCGCACCCACCGGGTGTTTAAACAACAAACCGGTGAGCACGGTCCACACCGGCATGGTGTAGCCCAAAATGGCCGCCCGGCCCGAGCTGAGTTCTTTCACAGCCAACACGCAGAACACATGCCAGCCAATCATGTTGGGCAAACAGAGCAACAACATCCGCCCCCACAGGGCCTTGGGCACCCGCAGTGACACCTTCAACAACCCGGCCAAACCCCACATGATGAAGGCGCCAATGAACATGCAAAAAAACCGGAAACTCAGGGGTGTGTAGTGGGTTACTGCATATTTCATGACCGGCCAATTGATGCCCCACACCACCGTCATGCCCAGCAACAGCTGCAATTGAAGAAGGGTGAGGCGGACGGCAGGCATGGCTGATCGACAGAAACAGTGGACGCCACAGTGTACTGGATGCCCCCAACGCTGACCCTTGGTGCAAGCCCTAGCAATTGGTGGGTGTACAATTCAGCCATTCGACAACCCACCATCAACGGCGATCATGGGCCACCGCTTCTCTCAATTCAAAACCTTCTCCGAACGCCTGGCCCACAGCTTCACGACCAGCAATTCCATGCTGTGTGTGGGGCTCGACCCTGATATCAGCCGCATGCCAACAGGCTATGGCACAAGCGCAGCCGATATTGAGCGCTTTTGCGTGGAGATTGTGAAGGCCACCGCCGAATACGCCTGCGCATTCAAACCACAGATTGCCTACTTCGCGGCCAACCGGGCCGAAGGTGCACTGGAAAACATCATTGGCCGCATTCATGAACTGGCACCCCATGCCACTGTGGTGCTGGATGCCAAGCGGGGCGACATTGGTGCCACTGCCAAGCAATACGCCATTGAAGCCTTTGAACGGTTTCAGGCCGACAGCGTCACCTTGAGCCCCTACATGGGCCACGATTCGGTTGAACCCTACCATGCTTACCCGGACCGGGGTTTGTTCATTTTGTGCCGCACGTCCAACCCGGGGGGCAATGACCTTCAGTTTTTGGTGACGGGTCGGGAAGAGCCGATTTACCAAACGGTGGCGAAATTGGCCACCACCCGCTGGAACCCCCATCAGCAAGTGGGCTTGGTGGTGGGCGCGACTTACCCCGAGGAAATTCGGGTGGTTCGCCGCTTGGCCGGCGATGCACCCTTGCTGGTGCCTGGCATTGGTGCCCAGGGCGGTGATTTGCAAAACACCGTTAAAAACGGCTTGTGCAGCCATGGTTGGGGCTTGCTCATTAACTCATCCAGGGCCATTCTGTATGCCAGCAACGGTGCCGATTTTGCGCAAGCGGCAGCCCGGGAGGCCGAATTGACCCGTGCCGCCATTCAAACAGCCAAAGACCAGGCCCGTTCGGGCTAAAATCAAGGGTGTTACACACCCACCACACACAGTGCACCAAGCCTTGAACAACAAAGGCGTGCAGCCGGGGAGACACGGGATGAAAATTCTTCTGGCCGAGGACGACAATTTGTTGTCCGAAGGGCTTGCTCAATCGCTGCGGCAGGCAGGCTATGCCGTGGACTGCATGTTCAATGGCAGCGACGCCGACACCGCACTGACCACCATGACCTACGACCTGCTCATTCTGGATTTGGGTTTGCCCAAAATGAGTGGCCTGGAAGTGCTGCGCAAACTGCGCGCGCGCAACAACCACATGCCGGTGCTCATTTTGACCGCAGCCGACAGCGTTGAGCAACGCGTGCAAGGCCTGGATGCTGGGGCGGACGACTACATGGCCAAGCCGTTCGATCTGAAGGAGCTGGAAGCCCGTGTGCGGGCCCTTACCCGCCGAGGCGCAGGGGGTGGGGCCAGCATCTGGAAGCACGGCCCGCTCACCTACGATCAGGTGGGCCGCATTGCCTACATCAACGACGACATGCTGGACCTGTCAGCCCGCGAAGTGGGGCTGTTGGAAATTCTGCTTCAGCGCGTGGGCCGCCTGGTCAGCAAAGAACAGTTCGTGGACCACCTCTGCGAATGGGGCGAAGAAGTCAGCAACAATGCGATTGAGGTCTACATTCACCGGTTGCGCAAAAAAATTGAAGTCAATGGCATACGGATTGCGACGGTTCGTGGACTGGGTTACTGCCTTGAAAAATACACCGACAAGGAAGCCCAGGCGAATGCCCAACCCAATTCCTGAGGGCGCCTGATTGGCCTGGTACAAGCGCAATCCACTGGCCTCGGGCAAACAACAGCGACGCTCGTTGTTTGGTGAAATCCTCGACTGGATGTTGGCTCCCCTGCTCATCCTCTGGCCCATGAGCATTGGCGTGACGTACCTGGTGGCCAAGTCCATCGCCAACGACCCTTTTGACCACATCCTCGACGACAAAATCACTGCCCTGGCGCAGGAAGTGGCTGTACAAGCCACGAGCAATGCCTTCAAACTGCCCGACCAAGCCCTTGAAATCCTCAAAGCCGACGGCACCGACCAATATCGCATTCAGGTGGTGGGCAAGCGGGGCGAATTTCTGATGGGGGATGAACGCACCCTGCCCGTGCCCGAACGTCGTCGGCTTGAAATCGGCGTGGTGGTGTTTCGCGATTTGGTGGTCAACGGCGAAGACTTCCGGGCAGGGCATTTGTGGATTGAACTGCCCGTGCCGGGCGAGCAGCGCTTCATGCTCATCCAAATGGCCGAAACACTGGGCAAACGGGAACGCCTGGCCAATGAAATCATCAAGGGCGTGATTTTGCCGCAGTTTGTGGTGCTGCCCCTGGCTGTACTCTTGGTGTGGTTTGGCCTGTCGCGGGGCATTGCCCCCCTGAACACCCTGCTGGATGTGATCCGCAACCGCAAACCCGACGACCTGAGCGCCCTGCAAAGCAAAGACACCCCGGAAGAGCTGATGCCCGTGATTTTGGCTTTGAATGAACAACTGGGTCGGCTCGAGCAAACCATTGAAACCCAAAAGCGCTTTGTGGCCGACGCAGCCCATCAACTCAAAACCCCACTGGCCGGCTTGCGCATGCAGGTGGAACTGCTGAGCGACGAGCCCGACCCCGCCGCAAGGGCCCGCAGCTTGCGGCGCTTGAAGGTGGGCACTGAACGCTCTACTCGCCTGGTCAACCAACTGCTGGCCCTGGCCCGCACAGAGGCACCGCTTGTACTGCGGTTTGAACAGATTGACCTGTGTCACATTGCCCGCACGGTGACGCGGGACTTTGTGCCCGAGGCCATGAACAAGCGGATTGACCTGGGCGTGGAAGTGCCCGACCACCCGGTGTACATTCAGGGCCAAACCCTGATGATTACCGAAATGCTGAAAAACCTGGTGGAAAATGCCCTGCGGTACACCCCCGAAGGCGGCCTGGTGACGGTGCGAGTGGATGACAGCAGCCAGCAAGATGGTATTCGGCTGGACGTGGAGGATGATGGCCCGGGCATTCCCGTCAATGAGCGTCCACTGGTGTTTGACCGCTTTTACCGGGTACTGGGCACGAGTGAAGACGGCTCAGGCCTTGGGTTGGCCATTGTTCAGGAAACCGCGCACCAGCACAGCGCCCATGTGGCCATTCTCGACAACCCCCGCAGCACACAGCCTGGCCGACCCGGCTGCCTGATGCGGGTCAGTTTTCCGCCGACCCACAGTCAGCTGGAGTACTGAACTACAATACAACCCATGCAGCAACCCTATTTCAGACCAACCCCATGAGAAGCAAACCCCAAGAGTGGCAGGCCCCCGATGATGACAACGCAAAGCTGGCCAATTTGTGTGGCCCGGTGGACGCCAACCTGCGGCTGATTGAGCAGGCCTTCCAGGTGAAAATTGCCCGACGGGGTGGCATGCTGAATGTGCAGGGCGAGAAAGATGCGGCGCGGCAGGCCATTGTGCTCATCAACCACTTTTTTGACAAAAGCGAAAAACCGGTGACAGCCGATGATCTTCAACTGGCCATCGTTGAACTCAAAAACACCAGTACCTTGAGCTCACCCAGTGAGCCCACCGTGATTTTGGGGCAAGACGAGGTGGTGACCCTGCGGGTGAAACGGGGCGATTTGCAGGCCCGCACCGCCCGGCAGAAGGAGTACCTGAAGAATGTGTTGGAGCATGACCTGACTTTTGGCATTGGCCCAGCCGGTACCGGCAAAACCTACCTGGCCGTGGCCTGCGCGGTAGACGCGCTGGAGCGCGATGCCGTGAAACGGATTGTGCTCACCCGCCCTGCCGTGGAAGCGGGCGAACGACTGGGCTTTTTGCCCGGTGACCTGACCCAGAAAGTGGACCCCTACCTGCGCCCGCTGTACGATGCGCTCTACGATTTGGCGGGGTACGACCGCGTGCAAAAATGGTTTGAGCGCAACGTGATTGAAATTGCCCCGCTGGCCTACATGCGCGGCAGAACCCTGAGCCACGCATTTGTCATTCTGGATGAAGCGCAAAACACCACGCCTGAGCAGATGAAAATGTTTCTGACCCGGATTGGATTTGGCAGCAAAGCGGTGATTACCGGGGACGTGACTCAAATTGACCTGCCACGTGGCCAGCAAAGTGGCTTGGTACAGGCCCAACATGTGCTGCGACAGGTCAAAGGCGTTGCCATGACCTACTTCAACGCACAAGACGTGGTGCGCCACCCCCTGGTGGCCCGCATTGTGGAAGCCTATGAACGCTTTCACAACCCGGAACGCCGCAATACCCCCATGGACGACGCCCGCGACGAGGAGCCGCAACCGTGAAACCAACCGACCGCCCTGCCCCCGTCAGCATTGCCATTCAATGGGCGCCCGAGGCTGACCACCCGCCGTTTTCCGATGTGGACAATGCCCGCATTCGCCGCTGGGCCAAAGCCTGCTTTCGGGATGGGGCTGAAATCACCATCCGCATGGTGGGCGACGAGGAAGGCCGACAACTGAACCGCGACTTCCGGGGCAAGGACTACGCCACCAATGTGCTGACCTTTCCGATGGACCTGCCCGACCTGGGCAGCGATGCCGGTTTGCCAACCTTCATGGCAGACATCGTGATTTGCCCCGCCGTGGTGGAACGAGAAGCCAAGGAACAGGGCAAAGACCCGATTGACCATTTGGCCCACCTGGTGGTGCACGGCTGCCTGCATGCGCAAGGCTATGTGCACGAACTGGACAGCCAGGCCGAACTGATGGAAGGCAAGGAAGTGGAAATTTTGAAGCGCTTCCGGATTTCAAACCCCTACGAGCGCTAGACCAACACAATCGCGGGGCTGTACTTCGCCACCGTGGCGTCGTGCGTCAACAGCTTCAAAGGCTCGGTCAGCGCTTGGGCCACCAGGATTCGATCAAACGGATCGTGATGAATGGGTGGTAGGTCGGCCACTGCAACCGCATGTTCTGTTTCAATGGGCAGCAAGTAAAACCCAGCCTGCTCGAAATATCGATTGGCTTCGCCCGCCGAAATGGGCATGGCCCCGCGCCCAAGGCTGTGCTTGATGGCGATTTCCCACAAACTGGCCACACTCACCCAAATTTGAGAGCGACTGGATTCGATCAATTGACGGGCTTGCTGTGGTAAACGGGGATGGTCCGTAATCGCCCACAAGGCGATGTGCGTGTCCAAGATCAGATTCATGGTTTTTTAGGCCGCCCCACAAACAGCGCCTCAATGTGGACATTGTCCACATCAATGTCGTCTGGAACCTCAAACAGACCCTTGGCAATACCAATGCGCTGTTGGGACGCACCGTGGTCAATGGCGACCAACTTGGCCACAGGCCGACCATTGCGCGCGATGATGATCTCCCTTTCACGGCCCTGTTCCAAGGCCTCCACCAAACGGGACAAATTGGACTTCGCTTCGAGCATGTTCACGGGTTGCATGGTCAGTTCCTAGACATTAGCTAAGTCTAGTCTAGCCAAAAATAGTTCAATTTCAAATGTCCTGCAGGCCAGCCCTGTGCATGTGGCAATTTTCCATCGCAGGGTTGTTGACGAAAAGCTGAATTTCCACCATAATCGCGGTCTTTGGTTGAAAGCTACTTGGCAGCAACCACGGGTCGTTAGCTCAGCCGGTAGAGCAGAGGACTTTTAATCCTTTGGTCGCAAGTTCGAATCTTGCACGACCCACCAACACTCAAGGACCTAGACGCGCAAGCGGCTAGGTCTTTTTTCATTTCTGGGTGGTTTTTGCTTAGCTGCCCAGACGGGCCTACTTCCGGTTTGCCAGGTTTTGGTTTAGCTTAGCGGCTAAATGTGCGAGTTTCGCCTTTGGTTTATTTGGTGAAACGGACGGCAAGTGATTGAAAGTGAATCCGTATTTGACCCTCGATGAGATGTTCATATAAAGAGATATCGCCAATATTGTTCGATATATCAAGTTAGGCGAACGCGCTTATGAGTAATTTGGAAAGCTTGAAAACTTGGTATCGCTGGGGCCACTGGCTCGATACCCCGCAGGGAGTTTGTGTCCTTTTGTCCCTGCCTGTTTGCTGGATCGCGGCTCTTGCCTCATTTCTATGGCCAAATGAATCGAGGCCTTTATTTTTATCCGAGAGTCCTGTGCTCTTTCTTTTCACGCCGCTGCTGGCATTTCTTTATTTCGTGAGGTTTGGACAACTCGGCGAAAGGCAGTATTCCTCATCTGTCCTGACTACCGTTGTCGTTCTGGCTGTAATAGGCATGCCGTTCTATGTTCCCTATCTCCGTAGCCATGGCGCCTAACCCTCTGCTCCAGAAGGACGCTACGCCGGCAAACCGGCTTCGCGCCCCTGAGCTTGCACGTTAGCCCGCAGGAGATCGCATATGCCCGACCGTCTGTTAGTTGCAATCCTTGGAAACCGAAACTCCGGGAAGAGCACTACTTGGAATCGCCTCTTCGACGGGACCGTGAGAACTGGAAAGTACGAGCGTTCGCTTTACCTCAATCGCGCTCAGGCAGTCGACGTCTTTCTCGTCAGTGGCTCTCCTGAAGAGAGAGAAATTGAGGTCGGCGAAATCCTGCCTGAGCCGCTTCCTCAAATTGTCCTCTGCTCCACTCAGTACCGCGAGGACGTTACTGAAACCTTCGACTATTTCTTCCGCAAAGGCTATGAAGTTTTCGTCCAGTGGCTAAATCCCGGCCACGGCGATGCAGAAGCATATGACGATTCTTTGGCCCTTCGAGATTTCCTGTTGAAGAAAGGTGCCACGCTACAACTCCGCGATGGACATCTCGATCCCGCCCCGCGTGTCAGAGAAATTCGGCAATTCATTCTTGGGTGGGCCACGCACCGTGATCTCGTCCGCACTGAATTCCCTGCGGGCTAACCCTGCGGTCAACCGGATCTGCGCGAAAAGCCGCGCAGGTCGGTTACCTCCACGTTAACTTTTAAAAGCTATGACTCTTACCTTTGGACTGACTTCAATACGCGACCTTCACGCAAAGCTACAACGTGATGCCGCTGCGCTAGATAATGAAGTCACAAGCGATAGTTTTTTCAACTTTGTCATCACGGGATACTCCATGATTGATTGGGTTAAAAACGACCTCACTGTTCCGTCTACAGCAAAGGTACCTGCCATCGTTCAAGGGCTATACAACGATCCTTGGCTTAAGGTTTGTGGAGATATTGCCACTGCGAGCAAACATTTCACGCTTACTAAACGCACCCCCATAACTTCATCCGCATCATCCTCCAGTGGGTTTGGTGTCGGCCGTTTTGGAAAAGGTGTTTATGGGGTTGGCGAAGAGAGCATTGAGGTTTGCCTAAACAACGGCACCAGTTTTCACTGCCTTGATTTAGTTCAGGGTGTTCTTTCAAGCTGGAAGACTTTCTTTTCTGCCCACGGTATATGAAAGCTAACACTACGCTCGAGTTCGCTCCCTTCGGGAGCTGGGAGGCGCCTAAAGCGCGCCCCTCAGCTACACGTTAGACCTCACCTTCGATCGCTATGGCAGACGGCAAATGGAAAGAATCCCTTCTCAAGAGCAGCCTTCCGCTGGAACACGCGGTGGCAGAGTTGCTGGCCAAAAATGATTGGCACGTGTGGGGTCAGTACTCCTACTCGCGAAAAAATGAGAACGGTCTGGGCACTGACTTCTCCGCGGACATCCACGCGAGCCGAGAGTACAACGAGGAGGGTCAATGTTTCGGGAATCTGGACGTACTGATTGAGTGCAAGTACGCGTCCCCTGGGGTGAAATGGGTGTTCCTGCCATATCCAGAGACGGCGCAGCTCTTCTCCGGGATGCTCAAGGTGTTTGAGCAGGGCAGCAATAAGCGGATCACGAACCACAAGCCGGTCAACTCAGCCGAAGACGGAGTCGAATACTGCATTCGCGGAATCTCCTTGCACGACTCTGGCTTCGATGAAAACTCGATCAATAGAGGGGCTTATCAGCTCCGTTATGCAATGCCTCGTATTGCGGAGAGAGTCTTCTCGACTGATGCGAGTGACATGCATGACGAGGACATTGGCGTCAGCTTCGCCTGCGCCGTGTTGGTGACCACGGCCCCCCTCTACTGCCTGAAACCCGGAGTGACCCTGGACGATGTTTTCGCCGCGAACAGCCTGGACGATGTGGTGGAACCGGCAGAGCGGCTGATCCTTTGGGAAGAGGCAAGCCCGGACCTAGAAGAATACACACGAACAATCTATCAGGAAGTGCTGGAGAATGGACTTGAAGAACGGATTCGCGAGTACCAGCGCGCTTTTAGACCTTCCGCCAATTTGAAGCACCCTCCGAATCAAGGCCAGGGTTGGTGGGCGATGCGAGAAGCGGGCAGTCATGTGCTAGTGACAACGCTGAAGGGACTCGGCGACGTGCTTTCAACTTTGGATGCAGCCGCACGTGAAGCCATGCTCGGTGTCGAGAAGATCGCGGAGGTGCGATTCGATCCGGAGAAGGGTAAGGTGGTGATCTCAAGTCTGGCGAAGAGTGGAGATGGCGCCAGTGAGGTCTAACAGGTCGGTCGACTCGGACACATTGCGGCAATGGGCCGCGAGGCGCCGTTGGATATCCTGCACCTCGCGGCCCATTGCCGCAACGTGCCGGTCACCTTCACGTTAGGCCCCACACTTGCTTCCGCATCAGGACCCAATCGTAGCCATCATCGCTCCGGGCAACAGCCGAGGCGCCCTTTCCTCGATCTCTTGGCTGCGACTCGAATTCTCGTCAGGTAGCCGCTGCGAGATTGTTCCGGTGGAAAGCTATGTCCAGGGAGAGCGGTATCCGCGTCTCGCACTTGAGGCACGAGAGGTTCAAACTTTCGTGCCGGCCAATGCGTGGCCAGGTGGTCCGGAGGTGGTGTGGTTCACGCCGCACGCCCTGGAAGGCCTCGTTGGAACAGCTATTCAGAGTCAGCGAAATATTCCAGGTCCAGGCGGTGGTCCAACTGAGTCCCTCGAGTACAAGCTCTCTTGCGGGGTCACTCTCACAGTTCGACACTCGCAACGGGTGCCTATGTCGCTTGAGATTTTGTTTGTACCTGATACTTGAACATGAGGCCTAACCCTTCCATCGAGCGGACATGCCAACCGCCGCTCATGTCAAACATTGGGTGTCAGGGGAATGACATGTATGTTTTTGAGGTCACTACGCCAGGTACATGGCTCGATCACGACGACAGAGATTGGGCGTGGCGAATAGAAGGTCAACTTCGGTCACTTCAGTCTCATTTTTTCGAAGCGAATGCTGCTTTGAATTTATTCGCTAGTACTCAGTCCATTCGTCCGTCGTTCGCCAGTCGAGAAATGTGGGAGCGTGATTCTCAACGTCGCTCCGAAATTCAGCGTGTGGTTGAGCAAGAACTTGGCAGCAAAATGTCGCGTGAAATATGGGAAGAAATTTCCTTTGAAACCGATGTCCGCTTTAAGCGCGAGAAGTGGGCCAACGGCGTCATACCCAGAGAGTTTGAGCGTAACCTTCCCTTCATCTATGCACGCGCCTTTCTTTACGCGCTCGATGCGTTTGACAAATTTCTGGGTGTGCTCGCTAAGGAGCCCGGAGTTCCACCGAACATTGCAAAACTCCATGAGCAAATTGCCAAATACTTTCCTGATCTTCGGGGTGTGCGCAATACATCTCAGCACCTCGAAGATCGCTCCCGAGGTCTTGGCGCAGGCAGGAATCCGCAGCCACTTGAGCTAAAGCCTGTTTCAAACAAACTCATTGACGCTCCCGGAGGAGCGCTTGTTCTGAATTGTTTGAATGGATCCAAATACGGTTCCACAATGGCTGATGGGCACTACGGGGAGGTTGAGGTATCACCGGAGTCGATGCAACGCTTGCAATCGGTGCTATATGATATCTTGCAGTCGTTCAAATGGCGTGGTCCAAAACACAACGCACCGAGCGCATAACGCCCAACCCTTTAATCGAGACGACAAACAACAGCAAGCAACGTTTATGCCGCTAGGAGGATAAGTGTTACCTGAAGATAAAATGCCCGAAGCCGAGGTCACGCTGCGCCTTGCTATTTTTCTAATAGAAAATGGCCATATTGAGGGTGACATACTGACGGCTATCGATGGGGCGCAGGTTAAAACAGGAAAGACTATTCACTTTCCGATTGTTGAATTTCTAAGTGCGCATGGATGGACAAGCCCAGGTCAACAGAAGCGTTGGCAGTCAAAATATTCCAATAAAAAATATACTGCTTCAATTATTGTTCACTCTAGTGCTGGCCAAGGTGATCTAGTTGCAGATCTTAAATCGGGGCAAAGGCTACGGGTTGAATCAAAGAAAGGACCATTAAACCGCAGTAAGTCTTCCCAAGAATATTCCCTCATTAGGGAAGCTATCGGGCAGCTGATAACTATCGAACATGCCGAGCAATCCGATATTCTTGCAGTGGCGGTACCAAAATCAGAAAAATTTGATGCGCTTGCTGAGCAGTGGCGAGACCGGCCGTTGATGAAAAGTAACGGACTACATATCATCACTGTTGGACGTGATAATTCTATATCAGGGCTAAGCGATATCGGCACATAACAAGATGCTCGTTCGGACGCAACTACGCTGCGCTCGCTTGCTCCGCGCAGTTTATTCGTTGACCTGCCACGGATTTTCCCATCCAGCATAATGCGAAGCCCAGCATGCATGGTGGCCGGAATAAACCAACCACATTGCATGAACCGGGCTTACACCACGAAGCGCAGCTTGATTAAACAGCCAACGCTTCCTGATTCTTGCGCTTCAAGCTGGGCAAGCTGTACTTGAATGCACGGCCCACAACAGTGGAGAACTGTTTGAAGATCGATGCCTTGTTGTAATGCTGGCCATAGCGCTTGCAGATTTCTTGCACTTCAACCGACATTTCTGCATACCGGTGTGCAGGCACCTCCGGGAACAGGTGGTGTTCAATTTGGTGGCTCAAGTTGCCAGACAGGATGTGGAACAGCTTGCCGCCGGTCAGGTTCGATGAACCCTTCAATTGGCGCAAGTACCAATGGGCTTGCGACTCACCATCCACAACTGATTTGTCGAACACTTCAGAATCGGCCGTGAAGTGACCGCAGAAAATAATCGTGAAGGTCCAGTAATTGCGGATGATGTTGGCCAGGAAGTTGCCCGCCAACACAGGCAAAAAGAAGGGCCCTGCCAACAGCGGGAAGAACAGATAGTCCTTGGCAATTTGGCGCCATGCTTTTTTAACGGTTGGAATGGCGCGGTCTTTGGTTTCCTTCAGGGTTTTTTCGCCGCTGATCACTTTCTCAAGCTCGAGCGTTTGCAAGGCCAGCAGGTTTTCAAAGAAGGTGGCCAGCAAAGCCATCATGGGGATGTTGGCCAGAAAACGTGGCTCCCATTTTTGTTCGGGGAACAGGCGCAGCACACCGTAACCAATGTCGTGGTCCTCACCCAGCACGTTGGTGAAGGTGTGGTGGCGGTAGTTGTGGCTGTAGCGCCAGTTGTCAGAAGTACACCAGGTGTCCCACTCGTAGGTTTGGCCCATCAGGCGCTTGTTCTGCATGAAGTCGTACTGGCCGTGCATCACGTTGTGGCCCAGCTCCATGTTCTCCAAAATTTTCGATACACCCAAGGTGAGGGTACCCAACACAAATGCGGGCGGGAAAATGCCCGCCATCAACAGGCCACGGCCTGCAATCTCGGAGTAGCGCACAGCCTTTTCAATCTTGGTGATGTACTTGGCATCGCGTTCGCCCACGTCCGCCAAATGTTTTTGGCGAATGGCTTCAATCTCGGCACCAAACTGTTCCAGTTCAGCGGGGCTCAATGTGCGGTCAGCTTTTCTCATGATGTGCTCCAGTATTTTTAGGTTTTGCTTTTACAGGTCCAGTGAAACTGGGCCTTGGGCGGCGTTAATACACAAACGCAGCGCTGTGTTGTTGGTGCCGCACACCGATTTGTTTTGCATGTTTTGCGTAGTGCCCGTCAGCTTTTCGCAGGAGCAGGTGTTGCAAATGCCCATGCCACAACCGTGGGGCGGGTTAATGCCCTGCTCTTGCAAAGCTTTCAGCAAGGGCTTGTTGTTGCTCACCTCAACAATGCGATTGCTTTTGGTTAGGGTGACGGTGAAGGTCTTAACCTCGGCGTTGTCATCAATGGTCAGTGCCATGGGTGTGAACGATTCGGCGTGAAAGCTTTTCGGCGTGTCGCCGAGAATGCCGCGCAGTGCATTCATGAAACCATCGGGGCCGCAGGCGTACACATCGGTTGTTTCCAGGTTGCCAGCCACCTCAGCAAACTGCTCTGCACTGGGGCGGCCAGCCAAGTCACCTTCAGCCAGGTTGGCGCCGCTTTCCAGCAAGCGCACATATTTAAAGTGCGCATTGGCTTTTGCTTTCAAGGTGGCATCAAACAACACATCGGCCGGGTTGCGGGCCCAGCTCATCAACGTGACATCGGCTGGCCAGCCTTGGGCTTCCAGCTCCTCGATCAGGCTGATCATGGGTGTAATGCCGCTACCGGCTGCCAACAGCAGCATGGTGGGGCGTTGTTGGTTCAGCGCGGGCTGCGTGTGTGCAAGGGTCATGTCGCCAAACACATCGCCCAGTTCAACCACGGTGCCCACGGCAAGCTGGTTCACTGCGTAGCGTGAAACCAAACCGGTTGGGGTTTGCTTGATGGTGAGGCGCACCAAACCGCTGTCGGTGGGCGCGCTGCTGAAGCTGTAAGAACGGGTGTGCACCACTTCATCAATGGTGACGCTGAGGTTCACGTGTTGGCCTGCCTGAAAACCTTTGAACAAGGCATTGGGGCGCAACCACAGGCTGACGGCATCGGCAGTTTCCCGGTCGATACGCACCACTTCGGCCAGACAGCGGTCTGTAGAATGGGTACTGCCCGCTTGCTCAAGCCAGAAATTAACGAATTCCTGACCCAGAATTTTGGAGAGTCCGCGAACAACTTTGCTGGACAATTGGCTGTTGGTTCTCATGGTGTTTTCCACATTAGTGAACAGATGTGCACAAATGTAACGAAAAACGCCTCTTTCCTGCAAGAAATTTTGCTGAAAAAACTAGAGTAAACTGTCGGAAGAGTACAACTGTACACTTATTGCGATTCTAGCTCATTGATTTTATTAACTATTTTTTACAACCCAAAAACACCAACTCAGTGAACACTTTTGCAAAAAACCGGGTATTTGGGCTGTTTTATATGCATTTCAGCGCTGACAACAAGACAGCATCGAGGCCCTAGAGGTTGATTAAAATGGCCATGAATCCACACTGAACCCGCCCATGCACCTCATCTGGCACAAACGCGACCTGCGCACCGTCGACCACCTGCCCCTTCAGCATGCGCTGGCACAGGCGGGCCCAGCGAGCGTGCTGCCCATCTACATCCATGAGCCCGGCTGGTTGGCGCAACCGTATGTATCGGGCACGCACCAACAGTTTGTGCATGAATCACTGGACGACCTTCGTTTGGCTTACAGGGCAGCCGGAGGAGACTTGGCCGAGTACACCGGCGAAGCAGTGGAGGTTTTCTCAATGCTGCATGCCGAGGTAGCCATTACAGCCATTTGGGCTTATCAGGAGGTAACGACCCTGTGGGGCTACGACCGCGACCGTGCTGTGCGCCAGCGGTGCAGGCAGCAAGGCATCGCCTTTCATGAACTGCCGCAAAACGGCGTGCACCGTGGGCGTGATGCATACCAACAGTACGACTTCAAAGCCCACCTGGACCACAGCGCATTTACACCGCTCACGTCCTTGAAAAAACTGGTCGCATTAGACCCCGCCATTCGGCAACGATGGACCACAGCACCAGGCTCACCACTTGAGCCTGATGATGTAAACATGCAGCGCCCCACATTGAAGTCGCCTCCAGCTCCGAATGCCATGAAGGGGGGTATGCGGCAGGCTCATGCACTGGTGGCATCATTCTTTCAAACACCGAGGCTATTCCGTTACCCTGGCTCGCTGTCCAACCCCAGCTTGGCTGAACAAGGCTGCAGCCGTTTAAGCCCTTACCTGGCGTATGGTGTGGTGTCGGACCGATTTGTGTTGCAGCGTTTGAACACGGTGTTTGAGGCTTCATTGCCCGGGCTCGATAAAATCAGCCAGGACAAAGTTGCGGGTTGCGCCAAGTTTTATGCAGACCGCATGCACTGGCGCAGCATGTATGCCCAGGCCATGGAGGTTCACCCCCAAAGCGAAATCCACTGCGACCTTCCGGCGTTTGAAAGTTTGCGAGAACAAGCTGAAACACCCGGCTTTTTCGAAGCTTGGGTGGCGGGCCAAACGGGCGTGCCCCTGGTGGATGCCGCCATGCGGCAGTTGAACGACTGTGGCTGGATACCCATGCGCATGCGGGGCATGGTGACCTCATTTGCCTTGAATGAACTGTGGTTGCCCTGGAAGAAAGTGGCCCACCATTTGGCCTGCGCATTTCTGGACTTTGAGCCCTTTATTCACTTCTCGCAGGTTCAGATTCATGCGGGCTCATCACGGTTGTCAGGCCCACTCATCTACGACCCCATCAAGCAACAGGCTGAGCAAGATGAAGATGGACGCTATGTGCAACGTTGGGTTCCGGAATGGAACGGCGTCGAATACCCGACACCCATCGTGGATGTTCGCGCAGCTCGAGAAGCTGCGCGCAAGCGGGTATTCGACTGCCGAAAGCATAACGCCATCAACTAAACCGTGGCCTAGTAGCGCCCACCCTGCTGGTGCCCAGAGGTTTTGAAGAACGCCATGGCTTCCAGCAACTGCCTGGTTTGCGACGTCATTTCCTCTGCCGTGGCGGCCAATTCTTCAGAGGCCGCAGCATTTTGCTGGGTTTGCTGGTTCAGTGAACCCATGGCCATGTTGACTTGACTGACACTGTTGGACTGTTCAGTTGACGCTGTCGTGATTTCTTGAACAAGGCTGGATGTTCGGTTGATGGCCGGCACCATCTGCTCCAGCAAACTGCCTGCGCGTTCAGCCTTTTTCACGCTGTTGCCAGCCAACTCGCCAATTTCCTGTGCGGCCACCTGAGAACGTTCCGCCAGTTTGCGCACCTCAACAGCCACCACGGCAAAGCCTTTGCCATGTTGACCGGCCCGGGCCGCTTCAATGGCGGCATTCAAGGCCAGCAGGTTGGTTTGGTAAGCAATGTCATCCACAATGCCGATTTTGCTGGCAATGGCCTTCATGGCCTCGACTGTTTCCTGAACAGCGTGACCGCCTTCGGTGGCCTCGGTGGACGCTTTGGATGCGATTTGGTCGGTTACCCGCGCGTTTTCTGTGTTCTGACGAATCGAATCGCTCATTTCACCGACAGAGGCGGACACCTCTTCCACACCAGCGGCCTGTGAACTGGCCCCTTGCGAGATGGATTGGGAGGTTTTGGAAATTTCGCCAGCCGCGTTGTTCAATGAAGCTGCATTCTGGCGAACATCGTCAATCACTGTTCGCAAACGCTCAATGGTGGAGTTGACATTGTTTTTGACCTCACCGAAAAGACCAAAGTACTCCTTCTCGATGGTTTGTGTCATGTCACCCTTGGCCAGCAGACTGAGCACATGGCCCACATCACCAAGGCCTACCGCGGTGGTTTCCAGCAGTGCATTCATGTTGGTGGCCAGGCTACGCTGGAAGCCTTCCTTGTTGTCTTCCCGAATTCGCCGCTCGAAATTGCCTTGCGACGCCGCATTCACAATGCTGGAAATTTCATCTTCGATGGACACCTCGGAAGTACGGTCGCGCCACTCCACCACAGTCCCCAAACGCTCACCTTGTGCATCTGAAACGGGTGAGGCGATCAAGCGGAAATGCAAGTCACCGACCTTGATGCCGGTGGTGATGGGCTTGGTCAGGCTGCCCAGCAAGTTGCGCTGATGGGCAGGGTTTTTGTGGAACACGTCGAAGTTGGTGCCCAGCAAGGTCTTCATGTTGAATGCGGGCAGCACGCTGCGAATCATCGCTTCGTTGCGCGACAGCATTTCATGAAGCGCTGGATTCAGGTAGGTGATGATGCCATCGGTGTTGGCGATCATCACATTGGTGGTGACAGAGTCCAATGCAATCCGGATGGTCAGGTTTTCGCGCGCAATGCGTGCGGCCTCTTCGGCCTGCGCCTGTTCACGCTGCTGGGTCAACACTTCCTGTGTTCGGTCTTTCCACTCCACCACGGTGCCTGTGCGTTGGCCCGTGGCATTCAGAACCGGCGTCACGATGAGATTGAAGTACCGCCCACCAATGGTCAGCTGAGTGGTGTACGTGTTGGTGAGGCGATCCAGCATGCCGCGCTGATGGGCCGGGTTTTTATGGAAAATGTCGATATTGACACCAACAATACGCCGCGCGTTGAATTGGGGAAGGTCTTTTCGAATGTCACTTTCTGCAGCAATCAACATGTCGCTCAACGCTTGGTTGACATACACAATCGAGTAGTCCGCATCTGCAATCATCACATTCGTTGAAACTGCATCCACAGCCAGGGCCTGTCGTTCATGCGCTGCTGTTTTTTCGGTGTTCTTTGCCACCTTGCTCAGCCAGTTGTTCAGCGTCTCGGCCAATGCTTTTGCATCGCCGCTCAGGCCATCCAGTGAAATGCGTTGATGCACCGAATCAGCACCCGAATCTGCGAGTGGTTTGATGCGGTCTATGAGGTGAATCAGTTGATCGTTTTTGAAAAAGTCGAATGCGCCCATGCCATAGCCTCCTTTGGAATTGGCGTTTTGTTTAAGGCTCCGCAAGCTTGCCAAACAGCGCCATGACCTCGGAGTAACCACAACAGTATGAGGGTTACTCCATTTGGGCTAAGGTGGAACAACAGGGTAATCAGGGCTTAATTGTGTCTTATGAATATTAAATAATATTAACAATAAAGGGTGTCGAATACCCACGCAGATCAACCCAGCTTGCAGCTGCTCAGCAATCGGTCCACATCAATCGCATCGCCCATCAGCCGGAATCCCACACTGTTGGGGTGCAGCAGGTCTGGACATGTCTTGCCTTTTGTCATGGTTTGGTTTGATACCTGACAGCGGCAACAGACAGATTCAAGCCCTGTTACACTCCACAAGAAAACGGAGCCCCTGGATGAACATGCCACGACTGAACTGTGCAGCACCACTACAACGCTTAACCCTGTGCGCATGGCTGCTTGGCATGGGTTCGGCCCAAGCCCAAGACATTCCCAAAATGCCACCAGGCATGATCGGCAGCGTTTCAGACCAACTCATGAAGGAAATGAAACCGCTGGCCAAACCTCTGCACGTGAAGATTTGTATCTTCGACATTCTGGGGAAGTCAGGCCCGGTGTACAGCATTGCGCAAGACGTGGCGATAGAGGCTCGAAAGTGGAATCTCTTTGTGGAACTGATTCCATTCACCAATGAGAGCGTGGCGGCAGAATCATTCCGCACAGGGCAATGCGAAGCCGTGGGCTTGACCACCTTGCGGGCCCGCATGTTCAACAACTTCATTGGCAGCTTTGACGCGGTGGGCGCACTGCCCAGTTATGAGCATGTGAAAGTGGCGCTGCAATTGATGATGGGCAGTGAAAAAACTTACCCATTGTCCATCAGCGGCAAATACCAGGTGGTGGGCATGGCCCCGCTGGGCGCAGCCTATGTGATGGTGAATGACCGGTCCATCAACTCGATTGAGAAAGCCGCTGGAAAAAAAGTGGCGGTGATGGACTGGGACCGCAGCCAGGCCAAGATGATTCAACAATTGGGCGCACAGCCTGTGCCCAGTGACATCACCAACTTTGCACAGAAATTCAACAACGGCGTTGTGGACATTGTGGCCGCTCCTGCTTTGGCCTTTGCGCCCCTGGAGCTGTACCGTGGTCTTGGAACGAAAGGGGGCATTTACAAAATGCCGCTCATCAACGTGACTGGTTCGGCCGTGATCAACCGAACTCGACTGGAAAAAGAAGTACCCGACCTGGACGAGCGCCTCATGAAGATGCGCAAGTTTGGTCTGACCTATGTGGACCAGGCGATTGCCACCATTCGGAACATTGAAAAACAAGTGCCCTCAAAGTACTGGATGGATGTGGCCCCGGTGGACCAGGAAAAGTACAACATCATGATGCAGCAGGCGCGCTTGCAGCTGACCAAAGACGGGGTGTACGACCCAAAGATGATGACCCTGCTGAAGCGCGTGCGCTGCCATTTAAATCCCAAAGCCGCGGAGTGCTCCACCAAGGATGAAGAATAGGCCACATGGCTTAACATCTGGGTATGAAGCAACTGATCACCCCCTACACCTACGATGAACTGCTGGACCGCTTCGGTGCGCGGTACAAGTGGATTGCGCTGTTCATTCTGGGCTTTGGCACAGTGGCCGGTGTGTTATGCACGTCCAGCTTTAACGTGGCGGTGCCCGCACTGAGTGCGCATTTTCAGTTGGGGCAAAGCCAAATTCAATGGGCCATGACTGGCTTTTTGGCAGCCATGACCGTGGGCATGTTGCCCACCAGCTGGCTGCTGGATCGCTTGGGGTTTCGGGTGGTGTTTTTGGGTGCCCTGACGGTGCTGACTGTGGCCAGCTTCACTGGCTTTTTTGCATCCAGTTTTTCGGTGGTGGTATTGGCCCGGGTGTTTCAAGGCTTGGCCACCGGTGTGCTGCAGCCCATGGGTACCATGGCGCTGATGCGCCTCATTCCACCGGAAATGCAAGGCCGTGCCTCGGGTATTCTCACTTTCAGCATTGCCCTCACACCGGCGATTGCCCCCTCCTTTGGCGGCGTGCTGCTGGACCACTTCGGCTGGCCCTCCATTTTTTTGCTGGGCCTGCCTTTTGCACTGGCCTCGGGGCTGGCTGCGGTTTTCTTGTTACCAGCCCCCCGAGAAATCAAGCACAACGCATTCGACTGGACAGGGCTGTGCTGGCTGACCGTGGCCACGCTGGCTTTGGTTGAAAGCGTGTCCAGCCTTCAGCACAGTGGTTTTGTATCGTTTCGGTTTGCAGCACCGGTGCTGGCAGCACTGGGTGCAGCAGCGCTGTACCGCCGCCATGCGCTGCGCAGCAGTGCGCCCATTATTTCCCTTGGCCTGTTTGGAGAACGCACCTTTTCCATGGGCACGGTGGTGTCGTTTTCGTATGGCTTTGGCTTGTATGCGTCCACCTACCTAATCCCGGTGTTTTTGCAACACGCCTTGGGTTACAGTGCCAGCGATGCAGGCATTGCCTTGGTGCCCTCCGGCATCGCTCTGGTATTAATGCTGCCACTGGCGGGCCGCATGGCCGACCACTACCCGCCCAAGTGGATCACGGTGCTGGGCCTGGCCGTGTTTGGCAGTTCATTCGGGATGTTTGCGCTGCAAGCCACCCACATGCCCTACGGTCAAATTATTGCCGCCACCGTGATTGGCCGCATTGGTTTGGGCATGATTTTGCCGGCACTCAGCTTGGCCACATTGCGACACCTGGACAGTGCCCAATTGGGGCAGTCCTCAGTCGTGTTCAGCTATGCCCGCCAGCTGGGTGGTGTGATGGGTGTGGCCGTGGTGGCTGTGCTGGTGGACTGGCGTGAGTCGCTGTATGTTGCCCACCACCAGGGTGTGGCGATGGCGTATGCGCAGGGCTTTCTGTTTTTGGCCGTGGTGTTTGGCCTGTCGTGCTTTGCGGCGCTGCAGATGCAAGCTCACCGAGTGCGCGCTTCACAATAGTGCGGGCTGCGCTCAAACCCAGCAAGGCCATCAACACTGCCACTGCCCAATCGGGCCACGACTGCCCTGTGAACTGCACGGCCACCGCGGCCAGAAACACGGCAATGTTGCCGATTGCATCGTTGCGGCTGCACAGCCACACCGAGTGCATGTTGGCGTCGCCATCGCGCCAGCGGTAAAGCAGCAACGCCACCAACACATTCGCGAACAAGGCAGCCACGGACACCACACCCATGGTCCACGGCTGGGGCGACTGCCCGGTGAGTGCGTTGTAAGCCGTCACCCCCAACACGCCCACACCGAATGCACCCAAGGTGAGGCCTTTCACCAAGGCCGCCCTGGCCCGCACTTGCAGGGCCATCCCGAGTACAAACAGGGACACCGCATAGTTGGCTGCATCGCCTAAAAAGTCCAGCGAATCGGCCAGCAGGGAAGCAGAGTCTGCCTTCAAACCGGAGGCGATTTCAAACACAAACATGCCTGCGTTGACGATCAAGGCCACCCACAACACCCGGCGATAGGCGGGCGAACGGTTGGCAGGGTGGGTGTTGTTGTGTGCATGGTCATCGTCATGACAATGGGTGCAGCCAGGCATTTGCATCTCCGGGTGGAAGGGGTTAAGCTGCATTAAAAACCCTGAAGCCACTTCAGGGTCAAGCCTTCGGGAGCGCATCATGAAAATTGGAGAATTGGCTGAGCGAGTGGGCGTGTCGGTAGAGACCATTCGCTTTTACGAAAAGGAAAACTTGCTGTGCCGCCCGGAACGGACCACAGCCAATTACCGCAGTTACAGCGAACACCACCTGGAAGACCTGGCCTTTGTGGTGTTTTGTCGGAACATGGACATGCCGCTGGAGGACATTCGAAAACTGCTGGTGTTAAAGCATTCGCCACAGGCCTCGTGCGAGCCGATCAATGATGCCATTGACCAACAACTGGCCGCTGTAGAACGGCGACTCACCCAGCTTCGGGCACTGAAAGTAGAACTTCAACGCCTGCGGGCCAAATGCAGCGGCAGCCACACGGTGGGCGAATGTGCCATTGTGAAGACAGCACTGGCAACCCGTTGAGTCGATAGGCTCAAACCGTGAGCCTGCGCTTAAATACCAGGGTTACCGCCACAACCAACAAGCCCCCCAATATTTCGGCCACCACAAAAGCGGGTGCACTGGCTGGCGCAATGCCTGCAAAGCTGTCGGAAAACATGCGACCCAACACGGCTGCCGGGTTGGCAAACGAGGTCGACGAGGTAAACCAATAGGCAGCGCCAATGTAGGCCGCCACCAAGGCAGACATGCGTTCTGCCCGCCCCAGCAAAATAACCAGCAGCAAGCCTGCAGTGGCCACCACTTCGCCCAGCCAAATGCCCACACCCGTGCGCACATGCAGGGCCGTGTGCAACAACGGTAGGTGAAACATGCCATTGGCCAGCACAGCCCCCAGCCAGGCGCCCAGCAATTGGGCGGCGGTGTAAGGCAACAGCTCACGCGCCGGTTGGTGGCGCAACAGCACTTGCCCCGCCGTGACCACCGGATTGAAATGGGCGCCACCCACGGGGCCAAACAGCTCAATGAGTACAAACAAACCAAACACCGTGGCCAGCGTGTTGGCCAATAGGGCAATGGCATCGTTGCCTTGGGACAGGTTAACGCCCATGATGCCCGAGCCAATCACGATGCACAGCAGGAGCAAGGTGCCCAAGCATTCCGACGCCAGTCGCACAATCAGAGTGTGTTGCATGGTTGTGCCTTAGCTGCGGGCAATTGCATTTAATGCAGCCTGTAACTCCGCAGGCTTTAAAGTGTTAAGCGGCAAGGCCAGCAACTGCAGCAGCTTGTAGCCAATGGCCTGCCGTGTGACGTCAAAGGCGGTGCGCTTGGCCTCATCGCCGCCTTGCGCATTCGATGGGTCTGGAAAGCCCCAATGTATCTTCACCGGGGCACCGGGCCAAAAGGGGCAGGTTTCGGCTGCAGCGCTGTCGCACACGGTGATCACGATGTGCATGGTGGGCGCGGTGGGTTGAGCAAACTCGTCCCAGCTTTTGCTGCGCACACCTTCGGTTGAAATACCGGCTGCGTTCAACACCTGCAAAGCGAAGGGGTTGACCTGTCCTTTGGGCGAGCTGCCTGCACTGTATGCGCGGACGTCTTTCCCCATGGCTTGGGCCAGGTGATTGAGCATGGCTTCGCCCAGAACACTGCGGGCGGAATTGTGGGTGCACAGAATGAGTACGTTGGTGGTCATGGGAAGAAATGTATTCAGGTTGGTCAACAACACTGGGACGTGCTGGTCACTGGTGATTCACACCCTTGCCCTGCACAACAGTTGTCGGTCAAAAAGCCCAGCAGCGCATTCATGTGCTCAAAGCTGGCGGTGTAAAACAGGTTTCGGCTTTCGCGGCGGGCACTGATGAGGCCCGCATGGCTCAACTCTTTCAAGTGGAATGACAGCGTGGCCGCAGGAATGCCGGCTTGCTCGGCCAACACCCCGGGATTGAGGCCCTGCGGCCCAGCCACCACCAGCGCCCGAAATATAGTCAAGCGGGTTTCATGGGCCAAGGCAGCCAGGCTTTGAACAACGTCTTTGTTTTCCATGTTTCGACTATTTTGGAAATATGGTTTTATTCTGTCATCAATCCAACCCTACAGCAAGAGCCCTACAGCCCGCAGCGTAGAAAGCCATTGTTCTGTGTCATGCCCTGTGCCATCATCAGACACAAATAAGGCATCAAAACGCCAACCCGGGAAACCGGCCTAGAACACCGGCTCACAGGGCCAGGAGGAAGACATGGATGTAAGCACCGCACCCCGCGGCAATGCTGTATTTCGTCTTGTTAAAACAGTGAGTGATGCGTTTGCATTTCCACTGAAAGCATCCCACTACATTGAACTGGTCAACCCCTTGTGGGCCGACCACACCATGCAAGCCCGCATCGAAAAAGTGTGGGATGAAACATCCACCGCGCGCACACCCCTGCCCTGCCTGCATGAAATACCGGCCATGTCTGTCCCCTCTGCCCTGTTTGTCTATTGTTGTTTTGCTGACTGTGATACTCAGCTTGAGCGCGATTTCTGACGAATGGCTGAATGGGTGTGTCAGGTTTTGGACACTGCCTGCCTGTAGTTGACAGGGTGCAAATCCACTTGATCATGCGTTGCGGTAACAGGTAAACACCAAAACCTATTCGAGCGATCCCATGAAATCCATCTGGACCCTCAGTCTGGCACTGCTGTTGAGCGCCTGCTTGTCAAGCAACAACGATCCAACCGCCTCAGGCGGTGCACAACCGACGCCGGTCACACCCGCAGAAGTGCCCACCGTGTCAAAGTTTTCAATTGCCAACCAGTGTTACGGCTTGCAATCCGTGTTCAGCCGTCAATACATCAAGACCAGCGGCAACCGATACACAGCAGCCCCCGCAACAGAAGCCGAGAGCTTCACACTGCGGCCGGCCTCGTTGGGCAACTACCTGATTTATGGGCGCGACAAGCAGATGGTGACTGCCCAGGGCAGCGCGACCACAGCCAGCGCCGAGCCGACCGATGCGGCCATCTGGAAAGCCGAGTTTGATGACAAGAAAGGCGTGTTCCGGTTTTTTGATGCAAGCGGGAAACTGCTGGCACTCGACGAGACCCAAGGCTTGGTGCTGACCGGCACCGACAGCGAAAAAAGCCAATTCAAGTTAATGGCGGCCAACAACTGCACGGCTTACCCGGAAATGCCCACGGGCATGGTGGGCAAGCCCTACCCGGGCAAAGGGGAAGACCAGCCCATCATCGGTTTTGCTGACACGCACACGCACATGGGCATGTCCAGTGAGATGTCGCTCAAGGGCGATGTGGGCCCATCTGCGGGTGGCGTGCTGTACGGTGAAGTGATTCACCGCTTTGGCGTGCCCCATGCGCTGAAGGATTGCGCCGACTTCCACGGCCCCAACGGCATTCGCGATGCCAACAACATTCTGGAGCAAAACCCCACCGGCACCCATGACACCAAAGGCTGGCCAACATTCGTGGACTGGCCCCGCCGCAACTTCCTGACCCACCAGGTGATGTACCACGCGTGGGTAGAGCGGGCCTGGCGTGCAGGCCTGCGTCTCATGGTGATCCACGGCACCAACATTGCCGCACTGTGCCGCGTTGGGCAACTGTATGCCAACAAGCCCGAAGCCGACTGCACCGACATGGGCGTGGCAACCAAGCAAGTGAAATACCTGTACGACATTCAGGACTATGTGGACGCGCAATTTGGCGGCCCGGGACAAGGTTGGTTCCGGATTGTGAAAAGCCCGGCCGAAGCCCGCAAAGTGACCAACCAGGGCAAGCTGGCCGTGGTGCCCGGCATTGAGGTGGCCCAGGTGTTCAACTGTGGCGTGACCATACTGCCCGATGGCACTGAACAACGGAAATGCGACGAACAATCGATTGACGCCGAAATTGAAAAACTGTGGGCCTTGGGTGTGCGCCATGTGTACCCCTTCCACGACATCGACAGCGCCTTGGGCGGCGCCGGTATTTTCAGTGGCGACGTGATCAACTTCCTGAACTTCCTGGACACCGGTGCCTTCTGGAAAACCACCGAGTGCCGTGCTTACCCCAAAGACGAACCCTCCGT
This sequence comes from Limnobacter sp., assembly GCF_036405155.1. Taxonomy (GTDB): domain Bacteria; phylum Pseudomonadota; class Gammaproteobacteria; order Burkholderiales; family Burkholderiaceae_B; genus Limnobacter. Next base: position 336,182 of record NZ_DASWYD010000007.1, on the reverse strand, counting down.
GCGTGAACCGGGCACCAAAATGACAACAGCCGTGCCAGGCACTGGCAGCGACCCACTGACCAAACTGCTGTTTGACGCGGTGGGCGGCAAAGCACCGGTGTACCCGGACGGTATTCGCTGCAATGCCCGCACGGTGACCGACCTGGGCATGTATGCGCTGAAAGCCATCATGAAAAAAGGCTTCGTGATTGACATCGACCACGCCGAGTACCACAGCAAGGACATCATGCTGGACCTGGCGGAGAAGCAGACACCGGCTTACCCCATGGCCTCGTCCCATGATGCGCATGGTGGTTTGACCAGCGACCAGGCCATCCGCATGCTGAAGGACGGTGGCGTGATTTACCCGTACAAAGGCAACGGCATCAAGCACAAGGAATTTTTGCAGAAGCTGAAATTCTGGCGGCAAAAAGCGGGTGTGACCAACACACCGATTGCGCTGGGCTATGGCGCGGATGCCAACGGCTTTGGTGGCCACCCGGGCCCACGCGGTGGCAACAGCAAACCGGTGCAATACCCCTTCACCCTGTTCCGCGGTGCCGATTGGGGGCCGCGTTACCAATCGCTGCCAGCGATGCAAGTGAACCTGCTGACCATTCCGGAAAGTGGCAAGTTTTGGCACATCGATGAAGTGGGCATGGCCCATTACGGACTGGTGGCCGACTTTGTGGAAGAGGTCCGACTGGAAAGCGGTTCGGAAGGCCTGGATGCGCTGTACAACTCGGCCGAAGCCTATGTGCGCATGTGGGAGAACGTGTACTACCGCGCAAACCCCCGATGAAAAAGGTTGCAACAGCCCTGCTGTTGCTTGCACCCGGCGTGGCCTTCGGCCACGCCTTTGGTGAACCGGTTCAACTGCCCATGCCCTATGGGCTGTACATTTGGGGCTCGGTGCTGGCCCTGGTGCTGTCATTTGTGCTGCTGGCTTTGGGCGGGAATCAATCCCGCTTGCTGAATTCGCACATTCCCCTGCGCCATCCGCTGGTGCGCACAAGCACACTTCAACGCCTGCATCGCAGCGCGGCGGCATTCTGGCTTGCGGTGCTGGTGCTGTGTGTACTCACCGGTTTTTTGGGCACCCGCGACAGCATGCGCAACATCAACATGACCACCTTCTGGATTGTGTTTGTGCTGGGTGGGGCCTATACGGCCATGCTGTTGGGCAACTGGTATGCGCGGCAGTTTCCCTGGCAGGTACTGATGTTGCCCAACTGGAAAGGTACACACCCCTACCCGCGCTGGTTGGGCCACTGGCCCGCCACCATGCTGTTTGTGGCCATGGTCAGCATTGAACTGTTTTTGCACAACAACCCTCGACAACTTGCCTGGATGTTGCTGGGGTATGGGGTCATCACCTGCACAGGCATGACCCTGTTTGGCACCCGCCGCTGGCTGCAACGGGGTGACCCGCTGGCAGCCCTGTTCCGTGTGTTTGCAGCCTGTGCCCCGCTGCGGCGTTTGCCCAGCCAGCAAGGCCAAGTTCGCTGGGCCTTGGTGATGCCTTTTTCGCAATTGAAGCGCCTGCGCCTGTGGCACCCTGCGCAGGCTGTGTTCGTGTTTTTCCTGCTGTCGTCCACCGCATTCGACGGGTTGCGAGAAACCAAGGTGTACTTCAATGTGTTTTGGCAAGACCCGTTGGGCTTGCTCACACTGGCCTTCGGCGAGCACCCGATGAAAATCTACCCGGTGGTTCGCCCATGGTTTTTTGCGTGGGAATTCGGTCTGCTGCTGGCCTCACCGTTTTTTTATCTCGGCTTGTTCTGGCTGTTTTTGCGTTTGGGGCAATCCATGACTGGCAAGGCTCACGCCATGCGCCTGATGATGCGCCGCCACCTGCCCAGCCTGATACCGATTACTGTGGTGTATCACGTGACGCACTACTACACCTTGCTACTCAGCCAGGGCCTGAAAATCCGTGGTCTGGTGTCCGACCCCTTGGGCTGGGGATGGAACCTGTTTGGCACCGCCATCACCGGCCGCCTCCCCTGGCTGCCCGACATGGCCAATATCTGGACCAGCCAGGTGGTGCTGATTTTGGTGGGGCATGTCGCCGCCGTGTGGCTCAGCCATGCAGAGGCGCTGCGCATGGAGGGTTCAACCCGCAAAGCGGCCTTGAACCAGTTGCCGATGCTGGTGTTGATGGTGGTGTTTACTGCGGTGGGACTGTGGGTGCTGGCCCAACCCCTGCAGGGTTGAGCCAGAGTGATGCGCCTGGCTAGAGGCGCAATGTTTTAAAACCGCACCGTCAAGGCCTGAACATCCGTGGCCTGTGTTGCACCCGTTCCAATCTCGCTGTTGCCCGAGGCAACAGCAGCGGCGGTGACGGCACCGGTGGTCAAACTGGCATCAAACAAACTGAATACCCCTGTTGACGCCGTACGTCCGGCCACCAAACGCATGCCATTGTCACCCCCCGCAATATTGAAGCCCCCATAACGGTTGAATGTTTGCGTGGTGGAGCCAATGAGGGCCAACGTTCCGCCATTCGCATTGGTTTGCTGCAACAGTTGGTTGTTGGCCGCATCCAGGTCAAATAGCCGGGTGGCTGCGGGGGCTGGCCCGGTGAAGCTGTTGGTGTAGGCCACCTGTGTGATGGCAAAACCCGCAGTGCCGCCACTCAATGCCGTGTCGGTCGTGGTCGCGCCAGTGGATTCCAACCCGGCACCCGGAACCCGCAGGTTGCTGGACGTGGTGTCGGTTGTACCCGGGGTACTCACAATGCGCAAGGCATCTGCGGCTGGATTGAAGTCGATGGCGTACTGCTTGCCATCGGCCAAGCCATTCACAATCGCGGTGGCGGCGCTCAGGGTTGAACCCAGGGTGGCTGCGCCGGTGCTGGCATCAATGACATAGATTTTTCCGGCACTGCTCAGGGCATACAACTTGCCGTTGCTGGGTCGGTAGTCCATGGACAGCAAACGCTCTCCGCTGCCCACGCCCGTGATGTTCACCGTGGTGGCGGTGTTGGGCGTGCGTACGCCGAACTTGACCAGGCGCTGGCCACCCGCGATGCTGCCGTCCAGCACCACCACTTCCGGTGCTGCAGGCAAGGCCAGGCTCATGCCCACCACGCCACTGACCGGCACCACACCCACTGCGGTTGCAGCGGGCCCCGCCACCGGCAAGGTGGCTGTGGAGTCGGGCAGCGCAATTCGATAGAAGGTGAGATTACCCGCCACCTGCATCAAGGCATACCCTTGGTTATTGCTGCCATCCACATCAAACTCACCGATGGACTGGATGGTGGTGGCGGCGGCAAACAACGGAGCAGCCACCACCGATGTGCCGTTGTTGGGCACGGTCTGCTGGATCAGGTTGCCGTTGCGTACATCAATGTTGAACATCCGTGTCGATGTGGTGCCATCAAAAGCATTGGTGTAAGCCGTGGCCGAGTCGGCAAAGGGTGTTGCCGAAGCATCGGTGCGGTTGATGTCCCCATCTTCAAAGGTGGCACCCACCCCGTTGCCACCGCCTGCGTTCAGCACAATGCGCAGGTTTTGGCCGGTGTTGGTGATCACACGCAAGGCGTCGGCCTGGGGGTTGAAGTCCACCCCAAACACCGTGGCAGCGGGGTCCAGCGTGGTGTATGTAGAACCCACCGCAGCGGTCAATGTGGCCACCACAGTGGCCACCCCGGTGTTGGTGTCGATGGTGTACAAGCGCCCACCGTTGCCGGGCAAGGTACGCGCCACCGCGTACAGCTTGCGGTCACGGGGTCGGAAATCCATGCCGATGAAGCTGTCGCCACTGACCAAACCGGTCACGGTCACGCGGGTGCGGATGTCGTTCGGGGTGGTTCGGTTGAAGGTCAGCAAATCATTGCTGGTGGTCAGAATGACCACATCCCCCTGCGATCGAGGGCTGTTCCCACTGCCCAGACAACCCGCCAGCAATACGCTTGCGGCAGCCATGGCCACCCATGTTTTTTTAAATGTTTTCATGTTGTTACCTCTGTTGCTTCATTGAGGGATGCGCAAGCCTCTGCCAGTCCCACAACCTTGCAACAACACGAATCAACATTCAGATGCCATTAAATGTTAATTTTTGTCAAACAACAACCATTCAAAACCACATCAAGGTGTGGTTGTGGTCATCCACTCGAATGGCCTCAAACCGGCTGGTCAGGCTGTGCACCAGCGCCAGCCCCATACCGCCCAGTGGTATGGCGGCATCGTCGTTCACATCGAATTCAAAGTCATGGACTTCAGCCTGTGCAAAAGTACCGTCTGGAATGGGCACACCCCGGTCTGTCAACTTTAACAACAAACCACTGGGCCCATGCACCACCTGCACTTGCAAGGTATCGCCGCTGCCCAGCCCGGAATGTCGGCACACATTGCTGGCCATTTCAAACAGGCACAACTGAATATTGGCCACCCGGTCTTCATCCACGCCCAGCATGCGCAGCACCTCAGCCAATCGGTCTGACAATTCGGGAATGAGGTCTGCATCCACCGGCATGTCCACCTGCCACGCTTTGTCATAGGTCTGCAATTCGCCCGACAACATCGATTGCAAAGCACTTTCAATTTGACGAAGCGCGGACACACTGATGGCTTTGAACACCAGCGGCACATGCTCGCCCCACTGGAACATCAGCATGGACAAATCAACCCACTCCCGAGGTGCCTGAAGGGCTTGCCGAGGGGCGGGCTTCTTTAAAGCCTGGTGAAGGTGCTGCTGCAACCCTGTAAAGTCAACGGCGATGGACGACTCAAACAAGCGATCCTTGTTTTCTACAAAGTCATCGCCCATGGCGGGATGTTCATTCAGTGTGCCAGGAAACAGAAACAGGCGGTCGCCCGAACCCAGCGAAAAAAACACGTCCTGAAAGGTGGCATCTGCACTCACCCCCAGTGGCGGGCCGTAAGCTCCCAACTGTTCAAGGCCCCCACGGGCCCGAGTGACCACGGCCATGGGGTAGCCTGCGTGGCTTAGGCGTGCATCGCCCGTTTCCGGGTTGATCACGCCATAGCACAGGGAAAACTGGGAATCCTGCTGTCGCTCGGCATACACCCAGGCATTGAGTTCGGTCAGCACTGCAGCAGGAGAGAAACTGGTGTTCATGTAGCGTGACAAAGTGGAGCGGTCTTCATTCACTGCATAGGTCAAACGCCGAAAAAATGTCAAACCACGGGCCACGCCCACCAAACCGCTGCCTTGGGCGGTCAAGTGAAAAAAGGCCACGGATCCATCTTTCAGAGGGACCACATTCATCATTTGGTTGCTCACCAAATGCACAGGCTCAAACAGGCAATCCAGTTTCAACTTGGGGGCATACAGTCGCTGAGCGGGCAGATTGGCCAATTGCATGGCCGCAATCCGTTCCATGTCCTCTTGCACCTCTTGGTGCAAGGTATCGGCCTGCTCCTGGTCGGACGTAAACCGCTTGTGAATGTCGGCCAGGCGCAAACCCGTAGCCAGTCGCGTGTAAATTTCACGCGCAGAGTAATCGGTGGTGGTGACATTGTCCACACCGCCTTGCAGACAGCTCATCCACTGCGTACGAATGGATGGGTTACTGACCACCAGCACATACAGGCTGGGGTTTTGTCCCAAACGGCGAGCACGTTCGATCAGCTCGGCATAGGCGGGCTTCCACTGCTGCACATCCAGCAGGAGGAAAGTCACCGACAGGCTCATCAACTGCGCTTCCACCTCGGCCAGACTTAGGCTGACTGTCAGATCATATCCCCAGGTGCGCAACCACTCCGGCAGCTTAGCGGAGGCCTGTGCGTCCTGTAACAACACCACCCGGCTGTTTTCCTTCCGGCGGGCAAACTGAAATGCAGGCTCTGCGCTTGGTTCGGATTCAGCCCCATCCTCAACGTGGCTAGCGTTGTTGGAATCCGGGGTTTCCTCTGCACCTTTGGCTTCGTCAATTGACGGAGTGTCGGCAAGGGTCGGCTCCGCATCCACTTGCTCAGGTTCTTTCCACTGCAGGGCCAGTAAAGTGCAGTCGTCGTCCAACACACGGTTGGCGGGCTTGCCACTGGTCCAGTAAGCCACGCCCTCCCGAACCTGCTGCACCTGCCGCCCCAAGGGCTGCTGGGCATGGCGCGTCAGCAGCTCCATCAATCCAGTCTGTTCCAGTGCATTGCCAGCCTCATCCATCACTTGGGTCAAGCCATCGGAATACAGAAAGATCCGCTCACCCGCTTCGACCTTGAATTGGTGAAGAACAAAATGGCCATCTGGCGATACGCCAATCGGCAGGTCGGTATCGCCTTTCACCGAGAACTGACCGTTCAAGTGTTGAACCATGGGCCTGGGGGAACCCGCTGAGGAGAAGAAAACCTCGCCGGTGTGCACATGCATCACGCCATACGTGATGCAAAAATACACATCGCTTTCCTTTTCCATCTGAAAGCGGGCATTGAGATCGGCCAGCACCTCGTTGGGCATGCGCACGCGCTGCACATACGACAGGTCCTGCTGATCCAACAAAATGCCATCGTGTGGATTGGCCGACAGCAAGCGGTACAAGTCCAATGCGCGAAGCGCAGCAGGTACACCGTGGCCCACCACGTCAAACACATAAAAACCGGCCCACTGTTCATTCAGCGGCAACACCTGCAACAAGTCGCCCGACACAAACACCTTGGGCAACCAGAAGTGGTCATACAGCAGGCCTTGAATGTCCTGCCCCTTGGGTGGCAATAGCGAGGTTTGAAACTGCGCCATGGCGCGCATATCGGTCGACAGCTTTTGCATGGCCGAGGGCATGGCGGCGCGCAGTGCAAAGTACCGCTTTTGCAAGTCAATGATGCGTGCCGCGGTACCCAAACGAAGCGCCAGCTCACTGCGGTCCACCGGTTTGGCAATGAATTCATCAGCGCCAGCTTGCAAAGCCTGAATACACAAACGCTCGCTGGCCTGCTGGCCCAACACCATCACATACACAAAAAAATCAAACTTGGCGGCTTGAATGGCACTGCACAGGTTGAACACCTGGGCGGCGTCCGCCTCGCTGCTGCACAACACCAGGTCGGTTTGCTCACGCTCAATCCAGCCCACCACATTGTCCAGCCAACTGGCCTGCTGGGCAAAGTAGCCGCCTGCAGACAATACTTTGGTCAGCCAGGTGCGCTCCAGCACGCTGTCGTTTACCACCAGGGCTTTGTGTTGTTTGACGGAACTGGCAATGGCGTTCATGTCACCACCGGGCCGATTGCGGGCGCACATCGAGGTGCAGGTGTTCATCGTACAGCCCGACACCACTTTGCGGCATGTGCAAGGCCAAGGTGTGCACTTTGCTTAAATCAACACCGCGAGGAATGAAGTCCACCGCCCGAAACCGCAATGAAGGGCCCGGCAAGTGGCGCGACTGGTGCGCTGCACCCTCGGTGTGGGCATTGGTGCTGGGCATGCGCAAGCCCGACGTGATGTCAAACACACAATACCCGTAATGCTCAGCCACCCAGCGCTGAAGCATCGCCAAGCGCAAAAGCAAGTTGGCATCGGGTTGGCCGACCATGTTATCGGCCTGAACATCCCGCAGCATCCAAGCGGCTGCTTTGTATCCATCCGGTTGCAGCAGGTTCATGCGGTAGCGTTCACCAGCGCGTTGAACATCGAGAAACAACGGGCGAACAGATGCCAGAGCCAAACCGGGCATTGCACACGACACCAAACTCGCCAACAGCAAATGGCGGCGGGTCTGGCTCTGGATTGGCGCGCTCATTTGATACACAGCAGGGAGGTGATCTGAATGGTGGACGTATTGTTCACGGCCATACACATCACCGTCAGGCTGCCAGTGGTTGACTTGTTGGAGTTCATCACTGTTGTGCTGGTGCCCAAAGGAACGGCCGGGTAACTGAAAAAGCATTGATTGCCATTGCCCTTACCGTTGGTCCCCGCAGCAAGCACATTGTTGACGGAGCCACTGGGACAATCACCCGAACCACCACCGCCGGTTCCCGAGTCGCTGGAGCCTGTCGGCGTAAATGAATCGATTCGCATGCCAACCACGCCGGCAGGATACGGTTGCCCGCTTACGGTAATCGTGGGGTGCGCAAAATTGGTGGAGTTGTTGAAACTGAATGAGCCCACAGCGCTCACCAGGTTTCCGTTGGGTGCTACCCGGGCGAATCCATTGCCGCCCAGGCGCTGCATCATGGCACCCACCTTGGTGCCATCATATTGCCCGGTGGCCGGGTTGTCTCCTTTGGCCAGAAAAGGGTCGCGCACATATACATAGCCGTCAATCACGCAATTGCCCAGGGAGCAACCCGATGGGCTCACCGTGAGTTTGAGCACAAACGGGCTTTGGTTCAGCGTGGCCAGTGTACTGGCCTGGCTGGGCAGCAACTGCAGGTTGAGCAGTTCGGTTATGGTGGGTGCCAGCGCATTGCTCACACCGGCCACAGAGCCACCCGAGACAATGGTGGCGCCATTGATTTGAACATAAGTGCTCAAACCATCTCGAATTTGTTTGATTTGGTCCGCTTGGGCATACGCGCCCTGCACGGTGTAGTCCTTCACGGTGCTTCGAATGGCCAGGTAAGCCACCACCGCAGCCACAATCAGGCCCAGTGACATTTCAATCAGGGTGAAACCCCGTTGTGTTTGAAGCATGCGTTTGAACAATTCCGGTACTCCGTTTAAACACGCCCCCACCCTGCCGAAGGGGCAGGATGGGCAGCAATCGACACGCAGTGCGAATTAGCCGCGGTCAAACACCAGGTACAGCGAACCGCTGGTGGTGATGCCGTTGCAAGCCGATGTGGCTGTTGCAGCGTTGATGGCGCCGGTGGTGCTGACCACGCTGGTGCCGGATGCACCGCCGATGGACACCGTCGATGTGTTCACCACATAAATGGCGTTGGTGGCTTGGGCCACAGCGTTGATCAGGTCATAGCACTGGTCGGCAGGAACGCCGCCCCAAGCCAGCGTGGCGTAGGTACCAGTGGGTGTGGTTTCAACCTTGCCGTCAATACCGCTGCCGTACAGGATGGGCTTCACGCCGTAGGTGTTACCGGCAGATGCAATCGCTTTGGGGATGGTGGAGGAAATCACAGCCGGGTCGGTGGTGTCGTTCTTGCCGTTCAGCGCGGTGTACTGGTTGGTACGACCAAACTTCTGCTTGGCTTCCGCCACAATTTCAGTGATGGCGGTGGTGTTTTCACGCACCTTGGTGCGGCGTGCGTTGTTCTGGAATGCAACAAAAGCCACAGCGGCCACGATGGCGGCAATGATGAGGCCGATGGACACTTCAATCAACGTGATACCAGCCTGGTGTTTGCGAAAAGCGTATGAGTTCATGGGGTCTTCCTGTCTAAAAAATATGTGTTTCGCATCATGCTGAACACGGGTTTAAAAAAACAACATCGGTACTGCACTACGGTACTGCTTTAAAAAATCAACGGAACTGCTTCATCCTGTTCACGGGGTCCAGTGCGTCGGTCATGCTTTGCGCAATCGACAACTGGCCCACGTACAAAAACAGCACGCAGGCGGCCGAAGCCACCATCAAGAGCGTGTTCATGCCCTTGGAGGTTTTTTCAATTTCCTTGCGCACTTCGGCCACGCCCTGCGTACCGAGCTCAATCAGCACCCGGTCAAAACGGGTGTCGTTGCGGATGGTGGTGGCCAACCGGGCCAGCAACTTGGGGCTGAGCAAACCGTTGGCAAACGCTTCGACATACTCGGTGGGCGCCACATACAAATGGCGGCTGACACGCCGCAAATGCCATTGCATCCACGGTTGCGCCATGGAGCGCAGGTTGTCGATGGCCCCTGTGAGGGTGCTGCCACTTTTGAGCAGCACAGCCAGTGAGGTGAGCAACAAGGTCACCTGAAAATCCCTGTAAATCGACAAGGGCAAGGCAATCGGAAACACCGGAAACAGCAACAAACCGATGCCTTGTGGAATGCGTTCAATCCGCCCGCGCCATTTGCCTTTCCAGCGTGGCATTTGATAAATGAAGAATGCGATCAGGGCAATCATCACGCCCATGGTCTGAAAGCCGTGACTGGCCACCGATTCAGAAAAGTTGCGGACAGCCGCGTTGTAGGGCGTCCACACCTCGGGCGGCGCAATTTGCGCAATGATGGGGATGCTGCGGGTGGCCAGCACATAGCTGAACACAAACACACCGGGCAACATGATGAACGGGGGGAACATGGCCTTGAAAATGAGGCTGCGCGCCTGCTTCTGCTGCTGAATGGCCACCACCAGCGAACGCAGGGTCTCGGGTTTGTCCTTGGACTGGTCTACCGCCGACAACATCAGGCGGTCTTCATTGGGCATGACTTCACTCAAAATCTGGCTGATTTTGAAGTCCTGCCCCTGACTCAACTTGGCCAACATGAGCCGCATGGCAAATTCGCGGGACGAATCCCGCGTGGCCTTGGACTTGGCAATTTTCTGCTCTTCCACCAGGAATGTGCGAAGCCGCTCGCGTCGCTCAATGGAGCGGGCCAACTGCAGGTAAAACTCATCACGCTTGCCGCGAAAATCCATCAACTGGACATAGGTCCAGAGTGACTTGAACAAGGCCATGATGCCGTTCACGACAACACCTCAAAGCGGTGAAAACTGTCGAATCGCTCGCACACCCGCAGGTCGACCGTGCCCATCAGTGCCTTGTACAGCGAATGTTCAAACACGGTTTTGCCCGTCATGTCCGGGCTGTCAAACTGGCCATTGGACTTGGAGCGGAAGTAGCGCATGGCGTCGTAATCTTTGGCCTCGCGAATCAACTTCAGCCACTCCGTGTCCGGGCTGTACACCTCACTCACCACCGTCAAGCCCGAGGTTCCGCGTCCACGGCAGCGGCCACAACCCCGCGGGTTTTTGAAGAAGAAGCGGTCGCGGGTTAGACCAAACCGCTGCTCGGCCAGCGACAAAATGTCGTACACATGCTCAGAGTCGGCGTACACCCGCGAGTACACCGAGCCATTGATGCGGCAGTTGGTGCACAGCTTGGGCACCAGCGCCTGGTACACCAGCAGGGTCAGCATGTTGGGGTTGGTGAGCACCTCACGGCTCATGCCGATTTCATCGTTGGTCAGGCGGGGCACAATGCCGGAAATCAAATGCGCGTGCACCGTGGCGCAGGCCATGTGGCCGGTTTCCACAATTTGCTGGGCAGCCATGGCACTGGCGGAATCGCGAATTTCCCCCATCATCACGCAACCGGGGTCGGCGCGCATCAGGCCAGCAATCACTTCCGAGAACTTGGCCATGGAGGCCTGCCGGTCAATCAGGTCACGCTGAATCGGAATTTGGTGTACGCCCTTCAAGGGGTATTCCACCGGGTCTTCCAGCGAGTAAAACGCATCCGCTTCCAAATGCGGATGGGTTTCAATGAAGGTCTTGAGCGAGGTGGTTTTACCGGAGCCCGTCACACCTGAAAAAATGATCAAACCCGATGGGGTGTTGGAGGCGTTTTTCAGTTCCTGAATTTGCGAACGCGCATAGCCCAACTGCTCGTAACTGAGGGTGGGGCTGTCCACATCCACATACAACAGACGACACACCAGCTTGGTGCCTGACCAACCCCGAACGCTCTGGTACCGCAGGGCCACGCGTTGACCGGCAATTTCCCGGGGCTCGATCATGCAGTACAGGTTCTCGGTGGTCGAGAATTGGGACTCGCTGTTGGAACCTTTGCCCGATGCGTTGTTGTAGGCCCAGGCCATGGCCCGCTCGGCCTGCAGCGGCGTGTAAATGCCGTTCTGCCCGTCCCGCAGGGGCTCCAGGTCACCGTCCACACGCAGGTGCACTTGGGCCACGTTGTTGGTGACCCGCACGTGAATGTCGGTGGCTTTTTCACGCACAGCCGCATTCACCCACGATTCAAAAATTTCCTTGGCCTGGCTTTGCGAAAAATTGCTGTCTTCCAGGCCTTCCAAATCCACTTCATTGGATCGGGCCAACTCGGTCAGATGCTCCAGCACACTGATCGAACAGGGTTGGTCCTTGCCATCCAACTGGTATTTGTTGGCAATCAGACGGCCACGGGCCTGGGCAATGAAGGGTGCCAGCGGAACCGGGGAATCGGGATTGAACAGCACCAAGGCCCGCTTGATCCCGGTCTCAATGATGACCAAATGCGACTCAACCGCTGCGGGCAACAGCACCAGATGAGACCCAGTTCGCCCACTCAACACACTGGTGTAAAACGGCAACTCGGACAAGGCATTGATGACCACAGGCCCGTCGGCACGGGGGGCGATGCTGGGCGCCACTTTGACCGATGCGTTTGCCGATACTTTCGCAGGTGCATTCATGGCCGCCCCCCCACCGGAATGGTCCGGCGGCTTTTGGCAGCGCCAGTTTTTTCAATCTGCACACCCTGCTCGCTCAGGGACACGATTCGGTGGCCATTCCAGACATCGCCCTGGCGATAGGTTTGCACACCACCTTTGCCATCGGCCACTTCAAGCTTCAAATCACCCAAGGGTCCATAAATGGCCATCACGGTGTTTCGGGCAGCCACAGGCTCTTCTTCCACCAATGGGAACAGGCTGCGAATGGGCGGCATGCCTGACTGACCTGGATCGGCCGGTGCAGGCGCTCCGTCGCCCGCAGAGCTGGCCGTGGGCGTGCCGTTGAGCTTGTTCAAAAACTCGGTTTCTTCAATTTTGCGTTGACGGTCGGCCAGGGCGCGAATGCTGATTCCGCCCGATGAACCGGCAGCCAATACCTCTCCGCCCAGCAAGCACAACACCAGCAGCAAACAGGACCGATCAATACGCATAGTAGGCCCCCTGCAAATCCAGCTCGATTTCAGGGGCTGCAGAACGGACCGCAGCAAACGTCATGGACAAAGAATCCCAATACATCGATTTTTCCTGCGCCCGAATGAAGGCTTCCGCCATGGAAACACCACCTTTGAAGCGGAAGCGATAACGGCTCACCGCCCCTTCTGGAGAAATGTTGGCGTAACCAGTGGGCCAAATTTCCGGTTCGGCAAACATCTCAATCTTGAGCTTGGAATGCTCATACACCTGGCGCTGCTTCAGTACCCAGTTGTCCAACTCGCTTTTCACGGCCAACTCTCGCCATGCCTTGGGACCTGACAATGGCAAGTTGAAATTGCGCGTCACCACCGCTTGCGAGGGCGTCGCCTTGTTGAGCAACACACCGTAGCCCTCTTTCACAGGAAACGCGGCTTCCAACTGATCGGTGTACCCACCGACCGACATCCATTTCATGGTGCACGCGGCGTACTTGCACTCCATGCTTTGCAAAGCCCAGCCATTGATGAAGTACGGCAAGTCGTATATGGACTGCAACAGGGTTTGATAATCGGCGTTGCTCAAGCCCACCCGTCCCAAACTTTGCTCCAGTGCCTGACCATATTCCTGCGTCTTGTCCTGCAAGGCGATCTGCTGGGCCAACGCCCGCTTTTGCGACGCGTCGCTGTAGTACTGGTAACCCATCCATGCGCCCAGCACCACAAACACCAGGGCAATCAGCTGCGACAGGTTTTTGTAGTCCAGCGGGATGGTCTGGATTTTGTCATTGCGCTGAACATGCCGCTTGATGAATGCTGCATCGTCCTCAATGTGAACATCCGCCACCCAGATTTTGGTGTCGTTGCTGACCACCCGAAACAACTGGCTTTCTTCCCGACTGCGCTGGTAATACTCCATCATGGCCAGCACTTCACTTTCGGTGGCGATCACGTCCATGGTGGGTACACCGTGCTCGATCACCACCAGCGCAACTTCGCCCAAGCGGTCGCCCGCGCGAATGCGCCAGGCCACCAGCGAGTCGGTGTCACCAAATGCACGGGCCAACACAGCCGCCAGCGCGTAGGGCGCTTCCTTGCGTTCCTCTTTGCTCAGCGACTCGTCGTAATTGTCAAACCCGGCGACCATGGTTTTGCCGGCCTTGACGGCAGCGTAAAAGCTGCAATCCATCAGCAGTGCGTTCTGGCGGACTTCCGCCATTTGCCCCCACACCCTGCGCGCAAACACGGGCTGCCAGGACAAACCCGCCACCAGCAAGCGCTTGGCATACAGACCGATCGTGCTGGTCTCGTCTTTCATGGCGAAACCTACAAAATCACAGCGCGAATGAACACGATGAAATTCTCACGCCGCGCACTGGCCACGCGTGAGCCCCCAAAACCCAGGCTGATGCCCTCACCCAGCGTGCGCTCATCGCCGCTGGAAATGTCTCTGGACAAACCGGTGATGGCCATGACCTCACCGGGCTTCAATGCAATGGTGTATTGGTCCGAAATGGCGCTGGTGTTGGGTGTTTGCACCCGCTGCAGGGTGTCGCCACTGCCGGTGGTCACTTCAAACAGGCCGAGCAGGTCCGACAGGCTCAAGCCCATCTTCACCATCACGGTGTTGTTTTCCAGGATAAAAGGCATGACGGCATACTGATCGCCCGTCGTAATCGAACTGGTGGTTAAACCGGGCAAGCCTGTGCCACCACCCAGGGCGGAGCCGACGGAAGGCTTGGTCTCGGACAGATAACCCGTGGTGTTCAAACGGGCTTTGCGCGCCCACTGGCGGTTCAGCGCAATCAGCGAAATGGGGCGGTGTTGCACATTGTTGCCAATTTGGTTGAGGGCGTTGATGACCACCGATGAATTGCCAAAGCGCCGGCTGGTGTCGCTGGTACCACCGGGCAAAATGGTGGCCGTGATTGCACCGGCATTCAGCGAGGTCAAGGTGGTGGGTGCGGATGAACTCACACCATAATTGCCGGACAGGCTTTGATAAAACGCCGCCCAATCCACACCGAGCTCGTTCGCATTGCTGGTGGTGACCGAGTAGATGTCCATCTGGATTTGAACCTGCTTGAGCATGTTCGCGTTTTCGGCACGAATGAACTCACGCACACTGGCCTGGGCGTCGCGGCTGGTTCGCACCACCAGGCGTCCAGAGCCTTCAGAGACAATCACCTCGGAACCCGGCACACCCTCCACCATTTTTTTCACCACCGACACCAGGCTGGTCATGCTGTTGATGGCACCTTGCTCGGCCACGTTCAATTGGGACGAGGCACTCATGCCCTGCCCTGTTGTGGAACCCGTGGTACCGGAATTGATGGTGTAGTTATAGCCGTTGGGGAAACTGGCCACCTCGTACATGGCGGTGGTAAACCGCATGATGACAATGGCGCCGTCCCGGTATTCCCAAGACAAGCCCAACTGGTCGGTGAGGTTGTTTAGAAAACCAATCAAGGTGCCACGCCAGTTCATGGACGCAGCCGACAACATCAGGCTGCTGGCAGGTGGGTTTGCACCGCCACCCGACACACTGCCCGCACTGGCGGCACTGGGTTTTGAACCCACCGGCGGCAAGGCCTGCACAGCCCGCATGGCTTCGGCCATGGCGGCAGCTGAACCTGTATCGCCCGCCTTGGCCGTGCCCGCTGCTGCTGAACCACCGGCAGCAGCTTGACCGCTGGATGATGATGCGCTGGTATCACTGCTGCCGTTGCCACCATTGGTGGCCGGGTTGTTGTACACATCCTGCTGAATACGAACCGGAATACCCACCATTTGGGCCAAACGGGCCGACACCACCGACAAGGGCAACGGCGCTTTGCCGTCGGCAAAATTCATCACATATTCTGCCGAAAAACCCGGGGGTAGCTTGTCGTCCGCATTGGTGGGCAGCATGGCCGCCCCCACCCAACTGCGACTGGAAAACCGCAGCACCGTGGGTTTGCTCTGCTTTTTGGCCGATGCCTCGGCAAAGTCGGCGCCGCCGCGCACCTGGCTGTCGCCCGGCAGGCTGCGCACCACAGCGTCACGCTTTTCAACGGCCTGGCTGCGTTTGAAATCCGTTATTTTTTGGGCCGTTGGGGTGGTACACCCCTGCAACAACAAGATTGCTGCGCAAACACTGGTCACTGGGCTGAGGGGCTTCATTGGCATTCCCTCGCCTGGTCGCCCAAGCGCGTGATGCGCAGCAAGGGCGGGTTGTTTGCATACACGCAGGCTTCCAACGGGTACTCGGAATTGGCAATGCCCGGCGTTTCCAGCACTTGCTCAATGGCGTCCGTAAAATTACCGTCAAACACCGAGGGGGCACCAATCAACAAATACCGGTCGGCATCCCAACGAAATGAATAGCCAGCCTGTTTTGCCCAGCGCGCCAAGGCCCGGTCCAGACGGAGGTCATCCAGCCGAAGCTCCCACCGCATGGTTTGGGGTGGGGCATCGCTTGCCAATGGCGCCGCGTGCGAAACCGTCACCAAACAGTAAGCCGCAATAACCGCGTAAAAAACGCGTAAAAATTTGTTTACCACCCTGTCGTAGCCCTGTCTAATATTTGGAATTAATCGTTGTTTACATCTGAACCACAGGTGCTGCTGTATAACGCTATAACGACTTGGGTCAGAAAATCAATATAAACAATTGTCAAATTTCGAATAAATTCGAAAGTGCATATTGTTGCTGATACTGGCTGACAGCGGTTTTGGATTTTTTTACTGGATATTTCAAACGGGTTGCCTATGATGACCATTGAAGAGCAGGACGATGTGCAGGTGGTGCACCTGGAAGCACGGGTGGTGGACGCCAAAACCGCCGGTCACATTCGCGAAACGCTGCAAGAATTGATGCCGCACCACAAGCGGTTTGTTTTGGACCTGACAGCCACACAGCTGGTGGACAGTGGTGGCCTGGCGGGCATTGTGATGCTGCTGAAAAACATGAACAGTCAGCAATGCCGGATGGTGCTGTGCAACCTCAGCAAACCGGTGGTCACACTGTTTCAACTGACCAAAATGGACCGGCTGTTTAAAATTCAACCCGATCTAAAAACGGCCATTGTTCAATGCGCTGAGTGAGCTCGCTGTCAGGGCTGGATGGATTCTGGCCCGAAGGCCTTCAACAGCGTCGCAGTGAGGTCGTGCAGGCCACCCAGTGGCTTGCGTTGGGCTGGAGTCAGCCCCTCTGAAAACCCCAACTGTTTGAAACGGTTCAGCAGGGCTGGGTCGCTGGCGACAACAAACACCGGCACATCCCACGAAGCGTCCGGCCCGGTCACGCTGCCAGTGGGCTGATGGTCACCCAACATCACATACACCGTGTCGCGTTGCTCAGGCTGCTCAAAATACCCGGCCAACCACTGGTGGCAGTAGTTGATGGTGCGCAGGTAGTCTGGCCGCATGTTGGCCCAGTTCACTTGCTCGGCCTGTGCGCGAGCAGCAGCCACCGGGTCAAAAGGCGTGTCGCTCAGCACCCTTTTCCAGTCGGGCTGGTAGGGCGGTACCTGATAAAACGGAAAATGCGTGGAAATGGTGGGAAACACTGTCAAGCGCGGTTTATCCCCAGGTTTGACCGGGTATTGCGCTGCGTATTTTGCCAAGGCGTACTGGTCGGGAATTTTCCAAAAGCCAAAGGCTGGCCCGGTGTACTGCAGGTCTGGCCCGCTGATGTAGCGGTCAAAACGATAAAAACTGCGCTCCACCCAATCCCAAAACACCGAGTGGTACAAGCCCACCACCTCGTAACCCTCCCGTTGAAACACTTGCAACAGCGTGGGTCGCTCGGTGGTCATGAGCACGTCAAACTTGCGAGGCTGGTGCAGGTTGAGGTCGATACCGGACAACACGGACATGTGGGCCAGGTCGCTGGCACCGCCCACGGTGGGTGACGTGTAAAAAGCGGACACCACATGTCGGCCATGTTGTTCAATCGCTCTTTCAAGCTCACGCCGTGAGCCTGCCACTGCAGCGTTGGCATCAGGCTGATCATAGAGCATGGCCCCATAGGTTTCCAGCAACATGAGCATGACATCGCGTTGCTTCAAACCCGTCAACACGGTGCCCGGTGGCTGGGCCATGGCGACATCCACCACGGTGCTGGCGGGCAACAGACTGGCCGCCCCTGTGGGCGAAAAGGCATCCCACAGGCGCACCGCTTCCTTCCAGTAAGTGGGCACCACCGGCTTGCACACCACCTGCCAAGTGGATTCAACACCCGCATAGTTGGCACAAGCCACTGCCGACAGCGGCAGAACAAACACCCACAGGCGCACCGTTTGCCGGTATGTCCACAGGCCATCGGCCAAAGCCGAAAACCCCCAATGAATGGCCCGGTACACAGCGAGCACAAACACCACCAAGGCCACAGCGGCCAGTACGCTCATCCACCAGGGCAAGCCTTTGGCACTCACCCACACAAAACGGGGCAACTGCGGCAAGTCCCAATACAGGTTAATAGGACGCCCCAGCAGGTTGGGCACCACCATGTCGGCGTAGTGCCCCACCACCAGCAGCAGGTAAAAGCCAGACAGCACCGACAACACGCGTTGCCCCAGGCGACCACGCCACACCGTCCACGCGGCCATGAGCAGCATGAGGACCAACAAGTCGGGCCCCAATTTCAGGGTGGGCTTGACCCACACGGTGGGCCACACTGCTTCAAAGCCAATTAGCGCATTGAGCAACAACACCGCGCCAAGCAATTGAACTGCGCTTTTTTTAAACAAGTGATTCCGCCTTTTTGTCCGCTGGACATTCTGTGCCGGCACTGATCAGCGACACCACCACCGCAGCCACACAAGGCAGGCTTTGCAACAACAGCACAGCCAGCCAGGCCAGGTTTTCCTGAACATCCACACCCAACCGAAGCACCAGCAGGGTTTGAAGACACAACAATGCAGCGGCACAGATGGATTCACCCCGCGCAGCGGCCAAAGCCTGCCGCCAGCGGGCACGCAAGCCCGTCTTGGGTGTGCGGGCAAATGGAATGGCACGCCCCAACACCAGACCGCTCAAGGTGGCATGCCCAATGGTGTAACTGAGTGCCAGGCCAGCCAGGGTGGCGGCCATGGCCTGGCCCAAACTGGTGCCAACCCGCGTGGTGTACAGGGTGAGCAACTTGACCAGCTTGAACACAAAAAACAGCAAAGGCACGGTGCTGATGAGCAATGGCGGCGCATTAAACATCAAGGGGTTGATCAGCATCAGCACAGACCACACCATCGCCAGGCCCGTGAACAGCAGGTTCAGGCCATCGGCCATCCAAGGCAACCAACCGGCCAAAAAGTGGTACCGCTGGCCCACCGTGAGCCCGGTGCGTTTAAAGCCCAACAAGGCCGCAGCATGCTCACGCAAAATCTGCATGGCCCCATAGGCCCACCGGTGGCGCTGTTTTTTGTAATCCAGAAATGTATCCGGCATCAGGCCTTGGCCATAACTGTGGTCAATGTACGTAGCCTCATGCCCTGCTTCAAAAATGCGCAGCCCCAGCTCGGCGTCTTCCGTCACGGTGCTGGTGCCCCACCCACCCAACTCTTGCAGCACAGCACGCCGCACCAAGGTCATGGTGCCATGCTGAATAATCGCATTGCGTTCATTTCGGGTCACCATGCCCACGTGGAAAAAGCCTTTGTACTCTGCGTGGCACAACGCCTTGAAAGCACTGTCGCCAGCATCCCGATAGTCCTGCGGGGCTTGCACGATCGCAATCGAGGGTTTGGAAAACGCAGGCACCAAATCCCGCAACCAGTTGGGGGCCACTTGATAATCGGCATCGATGACCGCCACCACATCGGCCCGGGCATCGGTGTTTGCCAGCGCCACGTTCAAGGCACCCGCCTTGTACCCTGCCAAGGGGCTGACATGAAAAAAGCGAAATCGACGGCTTGAACTGTCCAGGCTCATGCAATGCGCCTGAACCGGTTTCCAGGTGGCCTCGTCGCGGGTGTTGTTGTCAATCACCAGCACTTCAAAGTGTGGATAATCCAGCCGGGCCAGGGCATTCAGTGTGGCTTTCAGCAGTTCGGGAGGCTCTTCATACGCGGGCACATGAATGGACACAAACGGCAAGGTGGCCAACGCCTGCGCGCCTTGGCGTGGCAATGGCTTGGCCAGCAACCGCTTGCGGCCAGCCACCCAGAGTGCTTCAGCCCATTCATGGGCTTCGGCCAGCACCACCACCACAATGCCCAACACACCCAGCAACATGAGCACCGACACAGCCACACTGAGCCACGTGTGGTATTGCTGCGAAAACGAATACAGGATGTACACCACGAGCGTGGAAGCGGAAAAGGCGTTGAACATGAGGAATGCACGGCCTGCAGTGGTCAAAGACCGGCCATCGGCCAACAAAAACACCGTGATGAACAGGGCCAGACCGACCGACACACCGGCCAGCATTTTCCAGTGCGGCACGGCGATGATGGGGTTGCGCATTTCAAACTTGGGGTTGCGGTCTGCATCGTACACACCCCAATGGGCACCCACTGCGCCTTCAATCGTTCGCTTCCAGGGCTGGTCAAATGCTTCCATCACATAAAACACCACGCCCTCGGCCTGGGCACGGTGAATGAAACGCCGCAAAAAAATGGCCTGGTTGGCCTGCGAGGCCACCGCTTGCTGAATGGTGCGGCCTTGGCTGGGCCAACCCACTTCAGAGACCACCACCCGCTTGCCTGGAAAGCGGGTTTGAACCTGGTGCAGGGTGTTGAACGCGTAGTCCACCGCGTGGTCCATGTCCACGCCCTCCCAAAATGGCAAGAGGTGAACAGCAATGTAATCCACATGGTCAGCCAGCTCGGGGTTTTGTAACCAGATGTGCCAGGGTTCCGCAGTGCTCACCGGGATGTCGGTCGATGCCCGCACTGCGTCCAGATACGCGGTGAGTTGATTCACGGTGACATCGGCGCGCAACAGGGCCTCGTTGCCCACCAGCATGCGAACAATGTTGTGCGGGGCAGACCGCGAGATGGCCACCAAACGATCAACCTCCTGGGCATTGCTGACTGCATCGGGTCCAATCCAGGCGCCCAGGGCGACGTTGATGTCATAGGTTTTGGCAAGCTCAGGTATGTCACCAAACACGCCGTCTACTGTGTAAGTTCGGATGGCGCGGGTTTTGCCCTGCAAGCGGGCCAAATCACGAATGATGTCGGCCTGCGTGGGCAACACATTGTTTTGCGGGTTTTGGTCTTTTTGGTAGGGGGAAAAGGCAAAGCCGGGAATGACATCCGGCCAGGCGGGCTCCTGCACGGGTTGGTTGACAGCGCCATAACCACCAAACACCATCAGGACAAACGCACACAAGGCCAAAAACGACGGCATACCGCACCTCACACTGCAACAGGCAAAGCTAGGTTAACGCAGTTTGAGCGGCTGGGGTGCACCACCAGACCAAAGGCCTACAACGGGCCCTTGAAAATGAAAAAAGCACCCAAGCCAATAAAGGCAAAGCCCACTGCGTGGTTCAGTGTGAGCTGCTCGCCCAAATACACCACCGAGAACACTGCAAACACCGCCAGGGTGATGACCTCCTGCATGGTTTTAAGTTCTGCAGTGCTATACACCGTGTGGCCAATTCGGTTGGCCGGGATGGCAAAGCAGTATTCAATGAGCGCAATCAGCCAACTCACCAGAATGACCACGTACAACGGCTTTTCACCAAACTTCAAATGACCATACCAGGCAAAGGTCATGAACACATTTGAAATGATGAGCAACAGCACAGGCAGCAGTTTGGGGGACATGACCACAGCACCTCAGCGCAAACACGTTCAACAAAAAACGCCCCCGAGGGGGCGCTTTCAAGGTTTACATCAAGGCTTGAATTACTTCAAACCCTGGTAGTTGATGGGCAGGAAGGTGTAGCCCTTGCCGTTTTTCACCAAGTGGCCCACACCCGGGAATGACAAGTGGCTGGCACCCACCAGATAGCCATTTTTGGCGGCATCGGCGAAGGCCTTTTCACGCTCCTTGCGAGCGGCCTTGCTGTCACTGTCGAACCCAATCGTCACTTCAGGGTGGCTGAACTGAACCGACGCAACGTGCATGAGGTCACCCCACAGCATCAGCTTCTGGCCTTTGCTGTCCACTTCGTACACGGTGTGGCCCGGTGTGTGGCCGTAGCTGGCAATCGCCTTCACGCCCGGCACAATCTCGGTGTTGCCTTCAAAGGTTTTCAGCTTGCCGGCTTCCACGTAGGGGTTGACCGAGGCCATGGCACCCTGGAAGAAGCCTTTCTTGTCCTCAGGTGCTGTGTCCATGTTGGCTTTGCTCAGCCAGTAGTCGGTGTCTTTTTTGTCAATGCGCAATGTGGCATTGGGGAAGGCCACCTTGCCATCGGCCACCAGGCCCCCCACGTGGTCCGGGTGCATGTGGGTGATCACAATCTCGTCCACCTGTTCGGGCTTGTAACCAGCCGCTTTCAGGTTGGCCATCACATTGCCCAGCGTGGGGCCAAACAGGCCAGCCGCACCCGTGTCAATCAACACCAGCTTGCTGCCAGTGTTCACGAGGTAGGCATTCACGGAGGTGTCCACTTCATTGCCCAAAAAGCTGTCCTTCAGCGCTTTGCTGGTTTTCTTTTCGTCTTGGTGCAACAGCTTGGTCACAGGCAATTTGACGGTGCCGTCCGACAGGGCGGTGACTTCAAAGTCACCCAGCAAGATGCGGTAGTAGCCGGGGGCCTGTGTTTTCACCATGGGCGCAGCTGCCATGGCGGGTGCTGTGGCAGCCAAGCCACCCAAAGCCAGGGCCAGGCTGGCCACGAGTGCAGATACAGAGTGCTTCATGAATGGGTCTCCTAAACAACGGGAGCGCTCAGTGTACGCCAATGACGTGACTGCTGGATGTCTACAACAAAAAAGTAAGCGCGATAAGCATTTGCAACCGGGTAAACCCTAGCGCGATAACGGCATGGTTGAGGACAGCGGCGTGATTTTTTTCAGCAGCAAGGCGCAACCCAGCACGGCCAACAAGGCCAGCAGCAGGGTTGCACTCACCCCGCGCCATTGACCAAAGCCCCAGGCCAAGCCGGCACCTGACCCCAACAAACTGCCACCCAGGTAATACGCCGTGAGGTACACCGCCGAGCTGAGCGCACGGCGCTCGCGGGCTCGCTCACCGGCCCAGCCGCTGGCTGTGGAGTGCGTGCCAAAAAACCCCATGGTGAACAGGGCCACGCCCGCCACAATCAGCGGCAGCCAGGCAAACTGCGTGAGCGCCAAACCGGCAATCATCAACACCACCATGCGCCACAGCACATTGCGGCGGCCAATTTTGTCGACCCACCGCCCGGCTGTGGCCGACGACAGCGTGCCCAAGGCGTACAACAAAAAGATGGCGCTCACCTGCGTGTGGCTTAGCCCATAGGGCGAGGCCTCCAGTCGAAAACCCAGGTAGTTGTACAGCGCCACGAACACGCCCATCAACATGAAGGACACGGCATAAATTTTTGGTAACGCCGCGTCTGCAAACAAGGCGCGGGCGTCTTGCCACAACACGGACAGGCTCACGGCGCGAGCCCGGAAATGGCGGGAGTCCGGCACGCTGCGGTAAAACAGGATGGCGGCAGCCATGCCCAACAAGCCCGAACACAAAAAAGCCATGTGCCAGCCACCCATCGACGTCAGCCAGGAAATGATGAAGCGGCCGCTCATGCCGCCAAACGCATTGCCTGCAATGTACAAGCCCATGGCACGCCCCCGGGCACTCGGGGCAATTTCCTCGCCCAGGTACGCCATGGCTGTGGCGGGCAGACCAGCAATCGCGATGCCCAGCAACACACGCAGCACCAGAAAGTGGGAGAAGCTGTCCACCAAGGGCACCAGCAATGTAAAAAAGGCCGATCCGAATAAGGAGCACTTCATCAACAGGCTTCGGCCATACCGATCAGAAAGGAGGCTGAACGGAATCAACATGAGTGCCAAGGCAGCCGTGCCGGCACTCAATGTGAGGCTGGCACCGGCGGGTGACACGTGAAAGGTTTGGGCAAACAGCGGCAGCAGGGTTTGAGGCCCGTACAACAGCGAAAACGTGGCAAAACCACCCAGAAACATGGCCAGGTTGGCCTGTTTGTATTCGTTGGTGCCCGCTTCCAGGTAAGCGGGTGCAGTGTAAATGCTGGACATGCGTGCCTGCGGTGTTTGCCTCAACAAACACAAGTCTAGTTGCGCAAAAAACACCAGTCCAATATATTTTTAGGGTGTTTTTTATATATGCAGAATATTAATTGGAACTGCGACACTTGCGTTATTTCGTGGCGGTGGCCGAGGAGTTGAACTTCACGGCGGCTGCCGAGCGGCTGCACATCGGGCAACCACCGCTGTCCATGCAGATCATGGACCTGGAAGAGGAACTGGGCGTGAAGCTGTTTACCCGGACCAAACGCAAGGTGGAGTTGACCGATGCCGGGCAGCAATTCTTGCTGCGTGCCCGGGGCATTTTGGCGGAAGTGCACACCGCCAGTGTGGAAGCCCGAAAATTTGCACAGGGCCAGCAGGGCCTCATCCGCATGGGGTTTGCTTCGTCGCTGCCCTACAGTTCCATCATGCCGCAGTTGTTGTTTGCCTTTCGTCAAAAGGCCCCGGCGGTGGAATGGCAGTTGTCGGAAATGTTCACCAATGAGCAATTTGAGGCTTTGGGCAACAACCTGCTGGATGTGGGTTTGGTTCGGCATTCCGGCGGGCCGGTGCCAGAAGGCCTGGAGGTGCAGGAAATTGGCCGAGACCCCTTGTTGCTGGTGGTCAATGCGCACCACCGGTTGGCCAAACGCCGCCGCGTTGCATTCAAGGAATTGCAGGACGAACCCTTCATCACCTTTCCCAAAGGCGTGGGCTCCGGCTTGCCGGGCATTTTGAGCCGCCTTGGGCAGGCCGCCGGGTTTGAGCCCAGCATTGTGCAAGAGGTGAAGGAAGCCACCACGCAAATTGGCTTGGTGGCGGCAGGCTTGGGGGTTGCCCTGTTGCCTGCACCGCTGGCCGTTATTCAATTGCCCCGGGTGCGTTACCTGCCGGTGGTGGATGCGGGTGCGTATTACGCCTTGTCCGTGGCGTATCGAAAAGCCGATTTGGCCAACCAACGCCCCCTGCTCACGCTTTTCTTGAACGTGCTGGCGTCGCTTGAATAAGTTGGGCCAAACGGGCCACGGCATGGTCGGTGGCCTCGCCCCAAGGCTGTCCACAGGCCAGCCGCAAAAAATTGCGGTAACGGCCACTGGCTGAAAACAACGGGCCAGGCACGGTGGCAATCCCCTGCTCAATGGCCTTGCCATGCAGTTTCACGGTGTCGATGTCGTCGGGCAGTTCAATCCACAACACGAAGCCACCTTGCGGGTTGGTCACCCGGGTGTCGGCCGGAAAATGCCGTGTGACCGCATCCCGCATTCGCGCCACTTGCTCATTCAAACGGCGGCGCAAAGTACGCAAGTGCGCATCAAACCCGCGCGAGTCCATCAAGGCCGCCAACACCCGTTGGGTGATCACATTGGTTTTGCCACTGTTCACGGTTTTTTGAAACAGCACCTGGCGCGCACGCTTGCCGCCCGCCACAAACCCAATGCGCAAGGCTGGGCTCACGGTTTTGGAAAATGAACTACAGAGCATGGTGTTGCCGCTGCGGTCAAACGCGTAGATGGGCCTGGGCCGCTCGGGCGTGTTGCACAGGTCGCCATACAGGTCGTCTTCTATCAGCGGAATGTTTCGCTCGGCCAGCAGGCGCGCCACCGCCTGTTTGTTGGCATCGGGCATGACGCAGCCCAGCGGGTTGCTGCCATTCGGAATGAACAGGCAGGCGGCCACACCCCCGTCCCGCGTGGCCAGCTCCAGGGCCTCCACCGACACACCGGTTTCCGGATGGGTGGGAATTTCCAAAGCCTTTAAACCCATGGCCTCCAGCAACTGCAACATGACATAGTACGTGGGCGACTCCACCGCCACCGTGTCGCCTTGTCGAGTCACGGTGCGCAGGCACAGCATGAGCGCCTCGGTGCAGGAATTGGTGATTACCACCTGCTCGGGCCGCACAGTGCAGCCCCACTCCAGATAGCGGCGAACCAGCGTATTCACCAACACAGGCTCGCTGATGTTGTCGTGGCTGCCAGTGGCCAGCAAACCAGGCTGGGTGCGGGCAATGCGGCTGTACAAGGTGTTCAGGCGTGGGGCCAGCAACAGGGCTGGCGCAGGAATGGCCGAGCCCATTTGCACAATGCCCGGTGTTTGGTTGAGGTGGAGCACCCGCATCAGGCGGGCGCTCAGGTCCACATCCACCGCCTCGGGTATGTCGTTCACCGGCTGGTAGTTCACCACGCGCTGTGCTTTGCCACGCACATAAAAACCGGATTGCGGACGCGCTTCCACCAGCCCGTGGGTTTCCAGACTGCGCAGGGCCTGCATCACGGTGCTGATGGACAGCTTTTGCTGTTGCGCCAATTGGCGCACCGAGGGCAAACGGTCCCCTGGGCGCATCACGCCATCGTGAATGAGCCCGGTGATTTGGTGAGCAAGGTCTTCGTAGAGCAGCATGGGGATAGTGTGCCGGTTTGGTTGGCCGCGCATCAGTCACAGTTCCCCCCAATGTACACCAGTACAGTTGCATTTCACAGGCACTGTGATGGTCACAATTTCACCAGGCTGAATCTGTACCGGTTCGGACCAAGGCTCTACGATGGACTCCATGTTGTTGCACTTTTCTCACCACCTGGAGAACACCATGATTGCATCCAGCAGCTTGCGCATGTCCCTGTCATCACTCTTGAGTTTTCGCAGCCACGGCACCTTGCGCGTGCTGCGAGGCGCAATCTGGCTGACCAGCGACGGTGACCACCGCGACCATCTGTTAAAAGCGGGTGATGAATGGAAACTCCACAACAACCGCCATGTGGTGCTGGAGTCGCTGGATGCAGACACCCTGTTGGAGTACCGACAGCCAGGGCGGCGGCGTGCACCGGACACCTTGGGCGAAGGCCTGCAGTTTGTTGAAAACTGGGGCTTGGTTAAAACCGGCTGGACCCAGGCACCCCGAAGCGATTGAACCGATTGGCTTTGAACGGGTGCATCGAATGGGGTGCCTTAATACTCGGTAAATAGAGCGGGGCGACAATTCAGGCTTGATCTGCCCAACCATCAAGCCATTGAAGAAATCGCCCCATGACCTTGTTTCGACGTACCCAGGAAATTACACAGCGCCTTGGCGCAGGCCTCATCACCGGCGCAGCCGATGATGACCCCAGCGGCCTGGCCACGTATTCACAAGCCGGGGCGCAATTTGGCGGCGGCCTGTTGTGGACCCTGGTGCTCACAACACCTTTGATGATCGGCATTCAGATGGTGAGTGCCCGCATCGGCTGGATAACCGGGCGTGGCCTGGCCGCCAACATCCAGAAAGTGATGTCCAAACCGGTGGCCATGGTGCTGGTGTTGATGCTGGTGTTTGCCAACACCTTGAATATCGCCGCAGACATTGCAGCCATGGGTGAAGCCCTGCAGTTGATGGTGGGTGGCCCCGAACACGGCCATGCCATTCTGTTTGGCTTGCTGTGCGCGGTACTGCCGGTGTTCCTGAATTTTGAGTCCATGGTGCGGGTCTTGAAATACCTGACCCTGGCGCTGCTGAGTTATGTGGCTGTTGCGCTCACTCTGCGGGTGGACTGGTGGCAAATGTCCTGGGACAGCGTTCGGCACCTGCAACAGGGCGGCCCTGAATTCTGGATGATGGTGGTGGGCGTGTTGGGCACCACCATCAGCCCTTACCTGTTTTTTTGGCAAGCCTCGCAAGAAGCCGAGATGAAACAGCGCATGGGTGAACATGCCCAGGTATTGGAATCACCCCTGTTTGCCCGTGAGCACTTGTTTCGAATCAAATTGGACACCAGCGTGGGCATGCTGTTTTCCAATCTGATCGCCTTCTGCGTGATGCTCTCGGCCGCGGTGGTGTTCAACCAGCATGGTTTGGTGGATATTCAAACCACCCGAGAGGCGGCTGTTGCCCTGGAGCCCATCGCCGGCAAAATGGCCTTCACCTTGTTTGCGCTGGGCATTATTGGAACCGGCATGCTGGCGGTGCCTGTGCTGGCAGGTTCTGCAGCCTATGCCGTTGCCGATGTGTTCGACTGGAATGCAGGGCTGGATCACCAGTTTAAAGAAGCCAAAGGCTTTTACTGGGTGCTGATTGTGGCCACGCTCGGCGGCACACTCATCGACTTCACCGCCATCGACCCCATTCGCGCCCTGCTGTGGAGTGCGGTGGTCAATGGCGTGATTGCAGTGCCCATCATGGTGGTCATGATGCTGCTGGCATCCAACCGCAAGGTGCTGGGTGAATTCACCATCACCCGGCGCCACCGCGTTATCGGGTGGATTGCCACAGCGGTCATGGCCCTGGCTGTGTTGGCCATGCTGTGGGAAGGCATTTAACAGGTCCGTGCTAGCAGGCTCACCCCATGAGCCTGGCCAGTTCATCAATGCCTTGTACGCTGCAGTCCACCGGCACACTGGCCACTGTCTCGCCTTTGCCAGGCCCATGCTCGGCCGGGCGGGCCACGAAGCAGGTTTTCAAACCGGCTTGGCGTGCCGCAGCCAGGTCGGATGAATGCGCTGCCACCATCAGCACCTGTTCTGGGCTTAAGTCAAAAGCCGCTGCCGTGTGCTGATACACCGCCAGCTTGGGTTTGTAGTCCCGGGCCAGCTCGGCGCCCAGAATGGCATCCCACACAAACCCGTTGCGGCGCGCCAGGTTCACCATCAGGGCAATGTGGCCGTTGGAACACGGCGCGATCAGCCGTTTGGTGCGCAAGGCTTGCAAACCCGCCACCACATCGGGCCATGCATCCAGGCGGTGCCAGGCCATGTTCAGTTCTTGCCGTGTGGCCTCATCGGCGGGAATGTCCATCGCACCCAGCACATGGTCCAGGTTGATCCGGTGCAATACATCCAGCTTGGAAAAAGGGATGTCGCCACTGCGCACCCGCTCCATGGCAGGCTGGTACTGCGCACGCCAGGCATCGGCCAAGCCCCCCCAGTCCGCCACAATGCCCTGCCCACCCAAAATGCGGGCTGCCTCACGGGCCACACCCGATCGCCAGTCCACCAAGGTGCCAAACACATCAAACACCACTGCTTTGACTTCAACCATGTCCACTGCTCCGTGCCCATTCAGTCCGTAGCTTAACCAATGTGAATGCAGAGCACAGCCCCGCAATTTCCCCACTTCATGCTTAAATAAAGCCGTACCCACTCGGATTGATGCTGCATGAGTCGCACTCGCACACCCCGTCGCCTTGGTCGCGATGGTTTTTTTCAGGCACCGGAATCCATCCGCTGGGGCCTGGGAATCTGGGGGCTGGGCTTTGCAATCATGATTGCAGCCGATGGTCACCTCGGCTTTCGGGACTTCACCGGCATTTTGGTGGCCGCCAGTTGTTTGGCCAGTTTGCGCCTGACCACGCTACAAACCCTGGTGTTCAACATCGCGGGGCTGCTGTCTTTCAACTGGCTGTTCGTGCCGCCCCGCTACACGCTGGACATCCACCACAAACAGGATGTGGCACTGGTGCTCATGGTGTTTGCCTCTGGCGCATTGATCAGCCTGCTGACCTCGCGCCTGCGTGAACTGCTGCAGGCCGAGCGCCACGTCGCCGACGAGACAGAAGACCAATTGCAGTTGTCGGAACAATTGCTGAGCCAACACACACCACAGGACAAATTCAAAGTGCTGGAGCAGTGGGCTGCCGAGCAGGGCATTGCCCCCTTGCATGGTTTGATCAGCCCGCACTGGCCCTACCGCCCGGCCCTGCATGCCCACACGGCTGTGGTCATCAACAAGCCCAACAAAACTGCCTTGCGGGGTCTCATTGCCTCCTGCAATGAAATCAGCGAACAGGGGCCATTGACTGGTCGGCATGAAAGCTCCAGCCTGTTGTACCTGCCCTTGAAGTCGGGGGGGCGGGCGTGGGGGTCGGTGGCCTACGCAGCCCCGCAGGGCCTGACCCTGAACCAACAACTGAAACAGATGGGACAACTGAAACGCTGGTGCGCCGTGTTGGCCAACGACCTGGAACGCTGGTACACCCAGAATGCCCTGGACCGCGTACAGCAGGAACACCGCAGCCAGCAATTGCGCAGCACACTGCTGGCTGCGATTGCGCATGACTTCCGCACACCACTGGCCACCTTGCTGACCACGGTGGGCCAGTTGCGGAATCGGCAGCAGCCCCTGCCTGTGGCGGACGCACAGCATTTGGCCGTCACCTTGAGTGATGAAATTCACCACTTGCAAAAAATGTCGGAGAACACCCTGCAACTGGCCCGGCTCGAAGCGAGCTCACCGCCCATACCCATGCAGTGGGAAAGCCTGCAGGAAATTTGTGGCACCGTGGCCCAACAGTTCCGCAAGGCCTATCCAGCCCGCACCTTGCAGGTCACGTTGCCCGCAGAGCCCTTGCTGATGGAGTGCAATGCCGTGCTGCTGGCACAGGCGCTGGACAATTTGCTGGACAACGCAGCCAACTACAGTGGTGCCGACCAGCCCGTTGAACTGCAACTGGCGGTGGAAGGTGACCAACGGGTGCTGCGGGTGCTGGATAGAGGCCCTGGCATTCCCGATGCCATCAAACCCCGGGTCTTTGACCTGTTTGCGCGCGGAGCCGATTTGGGCTTGCCCGAGGACGTGTCACGGCACCGAACCGGTTTTGGACTGGGCCTGGCCCTGTGCAAAGCCGTGGCCGATGCACACCACAGCACCTTGCGAATTTCCAACCGGGACGGCGGCGGCAGCATTTTTGTGTGGCGTTTGCCCAGCCCGACCCATGCCCCAGACGGATTGCCCGAATGAATGCGCTGCGAATTTTGTTGCTGGAAGACGACCTGCAATTGCAGAAGGCCTTGCGCAGCACGCTGGAGGACGTCGGCCACCAGGTGCAGTCCTGTAAAACACTGCGCGAGGCGCAAGCCTGCATGCTTGAGCACCTGGGCACCGCGCAAGCCATTGAGTTGGTGCTGTTGGACCTGAACCTGCCAGACGGCCTGGGCGATGCGTTGTTGGACTGGATCAACCGGGAAAACATTGAATGCCCGGTGATTGTGACCTCGGCCACCTTTGACGATGCACGCAAGGTGCAGTTGCTGGATGCGGGTGCCCGGGACTATTTGGTCAAACCCTTCAGCGCTGCCGAGTTGTTGGCCCGAATTCGGGTGTTGTTCCGTTACAAAGCGGTTGCGGCACCCAGCCAGTCTGGACCTGATTATGCACAGGCGGGTTTAACGGTGGACCTGGGCAAACGGGAGGTGCTTCGACATGGCGAGGCCGTGCACCTGACGCCCAAGGAGTATGCACTGTTGGCGCTGATGGTGGGTCACGCCGGTGAAGTGCTGACCCACCGGCAGCTGCTGAAACATGCCTGGGGCGCCGACTATGTGGACCACCTGCATTACCTGCGCCTGTTCATGGCGCAATTGCGCAGCAAACTGGAAGACAACCCCAATGAACCTGCCCTGATATTGACCGAGACTGGCGTGGGCTACCGCTTGAAGGCCTCAGAAAATACCTGAGCCTTGCATCCTTATGCAATCCTTATGTGTGCAGTGCAATAATTTGCCCCGTCAACAGCACCAACCCTGTTCAATGAGCACCCCAGCCAGCACCGCAGCACCGCACAGCACACCAACCCACGCGGGCCATCAAGCGCACAAACAAGGCCTGGCCGCCCTCACCCTGGCTGCCATCGGCATTGTGTACGGCGACATTGGCACCAGCCCGCTGTACACCGTGAAGGAAGTATTTGCCGACCACACCGGCCTTGCACTGATTGACCAAAATATTCTGGGTGCAGTGTCCACCATTTTCTGGGCGCTCATCCTGATCGTGACACTCAAGTACGTCATCCTGATTTTGCGGGCCGACAACGAAGGCGAAGGCGGTAGCCTGGCCCTGACTGCCCTGGCTTCCAATGCCGTGCGGCGGCGGGTCAAACTGCGCAACACCCTGTTGGTACTGGGCATCTTTGGTGCCACCATGTTTTATGGCGATAGCGTGATCACCCCGGCGATTTCGGTGATTGGTGCCATGGAAGGCCTCACCGTGCTCAACCCCGACCTCAGCGTGGCCATCGTCCCGTTGTCATTGGTGGTCATTCTCGGATTGTTCTTCGTGCAGCAATGGGGCACACAGAAAATCGGCAAATTGTTTGGCCCCATCATCGTGCTGTGGTTCATCACACTGGGCGTGGCGGGTGCACTGCAAGTCATTCGCACACCCGAAGTGCTGCAGGCCTTGAACCCATTGCTGGCCATTGAATTCATGTTTGCGCGCGGCTTCCATGTGTTGGCTGCGGTGGGTTCGGTGGTGCTGGCGTTAACAGGCGCCGAAGCCCTGTATGCCGACATGGGCCACTTCGGTAAAAAACCCATTCGCGTGGCCTGGATTGGCTTGGTGTTCCCGGCACTGGCATTGAATTATCTGGGTCAGGGTGCCTTGCTGATGCGCGACCCCCGCGCCATTGAAAACCCGTTCTTCAAACTGTTCCCCGAGTACATGGTGATTCCCATGATTGTGCTGGCCACCATGGCCGCCATCATTGCGTCGCAAGCCGTGATTTCAGGCGCCTACTCCATGACACGGCAGGCCATCTTGCTGGGTTACTTGCCGCGCATGGAAATTCGCTACACATCGGCCGCCGAGCGTGGCCAAATCTACATGCCCTCGGTCAACTGGGCGCTCATGATGGCGGTCATTCTGGCGATTGTGGGCTTCAAAAGCTCGTCCGCGCTGGCCTCGGCCTATGGCATTGCCGTCACATTGACCATGCTGATTACCACCTTCCTCACCTTCTTCGTGGTGCGCAACGGCTGGAAAATGTCGCCCTGGATTGCCTTTGGCGCAACAGGCTTCTTCATCACGCTGGACATTTTCCTGGTGACCAGTTGTGCCATCAAGTTTTTCGACGGCGGCTGGTTCCCCATCGTGATGGGCGCCACCCTGTTCATGGTCATGGTGACCTGGAAACGAGGCCGCAGTCTGCTGGTCAGCAAGATCAAGGACGACGGCATCGTGCTGGAGGAGTTCATCCAGCACATTCATGAGTCCGATGTGCACATCGCCCAGCGCACCGCCATTTACCCGGTGGCCAACCCCGACACCGTGCCGCAGGCTTTCCTGCACAACATGAAGCACAACCAGGTCATCCACGAAAAAAATGTGCTGCTGACGGTTGAGTTTTGCGAACTGCCCTGGATTGCAGAAGCCGACCGTGCAGTGGTCGAACAAGTGTCCAAACTGTTTTGGCGGGTGCGTTTGCGCTTTGGCTTCATGGAGCAACCCAATGTGCCCGACGCGCTGAAAAGCTGCGAAGCCTTTGGCTTGCACATTGAGCCTTTTGAGGCCTCGTATTTCCTCAGCCGTGAAAGTGTGGTGGCCACACCCGGCCAAGGCATGGCCTTGTGGCGTGAAAAGCTGTTTGCTGCCATGAGCCGCAATGCCGGCAACGTGTCGGCCTTCTTCAAGCTGCCCGATGGTGCCGTGGTGGAACTGGGTACCCGCATCCAGATCTAGGCGATTTTCAAAGCCTGTAAGGCTGCCGTTAGCGTGCTTGGGATATCATTGTTTTATAACAAGATTTACCCAACACGAGAGAGACAATGAAAATCGCCCTGCTGTCGGACATCCACAGCAACCTCCATGCCCTGAAGGCCTGCATTGCCCACGCGCGTGACAATGGTGCCCAACAATTTGTGGTGCTGGGCGACCTGGTGGGGTATGGCGGTGACCCGGCTGGTGTGGTTGATGCGGTGATGGCCCTGTGGGAAGAAGGCGCCTGGATCATCAAGGGCAACCACGATGACATGGCAGTCAACCCACCGCCAGCCTTGAACGACATGGGCTCTTCCAGTGCAACCTGGACGCACGACCAACTGAACCTCGAACAACGGGAGTTTTTGGCCACCCGCCCCATGACGGTGGTGCATGGCAAGGCGCTGTTTGTGCATGCCAGCGCCAACAAACCCGAGCGTTGGGACTATGTCGACAACGAATTGAAGGCCCAGCAATGCATGGAAGCCGCTCAGCGCGACTTTGGCGCTGCGCATGTGTTTGTGGGCCATGTGCACCACCAAGCCCTGTTTTACACGGGTGCAGGCCGTCACATGATGCGTTTCGACCCGGTACCGGGCGTGCACATTCCGGTGCCAACCCGGCGCCCCATGGTGGCCACAGTGGGCTCCACCGGCCAACCCCGCGATGGCGATGCACGCAGCATGTATGCGCTGTACGACGATGTGTTGCAAACCCTGTGCTTCAACCGGGTGACTTACGACACGCAGTCGGCCGCGGAAGCCATCCGCTTGCAAGGTTTGCCTGAGCAGATGGCACACCGGCTGGAAATCGGCAGATGACACGCCTCGTCGAGGGTCAAAAACTCGACGGATTTGTGGTGCACGAGTGCCTGCACACCGGTGGCATGGCCTACATCTATCGGGTTGAATACGACCTGGACCTGGGCCACAACAGCAAAAACCCCGGTTTTGACATGATCATGAAAATTCCCCGCATGCGCGAAGGCGATGGCGGGGAAAACATCATCGGCTTTGAAATTGAACGGCAAATTTTGCCTGCAGTGTCTGGCCCGCATGTGCCCCGATTTGTGGCGGCTGGCGACCTGGACAGCCTGCCCTACCTGGTGATGGAATACATTCCGGGCGTGACGCTGGAACACATCATGGACGAGGCTCAAACCCTGAGCCCGGAAACCATCGCCACGATGGGCTCAGCCATGGCCCGTGCGGCCCACAGCCTGCACAAACAGAATGTGTGCCATCTGGACTTGAAGCCGGCCAATGTGCTGTTCCGCAAAACAGCGCAGGGCGACATTGACTTCAGCCAGGCGGTGCTGCTGGACTTTGGGCTGTCCTGGCATGCCCACTACCCGGACCTGATGGCCGAAGAACTGCGCAAGGCGGTGGGTTCGCCAGCCTGGA
This sequence comes from Limnobacter sp., assembly GCF_036405155.1. GTDB lineage: Bacteria > Pseudomonadota > Gammaproteobacteria > Burkholderiales > Burkholderiaceae_B > Limnobacter. The sequence continues at coordinate 301,526 of NZ_DASWYD010000007.1, read as the reverse complement.
TTGCACCTGAGCAAGTGGTCGGCGTGCGGGGCGACCCGCGCAGCGATGTGTTTGCCATTGGGGTCATGTTGTACCAGTTGGCCACGGGGCGTTTGCCCTTTGGCGCACCCAGCACCCAAGGTGGCTTGCGCCAGCGACTGTGGATGAACCCGGTGCCACCCCGGGTACGGCGGGCCGACTTGCCCGAGTGGTTTCAGGAAGTGGTGCTGAAATGCCTGGAACCCGAAGCCGTGCGGCGCTACCCGTCCGCAGCCCACCTGGCCTTTGAACTCAACAACCCGGTGCAGGTGCGCATCACCGAACGCGGACAACGCCTGGTGCGGACATCCTTCTGGGTGCATTTCAAGCGCTGGTTGCGCGCCGCTGGTATGCAGTACCACCCCAGCCCCCTGCCCGAGCGGCAGATTGCCGATGTACCCATCGTGATGGTGGCTGTTCCGAACAAAGACGTGACCGATGCAACGCTGTATTCCCTGCGGGAGGCTGTGCAGCGGAGCATGGGCTTGCGGCCAGGCGCACGCTTGGCCGTGGTGACCGTGATTCGGCAAGGCTTGCTCAGTGGCAGCTCGAACCAAAGCGAATCGGAGATCCAACGCCACCATTTGAACCTGCTCAAACAGTGGGCTCAACCCCTGACCCTGGATGCGCACCACATTTCATTCCATGTGCTGGAGGCCAACGATGTGGCCGAAGCACTGTTGAGCTACGCAGCCGGCAACCATGTCAACCTTATCATCATGGGGGCTGCCACGCATGGATTGCAAATGCAGCGATTGATGCGCACGGTGCCCATCAAAGTGGCCATGTATGCGTCTTGCTCGGTGATGCTCATCAAGGCGGCCTTGCCGTTTGAGCAGTTGCTGGAAGTGAAAGAGGACGTGTATGACGGGTTGGATGTGTTCAAGACTTGGTGAGCCCGTGCCTGTTTTGCTTAGCCCCCAGCAACACCGGTAGCCCGTGCCGAACGCCCCCCGAAGGCAAAGGTTGCCCCGCGCCTTCGAACCGGACCGATAACTCGCCACTGCGTGGCTCAAACATCTCGGTCCGTGTGTTCGAATGCTGTGCGGGTCAAACCGATCGGGGGGCTGACTGTTCGGCGCCGGGCAAGCCGGTATTGCTTGGGGCTTGGCACCGAGTCGGTTGGCGGCCTGCGCGGTTCACCTCCCCTGCAGCGACAGTCAGGACAATCTGCAAAACCGTGACAAGCAGGCGCGGTGAACTGACCAACGGTCAGTTCAGAGGTCGATTCCCGACCGTGTTTTTTGGAGGGTCGACCTCAGCGATCGCGAGGCCCAGGTTTTGAACCACAGATTGGCCGTCGCCAAGGGGTGTGACCGTGCAGGACCAACCCTCAGCGCAGGCCAACACGACTCACTGCTTCGGCGCTTCAGCTGGTGCAGCTGCAGGTGCCACAGGCGCTGCTTGATCAGCAGCCGGAGCAGCTGGCGCTGCCGCAGGCGCTTCGGCCGCAGCCGGCGCTGCAGGCTCAGAATGTGAGCCGGTGTCATGCTTCTCACCGCTCATGTCGAGGCTGTCACCGCCCTTGATGATCACGAACATTGAAATGGCCGCAAAAATGATGAATCCAACAATAATTTTCCACATGGTGTTGCTCCTGTTTTTTTAAAAGACATTCAAAAAAACAGCCTCCAAATCCAGTACTGCAACTTGGAAGCCGCTTTGTTGAATGCCGACGCAGCACAGGACTGCATCGGCAAACAGTCAGACCATCAGTCGTTTTCGAAGATGTCGACGTCTTTGGTTTCGCGAACAAACAGCAGACCGATCACGAAGGTGGCTGCTGCAATCACGATTGGGTACCACAAACCGTAGTACATGTTGCCGTTCTGGGCCACCATCGCGAAGGCGATCGTGGGCATCAGGCCACCAAACCAGCCATTACCGATGTGGTAAGGCAAGCTCATGGAGGTGTAACGGATGCGGGTTGGGAACATTTCCACCAGCATCGCGGCAATGGGGCCGTACACCATGGTCACGTAGATCACCAGAATGGTCAGGATGATCACGATTTTGACCTTGTCCACCTTGGCAGGGTCAGCCTTGGCTGGATAGCCTTCGGCTTTCAGTGCGGCACCCACTTCCTTCTTGAACGCGTCGATGGCGGCCTTGGAGGCGTCATCAAACTTGCTGTTCACCACGGTACCCACCGGTGCGGTCACTGTGATGGGGCCGATCTGAACCGTTGCAGGACCATAACCGGGTGTGGTCACGTTTTCATAGGACACCGAGTTTTGGGCCAGGAAACGCTTGGCGATGTCGCAAGACTTCTTGAAGTCAATTTCGCGTGCCACGGGGTTGCCCTGGAAGGAGCAATCGCCGGGTGCTGCGGTGACCACAATCTTGTTCTTGGCCTGGGCTTCAGCCAGCGCTGGGTTGGCCGCTTGCGTCAGGGCATTGAACAGAGGGAAGTAGGTCAAACAGGCCAGCAGCATACCCGCCAGAATGATGGGCTTGCGGCCAATCTTGTCGGACAGGGTACCGAAGACCACGAAGAACGGGGTACCGATGATCAGCGACACAGCCACCAGAATGTTGGCGGTTGCAGCATCGACCTTCAACACGGAGGTGAGGAAGAACAGTGCGTAGAACTGACCGGAATACCACACCACCGCCTGACCAGCCACCAGACCAAACAGGGCAAGGATCACGATCTTCAGGTTTTTCCACTGGCCGAAAGACTCGGTCAATGGTGCCTTGGAGGTTTTGCCTTCTTCTTTCATCTTCTTGAAGGCAGGTGATTCATTCATCGACAGACGAATCCACACGGACACAGCCAGCAGGAGAATCGACACGATGAACGGAACACGCCAGCCCCAATCAGCGAAGGCTTCTTCGCCCAGGGTGGTCCGTGTGCCCAGAATCACGAGCAATGACAGGAACAGACCCAAGGTTGCTGTGGTTTGAATCCATGCGGTGTAAGCACCCCGCTTGCCGTGGGGCGCATGCTCAGCCACGTAGGTCGCAGCACCACCGTACTCACCACCCAGCGCCAAGCCTTGCAGCAAGCGCAGAACGATCAGGATGATCGGCGCGGCCACGCCGATGCTGGCGTAGTTGGGCAAAATACCCACGATAAAGGTGGAGCCACCCATCAGCAGAATGGTGACCAGGAAGGTGTACTTCCGGCCAATCATGTCACCGAGGCGACCAAACACCAGCGCGCCGAAGGGGCGCACGATGAAACCTGCTGCAAAAGCGAGCAGCGCAAAAATGAAGGCGGATGTGGGATCCAGTCCGGCGAAGAACTGCTTCGCAATAATGGCTGCCAGTGAACCATACAGATAAAAGTCATACCATTCAAAAACTGTGCCCAGCGATGAGGCGAAGATCACTTTCTTTTCTTCACCAGTCATCGGCCGTGCTGCGGCTGCGTTGGCCATGTCACGTCTCCTTTGCTTTATTTAAGAATTACACCCGCTTTGCACGGATGATGCGTTGAACTATGGAGAGACTTCCTGACAGGACTCTGACGGGTAAACCCGGATTTCTGAATCAGCTCGGCCCACCCCCTGAGATGGAGTGAGGGGTAAACCCTGCCTTTTGGGGGTTTGCACTCAACCCCCCTACACTGGTGGTTTGTTCGTGACTGGTTGTCCCCATGAAACCCGTGATTTTTTGTCTGGAAGACTTTGAAATACACCGCAGTCTGCTGGAGCTGAACCTGCGCCAACTGCTGGGCGAAACGGTCACCCTGCAATTTTTCCGTTCTCTGGCCCAGTTGAAGAACTGTCCCACCCGATGCGATGTATTGATTGCCGACCTCAATGTGACTGACTCGCATGCTGAAGAGACCGCTGAATTTTTAAGAATGTTTGCCGTCCACACACCCGTGATTATTCAGTCCAGTGAGGCCCACTGGCCACAGCAACTGGAAGCCGAGCACCCAGGACGCATTGTGGCCGCTGAAAAGGCAGGACAGGGCCCCCGGTTTGAATACACCCTGCTGGCTTGGTTACAAACCATTCGCCGGGGCACAACCAAGAAAAACAGTGAGCTTGGCTTCCCCCTGTCTACTCTGAACGGACCCTGCTAAAACCGGGCAGTGAATCCATAAGGCCAGCCACGGTGTTATAACTTCATCACCGCTGAATCGATGCAGTCTTTCATGGCCACCAAGCCCCCCAAAACCCTGGTTCTGTTCAATTACGATTGGGACAGGACAGCGACCCAAGCCATCGGCCATCGCTGGCCCCACATCAATGCTGGATTTGATTTGTTCAGCTTCCCCAGCAATGCGCGCCTGGCCTGGTTCGACATGGACCGTTTTTGCAGCCTGATGGCCTGGAAGGCCAAGCTGCATGGCGCAACCGGCGTGATGTCCAACCATGAACAGTTTGGGGCTTTGTGTGCGGCCCTGCTGGCCGAGAAAATGGGCTGGCCGGGTACCCCAGTGTCGGCCGTGTTGGCCTGCCAGCACAAACTGTATGCCCGCCAAGTGCTAGACGAGGTAGCGCCCGAAGCCAATACACCCTACCAACGGCTGGAGGCCCACTATGGTGGCCCGGTGCCAACAGGCCTGCACTACCCGGTGTATGTGAAGCCGGTGAAAGCAGCATTCTCGGTGCTGGCCGCCGAGGTGGCCGACGAGGCCAATCTGTTCAAGCACACCCGCTTCAGTGCCTGGGAATTGTGGGTGATTCGGCACCTGGTCGAACCCTTTGAAAAAGTGATTCGCCAACGGTTGCCTGATGCAGGCACAGCCCACAGCCTGATGCTGGAAAAGCCCGTGAAAGCGCGGCAGTACTGCCTGGACGGCTATGTGTTCAACGGCAAATTGAAAACACTGGGTGTGGTGGATGCGGTGATGTACCCGGGCACCGATGCCTTCATGCGGTTCGATTTCCCCAGCCGTTTGAACACCCGGGTCCAAGAACGCGCCGCAGACATCGCCCGGCGATTTTTGCACCGGGTGGGCTTTACACACGGTCTGTTCAACATGGAATTTTTTCATGATGAACACACCGACACCATCACGGTGATTGAATTCAACCCGCGCATGGCTGCGCAGTTTTCCGACCTGTACGCGCGGGTGCGAGGCGTCAACTTGCACGACATTGCCTTTGCTTTGGCCCATGGCATGGACCCGGCACTGCTTGACCACACGGCCCCCACAGCGGGCACCGCCAGCAGTTTTGTGTACCGAAGCTTTGATCCGACCATGCGACCGGCAATGCCCACGCTACAACAACGCCATGCGCTTGAACGAGAATTTCCGGACAGCCTCTTGTTTCAATTTCCCAAGGATGCATCCGAGATTGCACGAGACTTCAAGTGGCTGCGCAGTTACCGATACGGCATTGTGCATTTGGGCGGCATGGACCCACTGGACCTCAAACTGCGCTGCGAAAAGGCGAGCGCCTTGCTGGGCTGGCCAGCACCTTATGCAGGCGAGTTGAGTGAACGTGAGTTGCTGGACCCGCTGGCCCACACCACTTTTGAGATGGAACTTGCCACGGGCTGATTGGTCCATCCCAGCATGATCACTTTGCAGGAAACCCCATGAAACGTTTGATTCAAACCCTTGCACTGGCCACGGCTGTGTACACATTGACAGGTTGTTCGGCCATGCAAGCCCAAAACCCGGGTGAAGGCTTGGGCCCCGTGAATGCCATCGCGCTGGAACAATCACCCCGCGTGATGTTGGGCGGTGCCGATGTGGTCGCTTATCAAACAGACAATCGCTACGTGCAGGGCCTGCCGCAATTCAACTCCACTTACAAAGGGGTGGACTTTTATTTTGCCAGCCTGGACCACAAGGTCCGCTTTGACGGCAACCCGGAACAATACATTCCACAGTACGGCGGGTACTGTGCCAACGGTATTTCATTTGCCATTCCCTGGGGCGGCAATGCCACCGACTTTTGGGTGAAGGACGGCAAGACCTACATTTTCGGCGGGGAAATGTCCCGGAAAGCATTTATGCTCGACCCAGACAAGAACATTGCCCTGGCCGATGAATATTGGAAGGCTGAGGTGGAAGGCCACAACAGCTTTGTGCAGCGGGCCAAACGACTGGTTTTCCGCGTGCCGCATTACAAAACCGGTGCCGAACAAGCCCGCGAAGTGGAAGCGGCTGCACGCAAATCAGCGGGATGAACGCACCCTGAACCAGTAGCTTAAAAAGTCCACCAGCGCCACCAGCAGCATCATGGCCAGCAGCACGGTGCTGGTCTCGTGCATTTGGAACAGGCCCATGTGGTAAGCCAGCATTTGCCCCAAACCACCTGCGCCCACCACACCCAAAATGGCCGCAGCGCGAATGTTGTTTTCCCAACGGTACAGGGTGTAGCTGATGAGTTGCGGCAACACGGTGGGCAGTGTGGCGTACCAAAACACCGCCACAGGCCCCACGCCCCGGGCCCGCAAGGCAAAGGCAGCGTGGTCGGGTGCATTCTCGATGGTTTCTGCAAACAAACGGCCCAGCACACCGGTGGTGTGCAAAGCCAGCGCCATGGTGCCTGCAAAGGGCCCCAAGCCCAAGGCAATCAACATGAGTGCAGCCCACACCAGCTCGGGCACGCTGCGCAGCGAATTCAACACCGCACGGCTGGCACCCCGCGCCACATACAAGCCTTGGTCATTGCTTTTGTTGCGGGTTTTGCTGGCAGGCAACGCCCACACCAAACCAAACACCGCCGCAATCAAGGTGCCCAAGGCCGACATGGCCAGCGTTTCCAGCGTGGCCAGGGCCACTTTTTTCACAAAGGCAGGTTCCCAATTCGGCGACAACAATTCCCGGATGAATTTCAACATGCGACCTGCGGCATCGACCGAGAAAAACTGACGCCACTGCAAATCCAGGCTCAGGAAGCTGGCCGCAATCAACACGAGAATGGACAGCACCACCCAACACGATGTGCAGCGCGCATCAAACATCGGCTTGGGAATGTCTACAGGAACGGGGTTGTCTTTCAGGCGCATGACGTGATCCTCATCCAACACCCCACTTAGGCCAGCACGCTGCGCAGCCAGGTGCTGACCCGGTCGGCCAGCCACACCAGCAGCACAAACACCAGCAGCATGGTGCTCACCTCGCCGCCAGCAAACATTTTCATGGAGGAGTCGAGCTGTTGCCCCAATCCACCCGCACCCACAAAGCCCAGCACGGCCGACGAACGAATGGCACACTCCCAGCGGTACACGGTGTAGCTGGCCAATTCACCGGCATTTTGAGGCAATGCCCCGTAGAAAAAAGCCTGCAATCGGCCACTGCCGTTTTGCAGCAGGTTTTGTGGCACATGGGGGTCGCCCGATTCCAGAATATCGGCATACACCTTGCCCAGCATGCCGCCATAGGTGAGCGCAATGGCCAACACACCCGAGGTGGGACCCAAGCCCACCACGCGCACAAACACCAGCGCCCAAATCAACTCGGGCACACTGCGCAGCACAATGGCCACCCAACGCACCACTTGACGCAACACCGCAGGCAAGGCGCCCATGCGGCCCGGAATGGCCGACACCGACAACACCCGCACCGACAACAAAGCGATGGGCACGGCCAGCAACCAGGCCAAGGCCAAACCGGCTGTGGCAATGGCCACGGTGCGCCAGCTTTCGCGCAGCACCATGGTCAAAAACTCGGGCTCGACCTTGGGGGGCACCATGTCTTTGAGAAAATTCAGGGTGGGCTTGAGGTTTTCTTCGGCCAGCAACACCCAAGGCTTGAACTCGGTGCTGACCAGCATGGGCCACAACAACACCAGACCCGCCAATGTCCAGAACACGCGGGGCCACCAGGCCGGGTCACGCAGTTGGGGCGATTCAAGGGTACTGCTCACGGTCCTCTCCTCAGCGGCAGTGCATGGGCACTGGGGCTGGCTTGGCATCGGGTGCCACAAACTCGGGCGCGGGGCCGGTCAGTTCATCCAGGTGCTGGGCATACAGGTCGGTCAATACAGCCGGGGTTACCTCGGCTGCCGGCAAGTCAAACACCAAACGACCATCGCGCAGGCCCAATACCCGCGGAAAATGTTTCAGGGCCATGTCCACTTGGTGCAGGGTGCACACCAAGGTGGCTTGGCTGTCTTGCGCAAACCCGGTGAGTGTTTGCATGGCCTGCTCGGCCCGCACGGGGTCGAGTGCACTCAAGGGCTCGTCCACCAGCAACAGGCTGGCGCCCGACACCAACCCACGGGCAAGCCCAACGCGCTGACGCTCGCCACCCGACAAGCGGTCCACACGGTCAAACAGCTTTTCGGACAGATCAAATTCAGCCAAAGCCTGTTGGGCCAGGCCTGCATCACGGGGGTAAAACAGGCTGCGCAGGCTTTGCCACAAACCCATGTGCGGCACACGCCCAGCCAGCACCGCCGTAACCACACGCTGGCGCGGTGGCAGTGGGGGCACTTGCGGGGCCAAAAACAAGGACTGCCGCAGGCGCTTGAGCTGAGCCTTGGACACCTGCCAGGGGTTTTGTCCGCCCAACTGCACCGTGCCCGCCTGGGGCTTGAGCGCACAGGCCAACAAATGCAACAGCGTGGTTTTGCCAGCACCGGAAGGGCCGATGACAGCCACCTGCTCACCGGCTGCAATATTCAACGACACCCCCTGCAAAGCCAGGGGGCTTTGGTCGCTGGCCGCCGGGTGACGGCCAGCGCATTGCTGCATCACCACATTCACTTCAGCAGACCTGCAGCGCGAGCGGCTTTCTCAATGCCGGCATAGTTTTCAGCTTTGGTGGGAATGAACTTGGAGGCACGCTGCAGTTCCAGAATTTCCTTGCCCTCGGGTGTGCTCTTGTCCAATGACAGGAATGCATCGACCAACTTCTTGCGAACCTCGGGCGACACACTGCTGTTCACGGTCCAGTTGTAGTCGTAGTACTCGGGTGTTGTGTAGATGACGCGCACCTTGTTGGTGTCGACCTTTTTTTCTTCCACAAATTTTTGCCAGACAGAAATATTCAATGCGCCCGCGTCGACTTTGCCGGCCGCAACCGCAGCAATGGTGGCGTCATGCGCACCACTGAAAGACACACGTTTGAAATCCTTGTCCGGGTCCAGCTTGCTGACCTCTTGCAGGAAGTAACGGGGCATGAGGTGACCCGATGTGCTGGAAGCGGAGCCGAAGGACACGGTCTTGCCCTTCAGGTCAGCCAGGGTTTTGATGTCCGGGTCGGTGGTGATGAACACCGATTTGAATTTTTCATCTTCCGCGCGCTGCACCAGGGGAATGACCTGGCCATTGGAACGCACTTTGGCTTGCACAAAAGTAAAGCCACCAAACCAGGCCATGTCGATTTGCTTGTTGGCAATGGCCTCCACAGAGGCGGCGTAATCCGTGACCGGGGTGTATTCCACCTTCATGCCCAGCTTCTCGGAGAGGTACTTCATCAAGGGTGCTGCTTTGCGGGCCAGCTCGGTGGGCGACTCATCAGGAATGGCTGTCACACGGAACACTTGCTCGGCATGACTTAAACCGGCCAATCCGATCATGGCGCAGGTCATCAATACTTTGAATGTGCGGGAGGGTGAAAAACTGATCATGAATTGCTCCTTGATTGAGTAGGCCTGCAACAACACCGGCCAACCGAGTATAGAACCGATTTTGCGGCACAATGAATGCACTTTGTAACTGCAATAAGTATTTTTTACCATGACACACATGCCCCGGTTCATCCAGCTCCACCACAGCAATGCCGAGCAAATTCAGACCGAATTGCTGGAAGGCTTGGCTACACCGCAGGCGCACATTTCACCCAAATACCTTTACGATGAGTTGGGCTCCAAACTGTTTGAAGCCATCACCTGCATTCCGGAGTATTACCCCACACGCGTGGAGGCCAGCATCTTCAAGGCCCAAGCCAAGGCGCTGGCTGACTTGGTGCCCAAGGGAGCCAGTCTGATCGACCTGGGCGCAGGCAATTGTCAAAAAGCCGCCAACCTGTTCAATGTGTTTCAACCAGCCCGGTATGTGGCGGTGGACATTTCCGTGGCGTTTTTAAAGGGGGCGCTGGAATGCCTGCAGCGCCAATTCCCCGACATGGACATGGCCGGTGTGGGCATGGACTTCTCAACGCAATTGCAATTGCCCAGCGAACTGGGCTTAAGCCCCGGTGACGCCCGCGTGTTGTTTTACCCGGGCTCCAGCATTGGCAACTTCACGCCCAGTGAAGCCCTGGCGTTTTTGAAACAGGTGCATGCGTGTTGTGCTGTCAACAAGCACGGTGGCCTGCTGATTGGTGTAGACCTGGTGAAAGACCCACGGGTGTTGCAGGCGGCGTATGACGATGCGCTGGGTGTGACCGCCGCCTTCAATCGCAACTTGCTGTTGCACCTGAACACACTCATTGGTAGCGATTTCAAGGTGGCCGACTGGGCGCATGTGGGCTTGTACAACACCGACCAAAGCCGCATTGAAATGCATCTGGAGGCGGTGCGTGAGGTCACCGTGACATGGCCACAGGGCAGTCGCCGGTTCAAGGCTGGGGAACGCATACACACCGAAAACTCGTACAAGTGGACCCTGAACGGTTTCAGCCAGTTGCTGCAAGATGCTGGCTTTCAACAAGCCACCCTGCTCACCGACCCACAACAGCAGTTTGCCGTGTGCTGGGCGCCTGTGTAGGCGTTTACAGCGCCTCAGGTTCCGAGACAGGCTCCAATACATACAACGAGGTGACTTCCTGCTTGCGCGCCTGGTGCAACGGGTCGGACGGGTCGAGCGACTTGCTGTGCACTGGTCGTGTGTGTGACACATGCACCACCCGCAAATCTGCTTGAGCAATCCATTGTTGCAGTTCGCCGGGTTTTCGCAGGCCCAAATGCTCGGCCAGGTCCGACATCAACAACCAAGCCCGACCACCCGGTTTCAGGTGGGTCTTCACGCCATTCAAATACCCTTTCAGCATGGCGCTGTTGTCGTCATAAATGGCACGCTCAATCGCAGCCACCGGTTTGGCGGGCAACCACGGTGGGTTGCACACCAGCAAGTCGGCCTGCCCGGGTGGAAACAGGTCGGCTTGCACCACACTCACCTGTTGTTGAACACCCAGTTGCTGCACATTGAAAGCAGCGCACTCCAAGGCACGCGTGTCCAGCTCAGTCGCCAAAATGCGTGGCACACCCCGACGGGCCAGCAACGCTGCGATCACCGCAGTGCCGGTGCCAATGTCAAAGGCCAACGCATCGGGCCGAACGAACGGCTTTACATCGGCCTTGGCCAGCAGGTCGAGGTATTCGCCCCGCACCGGAGAGTACACGCCATAAAACGGAAACACCCGGTTGTTGGGTGCTGCACCCAGCGCAGCAATTTCAACCCCTTTTTTGCGCCATTCAAACGCGCCAATCAAGCCCAACAACTCGCGCAATGAGATACAAGCCAAACCCTGCCATTGCAGGGTGCCCCAGGCAGCCTGAAGGGCTTCATGCACATCGGGCGCTCGCCGCAAGGGGACCGAAAAGTCGGCATTCAAAGGGACCAGAATCGAATTGAGGACTCGGGCGCGTTGGGCCTGGCTTTGGCGGTGCAAATGAAAGGCGTGGGCGGGCGTCACTTCCGGCTTGGCCTTCTTGGAGCCCTTGCGCTTGTCCACCCGACGGGCCAGTGCCGACATCAACTGCTTGGCGTTTTGAAAGTCGCCCCGGTACAGCAGCACAGCGCCCTGCATGATGTCGCGATAAGCCATGTCGGCCGTGACGGTGTCATCGGCCAGCAACACCTGCTTGGGCGGCGACACCAGCCGTTCGGTCATCCACTGGGTGGTGTAATGGTCGGCCCCCTCGTTCCAAGTCAATGTGTGTCGGTGCAAATCAATGGCCATCGTGGCGGGGTCCTTGTTCAACGGGCTGCGCAGGTTCTAAACCCGGCAAAAATATCGGTTCGATCGGGCGTAAAAAAGTTGCGGTACTTGGGGTGTCGCATGGTTGCGGCCGTGGCCCTGCATGCCCCTTTCAACACGGTTCGGGTTCCAAACCAGGGTTCGGAATAATCTGCATACGGGTGGGCCACAAACCCGGGCCAGGGTTCAAAGGGGGAGGCAGTCCACTCCCACACCTCGCCCCACTGCAGGCCTGGTGTGGTGCATGCAGCGTATTCCCACTGCGCCTCAGAAGGCAATTGACGGCCTGCCCATGCGCAATACGCCAAGGCATCGTTCAAGCCCACATGGACCACTGCTGTGTCCAGGCTCACCGAGCGAGCTTGACCGCAGACTTGTTCGGTCAGCAATCCACCTCGCCACTCAAAACGCGCGGGCAATGCGTGGCCCGTTTCATCCACAAACGCCAGGTACTGCCCCCAGCTTACCGGGTGTGCATCCAGTTCAAACGCTTGCAAGGCCACCGTGTGCGGCTGCAATTCATTGTCAAACGCAAAACCATGGCCTTGCCAGCCCAGTGTCCATTCACCAGCGGGTACTTGCAGCGGTGCCAGCGTCGGCCCATCCAACAGCCATGGTGAAGGCTGCGCGTGGGTCGGCTGTAGCGGAATATCAAGTTGGCGGGCCATGTACACGGCTGCCTCGTTGTGCATTTGCTCGTGAAACAACACCAGCCTGAAAAAATAGAGCACAGCGTCCTGCTCGACAGGGCTCAAGCCCTGCGCCCGAATCAAGGCTTCCACCCGAGCCAACTCCTGCAAGGTGAGTTGCAGCGTGTCGAACAAGTAATCCTGAATGGCGGGCAAGCCGTCGAGCGCCAGTTGCCAGCGGGTGGCATGGGGTACCTGGCTGCTGTTGAACTGGGCATCGGCCTGCTCCAGCAGACTGGCTTTGCGCGCATGCGCCGGGTTGCAGTGTATGCCTTTCAACAACTCGACATTGCGGGCAATCCACCATTCCTGAAACCAGGCAATGTGACCAGCCTCCCACAGCGGCGGGTTCAAACCGCTGTGCTGCGGAACACCCAAACCCTCGCCCAGTGCCTTGGCATAATCATGCAGCAGGCCCAGGGTGCGCACCCGGGTTTCAACCAAGCGCAGCGCCAGGTCGGCGGGCCCTGCGCAGCGGGCATCGTGTGCCGCTTGCCAACGCGGGCTCGTGTACACTGGCGGTGCTGTATCTGGACTTGAATTGGGTGTGTGCATGACCGTGGCCAATAAAACTTCTGTGGTGATTGTAAGCCCAGCGCTGGCCGATTCGAACAATGGCAACTGGCAAACAGCGCGCCGCTGGCAAAAGCTGCTGCAACGCCACTGCAAGGTGCGCATTGTCAAACAGTGGCCCGACCACCCCAATGCCCCCCACGAAGACCAGTGGATGCTGGCTTTGCACGCACGCCGATCGGCTGATTCGATTGCCGCCTGGGCAAAGCACCGGCACAGCATGGCCAATGCGCCCGGCCTGGTGGTGGCGTTAACCGGCACCGACCTGTACAAGGATTTGCCCGACAACGCCGAGGCACAGCAATCCCTGACCCTGGCCAACCAATTGATTGTGTTGCAGGACGAAGCCCTGAACACTGTGCCGGCTGAGCACCGCAGCAAAACCCGGGTGGTGTTTCAGTCCACCCCCAGCCGTGCACCCGTGCGAAAAACCCATCGACACCTCGCCGCCATTGCCGTGGGCCATTTGCGGGCCGAGAAATTGCCGGACACCCTGATGCAGGCAGCCATTGAACTGGCCGATGAGCCGGACATTCACCTGATACACCTGGGTGCAGCACTTGAAAGCCAGTACGAAAAAATGGCACAGGAGGCCATGGCTGCGAACCCCCAATATCGCTGGTTGGGTGCCTTGCCCCATGAAGCGACCCGCAAGCGCATCCAACGTGCCCACTTGTTGGTACACATGAGCAAGATGGAGGGCGGTGCGCACGTGGTGATGGAGGCAGTCACCAGCGGCACACCGGTGCTGGCCTCGCGCATGGAAGGCAATGTGGGCATGCTGGGTCGGGATTATGCCGGTTACTTTGAGATGGGCAATGCGGCACAATTGGCCCGCCTGCTGCGGCAAGCCAAAGCCGATGTGGCCGCTGGCTGCCCAGCCGGCAGCCTGATGCACACCCTGCAGCAACAATGCGCGAAAAGGGCCCACCTGTTTACGGCCAGCGCTGAACAAACAGCGCTGTTAAACCTGATTGAACTGGAGCAAACAACGAATGCGAAGCACTGAACAACCCGTATTGCGAGACATCGTGCTGATTGGCGGCGGCCACAGCCATGTCGGGGTGCTGCGCATGTTTGGCATGAAACCCTGGCCCGGTGTTCGGCTCACCTTGATCTGCACCGATGTACACACGCCCTACTCGGGCATGCTGCCGGGCTACATTGCCGGCCACTATAGCTATGACGATGTACACATCGACCTGGGCCGACTGTGTGCGTTTGCCGGTGCACGCCTGGTGGTGGATGAGGTGGTGGGGCTGGATCGCCAACGCAAAAAAGTACTCTGCAAAAACCGCCCTGCGATTGCTTACGATGCGCTGTCCATCAACATTGGCTCAACACCCCAAACCTTGACCGTGCCGGGCGCAGCCGAATGGGCGGTGCCGGTAAAACCGATTGCGCAATTCAACCAGAAGTGGATGGCTTTGCTGGAACGTGTCAAAGCGCATTCAGGCACCCACACAATTGCCGTGGTGGGTGGTGGCGCCGGCGGCGTTGAACTAACCCTGGCCATGCAACACCGCCTGCGGGCAGAATTGAAAACCTTGGGCCACAACCCGGCCGATTTGAAACTCCACCTGTTCACCGCCAGCCCCTGCATTTTGCCCACCCACAATGCCACGGTGCGCGCCAAGTTCGAGACTGTGTTGCGCCAACGGGGCGTGACGCTGCACTGCAACGCGGAAGTGACTGCCCTGCAAGCCGACGGCGCGCGAAAAACGCTGCAAACCGACACAGGCGTTGAATTGTCTGTGGATGAAGTGATGTGGGTCACACAGGCGGGGGGCGCAAGCTGGCTGAAAACCACGGGGCTTGAATTAACCGAGCAGGGCTTTATTCGGGTTGGCCCCACACTGCAAACCCTGAACGACCCGGATATTTTTGCAGCGGGCGACATTGCCCATTTCGAGGCCAACCCACTGGAAAAGGCCGGTGTGTTTGCCGTGCGCATGGGCAAACCCCTGGTCAACAATTTGCAAAACTGGGTGGAAGGTGCGCGGTTGGACGATTACCGACCCCAACGCACCTGGTTGGCGTTGATCAGCACGGGCGACCGTTTTGCGGTGGCCTCCAAAGGCGCCATCGGATTTTGGGGTGCCTGGGTGTGGCGCTGGAAAGACTGGATTGATCGCC
Organism: Limnobacter sp.; assembly: GCF_036405155.1. Taxonomy (GTDB): domain Bacteria; phylum Pseudomonadota; class Gammaproteobacteria; order Burkholderiales; family Burkholderiaceae_B; genus Limnobacter. The sequence continues at coordinate 286,325 of NZ_DASWYD010000007.1, read as the reverse complement.
GCTTCATGGCGAAATTCAGCGACTTCCCGGACATGTCGGCGGAAAAACCTGCCGAGACCAGCCAACCGCAAGTGGCCCTGAGCCAGGAAGAATCGTTGCAGGCCATTTCCGCCATTGCCATGCGCTGCGGGGGCTGCGGTGCCAAAGTGGGCAGCACCGTGCTCAGCCGTGCGCTGGGCGCCCTGCAGCCTGTCGAACGGGCCGATGTGCTGGTGGGGCTGCATGCCCCCGACGACGCGGCCATTGTGAAAGTGCCGCCCGGCAAGGCGATGGTGCACACGGTGGACTTTTTCCGCGCTTTTGTAGACGACCCGTATGTGTTTGGGCGCATTGCCGCCAACCATGCCCTGGGCGACATTTTCGCCATGGGTGGCGAGGCGCAGTCCGCCACGGCCGTGGTGACCGTACCGCCAGGGCTGGAAGCCAAGGTCGAAGAACTGCTGTTCCAGATGATGTCCGGTGCGGTCGATGTGCTCAACGACGCAGGCTGCGCCTTGGTGGGTGGCCACACGGGCGAAGGCAAGGAACTGGCCCTGGGTTTTGCCATCAACGGCTTGGTGGACGAAAACCTGGAAGGCGTGATGATCAAAGGCGGCATGAAACCGGGCGATGCGATTGTGCTGACCAAGCCGATTGGCACAGGCACCCTGTTTGCCGCCCTGCCCCAACTGAAAACCAAAGGCCGGTGGATTGAGTCAGCCTTGCAGTCCATGATGGTGTCCAATCGCTTGGGTGCCCAGTGCCTGCGCAAGCATGGTTCAAAGGCCTGTACAGACCTGACTGGTTTTGGGCTGCTGGGCCATTTGGTGGAAATGACCAAACCCTCGGAAGTGGACGCAGAATTGTTTCTTGACCAGTTGCCACTGCTGGACGGAGCGCTGGAAACAGTCAAGGCGGGCATTGTAAGTTCACTGCAACCCGCCAACGTTCGCCTGCGCCGGGCCATTCGCAATCAGGCCGACCATGTGGACGACCCACGCTACCCCTTGTTGTTCGACCCTCAAACTGCAGGTGGCCTGTTGGCCACGGTTCCTGCGGACCAGGTGGACGCGTGTGTGGCCGAGTTGAAAACCTTGGGCTACGTTCACACGCGCATCATCGGCCGGGTACTGGCCCCCAGTGATGCGCTGGAACCCATTGTGCTGAAAGGTTGATCCGATGGTGAGCACAGGTGAGCTGCTGCAGTGGGCGCAATGGCTGAGCCTGTGGTTTGAAACCCACCCCTGGCAGGTTGCGCTGGCGTACACCACAGTGTTTACCGCCATCACTGCACTGTGTCTGCCGGGTGCTGCAGTGCTGATGGTGCTGGGCAGCGTTTGCATGGGCTCCAGCCTGTGTTTTGGTTTGTCACTGGGTGCCTCGACACTGGGTGCATGGCTCACGTTTCTGGCCTGCCGGCACTGGTTGAAACCAGCGCTTGCACAGCGCCATGCCGACCGGCTCAAACGCTTTTCAGCAGTCGTGCAGCGGCACGAGTCGGCCATGCTGCTCAGCTTGCGACTGGCCCCCGCCATCCCATTTGTACTGTTCAATGTGCTCTGTGGCTTGGGCACCACCCGGTCCAGCACTTTTTTGTGGACCAGCCTGTTGGGCATGGCACCGGGCACATGGCTCTATGTAAAAGCGGGCCATGAATTGGGTCAACTCACCACCTGGCGCGACGCACTGGACCCTGCGCTGGTGCTCACGCTGCTGGCCCTGGCAGCCATTCCGTGGATGGGGGTGTGGCTCAATAAACGGCTCCAACTGACCCGCACGGGTGGACCCCCAACTGTTTGATGGGGTGAACGGAATAAATCGGCAACACTTCAAGCGGTGTTTCGTTCATCGACCGGAGTGTATCCATGCCCTTCTCGCTGCCCAAGGCCATCCACAACTGGCGCCTGCAATCCAAGTTTTTGCTCATTGCCGCACCCTGCGCACTGGCGGTGGCCACACTGTTTGGTCTGTTGATCAACGAGCAAATGAAGTTGGTGAACACCACGCAGGATGAACTGGAGGGCGTTGCACTCATACCCAAATGGTATGCCCTGCAAAACAGCCTGCAAGACCACCGCGAAAGCCTGCAATTGAACGCCCTAGGCACGGGCACGGCCAAGGTGCCGGTGAATACCGCTGCACAGGTGGATGCGTCGCTGCAAGCGTTGACCAGCGCAGTACCGAAGGACTGGGTGGACACCCCACACAAGCTCAAGGCCCTGGCTCAACAATGGGAAGGAATCAAAGCGGCATCGGGCAGGCAGTCTGTCGAGACGATGAGCACCTTGCTGAGCGATGAAGTCGGCTTGATCCGCTGGTCAGCCGATGACAGCACCATGACATTCGACCCCGAGGTGGCCACCTATTACCTCATCAGCGCCCTGAACTTTGACCTGCCCCAACTGCATGAGCAAGTGGACTTGGTCCGGAACCGGATGGTCAACTTGATTGGGCGGGGCGAGGCGGATGATGTGCTGGCTGGCGACATTGGTGCTCGCATGTTGATGATTCGCCAATTGGGTTCGAACGTGATTTTGTCATTACAAAAAGTGGAGGCTGCCGGCGTTCCCTTGGACGGCAAACTTCGAGAGTTGGTGAAAATCTATCCGGTACAACAGGCAGCCTTGGACGACATGGCCCACACCGTTAACCAGGCCTTGGGCAACAGCTCGGTGGCCGCCATTCAACAACAAACCAAGCCGATTGAAGACCTGCTCGATGAGCTGGCCAAACACAGCGGGGATCTGCTTGCAAAGGCCCTCAATGATCGGATTGCACGCCTGGAACGCGACATTGCCGTGGAATTGGGGCTGGCCCTGTTGATTTGCACTGCCGCCGTTGGCATGGCCTGGCTGGTATTCCGGAAAGTGAATCAGGATGTGGCCTGCGTGCTGACCCAAAGCGAACAGCTTTCCCGCTTCAGCTTGGGCCCCTGTGCGGTGCTGGTGCAAAAAGACGAATTGGGCACCATCTCGGCTGCGGTGGAGTCGGTCCGCCAATCCCAGGCCAAGGCCATCGCCGACATTGCCGCACTCACAGCCCAGTTGAACAGCAATACACACACGCTGGAAAACACGACGACACAGATTCATCAAAACGCAGCAGACCAGGCCGATTCCTCGGCCACGGTGGCCAGTTCGATTGAAGAGCTGAGCGTGTCGGTGAGCCAGGTGGCTGAGCATGCTGAAACCGCCAAAAACCTGGCCAACCAGACCGGGGAATCCTCCCTTCAAGGACTGGGTACGGTGGGCGCTACACGCCATGCCATGCAAGGCATTGGTGAATCCACCAGCCAGCTGGCCCGCGACATGGACCTGCTGGGTGAACGTTCCAACAGCATTTCCACCATCGTACAAACCATTCATGACATCGCCGAGCAAACCAACCTGCTGGCACTGAATGCTGCCATCGAGGCGGCCCGTGCAGGCGAACAGGGACGGGGCTTTGCAGTGGTGGCTGACGAAGTGCGCAAGCTGTCAGAGCGCACAGCACAAGCCACGCAGGACATTTCAGGCCTGGTGCAGGACATTCAAACCGACACCCTGGCAGCCGTCAGCAAGGTGAAAGGCTGGAACGACCAAATCGCCGATGGCATGGCCAAATCAGACCAGGCCGAGCAGGCCATGCAAGGCATCAGTGCGCAGTCTGCACAGGCCCGGGAGTCGGTGAATGAAATTCATGAGGCACTGGCCGAACAGACTGTGGCCTCGCAAACCATTGCCCGTCAAATCGAACGCATTGCGCAAGGCACCGAAGAGGCGCAGACTGCCGTGGCCGCGCTGAAGCAGGTGGCCACGGAAGTGAACGGACTATCGACCCAGTTGAACGCATTGGTGGGTCGGTACAGTCTGGATTGAGGGCCGTTCAGCGAATGTCGAACAACTCCACATCGAACAGCAGGTCGGTGTTGGGGGGAATGGGACCTGCTCCCCGTGCACCATACGCGGTGGCGGCGGGGCAGAACAGTGTTACACGGTCGCCCACCACCATTTCGCACAGGCCTTGGGTCCAGGCCGGAATCACCTGATTCAGGCGAAATGAAATTTTCTCGTTGCGGCGAATGGAACTGTCAAAGACGCGGCCATCCAGAAAGGTGCCCTCATAGTGCACTTCCACCATGGAGGTGGGTGTTGGCTTTTGCGTGCCGGTGCCGCGCTGTTTGAAGGTCAGCTTGACGCCAGACGGCAGAACCAGTTCATCGGGGGTGTTGGGGGTGTCGCTCATGGCAGGCTCCAATAGGGGTACTTCGCGGACTGCGAAACCCCTATTGTATCGGGCACGGCGGCCCGATCTCGCCTTAGTGGTGTTTCAGTAGGTTTTGTACGGCAGGAACTTGCCGCTCATCACGATGCTGACCCGGTCGCCCTGTGGGTTGGGCTCGCGCTGCAGGTCCATCTTGAAGTCAATCGCGCTCATGATGCCGTCGCCAAACTCTTCATGGATCAGCTCCTTGAAGGTGGTGCCGTACACGCTCACCAATTCATAGAAACGGTAAATCAGCGGGTCGGTGGGCACGGATGTGGGCAGGCTGCCTTTGTACGGTGTGATTTGCAACAGCTCGACCGCATCTTCAGGCAGATTCAAATACGTGCCAATTTTTTTCGCCTGGTCTTCGGTCAGCGTCATTTGGCCCAGCAATGCGGCGGTGGTCCACTCCTTGGACTGGCCGACCACCTCGGCACAGCTTTTCCAGGACGCTTTCTTTTTGCGCTTGGCGGTCAAAATCAGTTGGGTTACATCGTCGCGGTTCATGGTGCACTCCTTTGCAAAACATGGATATGGGCGGGGCTTGCCTCAGGTTTGAGCGCGGTCAAACCGGGGCGTACCACCGGGGGTTGCTGGTGACGTGCCTGCACATCACCGACTGGAACGGGCAAAGATGGGCTGGCGCGGTTCACCAGAAAATCCACCAGGTGATTTCGAATGACGTAGTACTGTGGATCGTGGTGAACAGAGGCCCGGGTCCGGTTGCGCGGCAGGGTGATTTCCACAATTTCAGCAATGCGTGCACGCGGCCCGTGGCTCATCAGCAGCACCTTGTCCGCCAGCAAAATCGCCTCGTCCACGTCGTGCGTGATCATGAACACGGTTTGACGGGTGGCCTGCACAATCTGCAACAGTTCATCTTGAATGGTGCCGCGCGTCAGCGCGTCCAGCGCACCAAAGGGTTCGTCCAGCAGCAGCATTTGCGGTTCAATGGCAAAGGCCCGGGCAATACCCACCCGCTGCTTCATGCCACCCGACAATTCATGCGGCTTTTTGTGGGCGGCTTTGCCCAGGCCCACCATGTCGAGATAGCGCATGGCATGCTCGGTGACTTCCTCGGGCTTTTTCTTGGGCCAGCGCGAGCGCACGCCAAACTCCACATTCTTCAATGCGCTCAACCACGGCAGCAGTGCATGGCTTTGAAACACCACACCGCGCTCCAGCGACGGGCCCACCACCTGTTTGCCATTCATGATGGTGTAGCCTTCCGAGGCCTCATCCAGCCCAGCCAAAATGTTCAGGATGGTGCTTTTGCCGCAGCCCGAGTGCCCGATGATGCACACAAACTCGCCTTGGTGAATATCGAAATTCACATGCTCAAACACTGGGGGTACGGCTGGGTTGCCCGGTTGGTAGGTTTTGCTCAAACCCTCCACTTGCAGGAAAGGGTTGAGGTCGTGATGAACGGTCATGGCGATTACTCCCGATAAGCCACAGCACGCGCCAGGCGGGCCAGCAGGTTGTCCAGCAACATGCCGATCAAACCAATGAACAGAATGGCACTCACAATGTTGGCAATCGATAGGTTGTTCCACTCGTTCCACACGAAGTAGCCAATGCCGGTACCGCCCACCAGCATTTCAGCGGCCACAATCACCAACCAGGCAATGCCAATGGAAATGCGCATGCCGGTCATGATGGTGGGTGCAGCAGCCGGCAGAATGACGGTGAAGGCCGTGCGCAGGGCACCAATTTCCAGGGTACGCGCAACGTTCAACCAATCACGCCGCACACTGGCCACACCAAAGGCGGTGTTGACCAACATGGGCCAAATGGAACACACGAAAATCACAAAAATGGCCGAGGTGCTGCTGTCCTTGATGGTGTACAAGGCCAGGGGCATCCAGGCCAATGGGCTGACCGGTTTCAGGATTTGAATGAAGGGGTCCAGTGCCTTGTACAACAAGGGCGACATGCCAATCACAAACCCCAAGGGAATGGCCAGCAATGCGGCCAGGCTGTAGCCCGCCAATACACGCGCAATCGAATACGCCAACTGAATGCCGATGCCTTTGTCGTTGGTGCCTTTGTCATAGAACGGGTCGCTGAGGTGCTCGTATAACTTTGCACCCACATCCCACGGCGTGGGCAGCGGTGTTTTGCTGCCGCTGGCCGCTGCATTGCCCACCAGTGCAGCGTACTCCGCATCCACCGACACAGCCTTGCTTTCTGGCCGTGTGGCCAGCGCCCACACGCCAATGAGTACGGCCAACAGCAACGCGCTCAAGGCCCAGGATGCCCAACGGGATTGTTTAAAGCCACGCATGCTGTCACCCCTTCAAGCGTGAAATCGCGAAGCTTTCGGCATAGGCCTGCGGCTTTTTCGGATCAAACACCTTGCCCATCACGGTGATGGGTTTGTCGGTGCTGGCAGGCACTGGCAATCCCGCTTCCTTCATGAGGCGGGTGGCATCGGTGGCCAAAAACACCTGCTTGGCCACTTGCGCGTAATCCACCTCACCCTTGATCTGTCCCCAGCGCTTCATCTGGCTCAAAATCCACAGCGCAAAACTTTGGTAGGGGAATGGATCGAAGTCGATTCGGCTGGGGTCTTTCTTGATGTTGCCCAATCCATCGGCATAGGTGCCGGTCAACACCTGTTCCACCACCGTCAGCGGTTGGTTCAAATAGTTGGTTGGGGCAATGGCCGCCGCAATCTCTTTTCTGTTTTCCGGTTTGCGGGCATAGGCTGTGGCTTCCAGAATCGCCTTCAACAAAGCCTTGTACGAGTTGGGTGCCGAGGTCACAAACTCCTTGCTGGCTGCAAAGGCGCAGCAGGGGTGCCCGTTCCAGATTTCCTTGGACAGAATGTGAATGAAACCCACACCGTCGTACACGGCACGCTGGTTGACGGGGTCAGGCGCCAAAAAGCCGTCGATGTTGTCGGCGCGCATATTGGCCACCATTTCGGGCGGTGGCACAGCGCGAATCTGTACATCACGGTCGGGGTCGAGCCCGTGTTCGGCCAGGTAGTAGCGCAACAGGTAGTTGTGCATGGAATAGTCAAACGGCACTGCAAACTTGAAACCCTTCCAGTCCTTCGGGTCGCGCTTGTCCTTGTGCTTCATCGACAAAGTGATGGCCTGCCCGTTGATATTTTCAATGGCGGGAATGGTGTAGGGAATGGGATTGGAACCCACACCCAAGGTAATCGCCAACGGCATGGGGCTCAGCATGTGCGCCGCATCGTATTCCTTGGCCAGTGTTTTGTCGCGTATCACCGCCCAGCCAGCGGTTTTCACCACCTCCACATCCAACCCTTGCTTGGCGTAAAAGCCCATGGGCTGCCCCATGATGATGGGCGTTGCACAGGTGATGGGAATGAAACCCACCTTCAGCTTCTGCTTTTCCAGCGCACCTGCCGGTGCAGCAAACGCTTCTTTGGCCGCACCCAAGGGGAAGAAGCTGGACAGTGCCGCCATGGCCGTGCCTGCACCCACCACCCGCAGAAAATTGCGGCGCAATTGATCATCCGGAAACACGGCCTGCATCACGGCTGACTCCACTGCGCGGTCGTGCATAGCCGCCAGGGCCACATCGTGTTCAGCCTGTGAGGCATGCTGGCCACAGGCGCAACCTGCGCCCAGCCGGGTGTAGTGGTCGAAGGGGTCTTTAAACAATGACATGTCAAACTCCTGGGTCAAACATCACGCGCTGGCCTGCAGGGCTGCAGGCCGGTAGTAATCCACATCGTGGCGATACTGCTCATAGGCTTTGCCGTACTCCATCACCCGCGCCACATCAGTGATAAATGGTTCGTCATACCCCGCACGGCGCAGCAGGTGGAAACCCAACTCCATGCCGCTGGCAATCCCACCGCCCGTCACCAATCGGCCTGCATCCACCACACGGGCACGGCTGACTCGGCAGGCCGGTGCGATCTCGGCCAATCGGTCGATGGGTGTTTTGCCCAAATGGGATGCCTCCAATCGGTCAGGCTCTTTGCGATTGGTGGCGGGCAAGCCATCGAGCAAACCCATGCGGGCATAAATCCAGGAGCCTGTGCACACGCTGGTCAACAAACAGTCCTGCGGCAACGCATGGATGTAGCGGTGCAAATTGCGGTTGTGCATTTCTTGCCGGGTGCCAAAACCACCGGGGATCAAGAATGCGTGCAGGTCAGGTTGATCATTGAAACTGTAGTTGGGCAACACCGTGAGGCCTGCCTGGGTTTGCACCGGGCGCATGCTTTCTGAAATCAGGAATACGTCCAGCTCTGGGTCAAACCGGCGGGCGACCGAAAACACGCTGTAGGGAGCCGCGTAATCCATCACCTCTGCATCCTTGAACACGTAAATGCCCAAGCGAAAGCCTTGTGCCCTGGCCATGCTTTGCCACCTGTTTCCGAATCGTTTGTGTTGGATTCAGTGTGAGGACAAGCGGCGATGACGGGTATCGCGTTGTGTGTGATTGTGGTGTAGTGCTGGCCCTACATGAGCGTCAAACATGGGCGTTCAATCCAGACCGTGTTGCTTGGTGTAATTCACCAACTCCACCAGGTTCTTGAGCTGAAGCTTGTCAAACACCCGGGCCCGATAGGTCGACACCGTGTTGGAAGACAGACAAAGACTGTGCGCAATGTGCTGCACCGTCTCGCCCTGGGACAACATGCGCAACACCTGCATTTCCCGGTTCGACAGCAGCGCATGGGGCGGCTGGTCGGCGGGTTGTCGCAGGGTGTGCGCCAACAACCCCGCGGCTAGCGGGGTGAGATACACCTGCCCCTGCGCGGCCAGGCTCACGGCCTGACCCAGCTCCTGCGGCGAGCAGCCTTTGTTCAAATAGGCGTTGGCACCGCTGCGAATGGCACGGGTGGCAAACTGGCTTTCGGGATACACCGACAACACGATCACACCCAGTTTTGGAAACTCGCTGCGAATGCTGCGCAGCACATCAAACCCATCCCGCTCACCCAGGGCCACGTCCAGCAGCACCACATCGGTGCATTGCTCGCGCAGCAACCGGAGCGCCTCCACGCCATCGGCCGCCTCCATGCAAACATGGGCGGCATCCAGCTCCCGAAGAATCTGGATCAGTCCTTTTCGGATGATGGTGTGGTCATCCACGATCAAGATGCGGCTCATGCGGTGTCCCCGGAAGTGGAGGATTGCATCGCCATGACATTCGGCAGTGTGATGGCGATGCAGGTGCCCCCATCGGGCACATTGCCGATGAAACATTTCGCACCCAAGTCCCACGCCCGTTCCTCAATGCCCATCAAGCCAAACCCCTGCGCTGCGCTCTGTCGTGGCAAGCCACGACCATCATCCTGCACACGGATGACCAAGGCACGGTCCTCCCGCTGAACACTCACCTCGACCCGCCGGGCCTGCGCATGTTTGTGCACATTGGTCAGGGCTTCCTGAACAATCCGGTACACCGCAATTTCAGCATCGCGCCCCAAGCGAACCATTTCCAGATCGGGTTGTACATCCAGAATGGTTTGAATGCCTGAGCGTGTCATGAACTCACCCAACAAATGTTCAATGGCCGACCACAGCCCGAGGTGATCGAGCAAACCCGGCCGAAGATCCGACAAAATTCTCCGCAAGCTGTCCATGGCGCCCTCCGACAATTTCATCATGGCACCAATCCGCAGGGCCAGTTCAGGCACCTCACTCACCCGGTAAGCCAGGGCCTTGAGCTCCAGGTCGAACGCGGTGAGCTTGGCACCTAGGTCATCGTGCATTTCGCGCGCAATGCGGGCGCGCTCACGTTCCCGAGTGGTGTTCATGTGCGCAGACAAGCGGCGCAGCCGGTCATGCGCCTGCTGCAACTCGGCTGTGCGCTCCAGCACGCGGCGCTCCAGTTCAACCTGCACCGCGGCCCGCAGGTTTTGTGCTTCCATGCGGGCGCTGATGTCGTTGAACGTCACGACAGCGCCAACCACATCGGTGCCTTCGAAGATGGGGTAAGAGGCGTACTCGGCTGGAAAGCTGGTGCCGTCCCGACGCCAAAGCACTTCACTGTCCACACGACACCCTTCGTTTTGCTGAAAGGCTTTGAAAATCTGGCAATCGCACACGGGCATCAAATCCCGGTTTGCATAGGAATGGTGCATCAGGTAGTGCATGTTTCGTCCCAGCACTTCATCAGGCGTGTAACCGAGTAAGCTCGCACCCGCTTTGTTGATGAACACACAGCGCCCTTTCAAGTCGATGCCGTAAATACCCTCGCCTGTGGAGTCCAGCAGCAGCTCTAGCTGTCGACGCCACGCAGCATGGTGAGAGAGATTGGAAAGGTGTTTGAACATCGCAGTGCCTGTTGATGAAACCTGCACTCAAAAAAGCAAAAGCGATGCCTGAAATTTTTTTGATTTCGACGATGAAATCGCACAAGAATTGTGCGAAAAAAAAACCACAAAATTTTCTGAAAAAACAATCCAAACGGGTTGTTGTGAATCAATTGATGAAAAAAGCTTTTCAGAAAATAATTTTTGATGTAAACAGTAGTCACCACACCCTAATAGGAAGGTTATAAAACATGGATCAAAAGCCTGTAGACTCTGAAGCAACGAAGGCAGCCCCCGCTGCTGCAAAAAAACCCGCAGCAAAAAAACCTGCTGCTAAAAAACCCGCTGCTGCAAAACCTGCTGCAGCGAAAAAACCAGCCGCTGCCAAGAAGCCTGCAGCTGCGAAAAAACCAGCCGCCGCGAAAAAGCCTGCAGCAGCCAAGAAGCCAGCCGCCAAAAAAGCCGGTGTAGCTTCAGCAGCAGCCAAGGCACTGGGCGACGCCAAGGCCAAAGCCGCTGGCGCAAAAGCCAAAGCCACCAAGAAAGTGGCTGCCGCCAAGAAAACTGCAACCACCGCCAAAACCACTGCCAAGAAAACAGCCACCAAGGCCAAAGCTGCCGTGATGGGTGCTTCCGACCGCAAGAAGTTGTTGAGCGAAGTGCAGAAAGAGATTCGCGATCTCGAAAAGAAAGTGAAAGATCTCGTGAAGTCCGTCCAGAACGACGTGATCTCCAAGATCAAGAAACAACTCGGCTTGAAGTAATTCAGCCTGGAACAATAAAAAGATTGGGTGGCAAGGCCCTGCTTGCTGGGCCCGCTGTCCTCCAAAACTGCAGTAAACATCCAAACCCGCGCTTGCCGCGGGTTTTTGTTTTGAGGCTCACGCCGTGGGCTTGCCCGCAATCGGGTTCATCTGGGCATCAAAGTGGTCCAGGCTCGGCATGGGCAGGCTCACACGGTGATCCAACCCACGAATGCAGACGTCCAGATCGAGCATTGTTTGCTGTCGCGCCTCATCGCTGATGTAAGGAACATGGTACGCAGCAAAGGGCTCCAGTACCTCAAAACCTGCATAACCCAGGCTGCCCTGCAAAACGGGCTTCAACAGGTCGTTCAGTGGTCCATGCACTGAGCCTGGACCAAACATGTGCTCACGACCACCCAAGGTGAAGGTGAGCATGGCGCGCTTGCCACGCATCAAGCCACGGTCATAAAAATTGCGACCACCGTACACCACGCCGGACAGAAACACCCGGTCAATCCAGCCCTTGAGAATGGCTGGCAGAGAGAACCAATAAATCGGGAAATTCAGAATGAGCAGATCGGCTTGTTTGAGCAAGTCCAACTCGGCGGCAATGTCGTCGGACAGGGTACCGGTTTTTGTAGCGTGTCGCTGTTCAAGCGCATACACCAGGTAATCCCGGTTTGAGCGATCAGAAAAGTCACTGGCGCTGGCCACCGGGTTGAACGATTTGGCATACAGATCGGACACTGCCACCGTGTGACCCATGGATTCGAACAGGTGCACCATGCGATCTTTCATGGCCGTGCAAAACGATTGGGGTTCGGGGTGTGCGTGAACAATCAGAACATTCATGGGGCTTGGCTCATCAACAAAAGGTGATGGCTATGCTATCAAACCTGGTGGAAAGATATCCCCATTCGATGGGCACAAGTGCTTGGATAGCGTGTGGACAAGTGCTGCAAGCACCTCATTCCATGGTTGTTTCCAGGCACCGATTAAAGTTTAGGCAAGCGACTCACTTCAAGCGTTGTGGTGCACACCATCGTGCACCTGGTGCACTTGGGCATGTTTGTAAATCACCGTGGCTTCCATCCGGTTTTTCGCGTTCAGGCGTTCCAGAATGTCTTTCACATGCCCTTTCACGGTTTCCAGGCTGATGTTCAACGTCACCGCGATGTCCTTGTTGGTCAAGCCCGCACCAATCAACTCCAGCACCTGGGTTTGTTTGTGGGTGAGCTGCTTGGCTGGCAAAGAATGAACGGGCGCTGTGTACAAGCCGGCCTGGTCCAGTGCATGTCGCACATGTTCCATCAACTTGGGGAACGGTGTGAGTTTGGAAAACACTGAGAAACGCTGAGAATCCTGACGCTTCAATTGCGTCATCACCGGCGCATCGTTGGCGCTGATCAACACTGGAATGTTGGGAAACAGGGTGTCGAACAAACCGACGAACGACTCTGGCCGCACATCATTCAAATAGAAGTCGGTGATCACCAATGCTGGAAAATCACGAACAGCTGCCTGGGCTGCCTCTTTCAGATTGGAGAATTGCCGCGTGCGGACACCCGGGGCCAGGTCTTTGACCAAAGCCAACAAACCGAAACTCACAATCGGATGGTCATCGATGACAAACACCTGGGGCAGATCGATACGTTCATTCAAATGGCCCACGGCAACTCCCGCGCAAAAGCGATATTGGATGACTCCACTGTAAAAAGAATGGCCATCAGTCGGTCTGCCAAAAAGACCCCTCAAAAGGGTCCCAGATCGCTCATTTGATTCAAAATTCAGAATTTCATTGACACTTTGTCAACGCTTAAACTACCATCCACATCATGAGTTACATCACTGAACGACGCGAAGAAGAAAAGGAACGCCGCCGGGAGGAAATCCTGGACGCGGCCGAGGTTGTTTTTTCCGAAAAAGGCTTTGACACAGCCACCATGGACCAAGTGGCCCGACAAGCCCGGGTGTCGCGCGCCTTGGTGTACGTGTATTTCAAAGACAAGGATGCCCTGCATTTGGCCGTGTGTCTTCGGGGGCTTCAACTGCTGCGCGAATTATTCCAGCAGGCCCGTGAAAATGCCAAAACAGGGGCTGATCAGGTGCGGGCCATTGGCCGGGCTTACATGAATTTTTCCGAGCAGCACCCCACCTACTTTGCTGCGCTGTCGCGGTTTGAGGCCCAGGAACACGACTTTAACGCAGACGACCCGTGCTGCGAAACGCTGGAGATGATGCAGGCCGGCCAAAAGGTGCACGAACAAACCGTGCTCGCCCTGGCCCAAGGCATGGCCGATGGCAGTTTGCGCAGTGATTTGAAAAACCTCATCCAGATTTCCATCACCTTGTGGGGCTACACCCACGGCACTATCCAACTGGCGCAAACCAAGTTCAAGTTCATGGAGGCCATGGGCTTTTCCAAAGAACAATTCATGAGCGACGCACTGGAATTGACCATGCAAGCATTGTGCACACCCGGCACTGGAGGCCAGGCATGAACCCATCGACCCTTTCCGTCAAACGGCGACTTGCTCGCCTTTTTTTTAAGCCTTCGTTAGACAGACGTCTAGTCATTATTACAGTGTTGAGTTTACTCACACAAACCTCGTTGGCGACCGCGCAAACTGCTCAACCCAATGCGATAGACCCCACCTTGCAACGCTATGTCAGCGAAGCCCTCTTGAACAACCCGGGGCTGGTGTCCGCAAACCTGGATGTGGAAGCCGAGCGCCAGCGTCTGGAAAATTTGCGGGCACGTTACTACCCCAGCCTCAGTCTTCAAGCGCGGGCCAGCGTGTCGGAGGGAGGGCGCACGATTGACTTCCCGGCTGGTGATTTGCTGAACCCGGTGTATCAGGCATTGAACGCACAGTTGGTGATGAATGGTCAGCCACCGCGTTTCCCAACCGTGCAAAACCAATCCATTCCCCTGCTGCGCCCCACCGAACAGGACACCCGTTTGCAATTGCGCGGCCCGATTTATGAGCCTGTACTCAATGGACAGGTGAAAGCACAAACCGAAGTCTTGAATGCACAACAGGCAGCGCAACTACAAGTGAAAGAAGAACTGGTGCGCGACCTTCAAGTGAGCTATTGGCAGTTGGCACAAGCGCATGCTCGCATTGAGGTGCTACGCAAAAGCCTGGCCACGCTGGAAGAAAACCGGCGGGTCAACCAGCAACTCTACAAGGCCGGGGAAACCACACTGGATGCGCCCCGCAGGGCCGAGGCCGAGGTGCTCGACGTGCAAGTCCAATTGAAAGACGCCGAGAAGCAAGCGCGGCTGGCGCGGGAATATTTCAACCTGCTGCGCTTTGCACCAGCCGCCAGCGCAGTGGACATGGCACCGCAAGAAGACAACGATGCCGCCATTGAACAACTGACCGAGGTACTTCAACCCCGCGAGGCTGGCAATGCGGCGGCCCCGGCGCTCACGCGGCTGGAGCGCAGCCTCGCTGCGCAGCAAGCGGCGATGGAAGCCGCACGCGCCACCTACAAACCAACGCTGGGTTATCAGATTGAAGGTGGGTACCAAGGGCGTGATTACCAAACCGGCCCCAACACCGGTTTTGCCACAGCCTCGGTGGTGTTGAGCTGGACACTGGCCGATGGTGGCGTGCGAAGCAGTGAGGTGGCGCGTGCCAAAGCGCAGGCGGATGCACTGCAAGTACGGGCAGCGCAAGTCAGCCGCCAACTGCAATTGGCCAAAACACAAGCAACCGAGAACCTGCTGGTGTCGCTGGACTCGATTGCTGCACGCATGGCCCAACGCAAAGCGGCCGATGAAAGCCTTCGAATTGTCAGCAAAAAACGCGACGCCGGTGAGGCCACGCAGATTGAATTTTTAAGCAGTGAACAAGCCGCCACGCGGGCACGCCTGGGCTTGATTGCAGCCGTTCACCAAGCCCGAATCGACCATGCCATCTGGCAGTACAACAACCGCGACATCCCCGATTACGCATTGCCTCAAGGAGTTCAACCATGAACCGCTCCGCTCCCCTGTCATTGATTGCCACTGCATTGGTTGCCAGCCTGTTGCTGTCAGCCTGTGGGCCCGCCAAGCCAGAGGCCGAGGCTGCCACCGCCAACGCAGCGCGGGTGGTGAAGGTTCAAACGGTGAGCCTGGGCCCCGGCCAGGCGGCCATTGAGGTTGCCGGCGTGGGCGCGTTTCGCGATGAGACCAAACTCAGCTTCAAGGTGGGCGGCGTGATTGAGCAAATCACCGTGCGCGAGGGCGACAGCGTCAAGCCCGGGCAAAAACTCGCTTGGCTGAATCAGCAGGAAGTGAATGCTGCCGTCAGCCAGGCCGCTGCCGGTTTGGACAAAGCCCAGCGAGACCTCAAGCGGGGCGAGCAACTGCGCAGCGAGGAAGTGATTTCGTCGGTTCAACTGGACAACCTCAAAACAGCCTTGCAAGTGGCACAAGCCCAGGCAAGCCAAGCCAGCTTTGCACGACAAACGGCAGAAGTTTCTGCCCGCGCACCCGGCGTGGTGCTGAAGCGGTTTGCACAAGTGGGCGAAGTGGTTGCCCCCGGCCAACCGGTGTTGTTGCTGGGCAGCCGGGCCAGTGGGTTTGTCATGAAGGCCAGCCTGTCCGACAAACAGGCCATCCACGTCCAGGTGGGGCAAGCCGCCACGGCGCAGTTTGATGCAGTGCCCGGCGTTCAATGGCCCGCCAAGGTGATTGAACTGGCCCAGGCGGCCGACCCCGCCACCGGCACCTATGGCGTGCAAGTGCTCATCGACACGCAGGCCAACCCTGCACTCAATGTGCTGTCGGGCATGCAGGGGCAGTTGCGCATCCAACCGGCGGATAACACCGAGCAACGCAGCTATGTCCCGCTGGAAGCCGTGATCGAGGGTGACAACAAGGCAGCCTGGCTGTTCACTGTAGAGGCCAACAACAGCGTGAAACGCCGCGCGGTGAAGGTGGCTTTTGTGCAGGGCAATCGCCTGGCCTTGGCTGAACCATTGCCGGAAGGCACCCGGGTGGTGAGCGTGGGCGCGGCCTACCTGCAAGACGGCGAAACCGTCCAGATCGCGGAGTAAGCGCCATGAAACTGTCGGACTTTTCCATCAAGAATTACCAGTTCACGCTGGTGATTTTTTTCCTGCTGACGGCCATTGGCTTGACCGCTTTTAAAGACATACCCCGCACTGAAGACCCCTACTTTGACATCAGCGCATTCCGGATCAATGTGGTGTACCCAGGGGCCGACCCCATCGAAATGGAACAGCAGGTGGCCAAACCCATTGAGGATGCGCTGCGGGGCCTGGATGATTTGAAAGAGATGTTTTCGACCTCGCGCAACAGCGGTGGGGTGGTGTTTGTTCGCTTCAAGGCGGAAGTGGATGTTGACAAAAAGTTTGATGAAGTGAACCGGGAAATCGCCCAGATTCGTCCCAAGCTGCCAGCGGGTGTTCGCTCCCTGGAAATCAAGCGGATCAACCCGGGCTTCACCAACATTGTGCAATACGCCTTGGTATCCAACTCCGCCAGTTATGCCGAGCTGGCCGACTATGCGGAGGATTTGTCCGAAGCACTGGAACGGATTGACGCCGTTCGGGAGAGCGAGACCTGGTCCTACCCCAAACAACAGGTGCGCGTCACCCTGAACTTCAAAAAACTGGCTGAACTGAAAATACAAGCGGCCGATGTGGCGCGCGTGATTCAAGGCGAGTCGCTCAACATTCCCGGCGGGCCGGTTGAAGAAGGCGGGCGTCGACTGAATGTGCAAACCTCGGGCCAATACCGCACGGTGGAGGAAATCCGCAACACCGTGATTTTTGGCACGGGCACCGGTGGCGCCTTGGGTGGTCGTTTGGTGCGAGTGGGCGATGTGGCCGATGTGCAATGGGACTATGAAAACCAGGACGTGATGGCGCGCTACAACGGTGAACGCGCTGTGTTTGTGACCGCCAACCAGAAAAAAGCCCGCAATATTTTCGTGACGCAAAAAGCCCTGGATGAGGTGGTCAACGACTTCGCCAAAACCCTGCCACCCAACATTCAATTGCAGCACGGCTTTGAACAATACAAAAACGTGGAGAAGCGTTTAAACCGTTTGAACTTTGACTTTGGGCTGGCGGTATTGCTGGTGCTGCTCACCCTGTTGCCCCTGGGTTTGCGGGCGGCCGGTATCGTCATGATCTCGGTGCCACTGTCGCTGCTCACCGGTTTGGCCTGCTTGTACTTCGCTGGTTTTTCGCTCAACCAGTTGAGCATTGCCGGTTTGGTGGTTGCCTTGGGCTTGCTGGTGGATGATTCGATTGTGGTGATTGAAAACATTGCGCGATATTTGCGCATGGGCCACAGCCGCGTGAATGCCGCCCGGTTTGCCACCCAGCAAATTTCGCTGGCCGTGCTTGGCTGTACAGCCACCTTGCTGTTTGCGTTTTTGCCACTGCTGATGTTGCCCGACAATGCCGGAAAGTTTGTCCGCTCACTGCCGGTGGCCGTGGTATTCACCGTGATGGCCTCGCTGTTTGTGGCACTCACCATCATTCCGTTTTTGGCCAGCCGCCTGCTGAAGAAAGAAGACGATGAGCACGGCAACTGGCTGCTGCGCAAACTCAACAGTGGCATTGAACGGGTGTACACCCCGCTGTTGCACCGCGCACTTCAAACCCCCAAAACCGTGGTGGCTGGATCGCTGGTGCTGTTTGCAGCCAGCTTGGCGCTGGTGCCGCTCATGGGTTTCTCGCTCTTCCCCAAAGCCAATACGCCGCAATTCGTGATTGAGGTCAGCCTGCCAGCGGGCTCCAGCCTCACGGCCACCGACGCGGTGATTCGGCAGATTGAAACCGAGCTGAAAGCCTTCCCGGAAGTGGTGGATGTGATGAGCACCGTGGGCGAAGGTAACCCGCAAATTTATTACAACGTCTTCCAACAGGACAAACAGTCCAATGTGGGCGAGCTGTTTGTGCAACTCAAGGAATACAACGCCAAAACCCCCAAGTTGTTTGACGCCCTGCGGGCACGTTTCAAAACCATCCCCGGTGCCAACATCGTGGTGCGTGAGTTTGAAAATGGCCCGCCCATCGACGCACCAGTGGGTATTCGGCTGACAGGACCCGACCTGGACACACTGCGCGACTATGCCGCACAGATTGAACAGGTGCTGACCGAACACCCGGGCACCCAAAACATCGACAACCCGCAACGCACCGGGCGCAGCGACCTTCGCCTCAAAGTGAATTTCGACAAGGCTGGTTTGCTGGGTGTGAATTCGGTGGACCTGGACCAGGCCGTGCGCCTGGCCATTGCCGGCGCACCTGCTGGTGAAATTCGCCAAAGCGATGGCGACGCCTACACCATCAGTGTGCGCGGGCCTGCTGAACGCCAAACCTCACTGAAGGCACTGGATGACTTCAACATCATCTCCCGAACCGGGCAAGCCATTCCACTGAACCAGCTCACCACCCTGGAACTGGACAGCAACCTGAACAGCATCTACCGCTACAACCGCGAACGGGCGGTGTTACTGACGGCGTACACCAAGACAGGCTACAACACGGAAAAAGTCACCAACGAGATTTCGAACAAACTCGACAAGCTGGACTGGAAACGCGGCTACAAATACCAGTTGGCTGGCGAAGCGAAAAGCCGCAAAGAAAGCTTTGCCGGGTTTGGTTCGGCCATCCTCATCACCGTGTTTGGCATTCTCGCGATTCTGGTGCTGGAGTTTGGCAGCTTCCGCAGCACCTTGATTGTGCTGTTCGTGATCCCCCTGGGGGTCACCGGTGGCATGGTCACCCTATTCCTGAGTGGCAACTCCCTGTCCTTCACGGCCATGCTGGGCTTTATCGCACTCATCGGGATTGAAATCAAAAACTCCATTCTGCTGGTGGACTTCACCAACCAGTTGCGCGAACAGGGCAAGTCGCTGGACGATGCCATTGAAGAAGCCGGGCGCATTCGCTTCCTGCCGATTTTACTGACCAGTGCCACCGCTGTGGGTGGCCTGTTGCCGCTCGCGCTGCAAGGCAGCGGGCTGTATGCACCCATGGCCTGGGTCATCATCGGCGGGCTGATTTCGTCCACCCTGATTGGTCGTTTGGTGACACCGGTGCTGTACAAGCTGCTGCCGCCTGAACTGAAGCGTGAGGACTGGAAGGAAGACTCGCAACCCGGTTGATGCAATGTGGTACCCTGCGGGCTCGTTACCCAGTCATTGGGAAGGCACTGATTTTCATGAACAAAAAACCCGCAGGCCGCGCAGGCTCCAGCTCCTCTTCACGCACCGGTACCGCTGGACGGGGTGGTCCACCCAAACGCCCCAGCACCCGCGACAAAGCCACCACGGGCTTTGCAGCGCCCGGGGGCAAACCTGTTGGCAGGTCGACCGGCAAACCGGTCGGCAGCAAGCCCTCCCCTGCCGGAGCACCACGCACAGGCCCGAAGCCGATGTCCAAAGCCACCGGTGATGCGCCACGCCCACGCCGCAGCCGCGTAACCGGCACCAGCACACTGGACATGATGGACCCCTTTGAACCCCAGCGCCTCAGCAAGGTGATGGCCGCCAAGGGCGTTTGCTCACGCCGCGAAGCCGACTTTCTGATTGAAAACGGCTGGGTGCGGGTCAATGGTCAGGTGGTGAAAGAGCTGGGCACCAAGGTGTTGCCCACCGTCAAGATTGACTTGGATGCCCGCGCCAAAAACGTGCTGGGCAAGCAGGTCACCATTTTGTACCACAAGCCCATTGGCGTGGTGTCTGGCCAACCGGAGGGCAAATACAAGGCCGCCATGGAATGCATTGGCGCCGACAACCAATGGGACCGCAAAACCTCCACCCCCTTCCAGCCCGGCATGCTCAAGGGGCTGGCACCGGCCGGGCGCCTGGACATCGACTCGACCGGCCTGCTGGTGTTGACACAAGACGGCCGAATCGCCAAACAACTGATCGACGCCAATTCCACCGTGGACAAGGAGTACCTGGTGCGGGTGGAAGGCGAACTGAGCGACCGGGGCCTGGCCATGCTGCGCCATGGCATCAGCCTGGATGGCCATGAACTGAAACCCGCCAGCGTGAGTTGGCAAAACGAAAACCAGTTGCGCTTCGTGTTGGTGGAAGGTCGCAAACGCCAAATCCGCCGCATGTGTGAAATTGTCGGTCTCAAAGTGGTGGGCCTGAAGCGGGTCCGCATTGGCCGGGTCATGCTGGGCGAACTGCCAGTGGGCCAGTGGCGCCTGCTCAGCCCGGAAGAACGCTTCTAAGGGCCAAAAAACAGCGTCTGTTCACCCAATTGGGCCGGGGGCTGACGGGTTAACCTTGTGCATCAATATCGAACAACTGCGCACAAGGTCCAACGCCATGCTGGCAACATCTTCCATCAACACGGGTTCACAACCCGCCGTGTCTCCACGGCCAGCGACCCCAGACCGCGCAACAGGGGCCAACCCCACCTCCATCGACGGTATTCGTGCCCATGCCGACTGGTTGGCCTTGGCCGCCAATGGCGCCTGTCTGGCCTTTGCACTGGCGTTGGGTGTGGCCTATCACAATGTATATCAAGCGGTGGTGTGGGGCTTTCCGCTGTTTCTGGTGGCTGCCCTGCTGACACGTGTTCAGGCTGGCCAACCCCTAACCATGCACCTGAACGCTGCCCTGCTGGTGGGCCAGGCTGCACTGCATGTTCACCTGGGCCGGGGGTTGATTGAATACCACTTCAGCTTTTTCATGTTGTTGCCCATCATGCTGGCCTACCGGGACGTACGCCCGCTGGTCACCATGGGCACAGGCATTCTGATCCACCACATTCTGTTTGACTGGCTACAGCGGGCCGGCTTTGACTGCTACGTATTCCGCGGCCCTTTTGCAGGTTGGTCTGCCATCTCCCTGCATGCCTTTTACGTGCTGGTGGAAGTCGGCCTGTTGAGCGTGATCGCCCGCACCTTGCGTGAACATGCCCTGGCGGCCGAAGAAAGCGCCCAACTGCTGGCACACCTCAACACCGATCAAGGTGTGAATTTGCGCGCCCGGGCCCAAGCCAATGAACTGGGCGAACTATCGGCTGTCGGCCGCATGTTCAATGACTATGCCAACCACATGAGCTTTGTGATTGCAGCATTCAAGATGCTGAGAACCGATGTGCGCGAATTGGCCGACATTGCCCGGGAACTGGGCAATGGCAACCAGATGCACCTGGAAGACAGCCAACAGGCATCCCGACAACTCAATGCGTTTGTTCAGCAACTCAGTCAACAAACCCGCTTGGCACAATCCACCGCTGAACTGTCCAAAAAAGTCACCAACGACTGTTTTGACCTGGTCAATGACCTGAACCAATCGTTTGAACAACTGCAGCGCATGGGTGCACAAGCCTTTGAATGCCGGCAACAACTGACACAACTGCTGCGGCAGGCCGATGAGGACAGCACTGGCAATACGCCCGTTTCGCCCGAATCGCTGCATGTGCTTCGCGCCGGGTTGGACAGTGTGAATGAACGCACCCAGGGGTTCCTGGTGAGCATGGAGCTGCTCAAGAGTGGTCTGAGTGCGATTGAAAACCAAGCGGTGTCTGTGGACCGTGCCACCCACCAGTGGGTTGAAAACGGGCATCACAACCAGCGCCAGGGCTGGGAAGTGCTGGGCTCTCTGGAGCAGGTTCAAACCCGGGCAGAGCGCGTATTCACGACATTGAACAACACCATCGAGACCATTTTGCGTGCAGATGACCTGATGCGCGAAATGGAGCGTCGACTGGCCAAGTTCAGCGTGTGAGGAGCGCACGCCATGAGCCTGTCAAAACTGCTGGATGACCCACTGATTGCCGAACTTCTGGACAGCAAGTCCAGAATCGCCAGCGTGGTCGCCCACGTGGATCACGAACTCAGTTTGATTGCGGCCAGCAAACACTTTCGCCGTGAGGTCGGCTTCAAGTCGGGCAGCGACTTGATTGCCGCGCGTTACGGCATGCCGATTTACCGGGCCTTGTCCGATGCACTTCGACTTCAGCAGGGCTGGATGGGCCATGTCTGGCTGGACGGAGAGTGGCGCCTGGTGCGCATGTGGGCCCATGGCCGGTTTGGCATTGTGGAGGAAGAACCTGCCGCCAGCAGCCATGCGTCGCCTGGCCTGCTGAAAGCAGAGCCCGACAAAGTACAGCAGGCCGCACCCACCACCGTGGTGCTTCAAATGAGCGAGACGGGCATATTGCGCTCGGTGAGTGAACCCACTGGTGAGTTTTTCAATCAGGACAGCGACCAGTTTCGAGGGCTGGATGCCAGCAACCTGGTGTTCCGCAGCGATGTCGGTCAATTCAAGCGGCTCATCGACCAGGTGAAATTCAAGACCGCCAGTGCGCGGGGTTCATTTCGACTGCGCAACGCAAACAACGAGGTGGTGTTTTTTGACTGGACTGCAGTGGGCAACGGCAGCGATGTATTGCTCATCGGCGAATCGAGCCATCATCACCTGGAAACAGCGCTGATTCAGAGCGAGGAACGCATCAACAGCATTCTGGAATCCATGAATGATGCATTCTTTGCCATCGACTTGAACGGTTATATTTCCTACCTGAATGCCAAGGGTGCAGAACTGCTGGGGAAGTCGCCCCAATTGCTGTTGGGGCGCCCCCTGTGGGACCGAGCGCCCCACCTCAAAAACACCCCTTTGTTTCAAACCGTGAACCAGGCCAAGGGCAATCTGCAACCGGAAACTTTCCAGTGGCAAGACCCCGCCAACGAGGTGTGGTATCAGGTCAAGGCTTACCCAAGCGCCGAGTTGATATCCATTTTCTTCACGGACATCAGCTCCATCAAACGCACCGAAAACGACATGCGGCACCAAGCCACGCACGACTCGCTCACGGGGCTTCCCAACAGGCTGCTCTTGGCCCAGTCGCTGGACGAGTTGCTGAGCAACAAACAGATTTCGAACCTGAAACTGGGTTTGCTGTTTATTGATCTGGATGGGTTCAAGGCGGTCAACGACACACTGGGGCATGACAAGGGCGACGAATTGTTGATCGCCGTATCCCGGCGCTTGCGCGCTGTGGTCCGGAATTCCGACATTGTGGCGCGCCTGTCGGGTGACGAATTTGTGATCACCCTGCCCTACATTCCTGACCCGGAATCTGCATTCAACGTGGGCCGCAAAGTGGTGGATGCGGTGAGCAAACGGCCTTTTGAATTGGCCGACAAATCCATCTACGTGGGTGCCTCAGTGGGTGTGGCGCTGTATCCGGATGACGCCACCGATGCCGAAGGCTTGCTCAAACACGCCGACATTGCCATGTACCAGGCCAAACAGGCCGGAAAAAACACCGTGCGCATGTTCCACAGCAACATGAGCGAAGTGCTGCAAACCAAAGTCAACCTGGAAAACCAGTTGCACGATGCCATTGTGAACGACCGCATGGAAGTTCACTTCCAGCCCCGCTTCAGCCCCCAGGGCCGCATTTGCTCCGTAGAGGCCTTGGCCCGCATGCGCAATGAACAAGGGGAGCTGGTTCCACCGGTTGAATTCATTCCGATTGCCGAGGAAACAGGTCTGATTGTGCCCATGGGTGAACAGATTTTGCGGAAGGCCTGCCAGTGGGTGAGCCAACTGAATCAGCAACTCGGTCACCCGGTGGGGCTGTCGGTGAATGTGTCCGGCATTCAATTGCTGGATGGAAAATTGTGCAACACGGTGGCCGATGTACTCAGCGAAACTGGGTTGTCGCCCGCTTTGCTGGAGATCGAGCTGACTGAAACCGTGTTGATGCAAAACCACGCGGCGGTTCAAGACGATTTGATGCGCCTGCATGCACTGGGCATCAACTTGTCCATCGATGATTTTGGCACCGGCTATTCCTCTTTGGCGATGCTGCACAAAATGCCGGTCCAGACCATCAAGCTGGACCGCTCATTCGTCAATGAGTTGCCCAACAAACCCGACAGCGTCATCATCTCGCGCACTGTGTTGGCCATGGCCAAGGCGCTTGGCCTGGGCGTGGTGGCCGAAGGGGTTGAAACCGACGATCAACGGGATTTCCTGGTTGAGTCGGGCGTTGCAGAACTGCAAGGTTTTGGCTTGGCCAAGCCCATGAATGCGCAAGAGGCCCGGCAATTTGTGCTGGCCCAAGAGTTGCCGGAAACAGCCCTGCGCTGGGTCAACAAACCGCTACAGAACGCGCACAAGGCTGACCAACACTGAGGTTGAACTGACTGGATGGCCGCGCATGACCGATCATGCCTTGCCCTCAGCCAAGGCATCCTGCAGATCGTATTCCACCCCAAACCCGATGGACCCGCGGAACACGCGCACCTTCACCAACGGGCCTTCAGGGCGCAATTGGTTCCAGATCCAGCGCGCAATATTCTCAGACGTTGGCAGTTCGATGAATGCATTCAGGTAGGAATGATCCAGTTGCTTGCGCACGGCCTCCACTTGATCGGTCAGCAGGCTTTCAGGCACCACATAACCGTCCGTGGCGGGGCCTTCAAACCAAACCTCCGCCGTGTAGCTGTGGCCATGCAAACCGGGCCAGTCGGGCAACTGGTGCGCCACATCGAAGGTGAACTGTTTGAATACTTTCATGGCATTCCAATCACTTTGTGGGTTTGAACACTCAAACGCCAACGGGGGTTTTGAAGGCACACGGCGATGGCTTTTTGCAAATTGGCCGCTTTTTTAGCAGGGTTGGCATCGTCCATGGCCTGCACAAAAAAATGCTGGAAATTCAGAGTCGATAAAGCATCGAGGTTTTGACCCAACTGCGGCACCACCACCTTCAACTCTTGGCCCTGTGTTTGCACCAACTCACTGCCAAACTTGGGGCTGACACAAATCCAGTCCACCCCAGCCGGCACGGGCAGCGTGCCATTGGTTTCAATGGCCACTTCAAAACCCTCGGCATGCAACGCATCCACCAGGGCTGTGTCCAGTTGCAAGGCAGGCTCGCCGCCGGTGAATACCACATAGGGCTTTTGACCGCTGCGAGCGCCCACATAAGCGTTGGAAATGGCTTGGGCCAAACTGTGCGCTGTCTTGAATTTTCCACCACCAGTGCCGTCGGTACCGACAAAATCGGTGTCGCAAAACTGGCAAACGGCCGTGGCCCGGTCTTCTTCACGGCCACTCCACAAATTGCAACCCGCAAAACGGCAAAACACGGCCGCCCGCCCGGCCTGTGCACCCTCGCCCTGCAAGGTAAAAAACAACTCTTTGACGGAATAGGTGGCCACGATGTGGGGGCAGGAAGTAAAACGGGAACAGGCGCCATGCTATCCGAAACCAGCACGACGCGGCAAAAACAGGGCAAAAAAAATGCCCGGTATGGTTAACCGGGCAAACCTCAGAAGCAAAGGAGGAGGGATGTGAGCCCTTAGTTTGCAACCACCCTCCCCGGCTTTCAACTAGATTTTTCGAGGCTTTCCTCGAAACTCCAGAGTTACATCCACTTTTAAAAACTAGAGAAAACACTCGATTTGGAAGCACTCAAGACGGGGCTTTGCTTTCGGCCCGATTGAATGCGCAAGTACTCAGATTGAGCGCTTGGGCGGGGGTTTTGAATGGCGCTTGTTGGGAAAAACAAACAAGTTACTTTTGGGTCACTTCGTTGGTTTGAACCAGGGTTAGATTGACCTTTGCCGAGAGTAAGAATGCGGCACTGCGCTCTACCTCGCCCTTGGCGACGGTCCATTGGTATTTCCCTCGCTGCAGGGGAGGTGAACCGCGCATGCCGCAGTGACGGTGCCACTAAATTGCACCGAGTCGTTTTGCCTCCAGCAATGCCGGTGAGCCCGGAGCCGTACAGTCAGCCCCCCGATCGGCTTGACCCGCACAGCATTCGAACACACGGACCGAGATGTTTGAGCCACGCAGTGGCGAGTTATCGGGACGGTTCGAAGGCGCGGGGCAACCTTTACATTCGGGGGGCGTTCGGCACGGGCTACCGATGTTGCTGGGGGGTTACAAAGGCACGGGCTGCCGGAGTTGCCGGGAGGCAATCAAAACGGCAATACAACCCCCGGTGCGACCGCCAAAATCGCGGCCTTGAATTCACCCTGAATACGCGCCAGCGCCTCCGGATTATCGGCCTCAAACCGCATGACCACCACCGGTGTTGTATTGGAAGGCCGGGCCAAACCAAAACCATCGGCATACTCAGCGCGAACGCCATCAATCGTCACCACCCGCTCAGCGCTTGGAAACTGGCCCTTGGCCTGCAATTCTGTAACCAGTTTGAAGTTGTCACCTTCGGCTGTTTTCAATTGCAACTCAGGGGTGCTGCTGGAGTTGGGCAGGTCATTCAGCACGGCACTGGGGTTGGCACTGCGCGACAAAATTTCCAGCAAGCGCACACCCGCATACAGGCCATCGTCAAAACCAAACCAGCGTTCTTTGAAAAACACATGCCCACTCATTTCGCCCGCCAGGGGCGCGCCGGTTTCTTTCAACTTGGCCTTGATGAGCGAGTGCCCCGTGCGCCACATCAACGGCTCACCACCAGCCGCCTTCACCGCGTTGGCCACGTGGCGTGTGCATTTCACGTCGTAAATCACCATGGCACCGGGGTTGCGGGCAATCACATCGCGGGCAAACAAAATCAGTTGGCGGTCGGGGTAAATAATTTCACCGTCTTTGGTCACCACTCCCAAGCGGTCGCCATCGCCATCAAAGGCCAAACCAATTTCGGCATCGCCTGCTTTCACGCAGGCAATCAAGTCCTGCAAATTTTCGGGGTGCGCCGGGTCTGGGTGGTGGTTGGGGAAATTGCCATCCACTTCACAAAACAGCTCTGTCACCTCGCAGCCCAAGGCTTCGTACAATGTTTTGGCAAATGCACCGGCCACGCCGTTGCCGCAATCCACTGCAATTTTCATGGGGCGGGCCAGCTTGATGTGGCCCAGAATGTTCTTCAAATAGTCTGGCCACACATTGAGTTCACGGTAGCCACCGCGAACCGAACCAGCCACCAAACCCCGCACAGGCTTCTCGGTTTGAATCCACTGCAACAGGCCTTGAATGGTGTCACCGTACAAGGTTTCCCCAGCCACCATCATCTTCAAGCCGTTGTATTGGGGTGGGTTGTGGCTACCGGTGACTTGAACACCCGTGCCATTGCCCAACAAAAATGTGGCGAAGTACACCAAGGGCGTGGCCACCATGCCCACATCCACCACGCTCACGCCAGCGTCGCGAAAGCCATCGGCCAGGGCTGCGCACAGGCGTGGGCCGGAAAGGCGTCCATCTCGACCCACCACGGCCTCGTTTTTGCCACGGCTCAGTGCCAATTGGCCCAATGCACGCCCAACGGCGTAACAGGCCTCTTCGGTCAGGGTGTCGTCCACAATGCCGCGGATGTCATAGGCTTTAAAAATGGATGCTGCAATGGGGGCAGAAGAAGTCATGGTCGGTACTCGCGGAAATGGCAACGTAGCCTGGGTAATAGCGGGGATAAGAATGGTTCACCCGTGCATAATAACGCTTTGATGTTTCGCATTCCCTGCAGTTATGGCCAACTATGTCATCGGCGACGTGCAAGGCTGTTTTGATTCGCTTCAAGCCTTGCTGCACGCCTGCTCGTTCAACCCCGCACACGACACGCTGTGGTTCGCTGGCGACCTGGTTAACCGCGGCCCCAAATCACTGGCCACCCTGCGCTTTGTCAAAGGCCTGGGCACCCAAGCCCACACTGTGCTGGGCAACCACGACCTCCACCTGCTGGCATTGTGGGCTGGCCATGGCCGACAGCACAGCAGCGACACCATCGCCGAGGTGGTTAACGCGCCCGATGCAGGCGAGTTGTTGAACTGGCTGCGCCAACAACCGCTGGCGCTGCCATTGCCCGCCCCAACACCGACACTGCTGGTGCATGCAGGTATTTTGCCGCAATGGAGTTTTGAACAAGCCTTGGCCTTGTCGATGGAAGTTCAACAGGCCTTGTCTGCGGATGACTGGACCGATTTCATGGCGGTGCTGTACGGCAACAAACCCAAACGTTGGGACAACGCCTTGACCGGCCATGACCGCTTGCGCCTGGTGGTCAATGTGTGCACCCGCATGCGCATGCTCGACGTGGATGGGTCGGTCGACTTCAAGTTCAAACTGGAGCCGGCCGATGCACCACCCAACCTGAAAGCCTGGTTTGACATACCCCGGCAACACAATGCCCAAGGCCGCATTGTGTTTGGGCATTGGTCCACACTGCCCGGCATTGAAAACACCGTGGGCTACTGCCTGGACACCGGCTGCGTATGGGGCGGCAAACTCACCGCCCTGCGTCTGGAAGACAATGCCCTGTTTCAGGTGGACGCGGTTGAGCCGCCCGTGCCCACCATACCCTGACCCTGACTCTGGCCCTGACGTTGACCCTGAATACACGCCGCTGCAATCACCTCGCGTGCCTTGTCGCTTAACACGTGGCGGGTTTGCCCTTCGGTTGCCAACGGTGCATGAAAGGTGAGACTGCACACAAAGCCCGCCGGGGCCTTGGCCAACACCCACAGGTTTTGCACCAGGGTTTGCTCCCCAATAAACGCGGGCTCGGGGGTAAATCGACCATCGGGCGTGAAGTACTGCAGCGTAACCGGCAACAGCGGCACACCGGCCTGAATGGCGGGTTGAACAAAATTGCTGTGAAAGGGCAGAGGCTCATCGCCTGAGCCTGTGGTGCCTTCCGGAAACACCGCCACGGTGCGTCCAACCTGCAACACCTTGACCGCCGCAGCAATCACATCGCGCACCGCATGGCGCTTGCCCCGTTCAATAAACAGGGTGCCACTGCGTGCGGCCAACGTGCCGGCAATCGGCCAATCGGAAATTTCGCTTTTGGCAATAAACGTGAGTGGGGCCACGGCATTGAACGCAAAAATGTCGATCCAGCTCACGTGGTTGCTGTAAATCAGCATGGGACCATGGTGCCGATAGTCCGACTCCGCCTGCTCAAAGCGGGGCTGTACTTTTACGCGCAGTATGCACATCAAGCGGGCGGCAAACCAATGCTCCACACGGGCTTTTCGGGCTTCGGACAGCACAGGCCACACGGTCATGACCAGCACAAAACCCAAGAGCATGTGCGCAAACAGGCGCAATAAACGTAGTACGGCCATGTCAGTCTGCCGTCACCTTGTTGCGGGCTTTGTCGAGCGTGCTGTACACCAGGTTGCCATTCACCATGGTGGCCACCACCTTGCCCTGCATGGGGAAGCCATTGAACGGCGTGTGTTTGCCTTGGCTAATCAGCGTTTGGCTGCCCACCACCCAGTCATGGTCGGGGTTGAACACGCACAGGTCGGCTGGCATGCCGGTGCGCAAGCTGCCCGCTTGCACCTTGATGACGCTGGCCGGGCCACTGCACAACAACTCCACCACACGGTGCATGGGCACCTGTTGCTCACGCATCCACTTGATGGTGAGTGTCAACAAAAGCTCGAGCCCAGTCGCACCCGCTTCACTTTCCGCAAACGGCAACAATTTGGCGTCATCGTCCACCGGCGTGTGGTCCGAGCAAATCGCGTCAATCGTGCCGTCCAGCAAACCTTCGCGAATGGCATCGCGGTCGCGTTGTTCGCGCAGGGGCGGAATCAGGTGGGCATGCGGGTCAAAAAAGCCGATGTCCATGTCGGTGAGGTGCACATGGTGAATGGCCACATCGCAGGTCACGGGCAAGCCTTCGGCTTTGGCTTGGCGAATCAGGTCCACCCCTTTGGCCGAGCTGACCCGGCACACGTGCAAGGCCACACCGGTGTTGCGCATCAATTCAAAATAGGTTTGCAGGGCAATGGTTTCGCTCATGACGGGAATGCCACTCAAGCCCATGCGCGCGGCATACGCACCGGCATGGGCCACACCACCTCGGCTCAGGTTGGGTTCATTCGGGCGCAAAAACACGGTGCAATTGAAGTTGCGGGCATAGCGCATGGCTTGCGCCATCACGCGCAAGTCCATGATGGGTTCCTCAGCCTGAGAAAACCCCACACAACCGGCCTCGGTCAGCTCCGCCATTTCAGTCAGTGTTTCACCTTTCAGGCCCGTGGTGAGTGCACCCAGCGGGTACACCTTGGCGAGGTTCAATTGGCGGGCTTTGAACTTCAGCATTTCCACCAGGCCCGGTTCATCCAGCACCGGCTCGGTGTCGGGCGGGCACACCAGGGATGTCACACCACCGGCCATGGCCGCTTCCATTTCGCTTTCCAGCGTGGCCCGGTATTCATAGCCCGGTTCGCGCAGCCGGGCGGACAAATCCACCAAGCCCGGAAATACCCACAAGCCAGTGGCATCAATCACGCGGCTGGGCGCAAAGTCACTGGGCAATTGGTTTTTGGGCGCCACTGCCACCACCCGCCCTGCCGCCACGGCCACGTCCATCGGGCCATCGGCTTCGATGCTCGGGTCAATCACTCGTCCACCGGAAATCAGTACACGCATGGTTTCGGTTCAATCCTTGTTGGTTTAGCAGGTTTTACAGCGGGTCAAATCATCAAGCAGCAGCGCCCTTGCTGGACGCCAAGATACTCATCACAGCCATGCGCACGGCAATGCCAAAAGTGACCTGGTTCAAAATCACACTCTGAGGTCCATCGGCCACTGCGGAGTCAATTTCAACGCCGCGGTTCATGGGGCCTGGGTGCATCACAATCGCATCGGGCTTGGCCGCTTTCAGCTTGTCTTCCGTCAGGCCAAAGTGTTTGAAGTATTCCTGTGCAGAGGGAATAAATGCCCCACTCATGCGCTCCTTCTGCAAGCGCAGCATGATGATCACATCCACATCCTTGATGCCTTCGCGCAGGTCGTTGTACACCCGCACGCCCATGTTTTCGAGGTTTTGTGGCACCAGGGTGCGCGGGCCCACTGCACGAACCTCAGGGCAACCCAGGGTGGTCAGCGCGTGAATGTCTGAACGCGCCACGCGGCTGTGCACAATGTCGCCCACAATGGCCACGCGCAGCTTGGTGAAATCTTTCTTGAAGTGCCGGATGGTGTACATGTCCAGCAGCGCTTGCGTGGGGTGTGCATGGCGACCGTCCCCGGCGTTAATGACATGAATACTGCCGCCACTGGTGCGGTTCAGGTGCTGGGCCAAAAAGGTGGGCGCACCACTTTCGGAATGGCGCATCACAAACATGTCGGCCGACATGGCCGACAGGTTGTCGATGGTGTCAATCAAGGACTCGCCTTTGGCGGTGGACGACGAACCAATGTTGAGGTTGACCACATCGGCCGACAACCGCTTGGCCGCAATTTCAAAGGTGGTGCGTGTGCGGGTCGAGTTTTCGAAAAATACGTTGAACACCGACTTGCCGCGCAACAGCGGCACCGACTTGATTTCCCGGTCGGTCACCGACAAAAACGATTCTGCTGTGTCCAGAATGCGGTGAATCATCGCCTTGGGCAAGCCCTCGATGCTCAGCAGGTGAATCAGCTCTCCGGCTGCGTTCAGTTGGGGGTTGTGCAATTAATTCACCTCCAGATCCAGGTGAAAGGCACCCGACTCATCGCGGGTGAGAACAAAACTTTCATGGGGTTTTAAGGGAATGTGCATGCCCACGTATTGGGCGTCGATGGGCAGTTGGCGGCCACCACGGTCCAGCAGCACAGCCAGTTCAATTTTGGCGGGGCGTCCGTAGTCGAACAAATGGTTCACAATGGCCCGGGTGGTGCGGCCGGTGTACAGCACATCGTCCACCAACAAAATGTTGCGGCCGTCCACGTCGAACGGCACTTCAGCAGGCTTGGGGTCGGCTTTCAGGCCACGCTCGGAAAAATCATCCCGATAAAAAGCGCTGTCCAAAAAACCGCAGGGCAAGGTGAAGCCCAAATCGGCATGCAGGCGTTCGGCAATCCAGGCGCCGCCACTGTGCACACCAATCAGGCCAAGCTCGCTTCGGTCAGGGAAGGCCTTGGCCACCTGGTCGCGCAGGCGGGCATACAGGCTCTCGGGGTTGGGCAGGTTCATCGACCCTCCAGAAAATATTGGTCCAGAATGAGGCAGGCACTGCCCACATCCACCCGTCCTTTAAACTCGCGGGCCTTGGCGCCACCCATGCAGCTTTCGATAATCACGCTGGTGTAGCGCTCATCGACTGTGGCACACGGCAGGCCAAAGCGCCCCTCAAGCTGGCGGGCAAACCGTTCGCAGCGGGCGGTCATGTCATTGTCCTGTCCGTCGTCGTGGCGGGGCACGCCCACCACCAGGCCTTCGGGTTGCCATTCACGGATCAAGGCTTCAATTTTTTTAAACCGGGTGGCTTCGTCTTCTGCCTCCACCAGGCCCACACCCGTGGTGGTTTTGGTGAGGGTATTGCCAAATGCCACGCCGATCCGCTTCAGGCCAAAGTCAAATGCCAGCAGGAGCGTGGGCTTGGAGGTGTGCATGCTAGGCGTGCCCCGCAGAACCCGACAGCAGCGTCGGGTCGATGCCCAGCAGGCCGTATGCGCTGGCAAACCGCTCTTCCAGCGGCATGTTGAACAAAATGTCCTGGTTGGCGGGCACAGTGAGCCAGGCGTTTTGAGCCAGTTCTTCTTCCAGTTGGCCTTCGCTCCACCCGGCATAACCCAGCGTGATAAACCATTGGTCGGGCGCATGGCCGCGGGCCACAGCCTCAAGAATGTCTTTGGAGGTGGTCAGGCGAATGTCGTCCGTTACTTTCAGGGAAGACTTCCAGTTGCGCTGGCCGGTGTGCAACACAAAGCCGCGTTCGCCGGCCACAGGGCCGCCAAACATCACCGGAAACTGCTCAGGCAAGGTGGCTTCCACCTCAAGGTCCACCTTTTCCAGCAGGCTGCGAATGCTAAGGTCGGTGGCCCGGTTGATCACCAAGCCCATGGCCCCTTTGCTGGAGTGTTCACACAAATACACCACCGACCCTGCAAAACTGGGGTCGAGCATGTTGGGCATGGCCACCAGAAACTGGCCGCTCAGGCTGAATTCATCGGGCGTGGTATTTTGGGCTGAAGTCATGCCAAAATTGTAATGCCTTTTGCAGGGCATCAACGGGCGCAGGCCTCCTGTTCGCCCCATTCCCATGCAAGGGCTTGCCCTCAACCACTACGCAGCACCCCATGACCGCCGTCGCACCCCCAACATCCGTTCTGGCCAACCACCCCCTGTCCACCCAGCCACGCCCTTCCAACGTGCCCATTGGCCTGATGTGGTTTCGACGCGACCTGCGGGTGGACGACAATGCCGCGCTGTTTTATGCCCTGAAGCACAGCGACACACTGCATTGTGTGTTTGTGTTTGACAAAACCATTCTGGATGCGCTGCCCAACCCGCAGGACCGGCGGGTGGAATTTATTTGGCACAGCATTGCTGCCCTTAAACAGCGCCTGCAAGCAGCGGGTGGCGACCTGCATGTGCTGCACGACCATGCCGCCACCGCCATACCCACCCTGGCCCGTGAACTGGGTGCCCAAGCCGTGTTTACCAACAAAGACTACGAACCCGCCGCACGCCAGCGGGACAGCGCCGTGCAGGCTGACCTGGCGAAACAGGGCTGCGCCTTTTATGCGTTCAAAGACCAATGCATTTTTGAAGAAGACGAGGTGTTGACCCAAGCGGGCAAATTTTTCACGGTGTTTACGCCCTACAAAAACGCCTGCCTGAAAAAGCTGGACCCATTCCACCTCACGGCCTACCCCAGTGCGCAACGGCTAAGCTCGGGCCGCCTGGCAAAACACGCCACAGCCCTTCCGCTGCCATCCCTACAGGCCATGGGCTTTCAAACCACCAACATTCTGGAATTGGTGAAGCCCGGCGAAGACGGCGCGCTGGATGCATTCGATGACTTTCGAAACCGCATGGACCGCTATAAAACGCAAAGGGATTTTCCTTGGGTCAAAGGCGTGAGTTATTTGTCGGTGCACATGCGTTTTGGCACCATTTCCATCCGGCGATGTGCACGGGCTGCGCATGAACAGTTTGTGGTGACCGGCAGCGAAGGCGCCATGGGCTGGTTGAATGAGCTCATTTGGCGCGACTTCTATTTTCAAATCATCTTCCACCGACCCGACGCGGCCGAGAAAGCCTTCAAAGCGGAATACGACCTCATTCAGTGGGACACCGATGACAAGGCCAAGCGCCTATTCAAGGCCTGGTGCGAGGGCAAAACCGGCTACCCACTGGTGGACGCGGCGCAGCGGCAACTCAACCAAACTGGCTACCAACACAACCGCCTGCGCATGGTCACCGCCAGCTTTTTGACCAAAGACTTGGGCATCGACTGGCGCTGGGGTGAGCGCTATTTTGCCGAACACCTGAACGACTTTGATTTGTCCGCCAACAACGGCGGGTGGCAGTGGGCCGCCAGCAGCGGCTGCGATGCACAGCCCTACTTCCGGATTTTCAACCCGGTGAGCCAGTCGGAAAAATTTGATGCTGAGGGCAAGTTCATTCGCAAATACTGCCCGGAACTGGCCAAGCTGCCCAACAAATTCATCCACGAGCCGTCGGCATGCCCACCGCTGGAGTTGCAGGCAGCGGGCGTGGTGTTGGGTGAGACTTACCCTCGCCCCGTGGTGGAACACGACCTGGCCCGCAAAAAAACATTGGAGCGGTATGCGGTGGTGAAAAAATCCGCAACTGCGGACGATGGAGAAGCTGCCTAAGCCTTAGGGCTTTGTGCAGGGCCTGCCAGCGCGGGCCTTCGTGTGAAGATACTTGTCTTGCGTTGCTTGGGCTCTACACATAAGGTCCGCAGTCGGCCCCATGCTGCCTTCGCCAAATTCTTGAAGGGCTTGCGCTTTGCAATGCGCATCGCGTTGTTTCCGCCATTTGGACAGCCCATTTTTGATGGCTTTTTGACAGTGCACGGAGGCGTTTTCGGGGTTGGCCTCGAGGGCGTCCAACTTCTGTTCGGCTTCAAGCAAATCACGCCAGGCGCAGAAATACATGCTTTGCTGAGTAGCGTCACAATTTGAAAGCATGTCACTGATCGCCTCCGCAGGTAGACCACTGCGTTCAGAAAGCTGGGACACCCAAGCATCCGTCTGGTTTGAATCTGCAAACACTGGGCTTGTGCAAACCATGGTGCAGATCACAACGAATTGGGTAAAGCGAAATTTCTTCAACAACTCAGCATTCGCCCAGTTTAATTGTTCATCGACGCAAACGCCCTGTCCGCCGCTTGCCGCGTGGCCTCAATCACCGCATCGGTGTGGGTCACCGATACAAAGCCTGCTTCGTAAGCCGAGGGGGCCAGGTACACACCCTCATTCAACATGGCGTGGAAAAAGGTGTTGAAGCGGGCAATGTTGCCTTGGCCCACTTCTGCAAAGGTGGCAGGCACGGTATCGCTGAAGTAAATGCCAAACATGCCACCAATGCTGTCGGCACTGAAGGTTTCGCCGTGGGCTTTGGCCGCGCTGCTGAATGCCTCCACCAGCTTGCGGGTTTGCGTTTCCAGTGTGTTGTAAAAGCCGGGCTGTTGCAGCAGGCACAGGGTGGTGAGGCCCGCCGCCACCGCCACCGGGTTGCCACTCAAGGTACCCGCCTGGTACACGGGGCCCAATGGGGCAATGTGGCCCATGATGTCTTTGCGGCCGCCAAATGCACCCACGGGCATGCCGCCGCCAATGATTTTGCCCAGCGTGGTCAGGTCGGGCGTGATGCCAAAGTACCCTTGCACACCTTGTGGCCCCACGCGAAAACCGGTCATCACCTCGTCAAAAATCAGCACGGTACCGTGTTGCGTACACAGGTCGCGCAGGGTTTGCAAAAACTCGCGGGTAGGCTTCACCAAATTCATATTGCCCGCCACCGGCTCCACAATCACGCAGGCCAGCTGGTCACCACTGGCCTTGAACAATTCATGCAATTGCTCAATGTTGTTGTAGCTCAGCACGCGGGTGTGCTTTGCAAAATCCTCCGGCACACCGGCAGACGTGGGGTTGCCAAAGGTGAGCAAACCCGAGCCCGCTTTCACCAGAAGGCTGTCCGCATGGCCGTGGTAGCAGCCTTCAAATTTCACAATGGTGGGTCGGCCGGTGAAGCCCCGCGCCAGGCGAATGGCACTCATGGTGGCCTCGGTGCCCGAGCTCACCAAACGAACCTGCTCCAGCGAGGGCAACATGCTGCACAGGGTTTCGGCCATGATGATTTCCGCCTCGGTTGGCGCACCAAAACTCAGTCCGTTCACCGCAGCGTCTTGCACTGCCTTGATCACGTCCGGGTGGGCGTGGCCCAACACAGCAGGCCCCCACGAGCCAATGTAGTCGATGTACTGTTTGTCATCGGCATCCCATACATACGGGCCGCTGGCGCGCTGGAAAAAGCGGGGCGTACCGCCCACAGACCGGAAGGCCCGCACGGGCGAATTCACACCGCCCGGGATGGTTTTTTGGGCGCGCTCAAACAGGGCTTCATTGCGATTCATCGTGTACTGCTCCAATCTTCAAATTCATTCACCCAGTTGCGGGCGTTGTTTAATACATCCAGCGGCTTGGGCATGGCATCGGCACTGCCAAACAGCCCACCCACCACGGCAACCGCATCGGCACCCGCACTGCGCAACTCGGCGATGCGGTCCAAGTTGATGCCACCAATGGCCACGCGGGGCACATGCAGGGCGGCCGCCTGTTCAAAAAGATTTAGTGGGGCGTGCACGGCAAAAGGCTTGGTACCACTGGCATACACCGCACCAAAAGCCACATAATCCGCACCCTTTTTCACGGCCTGCTCAGCCAAATCGAATCGATTGTAACAAGACGCACCAATCAGCAGGCCAGCAGGCAGGTGTTGGCGGGCTGAATCCACCGGCTCGTCATCCTTGCCCAAGTGAATACCATCCACGCCATGCACCGGCCACAGCGACAAGGCTTCGGCGCTCGCATCGTTCACAATCAAGTGCGCAGAATAGGGCATGCACAGGTCGGCAAGGTCGGCCACAAACTCCACCAAAGCCTCTTCTTCCCAGTGCTTTTGGCGGCACTGAAACAAGCGAACACCACCCTCCAGCGCGGCTTGAACGGCATCCAGCACGGCTTGTCGGGTCCACAACCCTTGAACCTCGGGCGTGATGGCATACACACCCCGAATGACCCGTCGCGCAGTCATGTTCATTCATCGGCCTCCAGCTTGTCGATGGCTTCGGCCCATTGCTGCAGCAGGTGCATGCGGTCGGGAATGCGTTGCCCTTGGCCAATGGCAAATCCGTACTTCAGCGCCTGCCAGGTGTAGTCCAAGGCCAGGGCCACGGCATCGACGAGGGGCACGCCCTGTGCAAGGCCTGCCGCGCAGGCGCTGGCCAGCGTACAACCCGAACCGTGGTATTGGTGGGGCAAGCGCTCACAGGGATAAGCCTGCACACCCTCAGCTGTGTACAAGCGGTTGACCACCTGCTCACCCGCCATGTGCTCACCTTTCAACAGCACGGCTTTCACGCCCATGCCCAGCAAAGCCTGGGCTGCTGCGTCCGCCGTGTCGGCCCCGGTGAGCGCAACCGCCTCGGGCCAGTTGGGTGTCAGCAGATCGGTCACGGGCAGCAGGCTTTGCATCATGCATTCCCACAGGGCCGCGCTGGCCAGTGCGTCGCCCCGACCCGATGCGCGCACGGGGTCCACCACCAGCGGAACATCGGGATGCGCTGTCTTCAAAGCCACCACCGCCTCAACAGCAGCCACGCTGCCCAGCACCCCGGTTTTGATGGCATGGGGTACCACGCCATCGGCCAGCAGCGTGTCCAACTGAGCATGCAGCCAGTCGGGTGACACAGGCTCCATGCGCAACACGCCTACCGTGTTCTGCGCCGTCAAACCGGTCAACACCGTGATGGGGTGTGCCCCCAGGGCAGCCAGTGTCAAGGCATCGGCTTGCAGTCCTGCACCGCTGGTGGGGTCTGAGGCGGAAAAGGTGAATACGCTGGGCGTTTGAGGAGACATCGAAAACTCAAAAATGGACTGCAAGTGCGGTACAGGCCCGCCAAACTCAGTATTATCCACCGGTTGAAAAATTTTTTTGGCCTTCCGGGTTTGCATTCGCTGCATTCCTTGCATGGGGGCCCTGGAGCACACAAATGAACACATGGATTTGCTTGATTTGCGGATGGGTATACGATGAAGCCAAAGGCTTGCCAGAAGAAGGCATTGCACCGGGCACCAAGTGGGATGACGTGCCGCCCAACTGGGTCTGCCCAGAATGCGGCGCCCGCAAAGAAGATTTCGAGATGACCCAAATCTAAGACGGATCAATGACCGAACCGGCCAAAGCCCCTGTTCCTGACGAGTTCGCCGAACACGCTCCCACGCTGGTTCAATCTGCTTTCATCCGCAGGCTTGGTCATTTTGGCCTGGCCCTGTTGGCCACAGCCCTGTTGATTGCCATCGGGGCTGTCGCCATCCAATTCCAAACCCGCAACCACCAGTTGGCGCAAAGCCAACAGCTTCGAGCGATCGAGGCTCGGTTGAACGTGGAACTCAACCAATGGAATGCACGTTTATTGCCCGACAGCGGCACAGACAACGGCAATGATGTTCCACCCCTTGCACTGAAAGCACTGCTGCAGTTTGCCCAACAGATTAAACCCGATGCCATGCCCACGGGCATGGGCACGCTCTACCTTCAAAACCTTCAAAACCTGACCACACAAGCCATCGAAACCCTGTCCCGGCCTGTCTCTGGCATTAACTCCAGCAGCCTGGCACAAGCGCGGCAAGAGCAACAACTGCGGCTAGAAACCCTGCCGAAAATCACCGCCCTTGAACAGCACATTGAACATTCAGACAACGGCCTGCTGACCATGCTGTGGGTGTTGGCTGGACTGTGTGGTGCGGGGGCAACCGCACTGCTGTTGAAATGGTGGAGCCTGCGCACCGTGCATGCCCTTCAACAACGCATCCACATGCTGGGCAGGGCACTCAAGACCCAGGCAAACCAAGAAGCGCGACTGGACGGTGCACACGCCGCACTGGACGGCGTGTTGGCTGCGCTCAACAAAAACCAGCAACTGGAACACCGCGAAACCCTGCTGCAAATCGGACAGCAATTGGCCGAGTTAAAACACAGTGGCCATGCGGTACTTGAGTTCGCCAAGGCTTTTCATCAGCTTTCCACACAAGGCACCCAAGTGGCCAAAACCGCCTTGACCAGCGAGCAGCGCAACACCCGTGCTGAAAGCCACGTCGACATGATGCAAAGCCAGTTGGAAGGCCTGCGGAACGACATCCGCACAGCGGCCCAAGGCCTGCGAAAAGCGGGTGAAGTGAGTCGGCAATTGCTGGGGCGTCTGGACGGCAGTCAGCTGGAGCTCAGCCTGTCAGAGCCTGATCGCAGCCAGCAACTTCAGCAACTGGTTGAACAAAGTCAACTGGCCCTGAAAGAGGCCATTGAAGGCCTGGTGCTGGCCAGCCAGAAAATCAACATGGGTCAGATTGAAAGCCACAAACTGGCGGAATTCATGGCCCTGAACCAAACGGCCTGGACGAATTTGCTGGGTCAAATCGAGCAGTACACAGAGGCCGCCTCCAAAGACTCCGAACAGGCGCTGCAACTGGCCAAACGGCTGATTCAAAGCAGTCAAGCGGCCAAGGCACCACCGCAACTGCTGCCCTGACCAGCCGTACAACCGTAGCAATGCTCACCCACAATCACCTTAATGTCGTCCAGTGCATGCTGGCTTAAAGACGCCAGCGTGAGTGCCCGGCCTTGGGCATCGCGAACAGGCCAGCGCAGCTGCTGGTTGAAATCGCAGTCGTACAACACCCCCTCATAGTCCACCGACACAAGGCTGCGGCACATCACAGCGGCCAGATTGTCTTCCCGATAAGCACCCTTGAGGGTGTTAAGGTAGGTATCGAACGTGCCTTTGCTCACCAAGGTGCTGCCAAAGCGGGCAATCGGCATGTTGGTGATGGTCACCAAGCGGTTGAACACCACACCAAATTTCTCAAACAACACACGCTTGTAGTCGGCCTCCAGGCTTTGCTGGGGCGGCGGCAGCACCGGGCCCTGCGGGTTGAACACCAAATTCAAAGGCAACGCATCGCCATAGCCCAAGGCATTCAATTGCAACAAACCGCGAATGCTGGCATCAAACACCCCTTTGCCCCGCTGGCGGTCCACATTGTCTTCGAGGTAACACGGCAGTGAGGCATAAACCTCAACGCCGTGGTCTGCCAAAAACCGGGCCAAGTCTTCATAACCGGGCTCGCACAAAATCGTGAGGTTGCACCGGTCAATCACATGCACGCCCGCTTGTCTTGCCGCACGGACCAACCGTTTGAAGCGCGGGTTCATTTCAGGTGCGCCGCCGGTCAAGTCGAGGTTTTTGACCCAACCCTGTTGCATCAGTGCTATCAGTTGGTCAATCTGCTCGTCCTGCATCAACTCGGTTCGCTTGGGGCCTGCATCCACATGGCAATGGGTACAGCTTTGGTTGCACAGGTAACCCAGGTTGACCTGCAGGGTTTCCAGATTCAAACGTTTGACTGCGGGAAATTGGGTGGACTTCAACAAATGAACAACTGAATGCATGGGTGCTCCGGAATGCGGTTGCGCGGTGAGATAATTTCAACGGTGGCTTCAGCACACCCGGTGCTGTTGCCAAACTGTGTTGAAATATTCATCGCGATAACCATCTTAGCAAAATTCCAGCCCTTGCCTGCCATGCCTTCAAGCTTGATTTCAATCGCCGTCAATGGTCAAACACAGGAAGTACCGGAAGGGTTCACCATCAGTTCGCTGCTGGAGCGCCTAGAGTTACAGGGCAAACGCATTGCAGTGGAAATGAATGGCGACATCGTGCCCAAAAGCCAACATGCGCACACCGTGCTATTGGCTGGTGCACAACTTGAAATTGTGGTGGCTGTGGGTGGCGGCTAATACGCTGTTCACACGCCCGCCTTTGACCTCAGGAGCAGTACCCATGAACACATCCGCACCCGACACCTGGCAGGTTGGTGACCGCACATTCACCAGTCGTTTGCTGGTGGGCACCGGCAAATACGCCAGCCTGGAACAAACCCGCGAGGCCATCACCGCCAGTGGTGCCCAAATTGTGACGGTGGCCATTCGCCGCACCAACATCGGCCAAACCGCTGGCGAGCCCAGCCTGCTGGACTACCTGCCGCCCAGTCAGTTCACCTACCTGCCCAACTCCGCCGGCTGCTACACCGCCGCCGATGCGGTCCGCACGCTGCGCCTGGGCCGGGAACTGCTGGACG
Organism: Limnobacter sp.; assembly: GCF_036405155.1. Classification (GTDB taxonomy): domain Bacteria; phylum Pseudomonadota; class Gammaproteobacteria; order Burkholderiales; family Burkholderiaceae_B; genus Limnobacter. The sequence continues at coordinate 245,010 of NZ_DASWYD010000007.1, read as the reverse complement.
GTCACAACCTCTGCAAACTGGAGGTGTTGGGCGACCCCACCAACCTCTACCCCGACATGGAAGAAACCCTCGTGGCCGCCAAAACCCTGGTGGCCGATGGTTTTGATGTCATGGTTTATTGTTCAGACGACCCCATCTACGCCCGCAAGCTGGAAGACGTGGGTTGCAAAGCCATCATGCCGCTGGCATCACTCATCGGCTCGGGCATGGGCATACTCAACCCCTGGAACATCCACCTCATTCTGGAAAAAGCACAAGTGCCGGTGATTGTGGACGCGGGTGTGGGCACCGCATCCGATGCAGCCATCGCCATGGAAATGGGCTGCGCGGGCGTGCTCATGAACACGGCCATTGCGAAGGCCCAAAACCCCGTGGCCATGGCCAATGCCATGCGCTTGGCCACCGAAGCCGGTCGGCAAGCCTTCCTGGCGGGTAGAATGCCGAAAAAGTTTTACACCGCCAGCCCCTCCTCCCCCGTGGAAGGGGTGATTCAATCCAGCGCCAAATGAACCCAGAAGCCACCACGCCCGACGACGACAACCCGTTTCGCAACAAGCACATCCGCAGTTTCGTCAAACGGCGGGGCCACATTTCCAGGGCACAGGAACGCGCTGTTGAAGAGGGCATGCCCAAATGGGGCCTGGTCTACGGCAAAACACCCATCGCATTCGAGCAGGTGTGGGGCCGCAGCGGCGCACCCAACTGGCTTGAAATTGGTTTTGGCATGGGCGAAACCACCGCCACCATCGCGGCAGCGCACCCCCACGTGAATTACCTCGGTGTCGAAATTTACACGGCTGGTGTGGGTTCGCTCTTGAAAAAAATCGAGGAACAAGGCCTGCAGAATATCCGCATCATTTCTCATGATGTGGTGGAGGTGTTGGCCGACATGATTCCCGATGGCAGCCTGGACAAAGTGCTGCTCTACTTTCCCGACCCCTGGCGCAAAAAGAAGCACCATAAGCGCCGATTGATTCAACCCGAGTTTGTGGCCAAACTGGCGCTCAAAATGAAACCGGGTGGTGTGTTGCATTGCGCGACCGACTGGGAAAACTACGCCCAGCACATGCTCGAGGTGTTGGAAAATGCGCCCGACTGGCAAAACATGAACGGCACAGGCTATTCCCCACGGCCCGACGACCGCCCACTGACCAAATTTGAAAACCGCGGCCTGAAACTGGGCCATGGCGTTTGGGACCTGCTCTACAGCCGACGCACAGCCTGACCCGCTTGCGGGATGCAAGGCATCCGGTGGGTTTGGTCTAATCGGTGAGGTCGTTTCCCTGTCCTCACCCATGCACAAGCCGCCCGATCAAGTTGCCCCTCCAGCGCTCGGCACTCGACGAACCCTGGTGTATTGCCTGCTACCCCTGATGTTGGGCATGGGCGCCGCCTATTGGATGGCCTTTCAATGGCTGGTCACTGGGGTGATGGACTCTGACCCAGGCCTGTCGGTTAACCGAAGTTCCACGCATTGGCTGGAAATGCTTGCGCTGTGTGCCTTCGTGGCCTTGCTCAGCATATTCACCTCCCGCTGGATTAACCGGGTGGTGGTGCAACCGCTTCAACAATTAAACGAGCAAGCCCACGCTGTGATCCAAAACCCGGCCCACTGGCAACCCATGCCCAGCCCGGTGCGTGAAATTGTGGAGCTGCAGAATAGCTTCATCCGCTTGGGCCTCGAACTGCAGGAGCGTGAGCAGCAAATTCGCCAGACTGCTTACCACGACCCGTGGACGGGTTTGGCCAATCGGGCCTATTTGTTGCTAGCCCTGCGAGAGCGCATTGAACAAGCCCGAGAGCCCGTCACCGTCGTGACCTGGAGCATCGACAATTTCGATGGCATACAGGAAGTGTTGGGCTATGAACTTGCCCAACAGTTGATCAAAAAAGCAGCCCGCAAAGCACGCCTTCTCTGTACCGACCACATTGTGCTGGCCAAACTCGAGGGGCCGTTGTTTGGTGCCCTGGTGCCAACATCGGTTTACCCCACAAACAATGCTTTGGAGCGCATGCTGCAGTCCACTGTTCGCATTCGGGAACATGCATTGGCGGTAGAGGCCCGTGCAGGCGTGGCCCATTACCCCACCCATGGTCAGCATGCCGAAGACCTGCTGCGCGATGCCGAGATTGCACGACAATTCGCCCAGAAAGCCCGCCGCCGTGTCATCGAATTTGACCAACGCATGGCCGCAAGGTCTGCAGCACGCGTTGCCCTGATTGGAGAATTGAAGGCCGCCATCCAGGGCGAACAATTTTGTCTGCACTTTCAGCCCAAGCTCAACCTGCGCACCAACAACATCAACCAGGCGGAAGTGCTCATCCGCTGGAACCACCCGGAGCGCGGCTTGATCGCCCCAGGCGGCTTCATCGAGCTGGCCGAGCAAACCGGACTCATCCGGGACATCACCCGCTGGGTGCTTCACGAGGTCTATCGCTTGACACCACTGTGCTTGCGGCAAAACCTCAAACTCTCCATGAATTTATCGGCTGTTGACCTGGAAGACCCAGGCTTGCTGGAATTCTGCAAAGGCCTACACAGCAGCCGGCCTGAGGGCGCACGACACATCACATTGGAAATTACTGAAAGTGCCGCCATGAAAAACCCCGATCAGGCCCTGGAGTTGTTGACCGGGTTGGCTGAACTGGGTTTTCAGATTGCGATTGATGATTACGGCACGGGCTACTCGTCGCTGGCCTACCTGCGGCGCTTCCCGGTCACCGAACTCAAGATTGACCGTTCACTGGTTCAAGGTGCTGACCTCGACAGCGACAGCCAGATCATTCTGGAGTCCACCATCCAGATGGGACACACCATGGGCTTGGTGGTCACCACCGAGGGCGTGGAGCACGACGCCGAATTTGAAGTCGTCCGCAAACTTGGCGTAGACTATGTGCAAGGTTTCTGGCTGTCACGCCCCATGCCTTACGAGGAGTTTCGCTTGAAACACCTCGTCGGGAATCACGACCAGTTGACCCAACCCATGTGAGCCGTGGCCAAAATCAGGATGCCAAATGCAATCCGATACCAGGCGAAAGGCTTGAAGTCATGGCGCGACACATACTGCAACAGCCAACGCACACACACATACGCGCTGATGAAACTGGTCACCGAACCCACCACAAACAGCGGCAAATCGGCGGCACTCAAAATGTGACGGGCGCCCCACAACTCGTAAAGTGAAGCCGCCAACATCACGGGCATGGCCAGCAAAAACGAAAACTGTGTGGCCGCCATGCGACTCATGCCCAGCCACAAACTCCCAATGATGGTCGCCCCCGAACGCGACGTACCCGGAATCAAGGCCAGGGCCTGAAGAAACCCGACCTTCAGCGCCAACAGCGGTGAAATCGCATCCACTTCCAGCACCTTGGGGCTGTGGCCTGGCCGACGCACCCAGCGCTCCACCACCAAAATCACCACGCCACCCACAATAAAACTGGTGGCCACCACGGTGGGCGTGAACAAAGCCGCTTTGATGTGTTTACCAAACAGCAAACCAATGACTGCTGCCGGCAAGAAAGCCAAAATCATGTTGATGGTAAAACGGTTGGCCACCGGGTCACGCCCCAAGCCCTTCAGCGTGGACAGCACGCGCTGCTTGTACTCCAACACCACCGCCAAAATGGCTGCCAGCTGAATCACGACCTCAAAAACCGAGGCAGTGGCCGGGTTAAAACCAATCACATCGGCAGTCAAAATCAAATGCCCGGTCGACGACACGGGCACAAACTCGGTCAAACCTTCGACCACACCCATCACCGCAGCCTTGCCCAGCAACAGCCAATCCCACATGTTGAAATCCCTTCCCGAATTGAGAGCCCCCGCATCATATCAGCGCCGCGCTTCGATATGATGGCAGCATGACCGTTCATTGAAAGCAGCACCCCCGTCATGAAACAATTCGACGTCGCCATCATCGGCAGTGGCCTGGCTGGCCTGACCACCGCCCTGCAGTTGGCCGACAAACTGAAAGTCGCCATCATTTGCAAACGCTCCGTCTCTGAGACCGCCAGCCGCTGGGCGCAGGGCGGCATTGCAGCCGTGCGTGACCCGGCCGACAGCGTGGCCGAGCACGTGCAAGACACCCTGGTGGCTGGTGGTGGTCTGTGCGAGCGGGACTCGGTTCAATACATTCTGGAAAATGCATCATCCGCCATCGACTGGCTGGTGGCGCAAGGTGTGCCTTTCTCCCGGGAAGACGACAACGACGGCACCTATTCGGAGCCCAACGGCTTTCACCTGACCCGTGAAGGTGGCCACAGCCGCCGACGCATATTGCATGTGGCGGATGCCACCGGCGACGCCGTTCAGACCACGCTGGAAGCCCAAGTGCGCAAGCACCCCAACATCCAGCTGTTCGAACACCACATGGTGATCGACCTCATCACTGGCGATCGGCTCAATGAAAAAAAGGCGGGCATTCTGGGTGCCTACGTGCTGGACGAAAACACGCAGCGCGTGCTCACCCTCACCTGCCCCTACATTGTGTTGGCCTGCGGTGGCGCGGGCAAAGTGTACAACTACACCACCAACCCCGACACCGCCACGGGCGACGGCATTGCCATGGCATGGCGGGCGGGTTGCCGCATCGCCAACATGGAGTTCATCCAGTTCCACCCCACCTGCCTGTACCACCCTTACGCAAAAAGCTTCCTGATTACCGAAGCAGTGCGGGGTGAAGGCGGGGTATTGAAGCTGCCAGACGGCACCCGCTTCATGCCTGAACACGACGAGCGTGCCGAGTTGGCACCCCGAGACGTGGTGGCCCGCGCCATCGACTTTGAAATGAAAAAGCGCGGTCTGGACTGTGTGTATCTCGACATCAGCCACGAGCCCGCCGAGAAACTGAAAAAGCACTTCCCCACCATTTACAAGCGCTGCCTTGAGCTGGGTATCGACATCACCCAACAAGGCATCCCCGTGGTGCCCGCCGCCCACTACACCTGCGGCGGCGTTGTCACCGACTTCAATGCGCGCACGGACATTCCCGGCCTGTATGCCGTTGGCGAAACCGCCTACACCGGCCTGCACGGTGCCAACCGCCTGGCCAGCAACAGTCTGCTGGAATGCGTGGTCATGGGGCAAGCGGCTTCAGCCCACATCTTGAGCAAACCCAACCGCGAAACCATGGAATTGCCCGAGTGGGATGAAAGTCGCGTTACCGACCCCGATGAAGAAGTGGTGATTTCGCACAACTGGGCCGAGTTGCGCCAAACCATGTGGAACTATGTGGGCATTGTCCGAACCGACAAGCGCCTGGAGCGTGCCCAGCATCGCATCAAACTGCTGCGGGACGAAATCACCGAGTTCTACAGCCACTTCCGCGTCAGCCGTGACTTGCTGGAATTGCGCAACCTGGTGGATGTGGCCGACTTGATTGTGACCAGCGCCCTGAACCGGAAGGAAAGCCGCGGCTTGCATTTCAGTGCAGACTACCCAGGCACCCTGCCCCGCGCGTTTCCAACCGTGCTGCAACGGCCCAAGAAGAAGTCAAACTAAGCTGCTTGACACCCGCATCAGCGGTGCGATCAATCCTGCACACGCAGGGAGAAATCCACCGCCTGAATGTCCTTCGTCAATGAACCAATCGAGATGCGGTCCACACCCGTCTCGGCAATGGCACGCACGGTGGTCTCATTCACGCCACCCGAGGCTTCCAGAATGGCGCTGCCTGCTGTCATGGCAACAGCATCCCGCATCATCTGCAAATCGAAGTTGTCCAGCAACACCGACTTGGCTCCGCCATTCAGGGCTTCCTGCAACTCGGCCAGGCTCTCCACCTCGATCTGAACACTCACCTGCGACGAGGCAATGCTGTGCGCCTGCTTCAGCACCGCAGCAATGCCGCCAGCTGCGGCAATGTGGTTTTCCTTGATCAAAATGCCGTCATACAGGGCCAAGCGCTGGTTTTCACCGCCGCCCACACGAACTGCATACTTTTGCGCAAGGCGCATGCCGGGCAAGGTTTTGCGGGTGTCCAGAATGGCAGCGTTTGTGCCCTCCACCAACTTCACAAAATGCCGAGTACGGGTGGCCACTGCACTCAGCAACTGCAGGTAATTCATGGCAGGGCGCTCAGCGGTTAGTAATGGCCGCGCCATGGCCTCAATCTCGCACACCACCGTGTTGGCGGCCACCTCGGCACCCTCAGTCACCGTCCAATGAATCTGCGCATCGGGACACAAAGCCCGAAACACTTCAGTAAACCAATCCTGTCCACACACAATGGCCTGGTCACGGCACAACAGGCGCGCTGTGCAGCGCTTGCCTTCCGGCACCAACAGACCGGTCCAATCGGTGTTGCCCAAATCCTCCGCGATGGCGTCGTGCACATTCTTCATCAGCGCCAATTCAAGGGCTGGGCCAAACGAGCGGAACAGCTCAGAGCGTGTTGTCGAAGCATCCATCATGCTGGCCCCACCCCTTGGTGCGCCTGCTCCAGGCGCCCCTGTCCTCGCGGACCGGAGATGCCGTGGGTTTTTGCAAAGTCCAGCATGCGGTCTATGCAGCGGTAGGCTTGCTGCCCCAATGCGGGCTCCACATGCACCTCACCAACGCCCGTGTCAAAGCCGGTTTTCAACACATCGCGCAGGTTCGCCAAGCCATTCATGGCCATCCATGGGCAATGCGCGCAGCTTTTGCAGGTGGCAGAATTGCCTGCTGTGGGGGCTTCAATCAGGGTTTTGTCGGGCGCAAACTGGCGCATTTTGTGCAAAATGCCGTTGTCGGTGGCCACAATGTAGGTATCAACGCCAGGGGTTTGCGTGGCGCGAATCAACTGCGTGGTCGAACCCACCACATCGGCCAATGCCACCACCTCTTGGGGTGACTCCGGGTGAACCAGTACCAAAGCATTCGGATACTGCGCCTTCAGCATTTTCAGTTCTTCGGCTTTGAACTCATCGTGTACCAGGCAACTGCCCTGCCACAGCATCATGTCCGCACCGGTTTGGCGCTGGATGTACTGCCCCAGGTGACGGTCAGGCGCCCACAGTATTTTTTTCCCCTGTGCATGCAAGTGGTCCACAATGTCCAAGGCAATGCTGGAGGTCACCATCCAGTCTGCACGGGCCTTTACCGCCGCGCTGGTGTTGGCATACACCACCACAGTCCGGTCTGGGTGCTGGTCGCAAAACGCCGCAAACTCCTCGGCAGGGCAACCCAAATCCAGTGAGCAGGTGGCATCCAGATCGGGCATGAACACCCGCTTTTCAGGGTTCAGTATTTTGCTGGTCTCGCCCATGAAGCGTACGCCAGCCACCACCAGGTTCTGATGAGCGCTTTCTCGGCCAAAACGCGCCATTTCCAGGGAATCAGACACACAGCCACCGGTCTCTTCAGCCAAGTCCTGCAGCTCAGCATCCACGTAATAGTGAGCAACCAAGACAGCATCACGCGCCTTCAGCAAGGCTTTGATTTCAGCCTTCAACGCTGCTTTTTCCTCGCCCGAAGGTTGGGCGGGTACCCGTGCCCATGCCTGAGAAGGTTTGCAACTGGCAGCCGGGTTGCCCTGCGTGGGCAGGTCAAATTCCACAGGTTTGATTTCGATGGTGTCCACAACAGCTCGCGAGGTTTTCACAAGCCCTCCAGTTTACTCCCTTGATGGGGGATTGTCCCGCGATTGCAGACCGGACGGATATTCCGAACTTTTTAGACAATGCGTCCACTCAACCGAAGCATTCTTGCGATTTTTCCCGCTGTCATACAGCGGACTTCCCAGACGGCCTTATTGGGGCTATTGATCCAACCCAGGAGAACTTTTATGAAGAAAACCGCCATCGCAGCATCGTTGTTGACAGCGCTGTTGTCCATCCACACCGGCGCATCGGCAACCTGCACCGGCACCACCTGCAGCAGCGACATTTCTGCTGAAGTCGACTTCGGTGCCAGCTATTACCTGAGCCCCAACCACAACGGCATCATCATCCAGAAAAACACAGGCAGCAACGTGTCCAATGTTGATCTGCGCAACGTGGTCATCACCAACAATGGCACCCTGACTGCCGACTCCACCTCCGTTGGCAACAACGTAAACGTGGAAGTGAACATTGGCGCGACTGTGCCTGTGCGTCATGTAAGCCAAAGCAATTACGGCGACCAGGTGGCCCTGGTGACAGCCAACCAACTGGGTGGTTCCAAGCCCGGTGAAGTCACCCTGAGCGCATCGGCCATCGGCAACAACTTCGGTTACACCGCCACAGGTACAAGCTTGGCCGAGTTGTCCGTGGCCCAGTGCAACGTTGGCGACAACCTGGCCAGCGTCATGTTCAATTACGACCCATCCAAGTTGTCCGCCAGCGCCATCTCTGTGGGTAACAACATCTCTGTTCGCGGCGTAAAGCCCTGATTCAGTGAATTGAACTTTTCCGCCACTTCGTCAACTCACAGTCTGGTTGGCCTCGTGGCGGATTACGCAACCAACGCTTTTGGAGATAGCACCATGAAAAAAACAATACTGACCCTCGCCTTGCTGCCCTTGGCCAATCTGGCCATGGCCGCTGTGACCTTTGAGGGTAACCCCAGCGCCATTGAAACACCACTGGGCATGAACAGCGTGACCGACATCGACTCGACCGTCGCATCGCGTCGAGATTCCAATTTCAACCGCGTGCAGGTTCAATCTCCTGGTTACGGATTTGCAGCAACCGCCATCGGCAACCTGATCAATGTAGAGGCCATGGGCAACAACAACACCATCACCATTTACGCCACCCAGGTTAACAGCGGCTCACAACGCGCCAGCCTGAGTTCGCTGGGTGAAGGCAACTGAGCCTTTGCCAACTGACCAACATACATTTCAAGTTTATAGGTTAATCATGCTCCGCCCACTGCCCGTCCAACGTTGTTTGCTGGCCCTTTTCGCCGTGTCGGCCACGGCCTGTACCACGGTGCCCTCATTCAGCAATTCTCAGTATGTCAACCCGCTGGATGGCGCAAACGTGGTTGAAAACAGCACCCGTTACAGCAAATCGCTGGAATGCCTCAAGCCCCTGTTGGCCTCCAGAGCAGCCTCCAGCAAACGGTATGCAGTGGGGCGTGTCAACGACTTCTCGGGTAAAGAGGACCTCACCAATGGCAAACGCTTAACACAAGGCGCGGCGCTGATGGTGATTTCCGCATTGAGCAAAACCGGCGTTCCCATGGTTGAACGGTTTGATACTTCGATTGCCGACATGGAACTGAAGTACGCTGACAACAAGTTGATTACCGACAACCCAGACACCAAAGAGCATCGCCGCATCTTTTCGGGCTCCTTGCCCGGGTCGGACTACCACATTGTGGGTGGCATTACCGAGGTGAACTACAACATCAAAAGTGGCAGTATCGACTCTTCCATCCGGTTTCTGGGTTTGGGTGCACGTTACTTCGTAATGGACGTGGCAGTTGACCTTCGTTTGGTCAACACCAAGACCCTCGAAATCGTCAACACACAGAGCTTACAAAAGCAAATCATCGGCACTGAATTGAGTGGGGGATATTTCCGCCTTTTCAGCGATGGTTTGGTGGACATCAACGCTGCAGAACGTACGCAAGAACCCATTCAGAAAGGCGTCCGGATGGTGATTGAACAGGCCGTGTTCAATATGTTGACCCAAGTCAACAACGTTTCTGCAAGCCAATGTGCCCGTTTGTCTTCGCTCAACCCCGCTGACCTGCCACCCGCCAATTCAGCGGTTAAGGCAACCACCAGCGCCGCGCCAGCGCCGCGACAGGCTGCAGCACCACTCAACCTGGACAACACAACCAGCGTAGGCAACACCGGCCGTGAAAGCGTGATGATCGACCCACAAACCGGCGAGGTGGTGCCCTTGGGCGCAATACCCAGCACGCAGCTTGCGCGCCCGGCGCCCGTCAGCAGCGAACCGGCTGGGCAGGAAGTGAAACAATTGAACGGTTTGTTTGGACCACCCGGCTTGCCTTCCGACGCAGCCAATGCCAACAACAACCGAGCCATGCAGGAAAAGTTGTTGTACGGATCTCGACCAGAATTGCGCTAATTCGGCAACCCACTTCGGTGGGTTGTTTGCTTTTTGGTTACACAGATAGCCCGTGTCTGTTTATTGCCCTCAAGCAACACCGGCAGCCCGTGCCGAACGCCCCCCGAAATGTAAAGGTTGCCCCGCGCTTTCGAACAGTCCCGAGAACTCGCCACTGCGTGGCTCAAACATCTCGGTCCGTGTGTTCGAATGCCGTGCGGGTCAAACCGATCGGGGGGCTAACTGTTCGGCGCCGGGCATACCGGCATTGCCGGGGGCTCGGTGCAGGCGGCCTGCGCGGTTCACCTCCCCTGCAGCGACAGTCAGGACAATCTGCAAAACCGTGACAAGCAGGCGCGGTGGGCCAAGCTCAGCGAGCTGGCCCAGAGGTCGATTTCCCGACCGTCTCTTTTGGAGGGTCGACCTCAGCGATCGCGAGGCTCAGGTTTTGAACAACAGATTGGCCGTCGCCAAGGGGTGTGACCGTGGAGGTCCGCATGAGAAAAGTCCACAAACAAAAACGCCCCGGCGAACCGAGGCGCTTGTAGACACCCATCAACCATCCGTGGTGTCTGAAGCATCCTCAGTGACTTCCGGCACACGGCTGGCCAATATCTTGTCGATCCGCTTTTCGTCCATGTCCACCACTTCAAAGCGCCAACCTTCCCACTCGGCCACATCGCCAGTGTTGGGCAAGCGCCCCATCAGCAACATGATCATGCCGCTCAAGGTGTGGTATCGGCCCTTCTCTTCTTCGGGCACTGCTTTCATTTCCAGCGTGTCTTTCAGCTCGTGGATCGCAATGGCACCGTCCAGCAACCAGGAACCATCTTCACGTTGCACGGCCCACGCATCTTCCACGTTGCGCGGCTTGAATTCGCCCGTGAGCGCTTCCATCAAATCGTGCAGCGTCACAATGCCTTCAAGTTCGCCGTATTCATCAATCACAAAGGCAATGTCCATGCTGTTGCTGCGGAACTGCTCCAGCAATTCCATGCCAGTCAGGGTCTCCGGCACAAACACACAAGGCTGCAGGTTGTTCACGAAGTCTGGCAATTTGCCCTGCGCTGCATAGGCCAGCGCTTGCTTGGCATGAATCACACCCAGCAATTTGTCGGGTGAGCCATCACACACCGGAAAGCGCGAATATTCCGACTCAATCACCCGCTTCAGGTTTTCTTCCTGCGGCAAGCGCACATCCAGAAACAACACATCTGAACGCGGGATCATCAACGAGCCCAGCTGACGGTCATCCAAGCGAAACACGTTGCGCAGCATGGTGTGTTCGGTTTGCTCAATGGCGCCCGACACACTGCCCTCGTCGAGCATGGCGTGAATTTCTTCTTCGGTCACGCCACTGTCGGTGTTTTCTTTCACGCCCATCAAACGCAACAGGCCGCGTGTGGAATAGGTCAGCAACAGCACAAAGGGCCGGGTTGCCACGGCCAGCACCTGCATGGGCCGAGCCGCCGTGCGTGCAATCGACTCGGGGCTTAGCTGCCCCAACCGCTTGGGCACCAACTCACCCACCACAATGGCCACGTAGGTGACCAACACCACGGCGATGGCGGTGGACGATACCGAGGCCACACTGGCCTCAACGCCCAGGCTTTGCATCCATTGCGACAGGGGCTTGGCCAGCACGGCTTCACCCACGATACCGCTCAGCACGCCGATCGAGGTGATGCCAATCTGAATGGTGGAGAGGAATTTGGTGGGGTCTTCACCCAGTTTCAAAGCCACTTCGGCCGAAGAATCGCCATCGGCAGCCAGTTTGGCCAAACGGGCCTTGCGGGCGGTGACCAATGCAATTTCCGACATGGCGAACACGCCATTGAGCACAATCAAACCCAGCAGAATCAGCACGTCCATGTGCAGTCTCCGGTGTGGGTCCGCGTCGGTATTTGGGTGGGGAATTCGAGAAAAAACAGGGGGTTGAAGTGCGAGTCACTTCGACAACTGGGACTGTCCATAAAGGGTCGGGAAGGCGTGATCGATGATCAGACAAACACCCGAATTACTCCTGATGATAAAAAAACACCGCCCAATGCTACAAAGCAATGCGGGCGGTGTCAAATTTGTGCCGAAAAAACCGGCACTTAGTGTTGATTGAGGGCTGAAATTACTGCTGGTGATACACCTTGGCGCCGGTTTTGATGAACTCAATGGATTTTTCTTCCATGCCCTTGTTCAAGGCCTCTTTCTCGCTCACCCCCAGTTTTTCCGCATATTCGCGCACGTCCTGCGTGATTTTCATGGAGCAAAAATGCGGACCGCACATGGAACAGAAGTGCGCCACTTTCATGCTCTGCTTGGGCAGGGTTTCGTCGTGGAATGCGCGGGCTGTGTCTGGGTCCAGGCCAAGGTTGAACTGGTCTTCCCACCGGAACTCAAATCGGGCCTTGGACAAGGCATTGTCGCGAATTTGCGCACCGGGATGGCCTTTGGCCAAGTCGGCTGCATGCGCCGCAATTTTGTAGGTGATGATGCCGTCCTTCACGTCCTTTTTGTTGGGCAATCCCAGGTGTTCCTTCGGCGTGACGTAGCACAGCATGGCACACCCATACCAGCCAATTTGCGCAGCGCCGATGCCACTGGTGATGTGGTCGTAACCGGGTGCAATATCGGTGGTCAGCGGGCCAAGCGTGTAAAACGGCGCTTCATGGCATTCCTTCAGCTGAATGTCCATGTTCTCTTTGATGAGCTGCATCGGCACATGGCCGGGGCCTTCAATCATGACCTGCACATCGTGCTTCCAGGCAATTTGGGTCAGCTCGCCCAGTGTGCGCAACTCGCCCAGTTGGGCTTCATCGTTGGCATCGTAAATAGAACCTGGGCGCAGGCCATCGCCCAGCGAGAAGCTCACGTCGTAAGCCTTCATGATTTCGCAGATGTCTTCAAAGTGCGTGTACAAGAAGTTTTCTTTGTGGTGGGCCAGGCACCACTTCGCCATGATGGAACCACCACGGCTCACAATGCCCGTCATGCGGTTGGCGGTGAGTGGCACATACTGCAAACGCACGCCCGCATGGATGGTGAAGTAGTCCACGCCCTGCTCCGCTTGTTCAATCAGGGTGTCGCGGAAAATTTCCCAGGTCAGGTCTTCGGCCTTGCCGTTTACTTTTTCCAGTGCCTGGTAAATGGGCACAGTGCCGATCGGCACCGGGCTGTTGCGCAAAATCCATTCGCGGGTTTCGTGAATGTGCTTGCCGGTGGACAAATCCATCACGGTGTCGCCACCCCAGCGGATGGACCAGGTCATTTTTTCAACCTCTTCGCCAATGGACGACGACACGGCCGAGTTGCCGATGTTGGCGTTGATTTTCACCAGGAAGTTGCGGCCGATGATCATCGGCTCCAGCTCTGGGTGGTTGATGTTGGCGGGAATGATGGCGCGGCCACGGGCAATTTCATCACGCACAAATTCGGGTGTGATTTGCTCGGGAATGGCAGCGCCAAAGGACTGACCCTTGTGCTGCTGCAACAGCAACTGGGCCATTCGCTCGCCCGTTTTTCCGCCCTGGGTTTTCAGGCTGTCGATGTATTCCTGACGGCGCATGTTTTCACGAATGGCCACGTATTCCATTTCCGGCGTGATGATGCCTTGGCGCGCATAGTGCATCTGGCTCACATTCTTGCCGGCTTTGGCACGGCGGGGCTTGCGGGTCAGGTTAAACCGCAGCTCGGCCAGTTTGGGGTCGTTCAAGCGCTCAATGCCGTAATGCGATGTGGGGCCATTCAGCACCTCTGTGTCGGCACGTTCTTCAATCCAGTTGGCGCGAATGGGCGCCAGGCCAGAGCGAATGTCGATGCGGACATTGGGGTCGGTGTATGGGCCAGAGCAGTCGTACACATAAATCGGCGGGTTCTTCTCGCCACCAAACGCCGTGGGCGTGTCGTCCTGCGTGATTTCGCGCATGGGCACTTGAATGTCGGGGCGAGAACCCTGCACATACACTTTGCGGGAATTTGGCAAGGGCTGGATGGCGGCCTCATCAACCTTGGCCGTGGCTGCGAGGAAATCGGGATTGGCGTTCATGGGCACTCCTGAAGAAACCGGGACGCAGGTTCAACTGCAAAGGCATGCGTGCCAGAAGAGTGCTCAAGGCGTGGGCGAAAACAACCGCCAGCCTGTTGGAACCGCTTCCTGCGAACAGCATTACCTGCACAGGTGTGAGGGTTTTTCTCACCCGGCAACCGATTTGCCAGGACCCCTGCGTTAAACTCAAAGTATAGGCTTGAAGTGCGCTCAATGGACTCAGGGTTGTCCACAAGCGCCCTTGTTTTTGTTCGTTTATTTGGGTCACCACACCGAGGCAGTACACACAGCATGGGCAACAGACTTTCCAGCATCACCACCCGCACCGGCGACGACGGCACCACTGGCCTGGCCGATGGCAGCCGGCTTTCCAAAAAAGACCTGCGCGTGCATGCCATGGGCGATGTGGATGAGTTGAACTCGCACCTGGGCCTGCTGCTCACAGAGCCCTTGCCCGAGCCGCTGGGCACCGAGATTACCCGCATTCAGCATGACCTGTTCGACCTGGGCGCTGCGCTGTGCATGCCCGGTTTTGATGTGTTTCCCGACACCGCCGTGGCTCGGCTGGACACCCTGATCGCTGAATTCAACAAACCCCTGGCTCGGCTGGAAGAATTCATTCTGCCCGGTGGCAGCAGGGCAGCGGCTTACGCACACATTGCCCGCACCGTGTGTCGCCGGGCCGAGCGCGTGGTGGTGGACTTGAAAAGCCATGAAGACGTGCCGGAAGAACTGTTGCTCTACCTCAACCGCCTGTCAGACTTTCTGTTTGTGGCAGCCCGGTGGATTCACCACCAGGCTGGCGTGCAAGACGTGCAATGGAAAAAAGGCTTCAATCGGCCTTCTCAGGCTTGATGCTGGTTGCCACATCCACCACTGGCTGCGGGCGCGGCGGGTAGAAAAAATCCCGGGGCCGTTTTAAAAAACGCCGGCCCAAACCGCCGGCCAACTTGATCACCTCCCGACGGCGCACGCCACGGGCTTTCAAAGCGGTGTAAAAGGCCAAGCTAAAACTCACCGCGAGGTTGGTGAGCCCAATGGCCACAGCCGTGCCCGCATACAGCGCCACTTCCCAT
Source organism: Limnobacter sp. (assembly GCF_036405155.1). Taxonomy (GTDB): domain Bacteria; phylum Pseudomonadota; class Gammaproteobacteria; order Burkholderiales; family Burkholderiaceae_B; genus Limnobacter. The sequence continues at coordinate 229,914 of NZ_DASWYD010000007.1, read as the reverse complement.
GGGCTTAAGCCAAAGCCTTGCGCCTCCATGGCATAGGCCAGGTTGGCCGATGAGAAAGTGATGTGCCGAATGTCGATGGGCAACCCCAACAGAAAGCCCACAAAGCCCGCCGAGCCCAGCATGCAACCGAACAAAAAATTACCCGCCAGTGCCCCCGTGTTGTTCACCAAATAATTGGCCAGGCGATTTAAGCGCGCCACCCCAAGCAAGCGGCGCAACCAGGGCACCTTGCGCAAGCGGTCTGGAATGCGGTGGTACATGCTGAGGTTGTCGTAATAGCCCGAGATGATGCCCGCCAAAAATAGGAATACACCAGCAATGGCAGCGTGGGGAATGGCACCGGACATCACCGGGTTTAACTCCAGCAGCATGGTCTCGCTCTTTTCCAGAGAAATGGGCGAATGCCCCAACACCGCCGTGCAGGCCAACGCAATCAGCAAGGCCGATAAAAACGCCAGCAGCATATTGCCCAATATCGCCACAAACTGCGTGCGGGCCACTTGCACCACCAACTCCACCACGCGGTCAATGCTGGTCAGCCGGCCATTGGTTGAGTCGAGCGCAGCGGCAATGCGGGCTGCCGTCATGGCGGGCTGCTTGGTTGCAATCGTGAAATGCAACAAATGGATGATGACAAAACCAAGGCCGTAGTTGAGGCTGAACAGCACCGCCTCCCACAGTGGGGGCACATGCCAGGACGCCATCTGCGCCTTGATGAGCGACAGCGCACCCACAATGACACCGGCACCGATGGCAGCCTTGGCCATTTGCCAGTACTCTGCCGGTGTTTCTGTGGCGTACTTTTCACCGGTTTTGCTGGCATGCTCCGTCACACGCACAGCCAGTTTGTCCGTCAAACTGGTCCACAAGTCACTCAGGGAATGCTTTCGGTTTTCCTCGCGCACCAGCGTCGCAAAAAATTCAGTGGACTTGTTTAAGCGGCTGTCGCACGGCAACACACCCACCAGCTTCAGCAACTGGCGCATGCGTCCAATCGATTGTTCCAAACGAATCAGAATAAGGCTCAAGGTCACCGAGGTGCCCTGAACGCGAGCCTGTCCATGCGCTTTGCGGATGTAATCCATACACTGGTCCAGCAGCACATCGAGGTGGTCTGCCAAACGGTCCAAGGTCTGGCCGTGGGTCATGGCCTGGTGGGCCTGTGCCACCACCTGTCGCAGCTCCAGGTGCTGCTCGACAAAGGGGGTGGTGGTGCGGTCCGCAGCATCCAGACACCGGGTGAACTCGGACTCAACACCCAGCGAGGCCACACGGACCGCCAACAGCTCCAGTGCTTCCAGCATTTCGCGTTGTACCCCGCTCCACACTGGCAAACCGGGTTGATCCCAATTCATCAGCGACACCAATCGCTTCCAATGCTCAGGACGGATTTGTTCAACCCATTCATGGTCGGTGGTTTTGTCAAACAGCAAACCCAAGGTTTCACGCAGGGTTTTGTCTTCCACGGTGGCGGGCAGCAGGCGTTGGAACAACCTGTTTTTCATGGCTTGCCCAAAGGTTTCGTTGCCCAGAATACCCAACTCGGCAAACGTGTAGCGGTACCGGCGTTCGGTCAAAAACTGCTCCAGGTACGCCTTCACCTGCCGACGCAAATCAACGTCCGCCGTCAAGGTGTCCAGCAACAGGGTACAGCGGCGATCGAGCTCAAAGTGTGAGCCCAAAGCGTCATGACGCAACCACACCACCAAGTGATGCAGCGGCTGAATGGCCGCATCATGCCCGGGCTCGGCCACCATTCCGCTCAGGATGGTGCGCAGGGACTGCAAAATATTCACGTTGCTGGTGTTCGGCATGCAGCCTCCGCAGAAGAGGCCCCCCAACACCGAACCTGTGCAGGGGGCAGAGTTTATTTGGACCAGCTGTCCTTCAAGGTGACTGTCCGATTGAACACGGGCGCATCGGCACGGTGGTCTTTCAGGTCGGCCACGAAGTAACCATGACGCTCAAACTGGTAGATGGTTCCCGGTGTACTGGTTTTCACTGAGGGCTCAAGGTAAGCCGTCACTTCAGTCAATGAGTTCGGGTTGAGCACGTCCAGGAAATTTCGACCGCCCGCATCCGGATGTTCTTCGGTGAACAAGCGGTCGTACAAACGCACCTTGGCGGTGACAGCGGTGGCCGCATTCACCCAGTGCAGGTTGCCTTTCACTTTGTAGGTGTCCGCACCTGCGGTGCCCGACTTGCTGTCGAGAAACACATTGGCATGCACAGCAATCACGTTGCCGTTCTCGTCTTTGTCGCAGCCGGTGCACTCAATCACATAGCCATAGCGAAGGCGAACCTTGTTACCGGGAAACAAGCGGAAGAATTTTTTCTCCGGCACTTCCTGAAAGTCTTCCGCCTCAATCCACAGGCGCTTGCCAATGCTGAACTCGCGCTGACCCCACTCGGCATGGTGCGGGTGGACGGGGGCCACACAGTCGTCGCGCCAGTCATCGGGCACATTGTCCAGAATCAGCGGCAATGGGTCGAGCACAGCCACGGCCCGGTGGGCCTTGGGGTCCAGGTCATCGCGCAGCGCACCTTCCAGCACGCTGTAATCAATCCACGAATCGGACTTCGACACACCAATGCGGCTGCAAAACAGTTGAATACCCTCGGGTGTAAAACCCCGACGGCGCAAACCCACAATGGTGGGCATGCGGGGGTCGTCCCAACCGCTGACCCTGTTTTCAGTCACCAACTGCTGCAGCTTGCGTTTGCTGGTGACCACATAGCTGAGGTTGAGGCGCGCAAACTCCACCTGCTTGGGCAAGGGGTGCGCCAGTATGGCCTTCAACACCGAACCATCGTCCAGGGTGTGGTCTTTGGCGAGGTTGCCCAACAGCCAGTCATAAAACGGGCGCTGGTCTTCAAATTCCAATGTGCAGAATGAATGGGTGATGCGTTCCAGCGCGTCTTCAATGGGGTGCGCGAAGGTGTACATCGGGTAGATGCACCAACGGTCGCCCGTGCGGTGGTGGTGCGCATGCTTGATGCGGTAAATCGCTGGGTCCCGCATGTTGATGTTGGGGCTGGCCATGTCGATTTTGGCGCGCAGCACAGCAGCACCATCGGGCAGTTCGCCGTTTTTCATGGCGGCAAAACGGGCCAGGTTGTCGGCCACGCTGCGGTCGCGGAATGGGCTGTTCACACCCGCCTGGGTCAGTGTGCCCCGGTTGGCGCGCATGTCTTCCGCGCTTTGCTCATCCACATAGGCCAAGCCCGCGCGGATGAGAAATTCTGCACTTTCCACCATGAAGTCAAAATAATCACTGGCGTGGTACAGGTTGGTGTCGCCAAAGTCGTTCCAGCCAAAGCCCAGCCATTGCACCGCGTCCAGAATGGAATTGGCAAACTCCTCGCTTTCCTTTTCGGGGTTGGTGTCGTCAAAGCGCATGTGGCAGGCACCCGCATACTCTTTGGCCAAGCCAAAGTTCACACAAATGGCCTTGGCATGGCCCACGTGCAGGTAACCATTGGGCTCGGGCGGAAAACGCAAACGGATTGTTGCCGGGTCGGCCGGTGCGCCAGCATGCACCACTGCACCACCGGGCTTGCGGGCCCAGGGGCGGCTTTGGTACTCAGGCTTCTGCAAGTCCTGATCAATGATATTTTTCAGGAAATTGGAAGCCGGGGCATGGTCTGCCCCGGGGGTATGGCTTGGGTTGCTGGACATCAGCGCATCCTTGTAGGCACATTGTGTGACGAATGCGCCGATGTTAGCAAAATCAGGGCTTATGCAACGCTGAGCGCTTCGCCCTTCTTGGAAGAAATTCCGGTGAATGCAAAATCCAGCTCGGGCTGCTTGCCGCTCATGATGTCTGCAATCGACCGGCCTGAACCGCAGGAGTGCGTCCATCCCAGCGTGCCGTGGCCGGTGTTCAAATACAGGTTGGCAATTTTGGACACGCCAATGTACGGCACGTTGGACGGGGTTGCGGGGCGCAAACCAGTCCAGTACACCGCTTGCTCGGGGTCGGCCATGCCGGGGAACAGCTCCATCACCCGGCGGGTAATGGCCTTGCAACGCACGTCGTTGAGGTTGGTGCTGTAACCGTTTAATTCGGCAGTACCGGCAATGCGCAGTTTGTCGCCCAGGCGGGAAAACACCAGTTTGTACTCATCATCGGTCAGGCTGACGGATGGCGCCTTGCTGGCATCCTGAATCTGCAAGGTGGCGGAATAGCCTTTGGCTGGGTAAATCAAGAGGTCAACACCGAGGTCCTTCACCAACATGGGGCTGTAGCTGCCCATGCACAGCAGGTATTTGTCGGCTTTCAATACCTGAACTTGACCGTCTGCACCGCGCACACGCACGCCGCTGATTTGGCCACCCTCAGTGTCCAAGCCCAAAATGGCCGTGTCGTACTTGAACTGCACGCCTTTGTCGGCGCACAACTTGGCCAGGTTTTGGGTAAAGCGGTGGGCGTCACCGCTTTCGTCAGCCTCGGTGTAGGTGGCACCGGCAATTTTGTCTTTCACGGTGGCCAGTGCGGGCTCCAGGCGCACAGCCTCATTGGCATCAATCACTTTGCGGTCACAACCAAATTCCCGCATGATTTCAGCGGGCTCCAGCGCATCTTCAAACTCTTGCGGGTTGGTGTAGAAGTGCAAAATGCCCTTGGTCAGGCAGTTGTATTCAATGCCGGTTTCGGCCCGCAATTCTTGCAGGGTGCTGCGGCTGAAGGTGCCCAAGTTCACCATCTGAATGATGTTGTGGCGGGTGCGCTCGGGGGTGCATTCACGCAAAAACTGCATGCCCCAGCGCCACTGGCGCGCATCGGCCCGCAGGCGGAACAACAGGGGGGCGTCTTCCTTCATCAACCACTTGAGCACCTTTTTGGGGGCGCCCGGGTTGGCCCAAGGCTCGGCATGGGACACCGAAATTTGGCCGCCGTTGGCAAATGAGGTTTCCATGCCGGCTGCGGGTTGACGATCCACCACGGTGACGTCAAAGCCAGCTTTATTCAGAAACCATGCGGAAGTAATGCCGGTGACGCCGGCGCCAAGAACGATCGCTTTCATTGGAATGCTCCAAAAACAAAGAGTGGGCTAGTGGCAATAGTGCCGTTCAGCCCCTCTCTGTCCTTGTGCCTGAAAGATTCGCAACGCGGGTGGGTTGCTTGCCTCTTCGGCGGTTGGCAACGCAGCAAGTGGCCGCGCCCAACGCTCTCCAGATTTCATCGATGTTTGATCGGTTGAACCTGTACATGGGCCTGAGCGTTCATGGGGTTTGCGCCTTCGGCGAGCCAAGCAGTTGCCCAGCTACTCTCCAGATTCAACCCAGTGATTGTACTGCAGCGCAGCACCCATGTGGTAGTGCTTTCATTCGTATTTTTGCTCAGCGGCTTTTCAACGCATCACGAATTTCACGCAACAATACGACATCTTCCGGCGTGGGTGCTGGCTCTGCCGGTGCTGCGGCCTCTTCCTTCTTGGCGATGTCGGCCAGTTTTTTCACCTGACGGACCATCATAAAAATAATGAAAGCCAAAATCGTGAAATTAATCACCACGGTGATGAAACTGCCATAGGCCAACACCGGCACACCGGCCTTGCGAACCGCTTCCAGCGTGGCTGCTGTGCCCGGAGGAATATCGCCCAACGCCAAAAACAGGTTGGAGAAGTCCAGATTGCCGACCACACGACCGACGATGGGCATGATGACGTCTTCAACCAGGCTTTTCACAATGCCGCTGAAAGCGCCACCGATGATCACCGCCACCGCCAGATCAACCACATTGCCTTTGACCGCAAATTCCCGAAATTCCTTGAGCAAGCTCACGTTGCCTCCTGATGAATGAACAATAAAGGTGAAATACTGCAAAAGGTCCAACCCGCGCAGATTATCACCGTCTACACCCCGGGTGTCGGCCCCCGTCAGCCGGCTGGTGATAAAATTGCACCTCTTTGATTTTCATCTTGAAAGCACGCCATGGCAGGACATTCCAAGTGGGCCAATATTCAGCACCGCAAAAATCGGCAAGACGAAAAGCGCGGCAAGGTCTGGACCAAAATCATTCGTGAGGTGAGCGTGGCCGCCCGCATTGGCGGGGGCGACCCCAACACCAACCCCCGCTTGCGCCTGGCATTGGACAAGGCGGCCGACGCCAACATGCCCAAAGACAACCTGCAACGGGCCATTGCCAAGGCCACCGGCGAAGCCGAAGGCGTGAACTACGAAGAAATCCGCTACGAAGGGTACGGCATTGGCGGCGCTGCGGTCATCATCGACTGCATGACCGACAACAAGGTGCGCACCGTGGCGGAAGTGCGCCATGCGCTGACCAAACATGGCGGCAATTTGGGCACCGATGGCTCGGTGGCCTTCATGTTCAAACATTGCGGCCAGTTCATGTTTGCACCGGGAACGTCTGAGGACACCGTGATGGAAATCGCGCTGGAAAACGGAGCTGACGATGTGATTACCCATGAAGACGGCATGATCGAAGTGACCTGCCCCGTGACGGAATACCACACCGTGAAAACAGCATTCGACGGGGCTGGCCTGAAGGCAGAGGCCTCGGAACTGACGATGAAACCCGCCAGCGAAACCGAACTGACCGGCGACGATGCCATCCGCATGCAGAAAATCATCGACATGCTGGAAGACCTGGATGACGTGCAGCAGGTGTACACCAACGCTGTATTCAACGACGAATAACGGAGCACTCAATGAAAATTCTGGTGGTTGGATCGGGCGGTCGCGAGCACGCCATGGCTTGGCGCATTGCGCAGGCCCCTCGGGTGCACAAAGTGTACGTAGCCCCTGGCAATGGTGGTACAGCGCTGGAACCCAAGCTGGAAAACTTGCCCATCACCGACCTGCAGAAGCTGGCAGACTTTGCGGAAAAGGAAGGAATTCACCTGACGGTGGTTGGTCCCGAAGCACCACTGGCCGCTGGCATTGTCGACATTTTCCGCATGCGTGGTCTGCGCATTTTTGGCCCCGCCAAGCTGGCTGCACAACTGGAAAGCTCGAAGGACTACGCCAAGGCCTTCATGAAGCGCCATGGCATTCCAACAGCCGAGTACGAAACCTTTACCGATGCTGCGAAGGCACACACCTACGTCAACCAGCGTGGTGCACCCATTGTGATCAAGGCTGACGGCCTGGCTGCAGGCAAAGGGGTGGTGGTCGCCATGACGCTGGAGGAAGCCCACCAGGCCATTGACGACATGTTGCTGGGCAACTCCATGGGTTCGGCGGGCTCACGCGTGGTCATTGAGGAATTTCTGGACGGGGAGGAAGCCAGTTTCATTGTGATGGTGGACGGCGTGAACGCACTGGCCATGGCCTCCAGCCAAGACCACAAACGCCTGCTGGATGGCGACCAGGGCCCCAACACGGGCGGCATGGGCGCTTACAGCCCGGCCCCGGTGGTCACCCCGACGATGCATGCCCGCGTGATGCGCGAGGTGATATACCCCACCATCGCCGGCATGAAAAAAGACGGGTTGGTGTACACAGGCTTTTTGTACGCCGGCCTCATGATTGATGGCAAAGGCGATGTGAAGGTGCTGGAATTCAACTGCCGCATGGGTGACCCTGAAACACAGCCCATCATGATGCGCTTGAAGAGCGACTTTGTTGAACTGCTGGACCATGCGATTGACGGGACGCTGGATCAAGTGGAAGCCGAGTGGGACCGCCGCACAGCCTTGGGCGTGGTGCTGGCTGCCCACAACTACCCCGGCACGCCCCGCACGGGCGATGTGATCGAACTACACGCCAAGCCCAGCACCGAGGCGGTGGTGTTTCATGCTGGCACGGTGGAAAAAGACGGCAAAGCCGTGACCTCGGGCGGGCGCGTGCTGTGCGCCACAGCCTTGGGTGAATCGGTGCGACAGGCCCAGACGAAGGCTTACGAACTGGTGAAAACAGTGCAGTTTGATGGCATGCAATACCGCACTGACATTGGCTACCGCGCGGTAGCCCGGAAGTAACGTCGTAAAACCAGCCATGAACCTCACCCAAGACCACCTGACCCGCGTCAAAACCTATTTGCAGAACCTGCAAAGCAGCATCATCGACGGCATTGGGCAGTTTGAAGGAAAAACCTTCGTGTCCGACAGCTGGGACCGTGCCGAAGGTGGTGGCGGTTGCAGCCGCCTGGTCGAGGAAGGCACTTTGTTGGAACGGGGCGGCGTGAATTTCAGCCATGTCATGGGCTCGCAACTGCCCGGCTCGGCCACTGCAGCCCGCAAAGAGCTTGCAGGCGCCCGTTTCGAGGCCATGGGTGTGTCGCTGGTGTTTCACCCCCGCAACCCTTACGTGCCCACGGTGCACATGAATGTGCGCCTGTTTGCGGCCACCACCACGGCTGGCGAATCGGTGTGGTGGTTTGGTGGCGGCATGGACCTGACGCCCTACTACGGCTTTGAAGAAGATGCGCAGCATTTTCACCGCACCTGCAAGGCTGCGCTCGACCCCTTCGGCGAACAGTACCACCCCAGGTTCAAAACCTGGTGCGACGAGTATTTTTACCTCAAGCACCGCAAAGAGCCCCGGGGCGTGGGCGGTGTGTTTTTCGACGACTTTTCCGAGTTGGGTTTTGAAGAAAGTTTTGCACTCACCCGGAGCGTGGGTGATGCTTTCCTGAAGGGCTACCTGCCTATTGTTGAACGCCGCATGCAACTGCCCTACGGCGAGCGTGAGCGCGACTTTCAGGCCTACCGCCGTGGGCGTTACGTGGAGTTCAACCTGGTGTTCGACAGGGGGACGTTGTTTGGCTTGCAGAGCGGCGGGCGTACCGAGTCCATTTTGATGAGCATGCCGCCACAGGTGAAGTGGCGGTATGACTGGCACCCGGCTCCCGGCAGCCCTGAGGCCAGGCTTTATAGCGACTTTCTGGTCCACAAAGACTGGTTGAAACAACCCCAAAAAAACTGAACAACCATCGCCTCACCGTTACCTAGCTGGGTCTGTTACTTCGACTGCTCAGCCATGACCCTGCATTCAAACCGCTTCGACCCGATCCGCCCCCATCAATCCAGTCTGTCCATTCACATTCCCGAGTCGGTGGTCGGAAAATTAGGCAAACCCATCTCAATGACGTCACACCTTTTGTCCGTGCGCATGTTGGCCGACTCCACACAGCATGTGGTGGGCAACAACCACCCGCTGGGAATGCCGGTTGTGCAACGCACCCTGCCCAACGGCAGCATTGAACGGGGAGAGTTCCTCTCGACGGGTAAGGGCGATGGACTGTTTTTGGCAGAAGGCGTCCGTCTCCAGCCAAACGGACTCTGCTCAGCAGGCGGATTTATCGACGGCATGCCCGGGGAAAACCTCCTGGACCACGGCTTGATTATTCATCTGCAGCCCAACAACAGCCAATCCTGGTCACACCTGTCCACCGGCTACCACTCCGCACAATCCCAACGCGGCATCCAATTGATTCAATCTGGCCTGAAGCGTACCCCCAATGCCCTGCTCAGCGGGCATTTCGAATGGGAAGAGGACCGAGGTCATATTCTGATGTTTGGTCACATGCTGTACCCCGATGGATCGGGATGCGACATTCTCGCGGGCGACCCCATGCGCATGAATGCCAGCCCATTCTTGAAGGCCGCCATGTCGATGTATCCCGAAGCGGTCACCATGCGAAACAACCGCAACACGCCGGACAAGCCATTGGAAACAGTTAAATCCATCTTCACTCGGGAACTCAACGGCATGCAGACCGGGCAGACCACCGAACTGCAGTTCTGCATACAGAGTCACATCAAAGCGATTGAACAGGCGAGGGACAAACGGGCCGTGATGGTTGCCGTGATGCGGGCCATTGACGCCGTCGAGCCATACATTCGACAAATGACCCCACCTGACAGCAAAACCTGCAGACATTTGGCTGGCCTGCACAATTACCTTGGCGTGGTGGCCAGCAGGGGCGAACTGTATAGGGCCTAAATTGCAGATGGCTGTAAAAACCGGCTCTGGGTTACACTGCCATGAAACACACTCGACTCTTGGTCATGTCCCAGCCCGGTAAACAAATCTGCCTGATTGGCGGCAGTTTCAACCCCATACACATGGGCCATTTGCAGATGGCCCGGTCTGCCCAAGCCCAGTGCATGGCAGACGAGGTGTGGTTTGTGCCCGCCGGGCAACCCTGGCAGAAAAAAAGCGCAGGGCTGGCCCCGGCTGCCGATCGGGTTCGCATGGTGGAATTGGCCATTGAGGGCGTGCACTCCTGGCGGGTTGAGCGGCAGGAGGTGGACCACACCGGCCCCAGCTACACCGTGGATACACTGGAAGCCCTGTCTGACCGTCACCCCAATCACCGGTTTTCGTTCGTGATCGGGGCTGACCAACTGGCCAACCTCACCACTTGGCAACATTGGGAAAGCCTGTTTGACTATGCCCGGATTGGCGTGGTGGACCGCATCCAGTGGGGGGAATTCACCGTACCGGAGCCCTTGAAGAAACACCTCATGCACGACCGGCTGTTTCGCATCCCCATGCCCAGCATCCAATTAAGCTCAACCCTGCTGCGGCGGCAGTTCGAATTGCTGGACTCGCCAGAGGCCCAAATTCGGGAGACGGCCCGCAGCACCCTGGAGGCCGGTTTGCCCACCCAAGTCTACAAGTACCTGATGGCAAAGCCGATTTACCGCCCGAATGCAGTCTAGTTTTGGTACACTTCGGGCTCAAACATTACCCCCTTTTGGATTTGCATGGATTTGCGAAAACTGCAGCGCGTGGTTGTCGACGCGCTCGAAGACATCAAGGCACAAGACATTGCCGTGTTCGACACTGCTCACATCAGCGATGTGTTTGACCGTGTGGTGATGGCCACAGCGACGTCCAACCGACAAACACGCGCCTTGGCCAAAAACGTGCACGACAAAGCCAAAGAAGCGGGTTTCGACGTGTTGAGCATTGAAGGCGAAGACACGGGTGAATGGGTGCTGGTGGACTTGGGCGACGTGGTCGTTCACCTGATGCAACCCGCCATTCGCGAGTATTACCACCTCGAAGAAATTTGGGGCGAAAAAAAGGTGCGCGTGAAACTGAACCCGCACAGCCTGAGCAAACCCCAGCCGGGCATCGACTACTTTCCGCAAAACAACGCTTACCCCAGCCTGGCCTCTTGAAGATCACGGTGATTGCGCTGTCCCACAAGATTGAACCGTGGGCACAGCAGGCGGTGGACCAGTTTCAGAAACGCTTCCCCGCAGACTGGAAACTAACCATCAAGGAACTGAAACCGGAGGACCGCGCCGCGGGCAAACCGGTGGATCAAATTCTCGCCAAAGAAGCCGAGCGCATTCGCGCCGCCATACCAAACGGCAGCAAAGTGGTCGCGCTGGACGAACGGGGTGAACGGCTGACCAGCAAGGCATTGGCTGACCAGTTGTTGAAATGGCACAACGCCAGTGAACAGCTCACCCTGTTGATTGGCAGTGCGGATGGGCTGGACAGCCAACTGAAAGCACAGTGCCATGCCCTGTGGCGAATTTCCGACCTCACCCTGCCCCACGCCATGGTTCGCGCCCTGTTGGTGGAGGCACTGTACCGCGCATGGTCCATTCAGGCTGGCCACCCCTATCATCGGGAATAAACAAGGAACGACCATCATGCCCAGCCTTGCACAGTCCAGTGGTTTGCCCAACCAGGTGTGGTTGGCTTCCAAAAGCCCGCGCCGACGCGAGCTGCTTCAAACCTTGGGCGTGCGGGTGGAGGTTTTTCTGGCCCAAACCGGCGAAGCGGCCGAAGCGTTGGAAGAGCCCCATGCTGGCGAACTGCCGCTGACCTATGTGCAGCGCATTGCCGAATTAAAACTACAGACGGCTCTGCAAGCCATGCAACTACAGGGGCTGCGGGGTGTGGTGTTGGCCTCTGACACCACGGTGGCGCTGGGCGATGCCATCTTGGGGAAACCCGCAGATGCCGAGGAGGCCCGGCGCATGTTGAAAGCCCTGTCGGGGCAAACCCACCAGGTGCACACCGCCGTTGCGGTGGGTAATCTGCAAAACCTCGGCTGTGTCAGTGCCGTTCAATCTTCCAGGGTCACGGTCTGTGAATTGCCCCATGCCTTCATCGAGGCCTACATCGCCAGCGGCGAGCCGTTCGACAAAGCGGGGGGTTACGGCATCCAGGGTGTGTTTGGTCAATACGTGGCGCACATTTCCGGCAGTCATTCTGGCATCATGGGGCTACCGCTGTTTGAAACAAGCCAATTGCTGCGCGCACTCCAAACGGCGGAAACACAACGCCAAAACCATTAGAAACTGCCTTAGAAGTATCGGGATGATCAACGAACAAATTCTGGTGAACGTCACGCCCCAGGAAACGCGGGTGGCCGTCGTTCAGCATGGTGCTGTCCAAGAACTGCACATTGAGCGCACTTCCACCCGCGGTATTGTCGGCAACGTGTATCTGGGCAAAGTGGTCCGGGTACTGCCGGGCATGCAGTCCGCCTTTGTGGACATTGGCCTTGAAAGAGCCGCCTTTCTGCACGTGGCCGACCTGTGGGAGCACCGCACATTCAACCACCACCAGTCCAAGCAGGGCGGTACGCCCCCACCGGCCATTGAAAAAATGGTGTTTGAGGGGCAAACCATCATCGTGCAGGTGAGCAAAGACCCACTGGGCACCAAAGGTGCCCGGCTGACCACACAAATCAGCCTGGCGGGCCGCATGCTGGTCCACCTGCCGCAGGACCCGCACATCGGCGTGTCACAACGCATTGAGAACGAAGGCGAGCGGGAAGAGCTGCGTGCCAAACTAACCCGCCTTCTGCCGCAAAACACGGGTGGTTTCATCATTCGCACCCATGCGGAAGAAGCCAGCGATGAAGAATTGACAGCGGATGTGAACTACCTGCGCCGCCGCTGGGCTGAAATGCTGGAGCTGACCCGGCAAAGGCCCGCACCAAGCCTTATCTATGAAGACCTCACCATGGCCCAACGCGTGGTGCGTGATTTGGTGAGCGATGAAACGCAAGCCATCTTGGTGGACTCCAAAGAAACCTTCCGCAACCTGCAAACCTTTGCAGAAACCTATGCGGCTGAAGTGCTGGGGCGTATCACCCTGCACCAGGGCGAACGCCCCTTGTTCGAGCTGTACAACATTGAAGACGAACTTCAAAAGGCCCTGGGCCGACGCGTGGAGCTGAAGTCGGGCGGTTACCTCATCATTGACCAAACCGAGGCACTGACCACGATTGACGTCAACACGGGTGGCTTTATTGGTGCACGCAATTTTGAAGAAACCGTGTTCAAAACCAACCTGGAAGCTGCGCAGGCCATTGCGCGCCAGCTTCGGCTGCGCAACCTCGGCGGCATCATCGTGATCGACTTCATCGACATGAACGATGAACCGCACAAACAGGCCGTGTTGAGCGAATTGCGCAAAGCCTTGGACCGTGACCGTGCGCGCACCAGCGTGACTGAGTTTTCGGCGCTGGGCCTGGTTGAAATGACCCGCAAACGCACTCGCGAAAGCCTGGCCCACTTGCTCTGCGAACCCTGCCCGGCTTGCCAGGGCAAAGGGCAGGTGAAAACCGCGCAAACCGTGGCCTACGACATCATGCGGGAAATTGTTCGCGAAGCGCGCCAATTCAACCCGCGCGAGTTTCGCATTCTGGCGTGCCCGGCTGTGGTGGACCTTTTTCTGGAAGAAGAAGCCCAACACCTCGCCATGCTGGAAGAGTTTGTGGGCAAGCCGATCACCCTGCAGGTGGACAATCTGTTTTCTCAAGAACACTACGACATCATCCTGACCTGATGTGGATCGAATGAACCTGAATGATGCCGCCGCTGCCCGCCTGGACGAGCTTCAGGCCCAACACCTGAAACGGGCGCTGATGCCCTGCCCGGTGTCGGGGCGCGCATTCGACTTTTCCAGCAATGATTACCTCTGCCTGTCCACCCACCCCGAGGTGATTGAAGCAGGCACCGCCATGGCTCGGCGCTGCGGGGCAGGTGCTACAGGGTCACGCCTGTTGTCGGGCAACCTGGATTGCTTTGAGCAACTGGAGGCCCAAATCGCCCGCTTCAAACAGGCCGAGGCGGCACTGCTGTACGCCACGGGGTACCAGGCCAACAGCAGCGGCTTGGCGGCCCTGCTGGACAAGGCCTTGTGGAACGGGCAAGAACCGCTGGTTTTCTCGGACCGTCTCAACCACGCCAGCCTGCACCATGCCTGCCAGTTGGCTGGCGTGAAGCAATTGCGTTTTCGACACAACGATGTTGAACACCTCACCGAACTGCTGAACAAACACCGCGGCAGCGAGCAAGCCAAAATCATCGTCACCGAAACGGTGTTTGGCATGGAGGGTGATTTGCTGCCCGTGGAAGAACTGGCCGAACTGGCCCTTGAACACGGCGCCGTGGTGTACCTGGATGAAGCGCATGCCACTGGCGTGTGGGGCCCGGAGGGCCGAGGCCTGGGTGCCCTGCAAACCAAAGCCATCACAGCCTTGAAAGCGCTGGGTCATTGGGTGGTCATGGGCACGTTCAGCAAAGCCGTGGGGGTCAGTGGCGCCTACCTGGCCTGCAGCCCAGTGCTCAAGCAGTACCTGCTCAACCGCAGCACCGGCTTTGTGTATTCCACTGCCCCATCGCCTTTTGTGGTGGGCGCCATTGGCAAGGCCCTGGAACTCATTCCGGCACTGGAACCCGACCGGCAGATACTGCACACCAATGCCCAGGCATTGCGCGACATGCTGCATGAACTGGGGTTCAACACGGGCTTGTCCAACACCCACATTGTGCCCGTGCTGGTGGGCGAGTCCAGCCAGGCCATTGCGCTGCGAACCCACCTGGCGGAACAGGGCATTCGGGCGTCGGCCATTCGACCGCCCACAGTGCCACCGCACACAGCACGGGTCCGGCTGGCCTTGAACACCGGGCACCACGGCCTGCATGTGCAAGCCTTGGTGGAAGCCCTGCGGCATTGGCCAGGCCGCAAGGTATTCCATTCCGTTGATGATGCGCTTGGATAAGCCACAGGTGGTGTTGGCCCACGGCTGGGCTTATACCCCCCAATTTTTCAAGCCGTGGCTCACGCTGCTGGCCACCGAACAGCCAGAACTGTTTGCCTCCATGGACTGGTGTGTGCTCGACTCGGGTTACAACACCAAGCCCACACCGAGTGTGCAGATTGGTGACATTCGCATACCTTGCCTGCCGTCCAACACGCTGCAACAAGCCCTGCAGCACTCAAGCATCTGTGTGGGTATCGGTCATTCCATGGGCTTTGCCAAGCTGCTGGACCATTGCTTACCTGAAGAAAAATCCTGGGCTCATTTGGTGAGCCTGAATGGTTTCACCTATTTTGCATCGACTCACCCCGATCAGCCTGGAACACCACTGCGCGTGTTGCAGCGCATGCTGCGCCGTGCACAACAAGACCTGCCCACAGTGGTGGAGGACTTTCAAACCCGAAGCGGTGGCCTTGAATTACAGGACTGGAACACCCAAGCCCTGCTGCAGGACCTTGAACAGCTGATTGCCCTGAACTGCAGCATGAGACTACACAGCGCACAGGCCATGGGCACACACATTCACTGCGTTTACAACACAGACGATGCCATTGTGCCGCACAACCTGACCGCTGGCTGCTTTTCAACGGCCACTGAAACCAGCGCACTGCCCGGCCCACACAGCGACTTGATGGTGGCGCCGCACCGGTATACTTCAACGGAGTCCGCAGTGGTCGAGGTGTTGAACCAGGCACGCACCGCTGCACAAGCCAACCATTGAGCACTGCATTGAATCACCTCACCATTCCATTGGCCCACACCGAGCGCTTCTCGCTGGCCGCACAACAGTATGAGCACCATGCCCGCGTGCAACGGCATGTGGCTGCTCACCTATGGAACTGGGCACACAGCCTGCTGCAGGGAGATTCATCGGCGTTTGCACCGCAGGCCTGTGTGGACGTGGGCTGTGGCACCGGGTTTTTAACAGACCGCATGCTCAAGCATTACCCCCAACTGCCTGTGCACGCTGTGGACATGGCACCGGGCATGCTGGCAGCACTGCAGTCCAAGCACCCCGATAACCATCAACTGCACACCCATTGCCTGAACGGTGAAACACTGTCGATGGAGCATTTGTGGATTCCACCCCACTCGCTGCTCATGTCGAGCATGTGCGCCCAGTGGTTTGACGACCTGGAAGGTGCCGTACGCCGTTGGCTGTCGGTCTCCAACACGGTGGCCTTCAGTGTGCTGCTGGACGGGTCGTTTCAGGTGTGGAAAGCAGCCCATGAAGAAACCGGGCAGACCTGCGGCTTGCGGGCATTGCCCACTGCGGCCCAACTTGAGCAGTTGATACACAAGCTGGTGGATGAAGGCTTGGTGGCTCGCAGTGCCCTGCACGAAAAAGAATTTCTGGACCACCACACGGATGGGCTTTCGTTTGCGCGCAGCCTGCGCTTTATTGGTGCGGACCAACCCCATGCAACGCACCAGCCGGTGCAGCTTCGCAAGGTGATTCGCGCCTTGGGCGGTGCTTGCACACTGAATTATCATCTCGGTTTTTATTGTCTTGAACGCGCATGAATTCAGCGACCTCTCGATCGGTTTTTGTCACAGGCACCGACACCGGCATCGGTAAAACCGTGGTCAGTGCTTGGCTGTGCCTGCATTGGGCCAGCCATTACTGGAAGCCCGTGCAAAGCGGGCTGGATGGTGGGACTGACAGCCAATGGGTGGCTCAACTGAGTGGCGTGACACCGTTGCCAGAGCGTCACCGCCTGAACGCCCCCCTGTCGCCCCACCAGTCCGCTGAGCTGGATGGCGTGAACATCCAACTGCATGATTTTGAATTGCCCAAGGCCGAGCGCTTGGTGGTGGAAGGTGCAGGCGGCTGCCAAGTGCCGCTGAACTGGCAACACACCATGCTGGACCTCATGAAGCACCTGCACTTGCCAGCCCTGCTGGTGGCCCGCAGTGGCCTGGGGACCATCAACCACACGGTGTTGTCCCTACACGCCCTGAAAGCCGCCCAAGTGCCGGTGCTGGGCGTGGTGATGGTGGGCGAACCCAACCCAGCCAACCGCAAGGCGATTGAATATTTTGGACAGGTGCCGGTGCTGGCGGAACTCCCCGTGTTGACGAACCTGGACCGACAGCACCTGGCTGCCCAAACCATGCCCAAAGCCCTGCATGACGCGCTGGAGGCCTTGTGAGCCCAGCCACTCACTCTGCATGGCAGGCTGACGACGCCCAGTTTTGCTGGCACCCATTCACGCAAGCACACACCGCCAAAGCACCGGTGGTGATGGTGCGTGGCGAAGCCGAGTTTTTGTGGGACGAACACGGCAAGCGCTACTTTGATGCGGTGTCCAGTTGGTGGGTGAATATTCACGGCCACTGCAACCCCACCATTGCCCAAGCCGTGGCCGAACAAGCCCGGCAACTGGAGCATGTGATGTTTGCCGGCATTGCCCACCCGCCTGCCATTGAACTGGCCAAAGCGTTGATTGACTGTGCGCCAGCCCCCATGGCCAAGGTGTTTTATTCCGACAATGGCTCCACCGCCATTGAGGTCGCGCTGAAAATGGTGTTCCAGTACTGGCAAAACCTGGATGGCCCCAATAGCCCGCGCAAGCGCCTCATCGCCCTGCAGGGTGGTTACCACGGCGACACCTTTGGCGCCATGGCCGCAGGCCAGTCCAGCGGGTTTTACGACCCGTTCAAACCCTGGCTGTTTGCGGTGGACTTCATTGAATGCGGCACCTGCGCCTGCACCGAGGAAACCGCCCTGGCCCAGCTGGATGCGCTGTTGGCCCAGCAAGGTGAACAAACCGCCGCCCTCATTCTGGAACCGTTGGTTCAAGGTGCCGCCGGCATGCGCATGATGCGCCCGTCCTTTGTGGCCGAGTTGTGCAAGCGCTGCCACGCCGCTGGCGTGTTGGTGATTTTCGATGAAGTGTTCACCGGCTTTGGCCGCACCGGCACCCTGTTTGCAGCCCACGCCGTGGCAGAGCACGGCGGCCAGGCCGACATCCTCTGCCTGTCCAAAGGCCTCACCGGCGGCTTCATGCCCATGGCCGCCACGCTGGCTTCGCAAGCCATCTACGATGCCTTCCTGAGCACCGATGTGAACAAAGCCCTGCTCCACGGCCACTCGTACACCGCCAACCCACTGGGGTGCGCAGCGGCACTGGCCAGCCTGGCATTGCTGCGCAGCGAAGCCGTTCAACAAAGCCTACGGGACATCCAGACGGTGCACGCGGAATGGCTGCCCCGCCTGGCCACCCACCCTCAAATTCAAAACCCCAGGGTGTGCGGCACCGTGGCAGCCTTTGAGATACAATCGGCGCAGAACGGGTATGGTTCATCCGTCAGCCAATGGCTGCGCGAAACCTTCATGGAACGCGGCATTGTGGTGCGGCCCCTGGGCAACACCCTGTACTGGATACCGCCCTACTGCACATCGCCCAGCACACTGCACGGTGCCTACAACACCCTGATGAACGTGCTGGATGAATGGGCAGCACCCCCACAAAAAAACGCGCCAACAAGCCCACCCGGCACAGGCAGCGAACTGTTCTGAAGGAAGCACATGGAAAGCCAGATTACCTGGGTGGAAAAGCCCAATACCACCTGCACAACAGGCCAAAACAACAACGCCACACAACGCTGGAGCGTTGCCGACATTGAAGCCCTGTTTGCTCTGCCCTTCAACGATTTGATGTTCAAAGCGCAACAAGTGCACCGTGCCCACCATGATGCCAATGCGGTTCAATTGTCGACCCTGCTGTCGATCAAAACCGGTGGCTGCCCGGAAGACTGCGCCTATTGCCCCCAGTCCGCCAAGTACGACACCGGCGTGGACACTGAAAAACTGATGCCGCTGGACGAGGTACTGAAAGCCGCCCAAGCCGCCAAAGACAAAGGCGCCACCCGCTTTTGTATGGGCGCCGCCTGGCGCAGCCCCAAAGACCACCAGGTGGACGCGGTGGGCGAAATGGTGAGTGCGGTGAAGGCCATGGGCCTGGAAACCTGCGTCACCCTGGGCATGCTCAAAGACCACCAGGCCAAAGCCCTGCAACAGGCTGGGCTGGACTACTACAACCACAACCTGGACACCTCGCCCGACTTTTATGGCGACATCATCAGCACCCGCACCTACCAGGACCGCCTGGACACCCTGGACCATGTGCGCGAAGCCGGCATCAAAGTGTGCTGCGGCGGCATTGTGGGCTTGGGCGAAAACCTGCAACAACGGGCCGGTTTGATTGCCCAATTGGCGAACATGGACGAACCGCCCGAGTCGGTACCCATCAACAACCTGGTGAAGGTGGAAGGCACGCCGCTGGCTGGCAACGACGAAATCGACCCGCTGGACTTTGTGCGCACCATTGCGGTGGCCCGCATCACCATGCCCAACAGTTTTGTGCGCCTATCAGCCGGGCGCGAGCAAATGAGCGAAAGCACGCAGGCGCTGTGTTTCCTGGCAGGTGCCAACTCCATTTTCTATGGCGAAAAACTGTTGGTTACCGACAACCCCGAGCTGGACCGCGACACGCGTCTGTTTGAAAAGCTCGGCCTGAAACGATTTGAAAGTTGAACATGAGGTAGCCCACCTTACCCATTGAATCCATTGAATTTTAAACAAAGAAACATGTGTAAAATTCGTTTTCAAATCAATGAGTTGGGGGGTGGGTCACCCATTTGTTCGATCTTTTCGTCTCCAAAACACTGGCCCATAATGGAATCATCGAGTCAGCCCACCGCACACAATGCATGCGAGTGACAGGAGAAAGACCATGAACACAACCCAGATGTTTCGCCACAGTTTAAACACGGGTTTGCTGGCGGCCAGCCTTGCGTGCAGCGCACTGGCCCATGCGCAAGCAGGCACCGGTCTCACCCTGAACCTGGACGACAAAAACCCGCTGAGCCAATGGGGCCGCTGGACCTACATCGACCAGTCTGGTCCGGGCTGGGGCTTGAAACTGAACCAAGACCGCGGCCACATTCCCCTAACAGCCAACTGGCGGCAAGGCGACTGGGTGTTCAAACTCAGCAAGGATGCCATGAATGACCAGCACGACCTGTTTTTTGGCCTGCGCTTGTCCGAAGATGCCCTGCAATCCACCTCACTGGGCTGCATGAGCAACCGCAAGAAAAACAGCTTGTATGCGACCGAGATGTGCGGCGTGCGGTTGGATGTGAATTTGAAGTAAAGCTCGGGCATCAAAGCCAGAGCAATGCGATCACAACGACCAATCCAAATCGCTGTTGTCCACCAACACCTCTGGAAACTGCTGCAACGCCGCCTTTGATAACGGCAAATGTTGTAACCGGTTCACCAGCAATTCCACCACCGCTCTGGCTTGCATGGCATCGCGGGCTCTCTTTTCCGGTTCGCGGTCTGGCTGCTCACTCAACCACTTTTTGTGAAGCGCAAATGCGCGAGGATCGGGCACCACCATCGGTGCTGGCTTGCCTGCGGAATCAATGACAGTGGCCTCAAACTTGGGTGAGGACAATAACCAATCCAGTTTGTGCACTTCCACAGGCTGCAGATCCGTTGGATCCAGCACACCCAACGCATCACTGGCTCGATTCAAGGGCAATGCCGACTTGATGAAGTCCACCATGAAGCCATGCTGGTTAACCGCCCGAAAAGGTACGTTGTTCATTCGCCGGAATGTGCTGTCCACACTCAACAGCAGATCCATTAAACCGGGCTCGGCCGTGCCATCTTGCCGCAAGTTGATCAATTTCAAACGCTGACGGGCGTCAATCAATATGTCCACATCGGCCGTGGCCAACATCTCGCCATCCAGTCGAACTGCCGCTGCCGCCTCATAGGCATACAAGGCGTGCGTTCCTGCAATCAGCACCTGAGCACCCAACACCCCCTGTGCTTGTAAGGCGCGCAAAAGCTTGCCAACGACATGGGGTACACGCCCCAAACCGATGGAACGGGCCATCGCCGACAACATCGTCAGATTGCGTTGCAATGTGCCCTTTCGCTCTAAAAACTCCGCCTTGCCGTGAACAAATGTGGCAAGAATGCGTTCGGTCTCTTCGGAGCGCCGTCCAAGTGACTTCTGGCTTCCGCGACCGTCCAAGTGACGAACCAAATATTCAGCACCCGACACGGTTTTCCAACCCATGGAACCCCGAAACCGCGCCTCGGCTTGCATGTGGTCTTGATAGGCTTGGTACGCCTGCCGCAAATCAATGAGAACACGCTCTTCCTGTGCTGACAAACCGTTGAATTTCATTGATTTTCCTATAAATTAACCATTTTTCTTGAATATATAGGAAAAACAGACTGGTGACGAGAACCTCAGGCACAGGGATCGCCTGCACACGTGACGCCCAACCGATGCCGCGGCGTGGTGGTTGAGCCGTTGCCTGACTTGTTCGAGCATCTAACACTCAACTATCAACACTACCCCGCGATCAAACCAATACGGGTGGCAATCCACCCCACTGAAAGGGCGGCAGCCATTTACAGGGTTGCAAAACAAGCATTACAAAACCACCCCGATTGGGCGCGTGGCATCGCATCCTTCAATAGGGGCCACTTGCTTTCCCATCGCATTCCTGAACGGGATATTGAAGCGACCGAGGTTGCCTGCCAACCGCTCATGGAGCTGATTCTGGAGAATCACCTGCAAGACTTGAATTACCTACAGGTGGATACAGAGGGGTTCGATCATGAAATTCTTAAACAGTTGGACCTCGATATTTGCAAGCCTGGCTTGATCAAATTCGAAAAGGTGCATATGCCAAAAGCAGAATACACAACGCTCGCAAAGCGACTTCGTTCTTACGGATATCAGATCATCGACGACAATCGGGATGGGCTGGCAGTGCTGCAGGAGAACTGAAAGAAACTGCAATAAAACCTGACGGTGCCCTTAATCTCTATCGATTAAACGGTGAATGGCGCCGGGGGCAAACCTTGCCGAGCCCTTTTGACCATCAACATGTAAGCCTTCTCCAGCTTGGCCGTGTACGCCTTGGGGTCAAATACATCGGTTTCCTCAACAGCCCGTTTCAACTTCCCGCGAATGGTACTGAGCCGATCAGCATCTTGCGCCAACTCGCAAGCGAGTTGCTCATAAGCGACGGTGGACGTGCACACCAATTCAGGCAACCCCAAAGCACTCAATAAGCTGCTGGCCACGCGGCTGGCAAAAGCCTCCCCCTGATAAGTCAACACTGGCAGCCCTACCAGCAGTGCGTCACTCGCGGTGGTGTGAGCGCCATAAGGCCAGGTGTCGAGAAAGAGATCTGCCAGTTTCAATCGGGCCAGATGGTCTTCTCGACGTTCCATGCGCATGGCGAATAACAAACGGTCTGCATCCACACCGCGTTTCACCGCCTCTGAGCGCAAACGCTGCTGGTTTTCTGTGGGCATTGAAGACAGCCAGAGTACAGCCTTGGGGGCCTGCTGCAAAATCCGCATCCACACATCAAATACAGCGGGATTGAATTTGTAGGTGTTGTTGAAGCATGCAAACACAAAGGCATCTGCAGGCAGGTTTTGCTCCGCGCGCGACACTGCCCCCATGGCTGGCAGGTGACTGACATTTGGAGGAAAGTAAGTGCCTGGTAGATGAACAATGTTTTCCGAGAAATAGGAAAAATTACTGGCTGGAATGGCCACCCGATCGGCAATCAAGTAGTCATGACCATGAGCGCCGATGGTCCCGGTGTACCCCAAAAAGTTAATCTGAATCGGAGCAATGCGTTTGGCAAACAGCTCAATCCGGCAATCCTGGGTATAGCCAGCCAAGTCCACCGCTATATCAATACCCAGTCGGTCACACAGCGCGAATACCTCATCATCGGACAAATCCCGAATGTCGTGATATTCATCGAATTGAGCAGCCAATGTCTGCTCAACCCCGGATTTATCGGTTGGACCAAACCCAATTCCAACCAGGTGAAACAGTGCCCTGTCATGAGCTGTCAATATCCCAGTCAACAAATACGCCACTGGGTGACTGCGAAAATCTGGCGAACAATACGCCACTCGAATTTTCGAGTCGATCTGTGGAGAACGAATCGGTAAACATCGACGCTGGTAAACAGAAAAAGCCTTGGCAGAATACAACGTTGCGGATGTGTGCTGATCCTTGATGCACTCTAGAAAAGACAAACCCTGAAACGGCGAGGTCGACAGCACTTGTTGGTCGAGCAAGCCCTTGGCCCGATTCAGCCAACCCGTCAAATCGTCCCACCGGGATTCACTCAACCGCGATGTAATGACCGACCCCATCTCTGCAACATCGCTGGGATCCAGTTCAATCGCCCGCTCGAAACACTGCCCTGCGAGGGTGTGGCGCCCCAGCTTGGCCTGGAGGTATCCAAGGTTCATCCATGCCTTGGCGGAATCTGGATTCAGTTGTACGGCTTGATTCAACGCATCCAGTGCAGCGGGGTATTTTTTTTGCAACAGCAGTATCGCACCCAGGTTGGACCACACATCCGCCAGCTTGGGGTTCAATGTCAACGCACGTTGACAGGCATCGCGGGCTTCATCGAAACGCCCCAACAACTTCAGCACTCCGGCCAGGTTCGCGTGTGCCTCGGCCAAGTTCGGCAAATACTTTGCAGCCGTCCTGAACGCTGCCTCAGCCTCATCCAGTTGCACATGCCGTTCATGCGCCAGGCCCAAATTCAGCCAGACCAAGGCATGTTCTGGGGCGATACGCAGTGCCTTGAGCAGCAAGTCCTTGGCTGCCTCAATCTTTCCCAACGTCAGGTAATGATAGGCGACGGCATTGAGTGCATCCGGGTTGTTTGGGCTCAGTTCCAGTACCCGACCCAAGGCGACTTGGGCCTCCGCTTGCTGGCCCAAGCTGAGTTGACATTCGGCCAGATTGAACCACAGTTCAGGCATGCCCGCGTTGGCAACCACCAGCGCATTCCAGTGCGGTAAGGCCTCGGCAAATCGACCTTGTGCGCAGAGGGCTTGGGCCTGCTGAAGGATTTGAGAAAAAGACACGTTGAAAACCCAACAAGGATTTTGATGCGGCCATTGTAGGGCAGCAGTGAACGATCAAGCCTCGTGAAATAGAAAAAGCCACCCGAAGGTGGCTTTTTACTCAACTTAATTTGACCAAAGTCAAATTAGAAGTTGTGGCGCAGGCCCAGAACCAAGGAGGAGTCCTTACGCTCTACGTTTGCAGCAGTTGTAGCTTCGTTCTTGATGCGGTTGTAACCAACATAAGTACGAGTGCGCTTGCTGAAGTCATAGTATGCGGACAACTGATACTGTGTATCTTGGAAGTCGTTTGCGTTGCCAGTGTTGAACGCAGAAGCGTTATCAGCACGGGCGTACAGAGCTTGCAGACCATAGTTAGGAGCCAGAGGAATCAAGCCGGAAACGGCATACTCGGTGCCGCTATCGCGGTTACCGTAGTAAGTATTACGGCCGATCAAACCAGCCACTTGTGCTACGCCGAAGTCATACTTGGCACCAATCTGGCTCTGTGATTTAACACCACCTGCAAGCTTCAAAGCTGCATCGCTGTTGGTACCGTCATTGCGGCTGTAACCAGCACCGAATGTCAGAGCTCCCAATGTGTAGTCAGCTGCGACAGAAACTTCGCGGGATGCAGTTTCAACGGAAGGACCAGTGTTACCAGCACCTGCATCAGCGCCAGTCAGAGCCAAGCGGGATGTGATGCTTACACCGGCCACGTTGGTTGCGTAACCAACAGCGTTACCCACGCGCTGCACACGCTTGATGGCTGCGTCTTGGAAACCGGTTACAACGCCAGTACCTTGAGCAACGTTACCACCCACAACGGCCAGCTGACCAGCGTTGTTGTTCACGTTCAGCAGGTAGTTGGAAGCCTGGTTGTACAGAGGAGCCTGGGAATCGTTGCCACCGTCTTGTGAACCAACAACCAATGTACCGAATGCACCTTTCATACCCACGTAAGCGTGACGTGTGCTGACGGATGGGGAAGTAGAAGCACCAGCGGCAGTGGCGGAAGTTTGACCAGCAACAGCGTCAGTCACTACACCGAATTCGTAAGCGAAAATGGCTTTCAGGCCACCACCGAGATCTTCCTGGCCACGTACGCCCAGACGGCTGGAGTAGTTGGCGATGTTGGTGGTGTTACCAACTTCGGGAACATTGGTAGAGCGGGTTGTGTTGTGTTCCCAAGCTTGGTGAACACGACCGTACACGGTCACGTTAGAGTCATCAGCGAAAACTGGAGCGGCGAAGGCCAGACCCAGTGCAGCAGCTACGAGCTTCTTGTTCATATTTCACCCTTATTAGTGTTGGTTGAATCTTTGCCGCCTTGTGGGGCGGCACGAGAGACAATGTACACGGGGAGGCTTGGGGCAACCAACCAAATCATGAGGTGAAGATTAAAAAACACGGGAATTTGTCGCTGTCGTGCAACACGACTTTTGGGGGGCTGGGCAGCAACCCGGGTTGATGACACTGCGCCAAAACCCGCATGAATACTGGAAGCGCTTGAAATTCAGGGGCTTAACAAACGATTGTACGAACGTGGGAGCAACAGGTTACATTGCCTCCATCGAGGGATTTAACAGTGTCGGTTTATGCCAACAAAAGCCGGTCTTCCCGCCCCATTTCCTGGCACATTCGAGTGACATCCGCAGACCAAGCCCTCACCTCATCGGCGTAAGCCAGCATGCCCAGGGTGGCCGACCAATCCAGAGCCATCACCTGGCCCGGCAGGCTGCGGCACAGGCGCTGGGCCAGCAAACCTTGGGGGCTGCCCTGCTCCACCACCACAACGCCGGTGCAATGGGTGGCCGGTGCAGCGGCAGCGTGGCTATCCAGCCACCGAGCTTTCAACAAGGCAGGGGCTTCGTCCGCCGTACCCAACACCACCACCCGCTTGCGCAAGGTGGGGTTTACCGTGCGGTAATACCGACTGGCTTGGGCCAATGCCTGTGCGCCAGCATCCAGTAACGGGGTGGCTGGGTGAATGTCAACACCATCCTGAGGCAGTTCAAGGTACGGTACATGGGCCATGCGACGTGCCAAGGTTTTCAAGAAAGCGGCCGAACGGGATTGATCTGCAGCTGGCAGCCAACAAAAACCTGTCAACGGCAGGGTTTGCAGCTTGCGCAGTTGTGCACGGCTGGCCCACCAGTGGCCAAAGCGCGATTGGCCTGCTCGGCGGTGCAGCAGCCCCAGCAGGGGAATGTAAGCGTCGACCCGGGTGTCCAGCTCAAACCAGGCTTTGTTCGCAGGGCTACTCAACAGCACCAGGTCGGCCTGTGGATGCTGTGCTTTCAGCGTGGTGACGGCATGCCGGGCATCCATGGCCTCAAGCACCGAAGGTCCAAACGCCAATCCGATGCAAGGCTGGGCCAGGTCACTCACCGGGGACCTTCCAGCCGGTCGTGGGTAAATTGCCCCAGCAGGCCTTCAATGTTGGTGTTGCGACCAAACTGGGCTTGCACGGCGCGCTGGCCTTCTGTGGCCAGTTTTCGGGCGGCGGTGGGGTCGGCCAACACCTTGGCAAGCGCAGCAACCCAGGCGGCCTCCGCAGCTTTGTCATGCGGGGGCGGGCAAACATGGCCGGTAATGCCATCCCGCACGGTTTCGGGCAAGCCACCCACACGGCTCACCACCACCGGTACACCCAAGCCCAAGGCCTCAATCTGGCTCATGCCCAGGGGTTCGTAGCTGGAGGGCATGACCAATACATCAGCCCGCTGAATGAGGGGTGCCACGGGGTTCAACATACCCGGAAACACCACATGGCTGGCAATGCCCAGGCGCTGGGCTTCGGTGGCAATGGCGTCTCTCAGTTCGCCTTCGCCGGCTGCAATGTAAGTGAGGGTTGGGAATTGAGGCAGCAAGGCCTTCACCACCCGCAACATGAAACTGTGCCCTTTTTCCAAGCGAAACATGGCGGCGTGCACAATCACAGGCCGGCGGTTCAAGTCATTCAGTATGGCGGTCAGCGTGGGTGGCAAATCGGCATCAGCCGCTGCACGAATGGCCTCGAAGTCCACACCGGGGTACAACACACCAATTTTGTGGGGCAGCACGCCGCTGTTTTGAAGCAACTGGTCTTTCAGTGCCTGGCTGGGCGTGAAAGTTTGGTCAAATAACTGGTTATAAGTGAACGCCTTGGCGGCCCCAGGCTGATAGGTGCGCATGCGGATCAGGCTGGGCCTTGGGTTGAGCAACCCCACTTTGGCCAGCGCATGCACGGTGAGTGCGCACAGGTTGGAGTCATGCCCGCTGTGGCATACCACCGCCACGGGCCTGTGTTGGCGCAACAACCGGGCCACCTGCACCACGCTGGGTGGGTGCAGGGCATTGCGAAAGCCAATGTGCTCCACCGGCAGGCCCAGTTTTCGGGCTTCTTCGGCAATGCGGCTGCCGGGGCGGCACAAAATGCGGGGCTCGTAGCCCTTGCCTTTCAGACCAACGGCTTGCTGCAGCAGTTGCAATTCTTGCCCGCCGATGTTCTTGGAGCTTTCTGCGAAAAAAATGCTGGTCATGAAGGATAGCCCCTTAGGTACGCAACCATGCCAAGCTGGCTGGCTGACTGAGCTCAACCCCGGTCCATGTCTCATCCAGCCGAACGGTGTCGCTGCCGGTGCGGCCAGCGGCGCGCCAACGTGGCATGCGGGAACCGAACAGGTCTACTTTGCCAAAAGCCGGTTCTTTTTCAGTACACCCCGGGAGTGGCACCACCGACACCGACGGCTCGCCCATGGCATTGGCGGCCCAATGCGAGTAACCCGACACCGGCGTGGCCAGCAGCACAGGGCAACAAGCCAGCGCGAACAAATCCGCCACGGGGTTGACGGCCGATTGATGATCTGGCCCCTTGTAGTCGTAGGGCGACTTCAAATCCAGCTGAAATGTGGGGAATTCGTCAAACAAGGCTTGCAGGGTGTCGCGCCCGCCATTGTGGGCCACAAAAAACACAGCATTGGGCTGAAGAGCCAACACTTTGCGCATGGCTGCGGCATACCACCAGACCGGCACGGCCGGCCATTCGGCGCCAATGTCGTAGCGCTCGGTGCTGACCATGTGGTAATCGCCCTGGCGAATGTGAACGGCCACCACCGGGCGGCCAGCAAAAGGAGCAAACGCGCGTTCAATGCCGTCAATGACAAAGTCAGCCGCCTTCACCTTGCGGGCCACATCCAGGTAAATGGGGTCGAGAAACTCATCGGGGCCGTCCAGCGAGCGGCAGATGATCTTTTTGTCGCCCAAGGTATTGAACAGCGCAAGGTCGCAATTGCGAACGCGGATGGCACCCAGTTTGGTCCACGGGCGCACTTTGCCCCGGGTGGTGCCCTCAACGCGGAAGGAATCCAGCTCAGCCCAGTCCAGCACAATGCGGTGGCCAAACCGATGTTGAATGGCAAAGGCCAAGGGTAGGGCTTCAAAGCGGTTGGAAATTCCGACGAATTCGTCAATATAGAGAGTAGGCATGTGGAGGTTTGTAAACGTTTTGCGCAGGTTCTTTGATATTAGCGTGCACTGTACGACATTCGGCCCCGGTTGTTGGCTGAGCCAGGGTTCTAATCGGCTCAAATGCGTGTTGCATGTAACACAAAAGCAAGGCATGATGTTGCATGTAACATCACTCACGAGAACTCAGCATGGCACACGTCAACTCCCGCGTTCAAAAACACCGCGAGGCCCTGCGCATGGCCGGCCTACGGCCGGTGCAAATTTGGGTGCCTGACACACGGCGTCCGCAGTTTGCAGAGGAGTGCCGTCGCCAGTCATTGTTGGCTGCAGCGGCGGACCAAAACGACCCTGAACTTGAAACGCTTCTAAACCAAGTATTGACAGATTTGGATGGCTGGACAGAATGAAACGGGGCGATTTTGTGTCGATTGCGACACAAGGGGACTTTGGAAAACCCAGACCAGCACTCATCATTCAGTCCGATCAATTTGACGCGAATGCCACCGTCACCGTTCTTCCGTTGACCAGCACCCTCATCCCGGCCCCGTTGTTTCGAATCACTGTGCAACCTGATCGGTCGAATGGTTTGGAAAAACCATCGCAAGTGATGCTGGACAAGGCGATCACCGTAAAACGCGATAAAGTGGGCCCGACATTTGGACGCCTGGACGCAAACACGTTGGTGGAAGTGGAGCGTTGCCTGGCTGTATTTCTGGGCATTGCAAAGTAATCGGCCCTCACCCCAGCAAGGAATAGGTTCTGTGAAAAAAATTCTGGTGATGAAACTGCGCCACCACGGCGATGTGCTGCTGAGTACCGTGTTGTACAAAGCGCTGGTTGAGCAGTTTCCCGGCGTGCAGGTGGATGCGCTCATTTACAAAGAAACCACACCGCTGCTGCAAAACAACCCACACCTGCATGCGGTGCTGTGCATCGACCGCAGGCTCAAGGGTTGGGCCCGAGTGAAAGCGGAGTTGGGACTGGTTCGCAGGGTTCGCAAGGCACAGTACGATGCGGTGATTCACCTCACCGACCAATGGATTGGCGCACTGATTGCCGGGTTTAGCCGCGCCCCAGTGCGGGTGGAAATGGAATATGCCAAGCGCGACAACGCCCTGTGGCACGCCTGCTTTACCCACCGCATTACCCCCCCACCGCGCGGGCAAGCCCATGCGGTGGAGCTTAACTTGTTGTGCTTGAAAGCACTGGGTGTAGACCCCGCCAAGGTGGCCGGCGAGATGGTGCTGGTGCCCGGGCACGCCGAGCTGCAAAAAGCCCAAAGCCTGCTGGACAGCGCAGGCATACGCGGACGGTTTGTGTTGATTCACCCCGCTGCCCGCTGGCCTTTTAAGTGCTGGGACGATGACAAATTTGCCGATGTGGTGGCCCACCTGATGAACCGGGGCGTGCATGTGGTGTTGACCTGCAGCCCCGACCCGGTAGAACTGCGCATGACACAGCACATTGAGCAATTGGCCCGCGACCGCATTACGCACGAAACTACCGTGATGGTGAATTGGGGTGGACAGATGAGCCTGCCCCTGTTGGCGGCCTTGCTGAAGCTTGCAGCCTACTATGTGGGCGTGGACTCTGCCCCCATGCACATGGCCGCCGCTTTGAAAAAGCCCCAAGTGGCCCTGTTTGGCCCGTCGTGGGTGAATGAATGGCGGCCCTGGAGTGACGTGGCCACCGTGATTTGGGCCGGTGATTACGGCCCCCTGCCCCACCCCGACAGCATCAACACCGATGATCCCACTCGCCTGCTGTCCGCCATTCCCACGCAGGTGGTGGTGGATGCGGTAGATCGGATGATGACCATCACCGACGCTCCGATCGCTGATACTACTTCTTAGGTACAAGTTTGCGCCCTCGACTCGCTGGATTTAGCCTCGTGCGTTTGAACGGAGGATACACATGGCATTGCAAGTGGATTTCGAGTTCATTTCCAAGCTCGAGGGTGGTTGTAGTAAGTTTGGCTACGTGCCGGAATCAGAGATAACGCCCAGCGGCGTAACCATTGCATCAGGATTGGATTTGGGCGCACGGAATTTGGCTGATCTCAATCAGTTGGGGCTCAGCCAAGACCTGGTAAAACGTTTCAAACCGTATTTAGGGCTTAAAAAAAGGGATGCTGAACAAGCATTGAAACGATCACCACTCAAAATCAGCCCCCAAGAATGCATACAAATCGACGGCTTGGTCCGAACGCATTACATCACCGCTTTGGCATTGCGCTACAACGCTGCATTACAACCCGGTAAAACTGAATTTGAAAACCTGCCCCCGGCAGTGCAGACAGTGATCACCTCGGTCTCTTTTCAATATGGACTGAACTTGGCACGAGCAACCCCACAATTCTGGCGTGCTGTAACAGATCAAGATTGGACGAGCGCCATCAAAATCCTTCGAGACTTCGGAGACTTATTCGCACCACGAAGAAAAATTGAGGCAAACCTTCTGGAGCAAGCGTTGTGAAATCACCATTCTGGCTTTTACTCCTCTGCACTGCTTGCTCAACACACAACACGGCCGACGACTACGCCTGGCTATCGTCGGAACGCTTGGAGCGCATTCAAGAACACGGCGTCGACACCAAGCAACGCACACCGCTGCAATTCACGAATGGGGAAACAGTCAGCAATTGCCGCGATTACCTAAAGCAAAAAAGCGATGTTCTCGAGACATCCTTTAACTTCATGGTGCGGTCGGAGTATATGGATTGTGAAGCCCTGAGACTGAACAAGGTGTATCCGGTCAAAACACTGATGACTCTACCGGGCATCGCCGAATCGCTTTGCTCTGCGCTGGATTTACACTCATTCAGGCACAGCCTGCGCCCAAGACTGTTGGACAATCAAGTCACGTTGAACGATTTGACCGATGGCAAACTGAGCAAAGACATCAATAGCTGCACTTATGACGATTCAGACACTTACTTCAATTTAAGCGCGGTGTTGTTTGTAAAAACGCCGACGGGTCAGGAAAAGTTGTGGGTAGAAATGGTGGACGAAATTCGGACTGGCACTTACCGAACCTACACCGGCATGTGGTTTCATCGCACCAGCCCGACCAGCCTGTGGCGGGCCATCGACGCGCCTTGAGCCTATTGGCCTACTGCATCCCAGGCACAGTCTGCGTCTGAATGGAATACAAGTAGTGATATTTGCCCTGCAGCGCCATGAGGTCGCTGTGGGTGCCGCTTTCAATCATTTCACCTTTGTCCAGCACCACAATAAAGTCGGCCGTCACCAAGGTTGACAAGCGGTGAGCAATCACCAGGGTGGTCCGTCCATGGCGCAGGCGTTCCATGTCTTCCTGCACTTCGCGCTCGGCCTCCGAGTCGAGTGCCGAGGTGGCCTCGTCCAAAATCAGAATGGGTGCATTTTTCAAAAAAGCCCGTGCAATCGAAATGCGCTGGCGCTGGCCACCCGACAAGCGCAAGCCATTGTCGCCCAACTGCGTGTCCAAGCCTTGGTCCAGTTTTTCAATAAACGGCAGCGCATTGGCCATGCGGGCGGCTTCCAGAATGGCGTCGTCGGTTGCACTGCGCAGTTCGCCGTAGGCAATGTTGTTGCGCACGGTGTCGTTCAGCAAATGGCTTTCCTGTGTCACCACCGCAATTTGGCGGCGCAGGCTTTCCAGATTCCATTCGCGCACGTCCACACCATCCACTTTGACTGCGCCGGAACTCACATCCAGAAAACGCGGAATCAGGTTAATGAGCGTGGACTTGCCACCGCCCGACACGCCCACAATGCCCACGGTTTGCCCGGGTTTGACCTGCAAATCCACCTGGTGCAGGGTGGGTGTATCAGCACCCGGGTAGGTGAGGCACACCTGCTCGAATTGCACCAAGCCCTTTGCACGTTCGGTGGTGTAGCTGCCTGAAGACTGTTCAATGGGGCGATCAATCACGCGGAACACATTGTCAGCGGCAGCCAGGCCGCGCTGCAATTGCTGGTTGATGCCGGTGAGGCGTTTCACCGGGGTGAGCAGCATCATCATGGCGGTCATGAAGGATGCAAAATCACCCGCGGTCATGGCTTTGTCGTCGGCCATTTGGCCCGCAAAATACACCACAAAAGCCACGGCAGCTGCCAGCAACCACTGCACAATGGCCGAGTTGGCGGCGCTGGTGGAAATGAGTTTGACGCGGGACTGACGGATTTCATCGGCGCTGTTCATGAATCGCTGTTCTTCCGACTGTTGCGCCCCATAGACCTTGATGATTTTTTGCGCCTGAATGACTTCAGAAATGCTTTGCACCAGGTCGGCATGCGAGCTTTGCGATTTGTGCGCAAAGCGGTTGAGCCGTTTGGCCGCGACCGACACACCCAGGGCAATCAAGGGGATGATGGCAAAACAAATCAGGGTCAGCTTCCAGTTGGTGTATAGCAACATGGCCAACAAACCGATGACCACAGCCCCGTCGCGCACCGCCACCGTGATGATGTTGAAGCCCGCTTCGGTCACCGCATCCACATTGGTGGACACGGTTGAAATCACCTTACCAGCAGGCTGCTCCACAAAGTAAGCACTGGGAAACCGCAGAATGCGGCTCACCATGTCGCCGCGCAGGTTTTGCACCACCAGGCCAGACAACTTGGCACTGCAATACTCATTGATGTAAGTGGACAGGCCACGCACCAAAAACAGACCCATGATCATGAGCGGCAACCATTGCGCAGTGGATGTTTTTTGGTGTGAAAAATTTTCGTCGATGAGTGGCTTCATCAGCCCTGCAAACAAAGGCTCGGTGGATGCCGCAATCAACAAGGTGACGATGGAAGTGGCCAACAGGGGCCAGTGCTTCAGGCTGTACGCCAGCAGTCGTTTGTACAGGCCTGCTGGTGTGTATTGCGGTTCGGTCATGAAAAGATCCATTTGGCGTTGCCCTGCCCGAGCCAACCGCTCATTTCCTCCAGCAGGTCTTCTTCGGCCCGCACTTTCCAGTCGGTGCCCAGTTGGGCCACGCAGGCAGCATCGCCATTGTGGTAATCAATTTCAACCAGGCAACCTTGTTCGGGGTCGCGGTACGGTTCCAATATACCCATCAATTTGTGCACATCGGACTGGCCATTCATTTTCAAGCGCAGCCGGCTCACAAAATGAGCCCGGGCTGCACCGAGACTGTACAGGTTATCCGCCGATACACGCAATCCGCCGGTGTAGCTGTCCTCGGACACCCGGCCCTGCAATACCAGCAGCGAATCCTCTTTCAACAGGTTGCGGTTGGCTTCAAACTGCTCATTGAAAATCGACAATTCAATTTGCGCAGTTGCATCGTCGAGCAGTACCACCGCCATCTTGCCTCGGCGGGTCATCATGGTGCGCAGGCCCGCAATCACACCGGCCATCCACACCGGCTCGCGCGAGGGCGACAGGTCTTTGAGCTTCAAGCGGATGAACTGGCGCACCTTGTCTTCATCGGCTTTGAACAGATGCCCGCTGAAGTAATAGCCCAGGGCAATTTTTTCCTGCTGCAGTTTTTCGCGGTCGCTCCAGGTGGGCACTTGCACGAGCGGGGGCGGCGCATCGCCGCCGAGGTCTTCACCAAACAGGCTGACCTGTGAGGCGGTGGCCGCTTGCTGTGCGGCCCACTCCATGGCCTGGCCTGCACTGGCCAATAACTTGGCACGGTCTGGGTTGAGTGAATCAAATGCACCCGCGCGAATCAGCGCTTCCATCACGCGGCGGTTGATTTGTTTGCCGTCCACGCGCTTGACGAAATCAAACAAGTCTTTGAACGGACCATTGGCCTGCCGCTCGGCCACAATGGCTTCGCAAGCAGCTTGACCAGTTCCCTTGATGGCACCCAGGCCATAGCGAATGGCGCTGGCCTTCACGTCGCCAGGCAGCTTCACTGCTGCAAAGCGGTAGTTGGAGGCGTTGACATCGGGCCCCAGCATGGTGAGCAAGGTGCCAGGCTTTTTGCCCGGTACCTGGCACATGGTGAGTGCGTCTTCCACAAACACCTTCACCTTGTCGGTGTCGTCCATGTCGGAACTCATGGACGCGGCCATGAACTCGGCCGGGTAATGCGCCTTCAACCACGCGGTGTGATAGGCCACCAGCGCGTACGCAGCAGAGTGCGACTTGTTGAAGCCGTATTCCGCAAACTTTTCCATCAAGTCAAACAACTGCTTGGCCAGCGCGGGGTCCACGCCGCGCTCGGTGGCGCCGGTGGTAAAAATTTCCCGCTGCTTGGCCATTTCTTCCGGCTTCTTTTTGCCCATGGCGCGCCGCAACAGGTCGGCGCCGCCCAGGCTGTAGCCCGCCAGCAGCTGGGCCACCAGCATCACCTGCTCCTGGTACACAATCACGCCGTAGGTAGACTTCAGCGTGTTTTCCAGGTTGGGGTGGAAATACCATTCGGAGCGACCACGACCTGTTTTGCTTTGTTCCTTTTTCCGCGCAATGAAGTCGTCCACCATGCCGGAGCCCAGCGGGCCCGGACGGTTCAACGCCATCAGCGCGATGATGTCTTCGAAGTTGTCGGGCTTGAGCTTTTTTTCCAGGTCTTTCGCAGAGCGTGATTCAGACTGGAACACCGCCGTGGTGTTGCCCTCGGAGAACAGGTGGTACACCGCGGGGTCGTCCAGCGGCAAGTCTTCCAAGCGGAAGTCTTTCTGGTCTTCGTAGCCCTCGCGAATCCAGCGCACGGCCCAGTCCAGAATGGTTAGGTTTCGCAAACCCAAAAAGTCGAACTTCACCAGGCCGACGGCTTCGACGTCGTCTTTGTCGTACTGTGACACCACCGAATCGGTGCCTTCGGCGCAATACAAGGGGCAGAAATCGGTGAGTTTGCCCGGGGCGATCAACACACCCCCCGCGTGCATGCCGATGTTTCGGGTGAGGCCTTCCAGCGGACGGGCCACCGCGATGATTTCCTTGGCCTCGTCTTCCTCTTCCACGCGCTGCTTGAAGGTGGGCTCTTCATTGAGCGCACGCTCCAGGTCCCAGGGGTCGGTGGGGGTTTGGGGAATCAGCTTGGACAAGCCATCGCAATAGTTGTATGGCATGTCCAACACGCGGCCAGCATCCCGAATCACCGCCTTGGCGCCCAGCGTACCGAAGGTGGCAATTTGGCTCACTGCGTCGCGGCCATAGGTGCGCTTCACATAGTCGATCACGCGGTCGCGGTTGTCCTGGCAGAAGTCGATGTCGAAGTCGGGCATGGACACCCGTTCCGGGTTCAGGAAGCGCTCAAACAGCAGGTCGTAACGCAGCGGGTCGAGGTCGGTAATGCCCAAGGCATAGGCCACCAGTGAACCCGCTCCAGACCCACGGCCTGGCCCCACGGGTACGCCATTGTTTTTGCCCCAGTTGATGAAGTCCTGAACAATGAGAAAGTAACCGGGAAAGCCCATCGAAATGATGGTGTCGCATTCAATTTTCAGGCGGGCTTCGTACTCGGGGCGTTGCTTCTCCCGCTCGGCCGGGTTGGGGTACAAATGCACCAAGCGCTTTTCCAGGCCCTCTTTGGACAAGTGCACCAGGTAATCGTCCAACGTCATGCCATCGGGCGTGGGGAAGTCGGGCAGCTTCGGCTTGCCCAACTCCAGTTCAAGGTTGCAACGCTGTGCAATGCGGAGGGTGTTGCGCACCGCACTGGGAATGTCGGCAAACATGGCCAACATCTCGTCGGTGTTTTTAAAATATTGCTCTGGCGTAAAGTGCCGGGGCCTGCGCGGATTCGACAGAATTTCGCCTTGCGCAATGCACACCCGCGCTTCATGCGCGCGGAAATCTTCTGGTTTTAAAAACTGGATGGGGTGGGTGGCCACCACGGGCAACTGAACCTGAGCGGCCAACTGGCAGGTGAGTTGGGTCAGGGTTTCGCTTTCATCTCGGCCATCCCGCTGCAATTCGAGGTAAAAACGCCCCTGGAAGCGATGGGCCCACTGGCGTGCACAGGCTTGTGCTTGCTCCATACGGCCGGCCAGCAAATACTGGCCAATATCGCCTTGCTGAAAGCCCGAGATGGCGATGAGGCCATCACAACCCACTTCATCGAACCACGCATGGCGAATGACAGCCTTGCCCCGTACCTGGTTCTGTAAAAACGCCCGGGACAGAATTTCGCACAACTGCAAGTAGCCCCGGTGGTTCATCACCAACAGCAGCACGCGGGCTGGGGCTTCGTCGTCCCGTTCGCTTTCAACCCAGGCATCGACTGCCGCAATCGGCTTAACGCCCGCACCCCGCGCTTTTTTATAGAACTTGACCAACCCGAACAGGTTGGCCAGGTCGGACATGGCGAGCGCTGGCATGTTGGCTTTCACCGCGGCCTTGACGGCATCACCCACGCGCACCATGCCATCAATCACCGAAAACTCGGTGTGCATGCGCAGGTGGACAAAGGTGGAAGGCAGGGTGTGGTTGGGCTCGGTCATCTGGGCATTTTACTACCAAGGGCGGGGGGATTCCCCAATGCGCAATACCGATTAAACACTGCGTTCAAACCGAACCTTTCAAATGACAAACAACACTTAGTACTTTATGAACGGTAATGCATGAAAACATTGAAAGGCTTTGAGAATAGTCGATATCAAAAGCACGACACCATCATTCGAAATATTGTGCTCGACTTTAACCAGAACAAAGCAGCCCGGTGCGGCTGCACAGAGGACCAAGCTGCACAAATTCCCATTTTGGAAGATGTATTGGTGAAAGCCTGGATGATTCAAGAAAGTGGCGGCGGGGATGCCCGATCTCTTGCAGCATGGGAAGTGGACCCAGTGCAAGCGAACGTGCCTGGCGACTGGGATGATAGAAAACTGGAACTCGGACTGAAAAAACCGCTGATTCGGAACGAGGGCGATGTACAAACGAACCTGAAGGCTGGCATAGGACTGCTTTGCCGCAAGGGTTTTGGCAAATCAGGACAGCCTCCAAGCAACCGCCCTGATGGAACATTCGATGGCTGGGCAACCGCTCTGCAGCGTTATAACGGCCGGACAGATCAGCGTAAAAACGGAAAAACTTACAGCCAAAACTATTCAGACACGATCATCCTCAGAAGTCAATCAACGGATGACCATGTCCCCATCGAACTGCCCTAAGCACATGGTGGTTGTTCCTGACTAACATAAACAAGTCTCGCATTTCGAAAGGTTTCCGATGCAAATCAAATTAAAAATACTCGGCTTAAATCTGATCACTGTTGTTCTGCTGTGCGCTGGATGTTTGCCCGGCAGCAGTTTTGCTCAGCGGATTGATTTGTCTGGGGCATTTGAACAGGCCATGAATGGCCATGCGCCGATTGATATAGAGATTGATCTGCCCACCTTAGGCAAAATGCCTGCACGCGTTGAAACAACGTCACAAGGCAACGGCACACTAACGATTGGTGTACTCAGCATTCGACTCATGGATATTCATGATGATGGCTTGGTGTATGCCAATGCTGGCTTGCTGAACTTGGATGTTTTACCGATTGAGCAACCGACATTTGTGGTCACAGGCATTGTGAATGAAACCGATGAAAAAACATCTGTGGTGCTGAGGCAGACTCCCTTACTTGCCGTGTTTCGATGGGATGCGCACACCAAAGAATTTCGCTGCATCTACTCGCCGGACCAGTTGCTCGATTCTTGCGCAACACCGGTTTTACATTAACGTTGTGCACCGGAAAGGGGTGTAACCCCCTTCTGGCCATTACTTCCCGAGCTTTTTCGCAAACTCTGCCACACGCGCGCCATACAGGCTGGCAGTGTCCAGGTCCGCTTGGGGTGGGGTTACCTCAGCGGGTGCATTGTCGGCCTGCGTCATCACCCCCACCCACGAGCCCACGCGGTTTAACTGCGTGGGGTCACCCGGCTTTTGGGCACCCGGGGTGGCGCTGCCCACCCACACCATGCCGTGTTGCATGGCAAAGGTTACAAAGTACTGAAGTGTGCTCAGCTTGTCGCCGCTCATGGACATGGAGTTGGTAAAGCCACCGGCCACCTTGTTTTTCCAGCCTTGGCTAAACCACACCTTGCTGGAGGCATCGGCAAACTTTTTGAAGTCGGCTGAAGCACCGCCCATGTAGGTGGGCGAACCAAAAATAATGGCATCGGCCTTGGCCAGCAATTCCCAAGTGGCGTCGTTCACGTCGTTTACCGAAATGAGGTGTGCCTCAACACCGTGAACGCTTTGCGCGCCTTGCTGAACAAACTGGGCCACGCGGGCGGTGTGGCCGTAACCACTGTGATAAACCACTGCAACTTGCGTCATTTTGCTTCTCCTTGTTAACCAACCCAAAAACAGGTGTGCTCAGTTGCACGCCGTTGGAATTAGGCTGGCAAATCAAACAACAACACCTCGGCCTGTGTGGCCACGGTCAGCTTCAACTCTTCTTCGCCTTCAATCATCAGCGCATCGCCAGTGCCCAAGGTGATGTCGCCCACGGCCAACTCACCACGAGCCACATGCAGGTAGGCCTTGCGGGCAGGGTTCAGTGCCTTCACCACCACCTGTTCCTTCAAGCGGCCTGCATACACCTTGGCATCCTGGTGAATGTGGGCAATGTTGTGCTGCGCCGCTTCGTCGGCATTGCCGGTCACAATCAGCCCCAATTGACCGGTCACGCTGGCCACATCCAGATCATGGTCTTTGTAACCGGGGGCCACACCCATGACAGCGGGCTCAATCCAGATTTGCAACAAATGGGCCACTTCTGTTTTGTGAGCGTTGATTTCCGAGTGACGAATCCCGGTGCCGGCGCTCATGCGCTGAATCTGGTTGGGCTTGATGGTTGAACCGCCGCCCAAGCTGTCGCGGTGGCTCAGCTCACCGTCCAGCATGTAGGTGATGATTTCCATGTCCCGGTGACCATGGGTTCCAAAGCCATTCTGGGGGTCCACCCAGTCTTCATTGATGACCCGCAAGGGGCCAAAGCCCATGAAGCGGGGGTCGTAATATTCAGAAAAGGAGAAGCTGTGATAGCTCTCGAGCCAACCATGGTGGGCATAACCACGTTCTTTGGACCGTCTGACTTGCAGCATGATGAACCTCCTTGTGAATCGATGAGGCCAGTGTAGGCGCTTGATTTACCCCCAACAACGGGTAGAATTTGAGGCTCTTGTTCAAAAAATTTGAATTATGACGCTACCGCTGGACAGCCTTGCCCTGATTGAACTGATCGAGACCCGCGGCAGCTTTGCGGCGGCCGCCACCGCCTTGAACAAAGCCCCGTCGGCCATCACCTACCAACTTCGCCAGCTGGAAGAGCAACTCGATGTGCTGATTTACGACCGCTCCGGGCACAAGGCCAAACTCACCCCAGCAGGGCGCGCTTTGCTCGAAGAAGGGCGAAAGCTGCTGCAACTGAGTGAATCGGTTGAGAAGCGGGTGAAAGCAGTGGCCACGGGCTGGGAGGCCGAGCTGCGCATTGTGCTGGATTCGATTGTGCCGTTTGAAGATGCCATCCCGTGGATTGAGGCCTTCGACCAATTGAACAGCCCAACCCGTTTGCGCATTTCCACCGAGGTGCTGTCGGGCAGCTGGGAGGCACTTTACTCCGGCCGGGCCGACCTGCTGATTGGCAGCCGCCTGGACCAAGGCCAGTTTGCAACCACCACAGGGCTCAACATCCAGAACATCGGACATTCCACGTTTGTGTTTGCCGTGGCACCCCACCACCCGCTGGCCAAGGCGGAGGGCCCTTTGTGCAGTGAGGACATTGCCCAGCACCGCGCTGTGGCCGTGGGCGACACATCCCGCACCTTCAAACCCATGACGTTTGGTCTTCAAACCGGGCA
The DNA here is from genome assembly GCF_036405155.1 of Limnobacter sp. Taxonomy (GTDB): domain Bacteria; phylum Pseudomonadota; class Gammaproteobacteria; order Burkholderiales; family Burkholderiaceae_B; genus Limnobacter. Next base: position 189,793 of record NZ_DASWYD010000007.1, on the reverse strand, counting down.
AGCCGTGTTGACCGTGCCCACCTTGCGAGCCAAGGTACAAGCCCATTTGGCAGGGTTGGGTTGCGGCTGGTTGCCCTGGAATTTGATTGCAGACCATGTTGAAGCCGGGAAACTGGTGATCAAGCCCACTGAGGACCCCATACGCCAGGGCACCTTGTGCTGCGCCTGGCACCGGGGCAACACGGGCAATGCCCTCACCTGGTGGACCGAACACCTGGCCCGCGTGAAGCTGGATTACAGCCCTCCCCCGCAATTGCTGGGGCCAGCCTGACATGCCTGAACCTTACGTTGGCCGCTTTGCACCCTCGCCGACAGGGCCCTTGCACCTGGGGTCGCTGGCCACGGCACTGGGCAGTTGGCTGGATGCCCGGGTGAACAAGGGCCGCTGGCTGGTTCGCATTGAAGACATTGACACGGAGCGCTGCAAGCCCGAACACACCCACGCCATTTTGCATGCGCTGCAATCCCATGGGCTGCAGCCCGATGGCGAGGTGTGGATTCAGAGCACTCGCCATGCACAATACCAGCGGGCGTTGGACCAACTGCTACGCGCGGGGCGTGTTTACCCCTGTGGCTGCACGCGGCGCGACATTGATGAGGCCAATGCCCACCGCCCTTTTGGTGCCAACCGGGTGTACCCGGGCACTTGCCGGCATGGGCTGCCCCCCGGCAAAACACCCCGGGCCATACGGTTTTGCGTTCCCGAGGAGGCCACACACTGGACAGACTGGCGCTTGGGCCCTCAAACAGACAGGCTTTGCGAAACCAGTGGTGACTTTGTGCTGAAGCGCGGGGACGGGCATTGGGCCTACCACCTGGTGGTGGTGGTCGATGACCTGGCCAGCGGTGTGACCCACATTGTGCGGGGTGAGGACCTGGCTGAAACCACCGCCCGACAAATCGCGATGTACAAGGCGCTGGGTGCACAACCGCCCAGTTATGTGCATTTGCCGGTGATTTTGGCTGAGGACGGACAAAAACTGTCCAAACAGACTGGGGCGCAAGCCCTGGATTGTTCAAACCCGATCGAGAACCTGAACAGGGTATGGATGCACTTTGGGCAAGAGCCGATGAAGGGCGTAGACGATGTTAAAGACTGGCTGGCAAAGGCCATCCAACAATGGCCTGCCGTGATGCAACACCTGGCCTACAAATGAGACCAGTGCGCAGACCCGTAAGGTTTTAACCAGGGCGGCGCTGGCCACCCAACAAAAAGGCAACCGGCGCGGCATTTTTGGATTTGTCGCGGGTGTTGCCGGCTGTTGGCACACCGTCTGCAACGGTGGACGAAGCCGAAGGGGACGCCGACTTTTCATCGGCCTTTTCAACATACGGCTTGTTGAACAGCGAATCCTGAATGCGGGTGGACGCCAGTTTTGAACGCAGACGCTCATATTCGGCATCGCGGTGGATGGGCGCATTGTCGTTGTAACGGGCACCTTGCTGGTAAGAACGGTCACGGCCTGCGGGTCGATCTTCCCGTGGGGAGCGGCGTGACGCTCTGACCTCATTGCGCCCTTCATCCGAGCGGCCCCGACGTGCCTCGCGACCTTCGCGCGCGCTACCGTCACGGTCACCGTGATGAAACTCACGCGCGTGGGGAACAAAACCTTCCAGTTCTTCTCGAACAAAGGTGATGCTCACCAGCTTTTCAATGTCTTTCAAGGCCCGTTCGTTGGCCTTGACCACAAACGAATAGGCGGTGCCCTTGGCGCCTGCACGGCCGGTTCGACCAATGCGGTGCACGTAATCTTCCGGCGTGGTGGGCAGGTCGTAGTTGATCACGCAGGGCAAATCGGCAATGTCCAAACCGCGGGCGGCCACATCGGTGGCCACCAGCACAGCCACCTCGCCAGCCTTGAAGGCGTCCAGCGCCTTCATGCGCTCAATCTGGCTTTTGTCACCATGAATGGCTGTGGCGGACACACCCTCTTTTTCCAGATGGCGGGCCAAGCGGGCCGTGCCCAGCTTGGTGTTGGAAAACACGATCACCTGCTGCAGGTTTTTGCTGCGAATGAGGTGGCACACGGCGGCGCGCTTGTCCTCCTCACTGTCCAAGGCGAACATCACCTGCTTGATGTTCTCGGAGGTTGCATTGCGACGAGCCACTTCAATCAAGGTTGGCTTGACCATGAAGCTTTTGGCAAGCTTCTGGATTTCCGGCGAGAAGGTGGCCGAGAACAACAGGTTTTGCCGATTGGCAGGCAACAAGTTGATGATGCGCTGCAAATCGGGCAAAAAGCCCATGTCCAGCATGCGGTCCGCTTCGTCCAGCACCAGCACTTGCACCTGGCTCAGGTTGATGGTTTTTTGCTGCACATGGTCCAGCAAGCGCCCTGGCGTGGCAATCACGATTTCAACGCCCCGACGAAGGGCCTGGGTTTGCGGGTTCATGTCCACCCCGCCGTAAATGACGGTGGAGCGAATGGGCGTGAATTTGGCGTAGGTCTCGACGTTGTTGGCCACTTGGTCTGCCAACTCGCGGGTGGGCGCCAACATCAGCGCACGCACCGGGTGGCGTGCCGGTGACGGGCTGGACGTGGCCAGCGGCATCAGCCGGTTCAAAATGGGCAAGGAGAAACCCGCCGTTTTACCAGTACCGGTTTGCGCCGCACCCATCACATCAACCCCTGTCAGCACCACCGGGATGGCTTTGGCCTGAATGGGCGTGGGCTGGGTGTACCCCTGGGCATCGATTGCTTTCTGGATGTCGGGGTGAAGGCCGAAGTCGGCGAAGGTTACTTGCGCCAGTGCGGCGTCTTCTTCTGCAGTGGGCGCAAAAGGAGTATTCGAGGGGGTTTCTTGAGTCATGCGCGCATTGTAAACCCATCCGGTGCTTATTTTTTGGGCATGACTACAAAAAAACCGAGCGCCCGCCCCGCTGGGGCACCCGGTGTTCTTTTATCGCAACGTTCAGCGAGGCAAACCCGCCATGAATTCGCTCACCTGTCGCATGGCAATGCTAGCCAGGTTGGTTTGGGCCTGTTCAGTGGCCCAGGCAATGTGGGGCGTCACAATGCAACAGGGGTGCTGCCAGGTCAGCATGGGGTGGCTGGCGGGTGGCGGCTCCACCTCCAGTACGTCCAGCGCTGCGCCACCCAAGTGGCCACTGTCCAGCGCTTTCTTTAAGGGCTCAAACTGCACCAATGCGCCCCGCGCTGTGTTCACCAAAATGGCGCCCGGCTTCATGCGGGCAAACTCCGCCTCGCCCATCAGGCCCCGGGTCTGGTCGTTCAAGGGGCAATGCAAGCTGATGACATCACAAGTGGCCAGGGCCTCATCAAAACTCACATAGCCCGGGCGAACATCGGTCACACCACGGCGCTCCACTTTCACCACCGTCATGCCAAACGCCTTGGCAAAATGGGCCACATGGTCACCGATGGCCCCGTTGCCCAAAATGCCCAGCGTCATGACTTTCAAGCTGCGCATCGGGAAGTTGTGCATGCAAAAAAACTTGGACTGGCTCCATTGTCCCGCATTCACCAGGCCTTGCCACTCGGGTACACGCCGGGTCAGTTGCAGAATGCACGCCAACACATGCTCGGCCACCGACTCGGGACCGTAATTGACCACATTGCGCACGGTGATGCCCCGGGCTGCGGCCGCTTTGGCATCCACATTGTCCATGCCGGTGGCCATGAGCTGGATCATTTTCAGGCGGGGGGCTGCTGCCATCACGGCGTCGTCCACCTTCACCTTGTTGATCAGCAAAATGTCGGCATCCCGAACCCGCTCCAGCACCTCATGGGGCGCAGTGTAGGCATATTCCACCCACTGATGGGGCAGGTTTGGGCGGGGCAAAGGCACCCGCATGCTGTCTTTCTCCAACCAAACAATGTTCATGCGTGTTCCGGCACTGGTGCGTGTTTTATCAAGAGCCTTAGGCTAACGGCACCGGTGCATTCCAGCCAGTGGTGTTTTCCATGAAGATGCAAAAACCGGGCAGCCTTGGTTACACTGGGGCACAGCCTGAAAACAACCCATGGAGACACTGCGGATGATTAAAAAATATGAAGGCAAAATCAATATGGTGATGGGCACGGCCAAGCAAAAGGTGGGTGCCCTGACAGGCAACAAGGCTTTGGAGCGGGACGGTCAGTATCAAAAAATCAAAGGCGTAACCCAAGATGCAACCGAGGGTGCCAAAGCGGTGGTACGCGGTGCATCGAAAGAGGCCTTGAAGCAAAGCCTGAAAGGCCGTGATGTGCTGGTGAAGGAAATCAACGCCAGCTTCGACAAAGCCAACACGCTTGCTCAGCAGAGTGTTCGGGAGGCCGGGGGTAAACTGGAAAAAGCCCTGATCCATTTGCACAAACGGATCAAGCCCTGAAGACCTTGGGCACAGCCGCCGTCAACCTGGCATCGGCAGGCTCAAACCTTGAGCCTGCGCAAGCCGGTGACAATTCTTTCCGGCTTTTTTGGCTTGGTACATGAGGCTGTCTGCCATGTCCAACATGCCTTGAATGGAATCTGAATGCGTGGGGTACAACGCCCCGCCAATGCTGCACGACACGGACAAGCCGTGGTTTTGTCGAATGCGGTTGAGGTGTTTGTCGGTTGCAAACGAGTCGATGATGCGGTTGGCAATATTGACCAGCAACTGCGGGCTGCAGCGCGCCACAATCACCGCAAACTCATCGCCACCCAACCGCGCAATCTGGTCCACATTGCGGGTGGCGCCTTTCAGCAGCAGCGCTGTGGTTTTCAGCACTTGGTCGCCGGCCTTGTGGCCCAGCGTGTCGTTCACCGCCTTAAAACCATCCAGGTCCAAAAACAGCAACCCAAAGGTTTCGCCCGGCAGCAATCGGCTGACGCGGGACTGAAGGCTGAGGTCGAAACCACGGCGGTTGAGGACATCCGTCAAGGGGTCTCGCTCAACCTCGTGGCGCAAATCCTCCACGTTTTTCTGAATGCTGACGTCTTCCACAATCAGCACCGCTTGCGGGCCTTGTACCTGGTCGCTGTAAATCACAAACCGGAATTGCAGCACGCGCCCCTCTTCAAAATCCAGCTCGATGGGCACTTTGTGATGGCCAAAGTAATCGGTCACCAAATCATTCAACAGCGGCGCTTGGTCCTTCTCCAAACCTGCCTTCAACAACAGCGTCTCAAGACGGGGGGTCTCGGTGTATGGAAACGGCAAACGCAGCATGTGGGCCAGTGCTTTGTTGACATACAGCACATTGAAATGTTCATCCAGGTAGGCCACGCCACTGCCCAGCGACGACAACAACAAGTCCAGCCTGTTGCGCTCGGCTTCGGACTTGGCATGGCTGGCCTCCATCGCCAACATTTGCTCTTCGATCGCCTGGGCCATGCGGTTGAACGCCACCCCCAAATCGGATATTTCGTCTCGTCCGGTGATTTCAATGCGGGAATGAATAAGCCCGGATTGGAGCTCAAGGGCTTTGACGCGGAGGTCTTCCAAGCGGGCTGACAAAGCCCGACTCAAGCTCAACAGCATCAAGCCACACGCCACGGCACTCAGCGCGAACACACCCAACACAAACACCACCATGTCGTTGCGGGCCCGGTAAACCTCGTCTGGGTCGTAACGAACCCACAGCACATGGCCAGGCGTTGGCAGGGAAAAGGCCTCCTGCAGGGCGGACTCCGCTTGTGGAACGGGATTCGCAGTCTGAAAAAGGTCGCCAAACTCGAACAAACGTTTGCCTTGGTATTCAATCCACACCCCGGCTGGACGATGTTTGCTGTGGAAATTGCGAACCACCGAGGTCAGTGCATCCCTGGAATAGCTGTTTCGGCCGTTTTGCACCCGGTTTAATTCTTGGCGCAACTCAAAGTTGAAACGGTCCACGTCCTGCAGGGCCACCTTGCTCAAATGCATGTATTGGATGGACGCGAACAATGCGCCCATGAACAACTGGGCGACAAAAGTGGTCAGCAACCATTTCCATTTGAATGACATGACAAACCCGGTCTCAACAGGCGATGCACCGAGTATGCGCGTGCGCTCACGGGTTACCTATCCCGCGAGAGGGGCAGAAATGATGCACAAAACAAGAAATTTCAGCAATTTGTGCATTCGGCATTGCCGCACCCCTTGTTTTTTGTCATAATTCGCCTCCTTGCCGAGGTGGCGGAATTGGTAGACGCGCCGGACTCAAAATCCGGTGGTAGTGATATCGTGCGGGTTCGATTCCCGCCCTCGGCACCAGCCCCCCAGGACACCATGTGGGTTTCCATGAAACTGTCCGAATTCGATTTTGACCTTCCCGAAGAACTGATTGCGCAGCACCCCCCTGAAGTGCGCGGTGCATCTCGGCTATTGGTTTGCCCCGCCCAAGCACCGCTGAAAGACAAGGCTTTTGCTGACATTCTTGAATGCATACGCCCCAATGATGTGCTGGTGCTGAACAACACCAAGGTGTTGAAAGCGCGGCTGTTTGGTGAAAAGGCCACGGGCGGAAAAATCGAGGTCATGCTGGAGCGCATTCTGGACGACCGCCGCTTCACAGCCATGATTCGCGCCAGCAAAGCGCCCAAACCTGGCAGTGAGATTGTGCTGGCCGGCGTGGCCAAGGCCACCGTGCTGGGCAAGCACGACATGATGTACGAGGTACAACTGGCCGAGGGTTCGACTTCGATTGACCTCATTCTGGATGCACATGGTGCCCTGCCCTTGCCGCCTTACATCACCCACGATGCCGACCAGACCGATGAAGACCGTTACCAAACGGTGTTTGCCAAAGAGCCGGGGGCCGTGGCTGCCCCAACCGCAGGCTTGCACTTCACAGACGCGTTGCTGGACAGCTTGAAAGCGCAGGGCACGCGTGTGATGGACCTCACCTTGCACGTGGGCGCTGGCACGTTTTTGCCGGTGAAAACCGACAACGTGGACGAACACGTGATGCACCGGGAGCGTTACAGCCTGTCTGCCAACCTGATTGCCGAATTGGTGCGCACCAAACAAAACGGTGGCCGCATTGTGGCCGTGGGCACCACCAGCCTGCGTGCGCTGGAAGCCTGGGGCACCGAGACTGGCTGCAACTTGAACACGGACGACGGGTTGGGCAAAGCAATGCGCTATGCAGAAACCGGGCATGCCGGAGACACCGATATTTTCATCAAGCCAGGTTACGTGTTCCACACGGCCGACTGCCTGATCACCAACTTCCATTTGCCCAAAAGCACCTTGCTGATGCTGGTGTCGGCTTTTGCAGGCAAGGACCGGATTTTTGAAGCCTATGCCCATGCGGTGGCGCAGCAGTACCGGTTTTTCAGCTATGGCGATGCGATGTGGTTGGAACGCACGGTGGGGTGAATTGCCCGTGCCGGTTTATTTGCCCCCAAGCAATGCCGGTAGCCCGTGCTGTTTATAGCCCCCAGCAACACCGGCAGCCCGTGCCGAACGCCCCCCGAAGGTCAAGGTTGCCCCGCGCTCATTGGACAAAATCGCGAACCATCCCGAGAACTCGCCACTGCGTGGCTCAAACATCTCGGTCCGTGTGTTCGAATGCTGTGCGGGTCAAACCGATCGGGGTGCTGACTGTTCGGCCCCGGGCATACCGGCATTGCTGGGGGCTCGCTGTTTGGAGGGGCGACCTCAGCGATCGTGAGGCTCAGCGAGGGAAAGACCAATGGACCGTCGCGAGGGGGCGTAAACGCGCAGTGACGCAATTTAAAAAGTCGCCAAGGGCGATGTAACTGCGCAGAGCTGCAAACATCAGCGAGCCTGACGACGACCAACGAGGTACCACCAAAACAAAACGCCCCGGCAAGCCGAGGCGTTTCCACACAGCAGAAGCTCACTCGGTGAGCTTACTCCACCGCTTTAACCATGTCTTCAATCACTTTCTTGGCGTCACCAAACACCATCATGGTTTTGTCCATGTAGAACAATTCGTTGTCCAAACCGGCGTAACCGGCGTTCATGGACCGCTTGTTCACAATAATGGTTTTGGCCTTGTAGGCCTCCAGAATCGGCATGCCAGCAATCGGGCTCTTGGGGTCGTTCTTTGCAGCGGGGTTCACCACGTCGTTCGCACCCAGCACCAGCACCACGTCGGTCTGACCAAACTCGCTGTTGATGTCTTCCATCTCAAACACTTGGTCATAGGGCACTTCTGCTTCGGCCAACAGCACGTTCATGTGGCCAGGCATGCGGCCTGCCACGGGGTGAATGGCGTACTTCACGTTCACGCCCAGGTGGGTCAGCTTTTCCGACAGTTCTTTCAAGGCGTGCTGGGCACGCGCAACCGCCAAGCCATAGCCGGGCACAATCACCACGGTTTCGGCATTGGTCAGCAGAAAGGCTACGTCATCGGACGAACCACTTTTGACCGTGCGCTGTTGCTGTGAGCCACCACTACCGGTGTCGGCTTCTCCACCAAACCCACCCAGAATCACGTTGAAGAACGAGCGATTCATCGCCTTGCACATGATGTAGGACAGAATGGCACCAGACGAACCCACCAGCGAACCGGCGATGATCAGCATGCTGTTGTTCAGCGAGAAGCCAATGCCCGCAGCGGCCCAGCCAGAGTAGCTGTTGAGCATGGACACCACCACCGGCATGTCGGCACCGCCAATCGGAATGATCAGCGTGACGCCCAACACAAAGGCCACCGCCGTCATCACGATGAAGGGCGTCCAGCTTTGGGTAATGAAGAAGCTGATACCCGCGCCGATCATCACAATACCCAGGATGGCATTCAGTGCATGCTGGCCTTTGAAGCGCACAGGTGCGCCCTGGAACAGGCGGAACTTGTACTTGCCACTCAGCTTGCCAAACGCAATCACCGAGCCCGAGAAGGTGATGGCACCCACGAAGGTTCCGATGAAGAGTTCAATGCGGTTGCCATAGGGGATGCTGGTTTCGCCAGCCGCCACAATGCCAAACGCCGCAGGCTCGGCCACCGCTGCCACGGCAATCGCCACCGCTGCCAAACCAATCATGCTGTGCATGAAGGCCACCAGCTCGGGCATTTTGGTCATTTCAACGCGCTTGGCCATGATGGCACCGGCACCGCCACCCACCACCAAACCGGCCAGCACATAGGCCATGCCTGCAGCAGTGGACTCGCCCGCCAATTTGGAAATGAGGGCGATGGTGGTCAGCACGGCGATGGTCATACCGGCCATGCCAAACGTATTCCCCAACCGCGAGGTGGTGGGGTGGGACAGGCCCTTCAAGGCCTGGATAAAGCAGACTGACGCCACTAGGTACAACAGCGTCACTGTGTTCATACTCAATTGCATGGAGTTCTCCAGTTCGCTGTGGGGTTATTTTTTCTTCTTGAACATTTCAAGCATGCGGCGCGTCACCAAAAACCCGCCAAACACGTTGACTGCGGCCAATGCGACCGCCAGCGTGCCCATGAACTTGCCCACCGGGGTGACGGTGAGTGCAGCGGCCAACATGGCCCCCACAATCACAATCGCCGAAATGGCGTTTGTAACCGCCATCAATGGTGTGTGCAGCGCTGGGGTCACGTTCCAGACCACGTGGTAACCCACATAGATGGCCAGAACGAAAATGATCAGGTTGATCGTGGTGTGACTGATGATGTCCATTGTTCAGGGCTCCCTTCAGGCGTTCTTGCGTTTCAGTTCACCGCCGGTGCACATCAGGCAGGCGGCAACAATGTCGTCTTCGAGATCAATCTTGAACTGGCCTTCTTTGTCGAACACCAGTTTCAGGAAATCAATCACGTTGCGGGCATACAGGGCTGATGCATCGGCAGCAACCATGGTGGCCAGGTTGGCATAACCCACAATCTTCACGCCATTCACATCCACAATTTCATTCAGCTTGGACAGGGGGCAGTTGCCGCCCTGCTCCACCGCCAGGTCGATGACCACTGAACCGGGCTTCATGGCGCGCACAGTGTCTTCGTGCAGCAGCGTGGGCGCCTTGCGGCCGGGAATCAGCGCGGTGGTGATGACGATGTCGCTCTTGATGGCCTTTTCATGCACAGCCGCGGCTTGGCGCTTCATCCAGCTTTCGGGCATGGGGCGGGCATAGCCCCCCACACCTTTGGCGATTTCGCGCTCCTCGTCGGTCTCGAACGGAACATCCACAAACTTGGCACCCAGCGACTCCACTTGCTCTTTGGTGGCAGGGCGCACATCAGAAGCCTCGATCACCGCGCCCAAGCGCTTGGCTGTGGCAATGGCCTGCAAACCGGCGACACCCACACCCAGAATGAGCACGCGGGCGGCTTTCACCGTACCGGCCGCTGTCATCAACATGGGCATGAAGCGCTGATACACGTTGGCAGCAATCATCACGGCTTTGTAGCCTGCGATGTTGGCCTGGGAAGACAACACGTCCATGCTCTGCGCACGGGTGGTCCGTGGGGCGGCTTCCAGTGCAAAGGCGGTGAGACCAGCCTTGTTCATGGCTTCCAGGCCCGCATTGTCGAACGGGTTCAACATGCCCACCACCACTTGGCCGGCGCGGTAGGCTGAAATTTCGTTTTCGGCTGGTGCCCGCACTTTGAGGATCATGTCGCACTGGGCAATCACGTCCATGGCGCGGTCAACAATTTTTGCACCCACCTCGGCATAGGCCTGGTCGGTGATGGAGCTGGCCACACCAGCACCCGCCTGCACAAACACCTCGTGCTTTTGGGCAATGAGCTTCTTCACCGTTTCAGGTGTTGCAGCTACACGCGTTTCTCCGGACCTTGTCTCGGCCGGGATTCCGATTTTCATGGAACTTCTCCTTGTGGGAAAGCGCTTTGTTGTATTAAGTATTCTGTCGTTGGCCCTGCCACGGGGCCTGTTTCATGGCCCAAACTGGCACCAGAGGCCGCATTCAACCACCGCAATGGCTGGTCCGCACTATAGCATGGCAGTATCCCCCAAACTTAGGGATTACCACAACCTGCACAGTGGACTCTGACACCACAAACGGCAATCAAGGGACAGGCTTTGGACGCGCAGGCCCCTGCCGAACACCATCCAGCAATGCGCACATGCGTTGGGCAGCCTCGAGCAAGCGCGGTCCATTGCGCACCAGGATGTCCTTGGGGAAGGTTTTTACCCAGCCAGCTTGTACCGCAGGCAGTTGCTGCCAGCTTGACCATTGACGGGTCAGGTTCTGCTCTTGCGTGTCATCGCCGCTGGCCAGAATCAGTGCTGGTTTTCGCGCCAACACGGCCTCGGCACTCACCTGGAATGCAAGGCTTGAATGGTCCGTGAACACATTGTGCCCTCCACAGACCGAGAGAATTTCGGACACCACGTGGCTGCCACCCAATGTCATCAACGGCTTGGGCCACACTTGGTAGAACACCGGAACCACCACTGCGCCCTGGTGTTGCTGGCGCAGCTCCCGAATGCCCAGTTCCCACGCGCGCACGGCGTTTTCGGCCTGGCTTTCGGTGCCCAACAGGCGCGACAAACGGCGCAAGGTGGAGGCCACCTCCGCCAGGGTTTTGGGCTCGCTGACGTACACCGGCACCTTGAGCGCCCGAAGACGCTCCACCACCGCCGGGCTGATGCCCGAATTCCACACCAGCACCAGGTCTGGCTTTTGGGCAAGCAGTGTCTCGGTACCCAACAACCAAGGCGCGCCCAGCTTGGGCAGCCGGTTCGCTTCAGGTGGGTAGTCGCTGGAGGCATCCACCGCCACCACCGCCTTCAGGCCCTGCACAAACGCCACCGACTCGGTGAGGTGGGGTGACAGCGACAACACCCGGCGAGCGGGTTGAGCCACACACACCGGGTATTGAGTGTCGTCGGGGACGCAGATGGGCTGTGCATGAACCGATTCCAGCGCGTACGCGTTGAGCAGCAACCCAAGGAGAAGCCTTCCGCAGCCGTACCAGCGAGTCAATTGATTTCGGTTCACAGCACCCCGGGCCTTGAGTTAAAAGTCAAACTGGGCTGTTAGACGAACATTCCGACCGAAGTCGGGATACACACCGACCGGATTTGTAGCGAATGCGTTGTAGTAGCCTTGGCTGTAGTAGTCGCGATCGAACAGGTTGTTGACCGATAACACGAGCTTGACCTTGTCCAACTGGTATCGCACATTGAAATCGGCCACAGCGTAACCGGGCACTTTCCCGTTTTCTTGCGAACCGCCGACATCACCACCCAAACGTTGATCAGATTGAGCCTGCAACAGCACCTCAGCATTCAACTTTGACGTAATGGCCTGATTGACGGCCAACAACACCCGGTGCGCAGGTACCAACGGTACACGTGTGCCAGCCAAGTTGCCCGAACGAAATTCCGAGTCGGTGTAAGTGTAGGCTGCGCGAAGGCTGGTTTTGTCGAACAAAGGTGCCTGGTGTTCCAGCTCAATGCCCTGTCGCTGGGTTTTGTCCAGGTTGATGTTGCTGAAATTGACGTTGGCAATTTCGTCACTCAGCCAGATTTTGAACAGGCGCACCACCTGCTCTTGCTGACCGACACGTCGACGCGCACCCACCTCCAATTCTTTTGAACGCTGGGGATTCAAAAAAGTATTGGAAGGCGGACGAGAGGATGGATCATTTTCATCAATATTGGGCACCCGGTAGCCCCGGTTGATTTTTCCGAAAGCGGTGTAATCGTCCGTGAGTACTTTCGAAAAACCCAGTTCAAAAGCCTCCAGGTTCAAGTTGCGTTGGGTACTTTGCTCGGTGGGCGCAAAGGGGCCAGTGTCATAGCGGTACTGGTTAAACCGCTCAAGCCTGTAGCCAGCATTCACCCGCAGCGTGTCGCTCACCGTCACGTCATCCGTCACATAGGCCGCATAAGAGCTTTGCAAACCCCGCGCAGCAAAATTTCCAAAACTGAACTGCGACTTGGAATCAAGGTCCGCACGCTCCGAACTGATACCCACAGTCCACAGGTGGTTCATGCCGTAAAACAACGCAGAGTCACTGACAAAACCGGTGATCTGGTCTTGGGCTGTCTCCCGCTGGCCAGTGGGGTTACCGTCCTTGAATGAGCGGCGCTGCTCGCGGTGCGACACATCCAGGCCATAATCCATGGTCAGCCCTTTGGTCCGCAAAAATGCACTCAGCACATCGCGTTTAAAAAAAGAATAGTCACCCCGGTTGCTCACCGTGGGCACAGCCTGCCGGGGGTTTTGTTTGAACTCGGCAGGGCTGAGCGCACCGGGCAACTGAGCATCGCTGCCTTCGGTACCCACGCGCACGCCGGTGTAAATGGACTGACCACTCCAGGTGAGGGTGGCGGCCGCACTGCCAAAATCCTCCGCACTTTGGGCGCGGTACCCGTCGGTGTTCGACTTCGTTGCATCCACCGACAAGCCAAACCCGTTGGCTCCACCCCGCAGGCCCACGGTGGTTTCCAGTGTGCTGTAGGAGCCAAGCGACACCGACGCATTGCCCGACAGGGGCATATCCCCTTTGGGTTGGGTGGTCGTGATGCGAATCACCCCACCAGAAGCACCATCGCCATAAGCCACAGAGGCGCCGCCGCGCACAATTTCAATTTTTTCAATGCTACTGACCGGAATACTGGAAATTCGGGCTGTGGCGAGCTCCTTTTCACTGTAGCGAATGCCATCCACGATGATGGCCACGTTGGTGTAGGCATCGGAACCACCAAAACCGCGCAGGTCAAATGTGGCGTCCCGCTTGCCGACCAAACCCGGACGGGTATTCACAAAGCCCAGTTTTTGAACCACTTCGGCAATCGATGTGTAGCCGGAGTTTCGAATGTCTTCCTGGGTGATCAATGTGGCCGAAGGCGGTGCATCCGCCTTGTTGTCGATGAGTCGGCTGGACTCCACCGTCACAGCAGGAAGATCACGGCCGTTGGTCGCCGCCAGTTCAAGGGGTTGAGTTGCCTGGTCGGACCAAGCGGAATTGCATGCTGCCGCGCATGCGAGCGCAATCAAGGTTTTGTTCATGACAGTCAGGTTGAGCGCCGCACCCACCGTGCGGCTTGTGGTCAACACCACGGGGAGCACATCAACAGAACGTCATGCCTTAGCACCCGAAACAAGGGCACAGGCCTGTGAATAAACCGAATGGAACATGCGGTTGAAGCCGTCTGCATGCTGCCTCCCCGCAGCACCAGCGCTTGGCCTGCGTGGGAATGCAGGCAAAACGGTCAAGGCCGGTATCCGGGCTTGAAAGTCTTGATGTGTCGCCTTCCCAGTCGGCCTGGCGGCCTGTACTACCAGTGGCAAAATGACACACCCGCACTCTCTTACCGTTGCGGGGGCAGCGCAGGCATTCAACCTGCTTCCCGTTTAACCGTGCTCAAAACTGAGGCACGAGCACCTTAACCCTGCTATTCTAACGTGTTTTCAAAAATGCCGATGGCCCCCAAGGCCCACAAAATCGGACAACCCTGCGCAGCAGCGCTTACAGAGCAGACATGGCAGACATCTGGAAACCCAGCGTCACGGTCGCGGCCATTGTGGAGCACGATGGCAAATTCCTGATTGTGGAAGAGCACACCACCGATGGCGTGAAACTCAATCAGCCCGCTGGCCACCTCGACCCCGGAGAAACCCCGGCGCATGGTGCTGCCCGCGAAGCTCTGGAAGAATCCGCCTGGGAAGTGGAGCCCGTTGGCTTGTTGGGCATTTACCTCAGTCGCTATACCAGCTCCCGCACCGGCGAAGACGTGACCTACCTGCGCTTTGCATTTGCGGGCAAAGTGGTGAAACACCATGCCGACCGCGCGCTGGATGACGGCATTATCCGCACCCTGTGGATGAGCCCGGAGGAACTGCGGGCCAGCCAAAGCGAGCACCGCAGCCCTTTGGTGATGCGGTGTGTCGAAGACTTCCTCGACTGGAAAGCAGGCAAACGCCCCCTCATGCCGCTGGACCACGTGTACACCCATGAAAGCGTGCTGAAAGGGCCCATGCCACCCGGCTTGTCGTAACACCCATGAGCAAAACCGTTGTCATTGGAATGTCCGGTGGGGTTGATTCCTCCGTGTCCGCCTGGTTGCTGAAGCAACAAGGCTACAAGGTCATCGGCCTGTTCATGAAAAACTGGGAAGACGACGACGATTCTGAATACTGCTCCAGCCGGCAAGACTGGCTGGATGCGGCCAGCGTGGCCGACGTGGTGGGCGTGGACATTGAAGCGGTGAATTTTGCCGCTGAATACAAAGACCGGGTGTTCTCGGTGTTTCTCAGCGAATACGCTGCAGGCCGCACACCCAACCCGGACATTCTCTGCAACAGCGAAATCAAGTTCAAAGCCTTTCTGGACCATGCCTACAGCCTGGGGGCCGACTACATTGCCACCGGCCACTATGCCCGTGTTCGCGAGGTCAACGGCGAGTTCCAACTGCTCAAGGCGGTTGACCACAGCAAAGACCAGTCTTATTTTTTGCACCGCTTGAACCAGGCCCAGCTGAGCAAAACCCTCTTTCCGCTGGGCGAAATCCCCAAAACCGAGGTGCGCAAAATTGCCCATGAATTGGGCCTGTCCAATGCTGCCAAAAAAGACTCCACAGGCATTTGCTTTATTGGTGAGCGACCATTTCGCGAGTTCCTGAACCGCTACCTGCCCACCGCGCCCGGGCCCATTCTGAATGACCAGGGCGAGGTGATTGGCGAGCACGTGGGCCTGAGCTTTTACACCTTGGGCCAGCGAAAGGGCATCGGCATTGGCGGGCAAAAGGATGGCAACGGCGAGCCCTGGTTTGTGGCCCGCAAAAATCTGCAGAACAACACACTGTACGTGGTGCAAGGTCATGACCACCCTTGGCTGCACCAAACGGTGTTACAGGCCGAGCAAGCGCATTACATTGCAGGCTACACACCTGACCTGGAGCGCTTGGCCTGCAAGGCCCGCTACCGCCAGGAAGACGCCCATTGCAACTTTGAGGCCGACGCAGACCGCTTCACCCTGCACTTTGACCACAGCCAGTTTGCAGTCACCCCGGGCCAAAGCGCCGTGCTGTACGACGGTGAGGTCTGCCTGGGCGGCGGCATTATTGCCGGATAAGCAGACACCCATTACGCGGGGTGGTGCCTTGTGCCAGTTCGCAGTACAGTAAACGCTTAACCATTCTTGCATGGCTTAGGCGATGACCACCCAACATCCCGAAGTTCCGTCGCACACGCACTCCCCCACGCCCAAACGCCGCCTGTACGCCTTCAATGCCTGGCCCGTGTCGTTCCATGCCCGCATGTTTGCCTTGTATGCTGCATGGGGTGGTTTTGTGGCGTGTGTGGTGCTCAGCATGCTTGAGCACTTCATGCTCTGGCCGGTGGCCCTGCTCTGCCTTGTTCTGGGTGTGATTGGCGTGGTGGACCTGACTCAAACCAACCAGTCCATTCGCCGCAATTACCCCATCCTCGGGCATTTGCGTTTTTTTCTGGAATTCATTCGGCCTGAAATTCGGCAGTACTTTTTTGAATCCAACACCGAGGCAGCGCCTTTCTCGCGCAACCAGCGCTCACTGGTGTACCAACGTGCGAAGTCGGTCATGGACAAGCAAGCCTTTGGCACGCAGGCCGACTTGTACAAACAAGGCACCGAATGGATCAACCATTCCACAGCGCCCCTGCACCTGCGCAACCCAGACTTCCGGGTGCGCATTGGCGGCCCAGCCTGCACACAACCCTATGAAGCCTCCATTTTCAACATTTCCGCCATGAGCTTTGGCGCCCTCTCGGCCAACGCCATATTGGCGCTGAACAAAGGGGCCAAACAGGGCAACTTTGCGCACGACACGGGCGAGGGCTCCATTTCACCCTACCACCGCGAACATGGCGGGGACCTGATTTGGGAAATCGGCAGCGGCTACTTCGGCTGTCGCACAGCCGATGGTCTATTCGACCCACAACGCTTTGCAGAGCAAGCCTGCGACCCACAGGTCAAAATGATTGAAATCAAACTGTCGCAAGGTGCCAAGCCCGGCCATGGCGGGGTATTGCCGGGCCCCAAGGTGACCGAGGAAATTGCGCAAACCAGGGGGGTGATGGTGGGCGTGGATTGCGTGTCGCCAGCCGCGCACAGCGCGTTTTCAACCCCGCTGGAATTGATGCAATTCATCAGCGAACTGCGCGGCCTGAGCGGCGGAAAACCGGTGGGCATCAAACTGTGTGTGGGCCACCCCTGGGAATGGTTTGCCATGGCCAAGGCCATGCAAAGCACAGGCACCCGGCCCGACTTCATCGTGATTGACGGCAGCGAGGGCGGCACTGGTGCTGCCCCCGTGGAATTTGCGGATCACATGGGCTTCCCGCTGATTGAAGGCCTGATGTTGGTACACAATACCTTGGTGGGCCTGGACATTCGGCAGGACATCAAACTGATTGCCAGCGGAAAAATCATTTCTGCGTTTGACATTGCCAAAATGTGTGCGCTGGGTGCCGACCTGTGCAACAGCGCGCGCGGCTTCATGTTTGCGCTGGGCTGCATCATGGCGCAGGCCTGCCACACCGGGCACTGCCCCACCGGCGTGACCACACAGGACAAAAAACGCCAGCGCGCACTCGACCCGGAGAACAAGTCAGAGCGGGTGTACAACTTCCACAAAAACACCTTGAAAGCCTTGGGCGAACTGCTGGGTGCGGCGGGCCTGGACCACCCGCAAAACCTGAAACCCCAACACATGTCACGGCGCATCAATGGTCAGCAGGTCAGCCTGCTGGCCGACTGCTACACCTTTGCAAAACCGGGGGAATTGCTGCGGGGCGGGCGCCCCGGCAGCTTGTTTGAACAATATTGGGATGCCGCACAAGCGGCGAGCTTCAGGCTGGCTTAATCGTCAACCATGTGGTCAACGCCCAGACTTACACCACCGGCCGTGTGGCCTCAAAGCTGGGGCGGCAGGCCAGGCGCTCAGCATAGTCCACCAAAGCCGGGTACTGCTTGCGCCAATCAATTTCTGGCATGCGGAAGTCCAGGTAAAACAGCGCGCAACCGGCTGCAATGTCCGCAATGCTGAACTGGTCAGTCAGGTAATGCCCGGGCATGTGCTCCACATGGTGGGCAAAGTAGGCCAGCCCGTTGTGGATTTTCTGGGTTTGGCGATCCACCCAAGCGGTGCTCACATGCTCGGCCGGGTGAAAGCGCTTTTCCAGCAAAATGGCCACGGCCGCGTCGCTAATGCCCTGCCCGCACACTTCCAGCGTGCGCACCTTGGCACGCAATTCGGGTTTGGTGGGCAACAGGGGGATGGTGGGCATGAGGTACTCCACCTGGCCTGAAATGACCGTGGAATCGAACAGCACCTGCCCACCATTCAAAATCAACGCGGGCACTTTGCCCAAGGGGTTGTGCTCGGTGATTTTGGTGTCGGGGCTCCACACGTCTTCCAACACAAACTCAAAGGGGATTTCCTTCTCGAGCAATTGCACACGGATTTTGCGCACAAAGGGGCTGGTTAAAGATCCAACGAGTTTCATCACTGCTCTCCTAGTTCCACAGTCCTGAAATGCAGACTGTTTGTTGTTAATACTGGTTTGTATCGGTATTTTGGCCGGGTGCATACCCGGTAAATCCACAAATAGGCGGGCGACAAGCACCCATGCATGGCAAGCAAAGCGAGGCGGGGTTACAATACAACGCTTTGAAAATCCACAGGTTTACTGCCCAGAATGATTTCTTCTGAATCCTTGAACGCGCTAACCGCCCTGAGCCCTCTGGACGGCCGTTACCAATCCAAAGTGGGCAGCTTGCGCCCCCTGCTGTCTGAAGCGGGTTTCATGCATCACCGTGTGATTGTGGAAATTGAGTGGCTGAAAGCCTTGGCTCAAGCAGGGTTTGCCGAGCTGCCCGCGTTTTCCACACAAGCCCTTGCCAAACTGGAGGCCCTGAAAACCGGTTTTTCAGAAGCCGATGCCCAGCGCATCAAGGAATTTGAGGCTACCACGAATCACGACGTCAAAGCAGTGGAATACTTTATTAAAGAAAAGTTCCAGTCTGATGACGAACTGAAAAAAGCCGCCGAGTTTGTGCACTTTGCCTGCACCTCGGAAGACATCAACAACATGAGCCACGCGCTCATGCTGAAAGCCACCCGCGAACAAGTGTTGGTGCCCACCCTGCGCAACGTGGTGGCCAGCCTGCGCGGCTATGCACACCAGTTTGCAGACATTCCGCTGATGTGCCGCACCCATGGCCAGCCCGCCAGCCCGTCCACCCTGGGAAAAGAATTTGCCAACGTGGTGCACCGCCTGGAACGCGCGATAGCGGCCATTGAGGCAGTTGAACTGCCCGCCAAAATGAACGGTGCCGTGGGCAACTACAATGCCCATTTGTCCGCCTACCCCAACCACGATTGGGAAGCCCTGAGCCGACGGCTGATTGAAGGCCTGGGCCTCACCTTCAACCCCTACACCATCCAGATTGAACCGCACGATGGCATCGCGGCTTTGATGGACGCCATTGCCCGGGCCAACACCATCGTGATTGACCTGTCCCGCGACATCTGGGGTTACATTTCGCTGGGCTACTTCAAACAAAAACTGAAGGCTGGCGAAGTGGGCTCGTCCACCATGCCGCACAAGGTCAACCCCATCGACTTTGAAAATGCCGAAGGCAACCTGGGCATGGCCAATGCTGTGCTGAAGCACCTGGCAGAAAAACTGCCCATTTCACGCTGGCAGCGTGACCTGACTGACTCCACCGTGCTGCGCAACCTCGGTGTGGGCATTGGCTACTCGGTGCTGGCTTACGAAAGCTGCCTGCGCGGCCTGGGCAAGTTGGAAGTGAATGAAGCCGCCATTGCCGACGACATCAACAACGCCTGGGAACTGCTGGCAGAGCCCGTGCAAACCGTGATGCGCCGCTATGGCCTGCCCAACCCGTACGAGCAGTTGAAAGAACTGACACGCGGCAAGGGCATTACCCAGGAAGCCCTGCAAGGCTTTATTGCAACGCTGGACCTGCCTGCGGCCGAAAAGCAGCGCCTGCTGGCCATGACGCCAGCCAGCTACATCGGCAAAGCCGCTGAGTTGGCCCGTCGCATTTAAGGTCAGTCAAACTCTTACGCCCTCTGAGTTAGCCCATTGATCCCCCTTGACCGGGGGGATCCCTCGGGCTTGTTCGCTTTCATACTGTGTTTCATCGTTGATCGACTTGTCGATAAGCATGAAACTTTCAAAAGGCTTCACCCTGATAGAACTGATGGTTGCACTGGGCATTGTTGCCGTGCTGTCCACGTTTGCTTTTGGCGGCTACCAAGACAGCCTGCGCAACGCCAATTTCCGCTTGACCCGCGATGTGGCAGAGAAAGTCGCCTTGGTCCAACAGCAGCACCGACAAGAGTTCGGCCAATACGCATCCACTGTGCAAACCACCGGCACACCGTCGGCCAATGTCTTGGTGCTGTCTGAAGGGGTGGACTACCAAATCACCATCAGCCAAGCCAACTTCCGGGACTTCACCGCAAAAGTCACGCCCAGCAAACGAAATATTCAAGGTCCCACCCAGTGCTGGACCGTGCAGGTCAACAGCCAGCAAGGCTATCTGAAATTCAGCGCATTGAACCAGCAGCAGCAAGACACCACGGCGGAGTGTATGCCCAATGGATAACACACGCCAAAACCGGGGCTTTACCGTCCTTGAATTGTTGATTGTGCTCGCCATCTCTGCGGTGGCAATTGGTTTTGCGTTGCCTTCCATGGACGGCTACGTGGCACGCCAACAGCTCAAGCAAATTGCCTCTCAAATCACCGCCCACCTGCAAAGTGCACGCAGCATGTCTGCCAGCACAGAATGCCGGTCCACCGTTGACTTGCTGAATGCAAATGGAACCTTGAATGTACAGGTCATGCTGACACGGGACAGCCAGTGGAAGGGCTGCGCGCGCTGGTTCGAAGCCAACGGGCTGCCGTATCAAAATCAGGTTTCCCTGCGCAGCGCTCAAATTCCGCAAGTCACACTGGACCGCAATTTGAGCCTCAGTTTTCAGGGGGTTTCCGGCAGCCTTGATTCAACCACATCAAGCACTTTTCAACTGAGCAGCCGGGGATACACCGCGCAAATCACATTGGATGGCATTGGCAACGGGGTGTTGAGCTATGTCAATTAGACACCACCCCGACAAAGCCTGCTTGCAGGGCGGCTTTACATTGGTGAGTACCATGATTGCCCTGGGGCTGTTGAGCCTTCTTCTTGCAAGCCATCTTCAGTTGATGTCTTATTTGCGAACTGGTCCTACCCAGGCAGGAAACGATGAACTGCTCAACCAAATTGCCCGCATCAGCGAACTGTTTTCAACTCGGGTGAATCGCGGTGGTGGATACCTGGACAGTGCTGGTGAAGCCAAGGGAGTTCAGCTATGCACATTGAACAGCGCGGCGAACAATTGCTCCAAGTTTAACGGCTCACCAGCCAACTACTGTCTGACACTACCGATTCAATTGGGCAATGGCGCCCTTGCTTCGATCGAAGTTCGCGGATTTCGTCTCATCAACGGCGTTTTTCAGCAGAAAGTGCAGGCTAACGTGAACATGGACGCATTCAACATTGCCTCATTCTGCACGATACCCAGTGGTTGGGAAAACCTCCACAGTCCAGATGAATTCACCATCACGCAGTGGACTTTGTGTCGATTCAGTGCAGACACCTTGGGCGATATCAAACGGGATTATATGAACAATTGCCCATCGGTGTTGAGCAACAACCCGGACGGCAATATGTTCTGGATGGCGATTATCAAAGCCCAGCCGCGCCAGGTGGGTGCCACACCCGTGGAACAGACCCGGGTTATTCAGCTGTTCAATACCACCCGAGTCACCACGTTGTAGGACGAGTCAGCCATGCAAGTTATCCCAACACACTGCCGACAACGCCCCTTTGAAACCGGAATGGCAGGAATTCTGATCAGTGGCCTGTTGAGTATTGGACTGTTGCTCTTGGCAGTACAGAGCACGACGCGCGCCAACATGGATGCTTACCATGCACCCAACAAAGTCAACATCGAAGTGTCCAATCAATTGATGCAATCCGGCTTGCGTTACGGGAACCACCTACTCAGTGCACCCAACGAGTTGTGGGCATTGTTCAACTACTTTGCAGGCGACCCCAGTGTCACATTAACCTGCCAAGAAGGCGTTCGATTGCCCGATGTCCTGGTACCCAGTCGCACCATCAAAACCCTACAGGCGCCATCCAGCAATCAGGAAATTCAACTGAAGGGGGTCATTGCGCCTTACGATTGCAATCAACCATTGGATGACACCAACTATCGACTGACGTTTGAAATTGTTGGCGCTGTGAGTTGCAATTCAGGCAATCAGCAATTGGCCGACAGTTGTACTGCCCGATCCGTGGTGCTCAATGCGTACAAAGGCGTCACATTCAACCCGGTGTACACACCACCCGTCGTCACGGTCAAGTATGAATGCCCAACAGGGCCATTCGTTGTACCTGCTCCGGACATCATGGCCCAAATTGAAGCCGCCTGCGCGGCCATCGGCGTCACATTGACGTCTTACGATGGTCCTCCGCCTCCCGGCGGTTTCCAAACACCGACCACCACAACCACCGTCACTGATCCGGGTACGACGGTCAACCACGGCAACAGTCAGAAAAAACACAATGTCGGCAGCTAATCAAACTCGAACTCGGGGTTTTACCCTGCTGGAGGTCATGATCGCCATGCTCGTGTTGGGCCTGGGCGTCATGGCGTATGCAAAATCCACCTCTGCCACCCTCATTGGCAGCATTGACAACGCCGAGCGACAACGCGTTGCACTGTTGGCAACGGACATGAACAATGTCTTTGCCGCGCACGTGAATACGTTGGGCAGTGGCGCAAGCCAGCAACAGGTCATCAGCGCTGTACAAACCCTGGCCGGGCAATTGAGCCGAGAACTACAGACAGTTGCACAATCGCGCGGTTACACTTGCAACAATGGGCAGCCTGTCATGAACGCCTCCGCCAATCCCAATCAATCGATTAACTCCACTGTATTCAAATCATGGATGCAGGGACCACCGGTTTGTGCGCAATTCACCGTCATCACGAGCGTACCGACCGGCTTTAACGGCGTTTGGATGCAAACTCAAATCAGTTGGTTGGCTGTTCGCAATTCGCGTGGCGGCGTAGACACCATCCGGATACCCAGCCTCATTGCACCCAATTAACGCCCTCCCCAAAAAAAGGGCTTAACGCGGCGAATACAGCGGTGATTCCAGTTTTTGAGCCAAATGTTCGAAGACATAGGCATGGATGGCTGCAAAGTCTGCATCATCCATTTGCTCAAAGGCCATGCCAAATCGAGGCATCTTCTGGGTGTCGGTTTTGTTCACCGTAACAACCCGCGCAGGCAACTCCAACAGGTACTTTCGTCCAGTCAACAACAGTTGAAACGCCAACATGACCTGGGCATTGTCCAGCCAGTTCGTGGACGCAAATGCCTCAAACTCCACGCCACCAGTGGACAAATTTCGGATAACTCCTTTCACGGGTGGCACATCGGCAGCATCCGCCAATAGACGGCCTGTGGCTGGCACTTCGCAACTCACGCGGCGGGTGGTCCGGATCGCCTTGTGTTCCAGGTGCCCATCCTGAGGCCAAGACATCACCAACAGTGGGTGCGGCGACAACAGAATTTTTTCAACTTGCGCCTTGAATCGATACACCGACAAGCCATAAAACGACTTGAACTCCCAGACCTGACCTTCCTTGATAAACACAAACTGGCTGTCTTTCACGGGGTGGCTGGTCACAAATGCCTCTTTGCCCAAGGCACCAACCAGTCGAACAGTGAATGTGTCTGCTTGCCCCGGCAAATTCATCTTGAGGAGATTGCCTGTTTCCGTCGGATCATCGGGTGGTGCTTTTACACTGGCCGTTCGAACAGGTTGTGGACCACTGGGTGCAACGGTGCCCATGGTGGACTTGTTCTGCACGGCAAACCCTTGCTGTGCCCAACGGGGGTTGTGGTACAGGCCCTTGGCCGCCAATTCCTCCAGTTGCTTTTCAGTGGTCAGGGCCTGACCAGCTGCCAAAAGCAAAACCCCTTGGCGATCATAAATCGCGAAGGGGAGCGGCTTGCCAAGTTCTATCTCGCCTTTGGCCAAGGGCGAGAGGTCTTTGGGATTGTCCAAAAATGCCCTGCCGGGGTGTTAAGGGGTTTCGAATTCCTTGTCCTTTTTGACAGGCTTGACCAAGTCTTCTCGACTCAGGCCCAACCACATCACCAAGGGACTGGCGACCAATACAGATGAATAGATACCGAAGCAAATGCCAATCGTCAATGCCACCGCGAAGTAATGAAGGGTGGGTCCCCCGAAAAACAGCATGGAGCACACCATGATCTGGGTCGAACCGTGCGTAATGATGGTCCTTGAGATGGTTCGGGTGATCGCATTGTCGATGGTCTCGGGCACACTCATGCGGCGGGATTTTTTGAAGGTTTCACGAATCCGGTCAAACACCACCACCGACTCGTTCACCGAGTAACCCAACACGGCCAGCACAGCCGCCAACACCGAGAGTGAGAATTCCCATTGAAACAGGGCAAAAAAGCCCAGAATAATCACCACGTCGTGCAGGTTGGCAATAATGGCCGACACCGCGAACTTCCATTCGAAGCGCAAAGCCAGATAAATCATGATGCCGATGATCACGATCATCAGGGCAATCACGCCGTTTTCGGCCAGTTCGCGGCCCACCTGCGGACCCACAAACTCCACACGCATCAGCTTCACATCCGGCCCACCATTGACCAGCACTTTGCTGGTCACGGCATCGTTGTTCAGCTTGCCATTGCTGCCAATTTCGCCATTTTGGAGGTCTTTCACGGCAAGGCGAATCAGCACATCGCGAGAAGTACCAAAGTTTTGAACCTGGGGCTCTGCAATGCCAATGTTCACCAGGCTGTTGCGGATTTTCTCGAGGTCGGCGGCCTGCGAATAGCGGGCTTCCACCAGCACACCGCCGGTGAACTCCACGCTCAAATTCAGGCCACGGTGCAGCAGAAAAAACACCGCTGCTGCAAAGGTGATGAACGAGATGACATTGAACACCTTCGCATGGCGCATGAAGGGAATGTCATGTTTGATTCTGAATAATTCCATGGTGCTCTTCTTCTCAGGCGTTCTTGGCGGAAGCGGGATTGTATTCACCCTTCCAGATTTGTCCGATGCTCACTTTGTCCAGCTTCTTGCGGTTGCCGTACCACAGGTTGACCACACCACGGGACACCACCACTGAACTGAAAATGGAGGTCACAATGCCAAGACAGTGCACCACAGCAAAACCGCGAACCGGGCCAGAGCCAAAAATCAGCAGGGCCAAGCCAGCGATCAGGGTGGTGATGTTGGAATCCAGAATGGTGGCCCAAGCCCGTTCATACCCTGCGAAAATGGCCTGCTGGGGCGTGGCGCCTTCTCGCAGTTCTTCACGAATGCGCTCGTTGATGAGCACGTTGGCGTCAATCGCCATACCCAAGGTGAGCGCCACCGCAGCCAAGCCGGGCAAGGTCAAGGTGGCCTGCAACACCGACAGCAACGCGAACAGCAACAGCACGTTCACCGCCAGCGCAAACACCGAGAACACACCAAACAACAGGTAGTAGACCACCATGAACAGCGACAGCACAGCAAAACCATACACCGTGGAGTGGATGCCTTTGTCGATGTTGTCGGCACCCAGGCTGGGGCCGATGGTGCGTTCTTCAATGATATCCATGGGCGCAGCCAGTGAGCCTGCCCGCAACAGCAAGGCTGTGTCAGCGGCTTCCACCGTGCTCATCTGGCCAGAAATCTGCACACGTCCACCGCCAATTTCATCGCGAATCACCGGCGCGGTGATCACCTCGCCTTGCCCCTTCTCAATCAGGAGGATGGCCATGCGTTTGCCGATGTTTTCGCGGGTGACGTTGCGGAAAATGCGAGCGCCCTGTGAATCCAGGGTGAGGTGAACGGCAGGCTCTTTCGTCTGCTGGTCAAAGCCGGCTTGTGCATCGGTCAAGTTGTCGCCGGTCAAAATCACTTCTTGCTTGAGCAAGAGCGAACGCCCGCCACGCTCGGTGAACTTCTGCAAACCAAACGGCACGATGCCGGAATTGAGCGCAGAGACGGCCTCGGGGCTGTCGTCCACCAAACGCACTTCCAAGGTCGCGGTGCGGCCCAAAATGTCTTTGGCCTTGGCGGTGTCCTGCACGCCGGGCAACTGCACCACAATTCGGTCTGCACCCTGGCGCTGAATCACTGGTTCGGCCACACCCAGTTCATTGATCCGGTTGTGCAAGGTGGTGATGTTCTGCTTCAGGGCATATTCACGGGCCTGCTGCTCAATGGCCGGCTGCATGCTGGCTTGCAGCGTGAAGGCTGTGTCGTTCTCCGGCACAGTCAGCGTGAGGTCGGGCAGGTTTTTGGTCAGCAGGTCGCGCGCTTTGGCCTGGGTGTCGGCATCGCGAAAGGTCATCACAAAACCGGCCGGCGTACGGGCTGCACTGGCGTAGCGCAAGTCGCCCTCACGCAAAGCCTGCTTGGCGCTCGCCAGCAGCGAGTCTTTGCGCTTGTCCAGTGCTTTGTCCATGTCCACTTGCAACAGGAAGTGAACACCACCCCGCAAGTCCAAGCCCAAATACATCGGCAAGGCATGCAGTGAGGTCAACCAGTGTGGCGAGCGGGACAGAAGGTTCAAGGCAACGATGTATTCCGGTGCATCGGCCCTGGGGTTCAAGGCCTGCTGAATCACATCACGGGCCTTCAACTGATCATCCGTGGTTTTAAAGCGCAGTTTGACCGTACCCCCACCCAAGGTCTGCTCAAAAAACGCACCGTCTGGCTGCAGGCCCTGGGCCTTGAGCTGCTCGGTCAAGCGGTCCACCAGCGCGGGGTCCAACTTGAGTGTGGACTTGCCGCTGGAGACCTGCACAGCAGGGGCTTCGCCGAAGAAGTTGGGCAGCGTGTACAACACACCCAACACCAGGGCCAGCAAAATCAGGACGTACTTCCAGAGGGGGTATCGGTTCATGACAACAAAGAGAAATTAGCGGATGTCTTTCAGGCTGCCCTTGGGCAACACGGTTTGCACGGCAGCACGTTGAACGACCACGTCCACGGTTTTATCGCCCATCTCGGCGATTTCGAGGGTGATGTAAGCGTCGTTGATTTTGGCAATGCGACCGGCCAAACCACCGGCAGCCACCACTTCGTCGCCTTTCTGCAGCGACTCAACCATGGTTTTGTGCTCCTTCTGGCGTTTCATCTGGGGACGAATGGCGAGGAAGTACAACACACCAAACATCAGGATGAGGGGGAGAAAGCTCAGCAGGCTGCTTTCAGGTCCAGCTGCCGCAGCAGACTGCGCAAACGCAGAAGAAATCACAATCAACTCCTTGAAAAATAGAAAGGTTGGCGCCGAGTATACAACGGCTGCTCCCCCAAATAGACCGCAAGGCTTGACTTGGGTTCCACTTCCCGTTTCACTGTGAGGCTGGTGGGGAAACAAAGATTCACAAAACAATGAGCAAACAAATTGAGCAAGCCACATTGGGTGGTGGCTGTTTTTGGTGCCTTGAAGCGGTGTACAACCAATTGAAGGGCATTGAACTGTGCGAATCGGGCTACAGCGGGGGCGCAGACCCGGCGCCGACTTATGACAGCGTGTGCAGTGGCAAAACCGGCCATGCGGAGGTGGTTCGACTGCACTTTGACCCTGAAATCATCAATTTCAGGAAAATACTGGCTGTATTTTTCGCCATTCACGACCCCACCACGCTCAACCGGCAGGGCAACGACATTGGCACACAGTACCGTTCGGTGATTTACACCCACTCGCAAGAACAAGATGCTGTTGCACGGGCCTTCATTGCCGAGCTTGAAAAAAAGCAGGTGTACCGCAACCCCGTGGTGACCGAAGTCAAGCCGCTGGAAAACTACTTCCCGGCCGAACGCTACCACCAGCAGTACTTTGAGAACAACCCCATGCAGCCTTACTGTGCCTATGTGGTTGCACCCAAACTGGAGAAAGCCGAGGACTTGTTTTCGGACTGGTTCAAACGTTAGGAGTCGAGCTATTTATCGGGCTGCTTATTGGGCGATTCAGCAAGCTGGCCCAGTGGTTAATGCAAAGGCCCGCCAGTTGCATACCCATGGTGGCCGTTACCGTCACGGCCGACCCATAGCCAGCACAGTTCAAACCGGCTTGTGTGTCGCAGGCATCCCCCTGCTTCACCGGCTGTGGTGAGTACACCACCTGCAACTTCATCTTGAGTTTGGCGTCTCGGGAAAATACACCACTGCGGCGCAATTGGTAACGCACCTTGGACAACAGCGGGTCGTTCACCGTGTCGCGCAGGTCCACCGGTTGCAACAACCAGGGCTGCGTTTTGCCCCCTGCACTGCCCGCCATGAACAGGGTTTTGGCGTTCTGGCGCATCCACAGCGCCATGGCCAGTTTGGCGCGGGCCTGGTCACAACAGTCCAACACCACCCCATGGTCACCTTCTGGCAAGCCCGCATAAAATTGCCCCAACAGCACGGCAGCGTTGTCTGGCGTCAAAAAATCATCCACCAGGGTCAACTGGCAATGCGGTGCGTACGTGGCAATTCGATCAGCCAGGGCACGAATTTTTTCCTGACCCAGCGTGGTGTCGGTGGCCTGAATTTGGCGGTTGATGTTGCTTTCGGCCACATGGTCCATGTCGACCAGTGTGAGGTGCCCAACACCGCTGCGGGCCAAGGCTTCCACCGCCCACGAGCCCACACCGCCCACCCCCACCACCATGGCATGGGCCTGTGTTTGTAAAGCGTTGTGGAAGCCATCGCCATACAGGCGGCTTAAACCGCCAAATCGGCGATCGTTGTCCACGTTGTTCAACGTCGCGCTTCCAGGTCAATCACCTGCACATCCACCTCGCGGGTATCGTCACCACGCATGACCAGCAACTGGGCTTTGTTGCCCACGCCCACGGCCTCCAAGGCCTTGGACAACTGGGCGATGTTGGCCACCGGTTTGCGATTAACAGCAATGATGATGTCGCCAACCACCCCGTTTTGCAGGTCAAAAGACTGCAAGCCAGCTTGGTCTGCCGGTGAGCCTTGCTCAACACCCAGCACCGCCACACCCCGAATGCCCAAGCGGCGGGCCAGCGACTCGTCGGCCACGGCAATGCCAATGCCCGGACGGGGCAGCGCGCCTTTCTCAATCAAGCGGGGCACCACCTGGTTGACCAAGTCCACAGGAATGGCAAAACCCACACCTGCCGAGGAGCCGCTTTGAGACAAAATGGCTGTGTTGACCCCAATCAAACGCCCTGCAGAGTCCAGCAATGGTCCACCCGAATTGCCGGGGTTGATGGCGGCATCGGTCTGGATGACATCGGGAATTTCACGGCCGTTTTCAACCGGCAAGGTGCGACCCAAAGCACTCACAATGCCCGAGGTGAGGGTTTTGGACAGTCCGAACGGGTTGCCGATGGCAAACACCGACTGGCCCACCCTCAAGTCATTGGACGTCCCCAAGGGAATTGGCCGCAACGGCTCCTTTTTGGGCTTGTCCAACAGCTTGACCACCGCAAGGTCATAGGCCGGAGCAATGCCCACCAGCTTGGCCGGAATGGGCTCGGAATCGTCGAGTTGCACCCGGATTTTATTGGCCCCTTGAACCACGTGCGCATTGGTCACCACATGGCCTTCGTCGTCCCACACAAAGCCCGAGCCTGCGCCCTCGGCCACCCGTCTGAAAAAGAGTTGGCCTTGGACACTCTCGGTGAAAATATACGCGACCGAGCCTTTGGCACTGTCAAACAGTTCAATGGTGCTTTTTTCGGCGGGAGACAACTCGCCCCGGGCTTCGACCACACGGGGCTTCACAGGCTCAACACTTGAGCCCACAAAGCTTGGGAAACTGCCGTGGTTGTAGAGCCAGTACAGCAGCACCACACCAAGGATAAGCGCCACAAAACCCATGGCTGAAGCACCTTGTTGCTGGCGGCGCAAAGCCGATGGACACAAGCGAGATTGAATTGGATGTTGAATCATGATCCACTCACACCGAGGGGTTGGGTTCAAAGTGAAATTGTTGGGCCAGTTGGCCTGACAAGCAGTTTTGGACCGGCAAACAGAGTTGCCGTTCCCCGGAGGCCTCACCTTTCAATGCGCGAAGGCGAATGTGGGTGGACAAAACCGCATCGGGGTCGCCCTCGGGCACCATCCAGCGGGCTGTGTGGGCCAAGCCAGCGCCAGGCTCGCCCTGGCCCTCCTGCAGCCCCTCAGCCAACCGAGGCGTATCGGCGGTGTGAACCAGGCCGATGCCCAAACCGGTTTCAATCAGCAAACGGCCTGACTCGTCGGCCAACAAGGCCTTGGGCCACAACACCAAACCTGTGTGCGAGGCGAGCATCAGGGCACCACCGTCCAGTGGGTAGATGCGCCAAATCCAGGGGGTGTACTCCAACGTGACATAGGCTTTTTGAGGCCCGTTCTGGAAGAAATAACGTCCATCGGCTTCACAGCCATAATTGCGCGCAATGAAATTGAGAATGCGCTGGTTGGTGATGCTCAAGCCTTCAGGCACCGGCCCGGTGAGCATCCATTGCCCCAAAGTGCCCAACTTTAACCAACCTGCAATGGCCGGCACATTGGGCCAACGGGCCAGGGCCTTTTCAACCAGATCGTCCATGGGCTGGTGCTTCAGTGCAAGGTGGGTTGCGGCTCAAAATCCGACAGGTCGTCTTCCGCCATTTCTTCCACATCCATGGCAGGGCTGGCATGGTGCATCACCATCTTCCAGCCGCCAGGGCCCTTGTGAAACACATTGGTGGCGTTAACCTGCACAACATGGGGCTCGCCCCGTGTGCTGTTCATCATGACCTGCTCCACAATGTTGTGTACGGCCACCATCACGCCCTCCACGCGGTGCACTGGCACCACGCGAATTTGCAAGGCCCCGGCTGACAGGATTTCTTTCCAGGAGTCGCGCACATCGTGATAACCCTCCACCCGCGGTCCGCCCGGGTGAATGCAGACAATGTGCTCATCGTCGGCCCACAGGTCCATGAGGGCATCCAGGTCGGCCGCCTCCAGGGCTTCATAAAACGCCTGCTCAATGTCTTGCGGCGAGGAGTGAATCACTTTGGGTCTGGACATGTGACAAGCCTCCGTTTACTGAAACACCACGGTTTTGTGGCCATTGAGCACCACCCGGTGCTCGCAGTGCCACTTAACAGCCCGCGCCAGCACCATGCACTCGGTGTCGCGCCCGCGGGAGGTGAGTTCTTCGGGTGTTAATGAATGGTCCACACGCGCCACATCCTGTTCGATGATGGGCCCTTCATCCAGGTCGGACGTGACGTAATGCGCGGTGGCGCCGATCAGCTTGACGCCCCGGTCAAAAGCCTGCTGATAGGGCTTGGCACCTTTGAAGCTGGGCAAAAAGCTGTGGTGAATGTTGATGATGCGACCGGGCAGCTCCGCACAAAACTCCGGCGACAGGATTTGCATGTAACGGGCCAGCACCATGAGGTCGATGCGCTCACGCTCCATGATCTGGCGAATTTGGGTTTCCTGAAGACCCTTGTTTTGCTGATTCACCGGCAGGTGGTAAAACGGCACGCCATACGAGGCGGCGAGCAAGGCAAAGTCCTGGTGGTTGGACACAATGGCCGGAATGTCGCAAGGCAGATTGCCGCTTTTCCAGCGGAACAGCAGGTCGTTCAGGCAATGCCCAAACTTCGACACCATCAGCAACACCCGGGGTTTCACGCGAGCATCATTGAACTGGTACGTCATGCTGAACTGCCGGGCCACCGGCTCAAACTGCTCGCCCAGCGCTGCCTGGGTCAAAGTGGCCCCATCGGGCAAGGCGAAATGCACCCGCAGAAAAAACAGGTTCGTGGATTCATCACCGAATTGTGCTGAGTCCAGAATGTTGCACTGCTGGTCAAACAGGAACTTGCTGACGTTGTAGACAATGCCCGTCGTGTCGGGGCAGGAAATGGTCAAAATGTAATCGCGCATGGTCCGGCTCGAATGCTGTAGGGCCCGTGTGGCCCGCACCTGTGTTGTGTCTATCTGCTGAGATCATACTCCGGGGATCACCCCCCGCCCGGCACCGGCTTCAATTGTGTGGACACCATTTCAGGCTGCAGTTTGTTCAGGCAATCCAGGTGGCCCAATGGGCATTCACGCTGATAGCAGGGGCTGCAGGGCAAGGCCAGGTAGTACACCTTGGCACTGGGGTTCAATGGCGGGGTGTGGCTGGGGCTGCTGGAGCCAAACACGGCATGCACCTGCACATCGAGTGCAGCCGCCACATGCATGAGGCCCGAGTCGTTGGTGACCAACTGCGAAGCACCAGCCATCAGTGCGATGGCCTGCGGCAAGCTTGTTTTACCGGCCAACACCTGCAAGCGGCCGCGCAGTTGTTCAGGCACCAGGCCACGAATGGATTCGGAAAACTCAACATCCTTTGGGCCACCCAGCAGCACGGCATGCTGATGCGGGTTGTGTTCGAGAAACGCTTGCGCCACGGCTGCAAAGTGGGCTGCTGGCCAACGCTTGGCAGGGCCATACTCAGCACCAGGCGCCAAGGCCAAAAAACCCCGCTGCAACTGGAAGTCCACACACACACGGTCAGTGGTTGACGTGGCCACCTGCATCAGCGGGTTGGCCAGGGCGCCCACGTCATAACCACCCAACCGGCCGTACCACTCGATCATCGGGGGCTTGTTGTTTTTGTTGGGTTTGGGCAGCGCGCGGCTCAAGACCAGGCTGCGAAGCTCACCGTCGTAGCCCACACGTTGGGGGACCTTGGCAAACCAGGGCACCAGGGCTGACTTCAGGGAATTGGGTAGCGTGATGGCCAAGCCGTAACCCTTGGCCTGCAGCGCACGCCCCACCTGCTTGCGCAAACCCCATTGCAGCTCGCCATGGGCAAAGGGCTCAGCTTGCACGGTGTGAACCACCGGGCTGAACTGGTAAACCGGCGCAGTCACCGACGGCGCCAGCACATGAATTTCACAAGGTCGCCCATCGGCAAAGCGCAGCGCCTCGTCTGCATGCAAAGCCTGCAACAGCGACAGGCTCATGACGGCATCGCCAATCCAGTTGGGCGCAACAATCAATACACGCATGGCACCCCCTGCATGACCCGAACCATCAAGACGGATTGTGGCTTCAGTGTGCGTGCACCTTGGCGCCCGGCTTCAGGCTGTAGACCGTCCCGCAATAAGGGCAGGCCGCCTTGCCAGTTTTGGTGACATCCAGAAACACCTTGGGGTGGTGGTTCCACACGGGCATTTTTGGATTGGGACAGAAGGCGGGCAAATGCTCGCCATCCAGCTCAACGGTTTCAACGGTGGCTTTTTTGTCTGTAATCATGATCACACGCGGGTCAACCAGTGTTCGTATTTTTCGTTGCGGCCATACACCACATCAAAGTACCGCTTCTGCAGCTCTTCAGTGATGGGTCCACGGGTGCCTGCACCAATGGTGCGGTTGTCGAGTTCACGCACGGGGGTCACTTCAGCAGCAGTGCCGGTGAAGAAGGCTTCATCGGCGATGTAGATGTCATCGCGGGTCAGGCGCTTGGACTTCACTTCCAAGCCCATGTCGCGGGCCAGTGAAATGATGGTCGCGCGGGTAATGCCCACCAGCGCAGACGCAATTTCCGGTTCGTAAATGGCGCCATCCTTCACGATGAACAGGTTCTCACCGGCGCCTTCAGCCACAAAACCGTCCACGTCCAACAGCAGGGCCTCGTCGTAGCCGTCTTGCGTGGCTTCCATGTTGGCCAGAATGGAGTTGGCGTAGGTGGCGGCAAACTTGGCACGGGCCATGGTCACATTCACGTGGTGACGGGCATACGACGATGTTTTCACGCGAATGCCTTTTTGCAGGCCATCTTCACCGAGGTAAGCACCCCAGGGCCATGCTGCGATGGCCACGTGGGTGGCTGCACCCTTGGGCGACACGCCCATTTTTTCTGAGCCGTAAAAGGCAATGGGGCGGATGTAGCAGGAATCCAGTTTGTTGGCGCGCACCACCTCGCAACAGGCGTCCATGATTTGCTCACGGCTGTAGGGCATGGCCATGCGGTAAATGTGGGCCGAGTTAAAAAGGCGATCGGTGTGCTCTTTCAGGCGGAAAATGGCCGGACCTTTGTCGGTTTTGTAGGCGCGCTCGCCCTCAAACACCGACAGACCGTAGTGCAGGCTGTGCGTCAGCACATGGATTTGCGCTTCACGCCACGGCACAAGTTTGCCGTCAAACCAAATGAAGCCATCGCGGTCGGCCATTGACATGCTGAATTCTCCGAATATGCAGGATCGTCTAAACCCCTTATTCTACAACCCCTTCACCGCCCAATGAAGCCAGAAGCGTTGACTCGGTGAAGAATGAAACACTATAGTGAAAAGAAACCAGAACCAACAGACGCATTACCCATGAAGCATTGTGTGGCCAACGCCCCCCCCCGCTGGACCAGGCGCAAAGACGCCCGGCCGCAAGAACTGTTAACTTCTGCCCTCTGCGTATTCAGCGAAAAAGGCTATTCGGGCGCCCGCCTGGAAGATGTGGCCAAAAACGCTGGGGTCAGCAAAGGCACGGTCTACCTGTATTACCCCAACAAGGAAGAGCTGCTCAAAGCCGTGGTCATTGAGCATGTGTCGCCCATCGTGGACGAGGCCCGACACCAGCAAGACGACGACAAGTCCTCGTCCACCCTCATTCGCGAAGCACTGCACCTGTGGTGGAAACGCTATGGATCCACGGAACTGAGTTCACTGACCAAAATCGTGATGTCCGAGGCCAACGCATTTCCCGAGCTGGGTCGGTTCTTCCACGAAACCGTGATTGCCCCTTGGTGGGCCTACCTCGAGAGTCTGTTGCAAAGAGGTATACAACGTGGTGAATTCGCTGACATTGATGTGGAATACGCTGCTAAAGTGCTGTGTGCGCCGCTGGTGACCCTGGGTTTGTGGAAACGCACTCTGGACACCTGCTGCAACATGGACACCAACCCGATGCGCTACATTGAAGCGCACTTACAGATGGTTTTAAATGGTCTCACCTGCCCGAAGCAAAAGCAGCAGAACCCAGCTCAAGGCGCTTCCCTTGCGTCTGATGAGCTGGGTGCTTCTGGCGAGTCTGCAAGCGTGCTCGCCCTCCGCAAACACCCAAAAAGCTGAAACCCCGGCCCAGCCGGCACCGCTGATGCTGGCCCAGGCCGACGTGGTGACTGTGCAAACAGCCCCCATCGAAGACTCGCTTTACGTCACCGGGACACTGCAGGCAGAGCAAAAAACCGTGATCCGATCCAAGGTGAGCGGCAACATTCTGGCCATTCACGCATTGGAAGGGCAAAGCGTGCGTCAAGGCGACCTGCTGGTGCGCATCGACCCCACCGACCCCCAGTTGCGCGTTCAGGAACGGGAGGCCTTTGTGCTGGCCCAGGAAGCCCAAGCCCAACAAGCCAAAACCCAGTACGACAACAATCAACGCCTGGTCAAAGAGGGCTTTGTGTCTGAAACAGCCCTGTTGAATGCCAAGTCGGCGTTTGATGCAGCCCAGGCCCAGGTGGCTGTGGCCAGGGCCCAACTGGCACAAGCGCGGCAACAACTGGCCGACACACAGGTGAAAGCGCCCTTCTCTGGCGTGCTGGGGCCGGTGCCTGTTCAGGTGGGCAGCAAGGTATCGCCAGACACCACCCTGCTGGAGCTGCTCAACTTGCGGACCATGGAATTGAAAGCCGATGTGAACCCGGACGACCTGGTGCGGCTGAAACCCGGCCAAAAAGCCAGCCTGAATGCAGGCCCAGACCTGCCCAGCTTCGAAGCCACGCTGACGCGGATCAGCCCGGGCAGCGTGCAGGGCAACCGAACCGTGGCCGTGTATTTCAAGGTGGACAACCCCCAGCAGCAGTTGCGCTCGGGCCAATTTTCCACCGCCCGCCTGGCCCTGGGCAGCACGCGCCAAGGCTTGCAAGTGCCCAAAACTGCCTTGCGGGAAGTACAGGGCAAACCGGTGGTGTATCGAATCACCGCGCAAAACACCCTGCAAACGGTGCCGGTGTCCACCGGGCTTGAGCAAGTGTCCAGCCAAGGCAACAGCCTGATTGAGGTTCGCGAGGGTCTCAACGCGGGCGACCGCATTGTGGGTGTCAACCTGGGCCCCTTGCCCGAAGGGGCCACCGTGTCCATCCAACCAACGGCACAGTGAGCAGCGGCCATGTGGTTCACCCGCATTTCCATCCACAACCCGGTGATGGCCACCATGGCGATGGCCGCCCTGCTGGTGGTGGGCCTGTTTGCCTACTACCGCTTGCCGATTGACCAATACCCGGACCTGAATTTTCCCGTGGTGGTGGTCACCGCCAAATACCCGGGGGCCTCACCGGAAATCGTTGAAGCCGAACTGACCCGCCCGCTTGAAACCGCCATCAACACCCTGTCGGGCCTGAAAACGCTCAGCTCTCGCTCCTATGAAGGCACCTCGGTCATCATTGCCGAATTCGACCTGCTGACCAACTCCGCAACCGCTGCGCAAGACGTTCGGGAAAAGGTCGCGCTGGTGCGCCCAGCCCTTCGGGATGAAATTTCCGAGCCAGTCATTACCCGCTTCAATCCGGACGACTTCCCGATTGCCTCGGTACTGATTGAACCGGTCAAGCCCAACACCACCCTGCGGGAAACCACCTTGCTGGCCGACCAGGTCATCAAAAAACGGATTGAAAACGTGCGCGGTGTGGGTGCTGCCAACCTCGTGGGCGGAGCCACCCGGCAACTGCTGGTTGAACTCGACCCAGTGGCGCTGGACCGCCTGTCCATCACGCCGCAAGAGGTGATGCAGGTGCTGAGCCGGGACAACCAGACATTGCCGCTGGGCCGCCTGAAAACCACCACCACCGAAGCGGTGGTTGAACTGAATGCCCGCCTGGACTCTGCCAGTGACTTCAACAACCTGGTGGTGGCGACCCGAAATGGACGCCAGGTTCGCCTGGGCGAATTGGGGCGAATTCGGGACGGTGAAAAGACCATTGAATCGCTGGCCTTGGTCAATGGCAAACCCGTGGTGTCGGTGGACGTTCTGAAAGCCCAGGATGCCAACTCGGTGGACGTGGTGGATGACCTGAAAGAAGCCCTGACCGACATCGAAAAAGAATTGCATGGCGAGGTGAAGCTCAGCCTGACCCGCGACCAGTCCAAACCGATCCGCAACTCGCTGCTGGATGTGCGCAACACCCTGATTGAAGGCGCGCTGCTCACCGTGGTCATCGTGTTCCTGTTTTTGGGCTCGTGGCGCAGCACGGTCATCACCGGGCTGACGTTGCCAATCTCGCTCATTGGCACTTTCAGTGTGTTGTACGCCATGGGTTTTACCATCAACCTGCTCACCTTGCTGGCCATGTCCATTTGCGTGGGCTTGCTGATTGACGATGCCATTGTGGTGCGGGAAAACATTGTGCGCCACCTGCAAATGGGCAAGGACCACCAAGTGGCCGCACTGGAAGGCACCCGGGAAATAGGCCTGGCCGTGCTGGCCACCACCTTCTCGATTGTGGCGGTGTTTTTGCCGGTGGGTTTCATGGGCGGCATCATCGGCCAGTTCTTCCACCAGTTTGGCATCACGGTGGCTTGTGCGGTGTTGCTCTCCATGTTTGTCAGCTTCACCCTCGACCCCATGTTGAGCTCGGTGTGGTACGACCCGCAAGCCCACGGCAAGGGCTACACCGGTTGGCTGGGTCGCTTGCTGACCAGTTTTCAAAACCTGATGTTGCGGCTTGAGCAAGGCTATGTCCGCCTGCTGAAGTGGGGCTTGCGCTGGCCCAAAACCGTGATTGCCATTGCATTGGCCAGTTTTTTCGCATCGTTTGGTTTGCTGAAGTTCGTGGGGGTGGAATTCACCCCCCAACCCGACAACAGTGAACTCAGTGTGTCATTCCACACCCCCGAAGGCTCACCGCTTGAGCTCACCCAGCGCAAGGCCTTACAGGTGGAAGCCATGGTTCGGCAGCATCCGGAAGTGACCACTGTCTACACCACCATCAACACCGGCTTTGCTGCGGGCAAAAACTACGCCACCGTGTTTGTGAAGTTGGTGCCACGCAATCAACGAAAAATCACCGTGGCCCAACTGTCTGCCACCCTGCGCACCGAGTTGAAGTCGATTGCGGGTGTGGCGGTCACGCAGGTGGGCCAACAGGTCAACGTCAGCTCGGGCAAGCCCGTGCAAGTCAGTGTCTTGGGGCCAGAGTTGTCTGTATTGGAGAAACTCTCCGACCAGATTCAAACCCTGATGGAACGTGACCCACGGCTGGTGGACCTGGAAAGCTCACTCAAGCCCACCAAACCAACGGTTCGCGTGATCGTGGACCGCGCACGGGCAGCCGATTTCGGCATTGATGTGAGCAGCATCAACGCCACCATTGAACCGCTGATGAGCGGCAAGACTGTGAGCACCTGGCGGGCGCCCAACGAAGAAAACTACGATGTGGTGGTGCAACTGCCCGAGACCGGGCGCCAAAGTATCGAGCAATTGGCCAGGTTGCCGCTGCGGGGCAATGCCACCAGCCAAACCATCCGGCTGGGCGACATTGCGCGGCTGGAGCCCGGTTTTGCTGCCGCGCAAATCAACCGGAAGTACCTCACCCGCGAAGTGCTGCTCACCGCCAATGTGCAAGGCGCGGCAGCAGGCACCGTGTCGCAGGCCTTGCAAGCCAAAATCGCCGAACTGACACTGCCACCCGGCTACCGCATCAGCTATGGGGGCTCTACCAAAGACATCAAGGACACCCTCGGTTTCGCCCTACAGGCCCTCATTCTGGCGATTGTGTTCATTTACCTCATTCTGGCCTCGCAGTTTGCATCCTTTGTGCAGCCGCTGGTCATCATGATGTCGCTGCCCCTGTCGCTCATCGGCGTGATTTTGGCCTTGCTGGTGTTTGGCAGCACGCTCAACATTTTTTCCATCATCGGGTTTGTGATGCTGATGGGCCTGGTTACCAAGAACGCCATTTTGCTGGTGGACTTTGTCAACCAAGCCTTGCGCAAAGGCACCGCCCTGCGGGACGCCCTCATTCAGGCGGCCGAAACGCGGCTTCGACCCATCCTCATGACCACACTGGCCATGGTGTTTGGCATGCTGCCCCTGGCCCTGGCCCAAGGAGAAGGCAGCGAGCAACGTTCGCCCATGGCCCATGCGGTGATTGGCGGTGTCATTACCTCGACCCTGCTCACCCTGCTGGTGGTGCCCGTGCTGATCTGGTTGCTGGAAAACGCCAAAGCCCGGCGTTTGCAAAAGAAACGCCTCAGGGAAAGCCGGGTTTGATAAAATAACGGGTTAACTGATTAATTTTTCTTGAAAAGTCGAGACTTGACCATGGATTTCGAATTGGCCCGCTTCAACATGATTGAACAGCAGATCCGCCCCTGGAACGTGCTGAACCAGCGCGTGCTGGACCTTCTGGGCGTGATCAAGCGTGAGCACTTTGTCTGCCCATCGCTGCAGAAACTGGCCTTCACCGACTGCGACCTGCCCATCCGCGTGCAGGGCAAAGACACCGGCGTGCACATGCTGAGCCCGAAAATGGAAGCCCGCCTGCTGCAGGAGCTCGAACTGGACCCGCAAGCCAAAGTGCTGGAAATTGGCACTGGCACTGGCTATATGGCGGCCCTGCTGGCCCAACAATGTGCCCATGTCACCACGGTTGAAGCCAATCCGACAGTGGCCGAACTGGCCCGCCAAAACCTCAAAACCAATGGCATCACCCGCGTGAAAGTGGTCGACGGTTGCGGCTTTGAACAAGCCAAAGCGCTGGGTCAATTCGACGCCATCGTGATGTCCGGTGCCAGCCCTGTGCTGCCCACCGTGCTGCTGGATGCCCTCAAACCCGGCGGCCGCTTCATCGGCATCATCGGCGAGGCTCCGGTCATGCAGGTCGTTCTGGCCGAAAAAAATGCCCAAGGGCAAATCAGCCAAAAGCCCCTCTTCGAAACCCAGGCTGAGGTGCTGCAAAACGCACCGAAGGCTGTTTCATTCACGTTTTAAAGCCCATGCGCCGCCTGCTGGATTGTGGTTTGAACCTGGCGGCCCGGCGCTTCGGCCTGGCTTTTGTTGCAGCCGCGTGCATGGCCTGCGCCAGCCCGGCATTGGCCCAGGTGCGTGACCTGGCCTCGCTGGTGCGGCTGGCCAAACTGCGCGACCCGGTTTACCTGGCCGCACAAGCCCAAACCCAGGCCGACCTGGAGCTGGAAAACCAGGCCAGGGGCGCCTTGCTGCCCAACCTGAATGCCAGCGCCCAATTGCAAAAAGTGGACACCACCAGCAGCCTGCGCGGCTTCTCGGTGTCCAGCTCGGACAATCCCAAAACCTACGCCCTGAACCTGAGCCAGGCCTTGTTTCGACCGCAAGCCTGGGAAAGCTACAAACAAAGCCAGCTGAGTGGTGAAATCGCCAAACTGGCCCTGAACAAGGCTGAACAAGACCTCATCCTGCGTGTTTCCAAAGCCTATTTCGATGTGCTGGCGGCGCAAGACGACCTGAATAACCTTCAAGCGCAAAAAGCGGCCACCACCGAGCAACTGGCCTTCGCCAAACGCAATTTCGAGGTAGGCACCGCCACCATCACCGATCAACAAGAAGCACAAGCCCGGTACGATCTCATCGTGGCGCAAGAGCTTGCCGCGCGCAATCAGCTGGATGTGCGCACCCTGGCGCTGGAAAACATTGTGGGCGAACCGGTGCAGTTGCTGGCCCGCTTGTCGCCCGATGTGACCTTGCAAGGTGTAGAGCCGATGAATGCGGACATTTGGGCCGACCGGGCTCAAGCCAGCAACCTGGATGTTCAGCAAGCGCGGCTGGCACAAATCATCGCCAAGCGCGAAGTGAAAAAGGCACGCGACGGCCATCTGCCCACCGTGGACTTGAATGCCCAAGTGGTCAACACCAGCCAACAGATTTTCGATGCAGCAAGCGGTCGCCCGTTCAGCATCGATGTGGACAACAAAACACTCACCTTGGCCGTGACCGTTCCCATCTTCAGTGGTGGCGCCACCCAGAGCAAGGTTCGGCAACAGGCATCGCTGCTGGACAAGTCACTGAACCAGGTTGAACAAGCCAACCGGGGTGCCACTCAGGGCGCCAAGGCGGCATTCCTGGCAGTGAACACGGGCTTGGCGCAAGTCGCTGCATTGGAAACTGCGGTCAAGTCCAGTGAGCTGGCCTTGAAAGCCAACAAAACCGGCTATGAAGTGGGTGTGCGCATCAACATCGATGTGCTGAACGCCCAACAGCAGCTCAATGCCACCCAGCGGGACCTGGCCAAGGCGCGCTACAACGCACTGGTGAGCATGCTGGAATTGCAGGCCGCCGTGGGCGCGCTCAATGTGCAGAGTGTTGATCGAATCAATGCCTTGCTGGTCAACAATGGCCTTTAACCCAGCCGGGCGTTCAAGACATTGAACGTGGTCAGTGTTGCACCCCGATGGCTGCGGGCATATGAAAAAGCAGACTTCTTCATGGCGTCCAGGTCAAACTGTTTGTCCATGAATGCCTCGCAAGCAGCCTGAAGCGACTCAAAACGCCGTGCTGCGCCAGCGGCCAATGCATCCTCGGCAGCCTTCTTGAAGTTAAAGGTGTGTGGTCCCATCCACACCGGGCAACCATAGGCACAGGCCTCGATGAGGTTTTGCCCGCCAAGCTCAAGCCATGAGCCCCCCAGCAAAGCCATGTCCGCCAAAGAATAGTAAGCCGGCATTTCGCCCATGCTGTCGCCCAGCACCAGTCGAATTTGCCCACGCCCCTCGGTGCCCTTGGGGGACAAGGCAACGTCGGCCTGTGTGCCCCACTGGCTGCGGCGCACAGGCCTGGCCACGCCCAGACGCGTGGCCGCCTGCACCATCAGCTCGAACACCTCGTCTGTGCGTTGAGGGTGACGCGGCACAATCCAGACTGCCGCCTGCGGCATGCGCTTGAAAAACTGGGTTCGCAACAGGGCATCCAGCAACAAAGGCTCTTCACCCTCTCGACTGCTGGCAAACAACAGCACAGGGCTGCCCTGCGCCACCTGCCGCCACTGCCGCCCCACAGCCGCCAACTCGGGCCGTAGGCCCACATCGAATTTCAAATTGCCGCAAATGGCATCCACCGGACGGCCCAGCGACTCAAATACCGCCGCATCGGCAGCGGTTTGGCACACCACCGTGTGCAAACCCTGAATGGCGGGTTTGCTCAACAGCGACAACTGCTTCAGGCGTTTGCCGGTGGTGGGCGAAATGCGCGCATTCAACAAAGCCACCGGCAAACCGCGCCGGCGGGCAACCGCCAACAGGTTCGGCCACAATTCGGTTTCCACCAGCCACAGCGCAGTGGCATTCAGGCGCGCCATGCAACGGGACATTAGCCAGGGCAAATCATAGGGCAGGTAGCAAAACACCACACCCTTCAAGTCCGCATACAAGGCTTTGCAGGTGGCCAGCCCAGTGGGGGTTGTGCATGAAATCACCCAGACATCATCCGGGTACACCTTGGCCCAATGCTTCACCAATGGGGAAATGGCATGGGCTTCACCCACCGACACGGCATGCACCCACTGGCGCCGCTGCCCCTTGGACACGGCAGCACACACTGGCACTGCAGCCAGAAAACGCTGAGCCCATGCAGCGCGATACTCCGGCTGCCGGGCTGCACGTTTCAACAAATACACAGCCAGCAGCGGCTGCGCCAAGGCCAGCAGGAGGGTATAAAAGCCACGCACGGCGTTGGACGCGATCACAGCTTGTTGCCCCGAATGAGTCGACTGGCCGCCTCGAACACCTCGCCCACCGCAGGCACGCGGCCCACATCGCCCAAACTGATGGCATGGGGATTAAAGCGCGGCGCAAATCGCCATGCGGGTGTCGCAAAAAACAAGGCCACCAGGGGCAAGTAATGCGCGGCCGCCAAATGGGTCAGCCCCGTGTCCACCCCAATCACCAGGTGGGCCTGCTGCATGCGCTCACTCAGTTGCGCCAGGTTCATACGGGGCAATACCTCCACATGGTCGATTCGGTCAGCAATGGCCTGGGCCTGCTGCTGCTCAGCGTCGGAGCCCCAAGGCAAACAAATTCGATACCCCAAGTCGGAAAACCGATGGGCCAGCTCACGCCACTGCACCAGTGGCCACTTTTTTTCATCGCGCGCCGTGGCATGCAAAAACCAGATTTCACCGCCCTTTGGAATGGTAGGCACTTGCTTGCCCGGGCGGCTGGAATAGAAAACCGGCGGACCTTGCAAGCGGTAGCCCAGCAAACCGGCGGCCAGCTCACGCAGACGTTCCACTGCATGCGCTTGCGGGTCCCATCCCGCACGGCGGGAATAAAACAACGCGGCCAGCCCTTCCTTGGCATACCCAAAACCGGGCCCCATGCGCGGCCCTTTGGCCGCACAGGCCAGCAGCGCGCTTTTGAACAAGCCTTGCAAATCAATCACAGCATCGTAATCGGTGTCGGCCAAACTGCTGCGCAAGGCCTTCCACTGCATCCACAAGTGCTTCAACCCCTGCTTGCGCCACACCCGCAACTGCACAGGCACCACGCGGTGCACCAGTGAGTTGGCTTTCACCAAGTCGGCAAAAGGCGCTTCCACCATCCAGTCGATGGCAAGCCCGGGGTTGTGGTGTTTGAGGTCATGCAAAACCGGCAGGGCGTGAATGACATCGCCCATGGACGTGGTTTTAACA
The DNA here is from genome assembly GCF_036405155.1 of Limnobacter sp. Lineage (GTDB taxonomy): Bacteria > Pseudomonadota > Gammaproteobacteria > Burkholderiales > Burkholderiaceae_B > Limnobacter. The sequence continues at coordinate 146,254 of NZ_DASWYD010000007.1, read as the reverse complement.
ATTAAGATACGCTTCATCTAGCGCAGGGCGTGGGATTGGAATGCACCATTGTAAGCAGAACCTTTCCTGTACGTCGCGCACCAGATCACAAGGATCGAAAATTTGATGTCCAATCCACCTGCCACCCCAACGCTGCCCCTGTCGGCCGTGTTTATTACCTTGAATGCAGCCTCCCAACTGGAAGCCGCGTTGCGCAGCGTGGCTTTTTGTCAGGACATTGTGGTGGTGGATTCGGGCAGCACTGACAATACCGTTGCATTGGCGCAGCAATACGGCGCACGCGTGGTGTTCAAGGAATGGCTGGGCTTTGGCCCACAAAAGCAATTTGCAGTGGCGCAAGCGCAGTTTGACTGGGTTCTGTGTCTGGATGCGGATGAACGGGTCAGCCCCGAATTGATGGTCAGCATTCAACGTCTTTTTTCGGGCTCAACACCTGAGCCTGATTTGCGGAATGTGGCTGCTTTTGATATGCCGCGCTGCAATTTTTTCATGGGCCGTTACCTGCGCCACGGGGAAGGCTATCCCGATTTGTCCCGGCGACTGTTTCACCGTGCGCGGGCTGGCTGGAGCAACGATGCCGTGCATGAAAAAGTAGAAGTACAGGGCGGTTTGGCCGTTAAACGACTGCAGGGCGACTTGCTCCATGAGTCGGCAGAAACACTGCAAAGCTACCTGGCCAAGCAAAACCGCTACACCACCATTCAGGCTGAACAGTTGGCAGCCCGCGGTAAACGGCCGGGGTTTGCGAAGCTGGTGCTGTCACCGGTGGTGCGGTTCATCAAGTTTTATGTTGTGCGGCGCGGGTTTCTGGACGGATGGCCCGGGTTTGTGCACATCGTGATTGGGTGTTTCAACAGCTTTGTGAAATATGCCAAGGCGCGGGAATTGATGGATCGGCAGCGGTAGCACGTGCCTTTTTCAGCCTACAGCAACACCCGTAGCACGTGCTTGTTTATTGCCCCTTCGCAACACCGGTCGCCCGTGCCTTTTTCAGCCCCCAGCAACACCGGCAGCCCGGTCCGAACGCCCCCCGAATGTAAAGGTTGCCCCGCGCCTTCGAACCGTCCCGATAACTCGCGCCGATGGCGCTCAAACATCTCGGTCCGTGTGTTCGAATGCTTTGCGGGTCAAACCGATCGGGGGGCTGACTGTTCGGCGCCGGGCATACCGGTATTGCTGAGGGCATAGCACCGAGCATGTGGGTGGAGTCGGCTCAGCGGCCTGCGCGGTTCACCTCCCTTGCAGCGACAGTCAGGGCCATTGGCCCGAGCGTGCCAAACAGGCGCGGTGAACTGACCAACAGTCAGTTCAGAGGTCGATTCCCGACCGTGTTTTTTGGAGGGTCGACCTCAGCGATCGTGAGGCTCAGCGAGGGAAACACCAATGGACCGTCGCCAAGGGGGGAGCGCGCAGTGCCAGGGCGCATTCAATGTTAAGAGTCTGAATTGAACCCAACAAAACAAAAACGCCCCGGCGAACCGAGGCGTTCCATCACGCACCAAAACCCGCAATCAGTGATTGAGAATTTTGGACAGGAATTGCTGCGCCCGCTCTGAACGGGGCGTACCAAAGAAGTCATCCTTGGTGCAATCTTCCACAATATTGCCCTTGTCCATGAAAATCACACGATCAGCCACTTTGCGGGCAAAGCCCATTTCGTGGGTCACACACATCATGGTCATGCCTTCCTGGGCCAGCTCAACCATCACGTCCAGCACTTCATTGATCATTTCGGGATCCAGTGCAGAGGTGGGCTCGTCGAACAGCATGCAGATGGGGTCCATCGACAGCGCGCGGGCGATGGCCACGCGCTGCTGCTGACCGCCGGACAATTGCCCGGGAAACTTGTGGGCGTGGGCTTTCAAACCCACACGGTCCAGCAAGCCCAGGCCCTTGGCCATGGCTTCGTCTTTTGAACGGCCCAGCACCTTGATTTGGGCCAGGGTGAGGTTGTCGGTGATGGTGAGGTGGGGAAACAGCTCAAAGTGCTGAAACACCATGCCCACGCGGGACCGCAGTTTCGGCAGGTCGGTGCCTTTGTCACCTACGGAAATACCATCCACGGTGATGGTGCCTTTCTGGAAGGGCTCCAGCATGTTCACGCATTTGATCAGCGTGGACTTGCCTGAACCAGACGGGCCACACACCACGACCACTTCACCTTTTTTGACCGAGGTTGTGCAATCGGTGAGCACCTGAAAATTGCCGTACCACTTGTTGACGTTGGAAATATCAATCACAGCGCGCTCCTGCTATCGGATAATTTGGGTTTTCTTTTGGAGAGCTTTCACGGTCATCGAGAGCGTGAAGCAAATCACCAGGTACACCACCGCCACGAAGGAATACATTTCCACGAGGCGACTGTCGCGCTGGGCAATTTTGGAAGCGGCACCGAGGAAATCGGTCACCGACAACACATACACCAGCGAGGTGTCCTGGAACAAAATAATGGTTTGGGTCAGCAGCACCGGCAGCATGTTTCGGAAAGCCTGCGGCAGCACCACCAAGCGCATGGTCTGGCCGTAGGTCAAACCCAACGCGTAAGAGGCACCAATCTGGCCCTTTGGAATGCTCTGAATACCCGCCCGCATGATTTCACAGAAAAATGCGGCTTCAAACATGATGAAGGTGATGTAGGCCGAGCGGTCTGCACCAATTTGTGGTGGACGCTCGGCCCCGGTGATGGCCTGCAACACCAGAGGCACCAGGAAATAAAACCAGAAGATCACCAGAATCAGCGGAATGGAGCGCATCAGGTTGACGTATCCAGCAGCCACATTGCTCAGCAACTTGATGCTGGACAAGCGGGCCAAAGCCAGCAAGGTGCCAAAGAAAATACCACCCAGGCAAGCAATCACGGTGAGCTGAACGGTGTAGCCCAGGCCGCCCATGAGGTAGGGCAGCGAGGTGCTGATCGCGCTGAAGTCGAGACTGTTCATTATTTGCCCCCTGCGATGTAACCCGGCACTGCCGTGCGCCGTTCAACCAGCGCCATGATGCGGTTCACCGACATCGCCACAATCACGTACAGCACTGTGGCCGCAATGTAGGCCTCAAAAAACGCGAAGGTGTTTTCGCCCATTTCCTTGGTGCGGAAAGTGAGCTCGGTCAAACCAATGGTGAGGGCCACCGACGAGTTCTTGATGAGGTTCATCGCCTCAGAGGTCATGGGTGGCACGATGATGCGATACGCCATGGGCAGCAGCACGTAGCGGTAGGTTTGTGCTTCGGTAAAACCCAAGGCATAGCCCGCCGCCCGCTGCCCGCGCGACAGCGACAAAATACCGGACTTCACCTGCTCGGCCACGCGCGACGCGGTGAACAAACCCAGGCACACCACGGAGGTGATGAACTGCACCTCGGTCGGGTCCTGATTGATGGACCATTGTTTGAGCGGGGGAATGAATTCTGGAATGACGAAATACCAGATGAAGAACTGCACAATAAGCGGCACGTTCCGGAAAATTTCCACATAGGCATTGCCGATGAAGGACAAGCCTTTGTGCGAGGTGGTCCGTAACACGCCCATGAGCGAGCCCACCGTGAATGCAATCACGGCCGCCACGGCCGAGGTGGCCAAAGTCCACAGCAGGCCGGAGAACAGCATCTCCCACCAGACCGTGTCTTCGCCGTCAACAATCGGCTGGAAAAACAGCAGCCAATTCAGATGGTTTGTCATGATTTGTCTCTCCCGAGCATGCAACCCGGTCAGTCGATATCAAAAAGGCCGGCCCGCGCTTCACCGAAACGCAGCCGGCCTTGTTACTTGCCGAACGCTTATTCCACGCCCTTGTCGTTGGGGTTCGCGATGGCCGCTTTCAGTTCAGGCGACATCGGGAAGTTCAAGTTGACGTTTTTGGGTGGAATGTTGGACTGGAACCACTTGGTATAGAGCTTGTTTACTTCACCAGACTTCATCAAGCCGTTGAGGGTTGTGTCCACCACGGCCTTGAAGGGGGCATCGTCCTTGCGCAGCATGATGCCGTAAGGCTCCGTGCGCAGCACTTCCGGCAGGAACATGAATTCACCGGGGTTGGGGCTGTTGGCCACCAAACCGGCAATCAGAATGTCGTCCATCACGAAGGCTTTGGCGCGGTCGTTGGCCACCAGCAGGAAGCTTTCAGCATGGTCTTTGCCGTAGATTTCCTTGAAGTTGATGTTGGCGCCTTTCTCGTGCTGCTTGATCAACTGCACAGAGGTGGTACCGGAGGTGGTTGCAATGGGCTGGCCATCCAGGTCTGCCAGCGACTTGATGCCACTGCTCTTCTTGACCACCACTTTCACGTTGGTCACAAAGGTGGTGTTGCCAAAGGCCACTTGTTCCTGGCGCTTCACCGAGTTGGTGGTGGAGCCGCATTCCATGTCGATGGTGCCGTTTTGCAGCAGGGGAATGCGGTTGGCCGATGTCACGGGTTGCAGTTCGACCTTCAGGTCGGGCATTTTCATCTTGGCTTTCACTGCGTCGACCACTTTCCAGCACAGGTCCATGGAATAACCGATGGGCTTCTGGTTGTTGTCCAGGTAGGAAAAGGGCACGGAGGATTCGCGGTAACCAATGGTCAATGTTTTGGTTTCTGCGATTTTTTTCAGGGTACCCGTGTCTTGGGCCACTGCAGGCTGAATAGCGGTTGCGCAGGCCAGGGCCAGCGCGGCTGCAAGAATATTCCTCTTCATTTTTGCTCCTAGATTGAAATAACACACAGGGCGCAAGCACCCCACGGGATGGACTACAGTTTTATTCTCCGGGGCTGCGTGAGCACCTCGGGCCTGAGTATTTCTGTTAACTGCTGCTCGGACAGCAAACCCTTTTCAAGCACCAGATCGGCCACTTTTCGGCCTGTTTTCAAAGCAGTTTTTGCAATCTCAGAAGCTTGATCATAGCCGATGTAAGGGTTTAGGGATGTTGCCAGGCTGGCCGATTCTTCCACCCGAGACCGCAAAAGCGACTCATTTGCGGAAATCCCTAATACGCAATTCTTGGTGAGGGTACGGCAAGCAGCGGTCAGGTGGTGAATGCTCTTGAACAGGCTCCAGGCAATGATGGGCTCAAAGGCGTTCAACTGGAGTTGCCCTGCTTCAGAAGCCATGGTCACCGTGATGTCGTTGCCAATCACCTCGAAAGCCACCTGGTTCACCACTTCGGGAATCACGGGGTTGACCTTGCCCGGCATGATGGAAGAACCTGCAGCACGGGGCGGCAGGTTGATTTCATTCAAACCCGCTTGAGGCCCGGAAGACAGCAAACGCAAATCGTTGCAGGTTTTGGACAACTTCACAGCCACGCGTTTCAGCACACCGGACAGCTGCACAAAAGCGCCCGTGTCTTGCGTTGCTTCCACCAGGTTTTCAGCGGTGATCAAACCCAGCTGGGTAATTTCCTCAAGATAGTGGCGGGCGCGCGCTGCGTATTCGGGGTCGGTGTTGATGCCCGTGCCAATGGCGGTTGCTCCCAGGTTGATTTCCTGGATCAGGCTGGTCGCTTCCTTCACCCGCGCCATGTCCTCGGTCAGCATGGTTGAAAAGGTGGAGAACTCTTGCCCCAGGGTCATGGGCACCGCATCTTGCAGTTGGGTGCGGCCAATCTTCAGGATTTTCCGGAACTCAAAGGCCTTTTCGCCAAAAGCATCCCGCAATTCTTCCATGGCATCCAGCAGGCTGGCCAAGGCCGTAATCAGGCCCAACTTGACCGCAGTGGGGTACACATCGTTGGTGCTTTGGGAGGCATTCACATGCTCAATGGGGTGCAGCAGTTTGTAGTCGCCTTTTTGCCCCCCAAGAATTTCAATGGCCCGGTTGGCAATCACCTCGTTGGCATTCATGTTGGTGGAGGTGCCAGCACCGCCTTGGATGACATCGACCACGAACTGGTCGTGCAGCTTGCCTTGGCGGATTTCCTTGCAGGCTTTGACGATGGCGTCGGCGAGGTGGGCGGGTAACACATCCAGATCGGCATTGGCCCGGGCGCAAGCCCATTTGACGGCTGCCAGCGCATTCACCAGCTCTGGCGCGTTGCTGAGGGCAAAACCAGTGATTTGATAGTTGTCGAGCGCGCGGCTGGTGTGGACACCCCAATAGGCATCGGCGGGAATTTTCTTCTCGCCCAGAAGGTCTTTTTCGATGCGTACGTCAGAACCTGCTTTCGCCACGTCAACCTCACCTGAATTGAAATTCGGGCCATGCTAAACGCGCAGAACGGAAGTGACCAATTCATATTGCGTATTAGATCATGCACTTTTTGCATAAGAATGACCATATCCGGGTTAACCCGAATGCGCATCCGGCCACAGGTGCCACACCAAATCCAGGTGGTCTTGCGCCACGCCCGCATCACGGTTTTTTGGGTTGCGGCGGTACAGGCGGATTTCCATCTCGGTGCGGTAAGGGCCGTCGATGGGTGCCAGGCAGGTGCTTTGCCCCACCACACTGCCGGGCAACCAGGCCACACCCACCCCCTCCTCGCACATGGCTTTCAGGCTTTCGGACATGTCGGTTTCAAACACCGATTGCTGCAAAAACACAGGCCCGGCTGCCAGCGCAATGTCCACCATGCGGGACAAATACGCATGGCGTGAATAACTGAGTACAGGCACGGGGAGCGGGGCCAAATGGTTGAGCGTAAACACAGGCTCACCGGATGAGCCCACTTTTGAAAAAGGCATGAAGGGCTCGGTGCCCAACACCTTGTACTCGTAGCGGGTGGGGTCCAGTTCAATGGGCTCCCGGCTGTGATGGTAACAGGCCAGAAAGTCGCAAGCGCCATCGGTGAAGTGCAGCACGGCATCGTGCACATTGCTGGCCGTCAATTGGAAACTTAAGTCGCGTACTTGGTCGGCCAGCCGCTGCTGCAGGGTTTGCACCCAATGCGGCACCTTGCTGCAGGCCAAGGTGTGGGGCACCACCAGGCGCACTTGCTTGCGGTTTTGAGCAGCGCCACCCCGCACCACCGTGCGGGCTTGCCGAATCTGCTCCAGCATCACCAAGGCCTGTTCATAAAACACTTCGCCTTGGGCGCTCAGCCGTGTGGGGTAGGCGCCCCGGTCAATCAACTCACAACCCAGCCAGCCTTCCAGGGCCTGAATACGCCTTGAAAAAGCAGGTTGCGTCACACACCGCAGGTTGGCCGCCTTGGAAAAATTCTTGGTCTGCGCCAGGGTGATAAAGTCTTCAAGCCATTTGGTTTCCATCGTCGGACAATTCCAGCTGCTGGTGCTGTTGAGTTGCCCACATTCGGGCGTACACGCCCCCTTTGTCAAGCAGTTCTTGGTGGCTGCCACGCTCAATCAACTCACCCTGGTTCATCACCAGAATTTGATCAGCATGCACAATGGTCGACAAACGGTGCGCGATGATCAGTGTGGTCCGGTTGCGAGAGAGTTCCCGCAGTTCCTGCTGAATGGCCTGCTCGGAGTGAGAGTCCAGCGCCGAAGTGGCCTCGTCAAAAATCAGGATGGCCGGATTTTTCAAAATGGTACGGGCAATGGCCACCCGCTGTTTTTCGCCGCCCGAAAGCTTCAGGCCCCGCTCGCCCACCGGGGTTTGGTAGCCATCGGGCAGCGTTTCAATGAAGTGGTGAATGTGCGCGGCTTTGGCGGCGCGCTCCACATCGGCTTGCGTGGCGCCCGGGCGCCCGTAGGCAATGTTGTAGGCAATGGTGTCGTTGAAGAGCACCGTGTCCTGCGGCACAATGCCGATGCTTTTTCGCAGGCTCACTTGCTGAACCTCACGAATGTCCTGCCCGTCAATGCGGATATCGCCCTCACTGACCTCATAGAAGCGGTACAGCAAGCGGGACAGTGTGGATTTGCCCGCACCACTGTGGCCCACCACCGCCACAGTTTGCCCGGCGGGTACAGTAAAACTCAATCCCTTGATAACGGTCCGCCGCTCATCGTAGGCAAAGCTCACGTTGCGAAACTCAATCGCTCCACCCTGCACTTTCAATTCGGGTGCACCAGGTTTGTCCTGTACTTCCTGATGCTCATCCAGCAGGCCAAACATGCGTTCAATGTCGGCCAGCGACTGTTTGATTTCCCGGTATATGACGCCGAGAAAATTCAGTGGAATGTAGAGCTGAATCATGAAGGCATTGACCAGCACCAGGTCGCCCAGGGTCATGCTGCCATTGAGCACACCCAAAGTTGCGCGCCACAGCACGGCGGTGACCGCCAGCGCGATGATGGCGCTTTGCCCAGTGTTCAGCAACGAGAGGGACTTCTGCGAGGCAATCGCCGCCTCCTGCCAAGCGGTCATGGACTTGTTGTAGCGGTCGCTTTCAAAACGCTCGTTGCCGAAGTACTTCACGGTTTCGTAATTGATGAGCGAGTCGACTGCGCGCACATTGGCCTTGGAATCCAGCTCGTTCATGTTGCGGCGAAACTGCAAACGCCACTCGGTGATTTTGACGGTGAAGACGATGTAGAACACCAGCGCTGTGGCCGTGATGACCGAGAACCAGATCTCGTAATTCAGGAACAGATAACCCACCACCAACACGATTTCAATCAGCGTGGGCAAAATGCTGTAGAGCGTGTAGCTCACCAGGCTGGAAATGGCGCGTGAGCCACGTTCAATGTCCCGAGTTACCCCACCGGTTTGCCGGTTCAAATGGAAGCGCAGGCTGAGCGCATGCAGGTAGTCGAACACCTGAATGGCGATGGCCCGCACCGCATTTTGTGTCACGCGGGCAAACAGCAATTCACGCAACTCGGTGAACACGGTGGTGGACAGGCGCAAGGCACCATAGGCCAACAGCAGCGCCAGTGGCATGGCGGCGGCGGCCAAAGCGGCCTGACTGTTCAACAACGGTGTTAAACCATCAATCAGCTTTTTCAGCACCAGGGGCACACCCACGTTGGCCACCTTGGCCCCCACCAGGCAGGCAATGGCCAACACCACCCGCCATTTGTAGGCCCACATGTAAGGCCACAGTTGTTGCACGGTGCCCCAGTCGGTGCGTTTGCGGGGGCGGGCTGTGGGGGCGGGGTCACCCGCGGCGTGTCGGCGCATGCGATACTTCTTCAGCAAGAAAAAAACATCACCCCATGCTACCACCGGCCACGGTCTGGCAGTGCTCGGGGTGAAACACCACAGGGGACAACGCACATGAGCTGGATCAACGACAAGGTCATCATCATCACCGGGGCATCGGAAGGCATTGGCGAGGCATTGGCCAAGCGGCTGGGGCCGGGCAACACCGTGGTGATTGCAGCCCGTCGAATCGAGAAATTGAAAGAAGTGGCAGCACACATCAATGCCAACGGTGGCCGCGCCCACGCGGTGGCCTGCGACGTGAGCGACCAGGCCCAATGCGAAGCACTGGTGGAGGAAACCATCAAGATGTTTGGTGTCATCGACATTGTGGTGAACAATGCCGGCATTTCCATGCACGCCTGGTTTGAGGACATCACCGACCTCAGCACCTACGAAAAACTGTTCCGCACCAATGTGATGAGCATGATCTGGATTACCCACAAAGCCCTGCCCCACTTGAAAGTGCGGGATGGTTTGATTGTGGGCGTTTCCAGCTTGGCCGGCAAAACAGGCGTGCCTGCGCGCACCACCTATTGCACCAGCAAATTTGCCATGAGTGGCTTCATGGAAGCCCTGCGCATTGAGTTGATGGACACCGGGGTGGACGTGTGTGGTATTTTCCCCGGCGTGGTGGACACGGAGATTCGCCGCAATGGACTGAATGCCGAAGGGCAGCGGGCGGGCATTTCAGGCCTGACAGAGACCGGTGCCATGACCGTGGATGAATGCGTGGATGAAATGGTGCAAGCCATGGAAGACCGCAAGCGGGAATGGGTGATGACCAGCAAGGCCCGTTTGGGCTTGAGGCTAAAGCCATTCTTTCCACAGATGATTGACCAGATGGCCAAAAACGCCCTGGATGAAAACCACGGCGGGCCAAAATCCTGAAGGACACGACCATGAACCCAACCACCCCAATGCTGCCCGTTGACCGGGAACCCACGATCCGCGTGATTCCCATGCCCAAAGACTCCAACGCTGCCGGCGATGTGTTTGGCGGCTGGATCATGTCGCAGGTTGACCTGGCCGGTTCAGTACCGGCAGTCGCCCATGCCAAGGGGCGGGTGGTCACGGTGGCGGTGAACGAGTTCATCTTCAAGGAACCCGTGTTTGTGGGCGACCTGTGCAGCTTTTACGCCGATGTGGACAAGGTGGGGCGAACATCGATGCGGGTGCGGGTGGAGGTGTATGCGCAGCGCCGCCTGCAACCCGACAATGTGGCCAAAGTGACCGAGGCTTACATCACCTATGTGGCGGTGGATGAACACCGCAACCCGCGCCCGGTCGAGCCTTTGAAGTAAAAATGCTCAGAAATGCGTCATGTCCTGCTGGTGCATTTCAAACGCAAACTCCACCTCGTTCACGTGTTGCCACGAGCTTTGCCCCTTCACCTGCTTGCGCGACAGCTCAATGCGGTAGTCGTAGCGGTCGGGGCGGTACAGGCCTTTCAACACCTGCACTGGGCGGCCGGTTTCGTCGTAGGCCACACGGGAAATGGCCAGCAAGGGCGCGCCCACCGGCACACCCAGCGCGTAGGCCACCGAGGCATCGGCCAGTCGGGCTGAAATGGTTTGACGGGCCTTGGCCACTTTCACGCCAGCCTCTTCCAGCAACACCAAAATTGGGAATTCCCGCAAACGGCGGCGGCACAGGCGGCCCGACAAGTCCTGCGGAATGAAGCTCGTGAGGTGAGCCACGGGTTGGCCGTTCAGCTCACGAATGCGGATCAACTTTTCAACAATCGCGTCGCTGGGCAAGTGCAACAGTGTGGCAATGTCGGGCGGCGGGATGATGCGTTTGGAGGTGATGAGTTGCAGGTCGGAAGAGTCGCCACTGGCCTGCAGGCGCATGGCCGAGGCGCTGAGCAACTGGCTTTGGCCCAATGAATGGCTGCGGGCCTCGGAACGGGGTTTCACGAAGGTGCCTTTGCCGCGACCACGGGCCACCAGCCCTTCCTTGACCAAATCCTGCAGGGCGCGGCGCATGGTCACGCGCGACACATTGAATTGCTCGGCCAGCACCAACTCGCCCGGCAGGGGTTTGGTGTCGTAGTGACCTTCAATGATCTGCTCGCGCAGGATGAGATAAATCTGATGGTAAAGCGGTACGACCTGGTTGGGGTCGAGCTTGGAATCACCGGCCTGAGCCGGATCAAGGGCGGGGGCAAAATCCATGAATGCATCCATGTGCTGCTAGAACTACTGGGCAGATAATACAACACATTTCAAAACAATACACGACACTCGCCGCCCCCTACCTCAATCCTCCTGAAACGCCTCTTCCCGTTTGGCACGCACCGAGGGCGCCAACACCACCACCAAGGCCACCACCGCAATGGCCAGCATGGTGGCGCTGATGGGCCGGGTCACCAACACAGTGAAATCACCGCGCGACAACAACAGCGCCCGGCGCAGGTACTCTTCCATCATGGGGCCAAGAATGAAACCCAACAGCATGGGTGCTGGCTCGCAGCGTAGTTTGGTGAACACATACCCCAGCACACCGAAACCGGCCATGAGGTACACGTCAAACACCCGGTTGTTGAGACTGAACACCCCAATGCAGCAAAACACCAAAATAACCGGGAACAGGTGGTGATACGGCACCGTGATCATTTTCACCCACATGCCGATGAGCGGCAGGTTGAGCACAATCAGGAACAGGTTGCCGATCCACATCGAGACGATGATGCCCCAAAACAATTGGGGTTGCTCCATCATCACCGAGGGCCCGGGCGTGATGCCCTGAATGATCATGGCACCGACCATGAGGGCCATCACCGGGTTGGATGGAATGCCCAGCGTGAGCAAGGGAATAAACGAGGTTTGCGCACCCGCATTGTTGGCAGACTCGGGCGCGGCCACGCCTTCAATGGCGCCTTTGCCAAACTCGTGCGCGTTGGGGCTCACCTTCTTCTCGATGGAGTAAGCCGCAAACGAAGCCAGCATGGCACCGCCGCCGGGCAAAATGCCCAACACCGAACCCAGGCCGGTGCCCCGCACAATCGGCCAGAAAATGCGCTTCAAGTCTTCCCGGGTTGGCATCAGCCCACTGACCTTGGTGATCGAAGAACTGCGCAAATGTTCCTCTTCAAGGTTCTTGATGATTTCGCCCAGGCCAAACATGCCCATGGCCAGCACCACAAAACCAATGCCTTCGGCCATGTAGGGCGAATCGAAGGTGTAGCGTTCCATGCCGGAGTTCACATCCGTGCCCACCATGCCCAGCAACAGGCCCAGCACAATCATGCCGAAGGCTTGCAGCAAGGAGCCGTGGGCCAGCACCACCGAGGCCACCAAACCCATCACCATGAGGGAAAAGTACTCGGCCGGGCCAAACTTCAATGCAAGGTCTGCCAACGGCGGCGCAAACAGTGCCAGCAGCAGCGTGGCAAACGTGCCCGCCACAAACGAGCCGATGGCTGCTGTGGCCAGTGCCTTGCCCGCCTTGCCTTGCCGGGCCATTTGGTAGCCGTCCAGTGCCGTCACCACCGACGAGGACTCCCCCGGCAAATTGACCAGAATGGCCGTGGTGGACCCGCCATACTGCGCGCCGTAATAAATGCCCGCCAGCATGATGAGGGCCGACACCGGCGGCAGCGTGAATGTCATGGGCAGCAGCATGGCGATGGTGGCCACTGGCCCCAAGCCCGGCAACACACCGATCAGCGTGCCCAAAAAAACACCCGCCAAACAATAGGCCAGGTTGGAGAGCGTGAATGCCGCTTCCAGACCAATGCTGAGGTTGTTGAGCAATTCCATTTACGCGCCCCCCAACCACGGTCCAATCACGGGCATGGGAATGCCCAAGCCTTTCACAAACACCAGTGCACAGAACACGGCGGAGCCCACCGCAATGCCCACACTCCACTTCCAGCTGAAGTGCCGACTGGCCAAAGCAGACAGCACCACCACCGCAGCCACCGCTGCGGCCAGGCCTGCGCCTTGAACAATCAATCCAAACGCGGTCACGGCCACCGTGACCCAGGCCACCTTGGTCCATGCAAAGCCTTCCAGCGGGTCGCCTGCCTGCACGAACGCGCGCAGCACGCACAGCAGACCAATGCCCGCCAACAGGTAACCCAGCACAATGGGGAAATAGCCTGGGCCCATGCGCACGGCTGTGCCCATGGGGTAATCGTCACCCAGCCAAACGGCTGCTGCACCCACCAGCAGGTACAGCAGCCCCGACCAGAAATCCCGAAGATTTTTGGGCATGTGTGTATTCCGGTAAGGGCTGTGGAGGTTTAGTCGGCGTACTGGCCGGCTTTGGCAATGATGGGCGACCAGCGGGCAATTTCAGACTCGAGGTGCTTTTTCAGGGCCTCGGGTGTGGCGCGCTTGGCATCCACCGGCTCGGTGCCCAAGTCGGCCATGCGGGCGATCACGGTGGGGTCTTTCAACGCCAGTTGCAATGACTTCACCAAGCGATCAATCACGGGTTTGGGCGTGCCTTTGGGTGCGTACAAACCATGCCACACCGCCACTTCAAAACCGGGCAGTCCAGACTTGTCTAGCGTGGGCAGGTCAGGCAGTGATGGCACCTTGGTTTTGGTGGTCACGGCAAAGGCCTTGATTTTTCCGCCCTTGATCTGGCTGGTGGTGTTGGTGGTCTGGTCGCACATAAAGTCCACCTGACCACCGAGAAGGTCGTTCATGGCGGGGCCTGTGCCTTTGTAGGGCACGGTGGTGAGGTCCGTCTGGATGGCGGTCATGAACAGCATGCCACACAGGTGCGAGGCCGAACCAATGCCCGCATTGGCATAGGTCACCTTGTCTTTGTTGGCTTTGACGTAGGCCAAAAATTCCTGCATGTTTTTTGCCGGGAAGTCGCCGCGTGCAACGATGGTCATGGGCACATCGGTCACCAAACCAATGAACTCAAAATCGTCCACCGGCTTGTAGCTCAGCTTGCGGTACAACGACGGTGCAGTGGAGTGGCCAATGTGGTGCAGGAATATGGTGTAGCCATCGTTGGGCGATTTGGCCGCACGGCCTGCCCCCAGGGTGCCACCGGCACCACCCACGTTTTCAACAATCACCTGCTGGCCCAAGTCTTTGGACATGGACTGGCCCAACAAACGCGCCACGGTGTCAGTGGGTCCACCGGCTGCAAAGGGCACCAGCATGGTGATGGGTTTACTGGGGTACGGGTCGTTGGCGTGGGCGGTGCTGAATGCGCCCATGCTGAAGACGCCAATGGTTGCGGCCGCAACCAGGGCCTTGAACGAAGTTTTCACGGTAAGCCTCCTTTGGTACTGCTTTGAATGTGTTTTTTTGTTGTGTGGTGACGCAAATGGCCCGTGGGCCAACTGCTCACCGGTGCCTTAGTATCTTCAGACACACGAGCCTTCACAATGCTCGTTTTCCATAAAGTAAAACACGCTGTAAACCCGCATTACAAGCCAAAACAGACCGAAGTAACACTTCGAAACATTGTGGGCCTGTCACATGGGCCACACCGCTTGCGTGCTCGAATGGTTGAGCCAGGCATCACCCGCTGGCCATCATCACCCAAGACCGTCTGAGGAGGCCACCATGCCCTTGCTGGAACAGTTTTCCACCCCTGCCAATGTTCAAGATTTTCCAGACAACCCCACCCTGCAACAGGCCATGAATGCCGCCTGGAACGGGAATGTGAACCGCTGGGTGAATGCGGCGCTGTTGGGTGATGTTTGGGACCTGGTGAATTACGGACCGCGTCCAGCCTTCTACAATCCGCTGACCCTTGACACACCCACCTCTGCGGTGAGTGTCGGCATACCCTGGAGCGCATTTCCCGGGCGTATTTCTGCGCTGTTCCCCAACGATTCGGGCAGCTGGTTTCAATGGGCCGACCAAGGCGTGCCAAAACCGGTGACCACCGACCTGTGCTCGGGCAACACCATCGCACCCATTCCCTACCCACCCACTGGACCACGGGGCTGGCAAGACGAATACTGTGAATGGAGCGTGCGCCGAAATGAGCTGGGCAAAATCACCCAGGTGATGTTCACCTGCGAAAACCCCGAATACTGGTTCACCCTGTGGCAGGTGAGCCCGGCTCAAGTGCTGAGCCTGTACCAGCAACTGGTGAGCCCGAATGTGCAACTGCAAGACCTCTGCCTGCCCGGGGTTACTGACCCGGTGACCGGGCAACCTGCCTACAACCCCTTGAACAAATGGAATGCCGGCACGGTGAGCACCGACACTGCCGGTGGGGCTGTACACCTGACCAGCTCGCCCAACACCCTGGGCGCTGAATATGACCTGGCAGCCGCTGCCACCATGCCCCGCAGCGTGAATGGCGAACCGGTCAAATCGGCTGCACAACTGGTGTGCTGTGCGCGCTACGGCAAAATTGGCCGCCACAGCGACCCCACGATTGGTCAGTCCGTGAACCAGTATGTGAACTACAACCCCAAGTTGACCGAGGTGCGCGCCACACTGACCAACCCGCCCGGCCTGTACATGCAGAGCCCGGATTTCAGCGCCTACAAAACGCCCGATGGCACACCAGCCTCCAAGTTCTGGACAGTGGTGCGTGGCCGACTGGCCAACCCCACTGTTAGCGGCGACATTGACCGCATTCTGCACGCCACCTTCAGTGTGCCCAGTGAATTGGGCTACACCGTGAGCGACATCACCATCAACGGCAAGCCGATTCTATGGGCCTCACAAATTGCCAACACCTTTGACATGGCCCTGATGGCCACCGTGTTTGGCAACAGCGGGGTGAGCCAAACCCCGGTGAGTTGCACCGTGGCCAGCACCAACCCCAGCCCCAGCGTGTCTGCCCTGCAAGATGCGCCCACCTTCGCGGCCTACCGCGCGCTGGAACAGAACATGAATGAGCTTCCCCTGTCGGTGCCCATTCTGGCTTTTCCGGTGACACCGGGCAGCACCCGCAACAATGTGGCCCTATTGCTGAACACGGGTGACGCGCCCGACGGTGCCGTGTTCACGGTGCCCGAAGGCGACGTGAAAATTGCCATCACCGGCACGCAAGATGTGGCCGGCATGACGGTGTACCTGGTCAGCATCACCACCGCGCCCAATGCGGTGCTGGGTGACCGCACCATCTTGGCACAGGTGCCTGGCATGGCCAGCACGCAGCAGGCCGCCATCGGCTTGCTCACCGTGGTCAGCAGCCTGGGCAGCGGTTTGAACAATCAGCAACGCCTGAAACCCAGCGTGCTGAAAGGCCGAGCCTGAGGAGACAGCACATGCCGATTCGTCGACTGACCGTGAAAAACATTCAGGCTCATGCCGTGAGCCTGTCTTCCACTGCCGTGCTGTTGCTGGGACTGACAGGCGCAGGCGCCGCCCATGCCGGTGGCAATGTGTGTGGCAGCCCGTTTGTACCAACACCGGTGCTGCATCCCATACTGCCCAGCCCGAACTTTCCACAAAGTGACGGTGCGGTGAACTGCTTTATGTGGCAGACCTTTGTCTACCTCACCTGGCCAGCGCTGGCTGGCCAAGCAGGGCAACCCGACCCGAATGCCAGCTACGGGAGCAACAACCCCACCGTGTGGGAAACCTTCCGCCCACACAACACGGTGTTTCTACCCCATGGCGCAAAACCAGCCCCGTGGGGCAATGCAAAGGCACAACTGGCCTTGTTTTCAGCCCGAGGCCTGAAGAAGCCCTTGCCCAATGTGCGGGTACTGAACAGCACCAGCAAAAAGTTCAGGGCTTTCAACAGTGGGGAAGCGGCCAACCTGACTGAAACGCAGCAAGCTGGTGGCGGCGTGCTGGTGGATCAGAATGGGCAAACCGTGTACTACGAAATGTTGATGAACCAGACCGAGTTCAACTACATCGTAAACAACACACTGTATGAGGCCAACGCCCAAAACGCCTTTGCCAAATCAACAGGCATTGAATTGCCCACCAACGCGGTGGAAGTGAAACCAGCCTGGAAGGTGTTGAGCGCCGCAGAATTGGCGGCCAAACCGGTGCGATTCCACACGGCCCAGGCGTTGCTGCCTGGGCAAAGCACCCCGGTGACCGTGGGGCTGGTGGGCTTGCATGTCTTGGTGATGCCCGACAACAGCACGTTTGAGCAAGGCTTTTGGGCCACCTTCCAGCAGGTGGACAATGCCCCCTTGCAAGGCAGCACGCCCACCGGTACTTACAGCTTTTACAACGTGAATTGCCCGCAGTGCCCGGTCAACACGCAAGGCCAGGGCAACACACCCACGCAAGTGGTGCAGGTGTTTGGCACCACATCAGCTGCGCAAGCCGTCAACCAGGCCATGCAGCAGGCCATCGTCAGTCAAAATCCGCAGTCACCCTGGCAGTTTTACCAACTCATCAATGTGCAGTGGCCCACCTCTGGGCAGCCCATCAACAAGGCGGGCATGACGGTGCCGCTGCCCAACGGCAGCCCCAACACCAACACCTTGATGAACCCGGTGCTGGAAACCTATTTGCAGGTGCCCAACATGAGTTGCCTGGGTTGCCACACCAATGCCAGTGCAGCAGGGGGCGGTGCTTTTGGCAGCAGCTACAGCTTTTTGCTGGGACATGCCAAAACGGCCAGTGCGGGTGCATTAAAGGCCAAACCGCGCTAGCCCAGCGCTTAAATGGAAGGCTGGCGCACAAACGGACCAAAACATGCCGACAAATTGGCCTGTTCACACAGCAGGAACTGGTCACCTGTGCTGTGGAAGGTGATGTAAAACGTGGCCTCATGCCCGGTTTGCATCACCGTGCCCATGCAGTCGGGCTGTTGGTTGTGGTTCGTGATTTTGTTGGTCCATTTGTAAAAGCCCTCACCTTCCGGCTTTTTTGCCAATGAAAATTCTGCATCGGCCTGTTGGGCGCCACTGACCACACGCAGGGTGCCGTCAGCCCGCATGTCGTAAATCTCGTAACAGCTGGTGCCCGGTACATCAATGCGCCAGGCCCCAACCAGTGGGTGGTCCTTGGGCAACATGGTTTTGGAGAATGAAGGCGTCACCTTCAGCACGCGCCCCTGCGGTTGGTCTGTCAGCAAATACACCGCGCCATCGGGCCCGGTTTTTACATCGCGAATGCGTTCATTGAGTTCACGAAACAAGCCCTCCACAACCACGGGTTGGCCGTTGCGCCATTGAATGCGCTGCACCATGCGATGCGACAATGCACCCACCAGCACACTGCCTTGCCAGGCGGGAAAAAGACCACCGTTGTACACCGCCATGCCTGAAGGGGCGATGGATGGATTCCAATACAACTGGGGTTGCTCGGTGCCATCCACGGCCGTGTTGGGGCTGATGATGGCTCCGCTGTAGTCGATGCCATAGGTGGCCAGTGGCCAGCCATAATTGGCCCCGGCCTTCAGCAGGTTGAGTTCGTCGCCACCGCGCGCGCCATGTTCATGGGCCAACAGGCGTTTGCTGGCCCCATCCCACACCAGGCCCTGCACATTGCGGTGACCCCAGGTGTAAATCTCGGGCCGGGCGTCGGCTCTGTTGGCAAACGGATTGTCAGCGGGCACGCTACCATCGCGGTTCAGGCGCACGGTTTTGCCAAAATGGGTGGACAGGTCTTGGGCTTTGTCGCGGTAATCGTATCCGTCACCCAAGGTCATCACCAGCGTGCCATCGGGTAAAAAAGCCACTCGCCCACCAAAGTGCGCACCCCCTGCTTTGGCAGGTTGGCTGCGAAAAATCTCTTTCACATCGGTCAATGCATTGCCTTGCAAACGGGCGCTGGCCAGACAGGTGTGGTTGGCTTGTCGAGTGCCACAGGCATAGCTGATCAACAGTTGCTGGGTTTTGGAAAAATCAGGTGCAGGCACCACATCGAACAGGCCGCCTTGCCCGGCCACCAACACAGCAGGCAAGCCCGCCACCGGTGACGCTTGCAACTGGCCTTGGGCATTGATGATGCGCAAGCGCCCTGATCGTTCAGTAACCAGCTGCCGACCATCGGGCAGAAAGGCCAGCGACCATGGGTTTTCGAGGTTGTCGGCCACCGGGGTCACGGTGTAGGCGGTGAACGTGGGCAATGTGTTGCTGGCCGGGGCCTTGACCTGTGCCTGCGAGGGGCCTGCTGCGGCCCACAATGCCAGGGGGATGAGGAATGAACAGACTGCGGCTGAGCGGAACAACATGCGGGGATCTCCAGACTGCGAAGGAAGGCGCTGATGCATGCTAGCACCAAATGCTATTCCGCGTGTCGGTGAACCCAATCGATGATGGCGGACTGCTGACTGAACTCGTCCACCGAGCGGGCATGAACACCCTCAAAGTTTTGCTGCCACATGGTGGACAAACCCTTGCAGGGACCAATCTCCAGCAAGCAGCGCACGCCCCGTTCGTACAGCCCCTGCATGCAGTCCAGCCACTGCACCGTGTGGCTCAATTGGTGCGCCAGAGCCCAGCGGGCGCGCTCGGGCGTGCGCACCGTGGCGCCATCGGCATTGCAAAACAGTGCGGTGTGGGGTGCTTGAAAGTCAACTGTGGTCAGCACCTGTTCGAAAGCCGCACGGGCAGGCTCCATCATCGTGGTGTGCGAGGCCACCGACACCGCCAATGGCCGTGCAGTCATGCCCCGGCTTTGCAACTCTGCAGCCAAACTGGCCAATTGCGAACGGGGCACACCCAGCAGGGCAGTGTCCACACCCGTGCGAATGGACAATTCCACGGCATATCGGGTTTGGAGGTCCGCCAGCAAAGTGGCGCTGTAATGGCTGATGGCCAGCAAGCCCCCTGGGTATTTTTGCCCAGCCGCATCCATCAGCGCAGCGCGTTGGGGGGCCAAGCGCAACGCATCGGCCTCGGTCAAACTGCCCGCAGCAGCAAAGGCACTGAGCTCACCCACGCTGTAACCGGCGTAAGCCAATGGCTGTGGGCAATGCGGTTTCAACAGGTTCCAGGCCTGCAAACCCACACGCACCAGCAGGGGTTGAGCCACGGCATTGCTGAACAGTGTGGGGCTTTGTGCATCGTTGGTTCGCCATTGGCTGGACAAGACGTCGTCGGGCAACCAGCGTAGCATGCTGGCACTTTGCATGCCCTGCCCTGAAAAAACCACCGCCAGTGTCATGGCCGGCCTCCGCAGACGGCATCCACCCACAACGTGGCAGCCAAGGCATCGGCACATCCGCCCGGCGACAAATTGCGCTGTACAAAAGCGGTGTGCAGCACTGCCAACACAGGCTCAACCGATGCGCCAGGCTGCAGGCCCAGCAAGGCCATTCGGGCCGACTCCCGCGCAAATTGAAGGCCTGCCATGCCACCCCGGTTCACCAGGTTGGTGTCGTCAACATGCCCCAGCAAGGTCAAAAACACCGTGCGCTGCTGTTCGTGGGCACAGGGCTGGAGCTGGCGAGCTTGCTGCAAGGCAGGTAGCCCAACCTCAAACACACAGGGCAGGCCCAATGCCGCCTCTTCAGCAGCGCTGCGCAGGCCATGTTGCCGGCTGAGCAACCAGCCCCGGGTGTTGCGCACCTGGCGGGATTTCTGCAACAGGTCGTCGCCCCAGGCCATCTGCAGACTCTCCCGAAGGTTGTTTGCACTCAGGCTCACGCCACGAGCCTGAAGCAAGCCGGCACTGGCGCACAACAAACCCAACATGAAAATTGCGCCCCGATGGGTGTTGATGCCCCCGGTGGCTTTCAGCATGTCGGCTTCAGCCTGTATGCCCCTGTCCTGCAGTTTTCTGAAAGATGCGAGTTGTGAGCCCAACTCGGCCATGTCGGCAAAGTATGGCCGCAAGGCATGAATGCTGCGCAGGAAGGTTTGTGCAGTCATGTCCCGGTGGCTGCCATTGTCAATGAATGACACCAAGCCGGGCTTGGGGTACAGGGCCAATTCCTGATAGAGGGCAACACATGCACGGGCCGCCAGCTTTGCCGGGCTTTGCGCTTTGGCCTGGGTACTGGGCAGTTTGTTCAGGCCCATGACATCAATTCCTCCAATGGCATCAGCTCGCACCGCGTGAGGGATTTCACCAAAATACGCTCGGTGCGGCCCTCGCGCAGGGCCTTCCATTCACGCCAGGCCATCTGCAAATGGCCGGGAAACTCCAGCTCGCCATCCAGCCGGTACGGCAAGGTACTCTGCTCGTCTTCCAGCAGGTCAACCACCTGGTCGGCATGCGCAATGTCTTCCACCTGGATCAACACATCCAGGTCAGAATCGGGCTTGCGGTAGGCCTCGCCCGTGATCAACTCCCAGGCCAAGCTGCCATACACCTGGGCAGGGGCGTCCAGGTGGTGCAACCCTTTGGATAGCCGCAACAAAGGTGCATCGGCCAAGCTGGCCGCCAGAGTGTCCAACGCTGGCAGCGGATCGCCAATCGTCAATTGCGCCGCTGGGGCGTACAGGCTTTCCTTGCGGTGGTGAAAACGCGCTGGGGCCGGCAGCCCCAAACGAAGCACCTGAAGAGGCCGTTCCTCACTGGTTTGTCGCCCCACGATCAGGGGAAAGTTGTTCTCTGCCCAGTGATCGAGCAGACTGCGCAGTGCCGGCTGCGCAGCCTGTCGAGCCCAGGCCAACCATTGGTCCGGATGAGCCCGAACCAATTGCTGACGGTGAAACGGCACTGCAACCGAGGTTGCAGTCCGTTGAAAAGCTGGCCGGTTACGCCCCTGCCACAGCATGGGCAATGTCGTGCGCTTTGGTCCGTCCACCCCGCTCCTTGCCCAGCAATGGGCGGGAATCCTGTTGGCGGTTGCTGTTTACCGCGGCTTGAAACGCTTCATCCAGGCAGGCTTTCAAGTCACCCGTCCACAGTGACTGAACACCACCCATCCGCACATAATTGTTCACACCGGGTGCAAACACTGGGTTGTCCTTGGACAGTTCCACCAAACGGTCTTCCGAAATTTTGGTGACCCGCGACATGGCAGGGATACGCATGACGCGGATTTCTGCTTCGGGCAATGCGTGACAGGCATCGGCTATGAGGCCGGAGGTGATGAAACCACCGGAGAGCGCCTGGTCATAAACCAAACCCAACACCACATGGCCCTGGCGGCGCGCAAAGTCGATGCAGCAACCCAGGTGCGCCATGGCGCGGTTAATGCCCAACACCTCATCCCGGTGGCGCAATTGCTGGCCTTGGGTGTCGATCAGCAGCAAAATGGGTTGTCCCGGTTTTTGTCGAATGGTGTCCAGCACCACGCGGGCCTGCGCCAGCGCCAGTTCAACACCAATCGGGGCATGGTTGGTGCTGCCCACCACGGTCCAGGTACGGCCATTGCACTGGCCTTCCCCGCTCAAAAAATCGCCTTGCTGGGTCACGCTGTGCTGCGTGCCAAACAGGGCTTGAGTCAAATCGGTCCACAACATCCTCAAGCCCTCCGTTGGTGGTTTGCGGCAGCCCTCACGTCAGCCACCTCCGCATCGGGTATGCCCTCTGGGTTTTCATACCCCATCAAGCGCCACACCTCCACAGGGTCCATTTTCAGGCTCACCAAATGAGCCCGGTTCTGAAGCTGCGCATGTTCCTGTTCCAAGGCCTCCAATGTGAGCGGCTTGGACACCTGGTTTTGCAGTGCGTTCAGCAAAGCCTGCTTGAACTCGGCAACTTCATCGTCCACCAGCACATCGCAATCGCCCAGCAGGTAGCGGTGCTTGCCACCACTGCTGCGCCACACCAAGGCCTTGTCTTTCGCGTCGTATTCTTCCACCCCATGCGAGGCCTCAATCACCTCAGGGCCCGACATGGCCAAGCGCCCGACATCGCTCATGATGATGTGGTCCGCACAACGGGCCACAATCCCCATGCCACCGAAGCAGCCATTGCGACCACCAATGGCGAATATCACCGGAATGCCTGCAGCCCGCACGTTGAGCACCGCCCGCATCACTTCCGAGACACCAATCAACCCGGCATTGGCTTCGTGCAGGCGCACGCCACCCGACTCGGCCAGCACCACGACCGCAGCGGGTTTGTCCCGCAAGGCACGTTGCAACAGGCCGGTGAGCTTGGCGCCGTGTACTTCGCCCACACCACCGCCCATGAATTCGCCTTCCTGCGCAGCCACCAAAATGCGGTGCCCGCCCAGTGTGGCTTCACCCACGGCGATGCCATCGTCAAACGAGCACGGCACACCCAACTGCTCCAGGTGCGGACTGGTTTGCCGCGCACTGGGCGGCAAAAATTCCCGAAAACTGCCGGCATCCACCAAGGCCGCCAGGCGCTCGCGTGCCGAACATTCGGCATAACTCCACTGCTGAAGGTTGCTCATGCGCCAGCCTCCGCCAGGGCCTGTTCCAGTCGGAGGCTTACCACCGCCGGGGTGGCACCCATGTCATGAATGCTGATGCGCACGCCCTTCAACGGGTGCTTGCGGTGAAAGTCGCGACACACGGCTTCCCAAATGTGGGCAAAGCCCCGTGCCGAGGTGTGAATGTTGAATTCACAATGTGTGTTGTCGCAGGGCTCCACCAGCACTTCCAGATTGCCCGAACCCACAACACCCACCAGGGCGTCGGGTTTGGGTTGAAAGGCCTGCGTGCCTGCAAACGAAAAATTCAGGTGTTCTACACCCACTGCATGTCCCATGGCCACGCACTCCTTACCAATTTCTGAAACGTTGGGGCGGGCTGTACAAGCCATCCGATGCACGCACCAAATCCCGCATGCTGCGTGCAGCCAACAAATTGCGTGTGGCCTGTCGAGGGTCAATGCCCAGGTCCGACGGACGCTGGATCACACCACGGTCCCGCAGGTTTTCCACCATGCGGTGGTCACGCGCCAAGCCCACCGGCGTGTAGCCCGCCACACCCCGAATGGCCTGCTCGCGCTCTTCATCTGTGCGGCACAACAGCAGGTTGGCAATGCCCTCTTCGGTCAAAATGTGGGTCACATCCTCGCCATAAATCATGATGGGTGGCAGTTCCATCTTGGCCTGCTCAGCCAGTTGCCAGGCGTCCAGCGTTTCCACGAAAGCGGGCTGCATGTGCTCACGGAATGTTTCCACCATTTGCACCACCAGCTTTTGCCCACGCGGTGTACCGCGTGCACCACCCAAACCGTTGCGGGCTTGTTCACCAGCTTTCAGCCATGCAGGGCTGCAGTGGCGACGGCCGCGGGCGTCTGAACCCATGTTGGGTGCCCCACCAAACCCGGCAATTCGGCCCAGTGTGGCGGTGGAGCTGTTGCCATCCAGGTCGATTTGCAGGGTTGAACCAATGAAAAGATCACAGGCGTAATGACCTGCCGCCTGACAGAATGCGCGATTGCTGCGCATGCTGCCGTCCGGCCCTGTGAAGAAAATGTCTGAGCGGGCACGGATGTAATTTTCCATGCCCAGCTCAGAACCAAAGGAGTGGATAGACTTCACCCAGCCCGCTTCAATGGCGGGAATCAATGCCGGGTGTGGGTTCAGGGCCCAGTGTTGGCAAATCTGGCCTTTCAAACCCAGCTCCTCGCCATACGTGGGCAGGAGCAATTCAATGGCGGCGGTGTCAAAGCCAATGCCGTGGTTCAGGCTTTGCACCTGGTACGGGGCATAAATGCCCTTGATGGCCATCATGGCCATCAGCACCTGTATTTCTGAAATTTGTGCCGGGTCGCGGGTAAACAGTGGCTCGATGAAATGGTGCTTGGGTGCTTTCACCACAAAGCTCACCCAGTCGGCCGGCACGTCAATGCGCGGCAGGGTGTCCACCAGTTCATTCACCTGGGCAATCACAATACCGCCCGAAAAGGCAGTGGCCTCCACAATGGCGGGCGTGTCTTCGGTATTGGGGCCGGTGTACAGGTTGCCCTGTGCATCGGCGCTGTGCGCGGCAATCAGCGACACATTCGGAATGAGGTCGATGAAGTAACGGCCAAACAACTCCAGGTAGGTGTGGATGGCGCCCACCTCCAGTTGGCCCGACGACACCAACTTCGCCAAACGCGCACTTTGTGGCCCGGAAAATGAAAAGTCCAAACGCTTGGCAATGCCTTGTTCAAACACATCCAGGTGCTGCGGCAAGGCCAACACCGATTGCAGCATGTGCAGGTTGTTGACCTGCGCCGGGTCCACTTGCACCAAAGCTTTGGCCAAAAAGTCGGCCTGCTTTTGGTTGTTGCCTTCCAGGCAAACACGATCGAAGGGTTGCAACACGGCATTGAGCAAATCGACTGTGCGGTGGTGCGGCAGCACCTTGCCGGTCAGGTCACTGCCCAATAACTGTGCCGCTTTGTTCAAGCGCTGCAGGCGCTGGGTTTCACGGGTGTTCCACATGCGGCCGCCCATGTCAGTTGCCTCCACCCAAAGGGCCCATGACTGCATCGGGCAGTGCGGTGGCAATGCCAGGGAACATGCAGATGAGCAGCACCGCCAACAACATCAACACCACAAAGGGCATCACACCCCAAATGATGTCTTTCAATGGAATGTCGGGTGCGATGTTTTTGATCACAAAAATGTTCAGGCCCACTGGTGGGTGGATCAGGCCAGTTTCCATCACGATGGTCATCAAAATGCCAAACCAGATGAGGTCGAAACCCGCCGCCTTCAGAGGTGGCAACACAATCGGCGACAACATCAAAATAATGCTGACCGGTGGCAGGAAAAAACCCAGCACAATCACGAGGAACAGAATGGTGGCCAGCAACACCCACTTGGACAAATGCAGGCTGACGATCCATTCCGCGGCCGACTGGCTGATGTGCAGGTAGCTCATCACATACGAAAACAGCAACGACATGCCGATGATGAACATCAGCATGGTCGACTCTTTCAAGGTGCTTTGCAAAATGGGGGTGACGTCTTTGATGCGCCACACGCCATACACCACGGCGATCAACGCCAAGGCCAGCAAAGCGCCCAAACCGGCCGTCTCCGATGGCGTGGCATAACCGCCGTACAAGGCAATCATCACACCAATCAACAGCACCACGAAGGGGCCCACGCGCGGCATCATCTCGAACTTTTCACGCAGGGTGAATTGCTCTTTCAGGAGCAGGGGCGACTCTTGCCCGTTGGCCTCGAATGCAGCCTTGGCCTTGCGGTACTCGCGGGTGTATTGAAATGCAGCAAACGCGGCAAACAAACCCACCAGCAACAGGCCGGGGCCTATGCCCGCCAAGAACAAGCGGCCCAGTGATTGTTCTGCGGCCACCGCATACAAAATCATGGTGATGGACGGTGGCAACAAAATGCCCAAGGTGCCGCCCGCGGCAATAATGCCCGCTGCAAAACCGGGCGAATAACCCCGCTTGCGCATTTCGGGAATGCCGGCACTGCCAATGGCCGAGCAAGTGGCTGGGCTGGAACCGGCCATGGCCGCAAACAGTGCACAGGCAAACACGTTGGCAATGCCCAAACCGCCGGGAATTTTGGCCATCCACACATGCATGGCGGCGTACAAGTCTTGCCCCGCCCTGCTTTTTCCAATCGCCGCGCCTTTCAAAATAAACAACGGGATGGAGAGCAATGTGATGCTGGCCATTTCCTCATACACGTTTTGCGTCACGGTATCGAGCGAACTTTCCGGCATGAAAAAGTACATGAAGATGATGGCCACGCCGCCCAGCGCGAACGAAATGGGCGTGCCCGAGAACATCACGAAAAAGGTGACCGCTGTGAACAGCAGCCCAAGGGCGACCATGCTCATTTGCCAGCCCCCAAGAACAGCACGCGAATGCGCGCAACGGATTGAAGTGCCAATTGGATACTCACGAGGGTCATGCCCAGTGACATGAGAATGTAAGGAATCCACAGGGGCGGCGCCCAGGTGGACGATGTGGTCTGCCCGTCCACCCAGGCTTCATGGAACAGGGTCCATGACTTCCAGGTGAAGAAGGCACAAAACGCCAGCGAAAACAGGTCAATCAGTGCGAAGCGGAACTTGTTCACGCCCTTGGGCAATATGCCTGCAACGGCCTCGATACCAATGTGGCCGCGCAGCGACTGCACAAACGAGCCCGTGAGGAAAGTGGCACCCACCAGACAAAACACCGCCGCTTCGTCTTGCCAGTCGGTGGACAAATTGAACAGAAAACGCCCCACCACGCTGTACGTCAGAATGATGGAGGCAGCCAGCAAACCGAGCATGCCCACAATCACCATGGCCTTGTTGACCCACAACATCAAGCGGGCCAAGGGCATGAGGAATGCGGGCATTCCGGGTTCGATTTCGGCGACTTGCGCCGGCTTCATCTCGAACCCGTGGCTCATATCAGCTTCAACGCTGCTTTCATCAGCGCCTCGCAGGACTCGTTGCGCTCAGCGAAGTCTTTCCACGCGGTGTCGCGTGCAATGGCCTGCCATTTTTTCACGATGGCATCGTCCATGTCATACACCTTGGCACCGGCCTTGGCGTATACATCCGCACAAGCCTTGTCATCGGCCTTGGCCGACTCCATGCCAAACTTTTCCATGGCAGCGCCCACTTCCATGATGGCGTCTTGCTGGGCTTTGGGCAGCTTGCCAAACACTTCTTTGGAAATCATCAAGGGTTCCAGCATGAACCAGTAGGTGCGGTTGCGGCCCGAGGTCAGGTGCTTGGCGATTTCTTCCAGCTTGAACGACATGAAACTGGTGGAGGAAGTCATGGCGGCATCCATGGCACCGGTTTGCATGGCGGCATAAATTTCATTGGACGGCAGCGAAATGACAGACGCACCCGCAGCCTTCAACACCATGTCCATCTCGCGGCTGCCACCGCGCACCTTCAGGCCTTTGGAATCTTCGGGCGACACCAGCGCGCGGCTTTTGCTGGCCACACCACCGGCTTGCCAAATCCAGCTCACAATCATCACGCCCTTGGCATCCAGGGTTTTGGTGAGCAGCTTGCCCGCTTCAGAATTTTTCCACGCTGCGCCCACTTCGTAGCTGGGCACCAGCGCAGGCATCAGTCCGATGTTGGTCTCGGGCACTTCACCACCTGCGTACGAGAGCGGCACCAGCGACATGTCCAGCGCGCCCTTGCGCAGGGCTGAGAACTGGGCGTTGGTTTTCATGAGCGACGAACCGGGGTAGATGGCGCACTTCAGCGCACCGGCGGTTTTCTTTTCGACATCGGCGGCAAACTGGCGGCACAGGCGGTCACGGAAGTCGCCGTCGGTCAGGGTGCCACCGGGGAACTGGTGGGAAATTTTCAGGCCAGCCTGCTGAGCCAAAGCCCAGGTTGGCAAGCCACCCATGGCAGCCCCCAATGCAGCGCCGGCGCCCATTTTCATGAAATCACGACGATCCATGCTCATCTCACACTCCTCATTTCTTTTGGTTGAATAAATTCCTGTTATTCAGGCTTTTGTTGTTTTGTATAATTAGAACCACTTTTTGTATACAAAAACCACCTCGTTTTCCCTAGTTCGGGTAGACTCGATTCAGGTCATTGGGTTTGGTGAAGCATGAGCAAGCTGTCGGATGAGTTGAGAGAGCGCATAGAACAGGACATCGCCACGGGTGTGTTGGGCCCCGGCACCCACCTGGATGAGGCCGAACTGGCCGAGCGTTTTGAGGTGTCCCGCACACCCATTCGCGAGGCCATTTCCATGCTGGCGGGTGAAGGCTTGGTGGAAATTCGCCCACGGCGCGGCGCAGTGGTGGTGCAAATTACTCCCCAACGCCTCTTTGAAATGTTTGAAGTGATGGCCGAGCTGGAAGCCATGTGCGCCCGCCTGGCAGCGCGCCGCATCAACGACAAGGAGCTGGCCCAACTGCAAGAAGCGCACGACGCCTGCCGCAAAGCGGCCGCCAGCACCGACACCGATGCTTACTTTTATGCCAACGAGAATTTTCACCGGCTGATTTACACCTGCAGCCGCAACACCTTCCTGACCGAAGAAGCCGCTGCCCTGCAACGCAAACTGCGGCCCTACCGGCGCCTGCAGTTGCGGGTTAAAAACCGTTTACAAAAGTCGTTTGATGAGCACCAAAGCGTGCTGGATGCGCTGGCCGCCCATGAAGAACAAAAGGCAGCCACGCTGTTGCGCAACCATGTGCTGGTGCAGGGGGAGCGCTTTGCTGACCTGCTGGCCAGCCTGGCGCAAATGGAAACCCAATAAGGGAACGTTTGAAGACTTAGCCGTAAACCGCCACCACCTGGTAACCCAGCGAGGCCAATTCGCCCGACGGGGTCCACAGCTTGGCGCTTTGGTTCACATAGCCGTCCGAGCCAGCGGTGGTTTCCATGTCGATCTGAAACCAACCGTCTTCCAGATTGCCTGCAGGCAACGGCGGCAATTCCAGCGACCATGATACCGAGCTGGCCATGACCGGGCCCTTGAAGTGGCTCAGGCATGGCGTGGGCGGGCCATCGCTCAACATGACAATTAACACCTCGGGGCTGATGCCCGCGTCTTTGGCGCGGATGTAGATGCCACTTTCCCAGAACGGGTTGCCCATGTAGGGAATGCTGCCCACGGCCCAGCGCATTTCAACATGCTGCAAAAAGTTGGGCGTGATTTTGGGAATGAAGGGCAAAGCAGGAATGTCGTCCACCGCCTTGGGCAGTGGCGTGCGGGTGGGCGTGCGCAGGGGCAACTGGGTTTCTCGGGCAGCACCAAACACACCCACCACCAGGCCGGCCAGCGTGTCGTCACTGTAAATTTCGCAATGCACCTGGCTCACGCTTTTGCCCTGGCGCAGCAGGCGGGTTTTGTAATGCACCTCACCCACTGCCACCGGGCCCACAAAATTGGTTTGCAGTGCGCGCAGCGGCATGTCCAGCCCCAGCGTGTCACGCATGGCCACCACCGCCAGTGCACTCAAAAAGCCACCGAACATGGTGCGGCCCTGGGCCCAATCGTCGGTGGCGGTGTAGGTCACCGTGTCGCCGTCCAAACGGCGGCCGGAAAGAATTTCAGACAGTGCAACAGTCATGGCAAGCCCTGGGGTTGTTTTTTATTTGGAATGTTGTTCAAACTGCGCGAAGTTGGGCGCGCGCTTTTCAGCAAAGGCCTTGAAGGCCTCTTGCGCCACAGGTTGCTTCAGCATGTTGATGAACAGCTCACCTTCTTCGGCCATTTTGGCGGCCACCGGCACCTTGTTGACCCCCTTCATGAGGCGCTTGCTGGTCAGCAGGCTGCTCAAGGGCAAGGCCAGCAGTTTCTTGATTTGGCCCTGTACATGCGCAGCCAGGTCGGCAGGCTCATGCACTGAGCTCACAATGCCGCACTCGCAGGCTTTGGCCGCGGTAAACATGTCGCCCAACAACAGCAGCTCAGCCGCTTTCTGGTAGCCCGCCAACTGCGGCAGCAACAGGCTGCTGGACGCTTCCGGGCACAGGCCCAGCTTGGTAAACGGCATGGAAAACTTGGCATTGCTGGCGGCGTACACCAGGTCGCAATGCAACAGCACGGTGGTGCCAATGCCCACGGCCACACCCTGCACCTGCGCCACCACGGGCTTGGGGAAGGCGGAAATTAACCGCAAAAAGCGAAACACCGGCGCATCCAGATTTTTGGGCGG
Source organism: Limnobacter sp. (assembly GCF_036405155.1). Classification (GTDB taxonomy): domain Bacteria; phylum Pseudomonadota; class Gammaproteobacteria; order Burkholderiales; family Burkholderiaceae_B; genus Limnobacter. The sequence continues at coordinate 115,888 of NZ_DASWYD010000007.1, read as the reverse complement.
GTTGTTCACGAAGTCGCCGAGGTCGTTGCCGGCAGAAAAGCAGTCCTCATGGCCTTTGAGCAACACCACCTTCACTGCTGCATTGTGCGAGGCCTGTGCAAAGGCGTCGCCAATGGCGGTGTACATGGCATTGGTGAAGGAGTTTTTGCGCTCGGGGCGGTTGATGGTGATGGTCATCAGGCCGCTGTCGATGCTGGTTTGAATGTCCATGGCAGGCTCTTCTTGAAATGTGCAATCGTGAACTGGGGGATTCACCACATATTACACATTCAAGAGGGCTTGTTCGGCTGTGTGTAAGCCGAAACGGGTGGCCGGAGAGGATTGTGTCCGGGAATGTAAACCGGGACTAGCGCTTGCGTTGAATGATGAAGGCGTTGTGGGCAGGCTGAAAGCCCACGGTGGGGTAATACGACATGGCACCGGGCGCCGACAGCAATAGCAGTGTGACTTCGTCGCCAATGGCGGCCTGCACCTGGCGAATCAGCTCACGGCCAATGCCCTGCCCTTGCTGCGGCTTGCACACGGCAAGGTCGGAGAGGTAACAGCAATAGGCATGGTCGGTGAGCGCACGGGCCACACCCACCAACTGCCCTGCTTGCCAGGCGGACACCACCAGGCAAGGTGCCGCAAACATGCGGGCAATGCGGGGAAGGTCGTCGGTGGGGCGCTTGATGCCCGATGAGTCGAACACCCGGGCGATGTCCGCTGGGTTGAGCGGGTTGTGCTGGGGGGTGTTGAATTGGTAGTCGGTGTGGGGCGTCGTGCTGAAAGTCTTCATGGCGTTTCCCGTTTGAACACATGGCTGTTTACAACATATCCGGAAAACTCGTCATTTCCAATGAGTAACTAAATGCGACACAAATTGCCTGCAATGTATTCAACAAAGTGGAAGCAAAAGTTCGTCGGTCCTGAAGGAACCGAATAGCCTCATTGAAGGCGGCCTCGGATTCCAGCTTTGCAAAGGGTTGTTCCAAGAAGTGGTGGACGACCTCGTTTCTTTGCTCAACCAATTGGGTCCAATCCCGAGCGAGTACATCGTGCAGAACGGAGCGGTCTTTCAGGCGTTGCATCAGCATGCCCATGGTTTCCTTGGAATCGAGGTATACACGCCAATCGCCTATACCCTCACCCTTTGCGTGATTCTCCGTGCCAGGAATGATCATGTGGGGCAATAAAAACTTTAAACGAAGTTCAATCGCCTGGTAGGTGAATACACAACGACCCAGCTCGGCAAAGAGCTTTTCAGATTGTTCAGATGTTGGTTTCCACATCGGGGTACAGAGCATGTTGATCGCTCCATGATACAGATTAATTCGCCGAGGATTTCAGCACCAATAGGGGCACGCCATTGACCTCACCCCACTGAACACTGAATTCATCAAAGCCCAGCAATTCAGCAATGCCGGGAAAACTGCGGGGCTGAGCCAAGTCCTGCTCGGTCAAACTGCTGAGTTGGGGCTCAACAACGTGAAGATCGCTTGGCTTGAGCAATATAGACAACACGCTATTAAGTACCTTGGACACGGACTGACCTGAGGCGCTTGGATTCACCACAACAAACAGCTCCACACCACGGTGGTTGCATGCGTATTCACTTAACTGGAAGGTACCGACGCCTTTCAAGAAACCAAGGTGCAGATTGTGCGCCTGAATGGTTTTGAAGTGTGTGACATTTCTGGAATGCGCAACAGTGCTGATTGAAATACCACTGCTTTCAAATACACAGTTGGGAGAAGCCTGCGCGGGTGTGTTCAATAGCCCGACAGAACACAACAGGGTTGTGATGATGATTTGCTTCATTCAAATACCTTAAATCCCCACCTTGGACCGACCCGACTTCACCTCGGCCCGTTTGGACTTGCCCTCCAAGCGGCGGCGCTTGGAAGCCAGGGTTGGCCGTGTTGGGCGGCGGGTGCGGGGCACATGCTCGGCCTGCTCGATCAGCTCACGAAGCCTTGCCAAAGCTTCAAGCTTATTGGCCTCTTGGCTGCGCGAGCCCTGCGCTTTGATGACGACCATACCCTCACTGGTGATTCGACTGTCGGAGATGTTGATCAGCCTTTCCTTCACGGTCAGTGGCAACCCAGAGGCATGAACATTGAAGCGAAGCTGAATCGCTGTTGCAGACGTGTTGACGTGCTGGCCACCGGGGCCTTGGGCACGGATGGCGGTGAATTCAATGTCAGAGTCGGTAAGGACGTAGCGCATTTCGGTAGGCCCTAGTAATAGAACCGAGAGCACTGGGATGGTCAATTTTGACCTTCATAAAATCCTCACGATTGGGCGGAAAGTGAAGAAATAAAGTACGAATTGGAAGGAATCCTCACGATCGGGAGGATTCTTACATAGCCACCTCATTACGTCCAATTATTGTCCGTCTAATCGCCATGCCGTTCTAAAAACCCCTTTCGAATAACCTCAGGCAGCACCGAATAATCATCCGTCATGCCATACCAACGGGTACTGACCCGATTTTCCTCCCGCGTAAAAAAACCTGCCCAAACCGTTTGGTTGGCAGGGTCAATCACCACGGTGGCCATATCGGCCGGGCAATTGTGCGGAAGGCATTGGTCAACAATCAGCAAGCCCTCCACCTCAGCAACCGGTGCTTCGGCTTTGAACCTGGCCAATGCAGCCTGTTCTGCTTTTGGCAAGATCTGCTTCAGCGCAGCTTGAATTGCTGGCTGCCTCAGAAGTGATTTCTGACCCACCAACCGGGTAGATGGTGCCTTGCCCAACCATGCGGTGAATGTATTCCAGTCGGCAGTGGGGCTTGCCGCTTCCGCAATACCAGCCCACAAACACAACAAGATTAACAGCCATTTCAAGGGTTTCATTGCGGGCTCACAGATGAATTTTGTGGAGGGCCACCATGGGGTGGGCTGTGTCACTTTTCAGGCACGCCTCACAGGTGTGAATCGACTTCGAATAACCCTTACCGGTACCAAAACTGGCATCAATGCCACCCAGCTTATTTTTGGCGATGTCGAGATACAAGGTGCCACATTGAATGTTGGTCGCTGGGTCGAGCATGTCAGCATGCTCAAAGTGCGTGCCGGCGGGTGTCAGTTTATTGACCATGTCCACCGCACCTTTACTGATTTGCATCAAACCTGTGATGGTTTGGCTGTTGGTACGGGATGGGTTGAAATTGGTTTCTTTCCAGATCAGACAAATCACAAACTCATCCGAAAATTCCTTGGAACGGTTGTTTTCCTTAACCAGCTTCTGAATTTCATCAAACGTTAAAGCGCCTTGCATATGGTCCCCGACAACGATTGTTGGTCAGCATTGACTGCCTGACAAGTATTGGCTTGGTAACCAACGGCGGGGGTTGGTTCGATTGGGGAGAAATTTCAAAGATGGATAAATACGGATGAGCGTGAAATTCGCCCTCCTGCGTTATGCAGGAAACTCTAGAGTTTCAACTGTTCGCTGTCAGGGGAGGCTTACGGCATCACCCCACAATCGTCCGTCAAACCGGCAAGGTGTTTGTTTCGTCGTCGGCAATTCCTTCATGTTGGTCGACACTACCGTCTGAAGAGCGGTTGAGGCTGAAGGTCAAAAGCCCCTAGTCTGCCAGGTCCGATTCAATTGGTCTTCGTGTGCTCGGTAGCAATACGTTATGAATGATGACGAAAATTGAGTGTTAGGACCCGTGAGAGGCAATTAGCGTAGCCGCCAGTCCGTTTGTAACGTGTTAGGTGCAATCACCACTGCGGCCAGACTCAACTTTGGCTCGTAGTTCACCCCCTCGCCCCTCCCAAACGTCGAAGTCAAAGGCACACTGCTTTTCCCGCAGCAGATTGACCAGCTTACGAACCAGATCAACGTTCACACCCTTGCCTCGCCTGGCCTTCTCAGCGCCAATCTTGGTTGATGTCACAAGCCGCACTATGCAGGGCTTCTTGAGTTGGCGAACCGCTTCGATTAGCCCTTCTATGATGCACCGGTTCACCGTAGTGTCACGAAACTGAAGGTGCAGGTGCTTTACCTTCGCTGGGTGTTCGAGAAGCACTTCTGCCGCGCCTTCACGAGTGGCTGTATCACAACTTCCAACCGAATAGATACTCACTAACGTCATCGGAGTTGAAGACCGGTTAGGTTGGGCAAAAGGTCATCAGCGTCCCCTGAACAGGCTGTCACCCGATAGTCGAGAGGCCCCTTACCGACAGCTTCTCCAACCAAATCGTTGAAAATCTGTAGGTGCTGGACAAATCTGACGAGTGCTTCCGCTGAGTGTTCACCAAGAACTTCTCCCCTTAAAAAGGCTTTCAAATCAGCATGGGAGATCACCTTGTTTCGTGTGTCATTGACCAATTCTCGATAGGCCCTAACCTCATCTGCAGCGGCTTGGATTTCTGACGTCAGGAGCGAGTGCCGCTCAAGCGCCTTCAGCAAGTAGGGCACCGTGAGGTTATAGTTTCCATTGGTATTGGCCGGATCGGTGAGTCGACAAACAACGATCACCCAGTATTCCGCCATCATGATGTTCAGATCGGCGAAAAACTGTGGAGCCGACTCGCGAAGAAGCGAATCTATCTGCTCACCACCTTCGAAGAGCGTGTTGAACGTGTTAAAGCAAATCTGTAGCCAGATGCACTCATCGCGGAAAGCAATGAATGTTCTTCGCAGTTCTGTCAGTGATGTGGGCTGCATGCGTCACCTAACTTGATATACGGACTTTTAACCGGAATATTCACTCATCCAAACACCCAACAAAGCGCATCGATATATCATCCGTCGCTCAATAGTAGTGAAATTAGCCAGGAATGATTCGCTCAGACCGGCGTTGAAGGTAACGTGCTCCGTTCTGACTCCGATGACCTTTCAGAGGGGTTTCTAGATCAGTTCACTGGCTCTGCGCCGCAGCCATCGGTTGAATCACCCCATGAATGATCGCCCTTAGACAGCGCAGCTCACCCGCAAAGGTGCTGGCCAGTTCGGGCTTTGTGGTCAGTATTGCAGCGTTGACCTGCTCAACTTCTGTATATAGCGCTTGTGCCTGTTCAACAATCCGCTTGCACAGGGTTTGCACAATACGATGGGTGATTTGCTCGCCCAACCCCAAGGCAGCGCCAGCCTTGGTCAACACGCTGGCATTCACCTTTGAGAACCTGGATATCCGCCCCAACGGCCAAGCCAATTCGGTCAAATCAGGCCAGCGATTTTTGTCATACGCGGGGCTGTCATACACGCCAATGCACAGCAAGTCATAAAACGGTGCCAATTGAACACCTTCATCGGAAACCAGAAAACTGATGTTCTTCAGGTGCGAATCGCTATTGCCCACCAGCATATTGAACAACAACCACGAGAACAATTTTGGACGAACCAATGCCGGTGATCTGCAAGCATTGGCTGCCTTGGCCAGGTTCTCCATACTGCCCTCAGCGTATTTGAAACTGCGATCAATGCCCAGCAGCTGGCAGCAGTCTATGGCGTGTCGTCGCACGACCGTACCGCCAACCACAGCCCGATCAAACCGGTCCACTACATACACCGGGGTGGGAACATACAAGCGGTGCACATTCGGCACATCCAAATCCATGCGCTTCGCCAGTCGCATGGTGAACCACTCATTGATGGCCGAGTGAGGGTAATCGCCATCGGGGTGATTGGGCTTCAAGATGTGCGTGGAAGGCTGGGCACCCGTGGGCTCGAATAAGTTGCCGTCTTGCAATACGACAGCAAGCTTGTGCTGTGCACCAGCCAGCGACATCCGCTTGCTTGCGCCATGGCTAAGAGGCACTTGCGGCAGTCGATCAATTCGGGTTTGCAAGCGGCGGAAACTGAGAGGCTTCAGTTCACCACCGAGCACAGGCTCAACTCCCAATGGCAACAAGGTGATGGACCCCGCAGACTCGGCCCCGTAGTGGCGCAGCAATCCGAAGGCATCGGCACTGTCAAGCCGTGCGTCCTTGGCCATCAGGACGCGTGCGTTTTCTTCGGGCAGCAGGTTGTCGAAATACCACTGCACCGGCCGGAGGCTTGCACCGTCCGTGATGCTGCGCGCTTGGCGGGGCAAGTGGGGGCTGAGATCGAATGACATTGGATGGTCAAGCCAGGAATCGGCGTAATCGAAGCGCCAAACCGCGCCGGACTCCATCAACGTGCCCACCTCCTGCTGGTCGATCATGACTCTGAGCGTTCTTGGCTTCATCGGGTGCTGTCCGCGTTGGATGACTGCTCCAGCATGCGCGCCACATCGGCTGGTACATCCAGAATGACGTGCACCCCCAATCCTTGAAGCACTTGGAACAACTTGCCCCAGTTGACAGAGTCACCCCCCTTCTCGACCTTACCGAGGAAGTTCTCACTGACCCCGATGCTGTCGGCCGCTTCATCTTGACGAACGCGCTGGCTTTTGCGGCAGGCCCGAACAATGGGCCCCAGGGCACTTGGATGATCGACTTTGATTTGCATAAAATCCTCACGTTTGTAAGGATTATGAACAGAATGCACCTAGGTAGCAAGAAATCCTTACGATTGTGAGGATTTTGATTGGGACCTGCACGATTGACAATAAATCCTCACGATCGTGCGGATTGAGCTTCAGCCTCTTGCTTGCGAACCACTCACCAGAGTGATAAACCAGCACCGTTTTTGACTTGACACTACGGCCACTCTTAGGCTTGAGAATTGATCAATTGAGAAGTGCTGAATATGGATCAGATTCGGAAACAAACAGGCCGAGGGATTGCCTACAAAGCTGTGGAATTGGCAGAAATTATGGAAGGGAGGCCTTATAAATTTGGAGGTAAAAATCGCCAAGGCTTCGACTGCTCAGGCTTCGTCAGCGACATTTTCATGATGCTGTTTCCCGAAAAAGCCAATAGTCTATCTATGAATGCCCAATCGTTTGCCAACAGCGACTTATTCGAGACAGTTGAAACCCCCAAACCCGGCGATATCATCTGTTTCAAAGCAACTGGAAACGGACCGGGCCACGTCGGGATAGTCGTCGATGAATACGGATGGATTGGCTCACAATCATCAACCGGTGTTGCTTACGTACTTTTCAACAACGCCTATTGGTCGAAACGAGGACCAACCTTCAGACGGTATTTACACTCCTCCCCCAAAGCAATTCAAGCCTATTTGAATAGTATTGCGGCCGCATGAAGAGCGAGAACAATATGCCAAGAAATCGCTCATTGTGGCTGTGGACTGCTATTTGTATTTTGACTGGTTTAATGTCAACGCAGGCCTTCGCCTGGGATTCACCCAAAACCGCTGTGGAGGAATTTGTAAAGCTCGACTTGCTGGGCGGTCGACTGAGCTCAGAGCAATGGTCAACCTACATCGACCAATATGTGTATGCGCCAAAGGAATACGATGAGCCAGGCTGGGATATGGCAACCATTGTGACCGCCTATCGCATTGGCAAACCAGCCTGTGAAAACAACCTCTGCCGAGTGAAAGTGAAGTACACCCTGTTTCCGACAAAAAACTTACACGACACGTCTATTGCTCGACATGAGCGTGGCGGGAGAGAGACCCTTGAATTTCGGGTGAGGAACACAGCGGGCAATTGGAAAATTGAACCACAGGGTGAACACCCGAGAATATCGATAGAGACTTATCATAAATCGAGAAACTGAGCGTCTGGAATTTCGCAGACCTCGTCAGCCTCCTGGTTGAGGCCCAGCTGATTCACCGCCTTACTGATTGTTTTGTCGTGAATACCCCAACGAACCCGAATGCCACCTCCTTCGTCGGCTTGCAGCCTGTTCACATTCTCAGTGGACAACACAAAAATCCACATGAAGCCATAGAACTTATGGACAGTGGATTGATATTGAAGCGTCTGGATAGACTTGCTATTTTTGAAGACAGTGACCTGACTGTGCACCAAGGTACGGGAATATGTGGGGATCAAACCAAAACTGGCCGATGACACTTTTCCAGCGAATGATTCATCTGCGTAATCATCGACCGCATCACTGGAATATTTCAATGCGTAACTGGCGCTGGATTGGTCGCAGGCCTTGAGGAACACATTACCCGCAACATCCTTCAGATCTCCACTAACTCGCCCGGCACAGCCAGACAATGCGAATGTCAACAGCAGCAATACACCATAGCCTCGTTTGAATAATCGCTTGTTTGCTGATTGTATGTTTCGCATGGCAGTTTTTCTGATCAACACACGACCATGTTAGTGGTCTGATCTTTGACCGAAAAAAGTCTCTACCATTCGGGGGATTCATACACCCGATAACGGGTGAGATTGCATGCGTTTACGCCACGTGGTCGTTCTGCGCGAATTGCCAGCCGCTTCTGTCCATGTGCATGACAACCATGGTAATGACGGTTAACAAGCTGGATTGAGGGTCGCTTTTTAATAGGTCGATGGTGTGCGTGTCTCGCAAGGTCAGAAGTTTTCCTTGAACGCGGGCGAGGTTTTCTGATCGATGAGTAATCTTGAAATCCAGATCCCAAAAATTGCCCGTCATTTCGGCGCCATCCAATGGTCCGCCAACCACTTGGTACTTCCGAACCACAGACCATATTGGCCTTTGAATTTTGAAGGCCCCAAGCTGGCTGGTGATCAACCATGTTGGGCGCCACGCGAACACTTTCCGCCGGATGGTGGCCACTTCCCCTTGTGCATTGGTCAAATACCATGCGGGGTTGAAGAATGCGAATTCTCCTCTGGCCTCATAAACGAGTTCACCCTGTTGGTTGGTGATCGGAATTCGTCCTCTCAGTGAAAAAATTTTGTTGGAGATGGTTAACTGTTGGGTCAATTTAATGGCTCGTTCTCGAGAAATTTTCTGTAGGGATAACGTTCGCGAAGCAGGTATGCCAATGACGAACATCTCGAACATGTGGATCAGGAGAAGAGTCGGAAGCTCAACAATTTTTTCTCCTGATTGAAGGAACCCTTGTATCAAAGCCAGCTCGGAGCAGCTTTATCTGGCATTGAATTTCTAACCTCGTATTTGATGTTCTCCTTGTTATCACCACAAATGACGAGGATTTGACCATCAGGTGCTTGTTTGACGCTGGTCATCAATGCTTTCCGATGATTATTAGTCAAGCCGTCCACCCACAGTTTCCCTCTGCGTGTGATGTCAAAGGTGAAGCAATAAGTACAGTAGACCCGCGCCAAGTTGCCGTGGTCGATATCGCTGGCAGATGCTACTTGCTGACACAGCGGGCACGTGCATGTACTGCAAGACATGGCATCTTCCTATCTGATCGATTTCGAGACACAGCGGAGTGTGATCGGCTGATTGGTTAATAAAACGGACACCAACGATGAAAACTCACCAACACCGCAGTCGAAATATTAGCGAGATAAAAACAGCGGCTCAAATCGACCGTCCGTTCTGATGAAGCCAGTCAGTTACCTCGTAGATACATTCAGCACCGGTGAGGTAAGGCTGGTTTTTAAGAGAAAGGTTAGATAGGTTTTAGACGAACGTGTACATGGACATTCGTAGAACCATCTCCTGAGGACACGTCTTTGACTTCCAGAAAAGTCTGCTTACGAACCAATTCACCGAGCTTCTGAAAGCCATAGTTTCGCGGATCAAATGAAGGGCTATTTTTCAACAACATGGATCCAACTGTGGATAAGGGTGACCAACCGTTGTCGCGTGCTGTGGCTGTTATGGCAGTTCTCAGCATAGGCTCAATTGGCTCTGGTGGCTGCTCTTTTTGAGCCTCTTCTGTTTGCTCAGGCCTCAAGATTTCGGTGTAGATAAACTTGTCACACGCCGCAACAAATGCCGGTGCAGTTTTTCGTTCGCCAAAGCCGTAGACGACCAGCCCAGACTCCCGGATTCGGGTGGCCAGTCGCGTAAAGTCGCTATCGGAGGAAACAAGGCAGAAGCCGTCCAAATTGCCAGAGTGGAGTAAATCCATGGCATCGATGATTAACGAAGAGTCGGTCGAGTTTTTGCCAGTGGTATAGCCGAACTGCTGCACGGGTTGAATGGCCATTTTATGAAGGACTTCTTTCCAGCTCCTTAAATTTGGCGTTGTCCAATCTCCATATGCTCGCTTAATACTGGCGATTCCATATCGAGCCACCTCAGAAAGAAGCTCATGAACAATTGCAGCTTGAGCATTGTCTGCATCAATAAGCACTGCAAGCTTTTCATTATTGGATTGCGCCATTGACTCTCCTTGAGCAAACCAAGATCGATACAACATGGTTTGCCAAGATTACATTAAAAATTTTTATTAAGGATATGGGTCGGAAAGCCATCAATGCTGAGCTGGTTTTTTTGTTCCCAATATTCTTTCAAGCCCTGGTCGCCCCGCTTTTGTGCCCAGTTGGTGAGCAGGTCCCTGTCGCCCACGTAGTCGAAATTGGGTACAGCCATGCCGCAGGAGGTTTGAACCAACTCAACCGACATGTCGAAAATTTGTCGCGCCCCGGGAATGGGGTCAAACAAGGCAAACAAGGAGGCCCACTCGGACTCGTTGCGGTGAACCGCTTTGGCCTCGCCATACAAACGGAGAATGAGCGGGCTGCCGTTGAACGCGCAGAACATCAAGGTCATTCTGGGGTTTATCTGCACATGGGCTGCTGTCTCGTTTCCACTACCGGTTACATTGAGCCAGGCCACCCGGTTTTTACCCAGAACGCGAAGCGAGTCCATGCCCTTGGGTGAAATGTTGATACGCCCTGTGTCGGCAGCAGTGCCCACAAAATAGATTTTTTGCTCTGCGATGAACTCGCAAAGCTTGTCCGACAGTTCGGTGTATTTTTGGCCCATACAACCTCTCCAATAGCGGGTAGTACTGTCGCTAAAGAACGTTTACTTATGATTGCCTATGCACGTGCTTGGCAAAATTGTTGAGAATGGACTGCCAACCCTGCTGCTGTTGCTCAACAGAATGCTGCTGCTCAGCATCGAAGGTGACGCACACCTCCACACCAGACTCCAGCTGCTTGAACTCGACCGTGGCCGTGCGCTCGCCGAAGGCATATTCGATCAACTTGTTCGGCACCAATTGTGTGTAGGTGCCGGCAAAGTCGAAACCAAAGCTGCCGTCTTTGGCTTCCATGCGGGAAGAAAAAGAGCCGCCCACCCGCAAGTCGACCGTGGACTGGGTGGTGTGCCAGTCGTCGGAAGCGGCGTTCCATTGCATGATGTCTGCTGGGGTGGTGTATGCGCTCCACACTGTGTTGATGGGCGCGTTGACCGTGGTTTTGACGGTGATCTTCATGGTGCGGTCCTGATGGGGTGGTTGGTCAGTGTTTGCGGTGTGCCCAATGAATTGATCTTACAAGTTCACTTCTCGTTCAGCCACGGCTCGTCGTATTCCAAGAAAAATGACAGCGATGGCCGAATAAAAGATTAAACAGACAACCAAACCAACAATGACTTCCAGGTCAGCGATTTGCTCGGCGTTTTCCGCACCATAAAGCTGGACCAATTTAAGGCCAAGCCACTCTGGCACGTCTGGCAGAAAACCGGGGTAGTTGGTCCAGTACCAAGTGGTCAGAAGGCTTGCAAAAAATATCAAGGCAAGCAACCCTCGCTCGGTGGAAAGCGGTATGAGACAAGCCATTGTTTCACTTCAAGTTGATACCCAATCGGGCACTTGGTTCAGAGGCATAACGCCAAAGTTCGGCGGCGCCGAAGCAAAAGGCGGACAATACCAGCACTGGCCATGAAAATGCCCAAGGCATGGCCTGTGCTGGCGTCCGCTTGCAACGTACAGTTTGCCTATGGCCTATTGAAGGCTCTGTAGGCACTTATTCATAATGTGTCCACATGCGTAACACCTTAACGACTCGTTCATCCGTGAGCACTTGATAAACGAGGCGATGCTGAATATTGATTCGTCGCGAGTAGGCACCCGCGAGATCTCCGACGAGTTTTTCGTATGGTGGTGGATTTTGAAAAGGGTTCTGTTGCACGACGGCAAGCAGTTCGAGCGCTTTGGGTTTCAATCCGCTGGCAGCGAGTTTTTGCGCGTCCTTCTGAGCATGTTTGGTGTAGACAATTTGCCAATTCACCAATCAAGCTCCTTGGAGCATGAGCTTGCCGGTTCGGCCATTCCTTCCTTAATTGATTCACGCATACCAGGAACAGACAGCAAATGAAGCGTTTCTTGAATGGCTTGCCAATCTTCAGCGGAGATCAATACAGCATCGTGCCGCTTGCCAGAAATAGTTATGGGTTGATGTGATTCCGCCGTCTCATCCATCAATCGATAGAGATTGGCGCGTGCTTCACTTGCTGAAAGAGTTTGCATAGAGACCTCCATAAGACGCTATCGTACGTAATTCAGTACGCTTTGTCAATGGACCGTTCAAAGGCACAACGTTTGACATGAGCGGCGGCCGACAGCAAGCGAAGCTTGCTGTTGGACGTCCGCTCGATGGAATGGTTATGCGTCACTCTGCGACTCGCCAGACGTGGTTTCCGATGTAGGAAGCGTACGCTCAAGCATTGGAGGGAATCGCACTCGACCTGTAGTCTGTGTGATCGCGATCCGACACTCGCGGGCATAGACGGGGTTGGGTTGTGCCAATAGCGATTGAACGACGGTAAACAGGTCTGGCGTGTGCACAAGCGCCGTTGATGATGTCGCCGCCGCACTGTGGCACTTCTCTGAGAACGGATCGGGTCGCTCGGCTATCGGCTGGAGTCGAAATCCATTGCCGAAGAGAACAGGCTTTGCCGGCGTAGATACTGCCTCTCGCTGCAGATCCTCGTGAATGTTCATAGAAAGCTGCCGCAGCTTGTCGACGTTGATTGCCTTGCTATCCTTGCCTTCGGCTTCACCAATGAGGCGACCTTCGGCGGACTCGAACACCACATCGAATTCGGAATCCGACTCCTTGTAGGGCGCGGCAGTGAACCCGAGCAGGCGCAGTGCTTCAACAATCGCATTCTCAAGAGGCTTGCCCTTCTCGTACAGAAGGGCACGATGTCTACCGGCGGCCGAAAGTCGATCCGCCGTGTCTTCCTTCTGACGCTGAGCCTCCTCGACACGTTGCTCTGCCGCTAGCAACTGAACGCGAAGTTCGGCCTCCGGTCCAAGTGTGTACCCGGGGGCCGCCGCCCAGGACGGCTCAGGGGTCACCTCAGAACTTGAGCGCAGAGCCTTGTCAAGGGAAACGATTGCTGAAACAAACTGGCCTGCAAACTGGCCCGCGGCCGGCGTCCAGGTTTGCTTTGCACCCTTCTCCTTCACAAAGGTGGCGTCATAGAAGTCAATGTCCGGCAGCAGGACAAGGGTACCGGCCGACGCTTTGCTGCGATACAACGCTCCGACGGCCTTCGCCCCCGTACGTGTGACCAGGGAAGCTGGCACCTTCTCGGCGGTGAGAAGAACCTGATAGTGCGATCGTGACTCGAATTCAGACCAATAGGACGCCAGGACCTCAGCTCCTTTGTCAACAAGCTTCATAGAAGAGCCGGTTGCGACGACTGGGGTCAAGGACGCGGGAATGGATTGGTAATTCGTGTAGAGGGAAACGTGACGAGTCGCCTGTCGATTGCGGCCAGTTCCAGAATACGAGCGCTGCCCAGTGTCCACGAAGACTTCACGGAGTGATGAAAGGTAGACGATTACGGTCTTGCCGGTCTCGACTGCCTGTTTGAGTTCGCGGCGCCAATGTTCACAACACTCCTTCAGGCTGAACGAGGTGCTCTCGTCGAGACTCGGCTTACCTTGGTAGTAGTCGGTGACGTAAGACAGGAAGTCACTAATCTCTGGCTTGAACAGAACAATGTCCCAGTCCAGAAGCGAGAGCTTCGATCGGAAGCTCGCGTACTGAGTGTCGCCTGAGGCAAGCTCAAGGCCGACGGTGACGATTCGCTTCGTGCTCATTGGGTGGCCGGCGTCTCCTCGCGGCTAGAAGAGGGTCTTCGTGAGCTTCTCGACACCACTGATCAGCTCCTCGATCTCGTCCTTTGTTGGGTCTCTGTGCTTGTTGTGATCGCAAAGGTTCCGGAGATCACCAAGCCGCTGAATGTTTCGCCAAGCCGGCACGTCAAGCACTGCACCGGCCTTCAGAAGATCATTGAAGTCACTGATCGTCGGGTGAGCCTTTCGCGTAGAGACCGCGTGGTTCGTGGCAACCTGGGCAAGATGCTTTTCAAGCACCACGCCTGCAACCGCACCTGCGGCTCGGAGGAAACCCGACTTGAGTAGCTCACGCGATGCGTCGAGTTCTGAATCAAAAAGATCTGCTTGTACAAGCTGCTGAATGTCGTGAAGGCTACTCTCGAAGCGAGTCCGGACGGCCTGGAGGATCGCCATCTGCGTTGAGAAGCGCATCGTGACGATGGCGAAGTCGTCGTAGTACTTCTCTCCTGTGTACTGAGTGCCGGACCGGACGCCGTTGAGCCAGTCTTGAATATGATAGGTTTGAGATGTGGTTGCCTTTCGCTTCCCGTCACCCTTATAGAGTTCCTGAAACTCGACAATACGGTCGGGAATCAGCTGGCGGATTAGTGCGCCCGCTTGCGTGTACCAGTTCTGGTACTCGCGCTCAAAAGTGCCCTTCAGTTCTTCAAGTAGCTTCTTGGTCTCAGGCTTGGCTTTGCCGGTCTCGACGAGATGACGGCCATTGAGGTCAAGCTGCATCTTTTCGCCGAGCTTGGCCAAGCTATCGAGGTCGGTCTTGTAGCGATCGAGGTTCGTGGGCATGGTGTTTGAGACGCCTAACGTTGGAGTTCAGCGGCTGCCGTGGGCAGTCCGCTGCAATGACGGGTTAGGGCGCATTCTTAGTGGCATCCTGTTCTTTGTCTTGGCGTGACTTCATCTCGGCAATGCTCTCTTTGAAGCGTTGACGACGCTCCGCAATTGGACCGAGGCTTGCAGTGTGCGGAACGAAAGCGAGTGCCCGAAAGAAAAAGTAGGCTGCAATTAAGTAACCTGCAGCCGCAAAAATATCTAGCAAAGGCGAAACCGCCCACGATAGAACGGTGATGACCAAGCCTTTGAGAGCATAGTGCATAGCACCATATAGGCAAATGAAGCGTGCCTGCGCGCCAGCCTCACCGGAAGCTTCATGTGCCGCCAAGGCAAACCAGTTCGCAGTTTTCTTATCGCGGCCGACGCGCTCAGCAAATTTACGAACGCTTCGTTGGCCGATTTCGAGGATTGCCCAAAATAATGCGGAGCCCAATGCTCCTTGCACAATTACCGGCCAATCCGTGACTGTCTTAACGATATCCATGGTGTACCTATTGATGCGCCCTAACGCCTGAGTTAAGCCGCGCCGCGAAGCGGCGTCGGCTTGGACGAATTGTTAGCGCTCATGCTGATCTCCTACTGCCCATACTTGCACGCCCGGAATCCGCTCAAGCTTGAACTGGCGGCCGACTGATACGCCGGGGCACATGAAGAACACGTACTTGTGCTCAGCTCCAGAGGCAGCAACTTTAGCAAGATCCTTGTTGAGTTTTTGATTGTTCGACGTGTTCACCGCGGCAAAGACTTCGCACGCAAGTTTCCCGGGTGAACAAGATTCAACGTCGGAGCCAGCGACGTTTCCTAGATTGACGTGGAATGGAGCTAGCTCAGGGTGAAGACCGAACAGAGTAACTACCGCGCGAGCCGACGCAATGTAAGTAAAAGTTTGATTCAATTGCTCGATCACATTTAGCGGGGTTGCTGAGTCAAGAGGATCGCAACCGATCGGGCGGAACTTCATCTCCCAAAGCGTACGAAGTGCGTCAGACTGCTCATAAAGCTCAGTAATTTGAGCAAGCGCCTTTCCCGCCGACCTAGCAACCGAACGCTCAAGCGCGATTGCTTCTTCTACGGTAGATAAGGAGCGTTGCTTCATGAGCGCTAACACCTGAGTTAAGCCGCGCCGCGAAGCGGCGTCGGCTTGGACGAATTGTTAGGCGCCCAGCTTGGGAGCTTCGCATGGAGAAGGGAAAGATTCCCGAGCTGTTTCCCTTCTTCTCGTTCGAGCGGAAGTGCATGTGTACCCAGTTCGAAGACGCCCACCGTGCACTTCGAGAACCTAGCGGCGAGGGTCGCGAGCTTAAACGCCTCCGAGCCCAATACGGGAAGTATGAGCGAGGTATTGATGCTCTTGGGATAGGGCCTGGCGGCAAGGGTCGGAGAGTGGATGTCGAGGAAGAGGATCTTCTCCGCCAAGGTGCTTCCTGTGCCCGCCGCAAACAAAGGGGTGATCGTGCTGTACTCCTGGTGGAGGCAAAACCCCAGAAACGCATACGGCTGCGCTGCGGCAGGAAACTTTGTTTGCAACGTAGCCAGCTGCGTTGGATCAATCGGAATCCGGCCGGTGTAGGGCGGCACATTGGGCACTAGACGCTTGTATTGCAGCACCAGAGTTTTGAAACCTTGCAGGCTTGCGTCATAGCCCAGCGTCTTTTCGGCCGGCTGGGTCGGTATGTGGAAGAACGTGTGCTCCGGTCCGATGAGATTCATGAGCAGATGGTTGCCCATCTGTTCTACGAATCGCTCGCTCGGGACTTCACTTGGCGGTGCTGTTGTCATGGGCGCCTAACTTGATTTATCGAACAATAACGGCGATATCCATTTATCCGAACATCACCCCGAAGATACGTCACACATAGGTAATGGGTTTATTTGAGCCAAAATCAGCAAACATACTGTTTTATGGACAGTATAAATAACTCCCGAAACTCGCCACGTCTGCTCGATCAACTGCGCACTGCGATTCGGTATAAGCGCTACTCCCATGCCACCGAAAAGGCATACCTAACTTGGTAGTCACGCCACCCGAATCTCTGACTCCCCACCATAGCTACCGCCCACCCTTACTGCGGCCAGCAATTTACCACCAATGTCTCAACAATCTTTTCAAAATGTAAATTACTTTTCTAGCCAAATCAAGAAAACCCTTCCCCCTCCCCCATTTCTGCCGCAAAATCCGAAATCCCCAAAAACAAAAAACCCCAGGCTCACTGCGTGAGCCTGGGGTTTTCCAACTTCCAACCGGGTTGTTAAACCCAACCAATCAACTGCTTATACGCGCTCGAAAATACCGGCTGCGCCCATGCCGGTGCCGATGCACATGGTCACCATGCCGTACTTCAGGTTGTGGCGGCGAAGGGCGTGCACCACGGTGGCTGCGCGAATGGCACCGGTGGCACCCAGTGGGTGGCCCAGGGCAATGGCGCCGCCCATGGGGTTTACCTTGGCGGGGTCCAGTTGCAGGTCTTTCATCACGGCCAGCGACTGTGCGGCAAACGCTTCGTTCAGTTCAAACCAGTCGATGTCGTCCTGCTTCAGGCCGGCGGTTTTCAGCACGGCGGGAATGGCTTCCTTGGGGCCAATGCCCATAATTTCGGGGGGCACACCGCGCACGGCAAAGCCGCGCCACTTGGCCAGGGGCACCAGGTTGAAACGCTTCACTGCATCTTCAGACGCCAAAATCAGCGCGCCTGCGCCGTCGCTCATTTGCGAGCTGTTGCCCGCAGTCACTGAGCCTTTGGCGGCAAACACGGGCTTCAGCTTGGTGAGGCCTTCAATGCTGGAATCGGCGCGGGCGCCTTCGTCCAGGCTGACCACTTTGCTGCTGGTGGTAATTTCGCCAGTGGCCAAATCGGGCGCTGCCTTCACCACGGTGAAGGGGCTGATTTCGTCGTTGAACTCGCCCTTCTGCTGGGCGGCAATGGCTTTCTTGTGGCTGTTCAGCGCGAACTCGTCTTGCTCGTCGCGGCTAATGCCCCACTGCTGGGCCACTTTCTCGGCGGTCATGCCCATGCCGTAGGCAATGCCCAGGTTTTCGTCTTTCTCGAAAATGGCCATGTTGAAGCTGGGCTTGTTGCCGCTCATGGGCACCATGCTCATGCTTTCGGCACCGGCGGCAATCATGACTTCCGCTTCGCCGGTGGCAATGGCGTTGGCGGCCATGCTCACTGCGGTAATGCCCGAGGCGCAGAAGCGGTTGATGGTAACGCCGCCCACGGTGTTGGGCAGGCCGGCCAGCAGCACGGCAATGCGGGCCATGTTCATGCCCTGCTCGCCTTCGGGGAAGGCGCAACCCACGATGGCATCGTTGATGGCAGCGGGGTCGAGCGTGGGCACTTGGGCCATGGCCTTGGAAATGGCATGCACCAGCAGGTCGTCGGGGCGCACTTCCTTGAACACGCCACGGGGCGCTTTGCCGATCGGCGTGCGGGTGGCGGCTACGATGTAAACATCTTTCATTTGGCGGGACATGTGTGTGTCTCCTCAGTGGCCATTAGTTACGCACAGGCTTGCCGGTTTGCAGCATGCCCATGATTCGTTCTTGAGTTTTGGGGTTGTCCAGCAGCTTCACGAAGTGCTTGCGCTCCAGGTTGAGCAGCCACTCTTCGTCCACCAGTGAACCGGTTTCAATTTCGCCACCGCACACCACATCGGCAATCACGCAGCCCAGGTGGAAGTCGTAAGCGGAAATGAAGCCACCGTCGCGCATGTTGACCAGTTGTGCCTTGATGGTCGCAATGCCGCTTTTGCCAGCCACGGGCACGCCTTTCAGCTTGTGCGGTGGGCGGTAGCCCTGCTCAAACATGGCGCGGGCGCGGTTGATGGCCACGTACAGCAGTTCATGGCTGTTGAACACAATCGTGTCGCTGTCCTTGATGAAGCCCAGGTCGCGGCATTCCATGGCCGATGTGCCCACCTTGGCCGTGGCCGCAGTCAGGAAGCCATCTTTCACGAAGGCCAGCACGTCGCTGGAGCCTGCTTTTTGTGCAGCCAAACCGGCGTTCACGGCAATTTCTTTCAAACCACCGCCACCGGGAATGAGGCCCACGCCCACTTCCACCAGGCCCATGTAGCTTTCGAGGTTGGCCACGCGTGCGGAACAGTGGATGGCGAATTCGCAACCACCGCCCAGTGCCAGGCCTGTTACGGCCGCAACGGTTGGAATTTGTGCGTATTTGAGGGCCATGGTGGCCTTCTGGAATTCAGCCACCATCGGTTCGATGGCTTTGCCACCACCCTGCATGAAGGCGGGCAGCATGGCTTGCAGGTCGGCACCGGCAGAGAATGGCTCGTCGGGTGACCAAATCACCAAACCTTTGTAGCTTTTCTCGGCCAGGGCAATGGCTTCGTGGGTGGCTTCAATCACACCGGGGCCAATGGCGTGCATTTTGGTTTTGATGGACAGAACCACCACGTCGTCGTGACCGGGGGCTGTCCAAATGCGCGCTGCATCGGTTTCTTTCAGGGTGGTGCCACCGTTGTGGCCAGTCACCGTGGTTTCGCCCAGTACTTTGGCGCGGAAAATTTGACGGTCGTAAACTGGCAGGTTTTTACGGGCCACAAAGCTGTTAGAAGCTGGGCTGAATGCACCGGCGGGCGAGTACACGCCACCGTTGGCAGCCACAGGGCCTTCGAATACCCAAGCGGGCAGCGGCGCTTTGCACAGGGCTTCGCCAGCGTCAATGTCGGCTTTCACCCATTCAGCAATTTGCTTCCAGCCAGCGGCTTGCCATGTTTCGAAGGGGCCTTCTGTCCAGCCGTAACCCCAGCGCAAGCTGAAGTCCACGTCGCGGGCAGTGTCGGCAATGTCATTGAGGTGCACGGCGATGTAGTGGAATGCGTCGCGGAAAATCGCCCACAGGAATTTGGCCTGGGGGTGGTCGCTGCCACGCAGTTGTGCCATGCGCTCAGCCACGTTTTTGTTCTTCAAAATTTTGAGAACGGCTTCGTCGGCTTTGCCTTCAGACGGCACGTAGTCGCCTTTGGCTTCGTCGAACTGCATGATCTGCTTGCCGACTTTCTTGAAGAAACCAGCCTTGGCTTTCTGGCCCAGTGCGCCCAGTTCTACCAGCTTTTTCAGCACGGCGGGTGTTTCGTAGCTGGGGGCAAACGGGTCGTTGGGCAGTGTGTTTTGCATGGTGGCAATCACGTGGCCCATGGTGTCCAAGCCCACCACGTCCGCCGTGCGGAAGGTGGCGGACTTGGCGCGGCCCAGCTTGGAACCGGTCAACTGGTCAACGATGTCAAACGCAATGCCGTATTTCTTGGCTTCGGCCATGGTGGCCAGCATGCCAGCCACACCCACGCGGTTGGCCACAAAGTTGGGCGTGTCCTTGGCGGTAATAATGCCTTTGCCCAGTGTGGTGGTCAGGAAGGTTTCCAGATTGTCCAGAATGTCCTGACGGGTGGTGCTCAGGGGAATGAGCTCGCACAGGTGCATGTAGCGGGGTGGGTTGAAGAAGTGCACGCCACAGAAGCGGCTCTTCAGGTCGGCATCAAAGCCTTCGCTCAGCTTGGAAATGCTGAGGCCCGATGTGTTGGTCGCAAAAATCGCTGTGGGGTTGATGAACGGGGCAACCTTTTTGTACAGGTCGTGTTTCCAGTCCATGCGCTCGGCAATCGCTTCGATCACCAGGTCGCAACCTTTCAGCAGTTCAAGGTGTTCTTCGTAGTTGGCGGCCTGCACATACTGGGCCACGTCCTTCGCGCCAAACGGGGCGGGTTTCAGTTTGGTCAGGTTGGCAATGGCCTTGTCCACGATGCCATTCTTGGGGCCTTCTTTGGCCGGCAGGTCGAACAGCACCACGGGCACTTTGGCGTTGGCGCAGTGTGCGGCAATTTGCGCACCCATCACGCCTGCGCCGAGCACGGCGACTTTGCGAACGATGAAATTGGACACGAGGGTCTCCTTATCGGGGGTTTATTCTGTGTTGGCTTAGAACAGGTCTTCTTCCATTTCCATGAGCACTGCGGAACCGGCGCGGGCCTTGCGGATCAGCATCGCGGTTTCGGGCAGCATTTTCTGGAAGTAGAAACGGGCAGTGATCAGCTTGGCCTTGTAGAAGGTGTCGCCGCTGTTCTGCTTTTCCAGCGCAATCTTGGCGGACAGCGCAAAGAAGTAGGCGTAGAACATGTGGCCCACCACGCGCAGGTAGTCCACCGCAGCGGCGCCCACTTCGTCGGGGTTGGCCATGGCCTTGCCACCAATTTCCATGGTGAGCTTGGTCACTTTGTCGCCCAGGTCGGCCAGGGGCTCGATGAACTCTTTCATGGCAGGGTTGTTGGCCTCGGCTTCGCACAGGGCTTTCACACGCTTGCCAAACTTCATCAACTTGGCGCCACCGTCGGCCAGCACTTTGCGACCCAGCAGGTCGAGCGACTGAATGGTGTTGGTGCCTTCGTAAATCATGTTGATGCGGCTGTCGCGCACGTACTGTTCCATGCCCCACTCGGCGATGTAGCCGTGGCCACCGTACACTTGCAGGCAGTGTGATGTGGCTTCCCAGGCGTTGTCGGTGATGAACGACTTCACGATGGGGGTTGTGAGGGCCACCATTTCAGCGGCTTCTTTGCGCACGGCTTCGTCGGGGTGGCTCAGTTCTTTGTCCAGCTCCAGCGAGGTCCACATGCACAGTGCGCGGCCACCTTCGGCGTAGGCACGGGCGGTCAGCAGCATTTTGCGCACATCGGGGTGCACGATGATTTTGTCGGCAGGCTTGTCGGCTTGCTTCGGGCCAGTCAGAGAGCGGCTCTGGATGCGGTCTTTGGCATACACCACGGCGTTTTGGTAGGCCACTTCGGTGAGGCCCAGGGACTGCATGCCCACGCCCAAGCGGGCGGCGTTCATCATCACGAACATGGCGTTCAAGCCTTTGTGCGGCTGACCAATCATCCAGCCGGTGGCGCCGTCCAGGTTCATTTGGCAAGTGGAGTTACCGTGAATACCCATTTTGTGTTCGATGGCACCGCAGTTGATGGGGTTGCGTGCGCCCAACGAGCCGTCGGCATTGGGAATGAACTTGGGAACCAGGAACAGCGAAATGCCCTTGGTGCCAGCGGGTGCGTCGGGCAGGCGGGCCAACACCAGGTGAATGATGTTCTCGGCCATGTCGTGTTCACCACTGCTGATGAAAATTTTCGCGCCGGTGATTTTGAAAGAACCATCGGCCTGTGGTTCAGCCTTGGTGCGCAGCATGCCCAGGTCGGTACCGCAGTGGGGTTCGGTCAGGCACATGGTGCCAGTCCATTCGCCGCTGGTCAGCTTGGGCAGGTAGGTGGCCTTTTGCTCGGGGGTGCCGTGTGCGTGCAGGCAGTCGTACGCGCCGTGGGTCAGGCCGGGGTACATGGTCCAGGCCTGGTTGGCGGCGTTCATCATTTCATAAAAAGCCTGGTTCACGGTCACAGGCAGGCCCTGGCCGCCAAATTCGGGGTCGCAGCTGAGTGCGGGCCAGCCGGCTTCCACATACTGCTTGTAGGCTTCTTTGAAGCCGGTGGGTGTTTTCACCGAGAAGTCGGTTTTGTTGTGGGTACACCCTTCGGAATCGCCCACGGCGTTCAGCGGTTGCAGCACTTCAGAACAAAACTTGCCGCCCTCTTCCAGAATCTGGTTGATGGTGTCGGCGTCCATGTCCGCGAAGGCGGGAATTTCCTTGAAAGTGGCCTCGGCGTTGAACAGTTCGTGCATGACGAATTGCATGTCGCGAAGGGGTGGTGTGTATTGGCTCATGTCGTCGTCTCCTGGATACAGCTTAGGTCAAGATTACTGAAGAGGTGTTACTGGGTTTGTTCTGGTATTGCGCCATCATGCGGTCGAAGGCATGACGGGCACGTTGCAGGCACTGCGTGTCGCCCATGAGGCGGCCCTGTTGGTGTGCGGCCAAAATGATTCCGACCATGTCGAACACCAGTTGATCCGCATCCGCGGAACCGGCGGGCAGGTGGTTTTCTTCAATGGCCTGTGATGCCGCACGGCGCATTTCTTTTTGCCAGTCGCGGTGCATGTTCACCAACACATCGCGCACGGCACCCGGTCTGTCATCGTACTCGGTTGCGCCGGAAATGTAGATACAGCCGCTGTCGATCTCTTTGCCAATGCGGTCCAGCCAGCGCATGAAAATGGCGCGAAGGCGTGGAAAGCCGCGTGGTTCCTTGAGGCAGGGAAACAGCACTGCATTGATAAATTGTGTTTCGTACTCTTTGAGCACGGCGATTTGAAGCTCTTCACGCGAGCCAAAGTGGGCAAATACACCGCTTTTGCTCATGGCCATTTTTTCGGCGATGGAGCCAATGGTGAGCCCTTCCAACCCTTGGGTGGAAGCGATCTCGAGTGCTGCCTCAACGATGGCAGCGCGGGTTTGCTCGCCTTTGCGCATAAAAAATAGACCGAACGTTCGTTTTTTTTATTAGTGTACATGCGAACGGTGGATTTGGGTCGGTTCTGCATGAAAAAGAGGCGGAACCTTCACCAAGGCTTGATTACTTAGTGCTTTGTCGCGGAGAGCGGCCATGCACAACCGTCAAACCGGCAGACCTTGGGGCCACAATGCGCTTCAGCCCGTTCTCGCCGACCTAGATGCCCAGATAGACGCTTGCCGGGTGAGGCACGAGCGCTGCGCCCAAACCGCAATTGTCGAGAACCAGCAATGGATCAACAGACTGACACAGCACCGGCAGACCATCGTGGACTATTTGGACTCAGCACGGTTGGGCGACTGGCAAAGCCTGCATTTGGTTCGTGACACGCACAGGCTAATGGAGAACATTGACCGCGCCTACAACGGCAGCTACGCAAGCGCCAAAAAAGCCGGCGAGCGACTGGACGAAATTGCGGTGTACCTGGAAGGGGGACAGGAACACCTTGCTGACCACAACACCCCCACAACCCGCAATTGATAACCGACTTGGGAGAACACGGATATGACGCAAACAAGCCTGGTCTTGCCCCTAAACCATTCAACAACCCACCCGAACGACTTGGAGGCTGGACGACAAAACAACGCACCTACACAGCGCGCAACAACACCCGCATGGAAAACAGGACTGAAGCTGGCGGGTATGGGGCTGTGCACAGTGGCTGCGGCAGGTACGCTGGCTTCCAGCTTGCTTCACTCTGCTACAGAAGTTAACAGCCGCACCAGGAAAATACTTCAGGATTACGATGATGGTTGCGGCTCCGAATGGCATCGCGAACACTTTACAGACAAGGCAAAGGCACGCTTCAAATGGGCATTTGTGGGAGAAGCCTGTACGGCAGGAGTGGGCGTGCTTTTGGCTGGAGCAGGCTTAGCCCTGAGGAAAACGAGGGACCCAAAAGATTTTTATGATTTCGCAATAATATTTGCAGCACTTGGCGTTTCAGCACTGGTCGTTACCGGTATCGCTCATGGAGTAGCGCAGGTCACAGATGGCAACTGCGTGAAGGACAATCCTTGATGTGCCCAGATCATTTCTTATGCAAATATTTTGAACAATAAATTCAAGATTAAACGCTGGATAAGAACGCCTTAAGCACAGAAAATTTAGCCATGTTCACAACCCAACAAGGAGAACAACATGGCTAACTCAACAAACCCAAGCAACCTGATCGACAATATTTTTGAATCAGTTAAAAACCCGCTGGCTGTGCTTGCCCGCATTTTGCTGGCGCTGATGTTTGTGCTGGCGGGCTTTGACAAGCTGACACACTTTGAAGGCACCGTGGGCTTTATTGGCTCGGCTGGCTTGCCTGTTCCCGAGGTGTTGGCAGCCATCACGCTGACGGTTGAAATTGTCGGTGGTTTGGCACTCATCACGGGTATTCAAGCTCGCCTGGCAGGCTTTGTGTTGGCAGGCTTCACACTGCTGGCGTCGATTACCTTCCACAATTTTTGGGCAGTGCCTGCTGACCAAGCCTATGTGCAGCAACTGCTGTTCATGAAGAATATCAGCGTGGCCGGTGGCTTGCTGCTGGTGGCAGCCTTGGGTTCAGGTCAGTGGAAACTTGGCAAGTAACCAGTGGGTGGCGACTTAAACCACCGCCACCAATTGCTCACCGGGCGCGGCTTGCACCACATGCCCACCGGTGAATTCGCCAAAGGCGGGCATTTGCAAGCTGTTGGCGGTTTGCAAAAAACAGGGCAGGCGGGCAGTGTCCCGCCCTTTGCCTTGAATGCGACACACCGGGTGCACATGCCCGGCAATGCTGAAGGCCCCACCCACAGTCTGCGGGTGGTGGCACAGCGCAAACCCACCCAGCGCATGCGGCTCTGCATGCAACTGTATGTTGAGGCGGGTTGGTGGCATGCCTGCCTTGCTGTCGTGGTTGCCCACAATCAAATGCAACTCAAGGTTGGCATGCTGCACACGCCAGTGATGAAACTCGGCCAACAATGCGGGGTTTAACGCGGCTTTGGCATGGAACAAATCACCCAGAATGTACAAATGCTGCGGGTTGAATTGCGCAATGGCATCGCTCAGCTTTTGCAGGTTGCCCAGCGTGGTGCCTGCAGGCACGGGCACGCCGAGACTTCGAAATGTGGCGGCCTTGCCCAAGTGCACATCGGCCACCAACAGTGCGTGGTGCGCAGGCACATACACGCTGCGATGGCGTGACAACACCAGCGCCCCTGCCGGGGTGGTGATGTTCAGGGAGCTTTGAGCGGCAGACAAAACCTGCATGGACAATATCGGGAGCGACAAACCAGGCGGCAGTGTAACAAGCGTTTCGATTATGTGCTTTGCAAGGCTGCTTTTTCCAAATCAGCCACCATGCGGGCCACGCGGTCGCTCAATTTCTCGGTGCTCACCATTTCGCGCAGGCGTTCAATCATGAGCGGAAAAGCAAAAGGGGTTGGGCGTTCAATCGTGTTGAACACCAGCCGCTTGGCTTGCATGGCTTTGAGTGCGGCTTCCATGCGGGCAATGTCGAGTTCTTGTTCCAGCGCCTCGCGCTGGGCTTGGCTCAACAGCAAATTGCCACGGTCGTATTTTTGAAACACTTCAAAAAACAAACCGCTGGAGGCTTGCAATTGCTTGGTGCTTTTGCCTGCCCCCGGGTAGCCCTGAAAAATCAGCCCGGCAATGCGGGCAATTTCCCGAAAGCGTCGCTGCGCCAGCTCCGAGGCGTTCAGGCATTCCAGCACGTCGGCCAACAAGCAGTCGGTGCTGAGCACGGCTTTGTTGCCACCCCACCACTGCTGCCAATTCACAGGCTCGGCGCTGAGCAGTTCAAACCCATAGTCGTTCATGGAAATGGAAAACGTACCCGGCCTGTGCTGCGACGCCCGCCAGGCAAACAGACTGGCCAAGCCGATGTGCACAGTGCGGCCTTCAAACGGATACACAAACAAGTGGTGGCCTTCCTTGCTGTGCAGTTGCTCCACCAGCAAGGTTTGGGTGCCGGGCAATTCGCTCCAGCGGCGCTGCAAGGTCAGCAGGTCGGTTAAGGCGCGCAGCTCGGGCCATTCGGGCTGCTTGCCCTGCTCCATGGCGTTGCGGGCCAAGTCCAGCATGTGCAGCGAGGCATGGGCCAACTCGCTGCTCAGTGGCATTTTGCCGCCCTGCCATTGTGGCACCGTGGCTTTTTTGCGGTCGGCTTTGCGGACAAAGGCAGTCATGTCGCGCACCTTGACCAGTTCCAACACGCGGCCTGCAAAGCTGAAGCAGTCGCCGGTTTTGAGGCGGGCAATGAAGCTTTCTTCAATGGTGCCCAGTCGGCCACCAGTCATCCAGGCCACATGCATGGCCGAGTCGGACACGATGGTGCCCACCGACATGGCATGCCGACGGGCAATGTCGCGGCGAAGCACGCGGTACACACCCTGCTCATCGCGCTGAATACGCTGGTAATCCGGATAGGCTTTCAGGCTTTCGCCACCCTGCTCTACAAAGGTCAAAGCCCAGTTGAAGGCTTCGCGCGACAAGCCTGCATAGGCTTGGGTGTTGCGCACCTCGGCATACAAATCATCGGGCTCAAAGCCTGAGCCCATGGCAATCGTCACCAGGTGTTGCACCAACACATCCAGTGGGGCCTGCGGGCTGTAGCGGGATTCAATCTGCCGAAGACCCGCTGCATGGCGGGCTGCCGCAGCCTCGACCAGTTCAAGCGCGTGGGTGGGCACCACCGTGATGCGGGACGGCCTCCCCGGTGCATGACCAGAACGCCCTGCCCGCTGCAACAGGCGTGCAACGCCTTTGGGCGAACCGATTTGAATGACACGATCAACTGGCAAGAAATCAACACCGAGATCAAGCGACGAGGTGCACACCACGGCTTTGAGCTGGCCCATCTTCAAACCGTTTTCCACCCAATCGCGCACGGATTTGTCCAGCGAGCCATGGTGAAGTGCAATGGAGCCTGCAAATTCGGGCCGTGCATCCAGCAGGGCCTGGTACCAAATTTCGGCTTGCGACCGGGTGTTGGTGAACACCAGGGCGGATGCGCTTTGTTCAATTTCGCGCACCACGGCATCCAGTTGCTTCAGGCCCAAATGGCCGCCCCACGGAAAGCGCTCAAAGCTGGGAGGCACCAGGCTGTCGATCACCAATTGCTTGGGCAGTTTGCCCTGCACCAAGGTGGCCGTGCCGTGGTTGCGCACCGGGTAAGTGAGGGTTCGCAGCGCATCTTCAAGGTTGCCCAAAGTGGCACTCATGCCCCACACCTGCAAGGCCGGGTTGAGCTTGACCAAACGCGCAATGGCCAATTGCAATTGCACACCGCGCTTGTTGCCCAGCAGCTCGTGCCATTCGTCCACCACGATGGCGTCCAGCTTGCGAAGCTGGGCTTGCCCAGTCGCGCGGGTCAGCATGAGGGTGAGGCTTTCCGGTGTGGTCACCAGGGCAAAAGGCGGCTTTTTGAGGATGCGGGCACGGGTGGCCGAATCGGTGTCGCCGGTTTGCAGGGCCACTTCGCAATCGCTGGCCAAACCGGCACAGGCTTTTTGAAGGGACTTGCAACTGTCGGCCGCCAAGGCGCGCATGGGGGTAATCCACAACACCCGGGTGGCAGCTGCGCGGGGCTTGGGCAATTGCGCCAGGCGCAACAACAGGCCCACCCACACCGCCAGTGTTTTGCCCGCACCGGTGGTGGCGTGCAGCAAGCCACTGTGGCCCGCTTGCACGGCTTCCCACACCGCGCTTTGGTAATCAAACGGCGCCCAACCCTGCGCGGCAAACCAAGCGTGTACTCCACGCAGGTTGAGGACAGCCAAGGGTGAGGTATTAACGGCCGCAGCAGGCTGCTCGGCTTCGGGTTCATCCGCGGGCTGGTCAGTGCGTGTGCGGGCTTTGGCCTTGCGACGCAAAGCCTTGAGCTGGGTGCCCACATTGGGCCCCGGTGGAATACCCCGGTACTCGGTCATGAACTGCACACGCTGACATCACATTGCGATGGCTTATTTTGCCATGGCTTGCGTGCTGGGGCTGGACAACAGGTCCACATTGCCGCCGGTGGCTGCGGTGTTGTTGCACACGGCCTGCTCGTGAAACAGGCGGTATAGCGGGTAGGTCCCATCGGCTGTTTGAACAATGACGGGCACCAGCGCAGCAGTGTGGTCAAGCAACTGCCTGCGCAGGGTGACTTGCAAGGCGGCGTCCTGCTCGCAGAGCACGCCATCCAGTTGGGCCCAATCAATGCGATGAACACCGTGCACACGCTGTTGGATGGACTCCGGAAGACTGCGCAACCAACGTGGAAAATCCAGCGTGGCGGAATGCAACACACAGGCCTGTGCGCCTGCATGGCACACGGCCATGACCTGCAACAACAGGGCATCGGCCTCTTGAGCGGTGCACCACAGCACGCCACGGGGCAACAGGCGGTAGGTGTTGCGCTCACCGGTGGGGCCAGGCAAGGCCATGCCGGTTGGTATGATGGCTTTGGACAAGCCGGACCAGTCGGCCATGCGCAGCAGACTGGGCAACATCAATGGGCCACCTGCTTTGGGCCCGGTGCCCGACAGCCCCCGCCCACCAAAGGGTTGGCTGCCCACCACTGCGCCCACCAGGTTGCGGTTGATGTAGACATTGCCCACCTGCGCGTGCTGTTGAACCCAATTCTGAAATGCCACCAAACGACTGTGGACACCGCCGGTGAGGCCGTAACCCAGTGCATTCACCGCGGCCATGTGCCGGGGCCATGCATCGGCTGGGCAAGGCCACACATGCAGCACTGGCCCAAATACTTCAGTGACCAAGGGTTCAAGATCATTTACTTCCACCACCGCTGGCGCCACAAAGTGGCCTGTTTGCTCAGCAGCTTGCTCAAGGTGCTGCGGGCTTTGCCAAACCGGCAAACCCTGCGACCTCAGGCTCACCAGGTGAGCCTGAACACGCTGCAGTGCGTCTGCATCAATCAGCGGACCAATGTCGGTATTGGCCTGTGCAGGGTTACCCAGCACACGGGCTTGCAAGGCCGCTTTCAACTTGGCGAGCAACGCATCGGCCACATTGCTTTGAACACACAGCAAGCGCAACGCCGAGCAACGTTGGCCAGCACTGTCAAACGCCGAGTGAATAACATCATTCACCACCTGTTCCAGGTGGGCGGAGGAGTCAACCCACAGGGCATTTTGACCTCCCGTTTCGGCCACCAGCTGCGCAGGGCTGCGCGGACCAGCCGCCTGCAACAGGGTGGACTCGATGTGACGGGCCACTGGCAGCGAACCTGTGAACAACACCCAGCGAAGGCCGTGCGCAGCACACAGGGCCTGACCCACGGCGCCATCACCGGGTAGACACTGCACCAGCGCCGCCGGTTGACGAACACGCGCCAAAGCCCGGTGAATGCACTGCATGGCCTGGTGTGCCACCAAGGGTGTTTGCTCCGCAGGCTTGGCAATGACAGGGTACCCGGCCGCCAAGGCAGCCACCACCTGCCCCATGAAAATCGCCAGCGGAAAATTCCAGGGGCTGATGCACACCGCAACGCCACCGGCTGGCTGGCAAGGGGCCTCGGCAAGGGACTCCAATTGCGCCGCATAGTAAAAGCAAAAGTCGATGGCCTCACGCCATTCGGCCACGGCATTGGCCCAGGTTTTACCGGCTTCCAGCACCAGCAAAGCCGTGAGGTCGTCGGCATGTCGACTCAACTCCACAGCCAAGGCATTGAGGCATGCCACACGGGTGGAATGCGCACTGCACGACCACGCTTCAACCAAGGCTGTTGCGTCCCGCAGGGCTTGTTGTACATCGGCGCTGGTGGACCATTGCACCTGCCCCACCCGCTGGATGGGCACGGCGGGATTGAACACATCTTGCCAAGGGCCTGTGCTGGCATGGGGCGACGCAGGCAGTACCGGGTATGCCTGCCAGGTGTGGACATGGCGATGGGCCAAGGCCTGACCCACCCGGTGCAACACAGCCGGGCATTGCAGGTCCATGCCCGGGGCGTTGGGCCGCTCGTACAATTGGGCAGGCATGCGACAAGCCGGATTGGGGCTGAGCGGCTGCTGGCGCAATGGAACCCAAGGGTGCTGAGCCAGTTCGGCTTCGGGCATGTTGGGGTCGAGCAACTGGTTGACGAACGAGGTGTTGGCGCCATTTTCCAGGAGGCGGCGCACCAGGTAGGGCAACAGTTGGGCATGGGCACCAATGGGTGCATACACCCGGCAGGTGTGGGCACCGCTGTGCAGAATGTCGGCATACAGGCTTTCGCCCATGCCATACAGACACTGCAACTCAAACCGTTCAACACCCTGTTGTTGGGCGAGGTGTTCAACCAGTGCATACGTGTGGGCGTTGTGGGTGGCAAACTGCGGCAGCACCAGTGCACTGTGTTGCAACAGGCGGGCAGCACACACCGCATACGAGAGGTCGGTGTGCACCTTGCGGGTGAACACCGGGAAGGCTGGCATGCCCTGCTGCTGGGCCCGCTTGATTTCGCTGTCCCAATAGGCGCCTTTGACCAAACGCACCGGAATACTGCGCCCACTGACGCGAGCCAGGTTCACCACCCAGTCCACCACGGCCAGTGCGCGGGTTTGGTAGGCCTGCACCACCCAACCCAAGCCGTTCCAACCACTCAGGATGGGTTCCAGCGCCAAGCGTTCAAACAGGTCCATGGAGAGTTCAAGACGCTCGCTTTCTTCGGCATCCAGATTGACCAGCAAACCCGCCGCCTTGCAGGCCTGACACAAGCCCAACAAGCGCGGGTACAAGCTGGCGTGCACCTCGGCGCGCTGTGAAGTTTCATAGCGCGGGTGCAGGGCCGACAATTTGATGGACAGGCTGTGGGCCTGCCAGTGAAAGCCCTCGGGTGGCAAGGACTTGTCATGCAGCAACGCCTGTAGGGTGATGATGGCGTGGTGATAGCTGTGGACATAAGCTTGTGCTTCGGTGTCGCTTTGAGCCGCCTCGCCCAGCATGTCGAATGAACACCAGGCGCCAGACTGCGCGGCCTTTATTCCAGCCTCGATGGTTTCGGCCATCACGAATTGCCGCCCCATGTGGTCCACCGCCAGCTCGACTGCGCGGCGCACCACGCCTTCGCTGACGCGGCCCAGTTTGCTGGCCACCAGCAAGCCCAGTGTGGCTGCATTCACGAAAAGGGAGTCGCTGTGGCCCAGGTGGGTTTTCCAGTCGGCATGGCTCAGTTTGTCGCGTATCAAGGCCTCGCGGGTGTCGGGGTCGGGTATGCGCAGCAGGGCCTCGGCCAGGCACATCAGCGCTACGCCTTCATCGGTGGACAAGCCAAATTCTTGCATCAACAAGTCCACACCCGTGGAATGGCTGCGCAGGCCTCGCACCCGTTGAATATGCTGTATGGCCCGCTGTTCAATGGCGGCTTCATCCACAGCAACGCTTTCAAAGGCCTGCAGCAGCAGGCTCACCGCGTGAGCCTCGTTCACCCGGTGCATGCACCGTAGTGCGTGGCGTTGGTCCATCAACAGCGCGAGCAAATGCAGCGTGTGTTGCAAGGTTTGCCCGTGCTGGTCAGCCGATGGATTGAACTCCACCACGTCCACCGAGCCCACACACGCTGTTTGTGCCAGGCGCAACATGCACTGCTGCATGTGCTGCAGGGTTGGGCCGCCGTGCACCGGTGTGCCCACACCGGGCGCATCCGAAGGGTCCAGGCAATCCACATCGAAGCTGACATGCACATGGGTGCCCGGTTCAATGCCCTGCAGGGCCTGTTGCATCACCGCGTCCATGCCCAAAGCCCGAATGTGCTGCATGGTGAACACCCGCACCTGCGCTGCATCGAGTATGCCTTGCTCGCCCGGGTCAACAGATCGAACACCAACTTGAGTGATTTGACTGGGCTGAAGACAGGGTGTGGTGTTGCCGGGGTTCAAGGTTTGCAGCAAATCAGCAGGCCCCCAGCCACACAAGGCTGCCAGCGGCATGCCGTGCAGGTTGCCAGACGGCGAGGTTTGTGCGGTGTTGATGTCGGCATGGGCATCGATCCACACCACCCGCAGTGGGCGGTTGTAGGCTTTGCAATGGGCCGCCACCGCAGCAATGGAGCCCATGGCCAGGCTGTGGTCGCCCCCCAGCAGCACGGGGAATTCCCCCCGACGCAATGCATGTGCCACTGCCTCGCGAATGTGCGCCACCCACTCAATCACTTGGGGTAAGTTTCGATGGCCATCGACCAGTTGCCGGTGTTCAACCAACGGGCCTTGTATGTCGCCAGCATCCCGCACGGCCCAGCCCAGCTCGGTCAACAGGGCATTCAGGCCGCCCTTGCGCAGGGCAGCCGGGCCAGCCGCACAGCCGGTGTAGGTGGTGCCCACATCGGTGGGGGCACCCAGCACACACACGGCGTTGTTGGGCGCGGCGGGTGTGTTGGCGGGGTTCATCACGTCGCTTCCGCCGTGTGGGCCGTGTGGACCGTGTGCATGGCAGTTGCACTGTGCAGCACACCGTAGAGGTTTTTGGGGTCGGTCAAGTTGGGCACAATGTCGAGGCTGTCGCCAATGCGGTGCTCACGCGCCAGTTGGTGCAGCACCGTGAGCGCTGAAAAATCTTCCAGTGCAAAGCCAACCGAGTCGAACACGGTGATGTCGGCGTCCGATTGCCGACCGGGGGCTGCCCCGGTGAGCACGGTCCACAATTCGGTGACAGGAAAGTCTGCGGGCATTTGCTGAATGTCGCCTTCCAGCCGGGTTTGCGGTTCGTATTCCACAAACACGCGGGCCTTGCGCAGCACATCGGGATGGAGTTCGGTTTTGCCGGGGCAATCGCCCCCGACGGCGTTGACGTGAACACCGCAGCCGACCTGCTCAGCGGTCAAAATGGTGGCGCGGGTTTTGTCGGCAGTCAGCGTGGTGATCACATCCACTCCTGAAACGGCATGGGATACGCTGGCACCCAGCATAACCTTGAATCCGCATTCCTTCAAATGTTGGGCCAGCCGCAGGCTGGCTGCGGGGTCGATGTCGAACAGGTGAAACTGGTCAATCCCCAGCAAGGCGTTGAAGCCCATGGCTTGAAATTCACTTTGTGCCCCATTGCCGATGATGGCCATGCGGCGGGCGTTTCGGCGGGCCAGGTGGCGGGCTGCCAAGGCAGAGGTGGCGGCTGTGCGCAGTGCTGTGGTGAGGGTGAGCTCGGACAGCAACACCGGAAAGCCGGTGCGCACATCGGCCAACACGCCAAGCGCCATCACCGTGGACAGGCCAAGCGCCGGGTTGCCCGGGTGGCCATTCACATACTTGAAGGCGTAACGCTGACCGTTGCTGACCGGCATGAGTTCAATCACGCCCTGCGCAGAGTGGCTGGCCAGGCGGGCGGTTTTGTCAAAGCGGGGCCAGTGGGTGAAGTCGTGCTGGATTTGACTGGCGATGCGGGTGATGAGGTTTTGCAGACCCACGCGGTGAACGAGGTGGGCCACATGCTGAACACTGAGGTAATGGGTGTGCATGGCAACCCCCTGCTTTGATGGCGCGGACATGTCTTGATTGTGAAAGCCATTGAACCCAGCAAAAAGCCATTTTTTGCTTGCAAAACGGCACGTAGCGCTCAAAATGAGCAGACCCACTGGCGAAATGCAAGAGGTTGACCATGGATGCGCTGGACCGCGAACTGATTGCCCGCTTGCGGGCCAATGCCCGAACCCCGGTGGCCGACCTGGCCCATGCGCTGAAAGTGAGCCGCAGCACGGTGAGCAACCGCATGGCCAAACTGGAGCGTGAGGGGGTGTTGACCGGCTACACCGTGCTGTTAAAACCCGAGAGCAACGCGAACCGCATTGTGGCCTGGATGAGCATTCAGATTGAAGGCAACGACAGCCGCCGCGTGATGTTGAGCTTGCTGGGTGAGCCTGGGGTGACGGCCCTGCATGGCACCAATGGGCGTTGGGATGCGCTGGCTGAGTTGCAGGCTGACAGCCTGGCGGAGTTGTCGAACGTGCTGGAGCGGGTTCGCCTCATCAAGGGCATTCAAAACACCGAGACCAGTATTCACCTGTCGAATTTTCGGGGTTGATCAACCCTTGGCCAACACCTGCGCGGCCAGTGTGCGCAGTGCGGTGTCATCCAATGCATCGGCTGCAAACACGGTGGCTTGGTCATAGCCTTTCAGGTTGTGCGAGGTGGATTTTCGGTAGGCTGGGTCGTAGTGGTTCACCAACAAGTCCGTCACCAGTTCGGGCCACGCGGCAGCGTCCACCCAGGCATTCCATTTCGCCAGCACGGCCTGCCCATGCAGGCTGTACAAAAACCCCAACTGGGTTTTCAGCAACTCGGGCTGGCTGAGAAAATAATCGTAATCGCGCAGCAGGTATTCCACCCGGGCTGACACGGGTGCTTCCATGCGCAGCACGGTACCTTGCTCGCGCATGCATTCAATCAGGGCCTCGGGCACGCGCAGGCTGCCAATCTTTTTGCTTTCGGCTTCGATATACACCGGCTTTTCGGGGTTGAGTGTGCGCAGCACATTCCACACCCGGGTTTCGAACAGTTTTTGCGAGGGCTGGCTTTGCCCGGGCAACACACCCAACACCGAGCCTTTGTGGCAAGCCAGGGTTTCAAGGTCGAGCACTTGCCCGCCCTGCCGGGCAATTTCTTCCAGCAAGCGGGTTTTGGCGCTGCCGGTTTCGCCACACACCACGCGGTATTGAAACTTGGCAGGCCACTGGGCCAGGTCGCTCAACACCTGGGTGCGAAATACTTTGTAACCGCCCTTCAATTGCGCGGCAGGCCAACCGACTTGCCGCAATACGGTGGTCATGGCGCCGGAGCGGCTGCCGCCACGCCAGCAGTAAATCAATGGCTTCCACTGCTTGTCGTGGTGAATGAATTGCTCTTCCAGATGGCGGGCAATGTTTTTGGACACCAGGGCGGCACCCACCTTCTTGGCCTCAAAGGGTGACACTTGCTTGTACAGCGTGCCGACGCGGATGCGTTCCTCATCGTCCAGCACCGGGCAACTGATGGCCCCGGGAATGTGGTCGAGTGCATATTCGGCGGGCGAGCGCACGTCGATGATGACGGTGTAATCGTCCAGCTGACCGAGGTCAACCAGGTCTGGGTGTTTGGGGGAGCGCTGCGCGGGTGTGGTGGGTTCCATGCGCGGATTATACCGGCCTTGTGGCGGGTATTCCGGCAATCCAGCCTTCCACCGGGTCGATGCGCTGCGGCAAACCAAACTGCTGGTCGGCCCGCTTGGCACACCAGGCGGCCACCAGGCAGCACAACACGGCGTCCAGGTGATCGGCCTTGGCGTCTTCCAGCAAACGGGCGCGCAGGTAAGGCCGCACCTGCACGCGGATGCCCAGCAACATGCCTTCCTCCAGCGCACACAACAATTCCGAACGGGCCATGCGACGGTCGGGCGTGTCTTTTTTGGGGTCGTCGGACTTGTAGCTTTGCCGCCCCAGCACCTGCCGTGCCCAATAACCGGGGTAGCCTTCCAGCGCGATGCGTTGCGGGTCGCCAGCTTGCATGCCCGGAATGAACACGCCCGCCTTCTTCAACAGTGGCGCACCCGCATGCAGCATGTACGCCACCGGCGGGTTGACCCATTTCATGGAGGGCGATGAACCAGCCGGCTTGTCGCAAGCGCGGTGGGCAAACTTTTGGCCGGCGGGCCGGGCATCGCACCAGGCTTTAAAAATGCTGCGAATGTCGTCGCGCCCCAGGTTGGCATAAAAGTCGATGAGGTCGCCCCAGGCGCGTTTGTCGGTGCGCTGCGCACCGGGCCAGTTGAGTTTGTCCACCAACTCGCGGGACAAACCAAAGGGCATGTCGATGACGGCCAAATAAGGCGATGGGGTCCCCTCCTCCGCCCCAGCCCCCGCCACCGTGGGCCCTTGCAGCAACAGTTGTTCAAAGCCATCCAG
The DNA here is from genome assembly GCF_036405155.1 of Limnobacter sp. Lineage (GTDB taxonomy): Bacteria > Pseudomonadota > Gammaproteobacteria > Burkholderiales > Burkholderiaceae_B > Limnobacter. The sequence goes on along the minus strand of NZ_DASWYD010000007.1, from coordinate 79,947 downwards.
GTTGGTGAATGAATGCAGCTCGCCCACCTTGAGCACGCCGGCTTCCCACCGACCTTGCGCCACGGCCACAGGCTTGGCCTTGGTGGGGCTGCTGGAAAAGTCGATGCCCAGCAGGGTGTAGTCGTCCACGGATTCAAGCGGTAAAGGCATGCAGCAACTCGGTCAGGGTTTGAAGGGTGTCGGCTTCGTGCAGGGGTTTGTCATCGCGAATGCGCAGCATGCGGGGAAACCGCACAGCCACGCCACTTTTGTGGCGGGTGGACGGGGCAATGGCCTCAAACCCCAATTCAAACACCAAGGTGGGGGCCACGGTGCGCACCGGGCCAAATTTGTCCACGGTGTGTTTGCGAATTTCGCGGTCCACGCGTTTAAACTCTTCGTCGGTGAGGCCAGAGTACGCCTTGGCAAACGGCACCAAGCGGGGCAAACCCCGGGCCACGGTGTCGTCCACTTTTTCGCCTTGGGCAATGGCCTGCACCACCGCCTGGGCTTCATCGGCAGACGTGGGTGTGCGGTCCCACACGGCGAAGGTGTAGTCGGTGTACAAACTGGCGCGGCGGCCATGGCCCCGTTGTGCATACACCAGCACACAGTCCACGCTCATGGGATCGATTTTCCATTTCCACCAAACCCCGTCTGTTTTGCTGCGCCCCACCCCGTAGCGGGACTCCCGGTGCTTGAGCATGAAACCTTCCACACCGCGCGCGCGGCTTTCCGCTCGAATGGTTTGCAAGGCGGCCCAACTGGGTTGCTGCACCAATTCAGACAACATGAACAGGGGCGTGTTGAGCATTGCAAGCTGTTCGAGTTGGGCACGGCGTTCATGCTGTGGGCGGCCTACCCAACGCTGGCCGTTTAGGCGCAACAAGTCGTAAGCCATGAACACCACCGGCGCATCTTGCTGCAGTTTTTTGCTCACGGTTTTGCGGTTGAGCCGCGCTTGCAAGGCGTTGAAGGGTGCGGGTGCATTGTTCAACCACACGAGGATTTCACCATCCAGCGTGAGGCCATCGGGCAGGTTGGAAAAGGCTGCCGTCAATTCCGGAAACTGCTCGCTGACCAACTCCTCACCGCGCGACCAAATCCACACCTGGCCAGCATCTTTCACCACCTGGGCGCGTATGCCGTCAAACTTCCATTCCACCAGCCACTGCGACACACCACCCAACGTTTCGGGTGCTTCTTGCAGTGGGTGGGCCAGGAAAAATGGCAGGGGCTGGCCGGGGCGGTGGTCACTGTCCGACTGTGCTTCAGCGGCCAACAAGGCGCGGTAGCTGCTTGCCGTGGGTTGGTGGTCTGCATCGGCATACCCCATGAGCCGGGTGGCCAGCAGTTTTGCGTCCAGCCCGCTGGTTTGGGCCAAGGCGCGCAACACCAACAGCTTGGACACGCCCACACGGAAACCACCGCCCACCAGTTTCACAAACAGGAAGCGGCCTGCTGCATCCAGGTCCATCCAGCAGCGCACCACGGCCTCAAGGCGCTCGGTATCGTCCAATGTGCGCAGGGGCAAAATGCGTTGCTCCACCCAATGGGCCAAGCCATGCTCGGGCAAGGGCTCACCTTCAGCCAGCGGCAGCACTTGGGCAATGGTTTCGGCGAGGTCGCCGACGGCTTGGTAGCTTTCTTCAAACAGCCAATCGGGCAGACCACTGACCTGCAACGCGGCCCCGCGCAACTGGCGGGTGGGCACGGTGCGGCGGGGTTTACCGCCCACCAAAAAGTACACCGCCCAAGCGGCATCGGCGGGGCAGGCCTGGCGAAAATAATCGACCATGGCCTGCACCTTGTGCAGGGTGGAGGTGGAGGCGTCCAGCGCATTGAACAGGGTTGCAAACTCTTTCATGGTGCATCGCCTGGTGCGGTGTTTTCATCAGGCTCATTCGGTGAGCCTGTGACTGTTTCAACCACCTCTTCTTCTGCACCCTGATCGCCGCCATATTCGGTTTGAAAGGCGCGTGCGTTGAGCCCTTGTTCTTGCAGCCAGCGCACCATCACCGGCACATACCCGTGGGTCACAATGACATTTTCTGCACCCGTGGCGCCAATGGCTTTCATGAGGCCCGGCCAGTCCGCATGGTCAGACAGTACAAAACCGCGGTCCACATTGCCGCGTCGGCGTGCACCGCGCAACTGCATCCAGCCGGAGGCCAAGGCATCGGAATAGTCCGAACCAAATCGCTTCATCCAGCTGGCACCTTGTGCGGCGGGTGGTGCAATGGCCAGGCAGGTTTTGTAGATGGCTTTGTCGGTGACTTCGCTCACCAACAACGTGGGCGGCAAGGCAATGCCCGATTCCCGATAGGCCGTGTTCAAGGCCTGTGCAGCGCTGTGGCACACAATGGGGCCAATAGAAGAATCCACACCCGCCACAATGCGCTGGGCTTTGCCAAACGAGTAGCCATACAACACGCTGGCTTTGCCTTGTGCGGCGTTGGCAGCCCACCATGTATTGATGTCGGCAAACACATCGGCCTGCGGACGCCAGCGGTACACCGGCAAACCAAAGGTGGATTCGGTGATGAAGGTGTGGCACTTCACCGGCTCGAACGGGGTGCAGGTGGCGTCGGGTTGCACTTTGTAGTCGCCACTGGCCACCCAAATTTCGCCCTGGTATTCAAGACGCACCTGGGCTGAGCCCAGCACATGGCCCGCCGGGTGAAAGGAAATGCGAACGCCCCTGTGTTCAACCACCACCCCGTAGGGTAAGGTTTCCAGCGTGATGTTGCCCAAGCGTGTGCGCAACACTTGCGCGCCTGCCTCGGCACACAGGTAGTGGTTGTGGCCATAGCGCGCATGGTCCGCATGGGCATGGGTGATGACGGCGCGGTCCACCTTGCGCCAGGGGTCGATGTAAAAATCACCGGGCGGGCAATACAAACCTTCCGGGCGGCTAACGACCAAATCCATGCTGAATACCGACTGCCTTAATACCGACTACCGAATGCGGTCACAAACACCGCCAACTGCGTGAGTTTATAACACACCCAGCTGAATGCCCGGCTGCGCCAGGGGCGGCGGCGGTGCAGTTCGGGGTCGATGCGATGGCTGTGGTGCGCAATGGCATGGAGCAACTCGGCTTTGAGTTGCTGGGCAAAGGCGCGGTTGTGCACCACCACATTGGCCTCGCGGGCAAACAGGGTGCTGAGCGGGTCGAGGTTGGACGACCCCACAGTGGCCCAAAAGGAGTCCACCACGCCCACCTTGGCATGCAAAAAACTTGGGGTGTACTCGTACACCTCCACGCCGTGCTGCAACAGTTCGTCGTACAGGTGCTGGGTGGCATGGTGCTGAAAGGCATACTCCACACGCCCTTGCAGCAGCAGCTTGACCACCACACCGCGGCTGCGGGCAGCCAAAATGGCACGGCGCATGCGGCGGCTGGGCAAGAAGTAGGCATTGGCGAACACGACGGATGTGTGTGCCCGGCGCAGGGCCTGGATGTAACTGTGCTCGATGCGCCCGCGAAAACGGAAGTTGTCACGGATCACCAGTTGGGCTTTGACGGCCCCCTGATGCGCAATGGGGCCCTGCTGCGCCTCTTCGGCCAGCACCTGCGCCAGGCGCTGTTTGCGTTGGGCCCACCACTGGGCGGTGAAGGTGTCGGTGACGTTGCCACGCGGCCCCACCTGCCACCACAGCCATTCCATGCTGTGCCACACATCGCCCACCACAGGGCCCTGCAACTCGACGGCAAAGTCGTAGCGCGGGCCGAGTGTTTCACTGCGCAATTGGCGGTTGGCGTTGAGTGGTTGTCGGTGGCCGGACAACAGGTGAACGTAGGACTGCTGCTCCCGCAGCTCGGCCATGCGCAGTTCATGCTGCTCATCGGCATGGTTCAAGTCGTCGATCAGGTTGATGCCGCCGACAAAGGCCACCTGGCGATCAACCGCAATGATTTTGCGGTGCATGCGGCGCAAGCGGGTCGGGGTCAGCTTGAGCGGCGAGCCCTCGGGCCTGAAAATACGCACATCCACACCAGCCTGCTTTAAGCGTGGCACATGGTGTTCAACGCCTTCCTTTCCGCCAAAGCCGTCCAACACCAGGCGAACCTGCACACCCCGCAAGGCTGCATGGCACAGGGCTTCGCAAAACGCTTCGCCCATGGCGTCGCTGGCAAAAATATAGGTTTCAATGCGCACTGCATGTTGCGCTTGGGCAATCGCTTTCAAGGCGCGGGGAAACAAGTCCTGCCCACCCTTGAGCAAGGCCACCTGGTTGCCGGTTCGCTCGGGGGGAACGGGCTGGAGCAGGGTTTCAAACCGGGCCTCCAGCGCTTGCCCTATGGCCTGCTTCATGGCGCAGAGGTCTTGAGATGCAGGTCCACCACCAAGGGCGCATGGTCCGACAATTTGCCCCACGCTGGGCCATGGTGGATTTCAGCCCCCAGCACCTCGAAGCCGCGTGCAAACACACGGTCCAGCCCCAGCAGGGGCAAACGGCTGGGAAAGCTGGCCACCCGGGCCAAGCGGCGACTGCGTTCAAGGGGAATGACCTCTTCGGCACCCAGGCCAGCTTTGAGCACGGGGCCCAAGCGGCGTTGCCAGTCGTTGAAGTCGCCAGCCACCAAGACAGGCGCCTGGGGTTCGACATGGCGGCGCACATGCGCCACCAGTTTGTCGGCCTGGCGGCTGCGGCTGCGGGCAAACAAGCCGAAGTGGGCCACCAGCGCATGCACGGCGCCTGCGGGTGTCATCACCCTGCAGTGCAACAGGCCGCGTTGTTCAAGCCGGTGGTCGGACACGTCTTCATTGAGCACCCACTCAATGGGGAATTTGGACAACAGCGCATTGCCGTGGTGACCATGGGGGTAGACCGCATTCATGCCGTAGGCGGTGAAGTAGCGGGGGCTGCTGGCGTGGCCCAGCATGGCGTCCACACCCGAGGCCAGGAATTCATGTTGAGCTGCATCGGGCCAGTGCTCGAAACGTTCGGCATGGTGGTCGTGACGGCCCTGCACCTCCTGCAGAAACACCAGGTCGGCATCCAGGGCGTGAATGCTGTCCCGCAAGGCGTGGATGGTGAGCGCGGGTTTGCGCAGCCCCATGACGCCTTTGTGGATGTTGTAGGTGGCCATTCTCAAGCGCATGCCAGGCGTTTGCCCCTTGGTGAACAAATCAGTAAATTACGGACAAATGGAATACTGTTTAAAGGTCTTGTCACAGACTCCGGGTATTGTATGACCTAGGGTATCCCCCTACTATTGACCCATAAATATTTAGTTCTGGCTAACGAAGTCCTTTCGACCTTCTCTTTTTTTCAGCTAACTGCGTATTGCAAAGGGGCCCTCGGGCTCCTTTTTATTTTGGGGTATTCAAACGCACTGTCAAGTCGAGGATGGCTTGGGCGTTGTTGGGTGAAAAACACCGCGCCGCTGCATCACTCGCCTCCAGCCATTCAAAAGCCACATGCTCTTTGGCCGCCAACCGGGGCGTTGCATCGTTGGGCAGGCAGACCATGAACCAATGCTCGGTGTTGGTGGTAACGCCCGGCCCATAGCGGTGCCGCCAGTGTTCAAAAATCTCGTACTGAAGTTGTTTGGGCCACGGGCGCAACACACCGGGCTGCTTGAGTTCGGCTGCACTGCATTCCAGCACGGGCTTGCTGTCAAGGCGGGCGATGAAACCGGTTTCTTCTTGCAACTCGCGCAGGGCGGCCTGGGCGGGGTCTTCATCGAGTGCATCCAGGCTGCCGGTGACAGACTGCCAGTAGCCTGCCTTGTCGGCCCGCTCAATCAATAAAAAATCCCCGGAAGGGCGGGTCATGACGACCAGCACCGACACGGGGATTTTGAAGGCCATGAATGGCTGAACCAACGGGCCTTAGGCCACGTTTTTGGGTTCGGCCTGGCGCAGGCGAATGTGCAATTCGCGCAACTGCTTTTCGTCCACAGGGCTGGGGGCTTGCGTGAGCAAACACTGGGCACGCTGTGTTTTGGGGAAGGCAATCACGTCGCGAATGCTTTCGGCGCCGCTCATCATGGTCACAATGCGGTCAAGGCCGAAGGCCAGGCCACCGTGGGGTGGTGCACCGTATTGCAGGGCATCCAGCAGGAAGCCAAACTTTTGCTGGGCTTCTTCTTCGCCAATGTTGAGCGCACGGAACACCTTGCTCTGCACGTTTTCCTTGTGGATACGCACCGAGCCGCCGCCCAGTTCCCAGCCGTTGAGCACCATGTCGTAGGCTTTGGCCAGGCACTTGCCGGGGTCGGTGGCCAGGTAGTCTTCGTGACCATCCTTGGGGCTGGTGAAGGGGTGGTGACAGGCCACCCAGCGGCCGCCTTCGTCGTCGAATTCGAACATGGGGAAGTCCACCACCCAGAGGGGCTCCCACTGGCCTTGCACCAAGCCGGTTTTCTGGCCAAATTCGCTGTGGCCCACTTTGAGGCGCAGCGCGCCAATGGCGTCGTTGACCACCTTGGCTTTGTCGGCACCGAAGAAAATGAGGTCGCCGTTTTGCGCGCCGGTGCGCTTGAGCAACTCGTTCAGCGCCGTGTCGTGGATGTTTTTCACGATGGGCGACTGCAAGCCTTCGCGGCCCTTGGACAGGTCGTTGACCTTGATCCAGGCCAGGCCCTTGGCACCATAAATGGCCACAAACTTGGTGTAGGCATCGATTTCGGAACGGGGCATGTCGCCACCGCCGGGCACGCGCAGCGCCACCACGCGGCCGCCTTCCATGTTGGCTGGGCCGGAGAACACCTTGAAGTCGACGTCCTTCATGAGGTCGGTCAACTCGGTGAATTCCATTTTCACGCGCAGGTCGGGCTTGTCGGAGCCAAAGCGGGCCATGGCTTCGCTGTAGGGCATGACCGGGAAGGGGTTGGCCAGTTGAACGTCCATGGTTTCGGCGAACACCTTGCGGATCATGTGCTCGAACAGGTCACGAATTTCCTGCTCAGTCAGGAAGGAGGTTTCGATGTCCACCTGGGTGAATTCAGGCTGACGGTCGGCGCGCAGGTCTTCGTCGCGGAAACACTTGGTGATTTGGTAATACCGGTCAAAGCCCGCCACCATCAGCATTTGCTTGAACAATTGGGGCGACTGGGGCAGCGCGAAAAATTCACCGGCATGCACACGGGATGGGACCAGGTAGTCGCGCGCGCCTTCGGGCGTGCTTTTGGTCAGCATGGGTGTTTCGATGTCGATGAAACCCTGGTCATCGAGGTATTTGCGGATGGCCATGGCCACCTTGTAGCGCAGCATGAGGTTTTTCTGCATTTGCGGGCGGCGCAGGTCCAGCACGCGGTGGGTCAGGCGTGTGGTCTCGGAGAGGTTTTCGTCGTCGAGCTGGAACGGGGGCGTGACCGAGGCGTTGAGCACTTCCAGGCCTTTGCACAGCACTTCCACGGCACCGCTTTTCAAGTTGCTGTTTTCAGTGCCAGCCGGACGGGCGCGCACCAGGCCTTCCACACGCACGCAGAACTCGTTGCGCAGGGTTTCGGCCAGGGCAAACATCTCGGGCAGGTCGGGGTCGCACACCACTTGCACCAGGCCTTCGCGGTCGCGCAGGTCGATGAAGATTACCCCACCGTGGTCGCGGCGGCGTTGAACCCAGCCACACAGGGAGACGGTTTGGCCCAGGTGGGCTTGTGACACGTTGCCACAATAATCGGTGCGCATTTTCATGTTGTTGGTGTGTAGTCGAAGTTCAAGTTAAAGGGCAGCTTCGCCAGGCGGTGTGACCACCCCCAGCGACACAATGTATTTCAGGGCCTCGTCCACGGTCATGCCCGAGGGGCGAAGCGAATTTTCCGGCACGATGATGACATACCCGGAGGCCGGGCTGGGGGCTGTGGGCACATACACGGCCACCATGCGCTCTTCAAATGAGCTGGCCAGGTTGTCAGGCGGGTTGCCGGTGACAAAACCCAGCGCCCACACCCCAGGGTGTGGGTACGGCACCAGCACAGACTCGCGAAAGGCTTTTCCCGACGAGGTGAGCAAGGTGTCCGAAATCTGCTTGACGCTGGTGTACACCACCTTGAGCAACGGGATGCCGGACAGAATGCGGTCACCCAGTTTAAACAGCCAGGCACCGATGAAGTTGGTGTACAACAGGCCAGTGACCAGCAGGACCCCGAAAGTGAGCACAAAGCCCAAACCCGGCACGTAAAACCCGAAGAGGCTTTCCGGCTGCAGGGCCGCCGGCAGCAACAACAGGGTTTTGTCGACCAGGCCCACCACGGTGAGCAGCACCCACGCCGTGATCAGCAGGGGTACCCACACCAGCAGGCCGGCCAGAAGAAGTTTTTTCATGCTGCGTCAGACGACGGCGTGGACGCCGAAGCAGCGGGCGCTGATGTGCTGGAACCACCACGAAAATCGGTGACATACCAACCCGACCCCTTGAGCTGGAAGCCGGGCGCAGTGACCTGCTTGGCAAAACTCTCTTGCCCGCAGGTGGGGCAGCGGGTCAAGGGAGCATCACTGATTTTCTGCAAGACATCTTTTTCAAAGCCACAGGACTGGCAGCGATACGCATAAATTGGCATTTTTCAAACACCTGGAAAAGCTACGACAAACCCCTGATTATACGTTGCGCCGGGGTGGTTCTCCAAGCACCTGTTTTTGAAAGGAAATAAAAAAAGAGCGCCAGGTTCTCGTGAAACCTGACGCCCCTTGCAAAGAGTTCTGTCTTATTGCGCGCTGACTGGCACCATGGCCTTGGCGTCGTTGCCCCAACGGTTGGCCCGGGTAAAGGTGCCCAGGTCGTTGAAACGGACCCCGTTGGCGCGCATCACTTCGTGGGCCTTCTTGGCGGTCATTTGGCGAATGTAGAACGGATCGCGAACCACAAAGTGGTGAATGCCGTGGGTGGAACCGAAGTTGAAACAGAACAGGTGGGGAATGACAAACCACTTGCTGTTCAGCACTTGGCACTGCTGCACGAAGTTGCCGTCTTCAATGTCGCCGAAGTAATGCATGTTCGAGCTGATGAAGTTGATGGAGAACGAGCGCAACAGGTTGGGGGCAAACACCAGCACAGCAACGGTATTGGCCAGGTCCACGTTGTTGGTCACCATGGCGGGCCAAGGCACGCTGTAACCCACCAGCCAGGCAGCGGCTTCAATGGCCCAGTAGGCCACATAAGCGTGGTAGGCGGTGTAGAAAATGGTGGCCAGCGGGAAGTTGCCAATGGCGCCGCGCATCAAGGCTTTGAAACGCAGGTGCTTGGGCACTTTCAAAATGCGCAGAACAACCGACAGCTCCAGGTCGAGCATCATCAGCACGCGCAGTGGCGTAAAACGTTCGCCGTTGGTGATGGCGCGCTCTTCCAGGTCGGTGGCGGTGCCGGAATGCTTGTGGTGGTGCAGGTGCAGGTGGCGGCGCAGCCAGGGGTTGATGGTGCTGGGGCGGCAAATCCACACCAGTGCCATCATCAGGTTGTGCATGAACTTGTTCTTGCGGAAGTACATGTAATGAATAAGGTCGTGCTCCAGCTCGTGCGTGAAGGACAGGAAGATTGCAATCACGGGAATGGTGATGTACCAGGCCAGCGCACCTTCCAGATAGGCCCAACCCGTGAGCAGCGCCCCAATCATGCTGAACAGCAGGATGCCCATGCCGATGGCGTCTTGATGTGCCAGCACCGGGTATTTGGCGCGAATGCGGTCACCTTCGGCCAGAATGGCGGTCTTGATGGTGGCAATGCGTTTTTGGTCCACCGCATTGATGTGGTTCTGCTTGATGCGCGATGCAGGGGCTGCTGCGGTCTGGCTTGGGGAGCCATTCATCAGCTTGTCGCTCAAACTTGCCATGGTCTTGCCTCACTTGGATTTGTTATTGAAGTGCATGCAGTATGCTTGGGCTACAGTTTGATTTCATGTTCCAAAACGACAAGCCCATGACTTTGCGCGCCACACCATGACGCCCTTGCATTCGAACACCCCCACTGCCCTGGCCAGTTGGATGCGCGGCCTTGCCCGTGAGCTGGAGTTGCAGGGGCTTGCGCCGACCGAGTTGTTCAACGCGGTGGGCCTGGACCCCACTTGGCTGGACAACCCGGAGGCCCGTTACCGCGTGGCCGACACAACCCGGCTGTGGCAAAAAGCCGTTGAATTGACGGGCGATGAGGCACTGGGATTGAAAGCCATTCGCCACATCACGCCGGCCACATTCCATGCCGTTGGCCTGAGCGTGATGGCCAGCGAGACCCTGGAGCAGGCCTTTGGCCGCATGAGCCGCTTTGCTGACCTGGTGACCGATGCCAGCCAGATTGTGATTTCAACCCACGAATCCACGTTTGAAGTGGAGCTGCGCATTCGCGATGCGTCCAGCCCGGCCCACCAGTCGGTGGACGGCTTTATGGCCCTGCTGGCCAATGCCGGCAAAGGGCTGGGCTCGCCAGAACTCGTGCCCCAGCGGGTTGAACTGGCCCGCCCGGAACCCGAAGGTGAGGCACTGAGCCTGTTCAGAAAGCTGTTTGTGGCCCCGGTGCACTTTGGCCAACCCCGCATTGCCCTGGTGTACGCACTGCAAACCGTTCAAACCCGGCTGAAAGGCGCCAACCCCCTGGTGGCCGAGCATTTGGACCAAGCCAGCCAGGCCGCCATGGAGCGCTTGAAACCGACCACCAGCCTGAGCCGCATGTTGAAAAACTGGGCCCGCGAGCAATTGCCCAAAGGCACCCCCAGCATTGAAGATGCCGCCCAACAGGTGAACATGAGTGCGCGCCACCTGCAGCGCAAACTGGCCGAAGAAGGCACCAGCCTGGCTGCACTGATTGATGACATTCGGCAATCCGAATGCTTGCGGCGCCTCAAGCACACCCAAGACCCGTTGACCGCCATTGCCCTGGACCTGGGGTTTTCGGATTCGTCTGCTTTTAGCCGCGCATGCAAGCGCTGGTTTGGCAAAAGCCCGAGCGAATTGCGGTCATGACCACCGTTGGCCTGTGCATGATTGTCAAAAATGAGGCCCACATTGTTGAGCGCTGCCTGAACCTGAGCAGGCCGTTCATTCACCATGTGTACGTTGAAGACACCGGCTCGACCGACGGCACACAGACCCTTATCCGACAATGGCTGGCTGAAAACAGTCTGCCCGGTCAAGTGGTTGATCAACCCTGGGTTCATTTTGCGCACAACCGGAGTAGTGCACTGGCGTGCCTGCGTGCAATCCCGTCGGTGGACTTTGCTTTGGTGATGGATGCAGACGATGAAATTTTCTTCAGCCCCGATGCCGCCGCTGAACTGGCGCAAAAGGCCGATTCGTTTGATGCCTTCAACATTCGAGTGCTGGATGGCCACTCGGCATACAACCGAATTCACCTGATGCGCAATGCCATGCGCTTTCGCTATCGGGGTGTTGTTCACGAGTTTGTGGATCTGCCCGACGGGGCACGCGTGGGTCAATTGGACCAGGTGTGGATACGATCCAATCGGGAAGGTGCTCGCAGTCGGGATCCCGCACGCTACCAAAAAGATGCGGCCATGCTGTTGGAGGCTTTTCATCAGGAAAGCGATCCGCCGCTTCGGGCACGATACGCTTTTTATTTGGCACAGAGCTACCGAGATGCGGGTGAACGAAGTGCCGCGTTGGACTGGTACATCAAACGCAGTGATTTGGGCGGTTGGCCGGAGGAAAAATTTTGCGCTTTACTGGAGGCCGCACGGCTGGCTGAGTTGTTGAACGCACCGGCGTTTCCAGCGCTGACGCAACAGTGGTTGATTGATGCCTGCGTGACTGCACCGCACCGCGCCGAGGGTTACTTTTTTTTGATGAGAACACTGGCCAACACCGGGCAGTTGCAGTCAGCCGTGGAGATTGGGCGATTGGGTGTCGTGCTCAACGCACCTCGGGATGGTTTGTTCTTGCTGATGTGGATTTACCAATTTGGTTTCAAGCTGGAACTGGCGAAATTGCTGATCCGGACCAACGCACACCGTGAGGCCCTGCAACTGCTTCGCGGTTTGCTGGCAGATCCTCGCTTGGCCACCAATACACGGGCAACCGCCGAAGGGTTGTACAAAGAGGGTCTGCAGCGAATGATCCATTCGCCGGCCAGTTGATCGAAGCCCAGGTTTACCGGTGCGGTACCACCGACCTTATGGGACAAGCGCCGACACCGCATGAACACACACGCCCGTCAATTCCATCGACAGTTCGTCACCGGGCGTTAAAGGGCCTACACCCTCGGGCGTTCCGGTGAAAATCAAGTCACCGGCCTGCAAGGTAAACATGCGGCTGAGGTGGGCGATCAGGGTGGGTACGTTGTACAGCATGTTTGCAACATGCCCCTGTTGTTTTACCGCTCCGTTGAGCCGCATTGAAAAAGTCATCTTGTCGAAATGCACGCCCGGGGAAACGGGGTAAAAAGCAGACACCGTGGCTGAGTCATCAAACCCTTTGGCCACCGCCCAAGGCAAACCGGCCGCTTTGGCTTTGCTTTGAATGTCCCTCGCGGTGAGGTCCAGGCCAATGCCCACACCCGCAACATGGCGCACGGCACTGTCCTCCGAAATGTTTTTTCCACCCTGCCCAATCAACACCACCAGCTCGGTTTCGTAGTGCACATCGCTGGAGTGGCTGGGCAATCGAATGACATCGCTGGTATTCAAAGCCGAAGTGGGCTTGAGAAACACCACCGGATCTTCCGCAGGCTTGTTGCCGAGCTCGGCAATGTGCGCCGCATAATTTCGACCAATACAGAAAATGTTTTGCACAGCGATGGTCTGTGATGGTGTGGTGTTCAGGGTGATGTGCGGCATGAATACTCCCGGTGAGGGCAACAAGCGAAAAACCCATTGTATCCACGTGCCTTGTGGTGGTGCACAGGCCCCAACTGCTCCTACAGGAAAACCCGCAGCGCTGGGTACAAACCCCAAGGTCGATTGCACCAGCGCGGTGTGCCCATGCACTGCAAGCGTACACCCTGACCACCAATGCGACTTGGCACAAACGTTGCGTAATGCGCTGGCCGGGCGGCCCTGCTGCCCTAGCGCGCATTTGTAGCAACCCACAGGAGTACCCATGATCAAGATGACACGCACACGCTGGGCCATTGCCACAGCATTTTCCGGGGCTGTGTTGGCCTCTTCGGCCATCGGCCAGTCACTCACCACCGCCAGCAGTTTTCCAGGCAAAACCCACCTGCTACCCGCCACGCTGGAGACCACCCAGTGGGGTTGGTTTGACAATGCGCAGCCACCAGTACTGACGGTGGATTCAGGCGACACCGTGGTGATGGAAACCATGATGCACTCGCACAATCAGGTCATTCCCGGCAAAACCATTGAAGAACTCAAGAAGCTGCGCACCGACAACCCGGGCCGTGGCCCACACACATTGACCGGCCCGATTTACGTGAACGGTGCCGAGCCCGGCGATGTGCTGAAGGTGAAGATCAACCGCATTGTGCCCCGCGCCTATGGCACAAACTTCAACATTCCCGGCATGTTTGGCCAGTTCCCCAAAGACTTCCAGGACGGCCAGGTGAAATACCTGTACCTGGACATGGAACGCAAAGTGGCCGAGTTTTTGCCCGGCATTGAAATTCCTTTGAAGCCCTTCCCGGGCACCATTGGTGTAGCCCGTGCTGAACCCGGTCGCTATTCCAGCGTGCCCCCCGGCGAATACGGCGGCAATATGGACATTCGTGAACTGCAGGCCGGTGCAACCCTGTATGTGCCCGTGTGGGTGAAGGGTGGCTTGCTGTGGTCGGGCGACTCGCACGCTGCGCAAGGCAACGGTGAAGTCAACCTGACGGCGATTGAAACCGCTTACAAGGAATTGAATGTGACGGTGGAAGTGGTGAAAACCATGAAGCTGGACATGCCCCGCATTGAAACCCCCACCCACTGGGTGACCATGGGCTTTGACAAAGACCTGAACCTGGCCTGGGACAACGCCAAAGCACAAACCGTGAAATACCTGGCCGAGCAGCGCAAAATCACGCCCGACGCCGCCGCCAAACTGATGCCCACCGTGTCGGACTGCCGGGTGTCGCAAGTGGTGAACATCAAGAAAGGCATTCACTGCACCAACCCGAAAAACCTGAAAGCCAAAGGCATCGAGCCGCGCCCCATGACAGAAACCAAAGACCTGTTTGTGTCGGTGGGCACCGATGCTGATGCCAACAAGGCGATGGACATGGCGTCCATGGGCATGATTGAACAGTTGCAGGCCAAAAAAGGGCTGAGCCGCCTGGATGCCTATGGCTTGGTGTCGGTGGGCATGGACTGCCGCGTGGGCGAGATGACCGACGCGAAAAAGTCCATTCACTGTGTGGTGCCCAAAAGCCTGTGGGTGAATAAAAAGGCGTAACGGCAATGAACCGCGCAAGGTGTTACCTGATGGGTGCTTTGCTGGGGCTGCTCCTGCCCAGCCTGGGTCAGGCCGCCTTGCCGGTGCTGACCAGCACCGAAGACCTCCGCAGCCTGGTGCAGGCTGTGGGGGGCCCACTGGTGAATGTCAGCAGCCTAGTGCCCGCTGGACGTGATGCCGAGGAATACACCCCGAAACCGCAAGACCTGAGCCGCGTGAAAAACACGCGCCTGCTGGTGCGGGTCGGCCTGGACTACGACCTGTGGTTGAACCCCTTGATTCAGCAAAGTGGCAGGGCTGACCTTGCCCGGGGTGGCGATGCGGTGGTGGATGCCTCACGCAACGTGTTGCTGCTGGAAGTGAAACAGGGCGGGTTTCAGTCGGACGGCCATGCCCATGGCGCTGGCAACCCGCACTACTGGCTGGACCCGGACAACGCCGCAGTCATCACCGGCAACATTGCGGAAGCGCTGGCCCGACTGGACCCTGCACATGCCAAGCAATACGAGCAACAGCGCAATGCCTTTTTGGCGCTGCTGAAACAAAAAACCGTGGAATGGCAAAACCAGCTTAAACCGTGGGCTGGTGTGCCCCTGCTGGTGTACCACAACAACTGGCCCTACCTGGCCCGGCGTTTCAAGCTCAACATGGCCGCCACCGTGGAAACCCGCCCTGGCGTTGCACCCAGCCCCGGTGCGCTGGCCACACTGGTTCAAACCGTGCAGCGCCAGAACATTCGTTGGCTCATCCGTCATCCGTCTGAACCCACCCGGGACCTGGAATTCATTGCCCGAAAAACCGGGGCTCACATCGTGAGCCTGGCTGCTTCTGTGGGTGATGCGCCGGGCATCAACAGCTACATCGATTTGTTTGATTTCAATGTGCAAGCGCTGCAAAAGGCTTTGTACAATACCCCCGGAGCCCAACCATGAACACACTGGACTTCCTGACCCTGCCACTGCTGGCCTGCCTGCTGCTGATTGTGGTGCATTGCCAGTTTGGTTTGCATGTGATTGCCCGCAATGTGATCTTTGTCGACCTTGCCTTGGCACAGTGCGCTGCTTTGGGGGCCACGGTCGCATTCATGCAAGGGCACATGCCAGGCACGCTGGGTGCCTATGCATGGTCGCTGGGTTTGGCTTGGGCGGGTGCCTTGGCTTTGTCACTGATTCGTTTTGCACCCAAGACCATTCCACATGAGGCATTGGTGGGTGTGATGTATGTGGCGAGCTCCGCCGGTGGTGTGCTGTTGATTGATTCGGCACCGCAAGGGGCAGAGCATTTAAAGCAAATGCTGACTGGCAGCATTTTGACGGTAACCCCCGACGAGGTGTTGAAGGCCGCGCTGATTTACACCCCCATCATTGGCCTGCTGCACCTGGCCACACGCCGGGGCTGGATGCACGGCCACGGTGGGCGGGCCTGGCTGGCTGACCTGTTGTTTTACGCGGCCTTCGGTGTGGTGGTCACGTCCTCGGTGGCCATGGCCGGGGTGTTGCTGGTGTTTTCATTTCTCATCATTCCGGCGCTGTGCGGCACGCTGCTGTCCAGGCACCACGGCGGGCAATGGGCCTGGGGCATTGGCTTGGGTGGCACCGCATCACTCGGTGGTTTGCTGCTGTCGCTGTGGGCCGACACCTCGCCCGGTGCAACGCTGGTCACCGTGTTTGCGGTGGTGTTGCTGCTGGTGATGGTGCTGCCACGGCTGGTGATGTCCACCACAACGCGCCACCACGCCGCCACACTGGGCAGACGCACCTTGAGCGCGGCCGTGGTGGTGAGTTTGGTGTGGTTGACTGTGCAACCGCGTGCCGACCAACCTCTGCTGGATGCCGCAGAAAAAGCCCTGCCCAGCCTGCAAGCACTCTACATGCGGCCGGTTGAACGGCAGGCCCTGGATGAGTCGCAAGCGTATGTCAACCGTTATGCCAAAGCGCTGGACCAACTCACCGAGCGGGAGCAGACCAGCCGCTGGATGGGAACGGACGATGACGACACCGTGCGGCGGATTGCTTCCTTCCAGCAGTCCTACAACGAAATGATCAAGGGTGAGCAGTTTGTGATGAAGGAGACCCGCGCACGGGCGCGCGAGCGCCTGCGCTGGCCCTTGGTGGGTGTATTGGCGGCCAGCTTGCTGGGCTTGTGGCTGTGGCGCCGCAAACTGACCTCATCCAAATAGACGAGCCCTGTTGTATTGCCACGCCCGCAGGGTTTTGACATGATGCAAAACCAAAGGGGCGAGAATGCAATGAATTTGCTGGTGATTGATGACCATTTGTTGTTCAGGGAAGGCCTGCGGCATATTTTGCAGCGGCTGGACGACACCGTCACCATTCATGAATTTGGTGCCATGCAACCAGCCCTGCGGTTTGCCGACGAGATGTCTGACTTCGACCTCATCCTGATGGACATGCAATTGCCCGACGCTGCCGGGCTGGAAGGTTTGCAGGCACTTCGGCGCACATTCCCCGGAAGCCCGATCGCCCTGATTTCAGGTGTGGCAGACCCAGCCCAAATTCAACTGGGCTTGCGCCAGGGTGCGCAAGGTTTCATTTCCAAATCGGGCAGTGCAGATGACCTTCTGAATGCGATTGAACGCATTTTGGCCGGCCACGTGGAGTCGCCGTCATCGCAGATGCCCATCACCGTGAACACGCTGCCCAGCCGCAGCGCCTTTCACCTCACCCCCCGTCAAGTTGAGGTGTTGTCACAACTGTGTGAAGGCCACTCCAACAAGGAAATTGGGCGAACGCTCAACATGAGCGAGAACACCGTGCGCTGCCATGTGGCCAGTGTGTTCCGGGCCTTGGGTGCCAAGTCACGCACCGAGGCCGTGGTGCTGGCCAGGCGCCGGGGGTTTGTGTGAACACAGTGCCGTCGGACGACACAGCTTACGCCGCCGACATTCGCCGCGAACAATGCCGACTGCTGTTTGACCACCTGCCCTTTGTGCTGATTGGCAGTCTCGTCTCGGCCACGGGGGTGGGGGCAATTTTCTGGAACCTGCGCCCGCACGGCATGGTGCTTGGCTGGGTGGCCGCCATTTACCTGTTGTGCGGCATTCGTTGGTGGATAAGGCGTCGGTTTCGTTCAATAGGCTCAACGTTTGAGCCCGACCGGTGGATTCGGATCGCCACTGTACAAACCTTCACTGCGGGCTGCTTGTGGGGTTCGATGGGTATTCTGTTTTTTGGAAACGAGCCCATTGCCATGATGACCCTGGTGATTGTGCTCGGTGGCATGACAGCCGGGGCCGTGTCTTCCCACAGCTGCCATGTGCCCGCCTATGCTGCGTATGCCATACCGACCGTGGTCCCTTTTGCCCTGCGCTGCTTGGTGGAGGGCTCGCAATTTCATGCCGTGGTGGCCACGTTGTCGCTCACCTTCCTGCTGGTGAACATCAACTATGGTAAAAACCTGCAACGCATGTTGCTGGAAACCCTGGAGCTGCGCTTTCGCAATGCCGATTTGGTGAAGGCGCTGCGCCACCAGAAAGACGTGGCCGAGCGCGCCAGCCTGGCCAAAACACGTTTTTTGGCGGCCGCCAGCCATGATTTGCGCCAACCGGTTCAAGCCATTGAATTGTTTGTGGATGTGCTAAGCCAGGAACTTCAAAACCGGCCACAAGCCAGCATGCTGGGCCGCATACGCGCCGCTGGCCGGGGGCTGGAAAGCCTGCTGAACGCATTGCTGGATTTTTCAAGGATTGATGCCGCCAGCATCACGCCCGACGTTCACAGTTTCCCGCTGCAGCCCTTGCTGGACAGTCTGAAAAACACGTTTGCCGCCCAGGCCGAGGTGAAAGGCCTTGAACTGCACATCCAACCAACCCGGTTGCTGGTGCGCAGCGACCCCAATCTGCTGGAACGCATTCTGCGAAATTTTGTGGCCAATGCCCTGAAATACACACCGGCTGGCCGCGTGGTGGTGGGCTGCCGCCGGCGCGGTTCTGAATTGCGCATTGATGTGATTGACACCGGCATCGGCATTCCGGAATCGGCCCACCAGCAAGTGTTCAATGAATTTTTTCAGCTCGACAACCCGGAACGGGACCGCGAGAAGGGGCTTGGCCTGGGGCTGTTCATTGCCAATGGGCTGGCCGACCTGCTGGGCCATCGCATTGCGATTGATTCCAGGGTGGGCCACGGCGCACGGTTTTCCATTCACGTGGAACAGGGACGACTGGCCGACCTGCGGGCCAATGAATCTGCATTGGCTGACCATGGTTTGGCACTGCAAGGCAAAGCCATTCTGATCATCGATGACGACCCGGATATTCGGACTGGTTTGGCAGAAATGCTGGAGCGCTGGGAGTGCGCCACCACCACGGCCGAGTCTGCTGAAGAAGCCCTGGAGTTGATCCAGATCAGCGGCTTCATGCCGGACGCCATTTTGGCGGATTACCGACTTCGCCTGGACGCCACAGGCACCCAGGCGATTGCCGACATTCGTGCGCGCTGGGGTCCCATACCAGCGGCCATTTTGACGGGTGACACCGATCCTGACCGCATACGGGAAGCGAGGGCATCCGGACTGCCCCTGCTGCACAAGCCCCTGAGTGCGGCCAAGCTGCGTGCAGCGCTGAGCCACCTGTTGCAAGACAAACCCGCCTGACCCCCTAGGCCGAGTTCTGCCGGATCAGGGGGGTGCACGAATTGGGTATGGTTACACCCTGTTCAAAAGCCGTACTGTTCATCGTCGCCTCGCGGTCTAAGGCACTTTCGGCTGCGGGTTGTTCAACGCAGGCACTCATTCCATCCCACTGCAACTGGACAATCCGTGAACACTTTTGCCAACCTCACCATTCGCACCAAACTCACCCTGATGATGGGTATCGCCATTGCCGCCCTGCTGGCCAGCAGCCTGACCGGGTTTTTGGGCATTCGCGCCGTGACCAGCTCCATGAACGAAATCGGCCAGGTTCGGCTGCCCTCGGTTTTGGGCCTTGAAATCGTGATGAATGCGCGCACCGCCATCCAAGCGACCAACCGACGTGTCGCGTTTTACGAAAACGACCGCCAAGCCCAGGCCGAGTTCGACAATATTTTGAAATCGCTGGACAAGCGTTGGGCACGCCTGCAGGAAGGCTGGAAGCTGTATGAACCCCTGCCCCAAACCGCCGAGGAAGCAGCGTTGTGGAAGCAGTTTGAAGCCAAGCAAAGCGAATGGAAGGCGGGTGCTGACCAGATTCGGCAAACCATTGAGGCGCTAAGCCGCACACGGTCTGAAGTGGAACAACAGCAATTGTTTGTGCGGTACTACCAGCAAATGAAAGATTTGCTGCCGGTGTACAACGCCTCGGAAGATTTGCTCAAACAGATCGTCGACCTGAACGTGAATATTGGCAACGCCTCTGTGGTGGAAGGCGCCGCTGCCGCTGAGAAAGCCAACGGGGTCATGCTGACGGTGGCCCTGATTGCCCTGGGCGGCCTGCTGGCCGTGGGTATCCTGATTGTGCGCAGCACCCTGAAACAATTGGGTGGCGAGCCGAATTTGGTCAACAACATTGTAGGCCGGGTGGCCAATGGCGACCTGTCGGTGAGCATCCCCCTGCAAGCAGGCGACAACACCAGCATGTTGGCATCGATCAAAGCCATGGTGGACAAACTGTCGGGCATCATTACAGAGGTGCGCAGCGCCACAGACAACATTTCCAGCGCATCGGTGCAAGTGTCGTCCACCGCACAAAACCTGAGCCACGCCACCAGTGAGCAAGCAGCCTCAGTGGAAGAAACCAGCGCCGCCATGGAAGAAATGTCCACCTCGGTGGCCCAAAACACCGACAACGCCAAAGTGACGGAAGGCATGGCGTCCACGGCAGCCCAACAGGCCCGCGAAGGGGGTGAAGCGGTGGCATCCACCGTGGCGGCCATGCGCGACATCGCCGAGAAAATCAGCATCATCGACGACATTGCCTACCAAACCAACATGCTGGCACTGAATGCGGCCATTGAAGCGGCGCGCGCTGGTGAACATGGCAAAGGCTTTGCGGTGGTGGCCACCGAGGTGCGCAAACTGGCCGAGCGCAGCCAGGTGGCGGCTGCAGAAATTGGCCAGGTGGCCGCAGGCAGCGTTGAGCTGTCTGAACGGGCTGGTCAGCTACTGGGGCAGATGGTGCCGGCGATTACACGCACATCAGACCTGGTGCAGGAAATCACCTGCGCCTCGCAGGAACAAACCGTGGGTGTGGAGCAGATCAACAGCGCCATGCAGCAGATGAGCCAGATCACCCAACAGAATGCATCGGCCTCCGAAGAATTGGCGGCCACGGCCGAACAGATGTCGGCCCAGGCCAGCCAACTGGCTGAGGTGATGTCGTTCTTCAAGACCAGCGCACGCTGAACACTCGAAAACCCTGAGACTGCAAACGCCACAAAAGCGTTTGCAATCTCGGAGGCTGAACGCGAGAATCCAATCTCCCCCGGAGATTGATCATGTTTGCAAACGTCCGTCGCCCTGAAGTGCTGCCCATCGTGCTGGCTGCTGCCGGCATTCTCATGGTCACCATGGGCATACGCCAGTCCATGGGCCTGTTTATTGGCCCCATCAACAACAGCACGGGCTTGGGCATTGCCACCATCAGTTTTGCATTGGCGATTGGCCAATTTGCATGGGGTGCCATCCAGCCCATTGCGGGTGCTGTGGCCGACCGCTATGGGCCCAAGCCCGTGTTGCAGGGTGGCTTGGTGGTGCTGGGGCTGGGTTGTTTGCTCACCGCGTTTGTAGACAGCGCCTGGATGCTGGTGCTGTCGGCTGGTTTGCTGGCGGCCATCGGCTCGGGTGCAGGCAGTTTTTCGGTCTTGATTGGTGCTGCAGCCCAGCGCTTGCCGGCCGATGCGCGCGGCACGGCCTCGGGCATCATCAATGCCGGGGGGTCGCTGGGGCAATTTGTGTTTGCTCCACTGCTGCAAAAGTTGATTCAGTGGCTGGGTTGGGCGGGCGCGATAGGATCGATGCTGCTGGTGGCACTGGCCACCCTGCCCTTGGTGAACAAGGTCACCGGGCAAGGCGTGATTGCCGATACCCAAGGCAAACCCGGCGATGGCGGACTGAAACAGGCCGTGGCGCAAAGCCTGAAAGACCCCAGCTACCTGCTGTTGCATGCCGGCTTTTTTACCTGCGGATTTCACATTGCATTTTTGGTCACCCACCTGCCGGGCGAAGTGGCCTTGTGCGGCCTGCCGGCCAACGTGGCCAGTTGGTCGCTGGCCATCATCGGGTTGGCCAATATTGCGGGCAGCTTGTTGGTCGGGCAACTCATATCCAAACACCGCAGCAAAATGGTGCTGGCCGTGATGTACGGCTCACGCAGCCTGCTGATTGTGGCTTACCTGCTGCTGCCCAAAACCGACTGGACCTTTTACGCCTTTGCCGCAGGGCTTGGGTTTACCTGGCTGGCCACGGTGCCCCCCACAGCGTCGCTCGTGGGCAAACTGTTTGGCACACGCTACCTGGGCACACTGTTTGGGCTGACCTTGCTGTCGCACCAAATTGGCGGCTTTTTGGGCGCCTGGCTGGGCGGCCTGGCCATGGTGGAATTTGGCAATTACCAATGGATGTGGATGGCGGACATTGCCTTGGCTGCGATGGCTGCGGTGGCGAATTTGCCGATTCGGGAGGCGCGGGTTCGGAGTGCGGTGGTGGCGTGAAGCGTCGCGCCAATGCACCCAGCCTAGAAAAGCGTCCAGCGCATTCACTCCCCTTTGCGACGGTCCATTGGTATTTCCCTCGCTGAGCCTCACGATCGCTGAGTCCGCCCCTCCAAACAGCGAGTCGGGATCGGCCTCTGGGTCAGCCAGAAGGCTGAGCCCACCGCGCCTGCTTGTCACGCTCGGGCCAATGGCCCTGACTGTCGCTGCAGGGGAGGTGAGCCGCGCAGGCCGCTGAGCCGGCACCACCAAATGCACCGAGTCTTTTTGCCCCCAGCAACACCGGTGTGCCCGGTGCCGAACAGTCAGCCACCCGATCGGTTTGACCCGCACAGCATTCGAACACACGGACCGAGTTGTCTGAGCCACGCAGTGGCGAGTTCTCGGTCCGGTTCGAAGGCGCGGGGCAACCTTTACCTTCGGGGGGCGTTCGGCACGGGCCACCGGTGCTGCTGAGGGCTGTAAAAACGACCGGGTTACCGGTGTTGCCGGAGGGCATAAAAAAACCGGCATTGGTCTTCACCAACACCGGCTTTTTCACCACACCCAAGCAAGCTCAGAACGGAATGTCGTCGTCCAGATCAGCCACGCTTTGAGGCGCACTGCGCTGCGGCGCAGACCGCATGCCACCACCACTGGAACGGCTGGGTGCAGGGGCTGAATCAAAATCGCCACCGCCACCCATGGATGAACCGCCACCGCCGCCGTCACGACCACCCAGCAGTTGCATCTGGTCAGCCACAATTTCCGTGGTGTATTTGTCCTGACCCGACTGGTCTTGCCACTTGCGGGTTTTCAAACGGCCTTCGATGTACACCGAACGGCCTTTTTTGCAGTATTCACCAGCAATTTCAGCCAAACGGCCATAAATCACCACCCGGTGCCATTCGGTTTCTTCTTTCTTCTCACCCGAGTTTTTGTCTTTCCAGCTGGAGGTGGTGGCCAGCGACATGTTGACCACGGCACCGCCGTCGGGCAGGTAGCGCACATCCGGGTCTTTGCCGAGGTTGCCGACCAGAATGACTTTGTTGACTGAGGCCATGTGTGAATTGCTCCAAGAATTGTTGTGTTCAAATGCGGGAAAACGGGTGCGACAGAAACAGCTATGCGGCGGCGGCCTGCGGTGCAGAACGGGCAGGCAACGCGCGGATGCCAGCGGCCAGCAACAGCCACACCAGCACACACGCAAGGATGCCTTCAAACACGCCATGGGCACCCACATGCCTGTAGGCCAGACCACCCAGCGCGCCGCCGGCAAACAAGCCCAAGGCCTGAGACGTATTATATACACCCAGGGCCAAACCCCTGTGGCTGAGTGGTGCCACCCGTGACACCCAAGAGGGTAGCGTGGCCTCCAGCAAATTGAAGCTGATGAAGTAGGCCAACAACAGCGCCACCAGCACCCAGCCGTGCTCGGCCAGCACCACAAAACCCAACTGCACCAAGGCCATCAGGCCAATCGCGCCCAGTTTCACCACCTTGTTTTTGGCCTTTTTTTCAGACCACACCATGAGCGGCACCATCAACACAAACGAGCCCACCACCACGGGCAGGTACACCTTCCAATGCTGGGCCAAGGGAAGGTCAAGGCCACTCACCAGCAAACCGGGCACCACCACGAACATGGCCATTTGCGTGAGGTGCAGCATGAAAATGCCGAGATTTAAGCGCAGCAGGTCGGGTTGGGTGAGTACGCGGAACGACTCGCCCCAACTGCCCGCCAGCTTGCGGGTTTGTTCTTCCAGCGTGACATGGGGCAATTGCCACACAACCACGGCGATGGCCAGCAGGCTGAGCACACCGGTGAGGCCAAACAAGCCATCCAGACCGAAAAACTTGTACAACACGGGTGACAGCACCAGCGACAAGGCAAAGGTAACCCCAATGGACGCGCCAATCATGGCCATGCCCTTGGAGCGGACTTCATCGCGGGTTACATCGGCCAACAAGGCTGACAATGCTGCCGAAATGGCGCCAGCACCCTGCAAAGCCCGGGCCCACACCAACTGCTCGACCGTGTGGGCTTTAAAACCCAAAAAACAGCCCGCCGCAAACACCAGCAAGCCCGCAATAATGACGGGCCGGCGCCCCACACGGTCAGACGCCCAACCCAGCGGGATTTGCATGCAGGCCTGTGCCAAGCCATAAATGCCCATGGCCAAACCCACCAGGCTGGTGTTGTCGCCGCCGGGCAAGCCTTTGGCGTGCAGGGCAAACACCGGGAGGATCATGAACATGCCAAACATGCGCAAGGCGTAGATGCTGGACAACCACACGGCGGCTTTGCGCTCGGTGGGCAACATCTTGAAAACGTCGGGGGTGGTGCTGCGGCTCATGGAAACACAGTGGGTCGATGGATGGACTGCCCCCGGCAAGCTGTTGCAAACGGCACGGGCCGGGAACCCCTATGGTATCAGGAATAAAGATCGACTTAATTTTTCAGGCTTACTGTGGCCCGTGTTGTTGACCAACCCAAACACATCCCATGAGTGATTGCTTGAATCTGCCCGCTGGACCGCACTGTGCCGTACTGGTGCACGGCCTGGGGGCCAATCAGCTTGAATTGGGCAAACTGGCCCAAGCCTTGCACCGGGAAGGGTTTTCGGTGGTGGTGCCCCGAATACCCGGCTACACCATGGACAGCGGTGAGGCGGACCACACAGCTTGGGGAAATGCGCTGGAACAACGCGTGCGGCAGTTGAAAACCCGGTTTGAGAGCGTCTCGCTGGTGGGCTTGTCCATGGGCGCCACATTGTGTCTGCAAGTGGCTTCCCAAGTGGACGTGGATGCCTTGGTGCTGTTGTCGATCTGCCTGGCCTACGACGGCTGGAGCATGCCTTGGTACAGCGGCCTGATGCGTTGGGCGCGTTACATCCCATTTGCACGGCGGTTCAAACTGCTGGAAAAGGAGCCTTATGGCGTGAAAAACACCGACTTGCGAGCCATGATCAAAAAGTCCATGCAATCCCACCATGTGTCGGAGTCGGGTGTGGAGGCGTTGGAGTTTCGCCTGATTTTGAATGGCTTTGAATTGATTCGCTCGGCGTGGCGAACACTCCACGCGGTGAAGGCGCCCACGTTGTTCATCCACGCTGTGGACGATGAAGTGGCCCACATCCGAACCCCGGAACGGGCTTTTGAACAATTGGCCAGCCCAAGCAAAGAGTTCATTTACCTGGGCGATTGTTATCACATGATCACGGTGGACAACGAACGGGAACAGGTGAAGCAGGACGTGACCCGCTTCCTGAAAGAACGCATGAATGCCAAAACAGGTTCTGCCGTGTTTGCAGTGCCCGAGGTGATTTCACCCGAATTGCGCCGCAGTTTGCGCCGCAAAGCCCGGGAGTTTGTGCAATGAACATTCAAAATGCGGCGGACTGGTCACCCCACAGCACCGAACAGAAAGTGCTGGGATCACTGGGCCTGGTGTTGCTGTCGGTCGTGGTGCACTGGGTGTTGAACCCCTGGGCTGATGGGGTGGACTTTCTGTACCTGTTTGCCACTGTGGGTTTGGGCAGCACCTATGTGTTTGGGTACCGTTGGGGGCTACTGACCACCCTGACCGGCTTCATGGCTTGCCAGGGGTTGTTCAAGCCGACTGTGTATGTGCTGGACGGCATTTCGCCGCATGAATGGTGGGCACTGGCCGATTTTGCATTGGTGAGCGTGAGCACGACGGTGCTGATTGAACGCCTGCAGCGACTGCGATACCAACAGACCTTGGTGATGAAGGTGATGCAGTCGCGCCACCAGGCCATGCTCTACTCGGAAAACTTGCGGCAAGTGCAGGCCCGCGAATGTGAACGGATCAAAGCGGACATGGACGCTCTGCGACTGACGGTGGGACAGGGAGAGAAAACCCAATTACACTAATGGGTTGGCCGCAAAGTCCTTTCGCTGTATTGCATGAATTCCATCCGCATTCGGGGTGCGCGCACCCACAACCTGAAAAACATCTCGCTGGACTTGCCGCGTGACTCGCTGGTGGTGCTCACCGGTTTGTCGGGCTCGGGCAAAAGCTCGCTGGCCTTTGACACCCTGTACGCCGAGGGGCAGCGCCGCTATGTGGAAAGCCTGTCGGCCTATGCCCGGCAGTTTTTGCAGCTCATGGAAAAGCCGGACGTGGACCTGATTGAGGGCCTGTCCCCAGCCATTTCGATTGAGCAAAAGGCCACCAGCCACAACCCGCGGTCCACCGTGGGCACCGTGACTGAAATTCACGACTACCTGCGATTGCTGTTTGCCCGCGCGGGCACACCCCGCTGCCCCGAGCACGACCTGGAACTGAGCGTGCAAACCGTGAGCGAAATGGTGGACACGGTGCTGGGTTGGCCGGAAGACACCAAGGTGATGATTTTGGCGCCGGTGCTGAACCAGCGCAAAGGCGAACACAGCGAACTGATGAACGACTTGCGCGCACAAGGCTTTGTGCGGGTGCGCTTGAAGACCGGGCCGCAAACCCAGGCCGAGGTGGTGGAACTGGACCGCTTGCCCGTGCTGGACAAGCACCACAAACATGACCTGGATGTGGTGGTGGACCGGTTGAAAGTGCGCATGGATGCGCGCCAACGCCTGGCCGAAAGTTTTGAAACTGCGTTGCGGCTTACCGACGGCAAAGCCATTGCGTTGAATTTGGACACCCAACAGGAAACCCTGTTTTCCAGCAAGTTTGCCTGCCCGGTGTGTGACTACAGCCTGACCGAACTGGAGCCTCGGCTGTTTTCATTCAACAACCCGGCGGGTGCCTGCCCGGTGTGCGACGGCCTGGGCCATGAAACCTTTTTCGACCCGCTGCGCGTGGTGGCCCACCCGGAAGTGTCGCTGGCGGCAGGGGCGATCAGCGGCTGGGACCGACGCAACGCCTTGTACTATCAAATGATGCAAAGCCTGGCCGCGCATTATGGTTTCGATTTGGAAACCCCCTGGAATGAACTGCCCGACGATGTGCAGCAGGTGGTGTTGTACGGCTCGGGCAGCGATGAAATCACCTTCACGTACTTGAGCGAACGCAGCAAGCCGGTGTGCAAAACCCACGCCTTCGAAGGCATTGTGACCAACCTGGCCCGGCGCCACCGCGACACCGACTCCTCGGCCGTGCGGGACGAACTGGGCAAACTGATGGCGGTGCGCTCATGCCAGGCCTGTGGTGGTTCACGCTTGAAAACCGGCGCACGCCATGTGTTCATTGGCGACGCCGAACAACGCAAGGCCCTGCATGAAGTGACTGAGTTGCCCATTCAGAAATGCCTGGACTATTTCAACAGCCTGCAGATGCGCGGGGCGAAAGGGCAGATTGGCGAAAAAGTGATTTCCGAAATCAAAGCCCGCCTGCAATTTTTGAACGATGTCGGTTTGAATTACCTCACCTTGAACCGCAGTGCCGACACCTTGAGTGGCGGCGAAAGCCAGCGCATCCGTTTGGCCAGTCAAATTGGTTCGGGCCTGACCGGTGTCATGTATGTGTTGGATGAACCGTCGATTGGACTGCACCAGCGGGACAATGATCGGCTCATTCAAACCCTGCTGCGCCTGAAAAACCTGGGCAACACGGTATTGGTGGTGGAACACGACGAAGACGCCATACGCTGTGCCGACTACGTGGTGGACATGGGCCCCGGTGCGGGCGAACATGGTGGCCATGTGGTGGCGGCTGGTACACCGCAGGACATTCTGGACAACCCCGATTCACTCACCGGCCAATATCTGGGTGGTGTGTTGAAGATTGATCGCCTGTCGCCCCTGCGCAAGGCAGACCCAGCTCGCAAACTGACGGTGCACGGTGCACGGGGCAACAACCTGAAAAACGTCACGGTGGACATTCCCGTGGGCTTGTTTGTGTGCGTAACAGGCGTATCCGGCTCGGGCAAATCAACCCTGATCAACGACACCCTGTTGGCTGAAGCTGCACGGCAATTGAACCGCGCCCATTCGGAAGCAGCACCGCACGAGCAGATCACCGGGCTGGAACATTTCGACAAGGTGATTGCGGTGGACCAAAGCCCCATTGGCCGCACACCCCGCAGCAACCCGGCCACGTACACGGGCTTGTTCACGCCGATTCGCGAACTGTTTGCGGGCGTGCCAGCCGCGCGCGAGCGGGGTTACGACGTGGGCCGCTTTTCATTCAACGTGAAAGGTGGACGTTGCGAGGCCTGCCAGGGCGATGGCGTGGTGAAAGTGGAAATGCACTTTTTGCCCGACATGTATGTGCCCTGCGATGTGTGCCACGGCAAACGTTACAACCGCGAAACCCTGGAAATTCTCTACCGGGGCAAAAACATTTCCGAAATTCTGGACCTGACGGTGGAGCAGGCGCTGGAGGTGTTTGCGGCCGTGCCCACCATTTCGCGAAAACTGCACACACTCATGGATGTTGGGCTGGGTTACATTCGCTTGGGCCAATCGGCCACCACCTTGTCAGGCGGCGAAGCACAGCGTGTGAAGCTGTCGCTGGAGCTTTCAAAACGCGACACCGGCAAAACCCTCTATATTCTGGATGAACCCACCACTGGCTTGCACTTCCATGACATTGCCCTGTTGCTGAAAGTACTGAACCCGCTGGTGGAGCAAGGCAACACCGTGCTGGTGATTGAACACAACCTGGATGTGATTCGCTGTGCCGACTGGATTATTGACATGGGCCCGGAAGGTGGCGATGGCGGCGGTACCGTGGTGGCGCAAGGCACACCGGCTGAAGTGGCCAAGAACAAAGCCAGCCACACAGGGCGCTTTTTGAGCAAAATGATGAAACACATGGCCAAACAAACTGCGGGAGGACAAGTGGCATGACATTCAACTGGCATCAATGGATGGACCGCATTGAGGATTCCAAATGGGTGGAATGGACCACGCTGGGCATCAAGTTTGTGCTCATTTTGGTGCTGGCCGCGGTGGTGCTCAAAGTGGTCAAAGTGTTTATTGGACGCGTGGGCAAACGCCTGCAAGCCAAGGCCGCCACACGCGGTGAACGCAAACGCATCGAGACCTTGATGCGGGTGTTCAAGTACGTGGCCAACATCGTCATCATGATCATGGGTGTGTTGGCGGCACTGAACACCATCGGCATTTCGATTGCACCGATGCTGGCGGCTGCCGGGGTGGTGGGCATTGCTGTGGGCTTTGGTGCACAAAGCCTGGTGAAGGATTACTTCACCGGCATTGTGCTGCTGATTGAAAACCAGATCCGTGTGGGCGACGTGGTCACGCTGGACAACCGCACCGGCACGGTGGAAGAAGTGACCTTGCGCTATGTGCGCCTGCGCGACGCAGAGGGCAATGTGCACTTTGTGCCCAATGGGGTGGTGAGCTCGGTCACCAACATGTCCATGGGCTTTTCGTACGCCATTATTGATGTGGGCATTGCCTACAAAGAAAATGTGCAGCGCGCCATGGCACTGATGGATGAGGTGGGCCAGAGCATGTTGAATGAGGAACCGTGGAAAAACCAGTTGATGGGCGAATTCATGGTGATGGGCGTTCAAATGCTGGGCGATTCATCCGTGGTCATCCGCTGCCGGTTTAAAACCGTGGGCGGTGAGCAGTGGGCCATCCGGCGAGAATATTTCCGGCGCATCAAGAATGTGTTCGACCGGGAACAGGTGGAAATTCCATTCCCGCAGATGACACTGCACAAAGCAGCCGACTGAACCATTTGGCGGGTGTGGCCACTGAGTGATCCTTTTTTCAATCCACAAGGCCACCCATGACCCCCAATCATTTTCGTTTTACACCCAGCGAATTGTTGTCCGTTGCTGCACAAATCGGCCGTGCCCAGCAGATGCAATTTGAGCACTCAAGCACCGGCAGCACCTCCCAAGCCGGTGGCATCCTTCAAACAAGCCAGCACTTGGCCGCGCAGCTTCCATCCCAGGCTGTCCCAACGCTCAATCCTGTGCCCTTGGACTCCCTGCCCAGCCTACAGATCGATTTCAAGACCATGATGCGACGGGTTGTTCAACAGAGTGACCCAGAAGCACTGTCTGTGCTGGTGCTTGGGCATCGCGCCGGGGAAGTCGAAGCCACCGAAAACCTGGCCATGGTGATGCTCCAAGGCAAACACCGGGCCGATGGGCAACGGGACGTGAACACAGGCGCAAACTTGTTGTCTCACGCTGCCCTACAAGGCTCGGTCAATGCCAATTATTTTTTAGGTCTTCTGCTGGAGAAAGGCTTGATCAGCATTTCTGGCCCCGAGCACGACCTGGCACTGGCCAACCGTTTTTATGTCAAAGCGGCCCAACTGGGCCACCGAGAAAGCATCGAGCGCCTTCAGCTGGCTGAGCTTGTCAGCAAAGGCGAAGTGCCCAGTGCGGCTCAAGTCGCTGAAGCCAAGGCCGCCGCTGGCAGGGCAATTCTGAAACTCAACCCCGTTGGCTGAAGCAACTCCACCGATAATGCACCGTGATGGCGCTCAATGCCCCGCTTGGCGATGGCCAGCCCCAACCCTTGGCCTGCCTTGTCGCCGTGCTTGAAAAACGGGTCAAATATTTTTGGCAATAGTTCAGCGGGCACGCCAGGCCCCTGGTCTTGAATTGAAATCTTCAAGCCATCGCCGTTGGCCGATGCACTCACGGTGATGGTCTGCCCCTGGTGGCTGTGTTTGATGGCATTGCGAAGTATATTGTCAAAGCTGCGCATCAGGAGTTCTGGTTCACACGGCAGGTTCCAGTGGTCCACCGTGTTGTTGAACACCACCTGCACATCCTGCGAACCCGCCTCAAACTGGGCATCTTCCACCACTTGCGTCAACAACTCAATCACATCCTGCTCGTCTTCAGGCTCACCCAATGAGCCTGAGTCCAGACGAGACAAACGCAACAATTCATCGATCAAATTGTCCAGTCGTTCGGCTTCCAGCTCGATGCGACTCAAACTTTGTTCCAACTGTGCCGGGTTTTGCCGGGCAAGGCCGGTGGCCAAATTCAAGCGCGCCAGTGGCGAGCGCAACTCATGTGACACATCGTGCAGCAGTGCCTTTTGTTGATCGATGCGCGCCTGCAATTCATGGGCCATCAAGTCGAAGCCCTGCAACAACTGACCCACCTCATCGCCTTTGCCGGCGCTGTGTTTTCCATCGGTGAGGCGAACGCTGAGATCGCCTTTGGAGGCCGACCGAAAGGCTTTGCGCAACCGCGTGAGGGGTCGGCTGAAATAGTAGGCCAACACTCCGGCGAACAGCATGCTGGCGACAAAAACCACCAGCCAGTTCACCCAAGGCATGGGCGGCAACAACGGCGGCTCCGGCTTTCTTCGGGACTTCGCAGCCTCACCCAGTGCCGGTGGCTTGGGCTTTGGAATGAACAACACCCACCGGGTTTGGTCAGGGTCGGTGGTGACCACAATGCCCGACTCCTCCAGCTCACCGGCGTCCAGCGCCTTTTGTACGCGCGCTTGCAATTCAGCGGGCACGGCCCGGTCAAGCAACTCCTCACCATCTTCACTCACGGCGTACACGGGGACTGGACCACCAGTGCGATGGTGGTTGCGGGTCAGCAATTCCTTAAGTGCATCGGGCCCTTTGCCCTCCAGCACCGCTTGTGTGGACTCGAGCAAAAACTGGGCACGCGGCCCTTCGGCCAAGTCTCGCAATGAAGGGTCTTCACGCAGGGCGTGCAGCACCACACCGGTCAAGCCCGCCGCCACAAACAGACACAACCAAAAGGCGAGAAAGAATTTCCAGAATAGGGTGCGCATGAAGGCTTAACCCTTAGCGAAGACTGAGCTGATAGCCCTGCCCGCGAATGGTGTGCAGGGCCAAAGCGCTGCTGTCTGCATTCAGGTTCAGTTTGCTGCGCAGGGCGCTCATGTGCACATCAATGCTGCGGTCAAAGCGCTCCAGTTTTCGGCCCAAGCCCAGTTCGCACAACACCTCTTTGCTGACCACTTCGCCTGAATGGCTCATCAGCACTTCCAGCACATTGAACTCGGCACTGGTCAACTCCACAGGCTGCCCCTGCAAACTGGCCTTGCGCTTGCTGGCATCCAGCAGCAAGGGGCCCAGGTTGTGCACCTGCTTGGCGGCTGAAGCATTGGACGGCTCTGCTGAGCGGCGCAGGATGGCACGAATGCGCGCCACAATCTCGCGGGGCATGCAGGGCTTGGGCACATAGTCATCCGCCCCCAACTCCAGCCCCACAATGCGGTCAATGTTGTCGCCCCTTGCGGTCAACATCAACACAGGCACCTCGCTGGTTTGGCGCAAGGCTTTCAACGTGTCCAACCCATTTTGCTCACGCATCATGACGTCGAGCACCACCAGGTCCACCCCGCCTTGCTGAATACGGTTCAGCCCCTCCAGTGGGTTGGCACAGTGCTCAGCCTCAAATCCTTCGCCGCGCAGGTATTCACAGAGCATGGTGCCCAATTCAATGTCGTCGTCGATGTGAAGAATGCAGGTCATGTGGATGTTCAGCTACGTCAACCAATGCCCACAGTGTACCGTTGGAAAGGAAGCGACCCCAAGTTGTGCCACGGTGGGTTTACTTTTCTTTACCGACACCGTGACCTGCTTTACAGGCTTGCTGTGCAAGATGGACACCGTGATGCAACAGCATCCGATTGCATGAACAAACAAGGAGTAATGCACATGACAACACGCATCGAACCCACCAACACCCGCAATGTATACCGGTGGCTGGCCGCCAGCGCCTTTGCACTGGCATTGCCCTTGGGCGCTGCACAGGCCGCCATGCCTGCCGCGGGTGATGCAACCGCTGCGCCACCCCCACCCCCGCACGAAATGCGCGGTGGGCATGGCATGGAGCGGCATGAGCATGGCCCCATGGCCCTCCTGAAAAAACTGAACCTGACGCCAGACCAGAATGCGAAGGTGAAGCAGATTTTGGACAAGCAACGGGCCAGCATGGACGGCAAACGCGAAGCCCACAAAGCCCACCGCGACGAGATGCGCGCACTGGTGGAAAGTGACACGTTTGACCAAGCCAAGGCCACGCAGTTGATTCAGCAGCAACAGCAGCAGGAATTGAATGACCGGCTGAGCATGCTGCAAACCCAGCATGACATCTACATGGTTTTAACACCCGACCAGCGCACCAAACTGAAAGCACTGGAAGACCGCCGCGAGCAGCGATGGAAAAACCGCGACGGGCAAAAGCCCGTGAAGTGACCTTTTCGACGGATTGTCTCTCTCTCCACAATCCCAGAAAAAAACCCCGAGGGGCCAAGCCCTTCGGGGTTTTGTTTTTTGCAATGCCTGATGTAATTAACGTGGCAATACAGTCGCGCCCATCAAGAACTGGTCCACCTCGCGGGCGGCCTGGCGTCCTTCGCGAATGGCCCACACCACCAAGGATTGGCCACGGCGCATGTCGCCGGCTGCAAACACCTTGTCCACGTTGGTGCGGTAGCAGCCTTCACCATCGGTGGTGGCTTTGGCGTTGCCCCGGTTGTCTTTGTCAACACCGAAGGCGTCCAACACGCTCTTGGCGGGGTTGGTAAAGCCCATGGCAAACAGCACCAGGTCGGCGGCAATTTCAAATTCACTACCAGGCACTTCCTGCATTTTCATCTGGCCGGTGGCGTCGTCTTTCACCCATTCCACCTTAGCGCACAGGGCGGCTTTCACGTTGCCTTTGCCATCGTCGATGAACTTCTTGGTGGTCACCGCGAAATCGCGTTGTACACCTTCTTCGTGGGAAGACGATGTGCGCATTTTCATGGGCCAGTATGGCCACACCAGCGGCTTGTTTTCCTGCTCGGGTGGCTGTGGCATCAGTTCAATCTGCACCACTTGCTTGGCACCATGGCGGTTGGATGTGCCCACGCAATCGGAACCGGTGTCGCCACCGCCAATCACGAGCACGTTTTTCTTGGTGGCCATGATTTGGTCTTTCAGCTTGTCACCCGCATTCACGCGGTTTTGCAGCGGCAGGAATTCCATGGCGAAGTGCACGCCATTCAATTCACGGCCGGGCACGGGCAAGTCACGGGGCACTTCCGAACCACCGGTGAGAATGACCGCGTCAAACTGCTTCATCAGTTCTTTGGGGCTGATGGTTTCTTTGGCCAAGTTGGCAATGCCGCCTTCCACCAGTTTTTCGCCCACAAACACGCTGGTCTTGAAGGTCACGCCTTCGGCTTCCATCTGCTTCACGCGGCGGTCAATGTGGCTCTTCTCCATTTTGAAGTCTGGAATGCCATAGCGCAGCAAGCCGCCGATGCGGTCGTTCTTTTCGAACACGGTGACATCGTGACCCACGCGGGCCAACTGCTGGGCAGCGGCCATGCCGGCAGGGCCAGAGCCCACCACCGCCACTTTCTTGCCTGTT
Organism: Limnobacter sp.; assembly: GCF_036405155.1. Taxonomy (GTDB): domain Bacteria; phylum Pseudomonadota; class Gammaproteobacteria; order Burkholderiales; family Burkholderiaceae_B; genus Limnobacter. The sequence goes on along the minus strand of NZ_DASWYD010000007.1, from coordinate 45,741 downwards.
TTGGCAGCAGCAGGCTGGGGTACCACCCAACCATTGGACCAACCCTTGTCGATAATCGCATGCTCAATCGACTTGATGCCCACCGGTGCTTCGTGAATACCCAATGTACACGCTGCTTCGCAGGGTGCGGGGCAAATGCGGCCGGTGAACTCCGGGAAGTTGTTGGTGGAATGCAGCGTGTTGAGCGCATTCTGCCAATCTTGCTTGAACACCAAGTCGTTGAAGTCGGGAATGATGTTGTTGACCGGGCAGCCGTTGTTGCAGAACGGAATGCCGCAGTCCATGCAGCGTGCGCCCTGTACTTTGGCCTGTTCGTCGGTCAGCGTCAGCACAAATTCCTTGTAGTGCTTCACGCGCGCCTGGGGAGCTTCGTACTGCTCCTCCTGGCGTTCAAATTCCATAAAACCGGTGACTTTTCCCATTTTTTAAATCCTCATAAACAGGCAATCTGCCCCGTTGTTCTTCAAGCGGCCACTTTGGCGCCAGACTGCGCTGCCACATACAGCTCTTTCAGTGCGCGGCGATATTCGGTCGGGAATACCTTGACGAACTTTTTGCGCTCAGTGGCCCAGTTGTCCAGAATGTCCTTGGCGCGCGGGCTGCCGGTGTAGCGGGCGTGGCGCTCAATCAAGCCTTTCAGGATGGCTTCGTCGGTTTGACGCTCTGCACCCCGGGCCACGCTGTGCCAAATTTCCTTGTCGCCCTTGGCTTCCTGCTCGCTGGCGGTTTGCACGCCTTCCAGCTCCACCTGCGCCATGTTGCAGCGCTTGGCGAACAAGCCGTCGATGTCGTACACATAGGCCAGGCCACCGCTCATGCCCGCAGCAAAGTTGCGGCCTGTTTGGCCCAACACCACCACGGTACCGCCAGTCATGTATTCGCAGCCGTGGTCGCCGGTGCCTTCAATCACGGCAGCAGCGCCCGAGTTGCGCACGGCAAAACGCTCGCCAGCCACACCACTCAGGAAGGCCTCACCCGCAATCGCGCCGTACAACACGGTGTTGCCCACGATCATGTTCTCGAAGCTTTCGCCACGGAAGTCATTGGTGGGGCGCACAATGATGCGGCCGCCTGACAGGCCCTTGCCAACATAGTCGTTGCCTTCACCCACCAGGTCGGCTGTGATGCCGTGTGCCAGGAAGGCACCGAAGGACTGACCGGCTGTGCCGGTGAACTGGATGTGGATGGTGTCGTCGGGCAAACCTTCATGGCCGTAACGCTTGGCCACTTCACCAGACAACATGGCACCGGCTGTGCGGTTCACGTTTTTGATCGGGGTGATGAAGGAGACCTTCTCGCCCTTCTCCAGCGCGGGTTTGGCTTGTGCAATCAGCTTTTGGTCCAGGGCCTTGTCCAGCCCGTGGTCCTGTTCGCCTGTGTGGCGCAGGGGTTCTGTGGTGCCGGTGGGCACCCACAGCAGGCGGCTGAAGTCCAGGCCCTTGGCTTTCCAGTGGGAAATACCTTTCTTCATGTCCAGCAGGTCGGCACGGCCAATCAGTTCTTCAAAGCTGCGAATGCCCAACTGCGCCATGATTTCGCGCACTTCATTGGCCACGAAGAAGAAGTAATTCACCACGTGCTCGGGCTTGCCAGTGAACTTCTTGCGAAGCTCGGGGTTTTGTGTGGCAACACCCACTGGGCAGGTGTTCAAGTGGCACTTGCGCATCATGATGCAGCCTTCCACCACCAGCGGTGCGGTGGCAAAGCCAAATTCATCGGCACCCAACATGGCACCAATCACCACGTCGCGGCCGGTTTTCATTTGGCCGTCCACTTGCACGCGAATGCGTCCGCGCAGGCCGTTCAGCACCAGGGTTTGCTGGGTTTCGGCCAGGCCGAGTTCCCAGTTGGTACCGGCATGCTTGATGGACGACACAGGCGATGCACCGGTACCACCGTCTTGACCGGCGATCACCACGTGATCGGCCTTGGCCTTGGACACACCGGCAGCAATCGTGCCCACACCCACTTCAGACACCAACTTCACCGACACGGAGGCGGCTGGGTTCACGTTTTTCAGGTCGTGAATCAGCTGGGCCAAGTCTTCAATCGAGTAAATGTCGTGGTGAGGGGGTGGGGAAATGAGGCCCACGCCGGGCACGGAGTAACGCAGCTTGCCGATGTAGTCGGACACTTTGCCGCCGGGCAACTGGCCGCCTTCACCGGGCTTGGCACCCTGGGCCATCTTGATCTGGATTTGATCAGCAGAAGTGAGGTATTCGGCAGTCACGCCGAAACGACCCGAAGCCACCTGCTTGATGCGTGAACGCAGGCTGTCACCCTTCTTCAAGGGGAAGTCGGCAACGACCACGTCGCCCAGTTCGCTTTTCAGCGTGGCGCCTTCGGCGATGGGACCATTGCCCGGGCCAAACTTGTCCAGACCCGCACGCAATTCAGTGCGGTAACGCTTGGCGTCTTCACCACCTTCACCGGTATTGCTTTTGCCGCCAATGCGGTTCATGGCCACAGCCAGTGTGGAGTGTGCTTCGGTGGAAATGGAACCCAGCGACATGGCGCCGGTTGCAAAGCGCTTGACGATTTCTTCGGCCGATTCCACTTCTTCAATCGGAATGGCTTTGGAAGGGTCGATCTTGAACTCAAACAGACCGCGCAGCGTCATGTGGCGCTTGCTTTGGTCGTTGATGATTTGCGCGTATTCCTTGTAGGTGTTGTAGGTGCCGCTGCGGGTGGAGTGCTGCAATTTGGCAATCGCATCGGGGGTCCACATGTGCTCTTCACCACGGGTACGCCAGGCGTATTCACCACCGGCGTCCAGCGCGCCAGCCAACACCGGGTCGGGGCTGAACGCAGCTTGGTGAATGCGGATGGCTTCCTCGGCCACTTCAAACACGCCAATGCCTTCCACCTTGGTGGGTGTGCCGGCAAAGTAGGCATCGATGAAGGCCTGGTTCAAGCCCACGGCTTCAAAAATTTGTGCGCCGGTGTAGCTCATGTAGGTGGAAATGCCCATCTTGGACATCACCTTCATCAAGCCCTTGCCCACCGCCTTGATGTAGTTGTACACGGCCTTCTCGGGGCTCAGGTCACCGGTCAGGCCCTTGCTCATGTCGGCAATGGTTTCCATGGCCAGGTAGGGGTGCACAGCCTCGGCACCGTAACCGGCCAGCAGCGCAAAGTGGTGCACTTCACGGGCAGAGCCGGTTTCAACCACCAAACCAGTGGAGGTGCGCTGACCCACTTTCACCAGGTGCTGGTGAATGGCCGACGTGGCCAACAAGGCGGGAATGGCCACGTGACCACGGTCGACCAAACGGTCGGAAATGATCAGGATGTTGGCACCGTTGTTCACGGCATCGCGCGCTTCGGCACACAGGGAGGCCAGGCGGGCTTCAATGCCTTCCTTGCCCCAGGCCACGGGGTAGCAAATGTTCAGCTCATGGCTCTTGAACTTGCCACCGGTGAACTGCTCAATGTTGCGAATCTTCGCCATGTCCTTGGACGTGAGCACAGGCTGGCCCACTTCCAAGCGCATCGGTGGGTTGATATTGTTCAGGTCCAGCAGGTTGGGCTTGGGCCCAATGAAGCTGTTCAAGCTCATCACCAGGTTTTCGCGGATCGGGTCGATCGGCGGGTTGGTCACCTGCGCAAACAACTGCTTGAAGTAGTTGTACAGGGGCTTCAACTTGTTGGACATCACTGCCAACGGGCTGTCATTGCCCATGGAGCCGGTGGCTTCTTCAGCCGACACCAGCATGGGGGCCATCAGGAACTTCAGGTCTTCCTGGGTGTAGCCAAAGGCTTGCTGGCGGTCCAGCAGGCTTTCGCGCGGCTGCACGGGCTCAGGCTGGCCTTCCACTTCATCCAGCTTCACGCGGATGGTGTCAATCCACTGCTTGTAGGGCTTGGACGAGGCGAGCTGGTTTTTCAGTTCGTCGTCGTTGATGATGCGGCCGGCTTCCATGTCGATCAGGAACATTTTGCCGGGCTGCAGGCGCCACTTCTTGACGATTTTGCTTTCGGGAATCGGCAGCGTGCCGGATTCAGACGCCATCACCACCAGGTCGTCTTCGGTCACGATGTAACGGGCAGGGCGCAGGCCGTTGCGGTCCAGCGTGGCACCAATCTGCTTGCCGTCGGTGAAGGCCAGGGCGGCGGGGCCATCCCAGGGTTCCATCATGGCGGCGTGGTATTCGTAGAAGGCACGACGGTTGTCGTCCATCAGGGTGTGCTGCTCCCACGCTTCAGGCACCATCATCATCATGGCCTGTGCAATGGGGTAGCCCGCCATCACCAGCAGTTCCAGACAGTTGTCGAAACAGGCAGTGTCAGACTGGCCTTCAAAAATCAGCGGGTAGAGCTTTTGCAGGTCGTCGCCCAGCACGGCGCTTTTCATGACGCCTTCACGCGCACGCATCCAGTTGAAGTTGCCCTTGACGGTGTTGATCTCACCGTTGTGGGCCAGCATGCGGTACGGGTGGGCCAGTGGCCACTCGGGGAATGTGTTGGTCGAGAAGCGCTGGTGAACCAAAGCCAGGGCCGACACACAGCGTGGGTCCTGCAGGTCCAGGTAATACTCACCCACTTGGTTGGCCAGCAGCAGGCCCTTGTACACAATGGTGCGGGCGCTCATGGACGGTGTGAAGTATTCGGTACCGTGGGCCAGGTTCAAGGCCTTGATGGCATGCACGGCGCGCTTGCGGATCACGTACAGTTTGCGTTCCAGGGCGTCGGTCACCATGATGTCGCGGCCACGGCCCACGAACACCTGACGAATCACCGGCTCTTTGGCGCGCACGGTGGGGCTCATCGGCATGTCGGCATTCACCGGCACATCGCGCCAGCCCAACAACACCTGGCCTTCGGCCTTGATGGCGCGTTCCATTTCCTGCTCGCAGGCAATGCGGGAAGCGGTTTCCTTGGGCAGGAACAACATGCCCACGCCGTATTCACCGGCAGGTGGCAATGTCACGCCCTGCTTGGCCATTTCTTCGCGGAAGAAGGCATCGGGAATTTGAATCAGGATACCGGCACCGTCGCCCATCAATGGGTCGGCACCCACGGCGCCCCGGTGGTCCAGGTTTTCCAGAATTTTCAAGCCGCTGGCGATGATGTCGTGGGTTTTCTTGCCCTTGATGTGGGCCACAAAACCCACGCCGCATGCGTCGTGTTCGTATTCTTTGGAGTACAGGCCGTGTTGTTCGGCTGCCTGGCGAATGTCTTGCATGTGCAATCTCCGGAATGCGGAGGACTGTTCGCCGGCCTGAAAGGGGTGAGGCGCAACAAATCCCCATGAAATTCAGGGCTTTTAGCCCAAGTGAACACGCACTGTACTGCAGTGCGGCATGCAGATCAAGGAAAATAAATGGGGTCTGACCCCATTTTAGAGCCCCAACCCCAATTCACCAAAATAAATTAGGGACAGACCATTGAAAAATGCACGCTATTCGTGCATCGGCGGCTCAATCACGCCTTGGCGGGGCGGCCGCGCGGCCTTGGGCGGGCTGCCCGATTGGCCAAAGGTTCAACTTGCTGAAAGAAAGCATCATCGCTCCACAACCAGCCTTTGTGAATGCACTCGGTCAGCTCACGCTGGTCGCGATCGGAAAACCCTTGCTCACTGAACTGGCGGTAGCGGCTTTGGCGTTCAAACGGGGTGTTGCCCAGGGCCCAGTAGCTGGGCAAGTCCGCCAGCCATGGCTCATTCACCACACCGGCATGGGCGGCATAACTGCTCCAGGGGTAGGTGGCCAGGTCCAAGGTTTGATGCACCCGCAGGGCCAACTGCTCCACAAACAGGCAAGCCTTCAAGCTGCGCGAGCCGGGCTGCACCACGGTGGACTTGAAACGCGGCTCCCACACCGGGCCACCCAAGGTGGGCTGGGCGTCTTTAATCACCGGCGAAAAATGGCGATTCAGGTTTTGCACAAACCGCCCCGCCTGCTGGGCATCGGTGACCAGCAACATGACCATGGCGCCCACAGTGGCCAAGCCGTAGGCATGCACCTGAACTCCCTCTTCCCGGGCACTCACCGGCAGACGGTCGCGAAAAAAGGCAAAGGCCTCACGGGTTTTGAACACGTCCTGCCCGCCCACGCCTTGCAGCTCCAGCACCACAGGGCATTCCGGGATGAAAAGGCGAGCCTGACGGGCCATGCGCGTTGCGGTGGCTTTTAACCAGGCATGCCAGGCACTGACAGGCGCTGGTGCTCTTTCATGGCGTAGCGGTCGGTCATGCCGGCAATGTAGTCGGCAATGGCCCGCGGGGCATCGGCCTGTGCACGCTGAAAAAACTGCGGGGGAAGCAGGCGCGGGTCTTCCATGAAGGTGGCAAAGAGGTCTTGCACCACGCGCCGGGCTTTCATTGTGGCGCGCAGCACTTGGTAATGCTGGTACAGGCTTTTGCGCAAAAAGGCTTTCAGCTCCCGGTTCAACTCGGCCATGCCATCGCTAAAACCAATCAAGGCGGGTGCCTGTTGCACATCGGCCACGCAGGTGGGCTGGTGTTGCTGAATACGACGATCGGACTCGGCCAGCAGGTCTGACACCAAAGCATTGATCACCCCACGCACGGTTTCGTGGATCAGGCGGCGGCCTTCCAGCTTGGGGTGTCGTGCCAGCACACGGTCCAGGTGCTGCTTGAACAGGCGGACTTCAGCACATTGCTCCAGCGTGATCAGGCCAGAGCGCAAACCATCGTCAATGTCGTGGTTGTTGTAGGCAATTTCATCGGCGAGGTTGGTGACCTGCGCCTCCAGCACCGGGCGGCGGTTGTCCAAAAAACGCTTGGCCACATCGCCCAAACGCTCGGCATTGGGTCGGCTGCAGTGCTTCAAAATGCTTTCACGGGTTTCAAAGCACAAGTTGAGCCCATTAAAACTGGCGTATTTTTCCTCAAGATCGTCCACCACCCGCAGGCTTTGTAGGTTGTGCTCAAAGCCACCGTGGGGCTGCATGCACTCGTTGAGCGCGTCTTGCCCGGCATGGCCAAAGGGTGTGTGCCCCAGGTCGTGCGCCAGGGCCACGGCTTCGGTCAGCTCTTCATTCAGGCCCAGGTTGCGGGCAATGCTGCGGGCCAGTTGCGCCACTTCAAGGCTGTGGGTGAGGCGGGTGCGGTACAAATCGCCCTCGGTGTTTACAAACACCTGGGTTTTGTATTCCAGCCGGCGAAAGGCCGCACTGTGAATAATGCGGTCGCGGTCACGCTCAAACTCGGTGCGACCAAAAGGCGGCTCCTCGGGGTGCACACGGCCTTTTGTGTTGGCCGACGACACCGCATAGGGTGCCAGGTTGCGCTCAAAGTCCAGCATGGCAGCCTCGCAGGTCCATCAGTCTCCGGCACCCATCTCATGCAGGGTTTGCCGCACCAAGGCTTCGTCCGCTGGCGAGGTGTTGGCCTTGCCCAAGCCTTTGAGCAATACATACTTGATGGCACCGGCGTCGTTCTTTTTGTCGTGCGCCATCAATTCCATGAATTTGTTCACGCCCAGCTTGGGTGGAATGGCGGGCAGCCGGGCCTGTATCACCACCTTCTTCAGGCGGGCAGATTCTTCAGCAGTGAGCCGCCCCATGCGCTTGCACAGTTCGGCCGCAATCACCATGCCGCAACCCACGGCCTCACCATGGTACCACTGGCCGTAACCCATGCCGGCTTCAATGGCATGGCCAAAGGTGTGACCAAAATTCAGAATGGCCCGCAAGCCGCCCTCGCGTTCGTCCTTGGACACCACGTCGGCCTTGATTTCGCAACTGCGCTTGACCACCAGAGCCAACAATTCGACATCGCGGCTCAACAGTGCGGGCATGTTCTGCTCCACCATGTCCAGGTAGGCCGTGTCGGCAATGGCACCATGCTTGATGATTTCTGCCAGGCCACAACTCAACTCCCGGTCAGGCAAGGTGTTCAGGGTTGAAATGTCGGTAATAACGAGTTGGGGCTGATAAAACGCCCCAATCATGTTTTTGCCCAGCGGGTGGTTGATGCCGGTTTTGCCGCCCACCGAGCTGTCCACTTGGCTGAGCAGCGTGGTGGGCACTTGAATAAAAGGAATACCCCGCATAAAAGCCGACGCAGCAAAACCACCCATGTCGCCAATCACGCCGCCGCCCAACGCCACCAGAACAGTTTTGCGGTCGCAGTGGTTGTGCAGCAGCGCATCAAACACGCGTTGCAGGGTGGGCCAGTCTTTGTATTCTTCGCCATCGGGCAGCGTTACGGTGTGAACCGCTTTGGCGCCGGCTTCGCGCAATGTGGCATTCAGGCGGTCAGCGTACAGCGGGCCCACGGTGGTGTTGGTGCACACCATCACAGTTCGGCCGTTCACCACCGGCGCAAACAGCTCGGCGCGGGCCAGAAGGCCACTGCCGATGTGTATGGGGTAACTGCGGTCCCCAAGGTCCACGTTCAGACTGTGCATGCTCATTTGCTTCCCACAGGGCTGCGGGCCTTTTCAACCCCCACGGCCTGACAGATTTTACTCACCAGTTGCGAGACTGGCTGACGGCCAGTTTCCACCACCACATCGGCCACCGATTTGTACAACGGCAGACGCAGCGCCAGCAACTCTTCGATTTTTTTGCGCGGGTTGGGCCCTTGCAAAAGAGGCCTATTCTTATCCAAACGGGTGCGCTGGTAAAGCTCTGCGGCAGACGCGCTGAGATACACCACCGAGCCGACCCGTTTCAGGGTCGAGCGGTTTTCTTCGGCGAGTACAATGCCACCGCCGGTGGCCACCACCAGGCCTTCGCGGCCTTCCAGTCCCGTCAACACGTGGCTTTCCCGGCGACGAAACCCGGCTTCGCCCTCAATTTCGAAGATGGTGGGAATGCTGACACCGGTCTGCTGTTCAATCAGGTGGTCGGTGTCTACAAATTCCCAAGACAGATGTTTGGCCAAGGCCTTGCCGACTGTGCTTTTGCCGGCACCCATCATGCCCACAAGCACAATGCATGGATTAGACACTTCATCAAATGTTGATCGTCAATCAACGCATTGTACGGTAAAGCGGGCTCTCAGGAGTCTTGCAACACCACGGGGGTCAAGAAGATGAGCAGTTCGGCCCGGCGCTTGCTGCCAGTGCTCCCTTTGAACAAGTGGCCCAATATCGGGACATCGCCCAGGCCAGGCACCTTGTCTTTTTTGTCGCTGTCCTCTTCTTCAAAAATGCCACCAAGCACCACGGTGCCACCATCGCTGACCAACACCTTGGTTTTGACGCGGCGGGTGTTGATGGCAGGGCCATTGGCCGTGGTCACGCCCAAAGAATCCTTGGACACATTGACCTCCAGCAAAATGGTGCCGTCCGGCGAAATTTGTGGTGTCACGTCCAGTTTCAAATTGGCCTGCTTGAATTCAATGGCCGTGGCACCGCTGCTGGTGGCCACCTGGTATGGAATTTCCGTGCCTTGCTCAATCACGGCAGGTTCTTTGTTCGAGGTGATGACGCGCGGGTTGGACACGGTGCGCACCTTGTCTTCAGTCTCCAGTGCGCGCAACTGCAGGTTGATCAAGCGGGTGGAGGCTTTGTTGTACAGGGTGTAGGCCAGCACATTGCCAGCGTCCGACCCAGTGTCGATAAACCCTTTTTTACCGAAAATGTCGCCCACATCGTTAAAAGCGGTGGAACGACTGTCGGTGGCGCGCACCCGGGCCCCCAATTGGCGTGAGACGGTGGTGTCGGCCAACACCACTTTGGCCTCAATCATGACCTGCTTCACCGGCTTGTCCATGCTCTGGATGATGGCGCGAATGCGTTCAATTCGGCTGGGCGTGTCCTGGATAAAAATCTGGCTGGTGCGCTCGTCCGACAGGATGGTGCCGCGCGAGGACAGCAATTTCGAATCCTTGGCTTTGATGAGATTCAACACTTCGGCCGTCTTCTGGTAGCTGACCACAAAACTGCGGGACACCAGCGGCTCCATGTCGTCTTGCGCACGCTGGTTGGCGGCCTCCAGTTGATCGCCGCCGCCATCGGCCGGGTTCGACACCAGCAATACATTGCCCGACTGGCTGGACACCAACCCCTTGGACCGCAACACAATCTCCAAGGCCTGGTCCCACGGCACATCCTTGAGATGGACCGTGACCTTGCCCTGCACCGAATCGCTCACGACCAGGTTCATCTTGGTGAACTCGGCAAACACCTGCAAGACGGTTCGGATGTCAGCCTCTTTGAAATCCAGGCTGATGGGGCGACCACTGTAACGGGCCAACAAGCTGTTGAGCTCGCTGGCGGGTGTTGCAACCGGCTTGCCCGACACAGCCTCGCCCACCAGTGGGTTGCTGCCCTCGGCGGCCATGGCCACAGGCTTGAACACAATGTCCAGCTGAGCACCTTGTTGGCGAATTTGGTGCCGAACACCTGCCCCCCGCATTTGCAAAGTCAATGCTTCGTCACCGCCCTCGAGCTTCACCTGACTCAGTCGCCCAGAAGGCGCGTTCGCAAGCGCGGACTGCACGCCATCGGCCAACACTGCCAAAGGAAAACGGAATCGGTAACGGTCTTGCTTGATGAAGGTGTCCAACTTCATTTCACTGCGATCAAACGTCAACCGCAGCACATCGGCATCTCCTTCCTGCAACCAGCTTACGCCCTGCAAGCGAACGCTCTGAGGGCGTGCCAGGGCTTGTTTACCCAACGCTTGGGCAACCATGGGTTTGAGTGCACTGTCATCGCTCAACTTCGAGCCCAACTCTGAGCCTGGTACAAACGGCTTGGGGCCCTGAAAAACCAGTTTCAACTCGTTGGGCTTGTCCGACTTGACCACGGTGTACCGGTTGTTCATGCCAATCACCAGGCGGCTTTGTGACTGCACATCCATCCACTCCAGGCTGTTCAGTCGGCCCTCCTTGTTCAAGCTGGGGGTTTCGACTGAATGGCCAACTGGCTCCAGAAATTGAATCACCTGGCGATCCGGGTTACCGATCTGAAACAGCCGGACTGGTTTGGTCAGGCCCTCGGAGAAGGTCAACGTCACCTCAGTGTGGTCTGCGGCATCCTCGAGCGCCACACGCTCCAGGGTGGCCGACATGGCCCCTGGCGTCCACAGCAAGCTGGCCATGCAACACCACAGCACAACGGGTTTACAAATCGCCTTCATTCGTATGGTGAGCATCTTCATTCCTCGCTTGGAGTGGGCGCATTCAAATAGAGCGTGACTGGGCGATGGCCTTCGGCGCGGGTTAAGGGCAACAACACCACGCGTTCTGCGTCCACCTTGTCAACTCGCCATTGCCGGTCAATGACCGCACCGGGTGCAACCACCTGGTCCCGGCTGCCATCATTCAAAATCGCCACCCGTTTGGGGCCAGCACCAATCAGCCCCGTCATGGTCCAGTTCGCCATCCCGGGTGCAAAGGTGCGTGCAACCACACGGTCGCCATTCAATGACTGCTCCAGCAAACGGCCATCGATGGCGGGCAACGGGGGTTTGGGTGGCGGGGTAAAATTCAAAGTCGCCGGGTCCGGTGTGATTGCGGTTTGACTGCGAGCCAGACGCTGTTCAATCACCTGCATTTTTTCGGCATGCAAATCCTCGGGGCGGTCCACAACACCCAGCCACGGGTTGATCAAGGCACTCATCAGCAGTTCAATCATGATTGGCTTCCGGTTTGTCCTGAGGGACGAGTTGGGCATACGCATTGAGAACACCGCTCAACACCCAGGTTTTTTCATCCTGCAACCACTGCAGCTCGAACGACTCCAGATTGGCCTGGCGAGATAGCCCAGCAATCAAATTGGGGAAACGGGACATGGCACGGCCGGAACCCGACACCCCCACCTTGACCGGCACAACACGCATCACATCCAGATTTTTTGCTTCGGTGGGTTCAAATTCCGCCAGCTTTAATTCACTGCCTTGCACGCCGGCGTTCAGGCGGGACAAAAAGACCGTCAATTCCTTGTCATTGGGCAGTGATTTCTGCAATGCCGGAATTTCCACACGAAGCTTTGCCAATTCCTCTTCAATGGCGGGCTGTTCCACCAGCAAAGCCGACTGGCCCTCCAGCTGGGTGACCAACTCGGCAATCGCCTTCTGATTGATGTCAGACTGCTCCAACTGCCCGCGCCAAAGCACCAAATAGCACAACACCAACAAAGCAAGGCCAACGCCTGCCACGACTGCGGCACGCTCGCGGGCCTTGAGCAAATGGATACGCTGCCAGGCTTCAGCCAGACTAGCGGAGGTGAGCGGTGGCATCGACGAGCTCCTGCGCAGGTTGAGGTGCTGAACCCCGTGGGTTCAGACGCATCTTCATGTCAAATTCATGGCGATTGTTGTCGACCAGTTGATTGTCCCGAACCGGCTGGCGCAGCCTCACCACCTCCACCTGGGAAAACACGCCGCGGCGCGTCTCCAATTGGTGGACCCAAGCAGTGAAAGCGGCAACCGAACTGGTGGTGCCCGACACCTGGAGCCCACCTTCTTTGAACAGCACCTTGCTCACCTCGGTGGTCTCGGGAAAACCATTTTCCAAGGCGGCCACCATGGTGCTGGCCAACATGGCTTTGTCCTGCACCGAGCGAAGTGCCAGAACCTGCTCACGCAAGGTTTGCAACTGGGCTTTCATGCTTTGAACATGCGCAACCCGCTGTGCAATTTGTTGTTGTGTGTCGCGCAAGGCATTTTGATACGCCTGCTGGGCATCCAGCCGGTCCGATATCCACAGGCTGGCTGTCGTCAGCGCCGACACGATCAAAACGAGACAGGCACTCAACTCGGCAATGACCCGCCGACGCCTGCGGTTCAAGCTGAGCTGACGGTAGGGGTAAAGGTTAAAGACAATCAAACGCATGGCATCGCCTCCAGCGCCCCAAACGGCAGCACATCGTCATGCCAGTGGGCCTGCAGCTCACGTCGCGGCGGGGAGTTCACCCAGAGCGCTGACAGCACCGCACTGCGCCGAACAATCACCTCCACGCCCTTGGTGGCCATCAAACTGCCGCCGAGAATAAGCCGCGGCGGCTCAGCATCCCGCGCAGCATGGTCCCGGTTCCAAATCGATACCAGTTTTTCCATGGCAGACACGGCTTGCACCGCCGAGAACCCCTCGTCATTGACCTCGGCCGATTCATGCAACAGCAACCCTTCGCTGTACACCCGCAATGCAATGCGATGCCCACCCAGTTGCCCATGCAGCAAGGTGGGCCCCCATGTCGGCTCGGCCTGGCTTCGAAGCGTTTGCAGATACCCGTTCAATCCAGCCAGCGTGTTGACCGTGACACCGAGGCATTGAAGCTTGAGTTGTTTGCAAGCCCGTTCCGCCTCCAGCACATGGCGCTGGTCCATGCCAGCCACAGCCAGGCTCATGGAACCATCGCTCAGCAGAGCCTTGGTTTGCCAGTCGTAGGCCATGGAAACGCCCTCATCCCCAGCCACGGTTTCCAACAACTCTTCAATTTGAAACCGGATCGATTGTTCCTCATCGTCCTGACGGGTCTGGATTTCGGCAAAATAAACCCAATTGTCGGGCAGGCTAATCACAACACCCTCTGGCGTGGGAACGCCCTGCCTCATGGACCCCAGAAGGCGGCGCAACAGCTTGGCCAGCAAATCCCCATCCAGGCTGCCCTCAACGGTCTGCAAACACTGGGACACGGATTCACGACCGCTGGCGTGGATGCGCTCGAAGCGATACACGCCATCGCGCACCACAACACTTCCGCACACCCATCGAACCGACGAATCATCCAAGCAAACGGACATTGCCGTGACGCTGCGGGAACGCGACCAGTTGCTGAATTGCAACATTCCTGGGGGTAACTGAATACGCATGTCAAAGGAACCTGAAATAGCCTTAACAACAGCCTAGAGCCAAGCGCTGCTGCTTCTAACCCTCAAGTGAGGGTCCAACCGCTAGGGGGAGGGGGCTGGAGTCCCCCTTCAGGTTTTGAATGAATTTGAGGGCTACAATGTGGGCTCCTTTGTTCACAAGAAACCAATCCACTGTGGTTACCACCAACAAGAACAGCGTTGCCTCGCGCAACAAGGGTTTTATTGCAACCGGCCTGCTTATCCTCGCAGGGCTAGCCGCAGCCGGTGCCCTGCTGCTGGGCGTAGCCCTGTCGATGATCTTCCCCAAACTGCCATCCCTGGACAGCCTGACCGACTATCGGCCCAAGGTGCCGCTGCGTGTGGTCACCAGCGATGGTGTGCTGGTGGCCGAGTTTGGCGAGGAGCGGCGGCGCCCTGTCAGCATCAGCCAGGTGCCCCTCATCATGCAGCAGGCCATTCTGGCCGCTGAAGACGACCGCTTTTACCAACACGGTGGCATTGACTTCATGGGCGTGGCCCGCGCCATGGTCACCAACGTGGTCACTGGCGGGCGGGCGCAAGGGGCCAGCACCATCACCATGCAGGTGGCCCGCAACTTCTTCCTGACCCGCGAAAAAACCTGGACCCGCAAACTATATGAAGTGCTGCTGTCCTACAAAATTGAAAGCAAGCTCACCAAAGACCAAATCCTCGAGCTATACATCAACCAGATTTACCTGGGTCAGCGCGCATACGGGTTTCAAGCCGCCGCACAGGTGTACTACGGCAAACGGCTGCAAGACATCAACGCCGCTGAAGCGGCCATGTTGGCAGGCCTGCCCAAGGCGCCCTCGGCCTACAACCCCATCGTCAACCCCAAGCGGGCGCGTGTGCGGCAGGAATATGTGCTGCGTCGCATGCACGACCTGAATTACCTGAACGATGCACAATACAAACAGGCCATGGATTACCAATTGGTGTTGCGCAACCGCAAAAACGGCGACGACCCCGATGCGCCCAGTGATGTGGCCAACGCAGACTACGCGGCTGAAATGGCCCGCCAGGCTGCGGTCGAAATTTTCGGTGAAGATGCCTACACCTCGGGCGTGACCGTCACCACCACCCTCATTTCCGACGAGCAACGCGCCGCACGCCGCGCCCTGCGCAACACCGTTATGGACTATGAGTTGCGCCAGTATTTCCGGGGGCCAGAAGGGTTTATGGAACTGCCCGCAGACCCCGCTCAAGCCGAAGATGTGATTGCCGATGGCATTGGCGACTATCCGGATTACGGATTTCTCGAAAGTGCGGTGATCCTGTCGGCCAACAGCAACGAAGTGGTGTTGTCGCAGGGCCACGGTGAAAACATCAAATTGACCGGCGCCAGCTTGAAGCCCGCCGAGAGCTGGTTAAACGATCGGGCGCCCGCCAACAAACGCCTCAAGCGCGGCGCAGTGGTTCGTTTGCTCAAGCGCAAGGACCAGCCCATCATGCTGACCCAGCTGCCCGAGGTCGAAGCCGCATTCGTGTCAGTCAACCCCCACGACGGTGCCATTCGCTCACTGGTGGGCGGGTTCGAATTCTCGCGCAACAAGTTCAACCACGTCACCCAGTCCACGCGCCAACCGGGCTCATCCTTCAAGCCATTCGTGTATTCAGCCTCGCTGGAGAAAGGCGTGATGATGACCACCATCGTCAACGACGCACCGATTTTTGTGCCCGCTGACGTGCCGGGCGGGCAAGACTGGAGCCCCAAAAACTACGATGGCAAATACGATGGGCCCATGCAGTTGAAAGACGGTTTGGCCAAATCCAAAAACATGGTGTCCATCCGCGTGCTGCAAAAAATCACCCCGCAGTATGCACAAAAGTGGGCCATGAACTTTGGCTTCCCAGAGTCGGCTGTCCCCCCCTACCTCACCATGGCGTTGGGTGCAGTCACCACCAACCCGCTGCAACTGGCCAATGCTTACTCGGTGTTTGCCAACGGGGGCTACCGCATCAACCCCTACTTGATTGAAAAAATCACCGATGGCAGCGGCCGCGTGGTGGCCCGCGCCAAGCCTGCAGTGGCTGGCGAGGAAGCCAACCGAGCCATCGACGAGCGCAACGCCTTCGTGATGAACCGCCTGTTGCGCGGCGTGGTGGAGCGTGGCACAGCCACCCGTGCAAGGTCACTGAACCGCAACGACATCGTCGGCAAAACGGGTACCACCAACGACAGCCACGATGCCTGGTTTGCAGGCTTCAACAAAGACATCGTGGGCATTGCCTGGGTGGGCTACGACCAGCCGCGCAACCTGGGTGCCCGTGAAACCGGTGGCGGCCTGGCGTTGCCCATGTGGATCGATTACATGAAAGTGGCACTGACCCACTCCCCTGAAACGCCACTGGTGGTGCCACCGGGGGTTGAACAAATCAACGGCGATTATTACTACAGCGAGTTCACACCGGGCAATGGTGGCATTGCCCGCATCGACGCCGCCGGCGGCGAAACCGGTGGCGAGGGTGGCGACGTGCCGGGCCTGTTCAACTTCCTGAAAGGCTTGGGCAATGTGTTCAGTGGCGATGGCGCACCCGCCAAACCCATTGGCAACACAGGGGGTGATGGCACCGTGATTCCGGCCCCCGAGCCTGCACGCCCCAAAAACCAGCAAAGCCAACAGCCCAAGGATGAAATTGAGCGGCTGTTTGGCAATCGCTGAAGGACAAACCGTTCAAACCATGGGCGGGCAGGTCACACCGATCTGCCCGCTCAGCAGCTCCACAAAATGCGCGGGGAAAGGTTTGGCAGTTTTGGTGTCTTGCCACTGGCCGTTTTTGTGCACATAGTGAAATCCACCCGCCCGGGCTGCCAGCCACAACTCGTGATTGGCCACTTGGCTGTTCAAAATCATCTTGCCGTGGTCTTCAAAATCCAGCGTCAGCACATTGCCTGAGCGGCTTGAATCCGCATCCAGATCGAGTGCATCCACCAGAGATTCAATATACTCTTCCACTTGAACGAGGGTGGAATCCACCAAGGCTTGGAACTCTGTATCTGTCATGAAAACATCACCTTTGATTGCTGCGCTCCGCGCCCCTGTATTGCACGCACTGCTGCCCCTGTTGGCTGCCGTGGCACTGACCGCCTGCGGCCAGCGCGGGCCACTCATGCTGCCCCAGCCACCAGCGCCACTGCCCAAACCCGCCGGGTATGACAAGGCACAGCAGCCCGCAGAGCAAAGCCAAAACAAGCCTGCCCAAGCACCTGCACAACAATAAACCCACGGGGCCCCATGCCCCGTTACCGTTCGAGATTCTACCGTGACCGACACCACCGTAAACCCCAGCAGCCTGTCCGACCAACTGCAAATTGACGCATCGGGCCAACTCACCTTCGACGGCGCTGTGCTCCACACTTTGGCCCAACAATTCGGCACGCCCCTGTATGTGTACTCTGCCCAGGCCATTCGCAGCGCCTACCAAAGCTATGCCCAGGCCTGCGCGGGGCTGGCCGATGTCACCATTTGTTATGCCATCAAGGCCAACTCCAACATCCACATATTGAAGTTGCTCGCCGATGAAGGCGCAGGCTTTGACTTGGTGTCCGCAGGCGAGCTGGCCCGAGTGCTGGCCGCTGGTGGCAACCCGGCCAAAGCGGTGTTTGCGGGTGTGGGCAAATCGGTGGACGAAATTGAATACGCCCTGAAAGCCGGTGTGGGCTGTTTCAACGTCGAGTCGGCCGCCGAAATGGTGCGCATTGGCGAAGTGGCGCAGCGCCTTCAAATCAAGGCCAATGTGTCGGTGCGCGTCAATCCCGATGTGGATGCCAAAACCCACCCCTACATTTCCACGGGCCTGAAAGAAAACAAGTTTGGCGTGTCCATGGCCGCTGCACCCGGTGTGTATGCCCATGCGCATC
The DNA here is from genome assembly GCF_036405155.1 of Limnobacter sp. Taxonomy (GTDB): domain Bacteria; phylum Pseudomonadota; class Gammaproteobacteria; order Burkholderiales; family Burkholderiaceae_B; genus Limnobacter. The sequence goes on along the minus strand of NZ_DASWYD010000007.1, from coordinate 28,124 downwards.
AACACCCCTGGTTGTCGGTGCACGGCATTGACTGCCACATTGGTTCGCAACTGACCGATGCCAGCCCCTACTTTGATGCGCTGGACCGCGTGCTGGCCCTGCTGGACCAACTGGCTGCGCAAGGCATTGTGGTCAACCACCTCGACCTGGGTGGCGGCATTGGCATCCGTTACCGCGACGAAACCCCGCCCAAACCCGCCGACGTGCTGCCCAAGTTGATTGCCCGGGTCAAATCCTGGGCCACAGCACAAGGCCGCAGCATGCCCAGCCTGTCATTTGAACCAGGTCGCTCCATTGTGGGCAACGCTGGTGTGTTGCTGACCGAGGTGGAGTTCCTCAAGGAAAACGAAGGCAAACATTTCGCTATTGTGGACGCCGCCATGAACGACCTCATGCGGCCGGCCATGTACGAAGCATTCCACGGCGTGGTGACGGTGAAGCCCAACCCCAAGGCCCGGCCCAACACCTACGACGTGGTGGGCCCAGTGTGCGAGTCTGGCGACTGGTTGGCTCGCAACCGTGAACTGGCCATCGAACAAGGCGATGTGCTGGCCATTCTGTCTGCTGGTGCCTATGGTCAAACCATGGCCTCCAACTACAACAGCCGTGGCCGTGCAGCCGAAGTGCTGGTGGAGAAGGGGCAGGCCCGGCTTATTCGCCGGCGCGAGACGATTGAAGACCTGCTGCGCCCCGAGCAGGACGTTTAAGCCACCACAGGCGCAAACCCAACAACACACCCAGCACGGCTGCATAGCCCAGCGGCCGTGCCAACAGGTTCTTGTCCAGCTTCAACCAAGTGAAATGCAACACCGCCAATGGCACCGCCAGGTACACGGCGCGGTGCACGGCTTTCCACCGACCAGCCCCCAAACGCTTCACCATGGTTTTGGTCGAGGTGCAGGCCAACACCAGTAGCAACACAAAGGCCGCCATGCCCAGCATCACATACGGACGTTTCACCAAGTCGGCCAACAACTCGCTCCACAGCAGGCTGCGGTCCAGCACCGCGTAAATCAGCACATGCAGGGCCGCATACGCAAAGCCAAACAAGCCTAGGGTACGCCGCAGTGGTGCTATAAAACCCCACCCCGTGAGGTGCCTTACCGGCGTGACAGCCAGTGAACACAGCAGGAGGATCAACGCCCAACTGCCAGTCTCGTGTTCCAGCGTTTCCACCGGGTTGGCGCCCAGCTCAATCGCCAAAGCTTTGGCCACCAGCCCCACCAATGGCAGGCTGGCCAATACCCAAGCCATGCGGCGCAGCACCTGGGGCTGCCGCCACGTGCTTAAAACCATTTCTTCAAATCCAGCCCGGTGTACAAACCCTGCACCGCCTCGGCATAGCCATTGAACAATTCGGTTTTTCGGCGGGGTGCAAACAAACCGCCCAAGGCGCCCTCGCCCAAACGCCGCTCGGTGGCCTGGCTCCAGCGGGGGTGGTCCACCATTGGGTTCACATTCGAGAAAAACCCATACTCGCGCGGTGCGCTCTCGTTCCAACTGGTGGGTGGCTGCTTCTCGGTCAGGCGAATGCGCACAATCGACTTGATGCTCTTAAAGCCATACTTCCACGGCAGCACCATGCGAATGGGCGCGCCCGACTGGTTGGGCAACACCTTGCCGTACTGACCAAACGTGAGCAGCGCCAGTTCGTGCATGGCTTCGTCCATGCGCAGGCCCTCCTTGTATGGCCAGTCCAGCACGGGTGAACGCACACCCGGCATTTGCTGTGGGTCCGCCAAGGTTTCGAAGGCCACAAACTTGGCCCGTGAATTGGGCTCCACCGCCTTCAACAAGCGGGCCAGTGGATAACCAATCCACGGCACCACCACCGACCAGGCCTCCACGCAGCGAAACTTGTAAATCCGCTCTTCCATGGGCGCCAGCTTCAACAAGTCTTCAATGGCAAAGGTGCGGGGCTTGTTGCACTCGCCCTCCACCACCACGCTCCAGGGACGGGTTTTCAGGCTCAACGCATGGCGGGCCGGGTCCGACTTGTCAGTGCCAAATTCATAGAAGTTGTTGTAGGTGGTGACCAGCGACGCATCGGTCACTTTTTCCAGCGTGGCCCACCGGGTGTTTTTGGTGGCCGGTAAATCGGCACATTCCGCCAAGGCCACAGAACCAGCAATTTTCACCTCAGCGCGCGCTGCCTGTGCCGCACCCAAAGTGCCCACTGCTGCAGCGCCCAATCGGGTTGCAGCCGCCAAGCCTTCCAATGGCCCAGCCACTGAACCCGCACCCAAAGCCTGAATCAATTTGCGGCGTTGGTTGAATACCGCTTCCGGCGTCACATCGTTGTCTCGGTACTTGTCCCAATCGGATCGTCGAAATGCCATGAAAAAACCCCCAAGTCTGCTGTCAGCACTTGGGGGTTAGTCTATTGCATCGGCAATTCGTTCAGCCCATGCAGGCCTGTTTTACAACTCACCGTAGGAATGCAAACCCGACAGGAACATGTTCACGCCGAGGAAGGCAAAGCCGGTCACCAGCAAACCCACCAGCGCCCAGTACGATGCCACCACACCCCGCAGGCCTTTCACCAAACGCATGTGCAGCCAAGCCGCATAGTTCAACCACACCACCAAGGCCCAGGTTTCCTTGGGGTCCCACTGCCAGTAGGCGCCCCATGCTTCAGCAGCCCACAAGGCACCCAGAATGGTCGCCACGGTGAAGAAGGCAAACCCCACGGCAATGGACTTGTACATCACATCGTCCAGCACTTCCAGCGACGGCAGGGCTTCGGCAATGCGCTTGCGCGCCAGCAAAATACCGCCCACCACCACGCACCCCACGCCAAAATAGGCTGCCCAGTAAATGGGCAAACCACCGCTGCGGAACACCAAAGGTTCCAGGAACATCAACACACCCAGCGCTGCGGTGGGCGCCAGTGCTTTGATGCTGGATGCGTGCGCATGCACTTTCAACAGGTAGGCAAAAGCCACCATGGCCGCCAGCGAGAAAGTGCCGTAGCCAATGAAGTTGGCAGGCACATGGATTTTCATCCACCAGCTTTGCAGGGCCGGCACCAAAGGCTGAATGGCATAGGCTTGACGCTCAACGCCATACCAGGCCAAAAAGCCCACCGCCGCCACCACCACCAACAATACAAAGGCACCCAGCTGGCGTGTTTTGTACACCTGCTCGTAGTACAGGTAATACAGGCCGGTGATCAGCGAGAACAGCACAAACACTTCGTACAGGTTGGACACCGGAATATGGCCCACATCCGCGCCAATCAAGTAGCTTTCATACCACCGCACAAACAGGCCCGCAAAGCCCATGGCGACCGCGCCCCAGGTGGTGGCCGTGCCCACGAATGACGCCGTGGGCGACTTACCCAACAAGCCAATCCAGTACGAGGCGGTTGCAATCACAAACAGCACGCCCATCCACAAAATGGCCGACTGGCTGGACAACAGGTATTTCAGGAAAAACTTGCGTTCCGCTGCAGCCAGCTCACCGCCATAACTGGCAATCGACAGCAGCGCCATGGCCGCCACCGCCACCATCAACACCTTGAGCGAACTCCAGCGGTAAGCCATGTAAGCAGCCACGGGCACCACGCTCCACAAAATGCCGATCTCGTAATAATCCATGAAGGCTTTGTACTGCTCAGTGGCGTACCCGGCTGCGGCCACCAACAGCGCCGTAAACAACCAGTCCGTCCAGTGCAGCGGTTTTGAAAACCAACCCGCCTTGCGCGCTGGTGTTGCACCTTGGCTGTCACCAGCCGGTGCGCGTTCCACCCATGTTGAACTCATGACAACCCTTCTCCCTTCAATCCATGCACCGCTGTGGGTGTATCCGCTTTGGCGCGGGCATTCAACTCGCTAACCATGTGGCCAAATTCTTTTTCAAAGTCGAGCGTGCGGCGTGTGGTGGACATGCCCATCATCACCTTCGACCCCTGCTCTGCCGGTGTGACCCAGAAAAACACCCGGCGTTCACGAATGTAGAACATTGAAAATACGCCGATGACCAAAAACAGACAACCGGCATACACCACCCACTGCCCCGGGGCTTTGGCCACCTGGAACACACTGGCTTTGACTTCCTTGAACTGGTCAAGCTGGAACATCACCGGTGCGCCATACAACGACAAGTCCGACAAGGCAATTTGTGCATCCTGCACAAAGCGGCCATGCACTTCATTGGGCTCCGCACGCGGCAAACCGGCCCGCTCTCGGGACAATTCATACACTTCCCACATGGCACCCTGTAGCAGGCGAATAATCACATCACTGGCTTTTTCACGTTCGGCTTCCGGCACGGTTTGCTCAATAAACTGGGCAATGGCTGTCAAACCCGCCACACCGCCTTGCGTGCCTGCAAACCGGTCCAATGCGCGCTTGGCGCTCTCGGCCACACTGCTCACCAAATCGGCCGACTCACCCCGCTTTCCAAACGCCTGCTCGGCAAACCGGCGGGCCGCCTCTTTTCGAACACCCTCATTTTGCAAGGCCGCCCGCAGGCGCATAAAGCCATCCAACTGGCCCTGGTCATCCACCGGCAAACGTAGGTACTTGAACGAATCGGCAGGGGTATCGCGTACACCCGTCAGGTAATAGCGTCCACCATCCAGCGACACCGGCAGCATGTAGTTGTGAAACTCCCGGGCTTGCCCGGACGCATCGCGCAGCTTGTAGGTAATGGCTGGGCCAATGTTGGTGGGTCGGGTGGACGAGTGCCCTTTCACTCCGGGCCCCAACACACTGGCCAGGTTGTCCTTGAAGGGCTTCATGCCATCTTGCGTATCCTTCAACGCAGCCTCGGCCGCTTCCTTGGAATTGTCCGTGGGCATCTGCTCCACGTTGATGGACTTGAACCCGGCAAACTCCATTTTGTAAGGCAGGTTCAGTGACCCCAGGTTGGTGGATGTACCCACTGTGCCTTCCAGATCCACCCGGTAATCCCGGTCGCCCGTCAGCGGAATACCCTTGAGTTGCAGGCGAGTGCCTCCATCGTCAAAGCTGGACTGGTACACCGTCACGCCCTTGTAAATCAACGGCTTGTTCACCTCAATGGTCGCGTCAAAGCGTGCTTTGGTTGCCGGGTCAAACACCTGCACATCGCTGGCAAACAACTTGGGCATGCCCGTGCTGTAAAAGTCGATGCGGAACTGTTTCAGGGTGAGCTCAAAGGGCAGGTCCTGAATCAACAAACCGTGGTCCGTGTTCAACACCGCCACACGGCTGGTTTCGCCTTCGGGCAACAGCAAGTTGGCCCGGTAACTGGGGTTGGCGGTGCCCAAGCGGGAAGCCTCGGGAATGCCCGATGAAATGGCTTCACCACTCACCGGCTGTTTGCCCAGCGCCCACACCGCCACCTTCAAGGGCACACCACTGTCCAGCAAGCCCCCCACACAAATCACGATAATCGCCATGTGGGTGGCAATGTAACCAAACCGGTTGCCGCTGCCCGCCTTGGCCGCCACCAGGGTGCCATGGCCGCGTGTGTCCAGCTTCACCTTGAAACCCTTGTGGGTCAGCCACTCGGAGACAATGCCGGGCAAGGCCTGGGCACTCTCCGTGAACTGACCTTCCCAGCGGTGGGCAAAGGCTTTCAGGCTACCCTCGCGAAGGTTCTCCCGGTACACCCGCATTTCGTGAATCATCTTGGGCGTGTTGCGGTACACGCACAGCGAAGTGGACACCACCAGAAAGGCCATCACCGCAATAAACCAGGGCGCGTTGTAAATCTGGAACAAGCCCATGGGCTGGAAAAATTCCGCCCAGAATGGCCCAAACTGGTTGACGTAATTCACCCACGGCTGGTTTTGGGACACCACGGTGCCAATGGCCGATGCGATGCAGATCAGGGTCAACAGGGAGATGGCAAAGCGCATCGACCCCAGCAACTCCATCAAGTTCGACCAGAAACTGGGCCTGACAGGCCGTCGGCTATTCTCGGAAATGTCCACAACCCCGCTCACTCACACTCTCCACGCACTGCTCGGTTCTTTGCTCAGTTATCTGATTTGTAACGGCCTGGCTTGTCTTGCCAGACTCGAAAAAAAAGGGGCCTTGCTTAGCCCCTTTTTGACCACCTTGTCATTCAAACGTTCAACGCAAACCGGCGATGTAATCCGACACGGCTTTCATTTCGCGGTCCGACAGCTTGGTGGCAATCGCGGTCATCTGCTCGCTGTTGTGGCGGGTGCCCTCGCGGAACGCCACCAATTGGCTTTCAGTGTACTGGGCATGCTGTCCACCCAAGCGCGGGTACTGGGCCGGAATACCAGCGCCATTGGGGCTGTGGCAACCTGCACAGGCGGGCACCTTTTTCTCGGCAATGCCACCACGGTAAATTTTCTCGCCCAGGGCCAGGGTGTCCTTGTTGCGGGCCACACCGGGCTTCATGGTTTGGGCTGACAAATAAGCAGCCACGTTTTTCATGTCCTCATCAGACAATTGGCCCGCAAAACCGGCCATCACAGCGTTTTCACGCAGGGGCTTGTCCTGACCAGGCTGGGCTTTGAAGTTGGACAGTTGTTTGGCGATGTACTCGGCGTGCTGACCAGCCAGCTTGGGGTACAGCGGTGCAGACGCATTGCCATCGGCGCCGTGACAGGCCGCGCACTGCTGCTCAACAATGGCTTTGCCCTTGTTGGCATCGGGCTTGGCAGCCTTCGCGGGTTCATTGGCCTGAACGGCAGACACCAGCAAAAAAGAAGCAACAACCGTGGAGGCAAATCGCGTAATCAACGTCGGCTTGGTCAGCATGTCAAACCCATCAAAAAGTGTTGAAGCGGCAGGAAACCGGCCCTTTTGGGCGAAGTTTTCCACAAACCTCAGATTATAACCACGCAATCTGCGCGGATGCATCTAAAATGATTGCATGACCATCAATTTCCACAACACGCACTTCGAGATTTCCGCCTCGAAAATGAACGAATGCCCGGGCGCCAGCGTTCCGGAAATCGTTTTCGCCGGCCGCTCCAATGCAGGCAAGTCCACCGCCATCAACACCCTGTGCAAGCAGCGGCAACTGGCCTATGCCTCCAAAATGCCGGGGCGTACGCAACTCCTCAATTTTTTCCATGTGCTGGAGCAAGGCGAAGCCATTGCCCGCCTGGTTGACCTACCCGGCTATGGCTTTGCCCAACTGGCCCAAAGCAGCCAAAGCGCGTGGGACCGTGAACTGGGCAGCTACCTGGCCGACCGCATCAGCCTGCGCGGCTGCGTGCTCATTGTGGATGCCCGTCGCGGGCTGCTTGAACTCGACCACGCGCTGATTCATTGGGTCAGCCACCGCCAATTGCCGGTGCACATCCTGCTGTCCAAAGCCGACAAATTCAACCGGCAAGAGCAGGTGCTGGCCTTGCGCGCCGCCAACAAGGCGCTCGACCCCCACCGTGCCAAAGGTCAAGCCATCACCGTCCAGCTGTGGTCCGCCCTCAAAAAACAGGGCGTGGACGAATTTGAACGCCAATTGACCCAGTGGATTCGCCCGGCCGACACGGCCGCCGAAACCCCCGCCGAGGGAAGTACACCATGACCCAACACCTGCTTCATCGCCCACGGCGCCTGCGTCGCACCGATGCGCTCCGGCGCCTGGTGGCCGAACACACCCTGAGCGCCAGCGACTTCATCTACCCCGTGTTTGTACTGCCCGGCCAACAGCGTCGGGAAGCCGTGGCCTCCATGCCCGGTGTCGAGCGTTTGTCGCTCGACCTGCTGTTGCACAAGGCCGAAGAATGCCTGCAACTGGGCGTGCCCGTCATGGCCCTGTTTCCGGTCATCGAAACCGAGAAAAAAACCGAAGACGGTCGGGAAGCCACCAACCCCGAGGGCCTGGTGCCCACCGTGGTGCGCGCCATCAAATCACGCTTTCCAGAGCTGATGCTGCTCACCGATGTGGCGCTCGACCCCTTCACCACCCATGGCCAGGACGGCCTCATCGACAGCACGGGCTATGTGCTCAACGATGAAACCGTGGCCGTGTTGCGCCAGCAAGCCTTGGTGCAAGCCGAAGCAGGCGTGGACATCGTCGCCCCCAGCGACATGATGGATGGCCGCATTGGCGCCATTCGCGAAACCCTGGAAGCGAATCGCCTCATCCACACCAGCATCATGGCCTACAGCGCCAAGTACGCATCGGCCTATTACGGCCCATTCCGCGATGCCGTAGGCTCCAAAGGCAACCTGGGTAAAAGCAACAAAAAGGTGTACCAAATGAACCCGGCCAACAGCGATGAAGCGCTGCTGGAAGTCAGCCTCGACCTGGAAGAAGGGGCCGACATGGTCATGGTCAAACCCGGTCTGCCTTACCTCGACATCGTTCGCCGGGTGAAAGAACAATTTGCCCGCCCCACCTTCGCATACCAGGTCAGCGGCGAATACGCCATGATCAAAGCAGCCGCACAAAATGGCTGGCTGGACGAGCCCGCCGTGGTGCTGGAAACCCTGCTGGCGTTCAAACGGGCCGGTGCCGATGGCATTCTCACCTACTTCGCACTCGACGCTGCGAAGTGGCTGAAACAGGCTTGACGCTGCCGTGCGTTGGACGCTGTTCACCGCACAAGGGCCCACACCACTCCGTGAGGCCCCTGGCACACTGCCACAACCCGGGGTGGATGCCGACCAGCCATTTTTGTGGCTCGACACCGACCTGGATGACGAATTGAGCTGGCTGCCCGCAGTGGAGTCCATCACGGGTTTGCGCATTGATGAACTGCACTTGGAAGACCTCGGCAACCCATTGCACCCCAGTCACCACGATCGGGGTGAGGGCTACAGCCGCCTTATCCTGCGCACACTGAGCAACCGGCCCCTGTTTGACGAGGCGCACCGTCTGTCCATCAAAACCCGGCCCAGCTACTTTCTGGTCTTTGATCGATTGCTGGTCACACACCGGGCGCGGGACAGTCGCACATTCCAATCCGCCGAACATTACCTGGCACAAGTTCAGGAACACCAAACCGGGCTCACCGGGCGAGCCCAACCCGCCATTGAGCAATTTCTGCAATTCAAAAAACTGCCCAACAGCCCTGAAGAACTGGCCACCCAACTCATCAGCAATTTGGTCGATCGGTTTTTGGCATTTCGGGTGGAATTGTCAGACCGACTAGAGCGCTGGCAGCGGGATTTGCTCAGCCCGCGCAAACGGTTTGAAGACTGGAACGCCTTGCTGGCAGCACGAGCAGAGCTCAACAAGCTGGAGTCCATGGCTGAAGACCACCACGATGCGCTGCGCGACTGGACGGAAGACCTGGAGAAACGTCAAAGCCCCAGTCGTGCAGTGCTGGTGAATTTGGCCGACACACAGGAACACGTGAAACGGCTGATCAAACTGGCCGACCGACTGGGCGCCAACACCGAGGCTGCTGTGCAACTGCACTTCTCGGCTACTGCACACAAAACCAATGAAATCGTGACCGTGCTCACCATGCTGTCGGCGGTATTCATGCCGCTCACGCTCATCACCGGCCTGTTTGGCATGAACTTCACCAACATGCCGTGGCTTTCAGAGCGTTGGGGGTTCATGGCCTGCATGGGCTTGATGGGCCTGTCCACCATCGCCTCAGTGGTGCTCATCTGGCACATTCGGCGTCAGCAGCACCTCAAAAAATAAACGCTGCACACAGCAGCGTTTATTCAATTCACGCAAATCACCAAGCTTTACTGCAAACCCACCAAAGGCCGCACGGTGCCCAATGTGGCTGCAAACTTTTCAGCATTTTGAAAACCAATCACGCGGAATACATCGGTTTGTGCACCCGCCTGAAAAAACAAAATCGCGGGCGGACCAAACAGCTTGAATTGCTTCATCAACACCTGGTCTGCAGGCGTGTTGGCTGTCACATCCACCTGCAACAAACGCACACCGTTCAAGCGCTGTTGCACCGTGGGGTCTACCAAGGTGAACAACTCAAACTCTTTGCAACTCACACACCAGTCCGCATAAAAATCCAGCATCACCGGCTGCTTGCTCTGCGCAATGGCTGCCAACGCACTTGCACTGTCTACCCGTTCAAACAAACTGTGCGGGGCACTGCCCGCTTGCTGGCTTGAAGCCGTGGTGCTGCGCTGTGAACCCAGCCCCACACCCGCCAATGGGGTCAACAAACTTTGCGACCCACTGAACAACCCAACCGCATACGCCGATGCAGCCAAGGCACTGAGCAAAGCCATTGCACGCGCCAGCGCGACCGCCTTCAGGCTCATGCCTTGAGCCCGCTGCACACCACTCCACAACGCCGCGGCCACCAGCGCACCCAACAACGCCCACAGGCCCATCACCACGGGCACAGGCGTCACCGGGGTGGCTGTCCACACCGCCAAGGCCAGCAGAATAAAGCCAAACGCAGCCGACACCCAACTCATCCATTGGCCCGCTTTTGGCAGCACAGTTCCGGCACCCGCGGCAAACAACACCAAGGGCAAACCCATGCCCAAGGCCAGCACAAACAGGGCTGCACCGCCCAACAGGGCATCGCCAGACTGCCCGATGTACAACAGCGCACCCGCCAAGGGAGGCGCCACACAAGGGCCCAGCAACAACGCCGACAACATGCCCATCACCAGAACTGGCACAAACTGCCCACCCTGCAAGCGGCCTGTTTTCTCTTGAATCCAGCCCTGCAAGCCCGAGGGCAATTGCAGGGAATAACCCATCAGCAGCGCCAGGCCCAAGCCAGCCAGCACGGCCGAAAATGACCACAGCACCGCGGGCTGCTGTAAAGCCACCACCAGGCTCTGTCCACTCAAACCCGCCACCACGCCGAGCACGGCATAGGTGAGGGCCATGCCCACCACATACATCAAAGCCAACAGCAGCGGCTTTACTTTACTGCCTGACGTGGATGCACCTCGCCCCACCTGCTGCCCCACCACCAAACTGCTCACGATGGGCAACATGGGCAGGGTACACGGCGTGAAGGCCAACAACAAACCCAGTCCAAAAAAGATCGGCAACACCACCGCGGCAGACTGCCCGGACAAACGCTGAGCCAGTGAATCGGCCTCATTGGCCGGGCCAGCTTGTGGCACTGGTGCCACCGGGGTTGGTGCCTCAGCATTCACCTGGGCATCGCTGGCGCTCTGCGAACCGCCCCCCAACCAAGCACCCAACGCCTGCTTGCCCGACCCCAACGCCTTGCCCAACAGGCCACCGCTGGACACGGTCAATTCCGTGGGCTGGGGTGGGTAACACAGGCCTGCATCGGCACAGCCCTGGCTGATCAACTTCCCCAGGGAAGCCGGTGGCTGACCACCCGACGGGCCATTTGCTGCGATGGAATATCGAAGCTGCACATTCAGCTCACCCCGCAGCGCTTCAATCTGCTCTTTTAAAAACTCATCGAATTTTTTGTCGCCTCGCGGCAAATCCACAAACGCCAGTTCTTGCACACCCGCAGCTGGCTCCAGCTTGAAACGTTCCCTGTACAGGTAATAGCCCTGTGCAACCTCAATGCGCACATCCATCAAACAGTTCTGAACACAGGTCGGGTCCAGCGCACTCACGGTCACCTTGAACGCCTGCTCTGGCGGCAGAAAATCATCCGCAGCATGGGCAGGGCCACTCAGCCCAAACAAGCCAAACAGACCAAACAGTCCCATGACACAGACCATCGCGATGGGCAGCCCCGCTGCTTTTGCCCTCACGCACAGGCCACGCATCCATTCTGCCCACATATCAACCACCTCGAATCCAATCCAAATAAGGCGCATGCCCGTCATCCGCCTTCACAAACAACAACTCCGGCAGTTCATACGGGTGCAAATCCACCCAAACGTCCTTCAATGCCAGCCGCTGAGCATTGCTGCACTTCACCATCAGCAATATTTCCGGGGTTGTCTCCAACTGCCCCTGCCACACATACACCGACGTTGCATTCGGCAACAGGGTGACACAACGGGCCAAATTGCCTTCCACCAGCATTCGGGCCAAAGCCCGAGCATCGGCTTCGCTGCCCACCGTGGTATAGGCCAGCCACACGGCTGCAGTGTCAATCGGCTCGGAAGACTTCACAGCGCACACCCCACTCAGGACGCTTTGGCAAAGCGTCGTTCACTCAACTGGACAGCGCCCCACAATCCCAATGCGGTGTAGACCATCATGCCCAGCAAAAGTGCCGGCATGGCCAAAAATCGATGGTCGTGCAAAGCCCGCATGCAATCCACCACCAGCGACAAGGGCAAGCATTGCGCCACCCACTGCAGCCACTCCGGGAACTGGCTTCTCGGGAAAAATGCGCCCGACAAGAATGTTTGGGGCGTAATCACCAAGGTGAAATAGAACATGAAAAAGTCGTAGCTCGGTGCGCGTGCATTCACACACAAGCCAAGGGCCGCATACATCACACACGCCAACGCCAGCACGCACCAGCCCATCAACCAGAACAGGCCGTCACCCACGCCCAACAAAGCCAGCACCACCATCATGCAGGCCGTGCTGATGCAGCCTTTCGCGGCCGCCCAGAAACATTCGCCCAACACCACCTCGCGCAACCGGACCGGTGTGTTCATGATGGACTGCCACGTCTTCTGCACCTGCATTCTCGAAAATGCGGAATACAGCGATTCAAATGTGGGCGCATTCATGGCACTGATGCAGACTGCTCCCACGGCCAGGTACTGCAAGTAAGGCTGCCCCTCCACCGTGTTGACCAGCGACCCCACCCCCAAACCGAACGCCATGAGCGCCATCACCGGGTCAATCACATTGGCCATCAATGAAGCAGCCGCCAACTTGCGCCACACCAGTGCATTGCGCCGCCACACCTGCACAATGGCCGATGCATTCACGCCAAACCAACGCTCCAGCATGTTAACCCTCCGAACCATCATTCAACTGCATGTCCAACGCTCGGCCGGTCAGGCGGAAAAACACATCTTCCAAATTACCCGGCCTGAACAGGCATTCCACCTCAGCAGGGCGCTCCACCCGAATCCGCTCCAGGGCCCGGCTGGCCACATCATTGCGTAAAAACAGCATTTCACCCCGACGCTCCAATTCAGCCAGCGGAACACCCAGCCGCTCATGCAGGTAAGTCCCTGCCGCTGTACCCCACACCTCCAGCACCTGGGTGCCTACATGCGCATCAATCAACGCCCGGGGCGTGTCCAGCGCCACCACTTGGCCACCATTCAACACCGCCACACGGTCCGCCAAGCGTTCAGCTTCATCCATGTCATGGGTTGTCAATAAAATGGCCATGCCTTGGCGTTTGAGTGCCAACAAACCGTCCCACATGCCATGCTTCGCTGTTGGGTCCAACCCGGTGGTTGGCTCATCCAGAAACAACATCTTCGGGCCATTGACCAGCGACCGTGCCAACATCAGCCGCCGCCGCATGCCACCGGACAGCGCACTGACCGCGTCGTCCTGGCGGTCACTCAGTCCTGCAAAACCCAGCAGTTCGATGGCGCGCTCGCGAAGCATCGCGCCACGCAAGGAAAAATACCGCCCGTACACCTGCAGGTTTTCAATCACCGTGAAGTCTGGGTCGAGTGAATCGTACTGAGGCACCACACCGACCTGAGCCCGGGCCAGATGCCCCTGTGTGGCCATGTCAAGGCCCAGCAGTTGAACCTGCCCGCCCGACGCAGCACTTAAACCCAAAGAGAGGGACACTGTGGTGGATTTCCCAGCCCCATTGGGCCCAAGCAGTGCCACACACTCGCCTCGGTTCACGGTCAGGTTGAGGCCCTTCAAGACCTCTCGCTCACCATACTTTTTCACCACATTGTCCAGTTGCAACACTGGCATCTGCACCATGCTATCCATTCATTCAAACGCCCATAAAAAAATGCCGTGTTGGCTTAACGCTAACACGGCATTCTCAATTCACTGCGGTGCATCACCTCATTTCAATCATCCAGCATGCGCCGCTGGACAACTGTTTGGGTGTGCCACCAGCAGCCGACGACCGGCTTACGCCTGCTCTTCGGCCACTTCAACCATTTCGGCGGTCTCTGGGCGATCCACCAGTTCAACCAAGGCCATGGGTGCATTGTCGCCCTTGCGGAAACCAAACTTCAGTACACGCATATAGCCACCAGGACGGGTCGCGTAGCGAGGACCGATCTCTTCAAACAGCTTGACCACCATCTCGCGATCACGCAGACGGGAAAACGCCAGGCGCTTGTTGGCCAGTGTGGGTGTCTTACCCAAAGTGATCAGCGGCTCAGCAACCTTGCGCAGTTCTTTGGCCTTGGGCAGGGTTGTTTTGATGACTTCGTGCTTGAGCAGAGCATTGGTCAGGTTTCTGAACATGGCCAAACGGTGGCTGCTTGTGCGGTTCAGCTTACGCAATCCGTGACGGTGACGCATTTTTAATATCCTTCAATCAAACAAACGCTAAGCTCAAGGCTTATCGAGACCGGCGGGTGGCCAGTTTTCAAGTTTCATTCCGAGTGTCAGACCACGGGCGGCCAACACCTCCTTGATTTCATTCAGTGACTTGCGACCCAGGTTCGGGGTCTTCAGCAGCTCATTTTCAGTGCGCTGAATCAAATCGCCAATGTAGTAAATGTTTTCTGCTTTCAGGCAGTTGGCGGAGCGAACAGTCAATTCCAGATCGTCCACGGGACGCAGCAGGATCGGATCAACCTGGGGAGCACGTGATACAGCTTCGGGCTCGGCCGTGTTTTCCAATGCAGCAAACACAGACAACTGCTCCACCAAAATCCGTGCCGCCAAACGAATGGCTTCTTCAGGAGACAACACACCGTTGGTGTCGATGAACATGACCAAGCGATCCAGGTCTGTACGCTGTTCCACACGGGCACTTTCCACCGAGTACGACACACGCTTCACCGGGCTGAAAGACGCATCCAATACAATGCGACCAATCGCCTTGCTCGGCTCGTCCGGGAAACGGCGCACCGTACCTGGGACATAACCACGGCCTTTTTCCACCTTGATCTGCATGTCCAGCTTGCCGCCTTGTGACAGGTGCGCAATCACGTGATCAGGGTTCAACACTTGCACGTCATGTGGCAGCTCGATGTCTCCAGCAGTCACCACACCTTCTACTTCACGCTTCAGGGTTACAGTCACCACATCGCGCGATTCCAGCTTGAATACAATCCCTTTCAGGTTCAACAACAGGTCAACAACGTCTTCCTGTACACCGTCCAGTGTCGAGTACTCGTGAACAACACCCGCAATCGATACTTCCGTTGGCGCGTAACCGATCATGGAAGAGAGCAATACGCGGCGAAGTGCGTTACCCAAAGTGTGGCCATAACCACGCTCAAAGGGCTCCATCACAATCTTGGCTGCACTGTGACCAACCGATTCCACCTCAACAATGCGAGGCTTCAGCAAACTAGCATTAAACATTCAGAATCCTTGTCAATACCCTCGGCTCGTTACACCGATAAGGCTGGGGATTGTTAATGAACAGATCAGAAAACTTAATCAGCGTGAATACAATTCAACGATCAGGCTTTCATTGATTTCCTGGGACAGATCCGCGCGATCCGGCAGTGCCTTCAGCGAACCTTCCAGTTTCTTGGAATCAACAGACAACCAGATCGGGAAACCGTTGGACTCAGCCAGACCCACCGACTCAATAATCCGTGACTGTGTCTTGGACTTGTCGCGCACGGCAACCACGTCATTGACCTTCACAACATACGAGGGGATGTTCACGGGCTTGCCGTTCACCAGAATCGCTTTGTGGCTAACCAGCTGACGTGCTTCGGCGCGTGTGGAGCCAAAACCCATGCGGTACACCACGTTGTCCAAACGGCTTTCCAGCAATTGCAACAGGGTTTCACCGGTGTTGCCCTTGCGGCGAGACGCTTCTGCGAAATAGCGGCGGAACTGACGCTCCAAAATACCGTACATTCGCTTCACTTTCTGCTTTTCACGCAACTGCTGACCGTAATCAGACGTGCGCGCACCGGAAGTGCGGCCATGCTGACCAGGCTTGGAATCGAGTTTGCACTTGGAATCCAGTGCACGACGTGCACTCTTCAAACCAAGATCGGTGCCTTCACGGCGGGACAACTTACACTTTGGACCAGTATATTTAGCCACTTGAAAACCTCTTTCATTACGCAGCCGTTAGGCCGCTTCAGTCCGCCTGCGCGAACAATGGTCTTAAAAAATCAGATGCGACGACGCTTGGGAGGACGACATCCGTTGTGTGGAATTGGGGTGATGTCGGAAATGCTCGTCACCTTGATTCCCAGTGCGTTCAAAGCACGAACGCTGGACTCGCGGCCAGGGCCAGGTCCTTTGATCAAGACTTCAACTGTTTTGATGCCGCATTCCTGCGCGGCCTTACCAGCCACTTCGGCAGCCACCTGAGCAGCGAACGGAGTTGACTTGCGTGAACCCTTGAAACCCTGCGCACCAGAGGTCGACCAGGCCAGTGCATTGCCCTGACGGTCGGTGATGGTGATGATGGTGTTGTTGAACGAAGCGTGTACGTGCGCAATGCCGTCAGAAATGTTCTTCTTGACTTTCTTGCGAGCGCGGGTGTTTGCGGTACCTTTGGCCATTTGGCAAGTCTTCCTTTAAATCCAGATTATTTCTTCAGGGCGATACCGGCGCGCTTCGGACCCTTGCGAGTGCGAGCGTTGGTACGCGTACGCTGACCACGAACGGGCAAGCCCTTGCGGTGACGGAAACCACGGTAGCAACCCAGGTCCATCAAACGCTTGATGTTCATGGTGATCTCACGGCGCAGGTCACCTTCAGTCAGGTACTTGGCCACTTCATCACGCAGCTTTTCCAGATCCGTATCGTCCAGATCCTTCACCTTTTTGTTTTCGGCGATGGAAGTCACTGCACAAATCTTCTTGGCTGTCGAACGACCAATGCCATAGATCGCAGTCAGACCGATCACGGTGTGCTGGTGGCTTGGAATGTTAATACCGGCAATACGAGCCATGGAAATCCCCTTTTATTAACCTTGACGCTGCTTGTGGCGCGCGTCAGAACAAATCACACGGACCACGCCTTTGCGCTTGATCACTTTGCACTTTCTACAAATTTTCTTAACAGAAGCCTGAACTTTCATGGCGAACTCCAAAAAGAACCAAATTACTTGGCTCGGAATACAATTCGTGCTCTGGACAAATCGTACGGCGTGAGTTCCACCGTCACCTTGTCACCCGGAAGAATTCGAATGTAGTTCATTCGCATTTTTCCCGAAATATGACCGAGCACCACGTGACCATTTTCCAACTTGACCCGGAAAGTGGCGTTGGGCAGGTTTTCAACCACCTCACCCTGCATTTGGATAACGTCGTCTTTAGACAATCCTTACCTCGTCAAACCGGAGCCCTTGAAACTGGACTTCTTCAAGAGGCTTTCGTATTGCTGGGACATCACGTAGGCCTGAACCTGTGCCATGAAATCCATTGCAACAACCACAATAATCAGCAGCGATGTACCACCGAAGTAAAACGGCACCTTGAAGCCCAGCACCAGAAATTCTGGGAGCAAACACACCAGGGTGATGTAAGCAGCCCCGACCAGTGTCAAACGCATCAACACTCGATCAATGTATCGAGAGGTCTGTTCACCCGGACGAATGCCCGGAAGGAACGCGCCACTCTTTTTCAGGTTGTCTGCTGTCTCACGGCTGTTGAATACCAAGGCCGTGTAAAAGAAACAGAAAAACACGATGGCACTGGCGTACAACAACATGTACAAAGGATGGCCTGGGGATAGCGTCTGAGACACCTCCTTCAGGAAGCCCACCACTGCGCCGTTGCCTGAACCAAACCAACTGGTCAACGTTGCCGGCAGCAAGATAATGCTGGACGCGAAAATGGGCGGAATCACACCAGCCATGTTCAACTTCAACGGCAAGTGCGACGTCTGCCCGGCGTACACTCGGTTACCAACCTGGCGCTTGGCGTAGTTCACGGTGATTTTTCGCTGACCACGTTCGACGAACACAACCAAATAGGTCACCAACACAGCCAGCACACAGACCAGGACAGCTACCAATGAACTCATTGCGCCGGTTCGTACCAACTCAAACAGACCGCCCAAAGCACCCGGCATGCCGGCAGCGATACCCGCGAAAATCAAAATCGAGATGCCATTGCCCAGCCCGCGCTCCGTGATTTGCTCGCCCAGCCACATCAAGAACATGGTCCCAGTGACAAGCGACACCGCGGTGGTGAAGCGGAAAGCCAAACCAGGATCGATGACCAAGCCTTTTTGAGATTCCAGCGCAACTGAAATACCAATCGCTTGGAAAGTGGCCAAAAAGAAGGTGCCATAGCGCGTGTACTGCGTAATCTTACGACGCCCCGCCTCGCCTTCCTTCTTCAGGGCCTCCAACTGCGGTACCACCACCGACGCCAACTGCATCACGATCGACGCAGAAATGTACGGCATGATACCCAGCGCAAAAACCGTAAAGCGCGACAAAGCACCACCCGAGAACATGTTGAACATGCCCAAGATGCCGCCCTGCTGAGTATTGAACAGCTGCTTGAGCTGCACAGGATCGATCCCCGGAACCGGCACGTGCGCGCCGATCCGGTAAACGATCAAGGCCAACAGCAAAAAAACCAAGCGCTTGCGCAGATCAGTGAATTTGCCAGAAGAAGCCAGAGCTGATGGGTTCAAAGCCACACGCGTCTCTCTTTAAGCGTTCACAGATCCACCAGCCGCCTGAATGGCAGCCAATGCACCCTTGGTGGCTTTGATGCCACTCAAAGTCACTGCACGCTTGATTTCGCCGGCCAGAATCACCTTCACGGACTGTGTTCCCGCAGGAACCAAGCCAGCTTGCAGCAACGTCAGCAAATCAATCTGGTCAACAGCCAACACATCCAGATCCGTCAAGCGAACTTGTGCGTTGAACTGTGCAGTGCGTGATGTAAAGCCACGCTTGGGCAGACGACGATGCATGGGCATCTGACCGCCTTCGAATCCAACCTTGTGGAAACCACCACTGCGTGATTTTTGACCCTTGTGACCACGACCAGCCGTCTTTCCCCAACCGGAGCCAATGCCACGGCCCACTCGCTTCTTGGGGAATTTGCTGCCGGGTGCTGGAGCAATAGTATTAAGTTCCATTACGCAGCCTCTACTTTCAACAGGTATGAAACCTTGTTAATCATTCCGCGAACCTCGGGCGTGTCCACCAGAACACGGCTGTGGTTCAGACGACGCAGACCCAGACCGCGAACGGTGGCACGGTGGTCTTCCTTGGTGCCGATAATGCTTTTCACCAGCGTTACCTTGACTTGTGCACTCATGATTAGGCCTCAAACAATTTTTCAACTGAAAGGCCACGCTTGGCAGCAATTTCAGAAGGTGTTTGCAACTTGGACAGCGCGTCCAGGGTTGCACGCACCAGGTTGTAGGGGTTTGAAGAACCGTGGCTCTTCGCAACAATGTTGCGCACACCAACGACTTCCAATACTGCGCGCATTGGGCCACCAGCAATCAGACCAGTACCTTCCTGCGCAGGCGCCAAAAACACTTTGGAAGCCCCGTGGCGACCTTCGACCGTGTGATGGATGGTGCCGTCACGCAGAGACACTTGTTCCATCTGGCGGCGAGCCTGCTCCATGGCCTTCTGGACGGACACGGGAACTTCCCGTGACTTGCCCTTGCCCATGCCGACTCGACCATCACCATCACCAACCACGGTCAGCGCCGCAAAACCGAGAATACGACCGCCCTTGACCACTTTGGTCACGCGGTTCACGGCAATCATTTTTTCCTTCAGACCGTCATCACGGGCTTCGGGAGCCGCATTTTTACCTTGCATTCTTGCCATGATAACCCCTTAGAATTTCAAGCCGGCTTCACGAGCGGCATCGGCCAACTCTTTCACGCGGCCATGGTAGGCAAAACCGGAACGATCGAATGCGACCGCAGAAATACCCTTGGCCAGTGCGCGCTTGGCGATTTCCGCACCAACCGCCGCTGCAGCGGCTTTGTTGCCGCCGGTCTTACCAGCCATTGCTGCACGCACTTCTTTGTCCACAGTCGATGCAGAGGCAAGAACCTCACCACCATCGGCAGAATGAATTGCGGCGTAGATGTGAGAATTTGTGCGATAGACGCACAGACGGGTTGCACGCGCCAAGGCGATACGCTTCCGGGTCTGTTTTGCACGACGCAGACGTGCTTCTCTCTTAGTTTCCATGATGGTCCTCTATGCGCCTTACTTCTTCTTGGTCTCTTTGATCACCACATGCTCGTTCGCGTACCGAACACCCTTGCCCTTGTAGGGCTCTGGTGGGCGATATCCGCGAATTTCAGCGGCTGTCTGACCAATCACTTGTTTATCGGCGCCCTTCAAGATGATCTCAGTCGGGGTTGGCGTTTCGGCCTTTACGCCCGCGGGCAGTTTGTGAACAACCGGATGGGAGAAACCCAGTGCCAGGTTCAGAGAGTCGCCCTGAACGGCCGCTTTGTAACCCACACCGACCAGCTGCAGCTTGCGCTCAAAACCTTTGCTGACACCCAACACCATGTTGGCCAACAAGGCACGTGCTGTACCAGCCTGCGCATTTGCTTCAGTCGAGTCTTCAACGGGCTTCACAGACAAAACACCATCCGCGAAAATCACCGCCACAAGCGGGTTTACACACAATTTCAATTCGGCATTGCCAGACTTCACAGTCACGTTCTGGCCATTAATGACCACTTGAACGCTTGAAGGCACGGCAATCGGGGCCTTGGCTACACGAGACATATTCGCTTACTCCTTAAGCCACCAGGCAAATGACTTCACCACCAATGCCAGTGGCACGGGCCTTGCGATCAGTCATCACACCTTTGGATGTCGACACGATGGCAACACCAAGGCCATTCATGACCTCGGGGATATCATCCTTGCCCTTATAAATTCGAAGACCTGGCTTGGAAACACGCTCGATCTTTTCAATCACAGGACGACCAGCGTAGTACTTCAGCTCAATGCTCAGCACAGGCTTTGCTGCCTCACCAACAATCGAAAAGCTCTCGATGTAGCCTTCGTCCTTCAGAACCTTGGCGATAGCCACCTTCAGTTTGGAAGAAGGCATTTCAACCGTCGCCTTGTCGACGCCTTGCGCATTGCGAATGCGTGTCAGCATGTCGGCGATTGGATCACTCATACTCATATCTGAACCCCTTACCAGCTAGCCTTGGTGATACCAGGAATCTCACCACGCATGGCAATCTCACGGATCTTGTTACGGGCCAAACCGAACATGCGGAATGTGCCACGGGGACGACCAGTCAGCTCACAGCGATTGCGCTGACGTGTCGGGCTCGCATTGCGAGGCAGCGCCTGCAACTTCAAGCGCGCTTCGTAACGCTCACCTTCGCTCACGGACTGATCCTTCACGATTTTGTTCAGTGCTTCACGCTTCGCCGCATACTTCTTGACCAAGGCTGCACGCTTCTTTTCACGGTTAATCAAAGCCAGTTTTGCCACGTTACACCTCAGTTGCGGAACGGAAACTTGAAAGCGGCCAACAGGGCTTTCGCCTCGTCGTTGGTTTTCGCTGTCGTCGTCACACTGATATTCAAACCACGCAGAGCATCGATCTTGTCGTACTCGATCTCAGGGAAAATGATCTGTTCTTTGATACCAATGTTGTAATTACCACGACCATCAAAAGACTTGCCCGACACGCCGCGGAAGTCGCGAACACGAGGGAAAGCCACAGTGATCAGACGATCAAGGAATTCATACATCTTTGGACCACGCAGTGTGACCATACAGCCAACTGGATAACCCTCACGAATCTTGAAACCTGCAATCGCCTTTTTGGCGCGCGTCACCACAGGCTTTTGACCAGCAATTTTGGTCAAATCACCCACAGCATTCTCGATAATCTTCTTGTCATTCACAGCCTCACCCACACCCATGTTCAAGGTGATTTTGGTGATGCGAGGCACTTCCATGACGGACTTGTAGCCGAACTGACTGGTCAATTGACCCACCACTTCGGTTTTGTAAAATTCTTGGAATCGCGACACGATAAACCCCTTAGTTGGCCAGCTGGGCACCGGTTTTCACCAGAACCCGCACAGACTTGCCATCCACCTGCTTGATCGCAACGCGCGACGGCTTACCTGTTTCTTTGTCAAACAAACTCACGTTGGACTGATGGATTGGCATGGTCTTGTCGACCACACCACCCGTCTCGCCCTTCATGGGGTTCGGCTTCTGGTGCTTTTTGACCACATTCACACCCTCAACAAGCAGATGCTCATCGTCGATGCGGGCCAACACAACGCCTTTCTTGCCCTTGAATTTGCCGGTCAACACCAACACTTCATCGCCTTTGCGGATTTTGTTCATATTGACCTCACAGAACCTCAGGCGCCAAGGACACAATCTTCATGAATTTTTCATTCCGAAGCTCACGAGTCACTGGGCCAAAAATACGGGTACCGATGGGCTCAAGCTTCGCATTCAGCAAAACAGCCGCATTGGAATCGAATTTGATCAGGGCGCCATCGGCACGACGCACACCTTTTGCGGTGCGAACAACGACAGCGTTGTAGATTTCGCCCTTTTTGACGCGACCACGTGGGGCCGCATCCTTGATGGACACCTTGATGATGTCGCCGATACCGGCATAACGGCGCTTGGAACCACCAAGAACCTTGATGCACATGACTGAGCGTGCACCCGTGTTGTCGGCCACATCGAGCCGTGATTGCATTTGTATCATGGATTGTCCTTACCAACTTAGCCGTTCTTGGCAGCGCCTGGCGGCGCTTTGTGCCTTTAACTGCCAGTCTTGGTCCCGCATGGGTTGAAAAGATAGCCTGCTATAATAGCAGGCTTGTACCTCTCGATCAAGCAAAAATCAGATGACTTTTGCTTTCTCCAACACTTTTGTCACGCTCCAAGATTTTGTCTTGGAGATTGGACGACCTTCAGCGATCTCAACCAGGTCACCCTCGCCCACTTCATTGGACTCGTCGTGAGCGGTGTACTTGTGTGTCTTAACAACATACTTGCCGTACACAGGGTGCTTGATGCGGTTTTCAACAGCAACAACCACGGATTTGGTCATCTTGTCGCTCACCACACGTCCCACCAGCGTACGCTTCAAACTAACTTTGGCTTCGGTGCTCATGCGGACCTCTTCAATTGAGTCATCACTGTTTTTACACGAGCGATGTCTTTACGTACCTTGGACAACTGAGAAGAATTGGACAACTGTTGTGTTGCCACCTGCATACACAGGGAGAACTGCGCACGCAGCAGCGCTTCCAGCTCGGTTGTCAGTTCTGCTGCGCTTTTGCCACGCAATTCAGACGCTTTCATGATTAACCTCCAATCTGACGGGTCACGAACACGGTGCGCAACGGCAACTTGGCAGCTGCCAAGCGGAATGCCTCACGCGCGAGTTCTTCGCTTACACCGTCCATTTCGTAGAGTACCTTTCCAGGCTGAATCTCAGCCACGTAGTACTCCACGTTACCCTTGCCGTTACCCATACGCACTTCAGCAGGCTTGTTGGTAATCGGCTTGTCCGGAAACACGCGAATCCAGATCTTTCCCCCACGCTTGATGTGGCGAACCATGGCGCGACGGGCAGATTCAATTTGACGTGCGGTCAGACGACCGCGGTCTGTCGATTTGAGACCAAACTCGCCAAACGATACGTTTGCACCGCGTGTTGCCAGACCCGTGTTGCGGCCTTTGTGCTCTTTTCTGTATTTGCGACGTGATGGCTGTAACATCATGCGCTCCTAATTACTGTTCAGCGGAAGATCCAGCGGATGCTTCCTCTTTGTTAGAACCACTTGCACCATCTTTACGGGGCTTGCGAGCACCGGTTGGGCGAGACGATGGACGACGTGGACGACGCTCTTCCTTTTCCTGCTCTACAGGAGCAGCGGCCACCTCACCACGACCCAGGTTGTCGCCTTTGTAGACCCACACCTTGATACCGATGATGCCGTAAGTTGTTGCTGCTTCGCTGGTCGCGTAATCAATGTCAGCGCGCAGTGTGTGCAAAGGCACGCGGCCTTCGCGATACCATTCGGTACGGGCAATTTCAATCCCGTTCAGACGGCCGGACGACATGATCTTGATACCCTGCGCGCCCATGCGCATCGCGTTCTGCATAGCGCGCTTCATCGCACGGCGGAACATAATGCGACGCTCGAGCTGCTGGGAAATGCCATCTGCAATCAGCTGCGCATCAATCTCGGGCTTGCGAACTTCTTCGATGTTCACATGCACAGGCACGCCGACCAGCTTTTGCAGGCTGTTCTTCAACACCTCGATGTCTTCACCCTTCTTGCCGATTACTACGCCTGGGCGGGCGGAGTAGATGGTGACTCGAGCATTCTTTGCAGGACGCTCGATCAACACACGCGCCACGGACGCGTTCTTCAGTTTCTTTTTCAGGTAATCGCGGACTTGAATGTCCTCAATCAACATCTGAGAAAACTCACGGTTGGATGCATACCAGCGAGAGGCCCAGTTGCGAGAAACTGCCAGGCGAAAACCGGTTGGGTTAATTTTCTGACCCATGAAACCCCCTTAATTACCAACCGTCACATAAATGTGACTGGTCTTCTTAGTAATACGATTGCCACGGCCTTTCGCGCGGGCTGTGAAGCGCTTGAGCACAGGGCCCTCTTCAACGTAGATGGTCTTGACTTTCAACTCATCAACGTCAGCACCATCGTTGTGCTCTGCATTGGCGATTGCGCTCTCCAGTACCTTCTTGACAATGAAAGCCGCTTTTTGGGGAGAGAAGGTCAGGATGTTCAGAGCCTGATCCACTTTCTTACCGCGGATCAGGTCAGCAACCTGGCGACCGCGCTGTGGCGACATGCGCACACCTTTCAAAATTGCACGAGTTTCCATGTTATCCCCTTATCGCTTGGCCTTCTTGTCGGCCGCGTGACCCTTGAATGTGCGCGTGAGCGCAAATTCGCCGAGCTTGTGACCAACCATGTTTTCATTGACATACACAGGCACATGCTGCTTGCCGTTGTGTACCGCAATGGTCAGACCGATGAACTCTGGGAGCACGGTCGAACGACGGGACCAGGTTTTAATTGGACGCTTGTCCTTGGATGCAACTGCAGCCTCCACCTTTTTGATCAAGTGGGCGTCGCAGAAAGGACCTTTTTTCAATGAACGAGACATATTTGCTTACCCCACTTAGCGCTTGTGACGACGCTGAACGATCATGGTATCGGTACGCTTGTTGGAGCGTGTGCGGTAGCCCTTTGTTGGCTGACCCCACGGACTCACAGGCACGCGACCTTCACCGGTCTTGCCCTCACCACCACCGTGCGGGTGGTCGATCGGGTTCATGGCTGTACCGCGAACAGTCGGGCGAATACCCTTCCAGCGAACAGCACCGGCCTTACCGATTTTGCGAAGGCTGTTTTCCTCGTTGCTGACCTCACCAATGGTGGCTCGGCACTCAATGTGCACACGACGAATTTCACCAGAACGCAGACGCATCTGCGCATAAGTACCTTCACGAGCCATCAACATTGCAGAGCCGCCAGCGGAGCGTGCCAACTGAGCACCCTTGCCGGGCAACATTTCAACGCAGTGCACCGTGGTACCCACTGGAATGTTGCGAATTGGCAGCGTATTGCCCACCTTGATCGGCGCTTCGGAACCATTCAACAGCGTTTGACCGACCTGCAAACCGCGCGGCGCAATAATGTAAGAACGCTGACCATCGGCATAACAAATCAAGGCAATGTGCGCGGTGCGGTTTGGATCGTATTCAATCCGCTCCACTTTCGCAGGAATGCCATCTTTGTTGCGCTTGAAGTCAACCAAGCGATAGTGTTGCTTGTGACCACCACCCTTGTGACGGGTTGTGATGTGACCATTGTTGTTGCGGCCCGAAGTCTTGGACTGCGACTCGAGCAATGGTGCGTAAGCCTCGCCTTTGTGCAGGTGCGGATGCACCACCTTAACCACACCACGACGGCCAGGGGACGTTGGTTTGAGTTTAATCAATGGCATGTTACGCAGCCTCCGAGAAATTGATTTCCTGACCGGCTTTCAGTGCAACATAAGCTTTGCGAACATCGGAACGACGGCCCATGGTGCGACCAAACCGCTTTTGCTTACCGGCTTGATTGATCACGCGCACCGCTTCGACCTCGACCTTAAACAGCAATTCGACTGCCGCCTTGATTTCGCCTTTGGTTGCAGTGGAGCACACCTTAAAAGCCACTTGCTCGTGCTTGTCAGCCAGCATGGTGCTCTTTTCAGAGACAATGGGGGCCAACAGAATTTTCATCAGACGCTGGGTGTTCATGCGTACATCTCCTGCAGTTTGTCCAGCGCAGCACGAGTCACCACCACCTTCTTGAAATAGATCAAGGAGAGGGGGTCGGCATAACGAGGCTCAACAATCGCCACGTTGGGCAGGTTACGAGAGGCGAGATACAGGTTCTCATCCACGGAATCAACAATGATCAACACGGACTCAAAACCCATGCTCTTGATCTTTTGATCCAGAAGCTTGGTCTTTGGCGCTTCGAGCTGCATGGAATCCACAACCACCAAACGCTCTTCACGACCCAACTGGGACAATATGGAGCAAACACCAGCGCGGAACATTTTCTTGTTCAGCTTCTGCGTGAAGTTTTCGTCTGGGCGGTTCGGGAAAATCTGGCCGCCTCCACGCCACAGCGGGCTGGACACCGCACCCACACGGGCGCGACCTGTGCCTTTCTGCTTCCAAGGTTTGCGCGTAGAAGCACGAACCTCAGAGCGGTCTTTTTGGGCACGCGTACCCTGACGGGCATTGGCTTGGTAAGCAACCACCAGCTGATGAATCAGCGGCTCGTTGTACTCACGACCAAACACCACATCGGACACCTGAACAGTTTGAGAGGCCTGCCCAGAATCGCCAATTACTTTCAATTCCATCAGGTTCTCCTTATGCCTTTGCCTTGACGGCCGGCTTGACCAGCAACTCACCGCCCTTGGAACCCGGAACAGCACCCTTGATCAGGAGCAGACCGCGCTCGGCGTCCACACGAACCACTTCCAGGTTCTGCGTGGTGCGATTGACGTTACCCAATTGACCAGCCATGCGCTTGCCAGGAAACACACGACCTGGATCCTGCGCCATACCGATCGAACCGGGCGCATTGTGCGACACAGAGTTACCGTGGGATGCACGCTGGGAGCTGAAGTGGTGACGTTTGATGGAACCTGAAAAGCCCTTACCTTGAGTTACGCCGCTGACGTCCACCTTCTGACCAACGGAAAAGATTTCCACGGACACAGGTGCGCCCACTTGCAATTCAGCAAGCTTGGCAGCATCAACAGTGAATTCAACCAGGGAAGAAGCGGCCTCGATGGAAGCCTTGGCGTAGTGACCCGCCTGCGCCTTGGCCACACGGGTGGGGCGACGGGATCCATAGGCCAGTTGAACAGCTGTGTAGCCATCCGTTTCGATTGTTTTGAGCTGCGCAACGCGGTTTGACGACACATCAACAACAGTCACGGGCACCGAAACACCCGCTTCCGTAAAGATGCGCATCATGCCGATCTTGCGACCAATAAGGCCTAGACTCATGATTTCTCCAATTTCGGCTGCGATTGGCCGAATGATAAAATTCTCTTGAACTTACCTTTTTTAAGGTAAGCCCATGAGTATATTCACAAATCGAATTTAGTGCAACTGTTACTGCAACTTAATTTCCACATCCACGCCAGCCGGAAGGTCCAGCTTCATCAGCGCATCGACGGTTTTGTCGGTGGGGTCCACAATGTCCATCAGACGCTGGTGCGTACGAATTTCGAACTGGTCACGGGATGTTTTGTTCACGTGGGGCGAACGCAGAATGTCAAAACGCTTCATGCGTGTGGGCAGAGGAACCGGCCCTTTTACAACGGCACCCGTGCGCTTGGCGGTTTCAACGATCTCCTGAGCGGACTGGTCGATCAGTTTGTAATCAAACGCCTTTAAGCGGATGCGAATTTTTTGGTTGTTCATGTTTAATCCTAAAGAGCAGGGAGTGTGACCGCTAAACGCAGCTCACCTCGAAAAAAACCGGCGATTCCAATAAGGAGTCGCCGGAGTCTACAGTTACTTCGTAATCTTGGCAACCACGCCGGCGCCCACTGTGCGACCGCCTTCACGGATCGCAAAGCGCAGACCTTCTTCCATCGCGATTGGCGCAATCAGCTCCACGTTGATGGACACGTTGTCACCAGGCAACACCATCTC
>NZ_DASWYD010000006.1:0-903565 GCF_036405155.1 Limnobacter sp. | reverse complement strand
GTGTGTTTTTTGGTTCATTGTGGCTGCGTCATTGCGCTGCCTTATGAATCCATTAACGCGAGGAAAAAAGGAATCTTTAGGGCGGAAAAACAAAAAAATTCTCCACAGCAGGAGAATTTTTTTGCACCCTCAAGTTTGCGGAAGCGTGACCGTAAACACCGGGTTTTGTCTGGATGCAACAGGCCTTGTGGGCTTGAAGACCCTGCCGGGAGACGCCTTGGTGGCGACGCCCCCCGTTCAGCGGGTTTAACGCAGCAGGCTCAGCACGTTGTTGGGCAGCTGGTTGGCCTGGGCCAACATCGCTGTGCCAGCCTGTTGCAGGATCTGCGAGCGGGTCAGGTTGGCAGTTTCTTTGGCGAAGTCTGCATCCATGATCCGGCCCTTGGCAGAAGCCAGGTTGGTGGAGCTGTTTTCCAGTGAGGAAGCCACTTGTTCCAAGCGGCTCAGGCCGGCACCGACGGTCGCACGCAGGTTGGTCACCGCATTGATGTTGGTGTCAATGTTGGTGATGGCGGTGGTGGCGTTGGCCACGCTGTCGATGGCGCCGAAAGTGGAGGCGGCCAGGGTGGTTTGCAGGTCGTTACCGCTGGCTGTACCGTCATCGGTCAGGTTCACGGCCAGGCTGTCGGTGGTGGCGTTGCCAGAACCGATTTGCAAGGTGACCGACTTGTTGGCGGCGCTGAATACGTTGTTGCCGTTGAAGGTGGTGCCAGTGGAAATCCGGGTGATTTCATTGCCCAGTTCGGTGTATTCACGGTTCAGGTTGGCGCGGTCGGTGGAGTTCAGTGTGCCGTTTTTGGCTTGAACAGCCAGTTCACGCATGCGCTGCATGTTGTCGGAAATCTTGCCCATGGCGCCATCGGCGACCTGGAGCAGGGAAGTGCCGTCGTTGGCGTTGCGCTGTGCAACGTCAAAGCCTTTGATCTGTGCGGTCATGCGCTCGGCGATGGCCAAACCGGCTGCATCGTCTTTCGCAGAGTTGATGCGCAGGCCAGAAGACAGGCGGGCAATCGAGGTTTGAAGGGAACCAGCAGACTTGCTCAGGTTCATTTGTGCCGTCAGCGACGGTGCGTTTGTGTTGATTCCTAACATGATGTTCCACTCCGAAATGGTGATCAATGTGGTTGGACAAAAGAGGTCAGGGTTGGTCACCGCTGATCTGTTCGGCAACTGCGCTGCCGATGACTATTTAACGAGGTGGTTTGAAAAAACTTTAGAAAAAACTTCAAAAAAAGTTTTTAAATAACTGATATAAAACAAATAATAATGACGATGTTTCGAGGCCAAGAAAGTCTCGAAACACCGTCACTGGGTTGCACTTGCCCGGCGCTTTGCGCCAGGCTGTGCGGGGTGTAAAAACGGCGGGTGGCGTTTCCCACTCCGCCAAAACAACCGGCATTCAGGAATCAGGATGCAGGCTGCTGCTTGGTCGTGGTGGTTACTTTCATAACCACCGTATTCTTACTTCAACATGCTTACTTCAACAGGCTCAACACGTTGTTGGGCAGTTGGTTGGCCTGGGCGAGCATGGCGGTGCCCGCCTGTTGCAAAATCTGGGAACGCGTCAGGTTGGCGGTTTCTTTCGCAAAATCCGCGTCCATGATCCGTCCCCGGGCTGCAGACAAATTGGTGTTTTGAATGTCTGCAAAAGCCACCACTTGTTCCAGCCGGCTTTGTCCGGCACCCACCACGGCGCGAACACCGGTGATGGCATCGATTGCTCCATCCAGTCGGGTGATGGCTGTCGTTGCGTTGGCCACTGTGTCCACTCCGACCAGGTTGGCTTGAATCGTGCCATTGCCATTGACCAACACGGTCGTCAAATCATTGCCACCAGCGGTTGCATCATCGGTGAGGTTCACGGTCAGCGTGTCCGTGGCAGCGTTGCCAGTACCAATCTGGAAGGCCATGCTCTTGTTGGCAGCGCTGAACACGGCATTGCCATTGAACGTGGTGCCACTCACAATGCGGTCCACCTCGTTGGCCAACTCCACATATTCGCGGTTCAGGTTGGTGCGGTCGGTGGGGTTGAGCGAACCGTTTTTGGCTTGCACAGCCAGTTCACGCATGCGCTGCAGGTTATCGGCAATCTTGCCCATGGCGCCATCGGCCACCTGCAACAGTGAGGTGCCGTCACTGGCATTTCTGGAAGCCACGGCATAACCCTTGATCTGCGCATTCATGCGCTCAGCGATGGCCAGGCCGGCAGCATCGTCCTTGGCGTTGTTCACCCGAAGGCCTGACGACAGGCGGGCAATCGATGTTTCCATGCCCAATCCGGACATCGACAAATTCTTTTGTGCGGTTAACGACGCAACGTTTGTATTGATTCCCAACATGATGATTCTCCAAGCGGTTTGTTTGTGTGTTCGGTGCTGGTCACAATGCCGCGCCGATGTCCTGTTAACGCTGGCCTGGAATCGAACTTGAGGGGGACTGTCAAACTTTTTAAATAAATTTTTGGGGGACTCAAGTTTTAAATCCTCGGGACGTAAACCAACCCTTTTTGACAAATGTTGACAGATGGTCACCCCTTGAAGATTCAAGTTCCACAAGGCATTGGTCGTTATAGAGGCAGAGGGACAAATTTGCGGGTGACCCCGAAAGAGGCACGCCTTATGGGGTTCGAACAGATGGGGGGATCCCCCCAAGCCGTGATGCCCCCCGTCCTCAAGACTTGGCACATTGAGGCCGTGAAGTTGATGGTTGTCATCCAGATTCCTACAAGCCGATTGATGGAAGGATGACGACACGAATGGTGCCAGGCCGATTCAGGATTCTTCTGGAGAAGTCGACACTACGTATGAGGGAAATGTCTTTGAAACCCAGGTTTGAAAGACACAAGAGACACGACAGACTGTTTGTTGAATTGGAGGATGTTCACATGAAAAGCACACGTCTACTGGATGAAATTCGCGAAACCAACTTGTCCTACCTGCTGCTGGCCCAGCAGCTGATTCGTGAGGACCGCGCCGAAGCCACCTTCCGTTTGGGAATTTCCGAAGAAGTGGCTGACCTGATTGATCAGTTGACCACAGCCCAAGTGCTGCGCATCGCCTCCAGCAATATGCTGATGTGCCGCTTCCGCTTTGATGATGAAGTGGTCTGGAACCTGCTGACCAGCCACACCAAAGACCGTACTGTGTCTGGTATGCACGCAGCCATCATCATGTCTGGCAAGGCAGCCAGCACCGCTGCGTAAGTTGCATTTCAAACGATCAAACCATCAAAGGCGCTGTCATGGCTAAAGTCAAATCCATTCTGTCCGAAGCAGCACAAATCCAACTGGCCACCGAGCTGATCCGTCTGGATGCCCGTCTGCAAGTGTTGGAGTCCGAGACGCAATTGTCGCGTGAACGTTTGCTGAAGCTTTACAAAGAGCTGAAGCACAAATCACCGCCCAAAGGGATGTTGCCTTTTTCGACCGACTGGTTCATGACTTGGCAGCCCAATATTCACTCGTCCTTGTTCATCAACATTTACCAGACTTTGATCAAAAGCACCGAGATCGAAGACATCGACGCCATCATCAAGGCCTACCGCATGTACCTGGAGCAGGTTGCTCACTTGGGTTTGCCTGAGGTGTTGTCGTTGACCCGTGCATGGCGCCTGGTGAAGTTTTTTGATGCAGGCATGTTGACCACCACAGAGTGCAAGGAATGTGAAGGCCGTTTTGTGGTCCACACGTTCGAACTGGTCAATGATTATGTGTGTGGCCTGTGCCACATGCCTTCCCGTGCTGGCAAAACCCGCCAGTCGGCTGCTGAGCGTTTCTTCAATGAAGAGGCCAGCCTCGAAGTTTGAACTGAACAATCGCCCCAGGGAGAAGGGGCTACGTTTACCTCCGCTGCGTTAAAAGGTCCGGTTGCATCCTCCCACCCTCTGTCTCTTCCGGGTCTGCAGCGGGGGTTTCTCGCTCCCTCAAGGCCAGTGCCTCACCGCACTGGCCTTGTTGCATTTGGGGGCCCCCGAAATGCAGGTACCACGGCCCTGTGCGGTAACTTGGACAGGCTGTCATGCCTTGAATTCGCCCCTAAAAAGTGGCTTATTCGAATAAAAGATTTTACAAACTCTGCCGACAATACCTATACAGAAAAACCAATTTCGAGCAGAGGGTTCTCTCCATGTTTGTAATCGTCGGCTACATCCTTGTCATAGGCTCCGTGCTGGGTGGCTTCCTCATGGCCGGCGGGCATTTGCATGTGCTGTGGCAGCCTGTGGAACTGATCATTATTGGTGGCGCAGCGATTGGTGGCTTTATTGTGAGCAACACCAACAAGGTGCTGAAAGCGGTGGGCAAGGGCCTGGCCAGTTGCTTCAAGAACACGGCAGTCACCCGAGAGTTTTACATGTCGCTGATGGCACTGATGTATGAAGTTCTCACCAAGGTTCGAAAAGAAGGCTTGATGTCGATTGAAGGCGATGTCGAAGAGCCGGAGCAAAGCCCCTTGTTCCAAAAATACCCCGATGTGCTGGCCGACCATCACATCATCGAATTCATGACCGACTACCTGCGCTTGATGGTGAGCGGCAATTTGAACCCCATGGAAATTGAAGCCTTGATGGACGGGGAACTGGAAACCCACCACCAGGAAGCGCACACCCCGGCATCGGCTGTACAGAAAATGGCCGACGGCCTTCCCGCCTTCGGTATTGTGGCCGCGGTGATGGGGGTGGTGCACGTGATGGGTTCGGTGGGGCAGGTCAGCAACGCCGAGCTGGGCAACATGATTGCCGCTGCGTTGGTGGGTACCTTTCTGGGTATTTTGCTTTCTTACGGTTTTGTGGGGCCGTTGGCCAGTTTGCTGGAGCAAAAAATCAGCGAATCGTCCAAACCCTTTGAATGTGTGAAAACCACGCTGCTGGCCAGTTTGAATGGGTACTCGCCCGCACTGTCTGTGGAATTTGGTCGCAAGGTGCTGTATTCCACCGAGCGCCCAACTTTCCTGGAGTTGGAGTCGCACGTGAAAGGGACCAAGGGGTAAACGGCCATGGCCAAGTCCGAGCAAGAACGCCCCATCATTGTCATCAAGAAGATCAAGAAAGGCGGCCATGGTCACCATGGTGGCGCCTGGAAAATTGCCTATGCCGACTTTGTGACGGCCATGATGGCGTTTTTCTTGTTGATGTGGTTGCTGGGTTCAACCTCGGAAGGTGATTTAAAGGGCATTTCGGACTATTTCAATTCACCCTTGAAGGTTGCCCTGATGGGGGGTGAAGGATCGGGTACCGCCACGAGTGTAATACGGGCTGGTGGAACGGATTTGGCACGCTCGGTGGGGCAGATCAAAAGTGGCAACGACTCCAAGGATGCGAATTACAACCCCAATTCAAGCACCGAGAAGGCTGAAGCCCTGCGTCTTGAGCAATTAAAGGGGGAAATTGAGGGCCTAATCGACGCATCGGATTTGATGAAACAGTTTAAAAATCAAATCATCCTGGATTTAACACCAGAAGGATTGCGGATTCAGATTGTGGATGAGCGCAACCGCCCCATGTTTGACATGGGCAGTGCCGTGCTGAAGGACTACATGAAGGACATTCTGCGCAACCTGACCAAAGTGTTGAACCAGGTGCCCAACAAGTTGACCTTGTCAGGGCACACCGATGCAGCGCCGTATGCCTTGGGCAACAAGGGCTACAGCAACTGGGAATTGTCGGCTGACCGTGCCAATGCCAGTCGCCGGGAAATGACGGCAGCCGGTATGTCCGACAACAAGATGCTGCGTGTGGTGGGTTTGGCCTCGTCGGTGCCGTTGATTGAGACTGACCCAATGGCCGCCGTGAATCGCCGAATTGCGATTGTGGTCATGAACAAAAAAGCAGAGGAAGCGGTGCGTGCCTTGGCGCACACCGATTCCGCCGAGGGACGGACATTTGTGGATTTGCCACCCGTGCCCAAGTTGAATGAACAGCCTGTGAAAGGGCAATGATTGAAATGGAAAACAATGGCTAGCAGCCATTTTGTCAGGAGCGACAATGATGCAAAACGACTACCGCTTGATGAACATGATTGATGAGAAGGCTCGGCTGGCGGGCTCCAACAAAATGGAGTTGCTGCTGTTTTCGCTGGGCTCGACCGAGGTGTTTGGCATCAACGTGTTCAAGGTTCGCGAAGTGTGCGAAACCTTGCCCATCACCCGCACACCCAACATGCCACCTGGCGTGGAAGGCATCATTTCATTGCGCGGCAGCATTTTGCCGGTGATTGACCTTGCCCAGTGCTTGCGCATGGGCAACGGCGAGGAACGCACCAAGCTGATCATCACGGAATTTTCTTCGCACACACAGGCTTTCCTGGTGCAGGACGTTGACCGCATTGTGCGTGTGGATTGGGAGCAAGTGAAGTCGCCCCAAAGCATCGGCCAGTCGCAAAGCGCCATGATCACCGCCTTGACTGAATTGCCCGATGGCAAGTTGGTGTCGATTCTGGATGTGGAGCAAATTCTGGGTGAGGTGATTGGTGAAGGCGATGTGCCCAACATGGACTCGCTGCGCCCGGATCACCCACACCCGGTATTCTTCGCCGACGACTCCAACCTGGCCCGCAAGAAAATCACGGAAGTGCTGGAAAAGTTGCACCTGCCTTACCAAAGCGCCACCAATGGCCGCGAAGCCTGGGAAAAGCTGCGCAATATTGCCAACCGCGCTGAAAACGAAAACCGCGACATCAAGGATGAGGTTTCCCTGATCCTGGTGGATGCTGAAATGCCAGAGATGGACGGTTATGTGTTGACACGCCACATCAAGGAAGACGTGCGATTCAAAGGCATTCCCGTGGTGATGCATTCATCACTGTCGTCTGTGGCAAACAAGAAGCTGGGTCAACAGGTGGGTGTGGATGCCTACGTCGGCAAATTCCATCCGGAAGAGCTGGCCCAGATGGTCACGTCAATGCTGCAACCAGCGTAAGGAGCAAGCATGAGCCCCGAAGAATTGAGAATCCTGATCGTGGATGACTTTTCGACCATGCGTCGAATTGTCCGAAACCTTCTGAAGGAAATTGGTTACAACAACGCGGACGAAGCGGAAGACGGTGCTGTCGCGCTGGGCAAGCTCAAAAGCGGTCACTTCAATTTTGTGGTGAGCGACTTGAACATGCCCAACATGAACGGCTTTGAGTTGCTGCAGAACATTCGCAGCGACCCCGATCTCAAGCACCTGCCAGTGTTGCTGGTGACTGCGGAAGCGAAGAAGGAAGACATTGTGACGGCTGCGCAAATGGGCGCCAACGGCTACATCGTCAAGCCCTTCACCAAAGCGACCCTGGAAGAGAAACTTGGCAAGATTGTCGCCAAGATGTCTGTGTAAGAACCTACAACAAGCGAGGGCGTGAGGATGACTCCCGATAACCTGAAGAACGGCGACAACGACGAACTGGAAGCCCTGTTCGACTCCATTGCAGAACAGCGCACCTGGGATACTGGTTCCGCCGATGCACCAGCGGCCAATGCGCCTGCTGCCTCTGCACCCGCACAGCCAACAACCACAGCGAGTGCTGCCAGTGACAATCCTTTCGCCGACATGGGTGAGGTCAACAGCGACGAGCCACATGATGTGTTTCGCCGGGTGGGTTCACTGACGCGAAAATTGCACGATGCCCTGCGCGAACTGGGCTACGACAAAAGTGTTGAAAATGCTGTCAACAGCCTGCCCGATGCCCGTGCACGCCTGAATTACATCGCCAACCTGACTGGTCAGGCTGCTGAAAAAGTGCTGGCCACGGTCGAGGCATCGCAAAAGCTGAACGACGACTTGGCTGAGCAAGCCGGTGCGTTGGACAAGGCCTGGGACAAGCTCTACAACAACGAAATGAGCCTCGAAGAATTCAAGACCCATGCGCAAGCCAACCGCGACTTTGTGAAACGGGTGTCTGGCCACACCGGTGAGATGGGCAGCAAGCTGACCGACATCATGATGGCGCAGGACTTCCATGACCTGACCGGCCAGGTGGTCAATCGCATTGCCAACATGGCCCAAGGTCTGGAAGAACAACTGGTTCAATTGTTGCTGGACACCACGCCGCCAGACCAGCGCAAGCAGGTTGAGGAAACCTGGTTGAACGGCCCAGCCATCAACACCGAAGGTCGCACCGATGTGTGCGCCAACCAGGGCCAGGTCGACGACCTTCTGGAAAGCCTGGGCTTCTGAGGACAGTGCCCGTTGAGTCGGGTGGGAGAAATGAATGAGCGCATTCAGTGATGTAGAGTTGCTACAAGACTTCTTGACCGAAGCGGGCGACTTGCTGGAAGACGTGGACGCCAAGCTGGTGGAGTTGGAGCAAAGCCCAGAAGATTCAGACCTGCTGGCCACCGTTTTTCGCGGATTTCACACCATCAAGGGTGGGGCTGGCTTTCTGGAAGCCGCGCACTTGGTGGAGTTGTGCCACAAAACCGAAAACCTGTTTGACAAGTTGCGCTCGCGCAGCCTGACGCTGACCGCCGAAATGATGGACAGTATTTTGGCCGCCACTGGCGAAGTGCACCGCATGTTTGGTGAAATGCGCAATGGTCATCAACCTTCGGGTGCTCCTGAAGAGCTTTTGGCTGCGCTGGATGCGGCCATTGAAGGGCGCAGCGTGGTCCCTGCGGAAGCTGTGGTCACCGTGACATCAGCAAGCTCACCGGTTGAGCCTGTGGTCAGCACTGCCGTGGTGCGTTCTACCAACACCGACGATGAGCTGGATTGGGCAGGCATGTACGAGGCTGTGGTGGGCGTTCCACCCAAGGAACTTGCACAAGCTGCGCTCAGCACCGAAATGGTCACCGAGGCCTTGTCCAAGCAATCGGCAGCGGCAGTACGCCCCAAGCCTGCGGCCAAACCCAAACCAGCATCATCGCCGGCCGCTGCAGCCACCAAAGAAAACACGATTCGCGTGGATACCCAGCGTTTCGACCAGATTTTGAACCTGAGCGGCGAAATTGGTTTGACCAAAAACCGCCTGAATTGCCTGTTTGATGCCATCACACGTGGTGACCGTGGTGAAGACGTGATCAAGGCGCTGGACACCGTGGTGGGCCAGTTGGACATGCTGGTGTCGGACCTGCAATCGGCCGTGATGAAGGCCCGCATGCAGCCTGTGGGGCGAGTGTTCCAGAAATACAGCCGCTTGGCGCGCGATGTGGCCCGCCAATTGGGCAAAGACGTCGAGCTGGTGATTGAGGGTGCAGAAACCGAAGTGGACAAGTCCATTCTGGAAGAACTGAATGACCCGCTGGTGCACCTGGTGCGCAACGCCGTGGACCACGGCATTGAGACGATTGCCGACCGCACGGCAGTGGGCAAAAATGCCAAAGGCATCGTGAACCTGTCGGCCCGGCAGACTGGCGACCACATTGTGATCGAAATTCAGGATGACGGCCGAGGCATGCGTCCGGAAATTATTCGGGAAAAGGCGGTTGAAAAAGGGTTGATCAGCCATGAAGAGGCTGGCCAGTTGAACACCCAGGACAGCCTGCAGTTGATTTTTCTGCCAGGGTTTTCAACCAAGGACCAGATCTCCGACATTTCCGGTCGCGGTGTGGGCATGGATGTGGTGAAAACCAATATTCAGCGTTTGAATGGACGCATTGAGATCCAGTCCGAACCGGGTCAAGGGTCTCGCATCACGATTCTGCTGCCCTTGACGCTGGCCATTTTGCCGGTCTTGATGTTGAAGCTGGAGGAGCAGATTTACTCGTTGCCACTGTCGTGTGTGCGGGAAATCATTCCAATCGAGCAAGACAAGGTACAGCGCGTGAATGGCAAGCCCACAATGGTGATTCGGGGCGAAGTGGTACCTTTGCTGGACCTGGCGCATTTGATTGGTCGCCCCACCAGCGACCGCCCCAAAGTGGGTGTGATGGCCGTCAGTGGCAACCGAAGCTGCATTTTGGCCGTGGACACCCTGGTTGGTCAGGATGAGGTCATGATCAAGCCGCTGGACGGTGTCAAACCCAAAGGTGTGGCGGGTGCCACATTGTCTGGCGAAGGCTTGCTGGTGCTGGTGCTGGAATTGCGGGAATTGCTGGAAGGGCAGTTGTGATCTGATCTGTCCACCGCAGTGTCATGCTGATAAGGCTGAGTCACCGACTCAGCCTTTTTTATTTCACTGTTTTTTCCAAGTGAAAAACAAACATGGTTTTGCAGCCTTAATAGCCTGATTGGGTTACCCGGTAATTTTTGATAATTCTGATGTAGCTGTTGCGAAACCCCGTGGCAGACATTCTTCAAACCAACAAAACAATGCCAATGAAGGGCCCACGAGGCTCGGGCTGGGAGATGTTCAGATGAGTTCACTGTACCGCACCATTGAGAAGACGTTCTTCTACACATTGAGCCGAAAGTTGTTGGGCAATGTGATGGTCACTGTGGCGGTGGCGTTAACCGGTTTCGGGGTGTTGTACCTGTGGTTGCATGGCCGTGTTCCGGCGGCAGATCTACCTCTCTTTAACACGCTGTTTGCGGTGTTCGCTGGCCTGACACTGAGCAGTGGTGTGGGCGCCTACCTGTATTTGAAACACCTGATTGTTCGCCCGGTGCATTTGCTGAGTGCACGCATGGACCAGTTGGCCAACGGCGAAGGCGATTTGTCGGTGGACTTGCCGACCGTGACGCAGGACGAATTGCGTGATCTGGCCGACAATTACAACGCATTCATGGCGCGGCTGCGTGACCTCATTCATGAAATTCGCCGCATGACAGCGCAGGTGTCGATGGAGTCGGTGCGCGTTTCCGGCAGCCTGAAGGATGCCAGCCGCACCGCAGATCGCCAGGGCGAAATCACCGGTGAAATTTTCAATGCGGCTGACAATGCATCGCAAGCCATGCAGCAAGTGGCCAACAGTGCGAATTACTTGTCGTCGGCCACCAGCGAGCATTTGCAAACGGTGAATTCTTCTTACCGTGAGTTGCTGACCGTGGCCGAAGAAATGAACATTGCCTCAGGCAGCTTGAACAGCTTTGGTCAGACCGTTGAACAATTGGCAGCCACCGGCAAGGGCATTGAAAACATTGTGAAGTTGATCAACGACATTTCGGACCAAACCAATTTGTTGGCCTTGAATGCCGCCATTGAGGCAGCCCGCGCTGGTGAACAGGGCAGGGGCTTTGCTGTGGTGGCCGACGAGGTGCGTGGACTGGCTGAGCGTGTCAAGGCGGCCACTGGCGAAATACGCGGCAACATTTCATCCATGTTGTCCTTGGTCGCTGACACTCAAAACGAAACCCGTGAAATCAACAAAAGCATTTTGAAAGGTCAGCACACAGTGACCACATCGTCCGAAAAGTTTTCGGGCATGGTCCACAGTTTTGAAGAAATGAGTGCCCAGATCAATGATGTGACCAATCAGGTGCAGTCTGTGAAGGTGATCAATCGGGAAGTGTCGGAAAAGGCCTCCCACATTCGTGAAACTGCACAGTCGGTGATTCGTCAGACCACTGACAGCGAGCGCTCCAGCAGCGAACTGGCCAACGCAACGGACCGCATCAAGGAATTGGTGGCACGATTCAAGATCGGCAAAGGGGCCTATGAGTCCATCATTGAGCGGGCCATGCTGGCCCGGCAGGCCTGCACCGATGTGTTGGTGCGTGCCCAGCAAAATGGCGTGAACATTTTCGATGAAGCCTACAAAGCCATTCCCAACACCAATCCACAAAAATACAGCACCCATTACGACCGCGCAGTGGAGCGGGAGTTGCAACAGGTGTATGACCAACTGGTGGCCGATGTGCAGGGCTCGGTGTTTGCTTTGTGTGTGGATCGAAAAGGGTATGCACCCACCCACAACAGCAAGTATTCCCGCCCAGCCACGGGCGACCTGAAAAAAGACTTGGTCGAAAGCCGCGACAAGCGGATGTTCAGCGACCCGGTTGGGCTGCGGGCTGCACAAAATGTGACGCCATGGCTGCTGCAAACCTATCGCCGCGACACAGGCGAGGTGCTCAATGA
Organism: Limnobacter sp.; assembly: GCF_036405155.1. Classification (GTDB taxonomy): domain Bacteria; phylum Pseudomonadota; class Gammaproteobacteria; order Burkholderiales; family Burkholderiaceae_B; genus Limnobacter. The sequence continues at coordinate 891,636 of NZ_DASWYD010000006.1, read as the reverse complement.
TTTGTCACTGCCGATCGAGATTGACGGCCGTCACTGGGGTGGCATACGCCTGGGCTTTACACCGGAACTGTTGATTCGGGACTGATACCGGCTCAATGGCCACTGAGCCACTGGTTCATGGCCGATTCGCATTGCTTGAGTCGGTCCATCAACTTTTCGTACAGAAACTGAAAACTCTGGATGTCTTTGTCCGAGGGCACATTGGGTGCTGTACGGCAGGTTTTCTCCAGGGTTTCGGCGATTTCCCGAACCATCTCAAGCCCAATGGTGGCACTGGCGCCTTTGACGTTGTGCGCAGCATTGCCCAGTTCAACCCAGTCTGCAGCTGAGTAAGCCTTGGTCAACCGGTGGGCGTAGGTTTCACGCTCATTTAAGTAAACCCCGATCAGCATCTTGAGCAATTCAAGATCGTTGTCGATGCGTGTCAGCGCCTCGGTGGGGTCGTAAAGCATGGGTGCCTGTCCTGTCCGGTTTCCCCTTCAATTCAGGGGTTTGTTTTGTTGCTTGTTCAACACATAATAGTGCCTCTACAGCAGAAAGGGGAGCCGCGGTGGCTGAAGAAAGCGACCAGGAAAAGGAATTAGCCGCCTCAGAGCAAAAGATTCGCAAGGCGCGCGAAGAAGGCAATGTGCCCAGGTCTCGGGATTTGGGTGGTGGCGTTGTGTTGCTGGTGGGCGTGGCCTTGCTGTACTCGTTGGGTACAGACCTGTTAAGCCAGAGCGAAAAACTGTTGCGTGCAGGCCTCACCCTGGATCGAGCACAGGCCTTTGACCCCAAAGCCATGGGGCTGAAATGGATTGGCATGATGCAGGACAGCTTGGTGATTTTGCTGCCCCTGTTTTTGGCCGTGTTTGTGTCGGCGATTGTGGCCAATTTGGCGGTGGGCGGACTGAACTGGTCAACCAAACCCTTGGAACCCAAGCTGTCCAAGCTCAACCCGATCAGTGGGTTGAAGAATATTTTTTCCAGCAATGGGCTGGTGGAATTGCTCAAGGCGGTGTTGAAAGCCTTGGTATTGGGCGGTGTGGGCTATTTGCTCATCAAGGCTGACATGCCCGAGTTTGCGCAATTGTCGGCCATGCCGCTCGAACATGCGATGGCCGAAACAGCCCGCATTGCCGTCAAGGACTCCCTGATCCTGGCCAGTGTGTACATGGGCATTGTGGCGCTGGATGTGCCTTACCAGTTGTGGAAGTACTACAAAGGTTTGCGCATGAACCTGGAAGAGCTCAAGCGTGAAGCCAAGGAATCTGAAGGTGATCCGCACTTGAAAGGGCGCATCAAGCAAATGCAACGAGAGGCTGCACGAAAGCGGATGATGGCCTTGGTGCCCAAAGCGGATGTGATTGTCACCAACCCAACCCACTACTCGGTGGCCTTGAAATACGACAAGCAGGGCAATGGCGCGCCGCGTGTCTTGGCCAAAGGCATCGGCCCCCTGGCCCTGCGCATACGTGAGGTGGCCCAGGAAGCCAAAGTGCCTTTGGTGGAAGCACCGCCCTTGGCGCGTGCGCTGTATGCCAACGTGGAGCTGGAACAGGAAATACCCGCCAGCCTGTACACGGCGGTGGCCAAGTTGCTGGCCTATGTGTATGCCTTGGCCGAGGGCAGGGCGCATTTGCTTCAGGTGCCCGATTCGGCGGACATCCCGGCGGGTTTGGATCCTGGGGTGAGTGAGTAAAACCGGTATTTGCGCTCTCTCCGGCTATCAGCACGTCAACCCCACTCTTTGAGCTTGTTTGAATAGCGCCACTGCGCAATTACCTCGCCCTTTGCGACGGTCCATTGGTGTTTCCCTCGCTGAGCCTCACGATCGCTGAGGTCGCCCCTCCAAAAAGCGAGTCGGGATCGACCTCTGGGCCCACTCGTTGAGCTTGGCCCACCGCGCCTGTTTGGCACGCTCGGGCCAATGGCCCTGACTGTCGCTGCAGGGGAGGTGAACCGCGCAGGCCGTCAAACCGGTGCTACCAAGACGCTCGGTGCCAAGCCCCAAGCAATACCGGCTTGCCTGGCGCCGAACAGTCAGCCCCCCGATCGGTTTGACCCGCACAGCATTCGAACACCCGGACCGAGATGTTTGAGCCACGCAGTGGCGAGTTATCGGTCCGGTTCTGAATGCGCGGGGCAACCTTTGCCTTTCGGGGGGCGTTTGGACCGGGCTACCGGTGTTGCTGGGGGCTAACAATGGGCACGGGCTACCGGCATTGCTGGGGGGCTGTAAAACAGACCGGGCTACCGGCGTTGCGAAGGGGCTTCACCAACCCAAGGCATCTCACGTTGCAATTGGACACCTTTTCGGCCTCAATTCCCCGCTTGGTCCTCCCCTCAAGTTTTCCATAATGGAGCCGTTAACAACATCAGATGCGCAGAACTGTGGCCACTCCCGCATTCAATCTTGAATTCCTCAAACAGGGTTTCTCTGGCGACAAAGCCAAGACCTTGGGCGCGCCGCTGTTCATTCTGATGATTCTGTTCATGATGATGCTGCCGCTGCCTCCAGTGGTGCTCGATCTGCTGTTTTCATTCAACATCGCGCTCAGCCTCATGGTGCTGGTCGCCAGCCTCTACACCACCCGCCCGCTGGACTTTGCGGCTTTTCCCACCATTCTGTTGGTCACCACACTGATGCGCCTTAGCCTGAACGTGGCGTCTACCCGCGTGGTGCTGATGCATGGCCATGAGGGCCCCGACGCAGCGGGCAAGGTGATTGAGGCATTTGCCCACTTTTTGATTGGCGGCAACCTGGCGGTTGGTCTGGTGGTGTTTGTGATTTTGATGATCATCAACTTTGTGGTGATCACCAAAGGTGCAGGCCGCATTGCGGAAGTGTCTGCCCGCTTTACCTTGGACGCCATGCCTGGCAAACAGATGGCGATTGATGCCGACCTGAATGCAGGCCTGATTGCCGAAGACGAAGCCAAAAAACGCCGTCAGGAAGTCACCCAGGAAGCGGAGTTCTTCGGCTCCATGGACGGTGCTTCCAAGTTTGTGCGTGGTGATGCCGTGGCTGGTATGTTGATTTTGGCCATCAACATCATCGGCGGCTTTGCCGTGGGTGTGGCGCAGCACGACCTCAGCTTCGCGGCTGCGGGCAAAAACTACGTGATGCTGGCCATCGGCGATGGCTTGGTTGCCCAAATTCCTGCACTCATCATCTCCATTGCCGCCGGCATGGTGGTGGCCCGCGTGGGGCAGGGGCAGGACATTGGTTCGCAAATGGCGGGCCAGCTGATGAAGTCGCCCCAGGCGATTGCCATCACTTCCGGCATTCTGGCCTTGATGGGCATGATCCCCGGTATGCCCAACTTTGCGTTCCTCACCTTGTCGGCAGGCTTTGGTTACTTGGCCTACCGCATGGCGGCCAAAAAGGCAGAGCCCGCCAAGCAGGCCTCAGATGCTGAAAAAGAAAAAATCAAGGCAGCCACCACCGAAGCCCAGGAAGCCACCTGGGACGACCTGGTGCCTGTGGACACCGTGGCCTTGGAAGTGGGTTATCGCCTGATCAGCCTGGTGGACAACAAGCAGGATGGCGATTTGCTCAAGCGCATTAAAGCCATCCGCAAAAAGTTTGCACAGGAAGTGGGCTTTTTGCCACCGGCCGTTCACCTGCGCGACAACCTGGAACTGCGCCCCTCCGTGTACCGCATCCTGTTGAAGGGCGTTTGCATGGGCGAAGGCGAAGTGTTCCCCAACCAGTTTTTGGCCATTAACCCGGGCCGTGTGACCATGCAGTTGCCTGGCCCGCAAACCAAAGACCCTGCCTTCGGTTTGCCAGCCGTTTGGATTGCCGAAGACCAAAAAGACAAAGCCACCGCAGCAGGCTACACCGTGGTGGATGCGTCCACCGTGGTGGCCACCCACCTGAGCCACATTCTGCAAACAGCGTCTGCCCAGTTGCTGGGCCGCACCGAAACCCAGCAGTTGCTGGACCATTTCGCCAAGACCGCGCCCAAGGTGGTGGAAGACCTCACCCCCAAATTGCTGGACGTGGCCGTCATTCAGAAGGTGCTGCAAAACTTGCTGGATGAGTCGGTTCACATTCGCGACCTTCGCACCATTTTTGAAACCTTGCTGGAATACGGCAACCGCACCAAAAACCCCTTGGAGCTGACCGCTGCAGTGCGCATCGCCTTGGGCCGTGCCATTGTGCAAGGCCTTGCAGGGCCATCCGATGAATTGAATGTGCTGGTCATGGAGCCCCGTCTGGAGCAGATGATCAGCCAGGCCCACACCACTGCGGGCAATGACCACGTGGGCATCGACCCCAATCTGGCGGAAACACTGGCACGCCAGACCGCCGAGGCCGCTGGACGTCAGGAGCAACTGGGGCAGAGCCCAGTGTTGCTGGTGCCCGATGTGCTTCGCCTGTCGATGTCCCGTCTTTTAAAGCGTGCAGCACCCAATTTGAAGGTGCTGTCGCACAGTGAAATCCCTGAAAATCGTTCCATCCGCGTCGCGCAGGTCGTAGGAGCCAAAGCATGAAGCTGAAAAAATTCACCGCCCCCACCACACGGGAAGCCCTGCAGAAACTTCGGGCTGAACTGGGCGAGGACGCCATCATCCTGTCCACCAAGCGAACGGCCGCAGGGACAGAGGTGTTGGCCGCTGCTTCTCAAGACCTGGATGATGTGGCCATGCAACAGGACAAACAACCCGAAAAGCCACAAGCTCAGATTGTTAGCCCCACGTCCTGGACACGCAGTGAGCGGGCCCAATACCAAGCACAGCAGCCCGTGAACAGTGCGGTGGCTGAGCCTTCGGCCCGCGCCGACAAAATTGCCCAGCAGGTGGCTGCTCAGCGCAGCAGCTTGTTGTCGAACAACGCCCCATCCATGGCACCCGAGCAGCGCTTTGACAACGATGACATGGTGTCTGAAGTGGGTCGTCGTCGGTCTCAAGCGGCCAGTCAAGCCATGGTCAACGAGCAGGCGGCGGTGCTGGAAGAAATCAAGCAAATGCGCCAGTTGCTGAAAGACCAGATGAACATGATCGCCTGGCGGGATTCACTGGAGAAAAACCCCTTGAAAGCCGAGCTGTGGAACCACCTCAGCAATGCCGGTTTTTCGCCCTTGTTTGCCCGCACCGTGGTGGACAAATTGCCCGGCGGCCTGACAGAAGCCCAGGCCATGGATTGGGTGCAGAATGTATTGAAGAAAAACCTGGCAGTGGTCAATGCCCAAAACGACATGGTGGAAACCGGCGGCACCTATGCCCTGGTGGGCCCCACGGGTGTGGGCAAAACCACCACCACGGCCAAGCTGGCTGCACGGTGTGTGGTGAAGTATGGTGCCGATTCGCTGGGCTTGATCACCACCGACAGCTACCGGGTGGGTGCGCAAGACCAACTGCGCATTTACGGAAAAATTCTGGGTGTGCAGGTGTACACCGCACAAAACCATGCGGACTTGCAGCAACTGCGCTCCACCATGCAGCGCAAGCGCCTCATTTTGATTGACACCGTGGGCATGGGACAGCGCGACAGCCGCGTGGCCGAGCACACCAAGATTTTGACCGACAGCCACGTGAAGCGGGTTCTGCTGCTGAATGCCACCAGTCAAACCGAAACGCTGGACGATGTGGTTCGCCATTACAAAAGCACGGGTCTGGATGGGGCCATCGTGTCCAAACTCGACGAAGCCATCAAACTGGGCGGCGTGCTGGATGTGGTGATGCGCCACAAGCTGCGCCTGCACTACATTGCAACCGGACAGCGCGTACCCGAGGATCTGTTCCTGGCCGATTCCCGCGTGCTGGTGCACCGTGCCCTAAAGAACCGTGCCAGTCAGGCCTTCAGTTCGTCTGACGAAGAATTGAAGTGGAAAATGGCCCAAGTCTCCACGACTGGTTTGTAAGCCCTTTCGCTAGACTGAGTCTTATGGATCAAGCCACCACATTGCGAAAGTTGTTGGGTCAAGCCCGCCCGGTCATCACACCGATTCTGGGTGACATGGGTTTTGACTATGCAGCCTGCCTGGCCCGTTTCATTTTGGAGCGGCATGCCCGACTGCAATTGAATGCACTGGTGTTTGACGCATCGGTTGCGGGCTTGCGGCAACTGCTGCCTGCAGACCGCCGGTTGGACGTGATTGAATTTTTCAAGGGTCGATTGAACCTGGAAGACCAGGTGGTTGAGCTCGCCGATGGTCAGTACCTTTCGCCTGCCATGCACGGTTTGTCGGCCCTGGCCCAAAATATCGACCAAGCCGAGGTCTTGCTGAGCCGCCTGCACCGCTTGCCCGTCACCTGTGACCGGCATTTTGCAACGTTGCCTTACGAGTCCTGGAAGCTGGCTGCCAAATTTGCACCTGCAGACGACTGGTATTGGGTGGTTCAACCCACGGCGAACTCGGTCACACGGGTGTTTCAAGCCATTCGCAATACATGCGGGGTAGATCAAAACATTCACCACCGTGTTATTGTTGCGGGAGTGAAAGGGACGGATGAAGCCGATCACGTGTTTGCCAACCTGTTGGAAAGCACCTCAGGGTTTTTGAGCCAGCCACTGCAGTACGCCGGTCATTTGCCGGCCTTGGCCTTGGGTCAACCCTTGAGTATGATGGGCCGAGAGATGATGACCGCAGGACGGCGAGCGGCCAAACTGGTGTGTGCCCTCGAAGAGCACGCCCTGGCCGAATAACAAGACAGGAAGCACACCCTCCATGTACACAGCGCAAGGCACACTCGACAAATCGCAGCAAATTGACCAGTACATTCCGCTGGTCCGTCGGCTGGCGCACCATTTGATCGCCAAGTTGCCGGCGTCTGTGCAGATTGATGACCTCATTCAGGCCGGTCTGATTGGCTTGATGGACGCCATTTCCCGTTTTGAAGAAGGGCAGGGCGCCCAGTTTGAAACCTATGCCAGCCAGCGCATTCGTGGTGCCATGCTGGATGAGCTTCGCCAGGCCGACTGGATGCCGCGTGGTGTGCGCCAGGCGCAACGCAAAATCGACAATGCCACCATCAAGACCGAGCAGAAGCTGGGCCGATCGGCCACTGAGGCTGAAATTGCCGAAACACTCGGTGTGAGCCTTACCGAGTATCAAGAGATGCTCTTTGACTCACGCGGTGCCCAGTTGGTGTACTACGATGACTACGCCGAAGACGGTGATGGCGAAGGCTATCTGGACCGTCAAATGGACGGTGACGAAGAAGCCAACCCGCTTGAAATGTTGGGTGACCAGCGTTTCCGCTCGACTTTGATCAAGGCCATTGAAGAACTGCCCGAGCGCGAAAAAATGCTCATGGGACTGTACTACGAGCAGGAACTGAACTTCCGTGAAATTGCGGCTGTGTTGGGCGTGACCGAGTCCCGTGTGTGCCAATTGCACACCCAGGCGGTGAGCCGTCTTCGGACCAAGCTCAAAGACCACTGATGCCCTGAATTCGGCGAAACCCCACTCGCCAAAAGCGGCGCGGCTCGCGTAGACTAACCACACCGTCGACTTCATTTGACTTGCCCATGGCCGCAAGCCCACCCTCTGTTGGTAAACCCGGCAGCATTGAGCAATCCCGAGCCCGTGTTTACCGCGCACTCCTGATCGTCATTGTGTGTGCCGTCGGCCCAGTCGCCCTGGCTGCGGTTTATATGTCTGCAGACACCAGTCGGGCATCCAGTTGGCAGTTCATGGTTCTCGTCACCAGTATTCTGGGTGTATTCAGTGCCCTGTTCATGGGCCGAAAATTGCTGTCCACCTTGTTTGAGGCCTTGAACCAGGTCATGCAGTCCGAACGCCAGTTGCGCAAACTCATGGAATTGTCGGGTGATTGGTATTGGCAACAAGACCCCAGCCATGCCATTACCCGAATCATTTATCGAGGCCGCGAGCAGGCCAATGCCGAGCTGACCGAAGATTTGCCTTTTCGGGGTTTGGCACGTTGGGAGGTGGATGGGCTGAAGTGCATCGACCCGCGTTACAACTGGGACAGTTTCCGGGCGTTGCTGGACAATCACCAACCGTTTGACCGGGTGCTGTTTGAGTACTGGCCGGCCAACAGGGCTCGGCTCATATTCGAGTCCACCGGTCGCCCCAGTTTTTCCGGGCAAGGCGACTTTGCCGGTTACATGGGTGTGTCAGCCGACCTGACCCAGAAGAAATTGAATGAACAAATGTTGTCGCTGCAACGCTCACTGCTGCAGGGGGTTTTGCTGTCGGCGCCAGTGCCTGAGTTGGCAGCATCGTATGCCAAGGGCTTGAAACATTGCCTGACAGCGCACACTGAGGTGTTGCTGGGTTACCGGGACAATTCGCAGGTACCCAAGTGGCATATTCGCGGCACCAGTTCTGAATTGCATTTGCCCTTGGACAAGGGCCTGGCCTTCTGGAACAACCCGGAGGCCTATTGTTCACCACTGGAAGGCCATGATCAGCAAGGCCTTGTGTGGCTGGGTCAAATGAAGCCCGAGTGCTATTTCGACCCCGCCTGGACGAGCCGTGTGGGTGTGAGTTGCATCTGGGTGGCCATACGCAAAGCAGTCGAGCCCAACCAGCCAGAATATTGGGTCATGGTTGCCCAACGTGGCACCCCCAAGGTGTTTCACGATGACGTGTTGCGGGTTTTGACAGCCGTGCGCGTCTTGGGTTTGTGCGTTGAGCGGCGTGTGTTTGAAGATGATTTGCAGACTTTGAACGCCACACTGGAACAGCGCATTGAGGCCCGTACGGCGGAGCTGAAACGCAGCAATTCCGAGCTGGAAGCCTTCACTTACACTGTCTCGCATGACCTGCGGGCACCGCTGCGCGCCATCGACGGTTTTTCCAGCATCCTTCGGGAAGACTTCAAAGACCAATTGCCCGACGATGCGCAACATTTGCTGGACCGAATCAGCAACAACGCCCGCCAAATGGGCGGGTTGATTGACGGCTTGCTGGACTTTTCCCGCCTGTTGCGCACGGATGTGGCCCTGGTCGAGGTCAATCAGCAACAATTGATCGAGCAAATCATCGATCAACTGGATGCCAAACGTCGGGCCACACTCGAGGTGTCCAGTTTGCCGAATGTGCATGCTGACCCGGTGTTGCTCAAGCAGGTTTGGATGAATCTCATCGACAATGCGCTGAAATTCTCGGCCCGAACCGATGCGCCCAAAGTGACCATTGCTTGCGAGAAACTGCCGAAGTTTTACCGCTTCAGCGTGCAGGACAACGGGGCTGGTTTCGACATGAAATACGCGGACAAACTGTTCAATGTGTTTGAACGTTTGCACCACAAAAAGGACTTTGATGGCACCGGTGTGGGCCTGGCCATTGTGAAACGGATTATTGAACGCCACGGTGGCGAAATTCGCGCACTGGGCGAGGTGGGCAAGGGTGCCCGGTTTGAATTTACCTTGCCAGATGATGCTGGCAATATCGACAAAAAGGATTAAAAAGCCATGGCAGATGTGGTGTTGGTGGATGACAATTCCAACGACGCGGATTTGGCGTTGCGTGTGGTGCGGAAAACCTCGGCGAGTTCTTCAACAGTCTTGTTGGAAGACGGCGAACGGGCCATCGACTATTTCAAACAGTTGATGAGCCAGCCCGGTGAGGACGGCACGCCCGATCTGCCCAAGTTGCTGTTGCTGGACTTGAAACTGCCCAAGCTTGATGGTCTGGAGGTGTTGAAATTTCTGCGGGCACAGGACGTGTTCAACACCATGCCGATTGTGGTGTTGTCATCCTCTCGGGAAATCAGCGATGTTCGGCGGGCCTACGAGTTGGGTGTCAACAGCTTTGCGGTCAAACCCGTTCAGTTTGACCAGTACCTGACGCGCATTTCTGCGCTGGTGTCGTATTGGATGACGATCAACGAATTACCGCGCGGGGCGTGAGCCCCGAGCCGGACAGGCTGTTCAGCGACCCTGTGGGACCGTAGGTATTGGCCGATCCAGGTTGCTGGTCAGCCACGGCGGCGGCAGTCAGGATGGAAATGCGCTCTTGCAAGCCAGCCAGTTGCTCGGCCACCAGTTCACCGTTGGTGGTGTTTAAGCGGTGGGCCTGTTGCAGGGTTTCGCGCAGTGTGGCGTAGGTGCCCTGCAAGCGGCGTTCATCACCCGCCAGGTCGTCCACCCAGTAAGCCATACCGTCCAGCGTGGGTTCGTAACCCAGGCTTTGGGCAATCTGAATGTTGTTCAGGTAGCGCTTTTCAAGTTCCAGCATCATGCTTTCTTTTTGAAGCGCCAGCTCACCCAAACGCGCGGTTTCCAGTTTCACCAGACAGGCCTGCTCTTCCAGCAATACATCCACCAAGGCCATGGCAATGTCGCATTCCTGCGCCAGGTTTCGGTAGAGGTTGATGGCCTGTTCTGTGTGTGACATGGTGTATTCCTCGCGGTTTTACTTTTGGCCCAGCAACTCGCGGGCACTTTCAATCACTTTGGATGCGACAGCCTCGGCATTGACTTCAAACTTGCCTTCACGGATGGCTTGCTGAATCTCAGCCACACGTTTTGCATCGAAGGGCGCTTCAGCACCTTTGATGCCGTCAAACTGTCCGGACAGCTTGGTCACGGCGCTTTCGCTGGTGCTGCTCTCGACGCTGTCTGTCTTGCTGGCCTTGCTTCCACCCTGAGGTTTCGTCAGTTTGTCCACCGAGCCCGGCTCGAATTTTCCGTTGATCTTTATGCTCATGTCATCCTCCGCTTCAGGCAGAGCCTAAGGTTGCTTTCCATGACTGTTTAACGGTCACACCCGCCCTAACTTTAACGAAATATCGACGGAATGCCCATTATTTTGCATCGGCTCACCCGTCTCACGTGTCTTGCACAAGTCCATCAAAGGGTAACCTCCACTTGGAGGGGCTCTACAGCAATGCCCTGAAGCACTTTTCCTTGCGGAGTTTTGATTTTGACCGTCTGACCCTGTTCGGCAGAATCCATGGCCACTGCAGAGCCACCGATCGAAAAACCGGGCCCTTGAATCAGCACTTTCACCGTGTCTCCGCTTTTCACCATGGGTTGCCCTTTGAGCAGGTCCGGCTTCAAGATGGCACCCGGCCACAAGGCACGGGCGGCTGTCTTTTGGTTCAAATGCGACAAATCGGCCACCCAGCCTGTGCCCAGTTGGGCAATGTCCAGGGTTTTGAATTCGACATCATTGCTGGTCACGTCCTGACCCGAGGCCACGGCATTTTTCATGACCAACACCGGCGCATACACCTTCACGTCTACGCCCACAAAAAAACCGGGGGTGTCGGTGCCCAGACATTGGACCCGCAAAAATGTACGTCCCCAGAGGCGGTTGCCGGTGGTGTTGGCCAACAGGGGCGAGGGGCAGTCCACCCCTCCAAGTCGGGGGTCCTGTTTCACCAGGCTCACGTCAATCTGACTGCCAGCCGGCACACTGGCCGGGTCAATCAGGGTATTCAACTGGTCCACCGTCACCCAGCGGGATTGGCTTGCAGCGCGGTTCCCGGCCTGGACAGTCTGCGGATGAGCCAACCCGACAGACAACACCAAGGCAGCCGCCAGCATGATGCTGCGGTGGGCCCAGCCTGTGGTCAGTTGTCTCGGTTGTGTTTCACTTTTCATTCAAGTTTTCGGTCAAGCGGCCGTTAAATGAGATAAACAGGTTGATCAACAAATCGATCCGTCCATGCATCGTAGGTGGGCAAGGCTCGCCCATGCCCATTGAATAGAGCGGGTAATTTCCCCTTTATTGTGTGTTTGATTGGACAGCAGCGCAGGAATAATCCATTCATCCCCCTGTGGAGAAAAGGATTTTTCAGATGCTGGACAAACTTGCTGACACGATGCAGTTCTCTGCCGAGGCGCTCAAACTGCGCGCTCGCCGCCAGGAAATTCTGACTTCCAACATCACCAACGTGGACACGCCCAATTACAAGGCCGTGGACATGAAGTTCAATGAGGCCTTGCGTGCTGCCACTGGCGACACCGCTTCTGGCCAGGCGTCTGCCTTGTCTTCACCCACCTTGGCAGTGACCCACAAAGGCCACATGGCCGGCAACGGTCAAGCCATGTCCACCCAAGCCATGTTGCAGTTCCGCCGAGGCAACAACCCAGCTGTGGATGGCAACACGGTGGACATTGAACGCGAACGCGCCGCATTTGCCGAAAACACCGTGAAATACGAAGCCGCCCTGCGCAGCATCAATGGTCGAATCTCGACCTTGAAGCAGGCCATGGGCTCGGGCAACCAGTAAGGCTTAGGAGAACAGCACCATGTCCATGTTCGATGCATTCAAACTCGCCGGCAGTGCCATGCAGGCCCAAACCCAGCGCTTAAACACCGTGGCCTCCAACCTGGCCAACGTCGACACAGCGTCGTCCAGCCCTGACCAGGTCTACCAGTCCCGCAAGGTGGTGTTTGAAGCCGTGCTGCAAAAAGCCGCGCCCGGCAAAGCGGCATTGGCTGACGATGTGCGCGTGAAAGACATCATCACCGACAAAACCGAACCCAAGAAAATGTACGACCCCAAGCACCCCATGGCGGATGCAGAGGGTTATGTGTACATGCCCAATGTGAATGCAGTGGAAGAAATGGTGGACATGTTGTCTGCCTCCCGCAGTTACCAAACCAACGCGGAAGTGATGAACACCGCCAAATCGCTCATGTTGAAAACCCTCAACATGGGCAACCAGTAAGGAGCCTTGAACCATGGCCATTGATGCAACTTCCTCCGTCGGCACCGCCAGCAAAGCCAGCGCCACGGCCAAAAAGAACGAGAACAGCCCTGAAGCCATTCAGGAACGTTTCATGTCGCTGCTGGTGGCGCAGCTGAAAAACCAGGACCCGATGGCGCCCATGGACAACGCGCAGGTGACCAGCCAAATGGCGCAATTGAACACGGTGACTGGCATCAACAAGTTGAACGATTCCATGTCGGCCATGGCCGCGTCGGTTGCGTCCAACCAAACTGCCCAGGCCGTGACCATGTTGGGTCGCGCTGTGTTGACGGAAGGCAACGACATTGCCATGAAAGACGGTGTGGGCACTGGTTCACTGGAAATGAAACAGTCGGCCGACAGCGTGCAGGTCAATATTCTGGATTCCAATGCCAAGGTGATTCGCACCATGGACATGGGTCCACAGGCCAAAGGCATTCACCAGTTTGATTGGGACGGCAAGGACGCCAACGGCAACCTGGTGCCGGCTGGCAACTACAAGTTTGAAGTGCAGGCAACCGCCGCTGGCCAAAAGGCCGATGTGACCACGCTGAGTTTGGCGGTGGTGCAGGGTGTGCGCAACGCCGGCAGTGAAGGGTCGAAATTGCTGACCAATCTGGGAACGGAATTGTCGTTTTCGGACATCAAGCAGATTTTTTAAGCATCAACAACAGCGCAGTCATTCAAGCGAAGTAAGCAGAGTTTAATCAGGAGCTCAACATGGCAATTGCAGGTGGATCATTCCAACAAGGTCTCAGTGGCTTGAACGCAGCACAGCGTGGCCTTGAGGTTATCGCCAACAACGTGTCCAACGCCAGTGTCGTTGGTTTTAAAGGGTCGGAAGCCGAGTTTGCCGATGTGTTTGCGCGAGCCTTCAGTGGTGCACGGTCCTCTGCCGCCATCGGTTTGGGTACCACGCTGTCGTCGGTGAACCAAAGTTTCAAGCAGGGCAACATCAATGTGACCGGCAACCCGTTGGACATGGCCATCAATGGCAATGGCTTTTTCAAAGTGGCCAGCACAGCCGGCGAAATGGTGTACACCCGCAATGGTCAGTTCAATGTCGACAAGGATGGCAACATTGTCAACTCCAAGGGTGACAAATTGCAGGGTTTCCCGATCGACTCAACAACCGGACGTGTGTCCGATGTGTCCGGTGTAGTCACCGTATCGCAGGCCGCCATTCCACCATCGCCTACCCGAGGCTCAGGCCTTGAGCTCAACCTGGATGCGCGCGCCACAGCCGTTCCCGCTGCCGTGACCTTCGACCCGACCAACCTGAACTCGTACAACAACACCACGTCCATGACGGTGTATGACGAGCTGGGCCAGTCGCACATCATGAGCATTTACCTGCGCAAAGACACACCCAACAACTGGAGCGCCTATGCAACCGTGGATGGCACGCAAGTGGACGTGGGCTTGTCGCCCGTAACGCCCACAGTGGCCCCTGCACAAGCCGCTGCTGGTGCACTGGTCTTTGGCGTGGACGGCAAGCTGTCCACCCCTGCCAATGCGAGCTTCACAGTGGACCTGTCCCGGTTTGTGACTGCAGCCGGTGTACCGTTTTCGTCCACGGGTGCCGCACCCAACAGCTACACCTTCGACATGAGCAAGGTCACGCAGTACGGCAGCGCCTTCTCGGTTCAAAACCTCAGCCAGGATGGTTACACGGCCTCGCCGTTCTCCGGTTTTAACGTGGGTACGGACGGAACACTGACCATCAGCTATGCCAACGGCAAACAGGTGGATGTGGCAAAAATTGGCCTGTACAAATTCCAGAACCCTGAGGCACTTCAGCCGGTGGGCTCTAATGGTTGGCTGGCCACACAGGCGGCCGGTTCTGAATTGGTGTCCCTGAGTGAAGATTCCGGTTTTGGGCTGATTCAGTCCGGTGCCCTGGAAGAATCCAACGTGGATTTGACGGCTGAACTGGTGGCCATGATCTCCGCCCAGCGTGTCTATCAGGCCAACTCGCAGAGCATCAAGACGCAAGACTCGTTGCTGCAAACCATCACGAACCTGCGCTAAGCGACACAGAAGGCGATTGACCCATGGACAAACTGGTTTATCTGGCTTCTCAAGCAGCCAAGGGCACCATGGCCCGGCAAGAGAACATTGCCAACAACCTGGCCAACGTCAACACACCGGGCTTCCGGCAGCAGCTCATGGCTTTTCAGAGCGCGCCGGTGGTGGGCGAGGGCAGTGGCAGTCGCAGTTTTGCAGTGGAAACCTCGGTGGGGTTCGACACCACACCCGGGCAAATCCAGTCCACCGGCCGCGACATGGACGTGGCCATTCAGGGCAAGGGGTGGTTTGCGGTTACGGCTGCAAACGGCAATGAAGCCTACACCCGCAATGGTTCATTTCAGGTGGATTCCGGCGGCAATTTGGTGACGCAGGAAGGGTATCCCGTGATTGGTACATCGGGTCCCATCAACGTGCCGCCTGATCACCGTTTGTCTTTTGAAACCGACGGTACCGTGTCCGCCATTCCCTTGACCGGGCAGGGTGGTGTGGTGCCCTTGGGCCAACTCAAGTTGGTCGATGTGGAAGAAGGGCAACTGGCGCGTGGTGATGATGGCCTGTTTCGCCGCAAGGACGGTCAGGATGCCGACCCCGACCCCACGGTGCGCGTGGCTGGTGGCTTTATTGAAACCAGCAATGTCAATGCGGTGGACATGATGGTGCAAATGATCACCGCAGCTCGCCAGTACGAAACCCAAATGAAGATGATCAGCTCGGCTCAAGAGAATGACCGCGCTGCGAACAACCTGTTCGGCTTGAACTAAGCCGGGCCGAACTGAGGAGAAACTGTCATGATGCGTTCTTTGTGGATCGCCAAAACCGGTCTGGATGCCCAGCAAACCAACCTGGATGTGATTTCAAACAACCTGGCCAACGTGTCCACGAATGGTTTCAAGCGCTCACGTGCGGTGTTTGAAGACCTGTTGTACCAAACCCTGCGCCAACCCGGTGCGCAAACCACCGAGCAAACGCAGGTGCCTTCCGGTCTGCAGGTGGGCACTGGTGTGCGGCCTGTGTCCACAGTGCGAAATTTTGCACAGGGCAATTTGCAACAAACCAGCAACAACCTGGACATTGCCATCAATGGACAGGGTTTTTTCCAGGTGCAAATGCCCGACGGCACCACCAGCTACACCCGCGATGGCAGCTTCCAGCTGGATTCCAACGGCACCTTGGTGACCTCCAACGGCTATCCCATTCTGGGCCCTGTGACGGTACCCCCCGGTGCGCAAACCATCACCGTGTCGCAAGACGGCACCGTGTCAGCCACCATTCAAGGGCAGGTTGCGCCCCAGCAGTTGGGCCAGTTGCAATTGGCCACTTTCGTGAACCCGGCCGGTTTGTTCAGCATGGGCCAAAACCTGTATCAGGAAAGCGCTGCTTCAGGCGCGCCCACTCAGGTGGTGGCTGGCAGCAACGGCTCTGGCCAGTTGTCGCAAGGTTATGTGGAAACGTCCAACGTGAATGTGGTGGAAGAGCTGGTGGGTTTGATTCAGGCGCAGCGTGCGTACGAGATCAATTCCAAGTCAATCACGACATCTGACCAGATGTTACAGCGCTTATCACAGCTTTGATTTTTGCCTGACCTGACACACTGAGTGTGTTAGATGGGAGAAAAAGCAATGCTTACACGGCTTCTGATTGGTTTAACGGCAGCAGTTTCAATAACTTTAGGGGGATGTTCCACTTTTAATCCGAAAGTGGACATGCCCCAGCAAACAACGGTGCAACAGCCTGCCCCGCAAGTGGCCATGGCGCAACCCACTGGCAGTTTGTACAGCCCGCAAACCTTTCGCCCCCTGTTTGAAGACCAGCGCGCCCGTTTCGTGGGCGACACGCTCACCATCCAGGTTGTGGAACAGTTGGCCTCGGAACAAACCAATTCGGCTTCGGCCTCCCGCAACAACACCACCAGCCTGACATTGCCCGGCCTGGGTTTCGGCATTTTCGACACCAATCCCGTGGACAAGTCCGCAACCGGGTCTGCCGATTTCAAGGGCCAAGGCCAAAGCAAAGCCGCCAACACCCTGACCGGCACCATCACAGTCACCGTCAGCGAGGTGTTGCCCAACGGCAATTTGCGCGTGGTGGGCGAAAAGCAGATTGGTACCAACCGCGATGTGGAAAAGCTGAAGTTCACCGGTGTGGTGAACCCGGTCACCATACTGCCCGGCAATGTGGTGCCCAGTAACCGCGTGGCCGACGCCCGCATTGAATACAAGGGCGAAGGCACGATTGATGCCGCCACCACCATGGGCTGGCTGTCTCGCTTCTTCCTCTCTGTTCTCCCATTCTGATTGCCCCGGAGCCTGCTCATGAATTCGCCCTACCTCAGCCCCAGCCTTCAGTGGATCAAGCGCTTGATGAAAGTGTTTGTGATATTTGTCAGCCTGATGGCGGTGTTTAGCCTGTGCAATGCAGCACAGGCACAGACCCGCATTCGCGACCTCACCAGCGTTCAGGGCGTGCGTTCCAACCCGATTTACGGCTATGGCCTGGTGATTGGTCTGGACGGCACCGGCGACCAAACCACTCAAACCCCCTTCACCACCCAAAGTATTGCGGCCATGCTGGCGCAGTCCGGTATCAACTTGCCACCGGGTGCCAGCATCCAGCTCAAAAACGTAGCCTCGGTCATGGTGACGGCCAACCTGCCCGCCTTTGTACAGCCTGGTCAATCGATTGATATCACCGTGTCGTCCATTGGCAATGCGAAAAGCCTGCGCGGCGGCATGCTGTTGCTCACACCCTTGAAAGGCCCGGATGGCCAGGTTTATGCGCTGGCTCAAGGTCAGTTAATTGTGGGCGGTGCCGGTGCGTCGGCTGGCGGTTCAAAAACCCAAATCAACCATTTGTCCTCGGGCCGCATTCCCAACGGTGCCATTGTTGAGCGTGAAGTGCCCACACCTTTTAATCTCGGCGAAAACATTCAACTGGAGTTGAATGCCACCGACTTTTCCAACGCAACCCGGGTGGCCCAAGCCATCAACAAGGGCATGGGACAAGACCTGGCCCAGGCGCTGGATGGTCGCATCATCCGCGTCCGCGCACCCTCCAGCCCCAATGAACGGGTGGCCTTCCTCTCAAAAATTCAGGAACTGGGCATCGACAAGGCGGTGGGTACAGCCAAAATCATTGTGAATGCCCGCACTGGCTCGGTGGTCATGAACCAGGCGGTTGCCCTGGAAGACTGTGCGGTGGCCCACGGCAATTTGACCGTGAAAATCACCTCCACACCCGTGATTTCCCAGCCCGCGCCGTTCTCGCAAGGCCAAACCGTGTCCACACAGCAGTCCGACATCCAGATTTCGCAATCCGGTGGCGAAGTGATCTCGCTCAAGGGGGCTGCGCAGTTGTCCGACGTGGTGAAGGCCTTGAACACCCTGGGCGCCACACCGCAAGACTTGATCTCCATCCTGCAGGCCATGCAAAGTGCCGGCAGCCTGAAAGCCGAAATTGAGGTGATCTGATGGTTGCACCCTTGTCCAACAACGCTGCCGACCCACAATCCCTGTCGCTGGACACCCGCAGCCTGGAGGGCTTGAAGCGCGGTGCCCGGGCAGAAAAGGGCAGTGCGGAGTACAACGCGGCCATTGACAAAGTGGCCACACAGTTTGAATCCATTTTTTTGCAAATGGCCTTGAAGGGCATGCGGGATGCAACACCGCAAGGCGGCTTGTTCAGTGACTCGGCCACCAAAAGTTACCAGGCCATGTATGACCAGGAATTGGTTCAGAAGCTCTCTGGACGCGGCCTTGGGCTTGCACAGGAAATTGCGCGCCAATTGAAGTCGCAGGGGGGCGGCGCAGTCCCACCCCAAAGCGGGCATTCCCAAATGGAGCCGCAGGCCTCAACTTTGCCAAAACAGGGCCGTTAAGCCGTATAAGAGAGAAAAGGATTCGACATCATGACGAACTCGGTCTATGGCATTGCACTCAGTGGCCTGAACGCGGCGCGTTCGGGCCTTTCGACCACATCCAACAACATCGCCAACAGCAACACGGTGGGGTACAACCGCCAACTGGTGATCCAGCAGGCGCGCCCCTCGTTTGGTAGCGACATTGGATACATTGGCCAAGGGGTGGACATTGCCTCGGTGCAGCGGGTGTATTCCGACTTTCTGAATTCCCAGGAGCAGAAAGCCACTTCCGACTCAGCCTTTTTTAAAGCCAAGTCGGAACAGATTTCGCGTGTGGATGCACTCATTGCCGATGATTCATCCGGTATTTCGGGCGCCTTGAGCAACTTTTTTGCAGCCGCCCAAACCCTGACCACCAACCCGGCCGACCTTCCATCCCGACAAAACTTTTTGTCGGCAGCCGACTCCCTGGCAGGGCGTTTTAACGGACTGAACAGTGTGTTGGATGAGTTGCGCAATGCCACCAACCTGCGTGTGAAGGACACCGTGGCCCAAGTCAACGATGCCACGGCGCAAATTGCGCAGTTGAACGACCGCATTGTGGCGGCGGGTTCGCAAACCTTCAATGGCGGCCAACCCAATGACTTGATGGACCAGCGGGACAAGCTGATCATGGACCTGTCTCAACAGGTGCAAGTCACCCGAGTGAACATGGCCGATGGCTCGGTTAACCTGTTTTTGGGCAACGGACAACCGCTGGTGGTGAAAACCACCCAGTTCCCGGTGAGTACACAGGTGGACCCATCTGACCCCAAGAATTTGCTGGTGGGCACCACCCAAACGGTGAACGGTCAGCAAACGTTGATTCCACTGAAGGCAGACACGCTGGGCATGGGCGCACTGGCGGGTTATTTGAGTTTTCGTGACAATGAATTGAACCAGTACCAGAACACGGTCGGCTTGCTGGCAGCCCGCGTGGGCGAGGCCATCAACAACATTCAGACCGCGGGTGTAGACCTGGATGGCAATGCTGGCAATCCACTTTTCAAATTTGGCTCTGGCTCCATGTTGAGCGGTATTTCGCGTGTGGTTCCCAATGTGAACAACAGCACCACCAACGTCACCAACATCACGTTCAAGAGTGTGGACTTGTCCAAAATCAGCGGCGCCGATTACGAAGTGACCATCATTGGCGGGCAGCCGCAATATCGGGAATTGGGCTCCACTGGCGCATTCCAGGCCGCTTCACTGGTGCCCGACCCTGCTGGGGATTACTACGAAATTCGCGATCCGGCGGGTGCGCCGCTGGTCCAGTTCCAGCTGGACAATGCCACGCCGCAGGAAGGCGATACCTTCACATTGATGCCCGTGCGGGACGCCGCACTGAACATGAGTTCAGCCATTACGCGCCCCAATGAAGTGGCTGCATCGTCAGCCACCAACCCCAGCGTGGGCAACAACGACAACATTCGTTCGATTGCCGCTTTGCAAACCTCCCGCACGCTTTACAAAAGCAACAACGCGGCGGGTGTGTCGGTGTCGGATGCCTTCAATCAACTGGTGAGCCGGGTTGGCAACAAAGCGCGTGAATTGCAAGTGTCGTCCGATGCGCGGGACACCGTTCTCAAGCAGGTGACAGAAAGTCGCGATGGTTTGTCGGGCGTCAACATGGACGAGGAAGCCGCCAATCTCATCAAATATCAGCAGGAATACCAGGCCTCGGGCAAAGTCATTTCCCTGGCCAAAGAGCTGTTCCAGCAAATCCTGGAAATGTTCTGATCTGGAGTCTATGAACCATGGCGATTAACCGCGTAAGCACCAACCTGTATTACAGCATCACCGCAGACAGAATGTCCAAACAGCAGGGTGAACTCATCAAGCTGCAAGGTCAGCTGGCCACCGGTGTCCGTGTGCTCAAACCATCGGACGATCCGCTGGCCATGTCCACAGCCATGGGGGCCAAGTCAGCCATCAAGACGCTGGACAGCTTTCAGTCCAACATCACCTATGTGAACAACCAGTTGAGCCAAATGGACACCGCATTGGGCTCAGCCAGTGACGTGATGAGCAGCATCAAGGAGTCCATGTTGCAGGCTGGCAACCCAACGCTGAGTGCGGCTGAGCGAGAAATTCTGGCCCGCGACCTGGAAGGGCGCATGGATGAATTGCGCGGCATTGCCAACCGGACAGACCCCAATGGCAATTATCTGTTTTCAGGCACATTTCAGGATCAGGCGCCGTACCAGGTGCCGAATCCACCTGCTGTGACCGGCAGTTTTCTGGAGCAGCCCACACAGGCCGCCATGCAGGCGGTGACAGGGCGCAGCATTCAGGTATCGGCTGGGCGTGACATCGACTTGAGCATCACCGGTTACGACGCGTTCAACAATCCCAACACGGGCAACGATGCATTTGCCATCATGCGCCAAGCCATTTCTTATCTGCGCGACCCCGGTTACCCGGGGGGGCAGCAGGGCGCTACGCCGGCTGACACTTTCAAGAAAGCGTTTGATGACCAACGGGCCGAGCTGGATGGCGTGTTTGACCAGGTGCAACTGGCGCGAACCAAAGTGGGCGTGCGTTTGCGTGAGGCCGAGACGCTGGAGCAAATCAACTCGGCTGCATCGCTGGACCAGGAGAAAGTGGCTGGTGAGGCGGTTGGACTGGACTATGCCAAGGCCATCAGTGAACTGTCGCAAGGTCAGTTGCAGTTGCAGGCCTCACAGCAGAGTTTTGCATCGACCTCGCAGTTGAGCTTGTTCAGCTTCTTGAAGTAAAGGCGGGGGCTGGAATGCCCCTGTCTGTTTATTGTCCCTTCGCAAAAGCGGTGGCCAGTGATTTTTGACTGCCCCAGCAACACCGGTTGCCCGTGCTTTTTGATTACCCCCAGCAACACCAGTGGCCCGGTCCGAACGCCCCCCGAATGTAAAGGTTGCCCCGCGCATTCTGAACCGGACCGAGAACTCGCCACTGCGTGGCTCAAACATCTCGGTCCGTGTGTTCGAATGCTGTGCGGGTCAAGCCGATCGGGCGGGCTGACTGTTCGGCCCCGGGCACACCGGTATTGCGGGGGGCTCGGTGCAGGCGGCCTGCGCTGTTCACCTCCCCTGAAGCACAGATTGGCCGTCGCCAAGGGGTGTGAACGCGAAGTGCCGCATCCAGTGTGCTTCTAACGACCAATTGGCAGCGCACTACCGCCACTACAGCACTGCACCGCTGCATTAAATCAACCCATGCTCCAACGCATACCGCGTCAATTCACCATTGGTTTTCATGCGCATTTTTTCAAGAATTCGCGCACGGTACACACTCACCGTCTTGGGGCTCAGCGACAGTTCTTCCGCAATCTCGCTCAATTTCTTGCCAGCAGCAATCAATCGGATCGTCTGGAATTCCCGGTCACTTAAGGTGCTGTGCAAGGGTTTTTCAGTGTCTTCTGTCAGGTGGCTGGCCAGTGATTCCGCCAACTCTGGTGTGATGTATTTCCGGCCTGCAGCAATCACTTGAATCGCATCCACGAGTTTTTCCGGCGCGGTGTTTTTGGTCAGGTAGCCCGATGCACCTGCTTTCAGCGAACGCACGGCATATTGGTCTTCCGGGTGCATGGACAGCATCAGGATTTTCAAGGCTGGGTATTTGTCTTTCAGGATTTTCACCACATCCACGCCATTTTTTCCCGGCATGGAAATGTCCAAAATTGCCAGCTCGACCGTTGGGTTGGCCGTCATGGCCTTCATGATTTCCGAGTATTCCCCGGCTTGGGCCACCACCTGAATGTAGCCAGTGTCCTCCAGCAACTGTTTTAAACTGCCACGCAGCAGGGCGTGGTCATCGGCCAACAACACTTTGATCATTCGTCTGCCTCTTCCCCTGAATGTCCCTTTGGAATGGACACCATCACCGTGGTGCCTTGTCCAATCGCTCCGCTCACATCCACCCAACCATCGAATGCGGCGACCCTTTCTTGCATTCCTCTCAAACCGAAGGATGTTTCTTTCAACTTGTCGGCGTTGTCGATGCCCTTGCCGTTGTCCCGAATCTCCATGGACAATTCATTGTCGGTGACAAACAGCTCCACATCAACCCTGGTCGCTTGCGCGTGTTTCACTATATTCGTTAATGCCTCCTGCAAAATGCGGAATAGGGCGGTTTTTTCCTCCCCAGGCAAATCCAGGTCTTCCACATTGCTTCGAAAGTGTGCTGCAACCTGACACCGTTTGTTGAAGTCCTTCACCAACCAGTCCAGTGCGGGAATCAGGCCGTAATCCAGAATGCCTGGGCGCAGGTCTTTGGCAATCCGCTGGCTGCTGGCCAGCAAATGCTCAATCAACTCCAGCATGTCATCCAGCTTTTCTTGCACGGCGTCATCGGCTGTCAGGTTCTTGTTCAGCCACGCCACGTCGGCCTTCAATTTGGTGAGCGATCCACCCATGTCATCGTGAATTTCCCGCGCAATGGCACCGCGTTCCTGTTCGCGCCGCTTTTCAAACTCTGTGGTCACCTGCCGCAGTTCCACCTGCGCCTTCAACAGCCGTTCCTCGGCGTGTTTTCGGTCCGAAATGTCCAGCAACACACCATCCCACAACACCATATTGCCTTTGGGTTTGGCCACGGCACTTAGGTACACCCAACGGGTGTCCTGTCCTTTGCGTTGTTTTAGCCGGCCTTCCCAGCCAAATGGTTCGTCATTGGCGGGCGGGTTCAGCAATTCCTCAAACAGCAGGGCGGCGTCGTCGGGCTCGAACTGTTCAAAGAAGTAATGGGGATTTTCCAGAAAATTGCGGGGTGGCACACCAAACAGGCGAATCACCCCTTCGCTGACAAAAGGCACGGTGGGCTTGGCCTTACCGGCCCCAGACACCATCTGGAAAATAATGCCGGGAATGTTTTCAGCAATCGCTGCAAACCGACGTTCACTCTCCCGCTGCGCCATTTCAGCCGCCGCCAGGTTGCGCCGCTCATTGGCCGCGCGCAGCGAACGCTCAATGGCTGGCACCAGCCGGGCCATCTTGTCTTTCATCAAATAGTCATCAGCCCCGGCGCGCATGGCGTCCACGGCCACATGCTCACCAATACTGCCCGACACAATGATGAACGGGATATCCAAGCCAGAATCCCGCACAACCCGCAAGGCTTCCTCCGAGCTGAAACCGGGCAGGTTGTGATCAGAAATCACCACCTGCCATTCTTCATGCTGAAGCTTCTGCTTCAACTCTTCCAGCCGATCCACACGCACAGCGGTGTATTTCAGGCCACCCTGTTTCAGTCGGTAGCACATCAACTCAAAATCCGAGTCATTGTCCTCCACCACCAACACCTTCAATCCGTCATCGGAAAAACCGCTCAAGTTGAGCAGGGAAGGTGGCAGCCCCTTGTTCTCGTTCATTGTTGGTTTGGCCTCTCATGGGCTTTTCAGCGTGTTGGGCGGTTCTCGCCAAAGCAGAAACAAACCCGCTTTCAAGGTGTTAATCCGGGCTTGTCATGAAGGCAGTTTAGCGGAACATGCAAGTGTCGGGAACTCACAAAAAGGTGGGTTCTTTTCATCCTGAACAGTTTTCCCTACAAAGGCTCGGCATGAACCAAACGCCCCCCCGCTTTGAACCCAAAAACCTGCAAGGGTCCAGTCTCATCACCGGTGCGCGTCAGGTGGTCAGTTCAGTGGGCAAAAGTCTTCAACAGGATGAGGCGGCCAGCCGAGAGTTTGACTTCACCGAGGCGGACTTTGCGCGGGTGCGCAGCATGATCCTCAAGATTGCCGGCATTTCTCTGGCACCCAGCAAGCAAAGCATGGTGTACAGTCGCCTGGCCCGTCGCCTGCGGGCCTGCAATCAAAACCGGTTCTCTGCCTATCTCGATTTTCTGGAAAACAACCCCAGCAATCCAGAGTGGGAACAGTTCACCAATTCGCTGACCACCAACCTGACCTCGTTTTACCGTGAGGCCCACCATTTCGACATCCTGAAAAGCCAGTTGCAAAGTTTGTCGGGCAAATCACGCATCGACATCTGGTGCAGCGCTGCCTCCACCGGTGAGGAGCCCTACACCCTGGCGATAACAGCCATGGAAGCCTTCAACAGCCTGAATCCACCCGTGCGCATTCTGGCCACCGACATCGACACCAAAGTGTTGGAGACCGGTCAAAAGGGCGTGTACCGCATGGACCAGGTGGAGAAAATTCCGCAGGACATCCTTCGCAAGTATTTCCTGAAGGGCAAAGGCGACAGTGAAGGCCTTATTCGTGTGCGCCCCGAGTTGCAAGCCATGATCACATTTCGCAAGGTCAACCTGATGGACCAAAGCTGGAGCATTCGCCCAGGTTTTGATGTCATTTTTTGCCGCAATGTGATGATCTATTTTGAAAAAGACGTGCAGATGCAAATCCTGAAGAAATTTGCACCCCTGATGAACCCGGGTGGTCTGTTGTATGCAGGCCATTCAGAGAACTTTGCCATGGCTCGGGACTATTTCACCTTGCGTGGCAAAACAGTGTATGTCGTCAACGATGACAAAGCCTTCAAGGGCAATGGTTCTACACCCGCTGCAGGCCGAATTCAGGTGGGTGCATGAACACCGCGCCCGTGCGGGAAGAACGCACACAAGCGCCTTCAGCCAGCCCTGATGCTGCGGTGGTGGCGCTCGATCGCAAGGTCATCATGCCCGGCGAGCACTGTGTGTCCTGGGACCCTGTGGAGATTGTCACATTGCTGGGCTCCTGTGTTGCCGCTTGCATCTACGACTCTCAACGAAAAATCGGCGGCATGAACCACTTCATGTTGCCAGACATTCCCAGTGTTGCGCCCGCTTTGACTGATCAAACCAAACCCCTGCGGTATGGTTTGTACGCCATGGAACGGGTGATCAACGACCTGCTCATGATGGGCGCCAAGCGCGAACATTTGGTGGCCAAAGTGTTCGGTGGGGCCAACATGACCAACACCCTGGAAAACCAGCATGTAGGCCGCCGCAATGCGCAATTCGTGATCGAGTTTTTGCGCAGGGACAAGATTCGGGTATTGGCCTCTGACCTGGGTGGAACCAACAGCCGTCGCATTCGTTTTAACACCCGAACCAATGCGGTGCGTGTAGAACGTGTGGCCAGTGCCGACCAACTTGCGCTGCGTCAGGAACGTCAATATCGCGATCAAATTCAATCCGATCCGGTCAACGGTGAAGTGATATTTTTTTAAAGGATTCTCATGAGCAAGATCAAAGTGGTCGTCGTCGACGATTCTGCCCTGATCCGCAACTTGATGACCAAAATCATCAATTCGCAACCCGACATGGAGACCGTGGCCACAGCGCCCGACCCGTTCATTGCGCGAGAGCACATCAAGCGATTGAATCCAGACGTCATTACGTTGGACATTGAAATGCCCAAAATGGATGGTATTGAATTCCTGGAGCGCATCATGCGTTTGCGACCCACGCCGGTGGTGATGGTGTCTACCTTGACCGACAAAGGCGCTGACGTCACGTTTAAAGCCCTGGAACTGGGGGCGGTGGATTTTGTGACCAAGCCCAAACTCGACATCAGTCAGGGCATGCTGGACTACGCCAATGAAATCACCGACAAAATCCGCGCAGCCTATGCCGCCCGTTATCGTTTGACCAAATTGCCCGAGAAATCTGCAGCTGCCCTGGCAGGCTCAGAAGTCGCCAAGCCTGTGATTGCCCCGGCGGCCTTGGGTAACCGGTTTGCTGCCACGGAAAAACTGGTGCTGATGGGTTCATCCACTGGCGGTACTGAAGCCATCCGCGTGATTCTCGAACAATTGCCCACCGATTCGCCTGCCATTTTGATCACGCAGCACATGCCAGCCGGGTTCACCAAAAGCTTTGCGGACCGCTTGAATCAAGTGTGCCAGATCACCGTGAAAGAAGCCACGCATGGTGAACGGGTGCTGCCGGGACATGCCTACGTTGCCCCGGGTGACAAGCATCTGAAGCTGGGCCGAAACGGCGCCAACTACATTTGCCAACTGGAAGACAGCGAGCCGGTCAATCGCCACAAGCCATCGGTCGAGGTGTTGTTCAAGTCGGGAACTGAAGTCTCACCCCGCAACATCATTGGCGTGATGCTGACCGGCATGGGCAAGGACGGCGCACAGGCCATGGCAGACATGAAGAAGGCCGGGTCCTACAACATTTGTCAGGATGAAGCCAGTTGTGTGGTGTTTGGCATGCCCCGTGAAGCGATTGCCTTGGGTGCTGCCGATGAAGTGGTTCCACTCAATCAAATTGCCAAACGGCTGCTGGAGCATTTGTCCAAAATCGGTGGACGCGCAGCCATCCGCGTTTAATGTAACCAAGCCAGCAACGCATCGGCACTCAGGGGTCTGGAGAACAGATACCCCTGAAGCCGGTCGCACCCCATGTCCACCAAGGCCTGTCGTTGTTCGGCGGTTTCTATGCCCTCTGCATGCACCACCAGGCTCAAGGCGTGAGCCAGGTCAATCACGGCCTGCACAATTTTTCGACTCGATGGGCTGTCCAGCAAGTCGCTGACAAAACTCTTGTCAATCTTCAGCACGTCCATGGGCAGTTGGCGCAGGTAGTTGAGCGATGCATAACCTGTACCGAAGTCGTCCATGGCGATTGAGCAGCCGGCCGCACGCAGTTGGTTCAAAGCGTCCACCGTGCTGTCCATGTGGTCAATCGCTGCAGATTCGGTCACCTCAAACTCAATCCAGTGAGTGTCCAGACCGCTTTCACGGATGCTGGCCACGGCTTTGGACGGAAAATCCGGATTCATCAGTTGGCCGACTGAGCAGTTCACCGAGCACCACAACACATGACCGGCCTCGTGGAAAGCCTTTACCTGCCGGGCTGCAGTTCGAATCACCCAATCGCCCAGTGCCTCAATCAAGCCCGTGTCCTCAGCCACCTGAATGAACTCGCCGGGCATGATCAAGCCCAGCTCAGGGTGTGTCCACCGCACCAAGGCCTCCAGGCCACAAACCTGGCCTGTTTTCAGGTCTTCAATGGGTTGGAAGTTCAGCACCAGTTGGTGGTTTTCAATGCCCTTGGCCAAGCCCAATTCAATGGCCCTGCGGCGTTTCGCCAAGCTGTGTACCTCGGTTTCCACAGCGCGCAGCAATTCAAATGAGCGCAGCTCAAGAACACCAGCCACGGCCTGTGCATGGGTCACCAGTTCGGCTGCGTGGGTGCCATCCCGGCCTGGGCGCGCCAAACCAAGTCGCATGCGCGGCCGCAGCGAAATATTGTCCAGCAGAAACGGTCTGTTCAAATGGGCTTCCACAGCTGACAGGCGCTCCAGCAGGGCGCTACCGGGGTGCGCCCAGTCAAATCCATTGCTGACCACCGCCAAAGTAGTGTCCGACCATCGGCACAAAATATCGTTGGGAAACACTTCTCGAACGCGGCCCACCACCCTGTCCAGCATGTTGCGACGCGCGCGCGGGTCCAGTTCCATGCCCCGCATTTGGTGACGTGACAATTGAATGCTGAACAAACACAGGTCTTGTCCCTGTGCGCTATTCAGCATCAGCCCGGACAACGCTTTCAGCAGGCCCTCCCGATTCAGAAAGCCGCTGGACGCATCGAAGTAAACCGCCCGTCGGTGGGCCTGCTCCAGCAAATGTTTTTCGCGTTTAAGCCGCAAGGTGTCCAGCTCACGGCGTATGGCCGGCACTAACCGTTCTGGCTTGGACTTTTCGACATAGTCCCGAACCCCCGCATGCATGGCTGCAATACCGTGTGCTTCCGAGGCCATGCCTGAGAGCAATATCAGTGGCGTGCCGGGCCGGTGCTGCTCAAGCAGGTTTGCAGCATGGTCATGCGTCAGGTCCGGCATGGAATAATCGCAGATCACCACATCGGCATCGTGCTGTTCCAGCGCATGCACCAATGTCTTCTCATCGGCCGCGTGAAGGATGCTGGCCGTTGGCCAGGTTTTGTGCAGTTGCCGCGCTATCAGGACAAAGTCGTCTTCGCTGTCGTCAACAATCAGTATGCAAGGGCTTTGCGCAGTCGAATTCATGGGGCTTTTGTTGTTGTCCACGCCGTGGCGCTTTACGGTATCCTGCACACTTCTGCAAATGCTGTCCAGTGTTGTAAACCATGAGCAAGGCATTCACCAAAGAGACGGAAACCGAGCACGATGACGATGCGCCAGAAGGCGCCGCTGCACTGCCCGTGGGTGCAAAAAATTACGTCACCCCACAAGGCTACCGCCGCATGCGTGACGAATTGACACACCTCGTGAAAATCGAAAGGCCCGAAGTGGTGTCGGTGGTGTCTTGGGCAGCCTCCAATGGTGACCGTTCTGAAAACGGCGATTATCTCTATGGTAAAAAACGCTTGCGGGAAATTGACCGCCGCATTCGTTTTCTGACCAAACGCACCGAAATTGCCGAGGTGGTTGACCCGGCGACCCAGCAGGGGTTGGACAGCGTATTTTTCGGTGCCACCGTGACCTACATCAACAGCAAAGGCGACGAACTCACAGTGAAGATTGTTGGGGTTGATGAAGTCGACCCGGCGAAGGGGCACATCAGCTGGATTTCACCCGTGGCGCGAGCGCTGCTCAAGGCCAAGGAAGGAGACACCGTTCGCCTGATGACACCGGCTGGGCCGGACGAGCTTGAGGTGGTTGAAATTCGGTACGTTGTGGAGTGAGCTGCGCTGCGCAGTTCCTTCGTCCTTGGCGGTGTGCGCATGGCCGCCAGCATATTCACTCCCTTGACCGCGTTCTGAATCGCGGCACCACGCGGTTCCCTCACCCTTGGCGACGGCCAATCTGTTGTTCAAAACCTGGGCCTCGCGACCGCTGAGGTCGACCCTCCAAAAAACACGGTCGGGAATCGACCTCTGGGCCAGCCGGAAGGCTGTGCCCACCGCGCCTGCTTGTCACGGTTTTGCAGATTGTCCTGACTGTCGCTGCAGGGGAGGTGAACCACGCAGGCCGCTATGCGACTCGGTGCCATGCCCACAGCAATACCGGTATGCCCGGCGCCGAACAGTCAGCCCCCCGATCGGTTTGACCCGCAGAGCATTCGAACGCACGGACCGAGATGTCTGAGCCACGCAGTGGTGAGTTCTCGGGACGGTTCGAAGGCGCGGGGCAACCTTTACTTTTCGGGGGGCGTTCGGACCGGGTTACCGGTGTTGCTGGGGGCTATGCCAACAGGCACGGTTGAGCGGTGTTACCGGGGGCAATCGAGAGGCCCAGGCTACCGATATCCGGAAGAGTCAGTAAAACAGACAGTGCTCACAACCCAGGTGTGTGAAGGATCCGCGTTTTCACAAAGGTTTTGCCCTTGGCCCGAGCCACGCGCTCCACATATTCAAGCCGTCGCAAGGCCATCAAAATACGCGCCAAGTGGATTCGGTCATTGACCTGGATGGTGAAATGCAGCACTTTGCGGTTGGCGGTTTCGTCGCTCATGGTCAGGTTGGTGATGTTGGCCCCCAAGTCGCTCAAGGTGGCGGCCACCGTGGCCAAGGCGCCCTTTTCATTGAGCACTTGCAAGTCCACATTCACATCAAACTGTCGCGTGATGTCTTCTGCCCATTTCACATCGGTCCAACGCTCGGGTTCCTTGCGGATTTGCTTGCGGGCGTTGTCACATTCATCGGTGTGGATGATGAGGCCCGACCCTTTGCGCACGTAGCCGATGATGGCGTCGCCCGGAATGGGCATGCAGCAATTGGCCCTTTGCACCGACATGCCCTCACCACCATGCACAATGATGGGCGCACGAACCTGACCACCAGCCGAGGCCGGTGCATCCACCCGGGCGTCCACCTTGCCCAGCGCCATCAGCACACGGCGGGCCACCACCGGGGCCACCCGACGACCGGCCCCAATGTCGGCCAGTAATTCTTCCTTGGTGCTGACCTGAGAGTCTTTCATCAACCGGTCCCACACATCCTGGCTTAATTCATTCAAACGGATGTTGTCGGCTTCCAAGGCCTGGTCCAGCAGCCGGTTGCCCAATCGCACCGTTTCCTCGGTATTCATCGACTTCAAGTAGTGCCGAATTTCAGAGCGTGCCTTGCCAGACCTGACAAACCCCAGCCACACCGGGTTGGGGCGGGAGTGTGGTGCCGTGATGATTTCTACCACGTCACCACTCTTGAGCACCGTGCGCAGAGGTTCAATCACCTGGTTCACGCGGGCTGCGACACAGTGGTTGCCCACATCGGTGTGCACCGCATACGCAAAGTCCACCACGGTGGCTCCACGCGGCAGGCTCATGATTTTGCCGTTGGGCGTGAACACGTACACCGCGTCAGGGAACAGGTCCACCTTGATGTGTTCCAAAAACTCGGCTGAGTCTCCCGTCTGGTTCTGAATGTCCAGCAAACTTTGCAGCAAACGGTGGGTTTGGGTTTGAATGGTGTTCAAGCCGTCGCCATCGCCCTTGTAAAGCCAGTGGGATGCAACGCCTTTTTCGGCAACCCGGTGCATGTCTTCCGTGCGGATTTGAAATTCCACCGGGGTACCATACGGGCCCAGCAGGGTGGTGTGCAGGCTTTGGTAGCCATTCACTTTGGGAATGGCGATGTAGTCTTTGAACTTGCCCGGCACCGGTTTGAACAGTTGGTGCAGCATGCCCAGCGCCAGGTAGCAGGTGGGCATGTCTTTCACCACCACGCGAAAGCCATACACGTCCAGCACTTGCGAAAAGCTCAGGCGCTTTTCAATCATTTTCCGGTAAATGCCAAACAGCGCTTTTTCCCGGCCATACACCTGACATTCAATTTTTGCATCGCCCAGGCACTTTTCGACCGCTTCCAGAATTTTGCCCACCACCTCACGGCGGTTGCCCCGCGCGGCCAACACCGCTTTGCGCAGCACCTGGTAACGCATGGGGAAGGCGTGTTTAAAGCTGAGGTCTTGCAGTTCCCGGAAAATTTCGTTCAAACCCAGCCGGTGGGCAATGGGCGCGTAAATCTCCAGGGTTTCCAAGGCAATGCGACGCTTCTTGGACGGACTCATGATGTCCAGCGTGCGCATGTTGTGCAGGCGGTCGGCCAGTTTCACCAAAATCACCC
The DNA here is from genome assembly GCF_036405155.1 of Limnobacter sp. Taxonomy (GTDB): domain Bacteria; phylum Pseudomonadota; class Gammaproteobacteria; order Burkholderiales; family Burkholderiaceae_B; genus Limnobacter. The sequence goes on along the minus strand of NZ_DASWYD010000006.1, from coordinate 860,122 downwards.
GCAAGTCGCGGGCCATGGCCAGCAGCATTTTCCGGAAGTTTTCAGCCTGCGCCTCTTCGCGCGAGGAAAACTCCATCTTGTCCAGTTTGGACAAGCCATCCACCAGGTCGGCCACGGCGGGCCCAAACCGGTCAATGAGGTCGTCTTTGGTTGCGCCCGAATCCTCCATCACGTCATGGAGCAGGGCGGCCTGGATGGCTTGGCTGTCCAGTCGCCAACTGGCGCACAGCTCGGCCACGGCGATGGGGTGGGTGATGTAGGGTTCGCCGGTGGCCCGGAACTGGCCCAGGTGTGCGGAGTCAGAAAATTTGTAGGCTTCGCGGACGCGTTTGATCTCCGCCTCTGGCAGGTAAGCCGAGGCGGCCCCAATCAACTGGGCGATGGAGACCACACCGGACACGACACCGGGTCGAGCAGCTGATGGATTGGTTTCAGAATGTAACTCTCTGGCTTGCATCAACCCCATTCAAACCTACAACACCTTCGGAAGTCTATTGTGACGGATTTACTTCTGATCCGGCAACACGATATTCACTTCAAGCATCTCCATATTGCCTTGTTTTTGAAGATTAAACTTGATGTCGTCGTGGTTGATCTTGACGTATTTCGCAATCACCTGCATCAATTCGTCCCGCATTTGGGGCAGAAAGTCAGGACCGTCGGTGTCCACCCGTTCCCGGGCGATGATCAGCGACAGTCGTTCTTTTGCAACACTGGCGGATTTCTTCTTCTCGCCAAACAGCATCGTGAGGAGGGACATGGCCATTAACCTCCAAACAGGCGCTTGAGCAGGCCAGGCTTTTCGTAGTCCACAAAACGCAGGGGTTTGGTCTCGCCCAAAAAGCGTGAAATGCAGTCCTGGTAGGCTTCAGCCGCATCGTTGTTCTCGGCATGAATCACCGGCATGCCCTGGTTGGACGACTGCAGCACCGTTTCAGACTCTGGAATGACACCCAAGAGCGGAATGCGCAGCAGGTCTGCCACGTCGGTGTGGCTCAACATCTCGCCATCGTTGGCCCGCTTGGCCGAATAACGCGTGATCAGCAGGTGTTCCTTCACAGGTTCGCCGCCTTCCTTGGCGCGTTTGCTTTTGGCTTGCAAAATGCCGATGATGCGGTCCGAGTCGCGCACGGACGACACTTCCGGGTTGGTCACCACAATGGCTTCGTCTGCAAAGGTCAACGCCATCACTGCACCGCGTTCAATACCGGCCGGGCTGTCGCACACAATGTATTCAAAACCCATCTCGGACAGGTCTTTGATCACTTTTTCCACGCCTTCTTCGCTCAGCGCGTCTTTGTCGCGGGTTTGCGAGGCCGGCAAAATGGACAGCATCGGGCAGTGTTTGTCCTTGATCAAGGCTTGTTGCAGGGTTGCTTCACCATTGATGACGTTCACCAAGTCGTACACCACGCGGCGTTCGCAGCCCATGATGAGGTCGAGGTTGCGCAGGCCCACGTCGAAATCGATCACGACAGTTTTAAAGCCACGCAGGGCCAGTCCAGACGCAAAGCTTGCGCTGGTGGTGGTTTTTCCGACGCCACCTTTACCGGATGTGACAACAATGACTCGACTCACGAAAAGTTCTCCTAGCGGATGTTGAGGGCCTTGAGTTTCAGGCTGGCCTGCTCTTGGCTTTGATCTAAATAAACGAGTGTGGGCTTGGAACGGTTGTCTTCAGGGAAACCGCCCTCGAAAGTTAAATAGTAACCTGCCACGGCCACCAGTTCCGGCTCGAAGCAGGTGGAGATGATGCGGGCATCGCGGTCACCGGCAGCACCCGCCAGGGCGCGGCCTCGAAGCACACCGTAGACATGCACGTTGCCATCGGCAATCACCTCGGCACCGGCAGACACTTGGCCCATCACGACCAGGTCAGCGCCTTGTGCGTAAAATTTTTGACCGCTGCGCACCGACTGCTCAATCACCAGGGTTTTGCGGGCGTTGGTGTCCTGGTTCTCAGGGCTGGTTGGCTCTGCCGCAGTGACATCCGCTCCGCTGGGTTCCTCACTGTTTGTTTCAACCGGTTGGGGCGCTGCATGGGTTTGAGTGTACTCAGCGCCTGCCTCAAATCGAATACCCAGGGCTTCGGCCTGGTCTTCCAGCCCGGTGGCCGTACCGCGCAATTCGACCCAATGCACACCGGCTTCTTTGAACAGGCTGGCAAATGCTGTCAGGTCGATGCCATATTCTGTCAGTTGTTCGGCTGTGAAGGCACTGAGGTCCAGCAGGGTGGTTTCAGCACTGTAAATGCCGGGTGTTGGGCCCAGCCGTTTGCGCACGGCCTCCAGCAATTCAGCCTGGGGGGCTGGTTTCAACACAAAAGCCACTGCCTTGGTTGAGGCAAAACGGATGTCCAGTAGGGAATGGGTGCTGGTGTTCACGGGGGTGTGATGGGTGGTGCAATCAATTAATGAGGGGTGTTCCAGAAGCACAAAGCCCGAGCCATGGTGGTCTCGGGCTTGTGTGACGTTTAACCTGAAAAACTTAGATGGGCACGCGTTTGAGCATTTCCACACCCACTTCACCAGCCGCGATTTCACGCAGGGCTGTGACCGTGGGTTTGTCCTTGCCGGCTTCTACCTTGGGCGTGTGGCCCTGGGCCAGCATGCGTGCGCGGTAGGTGGCTGAGAGGGCCATTTCGAAGCGGTTGGGGATGCGTTTCAGGCAGTCTTCAACGGTGATGCGGGCCATCGTGGGTTCCTTACAGTCCAATACTTTTGAGTTGTTCGCCGTGGCGGGCCATTTGCTGGTTAAAGCGGCACCGTGCGGCATAAACAATGGATTTCAGCTCCAGCAGAGCCTGATCGAAATTGTCGTTAAGGATAACATAATCAAAGCGTCGAGCCTGCTCGATTTCCAATTGTGCGGCGCCCATTCGCTTCAAAATCACTTCCTCGGCATCGGTTCCGCGCCCACGCAAGCGTCGCTCAAGCTCTTCAAGGCTGGGCGGCAAAATAAAAATGGACACCACATTGCTCACCTTGCGCACCACCTGTTCGGCGCCTTGCCAATCAATTTCAAGCAGCACGTCCCGGTCGGTGGCCATTTGGCCCTCCACCCACTGGCGCGAGGTACCGTAGTAATTGCCATGCACGTGGGCCCATTCCAGAAAGCCGTCCTGGTCCCGAATGGCCTCAAATTGATGCTCGGAAATGAAGTGGTAGTCCACCCCGTCCTGTTCACCCGGCCTAGGGCGGCGTGTGGTGTTGGAAATCGACAGGCCGATGCCATCCACCTCACTCAGCAGCGCCTTGACCAGGGATGATTTCCCGGCACCCGAAGGCGCACTGACGATAAACAGGCTACCGGCATAGTGGGGTTGGGCCGAGGGTTGTGCGAGTTGGTTCATTTGAAACAGCCTTATTCGATGTTCTGGACTTGTTCGCGAAACTGCTCCACCAGCACCTTCAGGTCAATGGAGGCCTGGGTTTGCGCAATCGCATGGGCTTTGCTGCCCAAGGTGTTGGCCTCGCGGTTCAGTTCCTGCGTCACAAAGTCCAGTCGCTTGCCCACCACGCCACCCTGTTTCAAAATGCGGCGCACCTCGGTGAAGTGGGTGTTCAATCGGTCCATTTCCTCTTTGACATCAATGCGCACGCTGTGCAAGGCCACTTCCTGCTTGATGCGGTCTTCCAGGTCTTCCACCTTCAAGTGGCTGGCACTGTTTTGCACCACCTTGTCCAGTATGTCAGTCATGCGCTCGCGGATTTTGCCTTCGTAGTGGGCCAAGAATTCCGGCAATTGGGGCAGCAGGCTGTTGAGCACGCCTTCCATGCCATCAATTTTCTCATTCAATACAGCTGCCAATTGAGCGCCCTCCCGTTCGCGGGTGGCTTTCAGCGCATCAATGGCCTCGTCACACAATTGGCTCACGGTTTCCAGCAGCTCATCGCCTTGAAGGCTGTTGTCTTCCACCACGCCAGGCCAATTCAAAATTTCGGTAATCCGGAAGCCGTTGGCCCGTGGCAGCACCGACTGAATGCTGGATTCCAGCTCAGCCAGCATTTGCACTTGGGCGAGGTCCACTTGCGGAATGCGTTTTTCGCCTTCGGCACGGCCCCAGCAGATGCGGCACTCCACCTTGCCGCGCGACAGGCTGGCCATCAGTTTTTCTCGGACCAGGGGTTCGCACAGGCGCAGGTCGTCGGGCATGCGGAAGTTCAAATCCAGAAAGCGGGAGTTCACGCTGCGCAGTTCCATGCTGAGCGTGCCTGCACGGGTGGTTTTTTGCACGTTGGCAAAGCCGGTCATGCTGTGGATGCTGGCGGTGTTTTTGCCGGGTTGCTTGCTCATCGGATTGGCTCGGTTCAATGGCACATGGCCGTGTGGATGTTGGAGGGATTGTAAACTGTTCGTGCAGATGTTCTCTGGAAGCCTTGTGGAGTTAGCCCGACGAATCATCGCCCACCTCGACATGGATGCGTTTTATGCCAACGCCGAGCTGGTGCGCAACCCGGCCCTGAAGGGCTTGCCTGTCGCTGTGGGTGGGCCACGCGGCTTGAAGCCGCTGCCTGGGCAGGCCTTTCCCACGCTGGGCCAGTACGCCGGCCGTGGCGTGCTCACGACCGCCAATTACGAGGCCCGTGCCTTGGGCTTGCATTCGGCCATGCCCACCATGAAAGCGGCCAAACTTGCACCACAGGCTATTTTGTTGCCGGCCGATTTTGAGTGGTACAAAACCCAGTCACGCCGTTTTAAAGCGGCTGTGCGCGAACTCGCCCCCTTGCTGGAAGACCGTGGGATTGATGAAATTTATTTGGACCTGAGCGAGCAAACGGGCGGTGACTACGCCGCAGCCGAGCAATTGGCGCGCCAGTTGCAGCAAGCGGTGTTTGAAGCAACCGGCGGGATGACCTGTTCCATTGGTTTGTCCCAGAACAAACTGACATCAAAAATTTGCTCAGACCTGCGCAAGCCCCATGGGCTCACCATTGTTCGACCCGAGGAGTTCCGTAGCATCATCTGGCCTTTGTCGGTGGGAAAAATCAATGGCATCGGTCCCAAGGCACAGGAAAAACTGCATGCGATGAATGTGCAAACGATTGCGGACCTGGCAGCTCAACCAGTGGATGTATTGCAGGCCCGCTTTGGCGATACGTATGGCCTGTGGATGCACCACAGTGCCCACGGACGGGACGACCGCGAGGTAACCCTGTACTCCGAGCCCAAAAGCATTAGCCGCGAGACCACCTTCGAGCAGGACATGCACGTGCGGCGAGACCGCGACCAACTCACCCAGATTTTGCTGCACCTGGCCGAGAAACTGGCCAAGGACCTGGATCGCAAGCAGCGCTTGGCCCGCACAGTGGGGGTGAAGGTGCGTTTTGCGGATTTCAAGTCCCTCACCCGCGACATCACCACCGGGCAGGCGCATGGCACAGCTGAATCCTTGGTGCAGGCTGCTCGGGAATGTTTGAAAAAAATCCCCTTCACCCCCCACGGCGCCCGCGCCAACATCCGCTTGTTGGGCATCAAGGCCAGCCATTTGTTGACGGTTGAGGAGGCTGCACACCCTGTGCAGCAGGCCAAACCGGGCGCGCGTTCCGCAGCCCAGTCTGCCGCGCAGTTGGATTTGGGCCTGGAAGATGGGGGATAATTCGTACAATTCATCCACATTGAAAAGCCGGAGTATTCATGAGCAGCCCCCGCCTCGATGGCCGCAGCCCCCAAGCGCTGCGCCACGTCTCCCTTGAACGCCATTACACCAAACATGCCGAGGGGTCTGTCATGGTGCGCTTTGGCGACACCCATGTGTTGTGCACCTGCTCGGTGGAAGACAAAGTCCCCGGCTTTTTGAAAGGCCAAAACCAGGGCTGGTTGACGGCCGAGTATGGCATGTTGCCCCGCTCAACCCATTCCCGCATGGACCGTGAGGCGGCCAAAGGCAAGCAGAGTGGCCGCACACAGGAAATTCAACGCCTGATTGGCCGCGCCCTGCGTGCGGCGGTTGATTTGAACAAGCTGGGCGAGCGCACGCTGAAAATTGACTGCGATGTGATTCAGGCCGATGGGGGTACCCGCACCGCGTCCATTACGGGTGCCATGGTGGCTGTCGCCGATGCCGTGGGCTCTCTGCTGAAAAGTGGTGCATTGGCTGAAAGCCCCATCACCCAATTTGTGGCGGCGGTGTCGGTGGGCGTGGTCAATGGCCAGGTGGTGCTCGACCTGAATTACGATGAAGACTCCAACTGCGAAACCGATCTGAATGTGGTCATGACGGAAGCCGGCGGGTTTGTCGAAGTGCAGGGCACTGCCGAAGGTGCGGCATTTAGCCGTGGCGAATTGAACGGCATGCTGGACAGCGCTGCTGCAGGCATTGCCGAGTTGGTTCGTTTGCAAAAAGCGGCACTGGCGGGTGAGTGACATGGTGGTGGCTGACCAGGCGTGGGTATTGGCCTCTGGCAACAAAGGCAAGCTGAAGGAATTTCAAGACCTGTTTGCCCCATGGGGCATTGAGTGGGTGGCGCAGGGCGAGCTGGGTGTGCCCGATGCGGAAGAGCCCTTCCACACCTTCATCGAAAATGCCTTGACCAAAGCCAGACATGCCAGCCGCCTGACCGGGCGGCCGGCACTGGCCGATGACTCGGGTTTGTGCGTGCCCGCTTTACAGGGCGCACCGGGTGTGTTGTCTGCCCGGTATGCCACCCTCTTTGGGCGTGAAAAAAGCGATGCCAACAACAATGCCTGTTTGGTTGAGCAACTGAAGGGCATCATGGACCGCCGGGCCTACTTTGTGTGCGCCATGGTGTGGGTGGCCCATGCCGATGACCCAACCCCCACGGTTGCACAAAAAATGTGGTGGGGCGAGGTATTGGACACACCGCGGGGCGAGCATGGGTTTGGTTACGACCCGCACTTTTGGCTGCCCGAGCATGCCTGCACCGCCGCGCAAATGCCCAAGGCACAGAAAAACCAGTACAGCCACCGGGCACAGGCCACACAGGCCTTGCTGCAGGAACTGCAGCAGCGCTTGAACCTCACGAAGGCAGTCTAACGTGGATACACCCACAGGGCAGGGCGCCACCACGGCATTCAATTTGGTGTCGCGGGTGTTCAAGCCCGGTGAACTTCAATTTTCGGCCATGCCGCCCTTGGGCTTGTACATTCACTTGCCTTGGTGTGTGCGCAAATGCCCATACTGTGACTTCAACAGCCACCTGGCCCCGCAAAGCCCATTCCGGGAGGTGGCGGTGGTGCGTTCGTCAGGCTCAAGTCTTGAGCCTGATCATTCATCGGAAGCGGTGTTTAAGCCAGCCGACACCTTGCCCATGGACTTGCAGCGCCGTTACCTGGCTGCGCTGCTGGCTGACCTCGACCAGCAGTTGCCCAAAATTTGGGGCCGCAAGTTGTATTCCGTGTTCATCGGTGGGGGCACGCCATCGTTGTTCGCACCTGAGTTGATTGACGAACTGCTGGGCGCTGTGCGGGCCCGGTTGGGCATGCCGCAAAGCGGTGAAATCACGTTGGAAGCCAACCCCGGTACCTTTGAGCTTGAGCGTTTTCGTGGTTTTCGTGAAGCCGGTGTTACACGCTTGTCGATTGGGGTACAAAGTTTTTCCACCACACATTTGAAGGCCTTGGGCCGAATTCACAGTGGCGACCAAGCCGTTCAGGCCGTCGCCGCTGCGGTTCAATTGTTTGATGAGGTGAATGTTGACCTCATGTATGGCTTGCCCCACCAAACGCAGGCGCAAGCCAAGCGCGATGTGGCCCAAGCCATCGAGTTGGGTCCCACCCACCTCAGCCTCTACCAACTGACCATGGAGCCCAACACCCTGTTCGCGCAGCATCCACCCCCATTGCCCGATGACGACACTTTGGCCGACATTGAGGATGCTGTGCACAACTTGGCCGCGCAGGCTGGTTATGAGCGGTACGAAATTTCCGCCTTTGCAAAACCCGGCCACCGTTGCCAACACAACCTCAATTACTGGGGGTTTGGCGATTACTTGGGGATTGGTGCTGGCGCCCATGCAAAAATCAGCTACCCCAACCGAATTGAACGGGAAACCCGCCCGCGCAACCCCCAGGGTTACATGCAAGCATGGCTTGAGGGGCAGGGAGACGGCCTGGCCTCACAAACGCTGTCCACCCAAGAACTGCCTTTTGAATTCATGCTGAACGCATTGCGCCTGATGGAGGGCGCACCCGAGCAGTGGTTTGTGGAACGTTGTGGCCGGCCTCTGAGTGATTTGCAGCGTGGCCTTCGCCACGCCTTGAAGAAGGGGCTGATGGACTCCCAACCCGGCATTTTGAAGCCCACCGCGTTGGGGTTTCGCTTTTTGAACGATGTTCAGAGCCTGTTTTTGACCAGCGATTGAGGGCCCCCTTTTTTTCTATGTTGACAATGTGTAAATAAAAATGGCACATTGGCGTCAGTCCACTGACCCAATGGCCCGCCATGTCCATCAAATCATTGTTGATGCCTGCCATCACCGAGCGCGTGTTTTCCGAGGCAACCCTCCACCGCAAGCGGGCCAAGGCCGAGGTGTTGCGCCTGAAGCAGGGGCGCCCCCACACCGTGCATTACTTTCACCAAGTCGACGACCCCTACAGCGCACTGTTGGTTCAGGTGTTACCCAGCTTGCTGAAGCGGTATGCCATTGAGTTGTCCATCCATGTGTGTAGTCCACCAGACTCAGCATCCGCCCCCGAGCGAGCCAAACTGGAGCAATTCAGTCGCCAGGATGCGCAACGCCTGGCCAACCGGCATGGTTTGGCATATACCAACCCAGGTCAACAGCCCAATGCAGCACTAATCCGCGCTGTTCAGCGCAGTGTGTTGACTACCGTGGGTCGCCCGCTGGAGTTTTTGTCGGTGGCCCATGAGTTGGGCCGCTGTCTGTGGACCAATCAGTTGTCAGAAGAAACCTTGGGAACCGATGAAGGTTCTGAGGCGGAGCTTCGCAGTCATCTGGCCCAGTCCGACCGTTTGCGTGAGTCGTGGGGCCATTATCTGGGTGGCATGTTGTATTACGAAGGGGAATGGTACTGGGGGTTGGACCGTTTGCATCACCTTGAAACGCGTCTCAAAGGGCTCCATTTGGAAAATGTGGGCACTTTCGGTCACCGTGATTTTCTGTGCCAACCAGACACCGACCCTACAGAGCCTTTTGCCTGCAGCGATCCGCCCCCCATTGATTTTTATTTTTCATTTCGCAGCCCGTACTCGGCGATTGTGGCGCCTCGCGTGTTTGAACTGGCCCGCTTGAGCGGCGCCAAAGTCAATTTGAAGTATGTGTTGCCCATGGTCATGCGGGGCTTACCTGTACCCAAAAACAAGCGCCAGTACATTGCACACGACACAGCACGGGAGGCGCGTTTTCATGGCATCCCGTTTGGCCGTTTGAATGATCCGGTGGGGCGCCCAGCCGAACGTGGCTTGGCGCTGATTCCGTTTGCCGAGCGCCATGGTCGGGGGCAGGCGTACGTGTTGTCCTTCATGAAAGGGGTTTGGTCTGAGGGTTTGGACGCTGGTAGCGACCGTGGACTGTGTCAGATCGTGGAGCGCGCCGGGTTGAACTGGCGACGTGCCCAGCAAGCGTTGCAGGAGGATCATTGGCGCATGGTGGCTGAGGCCAATCGCCATGAGCTGTTCCAGATGGGCTTGTGGGGGGTGCCTTCTTTCCGAGTCGGAAAGATGTGCACTTGGGGGCAGGATCGACTGTGGTTGGTTCGTGAGGCCTTGCAGTCGGGGGCCATTCAAGCACCCGTCAACAAAGCTCGAGAAACTGCCTGACATCGCCGATTTGGCAAATTAATTCAAATGTTTGCTCTCCGGCCGCTCGATGATGCTGGACGTGCCCTTGAAATGCAGTCCCCATTCCGCTTGAGCACAGGTGCGAATCAAGAGGTCGGCGAACCCATGCTGCAGCTGTTCGGCCATTCGCATCTCAAACCCCTTGCCCGATGAGGCGCAGAGTTTCAACACCAGCTCTTCGGTGGGGCCTTCCCCGCCTGGCCGCAATTCAATCTGGGTAATCAGCAGGGGTTCGGCACCCAGGGGTGTATCCGTTTCCTTGTCCTGAAAGGGCGTTGAAAAATCTGCCGAATACAGCGACACCTCTCGGCTCATGTCCAACAGCGCCTTGCGACCCACGTCGTTCAGTGGTCGGTCACTGGATAGCAAGGTTGCCATCATGTCGTCCAGGCTGGGTATCAACATGTTCACCATGCGGCGGGTCAACCAGCAACGCACCTCTTGATGATCGGCCGAGTTGATTCTCAACAGCAGGCGGTCGTGTTCGGGTGCGTACGCAATTTGCAGTTGTTTGATTTGCATGGCTGGCCGGTTAAATAATCTGCTTGACTCAGGTCAAGGCATTCGGTCTGAAAAAGCATAAGCTCTTGAAATACATCCGTGCGCCCACATGTCTGGCTCATGATGGAATGCACCTGCATTTTGACTCAATTTGATTAAAAAAGGGTTTACACATGCGACTGGACAAACTGACCACCAAATTTCAGGAAGCCTTGGCCGATGCCCAAAGCTTGGCCGTCGGTAAGGACAACCCCACCATTGAGCCTGCCCACGTGCTGCTGGCCATGTTGCGTCAGGGCGACGGGTCCATTCGTGGCGTGGTGAGCAAGGCCGGCGGAAACCCAGCCGTACTGCAAAAGGCCTTGGAACAGGACGTGAACAACCTGCCACAGGTGGCCAACAATGCAGGGCAAATCCAGATCAGCAGCAAACTCCAGGCTGCCCTCAACCTGACCGACAAAGAGGCCCAAAAGCGCGGTGACCAATACATTGCCAGCGAATTGTTTTTGTTGGCCTGCCTGCACGAAAGCACTGGCGTTGCCCGCGCCATGAAAGAGGCGGGCTTGAATGCCAACAATCTTGGCACGGCCATTGAGCAGCTTCGGGGTGGTGCATCGGTGGACAATGCAGAGGGCGAGAGTCAACGGGAGGCCCTCAAAAAATTCACCATCGACCTGACCGAGCGCGCACGGCAGGGCAAGCTCGACCCGGTGATTGGCCGCGACGATGAAATTCGCCGGGCCATTCAAATTTTGCAACGCCGAACCAAAAACAACCCGGTGCTGATCGGTGAACCCGGTGTGGGCAAGACCGCCATTGTGGAAGGTTTGGCACAGCGAATCGTGAATGGCGAGGTGCCCGACACACTCAAAAACAAGCGTGTGTTGGTGTTGGACATTGCCCTTCTGCTGGCCGGTGCCAAATACCGTGGTGAGTTTGAAGAACGCCTGAAAGCGGTGTTGAAAGACATCGCAGCCGACGAGGGTCAAACAATCGTTTTCATCGATGAAATCCACACCATGGTGGGTGCAGGCAAGGCCGAGGGGGCCATTGACGCCGGCAATATGTTGAAGCCTGCACTGGCCCGTGGTGAGTTGCATTGCATTGGTGCCACCACGCTGGACGAATACCGGAAGTACATCGAGAAAGACGCCGCGCTGGAGCGCCGTTTTCAGAAAGTGCTGGTGGGCGAGCCCTCGGTGGAAAGCACCATTGCGATTTTGCGTGGCTTGCAAGAACGCTATGAGTTGCACCACGGCGTGGACATCACTGACCCCGCGATTGTGGCCGCAGCCGAACTGAGCCACCGCTACATCACCGACCGTTTTCTGCCCGACAAAGCCATCGACTTGATTGACGAGGCGGCCGCGCGCATCAAGATGGAAATTGACTCCAAACCGGAGGAAATGGACAAACTGGACCGTCGATTGATTCAGCTCAAAATTGAGCGTGAAGCGGTCAAGAAGGAATCGGACGAGGCCTCGAAAAAGCGTTTCGCCCTGATCGAGGAAGAAATTGCCCGCCTTGAAAAAGAGTATGCCGACCTCGATGAAATCTGGAAGGCCGAGAAAGCGGCCGTGCAGGGCAGTGCGGCCATCAAGGAAGAGATCGACCACATTCGCGCTGACATCGAAGCGCTGAAGCGCAAGGGCGATTGGCAAAAAGTATCGGAGTTGCAGTACGGCAAACTCCCCCAATTGGAAGCGCAACTGAATGCGGTGAAAGACACGGAAAGTGGCGAGAAAAAGCCCAACCGATTGCTGCGTACCCAAGTGGGCACCGAGGAAATTGCGGAAGTGGTGAGCCGTGCGACTGGTATTCCAGTGAGCAAGATGATGCAGGGCGAGCGCGAAAAGCTGCTCAAGATGGAAGACGTGCTGCACCAGCGCGTGGTGGGGCAAGATGAAGCCGTGCGCCTGGTGAGTGACGCCATTCGCCGCTCACGGGCTGGCTTGTCTGACCCCAACAAGCCCCTGGGTTCATTTCTGTTCCTTGGCCCCACCGGCGTGGGCAAAACCGAGTTGTGCAAAGCGCTGGCTGGTTTTCTGTTTGATTCAGAAGACCACCTCATTCGCATCGACATGAGCGAATTCATGGAGAAGCACAGCGTGAGCCGCTTGGTGGGTGCGCCCCCCGGGTATGTGGGTTATGACGAGGGCGGGTATTTGACCGAGGCGGTCCGGCGCAAACCCTACAGCGTGATTTTGCTGGACGAGGTGGAAAAGGCCCATCCCGATGTGTTCAATATATTGTTGCAGGTGCTCGACGATGGTCGACTGACCGACGGCCAAGGCCGCACGGTGGACTTTAAAAACACCGTGGTCGTGATGACCTCCAACCTCGGCTCACATGAGATTCAACGCATGGCCGGGCAAGAGCCCGAACTCATCAAGGCGGCTGTCATGAATGAGGTGCGCCAACACTTCCGCCCGGAATTCATCAACCGTGTGGATGAGTTGGTGGTGTTCCATGCGCTGGACAATGCGCACATTGCCAATATTGCACGCATTCAACTGGCCCGCTTGCAAAGCCGGTTGGCCAGCCGCGACATGGGGCTGGATGTGAGCGATGCCGCAATCAACGAGGTGGTGAAGGCCGGTTTCGACCCGCTGTATGGTGCTCGACCCTTGAAGCGTGCCATTCAGCAGCTGATTGAAAACCCGGTGTCCCGCATGATTCTGGAAGGCCGGTTTGGCCCGAATGATGTGGTGCCGGTGGATTTCAAAGACGGGGAATTTACGTTTGAGCGGGTGGTGCATTAGTCGTTAGGGCCCGTGCCTTTGTAGGCACCCCCAGCAACGCCCGCAGCCCGAGCCGAACGCCCCCCGAAAGTAAAGGTTGACCCTTGCATCTCGAACCGGACCGATAACTCGCCACTGTGTGGCTCAAACATCTCGGTCCGTGTGTTCGAATGCTCTGCGGGTCAAACCGATCGGTGGGCTGACTGTTCGGCGCCGGGCACACCGGCATTGCTGGGGGCGTGGCACCGCGCATTCAACACACCTCAATGCGCCGCGGCGTACATCGCCTCACCCGCCAGCACGGGGTTGCCAGTCTTGTTGAAGGTGTCCAGCCACACACCATAGTTGTGCACGGTGGGGTCCTGCCAGGGGTGAAAACCGGGCTTGAAGTAGTTCAGCAGTTTGGGCAGCAAGCTGCTGTACAAACCTTTGGGACCCAACAACCACACCAGGCCTTTGGCGTACATCTTGACTCGGGTCCAGCCCTTGAAGCCATCCGTGCCCAAAATCACCCAGGTGAAAATCAGGGTGTGCAGGGTGAAGTTGAACATGGCATGGGCCATGGCCAGGCAACGTTTAAAGTAACCCACCTTGGCCACTTTTTGCAGCACATCAAAGGCCACGGCTTTGTGTTCCATTTCTTCAATCGCATGCCAAGCCAACATGGCGCGCACACGGTGGTCCGCACCAGCCATCACTTCCTTGCGGGCAAAAAACATCTCGGCCATCATGGCGGTGAAATGCTCCAAGGCGGCAGTCATGGCCAAGTTATATTCGGGTGACATCCGCTCCAAACGGCCGTTCATAATCTTGTTGATCACTTTCAGCATTTTATCAACCGGCACGCCTTGCTCTTTCAGGCGCTTGTTGTAGTCGGTGTGCACTTTGCCGTGTTGACCTTCCTGGAAGGAAAAGTCTTTCACCGCTTTCAACAATTCAGGGTCGGTGATTTTGTCTTTAAAGTTGCGCACGCTGGAAATGAAATAGCGCTCGCCATCGGGGAAGCTCATTTGCACACCGTCAATGACGCGGGTCTTGAACGCATCCCCGTCCATCCAGTAGCGTGGAATGTCTCCATCGGTAATACCGAAATCCAAATCCTTGCGAACCACAATGTCTTCTTTGAATGATGTTGTTGTCATCGCTGCCTCCGACTGCTTGGTGGAATAAAGATTACCGAATGCCCACAACACACGCTATGATTTGAAATGACAAAAAAGGAAGAAATAACGACAGAGTGCGGAATTTCCGACATAGGGAGATCGGGTGGAAACCATCAACTTTCAAATGCTTGCGAGCTTGGCCAATGCTGCGCGCCGTTGCGACATTGACCTCAATGAAGTGATGCAAGCCTTGCAACTGGACATCGACATGAGCGGTGACCCACGGCGGCGCATGTCACTGCCCTGTTTTTCGGCCCTCTTCAAAGCCGTGGAGGCCCGCAAGCCCAAACACCATTTTCCGCTGGTGTTTGGCGATTCATTTAATTTTGACGGCTTGCCCGAGTTGGCCACCTTTGTGACCAGTGCATCCACCCCGCAAGAGGCCATGCAAGTGCTGGACTGGGCGCCCAAGTTGTTGCATCCCAACCTTCAATTTGAAACCCGAATACAGGGCCCTGAAGTGGCGCTGGAAGTGAAGGTGATGGACCCCGCCGGTGTGTACAACGACCTGCCCGGCTTTGTGGAATCGACCATGGCCGCGGTGCTGAAGTTTGTGCGCTTGTTAAGCCCTCAAGGTTCGCTGGTGCGGCGGGTGGAGTTTCGCCATGCCCCCATGGCTGCGGTGTCGGAATATGAACAATTGCTGCAGGCCGACGTGTTGTTTTCCCGACCGTTGAATCGCCTCATCACCAATGCCTCGGCACTGGATGTGCCGTTGCCGGGTGGCATCCCTTCGGCGCACTTGAAGGCGCAAGCAGTCATCTTGAACCGCCTGCTGCCCGAGGTGGAAGAAACCACACTGGACCGGCGAATCCGCCGCTTGCTGAAATCCCGGCTGAGTTTGCTGGCCGAGCCACTGGACACGATTTGTTCGGAATTGAATATCCACCCACGGACACTGCAACGCCATTTGAAAGAGTCGGGCTCTTCCTACGGCGATGTGCTCAACCAGGTGCGCCACGAACTCGCCATTGAAATGTTGAAAGGCTCCGTGATGGACATGGAAACGATTGCATCCAAACTGGGTTATTCAGACCGACGCAGTTTCACCAGCGCATTTCAGCGTTGGCAGGGCATTTCACCCCGCGAATTTCGCAATCAGAATTCGACAGCTGCGAGTTGAATACCTGCAGAACGGCGGTGTTCGCTGGTTACAATGCCGGCAATTGTCCATGCTGTTTTTGACCCCATTAACTGTTCAATTTGGTGAATCGATGAAACCCACAACCGACCTTTGTGATGCAAACGAAGACAAGATTGCGGCTGGCACCCTCAGGGTGGTTGAGCCCATGTTCAAAGCCTGGGGAAAGTCCAGTGCATTTGCAGGGCAGGCCCATACCCTGAAGGTGTTTGAAGACAATACCTTGGTGCGCACTGCGCTTGAACAGCCAGGCCACGGCAAGGTGTTGGTTATCGACGGGGGTGGTAGCAAGCGCTGCGCATTGGTGGGTGGCAACCTCGGTGTGTTGGCCGACAAAAATGGTTGGGCTGGCATTGTGGTGTACGGCTGCGTGCGCGACACCCTGGAATTGAATGCCTGCACCGTGGGCATTCGCGCGCTGGACGCACACCCCATGAAAAGCCAAAAGCGCGGGGCTGGTCATGAAAACATCGCTGTGGCGTTGGGTCACACCGTGGTTCGACCGGGTGATTGGGTGTACGTGGACGAAGACGGTGTGTTGGTCTCTGACCAAGCCTTGATCTAAGTCCTCGAAAAAACGGGATTTTCTTCAAAAATTCTCGTTTTTTCACCCACGGTGCAGTGCGGGGTTTAGAGGCCATGCTCTTTTTTATAAAGAGAAAAAGTATTTCACATCGTGCATAAAAACACATAAGTAATTGATTTTAAATAAAACGAAAAATAGTCTTGTATAAGATATAACTCTTGTTGCCGTGCGAAATGATCTGTAAGATACGGTCATTCGCAAGGTCGATCACCTAAAACGGTGACCCCCCACACAGCAGCACCTGCGGGCCTCGATCAGCACCCCGTTTCTTTCTTACTTTTGCCTGAGGAAAAGCCATGAGCAAATCATTTGAACAGCAAGTTCAAGAACTGAACAAAGACTGGGAAACCAACCCCCGTTGGAAACTGGTTAAGCGCGGCTACAAAGCGGAAGACGTTGTGCGTCTGCGCGGTTCGGTACAGCCCGAGTACACACTGGCCAAGCGCGGTGCTGAAAAGCTGTGGGAAAAAGTAAACGGTGGTGCCAAGAAAGGTTACGTGAATGCATTCGGTGCGATCACCGCTGGTCAAGCCATGCAACAAGCCAAGGCAGGCCTGGAAGCCGTTTACCTGTCAGGCTGGCAAGTTGCTGCCGACGGCAACAGCTCGGAGACCATGTACCCCGACCAGTCGCTGTACGCCTACGACTCCGTGCCAAAAATGGTTCGTCGCATCAACAACACTTTCCAGCGCGCCGACGAAATTCAGTGGAAAAACATTTGCGACGGCAAAATGAAAGCCGAAGACGCCATCGACTACTTCCTGCCCATCGTTGCTGACGGTGAAGCTGGTTTCGGTGGTGTTCTGAACGCTTACGAACTGATGAAGAACATGATTGCTGCTGGTGCAGCAGGCGTTCACTTCGAAGACCAACTGGCCGCTGTGAAGAAGTGCGGTCACATGGGTGGCAAGGTTCTGGTGCCAACCGCTGAAGCCATTCAAAAGCTGATCGCCGCTCGTCTGGCCGCTGACGTGATGGGTGTTCCTTCCATCGTTCTGGCCCGTACCGACGCTGAAGCCGCCAACCTGCTGACTTCCGATTTCGACGAAAACGACAAGCCTTTCCTGACTGGTGAGCGCACTGCCGAAGGTTTCTACCGCGTGAAGAACGGTCTGGAGCAAGCCATTAGCCGTGGTATCGCTTACGCCCCTTACGCCGACCTGGTGTGGTGTGAAACAGGTACGCCTGACATCGGTTTTGCCCGTGAATTCGCGCAAGCTGTTCTGGCCAAGAACCCAGGCAAGCTGCTGAGCTACAACTGCTCACCATCGTTCAACTGGAAGAAAAACCTGAACGACAGCCAGATCGCTTCCTTCCAGGAAGAGCTGAGCGCACTGGGCTACAAGTACCAGTTCATCACACTGGCCGGTATCCACGTCAACTGGTACAACACATTCCAGTTTGCACACGCTTACGCCCGCGGCGAAGGCATGAAGCACTACGTGAACATGGTTCAGGAACCCGAATTCGCAGCACGCGAAAAGGGCTACACATTTGTGTCGCACCAGCAGGAAGTGGGTGCAGGCTACTTCGACGACGTGACCACCGTGATTCAAGGTGGTGCTTCCTCCGTGACAGCCCTGACAGGCTCCACAGAAGAAGAACAGTTCCACTGATCGGAACTGGCCGAGTCGAACACGGCATTTGCTGACCGCCCCGTGCAGTCTCAAACAACCCTTGGTGGGGTTGTGGGGCGGGTCAGTGGAAGAGGGGGAGAGGAGACAAACTCGATAAAAACCAAATGAGTATTTTCCCCTTGCTGAACCTTTACCCAAGGTTCAACAGCAGGCGCTGAAACCCGACGAGAAACTCGTCGGGTTTTTTATTGGTGTCTACCATTTGGCCTGGTTGTTCAATGGGCGCTGTGCGCCGTTTGGGTAATCGACTTTGCAATGGCATCCGCCATGACCGCGTCCGCACGATAGGTGTGGATTTGACCGTCCAGGCCCAGCGCCTGTGTTTCTTCTCGGGAATACACCTGCACATGCACCTGCACGCTGGGGTTCAGCATGCGGGCATTGTCAATAATCTGGCCCACGGAAGGCATGTCGCCGGTGGCCACCACCAAATGGTCTGCCTTCACGATGTGCGCCTGCACAAGGGTCGTGGGGTCGGCCCATTCGCCCGCCACCGCTGCTTTGCCAGCGTCGCGCAGCTTCTTGACCATTTCTCGGCTGGTGTCCACGGTGACCACAGCACAACCCGCAGCCTCCAGTTGTCGAATCACTTTTCGTCCCAGTGCGGTGTAACCCATGACAACCACATGCTGCCCAAGGAAGCGTTCATCGGTTTGCACCGGCAGCGCCTCGGTGTGGTGGCTGCGTGCATTCAGGCGACGCAAAAAACCAACCCGTTTCAGCAGCAGGTCTTGCAGGCGGGGCAGCAGCGAGAACACCAAGGGGTTTAGACCAATCGACAGAATGGCGCCTGCCACCACCAAGCTCTGCACTTCGGTGTCCACCAAACCCAAATACAGGCCCAAGCTCACCAAAATGAATGAAAATTCGCCAATTTGCGCCAAACTGGCTGCAATCACCAGTGCACTTTTGAGGGGGTACTTGAACAGCAGCACCAGCACGGCCGCAGCCAGGGATTTGCCCAGCACAATGATGCCCACCACAGCGAGCACACGCAGCGGCGTGTCAATCACCACCTGTGGATGAAACAGCATGCCGACTGACACAAAAAACAGCACTGCAAATGCGTCTCGCAGGGGCAGGGATTCCTCTGCCGCGCGATGACTCAACTCACTTTCGCGCATCACCATGCCGGCGAAAAAAGCGCCCAGTGCGAAGGACACACCAAACAATTCAGCGGCCAAAAAAGCGAGGCTGACGGCCAAGGCCACCACCGACAGGGTGAACAATTCCCGTGAGCCTGTCTGAGCAATTTTCCAAAGCACTTTGGGCACCACCCGCTTGCCCACCACCAACATCAAAGCGACAAACCCGGTCACTTTCAGCAAGGTCAAACCGAGGTCTAGGGCGATGGCGCCGGGCGAACCCAACGCACCGCCTTTGAGCACGCCAGCCAACGGAGGCAGCAACACCAGGACCAGCACCATGGCCAAGTCTTCAACCACCAACCATCCCACGGCAATTTGCCCGTTGACGGAGTTCAGCATGTTTCGGCTTTCAAGCGCTTTCAACAAGACCACCGTGCTGGCCACCGACAAAGCCAAGCCAAACACCAGTGCTTTGCCCAAGGGCCAACCCCACACCTGCGCCACCAACATGCCCATGCCCGTGGCCACAGCCATCTGCACCACTGCACCAGGCAGCGCGATATTTTTGACCGCCAACAGGTCTTTCAGCGAAAAGTGCATGCCCACACCAAACATCAGCAGCATCACGCCGATTTCGGCCAGTTGATTGGTCAAATTTGCGTCAGCTACAAACCCCGGTGTTGCGGGGCCGATTACAAAGCCGGCAATCAGATAGCCCAGCAAGGCGGGGGCTTTTAAGCGCTCGGCCACGTAACCAAAAATCAAGGCCAGGCCAAAACCAAAGGCGAGCGCAGCAATCAGGGGAACGTCGTGGGGCATTGTTTCCGGTGCTTAGAGGGTGGCTGGGGTAGATGTGTTGTATCACATCCCCCCACTAGACTCCAAGAAAACCGGAAAGTTGCGCGTGGGCTTAAGCCGATTGGGTCTTGAATGAGGCCACAGCCTGCATCAGTTCGCTGGACAGTTGAAGCAGGTGCGCCGACACGGCTTTGTTCTGGGTGGCTGATGCTGTGTTCTCTTCGGTCATTTGGGCCACACGTTCCACATTCCGGCTGATGTCTGTGCTCACGTTGGACTGTTCCTTCATCGACACCGAAATGGCCCGAATGGCTTCACTCACTCGATCGGCTTTGCGTTTGATGTCGTCAATGGTTGAGGTCACCATGTCAGCTTGCGCAATACCAGTCTGAACAAGCTCAACCGATGAGCCCATCGATTGAACGGCATTCTCTGTAATACGTTGAATATCGAACACCATGCCGGATATCCGGTCTGTGGACCCCTTGGTCTGCTCGGCCAGCTTTCGCACCTCATCGGCCACCACAGCAAAGCCTCGCCCTTGCTCACCCGCCCGCGCTGCTTCAATGGCCGCATTGAGTGCAAGCAGGTTGGTTTTCTCGGCGATTTCCGTGATGGTTGAAATAATTTCTGAAATGGCTTTGGACTGTTGTTCCAGGGATTTCACCGCCTGTGCGCTGTGCTCGACCGACTCGGCAATGCGTGCGATGCCATCCACAACGCTGGCCAATTTTTGTTGTCCATCGTCCGCCGCAGACTTGGCTTGCAGGGCGGTTTGGGTGGCATCCTCGGCATTGTCGGTGATTTGCGTGATGCTCACGGTCAACTGCTCCACCGCTGCTGCCATCGACGACGTTGCCTCGGCTTGTTCGTTGCTGGCTTGCGCCATACTGCCCGAGGATTGTTCAACCTGTTCGGCGCTGCTGCCCAAGGCATGTGCGGTGACCCGCAAGCCACCAATCAGTTGGTTCAAGCTCTGCTGGGCTTTGTTCAGTGCCTGAAGAATGGCATCGATTTCGTCATCTTTTCCAGCACTGATGGTTTGGCTCAAGTTGCCTTCAGCCAGGGCTTGAATGTGTGCGTTGGCCACGCTGAGCTTGCGGCGCAGCAATCCGGAAAACAGCAGGTAACTGGACAAGCCCAAAACAATGGTGAGGCCCATGGCAATGCCAACACTGAGCAACGCCGACTGATAGGCATCTTCACTCGCTTTCAACCGAATGGCCAGAAGCCGCTGCTCTTCAGCCTCAACCGAGCCGAGAATTTCCCGCATTTTGTCCATGTAGGGTTTGGAGCTGACGCTGCGCACTTCTTCGTCGTAATCGGCCTGACTCATTTTTTGCTGATTCAACTGTCTGCGAGCATCAATGAGGTGATTGATGACGCGTTGTAACCAGCCATCATAAATATCCTGAAACTGTTTGAAGCGCTCCACCTGCGCCGCATTGTCAGAAGTCAGGTTCATGCCCTTTTTCAGCGTCTCGCTCACAGCCTGCTGCCCGTCCTGATAGGGTTTTAGGTAGTCCTCGAACCCGCGCAGCAAAAACCCACGCTGACCAGTTTCAATGTTGATGACACTCTCCCGCAATCCGGAAACAGCTTGAATCACCTCATACGTGTGCACATTCATCTTGGAGTTCGATTGAATGTTGTGTGAACTGATGAGTCCAACCACCCCGGTGATTGCAGACAACACAATAAGCGCGGCAAAGCTGATGGCCAGTTTGGCTTTCAAGGTTTTCATGGGCAGGATACCTCTGGGGTTTTTTTGACGAATGAACACCGATTGTCCGGTCGGGATGCAGCCTTGTCATGGGTTAAAAGGGTGATCCACCCGCTTCGGGGGACATTAAACTGGGGTGGAGCCTGTTTCCATCAGGATGCGAATCAAGGTCTCTTTCTTGAAGGGCTTCACCACGTGTTCGCACATGCCCGCACGCAATATTTCAATGCGGTCTTTTTCACTGGCCGATGCCGTCACTGCAACAATTCGGGGTGCCTTGTCGCCCATGGCTTGGCGAATGGCATGCGTGGCCGCAAAACCGTCCATTTCCGGCATTTGCAAGTCCATCAACACAAAGTCGTAAGCTTTGTTGGCACACGCTTGTACTGCCAACAGTCCATTCTCAGCCAAGTCCACCAATGCGCCCCATTTTTTGAGCATCTCAGAGGCCACCATGCGGTTCAATTTGTGGTCATCCACCACCAAAACCTGTTTGCCGAGCAATGGGCGGTCTTCCTGTTCAGTGGGTTCAGGCGTTGTGGCGGTGCTCGGTGTGCCTTGTTGGAGCAGGGCTGGCAACGGCGAGTGGCGTTGATAATTCGGTGAGGTGCAGGGCAGGGTGAAGTGGAAGGTGGTTCCCTCACCCAGCGTGCTTTCCACGCCGATTTCGCCGCCCATCAACTCGGCCAGGCTTTTGCAAATCGACAAGCCCAACCCGGCGCCACCATATTTTCTGGATGAACTGTTGTCGACTTGACTGAACGGTTTGAACAGGTCACTGATTTGTTCCGTGTTCATGCCGATCCCTGTGTCCTTGATGGCAAACTGCAAAAATTCGCCATTCCGGATTTGTTTGACCTGCAAATGAATGTGGCCTTTGTCTGTGAACTTCAGGGCATTGGACAGCAGGTTGTTGAGAATTTGCGCGAGTCGAAGACGGTCACCCACCAAGCTGACAGGACACTCTGGGTCCTTCGTACAAAACAGGCGAATGTTCTTTTCGTCGGCACGGTACGAGAACAGATCCATGCTTTTGTTCAGCAGTTGGTCCAAATCGAAACGGCCCAAGCTCAGTTCCAGCTTGTTGGCTTCCACCCTGGAAATGTCCAGAATGTCGTTCAGAACATTGAGCAACACGTCGGCAGCCGATCCGATCTTGCGGATGTAGTCCCGTTGCTGGGCGGGCAGCTCCATGTCTTCCATCAACTGGATCAGGCCCATGATGGCATTCATGGGGGTGCGAATCTCATGGCTCATGTTGGCCAGGAATGCACCTTTGGCCTTGTTGGCGGCCTCGGCTTGTTCTGTGCGTTCTACCAAGGCACTGTTCATGCGTTCCAGCTCACGCTGCTGTGCCTTGAAATCGGTGATGTTGGTTGAAATCGAGAAAAACCCTTCAACCCGACCATACAACACGTCGGGGATCAGGTGAACCAGCAGATCGGCATATCCGCCTGTTGGCAAGGCCTTCTTCTTTTCGAAGCGACGGCGTTCTCCGCGCATCACGGCGTCGTAGTGTTCCTTGTGTTGCTGGTAGTTTTCTTCGCCCATCACTTTGCGCAAATGCAATCCGCGGATTCGATCGGAAGGCAGGTTGCTCCATTTCTCGTGGTTTTTGTTGGCAAAGTGGCACCGCAGGTCGGTGCCCCAGTACGACACCAGGCCAGGCAGGCATTCAGACAGGGTTCGTAAAAAATGCTCCCGCTCAATCAGTGCGGCTTCCTGTCGTTTACGCTCGGTGATGTCTTGCACGTGGGCGATGAAATACAGCACACGGTCTGCCGAGTCCCGAACGGCAGATACGCTGAGGTGCACCCACACCACAGGTCCTTCCTTGTGGATATAGCGTTTCTCCAACTGAAAGCTGTTTCTCAAATGACCAAACACCTCGCGCACCCACGGTTTGTGCAAATCGGCGTCTTCCGGGTGGGTCACCGAGGTAAAACGCATGGACAGCATTTCAGATTGTGAGTAACCCAGCGTGGTGCACAGTGCATCGTTGACCTGTAAAAACTGGCCTTTGGGATCCAATATCGCCATGCCAATCGCGGCCCATTCGAACGACGACCTGAAGCGTTCTTCAGCCTCGCGCAAGGCCGCTTCGAATTGCCGTTGTACCGTGATGTCCACATTCACGCCCACCAGGCGCAAAGCCTGCCCGGCATGGTCGCGGTGCACTTTGGCACGGGACTGAATGTTGCGAATCACACCATCGTGGCCACGCACAATGTTGAAGTGAAATTCGAACGCATCTTCGCGACGTTCCGCCTGCATCAAAATTCGGTGTATGCGTTGCCGGTCCTCGGAAGTCACATAGCGCATCCAGTCGTCAAGCGTGAGCAATTGAACGGCATCCTTAACGCCGTAGATGCCGAGCATGGTGTCATCCCATCGAACCAGGCGATCATCCAGGTTCAATTCCCAAACGCCGATGCCTGCGCTTTGGGTGGCCAAATGGAAGCGCTCCCGCTGGTGCAGGGCTGTTTGACGGGCCAGGTCCTCCAGTTGTGCGTGTTCAAGGTGATGTCGGTTGGATTGCCGAATGGCCAGCAGGGTCAGGCCCGTGAACAGGCCAAAGCCAACCAGAAGAATGAGACTGTCCCGTGCCCAGATCGCTTGCGTGGGCTCGCAGTCCACCCAAATGGTGAGTTGAACAGGCCACTGTGCATCGTGTAGGTTGCCTGGCTGCAAATGGGTCGATGCCCGCAGGTGGCTTGGGAAGTGATTGCTGTGGTGCTGGTCAATGTGCGTCGCATTGTCAGGCTGGTCGACATCGGTTGTTCGCCCCTGCAGATCGCTCAGCCAGACCGGCATTTTTTTGGGCTCAGGCTGCAGTGTCAATAGCTCACCGTTGTCAAGTGACAGTGCGGAAGAAATCTCCGGACCCATGTGCATGGACAGTATCCGGCTCGCAAGGTAGCTCTTGTTGAGTCCCATGATCAGCATGCCCACGGTTTTTCCGTCGCTGTTGGTCAAGGGGTGTTGAACCAGGAGAACCGGCCCGGATTGGGGGGAGTCCACCGACAGTACCCGAAAGTCCTTGGGCCAGGTGCTGAGGTCCTTCAATTGTTGTTGGATGAAGCGAACATCAATGTCACTGTTCTTCCGTTTCACCCCACCCAGCAATATGCCCTGGTCGCTCATCAATGCAATGGCGTTGACCGAGGGCAAGGTATCCAGCAGCTGATTCAGGGAATTTTGTATACCGCTGGGGTCTGCACCTTGTAATTGGCCCCGCAGCACTTCAGTGCTGGCGTCCATGCTGCGTTCAATGTGCAGCATTTCGTCCCGCACCCCGTCGTGAAGCAGGCGCAACTGCTTTTGACTCAAATCAACAGCCTGGGTGTGCAGTCGCTGGTAATCGGCAATCGACATGCCCAGCAAGCCAGTGGCCAATACGGTCAGAACCGCCAAGGCGAGCAAGCGTTGATGTCGATAGATTTTTTTGTTCACCGGACAATCCGTCTGGAATAAATTCAAATTGCTGATAAGCGTGGTCTAGGGCCCCACGATCCCCATTTACATTGTGCGACTGGGGTGCCTCGTCTGATCCTCCGAGAAGGGAATGAAATGCCCCCCCTTTTTTGACCATGGGGGTTTTGCCGACTGGGCGTCTTTGGGCCAATCCACTAGCATCAGGTCACTTTGTTTAACATTACCGGGCTTGGGTCAGATGACACCACAAGCCACAAGGACAACAATGTCGCAGTGGTTGGATTTTGTGTGGGTTGCCGTGGGCGCCTTTTTTGCAGGAGCCGTCAATTCGGTGGCGGGCGGCGGAACATTTTTCTCGTTCCCCGTTTTGCTGGCGGTGGGCGTTCCGCCGGTGATTGCCAACGCCACCAATTCGGTGGCCTTGTGGCCTGCCAGTTTGGCCGGTGCATGGGCTTACCGAGGCGAAATGGCCCGTTACAAAGCCCACCTGCTGCCATTGGCTGTGGTTGCTTTGCTGGGCGGCTTGTTGGGTGGTGGTTTGTTGCTGATGACACATGACAGCCTGTTCAGCCAACTGATTCCTTGGTTGTTGCTGTTGGCCACCGCCTTGTTTGCATTCAGCCGCCCCTTGTCAAAACTGGCTGCCCGCTGGGGTGGACAAGGCCATCAGCACTTCGGTGTCGGAGGGTTACTGGTTCAGGGCTTGGTCAGCGTCTATGGTGGTTTTTTTGGCGCTGGCATGGGGATCTTGATGCTGGCCAGCCTGTCCATTCAAGGCATCGACGATGTTCATGAATTGAATGCCTTGAAAAACGGCCTGTCAGCGGTGGTGTATTCAGTGGCCTCAGTCACCTTCATTGTGGCGGGTTCCATTTGGTGGACCCACACGGTGGTCATGGTTGTTGCTGCGGCTGTGGGTGCTTATCTCGGGGTCGTGGTTGCCCGGCGTATTCCTGCCCAATGGCTGCGGGCCTGCATCGTGTTGGTCGGTTTGGTTCTCACCGTGGTCTATTTCAAGAAGACCTACCTTGTTTGAGGTAAGTAACGACCCCAGGTTTTGCGTACAGGTGGGCGCTGTGGCACTGTAAGAAAAAAGCCTGTCAGTTCAACCCAATAACCTTTGACACGGGTGTACTGATTTCAATGCCAATCAACTCGATAACTGTTGATGTAAGCCAGCCAACGTCCAAGGAAGAGGCCAGTTTCCTGGCTGGTTACAAATCGCATATTTTGCACAAGGCCGGCCTGAAAGAGCTCGACGCCGGTCGCTGTGTCACCCTCACTTGGACAGCCAAGCTTAAAAATTTCGTGATGGGTAACAATGCCCAGGCCCGATATCGGCGAGCCGATTTCGAGTCCAGGCAACTCAATTCCTGTGCGGTGTGGGCCGCTCGCCACCGGGCTGCACAGGCGGGCCAACCGCTCGACCTTCACCATGACAAGTCGCTGCAGTTGCGCCTGAATCGGGAGGATTTCAGGCGCTTTAACCGCCCCTTGCTGGTGGACCCCCAAAACAACACCAGCGCACGCAACAAGATGGCCACCCGTTTTTCCCGGTTTGCCAAATGGTGCAACGGCATCAGTGAGTTGGGCGCAGCGCCCACCGGTATGATGTTGCAAATCATGAAGGACCTCACCATGCCGAACCGGCACGACAGCACCATGGGCGCTCAAGCCCGCGCCCTGTGCACGCTGGTGGCCCCCGTATTTCCTGCAGTGGCCTATGTGGGTGTCTGTTTGTCCAATGCTGCCGCTGGCATCAGTACAGCCTTGGCTGGTCAAATGGGTAAATCTGTTGCGGGTGCCGTGGGCAGCTTCAATGCTGTCACTGCGGTTTCTGCACTGTTTTCCCTGGGGGCCTCGGCTACGGCCGGTGTGGCAGCCAAGCGCCAAACCCTGAGCGATCAAACGGTTGACTGGGTGACCCAAGAGCAAACCAAACACACCCGCCGCCTGGTGACTTTGATTCAGGACATGCGCAAGCAGCCGGGCGCCCGTCTGGCGGTTTGCCGTGCGCTTCGGGGAAAAATTCCAAGTGAACGTTGCCTGCCGGGTGACGATGGGAAAACCCGGGAACCCATCCTGATTGATGCCTTGATTCAGGCGGTTAAATCGGCCACCAATGGCGACGAAGCCTGCAACGCCGTCGACCACACCTTGGGCCGATACCTCAATGTGAAGCGGTTTGATTTGCCAGACGATGCGCCTGGCAACCTGATTCGCGACGATGTTCATTCCAAACACCGCATTGCGCGTGAAAAGGATGTGCTCGCTTTAACAAACCTGATTCAACATGCCCGTTTTGATGCGATAGACCCCGATCGGCACAACGATATTCGGACCGACATCCAAGATGCCGTCAAACGCGCGCGGGCAGGCACGGTCAAATCTTTCGCCGATGCTGCAGACCATGCGAATCACAGCACGGTGGCCAGGGCACTTCGACACGGCCAAGAGGGACTTGAGCCCACCCTTCGGGACAAGCAGAAAAACAATCCACAACATGGATTGAAGTGGATTGGGTCCAACGACCAAATGCTGGCCAATCACCACCAATACGGCCCGTGTACGCTTTTTTTTGCCCGCTGTGCTGAAGGCATGCGGGTGTTCAGCCATGGTGTATTGCTGTCGACCAATTACCAGTTAACACGGCCATTTGCGTGGGCCTTTGGTCGGCTCACTGAGCTGTTGCCGAATGTGACTGTACCAGGCCGAGACAGCCCCATTCAATTGCGTGGGCATCAGTCCCGGGCAGTGTCGTTCAGCGTGGGGCGTTTTTTCTCCAGCGCCATCTGGGCTGTTGCGGAGTCGTTCCTGATTCTTCCGCTGGCCGCTGGCGGTGGGGTGGCTTACACGGGGCAAGGGCCCATCAGTGGTGTGGAATTTCCATTAAAGCCCATCGGTGGCAAATGGATGTTTGGGTTCAGCGTGGTGAGCACGGCCTTGCAAATGATCATGGTGGCCGGCCTGACCTTGCCGATGGTGGCTTTGGCCAAAGGGGCCTTTGTGTTGGAGGGCTGGCAGGGGAATATTCGTCGCAGTGACCCTGGGCTTAAAAAGCGTGACCGCCTGACTTGGGAATGAGCCGGATTGTGATATAAAAAAAGCCCGCTGAAAGCGGGCTTTTTCGCAAAGTGCTGTGCCTGAAATTACTGAGGTACAACGTTCTCGGCTTGTGGTCCTTTCTGACCTTGTGTCACAGTGAAGGACACTTCCTGGCCTTCGGCCAGTGTCTTGAAGCCAGAACCCTGGATGGCGCTGAAGTGTACAAACACATCAGGACCGCCGTCGCGGGAAATGAAACCAAAACCTTTGGATTCGTTGAAGAACTTTACTTTACCTTTGAGGGTTTCAGACATAGCTGTATTCCTGGATCTCTAAATTGAACAAAATAGCGAAAAAACCGGGGGTATCTTGAGAAACAGAACGAATTACTAGACTGAAACGCCTGAATTGAACTGACCTGAAGTAGCGCCAAATTTTTTTTGCTATCAGCAGTTTAGGGTATTCCACAGGTCTGTCAAGCTCCTTTTTCAGATCAGGTCATTTTTTCTTCACAAAAGTTTTATTGGTCTGTCACATCGGCACCGTAGATTTCACGTCATCGAACTGAAAAATGGATGACAAGCCATGCACGGAAGCCAGCAAAACAACCCGAAACACGCGCTGTACCTGCAATCCGCCGCAGCAGACCAGGGTGCCTCCCTGGAAGTGGTGCTGGCCAAAACACCCGATGAGGTGCTGGAAGCCCAAAAACTGCGATTCAACATATTTTCAGAAGAATATGGTGCCGACCTGGGCACCAGCGGTGTGGACCAAGACGTGTTTGACGCCTATTGTGACCACTTGCTGGTTCGAAACACCCAAACCGCTGAAGTGATTGGCACCTATCGCATTTTGCCGCCCGAGGGCGCGGCCAAGCTGCGCTGCTGGTACTCCGAAACCGAGTTTTTCATGAACCGCATTGAGCGCTTGCGCAGCTCCACCGTGGAAGTGGGGCGCTCGTGCGTGCACCCCGACCACCGCAGTGGCGCCGCCATCATGCTGTTGTGGAGCGGCATTGCACAGTACATGAAGCTGGGTGGCTACAAGCACCTCATTGGTTGTGCCAGTGTCAGCCTTCGTGATGGTGGGCACCAGGCGGCCAGCTTGTTCAAGCGCCTCGAACCCCACCTGGCCGAGGCCAATCTGCAGGTTTTCCCCAAAAACCGCCTGCCCATTGAACGCCTGCGCAGCGATGTGGACATTGAGCCACCCCCTTTGGTGAAGGGCTACCTGCGCTTGGGGGCGAAGGTGTGTGGCGAACCCGCCTGGGACCCGGACTTCAATACGGCAGATTTCATGATGCTGTTGTCGATTGACCGAATGAGCCCCCGCTACGCTCGGCACTTCGGCTTTATTTAAGAGCGCCGGGCCACCAGTTCCAGCACCAAGCCAATTTTTGCCCACTGGTCCACTTCAGTCTCCAGGCTGTATTGGCTCAGTGGGTGGCTTTGAAGCCATGACTTTGGCAGACTCAACTGCACGCCTTTCTCTGTCAACCGGAGCTTGGCCGCTGGCATGGGGTCGTCATCCCGCCGGCGCAAAAACAATGCAGCCAAGCGCAGGCACAGTGGTGCTGCCCAGTGTCTGGGCGTGTCGGCCAGGCTGCCCACCTTGGCCAGCTTGCCGTTGTGGGCCAGTACCCAGGTGGCCAACTGGTTTTGCTCCCGTTTTGAAAACCCTGGCATGTCAGCATTGCTCAGGATGTAAGCCGCGTGCTTGTGGTGCCCGTTGTGCCCAATCGACAAGCCGATTTCATGCAGCTGGGCAGCCCAGTTCAGCATGGGCAGTTGTTCTTTCAGCACGGGTTGCTGCCGAACCAATTGTTTAAACAGCGCTTCGGTCAATTCACGCACACGCTCGGCATGAACTGGGTCGATCTTGTATCGGTGAATGAATTGGGCCACGGTGAGTTCGCGCATGTCATCGTTGTGGCGGCGCCCCAGCATGTCATACAGCAGGCCCTGGCGCAGGGCGCCATCGGTCACTTCCATCTGCTCGATACCCAGTTCTTCAAACACCGCAATCATGACGGCCAGGCCACCCGGCATCATGGGCAGGCGGTCGGCTTTCAAACCATTCAGCGTGATGGCGTCCAAGTGACCAGCCCCCACCACATGGGCGCGAATTTTTTCCAAACCTTCCTTGGAAATGCCGTGTTCGGTAAACCCGTTGGAAATACAGATTTCGGCCAGCGCACGGGCTGTGCCCGATGAACCGATGGCGTGGGTCCAACTGCCTTCCTTGAGTTCGCGGCGCAGCACGGCCACTTCACGACGGGCACTCAGAATGGCGTTTTTCATGGCACGGGCGCCAATGCTGCCATCGGCAAAATAAACTTGCGCACAACTCACGCAGCCAATGTAAAGGCTTTCCATGGCCAAGGGCTCATAGTCCTCACCCAAAATAAACTCGGTGGAACCGCCGCCAATGTCCACCACCAGGCGTTTGCCCTGGCCAACCGGCAACTGGTGCGCCACACCGCAATACACCAGGCGGGCTTCTTCAACACCGGAAATCACATCAATCGAAAAGCCCAACGCTTTTTCAGCCTTGGCGATAAACTCTGCGCTGTTGCGGGCCACGCGCACCGCATTGGTGGCCACGGCACGCACATTGTCGGCATCGAATGAGCGCAGGCGTTCGCCAAAGCGCTGCAAGGCCAGCAAAGCCCTTTCCTGAGAGGGCTCATCCAGCACTTTGTTTTCATCCAGCCCTGCACCCAAACGGACGGGTTCGCGCAGGCTGTCAATGAGGTAAATTTGCGATTGCCCGTGGAGTTCCTCCACCCGCGCCACAATCATGCGGAAGCTGCTGGAACCCATGTCGACCGATGCGATCAACTGTGGTGGTTTTGCCATGGTGTGCACATTGTTCAAAGTCTGGCGCTAGGATGCCACAAACGGCAGCGCCCCTTTGTACATGGCTTGCGAAGTGGCGCTGAACTTGGTGTGCAGAGTTGTGCTGAGACGACAGCGCGGATCGTTTCCGTCAACGGTGTATTGTCTGAATTGTCAAATGTTTGTCATGTTACTGAAATAAGATCAGGGTGACGATTTGTTCAACTGAGGATGCGCTTGAAAAACCCGGTGACTTTGCCACATGTGGCCCCCAACAAAGACCTGTACCTGAACCGCGAGCTGGGGGTGTTGGCTTTTAATCGCCGGGTTTTGGCCATGGCCGAAGACGAGTCGGTTCCGCTGCTGGAGCGCTTGAAATACTTGTGCATTGTGTCCTCAAACATGGACGAGTTCTTTGAAATCCGGGTGTCGGGTTTGATGGAACAGATGCGGCAAAACCCCGACTTTCGCGAAGACGATGGCCTGACGGCCAGCGAATGCCTGGCGCGTGTATCGGACGTGGCGCAAAGCATTGTGGAGCAGCAGTACCGCCTGTTGAATGATGGTGTGCTGCCCGCATTGCGCAGTGAGGGCATTGCACTGATGACCCTGAACACCTGGAATGATGAACAGGCCCATTGGGCTCGCCAGTATTTCAGGAATGAGGTGTTGCCGGTGTTGACGCCAATTGGACTGGACCCTGCGCACCCCTTTCCCCGTGTGCTGAACAAATCCCTGAACTTTGCGGTGGAGCTGTCGGGTCAGGATGCTTTTGGCCGTTCGTCCAACATCGCGATTGTGCAGGCGCCACGTGCCTTGCCTCGACTCATTCGCATGCCATCCAACCTGTCGGGTTATGAACATGGCTTTGTGATGCTGACCTCGATTTTGCAGTCCTTCATTCCAGAACTGTTCCCGGGCATGGAAGTGCATGGCGTGTACCAGTTCCGCGTGACCCGCAACAGCGACCTGTATGTGGATGAGGAAGAAATCACCAACCTGCGCGTGGCCTTGCAGGGTGAACTGTCACAACGCCACTATGGGGATGCGGTGCGGCTTGAAGTCTCTGACCAATGCACAGACACGATGACAGCCCGTTTGCTCAAAGAGTTTGGTTTGAGTCAGCAGGCCTTGTACCGGGTCAATGGCCCAGTCAACCTGGTGCGCCTCATGCAGTTGCCCGATTGGGTGGATCGCCCCGATTTGAAATTCAAACCCTTTACCCCAGGCCGCCCGGATGCCTTGGTGAAAGAGGCGGATATTTTTCGCGCCATTCAAAAAGGCGATGTGTTGTTGCATCACCCATACCAAAGCTTTAACCCGGTGCTGGACTTTTTGAAGCAGGCGGCCACCGACCCGAATGTGGTGGCCATCAAGCAAACCATTTACCGGACGG
This sequence comes from Limnobacter sp., assembly GCF_036405155.1. Classification (GTDB taxonomy): domain Bacteria; phylum Pseudomonadota; class Gammaproteobacteria; order Burkholderiales; family Burkholderiaceae_B; genus Limnobacter. The sequence goes on along the minus strand of NZ_DASWYD010000006.1, from coordinate 828,268 downwards.
GCACCGACTCCGCCTTGATGGAAAGCCTGTTGGCTGCAGCCCGCAGCGGCAAGGAAGTGACCGTGGTGTTGGAATTGATGGCCCGGTTTGATGAGGAGGCCAACATTCAGTGGGCCTCAAAATTGGAGCGGGTGGGTGCACACGTGGTGTACGGTGTGGTGGGCCAAAAGACCCACGCCAAAATGCTGATGGTGGTGCGCCGTGAAAAGGCCGACAACGGCAAGCCCTTGCTGCGCCGCTATGTTCACCTGGGCACGGGCAATTACCACCCGCGCACTGCCAAGCTGTACACCGATTTCGGTTTGTTCTCCTGCGATGAAGCCTTGGGGCATGATGTCCACGAAATCTTCAACCACCTCACTGGTTTGGGCCGGGCCCGCAAACTGAATAAAATCTGGAATTCCCCGTTCAACTTGCACAACAACGTGGTGGCGGCGGTGCGACGCGAGGTCGAGCATGCCAAGGCGGGCAAAAAGGCGCGCATCATGGCGCGCATGAATGCACTGCTGGAGCCGATGCTCATTAACGAGCTGTACGCGGCCTCGCAAGCGGGTGTGAAAATCGATTTGATTGTTCGAGGCGTGTGCGCCCTGCGGCCCGGTGTGCCGGGCTTGAGCGACAACATCACGGTGCGCTCGGTGGTGGGGCGTTTGCTGGAGCACAGCCGGGTGTTTTATTTCCTCAACGACGGGGTTGAAGATGTTTACATGTCCAGCGCCGACTGGATGGAGCGCAACTTTTTTCGCCGGGTGGAGCTCGCCGTGCCCATCACCGACCGCAAGCTGAAAAAGCGGGTGCTGGACGAAGGTTTGAAGGCTTTGATGGCCGACAATTTGTTGGCCTGGAACATGGACGCGGATGGCCATTACACCCGCCGAAAACCCACAGGCGCCCGCCGCCTGAATGCGCAAATCCACTTGCTGGGTTTGCTGGCGGTGAATTATCAGGAAGAGGGTGGAGCAGGCTCAGCCAGTGAGCCTCTGCCCGACTGAGGTTCTTAACGCTTATCGGCGGCGCACATCAAACACGCCGTCGACTTCCAGCAGGTGGGACAGCGCCTGTCGCAACACCTCGCCACTGCCCACTTCGGCCGTGAATTGCATTTTGGCGACGCCCCGGGTGCTTTCGGTTTTAACACCAATCACGTTGATTTTGTCGCGCGAGAACACTTCGGTGATGTCGCGCAGCAAGCCTTGGCGGTCGTTTGCGGTAATCGAAATGTCCACCGGATAATGCAAGCCGTCTGATTCACCCCAGGTGGTTTCAATCAAGCGTTCCGGGTGCTTGCGCATCACTTCAGCCAAATTGGAGCAACCCAGGCGGTGAATGGACACGCCTTTGCCCCGGGTGACGAACCCGATGATGGGGTCGGGTGGGGCAGGGCGGCAGCAGCGGGCCAGGTTGGTCATGAGCGTGCTCACACCCACCACCAGCACGCCAGACTGTTTGCCGTCGCTTTGCCCTTTGCGCCGGGTAATGATTTCAATCTGCTCTTCATCGGACAGCGGCCCTTCGGCCACCGGCGAACTTTTGAGCGCATGCTCAATGGCCCGGGGGCGAATTTCCTCCCGAGCCAGGGCCACGTACAAATCCTCTGCTTTGTCGTAGCCCAGCTTCTGTGCCAGGTCGTCCTGGTTTTGTGCGGTCAGGCCGATGCGTTGCAATTCTTTGTCAGCAATGGCTTTGCCACGTTCCAGGGTTTCCCGCCGTTCCTGTTGGGCAAACCACTGCTTGACCTTCTGGCGGGCGCGGTGGCTGACCAGGTATTTCTGGGTGGGGTTGAGCCAGTCTCGGGATGGGCCGGTTGCGGCAGCATCACCACGCGCACTGATCACCTCGACCGTTTGACCATTTTCCAGCGGGGTGTTGAGCTGCACCATTTGCCCGTTGACTTTGGCGCCGCGGCAGCGGTGGCCCAGCTCGGTGTGCACATGGTAAGCAAAGTCCAGCGGGGTGCTGCCCGTGGGCAATTCCACAATTTTGGCTTGGGGCGTGAACACATACACATGGTCGTTCAGGGCTGCAATCTGCATGTCCTGCGCCCAGTCGCTGGCTTCGCCCAAGGTGTCGGTCACGTCTTTTTGCCAGGCCAGCAGTTGGCGCAACAAGGCAATGCGTTCCTCAAATGCACCTTCAGCACGGCTGGCGCCGCTGTAGCCATCCGTGCCCGCTTCTTTGTAACGCCAGTGGGCGGCCACACCGTATTCGGCAAACTGGTGCATTTCTTCGGTGCGAATTTGCACTTCCAACGCTTTGCCGGTGGGGTCTTGCACAACTGTGTGCAGCGAGCGGTAGCCATTGGGCTTGGGCTTGCTGATGTAGTCGTCGAACTCTTCGGGAATGGGTTGCCACAGGTTGTGCACAATGCCCAACGCTGTGTAGCACTCATCCACCGTGCCCACAATCACCCTGCATGCGCGCACATCGTACAGCTTGTCAAAGCTCACGCCTTTGCCGCGCATTTTGTTCCAGATGCTGTAGATGTGTTTGGGGCGCCCACTGATTTCGCAGTGGATTCCAGCCCGCAGCAAGGCATCCTTGATGGTTTGCATGGCCGATTCAATAAACGCCTCACGCTCGGTGCGCTTTTCATCCAGCATCTTGGCGACGTTTTTGTATGTGTTGGGCTGCAAGATGCGAAACGACAGGTCCTCCAGTTCCCACTTGAGTTGCCACAGGCCCAACCGGTTGGCCAGCGGTGCGTACAGCTCCAGGGTTTCCTGCGCGTGTTGTTGCGCATAGTTCCACAGCGGGCCCTGCTCGCCTTTGATGTCGGGGTGGGCCGTGAAGTGGCGCAGGGTTTGCAGGCGCGAACACAGGCGAATCATGATGACCCGCACATCGGTGGCCATGGCCAACAACATTTTGCGCAGGGTTTCCATTTGGTCAGCCCAGCGCAGGGTCTCGATGGCACTGCGGGCTGCATTGGGCCCAACCATGGACCGCATTTTGAACAGTTTTCGCAATGAGGCCAGCATGCGGCCCACCTCAGTTCCGAAGCGCGCTTCCATGTGGTTTTCCAGGTGCTTGTCGAAAAACACCATGGGGCCCAAGGCGCCGGCAATCCGTGTGTCGGCATCGGTTCGCAATTCAGCCAGCAAATCGGCCACAGCCAGCATGTGCTGAATGGCCGGTTCCTGTGTATCCAACACCTGGCCATTTGCATGGCTGCGGATGTAATCCAGCGCCTGTTCAACCCGATGGGCATCGGTCGGGTTCAGCAGGGCCAGCGCCGGTGCTGTGGGCTGGTCCGGGTTGTCAGTGGCCAGGGTGGATGTTACAGAAACCATTGTGTCGAGTCAGGGTTAACCAGTTGCGCCCGCACGGCCGCGTTTGTTGAGCCACAAAGGCCAGTTTAAAACAAAAAGTCTTCCACAATCCGGATTTGGTCTGCATGCATGAAGGTGGGTGCATGCCCCACACCGGGGATTTCCTTTAACTGTGCTTTGGGCCCTTCGGTTGACATGCGCTGGCAGGTGGCTGTTGACAACAGGTCGGACAGCTCACCGCGCACCACCAGGGTTTGCGCACGGATTTGGCTGTAAGCAGCCCACAACATGCCCTCGCTGGCGGCCACAGTGTCCGGCGTCAAGCCTTGAAATGTGGCACCAATCAATGGATCGTAATGGGTGGTCCAGCCCCCCTCGGTTTGCACTAGTACGCTGTCGCACAGGGTGTTCCACTCGGCCTCGGTGTGTGGGCCAAATGGCAGCGAAATGGCCTTGATGGCGGCGCGTGCGGTTTCCAAATCGGCAAACACGGGCGATTTGCCCACATACTGGCCAATCCGGCTCAATGCTTCAAAATTCAGGCTGGGGCCCACATCGTTCAAGATGAGTTTGCGCACCGGGTTGTCGGGCAGGCTGGCGTAGCCCATGCCGATCAAACCGCCCATGGAGGTGCCAAACCAGTCCAGCGTGCCCGGGTTCAAGCGGGCCACCAGGGCCACGCAAGCCGCCACATAGTTGGGCACGGCATACAGGGCACCATTGCCCAACCAGTCTGAACCGCCACGGCCTGGCATGTCGGCTGCCACCACCCGCAGGCGCTTGCCCAGCGTTTGCCCCATTTGTTCAAAGTCCTGACTGCTGCGGGTTAAACCATGCACACACAACAGCACATGTGGGTTGTCGGGTTCGCCCCATTCGCGATAGGCTAGTTTTTTCAGGCCCATGGGGCTTAACCATTGGACGGTGTGCAAGCGGGCTGTCAGCATGGTTCTCTAGTCTCCTTTCAAGGCATGACCCTACCGGGTCAGTATTTCAGTTTTTCCGGCATTCGTTTCAGCAAGAGGGGTCGCAGTGAGCATTAATCTGAACATCAACAACAAAATAGCCCTGGTCACTGGCTCCACCAGCGGCATCGGCTTGGGCATCGCCCAGCGTTTGGCGGCCCAGGGCTGTCACATCATGCTCAATGGTTTTGGCAGTGATGCACAAATTGCACAGGCCCGCGCCAGCATTGAGGCTTTGGGCGTGAAGTCGGGCTTTCATGGCGCCGACCTGTCCAAGCCGGATGAGATTGAAGCGCTGATTAAAGCCACGGAAGGGCAACTCGGCCCAGTGGACATTTTGGTGAACAATGCGGGCATTCAACATGTGTCGCCGGTGGAGCATTTTGAGGTGGCCAAGTGGGATGCCGTGATCGCCATCAACCTGACAGCAGCCTTCCACACCACCCGTTTGACACTGCCGGGCATGAAGGCCCGCAATTGGGGGCGCATTGTGAACATTGCGTCGGCGCATGGGCTGGTGGCCTCGGCCAATAAATCGGCTTACGTGGCGGCCAAACATGGCATTGTGGGATTGACCAAAGTGGTGGCTCTGGAAACCGCACAAACCGGTGTGACGTGCAATGCGGTGTGCCCGGGTTGGGTGCTCACGCCGCTGGTGCAGGCCCAGGTGGATGCGCGCGCCAAAAACGAGGGTGTGTCGGTGGAGCAGGCCAAAATCAATTTGCTCGCCGAAAAGCAGCCCTCGCACGAATTTGTGACGCCCGAGCAGCTGGGCGGCCTGGTGGCGTTTTTGTGTTCCGAGGACGCCGCACAAGTGCGCGGCGCGGCCTGGAACATGGATGGCGGCTGGGTGGCCCAGTGATTACTGGTATTCCAAAGGCACCAGGAAGTCCTTGCTGATGCGGTTACCCAGGTCGTTGACCCGCTCGAGGAAGTTGGTGAGGTAAGCGTGCAGGCCCATGTGCAGGATGTCGTCGATCTGGTTGTACAGCAGTTCGGCCCGCAGTTTGCCAGCACGCCGTTCGGTGCCGGCTGAGTAGCTGTTGCGGATGGTCTCCAGGTTGTTGCACACCTCGTTGATGGATGCCAACAGCGAGCGCGGCATGTCGTCTCGCAATATGAGCAATTCACACACACGTTCCGGTGTGATGACATCGCGATACACCTTGCGATAAATCTCGAACGCAGACACAGACCGCAGAATGGCAGCCCAGTGGTAGTAATCGGAATGCGGGTCCTCCGAACTGAGGCTGGTGGCCAAGGGGTTAAAGGGCATGCTGTGGAATTTCACATCCAGCAAGCGTGCTGTGTTGTCTGCGCGTTCCAGAAATGTGCCCAAGCGAATGAAGCGGAAGGCTTCGTCTTTCAGCATGGTGCCAATCGTGACCCCACGCGACAGGTGGCTGCGGAATTTCACCCATTCAAAAAACTCGGTGGGGTCGCGTTCCACAACACCCTCGGCAAACAGTTTTTTCAGTTCCAGCCAAGTGGTGTTATTCGTTTCCCAAACTTCGGTGGTCAATGCACCCCGCACGGCGCGCGCGTTCTCCCGGGCTGCTTGCAGGCAACAGTAAATGCTGGAGGGGTTGCCCGGGTCTTTCACCATGAAATCAATCACAGCCTCGGGCGTGATGCTGGCATGCCGGCGCGAATAGGCCTCTTGCAATTCGCAAATGGAGAGCATGGCCCGCCAACCCTGTTCGGCATTGTCGGCATCTTGTGGCAGCAGGGCGGTTTGTACGTTCACATCCAGCATGCGTGCGGTGTTCTCGGCCCGCTCGATGTATCGGGCCATCCAGAAGAGGTGGTCTGCGGTGCGGCTCAACATGGTGATTCCTCCTCTTTAGCGTTCCAGTACCCAAGTGTCTTTCGTGCCGCCGCCCTGACTGCTGTTGACCACCAGCGAGCCTTCGCGCAGGGCCACACGGCTTAAGCCACCCGGTATCAGCGACACCTTGCTGCCTGAAAGTACAAAGGGACGCAAGTCGATGTGGCGGGGCGCCAGCCCCGACTCCACAAAAGTGGGGCAGGTGGACAAGGCCAAGGTGGGTTGTGCGATGAATTTGGCCGGGTCTGCAATCAGCTTGGCGCGAAATTCTTCAATTTGTGCTTGGGTGGATGCAGGGCCAACCAACATGCCGTAACCACCGGCGCCGTGCACCTCCTTCACCACCAGTTCAGGCAGTTTGGCCAGCACTTCTTTCAAATGCTCGGGCTTGCGGCACATCCAGGTGGGCACGTTGTGGATGATGGGTTCTTCGCTCAGGTAAAAGCGAATCATGTCGGGTACATAGGGGTAAATCGACTTGTCGTCGGCCACGCCGGTGCCAATGGCATTGCACAGTGTGACGTTGCCCGCGCGGTAAGCGGCCAGCAACCCAGGCACGCCCAATTGGGAGTCTGGCCGGAAGGCTTTGGGGTCCAGAAAGTCGTCGTCCAGTCGGCGGTAAATCACATCCACGCGACGGGGGCCTTGGGTGGTGCGCATGTACAGCACCTCGTCGTCCACGAACAGGTCTTTGCCTTCGACCAATTCAACACCCATTTGCTGGGCCAAAAACGCATGTTCAAAGTAAGCCGAGTTGTACATGCCCGGGGTGAGCACCACCACAGTGGGTTCGCTGCCTTGGCGGGGCGACACACTGCGCAGGTTTTCCAACAGTTTGTCAGGGTAATGCTCCACCGGGGCCACGCGGTTGCGGGCAAACAGTTCGGGGAACAAACGCATCATCATTTTGCGGTTTTCCAGCATGTAGCTCACACCGGAAGGCACGCGCAGGTTGTCCTCGAGTACATAGAACTCACCTTGACCTGCCCGCACCACGTCGACACCGGCAATGTGGGCATAGATGTCGCCAGTCACTTTCACACCCTGCATTTCGCGGCGGTACTGCTCGTTTTCAAAAATCTGTTCGGGCGGTATCAGGCCCGCTTTCAAAATGTGCTGCTTGTTGTAAATGTCTTTCAAAAACAGATTGAGCGCTGTCACCCGCTGGCGCAGGCCGGTTTCCAGAATTTTCCATTCAGCCGCCGGGATAATGCGCGGCACGATGTCGAAGGGAATAAGGCGCTCGGTGCCGGCATCGTCGCCATACACGGCAAAGGTAATGCCCACGCGGCGAAAAATAAGGTCCGCCTCAGCCCGCTTGTTGTGCAAGCGCTCGGCGGCCTGGCTGTCCAACCATTTTGAAAAGTCTTGATAGTGGGGTCGCACGGCGCCTTGGGCGTTGCGCATTTCATCAAATGCCGGGATGGACATGGTGTGGATTCCTTCTTCTATCCCCTGTGTTTAACAAGAAGTGTGCCAAGCGGATTCAGCCTGAAAGCGGGCCATGTTTTAGAAAGTTAACAGTGTCAGGGCTGGTATGCACTGTTTTCGTGCGTTGCCCCCAGGCCTGCGCGAATCTGAACGGCTGTTTCGAGGCTGGGTGGGGTGGTGTCTGCGCCAAAACGCAGGCGGATTGCACCATCTTGGGCGGTGTTGAGTACCGGCAGGTTTTGCCCTGTGTAGCGAGCCATCACGCTGGGGTGGGGGTGGTGGTAGCGGTTGTGCCAGCCCGACTGAACAATAACCAGTGTGGGCTGTACGGCTTCTAGAAACGCAGGGCTGGACGACGTTTTTGAACCGTGGTGGGGTGCAAACAGCACTTCGCTTTGAAGGGCTTCAGGTGGGTGTTGCTCCAACAGCTTTTGCTCGGCAAAGGTTTCCACATCGCCCGTGAGCAACACACTGTGCACACCGTTGTGAATCCGCAAGACACAGCTGTGGTTGTTGGTGGTCCAGCGTTTGTCCGTGGGGTCGTCCTGGCGAATGGGCAAGGGTTCAAACCGCACACCGTCCCATTCCCAGGTGGGCAACCGATGGCAGTCTGCGGTGTTGACTGTACGTGAATAACGTTCGCCATTGCTGCGTGCTGCGGCTTGCAGCGGGTGGTCGGGTGGCAGCGAACTGGCAAACGCACGGATTGGCCACTGGGCCAGCACCGATGCCGCGCCGCCACTGTGGTCTGCATCGCTGTGGGAAATCCAGAGTGCATCCAGAGGGCCATTGAGGTGTGCCTTCAGCCAGGGCAATAGCACCAATCGACCTTGGTCGCTTTGTGGCGTCAGTGCAGGACCGGTGTCAAACATCAATGCGTGATGACGGGTTTGCACAGCCACCGCGGTGCCTTGCCCAATGTCCAGTGCAGTCACCCAAAAAGTTTGCTCGGCCGGGCGTGCGGGGGGCAGGGCCATGAGCGCAATCAGTGCAAAGGCCAGTGTGCGCGGAAACACGTGGCGTGGCATCAACAAGCCTGCACAACCCAAACCCGCCAGCCCCAATATCCAGGCGGGTTGGCTGTGCAGGTGCAACACAGCTGGGCCCTGTTCTACGAGCCAACCCAGCGCGCTTTCCAGTGCGGCCAGCGAACCGGCTGCCAGGTGGAGTGCCCAGGCTTGATGGCCCAGGCCACCCAGCAAAGCCAGTGGTGTGCTAACGACGCTCATCCACGGAATGGCGATGGCATTGGCCAAGGGGCTGATGAGGGATTGTTGATTGAACAGCATGGCAGAAGGCACCAACAAACCGACGGTGACTGCCCATTGGGCACGCACGGGTTCGGAAAGCCAATCCGGCCACCGTGAATTGAAGCGGTAATGCCCGTGGCTTGAAAAGATCAAGGTGGCAATGGCCAGAAAGCTGAGTTGAAAGCCGGTGTCGTACAGACACCAAGGGCTGGCGAGCATGCACAGCCCCGCAGCGGTAAACCACACATCCCAAGGGTTGGTTTTGGCCTGCCGACACAGCAGCCAGGCTGTCATTGCCAACATGTACACCGTGCGCTGGGCTGGGGCTTGCCAACCCGAGGTGAGTGCATAAAGCAGGGCCATCACAGTACCCCCGGCGAGGCCAGCGAGCCCGGCCGGGCACTGCAGGCAGAGCCTGGGGCTTAGCCGCCACAAACGCGCCAGCAAGGCGCCAAACAGGTGGGCAAACAAGGTGATGTGCAAGCCTGAAATGGCCACCAGGTGGGCAATACCCGTGTTGGCATACAGGGTTCTATGCTCAGGGTCGATGAGGCCCTGGTCTCCCGTGAGCAGGGCCAGCACCAAGGCCTGTTGGCTGTGGCCGTCCAAAGTCTGTACCACCCACTCGGTGAGCGTCCAACGCAGCCGTGCTGGCCAGTGCAGCAGTCGTTGCCAAGCGCCATGTTCATTGGCCAAGTGGGTGATGTTGCCATTCACTTGTGCAAATCCAGACAAGCCCAGTTGCATCCAATGGTGTTCAATCGAAAAGCCATCGAAGTTTTTTGTGGGGTGCAAGGCTCGCAGTGTGAGCCTGGCAGTGTAGTGGTCACCGACCTGTAGTTGTTGGGTTTGGTCTTGGTCTAGCCGCAGCATCAAACGTGCTTGTTTTGGAAGACACGGGGACGGCGATTCGTTTTCAACCTGTGCGCGCACCATGCCCCCAGGGCGCATGCCCAATTCCAGCAATTGAAAATGGGTGGTGACGTCTTGGCGATGGCAGTTCAGCGGAATGCGCCGTGCCAGGGTGGCAGTGCTGTCCAAAGCCATCCAGCCGTAACCGGCGATGCACGCCAGCAAAATGGCCAGTGTTTTGAAGTACAGAGGCTGCCGGTACCGCCCTGCGGTGGTCACCACTCCATAGACTGCTGTGCACAACAAGCAGGCCCAGAGCCCAACACCCCAACTTTGATGGTTGGACCATGCGTGTGCCCATTCGAGTGGACTTTGGCTGCACAGCCAAAGTCCACAACAAAAAGCGCCAACCAGGCGGCGAAACTGGGGCGAATGCTGACGATACATGTCATCAGCATTGCATCGCGGCATTCAAATCCTTCGATGGAGGGTGGGGTAATGACCCCATCAAGGTCCCCCCAGCCTGCACGAACTTTCTATCCGGAAATTTCCACACAGAGCCCCTGTCAAATTACACATCGTTCAATGACTCAATTCAGTACAACAGCTGGCATCAACCTGCCAATCAAGGACTCCTTGGATTTCGGTTCACATGTTCGCAACGCTGAGCATGAATTAGCTCCTGCCAGAGACGCGGCAGAAGCCGCTGTGGATGCATTGATGCACCCCAACGGCGCCATCATGCATTGCTTTAAAGCCTACACAGGTGGGCGGCCTCGGTATGACAGTCTCGGTCTTGTTCGGGCAGTGCCGGCATCATTGCGGGCACAAGGGTATTACGGGCTTGTCCAGCCACATGCCATGCGCAGTTCGTTGCCTGGGTTGAATGTGGATGTTGTCCATGGTGCTGGAGATCCCCGCATGTTGAGCGTTGCTGATCACGGACCACGCATGCGGAATGGGGAAATTCAGATGGTTGAACCACCCACGCAATCGGGTGGACTGGAGATTGGTCGCTCATTCGATGTGGGGCATTGCCACTTTCATCCCGTGGCCAGACATTCGCCGTTTCGCTCAAGTGAGGTTCCCGATGTGTGGCGCATTGAGTCTAGTCTGGCCCCCAATTTGGTGGACAGTCCGGTGTCTTGCTTGTCTCTTGCCATCACCCACGAGCATTTTTTTTCAACCTTTTTGAAAGGGCTCTCCACACCAATCACCTCAAGTTCACTCCCCGTGCAAGCCAGACCCCGGTTCTCCCACTCCTCAAGCGTGGACTCAAAATCTGACCATGGTCCGCTGGTCGAATTCAAACAGTTGGAGTCCACGATTTTTTGGCGAATTGCTCGGCATTTGAAAGCCAGTCTATCCCCTCGTTTGGCAGAGCGTTTTCTATCACGGCCACTGGTGAATGTCTTGCCTGACGGCTGTTGTAACAGCACCGTGGGAGAGTCGCTGGTTTCCAATTGGATCAACGAACCTGTTCGAGTCCTGTCCGACATTCAAGGCCAAATGAAATCAAATCGATCTGCTGATCTGATGGAACTGGTTAATTGGGTGTCCACTCAGTTGGCCGAGTTGCAACAGGCGGTCCTTCGTTGTGATGTCGCTGCGGCAGATCGCGGTGCGATTGGGCGTCAATATGTTATTGGCCAATTGCGTGACACGGTCTGTCAGGCGATTGGCCTGCATTCCGCTGCCGAACAGGCAGAGTTTGAATTGCTGTGCAAGGTCAAAAGGCAACTTGTTCATCCGGAGTTGGTCTCATTTGATACCGGTGATGATGTTGGCCATTTGGTCAAGTTGACTCGTCAAACCATGGCGCCTGTTGAGAAGACCAATGTGGCCTTCATGGCTGATTTGCTAAAAACCACGATAAGACGACTGAACGCACGGAAAGAATTGCAGTTCGAATTTGATTCACTGGAATGAGTTTTTTGCGGCCCGCAAAGCAGGCAGGGCAGACTCGGAATTGAGGGCAACCTGCTGTGCCAATGTTTGCAGGGGAATGTTCCGAAGCGTTGCAATCACCTCCGCGATTTGGGGCAAATGGGCGGGTTCGTTGCGTTGCTTGTTGATCCATTCGGGCGGGATGTCGGGCCCGTCGGTTTCCAGCACCAGCGCTTCCAAGGGCAATTCAGCAGCCAGTCGCCGAAGCTGAAGTGCCCGGGTGAAAGTACAAGCCCCGCCAAAGCCTAATTTCATGTGCAGGTTCAAAAAATGCTCGGCCTGTTGAAAGCTGCCATTGAATGCATGGGCAATGCCGCTTTTGGGCTTGAACATGCGCAAGCCTTTGAGGATGGGGTCTTGCGCTTTGCGCACATGCATCACCACCGGCAGGTCAAAGTCCCGGGCCATCTTGAGTTGCGCGTGAAAAAACGCCACCTGCCGATTCCAGTCCAACCCGGGCACAAAACCATCCAGGCCAATTTCACCCACGCCAGCCAGCAAAGGGTCCCCTCGGTGTTGCTGTAGTGCATCCCGAAGCACCTCCAAATGGTAGTCCTCAGACTGGTGCACCAACAGCGGGTGTATGCCCAGGCAATACACTGCCCCGGGCGTGCGATGGGCAAGTGCCACCAGCGCATTAAAATGGTTTGCATGCACGGCCGGTAACACAAACCGGTTAACATGTTTATTCAGCGCGCGTGAAACCACTTCCACCCGGTCGTGGTCGTATTCATGTGTATCCAAATGTAGGTGTGTGTCTGTCCACATGTTGTTGAGTTTGCCATGATTCGCCGCTGGATTCGTCATCATTTGCCCTCTGTCGAGCACTTTGAGCGGCTCCCGCTGTTGCGGCATTTCAAGTCGCACTTGGCGCACCCCAACCTGTGGGCGCTTAACCGCCGCAGCATTGCCGGGGGGGTTGCTGCAGGTTTGTTTTGCGGACTCATTCCAGGGCCCTTTCAAGTGGCTGCTGCATTCGTCTGGGTACTGTTGTGCAAGGTGAACCTGCCGGTGGCATTTGCCACCACCTGGTACACCAACCCCATCACGATTGTGCCACTGTATATTGTGGCGGTGGCTTACGGTGACTGGTTGCTGGGTTCGGGCGGTGGTGCGGTCATGCACCCAGTGCCGGATTGGGACTGGCACAACTTTTCAGGCTCACTGCATGCGCTTCTGGACTGGATGCTGGGCTTGGGACCATCGCTGGCGGTGGGTTTGCCCGCCCTCATGATCACCTTGTCAGCAGTGGGTTATTGCATGGTGCGGGTGGGCTGGAACATTGGTGTGCGTTGCAGTTGGGCCCGGCGCAAAGCACGCCGAGCCAAAAGCATTCACTGACTTAAGCGGCTTTCAGAGTTTCGGTTGTGCTTTCGCCCACCTTCAGTTCACCACCCAGCAGGTTCACGACATCACCAATCAGTTTTCTTAGTTCACCGCTCATCAACGCGAAGTCGGTGTCGAAGGCGTCATTGTCTTTGTCCACGTCTGCACTTTCTTTCAACACGTCCAGCGGTGCGATGCGCTTCAATTGCAAGTTTTCCTGCAACACGAACGATACCCGGTCTGCCCAGGTCAGTGCCAGTCGAGTGGCGGTTTTACCACCCTGAATGTGGCGGGCCACCTCAGTACTGTCCAGGCTGTGCTTTACATATCGAATGGTGGCGGCTTGTTCGCCACGGCTGCGCAGTTCGCAATCCTGGTCCACTGTAAAGCCACGCGGATTGTCTTCCTCCGTCAGCCATTGCGTCATGGCAGTGCCCGGCGACACCTTGGTTTTCAGCAGGGTCAGCGCCAGCCCGGGGACTGATTTCATGAGCAAACCCATCACATCCTCAGCTTTGCTGGGGCTGCTCGCATCAATCATCAAGAGGCCGTCCACCGGGTTGATCCAGGCGTAGGTTCGGCTGCGAATTACAAATGCGCGGGGCAGAAGTTCAGTCATCACCGCTTCTTTGATGTCTTTCACCTGCTTGCGGCCAGGCTTGTAGCCCTCGCGCTCTTCAATCTCGGCCACGCGGGCTTGTGTGAACTGCTTCACCACGCTGGCGGGCAGCAACTTTTTTTCCATGCCCAGGCTGATCAGCAATTGCTTGTTCAACTCAAACACCAAGGGCTCTCCATCGGCTTTGGGTGCAACCCATCCACGGGTTTGCAAATCGCCTCCACCACAGGGTGGCAAGCCATGCTCAGCCAGTTTTTCATGCAGGCTGTCAGCGGTTTCGTTCCAGTTGTGCAGGCGGTAAATAAACAGGTTTTTGAACCACATGGGTTGTATCGTCGGTGAAATGTTGGGGGAGGGTTTCAGTTCGCGGGTTTCAATTCGCCTTTTTCAAGGCGCAACACCCGTTTGCAGCGGCGAGCCAGTTCCAGCGAGTGGGTCACAATCACCAGTGCCGTGCCCAGTTCTTGTGTGGCATTCAGCAACAGGTCGAATACGGCATCGGCGGTTTCCTGGTCCAGGTTGCCGGTGGGCTCATCGGCCAAGATGGCTTTGGGTTGGGTCACCATGGCGCGGGCAATGGCCACACGCTGGCGTTCACCGCCCGACAATTCTGCAGGTCGATGGCTCAAGCGATGCGCAAGCCCCACCTTGTCTAGCAATGTTCGGCTGCGCGCTTGCGCATCGCCTTTGTTCAATCCACCAATGCGCAGCGCCATGGCCACATTGTCCAGCGCTGAAAACTCGGGCAACAGGTGGTGGAATTGGTAGATAAAGCCCAGGTGGCGGTTGCGCTCAAGGCCCAGTTGTTTCACCGACCACGGTTCAATGGCTTCACCACTCCACAACACCGAGCCACTGTCGGCCTTTTCAAGGCCACCCAGCACATGCAGCAAGGTGCTTTTGCCCGCGCCCGATGCACCCACGATCGCGACAGTTTCGCCAGCCGAAATTTGTAAATCCAGGTGCTTGATCACCTGTGTGGCTTGGTCTGCTGCGCCAATGCCTTGAAAGGCTTTGCTCAGTCGCTGGGTTTCCAGCACCACCGTGGTTTGTTGATTGGGATTATTCATACCGCAATGCCTCGGCCGGTTCGGCGCGCGATGCCCGCCAGCTGGGGTAAATGGTGGACAGCACGCTCAACACCAGCGCCACGGACACAATGGTCACGATGTCGCCCAAGCGCGGGTCAGAAGGCAATTCACTGATGAAATAGATGGACTTTGGCAAAAATTCTACGCCCAGGGTGCGCTCAATGAACGGTACGATGGCGCCCAAATTGATGGCAATCAGCCAACCGGCTGTTACACCCAGGAATGTGCCGATCCAACCCACCAAAGCGCCTTGCAACATGAAAATGCGCTGAATGGAAAAGGGGCTGGCACCCAAGGTACGCAGAATGGCGATTTCGCCACGTTTGTCTTTCACCGTCATCACCAACATCGACACCAGGTTGAAGGCCGCCACCGCGATGATCAGCGTCAAAATGATGAACATCATCCGTTTTTCGGTTTGTACGGCGGCAAACCAGGTGCGGTTTTGCACTGACCAATCCCGCACCCACACGGTGGGCGGCAGGTTGCTCTCCAGTTTGCGGGCCATGAAGGGGGCACTGTTCATGTCTTTCAACTTAACCCGCAGGCCGGTGGGCCCGTTGCTGCGGTAAAAGCGGGCTGCGTCGTCAATGTTCATCAAGACCAGGCCGCTGTCGTATTCATAGTGGCCGGTGCTCACCAACGCGGCAATTTGAAAGGCGCGCAGGCGGGGAATCATGCCCGCTGGCGTCATTTGGCCCGATGGCGCAATCAGTGTGATTTTGTCGCCCACCTGCACCCCAATTTGGCGGGCCAGGTCCAGGCCAATCACCACCTTGAATTCGCCGGGCGCAAGGTCCGACAGTTTGCCACCCACCACTTGTTGAAAGGTGGACACTTGGGTTTCCAGTGTGGGGTCGATGCCGCGCACGATGGCTGGCCTCAGCAGGTCGCCATAGGCCAACATGCTTTCACCGGCCACATAGGGGGCCACGCCCACAATGTCCGGGTCGAAGGCCTTGATTTGTTTGCGCAATTCATCGGGGTCGATGAAACCATCCTGCGGTGCCAAAATTTCAATGTGGGCAATCACCGACAACATGCGGTCGCGCACTTCCTTTTGGAAGCCGTTCATGACCGAGAGCACCACGATGAGCGCAGCAACACCCAAGCCAATGCCCGCCATGGACAGGCCCGAGATAAAAGAAATGAAACGATCGCGACTGCGGTGGCCACCACCGCGCACGTAGCGCAGGGCAATCTCGACGTCAAAGGGTAAACTAATCACAACTGTGTCCGATTGATTGTTTGTGTGCCTGCACCCCGTGCAGCGCGCACCCATTGTAGTGTGAATAAAACCGTGCCCAACACCCACCATGCGCCTTTAAGGGTTCTCATCCCCAACATTCTGGTTCCCGAAGCTGCACTGGCCCGTCTTCAACGCTCACAGGGCGCCAAAGGCCAGGGGCAATCGCCCGGGCAGATATTTCAAGGCCTGCCGCCCGGTTTGCTTCAAGTCATGGCGCGCAGTCTGCCCGACATGCACCAGCCAGCAGGTCACCTGGATCGGGTTGAGGCATGGCTGTTGAACTGCTTGGATCCCGATGGGCTCGCAAAGTTCGACCAGTACCCGGCGTGGGCCATGTTGAATGCGCAGGCCGCCGATTTCACACGGTTTTTTGGCACGGTGGGCAACCTCGAGTTGAACCGGGATGGTGTGCAATTCACCCCGCCCGAGGTGCTTCAAGTGGGTCAAGCCGACCTGGCGGCTTTTTGGGCCGTGGTGCAAGGCGAACTGGCAGCGCAGGGCTGGCGTGTGGAGGGGACACCCGGATTTCACACGGCGTTGAGCAACAACACCCCACTGCCCATGGAGCAAGCCTCGCCCTGGTCGGTGCAGGGCATTCGCCTCACCGACTATTTGCCCATGAGCGATGATTGCGCCGCCTGGCGCCGCATGTGGCTCAACCTTCAGGTGGAACTGCACAACGCGCCATTCAATCAAGCCCGTGAGCAGCGGGGCTTGAAACCCCTGAATGCACTGTGGTTTTGGGGCGGCGGGCGTGCCTGGGAAGCAACTGAGGCCTTGCCCACGGTGAAGGCTGTGGGTGCAGATGGCGTGTTTGATGCTGTCAAAATCACCGACGCTGGTGGTGAAGCGTTGAATCGCCTGGTGTTTTGGACACAATTGCTCAAGGGCGCCCACGCCAGCGAGACCAGCCCATCTACAGTGTACGTAGTGGACTTTGATGGCTGGGGCGGCACCACATCCGCGTTCAAGGTGCTGGAGGACGAGGTGCTTCAGCCCATGCGTTTGGCTGGTCTGGCGTTTGACTGGACCTTGATGGGCCAACACGGCTGGCGCACCGCCCGCAGTGGCTGGGCGCAGCGTTTGAAATTCTGGCAGCGGCAACCCAACTGGCTGCACTTGGCAGAGCCCGAGCCCGATGGACTGCCCACCGAAGACGATCTGCAAGCGGCCTACCAGCGCGGGCAGCAGGAACAAGACCAACTGAATGCCATGCTGCTGGGTGAATTTGAACCCCAGCCCGGCGTCGGAAAAGCTCGACCATGACCCAACACACCAACACCCCCCAACTCAAGGTGCGTGCTGCGCAGCCCCACCTGGAAGCCCAGTTGCAGCAACAGGGCTTACACCCCTTGTTGGCCCGTTTGATGGCAGCCCGGGGGGCAGTCAAACCCGAAGATGTGCAGGCACGCCTGCAGGATTTGCTCAACCCACTGGACATGAAGGGCATGGCAGAGGCCGCCGAAATTTTGGCCGATGCGCTGGAAGCCGGGGCACGCATTGTGGTGATTGGTGACTATGACTGTGATGGTGCAACCGCCACGGCCGTGGCAGTGCGTGGCTTGCGCATGTTGTTGGCTGCATTGGGTGCCGACGAGGCAGCCTGCCGCTACCACATTGATTTTTTGGTGCCCAACCGCTTTGACTATGGCTATGGCCTAAGCCCGCAAATCGTTCGCCTGGCTGCCGAGCAATTTGAACCCGATTTGCTGGTGACGGTGGACAACGGCATTGCCAGCGTGGACGGCGTTCGCGAAGCCAACGACTTGGGCATTGGTGTGGTGGTGACCGACCACCACCTGCCCGGTGACACCCTGCCGGAGGCGCTCGCCATTGTGAACCCCAACCAACCCGGTTGCGGCTTCGAGAGCAAATCCATCGCGGGTGTGGGGGTGATGTTTTACACCTTGCTGGCCACCCGCGCCGTGCTGCGCGACCGGGGGGCTTTCGATGCCCAAAGCCAGCCCAGAATTGACCAACTGCTCGATTTGGTGGCCTTGGGCACCGTGGCCGACGTGGTGAAACTGGACGCCAACAACCGCCGCTTGGTGGCCCATGGGCTAAAGCGAATTCGGCAGGCCCAGGCCCAGCCGGGCTTGCTGGCCTTGTTCAACGAGGCTGGCCGCGACCACCGAAAGGCGGTGGCCACCGACCTGGGTTTTTCGATTGGTCCGCGTTTGAATGCAGCGGGGCGCTTGTCCGACATGACCATCGGCATTCGCACCTTGATCACGGACGATGCAGCAGAAGCCAGTCGACTCGCGGCCCAGTTGGGCCAAATGAACGAGGAGCGCAAGCGGATTGAAGAGTCCATGAAGCGCGATGCCTTGGCCGACATTGAAGCCTTCGTTAGCAGCGACAACCCGGCTGCCGGGGTGGTGGTGGCCCATGACAGTTGGCACCAGGGTGTGATCGGCATTTTGGCCTCCCGCATCAAGGAAAAGCTGTACCGCCCCACGATTGCGCTGGCGCCGGGTGATGCAGGCGAGTGGAAGGGCAGTGGCCGGTCTGTGCCGGGTGTGCATTTGCGCGACGTGCTGGACTTGGTGAGCAAACGCCTGCCTGAAGGCGCCATGCCCAAATTTGGCGGACACGCCATGGCCGCCGGTTTAACGCTGGACGGCCAATACCTGGATGAATTCAAGGTGGCCTTCGCCCAAGCGGTGCTAGACCTTTGCGACCCGTCTGCGCTGACGCAAACCGTGGAAACGGATGGGTCCATTCCCGCTGACTACATTGTGGGCCAGGCGGCCGACCTGCTGGAAACCCAGGTGTGGGGGCAGGGCTTTCCGCCCCCGTTGTTTCACGATGAATTTGAGGTGGTGGAACACCGTTTACTCAAAAACGCCCACAGCAAATTCACCCTGCGCCGCGACGGCAAAACATTCACAGCCCTGCGTTGGCGCAGTACCGAGCCCCTGCCGCACAAAGTTCGCATTGCCTACCGCTTTGAACGGGATACATTCCAGGGTGGCGAGGCTGTGCAACTGATTGTGGAGCACGTGCTGTAGAGGCGGTCAAACCGCCAGCGGCTTCCTGCGTTACAATAGAAGGTTACGCAAACACTCGCTGAAAACCATGGAAGCCGAACGCTTAAATGCCCTGATCAACACCCTGACTGACCTCGCCGACCGTGCAGGCCAGTTGCGGAGGTATCTTTGACGTCGACCGCAAAGCGGAACGACTGACCGTAGTCGATGCCGAGTTGGAGGCCCCCGACGTCTGGAACGACCCCAAACACGCGCAAGAACTGGGCAAGGAAAAAAAGCTGCTCGATGGCGTGGTGGTGACCATGAACACGGTGCAAAGCAATCTTGCTGATGCGTCTGAACTGGCTGAAATGGCCAAGGGCGAAGGCGATTTCGACACTCTAGAAGCCATTGAAGCCGATGTGGAGTCGTACAAAAAGGTCATTGAAGACCTCGAGTTTCGCCGCATGTTCAGCAACCCGGCCGACCCCGCCAACTGCTTTATCGACATCACAGCCGGTGCTGGTGGTACCGAAGCGCAAGACTGGGCGTCCATGTTGCTGCGCCAGTACATCAAATACTGCGAGCGCAAGGGTTTCAAGGTTGAAATCATGGAGCAGTCCGATGGCGATGTGGCGGGCATCAAGTCGGCCACATTGAAAGTGGAGGGCGAGTACGCCTTTGGTTACCTGCGCACTGAAACGGGTGTACACCGCCTGGTTCGCAAGTCCCCATTTGACTCCTCCGGTGGTCGCCACACCTCGTTTGCCTCGCTGTTTGTGTACCCCGAGGTGGACGATTCCTTTGAAATCGAAATCAACCCGGCCGATGTGCGCACCGACACCTACCGCGCCAGCGGTGCGGGTGGTCAGCACATCAACAAAACCGATTCCGCTGTTCGCTTAACCCACATTCCCACCGGCATCGTGGTGCAGTGCCAGAACGACCGTTCGCAACACCGCAACCGCGACGAAGCCTGGAGCATGCTGAAGGCCAAGCTGTATGAGTTTGAAATGCGCAAGCGCATGGCCGAGCAACAAGCCCTGGAAGACACCAAAACCGATGTGGGTTGGGGCCATCAAATTCGCAGTTACGTGCTGGACAACAGCCGTATTAAAGACTTGCGCACCGGCGTTGAAATTTCCAACACCCAGCGTGTGCTGGATGGCGACCTCGACCCCTTCATTGAAGCCAGCTTGAAACAAGGCATCTGACCATGAATGACAAAACACAGAACACCGGTGCCGATGAGCAGCCGTTGGATGAAAACCAGATCATCGCCGAGCGCCGTGGCAAGCTGAGCAAGTTGCGTGAAAAAGGCCAGGCCTTTCCAAACGGCTTCAAGCCCACCCACAAAGCGGCTGACCTGCACGCCCAGTACGGCAACGTTAGCAAGGAAGAACTGGACCCACAAGGCATTGAAGTGAGTGTGTCTGGCCGCATGATGCTGAAACGCGTGATGGGCAAGGCCAGTTTTGCCACCGTGCAAGACGGCACCGGGCGTATCCAGTTTTACATCAACAACGATGGTGTGGGCGAAGAAACTCACGGTGAGTTCAAGCACTGGGACCTGGGCGACATCATCGCTGCCAAAGGCAAGCTCTTTAAAACCATGAAGGGTGAGCTGAGCGTGCATTGCACCGAGATTCATCTGTTGGCCAAAAGCCTGCGCCCATTGCCCGACAAGTTTCACGGACTGGCTGACCAGGAAATGAAATACCGTCAGCGGTATGTCGACCTGATTGTGACCGAAGAAACCCGCAGCACTTTTGTGGCACGCTCCAAAGCCATGTCGTCCATTCGCAGTTTCATGGCCGACCACGGTTTTCTTGAAGTGGAAACACCCATGCTGCACCCCATTCCCGGCGGTGCATCGGCCAAGCCATTCATTACGCACCACAATGCGCTGGACATGGAAATGTTTCTGCGAATTGCGCCCGAGCTGTATTTGAAGCGCCTGATTGTGGGTGGGTTTGAGCGGGTGTTTGAGATTAACCGCAACTTCCGCAACGAGGGTGTGAGCCCACGCCACAACCCTGAATTCACCATGATGGAGTTTTATGCGGCGTATTGGGATTACCGCGACCTCATGGACTTCACCGAGAAAGTCATCCAGAACGCAGCCATCCAGTCACGCGGCACAGCCACGCTGACCTACCAGGGCCGTGAACTCGACCTGTCCAAGCCGTTTGCGCGCCTCACCATTGTCGAAGCCATTCAGAAGTATTTTCCGGAGTACACCACCGAGCAACTGAACGATGTGGCTGCACTGAAAGCTGCGCTGCTGAAGAAGGGTGTGAACACCGAGAAAGAACCTGCGCTGAAAAACGCAGGTGTGGGTGCCTTGCAACTGGCCTTGTTTGAAGAAACCTCCGAGAGCCTGCTGTGGGAGCCCACCTTTATTGTGGACTACCCGGTGGAAGTGTCGCCGTTGGCCCGTGCATCGGACAACAATTCGCAAATCACCGAGCGCTTTGAGTTGTTCATCACCGGCCGGGAAATTGCCAACGGCTTTTCGGAGCTGAACGACCCCGAAGACCAGGCCGACCGTTTCCGCAAACAGGTGGAAGCGAAAGAAGCGGGTGATGATGAGGCCATGTTCTTTGACGCCGATTACATTCGCGCGCTCGAGTATGGCATGCCCCCCACCGGTGGTTGCGGTATTGGGATTGACCGGTTGATGATGCTCATCACCGACAGCCCCAACATTCGGGATGTGATTTTGTTTCCGCACTTGCGGCGCGAGGATTGAAGGCTGCTTAAGTAAAACCGGCTGCCCATGCCGGTTTTTTATTGCCCCTTGGGCAGCACTGGCAGCCCGTGCTTTTTGATTATTCCCGGCAACACCGGTAGCCCGGTCTGTTTTACAGCCCCCAGCAACACCGGTAGCCCGTGCCGAACGCCCCCCGAATGAAAAGGTTGCCCCGCGCATTCTGAACAGGACCGATAACTCGCCACTGCGTGGCTCAAACATCTCGGTCCGTGTGTTCGAATGCCGTGCGGGTCAAACCGATCGGGGGGCTGACTGTTCGGCGCCGGGCATACCGGTATTGCTGGGGGCGTAGCGGCTCGGTGCAGGCGGCCTGCGCGGTTCACCTCCCCTGCAGCGACAGTCGGGACAATCTGCAAAACCGTGAAGAGCAGGCGCGGTGAACTTGCCCACCGGGCAAGTTCAGAGGTCGATTCCCGACCGTGTTTTTTGGAGGGTCGACCTCAGGGATCGCGAGGCTCAGGTTTTGAGCCACAGATTGGCCGTCGCCAAGGGCGAGGTAAAGCGCAGTGCCGAGAAAAAGCCGAACATGGTCCTGTGCAAACGTAAGCGCCGGCATTCCCAAAGTACGGCACCCCTCAAAACACCGTCACTCCCACCTTCAAACTGTGCTTTCCACCCCCATGCACCACCCCGCGAATCGGTGGCACATCCGCATAGTCACGTCCCAAGGCCACCGTCACATACCGGCAGTCGGGCAGTTGGTTGTTGGTGGGGTCAAAATCCACCCAACCCAGTTCAGGACCACACCACAGCGACACCCAGGCATGGCTCGCATCAGCCCCCAGCAACTTGGGTTGCCCCGGCGGTGGCTCGGTCAGCATATAGCCGCTCACGTAGCGGGCTGACAATCCCAATGAGCGCAGCACACCCAGCATGACATGTGCAAAATCCTGGCAAACCCCTTGGCGTTGTTGCATCACTTCTTCCACCGTGGTCTGTATGGTGGTTGATCCGCTTTTGTAAGTGAATTCTTTGAAAATGCGTTGCATCAGCGCATAAGCAGCAGGCACCACTGCCCGGTTCGGCCAAAAGTCGAGTCGCCCATAATCCCTCAGGCTGTCCAGTATTGGCACATGCTTGCTCTCAAACCGAAACTGAAAGTCCGTGCTCACCTGTTGACCGGCCTTGTAGCGTAGTGCATCCACAATGCTGTGCCACACGGGTGAGTCAAGCTCATCCAGTGAGCCTGTGTGTAGCTGTGGGGTTACTTCCACTTCCAGTTCGCTCACCACTTCCAGGTGGTCGTGCGGGTAGTTCATTTCAAAGTGATGAACCACATTGCCAAAGGCGTCCTGGCTGGTTTGCACAGTGGACGGGTTAGGGCGAATTTTCAGGGCATGGCGCACCAGTTTTTGCCCCTTGCGCAATGGGCCTGCATCCATCTGGCTGCTTTCCTGCGGCTGAAGAATACAAATCTGCTGTGAACATTCCGCCGGGCTTTGGTAATCGTATTCGGTGACATGCATCACCTTGCGTTGTTCGGCCATGTTCAACGCCCCTGAATCACTTGGTCAGGCTGGTCGGCCAGCCTGAAGTACTGGGCACCAACCAGGTCCGACAATTTGTAGGCCGTATCGAGCAAGTCGGCCAACCAGGCTCGCAGCTTGCGCCCAGTCTCGGCGGGGAAGGGGGGTTGCAGGCTTTCCAGAGACAAACCCTCGGGTAAGCGGTTGTTGCGGTACACACCTTCAAACAAGGTGCGCAGGGGTTGTACATCGCCTGGCAGCTGGTTCAGCACAATGTTCAATTTGTACAAAATGCGTTGCACAGCATAAGGCGAGTCTTTGTCGAACAGCAGCAGGTCCAACGCAGGCAGCCATTCAAAACGGTGCTGGTAGCGGCTGCGGTAGGTGATGGTGCTGTCGGCCATGGCCACCGCCAAGGCCAAGCCATGCTCACCCGCGCGCCCTGGCATGCTGGTCATTGACAACAAACAATCGCAGGCGCTGCAGAGTCGCTCCAATTGGCGGCCCAATTGCAAAAAGCGCCAGCCGTAGTCCCGGGTCATGTGGTCACTTTGTTCGCCATGCATGGCCATGAGGTAAAGCTGAATGCGTTCCAGCGCGGGTGTGGGAATGGTTCGCAGTGCTTGGGCACCCGTGGGCTCGTGCAGCACCTTGGAACAGTCATTGAGCAGGCGCCAGTGGTGGCTGCTTAACCGGTCCCGCAGTTGCCCGGCCACCATAGCCAGTCCATTCAATTGCGCGGCCAAGCCCATCGCGGGTTGTCCGCCCACGCCGGTTTTGTACCAAATCCGGTTCAGTACATCGTCTTCAAAGTCATCCTGATTCACCGGCGCTGCGGCATCAAATTCACTGCTCAAGCCCTGCTTGCCACACAGCTCGTGCAAAAATCCCAGGGTCGTGGTATCCAGCACCTCTTCCTCTTCCAGCAGGGTTTGCGCGTGCATCAGCAAGCGCAGCGAAAAACTGGCCCGCTCGGTGTAACGGCCCAGCCAAAACAGATGCTCAGCCGCACGGCTGGACACGGGCCTGCGCAGTTCTTTCAGGTCTTTGGCCTGAAGGCGCTCTTTCAAATTGCTGCTGCGGTCCACAGCCTGCCCGGTGCATACCCAGGTGTCCAGGCTGCTGCCACCTTTTTGCATGGACACAATGCCGTGTTGGTCGCCCGCAATGCGGGTCAGTCCACCGGGCATTACCTTGTAACCGCCTTGGCCATCGGTGACGGCAAACAGCCGAAGCATCATGGCGCGTTCTTCAACATGGCCTTGTGCATTCCAAATGGGCACGCGAGACAGCGGGATCAATTCCTGCAGGGTGTACTCCGACGGGTGTTGGCTGATGCGTGACAGCCAATTGCGTTTGGCAATGTCGTCCAGCGACGAGCCCATGACCGATTCCATGACGCGCCCCTTTCGATTGGGGCCGGTGGATTTGATCACGAGGTTGTCCAGCCGCTCGCTGGCTTGTGCCCAAGCCGGGGACTCGCCACACCACCAACTGGGTACGCTGGGCAGCACCAATTCTTCCTTCAGGATATGTTCGGCCAAGCCCGGCATAAAGCCATGCATGGCCGGGCTTTCCAGCCAGCCCGCACCCGGCATGTTGGCCAACACCACGCCGCCGGTGCGTGCAGCCTGCAACAGGCCGGGCACACCCAGTTGTGAGTCCTCCCGAAGCTCCAGCGGGTCTAGCCACTGGTCGTCTGTTCGGCGCATCAGGCCATCGATTTGCTCCAGGCCATGCACGGTTTTCAGGTAAACCGTGTTGCCCCGCACCACCAGGTCACTGCCTTCCACCAGCGTAATGCCCAAGTACCGGGCCAGGTAGGTGTGTTCAAAATACGTTTCGTTGTAAGGGCCTGGCGTCATGAGCGCGATGCGGGCTTGTTCACCTTTGGGCGAGAGCTTTCGAATGGCGTCAATGGTGTCGCGATAAAAGCCAGCCAGGTGTTGCACCTGCATGTCGCGGAAAGGGCGACTAAAGCTGCGTGAAATGCTCAGGCGGTTTTCCAGGGCATAGCCCAGTCCAGAGGGGGCCATCATGCGGTGGTTGATGATCCACCATTGGCCATCCGGCCCACGGCCCAGGTCGAAAGCCACCAAATGAAGCCACACATCACTGGCGGGCTTTACGCCCTGCATTTGCGGCAAGTAACCGGCATGCCCGTACACCAGGTCTGCTGGCATCAGCCCTCGCCGCAAGAATTCCTGCGGGCCATAGGCATCCACCATCAGCGCATTCAGCAGCCGGGCCCGTTGAACAATGGCCTGCTCCAACACCGCCCAGTCATCGCCACCCAAAATGAAGGGCAGCAAGTCCAGCGACCAGGGGCGGGCAGCGCCCTGATGTTCGTCGGCATACACATTGTAGGTAATGCCGTTGTCACGAATTTGCCGCGCCAAAGCCTGCTGTTTGGCATTGAGGTGTTCGGTAACGTGTTGCTGTGGCAGGTGGGACAAAAATGTGGACCACACAGGCCGAAGGCGGCCTTCCCCAGCCAGTTCGCTGTAGTAAGCGCTGGTGCCGTCCAATATGGCCTGTTGCCAGGGAATGTCGGCGTCTGCAATGTTCGGCAGGTTGGGGTTGGCACTCACGGCAGGCCACAGTTCAGCAATGAAGACTTCATTTTACTGGTTTAAGTCCATCGCAAATCCAGTGTGAGCGGGAACTCCCCGCGTGGTTTGCAATCGCTGGCCACCAACGCGCCCTGGCTCTGCCCCATCCGGAAAAAGCGGGCCAAACGTCGACTTTCAGCCTCAAAGGCGTTCACTGGAAATACCTCATAATTTCGGCCACCCGGGTGGGCCACATGCACTTGGCAACCCCCCAGGCTGCGGCCATTCCAGGTGTCCACGACATCAAACACCAAAGGGGCATGCACACCGATGGTGGGGTGCAGCGCATTGGGCGGTTGCCAGGCGCGGTATCGCACACCCGCCACATATTCCCCTTCTCGACCCGTGGGGTGCAATGGCACACGGTGTCCGTTGCAGCAAAGCTGGTAACGTTCATCGACCCAATTGCGAAGGCGAACCTCCAGCCGCTCCAGGGATGAATCCACATAACGGACTGTGCCACCCGCACTGCCTTCCTCGCCCAGCACATGCCATGGCTCCAGCGCCGCATGGATGTCCAATTGAAGGTCCCGCACCTGCAAATCGCCGATTTTCGGGAAACGGAAGGCAAAGTGGGGTTCAAACCAGGCCATCTTCAAATCAAAACCCGCTTGGTTCAAATCCTCCAGCACATCGCTCAAATCTTGTCGAACAAAGGTGGGCAGCATGAACTGGTCGTGCAGGCGGTTACCCCAATTCACCAGCCGTGCTTTGTAGGGGCGCTGCCAGAAGTGGGCAATCAGGCTGCGCAGCAGCAATTGCTGGGCAAGGCTCATTCGCGCGTTCGGTGGCATTTCAAAGGCCCGCAATTCCAGCAAGCCCAGGCGGCCCGTGGTGGAGTCGGGGCTGTACAGCTTGTCGATACAAAATTCGCTGCGGTGCGTGTTGCCCGTGGCGTCCACCAGCAGGTTGCGCAGCAGGCGGTCCACCAGCCAAGGTGGGGGCTCACCGCGGTAACGCTGTGTTTGTCGGTCCAGTTCGGTCAGGGCCAATTCAAGCTCATGGGTTTGGTCGCTGCGGGCTTCATCCACACGGGGTGCCTGGCTGGTGGGCCCAATGAACAGGCCCGAGAACAGGTAACTCAAACCCGGGTGGTTGTGCCAGTAGCGCAGCAGGCTGGCCAGCAAGTCGGGGCGACGCAAAAATGGGCTGTCTGCTGGGGTGTCTCCGCCCATCACGATGTGGTTGCCGCCCCCGGTACCCGTGTGTCGACCATCCAGCATGAATTTCTCAGTGGACAAGCCGCACTGCCGGGCTTCCTCATAGAGGGTGGTGGTGAGTGCAAGCAGTTCACCCCAGTGTTTGCTGGGGTGAACATTCACCTCCAGCACACCGGGGTCGGGCGTCATTTGAAGCACAGTGAGGCGTGGGTCGCGGGGGGGCGGGTAACCTTCCAGCACCACAGGGCAATCAAGGTCCGCCGCTGTTTGCTCAATGGCCGACAGCAATTCAGCGTACGCCTCCAGGCCAGCCAAGGGCGGCATGAAAATATACAGGTGTCCATTGCGAACCTGTGCGCACAGGGCGGTTCGAACAATGCCACTGGCACTGTCAAAGAGTGCGGGCTCATCGTGTGAGCCTGAGTTTTCTACCGACTGGGCCGCAGCCTTGGTTTGAAATGCTGTCCGCTGCGTCAACGGTGGTGGCGTGGTGTCGAAAGGGTCCCGCTCAATGTGCACGGGTAAGTCGGCTTTGCTGGCCCACGGCAATGAGTCCAAAGGCAGGCGGTAGCCCATGGGTGAG
Organism: Limnobacter sp.; assembly: GCF_036405155.1. Classification (GTDB taxonomy): domain Bacteria; phylum Pseudomonadota; class Gammaproteobacteria; order Burkholderiales; family Burkholderiaceae_B; genus Limnobacter. The sequence goes on along the minus strand of NZ_DASWYD010000006.1, from coordinate 800,878 downwards.
TCGCCCGGCAACAGGTAAAGCCGCTCATCCCGCAAAAACCACGGGCCTGTTTTCCAGCAGGTGTTGCTTTTGGCCAGCGGCAGGCAATACCCGGTCACCGTGCCCAGCCCTTGGGCAAACACGGCGCGCAGCCGTTTGCGTTCCAAAGCGTCGTCCAGCCGCGAATCGAAAGGGTCCACATTCACCGGCAGGCGGCGCTCACGCCACAGGTGGTACCACACGTCCTCATACCCAGCCAGCACATGGGCATCGCTCAAAAACAGGTTGTGGCACAGGCGTTTCAGGAACACCTGTGCGGTGGTGGTTTCGGCACGGCCTGGGCTTTGTTCATCATCCAGCAGTTCGCGGTTGTGCCACAAAGGGGTGCCGTCTTTCATCCAGTACAGGCTGAGTGCCCAGCGCGGCAGTTGTTCGCCGGGGTACCACTTGCCCTGGCCAAAGTGAAAAAAGCCGCCAGTGCCATAATGCCGGGCCATGCGCTTTAGAAGTTCAGCGCCATGGGCACGCTTGGTGGGCCCCAGGGCCTCGGTGTTCCATTCGGCACCCCCCCGGTCAGTGCTGGACACGAAAGTGGGCTCTCCACCCATGGTCAGGCGCACGTCCAGTTTGTCCAGCACTTGGTCTACTTGGTGCCCCATGGCTTCAATGGCTGCCCAAGTGTCATCGGTGTACGGTTTGCTGGTGCGCGGTGCTTCGTGAATGCGCTGAACGGTCATGGTGTGTTCAAACACCACCTCGCATTCATCCAGTGCGCCCGTGATGGGCGCTGCACTGCTGGGGTCAGGGGAACAGGCCAACGGAATATGCCCTTCGCCGGCCAACAGGCCCGATGTGGGGTCCAAACCAATCCAGCCGGCACCGGGCAGATAGACTTCGCACCAGGCATGCAGGTCGGTAAAGTCGGCTTCTGGTCCGTCGGGCCCGTCGATGGCTTTGACATCACTTTTCAGTTGAATCAAATAGCCCGACGCAAAGCGGGCAGCCAGGCCCAGCCGCCGCAGCACCTGCACCATGAGCCAGGCGGAGTCCCGGCAGGAGCCACTCCGTTTGAGCAGGGTCTCGTCCGGGGTTTGCACACCGGGCTCCAGGCGAATCAGGTAGTCAATTCTTTTGAACAGCAACTGGTTCAAGTACACCAGGTAATCCACCGTGCGGCATCGGTCTCGCACCAAGGTGCTCATGAATTGCTCAAATGCAGGGCCCAGCCGGCAGGGCTTGAGGTAAGGGGCCAGTTCATGGTCCAGGGTGGCATCGTACTGGAATGGGAAGTACTCCGCCTCTTTCTCCAGGAAGAAATCAAAGGGGTTGTAGACCGCCATTTCGGCCACCAGGTCAACGGCAATCTCGAACTCGGTGGTTTTGTCGGGGAAGACCAAACGCGCCAGGTGGTTGCTTTGGGGGTCTTGCTGCCAGTTGATGAAATGGGTGGCTGGCAGCACCTTCAGGCTGTAGCTGAGGATGCGTGTGCGGGCATGGGGCGCAGGCCGCAGGCGCACCACTTGGGGGCCAAGGTGGATGGGCCGGTCATACCGGTAGCGTGTAATATGGCGCAGGGCAATGTGAATGGACACGGTTCAATTCCCAAAAACAGGGCACAAATGTCAGCAAATAATCCTCTTTTGATGTGACAAAGCATGAATCATGCCGCTGAAACATGGGCCATGCTGGTTCGGGCCAGTGTGGACAACAAACACCCGTGGCGCACACCAGCCTTGTGCACCCAAGGCGTGGACGGCCCCAACGCACGCCATGTGGTGCTGCGCAAGGTGTTGCCGGATGCAGCGACCTTGGTATTTTTCACCGACCACAGAAGCCAAAAAATGCAAGACCTTGCGCAATGCGACAAGGTTAGCCTGGTCTTCTGGAACCCCAAAAGCAATACCCAGCTGCGGGTGTGGGGTACTGTGCGTGTTGAAGCCGATGTGTCGCAAGTTGACCAATACTGGGCGAGGGTGCCTGACCATGCGCGGCGTGACTATGCCACCTTGTCTGCACCGGGTAGCGTACTGAATACGGACAGTGATCAGGCTCACGACATGAGCCTGGCGCGCGAGTACTTCACCGTGTTATTGGTCGATGTGCAGCGCATGGATTGCCTGCAATTGAGCCGGGAAGGGCACCAGCGTTGGGCTGCAGAGCGCAATCGACAGGGTGGGTGGATAACGCAGAATTTGGTGCCTTAAAGGACATGGCAATGAATGATCAACGAATGAGTGGTCGTTTGACGGGTGTTGTGGCTGCTGCCCTGTGGCTGGCTGTGTGGCTGCTGCAACCTGCTTATGCCGATGTGTTGGCGGTGAATGGTCAAAAACGCACCTACACCTTGGTCAAGCCCAGCGGCAACAACCCTTTGCCTTTGGTGATTGCCTTGCACGGCAATACGCAGCAAGGCGCAGACCTGATGGAACGCAGCACCTGGCCCGAACTGGCCCGCCAACAGGGATTTGCAGTCGTGTTTCCCGATGGCTTAAACCGCAGTTGGGCCGATGGCCGCTATCCCGCTGAGCGCGCGGGTGCTGTGCCGCCGGAAGGTACCGATGACCGCGCCTTTCTGCTGACATTGACCGACCAGTTGATATTGCGCGGCGTGGTCGACCCTCGACGGGTTTACTTGGTGGGTGTGTCCAACGGTGGAGCCATGGCGTTGACCTTGGCCTGCAGTGACCCGCAACGGTTTGCCGCTGTGGCCAGCGTCATCATGCTGATGACCCAAGGCTTGTCGGAAACCTGCGCCAACCGGCAACCCAGCCCACCCCTGCCCATATTGTTTATGAATGGTACTGACGACCCATTGGTATCCTTTGCCGGTGGGCAGGGTCGAGCGCGCCATGCTGTGCGGGGTGTTTGGTCATTTGATCAAACACTGGATTTTTGGCGCCGTTTCAACGCTTGCCAGGAAGGCGATGCCCGTTTGGTCCAACTACCCAACAAAGACGCCCAAGACGGCAGCACCGTGAGCCGAATTGAATCCAATTGCCCCAAGGGAACCGATGTGTTGGCTTATCGAGTCAACGGTGGGGGCCATCGCATGCCAGGCCGAAGCCCGGACGCGCGATTCCCGAAACTCGTGGACAAAGCCCTGGGTCCGCAAAACCACGACATTGATGGACCCGAGGAAATCTGGGCCTTTTTCCAGCGGTTTAGTTTGGTGCGGTAAGTCACTTTTTTGGCACCATTACCGACATTGGCGCGGCGGCTGGTCTGAGCTGAATGCTTGTCGGCTTGATGCAATTCGGAGGTGCTGATTCGATGTGAACATTTCCACAAAGAGTTGGGTGCTGTCCTGCGGAATTGATGGATTGGCCTCCATGGCTGCTTTGGTAAAGGGTTTAACAGTCAGTTTCAACCTAGCCCAATCAATGCATGTCGTCGACTTGACCGGAAGCCATTCGATATCAACTACCTCACCCAATACACCGAGGGGTTGCAAGGCGACTTCGGGTTGCTCATCCATGGTGGCTGCGGACAACCAATAGTTCAGACGACAGGGTGTACTGGTTTCAGTCTGACAACGGTTGGTTTTTTCGGGAAGACTGTGTAATCGAACCCAGATGGATTTGCTGATGGCTGGTGAATAGTCATTGACCTCTTTGGTTTGTCCGATCGCAATGATTCGAGTAAGGTCGGGAGTATTCGATGCAGCCCATGTGTCAGCAACCGACATTGCAAATATCAGCGTCAAACCAAGCACACTCAAAGATTTTTTAAGACTGACTCTCATCTTTAATCCACCGACGAATTAGAAATCGGGTGTTACCCACCGAGGGATTGGACGGTCATGCCCATCCCCTGGTTTTATTTCCGCTTTTTCTTTTGCGACACCACTTTTAATGGATCAAGACTGTCCATTTCCACCAGCAGGCGGGTGATGTTTTCCAGCTTGGCCCGGTGCATGTTCAATTCAATTTCGGTTCGTTCCAGTTGAACACTGAGTGCGGCGTTTTCCTTTTCAGCCATGATCAGTTTCCGGTTCAGTTCCTGGTTTTCCTGCTCCAGTTCCTTGTGGGCCTGGTACATTTTCATGAGGTTGGTTTGCAGGCTGCGGACCTTGTCTTGTAATCCATCCACCGTGCTTTTCAAGCCACTTTCAAACTGGCTGACCTGGTCCACCACCGCGGTCAACAAGTTGCCTGCGGGCAGGGAAGCCGCACCCGCTTGCGCAACAGATTTCAAACGGCTCAATACGGCACCGCCTTTCTTGGTCACACCCATGGTTTTGTCTCCTGTTATGATGTTGGGGTTGCAGCGTGCAGTTTGCCCTGCTTTTTCGAACCTGCAAAGATGAAACTTTTACACCCTGCAAATTGTTTGATTGCATTGTCCGTGTCGATGACAGCCTGTGCATCGCCAACGCCCCAGCCTGTGGAGTTGGCCAAACGGGTGAGCAATGTGCAGTGTGAACCTGCCAAAACAACCGTGGGTATGTTGGATGCCGAGTTGGCCAAGGCCGGTGTGGGTGTGAAAGCAGCGCGTTGTGCCAGTGATGGCCGCATGTATGCCGCAGTGTGTGGCGGGCCCACAGCATTTGTTCGGGTGGTGTCTGTGGATGCCGCCGATGAGCAAAAAGCCCGTGCCTTGGGCTATCAACCAGTCAGTCTATTTCCCAGTTTGACGGACAGTGCTTGTCCGTCAAACTGATCTTCAAACAAGTTTCAGTCTTGCTCGTCGATCCACGTCATCTGGATCGCTTCCAGAATTTTCTCGTTCGACTTGGCTGCCTCGTCGGAAAACCCAGGCAGGGCCATCACCCACGCATGCAGGTCCGTGAAGCGAATGTACTGTGGGTCTACGTCCGGATGAGCGTCAATAAGCGCCAGGGCGATGTCCAGTGTGTCGGTCCATTTCATGGTCGTCTCTCTCAGTGGTGTTCGCGCGCATGGTTTTTGGTGTATTTGGGCAGTTCCAGTGTCAGGTCCTTTTGGGCCACTTTCACTTGGCATGACAGCCGGCTTTGGGGCGTCAGGCCCCAAGCCATGTCCAGCAAGTCATCTTCGTCATCATCACTGGCTTCCAGGCTGTTAAAACCCTCGCGTACAATCACATGGCAAGTGGTGCAGGCGCAGCTCATCTCGCAGGCGTGTTCAATTTCAATGTCGTGCTTCAACAGGCTTTCGCACAGTTGTTCCCCTTCGGCCACTTCAAAGGTTTTGCCTTCGGGGCACAGCGTTTCGTGGGGCAATACCTTGATCACCGGCATGGTCAAAAATTCCTCAATTCCAGTTTATTGATTGGTCAGTTGTTGGCTGACTGCATCCAGCGTTTTTCCAGCCAAAGCCTTGCGGATGCCAGCATCCATGCGGCGTGCAGCAAAATCTTCCGTGAGGTGGCTCAGGCTTTCAATGCCTTGTTCAATGGCGCGCAATTGGTCGCTGGCTGCAAGCTCACGCAATGCGCCCACACTGGCGCGTATGGACTTCAACTCCGTGTCGTCCAGCAGTTGAGCGTCTTTGTCGAGTGCCGCTTCAACCGACTCCACCAAGCGCATGGCCTCCACTTGCTGCTCGCGCAACTGGCGTGCATGCATGTCAGCTTCGGCATGTTCAAAGCTGCTTTTCAGCATGTCGGCAATTTGGTCGTCGCTTAAGCCATACGCGGGTTTTACCGTGATATTGGCCGACACATTGGAGCCTGTTTCTACAGCATTCACCGATAGCAAACCATCGGCATCCACTTGGAATGTCACGCGAATGCGCGCAGCGCCAGCCACCATGGGGGGAATGCCCCGCAATTCAAATTTTGCCAGCGAACGGTTTTCGCTCACCAGTTCGCGTTCGCCCTGTACAACGTGAATGGCCATGGCGGTTTGGCCATCTTTGAAGGTCGTGAACTCCTGCGCCCGGGCCACTGGAATGGTGCTGTTGCGGTTGATGATGCGCTCAGTCAGTCCACCCATGGTCTCGATACCCAGCGACAGCGGGATCACGTCCAGCAGCAACAGTTCATCATCATTTCGGTTACCGGCCAGCATGTCGGCCTGAATGGCGGCACCCAGCGCCACCACTTCATCCGGGTTCAGGTTGACCAAGGGGTCCTGACCAAAAAATTCTTTCACCGCCTTGCGAATGACGGGCATGCGGGTTGAGCCCCCCACCATCACGACGCCATCAATGTCGTCGATCGACAAGCCTGCATCCCGCAGGGTTTTTCGGGTTGCTGTCAGTGTGCGTTTCACCAGGGGTTCGACAATGTTGGCAAACTGTTCAGCCGTCACTGTTTCAGCAATGGTTTCACCGCTTTTAAAATTCACACTCAAAAATGCCGTGTGTTCGCTGGAGATTTGTTCTTTCACTCGACGGCAAGCCATCACCAAGCGGGACCGTTGTTGCGGGTTTAGCTCCGTCAGCCCGTGCGTGGCCAGAAAATGGTCTGCCATGGCACGGTCAAAGTCGTCGCCGCCCAGGGCTGAGTCGCCACCGGTGGCCAACACTTCAAACACACCACCTTGCAGGCGCAAAATTGACACATCAAAGGTGCCACCACCCAGATCGAACACCACAAACTGGCCTTGGGCCTTTTGATCCAATCCATACGCCACGGCAGCGGCGGTGGGTTCATTGATGAGGCGCAGCACATTCAAACCAGCCAGTTGCGCAGCGTCTTTGGTGGCTTGGCGTTGTGCATCGTCAAAGTAGGCTGGTACGGTGATCACAGCACCCACCAATTCACCGCCCAAGGACGCTTCGGCCCGTTTGCGCAAGGCACGAAGAATGTCTGCCGACACTTCCACCGGGCTTTTAACGCCAAAATCCGTGTCGATGTTCACCATGCCAGCGGTGTCGGTTAAGCGGTAGGGCAACCTCAGGCCCTGCACATCGGCATGGCCACGGCCCATCAGTCGCTTCACGGAAAACACCGTGTTGAATGGATCGGTGTCGGCACAGGCCAGGGCTTCTTCACCCAGGTTTTTCACACCCTGTTCGCCGTAGCGAACCACCGACGGCAATATCACCCGGCCAGAGGCATCGGGCAGGCAGCTTGCGCTGCCAGAGCGCACGCTGGCCACCAGCGAGTGGGTGGTTCCCAGGTCGATACCAACCGCCAACCGGTGTTCATGCGGCGCGGTGGACATGCCGGGTTCGGCAATCTGCAACAAGGCCATTAGCTGGCATCCTCCATCTGCTCCAGCTTCTTCTGAAGCTCCAGCAGAAATTTGTCGATGAACATCAAGGCCTGCGCGGTGTGTGTGGCGGCCTTGGCATCCCGTTCTTCATCAATTTCACGGGCAATCACGCCCAGGCAGCGCCGCTTTTCCGCAGCCACTGCATCCATCAGTTCCTCCAGCGCAGCGGGCGAGTCAATGTCCTCGGCCTCTTCACGCCAGTCCATTTGCTGCATCAGCAGGGCAGGGGGCAATTGGCTTTGCTGTGCGCGGGGTTCTTCCCCCTGAAGTTCGCACCAGTAAATGGCGCGTTCCAAGGGGTTTTGCAAGCGCTTGTAGGCCTCGTTGATTCGCGTGGCCCACTGCACAGCCAGGCGCTTTTCCTGTGCACTGGCATTGGCAAAGCGGTCTGGGTGCGTCTGGTTTTGCAGGCGCAGGTAGGCCTTGGTCAGGGCCTCCTTGTCCAGCGAGAAGCGTGCAGGCAGGCCAAAGAGTTCAAAATCGCTGTCGCTGAGGTTCATCACACGGTAAAGCTTTCACCACAACCGCAGCGGGCTTTCTCATTGGGGTTGTTGAACTTGAACCCTTCGTTCAGGCCTTCGCGGGCGAAGTCCAGTTCAATACCTTCCAGGTAAGGCATGCTTTTGGGGTCCACAAAAAGCTTCACGCCATGGCTTTCAAACACGGTGTCTTCCTCGGCCGAGGTGTCGACAAATTCCAGTTTGTAGGCCATGCCCGAGCAACCTGTGGTGCGAACACCCAGGCGTAGCCCAATGCCCTTGCCGCGTTTGGCCAGGAATTTGGTGATGTGGTCAGCAGCCCGTTCCGTCAGTGTGATGGCCATGGTGTTTCTTCCTTCTCAAGCCAACATTCAAGCGTGTTTCTTTTTGTAATCTTCAACTGCAGCCTTGATGGCGTCTTCAGCCAAGATGGAGCAGTGAATTTTTACAGGTGGCAATGCCAGTTCTTCGGCAATCGCGGTGTTCTTGATCTCCAGGGCTTGGTCCAGTGTTTTGCCTTTCACCCACTCGGTCACGAGCGATGACGATGCAATGGCCGAACCGCAACCATAGGTCTTGAATTTCGCATCGGTGATCACACCGTCTTCACCCACTTTGATTTGCAGCTTCATCACGTCGCCGCAGGCCGGTGCGCCCACCATGCCGGTGCCCACTTCATCGTCATTTTTGTCAAACGAGCCCACATTGCGGGGGTTTTCGTAGTGATCAAGCACTTTGTCGCTGTATGCCATGGTACTTCTCCTTCAATTCGGGTTGGTTCAGTGGGTTGCTCAGTGGGCAGCCCATTGCACGGTGTTCAAGTCCACGCCGTCCAGGTGCATTTCCCACAATGGGGACAGCTCCCGCAGCTTGGCCACTTTGGTTTTCATGAGTTCAATGGTGAAATCAATGTCAGCCTCGGTGGTAAAGCGGCCCACCGAGAAACGAATGGAACTGTGCGCCAGTTCGTCGCTGCGGCCCAAGGCGCGCAACACGTACGAAGGCTCCAGCGAGGCCGATGTACAGGCCGAACCCGACGACACCGCGATGTCCTTAACCGCCATGATCAGCGACTCACCTTCCACAAAGTTGAAGCTCACATTCAGGTTGTGCGGCACGCGGCGTTCCAGGTCACCGTTCACGTAAATTTCGTCAATCTGTTTCAAGCCGTTCAGAAGGCGATCGCGCAGCGCGCGAATTTTTGGCAGTTCGGTGGCCATTTCTTCTTTGGCAATGCGGAAGGCTTCGCCCATGCCCACAATTTGATGTGTGGCCAAGGTACCCGAGCGCATGCCACGCTCGTGGCCGCCACCGTGCATTTGCGCATCAATGCGCACGCGGGGTTTGCGTCGCACATACAAAGCACCCACACCCTTGGGGCCGTAAGTTTTGTGGGCCGAAAAGCTCATCAGGTCCACTTTCAATTTGGTCAAATCGATGTCCATTTTGCCGGTGGCCTGCGCGGCATCCACATGGAAAATGATGCCCTTTTCGCGGCACAACTCGCCGATGGTCTCGATGTCCTGAATCACGCCAATTTCGTTGTTCACTGCCATGACCGAAATCAAAACCGTATCGGGGCGAATGGCGGCTTTTAGCACATCCAGGTCGATCAAGCCGTTTTCCAGAACATCCAGGTATGTCGCTTCAAAACCATGGCGCTCCAACTCGCGGAAAGTGTCCAGCGTGGCTTTGTGCTCGGTTTTCACGGTGATGATGTGCTTGCCCTTGCTTTCGCCATAAAACATGGCGGCGCCTTTCACAGCCAGGTTGATGGACTCGGTGGCGCCCGATGTCCAGACGATTTCGCGTGGGTCTGCATTCACCAGCGCGGCCACATGCCCACGGGCTTGTTCAACCGCGTCTTCTGCTTCCCAGCCGTACGCATGGCTGCGGGATGCCGGGTTGCCAAAGCTTTCGCGCAGGAAGGGAATCATGGCGTCGACCACGCGGGGGTCCACGGGGGTGGTGGCGCTGTAATCGAGATAAATCGGCATCTTCATGTTCAACTGCTCCAAATGTGTTCTGTCGTGTTCGTGTTTTGTCAGGCTTGGGCTGCGGTATTCAAACCCACTGGCCTGTCGCGAAACTGAATGGTTTTTCCTGCATCCTTTTCGGCGTCTTTTTGGCGGTGTTTGTCCACCAAGCACTGCAAACTGACCGAGCCCAGGTATTCCAACATTTTCTGGTTCAGGCTGGACCAGAGGTCGTGCGTCATGCACTGGCCTTCGTCGGTGCAATTTTCCTTGCCGCCGCATTGTGTGGCATCCAGGGGTTCGTCCACGGCCAAAATGACATCGGCCACGCTGACTTTGGTCAGTGGACGGGAAATCTGATAGCCACCGCCAGGGCCGCGAACACTGTCCACCAGCGCATGGCGGCGCAGTTTGGAGAACAGTTGCTCGAGGTAGGACAGGGAAATGTTTTGGCGTTGACTGATGCCCGCCAGCGACACCGGACCCTCGTCCTGCTGCAGGGCGAGGTCGATCATTGCTGTCACGGCAAAACGGCCTTTTGTGGTCAATCGCATGGCAAAAACCCAATTCCGAGTATTTTGGTCAAGTATAGCAAAGTTGACTAAATCACTCAACTTTGATGTGGTGCAACATGGCTGGGGAAAACCCGGTTTTTTGAATATTCGAAACCGTGGATAACACACAGCGTGGTTCATCTGCCTTGGCGCTCCATCAAATGCGCCACTGCGCATTCACCCCCCTTCGCGACGGCCAATCTGTGTTTCAAAACCTGGGCCTCGCGATCGCTGAGGTCGACCCTCCAAAAGAGACGGTCGGGAATCGACCTCTGAACTGACCGTTGTTCAGTTCACCGCGCCCGCTTGTCACAAGGTTTGGACAATGAGTGCAGATTGTCCTGACTGTCGCTGCAGGGGAGGGGAACCGCGCAGGCGGCGCCCCCAGCAATGCCGGTATGCCCGGCGCCGAACAGTCAGCCCCCCGATCGGCTTGACCCGCACAGCATTCGAACACACGGACCGAGATGTTTGAGCCACGCAGTGGCGAGTTCTCGGGACGGTTCGCGATTTTGCCCAATGAGCGCGGGGCAACCTTTTCATTCGGGGGGCGTTCGGCACGGGCTATCGGTGTTGCTGGGGGAGCAAATACAACAGGCACGGGCTACCGGTGTTGCTGGGGTGCAATACAACGGGCACGGGCTACCCCTGCCAACGGGGATTAGATTGCCTCAGCGCCATCCGCATGAAACGGCACCGCAGGCTCAGTACCGCCCTGTGCGCCTGTAGCTTCATACCCCAGTCGCACATAAATCGGCGCATAGGGCTCAGCCTGGGTCACCTTGACCAGACCTTCACGGGTTAATTCCAGCATGGCGATGAAATGAACCACCACCACAGCAACACCTTTGGCGGTCTCGAACATGTCAAAAAATTCAACAAACTTCTGGGTTTGAAGGCGACGCAGAATAATGGTCATGTGTTCACGCACCGACAGCTCTTCCCGTGAGATGGTGTGCGCTTTCACCAGCGATGCTCGCCGCAAGATGGCTTGCCACGCTTCCTTGAGTTCATCTGCGTTCACGTCCGGATACTGAACGACGGTGCTGGGGTCGTGGTGGGCATGGGGCGTCCAAAAGTCCCGACCCAACACCGGCACGCGGTCCAGCTCCTGGGCTGCCAACTTGATTTGTTCGTATTCAATGAGGCGCCGTGCCAGTTCAGCACGTGGGTCTTCGGCTTCTGTTTCGCCATCCTTGGGGATGACCGGCAACAACATGCGTGATTTGATTTCGATCAGCATGGCGGCCATCAGCAAGTACTCGGCGGCCAGTTCGAGATTTCGGCTGCGAATTTCTTCCACATAGGCCAGGTACTGACGGGTCAGCTCGGCCATGGGAATGTCCAGAATATTGAAGTTCTGCTTTCGTATGAGGTAGAGCAGCAAGTCCAGCGGCCCTTCAAAGGCCTCCAGGAATACCTCCAGCGCATCGGGTGGTATGTACAAGTCTTTGGGCACATTGAACAGCGGTTCGCCGTAGAGGCGCGCCAAGGCCAAGCCGTCCACCGTATTCGGTGTGCTGTCCTGGCTGGTGCCCAAGCCGACATCGTCAAGCGCTGGTGTGCTCACGCAGCGGCGCTCAGTTGTTTTGGTACACGTAGGGTTTTTGAGGCACTTTCGCGGTCTTGAAACCCGCCTGCAAATCGCGGTCCAGTTGCTTGTCCCACAGCAGTGAGCGGCCCTTCTGTTGCTCCTGTTCCAGGTGGGGTCTCTCCTGCTTCAGTTGATTCAAAAACTGGGTTGCTTCAGATTCGTAGTGCGCCATGGTCAAAGCCTGTTGAGAAATGTTTTCAATAGTTTATCAGGCGCCCAACGGACGGGCGCCGGTTGTCAATCGGTGATCAACTGATTTTCATGCCCGGGGTTAATTGACCGGCTGCGCTCAATGTGGACAGCGCAGAGTCATCGTCCGCCGCTGCGCACAGCACCATGCCTTCAGACACGCCAAACTTCATTTTGCGGGGTGCCAGGTTGGCCACCACCACCACAAACTGGCCAACCAAAGCCTCGGGTTTGTAGTGCGCGGCAATACCGCTGAAAATGTTGCGTGGCTTGGCTTCGCCCAAGTCGACCGACAGTTGGAGCAACTTCGTTGAACCTTCCACCGCATTGCAGCTCAGCACTTTGCCCAGGCGCAAGTCCACTTTGGCAAAGTCATCGATGGTGATGAAGTCGCCAGTGGCAGGGGTGTTGGCAACAGCCTGCGCAGGTTTGCTGGTCTTCGCCGTTGCGCTATTTGCCGTGGCTGTGGGGGCGGTGGTGCCCAAGGATTGTTTGTTGGCCTCAATCAAGGCCTCAATCTGTTTGGCATCCACGCGTTGCATGAGGTGTTTAAACGCAGAAATGGCCTGGCTTGCGTTAAGTGGCAGGTTCACGCTGTTCCAGGTCAGTTGGCCTACCCCCAACAACTGCTCGGCGTTGCCGGCCAAGGTTGGCAATACGGGCTTCAGGTAAATCGTCAATAACCGGAACGCTTCCAAGCACACAGAGCAAGCGGTGTGAAGTTCATCCCGTTTGTCATCCTGCTTGGCAAGGTCCCAGGGCTTTTCCTGGTCTACATAGGCATTGACTGCATCGGCACCCGCCATGATTTCCCGAATAGCCTTGCCATACTCCCGTTCATCGAAGTGCTGGGCGATGGTGGCCGCTTGTGCGCGCAACTGTTGCAACAGCGGGTGTTGCATGGCGCCGTTGTTCACTTTGCCATCAAAAAACTTCACCAAAAAGCCGGCGCTGCGGCTGGCGATGTTGATGTATTTCCCGACCAAGTCACTGTTCACGCGTGCTGTGAAGTCCGTGAAGTTCAGGTCCAGATCTTCCATGCTGGAATTCAGCTTGGCGGCAAAGTAGTAACGCAGCCATTCCGGGTTTAAGCCTTGTTGTATGTAGCTTTCGGCGGTGATGAAGGTACCGCGGGATTTACTCATCTTGGCACCGTCCACCGTGAGGAAGCCATGCGCATTCACTTTGGTGGGCGTGCGCAGGCCTGCAAATTGGAGCATGGCTGGCCAAAACAGGGCATGGAAATAGAGAATGTCTTTCCCGATGAAGTGAATCATCTCGGTGTTGGTGTCTGCTTTCAGGAATTCCTGATAGTCCACACCGATGCGTTCGCAGAGGTTTTGGAAGCTGGCGAAGTAACCCACCGGTGCATCCAGCCACACATAAAAGTACTTGCCGGGGGCGTCTGGAATTTCAAAGCCGAAATAGGGCGCGTCGCGGGAAATATCCCAGTCAGCCAGTTTGCCGCTGCCTTCCTCGCCCAACCACTCCTGCATTTTACGGCTGCCTTCAATTTGCAGACGACCTGGGCTTTGGGTCCATTCGCGCAAAAACTGCTCGCAGCGCGGGTCAGACAACTTAAAGAAGTAGTGGTCCGAGCTTTTTCGGATGGGGGTGGCCCCTGATACCGTGGAGTACGCATTTTTCAATTCGGTGGGCTGGTAAGTGGCGCCACACACCTCACAGGAGTCGCCGTACTGGTCTTTGGCGCCGCACTTGGGGCATTCGCCCTTGATGAAGCGGTCCGGCAGAAACATGCTTTTGACCGGATCGTAAAACTGCTCCACCGAACGCGTTTCAATCAGACCCTGGTCGCGAAGCTGCTTGTAAATGGCTTCGCAGTGCGCCTTGTTCTCGGGTGCGTTGGTGGAGTAGTAGTTGTCGAAGCCGACAAAAAAACTGGCAAAGTCGCGTTGATGTTCAACACTCACCCGGGCAATCAGTTCTTCCGGTGAAATGCCCTCAGACTGTGCGCGCAGCATGACTGGGGTGCCATGTGTGTCGTCTGCACACACGTAATACACCTCGTTGCCCTGCATTTTTTGAAATCGAACCCAGATGTCGGTTTGAATGTACTCAACCAAGTGGCCCAAATGAATGGCGCCATTGGCATAGGGCAGGGCGGAGGTAACAAGAATGCGGCGGGTCACGGTGAATAGATGGCAAATTTGAACAATTTGCTATTGTACTTCGGGATCCAGGCCACGCGCGTTGACCTGTGGTGCCCGGGACCGGAATCGAACCGGTACGCCCCTTTTACGGTAAGCGGCGGATTTTAAGTCCGCTGTGTCTACCAATTTCACCACCCGGGCAGCTGTCTGTATTTGTTGGAGGCGGGGGTCGGAATCGAACCGGCGTACACGGAGTTGCAGTCCGCTGCATGACCACTCTGCCACCCCGCCAAGGGTGCTCTACAAGGAGGAAAAAAACCTCCCCCGTAGACGTGGAAAAGGGGAAGTGTAGCACTTCCCCTTTAGGAATATGGAGCGGGAAACGAGGCTCGAACTCGCGACCTCAACCTTGGCAAGGTTGCGCTCTACCAACTGAGCTATTCCCGCGTTTTCAGCAACAATGCGTCGCTGAGAGAACGAAATTATAGCAATTAAAATTCACCTGTCAAACACTTTTTGAAAATTATTTTGATTATTTCCATTTTGCTTAAAAAATGTGCAAACCCGCGTGGCGATTGGTTTCGCGCAGTTTCAAGGCGATGGTTCATCAAGTGACTGATTAACCTTGGAAATGTATTGATTCCACCCGTTTGCACGCAACTCGCAGGCGGGGCATTCACCGCAACCATACCCCCAGGGGTGCAGTGTGCTGCGGTCGCCCATGTAGCAGGTGTGTGTGTGGTGTCGAATGATGTCGAGCAGTGGATTTCCGCCCAATTGGGCCGCCATGTCAAAGGTTTCGGCTTTGTTGATCCACATCAGCGGCAATTCAAACCGGAACTGACTGGCCATGCCCAGGTTGGTCGCCACTTGGAGTGCCTTTAAGGTGTCTTCCCTGCAATCCGGGTAGCCCGAGAAGTCCGTCTGGCACATCCCGCCCACCAGTGTGTTCAGTTCACGCCGGTAAGCCACTGCGCTGGCAATCAGAAAAAAGACTAGGTTACGGCCGGGTACAAAGGTGTTCGGCAGGCCGCTCTCTGACAGCTCAATCTTGCGGTTCTCGGTGAGCGCGCAGTCGGAAATTTGCCCCATCCAGCCCAAATCAATCACGCGGTCTTCACCGATTTTGGCGGCCCACGCTGGGAATGTGGTCCGAATGGCCTCCAGCACCTTGAGTCGACAGTCCAATTCCACCCGGTGACGCTGGCCATAATCAAAACCAATGGTTTCGACGTGGTCAAACTTGGACAAGGCCCAGGCCAGGCAGACGGTGCTGTCTTGCCCGCCCGAGAAGAGAACCAGCGCTTTGTTGGACATGGTTGGTGGTGGTGTTAGGTCATTGCAGATGGTTGGATTGTAGCGCTGATCCGGCCCACAGCTTCCCCGTTGCTTTGCCGAGCGCCATAAAAAACCCCGCCATTCGGGCGGGGTTTGGGCGCTTTTTTAGAACAATAGTTTTGTAGTCGTTTTTCAGGTTTTCAAAAGACTGCGGTAATCATCAGGTAAGGAATGCGTTGAATCAGTTCGCCAGGCCTGCAGAAATGGCGTACTTCACCAGTTGAACGCTGGAATCAAGGCTGAGTTTTTGCAGCAGCCGTGCACGATAAGCATCAATGGTGCGGGGAGACACTTTGAGCAGCTCGGCAATTTCCCGGCGAGGACGCCCTTGTGCAATCAGCGTCAACACCTGACGTTCGCGACGAGTCAGCTGCGTGCTTTCTTCGTCTTCATGGAATGTATTCAGTTTGCCGCCGTGATCCGTCCGCTCGTGCGCATTGGCTGCGTTGGCGGGTTTGGCGTTGACCAACTCAGGCGCTACAAAGCGTGCACCAGCAGCCACCGTGTCAATCGCTTCGCGCAGCGTTTCAACGGAAGACTGGCGCCCCACACAGGCCCATACGCCCTGTTTGAAGGCCATGGCGAGAATGTCCTGCGCTGTGCCTTCACACACGAGAACAATGCGGACATCCGAATAATGTTCACCGATGTGCTCGACCACCGTTTCGCCGTGGCTGCTGCCTTTTTCCAGCGTTACCACCACGATTCGGGTCTCTGCGCTGGCGAGGTGGTTGTCGATTTCTGCAAGGGTTGTTCGGTTGGTCACGAACATGGGTTGCAGGCTGACAGTACGGTTCACGGACGGCTGACTCAACGCAGTGGTGTCGCGTCCAGGGCTGGTACGGCCAGCCATTATTTTTTCATTTGTCATATTCCCACCCAAGGTCGGCTGGTTTGGCCAGCTCGTACGTAGTGTCATGTTAACCCCGCATTTGTCATTCACGTTCTGGACTGCAACGATTGTGATTGTTACTTAACACTTCAAAAATCGGATTCAACTGACTGTCAGTAAAGTTAGCGGTCGTCAATCGGGGGGTATCCATCGGGGGGATGGATCTTTCGGTAATTGTCTGTAAGCAAACCAACACAAGACGCTGTTCGCTCCGGTTAACTTTTGCTAGTATCACTGAACTGAGGGATACCGAGAAGTCACATCCCCAGAAGCGGGTGGCCCTATTGAGCGGTTTGACCTGAAAAACAGGGCTTATTTGACGGACCCTGCCACACGCCATGCCAGTAAATTACGCAGTAAAGAATCGTTCCATTCCAGAAACGACCTCTCGGGGACACTCATTTGAAAGACGAACTGGCTTCTCTGATCGAGCGTATTGCCAACCGCGACCGTCGGGCATTCGAGGAGCTGTATCGCCTCACTTCCCGAAAGATGTTCGCGGTGGCCATGCGCATCGTGCGTGAGCCAGGCGTTGCCCAAGACGTTATTCAGGACTCCTACATCCGCTTGTGGCGTTACGCTCATACCTTCAACGCCAAGTTGTCTGCACCCGAAACCTGGTTGCATCAGGTGGTTCGAAATCGAGCGTTGGATCTGATCTCACAACAGGGGCATGCCCTGAATTGTATTTCCATCGACCAGTTTGCCGACGATGAGGACGGTGAGTCCAATGCTTTGTTCGAAGAACATGGCCATCATGCCGATGAGGGTGACTCTGGACAGGTTATGCGGGATTGCGTTCAAAAACTGGAAGGCAAATATCGACAAGTGCTGACTTTGGCCTACAACCATGGCATGAGCCATGCAGAGATTGCGGACCATTTGGATGTCCCGCTGGGCACGGTCAAAACCTGGGCCCGGCGCGGCTTGATCGAATTGAAGGCGGTGTACGACCAGTACCAGTCCGAGTTGACAGCCTTGTCGCTGGCAGCAGTCAACAAACACCGCCAGGATGCCGAGCACCCTGGCTTCATGGCCTAGGAGGCACCTCATGACCGACGACGAAAAAAACTGGTTGGCAGCCGACTATGTGCTGGGTGTGTTGCGAGGTCCTGAAAAACTGGCGTTCGAGCAACAAATGCGCAACGACACGGTGTTGGCTCGCAGCGTGCTGGATTGGCAAACCCGTCTGAGCCTGATTGATGGGCAGGGCCACGCATTCATGCCGTCCATGAGTGAGGCTGATATTGATGCTGCGCTTGGACAAGTCTTTGAGCGGGTTTGTAAAGCGATTGATGCCCAGCCTGAGGCGGGTGTCAAGTTGAACAATCCCTTGTCGCGCCTCAGCCGAGAACAGCTGGGGGCCATGCGCCCAGCCGTGGTCCGCATGATCGCCTCTTACCTGGTATTGCTGGAACGTTTGAAAGCCCAGCAAGCCCGTATGGCCAGTTCCACTGGTCTGGCCTGAAAATCTAGGATCATCGAATGTCAGTCAAATATTTGTTCAAAGAACGCCTGGAGGCTCTCTGGAATTTCGGCTTGAAGCCGTGCAGTACCACCGCGGATGAAAACGAAGCGGGTGCGACCGGGATTCAAGGTGAGCGCACCGTTCAGTCCGTGATTCGGGGGGCATTGCCCATGTTGAAGCGGGCAGCGTTGTTGTCCGTGTTCGTCAACCTGGTTGCCCTGTTTCCGGCTGTGTTCTCTTTGCAAGTCTATGACCGTGTGATTTACAGGGGTGGCCTCAACACCTTGGTGGCTCTCCTGATCGGCATGGCCATACTGATGGCGGCTGATTTGATTTTGCGTTCCTTCCGTGCCCGTGTGCTTCGGGTGGCCGCCGTAAAAATCGATGGTCAAATTGCCAGCGACCTCATGAACAAAATCTTGGCCATTCCGCTGCGTCAATTGGAAGCAAAATCCACTGCCGCTTGGTATGCCTTGTTCAAGGATGTGGACACAGTCCGTGTGGTGTGGAGCGGCGCGGTGGCCATGACCATTCTGGACTTGCCATTTGCCATTTTGGCCTTGGGGCTGATCGCAACCATTGCATTGCCCATTTTGCCGGTGGTGTTGACAGGGTTGGCTTGCCTGGCCAGCTTGGCTTGGTACAGCTCGGGTGAGTTCCGCAAACGCCGGGTGGAAGAATTTGCGCGCGCCCGTCGCCGGGATGAGGTGTTGGCGGAGGTGTGTCGCGGTCGCGAGGCCATCAAGAGCCTGGTGCAGGATGATTCTGCCAAACGGGCGTGGGTGTCCAGTTACAACTCTTGGGTGCAGGAAAGCTTCAGCAAAAACGGTGAACTGGAAGACCAGCGCGAACTCTCGACCACCATCATGCTGTGCGTGAACGTGGCGATTACAGCGGTCGGTGCCTTTTCCGTGATCAACCAGTGGATGACGGTTGGGGGCTTGATTGCATCGAATATGTTGGCCAGCAAGGCGATTGGACCGTTGGCGGCGTTGTCGGGGCACTGGCGCTCGATTGCGCATGCGCGCGAGGCCACAGACCGCTTGAATGACGTGTTGGCAGCACAGGAAGAAAAACAGGCCACCGGCCTTGCCTTGCCCATGCCTTCTGGTGCGTTGCGCCTTGAAAATGTCAGTTACCAACACGTGGGTGCGCAAAAGGAAGTCGTGAAGACGGTGTCTGCCCAAATTGGTCCACGGGGTTTGTATGGATTGGCTGGTGACAACGGTGCGGGCAAATCCACGCTGCTCAAATTGCTTCGCGGCCTATACGAGCCACAAGAGGGCCGGGTGTTGCTGGATGAATACGATCTCTCCCAGTTTTCGAGGGTGGAGTTGTCCAAGTGGATCGGGTTTTTGCCGCAGACTTCTCAATTGTTTGAAGGCACCATTGTAGACAACTTGCGCCGGTCCAACCCCGATGCAAGTGACGAGCAAATCCTGCTGGCCTCCAAGCGCTCGGGCGCGCACGACTTCATCGCCAAAATGCCCGACGGCTACATGACGCAGGTCGGTGAAGGCGGTAATCGCCTGTCGGGTGGTCAGCGCCGTCGCATTGCCATCACGCAGGCATTTTTGAGTGATGCGCCGGTCTTGCTGCTCGATGAACCCACCAATGACCTCGACTTTGCCGCTGAAACCCACCTCATGGCGGTTTTTAAAAGCTTGGCCACAGTCAAAACCATCGTGATGGTGACCCATTCCGTGCGTTTGATGTCGATTTGCGACAAGATCATTTACCTCGACAAGGCCTCCAAGTTGCATGTGGGCGCAACGCCGGAAATGCTCAAATTGTTGTACGGCATTTCTGTGCCAAAACCTGTGGCGCCTGCGGTCAAGCCGACGGTGGCCCAAGTGGCTGAACAGGCGGTGCAGGGCGCCTTGGGCGACGCTGCGGCGTCTTCCAACGCAGACACCAACGGCAAAGCAGCCCAGGCGTAATGAGCGAGACACCCGACATGAACAAACCCAACAACGCGGTGGCCGAGGTGCCCAAGCGAGAGCCAGCGCTGCGCAATGACTCGCAAGTGATTGAAGTTCCGTCTCTGTACAAACCAACCGGTGGTACTTTTGACACCAAAAGCAAGTTTGCCTTGGGTCTGATTTCCGTCGCCTTGTTCGCATCGTTGTTTATCCGTGTGGATCAGGTCGTGAGCGCCCCTGGCAAGGTGATTCCCTCCAGCCGGATCAAAACCATCCAGCACTTGGAAGGCGGTATCGTCAAAGAACTGGATGTCAAAGAAGGCGACGTGGTCAAAGAAGGGGATGTGTTGGTCCGTTTGGACCTGGCCACTTCCGGTATCAACATCGAGGAGTTGAAAAGTCGCCGGGCAGCGTTGGAAATGAGCCGCGCACGTCTCATCGGCGAGGCCTCGGGCAAGCAGCCAGAGTACCCGGCAGAACTGATCAAAGACTTTCCGGAGCTGTATCGCACTGAGCAGTCCACCTACATTGCCCGCATGGCCGAATTGAACGGTGTGCTGTCGGTGAATGACAGCCAGACACTGGGCAACCAGGGCAAAGTGGGCGAGTTACAAGCCAAGCTGGATGGGTTGCAAAACCGTGAAGTCACCACCGCGCGTGAACTGGAAATTACCAAAGAATTGGTGCGCGAGCGTTTAGTCTCACAGTTGGAATACCTGACCAAAAAGCGCGAATACGACAGCCTGGTGGCTGAAATCAACTCGATTCGCCAAACCATCGCTTCCGCCCAAGCAGCAGTGACGGGTGGCCGTGCAAAGCGCATGGAGGAAGATGGCAAATTCAGACGCCGTGCAGCAGACGAGCTCACCACGCTTGAGCGTCAATTGGCCAGCTTGAAAGAGGACATTGGACGTGCGACCGACCAGCGTGATCGTGCCGTGATCAAGTCGCCCATCGACGGCGTGGTCAAAAACCTGAAGCTGCAAGCTGTGGGCAACGTGGTTCGCCAAGGTGAGCCGATGATGGAAGTTGTGCCGGTGGATGAGGTGTTGGTGGTGGAAACACGCTTGTCACCATCCGACCGTGGTTATGTATCGCTAGGGCAGGAGGCCCAGGTCAAGGTGTCGGCTTACGATTTCCTTCGCTACGGCACATTGCCAGGGAAAGTCAGCCAGATTGCGGCGGACACCGACCCTGGAAGCGAAGAAACCGGTCCATACTACCGCTTGATTGTGAGCACCGACAAAGCGTTTTTTGGCACTGCCAGCGCGCCACTTCGAATCTCTCCGGGTATGACCGCAGAGGTGGACATCAAGGTGGGCTCTCAGCCGTTTATTTACTATCTGCTTAAACCGGTATTGAAACTGAAGTACGACGCTTTCAGGGAACCATGAACAAAAACCATCGGGGTGGGAAGAAGCTGCAGGCATTTTTGCTGGTGCTGGCGGGCTTGACTGCGAGTGCACATTGTGTGGCTGAGGTCGCGGTCAAGAAGGCTGCCAACAACGCAGGCCGTCGCATATCGCCAGCAGAGGCTGCGGACATGTCAGTTCCCGACCAAGCCAAATTCCGCTTTTTGAACATGTTGCGAACCAATCCGGAGATCGCTACATCCCGGATTAACCTGAACGCCCAACAGTATGTCGAAGACGCTGCACGTGCAGCGTATTACCCCAAATTGACCGTGGGAGCCAATGCCAGTTCCAGCTCCACGGTGACCAACCGGCAATCCACGGACATTACGGTGACGCAGCCGATTTACACGGCAGGTCGCATTGGCGCGCGCGTGGACGCCGCTTTGGCTGACGAAACCATTGCCCAAGGCCAGTTCAACAAAACAGTTCAGGACGTGGTGCTGGAGTCCTTCATTGCGAGTAACAACTTGTCGCGCAACTCATTGCTCGTGGATGCTTCCCGTGCAGCAGTCAGCGCGGTTTCCCAGTTGCTGGCCTTGGAGGAAAAGCGCGTGGAGCTGGGCGGCAGCGGGATCACCGATGCGCAGTTTGCCAAGGCTCGGTTGGCGGTAACCCAAGACCGCCTGGTGAACTATGAGGGGCAATTGGACGAGTCCCGTGCGACCTACTTCAAATATTTTGGTGCGTATCCGGAAGGGTACAACGTGCCCGAACTTGAAATCACCAAAACCATGTTGCCACCCAACCTGGATGATGCGGTGAACAAGGCCCTGTTTGCCAACCCGGACATCCGCGTCGCGGAAGTGCAAATCACCAAGGCCAAACACAACTACAAGGCTGAGGATGCAAGCCTGTATCCGTCGTTGAACCTGGTGGGAATTCAGCAGTTTTTTGGCGAAAAAGACCCTTTCACCGGGAAAAATACAGACAGCTCTGTGAACTTGCGTTTGTCCTACAGCGCATTTTCAGGTGGAGAACAGGTGGCCCGAGTCAACCAGGCGGCAGCCAGCATTGACACCCGCCGAACACAACTCACCTCGGCCCGCATGCGGGTTGAGGAGTCGGTCCGTTTTCAGTGGGGGCGTTACCTGGCTGGCACGGCACGCTCCAACACATTGCGCAATGCCTATGCGGATTCGCTTCAGGTGTTTAAAAATCGCAAACGCTTGCGCGACTTTGGCCGCGAAACCGTGATCGTGATGCTGGACGCGCAGGTGGAATACTTCAACGTGTTGATTGCCTACGTGAATGCCGTGTTTGATGCGCGCGAAGCCGGATTTCGCTTGATGCATGCCATGGGGCAGATGATGCCCACGGCAGGCGCAGAGGCCACTTGGTATGGCCAGTTTTTTGCCCAGCAAACCGAACGCGCGCGGCTTGAAGAAAGCCTGAAAGCGACTGCCGACATTGCCAGCAGCCCTGCTGACCAAGACATTGCCAAACGATTGGGGTTGGATGTCAGCCAGAAAGACATCCAAAAAGCTTCGGAGTTTACCCTGACCCCAGCCCAGCGTTTGCAGGTGGAGCGAGAGGCGGAGAAGGTTCGTGTGGCACCCAGTGACAATGAAAAGGGTTTAAAACCCAAATTGCGTGCAGCGCCCATTCTTGATCCACGGTTTTATCGTTAAGTAAAACCTTGATTTTTGTCCGTAAAGTGCCGACAATTTAAATCAGAAGCACTTTTACCCGCCAATTCCCGGCTTTTGCTTGCTTCCCGGCTTGAGACACTAGTCTCATTGGGGAAGACCATTTGAGGCCGGGGCTTGACCGGTTCTCTCGAACAGGGAAGGCAAGATCATGGGTGACACACAACCGTTTGAATCGCAGTGGGCAGGCTTGGATGCCGACATGCAGAAAGCCGAGTCAGTGCTTGCTGACCCGCATGCGCTCAACATGCAGATTCTGCAGTCCACCATCGACCACACCCCGCAGGACCTATCTGCCGCCAGCGCTGCGCTTCCACGATCCACATTTTCGAACAGTATCCCCCACAGTTATGCCACTGCACCCTTGGGCGGGGTGGCGCCTGCGTTTTCAGGCTTGGGTTTGTTGGCTGCCACGGTAGACCACGCCGGGGCCGCATCAGCGTTGGGGCTGGTGTCGTCCACAGCGGCGGCTGCCCCCAGCAGCTTTGGAAAAACAAGCCTCGGTGACGCTGCCCAACTGTCGCATTTGGGGGCCAAGGCCATGGTGGACAACATGCCAGCGGAACGCTTGGCCGATTCTCTCCCCTTGCTAAAACCGATTGTTGGACAGGAGTCGCACAGCATGAGTCCCGAACTGGATCATTTGTTGGCTTCCCTGATGAACCCGGAGGCTTTATCGACTGCAGTGGACCCGGCGCACCTACTGCAGGGCCTGGGCAGCAATCCAAGCGCCGATGCACTCCAGACCGCCATCGACACCTTGGTGGATCAAATCAATTTGCTGAACAACACCTTTGAGCCGGTTTTCGACAATCTGAGTGCCGATGTTTCCCAGCAGTTGAGCGATTTCTCCGGGCTTCCGACGACAGACCTTGGCGTGATCCTTCACGATGATGCTTCCAATCTGAGTGATTCCCTTTCATCGCTGCTCAGCGTTACCGATTCGATTGGCAATCCATCGATTGATAACCTGTTGCACCTGGGCACCACTGTGGACGATGTGGTCTCCTTGGTGGGTAACCTGCCCGGTGTTGATTTGTCGCCCGTGTTGACGCCAATCACCGATGTGGTCGGTGATATTACTCAACCCATCACCGACATTGTGGGCGGCATCACGGACCCCATCACCCAACCGATCACCGACATCGTGGGCGGCATCACGGACCCCATCACCCAACCGATCACCGACATTGTGGGCGGTATCACTGACCCCATCACGCAACCGATCACCCAGCCCATCACCGACGTGGTTGGCGGCGTGACCACGCCCATCACACAGCCCATCAGTGACATTGGTGGGGTGCTGGGTACTGTCACCGGTGGTCTGTTGGGTGCTCACCAGGTGGACGGTGCGCCGGCCACAGACACCAGCATGCTAAACACGCTCAGCAGCGGTATTTCCAGCACCTCAGGGGCCGCCGATGGTGCTGTGTCCCATTTGCTGGGTGGTCTGGATCCAACGAAGACCTGACAATGTCCGAATCGATTTGAATCCGATCTTGAGCCTGTGTCGTATAATTGACATAGGAACAACGTTCGGACCTTATCTTGACACCCACCACCATCCAGATTCAGGCGGATTCAAACCACACGACAGTTCAAGGCGAACTGATCGATGTGGCGCGGGCCGCGTCTATCCGGTTTTTTGACCACAGTGCATCCAGCTGCGATGTGGCGTCAGTCCACTTGGATTCCGTGTCGGGTCTGGTCAAGGGTGTGCACCTCTCATCATTGGGAACCGATGTCCCTTCCGTGGGCGAGTTTCGGGTCTTGGTCAGCCACTGCGTTTCCGATCCTGGCTTGATGGGTGATCAATCCCTGGTCGCTGGCACAGCCTCAGCGGATTTGTGGATGGAGTCCGAACCGGTTGGAGCACTCATGCACACTACACACGAACAAGGTTCTGCCCACTTGGGCCACGACTTGGCCGGTATGATTCCCAAGATTGATGCGGCGTTGGCAGGTCATTTGAACGCTGGTGAACTGAATCAGCTGATTGCCGACCTTCAATCCCAAGTGCTTGACTTGAACAGCGGTGGACAGCAGCTCTTTGGTGACTTGAGCAGTGACATTCACGCCACAGTGCATGCGTTGCAGGGCCTGGACAGTCACCTGTTGTTGAGTGCCATGAGTCTGGACAGCGCCTATTTGGGAGATCCTGTCTTGGATGCATTTTCTGCTTCAACCCCGTTGGCCACGGTCACGACGCTGGACGGTCTGTTCACATCGCCGGAAGCGTTTCCGTTGACCCTGGATTTCTCAAATCCACACGGCGTGCACGAAGCCACCGAACTGTTTGCTGCTGCGGGTGGATCCTCCATCAACTCGTCAGCTACCTCCAGCGACCCTGGTTTCATGGTGGATTCTGGCAAAAGCGGGTCAGATCTGGGCTAAACCCAGCTGTTGGCTCGACCCTCCGCAAAACCTACGCGTCATTTCCGGGCAAACGTCATCACATGGTCCAATTCAAGCCGAATACCAATCGGCTCGCCAATGGCGTGATTGTGGTGACTGGGCACCAGCGCCATCACATGGGCACCACTGCCCAATGCCAGGGTGTATAAAAAATCTGCACCGCGAAACGCTTTCCGAATGACTGTGGCCTGTAGAGGGCTTGCATCGTCGTGGATGATGTCGTCCGGCCGGATCAGAATATCCAATTCCGCTGCATCTATGGCCGCTCCTTCCGGGATGGGCAATTCACCCAGTTCGAATTCGATGCATTTGGCCGATCGACGCGCTGGCAGAAATACGCCCTGACCAATAAAATCGGCCACCATTCGGGAGTTGGGCTGGTGGTAAAGGGCATACGATGAGCCCCACTGCTGCAATACGCCGTTGTCCATCACGCCAATTTCATCGGCCATGCTAAAGGCCTCATGTTGGTCGTGTGTGACCAAAATGGCGCTCATGCGCTCTGCTTTCAGAATGTCCCGCACTTCCAGCGTCAGACGCTCTTTGAGTTCCACGTCCAGGTTAGAAAATGGCTCATCCAGCAAGATCAGCGCAGGGCGGGGGGCCAGAGCACGGGCCAGTGCAACCCGCTGTTGTTGCCCGCCAGACAATTCATGTGGGTAGCGTTTTCCCATGTCTTTCAGCCCGATCAATGCCAACAAGCCATTGCTACGTGCCGCACGCTCAACGGGCTTTTCACGGTGAAGCCCAAACTCAATGTTTTCTTGAACGGTGAGGTGTGGAAACAGGGCATAGTCCTGAAACACCACGCCCACGTGTCGCTTCTCGGGACTCAGCACTTGCCCGGGTGTGCTCATGCGTTGGCCACCAATGTGAATTTCCCCGTGCGATGGGGCCAAAAAACCCGCGATGGCCCGAAGCAGGGTGGTTTTACCGCAGCCGGACGGCCCCAAGAGGCAAGCAATCGTGCCCGCAACCAATTTGAAGGATATGTCTTGGACCGCAGGCGTGGCGGAACCCGCATAGCCAATGCTGAGGTGGTCAATTTCAAGGGCCAGGGGAGGAGTGCTCATGGGCGAACAGCGCAACTGCCAACTTAAAGTAAAATGATAATTACTTCTATTTTGCCATGCTTGGGCGGTTGGTTTGTTGACATTGGGTATTCGGAGTCGGGTTTCCGCAGGCCTGTTGGCCGTGCTTTTGCTGCTGCCATTTGCATGTCTGGCTGGCATGGCTTTCGTTGGTGCCTATGCTTCGCCGGGTGTTTTGCAGCACGTGCTGTCCACCACCTTGCCCAGCCTGTTGGGGCAAACCGTGCTGTTGACAGTCGGGGTGATGCTCTTGACCAGCACCATGGGCGTGTTGCCAGCCTGGTGGATTTCTACCCATGACTTTCCCGGCAGGCGCTGGATTGAATGGTTGCTGATTTTGCCGCTGGCCATGCCCTCGTACGTCATCGCGTATGCCTACACCGATGCGTTGCAATACTCGGGCTTCATCGCGAGCCATTTGCGGATGGTCTTTGGGTCTCAGTTCCGCATACCGGAAATCCGTTCGCTATCCGGCGCCATTGTCGTCCTGGCGCTGGTCCTTTATCCATATGTGTATCTCATGGCCAGGGCCTCATTTCTGGCCCGCAGTCCGTCGTTGATGGATGCAGCGCGCTCATTGGGTCATTCAGCCACCGGGGCCTTTCTGCGGGTTGGTTTGCCGGTTGCCCGTCCAGCCTGGGTGGCTGGTTTGGCCTTGGTGTTGATGGAAACACTCTCTGAATTTGGTGCTCTGTCGTATTTTGGTGTGCAAACCTTCACCACGGCCATATTCAACACTTGGCTTAACCTGGGTGACCGTGCCTCTGCGGCCCTGTTGTCGGTGTTGTTGCTGGTCATCATGTTTGGACTGATTGTGGCCGAGGGCCGTGCGCGCGGCAGGGCGCAGTTTTACACGCAATCCGGCAAGGGGCAGGCACCCCTTCGCAGTCGACTGAAACCCCTGCAGGCCGGCGTGGTGATGGTGTTGTGTGCGCTTCCGTTTGTGTTGGGTTTCGTGCTGCCTGTGTTGTTTCTGCTTCTGTTGTTGCAACACGTGGACACCTCGATCGACTGGGCGCGCAGTGTTCAATGGGCCAAACACTCCGCCATATTGGGTTTTTCTGCGGCTGTCGTGTCCTTGATGTTGGCTGTTTTTCTCGCTTACCTCAAACGCCAGCAACCTGTTGCATGGATACAGGCGGTTCATCGTTTAGTCTCTTTGGGATATGGTGTCCCGGGTGCCATTTTGGCAATCGCCATCTTGCTGCCCCTGGCATTTGTGGATCGGTTGACGTTCGAGATGGGCTGGGGGCTGCCAGCTCTCACTGGCAGTGTTGTGGCCTTGGTGTATGCCTACAACGTGCGGTTTACATCGGCCGCCCTGCAGGCCGTGGACGCGGGGCTGGGGCAAATCACACGGCACATTGATGAATCAGCCCGGGTGTTGGGGCGAACTGCCCGGCAGGTGTTGTGGCAGGTGCATCTGCCCATTTTGAAGGGGCCGCTGGCCACCGGGGTTTTGCTGGTGTTGGTGGACGTGGTGAAGGAACTACCCGCCACATTGGTGCTGCGGCCATTCGACTTCGACACATTGGCGGTTAAGGCTTACCAGTTTGCCGCCGACGAGCGCTTGACCGAGGCCGCAGTGCCTTCGCTGCTGATTGTGTTGGTGGCCTTGGTGCCCATTCTGTTGCTGATGCGCCAAGGGGCACAACAGCAACAGTCGGGTACCCCGCATTAATGCAGTTGCATGGTGTTGGGCAGCTCGGAATCTTCGGGCAGTTCCGCGTGCATCAACTCACCTTCGGGGTTGGGGTATAGGGGTGACCCACAGTCTTCGCAATACTCCAGCGGGAAGCGCTCTTCCAGCACCGTGATTTTTCGAATGCCCACTTCCTTCAGCAAAGCCTCAATCTTGGAACGAATCACCGGGTTATCGGGTTCGCTTTCAATGTCCCGTTCGTAAACAGGGTCGGGTTCATTGCCGTATTCTTCACCAATCAGCGGCCACACCACGCCATGCACCACGTCCGGGCTGCCTTCCAGCGAAAAGCCGATCCGGTATTCTTCGATTTCACCGCGGTCCACAAAGGCACCCACGCTGGCACAAATTTTTTGAGGTGGCACATCCAGCGCGCTTTCCAGGAATGCAGCCGAGGCCCTCACGGAATAGGCTCTTGCTTCTTTTTCTGCTTCACGGCAAGCGTTGTACAGTCCGTTGGGCAGCATCAGCTCCAGCAAGCAACCCGGCATGATTTTTTGAAGCGCCTGACTGCCAACCACGCGCCAGTTTTCCAATACCTCTTCTTTGCTGAGCAATACGCCATTGCTGTGGGACTCCACCTGCCATTTGAATGCCGGTTGACCAGAGGGTACTGCGATGGCGCCAATCAGGTAGCGTACGTCCGATAAAAAGCTTTGCGTGGCCGGCAGGTTTTCGGTGTCGATGCGGACCAAGGCTTTGTCCACAGCGGCTTGTCCCAATTGCCGGGCCAATTCAGCGGCCGAGGTGTAGCTTTCCGGCAATTGGTCTGGGCTAAACAACATGTTGGTCAATACCAGGTGTGAATGTTCCGACAGCACGTTTTTGTGCAGTAGTTCGGTGAACAGGGCCACGGTGGACTCGTCAATTTTGCCGGAGGGAATGTTGTACGTTGACCAAGCCAGAATGGGCGCAGCCAGCAACAGCACGTCCACCGAGCCGTCACCAATGGCTGGAGATTCCACCGTGTTTTCAATGGCGAATGCCAATTCATCGTAGGCACGGTAGTTGGTGCTGTACAGGTAGTCCAGGGTTTGGACCAGCGTGGTGTCGCTGCGGCTTTCCAGCATGGGTGCCAAGGCGGCGAACAGCTTTTTTTTCCAAAACCGGCGCTCAAGGCGGCTACCCGCATCGGCCAACAATATGGCCAGGTTGGCCAGTGGCTTGGCGTATTTCGAGAGCTTGGAGCGGGAGGCTGTGTTCAGCGGTTTTCTGCGCATGGGTGGTTCCTGTGAGGTTCCACCCATTGTAGTACGAGATGGTGTTGCTTATGCTTTTGCGGCAGCGGCCTGCACCGGTTTGTCTCGCAGGTTGGACTGGTCTGCCAAACCGGGGCGCACCCACTCGGGCGGTGCCCAGATGTGTTTGATGCGTTGCCACAGTGGGCCTGGTTTAAGCGCATCACTGAACATGTCGCGCCACTCGTGGGTGTTCAGAGTCCAAATGTTGTTTGTTTTGGGCTGGCGAACAATGCCGTATTCAACCGGTGCTACTTCGGGTTCGAAAGTACCAAACAAACGGTCCCAAATGATCAACACACCACCGTAGTTTTTGTCGATGTACTCGTCGTTGCGGCCATGGTGCACCCGGTGGTGGGACGGTGTATTGAACACAAATTCGAACCATTTGGGCAGCTTGTCCACGGCTTGTGTGTGCACAAAATATTGATAACCCAGGTTCACGCCATAGGCCAGCAACACAGCCCACACAGGGAAGCCGATGATGAGCATGGGAGCCCAAAAAATTTGATGCAAGTTCACCGCGTAAAACAGGCTCTGACGCATGGCGGTGGTGGTGGTCATGTTCTCGCCGCTGTGGTGAACTACATGTGCGCACCAAAACCACCGGATGCGGTGGCTGGCCCGATGGAACCAGTAGTAGCAAAACTCAATGCCAAACAGCAGGCCCAAAAAATTCAGTGGGGTTACTTGAATGGTGGCCAAGCGAAAGCTGTACAACCATTCCATAAAAAGGCTGACGAAGAGCGCGTACCACACCACCTCCATGGCTTGGTAAGTACCGCCCAGCAGCATGTTGGTGATCACTTCCTGTTTTCGAAAAAAGAAAGATTTTCCAACCTTTTTCAAATAGACATATTCAACCGCAGTGCCCAACAGGAAGAGAGGGGTCAGTATGCTGAGGAATACCTGTTTCCAGTCGGGGTCTGGACCAAAAAAAAGATGGATGGTGGGCAAAGCCTGTTCGATGAACGCTTCCATGTGGGGTCTCCCCGTGGTGTTGTTTTGATGGTGGCAGTTTGCTTGAAACGCGTCGAGGTTTCTTGTGAAATCAGGACTATTTTTTGTGATTTTGCGCCAATCGGTGTGTTTGTTTGCTTGGTACGGCCGAGCCCCCAGCAATGCCGGCACGGGCTGGCGGTGTTGTGAAAGGGCGAAATAAAAACCGGCACGGGCTAACGGCGTTGCTGGGGGGCAATAACAACCACGGGCTGTAGGCTTTGCGAAAGCGGCATTAAACAGGCACCTGCTACCCGAGGCTCATCACTTGAGCCCGGCCTCCCAAGCCAAATAAGCCGCCGCGACTTCCTTGGGTTTTTCCATCATGGGTACATGCCCGGTCTGGTCCATGATCATCACCTTGGCTTGTGGCAAGGCCGCAGCCAATTCAGCCGCACCATCCACATGCAACACCCGGTCATTCTGGCCCCACACAATCATGGCGGGCCCTATGTAATTGGATGCTTTCAGTGTGCTCGCCAAGTCCGAGGGCAATGCTTTGAAGTCTTTGTAAATCCGTTGGTTCAATGCTTGGTCCCGAATGGCCCGTTCGGCCATGGCATCCACCACAAAGCCAGGCGCAAAGGCGGGGCGTTTGTACATCACGGTGTTGACGATGTTTTCAAACTCTGCCCGGTTGCCTGCGGTGAGTACAATTTTTCCGGTGGTGTCGTAAGTCTTTAGCACTTCCGACTTTCTGGACGCTTGCAAACCCGCGGGTGCCAAAAACAAAATCGAGCGCACCTCGTCAGGATAGCGCGCCGCGTAAGCACCGGAGATCCACCCGCCCATGGAATTTCCGCCGATGTGCACTTTGGTGAGGCCGATTTTTTGCAAGATGGTATGCACCCGGTCTGCCTGGGTATTGATGCGGTAGTCCGCGTCGGCAACTCGGGTTGAGCCGCCGAAACCGGGCACGTCAATTGAATACACCGTGAAATGATTTTTCAGTTCCCGAGCAAATCGGTTGAAATTGTCCTTTGAACCGCCAAAACCATGAATCAACACCAAGGGCTCTCCCTGGCCGCCAGTCAGGTACGGCACCTTAAAGCCGTCAATCTCCACTTCCCTGCGTTCAAGCCCACACCAGGCTCGCTCGGCCGCAATGGCCAAACCTGCCATGCCCTGAATTTCCCCCTCGGGTTGCTGCAGGCTGCAAGCTGCAACACCCGTGACCAAGGCAGCGCCCAAGGCCAGTCGACCTGCCCAAAGCCCCAATCCAGTCAACTGCTTGGCAGAGTGTGGGTGTTGCTGTGCCCGAGTGAATGATTTCATGCTGTCTCCGGTGTTGTGGTTTGATTACGCGATAGCATAGACCACGGTTTGTCACCGGGATTGGTCCATTCCCATTGAATTTCGGACAGCTTTCGCTGGTTTGTCGCCCACATGACATTGAATACACTGCCCTTGAACGTCGACCTTGGTCATGTCTCGGCCAGTTATGTGAATGTGCTGTTTGATTGGCTTGAACAGAACCACCCTGAGCTTGCACGGAAAATGCCCTTTGAGAGACCCGCACCGGGCGACCTCAACCGCGTGCCGATTGCCGATTGGCAACCCATGTTGGTCTGGGTGGACCAGCAACTGCACGACCCGGACATGCCGCTGCAAGTGGCGGCCAGCGTGAAAACAGCCAATACAGGGCTATTGGGTTACATGGCGTCATGCTGCGCGACCTTGGGTGAGGCCTTTGCCCGGCTTCAGCAATTCGAACACCTGATCTATTCGGTCAATGCCTTGCAGGTTCATTTTGACGATGGTTTGTTGTGTTTGCGCTGGGGCGCTGAGCGTGGCAAACCAGGCCATTGGGTCGATTCCGTGGCGATTGGCGTGC
This sequence comes from Limnobacter sp., assembly GCF_036405155.1. Classification (GTDB taxonomy): domain Bacteria; phylum Pseudomonadota; class Gammaproteobacteria; order Burkholderiales; family Burkholderiaceae_B; genus Limnobacter. The sequence continues at coordinate 768,895 of NZ_DASWYD010000006.1, read as the reverse complement.
TGGTGTCGTTCACCCGGAGTTTGGTGGACAGGGATATCCAGCTTAGTCGAGTTCGCTTCGTGAATCCCAAGCCCTGCAATGTGGGCTACTTTGAATCCTTTTTTGGCTGCCCAGTATTGTTTGACGAACCCTACACTGAGGTGGCCATGCCCGAAGCCGTGCTGCAGTGGCCGTTGAAGTCACCCGATGCTGTGCTGCGGCAATTGCTCGACCAACAGGCTGAGCAGTTGTTGGCGAAGGTGCCGGACCGATTGGAGCCGTTGCCCGGTTTGCAGCGGGCCATTCAGGACAGCGTACTGGCTGGCCTGCCGGTGTTGGAAGAAGTCGCCAAACGTTTGTGCGTTAGCACTCGTACACTGCAGCGCCAATTGCAACAGAATGGTTTGACTTTTCGACGCGAACTTGAAAAGGTGCGCATCCAAATGGCCAAAAACTGCCTCGACAAAAGGGACATGAGCTTGGCTGACTTGGCGAGTTTTCTGGGTTACAACGACCAAAGTGCATTCACGCATGCCTTCAAGCGGGCGTTGGGTCAAAGCCCGGCCAGGTACCAAAAATCCCGCCAGTAACCCCGCACTGCAAAAAATGGAGTGTCCAATCGGTTCCCAAACCTGTAAAAGCAACCCAAAGTCCTATATCATATATAAGACTTGGTGAGCCAATCTGCCCGGTTGTATGCCGCATCCAGCAGGCCGTTTTTGCTGTGCAGCACTTGTATCGGGTGTTGAACTGGCTCAAAATCACAGTTTCCTATTGACCCTCACCCAATCAAGGGAGTTCTCATGCTTGAGTCCTATCGCCAACACGTGGCCGAACGCGCCGCGTTGGGCATTCCTCCACTGCCACTGTCTGCTGAGCAAACCAATGGTTTGATCGCCTTGTTGAAGAATCCGCCCGCGGGCGAAGAAGCCTTCCTGATGGACCTGCTGACCAACCGTGTTCCTGCCGGTGTGGACGATGCCGCCAAAGTAAAGGCCGCATTCCTGGCCGCCATTGTGAGCGGGGCAGACAAATGCGGTTTGGTGTCTCGCCTGAAAGCCGTTGAGCTGCTGGGTACCATGCTGGGTGGTTTCAACATCAAGCCCCTCATCGACGCACTGGGTGACGCTGAAGTGGGCGAGGCTGCTGCTGCCGCCTTGTCCAAAACCTTGCTGATGTTCGACTATTTCCACGATGTTAAAAACCTGGCTGACAAAGGCAATGCCAATGCCAAGCGCGTGATGCAGAGCTGGGCCGATGCCGAGTGGTTCACCAGCCGCCCCGAAGTGCCTGCGTCCATCAAGTTGACCGTGTTCAAGGTGTCTGGCGAGACCAACACCGACGATTTGTCCCCAGCCCCCGACGCATGGAGCCGCCCAGACATTCCGTTGCATGCCTTGGCCATGTTGAAAAACCCACGCCCCGGCATCAACCCGGACGAACCCGGCAAAGTGGGCCCCATCAAGCAACTGGCCGAACTGCAGAAGAAAGGCAACCCCATCGCCTACGTGGGCGACGTGGTCGGTACCGGTTCTTCCCGCAAATCCGCCACCAACAGCGTGTTGTGGTTCACCGGCGACGACATTCCCTTCATCCCCAACAAGCGCTTTGGCGGCTATTGCCTCGGCGGAAAAATTGCACCGATCTTCTTCAACACCATGGAAGATGCTGGCGCATTGCCCATCGAGCTGGATGTGAGCCAAATGGAAATGGGCGACGAAATTGAGTTGCGCCCCATGGAAGGCAAGGTTCTGAAAAACGGTGCAGTCATCTCCGAATTCCAGATGAAAACCGATGTGCTGTTTGACGAAGTGCGCGCCGGTGGCCGTATTCCGTTGATCATCGGCCGTGGGTTGACCGACCGCGCCCGCGCAGCACTGGGCCTTGAGCCTAGCCCCGTGTTCCGTCGCCCCTCGGCCAAGAACGACAGCGGCAAAGGCTTCTCGCTGGCCCAGAAAATGGTCGGCAAGGCCTGTGGTCTGCCCAAAGGCCAGGGCGTTCGTCCCGGTACTTACTGCGAACCTCACATGACCACCGTGGGTTCTCAGGACACCACTGGCCCCATGACCCGCGATGAACTGAAGGACCTGGCTTGCCTGGGTTTCTCGGCCGACCTGGTGATGCAGTCTTTCTGCCACACAGCCGCTTACCCCAAGCCCGTGGACGTGAAAATGCACCACGACCTGCCCGAGTTCATTGAGAACCGTGGCGGTGTGGCCCTGCGCCCAGGCGATGGCGTGATTCACAGCTGGTTGAACCGCTTGCTGATGCCCGATACCGTGGGCACTGGTGGCGACTCGCACACCCGTTTCCCCATCGGTATTTCCTTCCCAGCCGGTTCCGGTTTGGTGGCATTTGCTGCTGCCACCGGCGTCATGCCGCTGGACATGCCTGAATCAGTTCTGGTTCGTTTCAAGGGCGAAATGCAGCCAGGCGTTACCTTGCGTGACCTGGTCAATGCCATTCCCTTGTACGCGATCAAGGCTGGTCTGCTGACCGTGGAGAAGAAGGGCAAGAAGAACGTGTTCTCCGGCCGCATTCTGGAAATCGAAGGGTTGCCTCAACTCAAGGTTGAGCAGGCGTTCGAACTGTCCGATGCATCTGCCGAGCGCTCAGCCGCTGGTTGTACCGTGCACCTGGACAAAGAGCCCATCATCGAATACATGCGCTCCAACATCACCCTGATGAAGTGGATGATTGCGCAGGGCTATCAAGATGCACGCACACTGACACGCCGCATCAAGGCCATGGAAGACTGGATTGCCAACCCCGAGTTGCTGAAGGGCGATGCCGATGCAGAATACGCTGCTGTCATCGAAATCGACCTGAAAGACATCAAGGAACCCATCCTGGCTTGCCCCAATGACCCCGATGATGTGAAGTTCCTGTCTGAAGTGGCCGGCGACAAAATCGACGAAGTGTTCATCGGTTCCTGCATGACCAACATCGGTCACTTCCGTGCAGCAGGCAAGGTGCTGGAAGGCAAGAGCGACATCCCAACCCGTTTGTGGATTGCGCCACCCACCAAGATGGACCAGCACATTCTGACCGAGGAAGGCTACTACGGCATTTTGGGCCGCACCGGTGCCCGCATGGAAATGCCGGGTTGTTCATTGTGCATGGGTAACCAGGCGCAAATCCGAAAGGGCTCCACCGCGGTGTCTACTTCCACCCGCAACTTCCCGAACCGCTTGGGCATTGACACCCGTGTGTACCTCAGCTCGGCCGAACTGGCTGCTGTGTGTGCACTGCTGGGCAAAATCCCAACGGTGGAGGAGTACATGGAGCAGGTGAAGATGTTGGGCTCTGTGTCCAACGACGTTTACCGCTACATGAACTTCGACCAGATCAAGGAGTTTGTGGACGTGGCCGCAACTGCGAAACTGGCTGCTTAAGTCTTCAGCTTTCGTTACACAAAAAAGCCCTCCGATTGGAGGGCTTTTTTATGGTGATGCGCGGCCCGCGGAATTCAACCGGCACGGCTCAAAATTTCATCGAACTCTTGTGCCAAACGAACAGACGTGCGTTCAGGTCGACCCATTTCCTCATTGGCGTGCAGCAACAGAGCGCTCAATAAGGACTTTGTCAAGTTCAGCGAGGCCTGTTTGCCCAGCAGACAGACGTCGCGATCATTCTGGAAATACACCCGCATGTCGTTGTGGTCTTCTTCCATGAACAGCACATTCGCATGGGGGAAGCAATTCAGCACCTGATCAATCGCAGCGCTTTGCTCCTCGGTACTCCAGTTCATGTCAACCACGACCAGTTTGGCACGCTCAACGTCGTCCGATACGAAATCGGGCATGGCGTCCAATACCGTCACCTTGAATTCTCCCAGGCTGGCCAAAAATTTCAGGTAGCCCATGGCCTTGATGGGGTAGTCGGATAAAACGACGCAAGTGGACGTGGCGGAATGCATCAAGGCAATGTTCTCGATATAAGCGAAAGTTTCACGCATTGTCTCCAAACTCCCCCGAATTTTGTATTACCTGACTGGGTTAATATTTAGACCGACAGGTGGTTAGAAAAACACAACGAAACCACGGACGTCGCAGCATCACAAACACCTAGGAGACAGAGCACCATGGCGGGTTTCAAAGAGTTCGACCAATACGACGCATTGGGTTTGGCCCAACTGATCGCAGCGGGGCAGGTTACCCCGTTAGAGTTACTCGAAGAGAGCATTGCCCGCACCGAAAAGGTCAACTCCCGGATTAACGCAGTGATTCGGCCGATGTATGACATATCCCGCAAACGGGGGGGGGAGGCCTTCAGTGGCCCATTCGCGGGTGTTCCGTTTTTGCTGAAAGATTTGGTGGCCAGCTATGCCGGTGTCGAAATGAGCAGCGGCAGCCGGTTTTTCAAGGGGTTTGTACCCGCCCAAGACTCTGAATACGTTCGGCGATTCAAGCAGGCCGGCCTGAATATTTTTGGGAAAACCAACACGCCAGAGTTTGGAATTACCCCATCAACCGAACCCGAATTGACGGGCCCAAGTCGTAACCCTTGGGACCCCTTGCGCAGCCCCGGTGGGTCGAGCGGGGGTGCGTCAGCGGCGGTGGCAGCCGGCATTGTCCCCATGGCCAGTGCCAGCGATGGCGGGGGGTCCATCCGCATTCCAGCCGCCTGTTGTGGCTTGTTTGGCCTAAAGCCAACCCGTGGCCGCGTTCCGTCAGGTCCTGAACAGGCAGACGGTTGGTTCGGCTTTATTGCCGAGCATGTCATCTCCCGCAGTGTGCGGGACTCGGCCCACATGCTGGACGCTTTGCAGGGTAATTACCCGGGGCAGTTGCTGCGCACTGCACCACCAGCCGACAGTTATGCCTCCGCGTTGGAGAAAAAACCCAAGAAGCTTCGAATTGCCTATTCAACCGACCCGGCGCTGGGGGAGAGTCTTCATCCTGATTGCAAACAGGGTGTGCTGGAAACAGTCAAGCTACTGGAGGGCATGGGGCACGTTTGCGAAGAAGTGAAGTTGCCCATACAGCGTGAAGAATTCATTTACGCCTACAGTGTATTGATTTGCGCGGAAATGGCGGCCACCGTGGCCGAGGGTGAGCGCTTGATGGGCAAGACCGCCAAGGCCGCCGATTTTGAGGCACGAACCTGGGCATTGGCCAAGCTGGGCAAAAGCTTCTCGGCGGGCGATGTGGCCAAAGCGATGTGGACTTTGGATCAGTTCAGTCGCCAGTGGATGACATTTTTTGAGCCCTACGATGCCTTGCTGACCAGCACACTGGGGGATTTGCCCATTCATGTGGGCGGTTTGCGGCCCACAGCTCAGGAGCTGATTGAGTTAAAGGCGCTGGCCTATTTGCCGATTGGCTTTATTGCCAAGCAAAAAGACTTCGTGCTGAAAGCAGGTCGTCGCATATACAACTACTGTTCACAAACCATTCCGGCCAACGTGACCGGGCAGCCGTCCATGAGCGTGCCATTGCACTGGAATGCGCAAAATATTCCGGTCGGCATGATGTTCACCGGGCGTTGGGGCGAGGAAGACGTGTTGTTCAACCTCGCCGCTCAATTGGAGCAGGCCAAACCGTGGTTTGACCGTCGAGCGCCCATCCATGCTGCCCAGGTTTGAATGGGGCGCCCTTCGTCGGTGACTGCGCTTTAGCCGAACCGGCCAACACCATTGGCGTTGGCTTGCATGCTCATCACCAGCAAGGGTTTCAGCGAATCGGTGGCATCAACCCCCCGGGGTTTATTGAATGCCCGGAGGAGCTCCACCTGTGCGTGTTGGGCCATTCGGCGCAGCGGGAATCGTTCATCCACCGCCTGTTTGACCTGCAGTTCCTGGGGTGTTGTGCTATTGCCTTTGATGTGGTCAATCATGTTGCGGGTCAACTGGTGCTCGCTTTCAATGCGTTCAAAAACAGGCAGTGTGGATGGGTTCAGGTTAGCGTACTGTCGAGCCATACCAATGTCGCTTTTGTGCAAGGCCATATCGGTTCGATCCACAAAGTTTCTGAAAAAAGGCCATTTTTTGTACATGGTCTGGAGTTCCTGAAGTTTGCCTTTGTTCATCGTTCCATCCCAGGCGTTCAGGCTCACATGTTGAGCCAGTGCAGTCCCGGTGCCAAAATAGGCAGGCATCATGCTGCCGCTCTGATACCAGGCCGCTGTCCATGGAATGGCCCGCATTTGTGCCAAATATTCCTGATCATTCCCAGGCACCTTTCTGGACGCAGGGCGGCTACCTGCATTGGACAGTCCCATGTATTGAATGGGTGTGGTGGATTTGAAGAATTCAACCAGTTGCGGGTGCCCATACAGTGTCTTGTAATGGGCATTTGCCGTGCTGGCCAAACTGTCCATGATGGGCTGGTATTGTTGAACGCCGATGTCGCGGCCCTTGCTGGCCGCATTCAAGGTGCTGCCCAGCATGTCCATCAGGTTCGCCTCTGACAGCACCCGGTTACCAAATTTCAAAGGGACTTCTTCACCCTGCTCGGTTTGTCGCAAACCCATGGCTAAACTGTCACCGTTCAGATAGTCAATGTCCTGTTCGTAAGAGTGTCCCGAGCCGCGAGCCTCTGTACCTCCACGACCATGAAACACTTGCAACAGCAGTCCGTGTTCCTTCGCCAAGTCTGTGAGCGAGGCCACAGCCTTGTGAACAGCCCAGCTGGAAGCCAATGGGCCGTCCAGCCGATTGCTGTCTGAATAGCCCACCATGACATGCTGAACCTGCGGACTTGCTGGGTTGTTTGGGTCTGCTTGTGGCAGCTTTTGCACATACCAGGGAATATTCAGGACTTGGGCCAGCATGGGTTGTGCATTTTTAAGATCGTCCACCGTTTCAATCAGGGGCATCACATTCATGTGCATACCCTGTTGGCCGATCAACCCCGCTTCCTTCAGTAACAACATGACTTCCAACATATCGCTTGCGCTTTCAGAGTTCGCTGTAATGCAATTCTTGAGCGCACCCTGACCATAATCCTGTTGAATATTTTTGTAGGCCTGAATCAACGCCATTTCCGATTGAAATTCCGGACCTCCGGCGTTGGTCTTCAGTGGGCCATTCGTGGCATTTGTATTGTTCAACGTATTGAGCAACACATCGCAACGCGCTTCCTCCGGCAGGCTGATGTAGTCGTCGTGAACACCACGCTGCTTCAATATTTCGGCAACCGTTTTTTCATTCATCGAACTGTTTTGCCGTATGTCGGTGGTAGTGCCGAAAAACCCCATGGTTTTTATATCCTGTGACAGCCTCAGCAGCTTGGACTCCGCGCGACTTTGGTCTTCCAGGTCCAGTGCACTCAAGTTGATGTGTTGAAGTGCCTCTTCAAATTCCTGCGCATTGTTAAACGATGGGCTCTCCGGGTTGAAGCTTTCCGGATGGTTTAATCGGTGGTTGGTGTTTCGCAACTGTTGAACAAGTTTGTCCAAGTATTCACCCTGTCCTGCCGCTTTCAACAAGGTGCTCAAGCTGCTGGGTTTGATGTCGCCGTTTTCTAGCACCTTGCCTTCCAGTTTGTTGAGATAGAACTCGAAGGCCACTTCGCTGTATTGGCTGACCACTTTCACCAAATCTTCAGCGCGTATGGTTGGATTGCCATCTCGGTCGCCTGCAACCCAATTGCCCAGTTCAAACAAATTTTTGCGGGGTGCACTCAGGCCTTGTTCTTCCGCAGATCGATACAAAAACTTTTGAATCCTGTGACTGCTGCTGAGCAATTCTTTCACCATGGGCTGAAAGTGCTTGGCTTCTTGCTGAACAGTGGGCTTGGTTTCTCGGTGCCCTTGGCCAGCCCACACGGCCTTACAAAGTTCTTCAATATTTGAAGGGGACGCATCCATGGAGCCAACACGTTTGAGTGCCGATTGAAGTGCCTCGGGTTTGTTGAGGGACGTAGGGTGTCCCGTGATGACGGGACGCACCATCAATTGCTCCAGGCTACCCGTCGAGTTTGTTGTGGACTGGCTCTTGGCGTAACTGGACAGACCCAATTCCAAACGTTTTTGACCGTTCATGTTCAAGGCTTTGGTTTGTTGCTCTGCCACCAGCATCACCAGCAATTGGCTGTTCAGTGTTTTGAGGAAAAGCCCCATCACCTTGGGATTTCGCTCCAGTGCTTGCTGCAGGTGTGTCACGAAATCTTCAGGGACTTCTCCGGGCGATTTGCTCAGGTAATCCAGCAGTCTTTCAAGAAGCTCGCTCTCATTTGGGCTGAGATTGTTTCTGGCGTCTTTTGCCTCTGCCAAAGCCATCTTTTGGAAGTGTTGCAAACACTGTCGACTCCATGAAGTGCTGTGGTGTATTGAAGGGCTGGTCGATCTCGATCGGCTGTCGGCGGTCGACAGTTGTTCTGTGGGCATGTAACCCAACACATTGGATGAACTGGAAGAATTGATGGTGGATCCGGGCATTCTGTGCCTCCCTTGTCTGTTGTTGTTGAGGGGGCCTCAGCATAGGAGAACGGATGGTGCTTCACTCGGTAGAGGGGTGAGCGTACTTATTCTTCCTCCTTCGAGTGTCATTCATTTAGATTGGCGAAATACACTGTGCGTGTTGATCTCACGGAGTGAGCTTCTATATAAAAAAACGGCGTACTGTGTGTACGCCGTTTTCAGTTGGTTCTGCCTTTGTTCGGTTCTGATGTATGTTTTAAAAGGTGTCGGCTGGTACCCGCACCCAACCTTCCATCAGCACCCGTGCACTGCGGCTCATGATGGCCTTCTTCACCACCCATTGGCCATTTTCCTGCACCGCCTGTGCACCCACACGCAAGGTGCCACTGGGGTGACCAAAGCGCACGGCTTCACGTTCGGTGCCGCCCGCTGCCAGGTTCACCAGCGTTCCAGGCACAGCCGCTGCCGTGCCAATGGCCACTGCAGCGGTTCCCATCATGGCGTGGTGCAGTTTGCCCATGCTCATGGCGCGCACCAGCAAGTCGATGCCGCTGGCTTCAACCACTTTGCCGCTGGAACTGGTGTAGGTTTTGGGTGGCGCCACAAACGCCACTTTGGGTGTGTGTTGGCGTGTGGCGGCTTCATCCACATGCTTGATCAAACCCATTTTGACCGCACCGTGAGCGCGAATGGTCTCGAATTTCTTCAAGGCATCTGGGTCGCTGTTGATGTCGTCCTGCAATTCTGTGCCGGTGTAACCAATGGCCTCGGCGTTCACAAAAATGGTGGGAATGCCGGCATTGATCAGCGTGGCCTTGAGTGTTCCCACGCCGGGCACTTCAAGGTCGTCAATCAGGTTGCCGGTGGGGAACATGCTGCCGCCACCGTCGCCTTCACCTTCGTCGGCCGGGTCCAGAAATTCCAGTTGAACTTCAGCGGCGGGGAAGGTGACCCCATCCAGCTCGAAGTCGCCGGTTTCCTGCACCAAACCATCGGTGATGGGCACATGCGCAATGATGGTTTTGCCAATGTTGGCTTGCCAAATGCGCACTGTGCAGGTGCCATTTTGCGGCACACGCGCTGCGTCCACCAGCCCGCTGGCGACCGCGAAAGACCCCACCGCTGAAGACAGGTTGCCGCAATTGCCGCTCCAGTCCACAAAGGCTTTGTCGATGCTGACCTGGCCAAACAGATAGTCCACATCGTGATCGGGTTTGCTGCTTTTGCTCAAAATCACGGTTTTGCTGGTGGATGAGGTGGCCCCACCCATGCCGTCAATCTGCTTGCCGTAGGGGTCAGGGCTGCCAATCACGCGCAACAGCAGTTTGTCGCGCGCAGCACCCGGCTTTTGGCAGGCCTCCGGCAGGTCTTGCAAGCGAAAAAACACGCCTTTGCTGGTGCCGCCCCGCATGTAGGTGGCGGGCACTTTCAGTTGCTGGCTTGGTTTGTTGCTCATGCTTCAGCCCCTTCCAGAAAGTCTTGGGCAAAACGCTGCAACACGCCGCCAGCCTCGTAAATGGACACTTCCTCGGCCGTGTCCAAACGGCAGGTCACGGGGAACTCCACGCGCTCGCCGTTTTTGCGGGTCATGATGACCGTCAATGTGCCACGCGGCGTACGCTCGCCCACCACTTCAAACACCTCACTGCCTTCAATGCCGTAGGTGTGGCGTGTTTCACCCGCCTTGAATTCCAGGGGCAGGGTGCCCATGCCGATCAGGTTGGTGCGGTGAATGCGCTCAAAGCCTTCGGCAATAATCGCCTCCACACCCGCCAGGCGTACGCCTTTGGCGGCCCAGTCGCGGGAAGAACCCTGCCCGTAGTCCGCACCGGCGATGATGATCAGCGGTTGTGCACGGTCCATGTAGGTCTCAATGGCCTCCCACATGCGGGTCACTTTGCCGTCGGGTTCAATGCGCGCCAGCGAGCCTTTTTTCACCTTGCCGTCTGCATCGCGAACCATCTCGTTCAGCAGGGTGGGGTTGGCAAATGTGGCGCGCTGTGCGGTCAGGTGGTCGCCGCGGTGGGTGGCGTAGCTGTTGAAGTCTTCTTCAGGCAAGCCCATTTTGTGCAGGTATTCACCGGCCGCGCTGTTCATCAAAATTGCGTTCGATGGGCTGAGGTGGTCGGTGGTGATGTTGTCACCCAGCACCGCCAGCGGACGCATGTTTTTCAGTGTGCGCGGGCGGGCTGCCAAAGCACCCTGGCCTTCGGTGTCCCAGTAGGGTGGACGACGAATGTAGGTGGACTGTGGGCGCCAGTCGTACAGCGGGCTGGGGGCCTTCTCCACCGCACCCAAGTCGAACATCGGGATGTAGATCTGGCGGAACTGCTCAGGCTTCACATGCTTGTTCACAATCGCGTCGATTTCCTCGTCGCTTGGCCACAGGTCTTTCAGGCGAATCTCTTTGCCGTTGACCACGCCAAACACGTCTTGCTCAATGTCAAAGCGAACGGTGCCTGCAATGGCGTAAGCCACCACCAGCGGCGGGCTGGCCAGGAAGGCCTGCTTGGCGTAGGGGTGAATGCGGCCATCGAAGTTGCGGTTGCCACTTAGCACGGCGGTGGCGTACAAATCGCGGTCAATGATTTCCTGCTGAATCTTGGGGTCGAGCGCGCCGCTCATGCCGTTGCAGGTGGTGCAGGCAAAGGCCACAATGCCGAAGCCCAGCTTTTCCAGTTCGGTCAGCAGTCCCGCTTCTTTCAGGTACAACTCAGCCACTTTCGAACCCGGTGCAAACGAGCTTTTTACCCACTGCTTACGCACCAGGCCCAGTTCATTGGCTTTCTTGGCCAGCAAGCCAGCAGCCACCACGTTGCGTGGGTTGCTGGTGTTGGTGCAGCTGGTAATGGCCGCAATAATCACCGCGCCATCGGGCATCAGGCCTTGCTGTTCTTCGGCTTTCGCTTTGTCCAGGTTGACTGCAATACCGCGCTTGGCCAACTCGGTGGTGGGCATGTGCGCATGCGGGTTGGAAGGGCCCGCCATGCTGCGGGTGACCTTGCTCAAGTCAAACTTCAGCACGCGCTCGTATTCGGCCTTGGCCATGCCATCGGCCCACAGGCCAGTGTGCTTGGCAAACAGCTCCACCAATGCCACTTGCTCGGGCTCGCGGCCGGTCAGCTTCAGGTAGTCAATGGTTTGCTCGTCGATATAGAACATCGCAGCCGTGGCGCCGTATTCCGGTGTCATGTTGGAAATGGTGGCGCGGTCGCCAATGGTCAGGCTGCGTGCGCCTTCGCCATAAAACTCCACGTAGGCACCCACCACGCGTTCTTTGCGCAAAAAGGCAGTCAGTTCCAACACAATGTCAGTCGCGGTAATACCGGGCTGGCGCTTGCCCAAAAGCTCAACACCCACAATGTCGGGCAGGCGCATCATCGATGCACGGCCCAGCATCACGGTTTCGGCTTCCAAACCACCCACACCGACGGAGATCACGCCCAGCGCGTCCACATGCGGTGTGTGGCTATCGGTGCCCACACAGGTGTCGGGGAATGCGACACCCTCACGCACTTGCACCACGGGTGACATTTTTTCCAGGTTGATCTGGTGCATGATACCGTTGCCCGCTGGAATCACATCCACGTTTTCAAATGCGGTGCGGGTCCAGTTGATGAAGTGGAAACGGTCTTCGTTGCGGCGCTCTTCAATCTCGCGGTTTTTGCGGAATGCGTCGGGGTCAAAGCCACCACACTCCACGGCCAGTGAGTGGTCCACAATCAACTGCGTGGGCACCACGGGGTTGATCTTCGATGGGTCACCGCCTTCCTTGGCAATCGCATCGCGCAAGCCAGCCAAGTCCACCAGGGCGGTTTGGCCGAGAATGTCGTGACATACCACGCGGGCTGGGTACCAAGGAAAGTCCAAATCGCGCTTGCGGTAAATCAGTTGTTTCAGGCTGTCAGTCAGTGCTGAAGGCTCGCAGCGGCGCACCAGCTGTTCCGCCAAAATTTTACTGGTGTAAGGCAGACCGTCGTAAGCACCGGGTTGAATCGCTTCAACCGCCTCGCGGGTGTCATAAAAGTCCAGTTGCGTGCCGGGCAGTTTTTTTCTGAATTGGGTGTTCATGGTCATCACCAGCTCACTTGCGGTCTTTCAAAGGTACAAAGGCCTGGTCTTCGGGGCCAGTGTAGTTGGCGCTGGGGCGAATGATCTTGCCGTCAATGCGCTGCTCGATGATGTGAGCCGACCAGCCGGATGTGCGGGCAATCACAAACAGCGGTGTGAACATGTCGGTGGGCACGCCCATCATGTGATAGCTCACCGCGCTGAACCAGTCCAGGTTGGGGAACATCTTCTTGATTTCCCACATCACGCTTTCCAGGCGCTCGGCAATCTTGTACATCTTCATGTTGTTCTGTTCTTTGGACAGGTCTTCCGCCACCTTCTTGATGACCACGTTGCGGGGGTCGCTCACGGTGTACACGGGGTGGCCAAAACCAATCACCACTTCCTTGCGCTCCACACGGGCGCGAATGTCCGCTTCGGCTTCATCGGGGTTGTCGTAACGCTTCTGGATTTCAAACGCCACCTCGTTGGCACCACCATGCTTGGGGCCGCGCAGGGCACCAATGCCACCGCAAATGGCGGAATACATGTCGGAACCGGTACCGGCCACCACACGGCTGGTGAATGTGGACGCGTTGAATTCGTGTTCCGCGTACAGAATCAGTGAGGTGTGCATGGCGCGAACCCAGCTGTCGCGCGGCTTTTCGCCGTGCAGCAGGTGCAGGAAGTGACCACCAATCGAGTCATCGTCGGTTTCCACTTCAATGCGCTTGCCGTTGTAGGCAAAGTGGTACCAGTACAGCAGCATACTGCCCAGGCTGGCCATCAGCTTGTCGGCAATGTCGCGTGCGCCAGGGTGGTTGTGGTCTTCTTTCTCTGGCTTTACGCAACCCAGCACGCTCACGCCGGTGCGCATCACGTCCATGGGGTGGGAAGAGGGGGGCAGTTGCTCCAAGGCCACTTTCACGGCCGCTGGCAAACCACGCAGCGACTTCAATTTCGTTTTGTAGCTGGCCAGTTCAGCCACGGTGGGTAGCTTGCCATGCACCAACAGGTGGGCAATTTCTTCAAATTCACTGGTGGTGGCCAAGTCCAGAATGTCGTAGCCACGGTAGGCCAGGTCGTTACCCGTGCGGCCAACCGTGCACAGTGCGGTGTTGCCAGCGGCGGTGCCAGACAGGGCAACAGACTTCTTGGGCTTGAAGCCTGGTGTTGTGGTTTGTTCAGTCATCTCGATCTCCAGTTGTATTTGGTTGGGCTCATGGGGTGAGCGCCAATTCATGTGGGGTTATGAATTCGATGTTGATTTATTTCTTGCCTTGGGCAAACAGGGCATCCAGCTTTTGTTCAAAGTCGTGGTAACCAATCGCGTCGTACAGCTCCATGCGTGTTTGCATCAGGTCCAGCACATTCTTTTGCGTGCCATCCCGGCGCACAGCCTCATAAACCGACTGCGCAGCTTTGTTCATGGCCCGGAAAGCCGACAACGGGTACAACACAAGGCTCACGCCCACGCTCTTCAGTTCTTCAGTGGTAAACAGTGGTGTAGACCCAAATTCGGTGATGTTGGCGAGCACGGGCACTTTCACCGCTTCTACAAACTGTTTGTACATTTGCAGGTCAGTAATCGCTTCCGGGAAAATCATGTCGGCACCGGCCTCAACGCAGGCGCAGGCGCGGTCGATGGCCGACTGCAAACCTTCAACAGCCAAGGCGTCCGTGCGGGCCATGATGACAAACTCGTCGCTGCCCCGCGCGTCGGCGGCGGCGCGCACGCGGTCCACCATTTCTGCTTGGGTCACGATGGCTTTGCCTGGGCGGTGGCCGCAACGCTTGGCGCCCACCTGGTCTTCAATGTGCATGGCCGCTGCGCCGGCCTTGATCATGGCTTTTGTGGTGCGGGCAATGTTAAAGGCCGAGGCGCCAAAGCCGGTATCCACATCCACCAGCAGGGGTGTGTCGCACACATCGGTGATGCGGCGCACATCGGTCAGAACGTCGTCCAGCCCGGAAATACCCAGGTCGGGCAGGCCCAGCGAGCCGGCAGCAACACCGCCACCCGACAGGTAAATGGCCTTGAAACCGGCGCGTTTGGCCAGCAGGGCATGGTTGGCGTTGATGGCGCCAATCACTTGCAAAGGTTGTTCTTCTTGGACAGCTTGCCGAAAACGGGCGCCTGCAGATGCTTGAGTCATGGTCTTCTCCCAGTTGAGTCGAGCCTGTGGTGCAAGGGGTGTGCCAAGCCATGTTTATTAAGCAAGTGTTTGATATGCCTTGTTTTTATCTGAATTCGTTCTGTTGAGGGCAATTGTGTGTTTCAATAAGTGTGTCAAATGAAACATTATTGAAACGCAACCGTCGATTATGAAACCTCGAATTGTGGTGTTCAGCATCAGCGCCTTGGCAGGCACGCTGCGTGAAATCTCTCGGGATTACCTTCAGCAGGCCAGCATCGAACTGGTGTCCAAAGCCTATGAAGATGCCCTGGCCTATGCGCGCAACCGCTATTACACCGACACGGCCGATGTGTTTGTGGCGGCAGGCTCCAACGGTGCATTTTTGGCGAATCAGCTGGAGGCACCGCTGGTGGTCATTCGCACGGATGGTTTTGACCTGATGCAGGCGCTGGCTGTGGCTCGACGGACCTCTCCGGAGGTCGGTTTGGTGACCTATGAAACCGCATTCGATGAGTTGGCGCAGTTTTCCAGGGCATTTGACCTGCCCATTCCCACACGCACCTATCGTACCCCCGAGGATGCCCGACAATCCGTGCTGGAGTTGGCTCAGTTGGGCGTCAAAACCATTGTGGGCCCCGGCTTGGTGAACGAAATTGCGCAGGAATTGAAGTTAAACAGCGTCCTCATCTATTCCCGTCAGGGGGTGATGAAGGCATTTGATGAGGCCATTCGACTGGCCAGCGCCAAAGCAGGCGGGTCGCCCCGTGTGGCACGCCCATCTTATGTTCACCACACCGAGCTGGATATTCTCGGTGTCAGTCCAGCGGTCCAGCAGCTGCGAGCCACCATCCGCCTGTGCGGTACCGTGGATTTTGCAGTGCTGATTCAAGGCGAAACGGGCGTGGGCAAGGAGCTGGTTGCCCAATCCATTCACACCGCCAGCACCCGGGCCGGTAGGCCTTTTGTGGCCATCAACTGCGCATCGCTCACCGAGACCCTGTTGGAAAGTGAGTTGTTTGGTTACGAGGAAGGTGCATTTTCAGGGGCAGTGAAGGGTGGGCGTGCCGGCATGTTCGAAAGTGCGCAGGGGGGTACAGTGTTCCTGGATGAGATTGGGGACATGCCGCTGGCATTTCAAACGCGCCTGCTGCGTGTGCTGGAGGAAGGTCAAGTTCGTCGCATTGGGTCCAGCGTTGCGCGCAAGGTGGATTTCCGCTTGTTGGCCGCCAGCCATGTCGATTTGGTGCTGGCTGTGCAACAGGGGCGTTTTCGGGAAGACCTTTACTATCGACTGAATGAACTGCTGATTCAAATTCCGCCGCTGCGCCAGCGTCCTGAGGATATCGAATTGCTGGCGGGGCATTTCCTGAGGGCCACCCCGGTGCGAGTACCCAAGGTGCGCTTCGATGCGTTTCTCAACGTTGCATTGCCCGATTTGAAGCGCCTGACATGGCCAGGCAACATTCGCCAACTTAAAAATGTGTGCAAAAGAGCCGCCATCATGCTGGCGCAGGACCTTCGGCTGGAGACATGGAAAACCTGGTTTCCGGATGTTTTCAATGCAGGTGAATCGGGCTCAGGCAATGAGCCTCTAGCCCCGAGGGTTGAAGCCATGGATACGCCAGTCACCGATTGGTCTCGATTGGCCCTGGCTTATCAACAGGCATCCAAACCAGACAAACCGGCATTGGTGCAACAAGCCCTGGCCATGGCAGGCGGCGAGGTGCACACTGTGGTGAAACACTTGGGTATTTCAAGATCGACCGTGTGGCGAATGTCCAAACGCTAGCGCATGGCTTGGTGATACCATCCAATCGTGGCTTGTCGACGACTCATCCATGGGTAAGATTGCCGTGAAACTGTTGATGCAATGCTGTTTGGTTTTTCTGGCGGTTGGCTCGTGCTGGCAAGCCCATGCCGAGTCCCTGCGTTGCGTTGCAGGCAGCGTGTCGGAAGGCGATTCAAAGGCATCGGTGGTGTACAAGTGCGGGCAACCCACCCTGGCGGATACCACCTGCGCACCGGTTTATCTGCCCGGTTCTCCGTATCCCGTGTCACCAGCTTATGTGGGGTCGGTGGTGCCTTGTCAGCCTGTTGAAGAGTGGCTGTACGACCGTGGCACAGGCAACCTGCTGGCCACGGTTCGCTTCAAGGATGGGCGCGTGTTGTCCATTCGATATGGTCGTCAACCCGAATAGCGCAAACTGTTGCCCAGCCTTGGGTTGTGTATGCCTTATTGGGTTTGCCGATCGTGCTTCTGGCGATAGATGTCTTTGCTGGTTCTGTTTTGCATGCGTTCAATTCGGCGGTGTTCGGTTTTGGTCACTTTGCCATCCGACCCAGCTTTTGCCTCTGCCGCATCAATCTTCGACTCGCGTTTTTCAAGATGCGCCGCCTCCTTGGTGGTGAGTTGACCCGATTGAACGCCCTGTTCGATGCGTTCCTGTTGACGAACATCCCGACTCATGGGTGTTTGGGCGGCAGCAAGATTGGCGGTGAGTGCACCGGCAATCATCAGGGCTACAACAGCACTTGTTTTGGACAGTTTCATGGCACGACATTCCTCAAAAGTTTGTTTGGGTGTGGATGCGTCGACTCATCTGTGCGTTTAACGCAGCCCCTCTTGGGCTGGTGTACGCAGGGGGGCTCGGTGTGTGTTGTGGAATTCACGCTGGGGCGAATACTTCCAACTGTGTATACTCGTAAAGATCAAGTCCTGATGCGGGTTTTGAGTAAAACGGACGGTCAGCTTGAACGAACTTCCAGGGGGTGCTTTTGAGGGCACCATTCCTCACCTTTACGAAACTTTACTTTTTGCCGCACAGGCAAGAGTTGTTCGAGCGGAGCGTATGGTTTGATGATGAAACAACATTTTGAGTGTTTGGCAGAATATAACCAGTGGATGAACCGCAGCATCTACAGCACATGTGCGCAGTTACCGTTCAATGAATTGCAACTTGACCGCGGTGCATTTTTCAAATCGATCTGGGGCACATTAAATCACTTGGCAGTTGCAGACACGCTGTGGTTAAAACGACTAAGCCAGGCGTTTCCGCACTGGGCCGTGTTGTCCAGCATGCACCTTAGGCCATGGCCCACTGCGCTGGATGCACCGTTGTTTGTAAGTTTTGATGCACTGCTCCAGGAGCGAATAGCGTTGGACCAGTGTTTCATCGAACTCACGGCCGCGTTGACCGAAGCTGAATTGAATCAGCCCTTCATGTTCACAACCACGAAAGGTGTTCCCTTCAAGAAAAATCTGGGGGCTGTCCTGTTACACATGTTTAATCACCAAACTCACCATCGAGGTCAACTCACCACGTTGTTATCGCAGATGGCTATCGACTTTGGTGCCACCGATTTGTTGTTGCTGGTTCCCAATCTGGAGTCTTGATGTCATATCTTCCAGTCCGACTGCAACCCGGCGATGATTTGCGCAAATTTCTTGAGCAATTGTCGCGTTCTTTTCCGACACAGTCCGGATTCGTTGTGTCTGGCATCGGTAGCCTGTCCAACGCGTCCATTCGCTTGGCAGATCAATCTGCCGAAACCCTTATTCAAGGCCCTCTCGAGCTGGTGTCCATCTCCGGTAGTTTGTCGCAGGGCGGGGCGCATATTCACCTGTCCGTGGCCGATGCATCCGGACAAGTGAAGGGCGGGCATCTTGGGTATGGTACGCTCGTGCGCACGACGGCTGAAATTCTGTTGACGTCGCTGGATGCGTGGACGCTGGTTCGTGAAATGGATGAAGTCACTGGATTCAAAGAGTTGGTGGTTCGCCCAGCCTTCCAGCGTTGACCGATCGACATGAGGTACTGATGAAAAATGTTGTAAGCCTGGTGGTTTGGCTGGCTGTTACCTTGGGGGTCGGTGCACTGGGGGCTGTTGCATCGGTTAACGCTGCAAGCTTCTATGCCAATCTGGTTCGCCCTGAATGGTCGCCACCGGGCTGGCTCTTTGGGCCTGTCTGGACCGCACTGTACATCCTCATGGGCATATCAGTCTGGTTGGTGTGGAAACAGTCTCCCTCAGCCCGTCGCACTGGTGCACTGGAGTGGTTTGTTGCGCAGTTGCTGGTCAATGGCCTGTGGTCGTGGTTGTTCTTCGCGTGGAATTTGGGCTTGTGGGCCTTTGTTGATGTCGTGCTGTTGCTGGTGCTGATTGCATGCACGGTGCGGGCCTTCTGGCCACTGAATAAATTGGCGACCATCCTGCTGCTGCCTTATTTGGCCTGGGTTGGTTTTGCCAGCATCTTGACTTGGTCTGTTTGGCGGGCGAACCCCGGTGTATTGGGGTGACCGCTTGACCCGAGCCGATGGTGTTTATCCCCATTTGTTGGCACGGCTTCTCAATACCTCAAAAAAATACCGATAGCTGGCCCGGTCGTGCAGTTCACCTTTCATCTGGATTGGCCCCCAGTTGGCCTTTTCGGCTTCCTGTAGAACCAAGGTTGCCTCGTCCACCTCGGCTGCTGTGGGCAACAGGGCCGACACAATGTGGACAATCTGGGCAGGGTGAATGCTCCACATGCGCAGGTAGCCGAAATCCTTTTTGGCGCGGGCCGCATCGGCACCAGCCTGCTCAGGCTGAAAGATCTGCCGACTGACATTGTGTGAAGGCACCTTGCCAAATCGATGGCATGCCGCAGAAATTTCAAGCTTGGCACGTCGCACCAGCGGGGTTTCAAATTGTCCGGGGCTATTCAGCGCGCTTTTGGGGATTGCCCCACGGTGACCCGACACGAAATCCATCAAACCAAAACTGAGCGACTCTACGCCGGGCAAACCGGCAATCGCATGCACATCGGCCAATGCCCCGTGGGTTTCAATCAACACATGCAGCGGTGGGGCCGGTTTGTTGGCTTTGTTACACTGTTCGCCAATCCGCTCAAGCGCCCATTGCACATCGGCCAGTTTCTCCGGCTTGGGGAGCATCAAGAATGCAGGTGTCGGCACGTTTTCTTGTAGCACAGTCTGAATGTCCAGCTCAAAATGGCCATCGGCCACCGGGTGCAGGCGGACACCGGGCCGACGCGCCTCAGCGCCATGCAACTGTTCATATTCCTTGAGGCTCTGGGCGGCCCACTGCGCCATTACTTGCGGTTGCCCCACCTCCGCACCATCTTCCAGGTCCAGGGTGATGTCAAAGCACGCCCCCAATTCCGCTTGAAGCGTCAGTGCCTTTTCAAAAAACTTGGGCTTACCAGCGTAGTGGTCACACACCGGCAGGTGGCTGGGCAGCTGTCCTTCGCTGTAGAGAATGGTGGAGATGTGTTCAAGATCCAGTGTTGGTTTTTTCTGGCCCATGGCGACGTGTGGTTCCGAGTGGAGGGATCTGCTGGACATAAAAAAAGCCAGCGCGAGGCTGGCTTTCTTTTTAGCACACCCTGCGGTGCAATTACTTGCCCAGCAGGTGCTTCACGCCCTCGCGTTCTTCCATCAGTTCGTTCAGGGTGATGTTGATGCGCTCTTGGCTGAATGCATCAATGTCCAAGCCTTTCACGATTTCGAACTTGCCGTTGGCACATGTTACTGGGAAGCCGAACTGTGTCTTTTCGGGAATACCGTAGGAACCGTCGGAAGGAATACCCATGGTCACCCACTTGCCATTGGTGCCCAGTACCCAGTCGCGTACATGGTCGATGGCTGCATTGGCTGCAGAGGCTGCAGAAGAAAGGCCACGCGCTTCAATAATGGCAGCACCGCGTTTGCCAACGGTGGGCAGGAACGTGTTGGCATTCCATTCCTGGTCGTTGATCATGTCTTTGACGGAAGCGCCGTCGATGGTCGCAAAGCGGTAGTCGGCATACATGGTGGGTGAGTGGTTGCCCCACACGCACAGCTTTTCAATGCTGGCCACAGGCTTGCCAGTTTTTGCAGCAATCTGGCTCAACGCACGGTTGTGGTCCAGGCGAAGCATGGATGTAAAGCAGTTCGGGTCCAGGTCGGGTGCAGACTGTTGGGCAATGTAGGCGTTGGTGTTGGCCGGGTTGCCCACCACCAATACCTTCACATTGCGCTTGGCGTGGTCATTCAGTGCCTTGCCCTGAACGGTGAAGATCGCGCCGTTGGCTTCCAGCAGGTCCTTGCGCTCCATGCCTTTGCTGCGGGGGCGTGCGCCCACCAGCAATGCAACGTCCACATCCTTGAATGCAGTTGCAGGGTCATCGGTGATCACCACACCCTGCAACAGGGGAAATGCGCAGTCTTCCAGTTCCATCACAACACCTTTTACTGCTGGCAGGGCGGGGGTGATGTCCAGCAACTGCAGAATCACCGGCTGGTCCTTGCCCAGCATGTCGCCATTGGCGATACGGAACAACAAGCTGTAGCCAATTTGGCCAGCAGCGCCGGTAACTGCAACACGCATTGCGGGTTTGGTCATGACGAACACTCCAACAGTGAGATGAAAAATCGAAGGCCATAGTTTAGCCCCAAACGCTGACCGCTTGTTGACGAATTCCGGTTTTAGAGCCCTTTGTCTTTGAAAAGTCCTCTATAAGATATAAGATATGGGATAGAGAAAAACAGACCGAGACAACCTTGCCACCACCCAACCCGACATTCAGCCCCTTGTACCAGCAAATCAAAGGCTTGCTGATACAAAGCCTGCAAGATGGCGAATGGAAGCCAGGTGAACTCATACCTTCCGAAACTGAACTGGCCGTGCGTTATGGCGTAAGCCAGGGTACTGTGCGCAAAGCCATCGATGAATTGGCTGCTGACAACCTGGTGGTTCGAAAGCAAGGCCGGGGCACTTTTGTGGCGACCCACAACGAGGCCAAGGCGGAATACCGCTTTCTGCGCCTCACCGCCGATGACATCAACGTCGGCAAGCCAAAGTCAAACTACCTGTCGGTCGATCGTGTGCGTGCCAATTCCCACGTCGCCAAGTTGTTGGACATCAAACCCAGCGACTCTGTGTTTGTGGTCAAGCGCGTGCTGAGGTTTGACGGGGTGCCCCAAATTCTGGATGAGATCTGGTTGCCTGCATCGCAGTACAAAGGGCTCACGCTGGAGCGACTTCAGGCCTGGAATTCCACGCTGTATGGCTTTCTGGAAAGCAGTTTTGGGGTTCGCATGCTGCGGGCAATCGAAACCATCAAGGCAGTGAGCGCTGAAGAGGCCCAGGCCAATGTGTTGCAAGTGCCAGTGGGTGCGCCATTGTTGCTGGTAGAGCGGCAGTCCATGACCTATTCGGACCAGCCCGTGGAATTGCGCCGTGGCTGGTATCTGACGGACCGTTTTTCCTATAAAAATGAATTGTATTGAATTGATCTAATTGTATTGAGCCAAAATGACCCAAAAGCGTCTAAAAACCCCCAAAACTTCTGGGGGTTTATATTCAAGATTGAGGTGATTTGGTTCAAAATGTGGGTCTGTTTGGAACCGTATTCAACCCTGAGCGGCCCCCTCTAACCGGTTTTTTTACACAGAAGAAATTGAGCATGTCAAACACTGTTGCCAAAAAGCGTCCGGAATACCGGAACATACATGTCACTCAGATTCTCAAGTACCGTCTGCCATTGGCAGGCAAGCTGTCCATCCTGCACCGCGTCAGCGGCGCAGTCATGTTCTTGGCCTTGCCCATCATTTTGTTGCCACTGTTCGACAAAAGCTTGACCTCTGAATTGTCCTTTGAAGAGATGAAAGCACTGGTGGGCAACCCATTGGTGAAAGTGGTCTTGCTGGGCCTTATTTGGTCTTACATGCACCATTTCTGCGCGGGGATCCGCTACCTGGTGCTCGACATGCACGTGGGCACCGACAAGTATGCAGCAGCCAAATCGGCTGGTTCGGTGTTTGCGGTCAGCCTTACGCTCACGGCCATCTTCGGTCTCAAACTGTTCGGAGTGTTCTAAATCATGGGCAACAACATTGGTTCCAAGCGCCTGGTGGTTGGCGCACACTACGGTCTGAAAGAGTGGGTTGCCCAGCGCATCACCGCCGTCATCATGGCCCTGTATACCATTGGTCTCTTCCTGGCTGTGCTGTTCACGCCCGACCTCGATTACACCAAGTGGGTTCACTTCTTTAACTTCACATTGCTGTCCTTCCCGCTGGGCAAAATTTTGGCGCTGCTGGCCTTCTTGTCCCTGTGTTATCACGCCTACATCGGCATCCGCGACATCTGGATGGACTATGTGAAGCCCACAGGCATTCGCCTCACATTGCAAGTTTTCACAGCGTTGTGGCTGATCGGCTGTGCCGGTTACGCCGCTGATATTCTCTGGAGGGTCTGAAAGTGACTGCAGTTAAAACCAACCTTCCACGTCGTAAATTTGACGCGGTAATCGTGGGTGCTGGTGGCGCCGGTATGCGCTGCTCCCTGCAACTGGCGGAAGCCGGCCTGAATGTGGCTGTGCTGTCCAAAGTGTTCCCAACCCGTTCACACACTGTGGCCGCACAGGGCGGTATTGGCGCCTCTTTGGGCAACATGTCCGAAGACAACTGGTACTGGCACATGTTCGACACCGTCAAGGGTTCGGACTACCTGGGTGACCAGGACGCGATTGAGTTCATGTGCCGCGAAGCCCCCAAAGTGGTGTACGAGCTTGAACACTTTGGCATGCCCTTTGACCGCAATCCCGACGGAACGATTTATCAGCGTCCGTTTGGTGGCCACACCGCCAACTTTGGCGAGAAGCCTGTTCAGCGCGCCTGCGCTGCAGCGGACCGCACCGGTCACGCTTTGCTGCACACGCTGTACCAGCGCAACGTGCGCGCCCGCACACAGTTCTTCGTGGAGTGGATGGCCTTGGACATCATCCGCAACGCCGAAGGCGATGTGGTGGGTGTGACCGCGCTGGAAATGGAAACCGGCGAAATCATGATTCTGGAAGCCAAGGTCACCGTGTTTGCCACGGGTGGTGCTGGTCGAATCTGGGCTGCTTCCACCAACGCCTTCATCAACACCGGTGACGGCATGGGCATGGCGGCTCGTGCAGGTTTGCCACTGGAAGACATGGAATTCTGGCAGTTCCACCCCACTGGCGTGGCTGGTGCCGGCGTGCTGGTCACCGAAGGTGTTCGCGGCGAAGGCGGTATTTTGCTGAACTCCAACGGTGAGCGTTTCATGGAGCGCTATGCGCCAACCCTGAAAGACTTGGCCCCGCGTGACTTTGTGTCCCGTTCCATGGACCAGGAAATCAAGGAAGGCCGTGGCTGTGGCCCCAACAAGGACCACGTGCTGCTGAAGCTGGACCACTTGGGTGCAGACACCATCATGAAGCGTCTGCCATCCATCCGCGAAATTGCGATCAAGTTTGCAAACGTCGACCCCATCAAGGAACCGATCCCAGTCGTTCCAACCATCCACTACCAAATGGGCGGTATTCCAACCAACTTCTACGGCCAGGTTGTAGCCCCCAAAACACCGGGTGGCGCACAGGAAGTGGTCAACGGCATGTACGCCATTGGCGAATGCGCATGCGTGTCCGTACATGGCGCGAACCGCTTGGGCACCAACTCCTTGCTCGACCTGGTTGTGTTTGGTCGTGCCGCAGGCAATCACATCGTGTCGCAAAACTTCAAGTCGCAAACCCACCGTGACTTGCCAGCCGATGCGGGCGATTTCACCATGGAGCGCATCAACAAGTTGATGAACAGCACCTCCGGTGAGCGCACGCAAGACGTGGCCAACGGCATTCGCGCCAAGATGCAGCACCACTGCGGCGTGTTCCGCACCACCGAGTTGATGAACGAAGGTGTGAAGGTGATCAACGAGTTGGCCGAACAAGCCGACAACATTTTCATCAAGGACAAGTCCAAGGTGTTCAACACCGCGCTGGTTGAAGCCCTTGAATTGGCCAACCTGAAAGAAACCGCCAAGGCCACCATGGTGTCGGCTGCAGCCCGCGAAGAAAGCCGTGGTGCGCATGCTCACCGTGATTTCCCCGAGCGCGATGACGACAAGTGGATGAAGCACTCCCTGTGGTATTCCGAAGGTAACCGCCTGGATTACAAGGCTGTGAACACCAAGCCACTGACTGTTGAAACCTTCCAGCCCAAAAAGCGGACTTTCTAATCAAGGATTCGAGGTAATTAACATGAGCGGAAAGCGTGTAGTCAAATTCGAGATTTATCGCTACGACCCCGACACCGGCGAAGCACCCAAGATGCAAAAGCTGGAAGTGGAGCTGGAGCCCACCGACAAAATGCTGCTGGATGCGTTGATGCGCATCAAGAGCGATGTGGATGACTCCCTGTCATATCGCCGTTCTTGCCGCGAAGGTGTGTGTGGCTCTGATGCCATGAACATCAATGGCAAAAACGGCCTGGCCTGCATCACCAACCTGCGCGACCTGAAAGAGCCCATCGTTCTGAAGCCGCTGCCCGGTTTGCCCGTGGTGCGCGACCTGATTGTGGACATGACCCAGTTCTTCAAGCAGTACCACAGCATCAAGCCCTACCTGGTCAACGAAACGCCTCCCCCCGAGAAGGAGCGTTTCCAGTCGCCCGAGGAGCGTGAAGAGCTGGACGGCCTGTACGAATGTATTTTGTGTGCATGCTGCTCAACCAGCTGCCCATCGTTCTGGTGGAACCCCGACAAGTTTGTGGGCCCTGCTGGGTTGTTGCAGGCTTACCGTTTTATTGCGGACAGCCGCGACCAGGCAACAGGCGAGCGTTTGGACAACCTGGAAGATCCGTACCGGCTCTTCCGTTGCCACACCATCATGAACTGCGTGGATGTGTGCCCCAAGGGCTTAAACCCTACCAAGGCGATCGGCAAAATCAAGGAATTGATGGTGCGTCGCGCTGTCTGATACCCGACGCATTGCAATTTTTTTAAGCAATTCGGGGTTGTGCACTGCAAAACCCCGTTTTTTTTGTTGTAGTTTATGAGTCATCAACAGCATCAAACCGATCCAGCACAACGAGCCCGGCTTCGTTGGCGTGCCCGCAGGGGTTTGCTGGAAAACGATTTGATTATTCAGCGGTTTTTCGACAAATACGAAATGGAGTTGACCGACGACGACGTCGCGGCACTAACCCTGTTGTTCGAAGAAATCGACAACAAACTGCTTGATCTCCTGCTTGGACGCGCTGCACCAGAGGGAGACCTGGACACACCTGCTGTGCGAAGGGTGATCCAGTTGATGAAAGACGTTTAATTTAGACATAGACCATTAGAAGGAAATCCGATGAGCACCGAACACAAGGCCACGCTGTCGTTCACTGACGGCACACCGTCTGTTGAATTTCCCATCCACCAGGGCACGATTGGGCCAGATGTCATCGACATTCGCAAACTTTACGGCGCCACCGGCAAGTTCACCTACGACCCAGGCTTCCTGTCCACC
The DNA here is from genome assembly GCF_036405155.1 of Limnobacter sp. GTDB lineage: Bacteria > Pseudomonadota > Gammaproteobacteria > Burkholderiales > Burkholderiaceae_B > Limnobacter. Next base: position 743,062 of record NZ_DASWYD010000006.1, on the reverse strand, counting down.
GCATCGTGTAATTCCACCATCACTTACATCGATGGCGACAAGGGTGAGCTGCTGTACCGCGGTTACCCCATCGAGCAACTGGCCACCAACTGCGACTTCATGGAAGTGTGCTACCTGCTGCTGAACGGTGAGCTGCCCAATGAGTCCCAGCGTGCCGAGTTTGTGTCCCGTGTGTCCAACCACACCATGGTCAACGAGCAGATGCATTTCTTCCTGCGCGGTTTCCGTCGTGATGCACACCCCATGGCCGTGATGACTGGCTTGGTCGGTGGCATGTCTGCGTTCTACCCCGATTCCATGAACCTCATGGACAAAAACCAGCGCGACATTTCGGCGATCCGCTTGATTGCCAAAATGCCAACCCTGGTTGCCATGGCCTACAAATACGGCATTGGCGCACCGCACATGTACCCGAAGAACGAGCTGTCCTACACAGCCAACTTCATGCGCATGATGTTCGGCAACCCCTGCGAAGATTACAAAGTCAATGACGTGCTGGTTCGCGCCATGGACCGCATTTTCATTCTGCACGCCGACCATGAACAAAACGCTTCCACCTCAACCGTGCGTTTGTGCGCGTCATCCGGTACTAATCCGTTTGCCGCCATCGCCGCGGGTGTGGCTTGTCTGTGGGGCCCATCACACGGTGGCGCCAACGAGGCCTGCCTGAACATGCTGATGGAAATTCAGCAAAACGGTGGTGTTGAAAAGATTGGTGACTTCATCAACAAGGTGAAGGACAAAGACTCCGGCGTTCGCCTCATGGGCTTTGGCCACCGCGTTTACAAAAACTACGACCCCCGTGCAAAGCTGATGCGCGAAACCTGCCACGAGGTGTTGAACGAGCTGGGCCTGCAAGATGACCCACTGTTCAAGATCGCCATGGCCTTGGAAAAGATCGCGCTGGAAGACGAGTACTTCGTCAAGCGCAAGCTGTACCCGAACGTGGACTTCTATTCTGGCATCGTTCAAAAAGCGATCGGTATTCCAGTGCCACTGTTCACGGCCATTTTCGCATTGGCCCGCACCGTGGGTTGGATTGCCCAACTGAACGAAATGATTGCAGACCCCGAGTACAAAATCGGTCGTCCCCGTCAGCTGTTCATGGGTGCCACACACCGCAACGTCAAGCCCATCGGTCAACGTTAATCTGCGTTTTCGATGTGTTCAAAAAGCCACCTTCGGGTGGCTTTTTGTTTTGTTGTATCCTTGACGGATTATCAGGAGATTCACCATGTCAGACCGCCTCATTATTTTTGACACCACCTTGCGCGACGGCGAGCAAAGCCCTGGCGCCTCGATGACACGGGAGGAAAAAATTCGCATCGCCAAACAGTTGGAAAAGCTGAAGGTGGATGTGATCGAAGCGGGTTTTGCCGCGTCCAGCAACGGTGACTTTGAGGCCATCAAAAGCATTGCGTCTGTGGTCAAAGAATCCACGGTGTGTTCATTGGCCCGGGCCAATGAGCGCGACATCAGCCGTGCTGGCGAGGCCCTGGCTCCAGCAGAACGCCGACGCGTGCACACCTTCATTGCAACGTCGCCCTTGCACATGGAAGTCAAGCTGCGCATGACACCCGAGCAGGTGTTGGAGCAGGCCGTCAAAGCCGTGAAGCTGGCCCTTCAATACACCGATGATGTCGAGTTTTCTGCAGAAGACGGTTACCGTTCCGAGTTGCCTTTTCTGGCCCGCGTGTGCGAAGCCGTCATCAAGGCCGGTGCCAAAACCATCAACATTCCCGACACCGTGGGTTATGCCGTGCCATCGCTGTATGGCGAATTCATGAAGAGCTTGCGGGAAATGACACCCAACAGCGACAAGGCGGTGTGGTCCGTCCATTGCCACAACGACCTGGGCATGGCAGTGGCCAACTCGCTGGCTGGCGTGTCCTTGGGGGGCGCCCGTCAAATTGAATGCACCATCAACGGGCTGGGCGAGCGGGCCGGAAACTGCTCGCTGGAAGAAATCGTGATGGCTGTGAAAACCCGGCGTGACTTTTTCAACCTGGATGTCGGCATCGACACGTCTCAAATTGTTCCAGCCAGCCGTTTGGTCTCCAACATCACGGGCTTTGTGGTTCAGCCCAACAAGGCGATTGTGGGCGCCAACGCCTTTGCGCATGCATCTGGTATTCATCAGGACGGTGTGCTCAAGGCCCGCCAAACCTATGAAATCATGACCGCTGAGGACGTGGGCTGGACTGCCAACAAAATCGTGTTGGGTAAATTGTCGGGCCGCAACGCATTCAAGCAACGCCTTGAAGCCTTGGGCATCGAAATGGAATCGGAAGCCCAGCTCAACGAGGTGTTCCAGCGGTTCAAAGACTTGGCCGATCGCAAGGCCGAGATTTTTGACGAAGACATTCATGCCTTGGTCTCTGGTGATTCCATCGATGGCGGGCAGGATTTCTACAAGTTTGTGTCCCTCTCCCAGCGGTCTGAAACCGGCGAGCGTCCCCAGGCTCGGGTGGTGTTTTCGGCAGAAGGCCAGGAAATTGTGGCCGAAAGCGAGGGCAATGGCCCGGTGGACGCCACGGTCAAGGCCATTGAGTCGAGGGTCGCCAGTGGCGCCGAGTTGTTGCTGTTCTCGGTCAACGGCATTACCTCGGGAACCACAGAAAGCCAGGGTGAAGTGACCATGCGCCTTCAGCGCGGTGGGCGTATCGTCAATGGCGTCGGGGCAGACCCCGACATTGTGGTGGCCTCCGCCAAAGCCTATTTGTCCGCTTTGAACAAATTGCAGTCCAAAAATGAGAAATTGAACCCACAGGTTTGATTTCTCGTGGTTTTCCGCTACAATCGTGGGCTTGGTTGCTTGCCCATGGTTGGGAGGCGTAAAAGAGTTGTCCAAGTTTGTTCGCACGAAGCCTAGGCTGCTCGGTTGTTGAGCCGGTTTGCTTGGGTTTTCGCAAGTGGAGTTAACATGACTGTAGAAAACATCAACAAGGCAACCATCGTTGCCGAATTTCAACGTGCCAAGGGCGACACAGGTTCTCCCGAGGTGCAAGTGGCGCTGTTGACAGCCCGTATCAACTCGCTGGCCGACCATTTCAAGGCCAACGCCAAAGACCACCACTCACGTCGCGGCCTGCTGCGCATGGTGTCCCGCCGTCGCAAACTGCTGGATTACCTCAAGCGCACCGACACTGACAAGTACCGTACGCTGATCGGACAACTGGGCCTGCGTAAGTAATTGGTCTACGCCACAATCCGTTGATTGAACTCAAATGCCTGCAACAGTCGTTGTGGGCATTTGTGTTTTGAAACTCACGGGCTCTCGCATGGGAATGTGACCCACCGGGATAACTACAAGGAAGAGAAAAGTGTTTGAAATTCATCGTGAAACATTCCAGTACGGCCAGCACACTGTGACGCTGGAGACAGGCGAAGTCGCCCGTCAGGCCGATGGTGCAGTGCTCGTCACTGTGGATGACACCGTTGTTCTGGCCACTGTTGTAGCCGCCAAAACAGCCAAGCCTGGTCAGGATTTTTTCCCGCTGACCGTGGACTATGTTGAAAAATTCTATGCCGCCGGTCGTATCCCAGGCGGTTTCTTCAAGCGTGAAGGCAAGGCCACTGAAAAGGAAACGCTGACAGCACGTCTGGTCGACCGCCCGCTGCGCCCGCTGTTTCCTGAAGGCTTCTACAATGAAGTTCAGGTTGCCTTGACCGTGATGTCCTCCAATCCCGAAGTGAATGCAGACATCCCCGCGCTGATCGGCGCCTCTGCAGCATTGTCGATTGCCGGCATCCCGTTCAATGGCCCCATTGGTGCCGCCCGCGTGGGTTACATCAACGGCGAATACATCATCAACCCCACCACCAGCCAGTTGAAAGACAGCAAGCTGGACCTCGTGGTTGCCGGTACTGAGTCTGCCGTGCTGATGGTGGAGTCCGACGCTTACGAATTGACCGAAGACGTCATGCTGGGTGCCGTGGTGTACGGTCACGAGCAAATGCAAACCGTGATCAATGCCATTCACGCGCTGACTGCCAAGGCAGGCAAGCCCGAGTGGGATTGGCAAGCGCCGCCCAAGAACGAGCCGTTGATTGCCGCCATCACCGAATTGGCCGGTGAAAAAATCGCTGCGGCCTACAAAATCACGCAGAAGCAGGCCCGCAGCAAACGCCTGAAAGAAATCACGGCTGAAGTGCAAGCCGAGTTGCCAGCCAAGCTGGGTGAAGAAGGCATGGCCGGTGTAACGGGTGCCGACATTGGCGAGGTGTTGTTCAACCTGGAAGCCAAGGTTGTTCGCAGTCAAATCCTGAATGGCGAGCCGCGCATTGACGGCCGCGACACGCGCACTGTTCGTCCAATCACGGTGCGCACTGGTGTGCTGCCCCGTGCTCACGGTTCAGCCTTGTTTACCCGTGGTGAAACACAGGCCTTGGTGGTGACCACCCTGGGCACTGGTCGCGACGAGCAAATCATCGACGCCATCAACGGTGAGTACCGTGATCGCTTCATGTTCCACTACAACATGCCCCCTTATGCCACTGGCGAATGTGGTCGCATGGGTGCCCCCAAGCGCCGTGAAATTGGTCATGGCCGCCTGGCCCGTCGCGCCATTGAAAACCTGTTGCCCGCGGTGGAAGATTTCCAGTACAGCATGCGCGTGGTGTCTGAAATCACCGAGTCCAACGGTTCCAGTTCCATGGCGTCCGTGTGCGGTGGCTGTTTGTCCCTGATGGACGCGGGCGTACCCGTGAAGGACTTCGTGGCCGGTATTGCCATGGGCCTCATCAAGGAAGACAACAAGTTTGCGGTGTTGACCGACATTCTGGGTGATGAAGACCACCTGGGTGACATGGACTTCAAGGTGGCTGGTACCGAAAACGGTGTGACTGCCTTGCAGATGGACATCAAGATTCAGGGCATCACCAAGGAAATCATGCAGGTTGCGCTGGCTCAGGCCCGCGAAGCCCGTATTCACATCCTGGGCATCATGAAGGAAGCCTCCTCGGGTGTGGGTGAACTGTCTGATTTCGCACCCCGCATGATCAGCATGAAGATCAACCCTGAAAAAATTCGGGACGTGATCGGCAAGGGTGGTGCAACCATTCGCGCCATCACCGAAGAAACTGGCGCAACCATCGACATCAAAGACGATGGCACCATCACCATCGCGTCTGTCGATGGCGAGGCTGGCGAGAAGGCCAAAAAGCGCATTGAAGACATCACGGCCGAAGTGGAAGTGGGTGGTGTGTACGAAGGCACTGTGCTCAAGTTGCTGGACTTCGGTGCCATTGTGAGCGTGTTGCCTGGCAAAGACGGCCTGCTGCACATCTCTCAAATCGCCAACGAGCGTGTCAACACCGTCGGCGATTACCTCAAGGAAGGTCAGCAAGTGCGTGTGAAGGTTCTGGAGGCCGATGAAAAAGGCCGTCTGCGCCTGTCCATGAAGGCGTTGCTGGAGCAGGCAACACCGGAGGCACCAGCCGCTGGTGAAGCACCTGTTTCCGAAGGCAATTCCGAAGACTGAAGCTGACATGAGCAGCATGAAGGGCATTGTGGTTCAGGCCCCTGGGGGTGTCGATCAGCTCACGCTGGTGGACTTGCCCAGGCCGGTTCCCGGTCCCTTCGACGTGCTCATTCAGGTCAAGGCGGCCGGTGTAAACCGGCCAGATGTACTTCAGCGCCTTGGCCTGTATCCGCCTCCACCTGGCGCCAACCCGCATTTGGGTTTGGAAGTGGCTGGGCAAGTGGTGGAGACAGGCGAGGGTGTTGATTCAGCATTGAACGGTCAGGCAGTGATGGCCCTGTGCAATGGTGGTGGGTATGCGCAGTATGTGTGCGTGCCCGCCGCGCAATGCATGCCCGTGCCGCGTGGTTTAAGCTTCGCTGAGGCGGCCAGCCTGCCCGAGGTCTACATGACTGTTTGGCAAAACCTGGTGGTCAAAGGCCGGTTGAAAGCGGGTCACTCCGTGTTGGTTCACGGTGGCAGCAGCGGCATTGGTACTGCCGCCATTCAATTGTGCAAGCGGCAGGGTGCCCGGGTGATGGTCACAGTTGGGCAAGATGCAAAAGCCGAAGTTTGTACTCGGTTGGGTGCCAACATGGTGGTGAATTACCGTTCCCGAGATTGGGTAGCCGCCGCTCTGGAATTCACGGGTGGAAGAGGCGTTGATATGGTGCTCGACATGGTGGCGGGTTCCTATCTCGACAGGGATCTGGATTGCCTGGCGGTTGAAGGCAGGATTCTGGTGATTGCCCTGTTGGGTGGCCGTATGGCCGAAATTGACGCGGGTAAGCTGCTGATGAAGCGGGCCCTGTTGACCGGCACCACATTGCGACCAGAGTCTGCCGAGTTCAAGGCCTCGTTGGCCAAGGCTGTTGGTCAAGAATTGCAGGCAGGATTTGCTCAGGGCCATTACCAAACCGTCATTCATTCCGAATTTGATTTGGCCGATGTGGCCCAGGCACACCGCTTGATGGAGTCTGGCGATTTGGTGGGTAAGTTGGTGCTTCGGGTTGCTTGAGCCCGCTGTGCGGGAGTGCCCTTGCAGGGTGTGAAATACGACCATTCAGGAACATTCAAATGAACAAAAGAACAAAATTTGTCGCAGGTAACTGGAAGATGAATGGCAGTTTGGCTGCCAATCAGTCCCTGATTGAGGGTTTTGCTGCAGAGGTGCAACCCGGGGTTGACGTGTCGGTGTTCTGTCCCTTCCCTTACTTGGCCCAGGTGTCCACCTTGGTGAAGGGCACTGGCATTTCATTTGGTTCGCAGGATGTTTCGGCGAAGGCCAGTGGCGCATACACCGGCGAAGTGTCGGTGTCCATGCTGAAAGAGTTTGGGGTGACTCAGGCCCTGGTGGGGCACTCGGAGCGCCGCAGTTACCACGCAGAAAGCAGCGAAATTGTTGCCCTCAAGGCGGTTGCAGCACTGGAAGGTGGCTTGATGCCCATCGTGTGTGTGGGTGAAACACTGGCGGAACGCGAGGCGGGCCAAGTGGAGGCGGTGATCGCGTCGCAACTCGACCCTGTTGTTGAGCATTGTTCGAGGTTTGTCTCTAATGATGCATGGAATTTGGTGATCGCGTACGAGCCGGTTTGGGCCATTGGTACCGGCGTTACAGCCACACCTGAACAAGCCCAGGCGGTGCACGCCATGATTCGTGCCCGACTGAAAGCCATGCTGGGTGAGGCCTTGGCACAAAGCACCCGCATTTTGTATGGCGGCAGTGTGAAGCCCAGCAATGCGGCAGAAATATTTGCAAAAGAAGACATTGATGGAGGCCTAATTGGCGGTGCGGCTTTGTCTTCATCCGATTTCTCTGGAATAATACGCGCCGCGAGAGGTTAATAACGTCATGAGCATTCTTCATTCCATCATCACCGTTGTGCAGGTTTTGGCTGCAGTGGCGGTCATCATTCTGGTTTTGTTGCAGCACGGCAAGGGTGCCGACATGGGCGCTGCTTTTGGTAGCGGCTCCTCTGGAAGCCTCTTCGGCGCTACAGGATCTGCAAACTTCCTCAGTCGGGCCACGGCGGTGTGTGCTACAATCTTTTTGCTTTGCACATTGGGTTTGGCCTTCTTTTCGAGGGCAGGCGCAAGCCACGAATCCGGTGGTGTAATGGAGTCAATTCAGACTGCTCCAGCTGCGGAGGGCACGGCAACCCCTGCAGCGCCGAAGCCAGCTGAACCTGCCACACCAGTGCAGGAAATTCCGAAGTAAAAACAAGCCGACGTGGTGGAATTGGTAGACACGCTATCTTGAGGGGGTAGTGGCCACAGGCTGTGCGAGTTCGAGTCTCGCCGTCGGCACCAGATTAGAACAAAAAAGCCGGTCCTCTGTGTGAACGACCGGCTTTTTTTTGGGTAACACAAACCTGCTTAGGGTTTACACGGGAGCCAACGTGAACTTAGAGTCGTATTTTCCGGTTTTGCTTTTCATTCTGGTTGGCGCAGGCGTGGGCGGTGGTGCCATGCTGGTGGGGCGTCTGCTGGCCCCCCATCGTCCGGACGGACAAAAACTTTCCCCTTACGAATGTGGTTTCGAGGCTTTCGAAGACGCCCGCATGCAATTCGACGTGCGCTACTACCTCGTGGCCATTCTGTTTATTCTGTTCGACCTTGAAATTGCGTTCCTGTTTCCATGGGCTGTGGCCTATCGAGAAATTGGTCCGGTTGGGTTTTGGTCGATGATGATTTTCCTGGGCATTCTGGTGGTCGGTTTCATTTACGAATGGACCCGTGGCGCGCTGGATTGGGAATGAACCTTCAGAGGTGTAGAGATGGGAATTGATGGCGTATTGAACGAAGGGTTTATCACCACCACAGCCGACAAGCTGATCAACTGGGGGCGCACCGGGTCGTTGTGGCCCATGACTTTTGGCCTGGCCTGCTGCGCGGTGGAAATGATGCACGCGGGTGCAAGCCGCTATGACCTGGACCGGTTCGGAATTATTTTTCGTCCCAGCCCACGACAATCCGACCTCATGATTGTGGCCGGCACTTTGTGCAACAAGATGGCCCCGGCCCTGCGCAAGGTGTATGACCAAATGGCCGAACCGCGTTGGGTGCTGTCCATGGGTTCCTGTGCCAATGGCGGTGGTTATTACCACTACAGCTACTCAGTGGTTCGTGGTTGTGATCGCATCGTTCCCGTGGACGTGTATGTGCCAGGCTGCCCACCCACCGCGGAAGCCCTCATGTATGGTCTGCTGCAATTGCAGAACAAGATCAAACAAACCTCCACCATTGCACGCTGAGGAATTTTCAACATGTCCGAAAATCTGTTGCGTTTGCAAACGGCACTTCAAGATGCCTTGGGCGACCGTGTGGTGTCGTCCACCATTGCTTTGGGTGAGCTGAACGTGGTACTCAAAGCCAAAAGTTACCTGGAGGCTTGCACCATCCTGCGGGACCACGAAGCCCTGCAGTTTGAGCAGTTGATCGACCTGTGCGGTCTCGACATGCAGGACTACAAAAACGAGGTCAACGAAGGGCCGCGTTTTTGGGTTGTGTCCCAGTTGCTGTCCGTGTCCAAGAACCTGCGTGTGCGCATCAAGGTGGCTTGTCCCGATGACGAGTTGCCCACGGTGGCGTCTGTCAATGACGTGTGGTCCTCTGCCGGTTGGTATGAGCGTGAAGCGTTCGATTTGTTTGGCATCGTGTTTGAAGGCCACGCCGACTTGCGCCGCATTCTCACCGACTACGGTTTTGTGGGCCATCCGTTCCGAAAGGATTTCCCGCTGTCGGGCCATGTGGAAATGCGCTACGACCCAGAGCTCGGTCGTGTGGTCTATCAACCCGTGAGCATCGAGCCCCGTGAAATTACCCCCCGCATCATTCGCGAACCTCAGTACGGCGGAGCGAAATAACCATGGCTGAAATCAAGAATTACACCCTGAACTTTGGTCCACAGCACCCAGCGGCACACGGTGTGTTGCGTTTGGTGCTCGAGCTGGACGGTGAAGTTGTTCAGCGGGCTGATCCACACATTGGCCTGTTGCACCGGGGTACCGAAAAATTGGCCGAGCACAAAACCTTCATTCAGTCCTTGCCCTACATGGATCGCTTGGACTATGTGTCCATGATGGCCAATGAGCATGCCTACTGCATGGCCATTGAAAAATTGCTGGGCATTGAAGTGCCTGTGCGTGCCCAGTACATCCGCGTCATGTTCGATGAAATCACCCGTGTACTCAATCACCTGCTGTGGATTGGTGCGCACGGTCTGGACGTGGGTGCGATGGCGGTGTTTCTCTACGCTTTCCGTGAGCGCGAAGACCTGATGGACTGCTATGAAGCAGTTTCCGGCGCCCGTTTGCACGCGGCTTACTACCGGCCGGGTGGTGTGTATCGCGATCTGCCAGACCGCATGCCGCAGTACAAGCCGTCCAAGGTTCGCTCTGCAAAAAAGGTCGATGAACTCAACCGCAACCGTCAAGGTTCGCTGCTCGACTTTATCGACGACTTCACGCAGCGTTTTCCCAAATACGTGGACGAATACGAAACACTGCTGACCGACAACCGGATTTGGAAGCAGCGTTTGGTGGGCATCGGCGTGGTCACGCCGGAACGCGCTTTGTCCATGGGTTTCACCGGCCCGATGTTGCGGGGCTCAGGCATTGCATGGGACTTGCGCAAAAAGCAGCCCTACGAAGTGTATGACCGCTTGGACTTTGATATTCCTGTTGGTAAAAACGGTGATTGCTACGACCGTTACTTGGTGCGTGTTGAAGAAATGCGCCAGTCCAACCGAATCATCAAACAGTGTGTGGATTGGTTGCGTGCCAACCCAGGCCCTGTGATGAGCGACAACCACAAGGTAACGCCGCCCAAGCGTTTGGACATGAAGTCCAACATGGAAGAGTTGATTCACCACTTCAAGCTGTTCACGGAAGGCATGCATGTGCCTGAAGGCGAGGCCTATGCTGCGGTGGAGCATCCCAAAGGCGAGTTTGGCATTTACTTGATGGCCGATGGTGCCAACAAGCCGTACCGCCTGAAGATTCGCGCCCCGGGTTTTGCACACCTGCAAGGTTTGGATGAAATGTCGCGCGGCCACATGCTGGCCGACGTGGTGACCATCATTGGTACCCAGGACATCGTGTTCGGTGAAATTGATCGCTAAGGATTTATCCCATCATGAAGTTGAGTGAAAACGCGTGTCGTTTGATCGACAAGGAATTGACCAAATACCCGGCGGATCAAAAGATTTCAGCCGTGATGGCGGGTCTGAGGATTGTGCAAGTGGAACTGGGCTGGTTGCCGGCTGAGGCCATTGAGGCTGTTGCTGATTACTTGGAGATTGCTCCAATTGCAGCCTATGAAGTGGCCACCTTCTACAACATGTACGACACCAAAAAAGTGGGCAAGTACAAGCTGGTGGTGTGCACCAACTTGCCATGCGCATTGTCCGGTGGCACGGATGCTGCCGAGTACCTGAAAAAGAAACTGGGCATTGATTACAACGAGACCACCCCGGATGGTCAATTCACCTTGAAAGAAGGGGAATGCATGGGTGCTTGTGGTGATTCGCCGGTGATGCTGGTCAATAACCACCGCATGTGCAGTTTCATGAGCAATGAGAAAATCGACGCGCTGGTAGAGGAGTTGAAGTCATGACCTGTTTGCACGGACGTCACATCAACCCGGTGATTTTGGCCGGTCTGGATGGCAGCAATTGGGATTTGAAAGGCTACGAAGCCCGTGGCGGTTATAAAGCGCTGCGCAAAATCCTCACCGAAGGCATTTCGCAAGAAGATGTCATTGCCGAAGTGAAAAAATCCGCACTGCGTGGCCGCGGGGGTGCAGGCTTTCCCACCGGTTTGAAGTGGAGCTTCATGCCCCGCCAGTTTCCAGGTCAAAAGTACCTGGCTTGTAATTCTGACGAAGGCGAACCCGGTACATTCAAAGACCGCGACATCCTTCGCTACAACCCACATGCGGTGATTGAGGGCATGGCCATCGCTGCCTATGCCATGGGCATTTCAGTGGGTTACAACTACATTCACGGCGAAATTTGGGAAACCTACGAGCGCTTTGAAGAGGCCCTTGAGCAGGCGCGTGCTGCGGGTTACCTCGGCGACAATATCCTGGGTTCCAATTTCAGCTTCCAGTTGCATGCACATCAAGGTTATGGCGCTTACATCTGTGGTGAAGAAACGGCCTTGATTGAGTCCATCGAAGGCAAAAAAGGCCAGCCTCGCTTCAAGCCGCCGTTCCCGGCGTCGTATGGCATTTACGGCAAGCCGACCACCATCAACAACACCGAAACCTTTGCAGCCGTGCCGTTTATTTTGCAAAACGGTGGCGACTGGTTTCTGGAATTGGGCAAGCCCAACAACGGTGGCACCAAGATCTTCTCGATTTCCGGCGATGTGGAAAAACCCGGCAACTACGAAATTCCGTTGGGTACACCCTTTGCGAAATTGCTGGAGTTGGCTGGTGGCATGAAAGGTGGCCGCAAGATCAAAGCTGTTATTCCTGGCGGTTCATCCATGCCTGTGTTGCCAGGCGATGTCATGATGGCCACCGACATGGACTACGACTCCATTGCCAAAGCGGGTTCCATGTTGGGTTCAGGTGCCGTCATCGTGATGGATGAAACACGCTGCATGGTCAAGAGCCTGTTGCGCCTGTCCTATTTCTACTACGAAGAAAGCTGCGGTCAGTGCACACCGTGTCGGGAAGGCACCGGTTGGCTGTATCGCATCGTGAACCGAATTGAACACGGTGAAGGTCGCCCAGAAGACCTCGACATGCTCAACAGCATTGCGGACAACATTCAAGGTCGCACCATTTGCGCCTTGGGTGACGCAGCCGCCATGCCGGTGCGGGCATTCCTGAAGCATTTCCGTGAAGAATTTGAGCACCACATCACGCACAAGTCCTGCATCGTGCCGGCTTATGTGTAACTCCCTGCGGGACGAAACAAATGGTTGAACTTGAAATTGATGGCGTGAAGGTCGAAGTGGCCGAGGGCAGCATGCTGATGGATGCAGCCCAGAAAGCGGGCAGTTATGTGCCTCACTTCTGTTATCACAAAAAATTGTCGATTGCGGCCAACTGCCGCATGTGCCTGGTGGATGTGGAAAAGGCCCCCAAGCCTTTGCCAGCCTGTGCAACGCCCGTTGCCCCCGGCATGATTGTTCGCACACATTCCGAGAAAGCCGTGAACGCCCAAAAAAGCGTGATGGAATTCTTGCTGATCAACCACCCGTTGGATTGCCCGATTTGCGACCAAGGTGGTGAGTGCCAGCTGCAGGACATCGCGGTGGGTTACGGTGGTGTGTCATCGCGCTACAAGGAAGAAAAGCGCGTGGTGTTCTACAAAGACATCGGCCCCTTGGTGTCGGCTCAGGAAATGAGCCGCTGCATTCACTGCACCCGTTGCGTGCGTTTCGGCCAGGAAATTGCCGGGGTGATGGAGCTGGGCATGGCCAATCGGGGTGAACACTCTGAAATCCTGAGCTTTGTGGGCAACTCGGTGGATTCTGAATTGTCGGGCAACATGATTGATTTGTGCCCTGTGGGCGCATTGACGTCCAAGCCTTTCCGCTACAGCGCACGCACTTGGGAAATGGCGCGTCGCAAGTCGATTGCCGCGCACGACAGCCTGGGTTCCAACGTTGTGGTCCAAGTGAAGGCCGACAAGGTCATGCGGGTTGTTCCGCAAGAGAACGACAGCATCAATGAGTGCTGGATTTCTGACCGGGACCGTTTCAGCTATGAAGGTCTTGACGCAGCTGATCGACTGACTGAACCCATGATCAAGAAAAATGGTCAGTGGGTGAGCACCGATTGGCAAACCGCGCTGAATGCTGTTGCTGAAGGCTTGAAAAAGGCCCGTCGCGAGTCAAGCGACCTGAACAAAATTGGCTTGTTAATCTCCCCCAACGCCACCTTTGAAGAAATGGCCTTGGCCAAAGCACTGATGACCGGTGTAGGGTCCAGCAGCATCGATGCAGGCTTGCGTCATCACGCCAGCTTGAATCTGGACGGAGTCAAGCCCTGGCTGGGCGCCAGCATCAAGGCGGTCGCCGACGCAGATGCCATCGTACTGGTGGGTACAGACCCCCGCAACGATCAACCCTTGTTGACCCAGCGCGTTCGCCAGGCGGCCAAGCAAGGCGCCGCTGTGGTACTGGTCAACGCCGGTGGTTTGGACCCCCTCATGCCCAAGGCACAATGGATTAAAGCTGCGCCATCGCAGTGGTCCGCACAGTTGGGTGCCAGCGCGGTGAGCAAGGCATTGGCCGTTGAAGGCAATAAGTTTGTGCTGATTGGCCAACAAGTGCTGATGAGCGAGCATGCCAACGCGGTGCTGTCCAAGGCTGCAGAGTTGGCAAAGTCCACTGGCGCAACACTGGGCTTTTTGGGCGATGGTGCCAACTGGACGGGCTCGTTTGTGGCCGGTGTTCAGGCGGCAGCGCACAGCGGAAGCGCCGCTCAAACATGGCTGGAGAACAAAGCCAAGGCGGTGATTGTGTTTGGAGCCGAGCCTGATCTGGATTCTGCCGTCGGTCAAAAGACCCTGCGTGGACTGATTGATGCCGAATTTGTGGTGCAGGCTTCTGCCTTTGTTGGCAACGCCAAGCAGTACGCCGATGTGTTGCTGCCGATTTCCCCAGCCACCGAAACATCCGGTACCTTCATCAACATCGAGGGCACCGTACAAACCTTCAAGGCTGCTGTAAAGCCTGCTGGTGAAACCCGCCCAGGTTGGAAAGTGTTGCGTGTCATGGGCAACCTGCTGCAACTGGATGGTTTCGAGTTCAACAGTTCAGAAGAAGTGTTGAAGGCTTTCTTGCCAGCCGCCTTGGGATTGGGCAACGCAGTGCCTGCTCAGCCGGCCACCGACGTGGTGACCGCAGGTCTCGAGCTGGCTGCCTATGTACCCCTATATGACACCGATGCATTGGTTCGCCGCGCTGAATCACTCCGTCAAACCAAAGCGGCCAAACCTGCGCTGGTGCAACTGAATGAGAAAACAGCCTCAGCCCAAGGTTTGAAGGCTGGTGCGACCGTCAAGTTGACCGATGCCAAGGGTGGCTTTGTTCAAGCCGCCGTGGCCATCAACAAACACGTGGCGGACAATACGGTTCTGGTGCCTGTTGGTCGCGCGGAAACACAGGGGCTGCGTGCAGCGTCGGGCTCTGTATCGCTGGAGTCGGTTGCTGTGGAAAGTGAGGTGCAGGCATGAGTTACCCCATCGAATTGATCACCACCACCGGCGCTGAATTGCTGGGGCCAGCCTGGCTTCCGGTGTGGACCTTGATCAAGATTCTTTGCATTACATTGCCCTTGCTCGGTTTGGTGGCTTACCTGACCTATTGGGAACGCAAAATGATTGGCCGCATGCACATCCGCATGGGCCCAAGCCACGTGGGCCCCATGGGCTTGCTGCAGCCCATTGCCGATGCCGTGAAGATGATGTTCAAGGAAATCATCGTTCCCATCAATGCGAACAAGGGCCTGTTCATCATTGCGCCCATCATGACCATCATGCCGGCATTGGCAGCGTGGGCCGTGGTGCCGTTTGGCCCCGAAACTGTGCTGGCCAACGTGAATGCGGGATTGCTGTATTTGATGGCGATTACATCGCTGGAAGTGTATGGCGTGATCATCGCGGGTTGGGCATCCAACTCCAAGTATGCGTTCTTGGCGGCCATGCGCGCATCGGCGCAAATGGTGTCCTATGAGTTGGCCATCGGTTTTGTGTTGGTGACGGTGTTGCTGGTCACTGGCAGCCTGAACATGACCGACATTGTGATGAGCCAAACCCGCGGCCAATTTGCAGATGCTGGCCTGAATTTCCTCTCGTGGAACTGGTTGCCGTTGCTGCCTCTGTTTGTCATCTACCTGGTGTCGGGTGTGGCTGAAACCAACCGCCACCCCTTTGACGTGGTGGAAGGTGAATCCGAAATCGTGGCGGGCCACATGGTGGAATATTCCGGCATGACGTTTGCCATCTTCTTCCTGGCCGAATACGCCAACATGATCCTGATTTCTGCCTTGGCAGCCATCATGTTCTTCGGCGGATGGTCTTCGCCAGTGGAGTACGCGCCATTCACGCTGATTCCTGGCTGGATCTGGTTGGGACTGAAAACCTTCCTGCTGGTGTCCATGTTCATCTGGTTCCGGGCGTCCTTCCCGCGTTACCGCTATGACCAAATCATGCGCTTGGGTTGGAAGGTGTTCATTCCACTGACCCTGGTTTGGTTGGTGGTGGTTGCCGCATGGATGCAAACCCCCTTGAACATCTGGAAATAATCGAGACGCACTATGTTTCAAGTGATCAAAGAATTCCTGAACAGCTTGCTGCTGCGTGAAATGCTGAAGGGCATGGGTTTGACCATGAGCTACATGTTCACCACGCCCATCACCATTCTGTACCCCATGGAAAAAACGCCGATGTCGCCGCGTTTTCGTGGCTTGCATGCCTTGCGTCGTTATGCCAACGGCGAAGAACGTTGCATCGCCTGCAAGCTCTGTGAGGCGGTGTGCCCAGCCATGGCCATCACAATCGAGTCCGAGCAGCGTGCGGATGGTTCACGCCGCACAACCCGGTATGACATCGACCTGACCAAATGCATTTTCTGCGGGTTTTGCGAAGAGTCCTGTCCTGTGGACTCAATCGTGGAGACACACATTCACGAGTACCACGGTGAAAAGCGGGGCGACCTGTATTTCACCAAGGAAATGCTCTTGGCCGTGGGTGATCGGTATGAGGCTGAAATTGCCGCAAACCGCGAAGCTGATGCGGCTTACCGATGAATTCAATTTACTGAGCTAGACCCCAACTCATGAATGCAATGACTGGTTTTTTCTATGTGTTTGCGGCCATTCTGGTGTTTGCCGCGGTGAGAGTGATCACCGCCAAGAACCCCGTGCACGCAGCCTTGTTCCTCGTCTTGGCTTTCTTCTCGGCATCGGCACTGTGGATGTTGCTGGAGGCTGAGTTTCTCGCCATTTCGCTGGTGCTGGTGTATGTCGGCGCCGTGATGGTGCTGTTCCTCTTCGTGGTGATGATGGTTGATCTGAACCTCGACAAAATCCGTGCGGGCTTTTGGAAGAACTTGCCAGTGGCCACCATTGTCGGCTCGCTGATTGCCTTCCAGATGTCAGTGGTGCTCATGCGCGGGTTCTGGGACCCCAACGCCGAAGCCCCCAAGCAGGCTGCCAACAACACAGGCGCACTGGGCAAACTGCTGTACACCGAATACCTGTACCCGTTTGAAGTGGCTGCACTCATTTTGCTGGTGGCCATGGTGGCAGCCATTGCGCTCACCTTGCGCAAACGCAAAGACACCAAGAGCCAAAACCCGTCCGAGCAGGTTCGCGTTAAGGCGGCAGACCGCGTGAAGCTGGTGAGCATGCCGGCCGACCTGGACCGCAAGCAGACGAAGTCTGGACAATAAGGCAGGACAACAACCATGATTTCACTTGCACATTACCTGGTACTGGGCGCCATTCTGTTTTCGATCAGCGTCATTGGCATCTTCCTGAACCGTCGCAACCTCATCGTGTTGCTGATGGCCATTGAATTGATGCTTTTGGCCGTGAACATGAACTTCGTTGCGTTCTCTCACTATCTGGGCGACCTGTCCGGCCAGTTGTTCGTTTTCTTTATCCTCACTGTGGCTGCTGCTGAATCTGCCATTGGCTTGGCAATTCTGGTGGTGCTGTTCCGTAACATGAACTCTATCAACGTCGAAGACCTCGACCAGCTGAAGGGGTAAGCGCGAATGAATCCCTTGTATTTGATCGTTCCGTTTGCACCACTGCTGGGCTCATTGCTTGCAGGCCTGTTTGGCAAACAGATTGGCCGGCGTGGCGCCCACACCGTAACCATTCTCGGCGTGGCTGTGGCGCTGTTTGCGTCCATCCTGGTGTTCAAGGATGTGATGGCAGGTAACACCTTCAACGGCACCCTGTACCAATGGGCTGTGGTTGGAAAGTTGACCTTTGAAGTCGGATTTCTGATTGACTCGCTGACTGCCACCATGATGCTGGTGGTGACCAGTGTTTCCCTGATGGTGCACATTTACACCATTGGTTACATGGAAGAGGACCCCGGTTACCAGCGCTTCTTCTCATACATTTCCCTGTTCACCTTCTCGATGTTGATGCTGGTGATGAGCAACAACTTCCTGCAGTTGTTCTTCGGCTGGGAAGCGGTGGGCTTGGTGTCTTATCTGCTGATTGGTTTTTGGTTCAAAAAGCCAACCGCCATCTATGCCAACCTGAAGGCATTTTTGGTGAACCGTGTGGGGGACTTCGGTTTCATTCTGGGCATTGGCTTGGTAATGGCCTATGCCGGCTCCATGAACTATGCCGAGGTGTTTGCCAAGGCCAATGAATTGGTCCCGCTCACATTCCCGGGCACCGACTGGCCGTTGTTGGCTGTGGCCTGTATCTGCCTGTTCATTGGTGCCATGGGTAAATCAGCACAGTTCCCGCTGCATGTGTGGTTGCCCGATTCCATGGAAGGCCCAACGCCCATTTCCGCGCTGATTCACGCAGCAACCATGGTGACCGCTGGTATTTTCATGGTCAGCCGCATGTCACCGCTGTTTGAGCTGTCCGACATCGCACTGAACTTCATTTTGGTGATTGGTTCGATCACAGCACTGTTCATGGGATTTCTGGGCATCATTCAGAACGACATCAAGCGGGTGGTTGCTTACTCAACCCTGTCCCAGCTGGGTTACATGACCGTCGCCTTGGGCGTGTCCGCGTATCCCGTGGCCATCTTCCACCTGATGACGCACGCGTTCTTCAAGGCGCTGTTGTTCCTGGGTGCAGGTTCGGTCATCATCGGTATGCACCATGATCAGGACATCCGTCACATGGGCGGCTTGTGGAAACACATGCCCATCACCTGGATCACCTCCTTGCTGGGCTCATTGGCCTTGATCGGTACGCCGTTCTTTGCCGGTTTCTACTCCAAGGACAGCATCATTGAGGCGGTGCACTTCAGTCATTTGCCAGCGGCGGGTTTTGCCTCTTTTGCAGTGACTGCGGGTGTATTCATCACCGCCTTCTACAGCTTCCGGATGTATTTCCTGGTGTTCCATGGCAAAGAACGTTTCCATGACATTCAGCACGATGACCATGGCCACGACGATGGCCATGGCCACCACGGTCCCGTGCAGCCCCATGAGTCCCCTTGGGTGGTGACACTGCCACTGGTGCTGCTGGCCATTCCATCGGTGTTGATTGGTTACATCGCGATTGAGCCGCTGTTGTACGGCACATACTTCAAAGATGTGATCACCGTACTGCCCAACCACGAGGCCATGGCCACGCTGGCCGAAGAATTCCACGGCGCCGCTGCCATGGGTATGCATGCCTTCCACACATTGCCGTTCTATCTGGCATTGGCGGGTGTGGTGTCTGCAGCGGTGTGCTACCTGTGGGTTCCAGCCATTCCGGCCGCGTTCTACAAGGCGTTCAAGTCCATCCACACACTGCTCGAGAACAAGTACTACATGGACAAGTTCAACGAGGTGGTGTTTGCCGGTGGTGCGCGTGGCTTGGGCCAAACGCTGTGGACGGTGGGTGACCGCACCCTGATCGACGGTTTGATGGTGAACGGCACCGCACGTCTGGTTGGGCTGGTCTCTGGTGTGGTTCGTTACGCACAGAGCGGTTACATCTACCACTATGCGTTTGCGATGATTCTCGGCGTTCTCGCCATGATCATCACATTCATCAGTTTGAATTCATGAGGGCAGGGCGCAGGTCCTACTAATTGGAAATTATCCATGTACAACAACATTCCTCTACTTAGCTTGGCCATCTGGATGCCGATTGTGTTCGGCGTGCTGATCATGGCCTTGGGCAATGACAAGAATGCGGGTTCCGTGCGGGGGTTTGCCCTGCTGGGTTCAGTCCTCAGTTTTTTGGTGACCATTCCGCTGGTGACTGGTTTCGACACCACCACAGCCAAACTGCAGTTTGTCGAAAAGCTCGACTGGATTCCCGCATTTGGCGCGAGCTACGGTCTCGGTGTGGACGGCTTGTCCGTTTGGTTCGTGTTGCTGACCGCGCTGATCACGGTGTTTGTGGTGGTTGCGGCGTGGGAAGTGATCACCGAGAAGGTGGCGCAATACATGGCCGCTTTCCTGATCCTTTCTGGCTTGATGATCGGTGTGTTCAGTGCGACCGATGGCCTGCTGTTCTACGTGTTCTTCGAAGCCACCTTGATTCCGATGTACATCATTGTGGGCATTTGGGGTGGTCCAAACCGTATTTACGCGGCTTTCAAGTTCTTCCTGTACACCTTGCTGGGCTCGCTGCTCACCTTGGTTGCCATCATTTACCTGCAGTCCAAATCGGGCACCTTTGAGATCGCGGCCTGGCACAAGCTGCCATTGAACATGACAGAGCAGGTCCTGATTTTCCTGGCCTTCCTGATGGCGTTCGCGGTGAAGGTACCCATGTGGCCTGTTCACACCTGGTTGCCGGATGCCCACGTTGAAGCGCCCACGGGGGGTTCTGTGGTGCTGGCGGCCATCATGTTGAAGCTGGGTGCATATGGTTTCCTGCGGTTCTCCCTGCCGATTGCGCCGGATGCCAGCCATCACTTGGCCGGTTTCATGATCACACTTTCCCTGATTGCGGTGGTGTACATCGGCGTGGTGGCGCTGGTTCAGAAGGACATGAAAAAGCTGGTGGCGTATTCATCCATCGCACACATGGGTTTCGTGACCCTGGGTTTCTTCATGTTCCAAGACCTGGCCATGCAGGGTGCCATCATCCAGATGATCTCTCACGGTTTTGTGTCCGGTGCCATGTTCCTGTGTATCGGCGTGTTGTATGACCGCGTTCACAGCCGCGAAATTGCTGCGTACGGTGGTGTGGTGAATACCATGCCCAAGTTTGCTGCGCTGTTCCTGCTGTTTGCCATGGCCAACTCGGGTTTGCCCGCCACCAGCGGGTTCGTGGGCGAGTTTTTGGTCATTCTGGGCGCGGTCAAATTCAATTTCTGGATTGGTCTGCTGGCAGCCACCACCCTGATTTTTGGTGCAGCTTACTCCCTGTGGATGTACAAACGCGTGGTGTTTGGCGATGTGGCCAACGACGATGTCAAAGACCTTCAAGATGTGAACACCCGCGAATTGTTGATGTTGGGTGCCATGGCGGTCTTGGTGTTGGCCATGGGCCTGTATCCAAAACCTTTCACTGATGTACTGCAGGTGTCGGTTGATGCCCTGTTGCAGCACGTTGCTCAGTCCAAGCTTTAATCGAGGATCGTTCGTGGATCAGATGAATCTCTCCCTAGCCCTTCCTGAAATCGCCCTGGCGGTTTTCGTGTGCGCGTTCATGATTGTGGACAGCGTGACCAAGGGCCGCATTCTTCCCGCCTTGCACAACGGTGTGGTTCTTTTCCTCTTGGCCTTGGGCGCCTATTGTTTGGCCAATGTGCCGGCAGTTGGCACGCAATTGGCGTTCCACAACATGTACATCCAGGATGGGATGGGGATGGCCCTGAAAGGTTTTTCTGCCTTTGCAGTGGCATTCACCTTGATTGTGGGCTCCAGCTATGCCAAAGACCGTGACATGTTCAAGGGCGAGTTGCACGCCTTGGTGATGTTCACCTTGTTGGGCCAGATGATCATGATCTCGGCCAACAACCTGTTGTTGATTTACCTGGGTGTCGAACTGCTGTCGCTGAGCTTGTACGCCGCAGTGGCCATGCACCGCGACAGTGTGAAAGCCACCGAAGCCGCCATGAAGTATTTCGTGCTGGGTGCCTTGGCCTCTGGTTTCCTGCTGTATGGCATGTCGATGATTTACGGTGCCACCGGCTCCCTGAACCATGCGGATATTGCATTCGCCAGTGCAGGCGCAGGTTCCAAATCAATCATCTTTGTGTTCGGTCTGGTGTTTTTGGTGGCTGGCCTGGCCTTCAAACTGGGCGTGGTTCCGTTTCACATGTGGGTGCCTGACGTTTATCAGGGATCTCCTTCCATCACCACGTTGCTCATCAGCGGTGCGCCCAAATTGGCTGCGTTTGCCATGATGATGCGTTTGCTGGTGGACGGTTTGTACACCAAAGCCATGGATTGGCAGCAAATGTTGATGGTGTTGGCGGTGCTGTCCCTGGCCATTGGCAACCTGACTGCCATTGCACAAACCAGCTTGAAGCGCATGTTGGCTTACTCCACCATTGCGCAAATGGGTTTCATGCTGTTGGGCATGTTGTCTGGCGTGATTGCGGGCAACCCCGCCAACTCCACAGCCGCTTATTCAGCTGCCATGTTCTATTCCATCACCTATGTGCTCACCACGCTGGGTACCTTTGGCGTGATCATGGTGATGTCCCGCAAGGGCATTGAGGTTGAAAACATCGCTGACCTGAAGGGTTTGAACAAGCGTTCGCCCTGGTTGGCTTTGGTGATGCTGTTGCTGATGTTCTCGCTGGCGGGTATTCCGCCCATGGTGGGTTTTGCTGCCAAGTTGGCTGTGTTGAAAGCCTTGCTGGCCACCGGACAGATTTGGCTGACGGTGTACGCGGTGATGTTCAGCCTGGTGGGTGCTTTCTATTACATCCGCGTGGTCAAGACCATGTATTTCGAAGCACCTGCGGATGACACAGACATCGCCATTGCGGCCGATGCCCGCACCGTATTGGGGTTGAATGGCCTGGCTGTGATTGTGTTGGGGCTGTTGCCAGCACCCTTGATGGCCTATTGTGCTCAACTGATTCAGCAGTCACTGGCTGGTTGAATTTCACAGGACCCCCACCAGCGTGTCTCAAACAGTAGGGCATTGGTTGTTGTTCGGTTTGGCCATCTTGATGGCCAACCTGCCGTTCGTGAGCAATCGGCTGATGGGACTTGTCAAACTTCAGCACAAGTCGGGTTGGACGCGGGTTGTTGAAGTGCTGGCGGGTTATCTTCTGGTGGGCCTGATCGGGTTTGGTATCGAGGCGACCGTGAGCCAGATCACACCGCAGCGTTGGGAGTTTTATGCGCTCACCGCTTGTTTGTTTTTGGTGTTGGGTTTTCCAGGTTTTGTCTACCGCTTTCTGTGGCGGGGTACCGAACGCTGAATTTGTCTGTTAACGACACAAAAAAGCCCCGGTGTTTCCACCGGGGCTTTTTTGTTGCAGGCTCACAAAGTGAGCTTACATATTGGGGTAATTGGGACCGCCGCCACCTTCGGGCGTAATCCACACAATGTTCTGTGTGGGGTCTTTGATGTCACAGGTTTTGCAATGCACGCAGTTCTGTGCATTGATCTGCAACTGGTCTGCACCGTCTTCTTTTTTCACGTATTCATACACACCGGCTGGACAGTAGCGCTGCTCGGGGCCTGCATACTTGCTCAAGTTCACTGCCACAGGCACACCCGCATCTTTCAAGGTCAGGTGGGCTGGCTGGTTTTCCTCGTGGTTGGTGTTTGAAATAAACACCGAGCTCAGTCGGTCAAACGTGATCTTGCCATCCGGTTTTGGATAGTTGATGGGTTCAAATTCCGCCGCAGGCCGCAGGCATTCATGGTCTGCATGTTTGTGGTGAAGTGTCCAGGGCACCTTGCCCTTGAACAGCTTCTGCTCAATGCCCACCATCATGGTGCCGGTGTACAGGCCTTTGCTCATCCACTGTTTGAAGTTGCGGGCACGGTACAGTTCGTCGAACAGCCAAGAATCGTGGAAGGCCTTGGGGTAGGCGTCCAGTTCGTCGGCTGCGCGGTCGTTGGCCAGGGCGTCGGCAATGGCCTCTGCGCACAGCATGCCGCTCTTGATGGCTGCGTGGCTGCCCTTGATGCGGGAAGCATTCAGGAAGCCAGCGTCACAACCCACCAGTGCACCACCAGGGAACACCAGTTTGGGCAGGCTCATCAGGCCGCCAGCAGCAATGGCGCGGGCGCCATAGGCCAGGCGTTTTCCGCCTTCAAAATATTTGCGGATGGCAGGGTGTGTTTTGTAGCGCTGAAATTCTTCAAACGGCGAGAGATAAGGGTTTTCGTAGGCCAGACCAACGACAAATCCCACCGCCACCTGGTTGTTTTCCAAGTGGTACAGAAATGAACCGCCATAGGTGTTGGCGTCCAGCGGCCAGCCACCGGAGTGAATCACCAAGCCCGGCTTGTGCAGGGCTGGATCAATTTCCCACAGTTCTTTCAAACCAATGCCGTACACCTGCGGGTCGCGGCCTTCGTTCAGGTTGAATTTTTCGATCACGCGTTTGCCCAAGTGTCCGCGCACGCCTTCAGCAAACACGGTGTACTTGGCGTGCAGTTCCATCCCAGGCTGGTAGGCGTGGGTGGGTTGGCCATCTTTGCCAATGCCCATGTCACCGGTTTGAACGCCTTTAACAGCGCCTTTCTCGTCGTATAACACTTCAGCGCCGGCAAAGCCTGGGAACACTTCCACGCCCAAGGCTTCCGCCTGTTCACCCAGCCAACGCACCACGTTGGCCAAGCTGATGACATAGTTGCCATGGTTCTGGAAGCACTCGGGGAGCAGGGCGTTGGGAACCTTCTTGGCCGATTTTTCCGTCAGGAACAGAAACTGATCCTCGGTCACTGCGGTGTTCAAGGGGGCTCCGCGTTCTTTCCAGTCCGGGAAGAGCTCAGTGATGGCTCGTGGGTCCATCACAGCGCCCGACAGGATGTGTGCGCCCACTTCGGAGCCTTTTTCCAGCACACACACGTTGATCTCCTGCCCTTTTTCGGCAGCGATCTGCTTCAGGCGAATGGCCGTGGACAGGCCGGCAGGGCCGCCTCCAACCACCACCACATCGTATTCCATCATGTCTCGTTCAACAGCCGACATAACGAGCGTCTCCTTCAAGTCGTTTTTCAGGGTTGACAGTTCTGCGTCAGAAAACGCGGAAACCCCGATATCAATTGGATTTCAAGCCGTAAGGATAGAGGAATCTCACTCAAAAGGGTTGATAACCGTCTCTAGTGTCGGCAAGAAAGTTTGATGCGTTGCAGCATCATTTTTGTATAATCATACGCGGTAGACTTTCGGCTAAAAATGACAATTTCAAATCAGAAGGACATTGAGATGGGGATGAATAAACTGGTGGGTAGCGCCACCTTGGCGTTGGCCGACAAAATCAAGGACGGCATGACACTGGCCGTGGGCGGCTTTGGTCTGTGTGGTATTCCGGAAGCGTTGATTGACGCTGTTCGTGAGTCTGGTGCCAAGGACTTGACCGTGATTTCGAACAATGCGGGCGTGGACGGCTTTGGCCTGGGCAAGCTGCTGGAAACGCGGCAGGTCCGCAAAATGATCTCTTCCTATGTGGGCGAGAACAAAGAATTTGAGCGCCAGTACCTGGCTGGTGAGCTTGAGCTGGAATTCACGCCACAGGGCACCCTGGCTGAAAAACTGCGGGCGGGTGGGGCTGGTATTCCGGCTTTTTTCACCAAAACTGGTTTTGGAACCGTGATCGCCGAAGGCAAGGAAACACGCGTGATCAATGGTGAACACTATGTGCTTGAGCACAGCCTGACCGCGGACATTTCCTTGGTGAAGGCTTGGAAAGCCGACACATCCGGCAACCTGATTTACCGCTTGACCGCCCGCAACTTCAATCCGGAATGCGCCGCAGCCTCCAAATTCACGGTGGCTGAAGTGGAGGAGGTGGTGGACGTGGGCGCACTGGACCCCAATTTCATCCACACCCCGGGCATTTATGTGCAGCGTTTGGTGCTGAATGCGCACCCTGAAAAACGCATCGAAAAACGCACCGTGTCGGGCACAACAGCTTAAGGGGAAGACGATGGGATGGAATCACGACGAAATGGCCGCATTGGCGGCCCGCGAACTGCAGGACGGCTTTTATGTGAACCTGGGCATTGGCTTGCCCACCCTGGT
Organism: Limnobacter sp.; assembly: GCF_036405155.1. Taxonomy (GTDB): domain Bacteria; phylum Pseudomonadota; class Gammaproteobacteria; order Burkholderiales; family Burkholderiaceae_B; genus Limnobacter. Next base: position 717,763 of record NZ_DASWYD010000006.1, on the reverse strand, counting down.
GAGCAACCACATTCCAGCAGGCATGAATGTGATGCTGCAGAGTGAAAACGGTTTGTTGGGCATTGGCCCGTTTCCAACCGATGACCAGGTGGATGCAGACCTCATCAACGCGGGCAAGCAGACTGTCACAACCTTGCCAGGCTCCGCGTTTTTTTCAAGTTCCGAGTCATTTGCCATGATTCGCGGCGGGCACATCAATTTGGCCATTTTGGGGGCCATGCAAGTGAGCGAGCAGGGTGATTTGGCCAACTGGATGATTCCGGGCAAGCTGGTGAAGGGCATGGGCGGCGCCATGGACCTGGTGGCTGGCGTGTCGCGCGTGATTGTGTTGATGGAACATTTGGCCCGCAAAAAAGACGGCTCCACAGACTTGAAAATCCTGAAGGAATGCAATTTGCCATTGACCGGCAAGCGGGTTGTCAACCGCATCATTTCCGACCTGGCTGTGATGGATGTGACAACGGATGGTCTGAAGGTGCTGGAGATGGCGCCCGGCGTGACTCGAGAGGAACTTCAAGAAAAAACCGGCTGTGAACTGAAGTTTGGTTGATTGGTCAACATGGAACAAAGCGCGCTCAGGTTATAATCGCGCTTTCCAACTGTGCTCCGGTTGCCGTGTGGCTGGCCGAGCGCCGCTTTGAACCATGACCAAATACGTATTCGTCACTGGCGGGGTTGTCTCGTCACTTGGCAAAGGCATTGCAGCCGCATCACTTGCCGCCATCCTCGAAAGCCGTGGCCTGAAGGTCACCATGTTGAAGCTGGATCCCTACATCAACGTGGACCCGGGCACCATGAGCCCCTTCCAACATGGCGAAGTGTTTGTGACCGAAGACGGTGCTGAAACCGACTTGGATTTGGGTCACTACGAGCGCTTCATCTCGGCGAAGATGAAGAAGGCCAACAACTTCACCACCGGTCAGATTTACGAATCGGTGCTGCGCAAAGAGCGTCGAGGCGAGTACCTCGGCAAAACTGTGCAGGTTATTCCGCACATCACCAACGAAATTCAAGCTTTTGTCGAACGCGGTGCAAAAGCCGCCTGGGATGGTCATACCGATGTGGCCATTGTGGAAATTGGCGGCACGGTGGGCGACATTGAGTCCTTGCCCTTTCTGGAAGCTGCCCGCCAGATGAGCCTGCGTTTGGGCCGCAACAGCGCCTGCTTTGTGCATTTGACGCTGGTGCCGTTTATTGCCTCGGCTGGCGAACTGAAAACCAAGCCCACCCAGCACAGTGTTCAAAAATTGCGGGAAATCGGTATTTTCCCAGACGCTTTGTTGTGCCGTGCCGACCGTCCAATTCCCGACGACGAACGCGCCAAGATTTCCATGTTCTCGAACGTGCCTCTGGAAGCCGTGATTTCCGTGTGGGACGCCGACACCATTTACAAAATTCCAGCCATGCTGGAAGCCCAGAAGCTGGACCAGATTGTGCTCGAAAAGCTGGGCATTGATGCCAAGCCAGCCGACCTGTCCAAATGGGCCGACATTGTGTATGCGCAGGAAAACCCGACGCAAAGCATCAACATCGGCATGGTGGGCAAGTATGTGGACCTGACCGAGTCGTACAAGTCGCTGATCGAAGCACTGAATCACGCAGGCCTTCACACCCGCACCCGCGTCAACATCAACTACATCGATTCCGAAGACATCGAGTCCAAAGGCACCGATGGTTTGAAAAAGCTGGATGCCGTGCTGGTTCCCGGTGGCTTTGGCAAGCGGGGCACCGAGGGCAAAATTGCCGCCATTCAGTTTGCGCGCGAAAACAAAGTACCTTACCTGGGCATTTGCTTGGGCATGCAGTTGGCGGTGATTGAATTTGCACGCCATGTGGCTGGTTTGCCCAAGGCCAACTCCACCGAGTTTGATCAACAGGCCGAAACGCCCGTGGTGGCTTTGATCACCGAGTGGATGGACAAAAGCGGCAAGGTTGAAACCCGCACAGAAACCTCCGACCTGGGCGGCACCATGCGCCTGGGCTCACAGCGCTGCCCCATTACACCGGGTACCTTGGCCGAGTCCATTTACGGTCCCGAGGTGAATGAGCGCCACCGCCACCGTTACGAAGTGAATAATAACTATGTGCCACAGCTGGAATCAGCGGGGTTGCGCATCTCCGCCAGAACGCCGACAGAGAACCTGCCGGAGATCATGGAGCTGCCCGACCACCCCTGGTTTATCGGGGTTCAGTTTCACCCCGAGTTCACCAGTACACCGCGTGACAGCCATCCGCTGTTCATGGCGTACGTGAAGGCAGCGCTGGCGCACAAGCAGTCCAAGGGCATGTAAAGTAGGCAGAGAACAATAAAAACCCCAATCAACACACTGCTGGAGAATCCAAGATGAAGCTGTGCAATTTTGAAGTCGGGTTGGACCAACCGTTTTTCCTGATTGCCGGGCCTTGCGTGATTGAAAGCGAGCAAATGGCCATGGACACTGCGGGCCAGCTCCAGGAAATCTGTTCCAGCCTGGGAGTCCCGTTCATTTACAAAAGCTCCTACGACAAAGCCAACCGCAGCTCAGGAAAAAGTTTCCGGGGCTTGGGCATGGACAAAGGCCTGGCCATTCTGCAACACGTCAAGAAAACACTGAACGTGCCTGTGCTGACCGATGTACACGCGATAGAAGAAATTAGGCCTGTCGCTGAGGTGGTGGACGTACTGCAGACCCCGGCATTTCTGTGCCGCCAAACGGATTTCATTGAGGCCGTGGCGTCAGTGAAGCGCCCCGTGAACATCAAGAAAGGCCAGTTTTTGGCGCCTGGCGACATGGTGAACGTCGTTGAAAAGGCCCGAGCAGCCAGCATTGCCAGTGGCGATGATGGCAACAACATCATGGTGTGCGAGCGGGGCGTGAGCTTCGGTTACAACAACCTGGTTTCCGACATGCGTAGCTTGGCCATCATGCGCAACACCGGTTGCCCAGTGGTGTTCGACGCCACGCACAGTGTGCAGTTGCCAGGCGGGCAGGGCACCGCTTCCGGCGGTCAGCGTGAGTTTGTGCCCGTGCTGGCCCGTGCCGCAGTGGCTGTGGGTGTGGCGGGTTTGTTTATGGAAACCCACCCGGACCCTGCCAAAGCCATGTCCGACGGACCGAACGCCTGGCCATTGCCGCGCATGAAAGCGCTGCTGCAAACCTTGCAGGCACTGGACCGACTGGTGAAAGCCCAGCCCCTGGCTGAACAAGATTTGATGAAATCCTGAACAGAATCTGAACCATCCGAGAGGAAATTATGAGTGCAATCGTTGATGTGATTGGTCGCGAAGTGATTGATTCACGCGGCAATCCCACTGTGGAATGTGACGTGCTGCTGGAAAGCGGTGCCATGGGCCGTGCGGCTGTGCCGTCGGGTGCTTCCACCGGTACCCGTGAAGCCGTTGAACTGCGCGATGGTGACAAGTCTCGCTACTTGGGCAAAGGCGTATTGAAGGCGGTTGAAAACATCAACACCGAAATTTCCGAAGCCATTCTGGGCCTGGATGCTCAGGAACAAGTGTTCCTGGACCAAAACCTGATCGACCTGGACGGCACCGAGAACAAAAGCCGTTTGGGCGCCAACGCCACGCTGGCTGTGTCCATGGCGGTGGCCCGTGCGGCTGCTGAAGAAACAGGTTTGCCCCTGTACCGCTACTTTGGCGGCATGGGCGGCATGAGCCTGCCCGTTCCCATGATGAACGTGATCAACGGCGGTGCGCACGCCAATAACAACCTGGACCTTCAAGAGTTCATGATTCTGCCGGTGGGCGCGCCTTCGTTCCGTGAAGCCATTCGCTACGGTGCGGAAGTGTTCCATGCGCTGAAGAAAATCATTCACGACAAGGGCATGTCCACTGCGGTGGGTGACGAGGGTGGTTTCGCGCCTTCTGTGGCCAACCACGAGGCAGCCATTCAACTGATTTTGCAGGCCATTGAGCAGGCTGGTTTTGAACCCGGCACTCAAATTGCGCTAGGCCTGGACTGTGCCGCCTCCGAGTTTTTCAAAGATGGCAAATACCACCTGCATGGCGAAGGCATGACCCTGAGCAGCCAGGAGTTTGCCCACATGCTCGAAGGCTGGTGCAACAAGTACCCCATCATTTCCATCGAAGACGCCATGGCTGAAAACGATTGGGATGGTTGGGCTTACCTGTCCAAAACCCTGGGCCGCAAGGTGCAATTGGTAGGCGACGATTTGTTTGTGACCAACACCAAGATTTTGTCAGAAGGCATCGAGAAGAAAATTGCCAACTCCATTCTGATCAAGATCAACCAGATTGGTACCCTGACTGAAACCTTTGCTGCCATCGAAATGGCCAAGCGTGCACGGTACACTGCAGTGATTTCTCACCGCTCCGGCGAGACTGAAGACAGCACCATTGCCGACATTGCTGTGGGTACCAATGCCATGCAAATCAAAACTGGCTCCATGAGCCGTTCGGACCGCATCGCCAAGTACAACCAGTTGCTGCGCATTGAAGAAGACCTCGGCGACATCGCTTACTACCCCGGCCGCGCCGCCTTCTACAATCTGGACTAAATCCCAGTTTGACCGGGCCCTGCGAAAGCAGGGCCTCTTTGCATGAATCGTCGATTTATTTCGTTCACCCTGCTGGCTTTGCTGGCCCTGTTGCAGTACCCCTTGTGGTTCGGTAAAGGGGGGCTGATGCGTGTCCATGAACTGGAGCAGCAGCTGGCGCAGCAACGCAAGGTCAATGAGACATTGCGTTTGCGCAATCAGCAGTTGGAGGGGGATGTGCGCAGCTTGCGCGATGGTGTTGAAGCGGTGGAAGAGCGGGCCCGCAACGACTTTGGCATGGTCAAGCCGGGTGAAACATTTATTCAGCTCATTGACCCGAAGCCCGGCGTAACCACCTCAGTGCCCAGCATTCCGGGTGCCAAACAAGCGCCCAAGGGCAACAAACCCGACAGCCCACCCTTGGACGACTGACTGGTCGATTGACCGTCCTTAATGCAGTGTTGGTTTGTTCTCGTCGCCGCTTTCGTCGTTCTTGAACAGCGCTAGGCAGGCAGCCTGATCAAAGCTGTAGTTCTTGCCGCAGAAGTCGCATTGCACTTCCAGTGTCGGGTTTTCTGTCAAAGCATCCCTCACCTCAGCTTCGCCCAGTGTGACCAACATGGACTGCACTTTTTCTGCCGAGCAGCTACATTCAAAGTGCGGGTGCCGGTCTGCCAGCACGGCAGGGTTTTCTTCCCAGAACAGGCGGGTTGCCAGGTCATCCACGGCCGTGGACAAATGTTCATCGGCCTGTAGGGTGTTGGCCAGGGCGACCAAACGAGGCCAACCATCCGGGTCGAACTGGGCTTCCACAGACTTCCCGCCGGTGGTTGGCATTTGCTGCAGCATCAAACCGCTGGCTCTTTGGGCGTCGGCATTCAGCACCAAGCGGGTTTCCAGTTGTTCAGAGCTGTGCATGTACGCTTCCAGTGCATCGGACACGCTGCTGCCCACCAACGGCACCACACCTTGGTAAGGCGACTGGCCTGGCAAGCGGTTGCGAGGGTCCAGCACAATCACGCAGATGCCTTTCCCCTGCTGGTTGACCAAGTCTGCAAAGGTGGCCTTGCGGTCGATCTCGGTTCCCTCCGCAATTTTAACGGTGGCCCGTAGGCCCAAACGGCTATTGCACTCGGCCACCACCAGTTTCACCGGTCCATCGCCCTGAATTTGTAAAATCAGTGACCCTTCAAATTTGAGTGATGCAGACAGCACCGCACTGGCGGCCACCAGTTGCCCCAACATTTCCAGCACTGCGGATGGGTAGTGGTGGTTTGCTGCAATGGCTGTCCAGCTGTCGTTCAGGCTCACCAATTGAGCCCGGGCACTGGCGGTTTCAAATACAAGGGTACGAAGGGTATCGGTCATGACGTGTCAGTCAGGGAGACGTTCCAGGGTGTTTTTAAAGACTTTGGCTTTTTCAATGTAAAACTGCGCGCCAATCAGGCGGGCTACATCGTCGTCGCTCAAGGTGCGAACAATTTTTCCAGGCGAACCCACCACCAGTGAGCGATCCGGGATTTCCTTGCCCTCGGTGATCAGTGCGCCGGCGCCGATGATACAGTGTTTTCCAATTTTTGCGCCGTTGAGCACCACCGCACGAATGCCAATCAGGCTGCCGTCTCCCACGGTGCACCCATGCAGACAGGCTTGGTGCCCTACGGTGACCAGTTTGCCCACGTTCAATGGGAAACCGATGTCGGTGTGTAACACAGCGCCTTCTTGCACGTTGCTGCCTGCCTGAATGTGAATCAGCTCGTTGTCACCACGAAGTGCAGCAAAGTCCCACACCGAGGTGTTTTCATCCAGTTGAACTTTGCCGATGAGGCTGGACATCTCGGCCACATAGGCGCTGGGGTGAACGATGGGTGCAACGCCATCCACTGAATATTTTGCCATGCGTACAGACCTGCGAATGTTGAGGGGATGAACTAAAATACCACGAGAGATGTTGCCGCCCAATTGCCATGAACCCCGATGCATTGCCTGAAATTCGCGCCCAAGCTGCCAGGGCACTGTCCTGCGTCAACCCGCTGGACAAAGTGAGTGCCGTCCAGGCACTGCGGCAGGATTGGCCCGTCGATACGCATGCTGTGCTGGTGCCCCAAGTGGGGCGACCTGCAAAACCAGCGCTGGTACACCCCCGGCAGGTGCCCACCCGGGGTGTGGGGGATGTAACCGGGCGTGGCATGTTGTTGCATGCCTTGGCCCACATTGAATTCAATGCCATTAACCTGGCTTTGGACATCATGGTGCGGTTTGCCGGTCAGCCTGCCGAGTTTTATCGTGACTGGTTGCAGGTGGCCCGCGAGGAGGCCTACCACCACACCCTGTTATGCAAACGCATGGCCGATTATGGCGTGGCCTATGGCGATTACCCGGCCCACGATGGTTTGTGGCAAATGGCGGAGAAGACTTCAGACAGTTTGATGGCCCGACTGGCCCTGGTGCCCCGCTTGCTGGAAGCACGGGGGCTGGATGTGTCGCCCGCGATTCGGGACAAGCTGATATCGGTGGGCGACACAGACAGCGCCGAAGTGCTAAACATCATTCTCCAGGATGAAATTGGTCATGTGGCCATCGGTAACCGATGGTTCAACGCGCAGTGTCAACTTCAGGGCGTTGAGCCCGTGGCGGCCTTTGAACAACTGCTGGCCCAATACGGTGCCCCGATTCCGCGGTCGCCGTTCAATTACCCAGCCCGCCGGGATGCAGGGTTTAGCGAATTGGAATTGGCCTGGTTGCACCAAATTGAACTGGCTCAGCATTGAGGGTGTAAGATCAAGCCATGAACGAAGCCATTGCATCAACCCCGCTTGAAGTAGCCACCCAAACCCTGCAGCGATCTGCCTGGGCTGACCCGCATCGCATCAATGCCGATTTGCATTGCCACTCGGTGGTGTCGGACGGCACACTGACCCCGGAGGAATTGGCAGCGCGGGCCGCGGCCAATGGCGTACAACTGTGGTCGCTGACCGACCATGATGAGGTGGGTGGCTTGGCGCGGGCCAAAGCTGCGGCACAGGCCCATGGTTTGGTGTTCATCCCCGGTGTCGAGGTGTCCGTTACCTGGGCCGGTGAAACCCTGCACATTGTGGGGTTGAACGTGGAGTTTGAAGGGTCTGCTCTCGAGCACGGCTTGACCAGTGTGCGGGATGGTCGCACCGAGCGCGCCCGTGAAATGAGTCGCTTGCTCGCAAAGGTCGGTATTGAAGGGGCCTATGAAGGTGCGTTGAAGTATGTGGGCAACCCGGCACTGATCAGTCGAACCCACTTTGCCCGCCATTTGGTGGAAACCGGTGTCTGCACTGAGGTGCGGGAGGTCTTTGAGCGCTTTCTGACCCCCGGCAAGCCCGGCTATGTCCCCCATGAATGGGCCACACTATCCGATGCCGTTCGATGGATTCTGGAGTCCAATGGACAGGCGGTGATTGCACACCCGGGCCGCTACCGGCTTAGCCCCTTGCAAATGGATGTCTTGATTGAGCAATTCATCGGGCTGGGTGGCACAGGCATCGAGGTGGTCACTGGCAGCCACACGGTGGATGAATACAAATACTTTGCGGCCAAATCCGTGCGATGCGGACTCAAGGCCTCTCGCGGATCGGATTTTCACGGGCCCACCGAGTCGCGCGTAAATCTGGGCGAATTGCCGCCCCTGCCCGATGGCTGCGTACCAATCTGGGATAATTGGGCGCATCTGGTTTCATGACAAGGTGTGGTTCTTTTGGCGCAGTTTTTCAACGTTCACCCCGACAACCCACAACCCCGCACTTGCAAACAGGCGGCTGACCTCATCAACGGCGGTGCCATTGCTGCCATTCCCACGGACAGTTGTTATGCGCTGGTGTGCCAACTGGATGACAAAAATGCGGTTGAGCGTTTGCGACGGCTGAAAGGCATTTCTGAAAAGCAGCACCTGGCCTTGTTGTGCAAGGACTTGAGCGACCTGGGCAGTTATGCCAAGGTGAACAACGTTCAATACCGTTTGTTGAAGTCCATCTACCCTGGGCCCTACACCTTCATACTGGAAGCCACCAAAGAGGTGCCCAAACGGGTGTCTCACCCCTCCAAAAAGTCCATCGGCTTGCGGGTGCCCAATCACGCGGTGGTCCAGGCCTTGCTCGAGCACACCAACGGGCCACTGATTGCGACCACAGCACAACTGCCCGGCATGGAAGAACCCTGTCGCAGTGGTTGGGAAGTGGAAGAGGCGATGGGGCACGACCTTGATCTGATTGTGGATGATGGCGAGTACTGCGGTGCGTTGCCCACCACCGTGATTGACTGGACCAGCGATGAGCCTGTGGTGGTGCGCCAGGGGGCAGGGCCACTGACAGGCCCGCTGGAGCCCATCCAGATTGACGAACAAGAGGCCTTGTAAACATGGACGGTTCCATCATTCAAACCATTGCGGTGTATGCATTGCCGGTGTTGTTTGCCATCACGCTGCACGAGGCGGCGCATGGCTACGTGGCCCGCATGTACGGTGACAACACAGCCTTGTGGGCAGGGCGAATTACCCTGAACCCCTTGAAACACATCGACCCCATGGGCACCGTGGCGTTGCCGATTTTAATCCTGATCACTTCCAGCCTGATGGGGGCTGGGCCCATGCTGTTTGGCTGGGCCAAGCCGGTGCCTGTCAATTTTGGCAAATTGAAAAACCCCAAGCGCGACATTCGCTACGTGGCTTTTGCAGGTCCCGGTGCCAATTTTGTGATGGCCTTGCTGTGGGCTTTACTCTTGAAAGGCTTGGTGGTGCTCAACATGCCCGAGCCTTTTTTTGTGGAAATGGCCCGAGCAGGCATCATGGTCAACCTGGTGTTGGCGGCGCTTAACCTGCTGCCCATCTTGCCGCTGGATGGTGGTCGCATCCTGTTCAGCTTCCTGCCCAGTTCTGCAGCCTACAGTTTCAGCCGTACCGAGCCGTATGGCATGATCATCCTCATCGCACTCCTGATGCTCAACGTCCTGCCGGTGTTTATTCAGCCGGTGGTTCACGCGGGTGTGGGTGTCCTTTCTTTTTTGTTGAATCTTTAAACCATGTTTGCTGAACGCGTACTGTCGGGCATGCGCCCAACCGGCTTGCTTCACCTGGGCCATTACCACGGTGTGTTGAAAAACTGGGTGAAACTGCAAAACGAGTTTCCCTGTCTGTTTTTCGTGGCCGACTGGCATGCACTGACCACCCACTACGAAACCCCCGAAATCATCGAGGCCAATGTGTGGGACATGGTGATTGACTGGCTGGCTGGGGGTGTAGACCCTTCACAAGCCACGTTGTTCATCCAGAGCAAGGTGCCTGAGCATGCGGAGTTGCACTTGTTGCTGTCCATGTCCACCCCGCTGGGCTGGCTGGAGCGTGTACCCACCTACAAGGACCAGCAGGAAAAGCTGTCTGAGAAAGACTTGGCCACTTATGGTTTTCTGGGTTATCCGCTGCTGCAGTCCGCAGATATTTTGATTTACCGCGCCACCCAGGTGCCTGTGGGTGAAGACCAGGTACCGCACATCGAGTTGACACGTGAAATTGCACGGCGCTTCAACCACTTGTACGGTCGTGAGCCCGGCTTTGAAGCCAAAGCGCTGGAAGCCGCCAAAAAGTTGGGCAACAAGCGCATGAAGCTGGTGCTGGATTTGCGCAACCGGTTTCAGGAGCAGGGCGAAGAGGCTGCGTTGGAACAGGCCCGGGCCATGCTGGGTGAAACCCAAAACCTGAGCGTTGCAGACCGCGAGCGGCTGTTTGGCTACCTGGAAGGTGCCCGCAAACTGATTTTGACCGAGCCACGTGCCATGTTGACCGAAGCCTCGAAAATGCCCGGGCTGGATGGTCAGAAAATGTCCAAGAGCTATCAAAACACCTTGTCGCTGCGCGAGACGCCGGAAAACATCAGCCTGAAAATTCGAAAAATGCCCACCGACCCCCAGCGGGTGCGTCGCACCGACCCAGGTGACCCTGAAAAGTGCCCGGTGTGGCAACTGCATGAGGTCTACTCCGACGAGAAGCAAAAAGCCTGGGTGCAACAGGGCTGCAAATCGGCCGGCATTGGCTGCCTGGAATGCAAGGAGCCCGTGATTGACGCCGTGACCCGTGAACTGGCTCCCATGCGCGAGCGGGCAGCCATGTACAGCGAAGACCCCACCTTGGTGAAGAACATCATTGCCGACGGTTGCGAGCGAGCCCGCCAAATTGCCCAGGAAACCATGCGGGATGTACGCCAGTCCATGGGACTGAGTTACACCTGATTGACAGATTAGCGCCTCGACTTGCCATGAACCATTTGGGAATGAACGCACCGTCTGCTTGGGTGGTGTCTGCAGTGCAGGCCGTGTGGGGCGCCCACCGGCCCTGTCGGGGCCTCAAGGCGCTCGACTTGGCCTGCGGTGGCGGGCGTCATGCGGTGTACCTTGCCCAGCAAGGGTTTGAGGTGCACGCGGTGGATCGCCAAATGCCCGACACGTCGGCTTGGCCTTCACAGGTTCAGTTTGAACAACTCGACCTGGAGCAGCCCACCTGGCCCTTGCCCAAAGCCGATTACGATTTGGTGGTGGTGACCAATTACTTGTACCGACCGCATTTTGATGCGCTGTTGGCCAGTTTGAAGCCTGACGGCGGCGTATTGGTTTACGAAACATTCATGCAGGGCAATGCGCGCTTCGGTTCGCCCAAGAACCCGGATTTTCTCTTGGAACCTGGCGAGCTGTTGCAGCGTCTATCGTCTGCGCACATCATGCGTTTTGAACAGGGACTGCGAACTGAACCCGGTCCAGCCATGATTCAACGGCTGGTCGCCATCACGGGTCCGTGGTCTGGGATACAATCTGAAACGCATACATTCACTTGAAGGGATTCAATGATCACAGGCAGCATTGTTGCGATTGTTTCGCCGATGTTTGAAGACGGCTCGCTGGACTATGACAGCTACCGGAAACTCATCGACTGGCATATTCAGGAAGGCACCGACTCCATCGTGGCTGTTGGCACCACCGGCGAGTCGCCCACCGTGGACGTGGAAGAGCACGGTGAGTTGATTCGCGTGGCGGTTGAGCAGGCTGCGGGGCGAATCCCGATCATCGCGGGGACCGGCGGCAATTCCACCACCGAGGCCATCGAGCTGACCGAATACGCCCGAAAAGTGGGTGCAGCCGCCAGTTTGCAGGTGGTTCCGTATTACAACAAGCCGACCCAAGAGGGCATGTACCAGCATTTCCGCAAGGTGGCCGAATCGGTCGATTTGCCGGTGGTGCTGTACAACGTGCCTGGCCGTACTGTGGCCGACTTGTCCCACGAAACCGTGGTGCGCCTAAGCCAGGTGCCCGGCATTGTGGGCATCAAAGAGGCCACTGGCAACCTGGAACGTGGTGCCTGGCTTGTTCGAGATTGCAGCGAGAATTTTGCAGTGTACAGTGGCGATGACCCCACTGCCGTCAACTTGATGTTGATGGGTGGCAAAGGCAACATTTCGGTGACGGCCAACGTGGCCCCGCGCGTTATGCACGAACTGTGTGCAGCCGCCATGGCAGGTGACGCGAAAAAGGCGCACGCGCTGAATTTGTCGTTGTTGGACCTGCACAAAGCGATGTTCTGCCAAGCCAACCCAATCCCCGTCAAATACGCTTTGGCCAAGATGGGCAAGATGGCGCCCGGAATACGCTTGCCTCTGACTCGACTGGAATCGAATTATCACGCTGCAGTGGATGCCGCCTTGCGCGCGCATCGACTGATTGACTGAAGATTGACTGAAGGCTGCTTCTGACATGGAATTGATTGTGAACCGACCATTGAAACAATTGGTATTGGTGGCCGCGATGGCTGCGTTGGCTGGCTGCTCCACCTATACAAACATGGTGGAAGGCCAAAAAGTGGCGTACAAAACAGCCGAAAAACGGGAATCTGGTCTGGATGTCCCGCCTGATTTGACCGCCCAGTCTGCCGACGAACAGTTTTTGATTCCCGGTGAGTCGGCCAGCGGCGCGGTGTCTGCATCGTCGTATTACAACAATCGGGCCAATGGTGGTGTGGTGGCCGGCGGACGGGTTGCCAAGTCTGAACCCGTGCTGATCTCGACCTCAGACGTCAAAATCAAAAAGACCGGCAACGTGCGTTCCCTGGAAGTGAAAATGCCGCCCGAGCAGTTGTGGCCCAAGCTGCGTGAGTTCTGGAAGGAAAATGGTTTTGAGTTGTCCACCGATGACCCAAAAATCGGCCTGATGGAGACCAACTGGGCCGAGAACAGAGCCAACATTCCCATGGATGGTATTCGCAAGGTCATTGGTCGTGTGTTTGACGGCATGTATTCCAGCAATCAGCGGGATCGCTATCGCACCCGGGTTGAGCCCACTGAAACCGGTGTGGAGGTATTCATCACGCACCGTGGCATGGAAGAAAACTACACCGACAAAAGCCAAACCACCCTCCAGTGGATGAACCGTCCCGAAGACCCGGAGCTGGAAGCGGAAATGATGAACCGCCTGATGGCCAAACTGACTGGCGATGAGCAGGCCGCCAAGGATGCCGGACGTGCGGTTGGTCAGCAACTCATCACCGTTCAGAAAGACGCCAACGGCGCCGCCATTGTATTGGCCGAGAACTTCCCATCGGCATGGCGCCGGGTTGGGTTTGGTTTGGATCGCGCAGGCTTTATTGTCGAGGACCGCGACCGCGCCAACGGTGTGTATTACGTCAAGTACACCCCTGACTCCGCCTCGGCTGAGAAGAAAGACAGCGGATTTTTCGGCAAGTTGTTCGGTGGAAGCGATTCAGGCACCAAAAACCTGAAAGCAGACCAGCGCTTCCAGGTGGTGGTGGCCACTCAAACGGACAAGTCCACGTCTGTGAAATTCACGTCCGAGCGTGGCACGTCGATCGATCCCAAACTGTCTGAAGAGGCCTCCAACCGCTTGGCTGCCAAGTTGCGTCAATAAGCGGCGCTTGTTCACGCATTGACCATGATTCGATTTTGCAGTTTGGGCAGTGGCAGTGAAGGCAATAGCTGGCTGTTTGAATGTCGTCAGGGTGAGCGCCCAGTCCGCCTGATGGTGGACTGTGGCTTTGCGGTCAAAGAAACCGTTGCCCGATTGGGACGGATCGATTTGGAGCCTGAGTCGATCGACGGCATTGTGGTCACTCACGAGCATGATGATCACATTGGCGGCGTGTTCAAATTCAGCCGAAAGTTTGGAACACCGGTCTTTCTGACCCACGGCACGTGGCGTGCCGCGTTGCGCTCCAAGCTCACCGTGCCAGAGTATCTCGACACAGGACGTGTCAGGCTCATCGACAGCCACACACCCTTCAAAGTCGGCTCACTTTCACTGCACCCGTTTCCAGTGCCGCATGATGCGGCTGAACCCGTTCAGTTGTTGATTGAATCGGAAGCTGGTTTTACCGTCGGAATTTTGACGGATTGTGGCAGTTCCACGCCGCATTTGGTCCGCATGTTGGACCGCGCGCATGCGTTGATTTTGGAGTCCAACCACTGTCCCGACCGCTTGGCCACATCCCCCTACCCAGAAAGCCTCAAAAGGCGTGTGGGCGGCGATTACGGCCATTTAAGCAACCAAGTGGCCTGTGACATCCTCAGTCAGCTTAATTCGGGGCGATTGCAGCGTGTGGTCGCGGCGCATTTGAGCAAAACAACCAATTGCCCAACCGTGGTGCAAAGCCTTTGGGAAGCGGTTCTAAAACCGCGTGGGATTCCGTTCAGCATTGCGGCGCAGGACGATGGTCTGCACTGGGTCGAATTAAGTTCCAATTCAAACTCCAATTTCACTGAAACGGTGTGATGGCTTCAGGCATAAAAAAACCCCGAGGTAAACCTCGGGGTTTTTGTGTTCTCTGCTGAGAACTGAAGAATTACTTCTTCTCTTCTGCAGGAGCGGCAGCAGGAGCAGCAGGAGCTTGCTCAGCAGCAGGAGCGGCAGCAGCAGGTGCTGGCTCAGCAGCAGGAGCGGCAGGAGCGGCAGCAGGAGCAGCTTGCTCAGCAGCAGGAGCTGCAGGAGCGGCTTCTTCTTTCTTGCCGCAAGCGGCCAGAGCAACAGCGAACAGGGAAGCGATCAGAATCGAGTTTTTCATGTTTATTCCTTTTGGGGTCACGAAATGGACGCTTGTTTAAGGCGCCGTTTATTGAGTAAATAGGCTCCCAAGAGAACCCAGAATCACCCAGTTTCCTATCGGGTGTTCAAGCACTCGACCGGGAAAACTTTGCAAATTCTATCGAATAGCCCGTTAAATTCAAGTCATTCTTCCGACCAAATTTTCGAGACTAAACTCTATTGACTTTGCACAGTCGTTCCGAATTTTAAATGAATTCACTTAATTTAGGGTTTCTACCCAACCTGCTTTTGCAAATCCAATTAAAAAATATTGAAATTCTTTGTCTTGAAGTGCTGAATTTGCCGCATTGGCGTCCATTTCATGTTCATTTGCCAGCACTTGCAGCAACTTCATGCAGGATGGTGTTTTTGGTGCGATCGCCTCTCCGTTGATGAAGCACAGCCCGTCGCTGAACAACATTTTGGTTTTCATCGACAAAGCGATTCCACGGGCCTTCAGAACGTCCAAAATTTCTGAAGGAGACATGTCTTCAGTGTTGTGTGCAAAATACACATGTGGTTTGGGTTCGGTCAGCAAACAACCCAGGCTTTTCTGAATCTGACTGGCGTCCGGCCTGAATTCAGCCATCAATCGTTGACCAAATTGAATCAAGTCGGTGGGAAGCTCTGCGGGTGTTTGGCACAGGCCACGTCGTGGGTCTGAAAACAGTTGGGTTTTTAATGCAGTGTTTTGTTCAACAGCATCGGCAAAGTCGCGCAGCAAGCCGGCCAATACCTCGGCATGCGTGGGGGCACGAAAGCCAACGCTCAGCGTACTGCAAACACCTTCGGCAATGCCTTCATGCCCATAATTGGGGGGCAGATACAGCATGTCACCGGGTTCCAGTACATATTCTTCGGTCGGTTCGAAGCCCTCGAGAATCTTCAGCGGTGTATCGGTTCGAAGCCGTGCTTCTTTCAACGGGCCAATTTTCCAGCGGCGAGTGCCGTGCATTTGAAGCAAAAACACATCGTAGGAGTCGTAGTGGGGGCCCACGCCACCTTGGTCGCTGGCCAGGCTCAACATCACGTCGTCCAGGCGTGCGTCGGGAATGAAGCGGAACTGGTGCAGCAATTCATAAGCCTCGGGCAGCACCTGGTCAATGCCTTGAATCAACACCGTCCAGCCCTTGGTTTTCAGGGAGGGCAATTTTTCGAAAGGCCCTTGTTGCAGCGTCCAGTCTTTGCCCTTTTGTTGAATCAGTCGGCTTTCAATGTCTTCGTCCGAGGCCATCTCGGCGATGGTGTCCAGGTCGCACAGCGGCTCGAAGTCGGGAAATGCAGCCCGGAATAAACGAGGGCGAACATGCCAGTCTTCGTTCATGAAGGTTTCGACGGGCAGTCCGGACAAATGGGTGAGGGCAGGGTTCATGGTCTGGTTCAATCGCAGTTGACCCGATGGCACAGGGCGATCCGGGTGTGGAATTAAGGCGTATCATAGGCCACCTTGACAGCGGCGCTGTGCGTGCGCGCTTTAATTTTCGGAGTTTTGGCAATGAATGTAGAACAGGGCATGGTGGTCACCGTGGATTTTGAGTTGCGCGATGCGCAGGGTGAAGTCATTCAACCCCATGGTGGCGAGCCCATTGTTTACCTGCAGGGCGGGGAGCACGAGGTGTTTCCCAAGCTTCAAGAGGCGCTGGAGGGCAAGGTGGTCGGCGAGGAGGTGTTCATTCAACTGGAGCCCGAGGACGCCTTTGGTGATTTTGACCCTGACTTGATGCGGATTGAGTCCATCGAGAATTTTCCGGAAGAATTGAGCATCGGCATGCAATTGGAAGAAATGCCGGTGGACGACGAGATGTCACCCGACGAACTGGCCAGTGAAGAAAACACCGGGTTTGGGCGGGTGTGGACAGTCACCGACATTGCCGATGGCAAGGTGGTGTTGGATGGCAACCACCCGCTGGCGGGCATGGCCTTGCGCTACCACCTGAAGGTGACCGACATTCGGCCTGCAAATGAAGAGGAAAAGGCCAACGGCGCCGCAGCACAGTCGCTGTTCTCGGTGGCCCCCAATCCCGATGCACACAAACTGAATTGATGGAGGTCAGTTGGGGTTGTCCGCGTGCATCAGGATGCTTTCTGCCAGGAATGGTTTTGATTTGCCAGGGGTCACCGTCACTTTCACCCACTGGTTGGTGAACGGATGGCCCCAGCCCTCCACCCGGTAGATGAGGGCATTCACTTCAGGTGTTGCACCATACTTGCTTAAATCGGGTTGATCCCACCGGTACCGGTGCGTGTCACCATGCGCGATCAACACCGGGCGATGTGTGTTGGCCGCAAACTGCACCAATCGTTTCATGAGCGGCTCATAACCGTCTGGTCGCACCAACATTCTGTCCATGCTGAATGGCGTGCCCGACCCATCCAGTGGGTCGCCTTGAAAGGCAATCACGGTTTCGGTGGGCGCATCGTCTTTTTTAAATAATTGTTCTGCTTCGGCAAGCCAGGCATCCACGGCTTGTTGGCGGATGTTGAACAGCCTCTGCACCTCTTCATCGCGCAGCCCACGTGAGCTGGGGTTGACCAGGTCGTTGTTGCTGCCAGGAATGTTCAGTGTGACAAACAAGGTGGTGCCTTGTTGCCACATGAAATGCTCTGGAAAGCCCAGGGCCGTTTGCTGGCGCACCTTGAATGCCGCTTTGCCCAAGGTTAGCGGTTTGGTGTAAACCTGTTTTCTCAGAAAGGTGAGCCGCTCTTGGGGGTCGAAACTGCCATTGCTGTCGCGGTGGCAATCGGTCCATTCATTGTCGCCAGGCACCAGCACCAGCGCCTTTTGCGTCTTTTTCAATTGATTCAGACGGTGCTTGATCAAGCCATCGGTGCACAGCTCACTGCCACCTTTGATGTCGCCCACATGCAGAATCCATTCAATGTCGCTGCGACTGTCCAACTCTTTCAGAATGGCATCCAGCGCTTTTTCTTGGGATGGGTTGTAGGGTTGGTCGCCAATCAGTGCAAACGAAAAGGGTGGATTCAACAATCGCTGAATCTGTTCACTGGCCTTCTCCAGCAGTACTTTGGCTGGGCTCACCGATTGAGCCTCACCATCATTGCTTGTTTTGCCCTGGGCCAACACTGGGCCAACAGCCCAGAGCAAACAGCCCAACAAGGCAATGGTGTGTCGAACATTGAGCAAATGGCGCATGTTGATGGTGGGTGAGGTCAAATCAATTGCTGTTGTAGACCTTTGAGGTGAAACAAAAGTTGCAGTGCATCGCGCGGTGACAAGTCGTCCGGGTCCACTTCGGCCAGTTTCTCCAGAATCAGCCCGATTTCTTCGGGCAAGGCTGGTGTGTTCGGCTGGGCAGGGGGCGGCGTATCAAACAGACCCACCTGTGCATGGTCGGTGTGCTGGGCAGCCTCCAGTTTTTCAAGTCGCTTTTGCGCGTTTTTCACCAACAACGCGGGCAGCCCTGCCAGTTTGGCCACTTGAAGACCGTAACTCTGGCTGGCAGGCCCAGCTTCGACCCGGTGTAAAAACACGAGCTTGCCCTGGTGTTCGGTGGCTGACAGGTGCAAGTTGAAAACGCCGTCCTGCTCGGTGGCCAGTTGTGTGATTTCGAAATAGTGTGTGGCAAACAGGGTGAGGCATCGGTTGTGTTGTGCCAATCGTCGCGCAATTTCCCACGCCAGCGATAGACCATCGAAGGTTGAGGTGCCACGCCCGATTTCATCCATGATCACCAAACTTTGCGCAGTGGCTTGGCGGACAATGGTGGCGGCCTCGGTCATTTCCACCATGAAAGTTGAGCGGCCACCGGCCAGGTCGTCGGAGGCACCGATGCGGGTGAATATCCGGTCCAGAATGCCGATCTGCGCATGGTCGGCCGGCACGAATGAACCCATGTGGGCCAGTAGCGCAATCAAGGCGGTTTGGCGCATGTAGGTGCTTTTACCGCCCATGTTGGGGCCTGTGATGAGCGCCATGGATTTGCCCGGGTGCAATTGGCAATCATTGGGTGTAAACACTTCCACCTGTTGCTCAATGACCGGGTGGCGACCGCGTTGAATGTCCAGCACGGGGTGGTTGACCATGTGCGGACGTGACCAGCCCGCGTCAAATGCAACGGTGGCCAGGGCACACAGGGCATCCAGCTCGGACAATGCCCTTGCACAGCGCTGCAGGCTGGGTGTGAACGGGTCCAACCAGGCCAGCAACTGGTCATAAATGACTTTCTCAAGGCTCAGCGCGCGGTCCTTCGCTGACAGCGCCTTTTCCTCAAACGCTTTCAGCTCGGCGGTGATGTAGCGCTCAGCATTTTTCATGGTTTGCCGACGTGTGTAGTGCGCGGGCACTTTGTCGGCTTGCGCAGTGGACACCTCGATGTAAAAGCCGTGGACGCGGTTGAATTCCACCTTGAGGTTGGCAATGCCGGTGGCCTCTCGCTCTTGTCGCTCCAGCTCGATCAGGAACTGGCCACTGCCGGTTTGAATGTCCCGGAGTTCGTCCAGCTCGGCGTGGTAACCAGCCGCAATCACGCCGCCATCGCGGATGAGGGCGGGTGGGTTGTCGTCCAAGGCGGCTTGAAGCTCGGCCAGCAAAGCGGGTGGAAATTGCAGGGCGCTGCAGGTGTTTTCAAACACGGCTGGCCTGTTGTCGAGGTGCTCGCAGTGTTGGTGCTGCGCATCCAGCGATGTCAGCAACTGGTGGATAACCGGCAACAGGGCCAGGCTGTCCCGCAGCGCCAGCAGGTCGCGCGGTTTGGCACTTTGCAAGGCAATTCGGCTGCTGATGCGTTCCATGTCGCACAGGCGGCGCAACTGCCGGGTGAGTTCCATGCACACTGGTTCGGCGCTGTCGCTGCGCAGCGTTTGCAGGCGTTCAATGCTGGTTTGCCGTTGTTCAATCGCTTGCAGGCTGCGCAAGGGTTCCAGCACCCACTGCCGAAGCCGCCGTGCCCCCATGGCACTGCCGGTTTTGTTGAGCCGGGAAAACAGGGTGGGAGCTGGGTCGCCACGCAGGGTTTCGGTCAACTCCAGGTTGCGCCGTGCTGCGTCGTCTAACACCAGGAAATCACTGCCGTGTTCCACCTGGATGTCTGACAGGTGTTTGAAGGTGTCCACATTCAGGTGGGTTTCCTTCGCGTACTGCAGTGCGGCGCCCATGGCGGGAATGGCCAATTGGGCTTTGTCGAGCTCCAGGCTGTCCAGGTTGGCGGCTTGCAGCACGCTTTTGAGGTGGTTTTGGGCAAAGCCGGCGTCGAAGTGCCAGGCAGGCCGTTCAATGGGGCGTTGAATGCCTGCCTGCGTGGCCAAATTTCGGTTGTTCACCAAAATTTCGGCGGCATTGAATCGGCTGATGTGGGCATTCAAACCCGCTTGATCGCATTCCAGCAGGCGAATGCTGCCCGCAGACAAGGCCATGCAGACCACACCCCATTGGTGCCCGTCTTCAGAATACAGGGCCAACAGGGTTTTGTTTTCCTGGTCGGGCAGCAGGGTGCTTTCGGTGAGTGTGCCCGGTGTGACCACGCGGGCCACGCGCCGCTCCATGGGGCCTTTGGTTTGGCCCGGCGTGCCCACTTGCTCGCAAATGGCCACTGAATGCCCCAGCGCCACCAACTTGGCCAGGTATTGGTCGGCAGCATGAAATGGCACACCGGCCATGGGAATGGGCTGCCCAGCCGACTGACCACGGTGGGTCAGGGTGATTTGAAGCAATTGGGCTGCGGTTTGGGCGTCTTCAAAAAACAACTCGTAGAAGTCGCCCATGCGGTAAAATAACAGTTTGTCAGGGTAGCTGGCCTTCAGCGTGAGGTACTGCTGCATCATCGGCGTGTGGTTTTCAAAGGCCGATGGGGTGTTCAGGGCGCTTTCGCTGTTGTTCACAGTGCGTTCAGTCACGTTGCGGATGCCTCGCAGGCGAACTGCTTACTTGAAACTCAACAGGTACTGGAGCGCTTTGGGGTTGCCGGCCACCGCATTGCCGCTGTCCATGTAGTCGCAATTGCCTTGCGGATCGGTGATGAGGCCACCCGCTTCGGACACCAACAACACGCCAGTGGCCAGGTCCCAGGGTTTTAGCCCGAAGCACAAGTAACCATCCAGGCGTCCACAGGCCACGTAGGCGAGGTCGAGTACTGCAGAGCCCGACTTGCGAATGCCCGCTGTGCTTTCCGTCAATGCCAGCATTTTTTTCTTCACGTCCTGCGAGCCTTCGCTCACCCCACTGGGGAACGCAAAGCCGACCAGAAACTCGTTGGGTTTGCTGCGCTTGGACACACGAATGCGACGGTTGTTGAGGAAAGCACCTTCCCCTTTGGAGGCGGTGAACAGGTCGTTGGTGGCCGGGTTGTAGACCACCGCCTGTTGCACAACGCCCTGCACGCGCAAAGCGATGGCGATGGCATAGTGCGGGTAGCCGTGAATGAAGTTGGCTGTGCCGTCGATGGGGTCAATGATCCACTCGTGGTCGGAAGTGCCGGATGCGCCACTTTCCTCGGCTAGAATGGCATGGTCAGGAAAGGCTTGTTTCAGGACGTCAATGATGGCCGCCTCGGCAGCCTGGTCCGTTTCGGTCACAAAGTCGTTGGGGCCTTTGACGCCGACCTTGATCTGGTCCAGATCGAGTTCCGCCCGGTTGATGATTTTTCCAGCGGCGCGAGCGGCTTTAACCGCCACGTTCAACATCGGGTGCATGGCCTATCCTTCGAAGTCTAAATGTCATTTAACCCACCATTATAGATGAGCCTAGCCAATTCCCTTGCCAGCATTTCGATTGTTCTTGTAAAAACCAGCCATCCGGGCAATGTTGGGTCGGTGGCGCGGGCCATGAAAACCATGGGACTGGGCGATTTGAGGCTGGTCAGTCCCCGGTTTGACGACATTGCGTCGCAGGAAGAGGCCATTGCACTGGCCAGTGGGGCCGTAGATGTGCTGCAACAAGCCCGCGTCTACAACAGCTTGCCGGAAGCACTGTATGACTGTCACCGCTCGTATGCCTTGTCAGCGCGCATGCGGGAATTGGGGCCCCTGCTGCAAAGCCCGGCGGTGGCGGCAGCCGAAGTGTTTGAGGCACACGTCACCAGATTGAAGAGTGCGTTTGTGTTTGGCGCTGAGCGAACCGGCCTGACCAATGAGGAACTGCAGCAGTGCAACCGGCAGGTGTACATCCCGTCCAATCCGGTTTACAACTCGCTGAACCTGTCGCAGGCTGTTCAAATTGTTTGCTATGCCTTGCGCGTGGAAGGTGAGTTGCGCGAGGGTGCCGATGTTCCGCAAGTGCCAAATCCGGAAAAGCGTTCAGCGCCTGTGGTGAATCTGGCAACCGCAGAGGCAGTTGCCCAATTGCAGGCCCATTGGTTGACCGCCATGGAACGGGTGGATTTTCTCAACCCGGACAGGCCAAAGAAGCTGATTCAGCGCTTGACCCGTTTGTTGGGCAAAGCGCAGCTGGAACAGGAAGAGGTGGACATGTTGCGGGGGTTTTTGAGCGATGTGGTCCGCGTGGCCGATGGGCGGCTTTACCCCCATGAAGCGGAGCGCCAGCAGTCGCGCAGCGAGTGATGCTGGTACACTGCCCAATTCGATTCAACCATTCACTACCGGCACGCCATGTGGGTTCGCATTCAGGAAGACATTGACAACATTCTCAAAAAAGACCCCGCTGCACGCGGTCGTCTGGAGGTGTTGTTGTGCTACCCGGGCTTGCATGCACTGATTTGGCACCGCATGGCCCATGCCTGCTGGGGCAGGGGCATGACCACCCTGGCGCGTTTTTTATCGCATTTGGGGCGCTTTTTCACCGGGATTGAAATTCATCCGGGGGCCACGATTGGTCAGCGGGTGTTTATTGACCATGGTATGGGCGTGGTCATTGGCGAAACAGCGGTGATTCAGGACGATTGCACGATATACCAAGGTGTCACGCTGGGGGGAACCTCACTGGAGCAAGGCAAGCGTCACCCCACGCTGGAACGCGGTGTGGTGGTGGGCGCTGGTGCCAAAGTGTTGGGGCCATTCACGGTGGGTGAGGGCGCAAAAATCGGCTCGAACGCGGTGGTGACCAAACCGGTTCCGGCGGGTGCCACGGCGGTGGGCAACCCGGCCCGCATGATTGTGAAAGACGAGGCCAATGCGCAGTCGGGCGAAGCCAGCGGTGCAGTCAAAACCAAAGCGGAATTTTCAGCGTATGGCGTCTCCAAAAATGGCGATGATCCCTTGATCAAAGCCATTCATGGGTTGATCGATCAGGCCATTGTGCAGCAGCAACGGATTGAGCAACTGGAGCGTTCACTGGCTGACCGGTCTGCGGTTGATTCGTCTGCGGTAAACGCCAGTTCGGGCTCATCGGTTGAGCCTGTTTCCAGGGACTGTGAGGAACTGAAAGCGCTCAATAAGTTGGTGGACGATTAAACCGTCCAAGGGTTAATTGAACACGGTGAGCGTGTACGAGCCGTTGGGTTGGATGTTCAAAAAGCCGCCCTTGGATTGACCGGGGTCCGGTGTGTCGAAATTCCAGTCGGGCAACACAATTCGAAGGCCATCGGTCAACTGACCCGTTTGTGTCCCTGTATTTGCTTGCTGTTCAGCCCGGTGCACAGCACAGCGGTGCGTGTGGCCGTGAATCATGACCTGGCAAGGTCCAATGTAATCGCCATCTGGCCAGCGTCCACCAAAGGCAGCTTGAACGGCCTGCAGGTTTACATCTTGAATGGACAGCGCGCTGTTGGCTTTGTGTTCTTTGCTTTCCTGCCGTATGGTTTTGGCCAATGCCATGCGATGGGCCAGTGGCTGGCCAAGCAGGCGCTCTTGCCAATCAATGTCCCTGCTTTGTCGTCGAAAGGCTTGGTAGGCTGTGTCATCCGTGCACAGGGCATCACCGTGGGTCAGCATCACCACCCGTCCGGCAATGTTCAAAAATTCCGGGTCGGGTTGAAGCGTCATCCCGCAACGCTCTGCAAAATCCTCCCCCAATAAAAAATCCCGGTTGCCATGCAGGAAGGACACCTGCGCGCCAGCGGCAACCGCGCTGCGGACGGCCTTTTCAAACCGCATGGTGCAGTCGTCCGAGTAATCGTCGCCGTACCAAACCTCGAAAACATCACCCAGCAGCCAAATGACGGCATTTTCTGTGGCTATACCCGCCAGCCAGTGCTCAAAGGCCTGCATTGTGCGCGGCGTGTGTGTGGACAGGTGAAGGTCAGAGGCGCAGTACAGCGTGGAACGATCGGGTAATTCAATCACGGTGATTTAAGTCGAGCTGTATGTGGTTGTCTCGGGATGATACAAAAAAGCCTCCGACCAGCGGAGGCTTTTTTTGAGTGGAATACCGGTAAATTACAGCACTTCGACACTCTGGATCACCACGTCTTCGGCTGGCACATCCTGATGAAAACCTTTGGATGTGGTGCGCACAGTCACAATCTTGTCAACAACGTCCGTGCCTTCGGTGACTTTGCCAAACACGCAATAGCCCCAACCCTGGGGTGTTGGGCTCTTGAAGTTCAGAAATTCGTTGTTTTCCGTGTTGATGAAAAACTGAGCGGTGGCCGAGTGCGGGTCGTTGGTTCGTGCCATTGCAACCGTGTACTTCTCGTTTTTCAGGCCGTTGTTGGCTTCGTTTTTAACGGGGTCCTTGGTGGGTTTCTGTTTCATGCCGGGTTCGAAACCGCCGCCCTGAATCATGAAACCATTGATGACACGGTGGAAAATGGTGTTGCTGTAAAAACCACTTTTGGCGTATTCCAGAAAGTTGGCCACAGTGGCCGGTGCCTTTTCAGCATCCAGAGTGATGGTGATGTCACCGAAATTTGTTTTGAGTTTGACCATGGGTTTCTTGCCTGCCTTAGCAAAAGCCGTTGATATTGTTGAGGTACCGATGCTAACAGCAAATGCCGTCATCAGCGACCACTTGAGGAGAGTTCTTTTGCTGTCTTGCACAGGGTTTTCCTTACGCTTCAGAGTTTTTCGGTGTCTTCCTGGACGATTTGCCAGCGTGTGCCAACCTTCATCCAGTATTGCTGTTTTCGAACCTCGCCCGATACACGGTCTTCCTGCTTGAACGAGACCCACATCATGTCGTTTTTCTCGCTGGGGTAACGCATCATCGTCAGGTCGTTGATCTTGATGGATCCAAAACCTTTTGCGTCCAGGTGCTTGCTGCGTTGCCAGGCACGCAGGTCCTGGCCATCAATACGCACCTCGCTAGAGTAATGGCTCAGCCCTTTGGTCAAACCCTTTTCAAGGTCGTCTTTCCAGGCTTTCAACACCCGAATCGACGCCTTGCGCTGGCTTTGCCAAACGTCCTGCGGAACAAAATCAAGCCGCTCGGCAATCACCACCTGGGTGTTGCCGACCCGCACGAATTGTTTCAGGGCCAGTAGGTCCTGGTTGGCCAACACCACACAGCCGTCGCTGGCTTTGGGTGGTCGGCTCACATAACTTTTTGGCATGCCATGCAACCAAATGCCGTTGCCCGTTTTGCCCAAGCGCTTGTCCCATGGGTTGGGGTAGTTGATGGGCAGGGCAATGGGGCCGTAGAACTCGCCCAACTTCTCTTTGGGCAACAGCTCGGTGATGGTGTAAACACCAATGGGTGTGCGTTTGTCGCCCTCTTTACTTTTGACTGCCCCCATGCGGCCTTGGGAAATATAGAAATCCGTGACCAGTCTGGGGTAAGGGAATGCGTTTTCGTACAGAAACAGGCGGGAGCGGGAGGTGTCTACCAAAATCACGTACTTTTGATCGCTGTCGAGCTCCACCAGCTCTGCTGGCAACAGATCGCGTTTGGGCCGGTCCCGAACGGCTCGAAAACGGGCCACCGCCTCGGCCTTCAGGTCGGCCAGGTCATCCTGCTTGGACTTGGGTACATTCGGAATGTCGCCAATGCTGCGGACCATGCGGCCCGCTTTCATGGACAAAATGTCACCACGAATCATGTGGCCAAGGTGAAAATTGGGGAAGTCGGCCAGCAGGCGGTCGGTCAACTGCAGCGCTTTGTCCAGTTGGTTTGCACTCAAGGCCAGGTAGATGTCTTCAACCGCGGTGTCGATGACCGGCCGATAACCCTGGCGATCAAACAGTTGTCCAGCCAAGGCCTTGGAGCCAGCCTGTGCATCGGCATAACCAGCCACCTCGAAGGCACCTTCCTTGGACTCAACAAAGCTGGGCGCTGCGGTCAGCCCCCAGAACAGCAAAGGTGCCATCAATTTGATGCCCTTGCTCCAGTGTCGCCAAGTCCTGCTGAAGAACCGCATTTAGCCTCCTACACGCTCGCTGGTGATGCGCCATGCGCCGTTTTCCAGCTTGAGTGTCAAGGTTTTGTTGGACACGTTGTTCAGCCGGTTGGAGAAATAGCTTTGCTTGAATTTCACCGTGGCTTCGTCACCCGAGATGGTGATGAGCGGGTTGTCGACGACCACGCGGATGGATTCTTTACCAACGATGCGCTGCTCACGCATTTTTTCCCAGTTTTCGCGGCTCATCTTCCCGGGGGTGTCGAAATCCTGGCTGTAAGAGGCCAGATAGGTCTTGATGTCTTGCTCGGTCCATGCTTTGGCCCAGCGTTCAACCGCGTTCAGCACCTCAGTGTCGGTACCCAATGTTGGTTTATTGCTTGGCTTTTCTTTCCCGGGTGTGCTGGCGGAAATACTGGGCAGCGTGGTAGCTGCTGCTGCCACAGTGGCTGCAGCGGCGGGTACCTTGGCTGTTGCGGTCACAATGGGCGCCACGGGTGCTGGTGTTGGCGCAGGCTCGGGCGCAGCTGCGGGGGCGGGTGTTGGAGCGGGTGTTGGTGCAGCAGCCGCAGCCACGGTGGTTTTGCCCTTGGCGGTGTTAACCGGTGTGGCGGCAGCCAGGGTATCCGGCGTTTTGCCTGCAATCAGGTTGCGCACCAGCGCCAGCTTGGTTTGTGCGGTCTGGTTGCGCCCGTCCAGTTGGAGTGCCTTGTCGTAAGACTGAGACGCCAGCTTGGCATACACATCACCCAGGTTTTCATGCGCGGTTGCATAGCTGGGGTGGGTACGAATGGCCATTTCCAGGGCTTCGCGCGCCTTTTCATAGTCACCCCGGCCAGCGTACAACACAGCCAGGTTGTTGTATGGCTCGGGCAGTTCCGGGTAATCCTCGGTCAACTTGGTGAAAATGGTGATGGCTTCGTTGGTTTTGCCACGCTCGGTCAGGATGAGGCCCTTCAGAAACCGCATTTGGGCGTCGTTGGGCCGGTTGGCCAAGTAAGCATCTGCCCTGGCGAGCGCACGGTCATATTGGTTTTGCTGGATCAGCTTGGACACTTCGTCTGCTTCATCGGCACGGCTGGGGCCGCCAGCCAGTGCCAATCCCATCAAGGCGCACACCAGCAGGGTTTTGGCGGTGTTGCGTGGCTTTTTGTGAGTGTTTGTCATTGTTGTTGTGTCCTGCATGCGATTCGCAAAAGGGTTGCCTCGAGATCTGAATGGGGTCCGGAAAACTCGGTAATCGGGTAATGATATACTCGGCGGCTATTGTAGCAAGCCCCAGAGCGGGTAGAGTGGGTGTTCACCAGACCGGTCACGGTTCAGTACATCCACGGAACTTTCAACGCATTCCAATGAAATCATCTTTCCAAATCTACAATTCGCTGGCCCGGGAAAAACAGGTGTTCGTGTCAATGACCCCCGGGCAGGTGCGCATGTACGTGTGTGGCATGACCGTGTATGACTACTGCCACTTGGGCCATGCCCGCGTCATGGTGGTGTTTGACTTGCTCAAGCGCTGGCTGCGCGCCCTCGGCTACACCGTCACCTACGTTCGTAATATTACCGACATTGATGACAAAATTATTCGCCGGGCCCTGGAAAACGGCGAATCCATCCGTGCGTTGACAGACCGCTTCATTCAAGCCATGCATGAAGACGCCGATGCCCTGGGCATTGAGCGTCCAGACCATGAGCCCAGGGCCACCGATTATGTGGCAGAAATGCAGGCCATGATTCAAACACTCATGGACAAGCGCTTGGCCTACCGGGACGATGCCGGCGATGTGAATTTTTCGGTACGGGCTTTTCCGCAATACGGGCGCCTGTCGGGCAAAAGCCTGGACGAATTGCGGGCTGGCGAGCGGGTGGGTGTGTCGGGGTCTAAAAACGATCCACTCGATTTTGTGTTGTGGAAAAGCGCCAAGGCCGATGAACCAGCCGATGCCAAATGGGCCTCACCATTTGGTGAAGGGCGCCCAGGCTGGCATATCGAGTGTTCAGCCATGAGCTGCAAACTGTTGGGCGACAACTTTGACATTCATGGCGGTGGTGCCGACCTGCAGTTCCCGCACCACGAGAACGAAATTGCGCAAAGCGTGGGTGCCAATGGGGGCGAATTTGCCCGGCACTGGATGCACAACGGCTTTGTTCGGGTGGTGACCGATGGCAAAGACGAAAAAATGTCCAAATCGTTGGGCAATTTCTTCACTATTCGCGACATTCTTCAGGTGGTTGATCCTGAAGTGGTTCGTTTTTTCATCCTTCGCGCCCAATACCGTAGCCCGCTGACCTATTCAGAAAGCCATGTGCACGATGCCAAGGCTGCCTTGGGCCGCTTGTACAAAGCCGTGGGGGATGTTGCCCCTGTTGCCCAGATTGACTGGAGCCTGGACTTCGAAAGCCGTTTTGCCCAGGCCATGAACGACGACCTCAACACCCCCATTGCAGTGGCGGTGTTGTTCGACATGGCCAATGAAGTCAACCGGGACAACAACCGTGAATTGGCGGCCCGACTGAAAGCATTGGCTGCACTGCTTGGCTTGCTGGGGCGTACCGGTGAGGCATTCCTGAAAGCATCGGTGGGTGAGCACGCGGGGTTGAGCGAGGCCGCCATTGAGGCCTTGATTGCCGAACGTGCCCAAGCCAAAGCCGATAAAAACTTCGCGAAAGCCGACGACATTCGGAAAAGCCTGCTGGAGCAGGGCGTTGCGCTGGAAGATGTGCGGGGTGGCCCCACCCAATGGCGACGCCTGTGAACCTCGACCCCCAAGCCCCCGATTACTGGCAGCAGGCCTGCGAGGCGTTGGCGCAGCGGCATGGGGTTTGGGCAAATCTGATTGAGCGCCACGCTGATCGGGCGTTGCGGTCTCGTGGGGCACCTTACGAAACCTTGCTGCGCTCACTGATTGGCCAGCAAATTTCTGTGAAGGCCGCCGATGCCGTGTGGGGCAGGGTGCTTGCAGCGATGGGTGGCTCTGCCGACAGTCAGCGCTTGTTGGCCTTGCCGGAGGACACCCTGCGGGCTGCAGGGCTGTCGCGGTCCAAAGTTGCGTATGCCCGCGCCCTGAGCGAATTTCACCAAGCCGGGCAGCTGGACCTTGCGGTGCTGGAAGCCCTGACCGACGATGAATGTTCTCGCCACCTGTGCACGGTAAAAGGCATTGGCCCGTGGACCGCGCAAATGTTCCTGATGTTTGGACTGCGCCGGCCCGACGTGTGGCCGGTGGATGACCTCGGTATTCAAAAGGGCTTGTCACGTCAATTTTTCAAGGGCGAGCCCATTACCCCCAAAGAAGCACTACAATTCGGGGAAAAATTACGACCCTGGCGAACCGTGGCTGCATGGTATTTGTGGCGCAGTCTAGACCCAGCCGTGGTCGATTACTAAGAGAACCTCATGAAGCAAACATTCCTGGATTTTGAGTCTCCCATCGCAGAGCTCAAGGGCAAAATTGAAGAACTGCGGCTGGTTCAAGATGGCTCAGCGGTCGACCTTTCTGAAGAAATCCGTCGCCTGGAAGCCAAGAGCGACCAACTGACCAAAGAGCTGTACGCCAAACTGAGCCCCTGGCAAGTGTCGCAAGTGGCCCGTCACCCCCAGCGCCCCTACACGCTGGACTACATTGAACACGCATTCACCGACTTCCATGAACTGCATGGTGATCGCCATTTTGCAGACGACCCATCCATTGTGGGCGGCTTGGCCCGGCTGGATGGCCAATCGGTGATGGTGATTGGTCACCAGAAGGGCCGTGATGTCAAAGAGCGCACCCACCGAAACTTCGGCATGTCACGCCCGGAGGGTTACCGCAAAGCCTTGCGCCTGATGAAAACTGCTGAAAAATTCGGCATTCCGATTGTGACCTTGGTGGATACCCCGGGCGCATACCCCGGCATTGATGCAGAGGAACGTGGGCAGTCGGAGGCCATCGGTCGGAATTTGATTGAAATGGCACAAATTGAAGTCCCGATTGTCAGTGCCATCATTGGTGAAGGCGGCTCGGGCGGTGCTTTGGCCTTGGCAGTGGCCGACCATGTCATCATGCTGGAATACGCCACCTACTCGGTGATTTCGCCCGAAGGATGTGCGTCCATTTTGTGGCGCAGTGCCGAGCGTGCGCCCGATGCAGCCGAGGCTTTGGGTATTACGGCCAAGCGCCTGCGTGACCTCAGCCTGATTCAGGAAATCGTGAAAGAGAGTTTTGGTGGTGCGCACCGTGACCACAAGGAAACGGCGCAAAACCTGAAGGCCTCAATCAAGGCAGCCCTGAATTTGCTCACCACCTACCAAACCAAAACCTTGTTGGATGCCCGGCACGACCGCTTGATGAGTTATGGCCACTTCAAGGTGGTTCAGACATCTTGAGCCAAGCACCGTCGGACACGGCCCACCCGGTTCAACAGGCTGTACAGCGGTTCTTCCTGCTGTATGGTGAGCAACCCGCACTTCGAGAACGCATTGCGGTGGCTTTTTCGGGTGGGCTGGACTCCACCGTGTTGTTGCACGCCCTGCATGCCACGGGCCGACCGTTGCAGGCGCTGCATGTCAACCACGGTTTGCAAGCCGCAGCGCAGGCCTGGCCTGGCCACTGCGCCAATGTATGCAACGCCTGGAATATTCCGTTTGAATGCCTGACCGTGGCGGTTGAAAGCACAGGCCTCGGTTTGGAGGCCGATGCCCGGCAGGCGCGATACGCTTGCCTGCAAGCCTGGATGAGTGCCCATGGTCTGCCTGTGCTGGCCACTGCCCACCACCGGGATGACCAAATCGAAACAGTGTTGCTTCAATTGTTTCGGGGGTCTGGTGTTAAAGGCTTGGCGGGCATGCGGGCTTATGGTCCCATGGGCGTCAACCGTATTCAGGCTCAAGGGTTGAGCCTGATCCGCCCGTTGCTGGACTGCACCCGGGAAGAACTTGAATCGTATGCTGTACAGCATCGGTTGACATGGATTGAAGACCCCAGCAATGCAGACCCCTCTATACGGCGAAACTGGGTGCGGCGGGATTTGCTGCCTGCGTTGCGCACGCATTTTCCGCAGGTGGACCATGGGGTGTTGCAGTTGGCGCGCCACATTGCCGAGGAGGTTCAGGCCGAGGCCGTGGCCCAACAAGCCTTGGTGTTGACTTTGTGCGATGCGTCGCTGCAATTGAAACTGGCACCCTGGCGTCAAGAGACCCAAGCCACTCGGCTTGCGTTCCTCAAGCACTGGTTGGAGCAGGGGGGCGTGCGTTGCGGGCGTGAACCCTTGATTGAACTGGAACGCCAATTGATGGCCACTACACATGGGGGTGTGCGCCAAGTCACCTCTGGTTGGTCTGTGAAGGTGAATCGCGGCTTGGCACGGGTGCAGCGCGCAGCGTAAACCCGCTCAGCGGTGTGCTGCTGTCAGTTATGATGGAGTCATCGCTGGTCTGTCGATCAGGCCCTTTCGCACTTCGCTCCAACGCACGCAGGCTTTTACCATGACTGACCCAGTCGACTGGTCCAACATTGATCCAGAAACCATCGCCCAGTGGCTGGAAAGCACAGGGCAGTACAAAATCCTCCGCCGCATTGCCATGCGCGACACGTTCGGTGGCCTTGTCGAGCACCCGGTGCCTGTGTTGATTGTGGACACCGAGACCACAGGCCTGGAATTGAATAGCGCCGAGTTGATTGAGGTGGGTGCCTTGCTGATTGAGGTGGACCGCGACACCGGTGCCTTGGGCCGGTTGCTGGGCCAGTATGGCGGGTTGGAAGAGCCAGAACAGCCCATCACAGAAGAAAGCACCGCCATTCATGGCATCACCAACGACATGGTCAAAGGCCAGCGCTTTGACGATGGCGCGTTTGCCCGCTTGGTGAAGCAAGCCAGCCTGTGTGTGGCGCACAATGCCGCATTCGACAAACCCTTCCTGATGCGGCGCTTTGATTGCCTGAGCGACACGGTGTGGGCCTGCACCTTCAAAGAGTTGCCTTGGACCCAAGAAGGCTACTCGGGCCGCAAGCTGGAATACCTGTTGTCCGATTGTGGCTACTTTCACGGAGCGCACCGCGCTGTGGAAGACTGCAACGCCTTGGCCCACGTGCTGGCCCAACCGCTGAAAACATCCCACCGCCTGCCGTTTCAGGTGCTGTTTGAAAGTGCCAACGAGTCGATTTATCAAATTGCTGCGTTAAAAGCCCCGTTTGAAAAAAAGGATTTGCTGAAAAACCGGGGCTTTCGCTGGAATGCCGAGGACCGGGTGTGGGAATACCAAGCGCTCGGTTTCGCCGAGGGAAAGGAAATCATTGAGTGGCTGAGGACCCAGGTCTATTCAACCACGCAGAAAATCATGTTGGGTTTTCGGATTGAAAGCGGCACCGAGCGTTATTCCGGCAACACCCTGAAACAGCAATTCAAGGAAGTGTAAGCCGTGACGGCGCGTGTATACCCAAGCGAGTCAGCGCCCGAGCCCGCCAGTGGCTTGCAGGTGCGCGAGCAGGAAGTGTTGCGGCAACTGGAAACCCGCCTGCCCGATGGTTTTGTGGTGTACCACGGTTTGCACTGGACTCGCATAGAGCATGGGCTGACTGTCTTGGGGCAGATTCAGTTTTTGGTGTTGGGCCCCAGTGGATTGCTGGTTGGCCTGGTGATGCGCACTGGCCTGATGAAGTTGCAGGAAGGTCGTTTGCTCAAACAGTTGGGCACTGTGCAGGATGACCCGGTGAATGCTTTGCACAGCCAACTGGCGCAACTGCAAAACAAGTTTTCCCGAAGTCACCCAAAGCAAACCCTGCGAACCGATTGGTTGCTGTACTGTCCGGACTTCTCGGTGCCCAATCCACACGGCCTGGCGGTTGAAAGCAGCCGTGTGGTGGACGCTGCACAGAAAGACACACTGGTGGCCAAACTGCTTGCACTGAATGAATCGTGGGCATCGTCAGGCGCATTGCTTGAGCCCGACCGTGCTGACCCGGCAACCGTGCATCGGTTTTTGTGCAATACCTTGGACTTGGTTCCCGAGGTGGGGGCTCTGTCTGAAGCAGCGGACACCGTGGTGACCCGGCTCGCCCAGGGGCTGGAGCAGTGGGTGGCCCGTCTGGAGTTTGAGCCGTTTCGGTTGCGTGTGGTGGGCACGGCGGGTTGTGGCAAATCCCTCTTGGCGCTGCGCGAGTTGGGGCAGGCTGCACAGGCCAAGTCCCGTGCTTTGTACCTGTGCTACAACCGCCCCTTGGCCGCCCACATGGGTGCTTTGGTGCGACAGGCTCAGCACATGGGCATACAGGTGTTTAACTTTCATGCCCTCTGCGACCGAATGCTGCGGGACGCCGGACGGGAGCCTGATTACAGCCATTCTGGTGCGTTCGCCAAACTACCCCAGGCTGTGTTGGATTTGCCGCCAGACCTGCGTTGGCAATTCGACACAATTGTGGTGGATGAAGGGCAAGACTTTGACCCGGATTGGTGGCCCGTGTTGCAACGCCTGGCCCACCCGAAGACCCGATGGCTTTGGCTGGAAGACCCCGAACAAAACCTGTACGACAAACCCGCCATGGTGCTTCAGGATTGGATCAAGCTGACCGTGCCGGTCAACTACCGCAACCCGCGCCGCATTGTGGACACCTTGCTCACCCTGCAATCGAAATTCGACGGTTTGCAGGACAGCCCGCTGACCATTGAGCCTGCTTGCCCGCTGGATGGCGTGCCAGTGGAGTGTTTGCCCTATGCCAATGACGCTGAATTGCTCACCCAAACGGCCAAGGCCATTACCCATTGTTTGAAGCAGGGTTTTTCCCGCGACCGAATTGTGGTGCTCACCATGCGGGGGCATGAAAAGTCGCTGGTGTTAAAGCAGCATCAGCTTGGGCCATACAGCCTTCGCCATTTTACAGGCCAGTACGACGAGCACGGTGGGCAGGTATTCACACAAGGTGGAGTGCTGGCCGAGTCTGTTTATCGTTTCAAAGGGCAGTCTGCACAGGCGGTGGTGATCACCGAGTTGGTGCTGCAAGCGTATTCCCGGCAGGACTTCCGAAAACTGCTGGTGGCCATGACGCGTGCCACCGTCAGTTTGACCTTGGTGGGTGAACTCGACACCTTGCAGCGACTGGGTTTGATGGCAGATGTCGGCTAGCAACCAGCCAGGTGGCCGACTTAGTTCAGCTTCAAGTCTTCCATCAACACCGATTGGGTTTCCGGTGAAATTTCATCGACGCTGTGGCGGTAGGCTGGATGGTCAATGCCCATGGCCACCGCCTCGCCACAGATGAAGTCTCGCGCAGCCTCAGGACTGAGTTGAAAGCTCAGGAAATAGACCGATGAGGCCCTGTCGGTGTTGCGCTCATCCAGACCCGGTATGGGGCGGCCATGCACCGGTGGGTGACCATCCACTTTCAGCCACACGGCTTGTTCAATGCCCTGGAGTTGCGCCAGCTTGGCATCGCGAATGTCAGCGTCCACAAACTCCAGCATCAGGGTGGCTTTCAGTGCCTGGTTCGTGGGGATCAAGGCGTTGTATACAGCCAGCTCATGCGCCAAGTCGTCCGTTTCCATGGATTTGTCGACCCGAATCATTTCCTGAAGCTGGTAGCGCACAGTGAATTCGTTTTCGAACAACACGGTTGCTTGCTTCCCGATGTGCACTGTGCGCAATTTCTTGAAGGGAATGACACGCTCGCGCCATTCTGCCCGCTGTGCAGCATAGGTGGCGGGTTTCAGTAGGCTGTCTCGGGAAATTTTGGCCATCGCAGTGTTGGCGTGGTCAGGGCTGGATTTTCCAGACCCCGGGTGACGGGGAGCAGGCTTCACCCCTGAATTTGCTTTTTTGACCGCTGCTGGCCAAGACACCAAGGTAACTGCGGCAGGTGTCGGATTTGGCACCAGGTGACAAGTAAACACCGTTGCCAGTGAGCGGGTTGACCCAGCGAACGGCTTGCCCGGTGGGCACCAATTCCAGCGTATGGCCGAAACACTGCGCGTCGAGTTGACGGGCCACGTCATTTTTACCACTGGGCAACAAGGTATCGAATGCAGGGTCTTGTTCAACCACCGCCATCTGGGCGGGCAGGGGTTTCTTGTTTGGTCCAATCAGCGCCTGCACGGTGCATTCGCCTTTCAGCACACCGTAGTCAGACACCCAGCCTTTGCCGGTGTAACCAATAAAATTGCGCGCCAAGGCAATCCCGGTGGCGCTGGCCAGGGCAAGTCCCAACAACAGGGACAGGCAACGGTTTCGACCGAACAGGGATACCATGGATAAATTCGCGTGCGTGCTGCCTGAGGACATTGATAAAAACGGCATCGAGTCGTTAATCGTTGACTCAATGAGTGTATCTTTTTCTCTGAACAAAATGAGCCATCAGAGCCGGAGACAAGACACAAAATGGTTTCTCACACGAAAACCGTATCGCCCCTGGACATTGCTCGCGGGGCCTTGGCCTATTTGCCGGATGTTCCAAGGTTGTTGCCAGGTCTGCTGGGTTTGGCCACGCTGAGACCAAGTGCCCGGCGCTCCATGGGGCTGGTGTTCCAAAATCAGGCCGCCCGCCATGCTGCCCGATGCTTCGTCAACGACGGTCGAACCCGGCTGACCTATGCGCAGGCCAATGCCATGGCCAACCAGATGGCCCGGGGTTTGCAGGGCCTGGGGGTTCAGGCGGGTGACGCAGTCGGCCTTTTGTCGCGCAACCGTGCCGAGTTGTTGGTGGCCGTGATCGCCGTGGCCAAGCTGGGAGCGGTGTCGGCCTTGCTCAATACCAACCAGACCGGCGCAACGCAGGCACACAGCATTGGCCTGGTGAAGCCCAAGGTGATTGTGGCCTGTGAGCATGGCCTTCAAGTGTTGAAAGCCTTGGGCGAGAACGATCCTGGCCTGTTCAAGGGCATCGAACTGCTGGGTTTTGAGGTGGAGTCCAACCACTTGGCCTTCAGCAGTTTCCGTCCGGTGTGGGAAGCACAGGCCAGCCACAACTTGATCCAGACGACTGAGATTGTGGCCAAGTCACCCTGTTTTTACATTTTCACCTCAGGCACCACCGGTTTGCCCAAGGCCTCTGTGATGAGCCACTACCGTTGGTTGCAGGCCATGTGCGGCATGAATTCGGCCACACGCCTGCGCGAAACCGATGTGTTTTATTGCTGCCTGCCGCTGTATCACAACAACGCCTTAACAGTGTCGCTGGGCATGGTGGTGGCTGCGGGCGCTTGCTTTGCCATGGACGAAAAATTCAGCGCGTCCCGTTTTTGGGGTCGCATTCGGCACTATCAAGCAACCGCCTTCTGCTACATCGGCGAGTTGTTGAGGTACCTGATCAATCAGCCTGGCAGTTGCGAAGACCAAAATCACGAGGTTCGGTTTATTGTCGGCAATGGACTCAGGCCCGAGATTTGGCGTCACTTTGAAGACCGCTTTGGCATTCATCAAATTTTTGAGTTTTATGGGGCCAGCGAATCCAATTTGGGCTTTATGAATGCCTTTGGCTTGCGCGAAACGGTGGGCTTTTCGCCCATGCCCTATCAGATTGTGGCTTGCGACACCGACACCGAGCAGGTTGTTCGGAACAGCAAGGGCCGGTGCCTGAAGGTTGGCCTCGGTGAGGTTGGTTTGCTCATCAGTGAGGTGACCACCTTGCGCCCCTTTGACGGTTACACAGACCCCAAAGCCAATGAAGCGAAATTGTTGCGGGATGTCTTTCGCAAAGGCGATTGCTGGTTCAACTCGGGCGATTTGGTTCGTCGACAGGGCTTCCACCACATTCAGTTTGTGGACCGTTTGGGCGACACATTCCGCTGGAAAGGTGAAAACGTGGCGACCTCGGAAGTTGAGGGGGTGTTGGCCAAATACCCTGCTTTGGCCCATGCGGTGGTGTACGGTGTCCAAGTGCCCGGTGCCGATGGTCGGGCTGGCATGGCGGCCATTTCATTCAAGGACGGTGTGGAACCAGACTGGTCGGCACTGGCCGAGTTTTTAAGGGCCGAGTTGCCCGCCTATGCGGTGCCGCAATACATTCGGGTGGTGCAACAACCCGAGACCACCGGGACATTCAAATACCAAAAGTCCGCGTTGAAGAAAGCAGGTTTTGATCAAAGCCAGGTTGCCGACCCACTGTTTCGACTGGACAGTGCAACCTGCACTTACCTGCCCCTGTGATGCCAGCCTATCGACGGCCCAGAACCAAGTTTGTGATCAGGTTCAGGCTGTCGTCGTCATACAACATGCCGCTGTGGCTCACGGTTTTGCCGGGATACACATCCTGGATGTACAGGTTTTGTACACCAGGTTCTCGAACAAATTGCGACTCCACCGGCAGCACCACCACATCATTTTTGCTGGCCAGCACCGTGTAGTGAACGCCGGGTACGGTAATCCCGCCTTGTTTCAAGGATTGGACAATGTCGGATTTGGGATGCTGATCTGCACAGGCCAAACAGTAGTCCACCTGTGCTCGATTGGGTGTTTTGGCAATCCGGGTGCCCTGAACGCTGGGTGCCAGTGCCACAAAACGGTCGACGTCCTGTGCAGCGCCTAAAAACTTCAGGCTGTAGAAACCCACCAACCCCCCTTGTGAATGCCCAACCAAGGTGACCTTTTGGGCACCCGTGGCCGCTTTCACCAAGCCGATAAAGCGCGTGACTTCTAGCGCCGATTGATCCACCGCTGCAACGCCTTGAAACCAGTCTGAGTCGGCCTTTCCACCGTAATTCAGGGTGAATACGCACGCGCCAGTGTTGGCCAGCCTGGGGGCCAATGCACCAAACGACAATGCACTGCTCGAAAATGTGCCGTGAACCAGCACCACCGGGTTTTGTTCAGGTTCGGGCCGGCAAGACCATTGATTCACACCAGCCGGCAAGGTTTTCCCACCCAACATTCTGGACAGCAGCGATCGTGTCCACGATCCCGATTCCTCGTAGCGGGGTCGAGCACTGTCGGGGGTGTTTTGTGCGTCTGCAGAACTGGCCAGCAAGGCCATCAACAGGCCCATCCAACGTACAAACGGTCGCATGGAGTTCCTTCAAATAGGTGGGGGCACCCTTTTCCAGTGGCCCCATTCGCGGGAAAGACAACAGCCGCAGCGCTGCCTACACTTCAACCCAATGCCCACTGGAATAGATGCACAGGAGCACTCTCATGGACCATTCCAACAACGCAATGTTTTCCCTGCCACAATTGACTGAACTTCAAGCCAAACGCGAATGGCTGGTGGGTTTGGTGGGTGGTGGCGTGTGTTACGGCCTCATTCTGTGGTTGTGTTAACACTGCAGCGTAACCCATGAAAAAAGCCCTCGGCCACAGTGTGGCGAGGGCTTTTTTTACCGCCCGACGATTGCTGGGCGGGCGGTACGGGCGCTGTAATTAAACAGAGGCCTTGGGCGCAGCTGCGGCCTTCTTGGCGCGGGGAGCAGCCTTCTTGGCAGCAGGCTTTTTGGCAGCCTTGGCGCTTACTTCACCTTTCACACCGATTTTCTTGAACAGTTGCTCGGCGATTTGCTCTGCTTGCTCAATGGCGGGCTTCAGGGTTTCGTTTTTTTTGGCTTGTTCAAGGGCAGACACGCTCAGGGTCACCACGTTTTCAGTCACGGACTCAACTTGTGACAGGGCCAGCGCAGCGTAAGAAAAACCTTTGTCGATCACAACGGGCAGTTGTGTTTCGAACAGTTCAACGCCTTTCTGTGTGTAAGCCTGGCTAACGCCAACCACTTTTTCCAGACCTTGCTTCAGTTCTGTGCGAGTGGAGGCCACCAGGGGCTTGTCGGCCAGGGGCAGCTTTTCAGCAGCGGTGAATGCAGTGCCCAGGCCTTGGGACAACAGGCTGAATTGGGACTCAACCAGGCTGTTCAGGGCTTTGGCAGCCACTTGGTGCTGGGCTTTCAGTTCAGAATTGGTTTTGCTCAACAGCTCAGCAGTTTTTTCGAATGCGTACATAGTGATCTCCTTGGGTAGCGGTGGTCTGTAGTCGTGACAGGTGCCACTATAGGCAAATCAATTTGTCATTGAAAGGGTTTGAACCTGAGGCTCTATACTAAAAAAGGCTGTGGAAGGCCGGTGGACGGGGCTTTTGACACACCCTTGTCACAGACAACGATGGAAGTGACCCAAGCGATTACTTGAATTGCCTGAATCGATTTGCAACGCCGTAAGCGTGTAAAATCGCAGGTTTTGTTGCGGGGCAAGCTGTGTCCATTCCATCCGAAGTCAAACGCCGCAGAACGTTTGCAATCATCTCCCACCCCGATGCCGGTAAAACAACGCTCACGGAAAAGCTGTTGCTGTTTGCGGGTGCCATTCAAATTGCCGGCAGTGTGAAGGCCCGAAAGGCCTCGCGCCATGCCACGTCTGACTGGATGGAAATCGAAAAGCAACGGGGCATTTCGGTGGCTTCCTCGGTGATGCAGATGGAGTACCGTGATTGCGTCATTAACCTGCTCGACACCCCAGGCCACCAAGACTTTTCCGAAGACACTTACCGTGTGTTGACGGCCGTGGACGCCGCATTGATGGTGATTGATGCGGCCAATGGTGTGGAACCCCAAACCTTGCGCCTGATTGAAGTGTGCCGCGCCCGCAACACGCCCATCATTACCTTTGTGAACAAGCTGGACCGTGAGGTGCGCGAGCCCCTGGTGCTGATGGATGAAATTGAAAGCACGCTGGGCATTCCTTGTGTGCCTTTTGCCTGGCCCGTGGGGCAGGGCAAGTTGTTCCATGGCATTTTTGACATCCGAAAAAACCACATGCGCGTGTTTACGCCGGGCGAAGACCGCCGCCGGGAAGATGATGAGGTGATTGCTGGCGACAACCGCCCGCTGTTGCGCGAGCGTTTTGGTGCAGAGTTTCAGGTGGCCGAGCAGGAAATCGACCTCGTGACCACCGCGGCCCCAGCGTTTGATCACGATGCTTTCCTGGCTGGTCAGCAAACCCCGATGTTCTTCGGTTCCGCCGTGAACAACTTCGGCGTGCAAGAGGTGCTGGACGCGCTGGTGGACGTGGCCCCCAGCCCTGGTCCGCGCAAGGCCCTGGAGCGCGAGGTTCAGCCCGATGAGAACAAGTTCACGGGCGTGGTGTTCAAGATTCAGGCCAACATGGACCCATCACACCGCGACCGCATTGCCTTTGTGCGTGTGCTGTCTGGCAAGTTTGAGCAGGGCATGCGCTTCAAGGTGCTGCGCACGGGCAAAGACTTTCGACCCACCAGTGTGGTGACGTTTTTGTCCCAACGGCGCGATCGGGTTGATGAAGCCTTTGCCGGCGACATCATCGGCCTGACCACGCATGGTGGTTTGCAATTGGGCGACTCATTGAGTGAGGGCGAGTCCTTGCAGTTCACGGGTTTGCCGTTTTTTGCGCCCGAGCTGTTTGCCGCTGTGGAATTGAAAGACCCGATGCGCAGCAAGCAACTGCAGAAAGGTTTGACCGAGTTGGGCGAGGAGGGCGCCATCCAGGTGTTTAAACCCATGGTGGGTTCTGACATGTTGCTGGGTGCTGTGGGCCAGCTTCAGTTCGAAGTGGTGCAGGCCCGTTTGAAGGCGGAATACGGTGTGGATGTGCGTCTGGCCCCCAGCCGTTACAGCTGCGCCCGTTGGGTCACCAGCAAGAATCCGACCGATTTGCGGCGTTTCATGGACGCCAATGTGGGTCGAATGGTGACGGACGCGGCCGACACAGTGGCTTTTTTGGCCACCTCTCGGTTTGACCTGGATGTGATGCAAAAGCGCTGGGAAAGCATTGAATTTCACCCAATGCGGGAGCATGCAGGCCTCTTGCTTGCCAAGCATTGAAGCTTCCGATTTAATGAAGGCACTGTTGATGCAACATGCGCTGCCTTGAACGGCACCCTTTGGAACAGATTTATGAGCGAATTGGATTCCCTGCTGGAGCAAGTGTCTGGTTATTTCTCGGTGTTGTCCGAGCCAACCCGGTTAAAAATCATCCGAGTGTTGTGCGACGGTGAAAAGTCCGTCAACGACATTGTGGAGGGTGTGGAGTCCACGCAGTCCAATGTGTCCCGTCATTTGAACCTGATGTACCGGGCTGGCGTGTTGTCCCGCCGCAAAGAGGGCACGCTGGTGATGTATCACGTCAAAGAACCTACGGTGGTCGAGCTTTGCCGCACGGTGTGCGTGCATGTCGCGGCCAAAATGGACAGCGCACCTGTTGAGACAGCGCATGCTGCTGCAGTGTTTCGACAGGGTGGTGCGTAAGTGCAAACGGGCTCACTGTGTGAGCCCGCTCTGTTTGATCAAGTCAGTGACTTATTTCAGTGACTTATTTCAGTGATTCAATCAAATCGATGTAGTTCTGCATCGCCTGGTCTTTGCTCGTACCCTCCAGCCCCTTCCATGCATCGTATTTCGCACGGCCGACAATGTCTGTAAAGCCTGGGCGTTTTCCGGTGTTGTCGCCTTCAGATGCCTGCTTGAACAAGGCATAAATCTTCAACAGGGTCTGGTTGTCGGGCCGCGAGGGCAGGGACTTTGATTCGGCAACAGCTTTTTCAAAACGGGCTTTCAAATCGCTCATTGGGGTCTCTCTCCATGTTGTTATGTGTTGTCTTCAGTCAAGAATGACTGGGCAAGGCTTTCAAACAATTCCTTGGCATTGCCTTGCAGGTAAGGGGCCAGCAGGCACATCACCTGGTAAACGCCATTGGCCAATGCGGCACTCATGGTTGCTTCGTCGTTGAAGTGGCGTGGGTCGCGCACATATTCGTAGCTCAGCCAGTAGGTGGCGACCACCACCATGTTGGTGGCCAGTGCGTTGATTTGTGTCTGGCTGGCCATCATGTCGCCACTTTCAACCAAGCCTTCGCACAGGCGGCGGGCCACATCCACCTTGTGTTTCAGGATGCGCTTGAAGTGAATTTCAAGGGTGCGGTTGCGCGACAGCAAGTCGTTCAGGTCCCGGTACAAAAACCGGTAGCGCCAGATGAGCTCAAAGGAGACTTGCAAGTACAGCCATGCATCCTCGATGTTGGCTTGCCGGTTGCCAGGCACATCGAGCAAGCCATCGATTTCCTTCTCGAAGCCCGCGAAAATGCTGTTGACAATGTCGTCTTTGTTTCGGAAATGGTAATAGAGGTTGCCCGGGCTAATGTTCATTTCATCGGCAATCACCGTGGTGGTGATGTTCGGTTCGCCGAATTCATTGAACAGCCGCAGCGACAAATCGAGAATTCGTTCTCTTGTTCTTCTTGGAGGCTTGCGTTCCATTCTCAGGTCGTCTCCTGTCGAGCCCGGCGACCACACGTGTTTAAGCCGGGTGGGCAGTTTTTATTGGTTTTATTCAAGCTGTAAGCATACGTGGTTTTCGCAGCGCCGACAAAAGGGAATCCGCAAAAACCCTGCGATTGTGTCATGCAACTTGACGTGTTTTTGCAATTCGAAGGTAACGGTCGAGCTCGTTGAGCGAATCTTCGAGCTGATCGAACTTGGCAACCACGGAACCAGCGCGGGCAGGGCGTTTGGCGGGTTTGTTGGCCAACCGCATGGTGGGGTCTTTTAACACCTCCAGGTTCAGTTCAAGCCCGTGGCGAGCCAGTTTTTCTGACAGGTCATGGCGGCGGTTCCAGAGCTCTTCGCGTGTGCGCTGGTAGGCATGCTCGCACAGACGCCGGCGACTGGCATAACTGAACGGGTTGGTGAAGAAAAACTCGCCATCCCCATGCTGCGGTTCAAAGAGCACAATGTCGGCGTTGGGGTACAGGTGTGCATACCGCTCCATGCCGATGTCCATTCGGGAATGGATGATGGAGCGGAACGTTTGCGACAGGACCAGCGGCAGACCCCCTTCATACAGCCGTGAACCAGGCTGGAAAGCCTTGCCCTTGGCCCTGCGGCGATGGTTGCGCGGGTTCATGCGGTCATCATAGGGCACCAGCGGGTTGAGGCAAATCAGCAGCTCAACGCCTTCTTTGAGCGCGGTCGATGCATGCAAAGTTTTCTTCAAGGCACCGTCCACATAGTGCCGGTTGCCAATTCGCACAGGCGGAAACAGCCCAGGCAGTGAAGCCGACGCCTGAACCGCTTTTGAAATGGGCACATCGTCGTGCCCGGGCATGCCAAAGGGAATGGACTCACCGGAATCCAGGTCGGTGGCCACCAAAATGAGCCTGTTTTTCAGGCTGCGGAAGTCGTTGGTGCCGCCACCTTTGGCAATCAAGTCAGCCATCCACTCGTGCAGTTCGTCGCCGTTGAACAGGCCTGTGGGGATGGCTGCACCCAAACGTTCAATGCAGCTGACCCATGTGGCATCGTCTCGCAGAAAATAATCGGACACGGCGGTGGCCAGAAGACTGGGGATTTTCCGCAAGCGGGTCCAGTATTCCTTGAAGGCAGGCTTGAGCAAAATCGATGGGTCGAATGCAAAGTCCGCTGGCTCGCCTTCGATGAACAACTTGTAGATCTGGATGGGTGTCAGGTTGTGGGCCAAACCGGTGGCCACAATACCGCCAGCCGATACGCCGACGTACACCCGCATGTCGTTCAGGTCCAGGCCTTCAATGGCTTCCGACAATGCCACCAAAGCGCCCACTTCATAAATGGCACCCAGTGGTCCGCCACCGGCCAGCGCCAGTCCGATCTTCGGTTGTTTGGGTTCGTTCGTCATGGAGAGGGCACCGGTGGAAGAGGTGTTGCAGGTTCAAAAAAACCGGCCCTTCGTGGGCCGGTTTTGTTCGAAACCGGGGGTGTTCGACACGTGTGCCGGGCGCTTATTCGCCCTTTTTGCCCTTGGCGGGTTTTTTGGCGGCAGCCTCAGGCTTTTGGCCAGTCAGTTGTGCAATGGCGGCAGACAGTTGCTCAATGCGGTCAGACAACTGCTGAACATCTTTGTTGGTGGGTACACCCAAGCGGCCCAGCGCGCGAGCAACGCGTTCTTCGAAGACTTGCTCCAGCTTGTCCCAGTGTTGAGTGGCTTTGCTGGACACGGAGCCGGCGAGCTTGCTGACCTTGCCGGTGACTTCACCGGTGACTTCAACCACTTTTTGATTGGCAAATTTCACTGTGCGCTCCTGAATTTCCTGCCCTTCCTTGACCAGGTTTTCCAACACCCGATTGCTTTCTTCCTGTGCCTTGGTGATGGCACCCAGGCCCGCGTTCAGCAATTGTTGTGCGCTGTCCACGGCACCTTTGATCGGGTTTTCAATGGATTTTTTCTTGCCGGTCATTGTTTGTCTCTCCTGGTGGTGTGTTCGCCGCTTTCTCAGCGAACCCTTTCATTTTTGTCTATTCTAATAGTTTATTCATGCGGGACTAGAGAAGGCATACTAAACCCCACGAGAGTTTTCACCCACAAACCACCAGAACAGCGAGGGATTCCACCATGAACTATTTCGTAACCGGCGCAACCGGTTTCATCGGGAAACGCTTGGTCAAACGCCTTGTTCACAACAAGCGGAAAGGCACCATCTATTTCTTGATTCGGGAAGGTAGTCTCGACAAGGTGCCCGAACTGCAAAAATACTGGGGTGCCAAAAAAGGCCAGTGTGTTCCGGTGGTGGGTGATTTGAATCAGCCCAAGCTTGGGTTGAAGGCAGCAGATGTCAAGGCATTGACCAAACAAGTGGAGCATTTCTTTCACCTGGCAGCCATTTACGATTTGGCTGCCGATGCCGAAAGCCAAATCCAGACCAACATCCAAGGCACCAAAAATGCGATTGACCTGGCCAATGCGCTGGGCGTCGGTTGTTTCCAGCATGTCTCCTCGATTGCCGCAGCAGGCCTGTACGAGGGTATTTTCCGAGAGGACA
Source organism: Limnobacter sp. (assembly GCF_036405155.1). Taxonomy (GTDB): domain Bacteria; phylum Pseudomonadota; class Gammaproteobacteria; order Burkholderiales; family Burkholderiaceae_B; genus Limnobacter. The sequence continues at coordinate 673,272 of NZ_DASWYD010000006.1, read as the reverse complement.
TGTTTGAAGAGGCCGAGAACCTTGATCACCCGTATTTCCGCACCAAGCACGATGCGGAGGCCTTGGTTCGCAAGCACTGCAAAGGGGCCTGGCGTGTGTATCGCCCATCCTTTGTGGTGGGCGATTCCAAAACCGGCGAGATGGACAAAATTGATGGCCCATACTACTTCTTCAAATTGATCCAGAAAATGCGCAAGTTGTTGCCGGCCTGGGTGCCCACCATTGGGCTGGAAGGGGGGCGCATCAACCTGGTGCCTGTGGATTTTGTGGTGAATGCGATGGATCACATTGCACACAAACCGGGTTTGGACGGCAAGGCATTCCATTTGGTGGACCCCAATGCCAAGCGCATCGGCGATGTCATGAATATTTTTGCCAAGGCAGCCCATGCACCGAAAATGGAATTGCGGGTCAATGCGGCCATGTTTGGTTTTATCCCGGGCGCGGTGAAGAAGGGCTTGATGAGCCTGACGCCGGTGCGTCGCATTCGCAATGCAGTGCTGAAAGACCTGGCTTTGCCCGAGGAGGTTTTTGGCTACATCAACTGGCCAACCCGCTACGATTGCCGCGATACCCTGGCTGCGCTGGAAGGCAGCGGCATTGAATGCCCGAAGCTGGAGGACTACGCCTGGGTGATTTGGGATTACTGGGAGCGCAACCTGGATCCCGATTTGTTTGTGGACCGCAGCTTGAGCGGAACCGTGAAGGACAAAGTGGTATTGATCACGGGTGGTTCATCGGGCATTGGTTTGGCCACGGCGCAAAAATTTGCTGCAGCGGGCGCCATCACCATCATATGCGGTCGTGACGCCGACAAGCTCGCCGAGGCCAAGGCGCTGATCGAAGGGGAGGGCAACAAGGTCCACACCTATGCGGTGGACATTGCGGACATGGACGACTGCGACCGCTTTGTCGCCCTGCTGTTGAAAGACTTTGGCCACGTGGACGTGCTGGTGAACAACGCAGGCCGCTCCATTCGCCGGGGCATTGAAAACAGTTTTGACCGCTTCCATGACCTTGAGCGCACCATGCAGCTGAATTACTTTGGCGCCTTGCGGGTGACTTACGGTTTGCTGCCCAAAATGATGGAGCGACGCAAAGGCCATGTGGTGAATATTTCATCGATTGGTGTGCTGACCAACGCGCCCCGCTTTTCAGCCTATGTGGCCTCCAAGGGCGCGCTGGATGCCTGGACCCGCTGTGCCGCGTCCGAGTTTGCCGACCTGAACATTCATTTCACCACCATCAACATGCCGCTGGTGCGCACACCCATGATTGCACCGACCAAGCTGTACAACAATGTGCCCACGTTGACACCGGAGCAAGCGGCCGACATGGTGGCCAAGGCGGTTATTCACAGACCCGTGCGCATTGCGACCCGGCTGGGTGTTCTTGGGCAAGTGATGCATGCCCTGGTGCCGCGCCCAGCGCAAATCCTGATGAACACCTCATTCAGGATGTTCCCTGACTCGGAGTCGGCTGCCAAGGGCAAGAAGAGCGGTGGGCCCACAGCAGACCAGGTGGCTTTCACCACCCTGCTGCAGGGTATTCACTTCTGACAGTACTCCTGGGCGTCTTCGGCCAGCCAGTTGAGGATGAGGTCTTCGGTGGTGGAATCTGTGACCAGGCTCACATGGCCACAACCGGGGACCGCAATGTTCCGCCCAAATTCCAGTTTGCTGGAGGAGGGCGGGCAGACAATGTTGTCCTGGGGGGTCCACAGCGAGATTGTTTTTTCCTGAAACTCCCGGTCCGTGGGGTGCTCACGCAGTGTTTTGAGAAAATAACTGCCCCAGGCCATTTGCCGAACATTTTTACCCACACCCAAGGAGGACAGGGCGGTGCCGAAATGCGGGCTACCCAGGGTCATCATGCCCGCAATTCGGTGGTGGCCAAATTCTGTTGCATGGTAGCGTGCGGCCACGCCGCCCATGCTGTGCGCCAGTATTTTCACCTTCGGTGCGCCGGTGGCCTTCAGCAAGTCTTCAATCGCCTCATGAATTTGCGTGGAGTAACGTCGAATGGAACCGATGGCTGGCTCCAGAGTGATGGCATGGGTGGTAACGTTGGCTTTTTCCAGCATGTTCCGGGTGTGTGACCACACGCCTGCGTTGCACAGGTAGCCATGAATCAGCAGCACAGGCAGCGGTTTTTTCTTTTTCCAGGCTTTTGGTGCCAGTCGAATGCCTTCGTCAATCTTGAACCAGGGTTGCTGCAGCATGATGAGCTTGAAGCTCGCCAAGCTTTCGGCTGCAACCGCCTTCACCCATCGAAGCACGCTCAGGCTGTGGAACCCCTCACCCTCGGTGCTGTGAAAGGGCATGCCTTTGTCTCGCACTTGGGGCAATTGCCGGACACTGAATGACAAGGCAAAGCCCGAAATGTTGAAGCCCACATGCGCCAGAAACAATAGGCCCATGGTCAAGCTGATGGACAGGGTCAATGCGTTGTCGATGGACAGGTGCACCCAAACCCGCATGACAAAGTACAGGGTGTAAGCGAACAAAAAATAACCGACCCAGTAGAGTCGGTTGAGGGTTCTAATCACGGTCTTTCCTTGTGTTCATTCCAACCCGGCCGAGGCCGGGTTTTGACTTCACACCTTGCGGGTCAGAATGCCGAGCAATGTCTGAATGGTTTTGCCGTAGGGCGGTGCCAGCATTTCAGCACTGTTGAAGCGGGCTTGTTTAAAGATGGGTTTCAGTTTGGTCATGGTGTCAAAACCAAACTTGCCATGGTAGTGGCCCATGCCAGAGTCGCCCACGCCGCCAAATGGCAGGTTTTCCTGGGCGATGTGGAACAGTGTTTCATTGATGCAAACACCACCCGCGATGGTTTGCTGCATTACCAGTTCTTGGGTTTTGCTGTTGTCGTCGAACAGATACAGGGCCAGTGGTCGTGGGCGTGCATTCACATAAGCCAATGCGTCGTCCAGTCGTTTGTAGGTCACAATCGGCAAAACCGGGCCAAAAATTTCTTCCTGCATCAAGCCGGTGTCGTCTTTTGCATTCAACACAAAGGTCAGCGGTACTTTGCGGCCTGGGTTGTCACCGGTTTTCATCAGGTTCACCACCCGTGCGCCTGTTTCAGCGGCTTCGTCCAGTAAACGTTGCAGGCGGGTGGCATGGCGGTCCGACACAATCCCGGTAAAGTCCTTGGAGAGAATGCCGTCGGGAAAGCGCTTGCTCACGATGTCTTTGGCGTGGGCCAGCACTCGGTCCTCGCAGCCTTCCGGCACCATCAGGTAGTCCGGCGCGATGCAGGTTTGGCCTGCATTGATGGACTTGCCCGAAATAACCCGGCCCACTGCATTCTTCAGGCGTGCATCGTTGGCCGCTGTTTCGGCGGTTACGATGGCCGGGCTTTTGCCACCCAGTTCCAGGGTGACAGGCACCAGGTTTTCTGCAGCAGCTTTCATGACCATCTTGCCCACGGGTGTGGACCCGGTGAACAAAATATGGTCAAAGGGCAGGCGGGAGAATTCGGCGGCCACTTCCGGTCCACCATTAACCACCTGCACCACGTCCCGACCCAAATACTGTGTCAGCTTTTGGTCCAGCAAGGCTGAAAACCGGGGTGTGTATTCGCTCATTTTGATGAATGTGCGGTTACCAGCGGCCAGCGCTGCCACCAGTGGGCCTGCCGACAGAAACAGCGGGTAGTTCCACGGCACAATCACGCCGATCACACCCAAAGGCTGGGGCATCAGGGCAGTGGAACCGGGCTTGAACCAGATGCTGGCGCCCTGTTTGCGCACTTTCATCCACGATTTTCCGTGCTTGATCGCGTGGCGAATGCCTTCCAGGCTGGGGAACACTTCAGCCAGCAATGTGTCCGTGGCCGAGCGGTAGCCAAAATCTGCCGAAATGGCCTCTGCAAAGGCCATTTTGTTTTCATAAATCATGTCGCTGAGTTTTTGTAGCCACTCTCGACGTTGATTCCAGCTCGGGTAGGGGTTGATGCGGTAGGCTTGACGCAGTGATTCCAAGGTCGCTTTCAGTTCTGCTGCTGAGAGTTCTTGACCGATGTGTGTGGAAGGGGCATTCATGGTGGTGTCTCTGTCTCCGGGTTTGCCATTAACGAATGTAAACATACTTTGGGGCGTTTGACCACGGGCTTTGAGTGCTGCGCTGCAGCACAGTGAGCCGCCAAAAGCCTCACTTTTCAATCATCCAAATTCATGAATTCAACACCTGCCAGCCCACTGGCGTTGCAACAGGCCATTCGCCAAATGCGAAGCTCAACCTTGGAAAATCCTGATCTGTCAGATTGTTTGATGAAAATAAAGCTATTTCAAAACAATCGCTTGAAGATCACTTATCAGGATTTACTTGAGAAAAAAGACACGCAGGCTGCCTGCCGCTTCTTTTTGGATTATCTGTACACACCCAGAGACCTTCGAGAGCGCGACCAACAAGTCGAGCGGGTGCTGCCCAAAGCCGAGAAATACCTGCCACAGGCTGCCATCCAAGTGCTGACCAAGGTGATTTACATGGATTATTTGGCTGAAGACATGGACTTAAAAATGTCCATCAATATGAATAAGTTAAAAATAAATAGTGGCATTTCACTTGAAGAGCAGGTCTACGTTGCCTTGTTTCGGGAGACGGGTGAACAGGCTGTTCGACGACAACAGGTTTTGTTGATTCCCGATGTGGGCAGGTCACTGATCAAGCTCACGCGGGTGCCCTTGTTGGCATCGGTACTGCGGATGACGCGTGGTGCGGCGCGCAAGGCGGGATTAGAAGATTTCCACGATTTTCTACGGGCAGGTTTGTCCGCGTTTGCCAGTTTGAAGCGCCCGGAGGACTTCTTCCAAACCATTGTGGACCGCGAGTTGGCCCTGATGGACGCAATATTCAATGGCGAATTTCAGGGATTTCAACCGCAGCACACCGCAGGCTAGGCCGGTGGATTAGAATTCATCATCATTTGCTTATTCACAAAACCGGCGGCTGCTTGATCAAAAAGCCGGTTCCAGTCAGGAGACACCTGTGACAGACAAGGCATGGATCCAGAGTTATCCACCCGGCGTGCCCGAGGACGTTGATTTGAACCAGTACGGTTCAATTCGCGACATTTTTGAAGAATCTTGCCGAAAGTTCGGCGGAAATACAGCATTCAGCAACCTGGGCACGGCATTGACTTATGCCCGCATGGACGAACTCACCCGCGATTTTGGGGCCTACCTGCAATCGTTGCCGGGCATGCGAAAGGGTGACCGCGTTGCCCTCATGATGCCCAACATGCTTCAGTACCCGGTGGCCATGCTGGGTGCCCTGCGGGCTGGCTTTGTGGTGGTGAATGTGAACCCGCTGTACACCCCCACTGAACTGGAACATCAGCTGCGCGATTCTGGCGCCAAAGTGATCGTCATTTTCGAAAATGTGGCGCACACGCTGGAGAAAGTGATCAAAAACACACCGGTGGAGCACCTGGTGGTGACCTCCATTGGTGAAATGCACGGTTTCTTCAAGCGCACCTTGCTGAATGTCGTTGTGCGGTACATCAAAAAATTGGTGCCGAAATTTACATTGTCCGGTTCGATCAACTTCCGCAAGGCGTTGGCCAGCGGCCGGGGCAAAGAGCTGCGAGCCGTTGGTCTGACCCATGACGACCTGGCCTTCCTGCAGTACACCGGCGGAACCACCGGCGTGTCCAAAGGGGCCATGCTGACCCACGGCAACATTGTGTCCAACCTTCAGCAGGCGTCCAGCTGGTTGAATCAGGACATTGAAGAGGGCAAGGAGATCGCGATCACGGCCCTGCCGATGTACCACATCTTCTGTTTGACGGCCAACATCCTGGTTTTCATGAAAGTGGGCGGGCATTGCCTGTTGATCACCGACCCCCGCAACATGCAGGCTTTTGTCAAAACACTGGCGTCGGTGCCGTTTACAGCGCTAACGGGCGTTAACACATTGTTCAACGGCTTGTTGAATGCGCCGGGCTTTGCACAGGTTGACTTTTCCCATGTCAAGCTGGTGCTGGGTGGCGGTGCTGCCATAGAGCCTTCCGTGGCCGAGCGCTGGAAGAAAACCACCGGCACGCGGCTTTCTGAGGCCTATGGTTTGACCGAGGCCTCGCCAGCCGTGTGCATTAACCCATTGCACGAGGAATACAACGGCTCTATTGGCTTGCCGGTGCCGTCCACGCAGGTGTCCATTCGGGACGATGACTTCAATGAGCTGCCCGTGGGCAAGGAAGGGGAGCTGTGCGTGAAAGGTCCACAAGTGATGCGTGGCTACTGGAACAAGCCCCGTGAAACCGCCGAAATCCTGACGCAAGATGGCTGGTTGAAGACCGGCGACATTGCCTACATGGATCAAAACGGCTACTTCTACATCACAGACCGCAAGAAGGACATGATCCTCGTCTCGGGCTTTAATGTGTACCCCAAGGAAATTGAAGCCGTGGCCACGTTGCACCCTGGTGTGTTTGAAGCGGCCGCTGTTGGCGTGCCGGATTCCAAAACTGGCGAGGCGGTGAAGCTGTTTGTGGTCAAAAAAGACGATGAGTTGACTTCCGAGGCCATGATTGAACATTGCCGCAAGCACATGACCGCCTACAAAATTCCCCGCCATGTGGAGTTTATGAAGGAGTTGCCCAAGAGCCCGGTCGGCAAGGTGTTGCGCCGTGAGCTGCGGGACATGGAAAAGAAACGCCTCGCGCAGTAATCGCGACGCAAACCTTCATTGAACAAGCCCAACGGTCGAATTCGGCCTTTGGGCTTGTTGCCTTCTGAAAACTGACCTATAATCTTGGGTTACCTGCTTTCATGCCACGGGGGTGTGAAAGCTTTTCCAATTTTGGAAAATCCACAGGAGCTATCCATGCGTCACTATGAAATTGCTTTCATCGTGCATCCCGACCAGAGCGAACAAGTTCCCGCCATGGTTGAGAAGTACCGAGGAATCATCGAATCCAACGGCGGCAAAGTACACCGCCATGAAGACTGGGGCCGCCGCCAATTGGCCTATCCCATTCAGAAGCTGGCCAAAGCCCACTATGTTCTGTTGAACATTGAGTGCAGCCAGGCTGTTCTGGAAGAGCTCGAAACCGCATTCAAATTCAACGATGCTGTTCTGCGTCACCTGACCATTCAAATGAAGAAAGCCGAAACAGCGCCTTCTCCAATGATGAAAGAAGTTCAGCGTGAACAGGAACGCAAAGCCGCCGCCGCCACAGCTTCCGCCAGTGACGACAGCGCCGATTCAGACGACGATGCAGACGACAACGAGTAATCGTTGACGCGCATCCACACTGAATGAATTTGGAGGAAGAGCAGGCAAGTCGAGAACCCCAGGGCGTGAATGAGTTCACGCTGAGTGCAAAGCTGATTGCGAAGTCGGTGCTGCGCTACACCCCTGCAGGGCTCCCGGTGTGTGATTTCGAGTTGGAACACGACAGTGTCCAACTGGAGGCCACCAAACCCAGACAGGTTCGTTGCACGGTCCGCGCAGTTGCGTTGGGTGCAGCAGCCAACCAGGTTGAGGGTTTGTCACTGGGTGTTGAGCGGGTTTGGGTCGGTTTCATGGCTCTTCGTTCGCATACATCAAAAAGTCTTCGCTTCCACGTTTGCGCAGTGCGCACGTGAAGAGGGCTTAAACCGTTGGAGAACATTATGGCTTTTGGTCGTAAGAATGATCGCAAAGGACGTCGTCCACAGCAGAACCCCTTGTTCAAGCGCAAGAAGTTTTGCCGTTTCACAGTAGGCAAGGTTGAGCAGATCGATTACAAAGACATCGAGACCCTCAAGGATTTCATCAGCGAAAACGGCAAGATCATGCCTGCTCGCATCACAGGCACCAAGGCGCACTATCAGCGCCAGCTGGACACAGCCATCAAGCGCGCTCGCTTCCTGGCTCTGCTGCCTTACACCGACAACCACTAAGCAGCACGGGAGAACACCATGCAAGTTATTCTTCTTGAAAAGATGCCCAACCTGGGTCAACTGGGTGACGTGGTTCGCGTGAAAGACGGCTACGCCCGCAACTTCCTGATTCCCTACGGCAAAGCCAAGCGCGCCACCGAATCAGCCATCGCTGAATTCGCCGCACGCCGCGCCGAACTGGAAAAAGCCGCTGCTGAAAAGCTGGCTGAAGCCCAAGCCTTGGGTACAAAGCTGGCCAGCCATGTGGTTCAACTGAGCGAAAAGGCTGCCGTGGACGGTCGTCTGTTCGGCTCCGTGACCAACCACAACATTGCCGCAGCACTGCAAGCCACCGGTTTGCAAGTCAGCAAGGCGCAGGTCCGCATGCCCAACGGCGCCCTGAAAATTGCTGGCGAGCACACAGTGACCGTTGCACTGCACCCTGATGTGGTTGTAGACGTGAAGGTTGTTGTGGCTGGCGAAGCTGCATAAAGCTCCTGCCCTTAACCACACGGTCAAGGGTAAAAAAACAAAGGCTGGTCTCGGTTATACTGAAGTCAGCCCAAGTTTTGAGAAGGTCACCTGCGGGTGGCCTTTTCTTATTGTGATGTCTCTGTTTCCCTTCCCAACGGTTGTCCATGAACGCTTATTTGTCTGACACGTCGCCCAATCCGTCCAACATGGCCAGTGAGTTGGGCAGTTTGCGGGTTCCGCCGCATTCGCTGGAGGCCGAACAGTCCGTGGTGGGTGGTCTGTTGTTGGACAACCAGGCCTGGGACCGCATTGGCGATGTTATCCGCGCGGATGATTTTTATCGTTACGACCATCGCCTCATTTTTGAGCACATCGCCAAGCTCATCGACAACTCCAGGCCGGCCGACGTGATCACGGTGTACGAGGCCTTGCAGTCCTCCGGCAAGGCGGACGATGTGGGTGGCCTGGCATACCTCAACACACTGGCGACCAACACGCCCTCAGCTGCCAACATTCGCCGCTACGCTGAAATTGTGCGAGACCGCGCGGTGCTGCGCCGTTTGATCACCATTGCCGACGAAATTTGTACCTCAGCGCTTAACCCGCAAGGCAAAGACACGAAGGCCATTCTGGACGAAGCGGAAAGCAAGATTTTCAAGATTGCGGAAGACGGGGCAAGGGGCGCTGGGGGTTTTCAGGAGCTTCAACCGGTGTTGGGTAAGGTCGTTGAGCGCATTGACGAGCTGTATCACCGGGACAATCAGGATGACATCACCGGGATTTCAACCGGGTTTGCCGACCTGGATGCCAAAACATCGGGCCTTCAGCCTGGCGACCTGATCATTGTGGCGGGGCGCCCATCGATGGGTAAAACCGCATTCAGCTTGAACATTGGCGAGCACGTGGCAGTGGAAGAGGGCCATGCAGTGGCTGTGTTCTCCATGGAAATGGCGGCCACACAGTTGGCCATGCGTTTGCTGGGCTCGGTGGGCCGTTTGGACCAACACCGCTTGCGCACCGGGCGCTTGAACGATGAGGACTGGCCCCGCCTGACCTACGCGGTCGAAAAGATGCAAAATGCGCAACTGTTCATTGACGAAACACCGGCCCTGTCACCCATGGAAGTGCGGGCCCGCTGCCGCCGCTTGGCGCGGCAATGCGGTCAGTTGGGTTTGATCATCATCGACTACTTGCAGTTGATGGGGTCTTCATCGCCCGGGGAAAACCGCGCCACGGAAATTTCGGAAATTTCCCGGTCCTTGAAAGGCTTGGCCAAGGAGTTGGGCTGCCCGGTGATCGCACTGTCGCAGTTGAACCGTGGTTTGGAACAGCGCCCCAACAAACGGCCTGTGATGAGTGACTTGCGGGAATCTGGCGCGATTGAGCAGGATGCGGACGTGATTCTGTTCATTTATCGAGATGAGGTGTACAACCCCGATTCACCCGACAAAGGCACTGCTGAGATCATCATCGGCAAGCAGCGTAACGGCCCCATCGGTGCGGTTCGCGTAACCTTCCTGGGGCAGTACACCAAGTTTGAAAATTACGCTGGTCCACAACCCGAAAGCGAGTAACCGGGTCCGCACAACCGGGTGCATGGCATCATGAAAAAAGGCAGTCTCGGCTGCCTTTTTTGTCGTTCCATGCTTGGCGCTTACAGGTTGTCCGACGCGAAGTCGGCCAACCGCGAACGCTCCCCACGTTGAAGGGTGATGTGCCCGGCATGCGGCCAACCTTTGAAGCGGTCCACCACATAGGTCAATCCCGATGAACCTTCGGTGAGGTAGGGCGTGTCAATCTGCGCCAGGTTGCCCAGGCACACCACTTTCGTTCCAGGGCCTGCGCGGGTGATGAGTGTCTTCATTTGCTTGGGCGACAGGTTCTGTGCTTCATCAATGATCAAAAACTTGTTGATGAAGGTGCGCCCGCGCATGAAGTTCATCGACTTAATCCGGATTTTGGTGCGAATGAGGTCTGCTGTGGCGGACCTTCCCCAATCGCCCGCACTGGGGTCGGGTTTGTTCAGCACTTCCAGATTGTCCTCAAATGCGCCCATCCACGGGGCCATCTTTTCTTCCTCGGTGCCTGGCAAAAAGCCGATGTCTTCGCCCACCGGCACCGTGGCGCGCGTCACGATGATTTCAGAATATTGTTTGCTCTCCAGCACTTGTGACAGCCCGGCAGCCAAGGCCAGCAGGGTTTTTCCGGTACCCGCCTGGCCCAGCAGCGTCACAAAGTCGCACTCGGGGTTCATCAGCAGGTTGAGCGCAAAGTTCTGTTCCCGGTTGCGGGCCGTGATGCCCCACACGCTGTTTTTGTTGTGGCTGAAATCGCGCAGTGTTTTAAGCACTGCAGTGCGGCCGGCCAGTTCAATGACTTGCGCAATCAAGGGCATGCCGGTGTCGCAGTACACAAACTGGTTCACCATCATGTCTTTCACTGCAGGGCCGCTGATCCGATAGTAAGTCGAACCAGCCTGTTGCCAGCTTTCTATGCCCTTGCTGTTTTTTTCCCAGAAGTCTGCGGGCAGTTCCAGGTGGCCCGAGTACAGCAGGTCGCGGTCTTCCAGCACCTGGTCGTTAAAGTAGTCCTCTGCCAACAGGCCCAAAGCGCGGGCCTTGATGCGCATGTTGATGTCCTTGGACACCAAGGCGACTTCTTTGTCGGGGTGCTGACGAGCCAACGCAAACACCACACCCAAAATCTGGTTGTCGGCTTTGCCCACTGGCAGTGTTTTTGGCAATTCTGCGGTCAGCTCGGTGGTTTGCACCAACAGCCGGCCCAACGCATCCGTGTTGCCCAGCTTGCTCAAGGGCACGCCCTGTTCAATGCTGTCCACGTTCTCCATCAAGGCATCCAGAGAGCGGCTCACTTGGCGGGCGTGGCGGGCCACTTCGGACATGCCTTTCTTGTGGTTGTCCAGCTCCTCGAGCGTGATCAAGGGCAAGAACACATCATGCTCCTCGAAGCGGAACATGGATGTGGGGTCGTGCATCAACACATTGGTGTCGAGGACATAAATTTTCTTTCCTGCCCCCGACACTTGTCGCTTGGACCGATTCACCTCGGTGCCCTTGCGGGTTTTGGACTGGGTGCTGTGCGCGGTGCTGCTGGATTTACCGGTCGATGCGGGCTTTTCGTCGCGGGCTACCACGGTGTTGCTGCTGGCCAGTTTCAAGGCGGGTGTGCTTGCCTTGGCAGTCACAACGGCTGTGTTGGCAGGGGGCTGCACCAGGGCAGATTTTTTCGTGTCGCGTTTGTTCGCCTTGGTGGCGGGTATCGGTGGAATGTCGGTCAGTGTGGTGGCGAGTTTGCTGGGTTCTTTGGGCAGAGGCATGTCAACGATCAGAAGAGAGGGAAGCCTAGTTTTGCGCAGGGTCGTCACGCCTGCGCCCATGTGGTATTAGTCCTTCATTGTGCTCACAAAGTCAAGCACGGCTTGCGCGTGGCCAGGCACCTTCACGCCGCGCCATTCCTGTGCCAGTGCGCCTTTCTTGTTGATAACAAAGGTACTTCTTTCAACGCCACGCACTTGTTTGCCGTACATGTTTTTCATTTTCATGACATCAAACAAATTGCACAGTGTTTCGTCAGGGTCGGAGATCAACTCAAACGGAAATTCCATTTTGGCCTTGAAGTTTTCGTGACTTTTCAAGGAGTCACGCGATACCCCCACAACATCGCAACCTGCTGCCTGAAACTGCGCATACAGATCACGGAAATTTTCACCCTCGGTGGTGCAGCCCGGTGTGTTGTCTTTGGGGTAAAAGTAAAGAACCAGCGATTTGCCCTTGTGGGCAGACAGCTTGAATTCACCGCCCGTGCTGGCGGCTGTGAAGTCGGGTACTTTGCTGTTCAGTTCGATCGACACGTCAAAACTCCTGGTGGTCGTGCACGCTTGATGGATCAAGCGGGTTGGTTTAAAACACCAACTCAGTATAACCACAGGTTTTGCGGTGTCGATCGCAACTGGGGCGACAATTGCCGGGAAATCAGCTTCTGGCCAACAGCGCCACGCCCACCAAAATAATGCCGATGGCCAACCACCGCTGAAGGCTGACCACTTCACCCAAGTAATACTGAGCGGCCACTGCGTTGACCACGTAGCCAATGGCCAGCATGGGGTAAGCCAGGGTCACGTCCACGCGCGACAGGGCCATTAACCACACCAGCAGTGAAACACCGTAGCAAAGAAGCCCGAGAACCATGGGCCATTGAAAAAACAGGGCTGACAGGGCTGACAGGCTGACGGCACTGCTCACCTCGATGACGCCCACTTTGTTGGTGGCCATTTTCAACAGGAACTGGGCAACGGCGTTGAGCAATACACCGGTGATTACCAAGCCAAAGGCATGCAGGGTCATGAGTGGCCTTAAAGAAGAAGGGCGGCCACGACCTGTCGGCCCTCGCCGACGAGAATGTTGTAGGTGCGGGCGGCCGCTTGGCTGTCCATGAATTCCACGGGGCAGCGCTTGTTCAGGAAGTGACGGCGGACATCGACTGGCGGGAAAACCTGCTTTGGCCCGGTGCCCAAGAGCAACACCTCCATGCCCGGTGGGCATTGACCCAATATCCACTCGGCGTCATCGAGGTTGATGGGCTCTGCACCTGTTTTGGGCCAAGCCAATGGCGCCCTGTCCACACCAAACACCACGCTGTGCTGGTATTGCACGCCGCTAATGACCACACCCTGTTCGTCGTACGCTTGAACCACCAGCGCGGCGCCCAAGGCTTCGGGTTGAAATTTCATTCGAAAGATGCTCCGGGAACAGGCCCAGCCTTGTCGCGGCGGGCCTTAAACGGTTAAATTATAAGACTTTGCTTCCCGCAATAGGTGGGCCGCAAAGCCTTTCACCACCCAACCACGGAAATAACAGGTCAACATGAAACCCATCCTCAAATCGGCCAAATTGGCGAACGTGTGCTACGACATCCGCGGTCCGGTGATGCAGCGAGCGCGCCAGCTGGAAGAGGAGGGGCATCGCATCCTGAAGCTCAACATCGGTAACCTTGCGCCGTTCGGTTTTGAAGCGCCGGATGAAGTCCGTCAAGACGTGATCTTGAACCTCGGCGCAGCCAGTGGTTACAGCGACAGCAAGGGGTTGTTCGCGGCACGCAAGGCCATCATGCACTACTGCCAGCAAAAGAACATCAAGGGCGTTACGCTGGACGACATCATTGTGGGCAATGGCGTGTCCGAACTCATTGTGATGAGCATGCAAGGTTTGCTCAACAATGGCGACGAAGTGTTGTTGCCCGCGCCCGATTACCCCCTGTGGACGGCTGCAGTCAGCCTGGCCGGTGGAACGCCACGCCATTACCTGTGCGATGAGCAGTCCGACTGGTACCCTGACCTGAACCACCTGCGTGCACAAATCACGGAAAAGACCAAGGCCTTGGTCATCATCAACCCCAACAACCCAACCGGTGCGTTGTATCCGGAAAGCCTGTTGAAGGAGATGATCGAGATTGCCCGTCAGCATCAACTCATTGTTTTTGCGGATGAGATTTACGACAAGATGCTGTACGACGGTGCGGAACACACCTCGATTGCTTCGCTGGCCGATGATGTGCTGTTCATCACCATGAATGGTTTGTCCAAAAATTACCGTGCTTGTGGTTACCGTGCGGGCTGGATGGTCATTTCGGGCGACAAGCGCCACGCCACCGATTACATCGATGGTTTGAACATCATGGCCTCCATGCGCCTGTGTGCCAACGTGCCTGGCCAATACGCCATTCAGACCTCGCTGGGTGGCTATCAAAGCGTCAACGACCTGGTTGGCCCTGGTGGACGTTTGGCCCGTCAGCGTGACCTGGCTTACGACCTCATCACCTCGATCCCCGGCGTGAGCTGCGTAAAACCCAAAGCAGCTTTGTACCTGTTTCCAAGGTTGGACCCCAAGGTGTACCCCATCCAGAACGACCAGCGCTTTGTGCTGGAGTTGCTGGAGGCCGAAAAGGTGTTGGTGGTGCAGGGCACAGGCTTTAATTGGCCAACGCCCGATCATTTCCGGGTTGTTTTCCTGCCCAACACCGATGACCTGACCGATGCAATGGGTAGAATTGCACGTTTCCTGGACAGTTACCGTAAAAAACACGCTGGTTGAACACTATGACAACACCTCTCCGAGTGGCCCTGGTCGGCCTGGGCACCGTGGGCTCAGGCACTTTCAATGTGCTGAACATGAACGCGGACGAAATCACGCGCCGCGTGGGTTTTCCCATTGAAATCAAGGCCATTGCCGACCTGAATGTGGACAAGGCCCGTGAACTGGCCGGTCCGGGTGTGGAGGTGTCCAACGATGCGTTCGCCTTGGTGAGCCGCCCCGACATCGATGTGGTGGTTGAACTCATCGGCGGCTACACCATTGCCAAAAAGGTGGTGCTGGCTGCGATTGAAGCGGGCAAGCATGTGGTGACGGCCAACAAGGCTTTGCTGGCTGTGCATGGCGACGAAATTTTCGCAGCGGCCGAAAAAGCCCGCGTGATGGTGGCCTTCGAAGCCGCAGTGGCGGGCGGTATTCCCGTGATCAAGGCCATCAAGGAAGGTTTGGCCGCCAACCAGATTGAATACGTGGCTGGCATCATCAACGGCACTTGCAATTTCATTTTGTCTGAAATGCGGGACAAGGGCCTGCCTTTTGCCGACGTGCTGGCGCAAGCCCAAGCCTTGGGTTATGCCGAGGCCGACCCCACGTTTGACATTGAAGGCATCGATGCCGCCCACAAAATCACCTTGCTATCCAGCTTGGCCTTTGGTGTGCCTGTGAGTTTTAGCAAAGCCTATGTGGAAGGCATTACAAAGCTGACCAAGGAAGACATTGAATTTGCGGAGCAACTGGGCTACCGCGTGAAGCTTTTGGGGATCAGCAAACGCACCGCCGCGGGTGTGGAACTGCGCGTGCATCCAACGCTGATCCCCGCCCGACGCCTTATCGCCAACGTGGAAGGTGTCATGAACGCTGTGCTGGTGAAAAGCAATGCCGTGGGCCCGACGCTGTTTTACGGCCCGGGTGCCGGCAGCTTGCCGACCGCATCGGCGGTGGTGGCCGATTTGATCGAAATTGCTCGCCTGAAGGACGCTCCGTTGGACAGCCGCACACCAGTGCTGGCCTTCCAGAAAGACCGCATTGCCCAATCCGACGTGTTGTCGATGGACAAGGTGGAAACAGCGTTTTACATGCGCTTGAAAGTGGATGACAAGCCGGGTGTTCTGGCCGAACTCACGCAGATTTTGGCGAAGGGCCACATCTCGATTGAAGCGATGATTCAGCGTCAGGCCAATGATGAAAGCAACACCGCGGAAATTGTGCTGTTGACCCACCGCTGCATTGAGGGCGATGTGAACAAAGCCATTGCGGCCATTGAGGCCCTGCCCACCGTTCATGGGTCGGTGGCCCGCATTCGTGTAGAGGATTTGAGCTGAAATGAAATACTTCAGCAGCCGTGGGGGCATGCAACCCCAATCTTTTTCTGAAATTTTGCTGGAAGGCCTGGCGCCGGATGGCGGTTTGGCCGTGCCCGAACACTATCCGCAGGTTAGCCTTGCGACGCTGGAAAGCTGGAAGGGCCTGAGCTACGGTGAGCTGGCTTTTGAAGTGCTCAAGCACTACGCCACCGACATTCCTGAAGCCGACTTGAAGGCCCTGACTGGTAAAACCTACACCGAGGCAGTTTACGGCAGCAAGGCCATCACGCCCGTGCGCGAGTTGTTTGACGGCATGAAGGTGCTGGAGCTGTCCAACGGCCCCACGCTGGCTTTTAAAGACATGGCCATGCAGTTGCTGGGCAATCTATTTGAATACCAGTTGGCACGCGTTGGCCAGGAACTCAATATTTTGGGTGCCACCAGCGGCGACACAGGCTCCGCGGCTGAATACGCCATGCGCGGTAAAAAAGGCGTGCGCGTGTTCATGTTGAGCCCAGCAGGAAAAATGAGTGCATTTCAGCGTGCGCAAATGTACAGCCTGCAGGACCCCAACATTTTCAACATCGCTGTTGAGGGGTTGTTTGACGATTGCCAAGACATCGTCAAAGCCGTGTCAGAAGACCTGAGCTTCAAAAATCGTCAAAAAATTGGCACGGTGAACTCCATCAACTGGGGCCGCATTTCTGCCCAGGTGGTGTACTACTTCAACGCCTATTTGCGCGTGGCTGCCAAGGTGGGCGACCCAGTGTCGTTCGCAGTGCCTTCGGGCAACTTCGGCAACGTGTTGGCGGGGCACATTGCCCGAATGATGGGTTTGCCCATTCGCAAGCTGGTGGTGGCCACCAACGAAAACAACGTGCTGGACGAGTTTTTCAAAACGGGTGTGTACAGGCCCCGCACGTCGAAGGAAACCTACATCACGTCCAGCCCGTCCATGGACATTTCCAAGGCGTCCAATTTTGAACGCTTTGTATACGACTTGGTGGGCCGTGACCCCAAGGCTCTGAAAGCCTTGTGGGACCAGTTGGCCAAAGACGGGAAGTTCGATCTGTCGGCAGACCCACGGTTCAAGGAAGTGGAGTCCAAGTACGGGTTTGTGTCGGGTAGCTCCAGTCATGCCGACCGTCTGAATACCATTCGCGAGGTGTACCAGCGCACTGGCACATTGATTGACACGCACACCGCCGATGCAGTCAAAGTGGCCAAGCCATTTGTAGAAGCGGGTGTGCCCATGGTCGTTTTGGAGACCGCACTGGCGGTGAAGTTTGCTGAAACCATCGAAGAGGCCACCGGGCAGGTTCCGCCGGTCCCCAAGGCGTTTGAGGGCATCGAACAGTTGCCGCAGCGGGTGGTGAACATGCCGATTTCCGTGGATGCTGTGAAGCAGTTCATTGCGACGCACACCCAGTTGTAAGCAATTGTTGTAAATCGCTTTCAAACGATTGATAGGATTTCCCTAACTTGCGGGTGACACCGCATTGGTGAACAATAAGGCCATCGTGAACCCTTTGATTCTCCAATCGTTTTGAGCAGCATCCCCATCACGCTTGACAGCATAGCCTCCATCGACGAACACGGCAGCCCCTTGGCCCCGCGCAAGGGCCTGTCGGCGTTGGCTGTCGATGATGAACCGGGCATGCGGCATTTTCTTGAGAAGGCGCTGGAGACCCGTTTTGCACGGGTCGACACCGCAGGCTCTGTTGAAATGGCCAAAGCCCTGTTTGAACAGAATGACTACAGCACCATCGTGTTGGATGTCAGCTTGCCGGGTCGCAGCGGTTTGGATTGGCTCAACGAGCTGCGTCAGGGTGGGTATGAAGGCGACGTCATCCTCATCACCGGTTATGCCGACATGGACACTGCCATCGGCGCACTTCGAGCTGGCGCGCAGGACTTCCTTCAAAAACCCTTTCGCATCGACCAGCTTTGGTATGCGCTGGACCGTGCGGCCGACCAAAACCGCTTGAAGCGCGAAAACTTCGTCTTGAAACGTGCTGTCTCGAGCCTTCAGCAGAACGATCAAGTCATGGTGGGTGAAAGCCCCATGATCCGGCAATTGCGAAAGCTGGTGGCCAAGGTTGCCCCCACCGATTCAACCGTGTTGCTCACTGGTGAATCAGGTTCAGGGAAAGAGGTGTTGGCCAGAACCCTGCACAGCATGAGCCGGCGCAGTGACCGGCCTTTTGTGCCCGTTAATTGTGGTGCCATTTCCCCCGAGTTGATTGAAAGCGAATTGTTTGGGCATGTGAAAGGCTCGTTCACCGGTGCAACCGATGCGCACCAAGGCCTGTTTTACTATGCACAGGGCGGCACCTTGTTTCTGGATGAAATTGGTGAACTGCCCCTGAGCATGCAAACCAAATTGTTGCGAGTGTTGGAAGACCGCCGCATACGGCCAGTGGGCAGCAATCGGGAAGTCGATGTGGATGTGCGCATTGTCGCGGCCACCAATGTGAACCTGGACATCGAGGTGAAGCGTGGGCGCTTCCGTCAGGACCTGTACTACCGCCTGCAAGTACTGCCGATTGAAATGCCGCCGCTTCGCACACGCCCCGATGATGTGGGTTTGCTCGCCAATTATTTCATTCAGATTTTTTCAAGAAAGCTGCGCATCGATCCGTTGCCCATCAGTGCGGATTTGATGGCGCGCATGCAAGCCTACGAGTGGCCAGGCAACGTGCGTGAACTGAGAAACTTCATTGAGCGGTCTCTTATCCTTGGGTATTTCCCCAAAGAAGATTTGCCATTGAACCTCAACATGGACGATGCACCCGAGCTCAGTGAATTGTCCGTGTCCAACGAGTCGCTGGAGCAAGTGGAAAAGACGCACATTCTCAAGGTGCTGAGTGCCTGCCAGGGCAACAAGTCGGAAGCGGCGCGCAGGCTGGGTGTGTCCCGCAAAACCCTTGAACGCAAGTGCATGGCGTGGAGTCAAGAATAGAAACCCGCCCAAGCCCAGCCCGAGGCCATTTCTGGCCAAGCCACTGGACCGTCAAAACCAAATTGCTGGTGACTGCCGGCATCCCCCTGTTGGTATTGATTCCAGTGGTGGCCATGTTGGTGTGGTCGGCTGGACAAGCGGCTTACAACAAAATACTGATTTCCAAAGTTCGCAGCGACTTGGTGTTGGCCGAAAAGGTGTTTGTGGATTTACAAGACACGAAACTCTTGGCGCTGAAAGCGTGGGCCGACAGTGCCTACGTGCGCAACGTGCTGCAAAAAAATGCCGGGCGTCTGGAGGATGCAGACCTGGATGGGCTTCGCAAACAACAAGAATTCTCGTACGTTCGCTTCATCGGTTTGAATGGTGAGGTGTCAGCCTCGTCGCCTGCACACTCGGTCTACTCGGTCGACTCGACAACCTTGAAGGAAATTCGGCGTCGGGATTCCAGCCGTCAGGTGGTTCTCATGAGCGAGGACGAGATGCAGCGCATTTCACCAGCGCTGGCCCAGTTGGCGGCACAGCCCGTGGTGGACACACCCAATGCCAAACCCTCGGACAAAACGGTGGAGCACCGTGGCTTGATGCTTCAATTTCACCACCCGCAGTACATGGATGGACGGCTGATGGGTTACATCGAGGCAGGCATTTTGGTGAACAAAAACCTGGCGATGGTGGACAACCTCAACAACCTGATTTATTCCCCAGACACTTTGCTCGAAGGCTCCTTTGGAACAGCCACCATTTTTCTGGAAGATGTTCGGGTGGCCACCACCGTTCGTCGTTCAGACCAAACCCGTGCGCTGGGCACCCGTGTGTCTGAGGAAGTGCGGGAAACCGTGCTGGGGCGCGGCCAGGTGTGGCTGGAAAGAGCTTTCGTGGTCAACGATTGGTATTTGGCGGCGTATGCGCCGCTGGTTAGCCCGGATGGTTCACGCATTGGCATGCTGTATGTGGGCTTTTTGGAAGCACCTTATGCAGCCATTCGAAAGCAGCTTGCTGTGCTGTTTTTTCTGGCCGTGCTGTCGGCCATGGGGGTGGGCAGCGTCATGGTGGCCCGTTTGGTTTCGGGCATTTTCTACCCGCTGCGGCGCATGAACTACATCATGAGTCGGCAAGAGCAGGGCGACACTCAGGCCCGTGTGGGCGACCTGAAGCGGGCCGACGAATTTGCGGATTTGGCAGAGCACTTTGATGCATTGCTGGACCAGTTGGAGCAACGACGCCGGGAATTGGAAAGCTTGAATGCCGATCTGGATGCGCGGGTGAATGAGCGGACTGCGGACCTGCATGCCGCCAACCAGAAACTGCACCAGGCCGTGGAGCAGTTGTTGGCCGCTGAAAAATTGGCTGTGATGGGCCAACTCACGGCGGGTATTGCACATGAATTCAACAACCCGCTGGCCATCATGATGGGGCATCTGGATTTGTTGCGAATGTCGGCCACCCCAGAGGACACCCAGAAAACGCTGCGCATGCTGGATGAACAGATTCAGCGCATGCGCCAGATCGTCCAAAAGTTGTTGCAGTTTTGTCGGCCCGATGAATTTGCTTCCTACACGGCCAGTCTGGATGTGCGGGAAGTGATTCAGGACAGTGTGCTGTTTGCCAAATCCGAATTGAGCAATGCCCGTGCACAGGTCAATGTCGATTTCCAAGCCACGCGGTGGGTGCAAATCAGCAAAACCGAATTGCAGCAAATCATGGTGAACCTGCTCATCAATGCGGCACATGCGCTGGAAACAGTGGATGACTCCACGCCGGAGGCGGGCACACGCCGTATTGACATTCAAACCCGCGACCAGGATTGGGCCGATGGGTCAGAGGGCATTGTGGTGTCGGTGTGCAACAACGGACAAGCCATTGAGCCAGAGCGTCTGCCACTGATTTTTCAGATGTTCTACACCACCAAGCTGGCAGGGCGGGGCAGTGGCATTGGTTTGCCCGTGTCGCGCATGCTGGTGCAGCGTTATGGGGGCGATTTGCTGGCCACCAGCCCGGCATGGCCCGCCGAGGCACCACAATGCGGTGCGCGCTTTGATGTGTTGATTCGTTGCAATGCCCGCCCCACAGCCGACATCCTCAAGGAGTCGGGGCAGCAACGGGCACTTTTGATTGAAAGACAGTTTTATTGAAGGATGCAGACGTGCCCAAGGTTTTTGGATTTGCCGGATTTTCCGGCGTTGGCAAAACGACACTGATCGAACAACTCATTCCACTCATCACGAGCCGAGGCGTGAGAACGTCCGTCATCAAACATGCCCACCATGATTTCGACATTGATCGACCGGGCAAGGACTCTTATCGCCATCGCGAGGCTGGTGCGTATGAGGTGTTGATCACTGCCGATCGCCGCTGGGTGTTGATGCACGAATTGCGTGACGAAGCTGAGCCCACACTGGAAGAGCAGTTAACGAGGCTGTCGCCTTGTGATTTGGTGATTGTCGAAGGGTTTAAACGCGCCAGCATTCCCAAAATTGAGGTGTACCGCGCTGCAAACGGCAAACCGCTGTTGTATCCTCAAGACCCCAATATCATTGCTGTGGCGTCGGATCAAGCCATGGACTGCAAAGGGCTGCCGGTGTTGCCCCTGAATGATCCGCCAGCCATTGCGCAATTCATTCTGGCCCGCATTGTGGGTAAAACGCATGATTGAGCTTGACGAACTGTTGATGCAACTGTGGCCGCTGGCCCAGCAGCACGAAGCGCTGGTTGAAACACTGCCGTTGAAGCAGGTGTATGGCCGTGTATTGGCCGCCTCACAGCGGTCGGCCATTGCCGTGCCGCAGCACGACAATTCCGGCATGGACGGTTATGCCGTTCGTTGCGCCGACTTTTTGCAGGGCTTGGAGTTCTCGGTATCCCAGCGCATTCCCGCTGGCCAGACACCAGAACCGTTGGAGCCGGGCACTGTGGCCCGCATTTTCACGGGTGCGCCCATTCCGCTTGGCGCTGACGCCATCGTGATGCAAGAGGACACTGAATTGCTGGACGATGGTCGGGTGCGCTTCAAGGGTCTGCCCAAGTTGAACGACTGGATACGGCGCGCGGGTGAAGACATTGCCCGTGACCAGGTGGTGGTGGAGGCCGGCGCAGTGTTGAATGCAGTCCGAGTGGCGCTGCTGGCATCCATTGGCATTGCAGAAGTGCCGGTGTACCGCCCGCTTCAGGCTGGGGTCATGGTCACTGGCAGTGAGCTGAAAAACCCAGGCTCACCGCTTGAGCCTGGTCAAATTTACAACTCCAACGAATTTGTGTGGTTGGGCTTGTTGAAACAACTGGGGTGTGAAGTGCGCTCCGTGGGCATTGTTCCGGACAACCTACCCGACACCGTGGCGGCTCTAAAATCCCTGTCCGATTGCGATCTCATCATCAGCTCGGGCGGTGTGTCCGTGGGTGAAGAGGACCATGTAAAGCCTGCAGTCGAGCAGGTGGGCGAGCTTCGTGCCTGGAAGGTTGCCATGAAGCCGGGCAAGCCCATGGCTTTCGGAAAAATCGAACGGGCTGGGCGAAGTCCCTGCTGGTTTTTCGGGCTTCCTGGCAACCCTGTGTCCAGCGCCCTGGCTTTTCAATTGGTGGTCAAGCCTTTTGCAGATTTGCTGTCTGGTCGGCCCTTGCAAACCGCGGATTGGCGTGCCCGCATGGTGCCTGTTACGGCCCAGTTCGATTGGTTGCGGCCCGACACCCGGCGTGAGGAGTTTTTGCGGGTCCGGGTAGAATCGGGTGTTGCCCACTTATTTGCCAATCAAAGTTCGGGGGTGTTGACCTCCCTGGACCAGTCCACCGGTGTGGTGCGTTTGATGGCCGGGCAAACCGTGGCACCCGGTGATGTGTTGCCCTACGTGTCTTATCAGGAATTGATGAAATGACCATCCATGTGCGCTTGTTTGCCAGCCTTCGGGAGCAGACCGGCATTGAAACCTTGCAAGTGAAAGAGGCTTTTGAGCCAGCGACTGTGGCCGGCCTGAAAGCCCATTTGTGCGCCATGAACCCTGTGTTCGCCCAAGCCGTGAAGGATGTGGGCCGCTTGCGTGCAGCCGTGAATCACGACATGGCCGATGAGGCCACGCCCATTCCGCCGGCTGCCGAGGTTGCTTTCTTCCCGCCGGTTACCGGAGGTTGAGATGGTCAAAACCGGGCAACTTCAACGCAGCATGGTGAAAGTGCAAGAGGCCGATTTTGATGTGTCGGCGTGTTTGTTGGCCCTGCGCCAAGGCCTTCCGCAAATTGGCGCGGTGGCAGCCTTTGTCGGCACGGTGCGCGACCTCAATGACGGCAGCACCATCCACACCATGACCCTGGAGCATTACCCGGGCATGACGGAAAAGTCGCTGGAGAACATCGTGGCGGTGGCCAATAGCCGGTTCGAGATACTCTCTGCAATGATCATTCACCGGGTGGGGCCTTTGAAACCGGAAGACCAGATTGTGCTGGCCGCCTGCACCAGCCCGCATCGGCAGCAAGCCTTTCTGGCCTGCGAGTTCATCATGGACTACCTGAAAACCGAAGCCCCCTTCTGGAAAAAGGAAGAAACACCAGCCGGTGGGCGCTGGGTGTCGGCGCGGGACAGTGACGACTCAGCCAAGGCGCGCTGGGAATCTTAATGCTGCTCCCAAGGCAAACCCCGGAAGCGCCAGCCGTTTTGGCTTGAACGTTGGTGATGTTCGTTTTTGTCGCCTTCAAACCCCTCCAGAATATTGATGGCATGGGTGTACCCCTGCTCAGCCGCTGCCGCTGCTGCATGGTGTGACCGAACACCGCTTCTGCACAGAAACAGCACGATCTGATGGGGTTGAACCCGGGCTTTCAACTCGGCCACAAAATCAGGGTTGCGGGTACCATCCGGGTAGGTGCTCCATTCCACATGGCAACTGCGGTCATAGGACAAACTCACCTGGCCAACCCAGTCCGCTTCGGCGTGGGTGCGCACGTCGACCAACACGGCTGTGTCGTCTGTTTGCAGCAACTGCCAGGATTCATCGGGTGTGAGTGCCCCCAGGTAGGGCAAGTCTCGCTCTTGGGCACGTTGTTTGGCGCGCTCAAGCAATTCGTGGACAACGGGATTCATGATGCATGGCTTGTTTTGTAAAACATTGCATGATTGTATTTCAATATAGTCATTCAATACCAGTGCATCAAAAGCACCGAAATAGTGCATTACGCACCAAAATAATGCGTTCTATTGTGGTGCGTCGCTGTGGGCTTGAAGCCTGGTCTTGATGTTGCGGGGGTACTGTCTTGGCATAGTGATTGCTTTAGCTGCCACGTCGTTGAGCGAATTCAACCGGCAACCGGCGATAGCCAAGGCGGCGCATGCTATTGTTTCGCCTGTTGCGACAGAGTTCCCTCTTCAGAGCAATTTTCAGATCACTATCCACCCTCGTACCAGGAGATTTCAATGGCGACCGCCCAAGACGTAATGAAGATGGTTGCGGAAAACGAAGTCAAGTTTGTTGATTTCCGCTTCACCGACACCCGCGGCAAAGAACACCACGTGTCTGTTCCCGTTAAACAATTTGACGAGGGCAAGTTTGAACACGGCCACGCATTTGACGGTTCATCCATTGCTGGCTGGAAAGGCATTGAAGCCTCCGACATGCTGCTGGTTCCGGACGCCGAGTCCGCTCGCATGGACCCATTCCGCGAAGAGCCCACACTGATCCTGACCTGTGATGTGATTGAACCCACAGACGGCAAGGGATACGACCGTGATCCACGTTCCATCGCTCGCCGCGCTGAGTCCTACCTCAAGTCTTCCGGCCTGGGCGACACCGCTTACTTTGGTCCAGAACCCGAATTCTTCATTTTCGACTCCATCACTTGGGGCGATTCCATGCAGGGTTCCTTCGTGAAGATTAATTCCGAAGAAGCCTCCTGGTCCACAGGCATCGACTACGAGCACGGCAACCTGGGCCACCGTCCAACCGTGAAGGGTGGTTACTTCCCCGTGCCCCCAGTAGACTCTTTCCAGGACATCCGTTCCGAAATGTGTCTGTTGCTGGAGCAGCAGGGTGTGCCCGTTGAAGTGCACCACCACGAAGTGGCTGGCGCCGGTCAAAACGAAATCGGTACCATGTTCTCCACACTGACCAAGCGTGCCGACTGGACCCAAATTCTGAAGTACACCGTGTGGAACGTTGCTGCCAGCTATGGCAAAACAGCCACCTTCATGCCCAAGCCCATGTGGGGTGACAACGGTTCCGGTATGCACGTTCACCAGTCCGTCTGGAAAGACGGTGTGAACCTGTTTGCAGGCAACGGCTACGCTGGCCTGTCCGATTTTGCCCTGTACTACATCGGCGGTATCATTAAGCACGCTCGCGCACTGAACGCCATCACCAACCCGTCCACCAACTCCTACAAGCGTTTGGTGCCCGGTTACGAAGCACCCGTGAAGTTGGCTTACTCCGCCAAGAACCGTTCTGCTTCCATCCGCATTCCTCACGTGGCCAACCCCAAGGGTCGCCGCATTGAGGCTCGCTTCCCGGACCCCATGGCCAACCCCTACCTGGCATTCTCTGCCATGTTGATGGCTGGTCTGGACGGTGTTCAGAACAAGATTCACCCTGGCGAAGCTGCGACCAAGAACCTGTACGATCTGCCCCCCGAGGAAGACGCATTGGTTCCAACCGTGTGCCACAGCCTGGAACAAGCGCTGGAATGCCTGCAAAACGACCACGAGTTCCTGACTCGCGGTGGTGTGTTCAGCAAGGAAATGATCGACGCTTACATCGCCCTGAAGATGGAAGAAGTTCAGCGTTTCCGCATGACACCACACCCCATCGAGTTCGATCTGTACTACGCCCTGTAATCGGCGAGGTTCATCGAAATCGGTGTGCAAAAAAGCCCTGCCTTGTGCAGGGCTTTTTTCTGCGCCATGGTTCAGGACAAGCGGTTTGCCCCCCAAATGGCATCATCCTTCGCCCCGGTGAGGGAGTGACGCCTTGGGTGCATGATTTATCATGGCAGGGTCAAAGCAACAAGATCGGGGTTGAATCATGAGAGGTTTTGCTGATGCCTTTTGTAAACCATGGTGTTTGGCGGGTGGCGCCTTGTTGATGGCCACGGCTGTACACGGCAAGGGCACTGAGATGTTTGTGTGCACGGCCGCGGATGGGGTTCGAACCTATCAGAACTCGGACAGTGGGCAAGGGTGTGTGCCATTGAACCTTAACCCGATCACCGTGGTTCCAGCCCCCAAGTCGGCCTCGAAAACCGGGGTGGGCAACGGTGGTGGCTCTTCAGCGCGCAAAACAGCCAGCCTCGACGCTCGAACCTCGGCAGACTTTAATGCCAAAGACGATCGCATGAAAATTTTGCAGGAAGAACTGCGGTTGGAAGAAGGCAAGCTCAAGTCCCTGCAAGACGAATACAAAGGTGGCCAGCCAGACCGGCTGGGCAATGAAAAGAACTACCAAAAGTACCTTGACCGCACAGCAAGGCTTGAAAAAGACATTAAAACAACCAATGAAAACATCGACATTCTGAAAGCGGAGCTGATTCGACTTTCCGATTGACGACCATGAGGGCGCATGAGCAAAGAGCGATTTCAAGGACTGGACCTGCTGGCCACTGCGGTGGTGGTGATTGATCCCCAAGGGGTCGTGGTGTATGCAAACTCGGGCGCGGAATCCCTGTTGGACATGTCTCGCCGCAGCCTGGATGGGCAGGCCATGCTGGCCTTGTTTTCAGACAGCATGGGTTTCCGTGAGTTTTTGTCCCGCTTTAAAGCCGACCCATTCGACATCAAACGTCAAATTTTTGAGTTGGTTCGTGCCAATGGCTCCACTGAGCACGTGCACGTGACCTTGTCTCGCCCAGATACCCTGGGTGATCTCACCTTGATGGAACTGCGGGAAATCGAGCAGCAAATGAAGGTGGATCGCGAAGCCCGCATGATGGACCAATCCATCGCCAACAAAGAGTTGATTCGTAACCTGGCCCATGAAATCAAGAACCCCTTGGGTGGAATCCGTGGTGCAGCACAGTTGCTTGAAATCGAATTGAATTCAGCCGATCTCAAGGAATACACACAAGTCATCATCAAAGAGTCGGACCGGCTGCAAACCTTGGTTGATCGGCTTCTGGCCCCCCACCGCAAACCCCACATCGCCGTGATGATGAATATCCATGAGGTGTGTGAACGGGTGCGTTCAGTCATTCTGGCCGAGCATCCCAAAGGCCTGCGGATTGTCCGCGATTACGACACCTCCATTCCCGAGTTTCTGGGCGACTTTGAACAGCTGATTCAGACGGTGCTGAACATTGTGCGCAATGCTGCTCAGGCGTTGGCGCCACAGATTGCTGAAGGTACCGCGGAAATCCGTTTGTGCACCAGAGTGGTGCGTCGTGTTACCCTAAACCGCAAACAACACCGCTTGGCATTAGATTTGCAAGTGGTGGACAACGGACCCGGTATTCCGGCGGACATTGTGGACAGAATTTTTTATCCGCTGGTGTCGGGACGTGAAGGCGGAAGCGGACTGGGTTTGACTCTGGCGCAAACATTTGTGCAACAACATGAAGGCACCATTGAATGTGCCTCACAACCCGGCCGAACATTATTCAAAGTCATATTGCCACTGCAATTTGAAAACGCGTCAAATTGAGGTGGCCTAAAAGAGGCAAAATTGATGCGTCCTATCTGGGTTGTAGACGACGACCATTCCATTCGTTGGGTTTTGCAGAAAGCCATTTCGCGCGAAGGCATCCCTTGCGAAATCTTTGCCTCGGCAGCCGAGGTGTTGAGTCGTCTTGAACAGGAAACGCCCCAGGTGTTGGTGTCTGATATCCGGATGCCCGGTCAAAGTGGCCTGAACCTGTTGAACAAGGTGCGTGAAAGTCACCCGGATTTGCCCGTCATCATCATGACGGCATACTCCGACCTGGACAGTGCTGTCGCCGCTTTTCAGGGCGGGGCCTTTGAGTATTTGCCCAAACCCTTTGACATTGAAAAAGCGGTGGAGTTGATTCTGCGCGCGGTGCGGGAGTCCCAAACCGAAACTTTTTCGGAAGAGCCCGCTGTGGCGGCGCAGGAAATACTGGGCCAGGCACCTGCCATGCAGGAGGTGTTTCGCGCCATTGGTCGCCTGTCACAGTCCAACGTCACGGTGTTGATCACCGGTGAGTCGGGGTCCGGCAAAGAGCTGGTTGCCAGGGCCTTGCACAGACACAGTCCAAGAGCTTCCCAGCCTTTCATCGCCTTGAATACGGCGGCCATTCCCAAAGACTTGCTTGAGTCAGAGTTGTTTGGCCATGAGCGGGGCTCTTTCACCGGTGCACAAGCCCAGCGCCGGGGGCGTTTTGAACAAGCCGAAGGCGGCACGCTGTTTCTCGATGAAATTGGGGATATGCCAGCCGAGTTGCAAACACGCTTGCTTCGGGTGCTGTCTGATGGTCATTTTTACCGGGTGGGTGGTCAACAGCCCATCAAGGCCAATGTGCGGGTGATTGCCGCCACACATCAAAATCTGGACGAGCGCGTGAAGCAGGGGCTGTTCCGGGAAGACTTGTACCATCGACTGAATGTGATTCGTTTGCGCTTGCCCCCCTTGCGTGAACGGCCTGAGGACATTCCACTGTTGGCCCGCCATTTTTTGAGTGTTTCGGCCAAAGAACTGGGCACAGAGACCAAGCGCCTATCGGATGCCGCTTTGCTCAGTTTGCAATCGTTTCCGTTTCCGGGCAACGTGCGCCAACTGGAAAACGTGTGCCGCTGGATTACGGTCATGGCGCCAGCCCAACTGGTGGAAGTGCGGGACTTGCCGCCAGAAATCAAGCCAGGCACATCACCGGGCTCAACGCCTGAGCTTGCTGTACCCGGGCGAACAGCAGAGCTTTATCGGGGCTCGGACCTGGGTGCGCCCGGATTGTCGTCACCCGAGGTTGCGTTGTCAGCCGCTGAACCACCCCTAAGCGGTTATTCGGCGGGTCGGTACCCAGTGGTCGAGCCTACAGAAAACCCAATCGCTTCATCGGCCAGTGGTGGTTGGCTGGACCTGTTGTTTGCAGAAGCGGAAAAGGCGTTGGAGCGGGGCGAACCCCAAGTCATGGATATCCTGACTGCCCAATTTGAAACCACCGTGATTCAGGCTGCGCTGAAGGCCACGCATGGCAAGCGGATTGAAGCTGCACAAAGGCTGGGTATTGGTCGAAACACCATCACCCGGAAAATCCAGGACCTGCACATTGATGTGAAGGACCTGGACTGATCGGGGTTGATGGTTGCACTTACTGTGACGATCCGCCTTTGACCTGGAATCGCTTCAAAATCGCTGACAGGTCACTGGCCACACCCTTCAAGCCGTCCACCGCGCTTTTGGCTTGGCGGGCCATGTCCAAATTGCTCTCAGAGAGCCGGGCCACCACTTCAACCTGTTGACCAATGCTGTTGGACGCTTGGTTTTGGTGTTGAAGCGCTGCGTGAATGTTTTCCACGGCATGCGCCACGGACGAGGAATCGGTGGTGATTTGCTGCATGGCGCTTCCTGCCCGGTCCACCAGTTGAACACCTTTTTCTACACTGTCGACAGCCATTTCCATGTTGTTCACCGCCACTTCAGAGCTCTTCTGGATGGCTTCAATCATGCCGTGAATGTCATCGGTGGATTTGCGAGTGCGCTCCGCCAGTTTGCGAACTTCATCGGCCACCACAGAGAATCCTCGCCCCTGTTCACCCGCCCGCGCTGCTTCAATCGCCGCATTCAGCGCCAACAAATTGGTCTGCTCGGCAATGCCCTTGATGATGAGCGCAATTTCCGAGATTTCACGGGACTGTTCACCCAACTGCTGAATCACCGATGCAGTGCTTTGTACATTGTCAGAAATTTGGTGCATTTGTTGGTTGGCCGAGTTGATGGCCCCCAGGCCGTCGTTGGCGAGTTGACGTGCTTTGTAGGTCACGTCTTTGGCTTCGGTTGCAGAGTCGCCCACACTGGCGATTGAAGAGGACATTTCTTCCACAGCCGCAGCCATGCCTGACGCCGCATCGCTTTCCGAAGCTGCGCCTTTGCTCAACTCATCACTGGTCTGTACCAGGTTTTCAGAGGCCGATTGCACGCGCTCGGTGCTTTCTTTGACGGCCGCCAAGGCTTGTTCCATACTGTCAGCCATGCGGTTCATGCTGCGCGCCAGCAGACTGATTTCGTTTTTGGTTGCAGCGGTGCCGTTGGTCACCTGCTCATCGGCACGGGCGGTCATGTCGCCGTTGCCCAGTCGCAATGCCAATGCGGTCAAGCCTTTGGTGGATGCGGTGAGGGTGTTGGTGACCCAATACAAGGCCACTGCAATGCCAATGCTGGCAATCAATCCCAAGGCAATCAGCAGGCCACTCAGTTTGTAAATCGGGCCGAAAATTTCGGATTTGACCGCTGGTGCAATCACTGTGGCGCCGGCCCACATCGGGCTTTTGCTGTAGGCCACAAAGAGGCTTTCGGCTTTGTTGCTCACCGGGTTGGTCCAGTCCATGTCCAGTGTGCCGCTGCTGTCCTGTTTGATCCGCTCCATCAAGGCGGCCACCGCTGGTTGGCTTTCAGCTTGTTTCAGGAGGGCATTGCCTTGCAGGTTTTCATGAATCAACAACTCACCGGCTTTGGACCCTTCGGTGTACAACACGAAGGGAACGCCGCTGTCGCCCACGCGGGTGGACAGCACGGTGTTCTTCAATTGGCCAAACAGCTTGTCCATGTCAAAGCCAATGAACAGGATGAAATCCGTCTTGCCATCGCTGCTTTTTACAGGCAGGTATTTGGTCATGTAGCGTTTGCCAAACAGCACCGCTTCGCCAATGTAGGTCTTGCCCGCTTTCACCGCTGCATAACCGGGGTGTTTGCGGTCCAGCATGGTGCCCACCGCGCGCGAGCCGTCTTCCTTTTTCAGGCTGGTGGATGCACGCAGATAATCTTCACCCACCTTGACGAACACAGTGGCAATACCGCCCGTGGTGTCGGTGAAGTTGTCAACGAAGCTGTATTGACCGGTGATGGTTTGGCCGTTAACAATGATCTGTGGAATTTCTTTACCGCCCAGGGTCACCGTCTGCGTTGGGTTGGCCACAAACTCGCCTTTGAAGCGGGACTCAAAAAGGTCGGCCAGCCGGGTGGTTGACTCCTCAGACAGTTGATACGCGATCTCCATGGACCGGCGCAAATTGTCGGCCTGTCCGGCCAGGGTTCGCTCAGCCGTTAATTCCGCTTGGTGACTGCTGAACCAGGCTGCCGTGGCAACCAATCCGAAAACGATGAGCGCAACCAAGGCAGCGCCTGCAATGCTGATTTGTTTCGCCAGTGGCAAGGTTTTCAAGTTCATGATGCGTGGGGGGGGAGGGTCAACAACTCCATCATGCTCCCACGCGTTAACTCGAACTAATCCCTCGAATAAGGGGTAAATCCTTGTGTATTCAAGGCGCTTGAACTGCTATGCGCCCAAGGTGGCGATGGCCGGCGCATGGTCGGAGGGTTTCTCCCACTTTCGAGGGGTACGGTCAATCACGCTGGCTGTGCACCGCTTGGCAAGTTGCTCGGACAGCAGAACATGGTCAATTCGCAGGCCTTTGTTCTTCTGGAAACCCAGCATGCGGTAGTCCCACCAGGAAAAAGTTTTTTCAGGCTGTTCAAACAGGCGAAAGCTATCGGTTAAACCCAGGCTTAACAAAGCCTTCCATCGGTTTCGCTCGTCGTCCGAGCAGAGCACTTGACCTGCCCATGCACTGGGGTCGTGCACATCACGGTCGTCTGGTGCAATGTTAAAATCGCCAACCAGGGCCAACTGTGGGTAGAGGCTCATCCAGTGGGTGCAATCCTTGATCAGCGCATCGAGCCAAGCTTTTTTGTATTCAAACTTGTCGGATCCAACTTCCGAACCATTGACCACATAAGCGCTGATGAACCGCAGGTCTCCGAATGTGGCGGCAATCACGCGCCGTTGTTCATCGGGGTAGGAGGGCAGGTTCACCTCAACATCCATCGGTGCCGGCATGGTGGACTTTTTGTACAGGATGGCCACACCGTTGTAGGTTTTTTGACCGGCAAACACCGCACCGTAACCCGCTTCTTCCAGTGCCTGAATCGGGAATACATCGTCGGTCAATTTGAGTTCCTGAAGGCCGAGCAGGTCCACCGGATTGCTCTGTAGCCATTGCAGCAAATGCGGCAAACGCACCTTGAGCGAATTGACATTCCAGGTGGCCAGTTGGAGCGTGGTCATCGTGTTGGCCTCACGCTGTTTCAGGTTGTTCAATCATGCCGGTGTGGCGCAACAGTGCGTCCATGCTGGGTTCACGGCCACGGAAAGCCTTGAACGACTCGGCCGCAGGGCGACTACCGCCCACCGCCAAAATTTCATTCAGAAATTTCTGCCCCGTGGCTGGGTTGGTAACCCCTGTCTCTTCAAACAAGGCAAAGGCATCGGCCGACAATACCTCCGCCCATTTGTAGCTGTAATAGCCCGCTGCATAACCCCCGGCAAAAATATGCGAGAAAGAGTTGGCAAACCGGTTGTAAGCCGGTGGCGTGACCACAGCCACTTCTTTGCGCACGGTGTTGAGCAGGTCAAGTACGGTTTGCTCTCCCTGAGGATCAAATTCGGTGTGAATCAGCATGTCAAACAACGAAAACTCGATCTGTCGCAGGGTTTGCAAGCCACTCTGGAAGTTTTTCGCAGCCACCATTTTGTCAAACAGGGCTTTGGGCATGGGGGCGCCAGTGTCTTCGTGGGCCGTTAGGCTTTCCACCACGCTCCATTCCCAGGCAAAGTTTTCCATGAACTGGGAGGGCAGTTCAACCGCGTCCCACTCCACGCCGTTGATACCCGCCACATCGAGTTCATCCACGCGGGTCAGCATGTGGTGTATGCCATGACCAAATTCATGGAACAGGGTTTGTACGTCGTCGTGGGACAACTGGGCCTGCTTGCCGGGTGCCGGCTTGGTGTAATTGCAGGTGAGGTAGGCCACCGGTGTTTGTACGCCGTTGGCGGTTTGCTTGCGGCCCCGGGCATCGTCCATCCAGGCGCCAGACCGCTTGCTGCTGCGCGCGTAAGGGTCCAGGTAAAAATGGGCGATCGGGCTGCCCGCTTTGCGGACTTCAAAAAAGCGAACATCCGGGTGCCACAATTGGGCCTGCGCCGGAACAATGGACACTTCAAACAGGCGCTCAGTCAGCTTGAACAGGCCTTCAAGCACACGGTCTTCCTGAAAATACTGGCGCACCTCGAGGTCGCTGAATGCGTATTTTTTCTCCTTCAGCTTTTCGGAGGCGTAACTCATGTCCCAGCTTTGAAGGTCATGAAGATTCAGTTCCTCGGCCGCAAATTGGCGAACTTCGGCCAAGTCGCGTTCAGCAAATGGTTTGGCCTTCACGGCCAACTCACGCAAAAACTTCACCACCTGCTCGGGGCTTTCCGCCATTTTCGGCACGAGTGACAAATCACCAAAGTGCCGGTAGCCCAACGTGTTGGCTTCCTCCAGGCGAAGTTGCAGCAATTCTCGAATCAGGGCCGTGTTATCCAGCTCGGCAGGGCCAAATTCGGACGCACGCTTGGCATAGGCTTCGTACAGTTGCTCGCGCAGTTCGCGTTTGTGAGCGTATTGCAGCACTGGAAAGTAAGACGGAAATTGCAAGGTGAACTTGAAGCCGGTTTTTCCTTCGGCTTGTGCAGCAGCCCGAGCAGCCTCCAGCGCGTAGCTGGGCAGACCGTCCAGGTCGGCTTCGTCGGTTACCAACAATTCAAATGCGTTGGTGGCATCCAGCACATTTTCAGAAAATTTCGCCGTGATGGCTGCTTGCCGGTCTTGTATGTCAGCAAAACGGGGTTTTTGGTCGGCAGGCAACTCGGCGCCCCCCAATTTGAAACCGCGCAGCGAATTGTGCAGCACGCGCTGGCGTGCGGCTGAAAATGTTTGGGCTTCAGCACTGTTGGCAATTGCCTTGGTGATGCCGTAGAGCCGCTCGTCTTGGCCCAGCTTGGTCCAGAACTCAGTGATTTTTGGCAGGCAGGCGTTGTAAGCGGCACGAAGTTCTTCCGTGTCGGCCACGGCGTGCAAATGTCCGACAATGCCCCAGGCGCGGCTCAGTTGCTCGCAGGCCAAATCCAGTGGTGCCAGTGTGCCGTCCCAGGTGGCCTTTTCCGGGTCCGTACTGGCCGTGGTTTCCAGTTGCTGGCTGGCCACTCTGAGCAGGTGGTCAATCGCCGGTTCCATGTGCTCGGTTCGAATGTCCTCAAACCGAGGAAGACCGCTGAAATCCAACAGAGGGTTGTTCATGCTGCACATTCCTTCAAATATTTGCGTACTGCGAAATCAACAGTGGATGAGCGCGTTGGCCTATTGCTGATTCAGGCTTCTTTCCACGGCTTCCAGGGTGTTTTGAAGTAGCATGGTGATGGTCATGGGCCCCACACCCCCGGGCACCGGTGTAATCCAGCCGGCCACGTTTTTGGCACTGTCAAAATCAACGTCACCACACAATTGACCACTGGGCAGGCGATTGATTCCCACATCAATCACCACGGCACCGGGTTTGATCATGTCCCCGGTGATCATGTTGGGTCGGCCAACGGCCACCACCAGCACATCGGCACGTTGGCAGTGTGCTTTCAGGTCCTTGGTTTTGCTGTTGCAAAGGGTGACGGTGGCCCCCTGTTGCAACAACAGCATGGCCTGGGGCTTGCCCACAATGTTGCTGGCGCCAATCACCACGGCCTCTGCACCCCGCAGGTTGATGCCGGTCAATTCCAGCATTTTCATGACGCCATAGGGTGTGCAGGGGCGAAACAGGGGTTTGCCCGTCATGAGCAGGCCTGCGTTGCTCACATGGAATCCATCCACATCTTTGTGGGCTGCAATCGCTTCGATCACTGCATGGCTGTCCATGTGTGGGGGCAGGGGCAGCTGGACCAGAATGCCGTGGATGGTGGCATCGTTGTTCAGCGTGTTTACCAATGACAGCAACTCAGCCTGAGTCGTTTCCGCCGGAAGGCGGTGCATGGCTGACTTGAAGCCTGCTTTTTCGCAGGCGGCCACCTTGTTGCGAACATACACTTGCGAGGCTGGGTCTTCGCCCACCAGCACCACGGCCAGGCCAGGTTGGTGACCCAGTTGGGTCAGTTCGGCTGCGCGACGGCCAATTTGTTCGCGAATGGTGGCGGCCAGTTCGGTGCCGCTGATGAGTTGTGCAGACATGGAAATTTGATTCAAGGGTTGGGGGTGTGCAGCGCATGCCCTAAAGCATCACCGCAGCCAGATGCTCCATTTTACAGGAGCATCCGTGTCGAGGAAGTTCAGGATTGGGCCAGTTCGGGCGATTTGCGCAGGGCAATTTTCAGGAGGTCGGCCACGGTGGTGACCTGCAGCTTGTCCATGATGTTGGCGCGGTGCGCCTCCACGGTTTTGATGCTGATGTTGAGGTCATCGGCAATCTGTTTGTTCAAGCGGCCAGACACAATTCGCTCCAGCACTTGCAGCTCGCGGGCTGTCAGTTTGGAGTACAGCCGGTTGATGTGTTCATCCAGCCGGGCATTTTCGGCCACTTCCTTGGCCTTGGCCATGTGCTGGTGAATCAGCGACTTGATCTTCGCTTCATCAAAAGGTTTTTCCAGAAAGTCGACGGCACCGCTTTTCATGGTTTCCACGGCCAGTGTGACATCCCCATGCCCGGTGATGAACACGGTTGGAATCGGAATGCCCCGGTCGTTCAGAATTTTCTGAACCTCAAGCCCCGACAGTTTGGGCATCCGGATGTCCAGCAGCAACACGCTGACTTGCGGCCATTGGAGCTGCTGCAGAAATTGTTCAGGGTCTTCGAAGCAGCGCACCTGGTAGCCCTCGGTTTCAATCAGCCACTGCAGGGAGTCCCGCACTGCCTCATCGTCATCCACAATGAAAACCGTTTCGGGCAGCTCGTCGTTTCGGGTATTGGTGTGCAGCATTATGGTTTTTCCGTAACGTGTTCGATGTGTGACAGGGCGTCAGTCTGGGTGGCCATGGGCAATGTGAACTTGAACACGCTGCCTCGCTCCGGGGCTGGATCCACCCACAACTGACCTTGATGATACTCAATAATTGTTCTGCAAATGTTCAAGCCCATTCCCATGCCTTCGCTTTTGGTCGTGAAAAAGGATTCGAACAGGCGTTGCCGAATGTCCTCTGGCACCCCAGTGCCATAGTCTCGCACTTCAACGCGGACCGGGTTCTGGTGCGCGTGGACCTCGATTTCAATCACCCGTTCCTCTTTGGGCAGGTGCTCCATGGCTTCCAAGCCATTCTTGATCAAGTTCATCAGCACCTGTTCAATCAGAATGGGGTCAGCCATCACCTGGATCGACGAATCCGGCAGGGTGCACTCGATCCGGGCGCCACGGTGGCTGGCTTCCAGTTGAGAAAAGCCAATTGCATCGTCCACAATTTTGCTAAGCAAGCACGGGCTGCGTTTGGGTTCCTGTTGCTTGACGAATTCCCGAATCCGTCGGATCACATCGCCTGCACGTTGTGCCTGCATATTCACTTTCTCCAGCACTGGCAGCAACTCCTCCGGGCTCACACGGCCCGATTTCAGCCGGTTCACGCTGCCCATGTTGTAATTGCTGATGGCGGCCAAAGGCTGATTGATTTCATGCGCAAGGCTGGAAGCCAATTCACCCAGTGTCACCAAGCGTGAGGTGAACTGCAGCTTTTCCTGCTGCTGGCGTGTCATGTTCTCCGCCTCTTTGCGCGATGTAATGTCAGTGGCCACTTGCATAACCACCGTTGCACCATCGACCCAGGAAATGGAGCGCCGTCGAACCTCATACCACCGGGTGCTCACCGGGTTGAACCACTCAAAAGGTTCGAAAGAGGGCTGCTTGATTCGGCCTGATTTCGGATACTTGGGCGGGTAAGCCTTGGCAAACCATTCTCGGTGAAGTTTGTTGACGAAAATGAATTCATCCTCTGCAGACTCGGCTGAACGGATGCTAACCGCTGCATCCAGCTCTTCCAGAATGCGCACGAAACGCCGGTGGGCAGCGGCCAGTTCATCCCGAATGCGCCGTGGCTCCGTGATGTCCGTCATGGAGGTCATCCAGCCACTCTGGTTGCCCTCACTGTCCACCAATGGGGAGACATACATGCGCGCATCAAACACGGTGTTGTCACGTCGACGAACCTGCACCTCGATCCCCTTGGTGGGCGCTTTGCCGGTCAGTATCAATTCTAGGTGGCGACGTTGCTCTTGGGAATTTTCTGGCCAGTAGGGGAAGGGTGGCGTCATGCCGACCAACTCGGTTTCGGTGTAGCCGGTCATTTTGCAAAACGCCGGGTTGACATAGGTGATTCGTCCCTGCAAATCAATGGCCCGCATGCCAGTCATCACCGAGTTTTCCATGGCGCGACGGAACTTGGTCTCATCCAGCAGGCGCTTTTCAGCTCGGCTGCGCAATTTGGCATGGCGAAACAGCAGTCCAAAACTCCAGATGATGACGACCGACAGCCCCAGCACCGTCCAGGCCAACATGTTGGAGAACAGTTCGCTGCTGGTCTTGTACAGCACGGCGCGCAGCTTGAGACCGTGGCCAGGTGGCTCCAGTGGAACCTCGTGACTCAGTTTGGCGTTGTCCACCGAGCGGCTCACATTGGAGGCAATGGGGTTGCCACCGCCGTCCACAATGCTGACCGAGTAAAGTTTCACGAAGGTGTCTGGAAAAGCGTCGGCCAACAGGTCGTTGAGCGGAATGGTGGCCACCACAGTACCCTTGAACTCGCCATCCTCTGTAACCGGGCTGTGAATCTCCATGTAAACCGCATTGGATTCGGCCAAGAATGGCCGCGAAAACACCGGTAGACGGGTTTCGCGGGCCGTGTTGAAAGCCCAGTAGCTTTCAGCATCCTCCACCGTTTGGTACAGCGGGTGGATGGTGTCGGAGGCGCGAAGCGGCGGCAATGCAAGTTGGGTCACCCGTCGTTCGACGTCAATCACCATCACGGAATTGATTTCCGGATACTCCGCCAACAGCGCATTGGCCGCTGTTTTAAAGGTGTCGGGCCCGCCTTTCAAACGGTGCTCCACCCCTCTTGCGATCTGCGTGACACGGTCTTGGGTGGCCAGCAATCGAGACCGAATGTTGTTGCGGGCATTTTCAACGTCGCGCGTCACCCGCAGCTGGGCCTGGCTTTGGTCTTCCGCGTAAAGGTTGTAGAAAAACGCGCCCATGGCCAGGATGAACAGGATCATCCCCACCAGTGGGGTGGCCCACACCAACGGGCTGGTACGCGGTTGATCGATTAGACGCACGGGAACATCATCAGAAGTGGTTATACGTCAGTGTACAAAACAAGACAGGGCTCGTGCCAAGAATTGTGGATAACCCTAAATCATTCCACAATATGAAAATCAACATCGCGATTTGAAAAATTTGGAATTAGACATGTTACTCTAATTGGAACATGATGGCCGAGCCACAAGCCTGAGCCATCCAAACAGGAGAATCCCCAAGGAGGAAGGAATGTCTGCACTGCCCAATTTTCCACAATCAAACGATCCTGACTTTCAGGAAACACAAGAGTGGCTGGACGCCCTCGAGGCCGTTTTGGAGCGGGAAGGCCCCGAACGCGCGCATTTCTTGCTTGAGCAGCTGATTGACAAGGCCCGCCGCAGCGGCGCTTACATTCCTTTTTCAGCGAATACTGCCTACGTGAACACCATTCCGGTTCATCTGGAAGAGCGCTGTCCGGGCAACATCGAATATGAAGAACGCCTCCGTAGCTGGATGCGCTGGAATGCGATGGCCATGGTTGTCCGGGCCAACCGCAAAGAGCCTGCCGATGGTGGCGACCTTGGTGGACACATTGCATCGTTCGCCTCTTTGGCAACCATGCTGGGTGTTGGTTTCAACCACTTTTGGCATGCAGAAGACGAAAGCCATGGCGGCGACCTGTTGTATCTTCAGGGCCACGTGTCCCCCGGCATTTATGCCCGTGCTTTCCTTGAAGGCCGGTTGACGGAAGAGCAGCTGAACAACTTCCGCCAAGAGGTCGATGGCAAAGGCCTGTCGAGCTATCCACATCCCAAGCTGATGCCCGACTTCTGGCAGTTTCCCACTGTGTCCATGGGCTTGGGCCCCTTGATGGCCATTTACCAGGCCCGGTTCCTGAAGTACCTGCACGCCCGCGGCATTGCCGACACTTCCAAGCGCAAGGTCTGGGTGTTCTGTGGCGACGGCGAAATGGACGAACCCGAGTCCCTGGGTGCCATCGGCCTGGCTGCCCGGGAAAAGCTCGACAACCTGGTGTTTGTCGTGAACTGTAACCTCCAGCGTCTGGATGGCCCTGTGCGCGGCAACGGAAAAATCATTCAGGAGTTGGAAGGTGAGTTCCGTGGCGCTGGCTGGAATGTCTTGAAAGTGATTTGGGGCGGCTACTGGGACCCGCTGCTGGCACGCGACAAAGATGGCCTGCTTCGCAAGGTCATGGAAGAAATGGTGGACGGCGAGTACCAGAACTGCAAAGCCAATGACGGTGCCTACGTTCGCAAAAACTTCTTCGGCAAACACCCCAAACTGCTGGAAATGGTAGCCCGCCTGACCGATGAGGACATTTGGCGCCTCAACCGCGGTGGTCATGACCCCCACAAGGTGTATGCGGCTTACAAGGCCGCCACTGAACACCAAGGCCAGCCCACGGTGATTCTTGCCAAAACTGTGAAAGGTTTTGGCATGGGCAAGATTGGTGAAGGCAAAAACACCACCCACCAGCAGAAAAAACTGGACGATCAGTCCATTCGTGAGTTCCGGGATCGCTTCAACATTCCAATTCCCGACGACAAGCTGGCTGAAGTGCCTTTTTACAAGCCATCCGACGACACACCCGAAATTCAGTATCTGCACGAGCGCCGCAAAGCTTTGGGGGGCTATTTGCCCAAGCGTCGCCGTGAGGCCGATGAAAAGCTCAAGGTGCCTGGCCTGGATGCATTCCAGGCGGTGCTGGAGCCAACCAAAGAAGGCCGCGAGATTTCCACCACACAAGCCTTTGTGCGTGTGTTGACTGCCTTGGTGCGCGACAAGGAAATTGGCTCCCGTGTGGTGCCGATTGTGCCGGATGAAGCCCGCACCTTCGGCATGGAAGGCATGTTCCGCCAATTGGGTATTTATTCGTCCCAAGGCCAACTGTACGAACCAGTCGACAAAGACCAGGTGATGTACTACCGGGAAGACAAAGCGGGGCAGATTCTGGAAGAGGGCATCAACGAAGCTGGCGCCATGAGCAGCTGGATTGCCGCTGCCACGTCCTACTCCACCAACAACCGGGTGATGATTCCGTTCTACATTTATTACTCGATGTTCGGTTTCCAGCGGATTGGTGACCTGGCTTGGGCGGCTGGCGACATGCAGGCCCGCGGCTTCATGCTGGGCGGCACTGCCGGGCGCACCACGCTGAACGGCGAAGGTTTGCAACATGAAGATGGCCACAGCCATATTCTGTCCTCCACCATTCCAAACTGCGTGAGCTACGACCCCACCTTTGCGCACGAGCTGGCTGTCATCATCCAGCACGGTTTGAAGCGCATGGTCGAAGACCAGGAAAACGTCTTCTATTACCTTACAGTAATGAACGAAAACTATGCTCAACCTGGCCTGAAGCCCGGTACCGAAGAGGGCATCATCAAGGGCATGTATGTGTGCCGTGAAGCGGGCATCAAGAGCGACAAGCGCGTTCAGTTGATGG
The DNA here is from genome assembly GCF_036405155.1 of Limnobacter sp. GTDB lineage: Bacteria > Pseudomonadota > Gammaproteobacteria > Burkholderiales > Burkholderiaceae_B > Limnobacter. The sequence goes on along the minus strand of NZ_DASWYD010000006.1, from coordinate 632,861 downwards.
GTTCTGGCACCATTTTGCGTGAATCACTGGCTGCGGCTGAGTTGCTGGAGCAAGACTGGGGTGTGGCTGCCGATGTGTGGTCTGTGACCAGCTTCACCGAACTGCGCCGTGAAGGTCTGGATGTTGAGCGCCACAACTTGCTCAATCCCGAGCAACCCGCCAAGAAGGCTTATGTCACAGCTCAACTGGAGAAGCATGCAGGCCCAGTGATTGCATCCACCGATTACATGAAGTTGTTTGCGGACCAGATTCGCCCCTTCATGCCCAAAGGCCGTGAATACAAGGTGCTGGGTACGGATGGCTTTGGTCGTTCCGATTTCCGCTACAAGTTACGCGAGCACTTTGAGGTGAACAAGCATTTCGTGGTGCTGGCCGCTTTGAAGGCCCTGGCCGATGAAGGCAAAGTACCCGCCACAGCGCCTGCTGAAGCCATCAAGAAATACGGAATCAACCCCAACAAGGTCAACCCGGCTTACGCATAAGCCTGGGCAACAAGACAGCGAGAGGAATGCCATGACCATTGAAATACAAGTGCCCGACATTGGTGACTTTGACGGGGTTGAAGTGATCGAAGTGTTGGTGAAAGTGGGTGACACCGTGCAGGCTGAGCAGTCCATCATCACGGTGGAGTCTGACAAGGCCAGCATGGAGATTCCAAGCCCGCAGGCGGGTGTCATCAAGGAATTGAAGGTGAAGCTGGGCGACAAGGTGAAACAAGGCACCTTGATGATGTTGCTGGAACCAGCGTCTGGCGCAGGCTCAACGGTTGAGCCTGCCAAAGCAGAGCCTGCGAAGGCAGATGCACCTGCTGTGGTTGCAGCGTCCGTTGCCGCACCCGCTCAGCAGGCAGCCCCAGTGGTTGCTGCTGCTGTGGCACCGGCCTTGTCCACACCCGCCGCCGTCGTTGAAGCGCATGTGCCCATGCCCCCATCGGCCAATGCGCCGCATGCCAGCCCCTCGGTTCGCAAATTCGCCCGTGAGTTGGGTGTGGATTTGCAGCGTGTGGGTGGTACAGGCCCCAAAGGCCGGATCACGCCCGATGACGTTCGCAATTTTGTCAAAGCGGCTGTCGCCGGCTTGTCGGCTGGTGGCGCTGTATCGGGTTCGACACAGCGCGGCGGTGGGGCAGGCCTCGATTTGCTGCCTTGGCCGAAACTGGATTTCGCCAAATTCGGTGAAACCGAAGAACTGGAATTGTCGCGAATCAAGAAATTGTCGGGCCCTAATTTGCACCGCAACTGGGTCATGATTCCGCACGTCACACAGTTTGATGAAGCCGACATCACAGACCTTGAAAAATTCCGGGTTGACACCAATGCGGCCCTGGCCAAGCAGGGTGTGAAGTTGACCATGCTGGCTTTTGTGATGAAAGCCTGTGTGGCGGTGCTCAAGAAATACCCCGCTTTTAACAGCTCTTTGTCAGAAGACGGCAGCAAACTCATTCTGAAGAAGTTCTGGAACATTGGCTTTGCAGCGGACACCCCGCAAGGGCTCGTGGTCCCCGTGGTCAAGAATGTGGACCAAAAAGGCTTCTCTCAAATTGCGGCTGAGCTGGGTGAGTTGTCTGCACAAGCGCGGGACGGCAAGTTGAAGGGCGGTGACATGCAGGGCGCAACCTTCACGATCTCGTCGTTGGGTGGTGTTGGTGGCACGTTGTTTACCCCCATCATCAACGCACCCGAGGTGGCCATCCTGGGCTTGTCCAAGTCGGCCATGAAGCCGGTGTGGAATGGTAAAGAGTTTGTCCCACGCCTCATGTTGCCGCTGAGTTTGAGCTATGACCACCGTGTCATTGATGGTGCGCAAGCAGCGCGTTTCACCACTGAGCTGGCGGCCGTATTGGCCGACATGCGCAAAGTGCTGCTGTAAGGGGGGCCACCATGAGCAAACTGATTGTTCCCGATATTGGCGATTTCGACTCGGTGGAAATCATCGAGGTGTTGGTGAAAGAGGGCGATGTGGTCAGCAAAGAGCAGTCGCTGATCACCGTTGAATCCGACAAAGCCAGCATGGAAATTCCCGCCTCACACAGCGGAAAAATTACCCGCTTGTTGGTGAAGCTGGGTGACAAGGTCAGCACTGGTTCTGAAATTGCGGAAATTGAAGCGGACGCGGGATCAGTAGATGCCGCTGCAGCACCAGCAACCCATACACCTGCTCCTGCTGCAACTGCAACACCCGCTGCTGTTGCGCCTGTTGCGGCTGTTGCTGCATCCAATTACGCCGGTCAGGTGGACATCACCTGCGACATGCTGGTGTTGGGTGCAGGCCCAGGGGGTTATTCGGCCGCTTTCCGCAGTGCCGACCTCGGTTTGAATACTGTGCTGGTCGAGCGTTACAGCAGTTTGGGGGGTGTTTGCCTGAATGTGGGCTGCATTCCCTCCAAGGCTTTGTTGCACACCGCCCAGGTGCTGGAGGAAGCCCAACACATGGGCGAGCACGGCATCTCATTTGCGGCCCCCCAGGTTGATTTGGACAAATTGCGTGCCCACAAGGCTGGTGTGGTCGGCAAACTCACCGGTGGCTTGGCGGGCATGGCCAAGGCTCGCAAAGTTCAGGTGGTGCAAGGGGTTGGGCAGTTCGCCAGCCCAAATCACATGGAAGTCACAGCAGGCGATGGCAGCAAGAAAGTCATTCAATTTGCCAAGGCGATTATTGCGGCCGGTTCACAGCCTGTGCATCTGCCCTTCATTCCCGAGGACCCCCGCATTGTGGACTCCACTGGTGCCTTGGAGCTGCGGCAAATTCCAAAGCGCATGCTGATTGTGGGCGGCGGCATCATCGGCCTTGAAATGGGTACGGTGTACTCAGCACTGGGTGCCCGTCTGGATGTGGTTGAAATGCTGGACGGCCTGATGCAGGGTGCAGATCGGGATTTGGTCAAGGTTTGGCAAAAGCGCAATGCGCCCCGGTTTGACCACATCATGCTGAAAACCAAGACCGTGGCGGTTGAGGCCAAGCCCGAAGGTATTTTGGTGACATTCGAGGGTGAACAGGCCCCCAAGGAGCCTCAACTGTACGACATGGTGTTGGTGTCGGTTGGTCGAACACCGAACGGCAAGAAAATTGGCGCAGAGCATGCCGGTGTTGCGGTCACAGACCGCGGGTTCATTCCGGTGGACAAGCAAATGCGCACCAATGTGCCCCACATTTTCGCCATCGGTGACATTGTGGGTCAGCCGATGTTGGCTCACAAGGCGGTGCATGAGGGCCATGTGGCGGCCGAGGCGGCTGCAGGCGAAAAGTCGTTCTTCGATGCGCGGGTTATTCCGTCGGTGGCGTACACCCATCCCGAAGTGGCTTGGGTTGGTCTCACTGAAGAACAGGCCAAAGACCAAGGGGTCAAAGTGGGCAAAGCCGTGTTTCCATGGGCTGCGTCTGGTCGGGCCATTGCCAACGGTGCAGACGATGGGTTTACCAAGCTGATTTTTGATGAAGCCACGCACCGGGTGTTGGGCGGCGGCATTGTCGGCATGGGCGCTGGCGATTTGATCGGCGAGGTTTGCCTGGCTGTTGAAATGGGTGCAGATGCGACCGACATCGGCAAAACCATTCACCCGCACCCTACGCTGTGCGAGAGCGTGGGCATGGCTGCGGAGGTTTTTGAGGGCCACTGTACAGATTTGCCACCGGCTCGAAAGAAGTAATTCTTTCAGTCGGGACCTTGAACAAGCCACTCCGCTGTTGCGGGTGGCTTGCTTTTTTATGGGCTTGCTGGCTTTACAATACAGTTTTAGCGAGGCGACCATGCGACTGATTCTGGCCATATTTTTGCCCCCGGTGCTGTTTTTCACCATCGGCCGTCCCTTGGCTGGCCTCATCTGCCTGGTTTTGCAGTTCACCTTGATTGGCTGGGTTCCAGCTGCGTTGTGGGCAGTGTATGCCCTGAGTCAATACAAAACCGATCAACGAATTCAAGAAGCCATTGGAGACCGGGGCTAGAACCGACCTGCTGCCTCAACGGCGTGCTGGTTGTACATGCCGGTCCAAACTTTTCCTCATTCATACCCCATTCATTCAATAGATTCCATGGACGCACACAGTCTGAAACAGCAAGTGGCCAAGGCCGCGCTTCATTACGTCACGCCCAACACCATTTTGGGCGTGGGTACGGGTTCCACGGTCGATTGCTTTATTGACGCGCTGGCTGAGGCAGGCATTCCCTTGAAGGGTGCTGTGTCCTCCTCGGTGCGTTCGGAGAAGAAGCTGCGCGACATTGGTGTGCCGATTGTGGACATGAACGATGTCACAGAGCTGTCGGTGTATGTGGACGGTGCCGATGAAATTGACCCGGCGTACCACTTGGTGAAAGGCGGTGGCGGCGCACTCACCCGTGAAAAAATTGTGGCCGACATTTCACGCCAGTTTGTTTGTATCGCCGATGCTTCAAAGCTGGTGGACATTTTGGGGCGCTTTCCCTTGCCGGTGGAGGTGTTGCCGATGTCACAACAAGCCATTTCGCGGAAGCTGGCCTCTTTGGGTGGTCAAGTGAAGTTGCGGGAAGGGTTTGTCACTGACAACGGCAACGTGATTCTGGATGTTTCTGGCTTGCGCATCGCGGACCCGGTTGCACTGGAACAGACCATCAACCACTGGCCCGGCGTGGTCACCAACGGGCTTTTTGCCATGCGCAAGGCTGATGTGGTCTTGATTGGCTCGCCGGAAGGCGTCAAGACCCTGCGCTAAGCAAGCTTAAAACAGCCTGAGGCCACACGCTTGGGGTGTTTACACCCCCCAACGCGCGAGAACGTGGCACAATTAAATCGCTCGACGTGTTGCATGTGACAAATTCTTGTCATACGGCTATGACACAGTGTCGGCGTGGCATTCACCCAAAAAAATTGCATTCAAGGAAGAGACAATGACTGAACACACCTCCAAACAATATGACGCCGAGCTGGAATCGCTGCGCTCTCGCGTGCTTCAGATGGGTGGTTTGGTTGAGAATCAGATTGTGTCCGCCATTGAAGGCCTTGGCGCATCGGACACCAATATTTTTAAGGAAGTGATCCGCCGCGAGCAGGAAGTCAACCAGATCGAGATGGAGATTGACGAGCTGTGCAATCACATTTTGGCCCGTCGCCAGCCGGCTGCTGTGGACTTGCGGTCTGTGATTGTGGCCATCAAGATGATTCGTGACCTTGAGCGCATTGGTGATGAGGCTGAAAAAGTGGCCCGCATGGGCATGATGATTGCCGACGCCGGCAAGAACTTTGTTCCCAAAGTGGATTTGCACCGCATCTCCAGCAGTGCGATTGCCATGTTGCGCAAGGTGTTGGACGCTTATGCCCGCGTGAATGCCGTGTCGGCAGCCGAAGTGGTGAAGGCTGATCTGGAAGTGGACGATGAGTTCAAGGCGATTTTGCGCCAGCTCATCACCTTCATGATGGAAGACCCCCGCACCATTTCCCGATCCATTGAAATCCTGTTCATCGCCAAGGCGATTGAGCGGATTGGTGACCACTCCAAAAACATGTCGGAGCATGTGGTGTACATGGTCAAAGGCCGGGACGTGCGCCATCGGGGTCCTGAGGCGATTGCTCAGGAAGCTTCCGACGAATAAGGCGATTTGGCGGCTCCCCGCCAGCCATCACCAATAGCCTGGGCGGCCCATCATCCACCAAGCGGTGAACACGCGGATGGTGGGGCTCACGGCCATCACCGACAGCACATAAAACACCACACACCAGTTTGAGCCGGTGGTCTCAATGCCCATGCCCAACAAAAAGAGTCCGGTGGTCAGCAAGGTCCAACGACGCATGTAGGTGAGCAAGTGCCGCCGGTGGGCTTTGTTGTGGGCAATGGCGGCGTGGCGCCTGAATACTTCGGGTTGATTGACGTCTTGGAACAACCAGTCGTACAGCAGGTATTGTGCTAATCGGGATTGGGGCGCCATGCTCACCTCGGGCTGAATGGACCGCGTGAATGGTCAGTATGCACCGGGTTGACGGCCGTGAACAGGCCGTCCATGGACACCCGAACAGGTCAGTTGGCCGGTGGAACGTAACCCGCCGCCTGCACGTTGCCATCGCCGAAGAAATGTTTGTCCATTTGCTCCATCAAGTATTTGCGAGCACGAACATCGGCCAGACTCAAACGGTTTTCATTGACGAGCATGGTCTGGATTTTCAGCCATTCCTGCCAGGCTTGTTTTGACACATTTTCAAAAATTTTCTTGCCCAGCTCGCCGGGTGCGGGCGGAAAATCAAGCCCTTCGGCCTCCACGCCGAGTTTGATGCAGTGTACGGTGCGCGCCATGTTGACTCCTTATCGCGGTGCAGTTGTTTTTTCGTATGTGACAAAATCGAAGGCCCACGGGCGTTCGCCGGCCGGTGGGTTGTGAATGCGTTGGGTTTCGCGGAACTGTGCCTTGGGCCAGAACGGGAAATGGGCGTCGCCCGGAAAGTCGTGGTGGATTTCCGTCAATAAAAGCGTGTCCACCCAGCCCTGTTCCATGGCTTGGGTGTACAGGTTGCTGCCTCCAATCAGAAAAACCTGATCAAACGGGGCCAACCAGTTCAAAGCCTCATCCAGCGTGCTGGCCACGGCAATGGCCGTCTCGCCACCGGCGGGCAGCGCCTGTGGGGGGCGAGTCACCGCACGGGGGCTGCCGTCTTTTGCTGGGGCAGGCGCCCAGTCCGCTTGTTGAGTCAGGACCACATTCAGGCGACCGGGCAAGGGGCGGTTGATGGACTCATAGGTTTTCCGGCCCATGAGCACGGGGCAGCCCAGCGTGGTTTGCTTGAAGTAGGCCAAGTCTTCGGGCAAGTGCCAAGGTAGGCGGTTGTCGATGCCGATCACCCCATTGCGGGCCACGGCTGCAATCAGACTGACTTTCATTACACAGCCACCGGTGCCTTGATGTGGGGGTGACTTTGGTAATTCACAATTTCAAAGTCCTCAAAGCGGTAGTCAAAAATGCTCTCGGGCTTTCGGTGAATGACGAGTTGGGGCAAGGGCAGGGGCTCGCGTTGCAGTTGGGTTTCTACCTGCTCCATGTGGTTGCTGTACAGGTGGCAGTCGCCGCCTGTCCAAATGAAGTCGCCCACATCCAGATCACACTGTTGCGCCACCATGTGGGTGAGCAAAGCGTAGCTAGCGATGTTGAACGGCACGCCCAAAAAGATGTCGGCACTGCGCTGGTACAGCTGGCAACTCAGCTTGCCATCGGCCACGTAAAACTGAAAGAGTGCGTGGCAGGGTGGCAACTTCATATTCTCGATTTCGCCCACATTCCAGGCGCTCACAATGTGGCGGCGCGAGTCTGGATTGTTCTTGATCTGCTTCATCAACTGCGAAATCTGGTCGATGTGACGGCCGTCAGCCGTGGGCCAGCTGCGCCACTGAACGCCATACACCGGGCCCAGGTTGCCCTGTTCATCGGCCCATTCATCCCAAATACTCACCCCATTTTCCTTGAGATAGGCAATGTTGCTGTCACCCTTCAAGAACCACAGCAACTCATGGATGATGGAGCGCAAATGCAGTTTTTTGGTGGTGACCATGGGGAAACCGTCTTGCAGGTTGAACCGCATCTGGTAGCCAAACACCGAGCGCGTGCCTGTCCCTGTTCGGTCCATTTTGTCGGTGCCGTGGTCGCGCACGTGGCGCATCAGGTCGAGGTATTGTTTCATGGCCGCTGAGTTGGTTGGTTCACTGCCTCCAGTTTAACTGTTCAGACCCCCTGTTCGTTCAGGCAAGCAGGTGTTTTTCAGCCTTTTGGTCGATGAACTGAAGGGAAGCCAGCTTGGCATACAGGCCCTGTCGCGCCATCAACTCCCGGTGGGTGCCCATTTCCACGATTTGTCCCTCGTTCATGACCACAATCCGGTCGGCGGCCATCACCGTGGCCAAGCGGTGGGCAATAATCAAGGTGGTGCGGCCGTGGCGTGATTGTTCAATGGCCAGTTGCACCAAACGTTCACTTTCGGCATCCAGGCTGGCGGTGGCTTCATCCAGCAACAGCAGACCGGCATTGCGCAATATGGCCCGCGCAATCGACACCCGCTGGCGCTCGCCGCCGCTCAGCCGAACGCCTTTTTCACCCACCGAGGTGTTCAATCCTTCCGGCAGTCGTTTCACGAACTGGATGGCCGCTGCATCGGTCAAGGCCTGCAACACGTCGGCCTCGCTGGCCTTCGGTTTGCCATACCGAACGTTGTCGCCCAAGGTGCCGGAAAACACCACCGCTTCCTGGGATACATAGGCGCAGTGTTCACGCCAACCGGTCACATCCAGATGCTCAAGGGGTGTGCCCTCAATCAATATTTGGCCGCTGCGCACGTCATACCAGCGCAGCAACAAATTGAACAGGGTCGATTTGCCCGCACCGGAAGGGCCCACCACGGCCACAGTTTCGCCTCGGCGTATGGTCAGGTTGAAGTCACTCAGCACGGGTTTGTCGGGTGCCGATGGGTAGGCGAAATCCACATGATTGAACTCGATGTGGAAGCCACCGTTTTGCTGGGGCGAGGGCAGGCCTCGGCTTCGGATCATGGTGTTCAGGTTGAGCAATTCCACCAGCCGCTCTGCTGCACCAGCGGCGCGCTGAAATTCTCCCAATACTTCCGAGAGTGCCGCAAAGCCGCCGCCCACAAAGGCAGCGTACATCACGAACTGGGCCAATTCGCCGCCGCTCATCTGCCCGTTGGCCACGGCTTTGGCACCCATCCACAGCACCACCACCAACCCGGCAAACGCCAAGCCAATGGCGACGAACAACAGCGCTGCCCGGTTGACTGTGCGGCGCTTGGAGGTGGTGTACATGCGCTCGGACGATGCGTTGAATTTGGCCGCCTCGGCGCCTTCCTGGTTGAATGCCTGCACGGTGGTGATTTGGTTCAGCACCTCTTGCGCAATGGCGCTGCTGTCCGCCAGTTTGTCCTGACTGGCGCGCGACAGGGTTCGCACACGGCGTGCCAGCACCACCACGGGCACCATCACGACCACCACCAGCACCAGCACCGCGCCCGACAAATAAGGACTGGTCAGCACCAGCATGACCAAGCCCCCGAGTGTGGTCAGGCTGTTGCGCAGCGCAAATGACAGGCTGCTGCCCACCAGTGTTTGAATCAAGGTGGTGTCGGCGGTGAGGCGTGACAGCACTTCGCCCACTTTGAGTGTTTCAAAAAACTCGGGCCGTTGGATTAACAGGTGCCCGTACACCCGGTTGCGCAGGTCGGCGGAAATCCGCTCGCCCAGTGTGGTCACCAGGTAAAAGCGGCAGGCTGTGGCCACTGCCAGCACAAACACCACCAACAAAATCAGGCCAAATGCCCGGTTCAGTCCTTCGGGGTGTTGGCCTTGCAGAAAACCGCTGTCAATCAGCCAGCGAAACAGCATGGGCATGCTGAGCGACATGGCCGAACCCGTGAGCAAAGCAGCCAGTGCCGCACCGGCCCATGGTTTGTGGGGTTTCAGCAAACTGGCCAGCGTGCCGCCCAGGGTTTTAAACCGATTGGATTGAGTCATGTGAGTGGTTTACAAAGTCATGGGCCGATCATACCCGGTCATTTCAAGGTAGCCCCGCCCCCACGGTTGTTGATTCGCGTTTTCCACGGCCACAGCCCCCTCCCAGTACAGGGTGCCGGTGCTGTTTCGGGCATCCAGCTCTTGGTCGGGCATCATGGGCTTTAAATAGAACTGTTGGCCATCCAGCCGCAAGGCTTGTTCAACCGGGTACACGACACCAGTGCGGGGGGATGTCCAGGTTTGCCGGGTTTGGAATTCCACGGTTTTAAAGGTGTGCACCTGGCCTTGCGCGTTCCGCAGTGCGGCGTGGGTCCATATCGGTTTCAATGTTTTCCCGGGTTCGGGTTTGGGGCGTATTTGAAACGCCATCAGGGACTCACCCCCGGTGCCTTGAAGCCCAACCCAGTCCCAACCCTGTGCGTTGGGCGCCAGCACGGTGCTTGACCATTCATGGTCCATCCAGAAGCTGCCGTCCACGGGCAGTGTCTTGCTATCCACCCGAATGGTTCCCGTGGTTTTCAAGTGGGGCAGGGTGATGTAATAACTGGCCTGGGTTTCACCGGGCCCTTTGCGCGAGTATCCGTTGTTACCCTGCAACCAAGGGGCTTGGGTTTGTGTCATGCGCAAGCTCAGGCTCACCTCTTGAGCCTGAATGTCGCATTGCCATGTATCCCCTTGCGGGCTGGACAAGGCCCAGCCAGGCAACTGCAGGTCCAGTACTTTGCCCGGTGTGTTTCGGATGGCAGATAGCCCGGAGCCTGCTCGCCGGATGGTTTGCGCGTGTACCAGTTGACCCTTGCCGGGCATGGCAATCGCTGCGTGTGCGAACAACAACTGGCTGGGGTTGAATCGGCTGGGGTTCTCCACATCCAGCTCGGGTGCTGAACGGAAAAAAGTCACTTGTATGCCCAAAGGGTTTGCCATGCCAGGGCTGTTGAACCACCCGGTGAAATACCACCACTCGGTCCGAAAACCGGGGTGGGCTCCATGGTCTCTGGGCAGTTGTGGCGGCAGGTCAGCACGGGGTTGGTCAAACAGTCGGTTGGCTTTGGCCAGCACCGGGCCTTGCAGCGGTGCGGTCAGGCCGGCAGCCGCCAAAAACTGCAAGCAGGTGCGTCTGTTCATCATGACCAGTCCTCTTTCAACTGCATCAGCAGCTGGTGTTGCAAATGGCCGCGCAGCGCCAAGGTGACTGTCACGGTTGACATCACCATCAGCACGGCGACCATGATGACCAAGTCCCGCCAAGGCGTGAACCATTCCATGGTCCAGTGAAAGGATTGTGGGTTGACCACAAACACCAAAATGGCCGCGAATGACAAACCAATGGCCAGGCCCATGCCAGCGGCCAGTGCGCTGGACAGGAGTGCTTCGCGCAACAGCAGTTTTATCAGCAGAGACCTTGTGGCCCCCATGGCACCCAGCAAGGCAAACTCACGCCGTCGTTGCAAAGCCATGGCCGAAAAAGTGGTACCCACGCCAAACAGGCCGATGACCACAGCCGCCACTTCCAGCAGGTAGGTCACTGCAAAACTGCGATCAAAAATCCCCAGACTGACTTGCCGGATTTCGCCAGGTTCTGCAAAGGTGTACCGGGCTGCTTCGCCGGTATTGCCCAGTTGATTCGTCAAATTTTGTACCACAGCTTGTGGTGGAATACCTGCGCTGGGCCAAATGGCGCCTTGTGTATCGCGTAGCGTGTTGTTACCCGCTTTGTTCAGGCTCACCACATGCGCCTTGGGCACCACAATAGCGCCATGCTGGCGTGAGTAGTCGCGCCATACACCCATCACTTGCGCATTCAGTTGCTGACCGCTATCCAAGTGCAAGGTGAAGGTGTCGCCGCTGTGCAAGCGGTAAATGTCCACCATGGGTTCACTCACCCACACGGGAATGCGGTCGGCTTTCAAGCCGGTGTACTGAGCACCAATGAGAGGCAGACGCTGAGCAGCATCGGCCACGTCCAGTGGTCGAATGATCAACTCCACCGGTGGGCGCAGTGGGTCTAACACCACACTCTGGCTACCCCAAAATTCGGCACGCTCAACCCCTGCGGTGTGTTGGACCAGCGTTTGCACATTCGGCGGGATGGACTGCGATTGCATGTCCAGCACCTTCATGTACAGCGGTGCAGGCAGCACTTGGTTGAGCCACACATCCAGCGACTGTCGAAAACTGAAAATCATGACGTGCATGGCCACCACCAAAGCAAAACTGGCCACCACACCCGACAAACCCACACTGAGCAAATTCGGGGTGCTGGCCAGCCGTGAGCGGGCCAATTGGCCCAGGTTGTGCAGTGTTTTGGGTGGCCGCACAACAATACGCACAGCCAACCCCAAGAGCGCGATGCCACCAAACAGGCCCAGCGCCACAGCCAGGTAGCCGCCCACTGGAATATTGCCCACCGGTGGTATCCACAGGCAGGCCACTGCCAGAGCGCACAACACCAGGCCCAGCCAATGCGCCCGGTTGGCAAAGCGAAGCCCTGCCTCTTCAGTGCCGGCCCGCATGCGCTGCGCAATGGCCATTTGCGCCGTGTGTTGAGACGGGGCCAGCCCACCCAGAACAGTGGCCAGCAGACCAAAGCCCATGAACAGCAGGGCATCCAGAAGGTGCACGGTCAGTGCATGACTGCCGGTGTTGAAGTAGCCTGCACCCAGGTCAACGCCCAAGTGTTGAACCACCCATTGGGCAAGGCCTACACCCAGTGCAACCCCCAGCCCAGACCCCACCAGGCCACACACCGCACTTTCGAACAGCACCTGCAGCCGCAGCCGGGCAACGGACGTACCCATGGCCGCCAGCAAAGCCCATTGGCGTGACCGCTGAGCCACGGCGAGCATCTGCGTTGAAAAGCTCAAAAAGCCCCCTGTGAGCAGGGCAACCATCGCCAATATGGACAAGTTGGCCCGGTAGGCTTGCGAGACGGCTGCACCGCGTGTGGACTGGTCTCGTGGGGTTTCAAAGCGACCCACCGAGGAAAAGGCTTTGGCGTGTGTTGCGATGAAGGCTTCCGTTTGCACGCCCTCTTGCAGCTTGATGTCAACCCGGGATATTTTGCCGATGACGCCGAGCTTCCATTGCAGCGCAGCGATGTCGGACATGGCCAACAGTTGCCCGCTACCCGCAGCAGGCAAGCTGCCGGCAATTGTCCAGCGCACCGGTTTTCCGTTCATGTCGGCCAGCACTGTGGGGCTACGCTGGCTGTGTTGTTCAAGGGCGTGCTGATGGAGTGCCTCTCGCAAACTGGGGCTGATGAACACGGTGTCGCTCGCGATCAGCGGGATTTCACCGCGTGTTGGCGCTGTGTCCGTGTTGTCCACTTGCCCGATCAAATTGGGCGTTATTGCGGCAGACTGAAACACATCCAGGCCAAGCCATCGCACAGTTTGGTTCAGGCCTTCCAGGTGAACGCGCTGTTCAATCACGGGTGCTGCAAGGCGCACCTCAGGCAGTTGTGCCACCGTTTCCAAGAGCGTGTCGGGCAACCACTGGCTGTGCGGCAGCAGCTGGACATCGGCTTGCCCCGAAAATTGTTGAACACCTTGATTGAATTGCCCCAAGGCCTCTTGGTGAATGAGATGAACGGCCAGCCCCAACCCCACACCAACTGCAATCGACAGGGTGGTGATCAACCATTTCACGGGTTGGTCACGCACGGCGCCCTGCAACAGCAGAAGCATCAATCGCAGTCGTGGCCCAAAGCCCGGCATGGTCAGCCTCCAGCCAAACGGTGGTGGGTCAGGTTCAGTTTGCGTTGCAAATGGTTGGCGGCCCGGTCCGAGTGCGTCACCATGACCATGGCACAACCCTGGGCGTTGCAGGCATCCAGCAGCACGTTCAACACCTTGCCAGCATTGTCTTCGTCCAGGTTACCGGTGGGTTCATCGGCCAGCAGCAGGGGAGGGCTTAAGGCCAAGGCCCGTGCAATGGCCACGCGCTGCTGTTCGCCACCCGACAATTCGCGGGGGTAGCGAGACGCCTTGCCAGCCATGCCAACCAATTCGAGCAAGCGCATGCAATGCGCTTCGTCCGGTGTTTTGCCTGCCAGCAAATAGGGCAACTCGACATTCTGCCGGGCGTTGAGGTGCGGCATCAGGTAGTACGCCTGAAACACCAAGCCCACATGCTGAAGTCGCCTCATGGCCTGTTGGCTGGCAGTCCAGTGTTGAATGTTCTCACCGTGCCACAGCACTTCGCCAGCATCGGCGCTATCCAAACCGGCCATGAGGTGCAAAAGGGTGGATTTTCCGGAGCCCGATTCACCCACCACCGCCAGTGTCTCGCCACCCTGCAGTTGCAGGCTGACATCGGAAAAAAGTTGCGCACCCCCCAAGGATTTGGCGAGGTGCCGTATTTCCAGTGGCTGCTTTTTTTGCGACTGGTCCTTTTGCAACGGAGGATGCTGCATGTCAGCGGCTTGTCGGGTGCTTACTCGGCCATGCCGCTAACAACGGTGCTGTAACCTGCGTCCACGTAAGTGATTTCGGCCGTCACGCCGCGTGCAAGGTCAGACAGCAGGAACGCCGCCACGTTGCCCACATCCTGGATGGTCACATTGCGGCGCAACGGTGCGGCTTCTTCCACGGTGTGCAGAATTTTGCTGAAGCCTTTGATGCCGCTGGCCGCCAATGTCTTGATGGGTCCTGCGGAAATGCCATTGACCCGAATGCCGCGCGGGCCCAAGCTTTCGGCCAGGTAGCGTACCGAGGCTTCCAGCGAGGCTTTTGCCAAACCCATGGTGTTGTAGTTGGGCACCGTTTTCACGGCGCCCAGGTAACTCAAGGTCAGCAGTGCGCCCTCGCGGCCCTGCATCATGGGGTAAGCGGCTTTGGCCAGCGCCGGAAAACTGTAGGCAGAAATGTCGTGTGCAATCTTGAAAGCCTCGCGCGATATGCCTTCCAGAAAGTCGCCAGCAATCGCCTCTCGTGGCGCAAATCCGATGGCATGCACCAGGCCATCCAGACCGTCCCAATGCTTGGCCAGGTCAACAAACAACTGGTCAATTTGGGCGTCTTCTGCCACGTCCAGCGGGAAGGTCAGTGTGGATCCAAACTCGGCCGCCATGTCTTTGACCCGCTGTTCAAAACGTTCGTTTTGAAAGGTGAATGCCAACTCGGCACCTTGTGCTTTGCAGGACTCGGCGATGCCATAAGCGATGGACCGATTCGACAACAGGCCTGTGATCAGAATTTTTTTACCAGCGAGAAAACCCACTTTGCTTGCTCCTGAGAGAGAGGACATCTTGTGATTGATTTGTCCCGCTATTATAGGCGCGGCAAGCTGAGTGGGGTTGGTCGATGCAGCGTTTCAGGGTGTTCGCACGGGCTTGGCTTGCAGACGTGCTGGCCTCGTTGCGTTTTTCGGGCCGGTGTTCCACTCCATGGGCGCCAAGTACCCCAAAAACTGCTCGGCGCATTCGGCCCATGTGAAAGTACCCGCATGCGCCCGGGGCACCGAGCGGCGAATGTGCAACGCGGCCAATGCCGCCGTTCTCAGGTTCTCGTCCAGCACCCCGGCCCCGGAATTGCCCACCACGTCAATCGGCCCATTCACAGGAAATGCCGCCACGGGGCATCCGCAGGCCATGGCCTCCAACAACACCAAACCAAACGTGTCGGTTTTGCTGGGAAACACAAACACGTCGGCCTGCCGATAAATTTCGGCGAGGGCTGCATGCTTTTGCATGCCAAACCAGCGAACATCCGGATACTTTTTTTCCAACTGCTTTCTGGCGGGGCCGTCCCCCGCAACCCACTTTTCGCCGGGCAAGTCCAGGCTTAAAAATGCTTCGAGGTTTTTTTCCACAGCGACACGCCCAGCGTACAAAAATGCCGGTCGTTCAATCACCAGGGACTGTAGTTTTTTCAGAATCTCCACCTGTGCTGGGTCATCCTCATGGGATGCATCCGGGTTGTAGGCCAGGTTTCGCGACGCTTGGCTGGGTTCCGGACTAAAGCGGCTCAGGTCCACGCCGCGTTGCCACAACACGCAGTTGTTCAGGCCGCGTTGGCGAAGTATGTCAATCACGCTTTGGGTCGGCACCATGACATTGCGGCTGGGTCCATGAAACCATTTCAGCAAGCGCGCAGTGACGCGAACCGGTATGCCTGTTCGTGCCTTCACATATTCCGGAAACTGGGTGTGATAGGCCGTGGTAAACGGCAAGCGTCGGGCTCGCGCGATGAGCCGCATCGCCAGGCCAATCGGGCCCTCGGTGACAATGTGAATCGCCTGCGGCTTAAAGTCGTCAATGGCTCTGCGAACACCCGCCCAAGGCCACAAGGCCAAGCGAATTTCCGGGTAAGTGGGGCAGGGCACCGTCTTGAACAGTCCGGGGTGAATCACCTGCACTTCATGCCCTTGGCTGCTCAGTTGTAAGCACAGCTGGGTCAATGTTTGCACCACACCGTTGATTTGAGGTGCCCAGGCATCGGTGGCAATCAATATGCGCATTGGAAGTCTCCTTGGTCGGCCCGTCTGTGTTGCATCAAACCATTTCGGCTGCTTTGATTTTTTTGTGGCTCTCTGTCGTCGTGAGGGCATCGCGATGGGGCCAGTGCACAATCTCCAGTGTGCCGCAGGGCTTTTCAACCAGCGCGGTCAGGCTTTCTACCCAGTCGCCGTCGTTGCAGTACAACAGGCCATCCACCGTCTTGATTTCTGCCTTGTGAATGTGCCCACACACCACACCGTCGTAACCTCGGTTTTTTGCTTCGTGGATCAGGGCGTTCTCGAACTCCAGGATGAAATTCACGGCATTTTTTACCTGATGCTTCAGGTACTGAGACAGCGACCAGTAGGGGTATCCCAAGCGAATTCGAATGTTGTTCAACACCCGGTTCAGCATGAGCGCAAAGTTGTAGAGCGTATCTCCCAGGTAAGCCAGCCATTTCGCATAACGCACCACTTGGTCAAACTCATCGCCATGCACCACCCACAGCCGTTTGCCGTCTGCCGTGGTGTGCACATCGCGTTCCAGAATCGGGATGTCGCCAAAGGTCATGCCGCAAAACTGGCGTGCTGCTTCGTCGTGATTGCCCGGTATAAACACCACCCGTGTGCCTTTTCGGGCTTTTCGCAATACCTTTTGAATCACGTCATTGTGCGATTGTGGCCAGTACCAACCTTTGCGCAGTTGCCATCCGTCAATGATGTCGCCCACCAAGTACAGCGTGTCGCTCTCGTTGTGCTTCAAAAAATTCAGCAATGCATCGGCCTGGCAACCCGGCGTGCCCAAATGAATGTCGGAAATCCAGATGGTGCGGTAGTGTTGGTCGCTGGCCCCTGTTGGGTTGAGCATGGTCTCTGTCTGTTTTGTTGTCATGCAAACCATTACACGCGCGTGGTTTGACTGGCATGTGACAGATTTGTGATTCTTTTTTTACAGTGACCTGGGCGGCTTGCAATTGCCGTTGCTTTCTCTTATAGTTCGCCCACTCATTGGGGAGTAGCCGCCTTTCGATTGAAAAGGGCTGGTGTCAACACACTTGGTTCTGAGCAAACCGTTCAGCCATGGCACCAGCGGTCAAACGTACACATGGTGTACGGCGCACACTTGGCAAGACCTTTGACGACTTCGCAGCCTGGTATGGCCCGGGTAGGCGAGGGAGTCATTGCGTTCACTCCGGGCCAGGAACACTTCCATGTCATCTGCACTGCTCGTATCCACCGGCGTTGTTGCCCTGGCCGAAATCGGCGACAAAACCCAGTTGTTGGCGTTTTTACTGGCCACCAAATTCAAAAAGCCCTGGCCCATCGTGCTGGGCATTCTTGCAGCAACACTGATTAATCATGGCTTGGCTGGTGCCGTGGGCGCCTGGGTCACTGCCAACGTTGGCGCCGATATTTTGCGCTGGGTGTTGGGTGTTTCATTTTTGGGCATGGCCGTGTGGACCCTGGTCCCGGACAAGATTGAGGACGAAGAAACACAATTGGCCAGCAAACTGGGTGTGTTTGGGGCCACGTTCATCACATTCTTTTTGGCGGAAATGGGCGACAAGACCCAAATTGCAACAGTGGCCATGGCGGCCCACTATTCGGATGTGTTCATGGTGGTGGCAGGCACCACGCTGGGCATGCTGATTGCCGATGTACCCGCAGTGTTTGCTGGCGATAAACTCGCCAGCAAAATTCCCATGAAGTTGGTGCATGGCATTGCGGCGGCGCTGTTTGCCGCCCTCGGCCTTGCGACCCTGTTGGGTGCAGGCGGGCAGTTCGGGTTTTAACGCGCTTCCAGGCTCTTGGGCAACCACCAGGTGAAGCCATACAGCAGCGTTTTGAACACCACTTCCATGGTGGGCAGGTTTTTGCCGCGCAGGCGCAGGAATGCAATCGGCAGTTCCAGCGTGTGCGCAACCAGCAACAGCGCAGCCAAAATCAGGAAAATGGGCATGACCAGGCTCATCAGCATGTAGGCCGGTACAACAATCCAAAAGCCGCTCATGACCTTGCGCATGGATTCAAATGATTGGGGAGTCACTTTCATGTGGATTCTGTCTCTCAGTGGGGTTGTGGGTGTTTTTCTGTGTTGTGACAATAGGTCTTGTCAGAAGTAATGTCAAGCCTGCCCCATGTCTGCATTGACTTTCCAGCGTTCTGTTGTACAATCCCACCTCTTTCAGCGCAGGCGCGTAGCTCAGTTGGTTAGAGCACCACCTTGACATGGTGGGGGTCGTTGGTTCGAGTCCAATCGCGCCTACCACAACTTGACATCCAATCACGTTGTGGCCTGATGGTAAAATGGAAGTGCGGCGGCTGAATACGTCGCACTTTTTTTTTGCCTCAACAACTGCGCACCACAGCACTCTGCAAGGGAAGTACTATGCCTGTCATCCGCCTGCCTGACGGATCCGAACGCGTTTTCGACAAACCTGTGACCGTGGCCGATGTGGCCATGAGCATCGGTCCTGGACTGGCCAAAGCCGCTTTGGGTGGCTATGTCGATGGCAAGCAGGTGGACACTTCCCACACCATCACGCAGGACGCCAGCCTGGCCATCATCACCGACAAGGATGACGCAGGCCTGGACCTCATTCGCCACTCCACTGCCCATTTGTTGGCCTACGCTGTAAAAAGCCTGTATCCCACTGCCCAAGTCACCATTGGCCCGGTCATTGAAGACGGCTTTTATTACGACTTTTCCTACGAGCGGCCTTTTACGCCTGAAGATCTCGAAGCCATCGAGCAGAAAATGCAAGCCTTGGCCAAGCTCGATGAGGTGGTGGTGCGCGAAGAATGGGACCGCGATGAAGCCGTGAAGTTTTTCAAAGGCTTGGGTGAGCATTACAAAGCTGAAATCATTGCCAGCATTCCCACCAACGAAAAAATTTCCCTCTACCGCGAGGGTGACTTCATCGACCTGTGCCGCGGCCCACATGTGCCGTCCACTGGCAAGCTAAAGCATTTCAAGCTGATGAAGGTGGCTGGTGCCTACTGGCGCGGCGACTCCAACAACGAAATGCTGACCCGCATTTACGGCACGGCCTGGACCAAAAAAGAGGACTTGGCAGCCTACTTGCACCGCCTGGAAGAAGCTGAAAAGCGCGACCACCGCAAATTGGGCAAACAGCTTGACCTGTTCCACATGCAAGACGAGGCCCCCGGCTTGGTGTTTTGGCACCCAAAGGGTTGGACCATTTGGCAACAGGTTGAGCAGTACATGCGCAACGTGTACCTCGAAGGGGGTTATCAGGAAATTCGTTGCCCGCAGATTCTGGACCGCAAGCTGTGGGAAAAGTCGGGCCACTGGGCCAACTACAAGGAAAACATGTTCACCACCGAGTCGGAGAAGCGCGACTACGCGCTGAAGCCGATGAACTGCCCCGGTCACATCGAAGTGTTCAAGAGCGACCTGCGGTCCTATCGAGACTTGCCGCTGCGCTATGGTGAATTTGGCGCTTGCCACCGCAATGAAAGCTCGGGCGCTTTGCATGGCATCATGCGGGTGCGTGGTTTTACCCAAGACGACGGTCACATTTTTTGCACAGAAGACCAGGTGCGCGAGGAAGTGACCCTGTTCAACCAGGTGGCCATGAAGGTGTACGCCGACTTTGGCTTCAGTGACATTGCCGTCAAGTTGGCGTTGCGGCCTGAAGCCCGCCTAGGCAGCGACGAAACTTGGGACAAAGCCGAAAACTCCCTGCGGGACGCATTGCGTGCCTGTGGCGTGGAGTGGACCGAGTTACCGGGTGAGGGCGCTTTTTACGGCCCCAAAATTGAGTACCACATGAAAGACAGCCTTGGACGTTCGTGGCAGTGCGGCACCATCCAGGTGGATTTCCAGTTGCCGGGCCGTCTGGGGGCTGAATACGTGGCCGAAGACAACAGCCGCCGCACACCCGTGATGCTGCACCGGGCCATTGTGGGCTCCATGGAGCGTTTCATCGGCATTTTGATCGAAAACCACGCCGGTGCCATGCCGGTTTGGTTGTCACCGGTGCAGGTGGTAGTGGCCACCATCACCGATGCGCACAATGAATATGCACACACTGTGGTGCAAATGTTGAAGAAACAAGGCATTAGAGTTCAAGCGGATTTGCGTAACGAAAAGATCAATCGTAAAATCCGGGAGCAAACGCTTCAGAAGGTTCCTTACATCGCCGTCATTGGCGACCAGGAACGCGATTCTGGGCAAGTGGCCGTGCGCTTGCGCGGTAACGACAACCTGGGTTCCATGCCAGTGGCCGAGTTCGCGCAGCGCGTTCTAGGTGACATTGCAAACAGAACCTGAATTTTTAACTGACTTAAAAGAGGCACAACATCGTCGCGGAAAAGAAACATCGCACCAACGGAGAAATTCGCATTCCTGAGGTGCGTCTCATCGGAGTAGAAGGTGAGCAGCTGGGCATCGTTAAAACACTGGACGCCATTCGCATGGCCGAAGAAAACGATGTGGATTTGGTTGAAATAGCGCCACAGGCGGTTCCGCCGGTTGCCAAACTCATGGATTACGGCAAGTTCCGTTACCAAGAGCAGAAAAAGGCCCAAGAAGCCAAGTCCAAGCAAAAGCAGGTTCAGATCAAGGAAATCAAGTTCCGCCCGGGTACGGACGACGGTGACTACCAGGTCAAGCTGCGCAGTTTGACGCGCTTCCTGGAAGAAGGCGACAAATGCAAGGTGACCTTGCGTTTCCGGGGTCGTGAAATGGCCCACCAGGAACTGGGTGCGCGTTTGCTCGAGCGTGTGCGGGCTGACCTCGAAGAATTGGGCACGGTGGAACAGATGCCCAAGCTTGAGGGTCGTCAAATGGTCATGATGATCGGACCCAAGAAAAAATAAGTGAGTTGGAAATGCTCGAGCACGCAGTGTTCGGGCCTTTTAAATGCAGTGTGAACTGGACCCAAGCTGGGGTTACTCAAATGGTCAGCATCATTTGTGTATGTTCATGGTCTTCAAGGCACTCACTTATCAATTAGATCCGTCTCGAAGCTATTCGTCGACAGGTCAGCCAGTGACCGACCCGGGATTGCGCGGTCGTCTCCAATCGCTTTTTCAATCGTGGTTCAAAGAAAGAGCTGACTCGCCTTGGCACGGTCTGAGTCAAATTCCTGAAAGCTTTATGCACTCAGTCATGCAAAACCTCGATTTGCGTGATTTGAGTAGCCTGGCGATTGCCTTGTCACTGTCCCCACAAAAAACTGCGTGGCCAGTGGTCAGTTCGGCTCACTGGTATCCCTTCGGCGCGTTAAATGGCGAGCAAGCAAGGCTCGCCGTTAACCTCACGACTGTCCGTCTTGCGTCTATTACTCCCCAAATTAGAGAATTGGCAAACTTGCCCAATTTGCGGGTGCTGGATTTGACGGACAAGAAAGGGTTAAAAGACCTTGATGTCATGGATTTGTCCCTATTGATGGACAAAGGCAAGCCGACCCGGGTGTTGAAGATCCAGCCGAATGCCCCCCGCGCTGATCGCCTCTCCCTGGCCAGCCTTGCGCTCATTGATGATGTTGCAGACAGGCCCTGGCCACAGATTGATTTGGGGCCTTGCGAGGCCATCATCGCCGATGTGTTCAACGCCAGTTCAACACACTTGTCGCCAAGGCTTCAATCGGCGGTGGTGCCGCCAGTATCCATTCAGGTACGACTCGACGGCTTATCCGATGCCGATTTTTTGGTGCAGGCGGCAGGGCTGCCCACTGTAAATACCCGGGAGCTTGTGTTAAGGCAGGCTTCATCCAATCCAATTCTCCTGAAAAAGCCCCGATTTCATCGATGGATAGCCAAGCTGGTCATCGATACCTTGCATGCTGAATCCTTGGTCGTGGAACCCATGGATCTGACGGGTCTTCTGCAGCAATTGCCCAATCTTGAGCGTCTTTATCTAAACAATGTCGACATTGATTGGGACTATTTGTTTTCAAGGCAGCCTGAGTTTGGGCAATCACTGGTGTCGATCCAGGCAAAATCCAACCAAGCTTTCAAGCGATTGTGGTTGGTACCCGGTGAACGGTCGTTTCCGAATCTCAGTAACCTGCACATCACCAATGTCGACCCATCTGACATTGAGGTGGACCTTCATGTGAATTGGCTGCCTGTGATTGCACGGGCCCCCAACCTGCGCGTTATCCAACTGCATCTCCGTGATCCCCGGTTGTCCAGCGAGGAGATATCCCAGATCAAGACCTCAGTCATTCAGCAGCTGCAACAGTTCGCCAGGTTTGACCCGTCGGTGGTGGTCAATGTGCAGCCTCGTTTACTCCGGTCGGGTGTTTTTGGGCGGGTGTGAAAGCGCTTGATTGTTGTCGGGTTTTCGGTGTATTATCGCGGGCTAATTACAAAAGCTGTGATTGTTTTAAATACGCAATTCAGCCAGTGATTAATGCGCAACAGGTCTTAAAAGTGTTTCGATTCAATCTCTTGAAACCACCTGCACGCACTCATTAGGAGCACCCAGATGCCCAAGATGAAGACCAAAAAGAGCGCTTCCAAGCGTTTCTTGGTCCGCTCCAGCGGATCGATCAAGCGTGGTCACGCCTTCAAGCGCCACATCCTGACCAAGAAAACCACCAAGAGCAAACGTCAGCTCCGTGGTATGGAAACCGTGCATGCTTCCGACATCGGCCGCATTCGCGACATGATGCCTTACGCATAATTGGAAGGAGTGAACTATGCCTCGCGTTAAACGTGGTGTTACGGCCCGTGCCCGTCACAAGAAAGTAATCGCGCAAGCCAAAGGCTTCCGCGGTCGTCGCAACAATGTATTCCGCATCGCCAAACAAGCGGTGATGCGCGCCGGTCAGTACGCTTACCGTGACCGTCGCAACAAAAAGCGTGTATTCCGCGCTTTGTGGATTACCCGCATCAACGCGGCTGTCCGCGAGCACGGCATCACCTACAGCGTGTTCATCAATGGTTTGAAGAAAGCTGCCATTGGTTTGGACCGCAAAGTACTGGCTGACCTGGCCGTGACCGACAAGGCTGCATTTGCCGCCATCGTCGCACAGGTGCGTGCTGCTCAGGCCTAATTTTCAATTAGCGCCCATCAGCATTTTTCACGCTCATTTTGGCGTTTGCCAAATGTAAGCAACGTGAAAAAGCCCAATAAAAACGGGGCCTTCGGGCCCCGTTTGTCGTTTCTGCGCAGTACAATCTATGGCTTCATTCAAAGCCGTTCCCCACACGCCAACACACCATGGATGCTTCGCTGCTCGCCATACTGACCGAGGCCAATTCGGCCATGTCACACGCTTCAGACCCTGCCGCACTTGAAAACATCAAGGCCCAATTTTTGGGCAAACAAGGCAAGGTCACCGAGCTGCTCAAAGGCATGGCAGCGCTCACGCCCGAGGAGAAAAAAACCCGGGGCGCAGAAATCAATCAACTGAAGCAACAAGTGGAAGCGGTGCTAAATGCACGCCGCGAGGCCTTGGCCGATGCAGCCCTGCAAGCCAAGTTGCAGGCGCAAGCCATTGATGTGACCAAGCCAGGTCGCAGCCGTGGTGTGGGTGGCCTGCACCCCGCCATGCGAACCCTGGAACGCATTGAAGAAATTTTTACCTCCATCGGCTTTGATTTGGCCGACGGCCCCGAGATCGAAACCGATTTCCACAATTTCACCGCACTGAACACACCGGAAAATCACCCGGCCCGCTCCATGCACGACACGTTTTATGTGGAAGGTGGCAACCTGTTGCGCACCCACACGTCGCCCATGCAAGTGCGCTACATGCAAACCGGCAAGCCGCCCATCCGTATCATTGCGCCCGGGCGTGTATACCGTGTCGACAGCGACGCCACCCATTCGCCCATGTTTCACCAAGTGGAAGGGCTGTGGATTGACGAAGGGGTCAGCTTTGCCGACTTGAAAGCGGTGTTCATCGACTTTCTCAAAACTTTTTTTGAAACCGACGACCTCACCATCCGGTTCCGCCCATCCTTTTTCCCGTTCACCGAACCTTCGGCTGAAATCGACATGGCTTTCACCAGTGGCCCCAACAAAGGCAAATGGCTGGAAATTGCCGGCTCGGGTCAGGTTCATCCCAATGTGCTGCGCCACGTGGGCATCGACCCCGAGAAATACACAGGCTTTGCTTTTGGGGTTGGCCCAGACCGCTTAACCATGCTGCGTTACGGCATCAACGACCTGCGCCTGTTTTACGAAAACGACATTCGTTTTCTGCAGCAATTCAACTGATTACCGCTTGGACGAGCAACAATGCAATTCACAGAATCCTGGTTGAAATCCCTGGTCAACACCGACCTTGACACGCAGGCCTTGGGCGAAAAGCTCACCATGGCCGGTCTGGAAGTGGAAGAGCTGGAGCCGCTGGCCCCCGAGTTTTCGGGCGTGGTGGTTGGCCTGGTTGTCAAAAAAGACAAACACCCCGATGCAGACCGCTTGAGCGTGTGCCAAGTGCAGGTGGCTGAGGGCGATGTGCGCCAAATTGTGTGCGGTGCGCCCAACGTGGCCGAGGGCCTGAAAGTGCCATGCGCATTGCCCGGCGCAGTGCTGCCAGGTGGCTTTAACATCAAGCCCACCAAAATGCGCGGTGTTGAAAGTGGCGGCATGCTGTGTTCAGGCAAAGAGTTGGGTATTCCCAGCGATGTCGATGGCCTGCACATTCTGGATACTCAATTGCCAGTGGGCGGGAATGTTCGCGAATTGCTCGGTTTGAACGAAATGAAGTTCACACTGAAAATGACGCCCAACCGCGCAGACTGCCTGAGCGTGTGGGGCGTGGCCCGTGAAGTGGCTGCACTCACCGGTGCAACGCTCAACCCGCCCGCATTCACCCCTGTGGCCGCCACCATTGGCGACACGTTGGCGGTGAAGGTTGAAAACACCGACCTGTGCGGTCGTTTTGCGGGCCGGGTCATTCGGGGTGTTAACAACACGGTTAAAACACCCCAGTGGATGGTTGAGCGCCTGGAAGGTGCAGGGCAGCGCAGCCTTAGTCCCCTCGTGGACATTTCCAATTACGTGATGCTGGAGTTGGGTCGCCCAAGCCATGTGTTCGACCTGGACAAGGTGCAGGGTGGCCTCACCGTGCGCTGGGCCCGTGAGGGTGAGCAACTGAAGTTGCTCAACGACATGACGGTTGCGCTCAACCCCCGGTTTGGCGTGATTTGCGACGAGCAAGGGCCCGAGGCACTGGCTGGCATCATGGGCGGCGACCACACGGCGGTGAACGAGTCCACCACCAATATTTTTGTTGAAGCCGCTTTTTGGCACCCGGATGCGATTGTGGGTCGCGCACGCGAATTCAATTTCTCGTCCGATGCGTCGCACCGATTTGAGCGGGGGGTGGACTTCCAGAGCATTCCGGAACACCTGGAGCGCATCACAGCGCTGATTCTCGAGATTTGCGGTGGACAAGCAGGGCCGGTACAGGACCAGGTGCTCAACCTGCCTGCACGCAATCCTGTGGCGCTTCGCCATGCCCGCGCCGAAAGCGTGATCGGCATGCCCTTTGCGACCGAGCAAATCCAGACCGTGTTCCGCCAACTCGGTTTCCAGTTCAGTCTTGAAGGCGAGGGTGCTGAGTTGCGTTATGTGGTGACACCGCCCAGTTACCGCTTCGACATCGAGATTGAAGAAGACCTGATTGAAGAAGTGATTCGCGTGGTGGGTTACGACAGCCTGCCTCTGCGTGCCCCCCTGGGCAAACTCAAAATGTTGCCCGCACCAGAAAGCAAGTTGAGTCGGCATGCCATTCGCCGACAAGTGGCCGCCATGGGCTATCAGGAAGTGGTGAGCTACAGTTTCACACCCGAGCAGTGGGAGGCTGATTTCAATGCCAACACCGACCCGGTGCGCTTGCTCAACCCCATTGCCAGTCACCTGAGTGTGATGCGCTCCACCTTGTTGGGCAGCCTGACGGGTGTGCTCAAGCACAACCTGGGACACCGTGTGGACCGCCTGCGGGTGTTTGAAGTGGCCCGCGTGTTCGAGAAAAATGCCAAGGTGGGCGATGGCCCACAAACTGTGGCGGGCTTCATGCAAACCTGGAAACTGGGCGGTTTGGCCTATGGGCTGGCCGACCAATTGCAATGGAGTGCATCCAACAATCGCTTGCTGGACTTTTTTGATGTCAAAGGTGATGTTGAGCAATTGTTGGCAGGCAAAAAAG
Source organism: Limnobacter sp. (assembly GCF_036405155.1). Taxonomy (GTDB): domain Bacteria; phylum Pseudomonadota; class Gammaproteobacteria; order Burkholderiales; family Burkholderiaceae_B; genus Limnobacter. The sequence goes on along the minus strand of NZ_DASWYD010000006.1, from coordinate 606,816 downwards.
TGGAATTCAAGGCTTTTGATGCCAAGGCACAGCACCCAGCCTTGCACCCCGGGCGCAGTGCCCAGGTACTGGTCAACAACCGCGTGGTGGGCTTTGTGGGTGAATTGCACCCCAAGCTTGCGCAGGTGCAAGATTTGCCGTTGGCTCCGGTGGTGTTTGAGTTGCTGCTGGATGGGCTAAATACCCGCAAATTGCCGGCTTATCAGGACATTTCCAAGCAACCCGCTGTGGTGCGTGACCTGGCCTTTGTGGTGGACCAGCAGGTGCGCGCAGCAGACCTGAAAAAAGCACTGACAGATGCCAAAGAAGGCAACCCAGCTTGGGTGAAATCGGTTATTCTTTTCGATGAGTTTGTGCCGAAAGACGACGGTAAGGGTCTGAAAGCAAATGAGAAAAGCTTGGCGTTCCGCTTGACCCTTCAAGCCAGCGACCGCAGCCTCACCGACGCTGACATTGAACCCCTGTTGAACAACATGATTGAACTGGCTGCCCAGCGTTGTGCCGCCCGTTTGCGCTGATTATTTAAGTTTGAAGGTATTAACCGTGGACCAAGTTGTGTTGACTGACGACCGCTCGAATGAAACCAATGCCCGCAATGACCGCCTCGACCTGATTGAAGATGGTCTTGCGTCGGGTTCGCTCACAAAAGCCGAGCTGGCCGAAATGCTGTTTGACAGCCTGGGGCTGAACAAGCGTGAAGCCAAAGACTTTGTGGATGCCTTTTTTGATGAAATCCGCAACACGCTGGAAGGTGGTGTGTCGGTGAAATTGTCAGGGTTTGGCAATTTCCAGTTGCGTGACAAGCCTCAGCGCCCAGGCCGAAACCCAAAAACTGGCGAAGAGATCCCCATTGCTGCGCGCCGAGTGGTAACCTTTCATCCCAGCCAAAAACTTAAAGCCTTGGTTGAATAAAGTGGTCTAACTTCTGAATTGACCAAGGCGAAAGTCGAGAATGATCCAAAAACCGCACGAGTCCGAGAAAGTAGCACCCACCGCCAGTTTGCCACCCATTCCGGCCAAACGGTATTTCACCATTGGTGAGGTCAGTGATTTGTGTGGGGTTAAAACCCACGTGCTGCGGTATTGGGAGCAGGAATTCACGCAGCTGAAGTCCATTACCCGGCGAGGGAACCGGCGTTATTATCAACACCATGAGGTGCTGTTTATTCGGCGCATTCGTGAGCTGTTGTATGAACATGGTTTCACCATCAACGGTGCGCGCAACCGCCTGGATCAAGAGAAAAATGGCCCAGCCAACGACAAGCCACTGCCCGTGTTGATTGATCGCGAAGTTTTGAAAGAACAATTGTTGAATTTGCGCGCTGCGCTTCAAGACTAAGCGAAACACAGCTATAATCTCGCTTCTTCGGAATGTAGCGCAGCCTGGTAGCGCACTTGCATGGGGTGCAAGGGGTCGGAGGTTCGAATCCTCTCATTCCGACCAAATCAAAAAAGCCCGAGTGCTCTCAACGCGCTCGGGCTTTTTAACATCCAAATCCCGACATAGCCCGTTATACCCCCGCATTTGGGTGGGGGGTTAGCGTCGCCCCGCCGACAGATCAACGTGGCCCATTCCGGCATAATGAGTTGATTATTCATTTATTGTTTTATAGTCGCCCATGATTAAAATTGCCATTTTTGGCGCCGGTAGCATTGGTTGCTACCTGGGTGGCTGCTTGGGTGCAGCCGGTGCGCAGATCACGCTGGTGGGCCGCGAACGCGTGCTGACCGGCATTCGTGCCCATGGTCTTACTGTAACCGACTACCGTGGTCGGAATCAGCGCGTCAAAATGGATGACCTTACCCTGTCCATCCATGCCGATGTTGTGAAGGAGGCAGACCTAATTCTGGTCACCGTGAAGTCGGCTGCCACCCAAGAGGCTGGACAGGCGCTTGCACGCTTTGCACGTCAGGGAGTACCAATCATCAGTTTCCAGAATGGCGTGAGCAACCCCGAACAATTGGCCGTGTTGTTGCCCAACAACCCGGTGTTGGCGGGCATGGTACCGTTCAATGTGGTGGACCGTGGTCAAGGGCGCTTTCACCAAGGCTCATCGGGTGAGCTTGAAGTGGACGAGGGCCGTTTGCCCGGTGATGTGGAGTTGTGCTTTGAGTCAGCCAACTTGCCCCTGCTGCGGCAGGCCGACATGTTGGCTGTGCGTTGGGGCAAGCTTTTGCTGAACTTGAACAACCCGGTCAATGCATTGTCGGGTATTCCATTGAAAGAGGAGTTGTCCCAACGGGCCTACCGATGCTGCGTTGCCATGGCCCAGCGTGAGGCGCTGCAGTTGATGCAAATGGTCGGCATTCGCCCAGCCAAGGTGACTGCAGTACCATCCCATTGGCTGCCGACTGCACTCGAATTGCCTGATTGGTTGTTTACCCGTGTCGCAAAGAAAATGCTGGCAATCGACCCGCTGGCGCGTTCGTCGATGTGGGAAGACCTGCAGGCTGGCCGTCGCACGGAAATCGACTGGATCAACGGAGAAGTGGTGCGCCTTGCCGAACGTATAAAGCAGAAGGCGCCGGTGAATGCAAAGTTGGTTGAGTTGATCCGCGAGGCTGAACGCCCGGAGGACCGTCGGGACTGGTCGGGTGACGAGCTTCTTCAAACCCTGAAGGCGGCCCGGCAAAGGGCCGCTGCTGGTTAGTTCACAGTCACCGTGATGACCATGGCATCGGAATAACTGCCAGCCCGCACAAACTGGCTGGACGGGATGTGAATGAACGAGTCCTGCGTGGTGGATGCGCAGCTGGACAAAATCGCCACCACGCATTGCAAGGTGCCGCTTTGTGTTACGGTGCCGCCGGAGCCATCGCCCAATATGCTGGAGCTGGGGCTGCTGGTGGTGCGGATGCTGTAATTCAGTTTGCTGCTGCTGTCGGTGGCGTGCACCAATGTGCGTGCGGTTTGGTTGCCCGACCCACCCGCACCATACTGAATACTCCAGGTTTTGGTGGCAAACAGGGTGAGCACGCCGCCGCAGTCGATGACGATGCGGCTGGCCTGCGCCGCCGAAGCGGTGGGTACGCTGTACAGCACCGTGGGGTATGAGGTCAGCGTGAACGAGCACCCGCCCACCAAGGTGACCGCGTAGGCGGGCTGCGGCAATAAGCCCATCAGCCCTATCAGCAGAACCATTAAACCCAGTTTATTGCGCACGGCCGTCCACCTTGTAAACGCCGGACAAGGCCGGTGATATTTTCAAACGAATCGCGCCCATGGGCGAGTCCATGTCCACCGATTCAGGGTTGACCAACACCTGGTTGTGCTGGCCCACCAGGGCACCCGTGTTCAGGTTGTTGATGCTGACCTGTCCGTTGATGCGCGATTGAACGGCGTTGTAACCCAAATTTTGCGCCGCTTGCAGGCCGTCCACGGCCACCAACACATCGGCAGGCCGCGATGGGTCTTTGGGCAGGAAGCCGAGCACTTTGGGTTGTGGACCATAATCCAGGCCCACAATGCCCGAGATGGAGCCTTGGCCTCGCCCAGTGCTGTCCAATTGACCGCCCAGTGAGACGTGTTGGAAGTCGTGCCGTGTGCGTGCATAACTCAGTGCATCTGACACCAGCAAAAAACTGTCACGGGTTTGTAAAAAGCCGTTGAGCGACTCTTGGTGGGCCTGTGTGTTGCGCATGTCACCTGCGTTGGCCTTGGAATAGGAAAGCCCGCCCAGCAAGGGGTTGGGTGAGTTGAAACCCCGTGAATCCAGTGCCATGTTGGCGTTGACGCCACAGTACTGCAGCGACACATTCAGGCTGTCGCGGCCAGTTTTGCAATACAGGCTCATGTACCCGCCGTTGTAGAGCTCGGTGCGGAAGAACCGGGACAGCGTGTATTCAAACTCGGGGCCTTGCAAGGCGCGCATGTAGCCAATGCGCCAACCGCTGTAAGCAGCGTCGGGCTCAGTGGGTGAGCCTGCATTGAGCAACCAGCGCGGGTCGAAAGACACACCCATTTTTGCTGGCCCCAGGGCCTTTTCAAGGTACAGCAACTGGCTGCCATGGGCATACCCAATGCGCTGAATGCCCGGCCCGTAGGCTGTTTCGGACTGGTAACCCGCACTGAGAAAACCACCGCCCACCATGCTGCGTACAGCGAATGCAACTTCGGTGGGTTTGATGGGGCGCATGGTTTGTGCGGCATTCACCGGGGCCATGACATCCCCGGGGTGAATGTTGACTCGTCCACCTGCCTGTATGGTGAGCGCATCGGTCACGCCTTTTTCAATTTGGGCCTGCGCTGCCCAATGGTCCAGGCGTGCATCGCGATACAGGCTGGCTGCACCTTCCCACCGGCCTTTGGGTTGCAGGGCCTGGCTAAAAAAAATGTTGCGGTTGACCTGGACCAGCTCACCTTTTTCGTTGCGGTAAATAACCGCCACCTGGTTGTTACCCTCCACCAGCGGCACGTTGTAAATGCTGACATCCCCAGCCTGAACAGGCAGCGTGACGCGGGGTTGGTTGTTGACCAGCACGGTCAATTCAGTGTCAGACACCAAGCGGCCGCTGAACACCTGCACATTGTTTTGTGCCAAGCGGGAGGATTTGCGCCATTCAATGCCCTGGCCCAGCGATGACGCCAAAGGCCCTGCATCGGTCACCAGTTGCCCAATGCGCCATTGCCGAATGGCCACCGAAGAACTGTACCCAAACTGCTCGGCATCCAGCCGATACAGGTTGACATACCCTTGGCTGATACTGCCCACCTGGCTGGCGTTGAATTGCACACCGGGCCGCTGGTTGGCCATCAATTCATAATTCAGTTGGTGGGTTTGCGAGCCAGAAACCAGCTCGTAATTGAGGATGGCTGTTCGTGGGCTGGGTAGGTCGTAGCCTTCCAGGCGCGCATTGCCATAGCTTTGGCTCACGCGTTGAGCCTGCTCTTGAACCAGAAATTGCAGTTTGTCGGCTTGGTATTGGCCGCACCAGCGTTCGCCCCGCTCTGTCTCCAGCATGTGGGGCAGGGCGCCACATTCTTCCGGGTTTGCTTCGCGGATTTGTTGACTGCGCACGGTGCTGGTCAGGCCATCCTTGTAACGGATGTCTACAATATCCTGCTCACTCAGTACCGATGCGCTGCAGGGCCATGCAACGCTGAACAGGCAGCACGCGGTGGTCAGCAGGTGGGTGTGGTGGCGATCCATCGCGCAACTCGTACAAATCGCTCAGCATGCTTAAAACAGCGAGCCCAGCACGGACTGTTGCGTCTTGACCTTCAGGCCCAGCCGCAAACGGAATTCAAGTTGACTGCTGGCCACGGTACTGGGGTCAACCGAGGGCATTTCAGTGAAGTACAGCAGGCTTTGGTCGGTCAGGTCTTGCAAGGCGCAGGTGTATTGCAGGCGGACCGTTTGCGTGCCATTGGGGGGCAGGCTGATCTGTTTTGGGGACACCCGGTAACAAGACGTTTGTGCGGGGTCGCCGGCTTCCACGGTAAACAGCCGTGTTTGGTTGCTTTGATTGCTCAACTCCAAATGGGCAAAGCCGGTTTTGGGGTTGATCATGACGGCTGTTGGCGCAACGGAAATGCCAAAGGCATGCGCCAGGCTCAAGGTGGCGGAAAGCAGCAAGCCAGCCGTGTACCGAATCGATTGTGCGCGTGTCATGTTGGCCTCCTCATGGGAAGGTGACTGTGATGAGCACGGAGTCACTGTAGCTGCCTTGTTTCACACTCCATTGGGCCGAAGGAATTTTTCCAACCACAGTGAGGTTTTGGCTAGCGCCAGTGCCCGTTGATGAAACCACCCCCGCTTGCCCGGGTGCTTGCCACACGGTGGTGCCATCGCTTTGGTACAACTCGTAGTTCATGTACACGGTGTTGTCGGTGGCGTGCCGCAGGCGGCGTGTGCTGCCGCTGGCATAAGTACCCAGACCAAGGCCCACGTTGTAAGTGGTGCCCAAGGTGCAGCGCACCTGAATCACGGTGTTTTGCGTGCTGTCTGCAGCCGGTGTGTAGCTGCCCAGGTTCAGGCTGACGGTGGTGGCCCCCAACTCACAGTAGTCTGTGACGGTGGCCGACACATTCAGCGTGCCTGTGGTGGTGGCGGCCATGCTGGTGTTGCTGGCCAACAGCGCTGCAAGCATGGCGGGTGTGGCCAGTTTGCGCAGCATGGTGGTGTAGGGTGCCTGGTTTGCCATGGTTTGACTCCATTGGTTTTTCTGCCGCACGAGTTAAATGTGAAATAGCTCGTGTTTACACTTTAACCATTTAAATCAAGGTCAATTGATCTATATCCGGGCAAAAAACCCCTCATTTAGGGGTCATGCAATTGGAGGGGGGCGGAACCCCTTTACGAATCTTTACGCACTGGCCAGTAGGCAGGCGGCGCGGTTTCACCGTTAATACACACAGATGCCGATATTGGCATCCGTCACTAAAATTAAATTGCTTAGGAGTTTTAATCATGAAACTGAAACTGCTTGTAACCGGCCTGATCGCAGCTGCAGCTTTCCCCGTGTTGGCGCAAACACCAGCGGCTGGACAAGCGCCTGCTGAAAAACCTGCTGTGAAGCAAACCCACCAGGTGAAGAAGCACACCGCCAAACACAGTACCAAGCACCATGCCAAACAGGCTGCTGCCAAAAAAGCTGCTGAATAAGCCGCTGTAGATCGAGTAGACCGAACCGCACTGGGGCCCAAACCTGTACAGGTTTGGGCCCCAAGTATTGTTGAGGTCAGTTTGATTTGAGGCGCAGCCCCAACCCTTCCAGCAACAACAGGTTGACCTCCACGAGGTCATCAATGCTGGCGTTAAAACCCGAAATAATCCACGCCATGGTGGATTGACTGATGGCCCCTACAATCCCGATAGACAACAAGGTTTCCCGCTGTCGGTTCATGCAAAGATCGGGAAAGTAGTTTTTGACCATTTGCAGCAGCAGGTCACCAATGTCGTGGATGGTGGACTGATAAACCCTGTTCACGCGATCGCTCACGCCCAACACCTCAAACCAGATGGTTTTTGCAACCACTGGGTCTTGCACGCCTTTGAAAAAGGCCTGAAGGGCAGGACGTGCCATGTCGGCAATGCGCTCTTGACTTGAAATGGATGGCACGGCTTGCAGCACCGCGGCCACCAGTCGCTGGATTTCACGCTCATACACGGCCACCAGCACATCTTCCACGCTTTTGAAAGATTCATAGAAATAGCGGTCGGTCAGCTTGGCCTCGCGGCACAGCGCACGAACTGAAGCGGCCTTGTAGCCCACTGTGCCAAATAGCTGCAGCCCCGCATCCAGAAATTGCGCTTTGCGGCGCTGGGTGCGGTCTTCTGAAGTTTCACCACCATACAGGCGGCCGACTGTGTCGGATTTGGAGGGTTTCTTCATATTTGGCATTTGACTACATCCATCGTCAGATGTAAAGTGACAACACTCGTAGTCACATACAAAACAATCTTTCATCAGGGAAGCGAGACACATGGACAAGCATCACGTGGTTATTATTGGCAGCGGCTTTGGCGGTCAGTGTGCAGCCATCAACCTCATCAAGCGTGGCATCAGTGACTTTGTCATTCTGGAGCGCCGTGAATTCATGGGTGGTACCTGGTGCCAAAACAGTTACCCGGGCGCTGCGGTGGATGTTCAATCGCCCCTGTATTCCATTTCTCACGAGCCGTATAACTGGTCGCAAATGTTTGCGGAGCAGGCCGAGTTGGAGGAGTACACCAACCATGTGATCGAGAAATACAAACTGCGCGAGAAAACCCGCACCCACACCAATGTGGTGAAAGTGGAGTGGCAGGAAGAATTGAAATGCTGGCGCATCGACACTGAGCAGGGCGGGGCTGTATATGCGCAAATCCTGATCAATGCGTCGGGTCCATTGAGCACGCCTGTGATTCCCAATTTTCCAGGTCGTGACACCTTCAAAGGCAAAACATTCCACACCAACAACTGGGACCACAGTTATGACCACCGCGGCAAGCGGGTGGCCATCATCGGCAGTGGCGCCAGCGCAGCGCAGGTCATTCCAGCCATTGCCGGTGAGGTGGGCGAACTGCATATTTTCCAGCGCAGCCCACATTGGGTGTTGCCACGTCCAGACCGTACTTTCAAGCCCTGGCAGCGTGCCCTGTTGCGTATAAAGCCTGTTTACAAAGCGCTGCGCACCGCCATTTACTGGGGGCTGGAGGCCCGAGTGATTGGCTTCAAATATTCGCAAACCGCGCTCAAGGTGTTTGCTCAAAACCATGCCTTGAAGCACATTGAACAGCAAATTGCAGACCCGGAGTTGCGCCGCAAGGTAACACCCGACTTCACGATTGGCTGCAAGCGGATTATTTTGAGCAACACCTTGTACCCGGCTTACTGCAGGCCCAACGTGACACTGCATGACAAAGCCGATGGCATTGGCCGCATCACCGAAACAGGCATTGAAACCCAGTTGGGCTCACAGATTGAGCTCGATCTGATCGTATATTCGACTGGCTATGATGCAACCGATGGTGTCATTTCCTACCCGGTCAAAGGCCGTGATGGAAAGTCCTTGGGTGATGTGTGGAAAGAGTTTCCACGCGCTTACTTGGGTACGACTGTGCCTGGCTTTCCCAACCTGTTTATCGTCACTGGCCCCAACACGGGCATTGGGCACACCTCAGCCATTTTTGTGATTGAGGCGCAAATGAACTACATCATGAAGAGCATTGATGCCCTTCAGAAAAACAAGAAGCATGTGATTGAAGTCAAGCCACAGGCGGAACATGAATACACCACGATGATTCACACCGAGATGGACAAAACCGTGTGGAAAACAGGGGGCTGCAACAGTTGGTACCAGAGCAAGAGTGGTCATGTGATTGCCATGTTCCCGGGCTTCAGCTTTACCTATCGGCAAATGGCCAATAATTTCAAGCCAGAACACCACGTGTTTCAGTGAGGGCAATATGGGCTATTTCTCTGGAAAGGTGGTGGTGGTGACGGGTGCAGGATCTGGGATGGGCCGTTCCTACGCGCTGGAATTTGCGCGCAGTGGTGCTCGCCTGGCCTTGATGGACTTCGACGTGAAGGGCTTGGGCAAAACGGTGACCTTGCTCAATGGCCTGGGTCGAAGCGACATTCTGCACGAGGTGTTTGATGTGTCCAACCGTGAGGCGATGTTTGGTTTTGCGGAGCGTGTGTTGAAACGCTTTGGTACGGTGGATGTGGTTATCAACAACGCCGGCATTGCTGGTGATGGCATGCCTGCCTGGGAAACCAGCCTCAAGGCCTATGAGCGTGTGATGGCGGTCAATTTTTATGGTGTGTTGCACGGTACGCAAGCTTTTTTGCCCACGCTGATCCGCAAAAACCAAGGTCATGTGGTGAATGTGTCCAGCATTTTCGGTTTGGTGGGGGCACCCAGCCACACCGATTACAGCGCATCCAAGTTTGCCGTACGTGGTTACACCGAGGCTTTGATGGCTGAATTGAGTGCCACGGGTGTCGGTGTGCACCTGGTGCACCCGGGCGGTATTGCGACCAACATCGCCAAGGGCGGACAGTTTGACAAGTTTGATGCGCGCTATTTGACCACCAGCCCCGATGACATCGCCCGGGTGGTTCGCAAAGGCATCGAGCGCGGGCGCGCGCGTATGGTGTATGGCAACGACAGCTTCAAGACCTGGCTGGGAGCCCGACTGGTGCCGGTGAAGTGGCTCAGCAAACTGGTGTGGCACGACATGAAGGCCACTTTGAATTTGGCACCGTATGCGCAAGCCGGTGTGGTGAACAAAACAATTGAACAGCACAAGGAAACACAATGAAAAAATGGTTGGTGGGTGCGTTGGTGGTGGCTGGCTTGGCCAGCTGGGGCTTGAATGCCAACCCGGTGACGGGGCAGTTGTTCATGCAGTACGGTGGGCAACTGGAAGCCCGTGTGCATGGTTTTACAGAAAAGACGGTGACGGCCGCCGGCATTGCGCACCGCTTGTATGAAGGCGGTGATACCAACAAGCCCACTGTGGTGCTGTTGCATGGCTACAGTGCCGACAAAGACGTGTGGCCCCGTTTTGCTGCCCATTTGGTGAAGGACTACCATGTGGTGATTCCCGACATGGCGGGCCATGGTGAAACCGGTTTTCAGGCGGACTGGGACTACACCATACCGGCACAGGCTGCACGGGTGGTGGCGTTGATGGACGCCATGGACGTGAAGCAGTTCCATGTGGTGGGCAACTCCATGGGTGGTTATATTTCGGCCACACTGGCAGCCAATTTTCCAGATCGGGTGTTGAGTGTGTCTGCACTGGACCCAGCCGGTGTGCAAAGCCCCAAGCCCAGCAAAATGGCGCAAATGGTGGCAGCCGGGCGCAATCCATTTGAAGTGCAGAGTGCTGAGCAGTTCAAGGAGTTTTACGCCATGACCATGGCCAAGCCACCTTATCTGCCACAGTTTGTACTCAATGGCATGGCCAAAACCTACATGGACCGACGCGACCAATTGGCGACCATCTTCAAGGCCATTCACCAAATGGATGTGTTGGGCAAGCGCTTGGGCGACATCAAAGCGCCCATGCTGCTGCTGTGGGGCGCCAAGGATGACCTCATTGACGTCAGTTCAGTGCCCGTGTGGCAGGCTGGTGTGAAAAACCTGCGCGTGAAAATTTACGATGATTTGGGCCACATGCCCATGGTGGAGGCACCGGAGGAGTCTGCACGCGATGTGAAGGCGTTCATCGATTCAGTGCAAACCACCCCCGCGCATTGAGCGTTGGGAATCACTCCAGCAACAGATGGGCCCGTGCAACCGCCACGGGCTTGTCGGGCGACTCTTGCCAGGCTGACACCTGGACATTGGCCACTTGTTTGCCATGTTTGGTGACGGTGCACACCGCGAACAGGTCTTTCGCAAACCCAGGTCGCAAATAATCAATCGAGAAGTCCACGGTTTTGGGAACCGAATCTGTTTCCCGAATGCAGACCATGTGCATCAGCGCAGCCATTTCCATGAATCCGCCAATCAGCCCGCCATGCAGCGCGGGCAATTGGTCATTGCCAATGTTGTGGGGTTGAAAGGGCAGGTGGAATTCCAGTTGTCCGTCCCGAACTTCAATCTGCATGCCGATGAGCCGAGCGTAGGGCGACTGGTCCAGCAGTTGTTCCAGTTGATCGCGTTGGTCCATCATGCTGCTTCTCCTTTGGACGGGTGGCGGCGCATGAAGGTGCCCACGCTGTAAGCCACAGGCTGTGGGTTGCCTTCCTGGTAAGCGGTGGCGCGTGTGAAGGCAATGTTGCGGGCTAGTCGATAACATTCGGCTGTGCAATACACATCCACACCTGGTGTGGCGGGGCGCAGGTAATCAATCCGCAAGTCCAGTGTGGGTGTGGCTTCCGGGGTTTCCAGCAGCGAGAAAATGGACAGGGCACTGGTGGTGTCGATGAGCGCTGTCATCACGCCACCGTGCAACACACCGGTTTTTGAGTTGCCAACCAAGCGGTCCTGATACGGCAAACGCATGGTGGCTTTGCCGCGCTCACCCTGAACAAATTCAAGTTTTAAAATTGTGCAGTGGGGAATGCGGCACAACCACTGGGCAACGCCGTCAAACAGCGTGGGGTTGTTCACGGGCAGGGGCAGGTTCATCGGTGATCGAACTTAAAACCAAAACGCCCGCAGTCTAACACCGTAGGCCAGACAAACGGGCGCTCTCTATCTGGAGTATTTCTTCAGCGCATGTCGTACTTCAATTCAGCCATGAAGGTGCGTTGCGGATACGGGTGGAAATTCCAGTATTGGTAATTATTCAGGTTGTCGATGCCTGCAGCCACACTCCACGACGAGTCCAGCTTGTAGTGCACGCGCGCATCCACGGTGAAGTATTTGCTCACGCCCATGTAGGTGTAGCCGTTGATGTCCGAATTGTTGAGCGTGCGGTATTGACGGCCACTGTAGCGCGCCCCCACGCTGCCAGTCAGCTTTTCATCAAAGTGGTAAGCGAATAGGGCAGTGGCTCTTACTTTGGGGATATTGGGTTGATCTTTGCCAATGGTGTCGCCCGGCGTACTTACAAAGCCATTGTTTTCACGGATTTCCGATTGGGTGTAGGTGATGCTACCGCTGAAATCCAAGCCGCGGACCATCAGGTTTTCCGTATTGAGTACGGCTTCAATCCCTTGGGTTTCAATCCGCCCCACATTTTGAACCCGGCTCACCGTGGTGTTGGCGATGGGGTCGAAAATGCTTTGGCTGAATAAGCCGTCCTTGGTGCTTTCACGGAAATACGTCAAACGCAGCAAGCCTGCATTCAGCACCTTTTCCCAACTGAGTTCTCCAGTGATCGATTTTTCGGGATTCAGGTTGGGGTCGTTGATGAATTGCGAATTGGTGGTGGACGTGGCGCCGTACAGTTCAAATACGGTGGGCATCCGAACTGCACGCCCAACGGCGGCTTTTAGGGTGCTGTCCTCTGTCCATTGGTATGACAGCGCCGCTTTTGGAGACAGGAAATTGGCCTTGCGGGTTGGGTAGCTGGTGTTCAGGTTGGTGGCGGTGATCTGGGTCACACCCTCTTTGGCTTCCCAATACTCGCTGCGTAGGCCCAGCACAGTTTTCCACTTGGGCGCAAATGCCCAGGTGTCCTGTGCATAAAGGCTGGTCATCTGTGTTTCGCCACCCACAAAGCTGGCTTGTGCTCCGGCAGGGTCGGTGATCCAGTTGCCCGCAATGTTGGAAGTTCGGTAGCTCAGGTTGTAAAAGTCTTGTTGTACACCGAAGTCAACAATGTGCTCACCCTGAAGCCCTGTCGGTCGCCAGGTGCCTTTCAGTGCAAGGTTAATCCAGCCTGTTCCGCTGCCGTCTGCAATGGTACCTGCGCCACCCGTGCTGGCATTGGGCAGTGTATTTGCCGCGCTGTTTTGGCGCTTCAGGTCCTTGTCGTAATCATACAAACTTGCCGAGGCTTCCCAATCCCAGGTGCCTTTGGTATTGGACTTCAAGGAAAATCCATGCATCACATGGTTGATCTCCTCATTGGTCAACGGAAAGTCGCCGCCATTGACGCTTGAAAACTGCCGACCATTGATGACGATGGGACCACTGGTCACCGGTTGACCCGTTGCGGCGTTGGTCAGGTAGCTACTGGGGCGACCTTTGGCATCATTTTGCCAAATGCCAACCAGATAGCTGGCGCGCAAGGTGGGGCTGATGTCGTAGGCGACTTTGAATTTGAGATGGTCTTGAACAGTGTTGTATTGCGTACCGCCGCCCAGCACGTAAATGGGTGCACCTGTGGGGTCTGTGTCAGCCACTGCGCCGTTTACCGGCACGCCGTTGGTTGGTGCTGCACCCGTGCTGACGGTTCTGCGCGCAAAGGTGAGGGGTTGGCCTTGGCTGTCGGTGTGGCTCAGGTTGGCAAACCATGACCAGTCCCCAGTTTTGTTGCCCAGCGATGCGCTGCTGGACCAGCTTCGGTAGGTGCTGTCGGTGTTGTACAGCTTAAAGGGTTGCTCGCTGTAACCCAGCTTGGCGTGGGCTTCCAATTGTTCAGGCATGCGGGTGATGTAGTCGACCACCGCACCCACTGAGTTGCCGGGGTAGGCCGCTGAAAAAGGACCATACATCACATCCACCCGTTCAATTTCTTCGGGGGTTACCATGTTCCATCGGGGCGGAAAGCTCAGCCCACCCACACTGTTGCCCAAGTAGTTGGACAGCAAAATACCGTCCGCATACACGGCTGAACGGGCTGGGTTTCCAGTGCCCGATGCTCTGCTGGACAATATGGCGTGGTTGTAGTCACCTTCGTAACGTTTGCGCACCAACAAACTTGGAAAATATTTCAAGTAGTCTTCACTGTCGCGCGCATTGATGGATTGCTCAGCTTGCTCGGCTGTGATGCCTTCCATGGTGGCTGGAATTTGGGTGGGCAGTGAGGATGGGCGGCCTGAGTTGATGGTGACCACGCCCAATTCCTTGGTGGGCTCATCGACAGCCCAAACCAGCTGACCAAAGAGAATCAACAGGGCTGTAACCAGCGGTTTATGCGTGAATGGATGCAATCTCATGGTGATGCGTGTGATGAACGAGTGGTGATGGAACGTTTGCGGAGTTTGAGCAAACCCAAGCCTGCAAGAAAAATGACCATCAGGAGTGCCGTCACGGCCGTGCCCCAGTTTTGAAAGCTTCTTCCCAAGGGCTGGATGAAATTCCATTTGTGCAGATTTGAAAAGCTCCAGCGTTCTGGGCGGTCACTGTGGCGTGCAACATCGGCCAGCACGCCATTGCGGGTGTCGATGAACAGTGTTTTGTTCAAGGGTTCGCCGTATTGCACTTTCCACACAGGCAATCGTTTGTTGCGGAAATCGTAATCACCGCCAAAGCGGTTGATGAGGTGAACCGATTCTGGAGTGGCCGTGGGGTTTCCAATGAATCTTTGGGCCAATTGAATAGCCAATTCTCGGTCACCAGGCAGCCAGGCTGCGCCCGTCGTGGCATTCACGTAGAGCGCTGGGCCACTGATGGTCACGCCATCAAATCGTGCATTCCGAATGGCATCGGGCAGCACTGGAACGGCTTGGGATGTACTCACCAGGGTCATACCCAGGCGATATAGCAACTCGCCCTGCGGTGTTTGAACCAGGGACAGGCCCGCCAGAGAAAGGCCACGGGTGTCTTCCACCCAGTGGGACTGGATGTCATGTTGCAACAAGGCGAGGTTAAGAGGCGGGGACAGGTGCAGATTGAATTCTGCTGGGTGCAGGCGCTGGTTGATGAGGTGAAAGACACCGCTGCCAGACCATGCCACCAAAGGCACCACCAGCAACCAACCAGCGGCACGGTGCACGCGGCGCGGCCAAGGGCGCTTAGACACCACGGCCCTTTGTGGCTGGCCAAGCAACATGCGCAGGCCAGTCAAGGCCATGATCAACAGGCTCAGCATGCACAGCCCCACAATCACCAGCCGCAGTGGCTCTAGCCATTCGGGCAACCAAGACCAGGTGTGCAGCCATTGAAAGGTGGTCTGCATGATCCGCTTGGGTGTGTTGCTGACCGAGGCCAGACTGTTGTTCTCGGTGTACACATAGGCCACCAAGCCATTCACGTTGGGGTATTCCAATTTGTACACCGGCAGCAGGCGGTTAACTGCGGGGTAGGCTGTATCAAACGTCTGTTGGAAGCTCACCTTGGCCGGGTGGTCGGTGGGCTTCAAGCCCATGTAATGCTGAACCGCGAATTCCGCTTGGCGCATATCCTGGTCGGGTATTTCGACCCCTGTTTGCAGATTGAAGTATCGGCGCGGGGCAAGCGCATCGGTGCTGACCTGAAGAACAGGCTGCCCAGCATACGGCAATACCTGAACGGCCAGCGGCTGCTCAATATGCGCGGTTTGCAAGATGCTTTTGATACTGCGGGTGTCCGCCAGCTCCATAAGTGCTGTTGGGGGGCTAAACACAGTTTGTTGAATGCCAACAGCGCTCATCAAGGGGTGCAGTACCCCAGAAAGGCACCATGTCAGCATGGCGAAAAACGCGACATACAGCCATTGCCGGTGCAAAAACCTTGCCTTGAGCTTGCGTTGAAACACAGAGGGAAACATGGGGTGCGTGACACTTTACAGCCGAATTCGAAGTGGCTGATTGTGCCGTATTCCCAATAAAAAGGGCCGCGACATACTGCCGCAGCCTTCGCAGACTCGAAGTGTGTCGCGGGCCCACGGCCATGAGCGGTCCAAAGACCGCACCCGATGGGGCTTACACCTTCCCGATATATTTGGCATGCGGCATAAAGTCGCAGGGGTTTTAAACTCCTGAAAAGGATTCCATTTTGGAACCAGTCATATCAATTTAAGACTCACAAAGGCAGATTTTTCAATGAATGTTGAATGTATGACAATGCCCCCTATGAACAGTCAGAATTCTTCGCCTTTGCCAACTGATCACTCAGTCCAAAGAGATGAAGTTCCGAATCAGAAGATTTCGATATTGAATTCGCCTGGCCATCGATGCCGGGAGGTTGTTCAACAATTGGGGTACACATTGAAGCCAGTGCCAGCCCACATTGTGACGTTGTCGCCGCCTGTCGGTTTATTGCATTCCGCCATTCGACGATTTCCAAAGCGAAAAAACAAATTGAATTCCAGTCAGCAATTTTTAGACTGGACGATCAAACCTACCAATCCTTGCATGACAGACCGAGTTACCAACAGCTTCAATACCATGTGAGTGTTGGAAATACAGACAAGTCCAATCGGCTTGTGACCCCATCGATGATGGACGTTCCGATTGAATCAGCCTTGAAAGAGGCCAGGGAACGATTGGATGGTGAGGTTATCAATTGGATGAATCAGTGCAAATTGGCTTATGCCAAGTGCGATGTTGAGCCGATGAAGACCGCTGCGACAGCCCTTTATCAGCAACTAGAGACAACTGCCCGGTCTTTGAAACCGTTGGGTGTCGATGGATCTAGCTTATCGGGCGACTCCGTTCATGAGGAACGCCTCACCCAATTGATGAAGGTCGAATTCGCAGCTGCCATGCAACGCGCCCCGCAAGAGTTGTTGAATGAGCTGGGTCGGGTACCTCAGTATCAGGCACTGGATAAACAGATGGACGCTGATTTGGAACGTGGGAGAGTATTTATTCAGTTCGGCTTGAACCAATTTTTTTGGTAAGGATCGACCTGGGCCCACGACCTTGCTTCAGCAGGACGCCCCAAGTCGATCTTAATCCTGATCTTAATCGGATGCTCAGTCCCGAATTTCCAGCGCGCGGTTCAAACTGAGTGCAGCCAGCGAGCCCAATGCGCCCGACAGCAAATACAAGCTGACGTATTCCAAACCGAAATGTGCCGACAAGCCCAGGGCAATCAGCGGTGCAAATGCGGCACCCACCAGCCAGGCCAGATCAGACGTGAGTGCGGCACCGGTGTAGCGGAATTTCTGCTTGAAATTGGCGGTGACTGCACCGGCTGCCTGGCCATACGACAAGCCCAGCAACAAGAAGCCCACCAGAATAAAAATGGTTTGACCGGAATCACCACCATTCATCAGCATGGGCACAAAGCCACTGAAAATGGCAATCAACACCGCCAAGGTGCCCAGTGTGTTGCGGCGGCCAAAACGGTCAGCAATCAAGCCCGATGTAAACACCCCGAAAGCCGCCATGGCACCACCCAGCATTTGCACGGCCAAAAACTCGTCGACCGAGCGTTTGGAATACAACGAAATCCACGACAAGGGGAACACAGTGACCACGTGGAAGAGGGCATAGCTGGCCAGGGCCGCCAAAGCACCCACCAAAATGTTGTAGCCCTGCGAGCTCACCATCTCGGAAGTGCTCACTGGCTGCAGGGCCTGTTCTTCCAGCATGCGGGAATATTCGTTGGTGGCCACCAAGCGAAGACGCGAGAACAAGGCCACCACGTTGATGGCAAAGGCCACATAAAACGGGTAACGCCAGCCCCAGGTCAGGAAGTCGTCCTGCGACAGGTTATGCAGCAGGTAAGCAAACACGCCAGCCGCGATGATAAAACCCACCGGTGCACCCAACTGCCCAATCATGGCGTACCAGCCGCGCTTGTTTTCCGGGGCACTCAAGGCCAGCAGTGAAGGCAGTCCATCCCAGGAACCACCCAGGGCAATGCCTTGTCCAATCCGAAGCAGCGCCAGCAAAATCACTGCGGTAAAGCCAATTCGTTCGTAAATGGGTAAAAACGCAATACCGGCCGTGGAAATGCCCATCATGAAAAGCGCAATCGTGAGCTTGACCTCGCGACCAAATTGACGCTGCACCCGCATCATGAGCACGGTGCCCAGGGGGCGAGCCAAAAATGCGAAGGAAAAAATCACAAAGGAATAGAGCGTGCCTGTGAGGCGGTCCTCAAAAGGGAAGAACACCGACGGAAACACCAGCACGGAGGCGATGGCATACACAAAGAAGTCGAAGTATTCCGAGGCTCGGCCAATGACCACGCCGATGGCGATGTCACCCGGGTCGACATGGCTGCTGCCATGGTGGTGTGCCGAAATGTTGTTGGCTTGTGGGGTAGGTTTTGCCTGAAGTTGGCTGCTGTCCACGGTTTGCCCGCTCATATTTAGAATCACTCCTCACATCGTTCTTTGCTTGATTTGTTGTGGATTTTCAATGGTTTATTTCTTGTTGTTACAGGGTGGGACAAAATGTCCAATGCCCCCTGCCAGCCCACGGTACTAAAGTAGCACATATTCACATTCTGGCATTGGTGTATTCGAATGATTTCGCTACGCAAACTCAGCTCCTTTATCGGGCCGCGCATCAAGCACCGCGCGGGTCTGATCGCGATGCTGCCGGTGATGCTCCTTGCGGGGTGCAAAACGGTGGTGATGAATCCTTCCGGCGATGTGGCTGCCCAGCAGGCCGACCTGATTTTGGTGTCCACGGCCCTGATGCTGCTGATCATTGTTCCGGTGATTTTTTTGACGTTGTTTTTTGCGTGGAAATACCGCCAAAGCAACACGGCCGCCGAGTACGACCCTGAATGGGACCATTCCACCAAACTGGAATTGGTGATTTGGGGTGCACCGCTGCTGATTATTATTGTGTTGGGTCTTGTCACTTGGGTAAGCACCCACAAGCTGGACCCCTATCGCCCACTGGAGCGCATCGATGCCTCCCGCCCCTTGGCAGCAGACCACAAGCCCCTGGAAATTCAGGTGGTGGCCATGGACTGGAAGTGGCTGTTCATTTATCCAGAGCAGGGTATTGCCACCGTTAACGAACTGGTCACCCCGGTGGATCGCCCAGTGCGCTTCAAAATCACAGCCTCCACGGTGATGAACTCATTTTTCATTCCCGCGTTGGCTGGTCAAATTTATGCCATGCCCAGCATGGAAACCACGTTGAATGCTGTGATCAACAAGCCGGGTGAATATGAAGGGTTCTCGGCCAACTACAGCGGTGCCGGGTTCTCGCACATGCGTTTTAAATACTACGGCATGAACGAAGGCGACTTTGAGCAGTGGGTGGACAACACCCGCAAGGCCAGCAAAACGTTGGACCGCGTGGTGTACACCGAGCTAGAAAAGCCCAGCATCAAAGAACCTGTTCAAAAGTTTGGCAACGTGTCCAAGGACCTGTTCCATGCCATTGTGAACCGCTGTGTAGCTGAAGGCACCGTGTGCATGGACGCCCAGATGATGGCCGACAGCCTGCGCAACGGCACGTCGCTCAAAGCAGAGGAACTGGCCATCCTGATCAACAACGCCATGTGCACCGTCACACCGAATGGTGTAAACGCCAGCAACAAGGCCCTCCCGATTATCCAATCTTCGAAGAACGACGACCATGATGATTCACTATCCAACTGAGCCCAACCTGCTGTTCGGGCGACTGAGTCTGGACGTACTGCCGTTCCTGCATGACCCCATTGTGGGCGCAACCTTCGCGATGGTGATGCTGGGTGGCTTGGCGACAGTGGCCCTGATCACCAAATACCGCCTGTGGGGCACCCTCTGGCGCGACTGGTTTACCAGCATTGACCACAAAAAAATCGGAATCATGTACGTGATTCTCGGTCTGGTCATGTTGCTGCGCGGTTTTGCCGATGCAGTCATGATGCGAATGCAGCAGGCCATTGCCTTCAACGGCAATGAAGGCTTTTTGCCACCGCACCACTACGACCAAATTTTTACCGCCCACGGTGTGATCATGATCTTCTTCGTGGCCATGCCTTTGGTCACCGGGTTCATGAACTATGTGGTGCCCCTGCAAATTGGCGCACGCGATGTGGCTTTCCCGTTCC
Source organism: Limnobacter sp. (assembly GCF_036405155.1). GTDB lineage: Bacteria > Pseudomonadota > Gammaproteobacteria > Burkholderiales > Burkholderiaceae_B > Limnobacter. Next base: position 587,114 of record NZ_DASWYD010000006.1, on the reverse strand, counting down.
TGAACAACTTCAGCTTCTGGATGACCACCATGGGCGCAGCGCTCATCATGGCTTCGCTGTTTGTGGGTGAATTTGCCACCACAGGCTGGTTGGCCTACCCACCCTTGTCCGGTATTTTGGCCAGTCCGGGTGTCGGGGTTGACTATTACATTTGGGCTTTGCAGATTGCCGGTGTCGGTACATTGCTGTCAGGCGTTAACTTGGTGGTGACCATCGTGAAGATGCGCGCGCCTGGCATGACTCTGATGAAAATGCCGGTGTTCACCTGGACTGCACTGTGTACCAACGTCCTGATCGTCGCCGCCTTCCCAGTGTTGACCGCTGTGCTGGCCATGTTGGGCCTGGACCGCGTGTTTGGCACCAATTTCTTCACGAACGACCTGGGCGGCAACGCCATGATGTACGTGAACCTGATCTGGATTTGGGGTCACCCCGAGGTGTACATTCTGGTGCTGCCGGTGTTCGGTATTTTCTCGGAAGTGGTAGCCACCTTTAGCCGCAAACGTTTGTTCGGTTACACCTCCATGGTGTACGCGACGGTGGTGATCACCATCCTGTCCTACTTGGTGTGGCTGCACCACTTCTTCACCATGGGCAGTGGCGCCAGTGTGAACTCCTTCTTCGGCATCACCACCATGATCATCTCCATCCCCACGGGTGCGAAGATTTTCAACTGGCTGTTCACCATGTACAAGGGCCGCATCAAGTTTGAACTGCCCATGATGTGGACCATCGCCTTCATGGTGACCTTCGTGATTGGTGGCATGACCGGCGTGTTGCTGGCGGTGCCGCCTGCAGACTTCGTACTGCACAACAGCCTGTTCCTGATTGCGCACTTCCACAACGTGATCATTGGTGGCGTGCTGTTTGGCCTGTTTGCCGGCATCAACTACTGGTTCCCCAAGGCCTTTGGTTTCAAGCTCGATGTGTTCTGGGGCAAGATTTCTTTCTGGTGCTGGGTGATTGGTTTCTACCTCGCCTTCATGCCGTTGTACGTGTTGGGCCTGATGGGCGTAACCCGTCGCATGAGCCAGTTCAGCGACCCCAGCTTGCAGATTTGGTTCCAGATTGCAGCCTTGGGTGCTGCCTTGGTGGCCGTGGGCATCGCAGCCATGTTGGTGCAGTTTGGCGTCAGCATCTGGAAGCGCAAGGAACTGCGCGATGTGACCGGTGACCCTTGGGATGGTCGCACCCTGGAGTGGGCAACATCCAGCCCACCCCCGGCTTACAACTTTGCCTTCACCCCCAAGGTGTATGACAACGACGCCTGGACCGATATGAAGGCCAACGGTTACAAACGCCCCTTGACTGGCTTTGTGGACATTCACATGCCCAAGAACACGGGTGCAGGCTTCATCATCTCTGCCATCAGTGCAGTGGTGGGTTTCGCCCTGATCTGGCACATGTGGTTGGTGGCCGGCGTGAGCTTTGTGGCCATGGTGGCTGCAACCATCATCCACACCTTCAACTACAAGCGTGACTACTACATTCCGGCCAGCGACGTGGTTCGCACCGAGGATGCACACACCCAATTTCTGATGGAGGCCAAGCATGTCTAATGCTGCCGTGCTCGACGCGCACGCGTCCAACGATGTGACATCGGATGTCAGTTCACGTTATTACGTGAAGGAGCATCACCCCCAGAATGGCTCGCTGCTGGGCTTCTGGATTTACCTGATGAGCGATTGCCTGATTTTCGCTTGTCTGTTTGCAACCTACGCTGTGCTGGGCCGCAACTATGCAGGTGGCCCCACCGGTGCCGAGTTGTTTGACCTGAAACTGGTGGCCATCAACACGGGTTTCCTCTTGCTGTCGTCAATCACCTACGGTTTTGCGATGATTGCCTCGCAAGCCAAAAACAAAAGCGGTACCTTGGTTTGGCTGGCCATCACTGGCGTGTTTGGCGCAGCATTCCTGGGTTTGGAAATTTACGAATTTCTGCACCTCATCCATGAAGGCGCAGGTCCGCAGCGCAGCGGCTTCCTCACCTCGTTCTTTGCCTTGGTGGGTACTCACGGTTTGCACGTGTTCTTTGGCACCATCTGGCTGATTGTGTTGATGGTCCAAGTGGGCAAGTATGGTTTGATTCCTGAAAACAAGCGCCGCCTGATGTGCCTGTCCATGTTCTGGCACTTTTTGGACGTGATCTGGATTGGCGTATTCACCTTTGTTTACCTGATGGGAGTATTGCCATGAGCGATCACCACACACACGACGATGCTCACCACGACGAGCATGACGACCACGCCCACGGCACCGTAAAAAGCTACACCATCGGCTTTGTGCTCTCGGTCATCTTGACGGCCATTCCGTTTTGGCTGGTCATGAACAAGGCGATTCCGAGCTCCACCACCATGGGCCTGGTGCTCATGGCCTTTGCGGTGGTGCAAATTCTGGTCCACATGGTGTACTTCCTGCACATGAACACCAAGAGTGAAGGTGGCTGGAACATGTTGGCGCTGATCTTCACCTTGGTGCTGCTGGTGATCACGCTGGCTGGTTCAATTTGGGTCATGCACCATATGAACACCAACATGATGCCCGGCATGAACCATGAAATGCTGGACAAGATGAAGCAATTGCCATGACCCTCGGGCGGCAACGTCTCAACCTCAAAAAGGCTGCGCTCGCTCTGGGCGCGGCCTTTTTGTTTTTGGTGTTTCTGGCTTTGGGTACCTGGCAGGTGGAGCGGCGCCAATGGAAGCTCGATTTGATTGAACGGGTGGAAAGCCGCGCGTACGGTACGCCGGTGGATGCGCCCGGTCCCGCGCAGTGGCGCAGCATCTCGGCCGCCGATCATGAATACCTTCGGGTGCATGTGGCAGGGCACTGGGACGTGGCCCACACGGTGCGGGTTCGCGCTGCCTCGGCCTATGGACCCGGGTTTTGGCTCATGACCCCGGTCCAGACACCGGACGGCTACCGTGTGTGGGTCAACCGAGGTTTTGTGCCGGAAAACTGGGTAGACCCCTTGCTGGCGAAAAAGCCGACACTGGTGCATGTGGTTGGCTTGTTTCGGTTGTCTGAACCACAGGGTGGTTTTTTACGACCCAACCGCCCCGATGCAGGGCAGTGGTATTCGCGGGACATTGATGCGTTTAATCGACAGCTGCAGTTGACCCAGGCATCGCCCTATTTTGTGGATGCGCAACAACCGCCGAGCGCTGAATACCGCATTGATGCCGTGGTTCGCGCGCACAAGGCACAAGACGACACGGGCGAACAGCGGCTCAGCCTTGATCCAGCCAAGTTGCCATTGACTGGTCTGACGGTGCTGGTGTTTCGCAATAATCACCTGCAATACGCCATCACTTGGTATGCTTTGGCCTGCATGGTGGCCGGTGTCAGCATTTGGCTTGCACGTCGCCGCCCAGACTGAACCTGCGGTACCCCATGGCCAGCCACACCGACATTGTTAGCAAGCGCACACGCCCCGACGACGCCAGCCTAGAGCATGGTGTGGTCAGCCAAACCGGGCACAAAAACATGCTGCACCTCATCCACCTGCGGTGGCTGGCGGTGTTGGGGCAAATTGCCACCATCTTGGTGGCCACCCTGGTATTGGGCATTCATTTGCCCATGGCCAAAATGATCACGGTGCTGGTGGTATTGATTGCATTCAATGCGGGCAGCCACCTGCGTTGGCATGACGAAGCCTCGGTCACCAACCAGGCCCTGTTTTTGGCCTTGATGGTGGATGTGGCCACCTTGACAGCCTTGCTGTATTTCAGCGGTGGGACCAACAACCCGTTTGCGTTTTTGTTCTTGCTGCAAGTGATATTGAGTGCGGTGTTGCTGAAGGCCAGCAGCGCTTGGTTGTTCATGCTGATCACCACCTACTGTCTGGCTTTTTTGTCGGTGTTCCACGAACCGCTGGAGTTGCCGCCCACCAGTGCGCACCTCATGCCCAGCCTGTATTTACAGGGTTTGCTGGTGTGTTTCATTTTGATTGCCGCGCTGTTGGTGTTTTTTATCACGCGCATCAGCAGCAACCTGCGCGCGGGTGATGCTTACCTGGCCAATATCCGCCAGCGTGCTGTGGAAGAGGAACACATTGTCCGCATGGGCTTGCTGGCCTCGGGCGCAGCCCATGAGCTTGGCACGCCTTTGGCAACCATGGCGGTTATTCTCAACGACTGGAAGCGCATGCCGCAATTTCGGGATGATGCGGATTTGCAGGGGGATCTGGAGGATTTGCAAAACCAACTGATGCGCTGCAAAGGCATTGTCAGCGGGATTTTGATGTCGGCGGGTGAAACGCGGGGCGAGTCCTCCAAACGCACTACGCTTGACGCGTTTGTGCATGAGGTGGCTGAGCAGTGGAAACAATCCCAGCCCACAGTTCGCTTCGAGTGTGTGAATCGTGTCGAGCAAAGTATTCCGGTGGTGTTCGAGTCTGCACTGAAACAAACCCTGTTCAATGTGCTGGATAACGCCGCCGAGGTTTCTCCTCAATGGGTGAGGCTAGAGGCCAGTTGCATCGGTGATCAATTGCATTTGACGGTATCCGACCAAGGCCCTGGCTTTCAGCCTGAAATACTGGACAATATCGGTAAACCCTACAACAGCACCAAAGGCCGCCCAGGCGGTGGCTTGGGTTTGTTTCTGGCGGTGAATGTGGTTCGAACGTTGGGTGGAACCGTGAGTCCCATCAACAGGGCGGCGGGTGGTGCAGAGGTTCACATCCAGTTGCCTTTGAAGTCGATTGAGTTGTCTGTGGAGAAGTTGGATGTCCGGTGATCGTCTGTTGTTGATTGTGGAAGACGATGCGTCGTTTGGCCGAGTGTTGAGTCGCTCATTCGAGCGACGCGGCTATACGGTGCTGCACGCCGCCAATTTTGACGACATGCAAGACTTCCTGAAACAACACACCCCCACCCACGCCGTGGTGGACATGAAGCTGGATGGCAAGGCCTCTGGCCTGACCTGTGTGCAGGCTTTGCACGAGCACAACCCGGAGATGTTGATTGTGGTGCTCACCGGGTTTGCCAGCATCAACACGGCAGTGGAAGCCATCAAACTGGGTGCCTGCCAGTATTTGGCCAAACCCTCCAACACCGACGACATTGAAGCCGCATTTAACCATGTGGCGGGAACCGAAGAACCCGAGTTGTCCAATCGGCCAACCTCGCTCAAAAACCTCGAATGGGAGCGCATTCACGAGGTGTTGGTGGAAACCGATTTCAATATTTCAGAAACCGCCCGGCGTTTGGGCTTGCATCGACGAACGCTGGCCCGCAAACTTGAAAAGCAGCGCGTCAAATGAACCCCCATTACAACCACGAACACCTCATTCACCGCATTGGTTGGCTGCGTGCCGCCACCTTGGGTGCCAATGACGGCATTATTTCCATCTCCAGCCTATTGGTGGGCATGGCCAGCAGTGGGGCCGAATGGTCTGTGGTCATGACCAGTGGCTTGGCCGGCCTGGTCGCGGGTGCTGCGTCCATGGCAGCAGGTGAGTGGGTGTCTGTCATGTCGCAGTCTGATGCTGAAGAAGCTGAACTGGCGCTGGAGATCAAGCACATCGAAAACAACCCTCAGCAAGAGCTGATGGAGTTGCAGAAAATTTATGAAGGTCGAGGATTGAAGCCGGACTTGGCTCGCCAGGTGGCTGTCGCCCTCACCGAGCATGATGTGGTTGAAAGCCATGCGCGGGATGAACTGGGCATTACCGAGCACAGCAAGGCCAAACCAGCACAGGCGGCTTTGGCCTCGGCACTCACTTTTCTCAGCGGCGGTGTGGTGCCTTTGTTGCTGATGTGGCTCACCCAGACTTTGCACTTTGATCTGCCGGCCACGCTGTGGTGCATGGGTTTGGGCAGTGTGTTGACCTTGTTTGTGACGGGTGCGCTGGTGGCCCGGGCATCCAACGCCCATGTGTGGCGCAGTGCCTTCCGGGTGGCCATTTGGGGCACCATCTCCATGGCAGCCAGTGCGCTGTTGGGCAGGGCACTGGGTGTGCAAATGGCTTGAACTGGCCGCCTGATCAGTTCAGGTCATCTTCCTGAGGCAAGTGGGGCAGGGCGATGATGTCGATCCCCTCGTCCCGCAGTTCTTCAAATTCTTCCGGGCTGGCCTGTCCGCGAATGGCGCGAATGGGCGCCTCGTCGTAGTGGATTTTTCGCGCCTCTTCTGCAAACCGGTCACCCACATCTTCCGAGTGTCGAATCAGCGCCTGAATGGCTTGTTTGGCCATGACAAAAGCAGTGGCTACATCCACCGTGTTGGCTTTGTGGTCGGCGATGGTGGAGGCCGATGGTGCAGCAACGTTTGCTGTGGGTGTTTCGTGCGAGCGCGCCTGCCCAATGTTGATGCGGGATGGCACCTTTCGAATGGCCCCCGTGCCGCACTCCGGGCAGGTCAGCAATTTTTGTTCACGTTGGCTGTCAAAGTCGTCGGCTGAACGGAACCAGCCTTCAAAGCGGTGTGCGTATTCGCACTCCAGGTCGTAAATGATGGTGGCCACTGCAATTGAATGAAACGATGAATTCCAGTATTTTACAGTGGAATGGTTTGCCTACACGGGTTTGTCAAAGTTCTCTAGACTTCCGTGCACTCGATCAAAGCCCCAAAGAGGTTTGTATGTCCCGCAAAAAGTCCCTGGAACCGCACCTGCGTGGCCTTGTTGACTTGGTCTCGGCCACGCTTGATGAAGGCACTCGCCAAGTGGAAAGTGTGCACCGCCGCATTGCGGACATTCCATTTTCCGTGCTGAAAAAAATCCGCCCCATTGCGCCCATTTCATCGGCGGTGCACATGGTGGAAAAAAAGATCACACACTCGGCCTACGACACTGTGCGTTTGGTGGCCAAAGTGGGCGCTCAGGCCGTTCACAACGTTCTTCCCACCGACCCGGCAAGCCAGGGCATTGCAAAGCCCGAGTACAAACTCGACCACGACGCCATTCTGCGCGACAAGAAAAAGCCCCGCAAACCCTGAAACCCCCTTGAAAGAAGGGGATGGGTAAATCCGTAAGCTGCGAACATGCATATGGTAGTGGTATTCTTCTAAAGATGAGCATATGCTCATATAAAGCAAGAATTCGACGCGCAGGAGACCTTCGTGACAGACAGCATCCCAGCCAATATTGCATTTGGCCATGTGCAGCGGGCACCCGAACATTTCATTTCCCGGTCCGACGTGGCTTTGGTCAACCGATCCAGCGAGGAAGACCGTCGACAATTTTTTCGCAAGGCGTTTGCCATGGCGTCGGCGGCAGCCTTGTCGCCCAGCCTTGTGCGCGCTCAATCGGTGGGTGAGGGTGACCCGGCCATTTTGCAATTGCCCGAGCACAGCAAAGGCTTGGGTCAGTCGGTTGCTGCCCGTCCGTACGGTCAACCTTCAAAGTACGAGGCCAACCTTCAGCGTCGCCAGTCCCCCGGTTTGACTCGGGTGGGTGCTGCATCGGTCTCGTTTTCTCCGTTGCAGGGTCTGTTTGGCATCATCACCCCATCTGGTTTGCATTTTGAGCGCCACCACCAGGGTTGGTGGGACATAGACCCCACTCAGCACAGGCTGATGATCAATGGATTGGTGTCCCGACCGATGGTATTTACGCTGGACGAACTCATGCGCATGGAATCGGTGTCGCGCATGCATTTCATTGAATGCGGGGCCAATTCGGGCATGGAATGGGGCAATGTGGCTGTGCCCACCGTGCAGTACACGCATGGCATGTTGTCTTGCTCGGAATTCACTGGTGTTCCGCTGATCAAGGTGCTGGAGTATTGCGGCGTTGATTTAAAGAAAGGCCGATTCATTCTGGCCGAGGGGGCAGACGGCTCTTCCATGACACGGACCATTCCCATGGAGATGGTCGAGTCGGGTGAGGTGTTGCTGGCCTATGGCCAAAACGGCGAAATGCTGCGCCCGGAAAACGGCTATCCGCTTCGATTGGTGGTGCCCGGTGTGCAAGGCGTGAGCTGGGTGAAATACCTTCGCCGCATTGAGGTGGGGGACCAGCCTTATGGCACCAAAGACGAGTCGGTTCACTATGTGGACCTGATGCCAGACGGCCAACACCGCCAATACACGTCCATTCAGGAATGCAAATCCGTCATTACCACGCCATCTGGTGGCCAGAAGTTGTTGAACACCGGCTTTTACAACATCACTGGCCTGGCCTGGTCGGGTCGGGGCGCCATCAAGGCGGTGGACGTATCGGTGGATGGTGGGCGCAACTGGAAACCAGCCCGGCTGGAACAACCCGTGCTGAGCAAGTGTTTGACGCGGTTTAGCCTGCCTTGGGTGTGGGACGGGAAGGAAACCATTTTGCAAAGCAGGGCGGTGGACAGCACGGGCTACGTGCAGCCCAGTTATCAAACCCTGCGCGGCGTGCGCGGCAGCAAAAGCGTGTACCACAACAACGCCATCCAGAGCTGGCAGGTGTCTGCCGCTGGTGAGGTGAACAACGTGCAGGTGAACGCATCATGAGCCTATTCAAACGTTCAGGGTGCGCTGCACTGCTGTGGGCAGCTTTGCTCGCTGCCAGCCCCGTGCAGGCATTTGAGGGCTTGGGCCGTGTGGCCACACCCGCCGAAATCAAGGCATGGGACATTGATGTACGGCCCGACTTCAAAGGCATACCCCATGGCCACGGCACCGTGCAACAGGGGCAGGTGGTGTGGGAGGCGCAGTGTGCGTCGTGCCATGGTGCCTTTGGTGAAAGCAACGAGGTGTTCACACCGATTGTGGGCGGCACCACGGAAGCCGACCTCAAAACGGGCCACGTGGCAGCGTTGCGCACGGGTGGTGTGCCACAGCGCACCACGCTGATGAAGGTGCCCACACTGTCCACACTGTGGGATTACATCAACCGCGCCATGCCCTGGAATGCGCCGAAGTCACTGAGCACCAATGAGGTGTATGCAGTCACCGCGTACATTTTGAACCTGGGCGGCATTGTGCCGGATGATTTTGAGTTGAACCAGGACAACATCTCGGCCGTCCAACAAAAAATGCCCAACCGCAACGGCATGACCTCGAAACACGGCATGTGGCAGGTTTCGGGAAAACCCGATGTCAAAGAGCGGCGGTGCATGTCAAACTGCGCCAAGACTGTTGTTGTAAGCTCTTACTTGCCGGATTACGCCAAAGACGCGCATGGCAACTTGATGGATCAAAACCGCTTGATTGGCCCTGTGCGGGGGCAGCAAACGTCCAAAGTGTTGGCTGTGAATGCGAAGGCAAAGGACCTGTCCTCTGGCGAGGCGCTGTTCAATGCGCACGGTTGCACCGCGTGCCATGCGGTGGGCGAAGCTCGACTTGGACCTGCCATGGTGGCAGTGGCCGGCAAGTACAAAGACCGCGATGATGCGCAGGCCTACCTGGTCTCCAAAATTCGGCAAGGGGGTTTAGGTGTGTGGGGCAACATGCCCATGCCCGCTCAATCGCAGCTGAGTGATGATGATTTGAATACATTGGCGAACTGGGTAAGCCGCGAGTTGGTCAACCCGCAAAAAAAGCCATGACGAACAGACCGTTTTTTAGGAGGACGAAGTCCATGAATGAAAGCAGACGTGCAGTGCTGAAAGCGTCATCCGGGTTCACCGTGCTGGGTTTGGCGGTGGCTGCCGGGTTGATCAAGCCGTCCGATGTGTTGGCTTCAACAGCGGGTTACAACGAGAAGGCGTTCACTGCCAAAACCCTGGATGACTTGTGGAAAGCCATGGGCACCAAGGCCCCCAAAGAAAGCAATGCAGTCACCGTGATTGCCCCTGACATTGCTGAAAATGGTGCGGTGGTGCCAGTGGGCGTGTCCAGCACATTGCCCAACACCACCGAGGTGGCGTTGTTGGTGGCCAATAATCCGTCGGTGTTGTCAGCCAGCTTTGTATTGCCTGCCGGTACCGACACCAAGGTCAACACCCGCGTGAAAATGGGCCGTTCCAGCGATGTGTACGCGTTGGTCAAGGCCGATGGCCAGTATTACTTCGCCAAGAAGGAAGTCAAGGTGACCCTCGGCGGCTGCGGTGGCTGAAGCAAAACAAACAAGCTGGAGAATTCAAAATGGCTGATCCTATGAAAATTCGCGCCAAAGCCAATGGCGCCGATGTTGAAGTGAAAGTGTTGATGTCCCATGAAATGGAAACTGGCCAGCGGAAAGCCGCAGATGGCAGCTTGGTGCCCGCATGGTACATTCAAACCGTGACCGCAAAATGCAACGACAAAGTGGTGCTGCAGGCCAACTGGGGCCCATCGGTTTCTAAAAATCCATTTCTGTCGTTCCAGTTCAAGGGCGGCAATGTGGGCGACACGGTGGAGGTGAGCTGGGTCGACAACAAAGGCGAAACACGGACCGACAAAGCCAAAATCGCCTAATCCAATCACAACAATAGGGAGTCGGGGATGACACATTCATTGCACGGCAAGACCTTGGTCAAGGCAGGCTCATTGATTGCGCTCACGATGTGCTGCGCAGTCGGTAGTCCTTTGGCCATGGCACAAAAAACCGCTGAACAAGGCATTCAGGAATACCGGGACATGTTGGCCGATGGCAACCCCGCTGAACTGGTTGAGCTGCGGGGTGAAGACATTTGGAAAACACCGCAAGGCCCGAAGAAGGCGACGCTGGAACAGTGTGACCTGGGCATGGGCCCGGGCAAGTTGGAAGGGGCTGTGGCCAAATTGCCCAAGTTCTTTCCAGATGCCGGCAAGGTGATGGATGTCGAGTCGCGCTTGGTGTATTGCATGGTGAACCTGCAAGGCCGTGCTGAAGCCGATGTGACCAAAAAACCTTACTCGGGCACGGCCGAAAAGCCCACGGAGATGGAGTCTCTGGTGGCGTACGTTTATGCACAGTCTCGCGGAGCAACCATCGATGTTCCGCAATCCCATCCAGAGGAGCGGGCAGCCCGCGCACGCGGCGAAAAACTGTTTTACTACCGCGGTGGTCCTTATGATTTTTCATGCGCCAGTTGCCACGGGTCGGACGACAAACGCATCCGCCTGCAAGGCTTGCCCAACCTGACCAAATCGGGTCCAGCCCAGGCAGCGTTTGCGGCATGGCCAGCATACCGAGTTTCTCAAGGGGCCGTGCGCAGCATGCAATGGCGCATGTACGACTGTTTCCGCCAGCAACGCTTCCCCGAATTGAAATTCGGCTCGCAGGCGTCCATCGACCTTATCACCTTCCTGGGCGTGAATGCCAAGGGTGGCACGATGCAGGCCACGTCGCTGAAGCGTTGAAGGAGAACACACATGATGCGTAAAACCGTTTACATCGCTTTGAGTGCCACAGGCATAACCATTGCGGGCTGCGCCGCCCTGCAAAGCGGTCCTGAAGTGAGCAATGCCGAAGTGCGTCAGGAATTGCTGAGCAGCTTTCAGGACAAAGGCCAGGCAAAGCTTGACCGTGTTCAACAGACCGAATTGCAGGAAGCTTGTTCGGTGGCTGATTCTGGCAAAGCTTTGCCTGATGCAAAGCGTGCTGCGATTGAAAAATCGGCTTTGGCAGCAGTGAAATTTCCGGCCGATGGCCAGTACCTGGGCGACTGGAAAAGCGGTGAGAAAATTGCACAAACCGGCACTGGTTTTCAGTTTTCTGACAAGGCCGGGGAGCCTGCGGGCGGCAACTGCTATGCCTGCCACCAATTGGCCCCGCAGGAATTGGCCTATGGCAATATTGGCCCTTCGCTGTACAACTACGCCAAGTTGCGTGGCAACAGCGAAGAGATCATGAAGTACACCTGGGCCAAGATCTGGAATTCCCATGCGTACAATGCCTGCTCAGTCATGCCAAGGTTTGGCGATGCGGGCATTTTGACTGAAGCGCAAATCAAGGACGTGATGGCCCTGTTGATGTCGCCGGACTCACCGGTCAACAAATAAGCGTTCTTTGGTCGGGGGTGGCGGTGTCACCTCCGATTCACTCCACCCGATTGGACAAATTCTCATGCAAATGAATCGACGTGAATTCATGGGTATGCTGGCGGCCGCCTCGGCTGCGGGCATGGTGCTGAACAGTCGCGACGTGTTGGCCGCCGGCAAAGGCACAGCGCTGTACGACATCAAGCCTTTTGGCAACGCCAGCCTGCTGCATTTCACCGACTGCCATGCGCAACTGACGCCGATTTATTTCCGTGAACCGAATGTGAACCTCGGTGTGGCCGATGCTGTGGGCAAAGCCCCCCACCTGGTTGGCGAACGTTTGCTGAAAGCGTTCAAAATACCGAAGGGAACGCCCGAGGCCTATGCATTCACTTACCTGAATTTTGAAGAGGCCGCACGGCAGTATGGCAAGGTGGGTGGTTTTGCGCACTTGGCCACCTTGGTGAAACAGATGAAGGCACAGCGCCCGGGCGCATTGCTGCTGGACGGGGGCGACACCTGGCAAGGCTCAGCCACCAGTTTGTGGACCAACGCGCAAGACATGGTTGATGCCAGCAAGTTGCTGGGTGTCGATGTGATGACTCTGCACTGGGAATGCACCTACGGGCAGGACCGTGTACTGGAAATTGCCGAGAAAGACTTTAAAGGCCACATTGACATTGTGGCGCAAAACATCAAGACGGCTGATTTTGGCGACCCCGTGTTTCCCAGCCACGTCATGAAAAACATCAATGGCGTGCAAGTGGCCATCATCGGTCAGGCCTTTCCCTACACGCCCATTGCCAACCCACGTTACATGGTGGCCGACTGGTCCTTTGGCATTCAGGAAGACACCATGCAAAAAGTGGTGGATGAGGTGAAAGCCAAAGGCGCGAACATGGTGGTGGTACTGTCTCACAATGGCATGGATGTGGATTTGAAAATGGCCAGCCGCGTTCGGGGCATCGACTTTATTTTGGGTGGGCATACCCACGATGGTGTGCCCAAGCCCATCGCGGTTAAAAATCCGGGCGGTGTTACCCACGTGACCAACGCTGGCAGCAACAGCAAATTCCTGGGTGTGCTGGATCTGGATGTGCGTGGTGGTCAACTGCGCGATTTCCGTTACAAGTTGTTGCCCGTGTTTTCGAATTTGCTGCCGGCTGACCCTGGCATGCAAGCGTTGATTGACCGTGTGCGCTCACCCTTTGCAGAAAAGCTGGCCGAGCCTTTGGCTGTGACCGAGGGTTTGCTGTACCGTCGGGGCAATTTCAATGGCAGTTGGGACCAGTTGATTGTGGACGCCTTGATGGAAGTGAAGGGCGCGGACATTGCGTTTTCACCGGGCTTTCGCTGGGGCACCACCTTGCTGCCGGGGCAAACCATCACCCGCGAGCATGTGATGGACCAGACCGCCATCACCTATCCCTACACCACATTGACCGACATGCCTGGCAGCATGATCAAGACCATTCTGGAAGATGTGTGCGACAACCTGTTCAACCCAGACCCGTATTATCAACAGGGTGGCGACATGGTGCGGGTGGGCGGACTGACATACACCTGCCGACCCAACGAAACCATGGGCAAACGCATTGACAACATGCGTTTGAACGGAAAGCCACTGGATGCTGACAAGCTTTACAAAGTGGCTGGCTGGGCTCCAGTGGCCGAGGAGGCCAAAAATACCGGCGGTGCACCCATTTGGGATGTGGTTGAAACCTATTTGAAGGCCCGCAAGACGATTGCCAGGAAATCCCCTTATTTGCCCGAGTTAAAGGGTATGCAGGGCAATCCAGGGTTGGCGGCTTAATCCATGCTGGGGTGTTGGTCCGTGTGGCGGTGTTGGGCAGGGTTGGCGCTCGTCAATGTCATGCTGTGTTGGCCAGCCCATGCCAAAGACCAACACCTTCCATTTCCGGTCAACCTGTCGCAGGCTCAATCCCTGAGCCTGCAAAAGCCAGGTGCTGTTGTTATTTTGTTTTCCATTCCGGATTGTGCGTACTGCGAGCAGGTGAGGGCACAGTCGCTGCGCCATCTGGAGAAAGATCCCGCTTACCGGGGGCATGTGCGGGTTTTCGAATTGGATTTTACCGATGACCAACGCCGCTTGGTTTGGTTTGATGGTCAACAACGAACCGGCAAGGCAGTGGGGCAATTGTTGGATGTGAAATTCTCGCCCACCGTCTGGGTTTTTTCGCCGACAGGCGATGCGCCCGTAAAGCCTTTGCGGGGTGCAGGTTTGCCCGATTTTTACAATCAGTACTTGGATGACTTGATTCAACAGGTGTTTGCCACGCAAGCAAAGCCAGCGCGCTGATCAGTTGTCTTCAGACTGCTGTTTGTGGGCTTCAATGGACAAGCGAATGCGGTCCAGCATGCCCTTGGTGGGTTTTCTTCGTGAAATTTGCCGCGCCAGTTCATATCCTTTTTGGGCCATGCTCACCGAAAAGCACATTTCCAACAGGCTCGTCAGTGTCTCGTTCTCCATGCTGTCCAAGTCATCGACATGCTCCTGAAAAAACGCACTCAATCGCTCTTTGGCGCGCCCACCACGGTCATCTGAAATATCGCGTTGGATGTTCATGATGGCTCGTGCAATGTCCAGTGCGCTGGAACTCACCGTGCTGCGCAGTTTGGCTGTGAGTTTCTCTGCCTCGTCCATGCGGCCTTCGGCCACATAAATTTTTGACAGCTGCAGATAATCGCCCAGTTGCGACAGGGAGGTGTTTCTGGACCGATCAATGACTTTATTCAGGTAATTTTTGGACCGTGTGTTGTCCCCAACTCGCACCGACAGATCAGCCAGTTTACGCAGGCGTGTGGTGGAGGCCAATGCTTTGGCACCCATTTTTTCGAGTATTTCCAAGGCATCGTTGGGTCGGTTCTGCTCCCACAGCACATCGGCAAACAGGTCGCTGGCTGCCAGGTACTCGGGGTTGTGTTTCACAACGCCCGACAACAATTGACCCGCCTCATCGAAGCGCTTGCGTTCGATTTTCAATTTGGCCAGCAGCAATTTCATCCAGGGGCGTGGCTCCTGTTCCAGGTCTTCCATCAAGGCTGCTTCGGCCTTGTCGAGTTGTCCCGAACGGAAGTACGACTCAATCCGCACACGTTCCAGCTCCAGGCTGTACTGTGGGTAATCCACCAGCAATTCCAGGCACAAGGCCGGCAAGTCTTGATATCGACCTTCAAACTGGGCCGCGTACACCTTGGAAAGCCGCTGTTTTTTGTTAAAAATGCGAACAACCCGGTCTGACAGTGTGGAGGCTGTGAAGGGTTTGATCAGGTAGTCATCAGGTTCGAATTCGGCCACTGCCACCACATTGGCGTAACTGCGCTCGCCCGTGACCATCATGAAAGCGACATGGGGTTCCAGTTTCCGGTTAACCCGCAAGTCTTCCAACAACTGTTGGCCGTTGCGTTCGCCTTCCAGTTGGTACTCGCAGACAATCAAGGCGTAGTCCCGGCTCAGCAACTGTTGTTCAACTTCCGAGACGCTGCTGGCAAACACCACCGAGCGGGCCCCGAGTTGTGACAATTGGTCCTGCAAAGCACGGCGGGTGGCCAGTGCAGAGTCCACCACCAAGGCATTCTTGCCCTTCAATGGGGTCATGTCCTGCACGGCCTGGTGAACCGCAGGATTCAGCCCCGAGGGCAGGTTGTGACTACGTTCCGTGGCATTCAGGGTGGGTGTCATGGGATGTCGTCTGGAAAATCCAATGCGTTATTGTCCCAACTTCGAGGGGAAAGTTACCTTGGGAACTGGGGGGCTTTTTGTGCTCTTTTTTCGAATCTCCGTTCGGATACGGGGGCAAATCGGCCCATTAGAGTGCGACTTCCCTTTGTGTGTCCGGTGATTCATGGTTTAATAACAAAAAATAACTTTGTTACTCGCCGGTCAAATCCAATTGACTGCTTGCAAAGTAAAAAGAAAAAACACTGACGGAGACATTTGAATGATCAAAGCGGGCGTACTGCGCATTGCCGCCATCACGGGCTTTTTTGCACTCACGGCATTCGTGTCTGGTTGTGCCAAGGTGGAAGGGGCCGCCACCAATCTGGCCATCAACCTGGTTGAACGGCGCGTTCTTCCTCCCCAACTTGAAATTGCCGATGTGGACATGGGTTGTAATTTTGCCCAGTCCAACTTTCCATTGCTGAATTCTGCACTGCGCGCATTTCACGGTGATCCTTCCCTGATTGAGTCGTTGCTGTATGTGTCGGCCGCAGCGTGTTCTGAGGCCCGTGCGGTCGAAGAAGAGCTGCGCTACCTGCGCGCCTCCAAAGAAAACCGGATTCCCGAAGCACAGGACGCCCGCATCGCACAAAAGCGCCTGCTTGAACTGACCGCTCGCCGGCAGTTGGCCAGTTTTGAAGTCATGCGCAACAAGCTGGAAGACAAATACCACTTCTCCTATGGCGACAAATGCCCTGACTTCGAGCGTGATTTTGACGAGTTGGTGTATCTGTTGGGCACCGTTGCAGGCCTGCAGGCCGTTGTGAACGACATTGCGTCGCAGCAAATGGTGGGTGTGCCTACTGACATTGCTCCCAAGGCCGAACGTGCATTGGCCTGCTTGCAAAACGGCAAATGGTGGGGCGCGCCCAACGCAGCCCGTGCGGTGGTGTGGAGTATTCTGCCCGGCGCCTCTGAAGGCAAAGACATTTGGGGCACCTTCCGCCTGTCCATGACCATTGGCGAGCGCCATGGTGTGCGTCTTTCTCACGTGATGTATGGCTTGTCCGCGCTGGCCGTGGGTGACACAGCCCGTTTCCGCGATGCCACCAAGCGCTTTGCCAACGTGAAGGATTTCAAGCCAAGCAAACAATACCGTTTGGTTGAAGCCTTGGCGTCCAGCACCATGCTGAACCTGTCAGACCGCTACTGGACCGAGAACACTGGAACCCGCACACCAGTGGGTGCCATGGGTAAATACTGGGACGAAGAAGCCGCGATGCCCGAGGGCATGAACGTGGACGATCTATTGAAATAATGCGTGCGGATGTTGCATGGGGCGGTGCGCTATTTGGCGGCCCGTTCCTCTCGCATGCGTCAACTACCTGAAGGGAGATTTTCCATGACTATGAAAATGAAAGCAGTGGCCGCTGGTTTGGGCCTTGCCATGATGGCCGCCGTATCGCCAGCCATGGCCGCCAAAAACAAGGTGTGTGTATTTGACATCTTGGGTGCTGGTGGCGACGTGTTCAACATGACCAAAGACTATGCGCTGACTGCCAAGGGCTTCGGTTCAGAGCTGGAGTTGGAGCCATTTACCGACGAAAAAATTGCTTCTGAAAACTTCAAGACTGGCCAGTGCGACATGCTGGTGGCCACATCCTTCCGTACCCGTGCTTACAACTCCGTTGCTGGTTCCATCGACGCCCTGGGCGCTGCTTCCGTGGTGAAAGACGGTAAAGTGGACATGGACCTGAGCTACGAAGTGGTCAAGCGCACCATTCAGTTGTTTGCCTCTGAGAAAGCCGATGCGCTGATGACCTCTGGCAACTACCAAGTGGCTGGCATCATTCCATTCGGCGCTGCTTACCTGTACACCCGCGACCGCTCCATCAACTCTGTTGAAAAGCTGGCTGGTAAAAAGATTGCCTCGTTTGACTATGATTCTGCCCAGAAGCAGATGATTTCCAAAGTGGGCGCCTCACCAGTGTCTGCCGACATTTCCAACTTCGGTGCCAAGTTCAACAACGGCTCCGTGGACATCATCGCCGCCCCAGCCGCTGCCTACAAGCCGCTGGAACTTTACAAAGGCGTTGGTACCAAAGGCGCGATTGCCCGTTTCCCGGTGGCTGTGCTGACTTATCAAATCGTGGTGAACAAAACCAAGTTCCCCGATGGTTTCGCAACCAAGTCACGTGACTACTGGGCCAAGCGTTTTGGCGATGGTTTGAAGATTGTTCACAACGCGGAAAAGGCTATTCCTGCTGCAGCCTGGATGGAAATCGCCCCAGCAGATTCCGTGAAGTACACCGTGCTGTTGCGTGAATCCCGCGTGGACCTGGCCAAGAGCGGTGCCTACGATCCCAAAACCTTGAACATCATGAAAAGCATTCGTTGCGGCGTAAACCGTGCCGACTCCGAGTGTGCAACCAAGAACGAGCTGTAATGCCGTGTGTCACCGGTGCGACAGGTTTGCACCGGATTATCTGACGTAAGAAAACGGGGGATGTGCATGCCCCCGTTTTTACAGTTGCTAAACACCTATTGTTTTGTTCGTTGGCCCAAGGGCTGGCACTGATAAGGATTCGTCATGCAGACTTCCGCAGGAAAAAAGTGGATCGGTCGTTCCCCGCAGGAATGGTTGTCCAGCTTACCCATCTTCTCCTTGCTGTTGTTGACCCTGATCATCGGCACTGGTGAGATGGTTCACGGCCAGCTTTTGCGTTTGGGCGAGCGCATGTTTGGTGATTCGGAAAAGCAGGTGCAGTACTTCCTGCTGCGTGCCGATCCTGAAAAGCCCACCTGTGACCCCAATCCGGACATCGATTCGCTGGTCGCCAAAGAAGTTGAAAAAGCGAAAAACGCGCCGGCGTCTGACCTGGATTCCCTGTTTGGTCCACAGGAAGTCAATCCCGATGAAATTCGCCAGTCGCTGGAAGCGGCCCGTTCCCTGTGCCAGGAACGCTACGCCGTGTACGAGAAAGTCAGCAAGGCCATTACCCCCGAGCTGAAAGCTTTCCGCAGCCTTGAGACAGGCTTTTTTGGCATTTTCAAGTTTGGTACTGAAAACCGACCCTTGATTCTGCTGGTCATGGTGGCCATTGCCGCTGTAACCACCACCATGGGCTATCACCACATCAACTTGCGTCCGCCCCGCACCCGGAAAGACTTCCAGGTGTATTCGGTGGCCATGTTGATCGCCAACCTGATCATGTTTGTGTCCACCAGCTATTACCTGAAGCTGCAAATGGACTCTGGTGTGCCGGTTGAGCACCCTGCCATCAGTTGGATTTCCATCATTTTGTTCGCCGGTTTGTCACTGATCAGCTTGCGCGATGTGTTGAAGATTCCCGCCCATGCCGAGCCGGGTGGCTCATATGGCCTGGGTTTGCTGAGTATTCCGCTGTACGCCTTCATGGCCATCAATGCGGGCTTCAACTTCTTCATGGACGACTACGTTGCAGGCTTGGCCATTTACTTTGGTCAAATCACCGAGCTGGCTTCCATCTTCTTGAACCTGGCTTTGTACCTGTGGGCCGGTATGCTGTTGAAGCAAACCCGCGTGGTGCAGTTGTTCATGGATATTCTTCGTCCCTGGAAGCTGCCGCCTGAAGTGTTCACCTGGATTGTGCTGCTGGCCGCTGCTGTGCCCACGGCTTACACGGGTGCTTCGGGTGTGTTTGTGATTGCGGCCGGTGCCATTGTGTACCGTGAAGTGTTGGGTGTGGGTGCCCGCCGCCAGTTTGCACTGGCCGCTGCGGCCATGTCCGGTTCTCTGGGTGTGGTGTTGCGCCCTTGCTTGTTGATTGTGGTGATTGCCGCGTTGAACAAGGAAGTGACCACCAGCGAACTGTATGGCTGGGGTCTGTTCGTGTTCATCATGACATCCACCCTGTTTGTCATCATCGCTTTGCTCAAGTCTGAAGGGCGAGCCATTGAACGGGCCAAGGCCAAAGATGCCTTGCCCCAGTCACTGCGGGCTTTGGTGCCGGTGTCACCGTACATCGTCATCATGTTGCTGGTGGTGTTCGGTTACGAATACCTGCTGGACACCAAGCTGGACGAATTCACGGCCCCAGTGATGTTGCCAGTGATCATGCTGTTCGTGATTATTTTCGACAAACTGCGGGGTGGCCCCACCAAGGTGGGTGGCGACACGCCTTCGGAGAAAAAGCAGAACCAAGGCCTGGAGTTTGCCGTGCGTGCAGCCACCACCGAGACCATTGGTCACATTGGTGCGCTGATCATGCTGATGGCCTTGTCGGTCAGTGTGGGTGGCATGATTGAACGTTCGGGCATTATGAGTCTGGTGCCTGCTGACATGGGCAGCGTGTGGATTGCACTCACCTTGCTGATGTTGCTCATGATTTTCATCGGCATGGTGATGGACCCATTCGGTGCGGTGATTTTGGTGTCCGCCACCGTTGCGCCTGTTGCCTATTCCAACGGCATTCACCCCGTGCATTTCTGGATGATTGTGGTCACTGCGTTTGAATTGGGTTACCTGTCACCACCGGTGGCGCTGAACCAGTTGCTGGCCCGACAAGTGGTGGGTGAAGCGGAAATGGACAAGGCCGATGCCGAGAGCAAGCACCGTCCGTTCTATTACAAGTACGAACGTTGGTTGTTGCCGGTGTACACCATGATGACCGGCCTGCTGATTGTGGTGTATGGCGGCCAGTTGATGATCAACAACGCCGAAGCATTGAAACCGGTCAGCCACTTCCTGGGCCTGGACCAACTGCGTCCCAAGGAGTTGGGCAGTGAGGCACCTGCTGCACCCGCCCCAGCTGCTCCAGCACCTGCTGAAGCCCCGGCGATGCCTGCAGATGCGTCACCTGCCGCAGCTGCGGCAACAGCAGAGCCAGCTGCACCTGCCCCTGCGCCGGCACCAGCAGGCCCTGACTTGGGTGCCCTGAAAGCCGAGGTGAATGAAACTGTGAGCAACTGGGCCGCAGCCTGGAGCGCACGCGATGTGAATGGCTACCTCAGCTTCTATTCACCCAAGTTTGAGTTGCCAGGTGCTTTGTCCCGCGACAAGTGGGAAAAGCAGCGCCGCCAGCGCATCAGCAGCAAGAAGTCGATTGAGGTGTCATTGGCCAAACTGAACATTGACGTGACCGCCGATGGCAATTCAGCCACGGCAGTGGCCACATTTGAGCAGGATTATCGCTCGGACAATTTCAAGGAAGTGACCCAGAAAACCTTGCGACTGAGCAAGGAAGATGGCCACTGGCGCATTACCTCCGAACAGGCCAACTGAACGGTTTGGCTGACCAGGCAGTAATCGAGTTGAACCCCGCCACTGGCGGGGTTTTTTTATAGCACCATGAATGCCGCGGCTGCCACCGCAGTTGCTGGCAATGCCGCCAGCAACAGTTTGAACGGGTTGACCGTGCTGTCGGTGAAGCGGTCCTTCAAAATCGACAAACCTGCTGGGTTGGGGGCATTGGCAATCACCGTCAATCCACCGCCAGTAACGGCGCCTGCGACAATCGCATACCGAAATTCAGCGCTGGTGCCTTCGACCAGCGAGGCCAGATAGGTCAGCGCGGCATTGTCCGTGATGGCAGTCAGCCCGGTGGCCAAAAAGAACAGCACTTGAGAATTAACGCCCAGCAAGGTGTCTTGCAGCCACCATTGTTGCAAGCCACCCAACACCACCAAACCTGCCAGGAAAAAGCCAACCAGCAAGGCCTCTTTCAAAATCAAGGGCGATTGGTGTTGTTTGTAGGCCTCCGTGTAACCAATAAAAAACAGCAGCAAGCCCATGAACACGGGCGGGTGGTGTGCAAACACAATCACCCCGATCAAAAATGCGAGGTGAATGCCACTGACCAGTGCAGGTACGGAAGTTTCCAGTGGGGCTGGCATGTCCAAACCTTGAAGCTCGCGCCGCAACAAGAGGGTTATCAGGCTTGCATTCAACACCACAGCCAGTGCGGCTTTCCAGCCAAACTGGGTCAGCATGAACACAGTGCTCCAGTTCCAGCTGGCTGCCACCATCAGCACAGGTGGTGCCGCAAAATTGGTCAGGGTCCCACCGATTGAAATGTTGACAAACAACACACCCAAGGTGGCATAACGAAAACGTCCACTGACTTGGTCGGTGAAAAAACGATCCCGCAGCAGCAGTGCTGCCAGTGTCATCGCAGCTGGCTCGGTGATGAACGAGCCCAGCAGGGGCAGTACACCCAAACACAACCAGTACACAGCATGGCTGCGGTTCACTGGGAGCCACTTCGACAATTGGTCGATGGCGTGTTGGACAGTCAACAAAATTGGTCGACTTGCTGCAACCACCATGATCGCAAACACAAACAAAGGTTCGGTGAAATTGCGGCTGTCCAGGTAGGCCACTGCCTGTTGCTCGCCCAGCAAGGCAAACAGGCTGACCATCAACACCAGTGCCCACACACCAAACACCACCTCAATTTCTGCCAACCAATGCCACAGGCCTGCGTGTGTTGAGCTGTTGTGCGCCAGGTTTGCGAATAGCTTGGTGGAAAAGGTGTGGAGCACCGCCAAACCAAACAGAATGGCCGCTACCCACTCGGCACTGCTCACTGCGCCTGGTGTTGTCATGGAAAACTCACGGGAGAATAAGACGACTGACCGCGCAGGCCTGCTGAAAGTTCCGCAGGGCAGGGCGTTGATGGACGGTTGGAACTGGTGCCCCGGACAGGAATCGAACCTGTATTTGACCCTTAGGAGGGGCCGGTATTATCCATTATACGACCGGGACCACAATGCCAGCGCCGTATTCTACACCACCGACCGGCCCGCACTGAATGGCCAAGTCGGCGTAGCCCGGTTTCGCATTTTCTCATTTGCTTTGCCGGGTTTGGTACAAAAATTCAAACAACGCTGACGAGCTAATCCTTTTTAGTTCCATTAATTCAATCGCTTGCGTTGTTGGCAACCTTGGCACGCTGCCTGCACTTCTGGCAGGGAACACTTCCTCCAGAGGCCAGCACATGATGACGAACGCACAACACGATTTGCACCCCCCGCATGACAACCCGTTGGCCCAAGCAATGGTCACCGAGCTGGTTCAAGAAACCGCACTGGCCCCAGAACAACGCCGGGCACTGGAAGCGCTGCTCACCACCCAACGCAGCAGGTTAACCCATTTCATTCGTAAGCATTTGCGGCGCGATGATTGGGTGGACGATGTACTGCAACAAACCCACATGGCTGCGTTTCGCAACTGGTCCCGTTTTCGGGGTGAATCAAAGCCCGAGACCTGGCTGTTTGGTATCGCATTGAATCTGGTCAAAAACTTCCGTTATCGCGACGACAGTCACCGCTTTTGCAACGACGATTGTGAAGACGAAATCAACAACCTGCCATGCAGCAGTGAACTGGAACCTGAACAGGCCTTATTACAACGCGAACGCATCGAGATGCTTCGCGGCGCCATTGAGCACCTGCCCTTGAAAATGCAACGCGTGGTGCAGTTGGTGTTGCTGGAGGGCCTGAGCTATCAGGATGCTGCTGTCGAGTTGGATTTGCCGATTGGCACTGTCCGCTCAAGACTGTCCCGGGCTCGGGACGCGCTTCGTCTGGAAATGGATCGAAACGAGCCGCCAAGCGAACAAACACATTGAACCGGGGCGGGTTACCCGCACCAGTGGGTGAGGCGTTCTGCGTATGTCTCGCTCACAATGGCAGGGTCTCACTGCTATCAAGCCTTGCCATGAACCAACTCACCGTCTGTGTTAGGTCGCCAGAACTGCGCAGCCGCCTTCGGGCCGCTGCCTTGCTAATGCAAAGCGAATTGCGAGAGGTCCGTTTGGACGATTTATTGAGTCGACGGCAATTGCCCGGTCACTGGATTGTGGTGGACTCCCCACTGGATGAATTGGTCAACCTGATTGATCGGCTGAAGGCAGAGGGTAGAGACCCAGCGACACAAATTATTCGATTTATCGATCAGCCCTGGCAAAGCTATGTGTATCACGACATTCCGATTTTTGCATCCATAGTCGTACCCCCGGACCCATTGTCTACTGTTCAGATATTGGAAAAACTGTCAAAAACCCAGCCCTTTGCTCAGCATTTGGCTGTGTCAGGCTCAGTGGATGAGCCTTCAGATTCCAACCCATTCCACACAGATTTTGTCCGCTCGCCCGGGATGAGGCATGCAGTTCAGCAATTGGAGTGTTTGAAAAGCCTGACTGTGGACACGGTTCTGCTGGGGCCAACCGGTGCGGGTAAGGACACGGCAGCGCGTTGGCTCCACAAGCAGTCACGCAGCAGCGGTCAGTTTGTTCATGTCAATTGTGCTGCGCTGCCCGAAAACCTGTTTGAGGCAGAACTGTTTGGTGTTAGCGCTGGTGCGTACACCGGAGCAAGCAAAGACAGGCCGGGTAAATTTGAACTGGCCCATCAGGGGACGCTGTATCTGGATGAAATTGACAGCTTGAGTTTGGCTTGTCAGGCAAAGCTCTTGACCGCACTGCAGTATCGCGGTGCAACGCGCTTGGGGGGGCATCACTATGCAGAGTCTGACTGTCGGGTTATTGCGTCCACCAAAGTCGATTTTCCTGCTTTGATCGCGGCTGGCCGTTTTCGTGAAGACCTGTATTTCCGGTTGCACGTGTCGCAAGTGCAACTTCCCGCGCTGCGTGACCGCTTGGAAGACATCATTCCGCTGTATGAGCATTTTCTGGCGCTATTTGCGCAGCGCTTTCAGCGCCCCTTGCCCTCGCTGACAGCCGATTGGGTGGATCAATTGTTGAGCCATCCCTGGCCAGGCAACGTACGCGAATTGCAGGCCTGCGCACAGCGTCAAGTCATTGGCCTGGACTTCCCTTTGCTCGATCCCTCCTTGAGGACAAATCACGGTTCTGTTGGGTTGAAGGAACGGGTGATCGCCTTTGAAACGGCGCTGATTCAGCAGTCGCTAAAACGTCACCAGGGTTGCGCAAAATCGGCCAGTGTCGAATTGGGTTTGCCGTTACACGCCTTGTACTACCGTTTGCGACGGCAGGATGGCGATGTAAGCGACAGTCTGCATACAAATGGAACCTCCAGGCCAGAAATTCCACTCAAATAAAACCCTTGGATACTTTTTATGATCAATTCTTCTGGCTCGTTCGTACCTCAACAATCAGCCCCATCGGCCACTTCGGGTGCGGCTGGTTCAACCCACAGCGTCGCTGTAGCGCGGTGTGCCCAGTTTGATCGCATCTTGGCCCAGTTGCAGAACCGTCACCTGCGCCCCGTTTCCTTGGTACCCATCGCCCCGCCTGGGCAACAACTGGCGCAGCTTCAGCAAGATGGCTGTGCGCATTCTTAAGTCAACCCACTTTTTATCAGTGTATGGCAGCAAACCCTAACGCCGAAGACCGCTGGATAACGCTGGAAGAGCGTGTGCAAGCGGGTCTCGGCTGGTTTGCACTGCGCCAGCATCAAGCGTCTGTTCATGAATACACTTGGGAATTGCACCTGGATGAATACCAAAGTCGCTGCCATCGACAGTGGTTGGACTACCGTTGGCGTTTGTGCAGTCTGGCTGGTTCAGAGCTACAACTGAAAGGTCGCGACATGCTGGAAATTCGTTGTAGGCGCACCTTTGACTCATCCGATCGTGCCCAGCAGGCTTTCGAGCAATGGATTGAGGGCTTACTGAATGAATTGGATGTGGTGAGCGCTGAACGCGCCTAGTCTTGCGTGTTCCAACTTTTGAGCGATTGCTGTTCCACTGTGTTGTTGGCTTACCAAGACATTACGTGGCAGCGTTTACAAAGGTACTTTTTAATGCGTAGGCATAGTGTACAAATGCCTGGAATTGACGCATCAAGTTCTCGGTAATCTCCTCCTGAACTTGGCCATCGGCAAAACACGCACCACCCTCCAAGTCCAATACACTCCGCAAACAGTTGTCATGCCCTGAAATGGCCAAGGCCACATTTCTGGGCGTTCGCTCGCCCAAGTCCTGTTGAAGGCTCAATGCTTTTTCAATCTGGCGGTTTTGCGTTTCAAGTGATTTGGCCAGCCGGCTGATGCGTGAACTGACGCGGCAAATGTCAGGGGAGATGGCGTGGAGTTCTACAAAAAATTGATTGTCGAATTCAATCCGAAAGCCTTGTGTAGCCTCGGCCACAGAAGATTGAGGACATTTCAGGCCAAGTTGGGCGAGAATCAAGACCGTGGCGTCCTGCAAAGGCATCCTTTGTCGTGTCGGTTCTGTGGCTTGTGCAGTCTGCATCAGTCCATGTACTGATCGTAAATGTTTTTTAATTGCGCGCGAGACCGAGATATCCGTGATCGAACAGTACCGATGGGGATACCCAAGATATCGGCAGTTTCCTGGTACGAGTTGCCGTTTTGTACCACCAGCACCAATGTCTCTCGAAGGTCAATGGGCAATTTATCAATGGCACTCTGTAGTTTAATACTGAACTCGTTTTTCATGCAGTGGGACAAGGGGTCTGCACCCTCGGCTTGCTCATGCTCCAGCTCATCGTCTGTGGTGAAATTAAAGCGGAACTGGGGCGACCGCCTCGACATGTTGCGGATGATGTTCAGTGCGATGCCGAACAGCCAAGTGGCCCGTTTGGCGTCACCCCGAAAACTGTCCCAGCAACAGTAGGCCTCGATCAGGGTTTGTTGAAACACATCTTCAACGGCGTTTTCATCCCGAAAATGTTTCACGATGAAATTGCGCAGACGTTTGTCTTGTTTTGCAATCAGACTTTCAAATTCGGAACGGGTTGTTGCCACCCGATCGGTGTCACACTGCTGAATGCCAGCGATTTTCAAGGGGGTCAGCTTGGGGGTCACGGCAAACCTCTCAACTTGAAATGGGATGGATTGCATTGATTCCTCGGCGCGGGTGGTTTGTTCAAGCGGCAAGGGTAGCAATCTCTCAACAATCGAGTCCGGGAGTTAATCATTCGAAGCGACTCGCCGGGTTGTAAATTCTCAACACCCTTGAAATGTGCTAGTCGCATCTATTTGCTTGCCTTCCTGAATTCACTCTTGCACTGAGTGCGAGACCTCCAGGAATTGGTTCCAACAATCGGGAAGGGGCACTGGTTGTTGATATCATCCAAGGGTGTTTTTAAGCGATCCAACCATGAGCCAGTATCAAGAATCGTCCATTCGTGTGTTGAAAGGCCTGGAGCCGGTCAAACAGCGACCGGGCATGTACACCCGCACCGACTGCCCCTTGCACATCATTCAGGAAGTGATCGACAACGCCGCTGACGAGGCCTTGGGTGGCTTTGGCTCTCGTATCACGGTGACCGTGCACACCGACGGCAGCGTGTCTGTTCAGGACGAAGGGCGGGGTATTCCCATCGGCCTGCACCCGGAGGAGCAAGTCCCGGTGATTGAATTGGTGTTTACCCGTTTGCATGCGGGTGGCAAGTTCAACAAGGCCGATGGCGGTGCCTATCGGTTCTCGGGCGGTTTGCATGGGGTGGGTGTGTCGGTGACGAACGCCCTCAGCACCCGCCTGGAGGTGTCGGCCGTGCGCGACAAGCAGGTGGGCTCCATGGCGTTTTCAGGCGGTGATGTGGTGGAACAACTCAAGGTTCGCCCACAAACCTCGGGTGACCCCAAAAAAGGCACTTTGGTCCGGGTGTGGCCTGACCCCAAATATTTTGATTCGCCAGCACTCCCCATGGCTGAACTGGAGCGCCTGTTGCGCAGCAAAGCAGTGCTGCTCAAGGGTGTGGAAGTGGTGCTGGTGCTCGAAAAATCCGGCGAAGCCCGCAAGTGGAAGTTTGACGATGGTTTGACAGGTTTTTTGCGTGAAGAACTGATGGAGCGCGAGTTGGTGGCACCCCTGTTCTCGGGTGACCTCACTGTGGACCTGAAGCGTGACGAGGGCTTCGCAGAAGGTGAGGGTGCTGCCTGGGCCCTGGCGTTTGTGTCCGAAGGTGCGCCCGTGCGCGAAAGTTATGTGAACCTCATTCCAACGCCTGCTGGCGGTACGCACGAGTCGGGCCTTCGAGAGGCCGTGTTTCAAGCGGTGAAGTTGTTTTGCGAACTGCATTCGTTGCTGCCCAAGGGCATCAAGCTGATGCCTGACGACATTTTCTCCAAGGCGTGTTTTGTGTTGTCGGCCAAGGTGCTCGACCCCCAGTTTCAGGGTCAAATCAAGGAACGTCTGAACAGTCGTGATGCTGTGAAGCTGGTGTCATCACTGGTGCGTCCGGTGTTTGAGTTGTGGTTGAACCAGCACGTGGAAGACGCCAAAAAGATTGCGGAGCTTGCCATCAAGCAGGCACAGGCCCGCTCACGTGCCGCGCAAAAAGTAGAAAAAAAGAAAAGTTCTTCAGTGGCCATTTTGCCGGGCAAACTCACCGACTGCGAAAGCACCGACATCACCCTGAATGAAGTGTTTTTGGTCGAAGGGGATTCGGCTGGCGGTTCTGCCAAAATGGGTCGAGACAAAGAGTTTCAGGCCGTGTTGCCGTTGCGGGGCAAAGTACTGAATGCCTGGGAAACCGACAAGGACCGTTTGTTTGCCAACCAGGAAATTCACGACATTTCGGTGGCCATTGGGGTGGATCCGCACGCGGTCTCAGACGAACCTGACCTGTCTGGTTTGCGGTATGGAAAAATTTGTATTCTGTCCGATGCGGATGTGGACGGCTCGCACATTCAAGTGCTGCTGCTCACGCTGTTTTATCGGCATTTCCCGGCCCTGATTCGCCACCGCCATGTGTATGTGGCCCGCCCACCCTTGTTCCGGGTGGATGTGCCCGCCATGGGTAAAAAACCGGCGCGCAAATTGTATTGCCTGGACGAAGCCGAGTTGTTTGCCGTTCAGGACAAACTATCCAAAGAAGGTGTGAAGGAACACAACATCAAGATTTCCCGCTTCAAGGGTTTGGGCGAGATGAATGCAGAGCAGCTGTGGGAAACCACGCTGAACCCGGACACTCGCCGTTTGCTGCCCGTCACGCTGGGTGAGCTGGACACCGATCAAACCAACGCCATGATGCACATGCTCATGGGGCGCACGGAAAGTGGTGCACGCCGCACCTGGCTGGAAGAGAAAGGTAACCTGGTGGATGTGGACATTTAATGCCGCTGCCTCGGCTAGCGAAAGTCCCGGGAATGCACGGTAAGCTCCGTCAGCAAGGGGGTGTAGTCCACCAGTTTTTTGGCCAACAGGCTGACCACTTCCCCTTGCTGTTGCCAAATGCCAAAAACGCCCATCACCGTGGCATTGCGCAATATCTGTCGCTGTTGTTCGGCCAGCTCATTCCACACAATCACATTCACATGACCGGTTTCGTCTTCCAGGTTTAAAAACACGGTGCCTTTGGCGGTGGCCGGGCGTTGGCGGTGGGTCACCAACCCGCAGGCCCTGGCCAGCCGGCCATCGGGGTAGGTTTTCAGGGTGCTGATGGGTTGTATGCGGTGCTTGGCCAAATGCGCCCGCAAGAATGTGATGGGATGGTGCTCAAGGCTGGCCCCCAACGATCGGTAGTCCGCCAGCATGTCTTGCAGGGCACTGGCGGGCGGCAGTGTCACGGTGGTTTCGCTTTGGCGGGTTTGTTGCAGCAAATCCTTGTGGTGGTCCAAGCCTGTGCTTTGCCAAACAGCCTGTCGTCGATGCCCGGCCAGTGGCTTCAACGCATCGGCATCGGCCAGGGCTTGCAGGTCGCGGCGGTCCAGCTGTGCGCGTTTGCTGAGGTCTTCCACACTCTGAAAGCGACCAGCTTGCCGGGCTTCCACAATGCGTTGTGCTGCCGCCTGCTTTAAACCACTGATGCGGTTAAACCCCAAGCGGACCGGGTACAGCAGGCGATTGTTGGCAAGCCGTGTTCGGGCATGGTCGTCACGGGTCACGGGGCATTCCAGGTGGCTGTCAACGGCGCTGCACTGTACATCCACTGGCAACACCTGCACGCCATGCCGTTGGGCGTCTTGAATCAGTTGCGCGGGGGCGTAAAAGCCCATGGGCTGCGCATTGAGCAGGCCACACAAAAAAGCATCGGGGTGGTTGCATTTCAGCCATGCGGACAGGTAGACCAGCTTTGCAAAACTGGCTGCATGGCTTTCCGGAAAACCATACTCACCAAAGCCTTCCATTTGCCGAAAAATGCTTTCTGCAAATTCCCGGGTGTAGCCCCGTTCCAGCATGCCACCCACCACACGGTCGTAAAAATGGTGAAGGCCACCGCGTCGCTTCCAGGCGGCCATGCCCCGGCGAAGCTGGTCGGCTTCCCCTGGTGAAAATCCGGCCGCCAGAATGGCAATCTGCATGACCTGTTCCTGAAAAATGGGCACACCCAAGGTGCGTTCCAATGCGGTTTTCAAGGCATCTGACGGGTATTCCACGGCAGCTGGGTTTTGCCGGCGCTTCAAGTAGGGGTGCACCATGCCACCCTGGATGGGGCCAGGCCGCACAATGGCCACCTGGATCACCAGGTCATAAAATTCCTTGGGGCGCAGCCTTGGGAGCATGCCCATTTGGGCCCGGCTTTCTACTTGGAACACGCCGATGGTGTCGGCGTTGCTCATCATGCGGTAGGTCTCGGGTTCTTCGGGTGGGATGTCCTGCAGCCTGTGGGGCGCGCCAGGCTTGTGCTGCAATTCATCCAAGGTGAGCCGAATGGCGCTCAACATACCCAGGGCCAGCACGTCCACTTTCATCAGGCCCATGGCGTCCAGGTCGTCCTTGTCCCACTGGATCACGGTGCGTTCGGCCATGGCCGCGTTTTCAACCGGAACCAATTCATCCAGGCTGTCGCGGGCAATCACAAAGCCACCGGTGTGTTGCGACAAATGCCTGGGAAAGCGCAGCAGTTCTTCCGCAAAAAACAGGCAGCGCCGCACCACAGGGTCCTGTGTATTCAGGCCCGCTTGTTGGGCATGCTCCAGGTTCATCACCCGGTTGTATCCACCATCTTGCGAGGTGGCAATCTGTTCAATCAATTCAGGTGCCAGGCCCAGGGCTTTGCCGGCATCCCGAATGGCCGAGCGTGGGCGATACACCACCACACTGGCTGCCAACGCAGCCCTGTGCCTGCCGTATTTGCGATAAATGTACTGGATCACTTCCTCCCGGCGGCTGTGCTCAAAGTCCACATCAATGTCGGGGGGCTCGTTGCGTTCACGGCTGATGAACCGTTCAAACAGCACCGCCATGTCAGCCGGGTTGACCTCGGTGATGTACAGGCAGTAACACACCACGGAATTGGCAGCTGATCCTCGCCCCTGGCACAAAATGTTTTGGCTGCGGGCAAAGCGAACAATGTCATGCACCGTCAGGAAGTAGGCCTCGTACTGCAGTTCTGCAATCAACTGCAGTTCGTGGTCCATCTGCTTTTGAACTGTGTCGGGTATGCCCTCGGGAAAGCGTTGTTCAGCCCCTTGCTTGACCAGTGTACTTAGGTACTCTGCCGGGCTCAGGCCCTCCGGGCACACCTCACGGGGGTACTGGTATTTCAGCTCGTCCATGGAAAAGCCACATTGCGCTGCCCAGTGCAGTGTGTTGTCCAGCCAGTCGGCCGGGTAAAGCTGCGCCAGTTGGGCACGGGTGTGCAGGCTGCGACTGCAGTTGGGCAGCAGTTCGCTGCGCACAGCCTGCAAACTGCCATTGCAGCGAATCGCAGTCAGCACGTCGTGCAGGGGTTTGCGGTCGGGTGCGTGCATCACGGCCCGGTTACTGGCCAGCACCGGGCACTGGTAGAGGCCTGCCAAAGTGCGCAGTTGAGTGGCCCATGCGGTGTCAAAACCTTGTTGGGGCATGTGGGCCACCACGCCAATTCTGCCGGTGTAACGGCTGCTGCACCAGGCCAGAAAAGCTGGAAACCCCGCCTTGTTGCTGTCTTGTGGAATGAGCAAGAGCAGCAGGCCGGGCAGGGGGTTGGCCAAGTCACGGTGTGTGATGGTGTACTGCCCCTTGTCTGCGCGGGTTCGGGCTCGCGTAATGAGCCTGCACAATTGCGTGTAGCCTTCGCGGTTTTTGACCAGCAGCGCAAAACACTGGCCTGCAAACTCACTGCTGCTGTCCAGCTCAAATTGGGCGCCCACAATCAGGTGAATGCTGTGTTCACGCGCTGCTTCGTGGGCGCGCACAATGCCAGCCAGTGAGCATTCATCGGTGATGGCCAGGCTGCGGTAACCCAGCCTGCTGGCCTGCAGCACCAGCTCTTCGGGGTGGGAGGCACCCTTTAAAAAACTGAAGTTGCTGGTGCACAGCAACTCGGCAAACCCGGGAAGGTGTTGTTCAGTATTCATGCAAACACGCCATGCCAATACCACTGGTGTGGCGTGGTTTGCAAATCCTGATAAATCCAGACCATGCTGCGTTGGGGATTGAGTGCGCAGTAATAGTCCCGTTGACATGGCGTATCGTCCCACCAGCCGTAATTCACCCGTTCCGGGCCTGACAACAATTGCCAGGGGCTGTTCGCGGTCCAGCTGGGTGGCCCGCCTTGTAGGGCACGCGCCTGTGCCAACAACCACAGTGGGCGCGGCGTGCTGCCGGGTAACACCGCGGGTTGTTTGTGCCGTGTGTTGTGTGTGGGTGTTTGTTCAAACTGAAGGCTGTGTTCAGGCCGTGGGTCTGGCGCTGTGTGTGCAAACAGCACAGCTTGCTCGCCCAGTCGCGCACGCAGCAAGTCGCAGGTGTTGTCCCAGTGGGTTTCGGTTTCTGCTGCACTGGGAAACAGGTTCAGGCTGTGGGTTTTCCAGGGTTCGGTTTGTTCGCAGCGCAGGCGCACATGGCGTACATCGTCTGTGAAAGGCAAGCGCTGCAGGCGATGTTTCAAGAGGTGAAGCCAGCCATTGGCCTGGTGCATGGGCTGTGCACTGCGCAGGGCCAGTTCAACCTGTTCATGGGCTTGTTCGAATGTCCAGTGCAGCGCACGGGTGTGTTGCTGACGTGTGTTCAGCCAATCTTCCAAACGCTTTAGCAGCCGCTCTGCATGCCGAAGCACGGCATCCTGCTGCTGCGTGTGAAAAGGCAATTCTTCCCGATGTTCAAAACATTCAACCGGCGTGTGAATCTTTAGCACCGGTGCATCGGGGTGCTGCAAGCCAAACCCGGAGTCCAGCTCGCCCCGCAGGGTATTGCCAAACCGCTGGATGAAACCGTCCCGTGGCAGGCTCATCAGTTGAGCCAATGTGTGAAACCCGCATTGTTCCAAGGTCTGCAGGGTTTGCGGCGGGGCGTCCAACACCTCAACTGGCAAGGTTTCCAGCGCTGGCGTGCTGTCCTGTTCCATCCAGTCGGCATGTTGTTGTACGGCGTGGCCTTTGCAGAGCCACCAAGCGCCTGTGGCCGTGGTGTGGCGGCCCAGACAGACTGGAAATTCCAGTCCGCACAGGCTTTCCCACACAGCGTTCAGCAATCCATCCAACCCCCCAAACAGGCGCTCGCAACTGGCCACTTCCAATAGCCAACCCCGGTTGGCTTGGTGTTGGTCCTGCCGCAGGCAAATGGTGGGTGTGAAGCGCTCCAGGCGCGCGTACACCTCGGTTTGCCTTTGCAGTACCCAGGGTTCAGAAGAGGGTTTGTTGCGGCTTGCCTGGGGTGTGGGTGTGAATCTCACGGCGATCCAGCGCACCATAAACCTCCTGTGAGCGTGGGCCAATCGTGGCGTTCAGTTCGTGTTCAAGCATCAGGCCGGGCAGGGCGCTGTGCGGTGTGGGTAAGGCAATGCTCAAGGGCTGTTCCATGACCGGGCCTCGCCGTTTGATGAGGTGCACCCGCAAACGGTGCGGGCTTTGTGCGGTCAGGCACAGGCGCAGCGAGGCCGGTGAGGGTTGGTGTTGCGCATGCAGGGGCCGAAACACGAAACTGAGGCCAGCGCTGCGGTTGGACTGGTATTGCAAACGCCGCAGCGTGGCCGGGCTGACCAGTTGCTTGTCTTCGGGCAACCACACCAAGAGTGCGCCAAATGCATCGCTGCGCAGCAGTTGTTCAACCGCCCACAGGCGGTCTTGGGGTTTGCTGGTTTGTATCAGTGTGAGTTGTTTCAGGTTTACGCCATACTGCTCAAACACAGGGGTGAGTGGCAGGTGCGGGGGGGCAACCATCACCAGTTTGCGTTCTTCCAGCGACAGGCGCCGCAACACCGGCATGAGAAAACGCAGTTCACCAATGCCTTGGTGTTTCAACAGCAGTTCGATGAGATTTCGGGTGGGCCAACCGCCACCGGGCAGTTGCTGGTCGAGTTCAACAAAGCCGCTGGGTATGCGGGCAGAGGTGTCGCTGCCCAGTTGGTGGGCACGCCACAGGGCAGGGTGAATGTGTTCAGGCAGCAGGGGGGCGGCCGGCTGGCCGCCATTTTCCAGAGGCAATTTGGGTGTGGATGACATGGAAAGCCCCGTGCAAGCCGTGCATGTCAGTGCAGGTGACCTTGGCGGATCAAACCAACCGCCAAGCCTTCGATGGCAAAGTTGTCTTTGCGCAAGTCCACCTCGATGGGTGCAAACTCGGCGTTTTCCGCATGCAGTTCCACCGCGTGGCCCTTTTTGAAAAACCGTTTCACGGTGACATCGTCGTTCACGCGGGCCACCACCACCTGCCCGGCCCGTGCTTCGCTGGTGCGTTTCACGGCCAGCAGGTCACCATCCAGAATGCCGATGTCTTTCATGGACATGCCACGAACTTTCAGCAGGTAATCGGGTTTGTCCGGGAACAGGGCAGGGTCAACCGGCACATGTTTTTCAACATGTTCCTGGGCCAGAATGGGGCTGCCTGCAGCCACTCGCCCAACCAAGGGGAGTTGCATGAATTGCTCGGCCAGCGCTGCAATGTGGTTTGCTGCTTTGTTGGCCATGGTGCTGGCTGTTGAGGTGGCTTTACCGACCAGCTCATCCAACCCTTCGGCATGGTCGCCCAGCAGGCGAATGCCTCGGGAGGTGCTGGCGTCCAGCGCAATCACATTTTTTTTGGCCAAGGCCTGCAGGTGGTCTTCAGCTGCGTTGGCTGAGCGAAATCCCAATGTTTTGGCAATTTCTGCCCGTGTGGGTGGGCGGCCAAATTGCGCAATCTGTTCGCGAATCAGGTCCAGAATTTCTTGCTGGCGAGCGGTCAAGCCTTTCATGGTGGCACTCTCAAAGTCATGTGCTGTAATTATATCCAGTAAATTGAAAATTGCCAACCCGCAATTCACCGGCAGTGTTTCTGAATCCAATTGAGTGCTCAAACGGTACAAAGAACATCTTCGGGAGGGACAGCCTGGGAGACTCGGCCAAAGCGGGGCGACACGATTCGCCCCGCGGCCACCACACCACGCAGCCAGCCCAGTTTTTCCTGCCATCGGGTCCGCCCGCATCCTTTGTTTCACCACTTCCTGCGATAATGTCGGTTTGAGTGTTCTTCATTCCGAGTTCGAGTTGCGCCATGTTGCTAGCTGTACTGTCGCCTGCCAAATCGCTGGATTACGAAACCCCTTTGTCCACCACGCTGAGCACCAAACCGCAGTTTGTGCCGCAGGCTGAGGCTTTGGTGGAAACGCTGCGCCCCATGAGCCCAGCGGCCTTGGGCGAACTGATGTCGATTTCCGACAAACTGGCTGTGCTCAACGCGACCCGCTATGCCGAATGGTCGACCTCATTCACCAAACGCAATTCACGCCCCGCCGTGTTGGCTTTCAATGGCGATGTCTACGACGGCCTGGATGCAAAAACCCTGGATGAAGACGGGCTGAAATTTGCACAAGCGCATGTTCGCATCCTGTCTGGCTTGTACGGCATTCTGCGCCCACTCGACCTTATGCAACCGTACCGATTGGAAATGGGCACCCGCTTGCCAAACGCCAAGGGTGAAAACCTGTACAGCTATTGGAAAGACACCATTGCACCCGCTTTGAACAAAGAATTGAAAGGCGATAACCCTGTGCTGGTCAACCTCGCCTCGGATGAGTATTTCAAATCGGTGGATGTGAAAGCCCTGAAAGCCACCGTGATTGAACCGGTGTTTCAGGATGAAAAAAATGGCCAGTACAAAGTCATCAGTTTCTTTGCCAAAAAGGCCCGTGGTCTGATGGCCCGTTACCTCATTGACCACCGAATCACCGAGGCAGAGAAACTGAAAAAATTCAATGTGGATGGCTACAAATACGATGCCAAGGCATCCACAGCCACCCGGTGGGTGTTTCGCCGCAAGGAGCCCGCGTAATGAGCTTGCACAGCACGCCCCGCATCCTCATCAGCAACGATGACGGCTACAGCGCACCCGGCATTCTGGCCCTGCATGCAGCCCTCATCGAACGCTTTGGTACTGCCATCCACATTGATGTGATGGCGCCTGAACAGGACCGTTCCGGTGCGTCCAATTCCCTCACGCTGGACAGGCCCCTGACCGTTCGGACAGCATCCAACGGCTTTCGCTATGTGAACGGCACGCCCACCGACTGTGTGCACATTGCAGTCACTGGTCTGCTGGACCAGCGGCCTGATTTGGTGTTGTCTGGCATCAACAACGGTGCCAACATGGGTGACGACACGATTTACTCCGGCACCGTGGCTGCAGCCATGGAAGGCTACCAGTGTGGCCTGCCCGCCATTGCATTTTCGCTGGCCGGAAAAGGGTATGCGCACCTTGACAGTGCAGCCCGCGTGGCCGCCGAAATTGTGGAGCGCTTTTTGGACAAGCCCCAGGGGCTTGAGCATTGCTTGCTGAACGTGAACATTCCCCCGCTGCCCTATGACGAGTTGCAGGGCTATGAGTGCACACGCTTGGGCAAACGCCACCACGCAGAGCCTGTCATTCCCACCACCAACCCCAAAGACGAGGTGGTGTACTGGATTGGCCCACCGGGCAGTGCCAAGGATGCAGGCCCTGGCACCGATTTTTATGCCGTCAAGGCGGGGCGTGTGTCCGTCAGTCCCCTGAAAGCGGACCTGAGCGATTTCAACCTGATCAACACCGTGGCGGCCTGGCTGTAAGCGCATGGACCAGAAGCCCCGTTTCAAGCCTGCCCCTGTGCTCATGCCGCAGTCTGCCCGCAAGGTGGACCGCGTGCCCGAGCGCATTGGTGGTTTGAGTTTGACCTCGGACCGCGCGAGGGCAAACCTGGTGGCCAAGTTGAAAACATTGGGCATTGCCAATCAGCAAGTGCTGGACGTCATGGGTGCTGTGCCCCGTCACCTGTTTGTGGATGAGGCGTTTGCGTCCAGGGCTTATGAGGACGCTGCATTGCCGATCGGCCATCAGCAAACCATTTCGCGGCCTTTCACCGTGGCCCGCTTTGCAGAATATGCCCTGCAGGGTCGCAAAACCTTGGACCATGTGCTGGAGGTGGGCGCCGGCTGTGGTTATCAGGCCGCCGTGTTTGCCAGCCTGTCCAAGCGGGTGGTCAGCATTGAACGGATTGAAGCGTTGTATCACAAGGCTGTGAGGAACCTCTCCGCCGCTGCGGTCTCCAAAGTGAAGGTGTTGCACGGTGATGGTTTGTTGGGCATGCCCACGCTGGCACCGTTTGATGTCATTATTGTGGCCGCCGCTGGCCTGGACATTCCCCAAGAGCTGCTGCGCCAGTTGAAAGTGGGCGGGCGGCTGATTGTGCCAGTGGCTGATCAGGACAAGCAGGTGCTGGTCACTGTAGATCGCCTTGCGGCCGACAAATGGCACCGCGAAAACAAAGACTTGGTAAAATTCGTGCCCCTGTTAAAGGGCACCCGTGAGGTTTAGGCTCACTGCCTGAGCCTGCACTTGGTATAGAGATGGCATGGAGAAGAGAACAATGAAAAACACCCGTCACCTGTTGTTGCTTGGTGTGGCCTCTGCGGTATTGGCCGCCTGTACATCTGTACCCTTGAATCAACCGGCCCCCGTGATTGACCGTTTGCCCACTCGCAATGTTGAAGGCGGTTACCAGGCTGTGGATGGCTACTACACCGTGGTGGGGGGCGATACGTTGTACAAGATCGCCTTGGAATTTGGTTTGGATTGGCGTGAGCTGGCCCGAGCCAACAACATCACCGATCCGAACAGAATTTTTGTGGGTCAACGCCTGAAGGTTGAGGGCATCTCTTCCGCGCCAGCAGTCGCTGGTGCCGGTACAACGACTGACAGCAATGGCGTGGAAGTTACCCCGGTTGCACCGGCAGGCGGTGCCAAGCCGGTTGAAGCACCCAAGGTGATTGAGACCACACCCGTTGAACCACCCAAACCATTTGCAGCCACATTGGGCTTTGTCTGGCCGCACCCAGGTGAGGTTTTGCAGGGCTACAAAGCCGGCAGCAGCAAAGGCCTCGACATTGCCGCCAAAGTGGGCGACCCCGTGGTGGCAGCCCAGGCGGGCAGGGTGGTGTATTCCGGCAATGCGTTGCGGGGCTATGGCAACCTCATCATCCTCAAACACGACAACAATTTGCTGACAGCCTATGCGCACAACAAAACCTTGTTGGTCAAAGAGGGTGATCCAGTGACCAAGGGACAGAAAATTGCTGAGGCCGGTCAGTCTGATGCAGACCGTCCCAAGCTGCATTTTGAAGTGCGCAAGCAAGGCAAGCCCGTGGACCCCATGGATTACCTGCCCAAGCGATAAGCAACCAATCACACGCTATTAAGACTTAAACATGGGACGCAGCAGAAACAGAACACCGGCCATACCGGCCCAGGTGCAGCTGGTGGTCGAGTCCATCGACCTTGAAGGCAATGGCGTTGGCCATGTCGATGGCAAAGTACACTTTGTGGACGGTGCCATCACCGGTGAAACCGTGGTGGCCGAGGTCACGCGAAGCAAGCCTTCGTATGCCCGAGCCATCACACGCCAAGTGCTCTCCGAGTCTGCCCTGCGCGTCAAACCCAAATGCCCGCATTTTGGCGTGTGTGGCGGCTGCGCGGTTCAGCACATTGAGCCTGACGCCCAGGTGGCCATTAAAAACCGGGCACTCGAAGATTTGCTCGAGCGCATTGGTCGGCAAAAACCAGAGCAAATGATGCGCCCCATGGTTGGGCCGTCTTGGGGCTATCGCCACCGTGCGCGCCTCACCGTTCGTTTTGTCGAAAAAAAGGGCGGCATGCTGGTGGGCTTCCACGAGAAGGGGTCCAGCTATGTGGCCACCATGACCGAGTGCCATGTGCTGCCCAAACGGATATCCGACTTGTTGGTGCCGATTGGCCGCATGCTGGAAACCTTGTCCATCTACACCCGCATTCCCCAGCTTGAGCTGGCTGTTGGGCAAGGTGTGACCGCTTTGGTGCTGCGCCACCTGGAGCCTTTGTCAGCGAGTGACCTGGAAACGCTGCGTTCATTTGGGCGAGCCAACGACATCGACTGGTGGCTGCAGCCGGAAGGCCCGGCAACAGCCTATCGTCTGGAAGCGAATGTACCCCGTGAACTGGCTTATCACATTCCCAGTTTTGGCGTGCAGATGCGTTTCAGGCCCACAGACTTTACCCAGGTTAACCACCTGATCAACGACTCCATGGTGAGTAGAGCCGTGTCCTTGTTGGACTTAAAACCCGAGGACCGCGTGTTGGACCTGTTTTGTGGCTTGGGCAATTTCTCATTGCCCCTGGCCACTCGAAGCCGCTTTGTGAAAGGCTTTGAAGGCTCTCAAGACCTGGTTGACCGGGCGGGTGAAAACGCAGTGCTCAATGGCCTGCAAGGCAAAACAGAGTTTCATGTTCGCAACCTGTTTGAGGTTGAAAGCCCGGAATGGGAAAGTTGGGGCCAATTCGACAAAGTGTTGATTGACCCGCCGCGGGATGGTGCGCTCGCGATTTGCAAAGCCATTGTCGGTGCAAAGCCTGCACACCAGCCCAGTCGGATTGTGTATGTGTCGTGCAACCCGGCAACCTTGGCCAGGGATGTGGCCGTGCTGTGTTGCGCAGGGCCTTATGTACTCAAGCAGGCGGGCGTCATCAACATGTTCCCGCACACATCGCATGTGGAGTCGATTGCCGTGTTTGAGCGGAGGGCTGATTGGGTGCCGCTGGAGCAGGGCACTGACGCCCCGGAAATACTGTCCGCACAATAACAAACGGGGCCCTAGGGGCCCCGTTTACGTTGGAGACTGGCCTCTCCAACTTGGCGGTCGATACTATATCGACCTGTTGAGCTTTCAATTTGCGCTTTTTA
The DNA here is from genome assembly GCF_036405155.1 of Limnobacter sp. GTDB lineage: Bacteria > Pseudomonadota > Gammaproteobacteria > Burkholderiales > Burkholderiaceae_B > Limnobacter. The sequence goes on along the minus strand of NZ_DASWYD010000006.1, from coordinate 547,601 downwards.
AACGCACATTGCAAGTACTTTCAATGCTGCGCTGTGTCATCAATCGCGATCACCGCCGGCAAACGCCATCAGCAGTTGCAGCAGGTTCACGAACAGGTTGTACAGGTCCAGGTAAATGGCCAATGCCGCGGTGATGTAGTTGTCCTCGCCACCGCGCATCACGCGTTGCAGGTCATACAGCAGGAACATCGAAAACAGGCCCACACACAGCGTTGAAATGGTCAGTGACAGGGCTGGCATTTTCAGGAAAATGTTGGCCACTGAGGCCACCAACACCATCATCAGGACCACAAACAGGGTTTTGCCCATGGTGGTGAAGTCGCGCTTGGTCACTGCCGCATAGCTGGCCAAACCAAAGAAAATGGCACCGGTACCCAGTGAGGCCATGGCGATGATGGAGCCACCGTTGCTGTACCGCAAGGCCACAGACAGGATGCCGGACAGCATCAAGCCCATGAAAAAGGTAAAGCCCAACATGAGCACCACACCGAGCCCGTTGTCTTTGTTGCGCTGAATGCCCCAGACAAAGCCAAACATGGCCGCCATCATGACGAGAAACGACACAAGGGGGCTGCCTGCAAACAAGCGGAAAAAGCCAAACTGAACACCCAAGGTGGCACCCAGCGCCGTCGGTATCATGGACAGGGCCAGCAGAAAATAGGTGTTGCGCAGCACACGGTTGGTGTCTTGCACCACGACGGTGTCTGCAGATCGTCCAAACGAGGTCACGTTGTAGTCAGACATGAATCAATCACTCCCTGGTGAATGCCCAGGCTCATGAATAAGCCCAAGCTGTGTATGGATTTAGAGTAATGGTAGGGCTGAAAAGTTGCAAATCAAGCCCATGACCGGGCCTAGAGGGAGTTTTTTAGAGTGATGCAAAGCAAAATTCACACGGACGGGCTATAATGTAAGGCTAATTTTCTCAGTCTTTTCAAACTTTTCGATCATTTCTGGAGTTGTCCTCATGGCAATCGAACGCACCCTGTCCATCATCAAACCCGACGCAGTTGCCAAAAACGTGATTGGTCAAATCTATTCCCGTTTCGAAGGCGCTGGCCTGAAGGTGGTGGCTGCCCGCATGGCTCACCTGTCCCGCGCTGAAGCCGAAGGCTTTTACGCTGTTCACAAAGCCCGTCCTTTCTTCAAAGACCTGGTGGATTTCATGATCTCCGGTCCAGTGATGATTCAGGTTCTGGAAGGCGAAAACGCCATTGCCAAAAACCGTGAATTGATGGGTGCAACCAATCCCAAAGAAGCCGCTGCTGGCACCATTCGTGCCGACTTCGCTGAAAGCATTGACGCCAACGCGGTTCATGGTTCCGATGGTGCTGACACAGCAGCTGTTGAAATCGCCTATTTCTTCCCGTCTTCCCAGGTATTTGCACGCTGATTGGCTTACGCTGGCCGGTGTCGCTTCGTACATCACCGGCCAAATTGTTTTGTGAAGTGGTAGATTAAGCGGGGGCGTGAACGCTCCCGTTTTTCATTCGAGCATATGGGCAATACCTTGGACAACCTGCTGGAATATTCAGTGCCGGAGCTGGTGCAGTGGTGCACAGCGCTGGGTGAAAAACCGTTTCGTGCCAAGCAACTGGCCAAGTGGATCCACCAGGGCGGGGTTGCCGACTTCGAGGCCATGACCGACCTCGCAAAGTCCTTCCGTCAAAACCTGCAGGCCAAGGCTTGTGTGCAGTCGCCTGGCATTATTTCCGATCACAAATCCCGCGATGGCACGCGCAAATGGTTGTTCGATGTGGGCAATGGCGACGCCGTGGAAACCGTGTTTATCCCTGAAGAGCGGCGCGGCACTCTGTGCGTGAGCTCGCAGGCGGGTTGTGCGGTCAATTGCCGGTTTTGCTCCACAGGCAAGCAGGGTTTTTCACGAAACCTGAGCACGGCAGAAATTGTGGCCCAGTTGTGGAAAGCCAACGTGCTGCTGAAAGAGGCGGGTGACCATGTGTTTGCCCAAGAGCGCCCGGTGACCAATGTGGTGATGATGGGCATGGGCGAACCCCTGCTCAATTACGATGCGTTGGTGCCTGCCTTGCAGTTGATGCTGGATGACATGGCCTACGGACTGTCGCGCCGGCGGGTCACAGTGTCCACCTCGGGTGTGGTGCCTTTTATGGACCGATTGTCCCAGGATTGCCCGGTCGCTTTGGCTGTTTCTTTGCATGCACCCAACGACGCGTTGCGTGATCACCTTGTGCCATTGAACAAAAAATATCCGTTGAGGGAATTGCTGGATGCGTGTTTGCGTTACCTGCGATTTGCACCCCGCGATTTCATCACGTTTGAGTATGTGATGCTCGATGGCGTCAACGACACGCCAGACCATGCGCGCCAATTGCTGGACATTGCGAAGGTGGTGCCCTGCAAATTCAACTTGATTCCGTTCAATCCGTTTCCGGAATCGGGTTTGCACAAGTCCAAAACGCCGGCCATCAAAGCATTTGTGGATATTTTGTCCGAAGCGGGGGTGGTTACCACTGTGCGCAAAACCCGCGGTGATGACATTGATGCAGCCTGTGGGCAGTTGGCGGGTGAGGTGAAGGACCGCACGCGAATCAAACAGCGTCTTGAGACGGTGGTCCCTGTTGAAATTCTGAAAGCCAGCGCGAAACGGCAGTCTTGAGGCCCTTCTTCGGCATTGCTTTGTTCTACAATGAATTGGCGTGGAGCAACACATGCAAATTGGCGAATTTGTTACAGCGCAGCCGGTGTACTTCTTAGAACCTGTTTTGAGAACGCTGCTCAACTATATGAATAATTTGTAAATTTTCTTGAATAACGGGGCTGTGTTCGATTATTCTCTATTGAAACGCAGTGTCCGATGAAGTGACCCATAACAAAAGAAATTGGCCATGCCGTGGTGTGGCAACCGGAAACCCCAAATGAATGAAAACCGTGCGATGAGCAACAGCGACCTGACAGCCTCCTCGGGTTCCAAGCCGGAGCCTGCTGTGAACACCGACAAGCAACCCAATTTGACCCTGCTTGAGCCTGGACAAAACCCTGGCGCCATGCTGCGCTCCGCTCGTGAGCGAGCTGGCATGACCTTGTCCGACATCAGTGCGCAGACCAAAATCAATGAACGTCAACTTCAGGCCATTGAAAGTGGCGATACGGCCAAGCTGCCGCCTGAAACCTTTGCGAAGGCTTTTATCAAGAGCTATTGCAAAGTGCTCAAGATGGACCCCACACCGGTCATCCTCGCTTACGGTTTGTCTGAAGGCGCCGCCCCTGTCCGTGCAGCACCCGTGATCAGTGAGCACACCAGCCGAGGTGATGTGTCCGAGGCCCGCATGCCCAGCACTTCACGCCGTTTGTCCAGCTTGAGCTTTGACCGCAAGCCGGGCAAGTCATTGGGCTATGGTCTTGTGTTGGGCGCTTTGGTCCTGATGGCAGTTTTCTACCTGCCCGTGTTTTTGTCGGGCAAGCCCAAAGAGGCGGTTGAAACAGCCGAGCCCTCAACGCCAGCGGCAGAGCAAGCCGCACCATCAGTGCCTGTGCCCGCTCCAGCGGAGCCTGCGGCGGCGGCTGCCGGTCAAATTGCAACTGCAGAGCCCTCGGCCACGGCTGTATTCCCGGCTTTGCAGCAACCTTCTGCGCCTGCACCAGCCTCGGCACCAGCACCAGCACAGCCACTGGCTGCAACCAGCCCCACAGCCAACCCTGCAGCCAACCCTGTTCCACCGGCTGCCGCCCCAACTGCACCCACGCAAGCTGCCGTGCAAGCAGCACCGGCTGCAGCAGTTGCGCCAGCAGCAGCCAAACCTGCTGCTTCGGGTCCGGATTCCACCTTGCGCTTCAATTTTTCAGAGCAGAGTTGGGTCACCGTGCGTGATGCCGATGATCAGGTGCTGATCTCCCAATTGAATGCCGGCGGATCCTCCCTGGATGTGAAAGGCAAAGGTCCGTTCAAGCTGATTGTGGGCAATGCCAAGGCGGTCCGGGTGTTCAACAACGGTCAGTACGTTGACTTGGGGCCTTCCATTCGCGGAGAGGTCGCGCGTTTGACGGTTCAGTAATTCGGCATCGGTTCGAGGTCCAGCAGACCGTCCTTTCCCCGGGACGGTCTTTGATTTTCAAGGCCCTGTATTCAAACGCTCAGCGGATCGATTGCCCCGTGTTTTCATCAACAAGGCCATAGTTCATGTTCCGGGTGTCGCCGTGATTGCCAATACTCCTTTGAAACGCCGTGCAACGCACCAAGTCGAGGTGCGCTGGAAAGACCATGTTGTCAAGGTTGGTGGCGGTGCGCCTGTGGTGGTTCAGTCCATGACCAACACAGACACGGCCGATGCCTTGAACACGGCGCTGCAAATCAAAGAGCTCTACCTTGCTGGCTCCGAAGTGGTGCGCATTACCGTGAACAACGATGCCGCCGCACAGGCTGTGTCCTACATTCGCGAGCAGCTCGACAAAATGCGCATCCCGGTTCCCATCGTGGGCGACTTTCATTACAACGGGCATTTGCTGCTGCAAAAATACCCAGACTGCGCAAAAGCTTTGTCCAAATATCGCATCAACCCCGGCAATGTGGGCTCAAGCCGTTCGCGCGATGACAATTTTGCAGCCATGATTGCGATGGCCATTCAATATGACAAGCCTGTCCGCATCGGGGTCAACTGGGGGAGTTTGGACCAAAGCCTGCTGGCCCGGATGATGGATGAAAACGGTCAGCGGCCTGAGCCATGGCCACCTGAGCAACTCATGTACGAGGCGCTGATTGAGTCGGCCCTGTCCAGCGCGCACAAAGCCGTTGAGCTGGGTTTGCCCGCCAATCGCATCGTGCTGTCCTGCAAAGTCAGCCAGGTTCAAGACTTGATTGCGGTTTACCGCAGCTTGTCCCAGCGCAGTGAATTTCCGTTGCACCTGGGGTTGACCGAGGCCGGTATGGGCACCAAGGGGATTGTGGCGTCCACCGCTGCCATGTCTGTTTTGCTTCAGGAGGGTATTGGCGACACCATCCGGGTATCGCTCACGCCCGAGCCTGGTGGAGATCGCACCAAGGAGGTGTTGGTGGCCCAGGAAATCCTTCAGTCCCTGGGCTTGCGCGCCTTCACGCCGCAAGTGATTGCATGCCCAGGTTGTGGACGCACCACCAGCACGGTGTTTCAAGAGCTGGCAGACCAAATCCAGACCTATCTTCGCAACCAGATGCCGATCTGGAAAAACCAGTATGTGGGTGTGGAGAGCATGAAGGTGGCCGTCATGGGTTGCGTGGTCAATGGCCCCGGTGAAAGCAAGCATGCGGACATTGGTATTTCGTTGCCGGGCACGGGCGAGGCACCTTCAGCCCCCGTTTTTCTGGATGGACAGCGGTCTGTCACCCTGAAAGGCGACAACATTGCGCAAGAGTTCCAGCAAATTGTTCAACGTTATGTTGAGCAAAGGTACGGTGTCTCCCATCAAGGCCCTCAGGAATGAGCGACAATACCGGGTTGAATCAATTTCCAATCGCGTCCATGAGCCAGTCTGAGTCACAGGATCCATCCGGCAAAGCCAAAAAACCAGTCAAACTGCAGTCCGTCAAGGGCATGAACGATGTTCTGCCCGTGGAAGGCATTCATTGGGAAAATCTGGAAACCTTGCTGCGTGAATGGCTGACGGCCTATGGCTACCGCCTGATCAAAACCCCGGTGTTGGAGCCCACAGCGCTGTTTCGCCGAGGCATTGGTGAAGTCACAGACATTGTTGAAAAAGAAATGTTCAGCTTTATCGACCGCTTGAACGGCGATGAACTGACCCTTCGGCCTGAATTTACGGCGGGCATTGCACGCGCCACCATTCAACACAACTTGACGTATGCCGCACCCCAGCGTGTGTATGCCATGGGTCCCGTGTTTCGGCATGAGCGTCCTCAACGCGGCCGCTATCGGCAGTTCCATCAATTGGACGTTGAGGCTTTGGGCTTTGAAGGCCCGGACATTGATGCCGAGTTGATTGTGATGTTGTCGCGCCTGTGGCGCGACATGGGGCTTGATGGTGTCCGCCTGGAAATCAATTGCCTGGGTGAAGCCGCTGAACGCTTGGCCCACCGGGAAGCCCTGATTGCCTATTTTGAGCAACACAAGGCATTGCTGGATGAGGACGCCCAGCGGCGCCTGTACAGCAACCCGTTGCGCATTCTGGACACCAAAAACCCGACCATGCAGGACATGGTCAATGCTGCCCCCAAGTTGTCCCAGTATTTGGGAGAGGCTTCGCTGGCGCATTACAAGGGCGTTAAGCGTTTGCTGGATGATGCGGGCGTGCCTTACGTTGAAAACCCTCGCCTGGTTCGTGGGCTGGATTACTACAACCTCACCGTGTTCGAGTGGATTACTGATGCCCTGGGCTCCCAAGGCACCATCTGTGGCGGCGGGCGTTATGATGGCCTGATCGAAATTCTGGGTGGCAAACCCACACCGGCCATTGGTTTTGCGATTGGCCTGGAGCGTTTGCTGGAGCTGTACCTGGAAAGCGCCCAGCCCGATGATGCGGCTGATTTGGATGTGTATGTGGTTCACCAAGGTGAAGGCACAGCCCGCCGGGCGTTTACGCTGGCGGAGGAGCTGCGGGATGCAGGCTTCGCGGTGGTGCTTCATGCCGGTTCTGGTGGCTTTAAGTCCCAAATGAAGCGGGCTGATGTCAGCGGTGCTTCCGTGGCGGTCATTTTGGGTGAAAACGAACTCAACAAAGGCACCGCAGCCGTCAAGTTGCTGCGGGGTGAGGGAGAGCAAATGGAATTCAGTCAAGACACACTGGCCGAGTCGATTTTCGGTCTGCTGTACGGAGAAGGAGACGCGCAGTGAGCCGCTACACACTCGAAGAAGAAGAACAAATTGCCAATTTCAAGGCGTTTTGGAACAAGTACGGCAATTTCATTCTGACTGTGTTGATTTTGGTGTTTGGCAGCTTTGCGGCCAACAACGGCTGGAAATGGTGGCAGGCGCGTGAGTCGGCTGCGGCCGTTGCCCCCTACGAAAAGCTTGAAAAGGCGCTTGCGGACGGTGATTTGGCCTTGGCCAGTCAAATTCAAAACACCCTGAGTGCAGACCACAGCCGGTCACCGTATGCTCAGCGCGGTGCGTTGCTGGTGGCGCGGGCTTTGTATGCCAAGGGCCAGTCGAACGAGGCCAAAACTCAGTTGGAGTGGGCTGTGGAACACGCCCGGCAAGATGAGTTCACAGCCACAGCCAGCTTGATGCTGAGCGGTCTGTTGCTGGATGACAAGCAATACGACAAAGCAGCGGCACTCCTCGAAAAGAGTTATCCAGGCTTTGAGGGGCTGTTTCATGACCGCAAGGGCGATATTGCGCTGGCGCGTGGTGATGCCGCGAAGGCCAAAGCTGAATACGACGAGGCCTTGAAAACCATTCAAGCCGACAGCCCCTGGAAACCCGTGATAGAACGCAAACTGGCAGCGCTGCCCAAGACAGGAGACAAAGCCCAATGAAGCAGGTCATGAAATATGGTTGTGTGGCCATGGTGTCTCTGGTTCTGGGGGGGTGTTCAACCATGTCCTCCATGGTCAATGCCATCAATCCGTTTTCTTCGTCCAAAGTGCGTCCCGCCGAATTGGCCCAATTCAAGCCCGAACTGGCGGTGAATACCCGATGGTCCGTGGATGTGGGCGATTCTGAAAAAGGCTATTTCACGCCGGTGGTCTACGGCAGCACAGTGTATGCAGCATCGCAAGAGGGTAAGGTGTATGCGGTTGACAAGGCCAGCGGCAAAGTTCGCTGGTCGGTCAAACTGGATTCCAAGTTGAAGTCTGGTGTGGGCGTAACCGCGGACACCGTTGCGGTGGTAGATGCCAACAACCAGTTGGTTGCGCTCGATGGTCAAGGCAAGCCCAAATGGAAAGTGCCATTGGCCGTGGACTCCATCAGCGTTCCGGTGGGCACCATCAACAGCATTCTGATTCGTGGTATCGATTTCTCGGTCAACAACTACGCCAGCGACAATGGCGCGCTGCGTTGGGCGTTTACGCGCCAGTTGCCCCCGTTGACCCTGCGAATCAATTCGACCGTGGATGTCAACAATGCACGGGTGTATGCCGGTTTCCCGGGTGGTCGTCTGTTGGGTGTAGACCTGAACAACGGTGCACAGGTGTGGGAGGGTGTGTTGGCTTCGCCGTCTGGCACCACGGAAATTGAGCGCATCACCGACGTAACCGGTTCCCCGGTTTATAACTTCCGTGAAGTGTGCGCCGCGTCCTTCCAGGGGCGCGTGGGTTGCCTGGATGCAGTGAATGGCCGGAGTATTTGGTCCACTGAGTTTTCTTCCCCGAACGGTGCGTCGGTCGATGACCGTTATGTGATTGCGTCCAATGAACTGGGCGATTTGTTTGCCTTTTCCCGCTCTGGCGGCAAGCAGGTTTGGCGTGTGGCCAACTTCCAGCGCCGCCAGCCGACAGCGCCGTTGGCTGTTGGTCGTGCCGTGGCGATTGGCGACTACGAAGGGTATGTGCACTTTATCGACCGTGACACCGGCAAAACGATTGCCCGTACACAGGTGGGTTCATCCGCATTTTCAAGCAATCCGCAGCCCGGTGACAGTGGCGAGTTGGTTGTTCAATCCAGAAAGGGCAAGCTGGCCTTGCTCAGTGTTCAGTAAGTGAAACCATGAAACCAGTCATTGCCCTGGTGGGGCGCCCCAACGTGGGCAAGTCCACCCTCTTTAACCGTCTCACGCGCACGCGTGATGCGCTGGTGGCCAACCAGCCAGGGCTGACGCGCGACCGCCACTATGGTGTAGGCCGAATTGGCCCTCGCGATTACCTGGTGGTCGATACCGGTGGCCTGGAGCCTGTGGCCAAAGATGGCATTTATGCCGAAATGGCCAAACAAAGTCGTCAGGCCATTCTTGAGTCTGATGTGGTGTTGTTCATTGTGGACGGGCGCTCAGGCATCACGGCGCACGACCACGTGATTGCCGACGAACTGCGCAAATCCAAACGGGAAGTGATTCTCGTCGTCAACAAAACGGAAGGCTACACACACGCGGTGGCCGCCGCCGATTTTTATGAGCTGGGGCTGGGTGAGCCCGAGACCATCTCCGCCAGCCATGGCGATGGTGTGCGCCAGCTGATGGACATGGCCTGTGAACGTTTGCCGCAGCTTCCGGAAGATGAAGAGGGCGGCAAACGCATCAAGGTGGCGATTGCTGGGCGTCCCAACGTGGGCAAGTCCACCATGGTCAATACCTTGCTGGGCGAAGAGCGTGTGATTGCATTCGACATGCCGGGCACCACAAGGGACAGCATTTACATTGATTTTGAGCGGGGCGATAAACCCTACACCCTGATTGACACCGCTGGTTTGAGAAAGCGGGGCAAGGTGTTCGAATCGGTTGAAAAGTTTTCGGTGATCAAAACGCTGCAGGCGATTGAAGACGCCAACGTGGTCATCCTGATGCTGGATGCCCAGCAAGACATTTCCGATCAAGATGCGTCGATCGCGGGTTTCATTGTGGAAGCAGGGCGTTCGCTTGTGCTGGCTGTGAACAAGTGGGACAGCCTGGATGAATACCGGAAGGACCGCGTGAAAACCGAGGTCAACCGGAAGCTGGCGTTTTTGGGGTATGCCAAGCTGCATTTTGTGTCTGCAACCAAGGCCTTTGGCATTGGCGCCATGATGCGCTCTGTGGATGAGGCCCATGCAGCGGCGTTTGCCAAGTTGCCCACGCCCAAGCTGACGCGCCTCATTCAGGAATGCGTTGAACACCAACAGCCACCCCGAAAAGGCATTTTCCGCCCCAAAATGCGTTATGCGCACCAAGGTGGTCAAAACCCGCCGATTGTGGTTATTCACGGTACGGCGCTGGATGGTATTCCCGACAGCTACAAGCGCTTTCTGGAAACCCGCATACGCGAGCGTTTCAATTTGACAGGCACGCCGCTGCGGGTTGAATTCCGCAGCTCTGCGAACCCCTTCGATAAAAAAGACTGAGCGAAACAGACTGGGCAAGGAAAGACGATCTGCCTTCCTTGCGTGGCTCAGAAAGGAATCTTTCGAGTCAGAATGTCCTTGTACATCACCCAGTCCCCCATGAAACTCCACAAGGGATATTTGAAGGTTGCGGGTTTGTTTTTCTCGAAAAAGAAATGACCGACCCACGCAAACGCGTAGCCCTGAATCAGTCCACCGAAAAACCAGGCTGGATTGCCCGACATTCCAAAACGGATCAAGCAATACAGCGCAATGCTGGAACCCACAAAATGCAATCGCCGACAGGTCAGGTTGCTGTGCTCGGCCAAATAAAAGGGGTAAAAATCCGAAAAACTCTGAAAGCGGTTGCCAGTCTTGGGCATTGGTCTTGTCTCCGTATTGGTTTGTTGTAGACGGTAGTGTATCGCTTCGCTCGAAAATTGTTGAGTTGTCAATTTCAGAAGTCTGACATTCACACTTGAAAGATCGGGCAGATGCGGTAGGATGGAACAAAACCTTAGAACAAACTGCAAGGAGAGTGGTGATGAAAGTCAAAGAAGTGCTGCGCGTGAAAGGCAATACCCTGTTTACCGTGTCGCCTGAAACATCACTGTCTGATTGCGTGGTGACCATGGCTGACCATGATGTGGGTTCGCTGGTGGTGATGGACAAAGGTCGGTTGGCGGGCATTGTGACCTTCCGAGAGGTCATTCGGGTGCTGGCCAAGCGTCAGAAAGAGCACCGGACCGGCCCCACACCACCCGTGGCCGAAATCGTGGTAAACGAGGTGATGAATACATCGCCCACCGTGGCTACCTTGGACATGGAAGTGGATGCCCTGAGAAAACTCATGCTGGAAAACCACCAGCGCTACCTGCCTGTCATGGATGGCAACACGCTGTGCGGTGTGATCTCCTTCCACGATGTGGCCAAGGCAGTGCTGGAAGAGCAGGGCTTTGAGAACAAAATGCTCAAGGGTTACATTCGCGATTGGCCGATCGAAGAGAACAGCAACTGACTATGTTGAACAAGCGAGTTGCCATCGTCGGCGCAGGCATTTCAGGTTTGGCCTGTGCCCGTGAATTGGTCCAGCAGGGGTGCAACGTCACTCTGTACGAAAAGAGCCGTGGCCCCGGTGGTCGCATGCCCACACGCTGGCTCAATCGCGATGCAGAAGTACCACTGGGCTTTGACCACGGCGCCCAATATTTTCAGGTGTCTAATCCCCAATTTCAGCAATTGATTGAACAGGCGCAAGCCGATGGTGCCGTCGCACTGTGGACTGGTCGCGTGGTCGACCTCAGCTATGGCGTGGTTCAAGACCATGCGCCTGGGGCACGCCGTTGGGTTGGCACACCCGGCATGGCCAGTCTGGGGCGGTGGTTGTCACAGGGCCTGAACCTGTACACGCAGGCCCGTGTGGTGGGCGTGATGCGGCAGGGCGAGCAATACAAACTCACTGTTCACCTGGCCGATGGAACGGTGCGTGTCGACCAGGGTTTTGATGCGGTGGTGTGTGCCATTCCGGCCGAGCAAACCCGTGATCTGTTTGAGGAATCACACCCGATGTTGGCCCTGAAAGCGGCCCAAGTGAAGTCCACCGTGACGTGGACGGTCATGCTCAGTCTGCAGAGCCCGCTGAAGATGGACTACGACGGTGCTTTCGTGGTGGACAGCCCATTGGGCTGGATTTGCAGAGACTCGGCAAAACCGGGCAGGGCAGCGGGCGAGCGGTGGGTTCTGCAAGCCACTGCAGACTGGTCTTCCGTTCACCAGGACATTGCGCCCGATGAAGCGCTTCGACTGTTGCTGGATGTGTTTTGCAATGTAACAGGGCAGTTTGTGGAGCCTTTGCAAATGACAGCTCACCGGTGGCTGTATTCCTTGCCCACCAACCCCTGCAATGAACTGTATTACCTGGACGCCTCCCAATACCTGGGTGCTTGCGGTGACTGGTTGGCAGGCGCGCGGGTTGAAGATGCATTTTTAAGTGGCCATGCCCTGGCCAACAAGCTGCTTCGGGCCTGGGATTCAGCCCTGGTCTGAATATTCCGATAAAATGGCGGTTTTGGTTCGCGCATAACAATCATGTCCGGAAGCAGCCTGGGTCGTCTTTTCGTGGTCAGCAACTTTGGAGAAAGCCATGGGCCGGCCATTGGTTGCGTGGTGGACGGTTGCCCCCCGGGTTTGCCACTGACCGAGGCCGATTTGCAGGCCGACCTGGACCGGCGTAAGCCCGGCACCTCCCGTCACGTTACCCAGCGGCAAGAAGCCGATCAGGTCGAAATTCTCTCCGGCGTGTTTGAAGGCTTGACCACCGGTGCGCCGATCGGGTTGTTGATCCGCAATCAGGACCAGCGCAGCAAAGACTATGGCAACATCATGGACACCTTTCGTCCGGGCCATGCCGACTACACCTACTGGCACAAATACGGCATTCGCGATTACCGCGGCGGTGGCCGTTCATCGGCACGCATGACTGCGCCCATGGTGGCAGCCGGTGCAGTTGCCAAAAAATGGTTGAAATTGAATCACGGCATCGACATTCGCGGTTGCATGACGCAAATCGGCGATGTGGACATTCCCTTTGAGTCCTGGGACGAAGTGCACAACAATCCGTTTTTTGCACCCAATGCCAGCAAGGTTGCCGAGCTGGAAGCCTATATGGACGCCCTGCGGAAATCCGGGGACTCCTGTGGTGCAGGCCTGCGTGTGCAAGCCACCGGCGTACCAGTGGGCTTGGGCTCACCGCTCTACGACAAGTTGGATGCGGACATTGCCCATGCCATGATGGGCATCAACGCCGTCAAGGGTGTTGAAATTGGTGCGGGTTTTGGTTGTATCACCCAGAAAGGCTCCGAGCATGGTGATGAACTGCACCCAGATGGTTTTGGTTCAAACCACGCCGGTGGTGTATTGGGTGGCATTTCCACCGGCCAGGACATCGAAGTGCGCATGGCCATCAAGCCCACTTCCAGCATCCGTTTGCCCCGCAAATCAATCGACAAAGCGGGCCATTCCATCGACGTCGAAACCTACGGGCGGCATGATCCCTGTGTGGGCATTCGCGCCACACCGATTGCGGAGGCCATGCTGGCCTTGGTGATCATGGACCATGTGTTGCTGCACCGCGCCCAGTGCGGTGATGTGCAGGTAGACACCCCGCGCATCCCTGCCGATCGCTCACGCAATCAGTAACGTGCGTGGTTTGAAGTCCCAACATGCCTGGCTGGCATTGTTTTATGCTGCCTATTTTGGTTTCGTGGGGCTGTATTCGCCTTTTCTAGGGCCCTATCTCAAAACCCTGGGCCACAGCCTGGACGTGATTGCCCTGTCACTGGGCATGATGCAGCTGATGCGCATCGTCGGGCCATTTGCATGGGGCTGGTTATCGGACCACACAGCCAACCGGGTTCGCTGGATACGGGCGGGCGCCCTGGGTGGTTTTGTGTTTTCGGTGTTGGTGTTTCTCAACCAGCAAAACGCCACGGCCCTGGTGTGTCTCATTTTGCTGCTCAATCTCAATATTTCGGGTTTGGTGCCCATGTCCGACACCCACTGCATGGAAAGCTGTCGGGGTGACAGTGGCCAATATGGAAAAATCCGCCTGTTCGGTTCTCTGGGTTTTGTGGTTGCTGTATTGCTGTTTGGGTGGGTTGCCAATGTCTGGGGGTATGCGTCTTATCCCTATTTGGCGAGCATCAGTCTGCTGGTTGCCTTTGGCGCAGCCCTGCGGTTTTCGCCCGTGAGGCCTGAGCCTCTGTCCAGTTCGCTCACAGGGTCCACGCCCAGCAGTTTGAATGGTGACGCGATTGGCACCGGCTTTCGCCAGTTGCTGTTGCCCAAGCCCTTGCCAACCCTGTGGTTGGCCTCGTTCTTCATGATTTTGGCCCATGGTGTGTTTTACGCCTATTTTTCGCTGTACCTGCTGGAGCATGCGTACACCGAACTGACCATCGGCTGGTTGTGGGCGTTTGGCGTGTTGTGCGAGGTGGCATTTTTTGCATTTCAAACCCGGTTTTTTGATCGACTGCCGCTGTCCACCTGGTTGTGTGTGGGCTACGCTGCCTGCTCTGTTCGTTTTGCCTTGACGGCACTGTTTCCCGACTGGCCGTGGATGATGGTGTTTGCGCAGGGGCTTCACGCGCTGACCTTTGCCGCCCACCACACGGCGACCATTGCCTGGTTGCGTGCCCATTTGCCAGGCCGGCTGGTGGTTCGAGGGCAGGCCATGTATGCCACGATTGCCTACGGGTTGGGCGGTTCGGCGGGCACTTTCGTGGGCAGAAGCCTGTGGAAATGGGGCAGTCCGTCGTTGGCATTTTGGGCCGCCAGTGGCGCAGGCCTGATTGCCCTGTTGTATGGGCTGAAACTCCGGCGTCAGGAAGCCGTCTTACAATAACGCGCATGGATGCGCATTGATTTCAAGCGAGGACTGCATGTTAGGTTTATTCCCGATTCATGGTCGCAGAATGCTGTGGGCTGGCTCCCTAATGGTTGCCGGTGCATCGTTGGGTCTGTCCGGTTGTGCCAGCACCCACACCACGTCGGCGGGTGCTGTGGGCATTGACCGACCGCAGTTTGTGTCCATGGTGTCTGCACAGGACATGGAAACCAGCTCGGTGAAGGCCTACGCAGCCGAGTTGAACAAGGCACGCACCGCCGGCAAGCTGAATGTGAATACCCAGCAGGTGGAGCGCGTGCGAAACATTGCGCGCAGGCTGATTCCCCAAACCGCAGCATTTCGCACCGATGCCCCAGGCTGGAAGTGGGAAGTCAATGTGATCACGTCGGACCAGTTGAATGCCTGGTGCATGGCCGGTGGAAAAATAGCGGTGTATACCGGTCTGATCGACAAACTCAAACTCACGGATGATGAGTTGGCTGCGGTCATGGGGCATGAAATTTCGCATGCGCTGCGTGAGCATGCCCGTGAGCGGGTGTCCCAGAAAATGGCAACCGGTCTGGGTGTTGACTTGATTTCCATCGGTTTGGGCTTGGGGGCTGTGGGCAAAGACTTGGTGGGCATGGTGTCCGATGTCACCATTTCCCTGCCATACAGCCGCGAGCACGAGACTGAAGCCGACCGCATGGGCGTGGAATTGGCCGCACGGGCAGGCTATGACCCACGCGCAGCCATCACCTTGTGGGAAAAGATGGGCAGTGCAGGTGGTGGTGCACCCCCAGAATTGTTGTCCACGCACCCGGCACCGGCCAACCGCATGCGCGACCTTGAGGATTATTCTCGCCGGGTAGAGCCCCTGTACGAGGCGGCCAAGCGCCGTGGGTAAATCCCTGCCAAGCATGTTGCATCGGTGTTTGCCTGAGGCTTGTACCCGTTTTGTGCAGTGCAGGGCTGTGGCATAATAAAGGGCTGTTCCTGA
Organism: Limnobacter sp.; assembly: GCF_036405155.1. Lineage (GTDB taxonomy): Bacteria > Pseudomonadota > Gammaproteobacteria > Burkholderiales > Burkholderiaceae_B > Limnobacter. The sequence goes on along the minus strand of NZ_DASWYD010000006.1, from coordinate 532,294 downwards.
CCTGTAACCTGGCTGAAGCAAGGCCCTCTCATGGCAAAGACCCTTTACGACAAATTGTGGGAAAGTCATGTTGTCCGCACCGAATCGGACGGCACCTCCCTCATCTACATTGACCGTCACCTTCTGCATGAAGTGACCAGCCCACAGGCCTTCGAAGGCCTGCAGCTCGCTGGGCGCGCGCTGTGGCGCAACAGTGCCAACCTGGCGGTGGTTGACCACAATGTGCCCACCACAGACCGGTCCAAAGGCATTGAAGACGAAACGTCTCGGCTGCAGGTGGAAACCCTGGATAAAAATGCGCGAGCCCACAAGCTGGCCTACTTTGACATCAAAGACCAGCGGCAGGGCATTGTTCACGTGATTGGGCCTGAGCAAGGGGCCACGCTGCCCGGCATGACTGTGGTGTGTGGCGACTCTCACACCTCCACACATGGCGCCATTGGTGCCTTGGCATTTGGTATCGGCACGTCTGAGGTGGAGCATGTCATGGCCACCCAGTGCCTGATCATGAAAAAAGCCAAGAATATGCTGGTGCGTGTTGAGGGTCAGCTGGGTCAGGGTGTGTCTGCCAAAGACATCATTCTCGCGGTGATTGGCAAAATTGGTACGGCTGGCGGCACAGGCTACGCCATCGAGTTTGGCGGTTCCGCCATCCGTGGCTTGTCTGTTGAAGGCCGCATGACCCTGTGCAACATGGCCATTGAAGGCGGCGCACGCTCTGGCATGGTGGCTGTGGACGACAAAACCATTGATTACGTGAAGGGCCGACCCTACAGCCCCACCGGAGCCGATTGGGACAAAGCCGTTGCCTACTGGAATACCTTGCATTCGGATGCGGGTGCCCAGTTCGATGCCGTGGTGGAGCTTCGCGCGGAGGACATTCTGCCGCAGGTGACTTGGGGCACATCGCCAGAAATGGTCACCAGTGTTCAGGGTGCAGTACCTGATCCCGCCGCTGAGAAGGATCCGGTTCGCCGCCAGAGCATTGAACGCGCCTTGCAATACATGGGGTTGAGTGCGAATCAAAAAATTGAAGACATTGCCATCGACAAGGTTTTCATTGGTTCTTGCACCAATTCACGCATTGAAGACTTGCGCGAGGCAGCCTCGGTGATCAAGGGGCGCAAAAAGGCGGCCAACGTCAAGCTGGCCATGGTCGTTCCTGGTTCCGGTTTGGTGAAGGCTCAAGCTGAACAGGAAGGTTTGGATAAAATTTTCGTGGCGGCTGGTTTTGAGTGGCGTGAGCCCGGGTGTTCCATGTGTTTGGCCATGAACGCCGACCGTTTGGGCGCTGGCGAGCGCTGTGCCTCCACCAGCAACCGCAATTTTGAAGGCCGCCAGGGTGCTGGCGGACGTACCCACCTGGTGAGTCCAGCCATGGCAGCTGCTGCAGCCATTGCCGGTCATTTCACCGATTCACGTTCATTCTAAGGAGAACTGCCATGAAAAAGATTGCCATCATTCTGCTCTCCATTGCTGGTTTGGGTCTGTCCGCCTGCAATACCGTTGAAGGCATGGGCAAAGACATCAAACAGGGCGGCGCAGCCATTGAGCGCGCTGCCGACAAGAGCAAGTAATTTGAGCCGCTGAACGCACACTACCGCACATTACCGGATTGGTCATGGATAAATTTGTCACCCACACCGGTGTCGCAGTGGCGCTGAACCGCGCCAACGTAGACACCGATGCCATCATCCCAAAGCAGTTCCTCAAGTCGATCAAGCGCACCGGCTTTGGTGAGCACCTGTTCGACGGCTGGCGCTATCTGGATGAGGGCCAGCCGGGCATGGATTGCTCCAAGCGGCCCTTGAACCCTGACTTTGAACTGAACCAGCCTGCATTCCAAGGGGGCACCGTGCTGGTCGCAGGGCCCAACTTTGGCTGTGGCTCCTCCCGTGAGCACGCTCCGTGGGCCTTGCAGCAGTATGGTTTCAAGGCGATTGTGTCGGCCAGTTATGCCGATATCTTCTTCAACAATTGTTTTAAAAACGGGTTGTTACCCATTGTTTTAAAAGAAGAAGAGATGGCGGTGATATTCGCTACGATTGCGCGACAGCCCGGTGTTCAAATCACTGTCAGCCTGGAAAACCAGACTGTCAGCATTGGTGAACACAGCTTCGGCTTTCAGGTGGACCCTTTCCGCAAGCACTGCTTGATGAATGGCCTGGATGACATTGGTCTTACCTTGGAGCACAAAGACGAGATCAAGGCCTATGAGGCACGCCGCTTGGCCGAACAACCTTGGTTGGCCAACACCATTTAATTGACATATCACCTTCATTTGTCGCTGTAAGTGATTGCTTATAAAATATTAAATCGAGTTTTAGAATGACCCTGAAAATTGCCGTGATGCCCGGAGATGGCATTGGCCCCGAGATCACTGCCCAAGCCGTCAAGGTGCTGGAGGCCCTGAAAACCGACGGCCTGAAGGTCGAGTTTGAGCATGCGCTGATTGGCGGCGCCGCTTACCGCGCCACGGGCGTTCCATTGCCCGAGAGCACGGTTGAACTGGCCAAGGCCTCTGATGCGGTGCTGTTCGGCGCCGTGGGCGACTTTTCACTGGACACCTTGCCGCGTCACCTTCGCCCGGAGCAGGCCATTTTGGGCATTCGCAAGGCGTTGAATTTGTTTGCCAATTTCCGCCCAGCCATGGTGTATTCAGAGCTTGCCGACGCATCCACCTTGCGGCCTGAGGTTGTGGCTGGCTTGGACATTCTGATTGTTCGCGAATTGACAGGCGATATTTATTTCGGCACGCCACGCGGCCACCGCATTGCCGAAGATGGTCCCTTCAAGGGTGAGCGCGAAGCGTTCGACACCATGCGCTATGCGGAAACCGAAATCCGCCGGATTGCGCATGTGGCCTTTCAGGCGGCGCGCAAACGCAGTGGCAAGCTCTGCTCGGTGGACAAAGCCAACGTGCTGGAAACCACGCAGTTTTGGCGCGATGTGGTGACGGAGGTTGGCAAAGAATATGCCGATGTGGAGTTAAGCCACATGTACGTGGACAACTGCGCCATGCAGTTGCTGAAAAACCCCAAACAGTTTGACGTCATTGTGACGGGTAACCTGTTCGGCGATATTTTGTCAGATGAAGCCTCAATGTTGACCGGTTCCATCGGCATGTTGCCGTCGGCCTCTTTGAATGAATCGAATTTCGGTTTGTATGAGCCGATTCATGGCTCAGCCCCCGACATTGCCGGCAAAGACCTCGCCAACCCCATGGCCACTGTATTGTCCGCAGCCATGATGCTGCGTTACACCTTTGGACTGGAAGAGTATGCTTCCCGTATCGAGAAGGCGGTGCAAACCGTGCTGGCCAGTGGCCCGCGCACGGGCGACATTTGGCGCGACGGCAAGCAACGCACCGGCACCAGCGGTATGGGCGATGCCATTGTCGCCGCCCTGGCCCGGCAGTAAACGTATTCAAGATCAAGACCTGGAGTAATCATGTTGAAAGTGGGTTTGGTAGGCTGGCGTGGCATGGTGGGCTCCGTGCTCATGCAGCGCATGCAAGAGGAAAACGACTTTGCTCATTTTGAGCCCGTTTTCTTTTCGACGTCCAATGCGGGTGGAAAGGCCCCGGCTTTTGCCGGTGGTGCGGGCCCATTGCAGGACGCCAACAGCATTGACGCCTTGAAACAGATGGACGTGGTGTTGACCTGCCAGGGTGGCGACTACACCAACGATGTGTTTCCAAAGTTGCGCGAAGCTGGCTGGAATGGCTACTGGATTGACGCGGCTTCCAGCCTGCGCATGAAAGACGATGCCATCATTATTCTGGACCCGGTCAACATGAACGTCATCAAGGACGGTTTGACCAAGGGCGTCAAGAATTACGTGGGCGGCAACTGTACGGTGTCTCTCATGCTGATGGCCTTGGGCGGTCTGTTCCAGAACAACCTGGTGGAGTGGTTGACCTCCATGACCTATCAGGCGGCTTCGGGTGCTGGCGCTCAAAATATGCGCGAACTGATTGCCCAAATGGGCAGCATCCACAACCAGGTGAGCGGTTTGTTGGCCGACCCGGCCTCGGCCATTCTGGAAATTGACCGTCAAGTGGCTGCACACATCAATTCGCCCGAATACCCCACCGCCAACTTTGGCGTACCTTTGGGTGGCAGCCTGATTCCCTGGATTGACAAGGATTTGGGCAATGGTCAATCCAAAGAAGAGTGGAAAGGTGCTGCCGAAACCAACAAGATTCTGGGCAAGGTGGCTGGCCAGCCAGGCTCCATCCCCGTGGATGGCTTGTGTGTTCGCATTGGTGCCATGCGCTGCCATTCTCAGGCCTTGACCATCAAGCTGAAAAAGGACGTGCCGCTGGACGAAATCAACGACATGCTGGCCAAAGCCAACGACTGGGTGCGCGTGGTGCCCAATCAGCGTGAAGCCTCCATGAAAGACCTGACACCAGCAGCCGTTACTGGCCGCATGCATGTGCCTGTGGGCCGTCTGCGGAAAATGTCCATGGGTGGCGACTACCTCAGCGCATTCACGGTGGGTGATCAACTGTTGTGGGGTGCAGCCGAACCACTGCGCCGCATGTTGCGTATTTTGATTGAGCGCTGAACGGGGCAATGCCCACACGCCATGCCACCAGCGCATTCTGGGGTCTGCGTGTGTGGGTCAAGTTCAAGTAACATAAGGGCACGCGCAAAGCGTGCCCTTTTTATTTCATGGAGTGATCGGGTGAGGCACATTACAACAAAGACATTGCCGTTTCTGATGGCTGGACTTCTCCTCAGCACGGGCCTGCATGCAGCCCAGTTGGGCAAGTTGGAGGTACTGTCGTCATCCACCGAGCCCTTTGTGGCGCAAATCCAGATTGAAAGCATTCGGCCTGAAGAGCGCAATGGCTTACAGGCCAAGTTGGCCTCACCCGAGGCATTCAAGGCTGCGCGCTTGGCGCTGGATCCAAAATTGTCGGCTTTGACGTTTGAAGTGAAAGACAGTGGCAAAGCCGATGGTGCGATCATTCGCATCACTTCCGCCACGCCTTTGCCAGCCGGATTTCTGGATGCCTTGATTGAATTGAGTTGGGCGGGTGGCCGAGTGGCCCGCGAGTACACCTTCAATGTGGCTGAGGGCACAGTGCCCGCAACGAAAACCCAGGCTGTGCCCGAAATTCGACCTCCGCAAACATTGCCACCAGTGGTGCCACCAGCTGCTGCTCCTGCACCCAAAAGCTCAGCCACTGAGCCTGAGCAAGCTGCTGCAAAGTCAGAGCCCCAGCCGGCCGCCACTGAAACGCGTCTGGTGAAAAAGGGCGAAACGCTGTCAGAGATTGCCCAAAGCTTGACCGGGCAAGGGGTTACGCTTAACCAGGCCATGGCCGCCATTTATGAGGCCAATCGTGAGGCCTTTATTGCCAACAGCGTTCACTTGGTCAAAGAAGGTGCACAGCTGCGCATTCCCAACAAAGCTGCGCTGCGTGCAAAGTCTCCCCGTGAGGCTTTGTTGGTGTTGGCCAACAACGATGGTCGGGATGTGTACTCCCGCTATGCCCGCCAATTGGGTTTGTTGGCGGTTGCAGACCAAGCCGGCCAGTCCACCAACAGCAGCGCGGGCAAAATTGAGCCCAAGGCCCCAACCGATGCAGTGGCCGCACCCAAAGAAGACCGGCTGAAAATCGCGCCGGGTGGTCAATCCCGAGCAGCCGACGCCAATGCTGAAGAATTGACTGCGAAAAACAAGGCACTGGCTGAAGCCAACGAGCGCATCGCGCTGCTTGAAAAAAACGTGTCTGATTTGCAAAAACTGATCGACATGCAGAAAGACCAGGGCGCAGCAAAAGCGCCGGCCCAGGCCGAAGCAACGGTCGCACCGGCTGACAAGCCGGCAGAGCTCGCCGCTGATAAACCCGCTGAGCCTGCAGAAGTCACCAAACCTGCGGTGGAAGTGCCAGTCGAATCCCCTGCTGTTGTTGTGCCCGAGCCAAAGAAGGAAGAGCCACCCAAAGCCGCACCCGCGCCAATGCCGACCGTTGAACAGCCCTTTAACCTGATTCCCTGGTTGTTGGGCGGAGCGGGTGCGGTGGTTGCTGCTGTGGTGGGCTTGTTGGTCTGGCGCAGCCGCATCAAGACAGAGCCTGAGCCTTTCGTTGAGCGCGAGCCCGATTTTGAGAACCTGATCGCTGAGGACGCCGGTGTGGCAGCCCCCGCTGTTGACGACCCGCCCGCAGGCACGCTGGAAAAAGTGGCCGATGACGCCTTTGACCTGGATGAGTTGCTGGCCGACACCGAGCCCGCCAAGGCGGAAACAACGCCGCCTCCAGTGCCTGAATTCAAGGTGCCCGAACCAGAGCCCCAGCCGATGGCAGCCATGGAGCCCGAGGAATCGATTCCAGAATTGAGCCAGGCTTCTGCCCAAGCGATGGCAGAACCCGAATCCCTGAGCAGCGAAGTGAAGTTGGACTTTCCGGAAGAGAACCTGGGCGCATCGACTGAGCCTGCGGCATCGTCCATTCTGGATGACCTGGATTCTCTCTCGGTGGGTGCATCGGCCGCCCAGTCTGAAATTGAAGCCCTGCGCGCCAATCCACCTGCCATTGATGAGTCGGCCATCGACCCGGATTTGCTGGACGATGAACCCTTGAGCCCTTCGGCACCGGCGACAGAGGCACTGCCCAAAGATCTGGAAGATGCCATGGCGGACCTCGATCTGGATGTCGAGCAGCCCAAACTGAACGATGCCACTTGGCAGGAAGTGGCCACCAAGCTTGACCTGGCTGGCGCCTATGTAGAAATTGGCGATGCCGATGGTGCCAAGGAGTTACTCAATGAAATCATCAAGAAAGGCGATGTTGAGCAGGTGAAAAAGGCCAAAGCCTTGCTGGCGACCTTGGGCTGACATGAACCGAGTGGTGTTGGGCCTGCGTTACAGCGGCCATGCTTTTGAAGGCTGGCAGACCCAAGCCCATGGCAACACAGTTCAGGACGCATTGTTAAAGGCGCTACAGGCCATTTGCGGCGAGCGCCCCGTCATACACTGCGCAGGACGAACCGATACGGGCGTGCACGCCCGCCAGCAGGTGGTGCATTTTGACACCGAGGCCGAACGGCCCATCAGCGCTTGGGTGAAGGGCGTTAATAACCACCTCCCATCTTCCGTGGTCGTGGCGGGTGCCAAATTGCTGGGTGAGCCTTTTCATGCAAGGTATGCCGCTGTCTCCCGCGTGTACCGGTATTACTTTTATGCCTCCCCGGTGCGGGACCCATTCAAAACCCACATGACTTGGGTGCATTACCCGCTGGACTTGGTCCGCATGCAACAGGCAGCCAAACTGCTCATCGGCACGCACGACTTTTCATCCTTTCGCGCAGCGCAGTGCCAAGCCAAAAGCCCTGTGAAAACGCTGCATCGGGTTTCACTTGTGGAATGTGGGGACCACTGTTATGTTGAAATTCATGGCAATGCCTTTTTGCACCACATGGTGCGCAACATCATGGGTGCCTTGTTCGAAATCGGCATGCAACGCCAGCCTGTGGAATGGATGCAGGCGGTGTTGAGTGCCAAAGACCGCAGCCAAGGTGCCAAAACCGCCTCTGCTGCCGGTTTGACGCTGTGGGAAGTGGAATACCCGCCCGAGTTCGGCATCGCTGATCTGTTCAATTCAACCTCGTTCGATTTCAACGCATGAGAACTCGCATCAAACTTTGTGGACTGCAAACCTTTGAGACCGTGCAGGCCTGCGTACAGGCGGGTGCAGACGCGGTGGGTTTTGTGATGTACCCACCCTCTGTGCGGCATGTGTCGGTCGAACAGGCTGCCCGTTTGGCTTGCCACCTGGGCGCATGGCAAACCCCGGTGGTGTTGTTCGTGAACCCTGAGGTGGACCTGGTTCGGCAGGTGATTCAGGCCATCCCCCAGGTGTTGTTGCAATTTCATGGCGATGAAACGGCCGAATTTTGCCAACAATTCAACCGACCCTACCTCAAAGCCATTCGCATGAAGGCGGACACTGACTTGCAGCAGGCGTCCACCGAGTTTGCTTCCGCACAGGCCCTGTTGGTGGACTCCTGGAGTGAGGCGTATGGGGGCTCTGGCCACACTTTTGACTGGTCTTTGCTGCCCAAGCCCGGCGAATTGAAGCAGGCTTTGGTATTATCCGGAGGGTTGGACGAGGCAAATGTTGGCGAGGCCATTCGGGCGGTTTGGCCCTATGGCGTGGACGTGTCCAGCGGCATCGAATCGGCTCGGGGTGTGAAAGACATCCAGAAGATCGCCCGATTTTGTGCTGCAGTGCAGGCCGCCGACATGAGCGCCCAACACGGGGCTGAGACGCCCAGCCAAACCAGCGCGCTGGACCAGTGCGTAAATGATTCTACTGAGCAGTGACCATGAACAAACCCTATGACTTCCCCGATGCAGCTGGTCATTTTGGCCCCTACGGAGGCACCTTTGTTTCCGAAACATTGGTGCATGCGCTGGAAGAGTTGAAGTCCGTTTACGCCCACTATCAAAACGATCCAGAGTTTCTGGCCGAGTTTGAAAACGAGCTCAAGTATTTCGTGGGCCGCCCCAGCCCTATTTACCATGCCAAGCGCTGGTCGGACATGCTGGGCGGCGCCCAAATCTACTTCAAGCGCGAGGACCTGAACCACACCGGTGCGCACAAGGTGAACAATTGCATTGGGCAGGCACTGCTGGCCCGCCGCATGGGCAAGCCCCGCGTGATTGCAGAAACCGGGGCTGGCCAACACGGTGTTGCAACAGCCACCGTGGCTGCACGGTATGGCATGAAGTGTGTGGTCTACATGGGACAGGAAGACGTGGCCCGTCAGGCCCAAAACGTGTTCCGCATGAAGTTACTGGGCGCAGAGGTTATTCCTGTCACTTCCGGTTCCAAAACCCTGAAAGACGCCTTGAATGAAGCCATGCGCGACTGGGTCACGAATGTGGAAGACACCTTCTACATCATCGGCACGGTGGCGGGTCCTCATCCTTACCCCATGCTGGTTCGGGACTTTCAAAGCGTGATTGGCAAAGAATGTCTGGTGCAAATGCCGGCCATGGTCGGCCGCCAGCCGGATTATGTGTTGGCTTGCGTGGGTGGTGGCTCCAATGCCATGGGTATTTTTTACCCCTACATCAATGAAGAGCAGGTTCGCCTGATTGGCGTTGAGGCAGCCGGGGAGGGCATTGAAACCGGTCGCCATGCAGCCTCGTTGCAAGCAGGCACGCCGGGTGTGTTGCACGGTAACCGCACCTACCTGTTGCAAAGCGATGATGGGCAAATCATTGAAACCCATTCCGTGTCGGCCGGCCTGGACTATCCGGGTGTTGGCCCCGAACACGCTTGGCTCAAAGACATTGGTCGGGCGGAATATGTGGGCATCACCGACGCTGAAGCACTGGAGGCTTTCCACAACTGCTGCCGCATTGAGGGCATTATTCCTGCCTTGGAGAGTAGCCATGCCTTGGCGCACGCGGCCAAACTGGCCAAAACCTTGCCCAAGGACAAAATCATTCTGGTCAACTTGTCTGGCCGTGGTGACAAAGACATGCACACGGTTGCCCGCATGAGTGGTGCCGAGTTTTACTGCCACCCAGACTGCAAGACTGGTCATCAAAACAATTGCAGCGGCCCATCCGGCGCCGCTTGCAAGCCCTGAACGTTCAAGCCATGTCGCGCATTCAATCAGTTTTTGAAACACTCAAAAGCCAGGGCCGAAAAGGCTTGGTGCCTTTTGTCACCGGTGGTGATCCCGACCCCGCCCAAACCGTGGCCGTGCTTCACGCATTGGCCAATGCGGGTTCGGATGTGATCGAGTTGGGTGTTCCGTTTTCGGACCCCATGGCCGATGGTCCCGTGATTCAACGCTCCAGCGAGCGCGCATTGGCCAAAGGCGTGAGTACCCGAAAAATTTTGGACTACGTGCGCGAGTTTCGCCAAAACAACACCCACACGCCGATTGTGTTGATGGGCTACGCCAATCCCATTGAACGCATGGGCCAGCAAGCTTTTGTGGCGGCAGCCAAAGAGGCCGGTGTGGATGGCGTACTGGTGGTGGATTATCCACCCGAGGAATCCATCGATTTTGCACAACACCTTCGGGCGGCTGGGCTGGATCCCATTTTTCTGCTGGCGCCCACGTCGTCCGATGAACGCATCGAGAAAGTGGCCAAGGCAGCCAGCGGTTATGTGTATTACGTGTCGCTGAAAGGCGTGACCGGGGCGCAAAACCTGAACACTCAAGAAGTCAGTTCCAAGTTGCCGACCATTCGCCAACACACCCAAGTACCCGTGGGCGTTGGTTTTGGTATTCGTGATGCGGCCTCGGCTTGCCGTGTGGCTGAGTCGGCCGATGCGGTGGTGATTGGTTCTGCACTCATTCAATCCCTGGAAGCGGGGCTGCCTTCCGATGCAGCCCGTTTGGCGGGCGAGTTTATTGCACCCATTCGTGCCGCACTTGATGCGCAATTCAAGGCTTGAATTGAACCGTAACAACCACAAGGACAGGGCGACAGACCCTGCCTGTTAACCTCAGAAACCGGTTTGACTGATTCGAAGTCATACCCAAGCAAGGACCTGCAACCATGAGCTGGTTAGAAAAAATCATTCCGCCGCGCATCTCCACCAAAGGGCCCAGCGACGTTCCCAAGAAAACCGTGCCCGAAGGCCTTTGGGCCAAGTGTGAAGCGTGTGATGCGGTGTTGTATTACAATGACCTGGCCAACAACCAGATGGTTTGCCCATCGTGCAGCCACCACATGCGCATCAACGCGCGCGAGCGGCTCAACCTGCTGTTTGACAACGATGAGCGGGTTGAAATTGGCCAGGAAGTGGTGCCCATCGATTCCCTGAAATTCAAGGACAGCAAACCTTATCCGCAGCGCCTGAAAGACGCCGTGGAAGCCACGTCGGAGACCGATGCCTTGGTGGTGCAGCAAGGCGCCATGAACGGGCTTGAGGTGGTCATTGCCTGCTTTGAGTTTGAGTTCATGGGCGGGTCCATGGGCTCGGTGGTGGGTGAGCGGTTTTGCCGCGGTGTACAGGCTGCGCTCGATGCAAAGGTACCCTTCATCAGCTTTTCGGCATCGGGCGGTGCCCGCATGCAAGAGGGTTTGGGTTCGTTGATGCAAATGGCCAAGACCTCTGCCATGCTGGCCAAGTTGTCTCAGGCCAAATTGCCCTACATTTCGGTGTTGACCGACCCCACCATGGGCGGCGTGTCGGCCAGTTTTGCGTTTTTGGGCGACGTGGTGATTGCCGAACCCAAGGCCCTGATTGGGTTTGCCGGGCCACGCGTGATTGAACAAACCGTTCGGCAGACGTTGCCTGAAGGTTTTCAGCGCGCCGAGTTTTTGTTGGAAAAAGGCGCGGTGGATTGCATCGTTGACCGCCGTGAGATGAAGAACAAGCTCAGCGATTTGTTGCGTTTGCTCATGAGGACACAGTGAACAGTTCAAGCAGTACCCCGATCCCATCGACCGCTTCTCGCCCTGCCAACGGCGCCAGCCTCGACCAGTGGCTGGCTTACTTGGAATCCATCCACGCCAAACCCATCGACATGGGCTTGGACAGGGTTCAAACCGTCAAAGACCGATTGAATATTCAATTGGGTGGCGTGGTGTTCACCGTGGCTGGCACCAATGGCAAAGGGTCCACCTGTGCCATGCTGGAAAGCATCACCGTGCAGGCTGGCTACCAGGTGGGCATGTACACCTCGCCCCACTTGTTGCGCTTTACCGAGCGTGCGCGCATCAATGGTCAGGAAGTCGCTGAGGCAGACCTGGTGCATGCCTTCGAGGTGGTGGAAGATGCACGGCAAGGGCAGGGTGCTGAAGCAGTATCGCTCACCTATTTTGAATTCTCGACCCTGGCCATTGTGTGGCTGTTTGCACAGCGCCAGCTGGATGTGGTGATTCTCGAGGTGGGCTTGGGTGGCCGCCTGGATGCGGTCAATGTGTTCGACCCCGATTGCGCCATTTGCACCAGTGTTGATTTGGATCACATGGCCTTTTTGGGCCCGGACCGTGAAAGCATTGGCCGTGAAAAGGCTGGAATTTTCCGCGCAGGCAAACCCGCCGTGGTCAGCGACCCATCACCGCCCCAAAGCGTCATCAATCACGCAGCCGCCATTGGTGCGGACCTGTGGCTGTTTGGTCGTGACTTCAACTACAGCGGCGACAAACAGCAATGGGCCTACGGTGGGCGCAACATTCGACGGGGCGCACTGGCTTACCCCGCATTGCGCGGTGCCAACCAGTTGCTGAACGCATCTGCCGCGTTGGCCGCATTGGAAAGTGTGCGGGACCGTTTGCACGTTCCTGCGCAGTTCATTCGTCAGGGCTTTTTGCTGGTGGAATGGCCTGGCCGCTTCCAGGTGTTACCGGGGCAGCCCACGGTGGTGCTGGACGTGGGCCACAACCCGCATGCAGCGGCGCATTTGCGCGAAAGCCTGGACAACATGGGGTTCTTCCCCTACACGCATTGCATTTTTGGCATGTTGGGCGACAAGGATGCCCAAGCCGTGGTGGATGCATTGAAAGACCGCATTGACCATTGGCACTTGGTCACCCTGGAAGGGGACCGTGGGCGAACGGCCGCAGAATTAAAGGTTTCCCTCCAAAATGCAGGTGTTGATGCCCCCGTTTTTGACTGGGCTGCCAATGCAGACGCGCTGAGCAAGGGCGGCATTGCCAAACAGGCACCGGACAAAACCGTTCAGACCTACGACAGCGTGGCGCAAGCCTACACCGTGGTCTCAAAGGCGGCGTCTGCGAATGATAGAATTCTGGTTTTCGGGTCTTTCCTGACGGTTGCGCAAGCGCTGCAAGCGCGAGAACAGCTTCGGAAACGTTCCGCTTGACCATTCAACGAGGTGCCGGTGGCTTCCAATTCGCGTTCGACTGCCAAAAACAGAGTCAACAACGATCCGGTTGATGAACTGAAGCGCAGGGCTCGGCGACGTCTGGTGGGGGCCATTGCCTTGTTTCTGGCCGCTGTGATTGTGGTGCCAGCGCTGGTTGAAAACGAACCTGCACAAACACCGAGCAAAGTGGAGCTGATCGTCCCTGATCGCCCATCGTCGGACATCACTGCCGATGTCAAATCCAAAACGCCTGACAAGACCACCGAGAAGACGGATAAAACTTCCAAGCAATCCACTGTGAGCGCGGCGACAGCACCCATACCCTCGACCGAGGAGTCCGAGCCGATAGTGATTCCGCCCTTGGCGACCTCGAAACCCGAACCCAAGCCCGAAGCCAAAGTTGAAACGAAGCCTGACCCAAAGCCAGCGCCAAAAGTTGAAGCTAAACCTGTTGAAAAGCCCGTGGTGAAGCCAGAGGTCAAGACTGAACCCAAGCCTGAGGCCAAAGCCGAGACAAAAACGGATGCCAAGACGGCAACCAAAGCAGACAGCAAAGCAGGCACAAAATCGGGTGACGACCTCATCGCCAAGTTTGCAGATGAAGTCTACTGGGTACAGGTTGCAGCCGTGGGTGACAAAGCCCGTGCGGAAAGCCTGAAGCAAGAGTTGTCGGGCAAAGGTTTTTCTGCGCGCGTTGAGAGCACCAACAGCAATGGGGCCACCGTGTACCGTGTACGGGTTGGTCCGCTGAATGGTCAAGACAAAGCCGATGCCACCAAGGCGAAACTGAGTGCTGCCGGTTACTCGGGGAGAGTGGTGCAGTGAGTGCTGAGGTGAGTGCCTGGTTGCACAGCATGACCGCATTTGACCTCATTGTGGTCGCGATTGTGTTCTTGTCGGTGGTCTTGGGTTTGTTTCGGGGCATGGTCAAAGAAGTGCTGTCGCTGGCCAACTGGGTGATCGCATTTTGGCTGGCCAACAAATACGGGGCCGACATGGCTGTGCACATGGCTTGGGTCGAGGGCTTGACCGAACCCATGAAAGCGCTGATTGGCTGCGCCGCCACCTTCTTTGCCGCCATGGTTGTGGGCGCTATTTTGATTGCGCTGCTGGGTCGCATTGTGTCGGCAGCGGGGTTGGGTTTTGCTGACCGGGGCATGGGAGTGCTGTTCGGTTTTGCGCGCGGTTTGTTTATTGTGTTGGTGCTTGTCACAGGCGCGGGTTTCACGAGCTTGCCCAAGCAACCGTTTTGGCGAGATGCCCATTTGTCCCCCTATGCCGAAGATGCGATGCGTACCATCAAGCCGCATTTGCCGGAATCGGTGGCCAAGTGGGTTCGCTACTAGGAGAGTTCAATGTGCGGGATAGTCGGTATAGCCGGTTTTTCTCCAGTCAATCAAATGCTGTACGACAGCTTGCTGTTGTTGCAACACCGGGGGCAGGATGCGGCAGGCATCGCCACTGCCCACGGCAATGCCTTTTCAATGTTCAAAGGCAATGGCCTGGTTCGGGACGTGTTCCGCACCCGCAACATGCGTTCTCTGCCCGGGAACATGGGCATTGGCCACGTGCGTTACCCCACAGCCGGTTCGGCAGCCAGCTCTGAAGAGGCCCAGCCTTTTTACGTGAATGCGCCGTATGGTTTGGTATTGGCCCACAACGGCAACCTGACCAACAGCGAGCGCCTGAAGGCCGAGCTGTTCAAGAATGATCGCCGCCACATCAACACCAATTCAGATTCTGAAGTGTTGTTGAACGTCCTGGCCCATGAACTGCAGTCCAAGGCATCGGGCTATAACCTGGACCCGGTGACCATTTTCCGTGCGGTGGCTGGCATGCACAGCCGGGTGCGCGGTGCGTATGCTTGCGTGGCGCTCATTGCCGGTTACGGTCTGTTGGGCTTCCGAGACCCCTATGGCATTCGCCCGCTGGTGCTGGGCAAGATTGAAACGGAGCAGGGCACGGAATACATGCTGGCTTCCGAGTCCGTTGCTTTGGCGGGCTTGGGCTTTGAGTTTGTACGTGACATTGAACCGGGTGAAGCCATTTTTGTGGACATGGAAGGCAACATTTCAGCCCAGCAATGCGCAGAAAAGCAGTCCCTGAACCCATGCATTTTCGAGTATGTTTACCTGGCCCGTCCCGACTCGGTCATCGACGGCGTGTCGGTGTATGAAGCGCGGGTGAAAATGGGCGAATACCTGGCGGACCAAATCAAGGCAGCCATGGACCCGAAAGAAATTGACGTGGTCATGCCCATTCCCGACTCCAGCCGCCCCGCGGCACTGGAGTTGGCCAACCAGATTGGCGTGCCGTATCGGGAAGGCTTTATCAAAAACCGCTACATCGGCCGCACCTTCATCATGCCCGGTCAGGCTGTGCGCAAAAAAAGCGTGCGCCAAAAGCTCAATGCCATCTCGGTGGAGTTTCGGGGCAAAACCGTGTTGTTGGTTGACGATTCGATTGTTCGTGGAACCACCAGCCGTGAAATCGTGCAAATGGCCCGGGAAAGTGGCGCCAAGAAAGTGATTTTTGCCTCGGCAGCGCCACCTGTGCGGTTCCCCAATGTGTACGGCATCGACATGCCCACCCGCGATGAATTGATCGCCTCGGGCCGCAGTGACCAGGAAATTTGTGATGAGATTGGCGCAGATGCCTTGTTCTATCAGGACATCGAAGACATGAAGCGCGCCATCACGGATTTGAACCCCTCGATGACGGTGTTTGATGCCAGTTGCTTCGATGGGCATTACATCACGTGTGACATCACGGCTGAATACCTGGACCGTCTTGAGTACATGCGCAAGCACCCGGAGGTTCAGGAGTCGGGTGGTTTGCAAATGAATTTGGGTTATTCAGCGAATCAATAAGCGGCCAATCCATAGGCGGCCAAACAGTCGTCGTTTGAATTCGCGTCGGGACGCACAGGGAATGTCAGCTCCATGTCATTCCTTGTTGTAAAATACACAACACTTTGAAATCAAAGCGCGAAATGGTTCGCGCTTTTTATTTGTGCAGGATGCACTCAACATGGCATTGATCGTACACAAATACGGTGGTACCTCCATGGGGTCCACTGAGCGCATTAAAAATGTGGCCCGTCGAGTGGCCAAGTGGCACCGCGCCGGCCACCAAATGGTGGTGGTTCCGTCTGCCATGTCGGGCGAAACCAACCGATTGATTGGCCTGGCCAAAGAAATTCAGGCCGAACCCGACCCCCGCGAATTGGATATGCTGTGCTGCACGGGTGAGCAAGCCTCGGTCGCGCTGTTGGCCATGGCACTGAAAGCACAAGGTTTGGAGGCGATCAGCTTTTCCGGTTGGCAAGTGCCCATCAAAACCGACAGCGCCTACACCAAGGCCCGCATTGAGTCGATTGACGATGCACGCATTCGTGCTGAGTTGAATGCCGGCAAGGTCGTCATTGTGACGGGCTTCCAGGGCATTGACAGCCTGGGCAACCAAACCACACTGGGCCGAGGCGGTTCCGACACCTCAGCCGTGGCGATTGCTGCTGCACTGAAAGCCGCTGAATGCCTGATATACACCGACGTGGACGGTATTTACACCACCGACCCCCGCGTGGTGCCCGAAGCCCGCCGCATGACTGTGATTTCATTCGAAGAAATGCTGGAAATGGCCTCGCTGGGTTCCAAGGTATTGCAAATCCGCTCGGTGGAATTTGCCGGCAAGTACCGTGTGCCCACCCGCACACTGTCCAGCCTGACCGACCCCGACATTCCGCTGGCTGAAGAAATGAAGTCCGGCACACTGATTACTTTTGAGGAAGATGAACATATGGAACAGGCCGTTGTTTCCGGTATCGCCTTCAACCGTGATGAAGCCAAGATCACCATTCGCGGTGTTCCCGACAAACCCGGTGTTGCGTATCAAATTTTGGGTCAAGTGGCCGACGCCAACATTGATGTGGACATGATCATCCAGAACCAAGGTTCCGATGGCACCACAGACTTTACATTCACCGTGCACCGCAATGAGTTCAACAAGACCATGGACTTGTTGAAGAACAAAATCCAGGGTGCTGTGGGTGCTCGCGAAGTGGCTGGTGATACCAATGTGTGCAAAGTGTCCATCGTGGGTATTGGCATGCGTTCGCACGTGGGTGTGGCCAGCCTCATGTTCAAAACCTTGTCCGACGAAGGCATCAACATCCAGATGATTTCCACTTCGGAAATCAAGGTGTCTGTGCTGATTGAAGACAAGTACATGGAACTGGCTGTTCGCGCCTTGCACAAGGCATTTGGCTTGGACAAACAGGCCGCCTGAAATAAGCCCACCTAAAAGTGGGCTTGGCTGGTAATCAGCCGCAAACCGTGTATAATCCACGGTCTTACGGAGACGTGGCCGAGTGGTCGAAGGCACTCCCCTGCTAAGGGAGCATACCCCAAAAGGGTATCGGAAGTTCGAATCTTCTCGTCTCCGCCAGTGAACACCCAAAAACCCCGATTCAATGTTGCATGGTCAACACTGGTCGGGGTTTTTGCTTTTTTTTACAGCGGCGCTGAGTATTTTGGGGCTGTGGGTGTCGTTTGGCCAGTTTTGCTCAAGTTGACACGCACCTCATCGGGGTACACAAACATGGCACCGGTGGCCAGGTCGGTAATGCCCAAGTCCAAAATACTGCCCGCCAAACCAGCAGAGGTGGCGTGGCTCACCACTTTGATGGTCTGAGCTTCATGGCCAGGGGCGGTGCACAGGGCGATGATGTCGTCTTTGTCTTTGCTCACCACAATCGTATTTTTCTGCTTCGACACGGTGCCCAGTTCTCCGTCACCCACGCGGGAGAGACTGCACACCGTGCTGTCCGGGTCCATTTTAAAGATCAGGGTCTGTTGAGTGCCTTGGGTGATGGTGGCACAGGACGCCGATGCCAACAGCAGCAATGCGATCAATGTGCTTCTCAGTGGCGTGTGCATGGGTTTTCATCTGACAAGACCAATATGAGCTTGATACTAAGCGTGCTGTGCCTTAGCGGGGAATCGTCTGCATGGTGTAGTCAAAATGACTACGCTTTACTTGCGATGGTTGCGGTGGGTTTGATGGCGGTAGAGTAGGGCGATCATTAAACGGGTGACACACATCATGAAAATTTCCAGCGGTGCCTTGCGTGGATTGTTGTGGGTGGTATTGACGGCCTTGGTGGGCATGAATGCGGCGTGCACCTCGATGGCCAAATCCGCTGGCATGTCGCTGATATCCGGCAAGCTGGACAGCAACATCGGCCAATCCTATAACACCGTGATTGAAAACCCCCGCACCTATGGCCCGCTAATTGGCGAAGAGAAGCTGGCTGGTGGCTTTACCGTGAAGAAACACCTGACAGACCGGCGGGGCAAGGGCAGCATTTTTGACATGGCTGGCGGCGGCGAACCCATTGGTGTTGAGACAAAAATGCGGATGGCGACCTACTTCAAGGTGGATTCAAAAGGCATCATTCGGGACTGGGCCGCAGGCTATATCGATGTGGGCACTGGGTTTGGTTTGGCTGGCCTGAGCATTACAGAAATTTTTGGTGTGAAAGACCGGGATGTGTACATTGAAGAGGTGGACCAAACCGTGAAAACCCGGGACGACAAGCCCTACACCGTCTGGAAAACTGCCAGCTGATCAACGTGTGGGCGGTCAGAGCCGTTTGCGAACATCGTCCCAAATGGACACCAGGCTGACCATCAACAGCGACGCGGCAATGGGCACGGTGGTGATGTAACCAAACTGTTTGAACCCCCAGGCTCCGGCCAATCCCCCCGCAAAAAAAGCGGTCAACAGCCCAGCCAACAGGCGCAATTTGGCGCGGTCTGCACGCACTGGTGGTGTGGTCACATCCACTGTTCGGTTGATGTACAGCAGTTTGCCCAATTCAATACCGAGGTCGGTCACAATCCCCGTGACATGGGTGGTTCGAATTTCAGACCTCGACAACTTGCTGACCAAGGCATTTTGCAAACCCATGAGAAAGCACAGCAACGCAGCGGTCAAGGGGATGTAAAAGCGCTCGTAGTCGTCCAGCCGCGAACCCAGAAAACCAAAGCACAACAGCAGATTGGCCTCCAAGGCCAGGGGAATGGCAAACTCGCTGGCCAATTGACGCTTGCGTGCAAAATTGACGAGCACCGCACACAGCATGGCACCCAGCAAAAACGACACCAATGAGGCCGTGCCAGCCAACACCACGGTGTGTTGTCCAAGAACCCACGCATCGCTGAGAGAGGACACGACACCGGTCATGTGGCTGGTGTACTGGTGAACCGCCAAAAAGCCGCCCGCATTGATGGCACCAGCGACAGCCGCCAGGAAAATGCCCAATTGCACATTGGCCTGACGCGTTCGCTGGTGGCCGATCAATCTGCGGGGCAGTCTGAGCGGCATGGCTGCCTCATGCCGCCCGTTTGGCTGGTACGGTGTGCTGCTTGAGGTAGTCCAGTGCCTCGTTCACCTGGTCGATCAGCACCAACACCAGTGAGCCCGGCGTGGCCTGGTCCAGGGCGGTTTGAATGGCATTGAATTCACCCCGCAATTCCATCACTGTGGGCGGTGTGCCAGCATCAGCCTGCGCAATGCCTTGTTGAAGCAGGGCGAGCGTTTCGCCATCGGGGCGACCACGTTGGCATGCGTCTTCGTACAAAATGATGTGGTCGAAAAAACCACCGACAATTTGCCCTTGTTCAATGATGTCCACATCGCGCCGGTCGCCCGCAGCACTAATGACCACAGTCCGCTTGCTGGCGGGTACGTTTTTCAGCGTGTTGACCAGGGTGGCGATGGCATCGGGGTTGTGGCCATAGTCGGCAATGATGGATGCGCCCTTGTGGTCGAAGAAATTGAAGCGGCCAGGCACGGTGTCGGGTGTGGATTGGAAGGTGGCCAGGGCTGCGCGAATGGTGTCGAAGGGCACGTTGACACCCAAGGCAGCACCGATGGCGCACATCACATTGTGAACCTGGAAGGTGAACAGGCCATTGTTGGTCAGCGGTACGTCAGCCAAGTCGATGCTTTCTTCCAGACCATCGTAGCTGATGTGAACAATGCGCCCGTCGTGAACAATGACCGGCATGCCCTTGGCTTTGTGGGCTGCCACCACCGTGTTTTCAGGGTTGCTGGTGAAAAACAGCACCCGACCGGGCGTGAGCTTGGCCATGGCCACCGTGTGTTTATCGTCGGCATTGAGCACGGACAAACCCCCGGGCTTCACGTTTTGGACCAACACACTTTTCAGCAGGGCAAGGTCTTCAACGCTGTCGATGAAGTTCAGGCCCAAATGGTCGCCCTCGCCGATGTTGGTCACAATGCCCACATCGCACATATCAAAGCCCAAGCCTTCCCGAAGCATACCGCCGCGTGCGCACTCCAGCACGGCAGCGTCGGCTTCAGGGTGCATCAACACCTTGAGCGCACTGCGGGGGCCGCTGCAATCGCCAGTGTCCACCAGGTGGCCATTCACAATCACACCCTCTGTGCCGGTAAAGCCCACGCGCAGGTTGTGGTAGCGCAAAATTTGCTCAATCAGGCGCACCGTGGTGGTTTTGCCGTTGGTGCCGGTGACTGCCACAATCGGAATGCGGCCTGTTTCGCCCGGCGCAAACATGAAGTCAATCATGGCCTGGCCCACATCCCGACCCTTGCCGATCGATGGTTCCAAATGCATGCGCAAGCCCGGTGCAGCGTTCAGTTCAACAATGCCACCACCCTGGGCTTCCAGTGATTCGTCCACCCGCTGGCACACCACATCCACGCCGCACACATCGATGCCAATCAGTTGTGCCGCTTGAATCACCATTTGCGCCAGTTCAGGGTGCACGTTGTCGGTCACGTCGGTGGCGGTGCCGCCCGTGCTCAGGTTGGCGTTGTTGCGCAACACCACCCGGGTACCCGCTTCCGGAATGGAGTCGGGTGTAAACCCCTGTTTGGCAATCCGTGCTTTGGCAATGTCATCCAGCCGCAGCTTGCTCAACGCACTGCCGTGGCCTTCTCCGCGCAGGGGGTTTTTGTTTTCAATCGCAATCAATTCAGCAACGGTGTGTTTGCCGTCACCAATCACATTGGGTGGTTCACGGCGTGCAGCGGCCACCAGTTTTCCGCCGACCACCAGGAAGCGATAGTCGTGGCCTGGAATGAATTCCTCCACCATGGGAATGCCGCTGCCGTAGGGTTTCGCGGAGTCCCACGCGATTCGCAAGTGGTCTTCGTCCAGAATGTTGACTGTCACGCCCTTGCCCTGGTTGCCATCGCTGGGTTTGACCACCACGCCTTTGTTGATGTCCTTGCGGTTCAGTTTGCGAAACGCGTCCAGCGCCTCTTCAAACGTGGGGCACAAAAAACCGCGGGGTACAGGCACACCGGCAGCCGCCAGAATTTGTTTGGTCAGGTCTTTGTCTTGCGCAATGGCCTCGGAAATGGCGCTGGTGCTGTCTGTTTCAGCTGCCTGAATGCGGCGGGCCTTGGAGCCCCAGCCCAGTTGTGCAAGGCTGCCTTGGGTCAAACGGCGAACCGGAATACCCCGGCGGATGGCGGCGTTCACGATCGAGCCTGTGCTGGGCCCAAGCTTCACATCCTCATAAAGCGCTTTGAGCCTTGCAATGGCTGCAGCGGTGTCAAAGTGTTCGCCCTTCAGTTCGGCTTGAATGAGTGCAAAAGCCTCATCCATGGCAGCGCGCCCCAATTCTTCCTCTTCGTATTGCACCACCACGCGGAAGTAACCGCTGTTCAGGTTGTCGGCCACGTGAAAGAAAGTGACTGGTGAACCGGCCTCCACCTGAAGCCGCAATGCGACTTTGCCCAGAATATGGGCCAGTGCCAGGTTGCTCAGTTCCAGCCCGGTGGCCCGCAGCGCACCGATGCCGGGTATGGCTGTTCGCACCCGGGCTTCGATGCTGGCAAACCGGTCCAGCAGGCGTTCGTTTTCTTCGCAAAACACCAGTGCTTCAATACTGGTGTTTTTGCTCCACAGATTGGGGCCGCGCAGGGCTCGAATTCGTTCTATGTTCATGGTCTGTGTGGGGTCAAGGTTGTTTGCGCAATTCGGCACGCAGCAGGTGGTGCGGTACATCGCACACCCAACCACAGGCGGCCAGGGCCAACTGCTTCAACGGGTTGTCATCGGCATGGTCCAGGGGAATGGGCTTGCGTTCTTCCTGTTCGGCCCGGTTGCCCAAAAACTGCACGGCATGCTCGTCCAGCACCACAGCAATGCCACCGTTGCTGACGTGTTCGCGCACCACAGGATTGTCCGGGTTGGTTGAAATCCACACCACCTTGCCATCACAGAGTTCCTGCAAAGGCAACAGTGACACTTCATCGGCATTCAGCACGGCAAAGCCGCTGGGCAGCACCAGGTCGATCACGGTGCGTGTCACATTGAACAGTTTTTCGTGGTTCACGATGTCCCATTCCTGCAAGCCGTCCAGTTGTCCGAGGTGGGTCACCACGGCCACGGTGTTTCGATCGAAGGGCAAGCCTTCCGACAGAATGGTGGATTGCCGAACCTGCATGATCAACGTATTCAGCTTGTTATTCACCAGTGCATTGCGGCCCGACTCCCAATTGGCTGCGTCGTGGCGGTGTACGGCTTTGCCATTGACCCATAAACCGTGCTCGCAGGCCAGGCCAACACTGTGGCCTTTGTCCTCCAACATGGCGCACAGCTGTGGACCAAAGTCGGACAATTCAGGGCCGCCGGTGTAGGTGATGATGGGTATACGCCCGGTTTCGCCTTTTGGAAACAGGGATTCGATGATGGGCGCACCCACATTGCGGGGGGTGCCTTTGGTGGGTTTGATGTGCATCAGCAAGCCTGGGCCTGCATTGACTTCGACAATTGCAAATGCCTGGCCCTGTGGGTGTTGGTCAATGCGCTTACACATCAGGTCGATGCCTGCAATGTCCAGGCCCACCACTTTGGCGGCCAATGTACACAACCGCGCAATTTCGGGGTGCACCAGGTCGGTCACGTCCTCAGAAGCGTTGCTGTTGCGTTGCACCAGCACCTGGTGCCCCGCTGGCACCACGCTTTCCGGTTCAAAGCCCTGGCGACGCACTTCATACAGTGCTGTTGGGTCATGTCCGAAATCCACTGGATCGAGCGGACAATACTCTTCCCAGCCGCGTCGAGGGTCATTGTTGATTTGACTTTCAATCAATTCCAGCAGGGTTGATTGGCCATCGCCTTCCACAAACACCAGTTCGCCCCGGGTGGCCGCCACCATCTGATTGTTGATGATCAGCACACGGTGCTCATGGCCCGCGATGAATTTTTCTACCAAGACGCCACTGCCGATCTCGTCTGCATGCACATAGGCATCGCGAATGTCCTGTTCCTTGCTCAGTTCCAGCGACACGCCCCGGCCATGGTTGGCATCGGTTGGTTTCACGACAACCGGTACGCCGATGTCTTGGGCTGCCTCCCAAGCCTCGTCGGCAGAGTCCACCTCACGGCCCTCGGGCACTGGGATGCCGATTTGCGACAGCAGGTCTTTGCAGAGCTGTTTGTCGCTGGCAATGCCTTCCGCAATCGCGGATGTTTTGGAGGTTTCAGCGGTCCAGATGCGTTGCTGCTTTTCGCCGTAACCGATTTGCACCAGGTTGCCGTCGTTCAGCCGAATAAACGGAATCCGTCGGTCGTAAGCAGCATCCACAATGTGTTGCGTGCTGGGGCCAAGGCCTTTCATGTCGCACACCCGCTGAATTGTCTTCAATTCGGCTTTCAGGTCGTAAGGCGTGTCGTCAATGCAGGCGTGAATCAGCCGCACAGCGGCTTCCAGGCAAGCCATGCCCACATACCGGTCGGGGGTGCGGAACACCATTTTGTACACGCCGGGCACGCTGGTTTCGCGGGCCTTGCCAAAGCCTGCGTTCAGGCCAGCCAGCAAATGCAATTCAATGGTGATGTGTTCAAGAATGTGGGCGGCATACGTGCCATCCCGCAGGCGGATCAGGAAGCCGCCGGGCTCGCCAATCCCGCACTCGTGGTCAACCAAACCGGGCAGCAAAGCCGTTAAGCGTTCGTAGAAGCCGGGCAGCAGGTTGGACGGGAATTGTTCAAGGTCTTGAATGTCGACCAAGGCTTCGATGCAACTGCGGTAAGTCCAAATGTTGGGGCCGTCTAACCACAGGGTGCGTTTGATGATGAGTTTTTTCTGCGTCATGTTGTCGTTTTTGGCAGGGTTCATCGCAAGGATTGGATGTTCAAACAATGGTAACTCCGTGTCGCTGGAAATAGTGGTGTAGCATTAGCGAATTCATGAACTGAGGGGGTAATCTCATTGAAAATCGTTGGATTTTCGCCGTCTGAAGCGGAATTGAATCGTCTGGCCGAATGCTGGACGAGAGGGCAGGAAGCCCAGGGTGTTTTCGGTTCCGACATGAATACACGACTTGAATTTTCCAAAAGCATCCTTGCCTTTAACGCGCAAGAAGTGATCGTGTTAGACAAGCTGTCTCAAGCCCCTGTTTTTCAAGTTAAATTGGCCGACATTGATCGCGTGGTCATGGGTGACCATGCTGGCCTGTCGACGATTCTGATCCACAGCGCCCATCGGCCCGTGTTTCGTTTTTATGCCAGTTTCAGCTTGCACCGCGCCATGGATGAGTTTGTGGGCATGCTGGAAGAGGCCATTCGCCAGGCAGAAGCAGGCACAGGCCACACAGCAACCATTGCGCACCCCGGTGTTCCGGCTTTGTTGGCCGATGACGATGTGGAAGGCGCTGCTTTTGAAGAGCCTGTGTCCACCCGCGCCTTGTTGCGCCTGTGGCGGTTCGCCAAGCCATACCAAGGCAAATTGTTTGTTGGTTTGCTGCTGACTTTGATGTCCACCGGGGCCACTTTGGTGGCGCCTTACCTGTCCATGCCCTTGATGGACGATGTGCTGATTCCCTTTCAAAACGGGCAACCCATGAACACCCACCTGGCTGCGCTGTATTTGGGCGGCTTGTTGGCGTCGGCTTTCGTGGCGGCTGGTTTGAGTTGGGCGCGCACTTATTTGCTGGCTTTGGTGTCAGAACGAATCGGTTCTGATTTGCGCACCACCACATTTCGGCATTTGATGAGCTTGTCGCTGGATTACTTTTCAGCCAAACGCACCGGCGACCTCATCTCGCGGGTCAGTTCTGAAACGGACCGTATCAACCTGTTTTTGTCGCTGCACGCGCTCGACTTTGTGACCGATGTGATCATGATCGTGATGACATCCGTCATCCTGATGAGCATCGATTTCAAGCTGGCGTTGCTCACCCTGTTGCCACTGCCGCTGATCGCCTGGATGATTCACTTGGTGCGTGAAAAGTTGCGCACCGGTTTTGAAAAAGTGGACCGGGTGTGGGGCGAGGTCAACAACATTTTGGCCGACACCATTCCGGGCATTCGGGTTGTGAAGGCCTTTGCGCAGGAAGACCGCGAAAGCAACCGGTTTTTGGCGGCCAACACCCGCAACCTGGAGGTGAATGACCGCATCAACAAAACCTGGTCGCTGTTTGCACCCACCGTCAGCCTGTTGACCGAGGTGGGTATTTTGGTGATCTGGATTGGCGGTATTTCCATGATCATGCACAACAACATCACGGTGGGTGTGTTGACGGCGTTTTTGGCCTACATCAGCCGGTTTTATTCCCGGTTGGATTCCATGAGTCGCATTGTGTCCGTCACACAAAAAGCGGCGGCGGGCTCCAAGCGCATTTTTGATATTCTGGATTACAAAAGCTCGGTGCCCGAAGCGGAAAATCCGGTGACCATCAGCAAATTGAAGGGTGACCTGGAGCTGCGCAATGTGTCGTTTCGCTATGGCAGCCGGCAGGTGCTCGATGGTGTGTCACTGAAAGTCAAAGCTGGGGAAATGATCGGCTTGGTCGGCCACAGTGGTTCTGGCAAAAGCACCTTGGTCAACTTGCTGTGCCGGTTTTATGACATCAGCGAAGGCGAGGTGCTGGCAGACGGCATAGATATTCGCAACATTCACCTGAAAACCTACCGCCAAAACATTGGCCTTGTGTTGCAAGAGCCGTTTTTGTTCTTTGGCACGATTGCAGAAAACATTGCCTACGGCAAGCCCGATGCCACCCGTGAAGACATCATAGCCGCAGCCCGTTTGGCCCACGCGCACGAGTTCATACTTCGACTGCCGCATGGTTACGACAGCCTGGTGGGCGAGCGTGGACAGAGTTTGTCGGGCGGTGAGCGCCAGCGTATTTCGATTGCGCGGGCATTGCTGATTGATCCAAAAATCCTGATTCTGGATGAGGCCACCAGCTCGGTTGACTCTCAAACAGAAAAGGAAATTCAGAAGGCGCTGGACAACCTGGTGATGGGGCGCACCACGATTGCAATTGCCCACCGCTTGTCCACCCTGCGCAAGGCAGATCGGATTGTGGTCATGGACCGCGGCAAGGTGGTGGAAGAGGGGCCGCACCAAGCACTGCTGGATGCCAAAGGCCATTTCTGGAATTTGCACCAGGCCCAGGAAAAACTGAAGCAGGAGCAGGCCCTGTATGAATAAGTCCTACCCCTACGCTCAACCCCGCGTGGTTGAAAGTGAAGACGGCATGTTGGCCTTGTTGGATGGAGAGCATTTGGTGGCCAAACCCATCCACCCCGTGCTGGCTTTTCCGTTTTCCAATCCACACAACGGCATTTCCCTGGTGGATGAGTACAGCAAGGAATTGCTGTGGCTGAATTCACTGGATGATTTGGATACGCCTTCGCGCCAAGTGGTTGAGGCGCATTTGGCCCGCCGCGAATATCGCCCGGTGATCCGCAAAATCACCTCGGTGAACACCTATTCAACGCCCAGCGTGTGGAACCTGGACACCGACCGTGGACCCTGCAAGTTTGAATTGCCTTCGGAGGAAAGCATTCGCCGTTTGGGTGGTCAGCGCCTGGTGCTTACTCACGCCAATGGTATGCAGTTCATCATTGAAAACATGGCCGAACTGGATGCCCGTTCGCGGCAAATTCTGGCCCGTTTCATGGCCTGAAAAAAACGCCTGCCTTCCAGGGAAGTGCAGGCGCATCGAAAGGTCCATTTCACTAGACCAGGAGAGGATGACAACAAGAAAACGGGTCGTTTAGGCGACAACCAGCGCTTCGTCATTGAAGAAGCGGGTGGCGGCGTCCTGTTTGGTTTTGCCGGCCCGTGAGGGCACGTTGCACAAACCACATTCATAATCTTTCACCAAGTCGTAGGTGTGCACCACGTAACGTCCACCGCAGCAAGTGCAGGGGGCCGTGGTCAACATGCCAGCATCGAAAAACTTCACCAAGCGCCAGGCGCGGGTCATCGAGAGCACCTCGGGCAAACCCAGTTGGGTAATTTGTTCGCGGTACATTTTGTAGGCTTGCACCAGGGCCTGGCCATCGTCCATGTCGGTCGCTTTGATGCAAGCGTCGTAAAAATTCATGAACAGTGAACCGTGGATATTGGGCTGCCAGGTCATGAACCAATCGGTGGAGAAGGGCAGCATGCCTTTGGGAGGGGACTTCTTCTTGATCTCCTTGTACAGGCGGATCAAGCGTTCGCGAGACAATTGGGTTTCACTTTCCAGCACCTGCAAACGAGCGTCCATGTGGATCAGTTCGGATGCGAGCTTGATTTGTTGTGCTTCTGAAATCAGTGATTTAACTTTGGCCATG
Source organism: Limnobacter sp. (assembly GCF_036405155.1). Taxonomy (GTDB): domain Bacteria; phylum Pseudomonadota; class Gammaproteobacteria; order Burkholderiales; family Burkholderiaceae_B; genus Limnobacter. The sequence continues at coordinate 504,838 of NZ_DASWYD010000006.1, read as the reverse complement.
ATCAATCCCCTCTGTTGGATGATGTGTGCGTTGTTTGGTGTATTTCTTATTGGCTGGTTTTAGCCTTGAATCTCGACACTGCGGCCAGCCATCAGGATGGCGGCGTGCATGCCGGAGATGTTGCGGTCCTTGCCGTGGTCCGATGCCAGTTTCCACACTTGTGGATCGGTGAACCGCAGGCTGCACATGGGCAAGTCGCTGGCCGCCATTTTCAGCACCTGCGCTGTGGTCAGGTCAGAGAGTAGCTCGGCGGTTTGTTCGTCAATACCCAAGCGAATCACGGCTTCGGCTTTGTCGTCGTTGATCATTTGCTTGGCCAGCAGCAGGTAAGACAGGTTGGCTTCGCGGATTTGTTCCAGAATTTCGTTTGCTCGCATGGTGAACATCCTCCCTATTCAGTGCAGCAATCTTTTTTGACCGGCTTCTTTGCTTCCCACAAGCATCGTTGCCATGACTGAATTATGCTGATTCACACGGTGTTATTAAGCCGGATAAAATCGTTAAAAATGGGCAGATAAACACCCGTTCGTGTGTCAGAAAAAGCCTTACAACAACCCGTCACCCCACAGGACAAACACCATGAGCAATGCCTTGATGCGCTGGATCTGCCGCAGTTTGATCGATTCAAAAGTCAAGAAAATGGGGCTTCGCAAAGTCTCTGTCCGCACGGAAGACGGGCGCTGGGTGTACTTCCACGGGGGGCAAGGGCCCAACCTGGTGCTGGTGCACGGCTTTGGCGCCAACAAGGAAAACTGGTTGGCGCTGGCACCCAAACTCATGAAGAAATTCACCGTCTGGATTCCGGACCTGATCGGCTTTGGTGAATCCGACCGTCCAGAGGGCGCACCCTACAACATCGAGGCGCAAGCCGAGCGTTTGCGCCGCTGGGCCGCTGCGGTTGGCATGAATGATTTTCACGTGATGGGCAATTCAATGGGAGGCTATTTGGCTGGTGTGCTGGCGTCGGATTCTCAGGCCATGCCCATTGTCAAAAGCGCTTGCCTGTTGAATCCGGCTGGTGTGAAAGGCGCTGAGCACACGGCTGTGGGCAAAGCGTTTGCAGAAGAAAACAAGGTGGTGTTGGCACCCACAAACCTGGCCGAATTTCAATGGGTGATGAACCTGTGCTTCAACAATGCCGCCCCACCCATGCCCCTGTTTTTACAAAAGTACTTTGCTGGGATTGCAGTGGCCAACAAGGCTCTGCAGGACAGGATTTTTCGGGAATTCGTGAACCCGGAGACCAACCCACCCCTCAACGAACTGGTGGCCCAAGCCCGTATTCCCCTCATGGTGGTGTGGGGTGATTCCGATCAGTTGGTGCATTCCAGCGGTTTGGCCATTTTGAAACAGGCCAACCCAAGCCTGGTGGACGTGATGCTGGAAAACACGGGGCATTGCCCGCAAGCGGACCGTGCCCGTGTTGTCGCCAACGCTTATGAGGCTTTTCTGGCCGGGGTTTGAATCGCCTCGTCGCTTGTATCGCCAAACATCATCCTGAAAGGCTGGGCCTGTTCAATTTCATACGCCAGCGCCAGCAGCATGGCTTCTGTGCCCATGGCGCCTGCAAAATGAACACCCACCGGAATGTTTTGCCGAGTGTGGTGCATGGGCAGCGTGATGGCCGGGGCACCCGCCACGTTTTGTGCGGCAGTGTAGCTGGCAAAGTTCATCAAGCGTTCACGCGCAATCTCAAAGGGCAGGTCCAGGCCCAAATACCCAAGTGGCTGGGGTGGTTGTCCCAAGGTGGGCGACAGCAGCACATCCACTGAATTGAAGGCATTGTCATATTCCTGCGCAAAACCTTTCAGGCGGCGCAAGGCAAACGGAAACTTCCAAATGTTGCGGGTAAAGTGGCCTGACAAACCGTAGGTCAGTGGCTCCAGTGCATCCCGATCAAAGCCCCTGCCCATCACCCAAGGACCGAGGCGGTGGGTTGCTGCTGCCAGCATGCCCCAGTACAACAAAAAATCATCGGCAAACTGGGCAGACAAGGGGATTTCGATTTGCTCGACTTCATGCCCCAGCTCGCTGCACAGCTGTGCGGCCAGTTCAACCGCTTTCACGCATTCCGGGTCACTGAACTGGCCATCGATCTTTTTCACGAAATAACCAATTTTCAAGCGCTGATGGGCTGGTCCTTTGATGTGGCCCACTGGTTTGAGCGTTTTGCTGGGGTGGTGCTGATCCACCAAGGCCATGAAGCCTGCGGCGTCCCGCACGCTTCGACACACAACGCCGTCGGACACGATGTTGATGGGCAGGTTTTTCGCCATTTCATTGGGCGCCCCACGTCCTCGACTGGGCTTCAATCCAACCAAACCGCAGCAGGCGGCCGGTATGCGAATGGAGCCGCCACCGTCGTTTGCATGGGCGATGGGCACGACACCGGCGGCCACCAGGGCCGCAGAGCCACCGGATGAACCCCCCGTGGTAAAGCCCGTATTCCAGGGGTTTCGGGCAGGTTCACCCTTTGAATATTCTGTGGTGGCGGTAAAGCCGAATTCAGGCAGTTTGGATTTGCCAAGCAACACCAAGCCCATGTTTTCCAATTGTTGGGCAACCGCCCCATTGACTGTTTTACGCTCTGCCGTGGTGGCCAGGGAGCCATGTCGCGTGGGGTGGCCATTCAAGTCGATGTTGTCTTTCAAAAATGCGGGCAGGCCCGCAAACCCCGAGAACTGTCCGGCACGGTCCAGTGCTTCGGCTTTTTCCAGGGCTTTGTCGGCCTGAAGGCAAACCGTGGCTGAAATGTCCCGTTCAACCTTCATCAAACGGTTCAGTGCTGCTTGAACCAAGGCGGTTGATGTGGTGTTCCCCGTTTGAAGTTGTTCCGCCAGCGCTGTGGCATCGAAGTGTCCCAAGGCATCTTGCCCAAAAGCTGACACGGTTTTTCGAATGGTTTTTTTCATGGCAATGTGTGTCTGTTATTGTGTTGTGAGTGGCCCTGTATCAGGCCTGCCCACAGTCTAAAATGCTTTGTGCACGACTGTGTGCCAATTCCGGTCAATCGACTCTGTTTAACCATCAAACGTTTGTTTTTTTATGTCGCTTGTGTCGTGTCCCTGCCATCGCGGGCCCTATGAAACCTGTTGCAGGCCCCTACACCACGGTTTGTCGGTTGCTGAATCGGCCGAGGCGTTGATGCGAAGCCGGTACAGTGCCTACGCGCTGGGTCTGTCCCAGTATGTGTTGTCCACATGGCATGCCTCCACGCGCCCCGCACAATTGGATTTGCGGGCCGACCTGGAACAAGGCAAGTGGTTGGGGCTACAGGTGTTGAAACATGTGGCGCAGGGCGACACCGCGACCGTCGAATTTGTGGCGCGCTACAAGCCCAAAACTGCAGCGGCCAGCCGCTTGCACGAGCGCAGCCGTTTTGTGAAAGAGGGCGGGCGGTGGTGGTATGTGGACGGCGACTTGTTCGATTAAACAGGCCTCTTGAAATTCCGAGTGCAATCCATACATCGAGTGTGTGGGCAATGTCTCTGGGAGAGTTGCCTGCTTTCAAATAAATCCTCGATTGATTGCTTCTGAAGGAGAATGATCATGGCCACCATCGACTTGACCCCCCTGTACCGCAGCACCATCGGCTTTGACCGCATGGCCAGCATTCTGGACGCCGCCATGCGTGCCGATACATCCAATGGCTACCCACCCTACAACATTGAAGTACTTGAAGAAAACCGCTACCAGATTAGCCTCGCCGTGGCAGGGTTTGAAGAGAGCGAGCTGGAACTGGAAGTGGAGCGTGGTGTCTTGACGGTGCGTGGTCGCAAGGCCGAAGATGAGGAAAAACGTTACCTTCACAAAGGCATCGCATTCCGAAGCTTCGAGCGCAAATTCAATTTGGCAGACCATGTTCAGGTTGAAGGCGCCGCTCTGAAAAATGGCTTGTTGGTGGTTGAATTGCTGAAGGTGATTCCCGAGCAGATGAAGCCCCGACGCATTCCGATTGGTGGCAACACACTGCGCACCATTGATGGAGACGGTGATCAAAGCAAAGCAGCCTGACATTTATTGGCTTTCCGACCGGGCCTTGCAACTGGATGTGCACGGCCGGGTTTTGTCGTCTGAACGCCATGCACAACAACTGCTGGCTTTGTGGTCCGCGCTGAAAACATGGAGCGCATCGCTCGATTGGCCCTCGCATGAATGGGTTTTGGCAGACCAGTCCATCACCGCAGTCTTCAATGTGCCCCCGTCGTCGGTTCAGTTCATGGCACAGGTGTTGAGGCAGGTGGCAGAGCAAACTGCGCTTGCCAACGCCAGTCCAACCCCAACGGCACCCACCTCCCGTTTGCACACCATTGAAGTGGCCTATGGTCCATCGCACGGTGCCGATTTTGATCAGGTTTGCGCGGCACTTCACTGCACGGCTCAACAGCTCATTTCGCTGCACACACAGGCCGAATACACGGTTCAGTTTTTGGGTTTCCTTCCGGGGTTTGCCTATTTGCAGGGCACGCCGAAGGCACTGCATTTGCCACGCCTGAGTACACCGCGAAGCCGGGTGCCGGCGGGCAGTGTGGCCGTTGCGGCCGGCTACACCGCCATTTACCCCGGTGAATGCCCGGGTGGCTGGCACCTCATTGGCCAGGCCAAATTGCCGCTGTTCAATCCGGAACAGCAACCGCCCGCAGTGCTTCAGCCTGGCGACCGGGTTCGCTTTGTGGAGGCAGGGCATGTTTAAGGTGGTCAAAGCGCAGGGCTTGGGCCTGGTGTCCGACCTGGGGCGTTTTGGGGGGCTGGGGCAGGGCGTTCCCTTGGGTGGTGTGATGGACCCGTATTCATTCGCCTTGGCCAACGTGGCGCTGGGCAACCATCCGGGCGACGCTGGTCTGGAGTTCATGGGCTCGTTTGAACTGGTGGCGAGTAAACCCGGTGCGTTCATGCTGGCCACCCGCAGTGGTCAGGTGAAAGTGAACAAAGCACTCATCACCAGTGGTCGAATTGTACAAGTGGATGTGGGCGACATTGTTCAGGTTCATCCCGCACTGAGTAGCCTGGTGACCGCCTTGTGTGTGCGGGGCGGTATTCAGGTGCCCGAGGTATTGGGCGCGCGGGGTACTTGCCTGGCTGGCGGGTTTGGCGGTTACGCGGGCCGTGCATTCAAAGCGGGTGACGAAATTCGTGTGGATGTGGTGGACCACGACCGGTTTGACCGGGGACCGCGAACACACGCACCCACCTTGGCCATGCCTGTGGCCATTTGGCGCGAGGCCGGCGATAGCAAAACCGCATTGGACATTCATTGTTTGCCCGGCCCCGAATTACAACACTTGGGCCACACCGGGCACGAGTTGTTCACCGGGCAGCGCTACGTGATTGAAGCTGCCAGTGGCCGCCAGGCCTACCGTTTAAAAGGCCACCGTGCCTTGCCCACCCACAACATGCCGGCGATGCGATCACATGCCGTGCACCCAGGCATTGTTCAATTGCCACCCAACGGGCAACCCATGGTGCTGATGTGGGACGCGCAGGCCACTGGCGGATACCCACGCCTGGCCAGCGTGCTGCACTGTGAGTTGTGGAAGTTGGGCCAGGCGGCACCTGGTCAGCGCATTCGTTTCAGGCTGGTGGATGTCGCGAAAGCAGTGCAGTTGAACCAGCAACATGACAAAGAACGGCAGGACATTCTTGAACACATCCACACGCATTTTCATCAACGCTGACCTGGGCGAGGGGTGCGGTGCCGATGGCGATTTGTTTCCATTGGTGGACTGGGCCAACATTGCATGTGGCGGGCATGCGGGCGATGCGTTGTCCATGCAAACCGCCTGTGAATTGGCCCTCGCCCACCATGTGGTGGTGGGTGCGCACCCCAGTTACCCCGACCGGGAGGGGTTCGGCCGCCGCAGGCCCGACATTCCGTTGAATCGTTTGTTGGACGAGTTGTGTCGGCAGGTGGAGGCGTTTGAACAAGTGGCTTCACGAGTGGGTTTGACACCCGCGCACATCAAACCGCATGGGCAGTTGTACAACGATGCCGCGGTCAACCCCGATGTGGCCGAGTTGTTGGTTCGCCTGATGGAACGGTTTCCTGGACGCCGCCTGTTGGCGCTGGCGGGTAGCCCACAGGTAGGGTGGTGCCGCAGTGCGGGTGTTGAGGTGGTGGAAGAGGCATTTCCCGACAGGGCCTACACCCGCGAGGGGCGTTTGGTGCCGCGCCAGTTTGCGCATGCCATGGTGCGGGATCCTGATCAACTGAAAAAGCAAACCCTGGCCATGTTGAATCACACGCCGTTTCAATCCGAATTGGGCGAGCCCGTGGTGGTGAAGGCGCACACCCTGTGTGTGCATGGAGATATACCGCAAGCGGTGGACAACGCGAAAATGATTCGTACCGTGGTGAACAGTGTTGCCCGCGGTCAGTTGATTTGACGTTTCACATTCAAGGGCGGCATGCCGTGTTTGGCACGGGCCTGGTTGCATCGGGGGTTCAGTTCGCCCTGTTCATCGAACACATCGTACTCACGGCAGGGGCTGGGCCGGTTGGGGTAAATGGTGCAGCTCACCGATTCGCCAATGTTGCCTGCCAAAGCAATGCACCGCGGGTTGCTTTGTGAAGTGCCCTTCATGCAGGCCCGGTACGGGTTCATTTGTTGGGTCATGTCTTCCGGCACATAACCCCCTTCAGAGGCCGTGGTTTCGCCCCAGTAAAAACTGATCCGGAATGTGGAGCAACACACGCCACAACTTTGGCACAGGGCCTCCACATCTTCGGTGGTGGTCAACAGGGAGGGGGGTGTATGGTCGGCGCTCATGGTGAGCAGAACTATACACCAAGCAGGCCTTCAAGGGCTGCCCGAATGCGCTCAGGCAGCGGTGTGGGGCGGTTGGTGCTGCGGTTCACAAACACATGCACAAAATGCCCATCCGCACACAGTTCACCGGCTTGGTTAAACAGCGCCAGCTCGTAGCGCACTGAGCTGTTGCCCAGCTTGCCCACCCGCAGGCCAGCGGTGATGGTGTCGGGGTAGGCAAGGGGTTTGTGGTATTTGCATTGGCTTTCCACCACAAAACCAACCGTGTCGCCGCCGTGAATATCCAGTCCGCCCTGCTCAATCAAAAAGCGGTTCACCACGCTGTCAAAGTAGCTGTAGTACACCACATTGTTCACATGGCCATAAATGTCGTTGTCATGCCAGCGGGTTTGAACGGTTTGTTGGTGCGGGTAGCTGGAAAGCGCGGTCATGGTCATGGGTATTTAAAATGCAGCAGCATAGATGGCGCGTGCTGCGGCTTGGTCAATCTCTCTGGGGTTGTTCGACAGCAAACGGGTTTGCAGCATGGCGGCTTGGGCCATGGTGTCGAGGTCCTTTTCAGCAATGCCCACGTCGCGAAGTTTTACCGGCAAGCCTGTGCTGGGCGACAAGGTGGCAGTCCAGTCAATAAAACGGTCTGCCAGAGCTGCTGCAGGCTCATTCGATGAGCCCAAACCGACCACCACCGCCAACTCTGCATACCACTGCAAAGCCGCTGGCTTGTTGAAGGTCAGCACATGCGGTAACACCAGTGAATTGCTCAAGCCATGCGGCACATGGAAAATGCCGCCAATCGGGTAGGCCAGTGCATGCACACCGCCCACAGGTGAATTGGCAAATGCTTGTCCTGCCATGCAGGCGCCCAGCATCATGGCTTGTCGCGCTTCCCGGTTGCCGGGCTCTTGGCACACGGTGTGCAAGTTGGCCGCCAACAGGCGAAGCGCCTCACAGGCCAAAAAGTCGGCGTAGGGGTTTTTCAAGCGTTTGGACGTGTAAGCCTCAATGGCATGCACCATGGCGTCAATGCCCGTGGCGGCGGTCACGTGTTGCGGCAGGCTCAGGGTCCAGTCGGCATCCAGCACGGCCACATCGCCGTACAGCACCGGTGAGACCACGCCCATTTTGGTGTCGGCGCCGGTGGTCACAATCGAAATTGGGGTCACCTCGCTGCCGGTGCCCGATGTGGTGGGCAGCAGCACCAAGGGCAAGCGGTCGCTGTGCACATTGCCCACGCCATACATGGCCTGCAGCGCCTGCTTGCCCTTGGCCAGCACCGCAATCAGTTTGGCCACATCCAGTGTAGAACCACCGCCAATGGCCAATACCAAGTCGGCTTGAAAAGTTTTGGCCTCCTCGGCCACACGCAATACCAATGCTTCGGGTGGGTCGGGTTCTACATCGCTGCTCACCAGCACATTGTGGCCTTTGGCTTGCAGGGCGGCAATAATCGCTTGGAAAGTTGTGGTGGCTTGAATGAACGGATCAACCAACACAAACAGGCGTGCTGTGCTCAAGCCCCGCTCAACAAGCAGCGGCGTCAAAATGTCCGGCAGTCGCAAGGCGCTGCCTGATTCACACACCAACCGGTGTACAGTCCGAAATTCAAACGGGGCCATGCGCACAGTCTCCTGAACTTATCGCTTCGGTGTCCACGCCCAAACGGCGCGCACAAAAATCGGTTCCTTGCTTTCGCTGTCGGTCACCGTTACCGCCACATCCACTTCGCCTTTTTCCTGGGTTTGCATCAGGGTGATTTGCTCTTGCGTCAACATGGCCTCGGCGCGCAAGTCACCACTGCAACGTTTGCGGTAATCCACTTCCATGCGCTTGATGACGGGAATGGCGTTTGCCGGGACATTCAACCCCACCAAGGCGCCGGTGGCCGATTCAGCGGTCATCAACATCACCACCGCGTGCAAACCACCAATGTGGTTTTGCAGGGCTGTTTTGTTTTTGATGGATACGATGGCGTGATTGGTTTCAATCCACTCAAATTTGCAGCCTGTGGTGCGAAAGAACTTCACTGCACGGCCAAAAATAGCTGTGAATGCCCGGGTTTTCAGCGGCGTAGGCAACTTGTCAACCTGGGCATAAACCTTTTGCAGCATCGATTTCTGTGTCATGTCAATTCCTAAAAATAAAGTGCTGCAATTAAAGCGTTACGGCCAGGCGTGTGGCCTGGTTGATGGCCCGCTTGGCATCCAGTTCGGCGGCCACGTCGGCACCGCCCACGCGGTGAACGGGAATGCCCAGGGCCTTCAAGGGCTCTTCCATCTCGCGCAAGGGGTCTTGGCCAGCGCAAATGATGATGTTGTCCACTTCCAGAATTTCCGGTCCGTGAGCACTCATGATGTGCAGTCCACGGTCGTCAATCTTCAGGTATTCCACACCTTGCATAAAGTGCACTTTGCGGCTTTTCAAGCTGGCCTTGTGCACCCAGCCCGAAGTTTTGCCCAGGCGTTTGCCCAGCGGTTCATCCTTGCGCTGGCATAGCCAAATTTCACGTGCAGGTGCGGGTGGTTGCGGCATCACGCGGTCAATACCACCGGCGTTGTTGGGGTCAAAGGTAATGCCCCATTCCTTTTTCCAGCTTTCCAGATCGAGCGTGGGGGAGGGGTGTGAAAAGTCATGGGTCAGGTATTCCGACACATCAAAACCAATGCCGCCTGCGCCAATCACCGCCACTTTCTGGCCCACCGGTTTTTTGTGCAGCAGCACGTCGATGTAGCTCATCACCTTGGGGTGGTCTACCCCTTCAATGCCCGGCGTGCGTGGCTTGATACCGGTTGCCAAAATCACCTCGTCAAACTGGCCTTCGCGAATCAACTCAGGCGTTACGCGGGTGTTCAGTTTCACCGTGACACCGGTTTTTTTCAGCATGGCATTGAAGTAAGTCAGCGTCTCATAAAACTCTTCTTTGCCTGGAATCACTTTGGCCATGTTGAACTGGCCACCAATTTGGCCGCTTTGTTCAAACAGCACCACAGCATGGCCTCGGCGCGCTGCTTCCGTCGATGCGGCCAGGCCAGCCATGCCAGCACCCACCACAGCAATTTTCTTTTTGCGGGTTAGTGGTGCATCCACAATTTCAGTTTCGTGGCAGGCACGCGGGTTCACCAGGCAGCTCACACGCTTGCCGCCAAATGCATGGTCCAGGCAAGCCTGGTTGCAGGCGATGCACACATTGATCTCATCGGCCCGGCCTTCTTTGGCTTTGTTGGCAAACTCGGGGTCGGCCAACAATGGACGGGCCATCGACACCATGTCGCACTGGCCCTCTGCCAACAGCTTCTCAGCCACATCCGGCTTGTTGATCCGGTTGGATGCAATCACCGGTATGCGCAAGGTCTTCTTCAAGCGCGCCGTCAATTCAGCAAACGCAGCGCGGGGCACCGAGGTCACAATGGTGGGTACCTTGGCCTCGTGCCAGCCAATGCCAGTGTTCAGCAGGGTTGCACCGGCTTCTTCCACGGCTTTGGCAATGTATTCAACTTCTTCCCAGGTGTTGCCACCTTCCACAAGGTCAAGCAGCGAATGGCGGTAAATGATGATGAAGTTGGGCCCCACGGTTTCGCGAATGCGGCGAACAATTTCAACCGACAGTCGCGCGCGGTTTTCAACCGGTCCGCCCCAACGGTCGGTGCGGCGGTTGGTGCGTTTGCAAATGAACTGGTTCAGCAAATAGCCTTCCGAGCCCATCACCTCCACACCGTCGTAACCGGCTTCTTGCGCCAGTTTCGCGGCTTTCGCAAAGGCCGCAATGGTGCGGCGAATGCCGAAGTCGCCAATTTCGCGGGGCTTGAACGGGTTGATGGAGCTTTTGATATTGGATGCCGACACACTCAAAGGGTGGTAGGCGTAGCGGCCTGCGTGCAGCAACTGCATCACAATTTTGCTACCGTGCTTGTGCACGCCTTCGGTGATTTTTTGGTGTGGCTTAATGGCGCCTTTGCTGCTCATTTTTGAGGCAAACGGGTACAGCCAGCCTTCCAGATTGGGCGAAAATCCACCCGTGACAATCAGCGCGGTGCCGCCTTTGGAGCGGGCCTCAAAATAGGCCGCCAGCTTGTCAAAGTCCTTGTATTTGTCCTCAATGCCCGTGTGCATTGAGCCCATCATGATGCGGTTGCGCAGGGTGGTGAAACCCAGGTCCAGTGGGGAATTCAGAATGGGAAATGCATCCGACACGTTACCGTCTCCTAAAAAATCGGCAATTTTTTGTAATTAAGTTCTGTATGTTACTTCGCAGTAACTAAAAAATTTCGAATCTTCGCTCAAATTAGCACGGTCGGTCATTTTTTTCCGGGTTTCCTGGTCCGTATGCCGCAAATTCCTGTATTGCAGCGCATCACTCGGAACCGACCTTGGCGCCTCATGTCCTACACTGGTTGATCGTTGCACCTCATTGTTTCAGCCATGGCTTCCTTGTCATTTTCCACCTATTGGCTTCAACAAAGCCGGCGCGCTTCCTTTCGCATTCTGTTTGCGGCCCTGGTGTTGGCCGTTGCAGCCATTGCTTCCGTGGGTGTGTTTTCAGCAAGAATTGAAGCGGCCCTGTTGCGGGACGCCGCACAAATGCTGGGTGGCGACCTGGTGATTGAAACCAAACGAAACCCGGCCAACTCGCCCTGGCAGGCGCTCACGCAACAAGCCCCCTACAGCACCTTGAAGAAAGCCGAAAGCGTGGAGTTTCCAAGTGTGCTGCCTTCTGACAAAACGGACCTGTTGGTCTCGATGAAGGCGGTGGGTGGGGCGTATCCGCTTCGTGGCATGCTTAAAACCCAGGGGCTGGATGGTGCTGTGGACGACACACCGCACGGCCCCAAACCCGGCGAGGTTTGGGTAGACCAAGGGGTGTTGGGCAGTTTGAACCTCAGCTTGGGCGACAGGCTGACCATTGGCGACCTGCAGTTGTCTGTTACCCGCACCATTTTGGTTGAGCCCGACCGGGGTGGTGGTTTTGTCAACTTCGCACCGCGGGTCATGTTCAATCAGGCCGATTTGGCCGCCACGCATTTGCTGGGCATGGGGTCGCGCGCCACCTGGCGCACCTATTTTGTCGGCCCGGCCAGCACGCTGAGTGCCTTTACCGCCCAGCTCAAGCCCTTGCTGACACCGCAGGAGGAACTAGAAAGCCTCGCCAAAGGCCGCCCCGAAGTGAATGGCACGTTAACCCGCGCCCGTGATTTTCTCTCCATGGCCGCGTTGATCGGCACCTTGGTGGCCTGCGTGGGCATTGCCCTGGTGTCGCATTTGTTTGCGCGAGAGCAAGCCGAAGAACTCTCTCTGCTCAAAAGCCTGGGTTACACGCCGCGGCATTTGTTGCGTTTGCAATTGGCCGGCCTTGCGGGGCTCACGTTGATCACCGGGCTTCTGGGTGTTGGCCTGGGTTGGTTGGCCCATTGGGGTCTCATGGCATTGCTGTCTGGCCTCATCACGGTCGAGCTGCCCCTGGCGGGTTTGTATTTCTTACCCTTGGGTATGGTGCTGTCTGCGGTGCTGCTGCTGGGCTTTGGTGCCGCACCCACCTGGTTGGCATTCCAGGCCCCTGCCGTTGCAGTGCTCAGGTCACGGCCTTTGCGCACGGGCCGTTTGCAACTGGCGGGTTCTGTGCTGTTGGGCATGGTGGCTGCTTTGGTGGTGTGTTTGCTCATGGTGGATAACCGCACCCTGGCTTTGCTGCTGTTCGGTGGTTTTTTGTTCACCTCAGCCGTTTTTGCCGGCGTGTTCTGGGCATTGCTCAAGGGCTTGTATGTGGCCAGTCGCCAAGTGGCGCAACGCGCAGCCCGCATTGACGTGTTTCAAAGCATGGCCCGTCGCACCAGCCTGTTGGTGGTGCAGGGTGTGGCATTGTCGTTGGGTTTGAGTGCCTTGCTCATGCTGTCCGTGGTGCAGGGGGATTTGCTGGACCGTTGGCGTGCCGTCGTTCCCGACCATGCACCCAACCGCTTTGTGTTCAACATTCAGCCAGACCAGGTGGAGGGTGTTCGATCGACCCTCAGTTCCGCCAGCGAGGGACCTGTGCGGCTGTACCCCATGGTCCGTGGTCGACTGACATCCGTGAATCAACAAACCATCACGGCAGACACCTACAGCGACCAACGTGCACAGGCCTTGGTTCAGCGTGAATTCAACCTCAGTTTTACAGACCAGTTGCCCAGCCACAACCGCATTCAGGCTGGTCAATGGTTTGACCCCAACGGAAAAGCGGGCGCTGAGGTTTCTCTTGAAAAGGGCATGGCCGAGCGCTTGGGTTTGAAACTGGGTGATGTACTCAGCTTCGATGTGGCGGGCAGCCCTTTGCAGGCCACGGTGACCAGCATTCGCGACCTGCGTTGGGACTCGATGGAGGTGAATTTTTACGTCATTTTCCCCAGCGCGGTGCTCAAAGATTTCCCCCAAACCTGGATCACGTCGGTGTACCTGCCGCCAGATCAGGCCGTGTCGGTGTCGCGTCAACTTGTTCGGGAGTTTCCCAACCTGACAGTGCTGGATACAGCCCTCATCATTGGCCAGCTCCGAAACATCTTGGCGCAGGTCAGCCGTGCTGTTCAATTTGTGTTTTTGTTCACTGTGGCTGCGGGTGGCTTGGTGGTGGTGGCCTGTGTGTTGACGGGGGTTCGTGGCCGTTTGCGAGAATCAGCCTTGTACAGGGCCATGGGTGCATCCAGTGGGCAACTGCAGCGTGCAGCCTGGGTTGAGTTGGCACTTCTGGGAGGGCTGGCGGGGTTGGTGGCTGCCCTGGCTGCACAAGGGTTGGGTTGGGGTGTTGCCCGCTTCGTGTTTGAATTTGATTACACCGTTTCACCGCTGTATGTGATCGCCGGCGTGTTGGGCGGTGTGACCGTGTCGGTGGTATTTGGGGCGTGGTCGGTGCGCCGGGTGTGCAATGCACCGGTGATGCAAACGCTGCGGTGGGTGTAGTCCTGGACAGCCTATGGTCATCGACGACCTGTGGTGATCGACTACAATAAGAAACATTCACGCACACCACACCATCGCATGACCACAGAATCCGCTTCAAACCAGTTGGCTCCAACCCAGCCACCCATTCACTATTTCGGCAACACCACGGACGAGCAATTGCTCAATGTGCGCCGGTTGGTCGATACGTTTTATGACGAGATGGATCAAAACCCGGACTATGCGGTCATCCGACGGTTGCACCCAGCCAACCTCGACCATTCCCGTGAAAAGTTTTACCTGTTTCTATCGGGTTGGTTGGGCGGCCCTGACCTTTACAGCCCGCAATTTGGCCACCCTCGTTTGCGCATGCGCCACATGCCATTCCCCATTGCCAGCAGCGAGCGTGATCAATGGTTGCTGTGCATGGTGCATGCGCTGCGTGTGCTTGAACTTCCAGAGCGGGTGATTGAAGGGCTCATGATGTCGTTTTTCAGAACGGCTGACTGGATGCGCAACCAGGCCGACCCACCGGGTAGCGCCAAAGTTGGAATGCCCTCGGGTACGAGTGCATCCTCCGGGACCAACGGCATTCCCGGCATCACCATCAAAGGCGAAGACATTCAATGAGCAACAGCATGATGGATTGGTTGATGCCTGTATTGCTGGTTTTGGGCTTGTTGCAATTGTTGGGCATGTGGGTGCTGTGGCGTAAAAGCCAGGGTGGCGAGGCAGAAGCGTTGCTGTTGCCCCTGCAAACCCTTCAATCCGACCTTGAGGGGGTGCGCCATGCGCTGGCCCAGCAACGTTTTCAAAGTGACGAACTGGCCAAGCAATTGCACCAAATGGGGCTGGATGTTGAAGCCCGTTTGAACCGCCAAGCAGAGGGCTTACAGGGCAACCTGGCACAACAACGGACCGAAACCCAACAATTGCTGCAAGGCTTGCAGACGGTTGTGGGCCAACAGTTTTCACAGGGTTCGCAATTGCAGGCTGAACGATTAAACCAGTTTGCTGAAACCCTACACCGCACCAATGGGCTCATCAATGACCAGTTGAATCAAATCCGCCTCTCCCTGGAGCAGAAGCTGAAGGACATTCAACAAGACAATGCAGGCAAGCTGGAGGAAATGCGACGCACCGTGGATGAAAAGCTGCACGCCACGCTGGAACAACGCCTGGGCGAGTCTTTCAAGCAGGTGAGTGATCGACTTGAACAGGTGTACAAAGGTTTGGGCGAAATGCAAAGCCTGGCCACGGGTGTTGGCGACCTAAAAAGGGTGCTCACCAACGTTAAAACCCGCGGTACCTGGGGCGAAGTGCAGTTGCAGGCCTTGCTGGAGCAAATGCTGACCCCAGCCCAGTTTGGCCAAAACATCAAGCCGGTACCCGGTAGCAGCAATATTGTTGAATTTGCGGTTCGCCTGCCGGGCAAGGAAGACGACAAGCCGGTGTGGCTGCCCATCGACTCCAAATTTCCCAAGGAACAATACGAACGGCTCTTGGAAGCCTTCGACAGGGCCGATGCCGATGGTGTGGCCACTGCATCCAAAGCCCTGGAGCAGGCTGTGCGGCTGGAGGCCAAGAGCATCGCCGAAAAATACCTGGCACCGCCGTACACCACCGACTTTGGCATTCTCTTTTTGCCCACCGAAGGCCTGTATGCCGAGGTGGTCAAGCGCCCAGGTTTGGTTGATGAACTTCAACGCGTTCACCGGGTCACGGTGGCGGGGCCTATCACTTTGACCACGTTGCTCAATGCCTTGCAGCTCGGTTTTAAAACATTGGCTCTTGAGAAACGCTCCAGCGAGGTATGGACCATTTTGAGTGCAGTCAAAACCGAGTTCGGAAAATTTGGTGATGTGCTCGCCAAAACCAAAGACACCCTGGAGCGCGCTGCCAGAAACATCGAGGGTGCGGAGCAGCGTTCACGCGTCATGCAGCGCAAACTGAAAGGGCTGGACATGCTGCCTGAACAGCAAGCCATTCAGATTTTGGGCGTTGGGCAGGGCGATGACGGCACGGCAGGTGCCGATTCAGACGACGATGAAGGGCTCACACCATGAGCCTGCCTCGGCTGCATCTGATTGCCACCGGGGGCACGATTGCGGGCTTGAGTCATGCACCTGCCGCACAAGCTGCCCCTTGGTCGTATTCCGCAGCACAACTGAGCGCAGAGCAACTGCTGCAAGCCACACCTGATTTGCTGACCGCTGCACATTGGACGGTTGATCAGCCATACAGCATTGGCAGCCAGGATTTAACACCGCAGCATTTGGTGGTTTTGCGTGAGGCCGTGTTGAAGGCTTTGCGCGACCCGGCGGTCGATTCGGTCATCGTGACGCATGGCACGGACACTGCCGAAGATGCCTTGTATTTTTTGCACCTCACAATTCCCTTGGCCTTGCGTACCAAGGCCATACTGTTTGTGGCCGCCATGCTGCCATCAGACCATCCGGATGCAGACGGGCCCAGCAACCTACGGCAGGCATTTGCCTGGGCATCAACAGGCGATTTGGGCCCGTCGCCCCTTGGGTTGGCGATGCAGGGTCGTTTTATACCCGCTGAGAAGGTCACAAAATGGAGCACGGCCGGTGTGGCAGCGTTTCAGCCACCCACAGACGGCGCATTTGCGGAACGCATGGATGCGGATGGGCCCTGTGCTGGTCAGTATGTAGACTTCGATCCCGATCGGTTTACACAGGTGGAGGTTCCTGTGGTGTATTGCACGCCGGGGCCCGCGCCGTTGCATGCGGTGGAGTCAGCATTCAAACGCCATGTGCAGTCGGTGGTGGTTGCGGCACCAGGCCATGGCAACATTCCTGAGACTCTGGTGCCTGTGCTTCGAGATTGTTTGCTCGCAGGCATTGACGTGGTCAGGGCCAGCCGTGTGCCACATGGTGGTGTTGAGCAGGGCGGGGAATTCAATTCCCTCGATAATTTTCGGGTACCCCGGTCTGGTTGTGGCGTATTCCGGGAAGCGGGTGCATTAAGCCTGAATAAATTGGTTGTGCTTGAAATGCTAAGGCATTCAGTTCGAACCTGAGGGTGTTAAACCAAGAGGGCAGTGTACGCCCCCCGGGTTTTTACAGTTGCGTCATTTTGCCGGTTTTGTGTGCCGGGCTTGCTGACTTTGCTGGTGCGGCTGTCAGGGGCTCGTTGCGTTCCCGAACAATTTGCCATTGTCCACCTTGCTGTTTCCAGGTCAGGGTTTTCTTGGACTTTTCCTGGTAGTTGTTGGAGCGATAATTCTGGGTAAAGGTCAGCTCGTAAATGGTTGGATCGTCGAAGTTCGGCACCACCTGAACATCGGTCATGTCGATTTCAATTTTTGCTGCGGACCTCAACCGTTCGCGCCGGTTGATTTCCCAAGATTCGTAATTGCCTTGCTCTGGTTTGAACGTGGGTGAATAAAATGCAATGTACGCATTCACGTCTTTGCTTTGCCAGGCCTTTAACCAATCACCAGTGCGTGCAATCAGGTTTTTCGACACGGTGGCCGGGTCAACTGTTTCCGCCGTTTTGGGCGGGGCCTGCAGATTCATGTTCACCGGCATGGTTGGCAGTGCATTGCTGTTCACATCCTGTTGAACCAAGGGCTCAGGCGCGCTGGGCAGCGGGTCATTGCTCACCTTCTTGAATGCATCATCAAATCCAATGTTGGGCATCTGGAAGCCCTGGATGTTGATCAGTTCGGCTGGACAACCTTCAGCCTCAGCACCCGTCTGGGTTTGCTCTTTGTAAAGGATGACTTGTCGCTTGACCGGTTCACCGGCTTTCACCAAATCATCCACGCCAAACAGGCCAATCAGCTGCCCCGTGGCTGACAACAAACGCAGCTTGGCCACGCTGAGGTCCGCATCAATGTTAATCAGTCCGCGATGGGCCTGGTAGTACTCGTTCTCTGCGCTCAACAGGTCAAGCAGGCTGCGACGCCCAACCGCAAATTGTTGCTCGTAGGCAGCGCGGGCTTTGGTGATGGCCTCGGTTTGCGCCCGCAAATAATTTTGTTTGCGTTGCAAGCTGTTCACGTCAAAAAGGGCGTTTTGGCTGTTCTGGCGAATGGCTCTACAGGTCACCAGCTTGTCATCCAGTGCCCGCATTTTTCGGTGAATAGCCGCGTTTCGGCTGGCAGAGTCGGCACCACCCCGATACAGGTTCATGCTGGCCAATACATCCACCGATGAAATTTGCCGCTCATCGAAGGTGGACAGGTAATTGCTGTACACGTCACTTTTCGCACGCAAATCAATACGGGGGTAGAAGCCCTCGCTGGCGGCGGTTACCGCTTGTTTTGATGCTTCAATGGCTGCATTGGCAGCCCGCAACAATGGGTGGGTATTCAGTGCAAACACCAGGCGTTCAACATTGTCCACCTCGAAATTGGCCTGCAGTACGTATTGGCCTTCATCGTTGATGGGCCATACGCGGTCGGTGATGCGCTGGTAATTGCTCATCGCAGTAAAGGCATTCGCCTTCTCGGTGGCGAGGTTACTCAATGCCAGGGTGTATCGGCTTCGAGCCTGTTCCAGGTCAGACTCACGGGCCACACCGCTTTTTACTTTTTCATCAATTTTGGCCATCAGGTCTTGATGAACTTTCAGGTTGCGTTCAGCCAGCTTGACCAATGCCTGCGCGCGTGACACATCTATGTGCGCACTTGAGGCTTCAAAAGCCACCTGGTTGGCCTTGTTCAAATAACGGTAGTAGGACTGCATGGCATCCGCGTAGGACGCCAAATACCGGGACTGCGAAGCAAAACCATTGAATACATTCTGGCGGGCTTCAATGCCATACGAGTTGGCGTTGTAGGTTCGTGAACCGACGCCATCAATTTTCGTTTTTTCACGGCCTGCGGAACCCCGCAAATCGACTGTGGGCAACAAGCCGCCAAACTTCACATTGGCTTCTTCAATTTGGGCAGACAGCCCCGACACTTCGGCGCTTAACGCAGGGTTGCTTTCCAGCCCGAGCACCACGCTGTCACGCAGCGGATTGGGCTGCGCAGCTTCCGCTGGCTCGGCAGCACCGGGTACATCCGGTGATACGGGCTGCCCAATCTGCGCGCCAGTCATGGCATCGTTGGCGGTCTGTTGCGCAAGCGCTGGCAGATCATGCAAAACCACCCAAGTAGAGAGGAGGGCGAGTGGCAATGTTTTCAAGGCGAAGTGTCGGGTCATGGGCGTGTGAGCAAAGCGAAAAAATTTAAACGGTGGCCAAAGCGTGCTGCTCGACCAGTTGAGAGGACGCCATGCTGTGGTCGGCTGAATACACAGCGTTCGCCCACGATTGCATGTGCTGCTGAAAATTTGACCCAACAGCCTCTTTGGTTTGCAAAATGCTGTTCATGTGTTCTTCCACATTGTGCAAAATGCTGCCGTCATAGGCTTTGGAGTCCCATTGCTGGTCGTGCATGCTGGTTGTTTTGCCATCACACACATCCGAAGGCTCGGGTTTGCAATCGGGTTGAGGGGGCGGGCACTGGGGCACAGGTGGTGCAGGGCACTCTGCCGTGGGGGGAGTGCACTCCGGCACCGGTGGTGGACATTCCGGCACGGGTGGTGGGCAAGGCGTGTCCTTCACATCCACCACCACATGGGCACTGTCAGTGAGGCAGCCGTGGTCACCAATGGTGTACGTGATGACGTCCTGACCGTGGAAACCTTCTTTGGCGGTGTATTTCAACTCGCCATTCACGATTTCGACGGTGCCATGTTCTGCTGTAGCATTCTTGATGATGAGCTCACCGCACCCTTTGTCATTGCTCAACACATCAATCGTGACTGGGCAGGTCCCTTTTGTGGTGGCACAGTCGTCTTTTGCATCAATGGGTGTTTTGCAAACATGCGTGTCGCAATCGGGCACCTTCGGCTCGCAAGGCGGGCAGGGATCGCAGGGTTTGCAAGGGGGTGGGTCACCATTGTTGTTTTCGCCAACGGTGGTTTCCTTCGTTGTTTTGGTGATGATTTCAGTGAGGATCCGTTCATTCGGATCCACGGGTGGGGGACCACCGTTTTCAGTCACACGCTTGGTCAGGTCGGGCTGAACATCGTCGTGACGACGGTCAACCACATAGCCATCGCTGATTTTCAGGATATCGGAGGGCACTTCATGATCCTGTGCACCAACGGTCACATATTTGCGAATCACACCCTTCTCAGGCGTTTGGTTTGCCTCCAGCGGATGAATGGTGCCATCCTTGGGTTTGATGACCCAATCGGTCGGACCTTCCAGGGGGCGCACCAGCTCTGGAGATGAGATGTGCCCATCTGTGAATGGACCCATTTGGACAACCCATTCAACCTCTGGTTTTTTCTTCAGGTTTTTGGGGGCTTTGCGGGCAATGCCCAAGGTGCTTGGGTCGCAATTCTGTGCGGGTATTTGGGGTTTCTCGCTCATGATCGTCCTCTCGTTCCTCGTGTCTGGTGTGTAAACCCAGGCGGGAGTTTGGTTCCATCCCGCTGGCCTGCCAAACAGGTGATTCGATGTGGAGAGGACGAGTTAACCCTTTGTGAGGAAGTCAACGTTCCGTAAATGCCTCTGCGGTGCCCCGCAGAATGGGTTTGGTGAGATAAGACAGAACAGAGCGCTGTTCGGTTTGAATACTGACGTTGGCCACCATGCCGGGCATGAGGCGTATTTTGCTGTGCACGTTTTTGCGCGGTACGCTGACTTTGACAACAAAGTAAGGTCGGCCCATTTCATCGGTCAGACTGTCTGCAGACACCGATTCCACGCGTCCCTCCAGCGAACCGTACATCGCATAGTCATATGCGGTAACACGAATGGTGGCTTGTTGTTCTGGCCGAATAAAGGCAACATCCTTCGGATTGATGCGGGTTTCAAAAATCAGCTGCTCATCCACGGGCACAATTTCGATGACTTCTTTGCCGGCAGGAACCACTGCACCTTTGGTGTTGTAAAGCACACGTTGAACCAAACCGTCAACAGGCGATTTGAGTGTTGCTTGGTTCACGCGGTCAGACAGCTCAATCTGATTTTGTTCCAGGCTGGCCAGTTTGGCCTTGACCTCTGACAGTTCGGTGCGCGCTTCGTTTTCCTGTTTCAGTCGTGTTTCCTGTAGCTTGTTTCGGGCTTCGGCAACGGCCGATTGCAAACGGCTGGATTGTGCGGTTGCACCCTCAAAGTCGCCTTTGGCTTTCACCACATCCCGTTCAAGGCGCAGCACCTCCACCGGCGACACGGCACCGCTTTTCAGCAGTGGGCGCGTGCTGTCCAATTCCTGCTGGGCGCTGGCCAATGTTTGTTTTGCAGCCACGGCACGGCTTTGTGCTTCATCCAGTTCCCGCTGCCGTTGTTGCAGTTGCTGCTCAACAATGTCGGTCTGTGCGCGCCATTCCTGCAGTTTGCTGTCCAGCAGTTTGCGCTCTTGGGCCACCATGTCCGGATAATTTTTCGCTGTGTCGGCATCTACCTCAAAACTGCTGCGGTTTAATTGGGCCTTCAGGCGGGCCTGACGCAATTGCATGGATGCGTCCACGGCTTGCTTTTCCCGCAGACTTGAGGAGAAACGGGTGGTGTCAATTTGTAGCAGCGTTTGACCCGCTTTGACTTCTTCACCCTCATGTACCAGGACATCTGTGATGACCCCACCATCAACCGCCTGGATGACCTGGAGCCGCTGGCTGGGAACGACGCGTGCTTCGCCTTGTGCCGCTTGTGGCACCTTTGCAATGGCCGACCACAACAACAACACCAGCAAACCAACCGACATTCGCAAGTTGATTTGCCGGGCATGGTTCAAGCTGCTTTGCCATTTGCGCAGTTCAGACAGGCTGAGTGTGGTGGGCCATTTCATGCGGTTTTACCCCCTTGGCTGAGTGCCTGGGCGGCCGCCAAAACCTCTGCCCGACCGCCTTGTGCGTGTATTTCGCCGCCTTGCATCAAAATAAGGTGTTTGCATGACCCCAGCAGGTTCAAGCGGTGTGTGGTCAGCACGACCGTACAACTGGGGGGCAAGTTGTTCAGTGTGTTGATGAAGGCTTGCTCAGCTTGAGCATCCAGACATGCAGTGGGTTCGTCCAGCAGTATGAGGTCTGGGTTGCCACACAAGGCGCGGGCCAGGGAGACCCATTGCCGTTGTCCCGATGACAAATTCGCGCCCATGGGTTCAATCGGGGTGTTCAGTCCTGCTGGCAGTGACTCCAGCCACGCTTGCGCACCCAGGCTTCGCAGGCTTTCTTCACAGGCTTGCGGGCTGATGTGGTGGCGATAAAAACGAATGTTCTCAAGCAAAGAGCCTTGAATGAGGTGAGGCGGGTTGTGGGCCATGCCAATGTGTTGGCCCAAGTCAGCCGGGTGAAATCGCCGGTGGTCGAGGTGATTGATTCGCAGCAGGCCCCTCGCCAAGGGCAATTGCGCTGCCAGGGCTCGCAGTAATGATGTTTTGCCCGACCCCATGGCGCCAATGATGGCCACCCGGTCGCCAGCCTGCAGATGAAGATGGACATTTTTCAGGAAATGGCTGTCATTCCGACCATCATCCGGAGTGCGCCCTGGCTTCAGGGCTGTGACTGCGTCCAGCGACACCGATGAAATGTGATTCAGTGCACTCGCCGTCATGTCGGCAGGCTCATCTTGTGAGCCCATGGACTGAGTCAGAAAGCGATTGAGGTCCATGAAATGCGCTTGGGCGGATTGTGTGTGCACCAATTGGCTTTGCAGCTTTTGAATGGGGCCGAAGCACCGAAGGGTGAGCATGGACACTGCAATCAGTCCACCGACACTGATGTGTTGGTCCACCACCAATGCCACGCCCAGCGCAATCGACCCCAGCCACGTGATTTGCTGGATCAGGTGCAGCCACTGGCCGTTGTCAAACAGCAAATTGCGAACGGTGTTTTGGTCCAATCGTGATCGCAGTTGTGCAGCGGCAATTTTTTCTGCGACAGGCCATTGCACGCCGTAGTTCTGGATGGGTTCCAGATTGGCCAATTGGTCAATCCACAACAAATGGCAATGGCGCGAGGATTGCATGTGGGCCTGGCTGGAGGTTGCCATGCGGTGGTGCGCCAGCCAAACAGTGAACAGTGCAGCACCCGTGGCAAGCCCCGCGATGAGGAGAAACAGCGGGTGAATGATGGCGATGATGGCCAGAAACAGCAGCAAAAATGGCAGATCGACAATGGCCACCAGAAACAGGCCCGACACCAGTTCCCGAAGTTGTTCGAATGATCGAAGATGCTGAAGCAGGGTGGCTGGGTCGGTGCTCTGGGGACGGGTGTTGAGCAGCGCTTTCGCCAGGTGGTCTGCGCATTGTATGTCCGCTTGTGTTGCAGCATGTTCCAGCAAGGTGTGCCGGGCATGTTTCAACCCGTGTTCAAACAGCAAGGCAATGGCCACGCCGGTGAGCAAGGCCCACAATGATGCGTATGCCGCGTTGGGAATGATGCGGTCATACACCTGGATGGAGAAAAACGGGCCAGTCAAGGCGAGCAGATTGATGAGAACGGAAGCGGTGATGACTGGCTTGAGTTGTGGCAGTGACTGGCGGATCGCATCCATGAGCCAGGGGCTTTGGCTCAAAGTTCGCCAAAAATCCAACAGGCCTTGCAAACCCGACTGTGGTTTTTTTGGGGACGAAACAGTACTGGGTGTTATTTCCAATGCCCAGTCTTCAAACCGCAAGGCCCTTGTACCCAAGTGAAGCCACTCATCCGGCGTGACTTTCTCGTGCAAACGGTAAGGCAGTCGGGCGGCATCCAGGTAGGCTTTGGCATGCGCCAGCGCGGTGGGCAGGGTGGGTTGCCCTGGGGGCTGGGTGTTGGCCGGGTTGGCGTGGCTGATTTGGGCCCACAGCCGCTCATGGAAGGGGTGCCCCAATGCAGCAAGCCGTGTTTTCAAGGCTGTGGGGTGGGTGTTCTCGGACATGCATCAGACCGCGGGGTGAAAAGTGCGCCCATGTTAATGCGCAGCCCCGTGCCTGAAAATCACTCACATGGTTCACTCCACCGGTTGAGGTAGAGCTTAAATCAAGCCTTCAAACGGCCACACTTCGCCCAAGTCACCGGCATTCAAGCTGCCCTGTTCATGGTGAAGCACCAGCAACCCGTCCGCCTCGGACATGCTGCGCAACACACCGGAGCCTTGTGCGCCGGTGAGGTGGGCGACCCACCCTTGAGCATCCCTTTCAAGCCAGACGCGCTGGTACTCAGTGCGCCCAGCTTTTTTGCGCACACCCTGAGCCAATCGAGCTGTCACGGTGGGCAAGGGGCGCGGTTGGGCGCCTGCGAGGTGGTGCAATGCATCGCGCACAAAGGCGTAAAAGGTGACCATCACGGCCACCGGGTTTCCTGGCAGGCCAAACAACACCGCAGAGCGGCCATCTGCTGGGTTGGTGATTTGGCCAAACGCCATGGGGCGCCCAGGGCGCATGGCGATTTTCCAAAAGTTTACAGCCCCCAGTTTTTGCATCACGGTTTTGGTGAAGTCGGCTTCGCCCACCGAGACACCGCCGGAGGTGAGGATGACATCGGCTTGGCTGGCGGCTTCGCACATGGCTTTTTCCAGGGCTTCCGGGGAGTCGTGCACAACACCCATGTCGATGGGCTCGACAAATTCAAGGCGGCGCAGCATGCCATACAGGGTGTACCGGTTGCTGTCGTACACGCAGCCTTCGTCCAGCGGTTGGCCCAACGAGCGCAGTTCATCACCCGTTGAGAAAAACGCCACGCGTAATGTCCGTTTGACCTTCACCTCTGGAACGCCCAGTGAGGCCAACAGGCCCAAATCAGCCGGTCGAATCACTTTACCGGCAGGCAGGGCTGGCTTGCCTTGAGTCAAGTCTTCACCTTTCAGGCGTCGGTTGTCGCCAGCGGACACGGCGCCGGGGGCAAACTGAATGAAACCATTCTCCGGGCTGGATACATTTTCCTGAACAACCACGGTGTCGCAGCCATTGGGCATCACCGCCCCAGTCATGATGCGGACACATTGCCCAGTGCCCACGCTGCCGGTGAATTTGTTGCCGGCCAGGGCAGTGCCCACCACCTGCAGTTTGGTTAGCCCGGCTGGCTCAATGCTTGAGCCTGAGAAGGCATACCCGTCCATGGCGGAATTGTCGTGGGATGGCACATCAATCGGCGACAAGATGGGCTCGGCCAATACCTGGTTGAGCGCATCCCGAATGGCCACGCAGCGGTGTTCACTCACCGGCTGCAATTGACGGGCAATCGCCGCTTTGGCCTCATCCACCGTTTGAAACTGGTTGGGTTCCTGAGTACTCATGCACGAGACTCCAGCTCTTTGAGTTCGGCCAGCGTGTTGACGTTGTGGAATGCATCCACATCGTCAAAGTCCACCACGGTGTGGTTTAGCTTGGCATACCAGGCGTCAATTTTTCGACCACCGCTGCGCATGAATTCATCCAGACTTTCATAGACGTCCACCCGCATCATGCAAAACACGGGGTGGCTTCTTCCGGCTGTGCTGGCCACCGTGAGTTGAAGCGACGGGTCTTCCTCAAACGGTGCTTTGAGCTTTTCAACCAGATTCAGCGGAAAGCGGGGCACATCGCAGGGAACCGTCACCAGAAAAGGCACATCCGCTTCATAGAGTGCGGCATGCATGCCAGCCAACGGGCCGGGGAAATTGGCCTCTTTGTCGCAAATGACGTGCACGCCAAAACCTTCGTAAACACCCAGGTTCCGATTGGCATTGATGCACACGCTGCCCACCTGGGGCTGCAGGCGCAACAGGGCATGCAAGGCCAATGGGGCGCCTTTGAAGTTTTGCAAACCTTTGTCGATGCCGCCCATGCGACGCCCTTGTCCGCCAGCCAGAATGATGGCGGTGATTTGATCGGGTGAGATGCTCATGCGAATTGACTGCTTTGAAGTGTGATGAATCGGTTTGCACCGGTGTACAACAGGTAATGCTTGCCCTGGCAGCGGCCAATCATGGTGATCCCGAGCTTGGTGGCGATCTCATGGCCCATTTGGGTCAGGCCTGAACGAGACACCAAAAACGGAATGCCCATTTGGGCGCATTTGATGACCATCTCGGAGGTTAAACGGCCGGTGGTGTAAAAAATTTTGTCGTCGCCTTGCATGCCGTGCAGCCACATCAACCCGGCAATGGCGTCTACGGCGTTGTGTCGCCCCACGTCTTCAACAAACAGCAAAATATCGCCCCGGTTGTCGCCTGCATTGGAACACAGCGCACAACCATGAACCGCACCCGCCTGTTTGTAAATGGACTCGTGTTTGCGCACGCGGTCCATGACGGTGTAGAGCACCTCTTGGCTCAACTGGTGAGCCTGGCTGAGTTGGATGTTGTCCAGGTCCGCCATCAAGTCACCAAACACCGTGCCTTGTCCGCAACCACTGGTGGTGGTTTTCTTTTCCAGTTTGCGTTCATGCGCTGGGTTGTCCCACAGCGGAACGCCAGTGTCTTTGAGTTGCCGGCTGGTGACTGCCACGCTGTGGGTTTCCCAATCCACTTGAATGGCCGCAATGTCGTCCACGCTGTTGACCAAGCGCTGGTTGCGCAGCCAACCCAATACCAAGGCCTCGGGTTGCGCGCCCAGGGTCATCAGGGTGAGCAGTTCGCGTTTGTCCACGTACAAGGTCAACGGGTGCTCGCCAGAAATGTCCACGGGTACGGTTTCGCCGTTCTCATTGATGGCGGAGATTTGTACTGTGCTGGGTATGCTGGCTTGGGTTAATTCAATTCGATGGTTCATGCGGCTCATCCACCGATGTACGACATTTCAATGCGGTCGCGGGGTTGTGTGGTGTGGGCAGTGCGTATTTCGCTGTAGCCGTCGCTTCGAACCGCCCACAGGTTTTGAATGGCATGGCGCAGTTGCTGGTTCACGTCATGGACATCCAAGGCAGAGCGGACCAGCGGCTTCAGGTCATGCCCTTTGGTGGCGAACAGGCAGGTGTACAGCTTGCCCTCTGTGGAAAGGCGAATGCGGGAGCAGTCTTTGCAAAAGGCTTGCGTGACCGATGAAATGACGCCGATTTCGCCATGTCCATCCAAATATTGCCAGCGTTCGGCCACTTCCCCGGTGTAGTTCGGGTCTACCGGCTTCAGCGGCCCCAACGCCTGGGCGATCTGGTTGATCACCCGTGCAGACGGAACGACCTCATCCATTTTCCAGCCATTGCTGCTGCCCACATCCATGTATTCAATGAAGCGAAGAATGTGGGGCGTGCTTTTGAAGTGTCGTGCCATGGGAATGATCTGGTGGTCATTCATGCCACCTTTGACCACCATGTTGACCTTGATGGGGCCCAATCCAGCCTCATGGGCTGCGGCGATGCCGTCCAGCACCTGTTGAACCGAGAAATCCACATCATTCATGGCTCGGAACACGTCATCGTCAATCGCATCCAGGCTTACGGTGACCCTGCTTAAACCGGCTGCTTTGAGGGCACGGGCTTTTTTGGGCAATAGGGTGCCGTTGGTGGTCAACGTCAATTCAACAGGTTTGCCGGAGGGGGTGTTCAGCCGTGCCAACTGTTCAATGAGGATTTCCAGATTTTTTCGAAGCAGTGGTTCGCCACCGGTCAAGCGTATTTTTTCAACGCCCAGCGCCACAAATTCCCGGGCAATCCGTTCGATCTCTTCAAAGGTTAGAAGGTCTTTGTGGGGCAGAAAGGTGTAGTCTTTGTCAAAGATGCTTTTGGGCATGCAATACACACACCGGAAATTGCATCGATCGGTCACGGAGATCCGGAGGTCGTGCAAGCGTCGTCCCCTCACATCCAGAGGACGGTTGCTCGGCTGGCTGGGTGCTGCGGTATTCAGCGGAATGACGCGTGCATCTTCCTGGACCAGTTGAATCACTCGGTCGGTCATTGTTCAATCCCTGAAGCCCCTGTGGGGCAAATGCCTATTGCGAACCTGACGGTATCTTTTAATCTAGTGTGCAAATTGTGCCTTGTGTGTTGGGGCACGGCAACGTTTCGAGGTGTATTTTGAGTGCAAATTTTTTGGCCTTGGGTGAGTTTCACTTGCAGGTGAAACTGGCCAAAATTCCCCAGCAGTCGATGTGGCAACCCCACCGATGGCAAGTATCGGCGCTGTTTCCGGCCGATATGGCGGTCGCTGTGGATGGGTTGCATGAGCATGTGGTTCACCTGCCAGTACGGGTTTATCAGGATGAGTTGCAAGGGTATTTTTTGAACCTGGACACCGAGCAACCCTTTGTGTTTTTCATGGTGCGCTATCCGGAGGACAACCGCTTGAATTGTCCGACGGTTGAGGACGTCACGCTGAGCTACGACGAGGCCGCCCGTTGGATGGATTCCAACGAGGAAGTCCAGACCTTGGCGATGCCCGAAGCGGTTCGATCCTGGTTGTCCGAGTTGGTGGCAGAGCGTTATAAACCCGAACCCAAGCAGCGTAAGCGCCCGAAGTCTTTTGTTGCTCCAGAGAAGCGGGAGGCATGACACCCATGTCTGAAGGATTCCTCAGTCGTTGGTCCCGTCGCAAGCAGGAGGCAAGGCAAGAACAGCTTGTCCCGGTTGCAGAGGCAACCACGCAGGCGCCAGCCGCATTAGACGTTCAGGCTGACGCGGGTGAAACGCCCATCGCCGCCGCTCCGCAGATTCCGGACAAGGAAACCTTGCCCCTGCCCACCGAAGCCGATTTGGAGTCTGTCCAGGCAGGCGGGGACGTGGTTGCATTCATGCAGAACAAGGTGGCGCCAGAGCTGCGCAACAAAGCCCTGAAGACGTTGTTTTCGCGGCCTGAGTTCAATGTGATGGATGGCTTGGACATCTACATCGACGATTACAACGTGTTTACACCCTTGGAGCAGTCCGACATCGACAAAATGGCCTTGGCCAAACAGTTG
This sequence comes from Limnobacter sp., assembly GCF_036405155.1. Taxonomy (GTDB): domain Bacteria; phylum Pseudomonadota; class Gammaproteobacteria; order Burkholderiales; family Burkholderiaceae_B; genus Limnobacter. The sequence continues at coordinate 476,341 of NZ_DASWYD010000006.1, read as the reverse complement.
TTGAGTCGGCCTGATTTGGAGCCACCAGCCGAGGCGGACTTGGGGCCCAAAGAACCCGTGGTGGAGGGCAGCCCGCCGGTTACCGACGACCCGGCGGCGATTTCAGCCGAGGAACCAACTTCCACGTCGTGCGCTGAAACGTCCACTTCAGCAGAACCCGACAGCGGGTTTGTCGAAGTGAATAAGCCCTTGCAATCGGATTTTGTACAGGCCGATGCCAATAAACCCCGATTGGAGTAAGGGTTTATACCAATCAATACCCATGCGGTTCTTCAGTGTTTTGAGCCTTCTTTGTTGAGACAAAATGTCGCACCGTTTGACGCTTTTGACTTAGACAAAATGACCCAGGCTACCGGCGGTCAAAATGTTTCAGGTTTTAGAGGTTTGAATCTAAAGCATTTTTCGAGTTGACCTAATTTGGCACAAACCTTGCAAAAGTTTGCCAAATTACAAACCAAAAGTTTTTCATGGCCAACTCTGAAGTATTTGTATGCGGGTGCCAAGGTAGCGGCAACAAGGCCGCCTCCCTGATCGGGAAGGCGGGCGAGCAAGCCGTTGGATTGCGTGCCGTTGAGCGGGCTTGTCGAGACGGTTTGGGCGAATTGTTCTCCGCTGTCGAACAGTCTGGCGCCGAACAATGCTTGGTCGGATGTACTCAAGAGCTGGGCGTTTTCAATGCCATGCAAGCGTCAAACGGAGCCCAGCCCATTCAGTTTTTCAATTTGCGCGGTGCCTTGCGGGGCCAGCCTTCCAGCCTGGATGACCAAAGCAGGGCAGCGTTGATCGCAGCCCGTGCTGTGTACGAGTCGGCACTTCAAATAGAACCCGTTCCTTCTGTGCCGTTTAAATCATCAGGGCGGCTCGCCGTGGTGTGCCGGGACTCCAGCCTTGCGACGCAAATCGAACTGTTGGCCAAAAGTCTGTCCGTTGACTTGTTGATTGAGAATCCTCAAGGCTTGGGTCTGCACGCCGACCGTGCCATGAATGTTCAGGCCGTGAAGGTTGTGGGCATCGAGGGCTATCTGGGGGCTTTCAAGGTTAAAACGGCCAAATCCAACCCGGTGGACATGGAATTGTGTACGCGCTGTGGGGCTTGTGTGGATGCTTGCCCCACACAGTCCATTGATGCGGCGTCTATGACGGTGAACATGGACAGTTGTGACCGCAGTGGTGCCTGCGTGAAAGCGTGCGGCGGCTTTAAGGCCATTTCGTTCAATGACTTGAACACCGTGACCGAGCGGGAATACGACTTGGTCATTGATTGCTCGGGCGACGGTCTGTTTTCCGATCGACAGCCACCCTTGGGTTACTGGCATGTGGGCAGCAGTGCATCGCTGTTGACAGCGGCCATGCTGGAAGCGGTGCAAACGGTGGGTGATTTTGAAAAACCCAAGTTTTTTGATTACAAAGCCAGCATTTGCGCGCACAGCCGGTCTGAACTGGCCGGCTGCTCATCGTGCATTCAAGCCTGCAGCACCAAGGCGATTTCCTCCAAAGGTGATCACATCTCCGTAAACCCCCAACTGTGCTTGGGCTGCGGTGCATGCACCAGCGTGTGCCCCACCGGTGCATTGCAATACGCTTACACACCCGTGGTTGCCATGGGGCGTGCCTTGAAGCAGGCTGCCAAGGCTTTCAAGTTGGCCGAGGGGCAGCATTTGAACGTGGTGTTGCACGGTTCTGATTTGCCGGCCAACTGGCTGGAAGATGTCCGCCGCACTGCCGGGCAGGTGAGTGGAAAACAGGTTGCAGCGTTGCTGCCCGTCGAATTTCACCACAGCGCCAGCGCTGGGCCAGACCTCTGGCTGTCCGCCCTGGCTTTTGGGGCTGACCAAGTGTCGATTGTTCAAAGCCCTTCCGAACATGGCTATTACGGCAGCGCCTTGGCTGCGCAGGCCGCCTGGGTGAATGAAGTGTTGGTGGCAATTGGCCTGGGTGCTCGGGTGCAGGTGCTGAGTGTTGAGAAGGCGGGCAAGCTGTTTGAGCAAAACACCATTCCTGCCAACCCGGTGAAGCCGGCCAGTTTCGAATTGTCGGGGTCCAAGCGCACACGCTTGGAGTTTGCCCTAGAGCACCTGGCCAATGGTGTGGCTTTCAACACTGAACAACCCATTTCGCTGAGTGCTGGTGCCCCGTTTGGTGCTGTAAAGGTGAACAAGGACAGTTGCAGTCTGTGCATGTCCTGCACCAGCGCATGCCCAGCCTCCGCCTTGGTCGACAATCCGCTTGAACCGCAATTGCGGTTTATTGAGCGCAATTGTGTGCAATGTGGCCTGTGTGTGAATACCTGCCCCGAAAACGCGATTGAGCTGATTCCCCAGTTGAACCTGTCGGCTTCTGCGCGTGACAAGCAGGTGCTCAATGAGTCCCGCCCGTTCCATTGCATTCGGTGTGCAAAACCCTTTGGCACCCAACACATGATCGACAGCATGATCAAACGCATCAGTGGTCACAGCATGTTTGCTCAAAACACAGACCGCTTGAAGATGTGTGGTGACTGCCGGGTGAGCGACATGTTCAGTGCCAAAGATGAAATGACGATTTTTGAGGTGAAACGATGAGCCAGCATGAGCACGGCGACAATCTGCTCGCCGGTGAAGATTGGGCGAGAGCGGATTTTTACGGCCTTTTGTCGGCCCTGATGTCGGGCAAAGTGGACGATGCCTTTTTGGCCCGTTTTCGTGAAATTGACCGCAGCCAGCTGGACATCACCAGCCCGATCGGGTTTGAATTTTCCGAGCTCATTCGCCACGTGTCCGATGTGGATGCTCGCCAGATCATCGAAGAGTACAACGACTGTTTTGTGGGCGTGGGCAAACCGGACGTGATGTTGTACGGCTCGTATTACCTGGCTGGATTTTTGAATGAAAAGCCTTTGGTGGCGCTTCGCAACGACCTCGCCCGGTTTGGTTTGACCCGTGATGAGGCCATGGTGGAAACCGAAGACCATGTGGCTTTTCTGTGCGAAGTGATGCGCTATTTGATTTTGGCCGATGACCCGCCGGTGTCGTTTGACCAGCAACGCGCGTTTTTCCATGCACACCTTGCGCCTTGGTACGGTCGACTGGCCGATGCCATCGAGCAGTGTGGTTCAGCGAATTTTTACAAAACCGTGGGGCGTCTGTTGCGGGTCTTTTTGGACGTAGAGGCGCAGTCGTTTGATTTCGAAAGTGCAGTTTAAGGAGGTGTTGTGATGACTAAAAAATCCACACAAGTGAAAGAGCCCGCACTGGGTCGCCGCCAATTTCTGGTGGGGGCTGGAGCAGGGGTGGCAGCCGCGGGTGCGGCATTGGTATTGAGCAAGGAAGGTGCAAGCGCTCAAAGCGCCGGCACCCAAGAACAGGCCGACGCGCAAGGCAAGGGCTATCAGCTCACCGAGCATGTCAAGGCCTATTACAAAACCTTGCTGGTGTAATTCAAGGAGACCTCGATGTTGAAGCGACGCGATGAAAACAAAGTGGCTGCCGTGGTCCCGAGCCACAACCACAGCCTGTTGAGCAAAATCGGCTCCAGGTTGGGCGCCACCATGGACCGCCGTACGTTCCTGAAACGGTCAGGCATTGGCGTGGGTGCCGGTGCTGTGGCAGGCAGCTTGCCATTTGGCATGGTGAAAAAAGCCGAGGCTGCCGCAGAAGGTGGAGCAGGCAACGGAAAAATTGAAGTCAAGCGCACGGTGTGTACGCACTGTTCAGTGGGTTGTGCCACGGACGCAGTGGTGGAAAACGGCGTGTGGGTTCGTCAAAATCCCGTGTTCGACAGCCCCATCAACATGGGTGCACATTGCGCCAAGGGTGCCGCCCTGCGCGAGCACGGTCACGGCGAATATCGCCTGAAGTACCCGATGAAGTTGGTGAACGGCAAATACCAGAAGATCACCTGGGACGAGGCGCTTGATGGCATCACCAAAAAAATGATGGCCCTGCGGGAAGCCAATGGTCCTGACTCCCTGTTCTTCATTGGTTCTTCCAAGCACAACAATGAGCAGTCTTATCTGCTTCGCAAGTGGGTGTCCATGTGGGGCACCAACAACTGCGACCACCAGGCACGCATTTGCCACTCCACCACGGTTGCGGGTGTGGCCAACACCTGGGGTTATGGCGCCATGACCAACTCCTACAACGACATGCAGAACACCAAGTGTGCGTTGTACATCGGTTCAAACGCGGCTGAGGCCCACCCTGTGTCCATGATGCACATGCTGCACGCCAAGGAAACCGGCGCCAAGTGGATCGTGGTTGACCCACGCTTCACGCGCACGGCTGCCAAAGCGGACGAGTATGTTCGCATTCGTTCCGGTACAGACGTGGCCTTCCTGTTTGGTCTTCTGCACCACATTTTCAAGAATGGCTGGGAAGACAAGAAGTACATCAATGACCGTGTTTTTGGCATGGATGCCATCAAGAAAGAAGTGATGGAAAACTGGACACCCGAGAAAGTCGAAGAGGTGTGCGGTGTGCCTGAAGCCCAGATGTACAAAGTCGCCGAGATGATGGCGAAAAACCGGCCCAGCACGCTGGTGTGGTGTATGGGCCAAACCCAACACTCCATCGGCAACGCCATGGTGCGTGCATCATGCATCGTGCAATTGGCTTTGGGCAATATCGGTGTGTCGGGCGGCGGTGCGAACATTTTCCGCGGACACGACAACGTGCAGGGTGCGACCGACGTTGGGCCGAACCCAGACTCCTTGCCCGGCTACTACGGTGTTGCCGAAGGCTCCTGGAAGCACTGGTGCCGTATTTGGGGTGTGGATTACGACTGGATCAAGTCGCGCTACGCCGAAGGCATGTCGACCAAGTCGGGCATGACCGTGTCCCGTTGGGTGGACGGTGTGCTTGAAAACCCCGAGCTGATTGGTCAAAAGGCCGGTAACCTTCGCGGCTTGTTCTTCTGGGGGCACGCTCCCAACTCACAGACCCGTGGTCTGGACATGAAGAAAGCGATGGACAAGCTCGACCTTCTGGTGGTGATCGATCCCTATCCGTCTGCAACCGCCTCCATGGCTGCGATGCCCGGCGATCCCGCCGGCTTGAATCCAAACCGTGAAGTGTATTTGCTGCCAGCAGCCACACAGTTCGAATGTTCAGGTTCATGCACGGCTTCCAACCGTTCGCTGCAGTGGCGCGAGAAGGTGATTGAGCCGATGTACGACAGCCGCACTGACCACATGATCATGACCCAACTGGCTGAGAAGCTGGGCTTCGGTGAGCAGTTCACCAAGAGCATGACCATGGTGAAGGGCAAGGGCGGCATGATGGAACCCGAAATGGAATCCGTGCTGCGTGAAATCAACAAGGGCACCTGGACCATTGGTTACACCGGCCAAAGCCCGGAGCGTTTGAAGTTGCACATGAAAAACATGCACACCTTCAACGTTCGCACATTGAAAGCCGAGGGTGGTCCTTGCGATGGTGATTATTTCGGTCTGCCATGGCCTTGTTATGGCACTGCCGACATCAAGCACCCTGGTTCTCCCAACCTGTACGACACTTCCAAGCACGTGATGGACGGCGGCGGCAACTTCCGCGCCAACTTTGGTGTGGAAAAGGATGGCGTGTCGCTGTTGGCTGAAGATGGCTCCCACTCCAAAGGCGCTGAAATCACCACCGGCTACCCAGAATTCACGGCGGACATGCTGAAGATGCTAGGCTGGTGGGATGACCTCACAGAAGCCGAGAAGAAGGAAGCAGAAGGCAAGAACTGGAAGACCGACCTGTCTGGCGGTATTCAGCGTGTGGTCATGAAACATGGCTGCCATCCATTTGGCAACGCCAAGGCCCGCGCGGTGGTGTGGAACTTCCCGGACCCAGTGCCAAAGCACCGCGAGCCCATCTACTCGCCCCGTGCAGACTTGGTGGCCAAGTACCCGACCCACGACGACAAGAAGGAATTCTGGCGTCTGCCCACCTTGTACAAGTCATTGCAGGAAAAGAATGCCGACATCGGCAAGTCCTTCCCGCTGATCATGACGTCTGGACGTTTGGTGGAATATGAAGGCGGTGGTGAGGAAACCCGTTCCAACCCATGGCTGGCTGAATTGCAACAAGACATGTTTGTTGAAATTCACCCCAAGGCTGCGAACGACCGTGGCATCAAGCATGGTGACCAGGTTCGGGTCATGACGCCAACCGGCGCCAAGATTCAGGTTCAGGCCCAAGTCACTCGACGTGTGCCCGAAAACACCGTGTTCTTGCCTTTCCACTTCTCGGGACATTGGCAAGGTGCAGACCTGCTGGCGTACTACCCAGAGGGCGCTCACCCCGTGGTCCGTGGTGAGGCTGTGAACACCGCCACCACTTACGGTTACGACTCGGTGACGATGATGCAAGAGACGAAAACCACGGTCTGCCAAATTGAGCGGATTGCTTAAGCACTGAATGCGAAGGAGATAACAAATGGCACGAATGAAGTTTTTGTGTGATGCCGAGCGCTGCATTGAGTGCAATGGCTGTGTCACCGCGTGTAAAAACGACAACGAAGTACCTTGGGGCATCAACCGCCGCCGTGTGGTCACCATCAACGATGGTGAGCCTGGCGAGAAGTCGATCTCCGTGGCCTGTATGCACTGCTCAGACGCACCCTGTATGGCGGTGTGTCCGGTGAACTGTTTCTACAAAACCGATGAAGGTGTTGTGTTGCACGACAAAGACCTCTGCATCGGCTGTGGATACTGCTTCTACGCCTGCCCATTCGGCGCACCCCAGTTCCCGCAACAGGGCGCATTTGGTCAGCGCGGCAAAATGGACAAGTGCACCTTCTGTAACGGTGGTCCAGAGGAAGACAATTCCCAGGCCGAGTTTGAGAAGTATGGTCGCAACCGTCTGGCCGAGGGCAAATTGCCGCTGTGCGCGGAAATGTGCTCCACCAAGGCCTTGTTGGCCGGTGACGGCGACATCGTCTCCGACATCTTCCGCAACCGCGTGACTGTGCGTGGCAAGGGTGCCGAGGTGTGGGGCTGGAGCTCTGCTTACGGCAAACCCGAAGCACCAGCAGCAGCGCCCGCCAAGGGAGGTGCATGATGCAGAAAACGCGCAGTGTATTGCTGGCGGGTGTGGCGTTGACCTTGCTGACCACGGCCTGTGGTCGGCTGGAAGACGCCAACGGCGGCAAGGGCTATGCAGGCAAGGCTGACACCCCCGCATTTAGCAGCGGTGGTGGCACCTACAGCACTGGTGAATACAAAGCCGGTGACAAGGAAGGCTGGAAAGAAAGCCTTGCCGTGCGCGCCAAGGGCCAAAACGAGTATTTGCGCACGCCTCCGCGAGACGGTGCAGCGGCCACCAAATAAGGGAGGGCTGACATGATGCATATCAAAGAGTCTCGAGCCAATTGGCTGGGTACTTCGTTGGCGGGTCTGTTGTTGGCGTTCAGCTTGGGCTTTGGCCCAGCGCATGCCGAAGGTGTTCCCGCACAAACGCAGCGCTCGGTTGAGCAGCAGGAAAGGCAGACTCAGCAACCGTTGAACAACGCGCCGGTTTGGCGTGGTGTTTCCTCTGGCGAAACTTTCACCACCGTGACCAAAGGCCGAGAAACCGGCGTGTTGATCAACAAAAGCGGTGAAGTGTGGCGCGAGCTGCGCAACGGCACGATTCTGAAGCTGGGCGGTTGGGCAGTCGCGTTGGTCTTTTTGGCTATCATGGGCGCCTATTTCGTGAAAGGGCCCATCAAATTGCCTGAGCCTCGCACAGGCAAGCTGATTGAGCGCTTTACCTCGGCAGAGCGCTTGGCCCACTGGACCATGGCCTTCAGCTTTGTTGCACTGGCCATCACTGGTTTGTTGATGGCGTTTGGCAAGTATGTGTTGGCACCGGTGTTGGGTTTAACACTCAACTCGTGGCTGGCAAAACTGGCCATCGTCATTCACAACTTTGTAGGCCCCCTGTTTGCTGTCAGCATTGTGGTGTTTTTCATCATGTACGTTCGGGACAACCTGCCCGAGAAGTACGACATGGAGTGGCTGAAGAAGGGCGGAGGCTTGTTGGGTCACGCACCGGCCGGACGCTTCAACATGGGTGAAAAAATCTGGTTTTGGGGCGGAGTAACCGTGTTGGGTGTGTTGGTTTCGGCCACTGGACTCATCATGGACTTTCCCAACTTCGACCAGACCCGTTTGTTGATGCAACAAAGCCATGTGCTGCACGCCAGTGCGGCGCTGCTGTTCATCGTGATGTCCATGGGTCACATTTACATCGGTTCAATCGGAATGGAAGGTGCCCTGGAAGCCATGCGTGATGGCTATGTGGATGAAACTTGGGCCAAGGCGCACCACGACGCTTGGTACGAGGACATCAAGGCAGGCCGAGTATCCGCCGTTCGTTCCAAAGAAGGTGCTGCCGCACTGGGAGCTCAAGCGTTGAGCTCGAACTGAGTTTTGTCTTGACGGGTTGACCATTCGCACCGGTCAGCCCCCAGGGCGTTTCCTTGAACCCTCCCTTGCGGAGGGTTTTTTTATTGGGCCACGACAATGGCGTTGGCCCATATCCATAAAAAAGCCCCACCGTCCACCAGCAGTGGAGGGCAGGGCTTTAAATGGTTGCAAAGGCGATGTTGATACGCCTTCGCGCCATGCATGCAGGGCTTAGCTTCGACGATATTCTGGTTTGGTTTCAACCAAAATCAACTCACCATGGTGTGTTGGTTCCACGGGCTTTCGAACCCGTGGAGTACGCACAGGCGCCGGTGTGTTGGCAAGTTCCGCTTGAACCACACTCCACTTTTCACGGTCTGTTTCCACCCACAACATGCCGGCAGAATCCACCAGCGAATTGAGTGCTTCGCGTGTAAACAGAATTTGCGCAGGGGCCTGCTGTGCAATCGGTTGTGCAATGGCGTTGCCGACCGGTGCTTCTGCCTCTGCCACTGCCACTGCTTCCTGCGCCGCAGGGGTTTCCACCGGTACCGAAGCAGCCGATGTGGGCACCTCTGAATCGCTTGTCACATCCGCAGCAATTTGTTCAGTGGTCAATTCCAGTTCGGGTTGTTCACTGTCGTTTGTTGCCTCATCAGTGCCCTCGGTCTGGCCTTCGCCTTGACGACCACCACGGCGCCGGCGACGGCGACGGCGTTGACCGTCTTGCCCGGCTCCTTCCTCAACGCCCTGTTCCCCGTAACTCATGGACTGAACAATCTTGTTGGCGAGTTCTTCTTCGCTGGCCGCTGAGTCCGATTGGCTGGCAGATGCGTCAGCACTGCTAACCAAGGCTGCCGAATCATCGTTCATCCCATCCGCGACTGAATTGACTGTGCCTTCAGTATCTCCGGCACCCCGGCCACCCCGCCCACGGCGACGGCGGCGACGGCCTCCTTGACGATCCGAGTTTTCAGCATCGTCATCCGAGGCAACAGCCAAGCCTGGCAGGCGCTCTTCGGCGGCCTGCTGTGGCATCGCTTCCGAACGAGCGTCGCTTGGACGTTCATCGCGATTGCGTTGACGGCCGCCGCGATTGCCTTGGCGTCCACCGTTGTCCGTCGAGGTTTGAGTGTCTGTTGCTTCGCCTGCAGCAGCCGCTTGTCCTTCACCTCGAGCGGCTCTGGATTGCTCTCCATCACGCCCACCGCGGCGATTGCGATCACCACCGCGTCCACCTTGGTTCCGGTTGCGATCCCCATCGCGACCTTGACGGCGGTCGCCACCACGGCCCTTGGGCTTTTCAGCAGCGGCTTGTTCAATCACCACGGCTGGCACTTCTACCGTGCTGGGGCGCTTGAACCAGGCAATGATGCGCTGAAGCAAACCCGGTGTGGCTGTTGGTGCTTTGGCCACAGCCAGTTCGGTTTTTGGTTTGCGCTCGGTGTGGGCCGGTGCCGGCTGTGTCGGAATCACGCCTTTGATAACAGCTTCCTGACGTTTAACCGCCTCGCCTTCCACTTTCTTGTCGTAATAGCTTTGCTCTGGTTTGGCGGCAGCCAGCTCAAAACTGTTGCGTGGATCATCCAGACGCTCATCGTCATGACGCAGACGCGTCACTTCATAGTGCGGTGTTTCCAGGTGCTTGTTCGGAATCAGCAGAATGTTCACCTTCAGGCGAGCTTCCAATTTGTAAATTTCCGAGCGTTTTTCATTCAGCAGGAATGTGGCCACGTCCACCGGCACCTGAGTGTGCACGCTGGCTGTGCCTTCCTTCATGGCCTCTTCCTGAATAATGCGCAGCACGTGCAGTGCTGAGCTTTCAGTGTCGCGAATCACTCCGGTGCCGTTGCAACGTGGGCAGGTGGTGTGTGAACCTTCGTTCAGGGCAGGGCGAATGCGCTGGCGTGAAAGCTCCATCAAGCCGAAACGGCTGATCTTGCCCATTTGCACGCGTGCCCGGTCAAAATGCAGGCTGTCCTTGACCTTCTGCTCTACCTCTTTCTGGTTGCTGGCCTTTTCCATGTCGATGAAGTCGATCACGATCAGGCCGCCAAGGTCCCGCAGGCGCAACTGGCGCGCAGCCTCTTCAGCAGCTTCCAGGTTGGTCCGGAATGCGGTGTCTTCAATGTCTGAGCCGCGTGTTGCGCGGGCGGAGTTCACGTCGATCGACACCAGGGCTTCGGTGTGGTCAATCACAATGGCGCCGCCAGAGGGCAGGGGCACCATGCGGCTGTAGGCCGTTTCGATTTGATGTTCAATCTGGAAACGAGAGAACAGGGGAATGTCATCCCGGTAACGTTTCACCAGGTTCATCATGTCGGGCATGACATGCTGCATGAACTGCTTGGCCTGCTCGTAAATTTCGTCGGTGTCGATGAGCACTTCGCCAATGTCCGGGCTGAAGTAGTCACGAATGGCACGAATCACCAGGCTGCTTTCCTGATAAATCAGGAAAGCACCGTTGGCGGATTTGCCAGCGCTGTCAATGGCTGTCCACAGTTGCAGCAAATAGTTCAAGTCCCACTGCAGCTCTTCAACGGAACGCCCAATGCCCGCTGTGCGCGCAATAATGCTCATGCCCTTGGGGTATTCAAGTCGGTCAAGGGCCTCACGCAGTTCTTGGCGCTCTTCACCTTCGATTCGGCGGGAAACACCGCCTCCGCGTGGATTGTTCGGCATCAAAACCAGATAACGGCCGGCCAGAGAGATGAACGTGGTCAGGGCTGCGCCCTTGTTGCCGCGTTCTTCTTTTTCAACCTGAACGAACAGTTCCTGACCTTCTTTGATGACGTCCTGAATGCGGGCTTTGCCAGCATCAACGCCTTCTTTGAAGTACTGGCGGGAAATTTCCTTGAAAGGCAGAAAACCGTGGCGGTCTTCGCCGTAATTGACAAAACAAGCTTCCAGACTGGGTTCAACCCGGGTCACAACACCTTTGTAGATGTTGCTTTTGCGTTGTTCCTTGCCTGCTGTTTCAATGTCGATGTCGATCAGCTTTTGACCATCGACAATCGCAACACGCAACTCTTCAGCGTGAGTTGCGTTAAATAACATGCGCTTCATGCACACTCCCTATGCACCGTGGTGCAGTAAGTGACAACGAAGCAAGCGTGGAAAGCGGGAATTGATGACGCGTTTTAACAGAGGACATGCACAATGGCCTCTCCACCTAAACAGTGGGAAAGCCATCTACCAAACTATTGATTTGTAATAAAAAGTTGGTTCATTTACACCTGGTTCAGGCGAGGTCGCGTCGTACTGTTTTAGCCCAGCGCTGTGTGTTGATTTGCGCTGGTGCGTTAAATTCTGCTTTCAGTTGGCGGGCCCAATGGCCACACGCCACTTGCTCAATCGTCGTTGTCGCCTTCCAGGGTTGGCGACTCACCCGTTTCATTTAAATCGCCCAAAGGTCAATGTCGGCGTACAAAAGCCAATCTGCCCAAGCGATAATTCGGATTATATGCTGAATGCAAGCACTTGGTACATAAAAAGAAGTGAACTCACCTGAAAAGCCCAATCCGGATCGCGCTGTATTGATCAAAATTGATGAGCGCCATCACGACCAGCGACTGGACAATTTCCTTGCTGCCATCTGTAAAGGTGTTCCGAAAACCCATATTTTCAGAATCATCCGGTCGGGGGAAGTGCGGATCAATAAAAAACGGGCTGAGGCAAAAACCCGTGTTTATTCGGGCGATGAAGTGCGGGTACCACCCATAGAAACAACAAACAATCAATTACTTGAAATCAATTCTTCACAAGAAGCTTTTAATAAAAAATCGGCTGCTCAACTGGGGCAATCCATTCCGGTGTTGTTTGAGGATGATGGGTTGTTGGTCGTCAACAAGCCATCTGGTTTGGCTGTTCACGGTGGGTCGGGTCATTCCCAGGGGCTTATTGAATGTTTGCGTGCACTTAGAGCCGATACTCATATTGATTTGGAATTGGTTCATCGAATCGACCGAGAAACCTCAGGTGTGTTGGTTGTTTCAAAAAAACGCAGCGTGTTGAGACGCTTACAAGAACAACTTCGACAACGGTCTTGGAAAAAATACTACCTGGCCCTTGTGAAGGGCGCTTGGCCTTCGAACCTGCATCAGGTTGATTTGCCGCTGTTGAAAACCCAGGCATCTGAAAAAGAGGCCCGGGTGTTTGTAAGCTCAGAGGGTGACCATGCACTTACAAAGTTCAAGGTTATTCAACGCTTTAAATCCAATATTGGTGAATTTACTTTAATTCAAGCCAATATTTTGACGGGCCGTACGCATCAAATCCGTGTTCACACCAGTGCAAGTGGCTATCCCATCGTGGGGGACGACCGTTACGGTGATTTCGAACTCAACAAAATACTGGCCAAATCGGGTTTGAAGCGCATGTTTTTGCACGCCGCGCGGTTGGGTCTAATCCACCCCGGCACAAATGAACCTATAGTACTGGAGGCGCCGTTGGCCCCTGAGCTTGAGCGCTTTCTCCATTCTTTGCAGGCAGTTCCTAAATCATGACTTTCAAGATGGTCGTCTTCGACTGGGATGGAACCATACTCGATTCCACCGGCGCAATTACACGGGCCATTCGCCACGCTTGCACCGAGGCTGGCCTTCCCGATCCTGGGGCTGAAATTGCGTCCTACGTGATCGGCCTGGGGCTAACAGATGCGCTGCGCCATGCTGCGCCGGGCGCCAGCGACGAACAGGTGGCCAAGTTGGTCAACAGCTATCGTGAGCACTACCTGAGCAATGACCATGAACTTGAATTGTTCTCGGGTGCCATTCCCTTGCTCAAGGCGCTCAATGAATTGGGTGTGATTTGCACGGTTGCCACTGGCAAAAGCCGTCAGGGATTGAACCGCGCGATGGCGCATTCGGACACGGGGCGTTATTTCATGGGTTCGCGCTGCGCGGACGAATGCCACAGCAAGCCCCATCCACAGATGCTGCTTGAACTGCTGGCCGAGTTCGATTTGGAGCCCGAGCAAGCGCTGATGGTGGGCGACACCACGCACGATCTGAACATGGCCCAGGCCGCCGGTGTTAAAGCGGTATCGGTGCAGACCGGCGCACATCCGCCCAGTTTGTTAAACCAAGTGCCTCATTACAAATCATTTTTGTCGATCAACGAGATGTCTCCTTGGTTGATCGACCACATTCAGCAAGCCAGGACAGCATGACCCGTATTCGCGTGTGTTCTTCGGATGCCATTCAGGAAGGCGGTATCGGATACCGTTTCAAGGTTCACTACAATGGTGAAGAAACCAGCGCCTTCGTTGTTCGCGTCGACAACGAAGTTCGAAGTTTCCTCAACCGCTGCAGCCACGTGCCGGTGGAAATGGACTGGAACTATGGCGAGTTTCTCGACGATTCGGGTCGAATCATCGTCTGCGCCACCCATGGGGCCAGCTACGATGCGACAGATGGCAACTGTCTGGGTGGCCCGTGTTTGGGTAACCCACTGGTCCGCCTGAACGTCAGCGAACAGGGCGGTGAGGTATTCTGGCAACCTTCCGACACCATCACAGTACCGCCAGAAGGCATTGAGGATTAACCATGAGTGACAACAATACGCCCGGATGGGAGCGTAAGCTGCTTGAGAAGCTGGCCTCAGAGTCCCTGCTGGAGCAGCGCCGCAAACGCCGTTGGGGCATCTTTTTCAAATTCGTCGGTGTGATTTATGTGGGTGTGCTCATTGCCACGTTTCTCGGGCTGACAGCCCCCAAAAGCCTTGAGGTGACCAAGCACACCGCTTTGGTGGAATTGAATGGCGTGATTGCCAGCGACACCCTGGCCAGCGCAGACCGCATCAATTCCAGCTTGCGGGCGGCTTTTGAGAATGCCGATTCCGTGGGGGTTGTGCTTCGGATCAACAGCCCGGGTGGAAGTCCGGTTCAGGCTGGGTTGATTTACGATGAAATCAAACGCTTGAGGGCGAAATACCCCAACAAACCCCTGTACGCCATGGTTGAAGAAATGTGTGCCTCTGGGGGTTACTACGTGGCAGCAGCGGCAGACAAAATTTATGTGGACAAAGCCAGCCTGGTGGGCTCCATTGGCGTCATCATGAATGGCTTTGGCTTTACGGAAACCATGAAAAAGCTGGGGGTTGAACGGCGACTCATCACAGCCGGTGAAAACAAGGCGTTTTTGGATCCGTTCAGTGAGCCCAACGCTTACCAGACTGAATTCGCCAAGCAAATGGCCGCTGAAATCCATGAGCAGTTCATCAAAGCCGTCAAAGATGGGCGTGGCGATCGCTTGAAGCCCAATCCTGAATTGTTTTCTGGCCTGATTTGGACCGGGGCCAGTGCCATTCAGCTCGGCCTTGCCGACCAGCTGGGTTCACTGGACAGTGTGGCGCGGGATGAATTGAAGGCGGAAGACATTCTGGATTACACCGAGCAAGAGTCCATTGCTGAACGTTTTGCCAAGCGGGTTGGTGTTGAGTTTGGCGCAGCCCTTCGAAGTGTCGTTCCGCAGGCCGCCTCGGCCTCATGGCTCAGCTTTCGCTAACCAAGCGAACATGCAGGGAAATTTGCCGGGAGAGGGCGCCTGCCTTCTCCAGTCGGCAACCTGTTTGGTAACGATTCGGGCCTCTGCACCGGTCAGGTCCCAGGCCACACACAAGCGTGTGGTTGGACTCAGCACCTTCAGCAGTGCTTCAATCAAACGCTCATTTCTGAATGGTGTCTCAATCGCCAGCTGTGTACAGGCCTGGCTTTTGGAGGTTTTTTCTGTCGTTGCAATCCAGGCGTCTCTAGCGCTGGCGTCCACTGGCGGGTAGCCATGGAATGTAAACCGCTGTCCGTTTAGGCCGCTGCCCATCAGGGTCATCACAATTGAGCTGGGCCCCACCAAGGGGTGAACGGGGCAATTCAAGTCGTGAGCCAACTGAACCAGTTCGGCGCCAGGGTCTGCAACTGCGGGGCAGCCAGCATCGCTCATCAGTCCAATCGGGGCTTCCGGACTGGCTTGGTTCAGCAAACGGACGCGTTCGGTTTTGTCCAGCGTGGCCAGTTCAAGCAAGGTCAATTGCCGAATGGGTTTTTCCATGCCCAACAGCGCCAGGGCAGCGCGTGCCGGTTTGGCGTTTTCGACCACCCAGGTCGATATGCCTCTCACCAAAGGCAGGTCGGCTTGAAGCAGCGGCAGCGAGGGCGTTTTTTGGCTGAGTGGGCTGGGGACAAGAAGCAGCATGTCATGGAAGCGTTAGGTTAAACCGTCGAAGCGTGGCGGCCAGTTCAATCAGCGGCAAACCAATAATTGAGGTGGGGTCGGTGGACTCGATGCGCTTCAACAGCGTGATTCCCAAGCCCTCGCTTTTTGCCGAGCCAGCGCAGTCGTAGGGTTTCTCGGCCAACAAGTACCGCTCGATTTCGTCTGCGTTCAATTCACGAAACTCCACCGTGGTGGGCACCACAAACACTTCGCACTGCCCAGTGTTTTGGCGTGCAACGCACACAGCGCTGTGAAACACAATGCGCTGACCGCTCATGGCAGCCAGTTGCTTTTGGGCATTTTCATGGTTGCCCGGTTTGCTGATGGCAACACCGTTGACGTCGGCAACCTGATCTGAGCCAATCACGATGCTGTCCGGGTTGAGCCGTGCCACAGCCAGGGCTTTTTCGCGAGCAAGCCGCATGCAGGTTTCGATTGGCGTTTCATGGGGGAGCACGGACTCGTCGATGTCCGGGCTCAATACACGAAACGGATATCGCAGTCGGACAAGCAGTTCGTGCCGGTACTTGGAGCCGGAAGCCAGGATCAGGTCAGGGTTCATGGATTCGTGTCGCTTGAGTGACGGATTTTGCGGAAAGTGAATGCGTATTGTGTGGGTTGTGATGTCGGCTTTTCTTTGACAGCCCCGTCCTTTCAGGGTATTATCGCGCGTTTTCTTGCTTTTCTGATCTGCATGCGGCCCAAAGCCAACCAAAAAGATCTGCTCTCGCTGGACGCTTGGTCCTTCTGTAAAACGGGCGGGCACTTTGAAAGCAAGGACATCACCCTGGAATTTCCTCGCCTGGCTGGAGACGACCATCTTCTGCGTTGCGCTGTGCATTCTTGGGATGTTCGCGGTCGCGTCAACGCAAAGTCCGAGTGCGTGGTCACGCTGACCGGCAGTTTCAGTGGTTGGTTCTCTTGTGTGGTGTGTGAGCAAGCTGTTGAGCAGAAGCTCGAGTTTGAGAGAAACCTGATTCTAAAAACCTCAGAATCCGAGGCTGATGCCTACGACGACGAGTCACTGGATGAAATCACAGACGTGGTTGCCTGTGCAGGTGATGTAAACTTGCGGGATTGGCTGGAAGACGAAATTTTGTTGGCATGCCCGATGTTTTCAAGGCATGCCAGCTGCGAGGGGAACACCTCGCCCGAATTGAGCAGTTACAAGCAGCGCGCTTCACGGGATGACACTGCCGTGGAGCAGGAGCGCGATGTACAGCGTCCCTTTGCGAACCTGGGCGATTTGCTCAAGGGCCGCAAGCAATAACCTTTTTACACTGGAGTTTTAACATGGCCGTTCAACAGAACAAAAAATCACCGTCCAAGCGCGGCATGCACCGCTCTCACCAAAACCTGACAGCGCCAACTCTGTCTGCCGATTCTGCATCTGGTGAAACCCACCTGCGTCACCACATCAGCCCAAACGGCATGTATCGTGGTAAAAAGGTTGTGAAGACAAAAGCCGACGAATAAACCGGTTTAATTGCGCAGTACACTGGCCAGCCAACCACAACAACAAGGCAACCGCAGTCTGTTGCCACAACAGAATAGGGCTCTCACAGATGGTTCGCATTGCGATTGATTGCATGGGTGGTGATCACGGTCTGACAACGACCATCCCCGCCTGTTTGCGTTTTTTGAAGCAGTACGATGATGTGGAGTTGATTCTGGTTGGCCGGCAAGCGGAGGTAGAAGGTGCCCTCTTGAAAAAGAAGGCGCTGGAGCATCCCCGCATCACCATTCGCCACGCCAGCGAGGTGGTGGCCATGGATGAGCCACCTGCGCAGGCCCTGCGCAACAAAAAAGACTCATCCATCCGCGTCTGCGCCAATTTGGTGAAAGACGAACTGGCCGCTGCGTTTGTGAGTGCTGGTAACACTGGCGCGCTCATGGCCATTTCCCGCTTTGTTCTCAAAACGCTCGACAGCATTGACCGCCCTGCGATTGCGTCTGCATTGCCCAACCAAAAAGGCAAAGGCACGCTGATGCTCGATTTGGGTGCGAATGTGGATTGCTCGCCCGAACATTTGTTTCAGTTTGCGGTCATGGGTTCGGCCTTCGTCAAAGGCACGGAAGGCATTGATCGCCCCACCGTGGGTCTGTTGAACATTGGCGAAGAAGTGATCAAGGGCAATGATGTCGTCAAGAAAGCGGCTGAGTTGCTGCGAGCCAGTGAATTGAATTTCTACGGCAACGTGGAAGGCAATAACATATACGAAGGCACCACCGATGTCGTGGTGTGCGATGGTTTTGTGGGCAACGTGGCCCTGAAAACCTCAGAAGGTCTGGCGCGCATGCTGGGCGATGTAATCAAGACAGAGTTCAAGAAAGGCCTCTGGCCCAAAATTGCTGCGGTTGTGGCCGCGCCAGTTCTGCTTCGCTTCAAAAAACGGATGGACCACCGCCGATACAATGGAGCAGCGCTGCTTGGGTTGAAAGGGATTGTGATCAAGAGCCACGGCTCAGCAGATGCTTACGCATTTTTCCATGCCATCAAGCGCGCCTACGACGCAGCAAATTCCAATTTGCTGGAGAGCATTCGCGTTACCATGGCGCACTATGTGCCCGCTGCACCCGCAGATGCACCTGTGGAAGCCCTTGCTGAAACCGGGGCCAAACCAGAATAAGAGATTGAATGCCTCAGCACAGCTCAATACTTGGCACGGGTTCCTACCTGCCAAGGCGAGCCGTCAGCAATCAGGAACTCACTGATTTTTTGGCGGCCAAGGGCGTTGAAACCAGCGCCGATTGGATCCAGACCCGAACGGGTATTCTTCAGCGACATTTCGCCGAAGGCGATGAAACCAACACCTTCATGGCCTCCGCTGCTGCAAAGCAAGCGCTGGCCAAAGCCGGTGTGGATGCCCAGTCGGTCGACCTGATTATTCTTGCCACCTCAACCCCTGATCAAATCTTCCCGTCCACGGCCTGTGGCGTTCAGGCCGCGCTGGGCGCTCACAAGGCCATGGCCTTTGACATTCAAGCCGTGTGTAGCGGGTTTGTTTACGCGCTCACCGTGGCCGACTCGATGATTCGCTCCGGACAAGTGCGCAACGCACTGGTCATCGGCTCGGAGGTGTTTAGCCGATTGATGGACTGGATGGACCGCACCACCTGTGTGTTGTTTGGTGATGGGGCCGGTGCCGCATTTCTACAGGCTTCCGATGAACCGGGTGTGCTGGGTTGCCAGTTGCACGCTGATGGCACTTTGGGATGCATTTTGAATGCCGATGGGCGCATCGAAAATGGCCGTATTGTCGGCGACCCTTTCTTGCGCATGGATGGTCAGGCTGTGTTCAAGCAGGCGGTGTCTGTGCTGGGCAGCAGTGCCCTGGCCTTGTTTGAATCACTGAATTTCGAATTGGACCAGCTGGATTTCCTGGTGCCTCACCAAGCCAATGTGCGCATATTGCATGCGGTTGCCCGCAAATTGAAACTGCCTGAGTCCCGCGTGGTGGTCACCGTTGGGCAGCATGGAAACACATCGGCTGCATCGGTGCCCCTGGCACTGGACCTCGCCATGTCGAGTGGCATGATAAAAAAGGGCCACAATGTGCTGTTGCAAGGTGTGGGTGGTGGTTTTACATGGGGCAGTGTGCTTGTTCGCATGTAGAATAGCGCCAAATTAAAAATTAGATGATTTCCTCAAAAGCATGACTAGCAAAATTGCCTTTCTGTTTCCCGGCCAGGGTTCGCAGAGCGTGGGAATGTTGAACGGATTCAAGTCCAGCCCCAACACCGCCGCCCTGAGCCAACAGCTGCTCGACCGTGCAAACAAGGCGTTGGGCGAAAACATCGACGCCTTGATTGCTGAAGGTCCGGCAGACGCGTTGAATTTAACCGTGAACACACAACCCGCCATGTTGCTGGCCGACGTGCTGGTATTTGAAGCGTGGAAAGCCGCGGGAGGACCCTTGCCGGCCATGGTGGCTGGCCACTCCTTGGGCGAATACGCTGCATTGGTGGCAGCTGGCGTTATTGCGCTGGAAGATGGTTTGCAAACCGTGCGTGTGCGTGCCAAGGCCATGCAAGAGGCTGTGCCGGTCGGGCAGGGTGGCATGGCGGCCGTTTTGGGGTTGACTGACGACCAAGTGCGCCAGGCCTGCGAAGCTGGTAGCGTGAACGGCGAAATCGCTGAGGCCGTTAACTTCAACGCACCCAGCCAAGTGGTGATTGCGGGCAGCGCTGCAGGTGTTAAAGCCGCCTGTGAAGCAGCCAAAGCACTGGGCGCCAAACGAGCCCTTGAATTACCCGTGTCTGCACCGTTCCATTCCTCCTTGATGAAGCCAGCGTCTGCGGCGCTTGCGGCACACCTGTCCACCGTTCAGTTTCAGTCACCCCAAGTGCCCGTATTCAACAACATTGATGTGGCTGTTGAAACGGAGCCCAAGCGCATTGCGGATGCCTTGGTTCGACAGGCGTATGGCCCGGTTCGCTGGGTTGAGACCATCGTGGCCATGGAAAAAGCTGGCGCAACCCTGTTTGTGGAATGCGGTCCAGGCAAGGTGCTGTCGGGCTTGGTCAAGCGCATATCCGAGGTGCCGGTCGTCAACGTGAACGATCCGGATAGCCTGGCGGCCGCATTGGCAACGCTCTGACGTTCATCACTCAACCCCCCTGCTGGAGATTTCATTCAATGAATTCGTTTGATTTGACAGGCAAAGTGGCCTTGGTGACCGGCGCCAGTCGTGGTATTGGCCGAGAAATCGCGATGGCCTTGGGCAATGCCGGTGCAGCCGTGGTGGGTACGGCCACTTCTGAGGCGGGTGCGGAGGGTATTTCTGCTGTGTTCAACGAGGCGGGAATTCGAGGCTTTGGGGCCGTACTGAACGTCACAGAGCCAGCTGGGTTTGAGCCTTTGTTTGAGCGCATCGCCAATGAACTCGGGCCATTGGCCATTTTGGTCAACAACGCTGGTATTACAAGAGACCAATTGGCCATGCGCATGAAGGATGAAGATTGGGATGCCGTGATTGCGACCAATTTGTCGTCCAATTTCAAATTGGCCAAGCTGGCCATGAAACCCATGATGAAACAGCGCACCGGGCGTATCATCAACATCACGTCGGTGGTGGGAACTGCCGGAAACCCAGGCCAGGCCAACTACGCAGCCGCCAAGGCAGGCGTGACGGGAATGACAAAAGCGCTGGCGCGTGAGTTGGGTAGCCGCAATATCACGGTAAACTGTGTGGCGCCCGGATTTATACAGACTGACATGACTGATGCCCTGTCTGAAACACAGGTGGATCAGTTGAAGCAACAAATTCCGTTGGGGCGACTGGGGCAGGTTCAGGACATTGCTGCGGCAGTGCTTTACCTGGCCAGCGACCAGGCGGGATATGTAACTGGCACCACTTTGCATGTCAATGGCGGCATGTGGATGGGCTAATGGCTCGGCAATCGACTATGATCTGTCACATTGCTTTGCTAGACTCTTTCGATTTTTATTTAAACCCACGGAGGCTCCGTAATGGAAAACATTGAACAGCGCGTTAAGAAGATTGTGGCCGAACAGCTCGGCGTCAAAGAAGAGGAAATCAAAAACGAATCCTCTTTTGTAGATGATCTCGGCGCTGATTCCTTGGACACAGTGGAACTGGTGATGGCGCTCGAAGAAGAATTTGAAACAGAAATTCCCGACGAAGAAGCTGAAAAAATCACCACTGTTCAGCAAGCCATTGATTACGTCAAAGGCAATTCCAAGGGCTAATGGCGCTTGGGTCATGCAGGCAAACCCGGCCCCTGGTGTGGGTCGGGCTGCTGCATTTGAACCGTTAGATTCACGGGAGGGCTTGTGAGCCGCAGACGCGTTGTTGTGACTGGATTGGGCATCGTAAGCCCTGTTGGCAATTCGGTGACTGAAGCCTGGAGCAATCTGATCGAAGGTCGCTCGGGTATTTCGACCATCACAAAATTCGACACCGAATCGCTGGGTGTAAAAATTGCCGGCGAGGTCAAAGGTTTCGATGTGGCAGAGTACATCCCAGGCAAAGAAGCCGCGAGGATGGACACATTCATCCACTTTGGACTCGCAGCCGCCATCCAGGCATTCAAGGATTCCGGAATTGAGGTGAACGAACAAAATGCAGAGCGCATGGGCGTCAGCATTGGTTCGGGTATCGGTGGTCTTCCCATGATCGAGGAAACCCACACCGACCTCATCAACAAGGGCTTTCGCCGCATTTCCCCGTTTTTTGTGCCGGGCAGCATCATCAACATGATCTCCGGGCACATGTCCATCATGTATGGACTGAAAGGTCCCAACATCGCCATGGTCACGGCCTGTACCACCGGAACCCATTCCATTGGCGAAGCAGCCCGCATCATCGAATACGGGGATGCCGATGTCATGGTGGCCGGTGGCGCTGAGTCCACCGTCTCACCGCTGGGCATTGGCGGCTTTGCAGCCATGCGTGCCTTGTCCACGCGGAATGATGACCCGGCAGCTGCAAGCCGCCCTTGGGACAAAGACCGCGATGGTTTTGTGTTGGGCGAAGGTGCAGGGGTACTCGTTCTTGAAGAATATGAGCACGCCAAACGCCGTGGCGCCCGCATATATTGCGAGGTGGTCGGGTACGGCATGAGTGCGGATGCCAGCCACATGACAGCACCGTGCGCCGATGGTGACGGCGCCGCCCGTTGTATGGCAGCTGCACTTCGCAATGCGCGCATGAATGCGTCGGATGTGCATTATCTGAATGCCCACGGCACGTCGACCCCGCTCGGCGATGTGGCTGAGACCATGGCCGTGAAGCGTGCTCTGGGCGATCACGCTTACAAAACGGTGGTGAACTCCACCAAAAGCATGACTGGCCATCTGTTGGGTGCAGCGGGTGGTATCGAAGCAGTGTTCACGGCCCTGGCTGTGCACCATCAGGTGTCACCGCCCACCATCAACCTTCATGAAGCTGGTGAGGGGTGTGATCTTGACTATTGCGCCAATACAGCGCGTGATCTCAATATTCAATTGGCCCTGTCCAACTCTTTCGGTTTTGGCGGAACCAATGGCACTTTGGCCGTTGCCAGAATTTGATGCGGGGCTGAATTGCATTCATTGGGCTCCGGGAACCCGGCACTGCATGCGGAGTTGACTGGTCGGCTGTGGTCGCTTCGTCGTGCAGGTCGGCCCTGCCGCCTAACCCTGAGCACATTCACTGAGTCGATGGATGAGGGTGCTGCGCGTCCGTTGAGTGGGTATGTTGCTTATTTAAGCTTCAAAGAGGACGCCCATCAACACAGCTTTGCGTGTGTTGAGCAGGCTTGGCACCTGGGTCGGTTTGCGCTGATCAAGTTGCGTGTTTCATCCGCCACCCAAAGCAGTCGCCGAGATGCGGTGACTGTATTGCTCACTGGTAAAGCGACTGACATGGCCGCTTGTCGGCGTTGGTTGAACGGCCTTCGGGTCTATCCAGGTTTGCAATTCCAGCAAGGGTCCCGGCATGTCCACTGAACGTGACGAGGACTATCTGATCGTCCAGCGCGTGCAAGCGGGCGATAAAAAGGCATTCAATCTGCTGGTGTCCAAATATCACCGACGGGTCGGTCGTCTCCTCACGCGCATGGTCAAAAACCCCGAAGACATCGAGGAAGTCGTTCAAGAAACCTTCATCAAGGCCTACCGAGCCATTGGCAATTTTCGTGGCGAAAGTGCTTTCTACACCTGGGTTTATCGAATTGCCATCAACACCGCCAAGAACCTGCTGGTGAACCAGGGCAAGCGTCCCACCACCCTCAAAGAGGTGGGTGATGAGGACAGTGAAACTTTTGAAGACAATGCCGCTCTTAGTAACATTGACACGCCCGAGTCGCTGTTTCAGACGAAACAAATTGGGGAGGCGGTCAATGAAGCCATGGCTGCATTGCCGGAAGAACTGCGGGCAGCCATTGTGATGCGTGAAATTGACGGCTTGAGTTACGAAGAAATAGCGCAGGCCATGGATTGCCCGATTGGGACGGTGAGATCGCGCATTTTTAGGGCGCGGGAAGCTGTGGCGGCAAAAATCAAGCCGCTGCTGGAGCCCACGGGTGGCAAGCGTTGGTAAATGGACGAATGAAACATGGCGCACACTGAACAGTTGTCGGCACTCATGGATGGTGAGTTGGACGAGCAATCCCTGGGGGCGGTACTTCGCAGCCTGGACGATGAGGCGTTGGAAGATTGGCATTTATTGTGTGCCGTGGGCGATGTCATGCGGTCCTCTGAATTGTCGGCGCACCATTCCCCGGTTTTTTTGAAGCGGTTTGAATCCGCCTTGGCCGAGGAGGCAACCGTGTTGGCCCCGGCAGCATCGGCCCATTGGTCCAAACGCGT
The DNA here is from genome assembly GCF_036405155.1 of Limnobacter sp. Classification (GTDB taxonomy): domain Bacteria; phylum Pseudomonadota; class Gammaproteobacteria; order Burkholderiales; family Burkholderiaceae_B; genus Limnobacter. The sequence continues at coordinate 452,469 of NZ_DASWYD010000006.1, read as the reverse complement.
GGTCCAGCGCCTGTCCCGCACCGGCTCAACCCGCAGAATGGCTGCGAGTGCCGCTGCTGTGGCCGTGTTTTCATTGGCCATGTACCAAGCCGTTCCTCCGCTGGAACGCAGTGTTCAAATGGTTCGCACCATACCCGTTCAAACTGTGTCGGACCAAGACCTTGCGCTTTGGCAAGAATACTTCATGGCCCACCAGCAAAACAGCCTGCGCAGTGGTCTGTCGGGTGTTTCGCCCATCGCACGGGTGGATGCCGATCGACCACAGCTCAATACCGTGAGCCAGATGAATGTGGGCACACCAGACGGGCTTGGTTGGATGAATGTGTGGCAACCCAGTGACGATGGTGTTGCGGTGGATTCGTCATCGGTCCGATTCAACTACGTGTCTGCAGGTCGATGAGGCGTTTCGTCCCCATGCAACCCATGCGGTACCCTCGATTTTTATTGTGCGCGGTGCTTCTGTTGGTCGGACTGCATGCACAATCCAGTCGGGCCGACAACAGCCGCGAGCTGTGGTCTTTGCTCGACAACAGTCACGAACAGGCCAAGGCTTTGAGTTATTCGGGCTTGTTGCTGACACAATCCGGTGACTACACCCAAGCCAGCAAGCTGCTGCATCAAAGCGGTCAGGGCGGTGAATTTGAGGTGCTGGAACGTTTGGATGGCCCCTCGGCGAAGTGGATTCGGCACAACGAAGATATTCAATGTGTTTTGCCAGAAAAAAAGCTGATCCTCTCGGAAAAACGCCAAACATCCGTGGCTTTCCCGCGCTTGTTGTCCAATCCGGATGGCACCTCCATGTTGGTCAAGCTGTACGACATTCGGGAGATGTCTGCCAAGCGTGTTGCCGGGCGTTCCGTGCGAGTCATTCAACTCACCCCAAAGGATGATTTGAGGTACGGCTACCGGTTTTATCTGGACCGGCTGCGCAACTTATTGCTTCGTTCCGAGCTTTTTTCCCACAAAGGCGAGGTGCTTGAGCATGTGGGCTTCACCGAAATCAGTTTTGATGCGGAAGCGGCTGTGAAGCCGGAAATGCCGCAGGCAGGTCCAGGCTGGAAAGTGGCCGCCACCGAAATCCGGGTGATGAGGGAGGGCGAGCTACCCTACAACCTGCCGGACATCTTTGTCGGATTCAAGCGGTCTGACACCTTGTGCCGCATCAAGGGCAAAGAATCGCAAATCCATCAAACCTTGTACACCGACGGCCTTTCCAGTGTGTCGGTGTTTATACAAAAGGCCAATGACGGCCATTCCATGCCGCAGGCACCCATCAGCCACGGCGCTGTCATGTCAAGGTCTGAGGTTCAGGGCCAATACCTGGTCACCGTGCTGGGTGAAGTTCCTGAAAAAACACTGGGTCTTTTTCTGAAATCCGTTCGATGGAAGTCTCAATAACAAGGACGTCAACATGAGATCGAATACACAACATGCACTGCAGGCTTGGTGGGCACAAGCATTGGCAGTTTTGGCCCTGATTTTGACTGTGGGCACCCTTCAACCCGCCCATGCTGCAGCCAAAGATCTGCCGGACTTTTCGGATCTTGTCGAGAAGGTGGGGCCTGCCGTGGTGAACATTCGCACGACCCAAAAGGTCAGCCAGGTTCAGCAAAATGCAATGCCCAATTTCCCAGGATTGGATCCCAGCGATCCGTTCTATGAGTTTTTCAAGCGCTTCATGCCCCCCATGCAGCCACAGCAACCTCAGGCGCCTCGCGGCAAGTCTGAGCGTGAGGTTCCGGCAGGTGTGGGCTCAGGGTTTGTGATTGATTCCGATGGCTACATTTTGACCAATCACCATGTGGTTGATGGGGCAGAGTCCATCATCGTGACGTTTCCGGACAAGCGCGAATTCAAGGGCAAGGTGATCGGTTCAGACCAGCGCACCGACGTGGCTTTGGTCAAGATCGAAGGCAAAGGTTTCCCCGCCTTGAAAATTGGTGATGTGAACAAGGCCAAAGTGGGGCAATGGGTGGTTGCCATTGGTTCCCCGTTCGGCCTGGACAACTCAGTGACTGCTGGCATTATCAGTGCCAAAGGGCGCGACACAGGTGAATACCTGCCATTCATTCAAACCGACGTGGCGGTAAACCCGGGCAACTCCGGTGGACCACTGCTCAACCTGGACGGCGAGGTGGTTGGCATCAACAGCCAGATTTACAGCCGCACCGGTGGATTCATGGGCATTTCGTTTGCCATTCCCATCGATGAAGCCATGCGGGTGGTGAAGCAACTCCGCGAAACTGGCAAAGTCAGTCGGGGGCGAATCGGAGTGGGCATTGGTGAAGTCGATAAAGATGTTGCCAAGGCATTGGGATTGAACACGACCCAAGGCGCATTGGTGGGCTCTGTTACCAAAGACAGTCCCGCAGACAAAGCTGGGGTGGTTGCGGGCGACATCATCCTGAAATTTGACGGCCGCAAGGTGGACAAGGCCTCTGATTTGCCTCGCATCGTCGGCGAAACGAAACCAGGCTCCAGGGTGAACATGACCCTGTGGCGCAAAGGGGCCGAGAAAACCGTGCAAATCACCGTGGGTGAGTTTGAAAACGAAAAAACAGCCAAAGCCTCCACGCCCAAAAAAGTTGAACCGACCCAGGCTGACCGCTTTGGGATGGCTGTGAGCGATGCAACGGACGCTGAACGGAAGGCCCTAGGCTTTGCTGGCGGTGTTGTGGTGCGCGCCGTGGAAGGTGCCGCCGCCGATGCCGGCATTGCTGTGGGTGATGTCATTCTCCAGGTGGGTCGCCAAGACATCAGTTCGGCCAAGCAATTTGCCGAGGTGGTGAAGAGCGTGGCCAAAGGTCAGACCGTGCCCGTGTTGGTCCGCAGGGGTGAAAATTCATTCTTTGTGGTACTGACACCCTAAACGGTGCCTTTGTCGGGTTGGGCCCTGCAAACTGCGTGTTATTCAGGGCCCGATCAGGTAAAATGACAAGTTACCGAATTTACCTGGGGGCAACGTTGCCCCCTTTTTAATGATGCAGATGCAGCACATACGCAATTTTTCGATCATTGCCCACATTGACCACGGGAAATCCACGCTGGCCGATCGCCTCATTCAGCGTTGCGGGGGCTTGAGCGACCGTGAAATGGACGAGCAAGTGCTGGATTCCATGGACATTGAGCGCGAGCGCGGTATTACCATCAAAGCGCAGACGGCAGCACTGACCTACAAGGCCAAGGACGGCAATACCTACCTTCTGAACTTGATCGACACCCCAGGGCATGTGGACTTTTCCTATGAAGTCAGCCGTTCGCTGTCGGCTTGCGAAGGTGCTTTGCTGGTGGTGGATGCTTCTCAAGGTGTGGAAGCCCAAACTGTGGCCAACTGCTACACGGCACTGGACCTGGGCGTGGAAGTGTTGCCCGTCTTGAACAAGATGGATTTGCCGCAAGCTGATCCGGAGACCGCCAAAACCGAGATTGAAGACGTGATTGGCATTGATGCAGCCGACGCAGTGCCCATTTCTGCCAAAACGGGCATGGGCATTGAGGATGTGCTGGAATTGGTGGTCAACAAGATTCCGCCCGCCCGGGGTTCACGCGATGCCCCATTGCAAGCCCTGATCATTGACAGTTGGTTCGACAACTATGTTGGCGTGGTGATGTTGGTCCGTGTGGTGAACGGTGTGTTAAACCGCAAGGACAAAATTCGGCTGATGGCCACCAACTCGACGCACATGGTGGAAGACCTCGGTGTGTTTACACCGAAGTCGGTTGCCCGCGATAGCTTGTCAGCTGGCGAGGTGGGTTACATCAACGCAGGCATCAAGGAATTGGCCAGTGCCAAGGTTGGCGATACGGTGACCTTGGCGGCCCAACCCGCACCGGCGCCGTTGCCCGGCTTCAAAGAGGTGCAGTCCCAAGTGTTCGCGGGCTTGTTCCCGGTGGAAGCCAATCAATATGAGGCGCTTCGCGAGGCACTGGACAAATTGAAGCTCAACGATGCAGCGCTGAACTACGAACCTGAGGTATCGCAGGCGCTGGGTTTTGGTTTCCGTTGCGGCTTTTTGGGCATGTTGCACATGGACATTGTGCAAGAGCGCCTCGAGCGGGAATTTGACATGGACCTGATCACCACCGCACCCACGGTGGTGTACGAGGTGGTGCAGCGGGATGGTTTGGTGGTGCGGGTCGACAACCCCTCCAAAATGCCTGACTTGAGCAAACTGCAGGAAATTCGCGAGCCAATTGTAACGGTCAACCTCTTGATGCCACAGGAGTACGTGGGCGCTGTTATGACCCTGTGCCAGCAGCGTCGTGGTGTACAGACCAACATGGTTTACCACGGTCGCCAGGTGCGGATTACGTTCGAGATGCCGATGGCCGAGATCGTGCTGGACTTCTTTGACAAGCTCAAATCGACCTCACGTGGCTATGCCTCCATGGACTATGCATTCAAGGAGTACCGGGCTGCTGACATTGTGAAAGTGGACATGCTGATCAACGGCGAGAAAGTCGATGCATTGTCCATCATGGTTCACCGTGCCAATTCTCAATTCAGGGGTAGGGCGGTGGCCCAGAAGATGCGGGAAATCATTTCCCGACAGATGTTCGATGTGGCCATTCAAGCGGCCATTGGTGCCAACATCATCGCCCGCGAAACCGTGAAAGCCTTGCGCAAAAACGTGTTGGCCAAGTGTTATGGCGGCGACATCAGCCGCAAGAAAAAGCTGCTGGAAAAGCAGAAAGCCGGTAAAAAACGCATGAAACAAGTCGGCAACGTTGAAATTCCCCAGGAAGCGTTTCTGGCCATTCTTCAAGTGGAAGACAAATAACAATGAATTTCTCGGTCATCCTGTTTGTATTGGTTCTGTTTACCGGCTTTTTTTACATGCTGGATTTGTTGGTGTTCAAGCCCAAACGGCGGTTTGCCGCCCAGCAGGCATTGGCCTCAGCTGGTCAGTCCGCTCAGTTGGACCCTGCCACTGAACGCAAGCTGCGTCATCAATTGATGAAACAACCCATTTGGCTGGAATACAGTGCCAGCTTTTTCCCAGTGATTTTGTTTGTTTTTCTGCTGCGTTCATTTGTGGTGGAGCCGTTCAAAATCCCGTCGGGTTCCATGATTCCCACCCTGTTGATCGGCGATCTGATTCTGGTGAACAAGTTCACCTATGGCATTCGCTTGCCGATCATTGACAAAAAAATTGTGCCGCTGTCCGATCCCAAGCGGGGTGATGTGGTGGTATTCCGGTACCCAATGGACCCCTCGCTGGATTACATCAAGCGTGTGGTGGGCATTGGCGGTGACGTGATTGAGTACAAAAACAAAAAGTTGACCATCAATGGTGTGCCCCAAGCCCAGACAGCGATGGACAAGTTTTATGACCCCAACACCTTCAGTTATTCGCTCCAGTTCAAAGAAAACCTGGCTGGCAAAGAGCACCGAATTCTGAATGATGAAGAGGCACCTGTTTACGTGGTGGGTGCCCAGAATTTCCCCAACCGTGAAAACTGCCAGTACGATGTCAATGGCTTCCGTTGTGTGGTCCCCAAAGGCCAGTATTTCATGATGGGTGACAATCGAGACAACTCCAGCGACAGCCGCATTTGGGGCTTTGTGCAAGACAAGCAAATTGTCGGCAAGGCCTTTTTGGTGTGGATGAACTTCAATGATTTCTCCCGGATCGGCTTTTTCCGTTGATTGACCCGAGTGCCCGCACTGTGAAGCCTGGGTTGACCGAGTTGCAGCAGGCCTTGGGACATGTTTTTTCCAACATGGGCTTGCTGACCCAAGCCCTCACACACCGAAGCCATTCCACGGCGCACTACGAGCGTTTGGAGTTTTTGGGGGACAGTGTGCTGAATTGTGCTGCCTCCATGCTGTTGATTGAACGGTTTCCAGACATCGATGAGGGGCGCCTTTCGCGCATCCGTTCGCACCTGGTAAAGCAGGACTGCCTGGCCAAAATCGGTCGCGAACTTCGCTTGGATGCGCTGATGTACCTGGGTGCGGGCGAACTGAAAAGTGGCCGTGAAATCAAGGAAAGTATATTGGCAGACTCGGTAGAAGCATTGTTTGGTGCAGTACTTCTGGATGCTGGGTTTGATCAAGCCAAAGCAGCTGTGTTTCGGCTTCTGGCCCCGGTGCTGGACAGCACGCCCGAGGATAGCCTGGGGAAGGACGCAAAAACCCGCTTGCAAGAACAGCTACAAGCACAGAAACTGAAATTGCCGCTGTACACCGTGCTGGTTGAGGGTGGTACCAGCACCTCGCCTGCCTTTGAGGTGGAGTGCGTGGTTGAAGAGTTGAACCTAACGGCCCGTGGCATGGGCAACTCCAGACGTTTGGCTGAACAGGAAGCTGCGGGGCATTTGCTGGCGAAAATCGTTCAGCAATCCAAATTGAAAGGTGGTGTGTAAATGGAATTGAGCCGTTGTGGTGTGATCGCCGTGGTGGGCCGTCCCAACGTGGGCAAATCAACCCTGATGAATGCTTTGGTTCAGGAACACCTGTCCATTACCTCATCGAAACCCCAAACCACGCGTCATCGTGTGTTGGGCGTTGTCACTGAAACAGTGAAGGGCACGCCGACCCAATTCATTTTTGTGGACACGCCGGGCTTTCAGACCAAACATTCAAACGCCCTGAACAAAACCATGAACCGTGCGGTGATGACAGCGCTTGCCGATGTGCATGCTGTGCTGTGGGTGGTGGAGCAGGGCAAACTGACACCAGCGGATACCCGTGTGCTTGAGTTGTGCCCCAAAGAAGTCCCCCTGATTGCTGTCGTGAACAAGGTTGACCTGCTGAAAGACAAGGCCATGGTCTTGCCTTTTCTGCAAAAAGTGGCCGCTTTAAGAGACTTTGCTGCCGTGGTGCCACTCAGCGCCGAGTCGGAGTTAAACCTCGTAGCACTGAAAGAGGCGATTTCAGGTGTGCTGCCCGAGCAGGAGTTTTTCTACGACGAAGACATGCTCACAGACCGCCCGGAAAAATTTTTGGCTGCGGAACGCATTCGCGAAAAATTGTTTCGCTTGGTGGGTGATGAACTGCCGTACACCTGCACCGTGGTCATCGACCGGTTTGTGATCGAAGAGGGGCGGCGGATGATCCACGCATCCATTCTGGTTGATCGTGCATCCCACAAGGCCATGATCATTGGCAAAGGTGGCGAAAAGCTAAAGCGAATTGCCTCTGAAGCCCGACAGGACATGGAACGCTTGTTCGACGGGTCCGTCCACCTGGAAACCTGGGTTAAAGTTCGGGGTGGTTGGGCTGACAATGCGTCGGTGTTGCAAACCCTGGGTTACGACTAGACTGCTTTGGCACATCCATGAACAGGACCAGTTCGGTATCAGACACCGCCTTTGTCTTGCACGCAGTGCCTTACAAAGAAACCAGTCTGATTGTGGAGCTTTTTTGCCGCGAAGCAGGGCGGCTGCCTGTGGTTGCCAAAGGTGCCAAAAGGCCCCATTCCGGCTTGCGCGCCGTGCTGGTGAGCTTTCAGCCGGTGCATGTTCGGTTCAGTGGCCGTTCGGAAGTTAAAACCTTGATGTCCGCCGAGTGGGCTGGTGGGCTGTTGGCACCCACAGACAAAGCGCTGTTCTCGGCGTATTACTTGAACGAATTGCTGATGCGCGGATTGGGGCGCGAGGATGCTCATCCTGAGTTGTTTGACAGCTACGCGCTGGCTTTGGCGGCGTTGGCGGATGGTGAAGACATGACGGTGGTGGTGAGGCGATTTGAAATAGAGTTGCTTCAAGCATTGGGTTATGGACTCACGCTGGACCATGATGCAGAGGGTGCCGCCATCCAAGCAGATTCAGTCTATGTGTGGTTGAATGAGGTGGGCTGGGCTAACTCTGATGGGTTAGGTGTCATGCCCAGCGATGATTTGGGCGTTGATGTGGGTGTGCCAGGACAAGTCCTTATTGATTTGAATGCGGGTTTGCTGACTCGCTCTGCAGCCAGCGCACTTAAAATGGTGACTCGAAAAATGTTAACGGCCCATGTGGCACCCAATGGCGTGTTGTCCAGGGCTTGGATGGAGCAATTGATTAAAGCATGATTGAACTGGGTGTCAATATAGACCACGTGGCCACCATCCGGCAGGCCCGTCGAGGTGTGGAACCAGATCCGCTTCAGGCCGCCTTGCTGGCTGAGGAATATGGTGCAGATGCGATCACCGTCCATGTCCGGGAAGACCGCCGACACATGCAGGATGCCGATGTGAAGCGCATTCGCCCACAATTGACCACGCGCATGAATTTTGAATGTGCTGTTGTGGAAGAAATGATCCGCTTGGTGGAGGCGGTAGGGCCGCAAGATGTTTGTTTTGTGCCCGAGCGTCGCGAAGAGGTCACCACCGAAGGTGGTTTGGACGTTGTCGGCGGGCTGCACATGATTGCCCCGGCGATTGCCCGGCTAAAAGCACAGGGCATGCGGATTTCATTGTTTATTGACCCCAACCGTGAACAAATTGAGGCTGCATTGACTGCCGGCGCTGATGCTGTTGAACTGCACACAGGGCGCTATGCCCATGCCCACGGCGAGTCGCTTGCTGCTGAAATTGAACGCATACGCGATGCAGCCAATTTTGGTGCAGCGGAGGGCTTGCGCGTGAATGCCGGCCATGGTTTGAATTACCAGAATGTGCAGGCGATTGCCGCCATTGAGACCATTGCAGAGCTGAACATTGGCCACAGCATTGTGGCCAACGCTGTATTCATGGGGTGGGAAAAAGCCATCAAAACCATGAAGGCGCTGATGATTGAAGCACGCATGGGTGCGTTGAGGCCCCGTTGAACATGGACATTCCTGGCTTGGTGGGCATCGGCTGCGATTTGGTTGAAACAAACCGGATCGAGACCTCCATTCAATCGCTGGGGGATCCATTCATTCGAAGGGTACTAACACCCACTGAATTCAACGAATATGTAGTAAGGAGCAGCAAGTCTCGTCAAAGGGGTGTATTGTTTGTCGCCTCCCGCTTTGCTGCAAAAGAGGCGTTGTCAAAAGCGTTGGGCACCGGGATTGGAGAGCGATTGTCGTTTCAGGATGTCTCGGTGGTGAACCGTGACAGCGGAAAGCCAACGTTTGAGTTCTCAAACACTTGGTTGAATAAGCCGGAGAACAGTCGATTGCACGCAGAGCTGTCGATTACGGATGTTGATCACCTGGCCATGGCGATGGTGGTGGTGGTTCGCAGTGCGCTGTAAATTTGCAAGATGTATTGAACTAAACACGAATAAGGAATATTGCGCATGAACCTTGGCCCTTTCATTATTGGTCTGACCGGGCTGACCTTGTCCACCGACGACGTCCGTCGCATTCAAAACCCGGCCGTGGGTGGTCTCATTCTTTTTTCCCGAAATTTCGAGAACAAAACCCAGTTGATGGAACTGCTGAAATCCATCAGAGCCAATGGTGGCAGGCACAAGCCAGTTTTTGTGGATCATGAAGGCGGTCGAGTACAACGCTTTCGAGAAGGGTTTACTGCCATTCCATCCATGCGCCAAATTGGTCGTCGGGCGATGGAAGATCTAGACGATGGCTTGAAGCTTGCTCGCGAAGCGGGCTACGTGATGGCGGCTGAACTTCGTGCCTGTGACATCGATATGAGTTTTGCGCCTGTGCTGGACTTGGACTGGGGCAATAGCGAAATCATCGGTGATCGATCTTTCTCAAACGATCCGAAAATGGTTTCGCGCTTGGCGGCCGCCGTGATGAATGGCATGGCCTTGGCTGGCATGCAAGCCTGTGGCAAACATTTCCCTGGGCACGGCTGGGTCAAGTTGGACAGCCATTTGGCCTTGCCCCAAGACAACCGCTCCCTGACCGATATTTTGCGTGCGGATGCGCTGCCTTATGAATTGAACAATGCGTTGAACATGGCCAGTGTCATGCCAGCACACGTGGTGTACTCTGAAGTGGACATAAAGCCGGCTTGTTTCTCGAAAATCTGGATTGAGGATATTTTGAGGGTTAAGCTGGGGTTTGATGGCGCGGTGATCAGCGATGACCTTGACATGGTGGGTGCACATGGCGAAGGCAATATACGCGACAGGGCTGCTGCGGCCTTGAGGGCTGGTTGTGACGCTGTGTTGAGCTGCAACAACTTTGACGACATCGAAGCCTTGGTGAATGACCCAATTCCAGAAGCGCTTCGCAACGTGGAAATTCGTAGCCGCCGAATGACTCGGCTGATGGGATCAGGCCCGTTGATGACTTGGAGTGGCTTGGCAGGCAGTTACAGCTATCAGGCTGCGATTGAGCGTATATCTCAGCTCTGACGCTGGTTGATGATTTAACAAACCCGTTCATAACCCATCGGTTTGGTTTTGAACGGGTTTGTATGTTCGTTTACGCGATCACTTCACCTTGGCGCCTGAAATCAACTTCTCTTGATAGGCTTCCCACTTTTCCTCAACCATGCGCTGTTCGAGTTGATCCCGAACTTGATCCAGCGCGGGTGGTGTGGCTTGGCGTGTGTCTGCCAGCAGAATGACGTGGTAACCGAATTGGCTCTTCACAGGTGTCTTGGTGTATTCACCTTTTTTCAAGCCAACCATGGCTTGGGAAAACTCAGGCACAAAGCTATTGGGGTTGGCCCAATCCAGATCGCCACCGTTGGGGGCTGAGCCGGGGTCTTTGGATTCGGCCTTGGCCAGGTCTGCAAATTTTGCGCCCTTGTCTAGTTTGGCAATGATGGCCTTTGCAGCGTCTTCAGAAGGGACCAAAATATGGCTCGCACGGTACTCGGAGCCGCCCATCATTTCAGCAATTTTCTTGTACTGGGCCTGAAGCTCTGCATCCGATGGCTTGTTGGCTTTCAGAAAGTCTTCACGCAGGGCATTGGCCAAAATGGCTTGGTTCATCATTTGAACCTGGTACTTCACTTCAGGCTTGCTGCTCAAACCTTTTTTCAGGGCTTCCTGCTTCAATACTTCCTGCTTGATCAGTTCTTGACGAATGGCGGCACGCAGTTCGGGTGAAGGGGCCTGGCCACGCTTGCCTTGTTCTTTCACGATAAAGTCCACCAGTTCACTGGGAATGGACTGACCATTGACCAAGGCTGCATTTTGAGCCAAAGCGGCCGATGAAGCCAAGGCCACAACAGTCGTCAAACCGACCAAAGCCGCTGTTTTGAGTGAATTCTTCAACATAAAAAATACCTTGTGTGTCTCGTAGGGGGGTAAGAAAGGGCGCTGGTGGCTTCCAGCTAGTCGTCAGCAAGGGCTGCGTCTATGGCCAAGGCGTGGATTTCTTTTTTCATCCAATCTGACACAGCATCATACACGAGGCGATGACGGCCCAATGTGCCCAAACCTGCGAATTTGCGGCTTTTCACCCGGACCCGAAAGTGGCGCCCACCATCGCGCGCACCGGCATGGCCGGCGTGCAAATGCGATTCATCTTCCACCTCGACGGTGGCCTCCAGCGCCTGTTCCAGGCGTTCACGCAATTGATCTGCTGTGATGCTCATGTTACTGCGCTCCGTTTTGCGGCTTCATGTGCCGCGACATGTAAACCCCTTGTCCCAAAACAAACAATACCGTTGCGCCCAGGGCACCAAACAGCTTGAAATCCACCCAGATGTCGGTGGAGAAGTTGTACGCCACAAACAGGTTGGCAGCAGCCATGACCACAAAGAACAGTACCCAGGCCCAGAGCAGGCGAGTCCACGCGGCTTCAGGCAATTCAACCTGACCCTTCATCATGAGCTCAATCGGGTTTTTCTTGAAAAGTGTGGCCATGATGAAGCCTGATGCCATCAACAGGTAAAGCACGCTGGGTTTCCATTTGATGAAGGTTTCGTTTTGAAGCACCAAGGTGGCACCTCCAAACACCACGATCACGGCCAGGCCCACCCATTGCATGGCCTCAATTTTTTTTCCGCTGATCCGCTGAATGACGATGAGTGCGGCAGTGACCACAATCGCAACCACAGTCGCCAACAAGATAGGCACTTGGGCAGGTTGTATGGCAACGCCAGACAGTTGGTTCAGCACGGGCTCCAGCCACTGGCGGGCCTGATCGGTGTGCGTGCCCGCCCATTTGAAGCTGAGGAAAAACAGCACGATGGGCAGGAAGTCGAGTAGCAGTTTCATGAACGGTCTGTATGGCAGCCAAAATGGAGGTGAATGTCGGCATCGTAAATCAAAAATCAGTCAGGCCGAGCTGTCCTGCGCAAAAGGCTCGAATGCCAGGCTTGCCGAATTGATGCAGTACCGAAGACCCGTGGGGGGTGGGCCATCCTCAAAGACATGTCCCAAGTGGGCGTCACACACTTTGCAGGTAACCTCGGTGCGTACCATCCCATAACTTCGATCAACATGCTCTTCAACATGGTCCGGGTTCAATGGGGCAAAGTAACTGGGCCAGCCACAGCCTGATTCAAACTTGGTGTCTGATGCAAACAGCGGTGTGCCGCAGCAAATACACCGGTAAATACCGGGTTCATGGTGATCCCAGTAGTGCCCTGTGAATGCACGCTCGGTGCCTTTTTGGCGAGTCACCTCGTAACTGAGGGGCGTTAGCTCATCGCGCCATTGCGCATCGGTTTTAATGACTTTTTCAACCATGTGAATACCTTTTGAGTGTGATGCAGACCTCACGACGAACAGCTTAAAACCAGGCCACGCGCCCACTCGGGTGGTGCGGCCAAGTCTGTGTCAGCATGGTGGTCATCGAATGGATGAGACAGTGCATGAGCCAGTCGGTTCACCTCGGCAAAGTCGCCCTGCTGGGCTTGCTCAATGGCGGTTTGCAAAAGGTGGTTGCGCAAAATCCACGCTGGGTTAAGGATGTTTAATCCAGTGCGCCAGGCAACGGCGTCGAAGGCAACATCAGGGTTCAGCGCTGTGTACCACTGGCTCCAACGGGTCAGCCAGTGCTGCGCGTCGGTTACCTGCTGTTCATCGCCCAAAGTCAACGGACAATACGGGCTGGATTGCCATGCTGCAAAGTTGTCTGCGGTGCAGTTCAACGGGTTGAGCACCGCCAGCGACCGAAAGAACCGTGTGAAATCCAGGTGGTGCTGGTGCATGAATTGCAGGGTTTGCTCAACGGCCTCGTCGTGGGTGGCTGTGCATGGACGGCTTCTCGCCGATGAAGATATGAGCCCCAGCTTTGCTGCAAATGTCGCGTTGTGTTCCTGGTGGAATACATCAGCAAATTCATCGAGAACCGCTTGAATTGTGTCTTTCTCGAATTTGAGCAGCGGTGTTAAAGCCTGGGCCAATGCATACAAATTCCAGTGACCAATGCGAGGCTGATTTCGGTAGCTGTAGCGGCCATTGTGATCAGAATGGTTGCAAACATGGTCCACATCAAAAGCGTCCATGAAGCCAAATGGACCGTAGTCGATGGTTAAACCCAGCACACTCATGTTGTCGGTGTTCATTACGCCATGGCAAAACCCCACCGCTTGCCAGGCCGCCATCAGTTTGGCGGTGCTGTGCACCACGGTTCTCAGCCATTGCAGCACGGCATTGCTGAAATCCTCGTCGTTGTTACCCTGGTCGATGTCCGGGTGTTGATGGTCCAGGTGCCAACTCAGCAATTCCCGCAAACGGTCGTGCTGGTTGGTGTAACAAAAATACTCCAAGTGGCCAAAACGCAAAAAGCTGGGGCTGACCCGGCACACAATGGCTGCAGTTTCTGTGGTTTCGCGAAACACCGGGTCGCTGCTGGCGGTGAGGCCAAGTGCACGGGTGGTGGGGATGCCCAAGTGGTGCATGGCTTCGGAACACAAATATTCCCGAATGGATGACCGCAACACAGCTCGGCCGTCGGCGTGGCGAGAGTAGGGCGTTGGGCCGGCGCCTTTCAGTTGGAGTTGCTGGTATTGGCGCCCTTTGCGAATTTCCGCGATCAAAAGTGCCCGGCCGTCGCCCAGCTGGGGCACGAAAACGCCAAACTGGTGCCCACAATACACGCTGGCGCGGCTTGCATAGCCTGGCCAGGGTTGGGCACCGCTGAGCACATCAAGCCCATCGCTGGACTGTAGGGCTGCCGGGTTGAGTCCGATTTGATCGGCCAAGGCTGTGTTAACGGCAACCCAATGGGCCGGTGTTTTCCAAGGGGTTGCGGGCACATTCGTCAAAAATGGCGACCCAAGGCTGGCGTATTCCTGAACCAAAACAGAATCGGTTGAATGTAACAAGGTAGGGTCCTGCGATATAGTCACTGTGACAGACGGTGTAAGCCACTGAGGTGGGTTTACAAAGCCGCCAACAAAGGCCAATGAGAAAGCCAATCAAAAAGCCAACATGGCCATTGTAAGTGGGTTCACACCGGCAAAACAGCATGATCTGGAGGAGAGAGACAACATGCAGGGTTTGATGATGCACATGCCGCTTTTGATTTCATCGGTGCTGCAGCACGCCGAGCGGCACCACCCAAGCGGCGAGATCGTATCACGGCGCACCGAAGGCGATATCCACCGCACCAACTGGGGTGAGGTGGGCAAGCGTGCCAAAAAACTGGCCAACCAACTGATTGCGGATGGTGTTCAACCTGGCGAGAACATAGCGACCCTGGCGTGGAACGGCTATCGCCATGTCGAAATTTATTATGCCGTGTCGGGCATGGGGGCTGTGGTTCATACACTGAATCCCCGTTTGTTCCCTGAGCAGTTGGTGTACATCATCAACCATGCCAAGGACACAACCGTATTTTTTGACACCACCTTTGCGCCGCTGATCAAAGCGATTGCGCCCGCCTGTCCAACTGTGAAGCGGTGGGTCCAGTTGTGCGACGAGGCTGTGATGCCCGCGGAACCTGCGGTTGCCGGTTGCCTGAATTACGAGGCGTACATTGCCAAAGCCAGCGACCAGTACAGCTGGCCCGAGCTGGATGAAAATTCCGCCTGTGGCTTGTGCTACACCTCGGGCACCACCGGTAACCCCAAAGGCGCCCTGTATTCGCACCGCTCAACGGTGTTGCATGCCATGGCCGCCTGTACGCCCGATGCACTGGGCATCAGCAGCCGTGACACGGTCTTGCCGGTGGTCCCCATGTTCCACGTCAATGCCTGGGGTTTGCCATACATCGGCGCCATGGTGGGGGCGAAAATGGTGATGCCCGGCGGTGCGCTCGACGGCGAGTCCATCTACAAACTGATGGAAGCCGAGCGCGTGAATATTTCGGCTGGGGTACCCACTGTGTGGCTGGGCTTGTTGAACTATGTTCAGCAAAACGGCCTGAAATTTTCCACATTCAACCGCACGGTGATTGGTGGTTCGGCAGCGCCACCCGCCATGATCAAAACCCTGAACAGTCTGGGTGTGGAGGTGATTCACGCTTGGGGCATGACCGAGCTGTCGCCCTTGGGCACCGTTTGCCGTTTGAAGGCCAAGCACCTGGACATGCCACTGGAAAGCCAGCAAAAAGTGTTGGAAAAGCAGGGCGTGGCCATTTATGGCGTGGACATGAAAATTGTCAATGACGAGGGTGAAGAGTTGCCCTGGGATGGACAGGCTTTTGGCGACCTGCTGGTGCGCGGGCACTGGGTGGTGGGTGGTTATTTTGGCGGCGAGGGCAAAAATGCCTTTTCAACCGACAAAGATGGCAAACGTTGGTTCAGCACGGGCGATGTGTCCAAAATTGACCCGGATGGGTACATGCAAATCACAGACCGCAGCAAGGACGTCATCAAGTCAGGCGGTGAGTGGATCAGCTCAATCGATTTGGAAAACGTGGCCATGGGACACCCGGCTGTGCAAGAGGCTGCGGTTATTTCGGCCTATCACCCCAAGTGGGACGAGCGCCCCTTGCTGGTGGTGGTGAAAAAGCCCAATGCCAATGTGAGCCGTGAGGAGTTGCTGAAATACTATGACGGCAAGGTGGCCAAGTGGAGTATTCCAGACGATGTGGCCTTTGTTGAAGAATTGCCCCACACCGCAACTGGTAAAATCCAGAAACTGAAGTTGCGCGAGCAATTCAAGGACTACAAGCTACCCGGCTAAAAGTTTGCCGTAGCGTGCATGTTCAGGCCACTGGGGTAACTTGGTGGCCTGTTTAATTTTTAGGAAGTCAACATGATCAAGCACATTGTTTTTTGGCAATTGAAAGACGAAGCCCTGGGCAACACCAAAGCACAGAATATGCAATTGGTGAAAGAAAAGCTCATGACTTGCGCCCAGGTGGTACCCGGAATTCTGGAGTTTGAAGTGGCACTGGGTGGACAAGGTTTGGAATGCACCTACGATGTGGCGTTGTATTCCGTGTTTGAAAACAAGGCAGCCCTGGATGCCTATGCCGTGCACCCAACCCACGAAGCCATTAAAGCGTTTATTGGCGAAGTGCGCAGCGCACGGCAGTGCATGGACTACGAAGTGTAAAAAGAGAAACAGCGAGTACCGGTGGTTTGGCCATCCGGGCCAAACGATGTTTCACGGATACTCACCTTGCCCGCTGCAGTCATCCACACCACGGTGCTGGAGCGGGTGCCATACAAAGGCGAAACAATCTTGATCGCCGAAAGGCGTTTTTCCCAATCGTAAGGCACACCTGTGTTGGGCAATTCCGAGTCGGGTGCTGTGGTGGTGTCCGACAACAGGCTCAAACCCTGCGCCTCAATCAGCTCATCGACGGGGTTGACTGGCATCGTCAACAAGAGCTGCTTCAATCGTTCTTTGAGGTGCCGTGTTTTTGGCCAATCCGCATCCATGTCGGCGTTTGACAAACCGTGAATCGGGCCTTTCAGGACATGAATGTCAGGCTCACGCTGTGCGCTCGACATTCGCTGGTTGGTCAACACCGAGAATTGTTGTGTGCCAATGTTCCCGTGCAGCAGGTTGAAACCTGAATAATCGGCCCAGTTGTCCGTTTGCTCAAGGGTTCCGTCCAGTGCTGCCTTGACCAACAGGCCTCTGGAAGGGGCTGGTTCGGGTTTGTTAAGTGCCGCATTGCGTACATTGGTGAGCAATGCAAAGCGGCCATCTTCAGACAAGGCCAGCCAGGTTCCTCCACCTTTCAGGTCAAGGCCTGCATAGGCTGCGCGACTGCCCCAGTTGTTTCGCAGATTCAAAGGCTCGGTCGGCCTGTCGTGAAATTCATCCCGGTTGGACAGGCAAATGAACGGAATTTCCGGGTGTGCCCCCAAGGCCAGTGCAACTAGGCACATGGCTCAAACACCTCGAGTTTGCGATCCGGGTAATAGGCTGTTGAGGCAAAACACAAGGCTGCCCATTGATTGAGCTGCCGTTGCCAATTCGCCACAACCGCTTGCGGTGTAACAGCCTCCCCAGGCAACTCGACCATTTCCATCCAGGTGGTGTAGGGCTTGTCGATTTCCACCCGACGATATAGGCGGGTTGTTGACGCGCCGGCCGACTTTGCCTGTTTAAGCAATTGTCGCGAAGCCAATTCGCAATGCTCGTCGCAGGCGGTGGGAGCCCGGTAATAGGTGTAAAACACAGTCACTTCAGGCCACCTCGAACAGATTGCCCTTTTGGTGCAAATCGTACGGTGCGCCCAGCACTTGCAGTGGCAGCGTTTCGGTGTCTGTTCGTGCCTCAAACCGCGCGTCAGGGGTCTCCAACATGTCCAATGGCAACTCCACCAACATGGCCCACTGATGGCCTTGTTGCACGGCCGTGATGACTTGACCTGCAGGTTCATTGTCCTTCCCGATCAGCCAGACATCTTTGCCAGCCCAGTCCAATGTGCTGACTTGCGTGGTGGTGCCTGCTGACACAACTCTTACCGCACGGCGCTTGAGTTTGCCCAGGTAATGGGAGCGCGCCACCACCTCTTGGCCTGGGTAGCAACCCTTGCTAAAACTAACACCACCCACCAAGTCGAAATTCATGCTTTGCGGAACAAACATTTCGACTGTGGCGGCGGACACATAGGGAATGCCCAGTTCAAACAAATCCAGCTCAAAGGCGTCGTCGCCACCTGCGGCCAACACGTTTTCGACGACGGGCACCAACTCAAAACCTGGCATGCGGGGCTGCTGCGCCGGGTTCGCAGGGGTGATTGCCCGAAGGCTGGCGCGAATGGGCTGCGAGACGTCCTCAGGCCAAAGCACTTGCATGGGCTTGAAGGCCTCGATGTGATCCAAGGCGTGAATGGACCAGCTGGCGCTGGCGTCGCTCACCTTGCATTTGCTGCGCAACACGAACATCGACAAGCGCTTCACCAAGGCCGCGACGGTGTCTTTCCGCGTCACCAGCAGAATGGTGTCGGCCTTTCGCATGATGAAAAACGTACCCAGCAAGCGGCCTTTTGCTGTGCAAAGCCCAGCCATGCGTAGGGTATGTTCTCCAAGACCCGCCACGTCATTGCTCAATTGGGCGTGCAAAAATTGAACTGCGTCAGGCCCTGCAACCTGAATGACACCCCAGCGGGCCAAAGCATTTTGATGGTGATTGGACATGCAAAGAACTTTCCTGCGTGAATTTGATGATGAACAACGATTACCGCGCTTGAGATGAGGCCAATTCGTCCAATCTCAAGCCATTCTCGTTATCATAGGCGCTCGCTCGGTTGCTTTGTGCAATGGTTTGTATTTTGCTGACCGGCATCTGGATACACACCCCATGATTTCGTCAAATCTGTGAAAAAAACACCCCGAAAATCTCCGAAAAAAAATGCGCCTGGTCGCAAGTCCAGCGTGGGCAAATTTTCACCATTCCGTTGGTGTTTGAAGATTGTTGCTGGGGGTTTGTTGACGGCATTTGTTGTCCTGGGGTGGCTGTTGAATACAGCCATTGAACGAAACACCAACACATTGGACGTGCATGTGAGCGCAGGGCAGGGCGCGCGCGCGATTGCAGAGGAATTGCGCGCCCAAGGTCTGTTGGTCAATGCCACGTTGTTTACGCTGACCGCCCGTTTCACCGGCGCAAGTGGCCAGTTGAAAGCGGGACGATACGAAATTCCACCCGCCATCAGCACTTGGGACCTGGTGGGTTTTTTGAGCAAAGGGGTTAGCAAACTCAGCAGCGTGGCGCTGGTGGAGGGGTTTACTGCGCAAGAGTTGCTGCGCAAACTGCGGGCTCAACCTGACTTGGTGGATGATTTACAAGGGCAGAGCCCCCAGGACATCGCGAAAAAACTGGGCCTGGACGGCGGAAGTCTGGAAGGTTGGATTTACCCGGACACCTACAAATACTCACCGGGTTCAACATTGAGTGAGTTTTTAAAGCGAGCAACCCGCCTGCAGCAACAAGCCTTGCAAGAGGCCTGGGCGCAACGCGCGCCCAACTTGCCCTTGAAGACGCCGTATGAAGCATTGATTCTGGCCTCCATTGTTGAAAAAGAGACTGGACAGGCCAAGGACCGGCCGAAAGTGGCCAGTGTGTTTGTGAATCGACTGAAGGCTGGCATGTTGCTGCAGACCGACCCAACCGTGATTTATGGTGTAGGCGATGGATTTGATGGCAACTTGACGCGAAGACACCTGCAGACCGACAACCCTTACAACAGCTACACACGGCCAGGCCTGCCACCCACACCCATTGCCAACCCGGGCAAGGCTGCGCTGTATGCCACCGTGCGGCCTGAGGAATCCCAGTATTATTACTTTGTGGCCAAGGGCGATGGCAGCAGTTATTTCAGCAAAAACCTGAGCGAACACAACAACGCCGTGCGCAAATTCCAACTGGGGCGATAACTTGCTAAACACACAACAAAGCGGATTTTTCATCAGTTTTGAAGGGGTGGATGGCGCGGGTAAGTCGTCCCACATGAACCGGGTGCGTGAGCACTTGGAGTCATTGGGTGTGGAGTGTATTCAAACCCGTGAGCCGGGTGGTACACCCGTGGGCGAAGCCATCCGTGAATTGGTTCTGCACCACGACATGGACATCAACACGGAATTGCTCTTGATGTACGCCGCCCGCCGACAACATGTGGTGCAAACCATTGCCCCTGCGCTGGCCCGCGGTGCCTGGGTGATTTCCGACCGGTTTGAAGATTCCAGTTTTGCCTACCAGGCCAGTGCAGGGGGCGCTGTGTGGGAAGATTGTGTACAACTCAGCAAATGGGCATTAAAGGGGTTTGAACCCGCACTGACCTTTTTGTTCGATTTGCCGATCGAGGTTTCACAGTCCCGAATTCAGGCCAGGGCAGCCCAAGGTGACAAATTTGAGGCCAAGCCCACCAGCTATTTTGAAGCGGTGCGGGCTGGCTTTATTCGACGCGCGCAAATCAACCCAACCCGCGTGCGGCTGATTGACGCAGAGCCGGATGAAGCCACGGTGGGTGAGGCTGTGCTGGCCGAATTGGACCGATTTATTCGAACCCACTTGAAAAAGGCCAAGCGCTAACATGCACGCACCTTGGCTGACCAGAGTTACGCAGCAATTGACGCGGTTGATGGACGCAACCACAGCCCCCATTCTGCTGCACGGGCACCAAGCGCAAGGCCTGTATGACTTGGTGTTGGACCATTTGGGCAAGCTGCTGTGCGAGGCACCCATGGGTGCGCACAAACCCTGCGGTCAATGCCCCGCATGCCACATGATGGCAGCCAACAACCATCCCGATTTGCGTTTGCTGATGCCGCAGGCTGTGGCCATTGATTTGGGTTTTCCGCTGGAGCTCAAAAGCAGTGCCAAACCCAGCAACGACATCCGCATTGATGATGTGCGCGAGTTGCAGAATTACTTCACCATGGCGTCCAGTCGGGGGGCAGACCGATATGTGGTCATTTACCCGTTTGATGCCATGAACACCAACACGGCCAATGCCTTGTTGAAAACGCTGGAAGAACCTCCACATGGTTTGCGGTTCATTCTGGTGGGCAGCCGGCTAGACAACCTATTGCCCACCATTCGGTCGCGCTGCCAGGCCTTGCCCGTGCTTCAGCCCAGTATCAGTGAGTGCGTGGACTGGCTTCAAACCCAAGGGGTTGCTTCCCCTGATGTGGCCTTGAGTGTGGCCATGGACGACCCGTTTGAAGCCCGCAAACTGGCGCTTCATCAACCCGATCAACTGGAGCTGCGTCGCAAATTGCTGGAATGGTTGGCCAACCCGGATCAACATGCAGCAGTCCCTGCGGGCCTGGAGAAGGCGGGATTGGCAGCAGTGCTCGAGCTTTCCATGCGGTTGTGTCATGACTGTACTCACATCGCTCAGGGGCTGAAGGCTGATTACTTCGCTTGGCTAGCGCCCAAACTGTTGTGGGCAAAAAAGGTACCCATCCAGCAATGGTCACTGTTGTACACGGCTTTGCAGCGTGAATTTCGTTTGGCGCACCATCCGATTAACCCCCGTTTGGCGCTAGAGTTTGTGGGCCAACAATGGCAAACTCTGAACCAATGACCATTCAACACCATTGCCCGTCATGTCCAACCCCAGTGTGACCACCCCTGTGAACAAAGCAGCCAAAGAGTCGGCCCGGCCCTGGATGCTGTCGTTGAATCTGACCGACAAGGGGCATGTGGCGCAGGTGTACATGCCTTTCATCAAAGGGGGCGGTGTGTTTGTGGAGACCGACAAGGACTACAACCTGGGCGACCCTGTGTTTGTCTTGTTGACCGTGGGTGATGAGGGGCGGAGATTTCCCATCAATGGCAAAGTGGTCTGGATTTGTGGCCCCAATGCGCGCGGTGACAAACCGCAAGGCATCGGGATTCAGTTTCCCAAGGATGACAGCGGGGAGAGTGCGCGACTGGCCATTGAGCAAATGGTTGGTAAAATGATGCATTCTGTTAAAAAGACATCGACGCTGTAGTGTTTACCGACTCTCATTGCCATCTTGATTTCCCTGGACTGATTGAACAACTGCCCGACCTCTTGGAGCGTATGCGGCAGGCGAAGGTAGACCGTGCCCTGTGCATTTCTGTTCAACTCGAAGACTTTCCCAATGTGTTGGCCTTGGCTGAGGCGCACGACATGCTGTGGGCCACGGCTGGTGTGCACCCAGACTATGAAGACATTCAAGAGCCCACCGTCGAGGTTTTGCTGGCGCTGGCCAACCATCCCAAAGTGATTGGTATTGGTGAAACCGGTTTGGATTATTTCCGCTTGACGGGTGACCTGACTTGGCAGCGCAACCGGTTTCGAGTTCACATTCAAGCGGCCAAAACGTGTGGCAAGCCCTTGATTGTGCACACCCGAAACGCCGGCGACGACACGCTGCGCATTTTGCGAGAAGAGGGGGCACAGCAGTGTGGCGGCATTATTCACTGCTTCACCGAAACGCTGGACTTTGCACGTGCTGCATTGGACCTTGGGTTTTACCTGTCCTTCTCGGGTATTGTCAGCTTCAAAAATGCAGCCGACTTGCGTGAAGTGGTGCGTTTTGCCCCCATGGACCGCATCTTGATTGAAACCGATTCCCCCTACCTGGCACCGGTGCCTTTTCGCGGCAAAACCAATGAACCCAGCTTTGTACCGCATGTGGCAGCCGTGATTGCGCGAGAAAAAGGCCTGGATGTGGAGGAGGTGGGTCGCATCACATCCAGCAACTTCGACCGCCTCTTCAACATGGGCACTACCGCGCAATGAGCAAGCGCTGGCATCACTCGATTGCGGTCGGTGTTTCCAGTGTTCTCATGCTGTGGTCAATCTGCGCATCGGCTGGTGCTTATGAGGACTTTTTCACAGCGATCAAATTTGACGATGCACCAAGGCTGCGGGGCTTGCTGATTCGCGGCTTTGACCCCAACACATTGAGCGAAGACGGCACATCGGGCCTTGTGTATGCCATGCAGCAAGAATCCCCAGCCGCCTTTGCAGTGCTGTTAACGTCCCCGGCCATCAATCCCAATGTGGTGGACGCTAAAGGCGACACACCCCTCATGGTGGCGTCAGCCAAGGGACAATTGGAGGCTGTTCAATCCCTGATCAAACGTGGCGCAGACCTGGGGAAAGAGGGCGCTTGGACTGCGTTGCATTATGCCGCCAGCGCTGGGAGTGTCCCCGTGATTCAAGCCTTGGTAGCGGCCGGGGCGCCTGTGGATATTCGCTCGGAAAACGCAACCACCCCGTTGATGATGGCGGCACGGGCCGGCCGGGAGGAGGCTGTGCGCAAACTGCTGCAGTTGGGTGCAGACCCGGCTCTGGTCAATGAAGCCGGTTTTAACGCGGCAGGTTATGCATTGCGGGCCAAAAAGAAAGAACTGGCTTTCGAAATCATGAGAAAAGAGCGGGCGATTCGACTGAACCGGTCCCGCTCTTCCGGCGCCAACAATCAATAAACTGGGGCCTTACAGGCTGGCCTCAAAATGCTTGACCAGCGTTTTCAGGTCACCTGAAGTGTTGGCCAAACGACCTGCGGCGGAATCCAGATCCTGAATGGCGGCCATGTTGCTTTCCGTGAGCGCACTCATGCGTTCCATGCTGTTGGCCACTTCCAGGCTGGCAGTGGATTGTTGCTCCAGCATGGCTGAAATGTCCTTGGCCGATTGCGCAACGCCACTGCTGGCCGATTTGATGGCCTCCAGACTTTCACCGGCTTCTTGAATCAGGGCTGTACCCACTTCCACCTCCCGAACTGCGCGGTTCATGGTTTCCAAACCCCGTGTGGTGCCGGTTTGCACTTCCTGAACAGTGGATGCAATTTCTGTGGTGGACTGACGGGTCATTTCAGCCAGTTTGCGAACTTCATCGGCCACCACCGCAAAACCCCGGCCTGACTCGCCTGCACGCGCTGCTTCAATGGCTGCGTTCAAGGCCAGCAGGTTCGTCTTCTCGGCAATTTCCGTGATGGTGCGGGTCACGGTGCTGATTTTTTGCACAGCCACGTTCAGCTCTTCAATGTTGCGTTTGGCGTCCAGCACCACCTCAGCCACCTTGCCCGTGGCCTGGGTTGAACGCTGCATGCTCACCGAACCGGTTTCCACCACATCCATGGCGTTTTTCGCGTGGTTGGAGCTCTTGTTGGTGGCCTCTGAAATTTCATGGACCGACACAGACAATTCTTCCAGCGCAGCGGCCACGCTGTTGATACCGTCGGATTGTTGATTCGAGCGGCTCATCAAATCAACGGCCAGCGTTCTCAATTCATTGGCGTTGTCGCTAACTTGGCTCGAGCCGGAGACCACATCGGCGATGATGGCGCGCAAATTCACCTGCATGCTTTTGAATGCGGTGTGAACTCGATTGAACTCACGCACGGGCGAGGAGGGGATTTCATGCTTGAAATTGCCTTCCGACAGCGCGGACATGGCATCCAGCAGTGCCTCGGTGGTGTTTTTGATGCGCCCTTTCAGCCAAAACAACCCGCCAATCGCGGTCAACAATCCCGTAACAACCCCTACCACGGTCAACACAGGGTTGTTTAGTGCGGCGAGCATGGCGAACAAAACAGGCACAAGGCATACCACGGCAAGGTCGAGGTCAAATGGCCTGCCTTGATTGGTTTTTGTCCATGGAAATGGAGTGGAGCCAGCGTTGATGGCCTTGTACAAGCTTTCCGCGTCGCGCTTTTGGTCTTCGCTCGGTTTTGAACGCACTGACATGTAGCCAATGCGCTGCCCATTCTGCG
Source organism: Limnobacter sp. (assembly GCF_036405155.1). Taxonomy (GTDB): domain Bacteria; phylum Pseudomonadota; class Gammaproteobacteria; order Burkholderiales; family Burkholderiaceae_B; genus Limnobacter. The sequence continues at coordinate 428,071 of NZ_DASWYD010000006.1, read as the reverse complement.
TCAAGGGTGTCACATAGGCGTCCACCCAATAGTAACCGCCGTCTTTACAACGGTTTTTAACCAAACCTTTCCATGGCTCACCTTGCCTAACGGTCTCCCACAAGTCCTTAAAGGCATCTCGAGGCATGTCCGGGTGGCGAACCACATTGTGGGGCTGGCCCATCAACTCGTCGAGTGTGAAGCCTGAAATATCCACAAATGCCGGGTTGGCATAGGTGATTTTCCCTTTCAGGTCTGTCTTGGTGACGATGGGTACCTTGGGGTCCAGCAGCCGTTCAGTGCCGTTGGTGGGTGCAGCCATTCGGGCCATGCGGCCTTTGGGGTTTTGTTCGGTGCTGGACATGAAATGTCACCTGTTATTGGTTGGAACGTTAACAGTCTATGAAATGCTGGCGGTTCCACAACAGGCTAAAAGGGGGACGAATGGGCTTTATTTCCCATGATCCGCCCCCGATCAAACTGCAAATTGTTTGATCTATCTCAAGGCAGAGCTCACCACTTGTGTGCTGCCTTCGATGGTGTGTACAACGGAAAACCCATGTTGAACCACTGTTACGGGCCATTCTGGGAAAATGGCGGATCCGAGCAATGCAACAAACAGAAACTTGTACATTTCAAACACCCGTGAAAGAAATTAAAGAATGACCATCGTCAAATTTCTTTTCGGCCAAACCTTGGGTGCTCAGCATCCTCAGTTTTGGTGGGGTTCACTCGGGGCCCCCCAACAACGCATCCGTAATACGTATAATTTATATTATGTAAACTAATACTGATAACAATCCATCAAGGTCAGTCTCCTTCCCCAGTACGCTGCTGGTGCGTTCATGCACCGCCCCTGTGCCGCAGTGTGCTGTTTTGCCTCTCGATGGTGCTTCAGCGCACGCAGAAATAGCCTTACCGACATATTTACTGCACTGAGAACATCTGGCCCGGTCTTTGCATTGGTATCCACATCGGGAGTTCAACGGTGAATTCCCCTGTGCGTCGTCTCGCACAACCGGACTATGGCGTCCACATTCCGACTGGCTTTGCCTGTTGGCGTGTGCGGCGCCTTTTTCGTTTTTATTTTTGCGATGGAGCAAGTATCAGCATGGACAAACGATCTTTCCTCAAGGCTGGGCATACGCCGACCTTGTTTGCCGCTTTTTTGTATTTCGACCTGGCTTTCATGGTGTGGGTCCTTTTGGGGCCTTTGGCAATCGGCATTTCAAAAGATTTGGGTTTAACCCATGCTCAAAAAGGCCTGATGGTGGCAACTCCTGTGCTGGCAGGTGCCTTGCTCCGTTTGGTCATGGGCGTTTTGGTAGACCGTTTGTCTCCCAAAAAAGCCGCGATGATCGGTCAAATCGTGGTCATGGGTGCTTTGGCTTATGCGTGGCTTGTGGGTTTGCACTCATTTCACGATGTGTTGTTGTTCGGCGTGGGTTTGGGCGTTGCTGGCTCATCGTTTGCTGCCGCCCTGCCCCTGGCGTCCCGTTGGTATCCACCTGAACACCAAGGCACCGCCATGGGCATTGCGGGTGCTGGCAACTCTGGTACTGCGCTGGCGGCACTGTTTGCACCTAGCCTAGCATTGGCGTTTGGATGGTCGAATGTGTTTGGCTTGGCTTTAATCCCGTTGAGTATTGTGTTTGTGGTGTTTTGCGTGGTCGCCAAGGATGCACCAGGCGCCCCTCCAGCCAAAACACTGGCTGAATACCTCAAGGTGTTGAAAGACAAAGACGCCTGGTGGTTCATGTTTTTCTACTCGGTCACCTTTGGCGGGTTTGTTGGCTTGGCATCATCCTTGGTTATTTATTTCAATACACAGTATGGGCTGGACGCCAAAACGGCCGGTTACTTTACCGCCGCCTGCGTATTTGCAGGCTCGTTGGTGAGGCCTGTGGGTGGTGCTGTGGCAGACAGAATTGGCGGTGTAAAGTCATTGAGTGTGATGTATGTGCTGGCCGCCCTCTTTCTGTCCGTTGTCAGCATCGGTTTGCCCACGGCCTGGATGGCGTTGATCGCTTTTGTTTTGGCGATGCTTGCATTGGGCATGGGCAATGGTGCTGTGTTCCAATTGGTTCCACAACGCTTCAAAAAGGAAATCGGTGTGATGACTGGTTTGGTGGGCATGGCGGGTGGTGTGGGTGGCTTTTACCTGGCATCCAGTCTGGGTTACTCTCGGGAGCTGACCGGTAGCTATCAATTCGGCTTTTCGGTGTTTGCTGCGTTGGCCTTGTGCGCCCTGCTGGGCTTGACCCAAGTGAAAAAACGCTGGCGTACCACTTGGGGTGCGAGCCACCTCACTTCTGCAAGGATTTGATCATTCCACGCACGCAACATTTGGAGGTGGCATTGGGACATGCCACCCTCACCGGCCCCCGTGAGCGAAACGAGGACTTCTGCGGCGCTGCAACGCCCACGGGTCGGGATTTGGTCACCAAGGGTGTCATTGCCGCTGTGGCCGACGGCCTTGGAGGCCACCGGGGTGGCCGCGAGGCTGCGGAGTACACCGTGCGGGGTTTGCTGAGCGATTACTACGCCACGCCCGAGACCTGGAGCATCGTGAAGTCGGTGGAAACCGTTCTCAAGGCCTTGAACCGATGGGTGATGGCGGAAGGCGCACGAAATGCCGAGGTCAGTGGCATGGCCACCACCCTGACAGCCTTGGTATTTCGGGGTGAGCGCTATGTGTTGGCCCACATTGGCGACAGCCGTGCTTACCGACTGCGGGACGGTATGCTGACCCGCCTGTCCACTGACCACACTTGGGATCACCCTGAGCTCCATGGAGTGTTGTCCCGAGCCATCGGTTTGGATGCACGTTTGCTGGTCGATTTTGACCAAGGCCCCCTGCTTGCTGGCGACCGGTTTCTGCTGGTGTCGGATGGCGTATGGGGCCCCTTGGCCGACCCAGTGATTCAAGAGGTGCTGTTAAGCCATGTGGATCCCCAAGCGGCCAGCTCAGCCCTGGTGTCGATGGCACAAGCCAATGGCGGACAGGACAATGCATCGTCGGTGGTTGTGGACATAATCAGCCTGCCAGAACTGAGTTTGGCCGATGCGCTACAGGAGCAGGCCATTTTATCCCCCCCACCCCGCCTGAAAATTGGCCAACAGATGGATGGCTTGGTGGTGGAGGAACTGCTTCACGAGTCCAGAGAAACATTGCTGTACAAAGTGCGCGATGTTTCCAACACGCGTTCCATGGTGCTGAAAACGCTTCAAGCGGACAACTCGGACCTACCGGTATTGACCAGGGCGCTGATTTTGGAAGAATGGCGTGGAAAGCGGTTGTTTAGCAAACACCTACCGGATGTTCTTCCTGCTGAGCAACGCACCAGCCTGTATTTTTTGATGTCGTGGCATGCCGGCACCAGCTTGCAGCAGCGCCTGGATCGTGGACAGCATTTCACCGTGCAAGAAGTCATTGGTTTGGGCATTCAACTGCTGAAAGGCCTGGCTGCCTTGCATCGCATGGATATTGTCCACCGCGACATCAAACCGGCCAATTTGCACCTCGGGACAGACGGCCTTTTGCGCCTGCTCGATCTTGGTGTGTCCATGGCGCTGGGTGAGAGCGATCAAAATGATCAGCTGGAGCGGGTTGGAACCCCCTCTTTCATGGCCCCAGAGTTGTTCCAGGGCCTGGAAAACCAAGGGGTATCCACCGCATCGGATTTCTATGCCGTGGGGGTGACTTTGTATCACCTGCTCAGTCGTCGGTACCCGTACGGCGAGATAGAGCCCTTCCAAACCCCACGCTTTGCACAAGCCACGCCGCCAACCCGCTGGCGACCCGACACACCGGCCTGGCTTGAGCGTGCCATTCTAAAAGCCTGCAGCGTTGCACCGGAAGATCGATTCGAAACGGCCGATGAGTTTCTCATTGCCCTGCAACGTGCAGACCATGCCACCCTGCCCCTGTTGCCGGTCCGGCAACCCCTCATTCGTCGAAATCCGGTTCGGCTTTGGCAGTGGATCAGTTTTCTGCTTCTTTTAAGCAACCTTGCGCTGCTGTTTTTACTGAAACGCTGAATCCGATGCTTGCTGTATGTCAGTATTATTCGGATACGCTGTAGGTTCACCAGAGGTCAATATGCGCAATGGTATGGGATGGTTCAAGGGCTTTTTAGCCGGCGCAATTCTGCTGGTTTTTACCACCGTGGCCTACGCAAGCGAACACCGGCTCGTCATTCAGTTCAAGCCGGATGGGAATCGGGCTCAAACCATGAGCCTGAACGCACATCAAACTGCACTGCAGGCCCATGTAGACGCACTGGCCAAAACACACAAACGTGTCATGAATATGATCCGTCCATTTGACACCAATGGTGCGGTCATTCGGGTGCAAGCCGATGACCTGCCCGCTGTGTTAAGCCGCCTGCAATCCGATCCCAGTGTGCTGTCCGTCGCAGAGGACCGCCGAATTCACCTCACCGCACAGTCGCCCCTGGTCGGTTTGCTCAATGGACTCGATTTCAGTCGTCGTTCACGGTCTTGGTACCACCAGGATTTGGCATCACAACCTGCGTCCATCAATTCCTCGGCCCTGTGGACAAACTTTCATGGCAGCAGCCCCACAGTCATTGCCGTGCTGGACACAGGCGTACTGCCGGACCACCCCATGCTTCAAGGCCATTTGCTGCCTGGTTACGACATGATTGCAGACCCGCTGATTGGTGCTGACAACCAGGGCAGCGGATCAAACAGCCGAGACGACGACCCCACCGACCCCGGCGATGGCGTGTCCGCAACAGACCTGGCTGCCGACCCTGCCTGTGCGGGGCTGAGCAACTCGTCTTGGCACGGCACATTTGTGGCCGGGTTGTTGGCCGGCAACCCCATCGCCTCCGAAGGCGTATTTTCCGTGAACTGGAGTGCGTCGATTGTTCCTGTGCGCGTGTTGGGAAAATGTGGTGGCTTTTCCAGTGACTTGGCCGATGGCATACGTTGGGCGGCGGGACTGTCCGTCACCGGCGCACCCACCAACCCCTTCCCTGCCAAAATCATCAACCTGAGCTTGGGTTCTCAAGGGGCTTGTGTGTCCAGCATTGAAGGCGCTGCCATTGCCGCGGCGCGCAACGCCGGCTCGCTGGTGGTGGTGGCTGCAGGCAACGATGGCAGCACGGTTGACTCACCCGCCAATTGCCCCGGCGCCTTTGCTGTTGCAGCATTGGATCAAGAAGGCTTGAAGGCAAACTACAGCAATTTTGGTTCTGCTGTGCAAATGGCTGCACCGGGCGGCGATGCAGCCTACCCCATTTGGAGCGCATCCAACACCGGCGTGTATGGTGCACTCACCAACACCTACAATTCCAAAATCGGGACCAGTTTTGCTGCGCCCATGGTGGCTGGTGCTGCATCCTTGTATTGGTCCCTCAACCCTTCCGCATCCGTGGCCACAGTTGAAGCGGCACTCAGAAGCAGCGTCCGGCCATTCCTGAATGTATCTGGGGTTGCTGCGTGCAGTACATCCACTACCAGCACAGCTTGCAACTGCACCACCAGCACTTGCGGGTCAGGCATGCTGGATGTCTCCGTTCTCATCAACTCAGTGTCTGCAGGCGGTTTAACAAACCTGTTTTCCAACACAGGCAGCGTGATTCCCCCGGGGGCTACACGCACTTTCCAGTCCACAGAATCAACCAACGCCAGCGGCCAAGCGGTGAGCAGCGTTGCTTACACCATCGGCAACATTGTGCGTTCCACCGGTTCAACAGCGACGCCCACATTGTCCAGCAGCGGACTGAGCACGGACATCACCGCGCCCAGTGGGGTGCTTGGGTTTGACCTGACTGCAACAGCACCCGGTGGGCGTTCTTCAACGCTGACGATCACCGTGGCCAACTCGGGCACAACCTCCCCCACTTTGTTGGCCAGCCTGCTTTCGCCACTCCTCAATGGTGCAGCAGCCTTGGACTCCCCGGTTGTCAGTGGCACGGGGGGTGGAACTGCTGGCACCGTGGGTGAGTCAGCCGGCTCCGGTGGAAGTGGTGGGGGCGGAGGCGGCGGAGGTGGTGTTTCCTTGGCTGGGCTTCTGGTGATGGCGCTACTGATGGCAATGGTACGCCATGCCAAATACGGGAAAACCCTCTGACAAAATGCCTCAACCCATTGAATTCACAAAGAAACAACGTTAGAGACAGCGCTCCAATAAATACCATTGAGTACTGATACAGTTCAATTGCTAACCCGCTGGTTAGTAATTTTAAGTTGTGGAGGTATTTATGAAATCGCTGACATCCTATCCCGGTGTGTTGACCTTGATCATCGTGGGCGCCGGTTTGCTGATAAACGGCTTGGTGGATTACATCAATTACGAAGTGGCCAGCCCCAGTGTGTTGGGTGCAGTCAGCTGCGCTTTGGCTGCCATTTCACTCATCGGCGTCTACGAACTGCAAAATTTGCGCAAACGTCGCAAAGTGTTGACCGCCAAGAAGGCCTGATGACATTCAGGGCTTTTTGGGCGGCGTGACTTGCTGGATGGTGCTGGGGTTTTTTGCGGCATTTTGAGCAGCGATCACAGCCTGCAGGTTTTTCTGGGTGCTCAATGTCAATGCATCGTTGTCACCCAGAGAATCCTTGCGGATTACGTAGGCCCTGCTCAATGCTTTCTCAGCGCGCTGCAAATCGCCGGCCCTGTACAACACCACACCCAGGTTATTGAGTGACTGGCTGGTGCGAACATCATCGGGGCCAAATGCAGCTTGGCGAACCTCAAAGGCTGTTTGGTAGTTTTTGGCAGCATTCACCAAATCATCCTCACGCATTTGCAAGGTGCCCAAAAACGTCAGTACCTCCGCTTTGATGGGTTGATTCAGGAAATCTGGATGATCGGCAATCACATCGGCCAACACTTGAAACTCGGCCTTGGCCTCTGGTTCTTTGCCCATGTCCAGCAAACCAACGGCATAGTTCATGCGGGTTTCAATGGTTCTGGGGTGCATTTTACCCAAGCGGATTTCGTGAATGATGCGGGATTTCCGAAACGCCTCTTCAGCCTTTTGGGGTTGGTTCTGCAACGCATAAAAACTGCCCAGGGCGTCCTGCAGAATGCCAGCGGGCAAGGTAAAGCGCCCCACTTCACGGTCAATGCGTTCAGCCGTCGTCAAAAACAAGGATTCAGCATCTTTGACTTTGTCCACTTGCACCAAGGTTTGTGCCACCAACACCTGGAGCCGGGCCCATTGCTCAGACCCCGCTGGATTCTTTCGGTCCAGGGCTATGTATTGACCAGCCTCCCGCCAGGTCGACATGGCCAATTCCGGTTCATTTTGGGCCAAGTAGGCCTTGCCGAGGTTTTCAAGCACGTTGACACGTTTCGTCGTGGTCAGCGGCGCAGCCAGCTCCTCGCGACACGTTTCAATGGTTGTGGCGACTGGCTGCTGCGTCAGGCTTTGCTCACAGCGGCTGGCACCCGGTGTGGCGGTCTGTCCAAAGGCGGCATGAGACAGGGCAATGCTCGCCGACATGATCAATACAACGGTGGCTTTAGAACGAAAAATGTGTGGATTCAACATCAGCAGTTGTTTTGTTGTGGAATGGCTGGAGGCACGGCACTAAAACCAAATTGACGCGAGCGCAGTACAAATGAAAAAGGGACACAGTTCAACCACCATGAGTTTAGACAACAAAGCAGCATCTGTAGAAAAACTGGGGAAGAAGTTTGAAACTTTGACACTGGTTGACAGACTCATCGAAGAGAACGAAGCTCTTAAACAGGAGCTTAACCTAAAAACGAAACGATTGAGGGCGCTTCAAAAAGCCGTACACGCGTTTTTGATGGGCACCGAAGACGAGGGCAAAACCACATCGCTGAGGCAACTCAGCCGGGAGTTGTGATGGCTGACTTCGATTTCAAGGAATGGGCTGATCTGTACCAGGTTGATCCAGATGCGTTCAACGCGCGCAAAGAGGCTGTATTGGCCCACTTTGTGGAGCAAGCACCCGAAGAAAACAGACCCGCTCTGGAGCAAACACTGTTTCGCATTCGAATGACTGCACGGCGATCGAAAAGCCCGCTGCAATCGGCCATGGAAGCCAACAAGCTCATGTGGGAGTCATTTGGCAAACTTCGAGAAAAGCTGGAAGAGTTTGAGCAACTGTCTGCAGCAACTTCACAGGATACCCCTCCCCGCACCAACAGCCTGCGCCTCATCGGCGCAGACAGCACGCAGGCGCCAGCGCCCCACAGGGCTTTCGCGGATGCAGACCAAGCGCAGCCATTGCAAAACCCTGCGGCACGAATTATCCCTTTCAAGGCTTCAGGCAAACCCGTCCATTGATAGACACACTCACCTGGCTACTGCCGGGTGCGGTGGCCACTTCAACAGATTTGGACATGCTGTCGGCCGCAGCATAAGCCCTGGCCATCATGGGCATGGGTCTTCCCGCTCCCTCATCATTGACTGAAATTTCACCCAAGGTGTAAGCAGTGCGGCCAAAACCTTTGGCGACATGGTCCGCCTTGGCTTGAAATTGCTTCATGGCCTCATCCAGCAAACGCGCACGGCTTGCCTGGGTTTGTGCCTCGCTCGGGAAGTACTCCAGGTTGCTCAACACCAGTCCATCGGCCACCTTCAGGGCGCCCTTGCTTTTCAAGGTTTGCACATTCATCTCGAAACTGAGTGTACCCACCGCCTGCCAAGTGCTGATGATTTGCTGCTTGCCATATTGTGGATAGGTCTGGATGTTGTTGCGCAGCTTCTGGACGTCTTTGTTGGCCGACAGCGTGGCCACACTCTGCTCCAGTGCTTTGTTCACGGCAGACATGGCCTCATTCGCACTGGCACCTTGAACCTGGATGGTCCAGTTCAGTCGTACCATGTCGTTGTTGATGTCTTCTGAAGCTGTTGCGTTCAAATTAACGGCAGGTTGCTTTTCGCAAACATCTGCCGATGCAACTGGGGTGTGCAGGGCCGTAAACAACACAACCGTGGGGAATAAGGCAACACGCAAATTATTTTTCATGGGCTCTCGGGTTTTGTCATGGACCGGTTGATACAATTCATGGGTATTCGGTGCTTCCACCGATTAACGCATATTACTTGAACGTGCTGACATGGCCGAGCACCTGAAACAACCTAAAACTCTCATCAGTATTTTGTTCACGGTGCTCATCATCCTCGGTGCAACGGTGGTGTTGTCGCCATTTTTGCTGGCCATTTTGTGGGCTGGCATCATTGCCACGGCTTTCTGGCCCCTGCACTGTCGCATTCGTTCCAAATTGCCCGGTCGCCCCAACCTGTCTGCATTCACCACCACGCTGGTGGTTGCGCTGTTGTTGGTGGGCCCCATGATCGGCTTGTTCGCCTTCATGGTGACGGACGTGCTCGAGTTGCTCACCATTTTGCGCACAGCCGATCAAAAAGGCATACCCACACCCAAGTGGCTGGTGCAAGTGCCCGTGTTTGGCGATTTGCTGGCAGCCACCTGGAAAAAATACCTGGCCATACCGCGCCAAATTTCCGGCTTGCTGCGGGATACCCTTTCACAACCGCTGGGCCTGGTGCAGCGGGCAGCCTCGGTGTTGGTGCTGGACTTTTTTGGTCGCGTGGCCACCTTGTTTTTCGCGCTGTGGGTGCTGTTCTTTTTTTATCGCGATGGCTCGGCACTCACGGTGCGCATGAACCGCATTGGCACGGAATGGTTGGGGGCCCGCTGGAAACCTTATGTCTCCCACATGCCGCCCGCGCTGCGTGCAGCCGTCAACGGACTGGTGATTGTCAGCTTTGCAGAAGCGGTTATTTTGTCGGTGCTGTTTTATTTTTGCGGTGTGTTTGCGCCAGTCATTCTCGGCACCGCCACTGCGTTGATCGCCTTCATCCCCATGGCAGCACCGGCGTTGCTCGGCATTCTTGGCATGGTGCTCATTCTCAGCGGGCACGGTGCCGAAGCCATTGTTCTCATGAGTGCTGGCATGTTGATTGTCATGGTGGCCGACTATCTGGTCCGCCCGTTGCTGATTCAAGGCGGTACCCATTTGCCGTTTTTGGCGGTGCTGTTTGGCGTCTTCGGCGGCGTGATCACCATGGGCATTGTCGGGCTGATCATCGGCCCTGTGCTCTTGGTGTTGCTGGTGGTGTTTTTTGACGAAGCCTCACACCCACCCCCTGAAGAGGCAGCTGCCCTACCCTAAAATAGCGGCTATTCATCCAGTTTTACAGTGAGAAGTTCATGAGCCGTTTAACCACCACCATCCAGTTCCCCGAGAAAATTGGCACACCACTGGCGGCCAATGCCATCAAAGTGATGCTGCTGGGCAGTGGCGAGTTGGGCAAAGAAGTCATCATGGCCTTCCAGCGCCTGGGCGTGGAGGTGATTGCGGTGGACCGCTACCCCAACGCACCGGGACATCAGGTTGCCCATCGCTTTCATGTCATCGACATGACCAATGCAGCTCAGCTCAAAGCCCTGATAGCGCAAGAAAAGCCGCACATTGTGGTGCCTGAAATTGAAGCCATTGCCACCCCAGCGCTCAAGGAACTGGAAGCCGAAGGTGTGGTCCGTGTGGTGCCCACAGCCAACGCGGCCTGGCTCACCATGAACCGGGAAGGCATTCGCCGCCTTGCTGCTGAAGAATTAAAACTCGCGTGCTCTCACTATGCCTTTGCCGATGATTTTGACACCTTGAAAAAGGCTGTTGAACACGGTTTGAACGGCGCTGCGCCAGTCGGTTACCCCTGCATCATCAAACCCGTGATGTCATCGTCTGGCAAAGGCCAATCCAAGGTCGACGGTCCTGGCGAACTGCAAGCCGCCTGGGACTACGCTGGCTCTGCTGGCCGCGTTAACGCAGGGCGCGTCATTGTTGAGTCGGTGGTCCACTTCGACTATGAAATCACCTTGTTGACCGTGCGCAGCCGCAACCCAGCCAGCAAAGCGATTGAAACCAGCTACTGCGAGCCGGTTGGCCACATCCAGGTCAGCGGCGACTATGTCGAAAGCTGGCAGCCCCAAGCCATGAGCCCCAAGGCACTGGAAGCCGCCAAGGCCATGGCTGACAAGGTGACCACGGCCTTGGGTGGCACCGGCCTGTTTGGTGTTGAAATGTTTGTGAAGGGCGACATGGTATGGTTCTCGGAAGTGAGCCCCCGCCCCCACGACACCGGCATGGTGACCATGATTACCCAGTGGCAAAACGAATTTGAGTTGCATGCTCGCGCCATTTTGGGCTTGCCAACCGACACCAGCTTGAAAACACCCGGAGCCAGTGCCGTCATTTATGGCGGAATGGACAAGGAAGGCATTGCGTTTGAAGGGGTAGCCGATGCATTGGCTGAACCTGGCACCGATGTGCGCTTGTTTGGCAAACCCGAGTCATTCATGAAACGGCGCATGGGCGTGGCATTGGCCCGCGACCCTGATGTAGAGCAGGCCCGCCTGAAAGCCAAGCGGGCCGCAGCCAAGGTGAAGCCTGTGGCTTCCTGATGACTTCGTGGGGATTAGTGCAAGCCCTGGCTTTGACGGTATTCGTCAAACGTACCGCGGTAATCCACAATCCCGTCTTCCCGCATTTCAATGATGCGGGTGGCAATGCCTTCAATAAACTGGCGGTCATGCGACACCACAAACACAGTGCCCTCGTATTTTTCCAGCGCGTACTGCAGGCTTTCAATGCTTTCCATGTCCAGGTGGTTGGTGGGTTCGTCCATCAACAACACGTTGTGACGGCCCAACATCAATCGGCCAAACACCAAACGGTTTTTCTCCCCACCTGAACACACCTTGGCTTGCTTGGTGATGTCGTCCTGGCTAAACAGCAAACGGCCCAAAATGCTGCGGATGGCTTGGTCGTCATCGCCATCCTGGCCAAAACGCTCCATCCACTCGGTCAGGTTGAGGCTTCCCTGAAATTCATCACTCACGTCCTGGGCCATGTAGCCCAGGTTGGCATTTTCAGACCATTTCACCTCACCCGCTGTGGGCTGCATCACCTGGGCCAGCAGTTTCAGCAAAGTGGTTTTGCCAGTGCCGTTGCCGCCCACAATACCCACCTTGTCACCCGCTTCAATCATCAGGCTCAGGCGCTTGATGACGGCATTGTCGCCATAGCTGTGGGTGACGTTGTCCAGCTCAACAGCCAAGCGGTGCATTTTCTTGGTCTGCTCAAAACGGATAAACGGGTTTTGTCGTGATGAGGGCTTGAGCACCACTGTGTCCGCCTTGATTTTTTCAATCTGCTTTTGGCGGGATGTGGCTTGGCGTGCCTTCGATTTGTTGGCGGCAAAGCGGCGCACAAAGTCCTGCAGGTCGGAAATTCGTTCCTTGGCGCGGGCATTGGCGGCCTGGGCACGCTCGCGGGCCTGTGCAGCGGCCAGCATGTAGTCGTCGTAATTGCCGGGCACAATTTGCAACGTGCCGTAATCCAGGTCGGCCATGTGGGTGCACACGGCATTCAAAAAGTGCCGGTCGTGGGAAATAATGATCATCGTGCTTTCATATTCGTTCAGCACGTCTTCCAGCCAGGCAATGGTGTTGATGTCCAGGTTGTTGGTCGGTTCGTCCAGCAGCAGCACGTCTGGTTTTGAAAACAAAGCCTGCGCCAACAACACCCGCAGCTTCCAGCCTGGGGCAATTTCGCTCATCAAACCATTGTGCTGTTCAGTCGGTATGCCGGCCCCCAGCAACAACTGCCCTGCCCGCGCCTCGGCTTCATAACCGCCGTACTCGGCGTACACGGTTTCTAGGTCTGCAGCGCGCATGTAGTCTTCATCGGTGGCTTCCGGGTTGGCATACAGCGCATCCCGCTCGGTCATGGCGGCCCACATTTCCTTGTGGCCCATCATCACCACGTCCAGCACCCGGACGTTTTCAAAAGCGAATTGGTCCTGACTCAATTTGCCCAAACGCACATTGGGGTCAACTACCACCGTGCCGTGGCTGGGCTCCAAGTCGCCACCCAGAATTTTCATCAAGGTGGATTTGCCGCAACCGTTGGCACCAATCAGGCCATAGCGGTTGCCTTCACCAAATTTGGCGTTGATGTTTTCAAACAGGGGTTTGGCACCAAATTGAATGGTGATGTTCGCTGCTGTGAGCATAAGTCTCTGAGAGATTGGGAATTTTCAGGAAGTGCGCATTATACACGCACTGGCCAGCCAACCCTCACAACTTCTGGGTCAAGCGGCAAGCAATGCCATCGTGGGCATCCACTGTCAGTTGGCCCTCCACACCCTGAAAAAAACAAGCCTTGGGCGTGGTGTGGCCAAATGGAAAGTCACTCAGGATGGAAACCCGTTGTCCGCCTGCTTGTTGGGTTTCTCGATCCAGCGCTGCTTGAACGCAAGCAATTGCATCGGGCAAGGCATACCCATCATCGTGTGTTGAAGGTGCAGGCTCTGAACATTGGCCAACCAGCACCGCTTTTTGCTGCCCCAAAACACCCGCCTGCTGCAATTGCAGCAGCATGCGCTCAATTCTGTAAACTGGTTCGTTCACATCTTCCAGCACGAGAATGCCACCTTTGATGGCTGGCAGCCACGGTGTGCCGAGCAAGCTGCACAACATGGCCAGGTTACCGCCCCACACCGGCCCATGCACCGACAGTTGTTGACCTTGAGCCACCGGGTTTGCACGTTCGCATGTCCAGCTGATGTCCACCAAACCATGCTCAACCGCTTGTTTGAAGTGACTGAGCGTTGTGGGGTGCACACCATCCACCCCACCAAAATCGAAGCACACCATGGGGCCGTGCAAGAGCTTGAGGTGGCTGGCGCTGTGCGCCATCAAGCCCAATTGCAACGCAGTAATATCGCTGTGCCCGCACAGCACATGGCCGTGCAAGCTCAACTGCTCAGCCAAGGTCTGCCAGGGAATGTCGTGCATCAGCCGGGTTAGGCCGTAACCACCGCGCGAAGCCATCAAGAGCTGGCTTCCGGGTCGTTGGGCAGCTTCCACAATGGCATGCAGGCGCTGTTCGTCACTGCCTGCAAAGCGCAGGTCCCGCATGCGGGCGTTGGGCGACTCACCCACATCAAAGCCTGCCAAGCGCAACGCATCCAGCCCGCGTTCGTATGCTTCGGCATCGATGATGGCTCCGCTGGGAGAAAACACCCAGACCTTATTCATACGTAGTCCTTCCACGAACGCACCGGCTCACCGTCTAAATAGTCGCACAAACTTTCAAACACCGCAGCCTGCATGCGGTTGCCGTCGGTTTTCAACTGTTCTCCAATACGGCGAAGTCGCGCAGTGTGGTGAGCCAAACCGGGATTCAAAAAATCAGCACCGCTGTGCAGCCCCAATTGATTGAGCAGCACGAGGGTGTCTTTGTTGACGTTGGGCAGGTCAGCCAGTTGTTTCAACTGCTGTAACGTGCTCTCACGGCTTTGTCGCTTGGTTTTAAAAAATTCGCTGAGCATGGCGGCAGAGGCTGCAGCCATACAACCCGTTTCAAATCGGCACGCGTGCCAAGCGTCGGATTGTTCGAACAGGCTCAAGGTGTGAGCCAGGTCTTCATGAAAACGCGATTGTGGACTGCCCACCACCACACGGCCAATTCGGGCGTGAAAAATGCCCCCCAAACACATCAAGCAGGGCTGCAGGGTCACATACAAAGTTGCTGCCGAACCCAGGCGGTAATTGCCAACGTGCTGGCAAGCCTCTTGAATGGCCTGAAGTTCCGCATGGGCACACGGATTGTTCAACCGAACCGGGGCATTGCGCCCACGGCCCACCACCACATTGTTGACCACCAGCACCGCGCCGATGGGTACTTCGCCCTCGCTGGCCGCCACACGAGCCAGCTCCAAAGCTTGGAGCATGTATTGCTCATCCGCCGGATTATACCGATGCTCCTCCAGCACAAATTTGTTCAGAGAACGAGTGGCCGACACCATGAAGGCAGCTTATTCCCACTCAATCGTCGCAGGTGGTTTACCCGACACGTCATAGACCACCCGGTTCACGCCCTTCACCTCGTTGATAATTCGGTTGGACACTCGGCCCAACAGCGCATAAGGCAGGTGCGCCCAGTGGGCGGTCATGAAGTCTTGGGTTTGCACAGCGCGAATAGCCACCACGTATTCGTAGGTGCGGCCATCGCCCATCACGCCGACGGATTTCACCGGCAGAAACACCGCAAAAGCTTGGCTTGTGAGGTCATACCAACTCTTGCCCACTTCGTCGGCTTTGCACAGGCCAGCAGCAGCATCGGCTGCCGTCGCACGGGTATTGCGCAGCTCTTCAATAAACACCGCATCTGCGAGTTGCAAAATTTCAGCATATTCAGCCTTCACTTCACCCAAAATTCGCACGCCCAGGCCGGGGCCAGGGAATGGATGGCGGTACACCATCTCAGGGTCCAGGCCCAGCTCAACGCCCAGCTTGCGCACTTCATCCTTGAACAGGTCGCGCAGGGGTTCGAGCAGTTTCAGGTTCAATGTGTCCGGCAGGCCGCCCACGTTGTGGTGGCTCTTGATGTTGGTGGCTTTGCCAGTTTTGGCTCCAGCCGATTCAATCACATCGGGGTAAATGGTGCCTTGGGCCAACCATTTCGCGTTCTGGCGCTGGCCTGCCTCACGCTGGAACACATCCACGAAGGCCTTGCCAATGATTTTGCGCTTGGCTTCTGGGTCGCTCACACCTTTCAATTGGCCCATGAATTCGTCGGTGGCATTCACATGCACCACACGCACACCCAAATGCTTGGCAAACGTCTCCATCACCTGCTCGCCCTCTTTATAGCGCAGCAAGCCGTGGTCTACAAACACGCATGTCAATTGGTCACCGATGGCCTTGTGAATGAGCGCGGCCGCCACCGAGGAATCCACCCCGCCGGACAAGCCCAAAATCACTTCATCGGTACCCACCTGGGCGCGGATTTTTTCAACAGCCTCGTCAATGAAACTGGGCATGGACCAATCGCCTGAACAGCCGCAAATGTCGCGAACAAAGCGGGTCAGCATGGCCTTGCCTTGTTTGGTGTGGGTCACCTCCGGGTGGAACTGCACCGCGTAAAATCGGCGCTCTTCGTCGGCCATGCCAGCAATAGGGCAGGAGGCGGTGGAAGCCATCAATTTGAACCCGGGTGGAAGTTGGGTCACTTTGTCACCATGGCTCATCCACACATCGAGCAGACCGTGGCCTTGGTCGTTGGTGTGGTCCGCAATACCATCGAGCAAGCGGGTGTGGCCGTGCGCGCGAATTTGCGCATGGCCAAACTCCCGAACGGTGCCCGGCTCTACCTTGCCACCCAATTGTTGGGCCATGGTCTGCATGCCGTAGCAAATGCCCAGCACTGGCACGCCCAAGGTAAACACCACGTCAGGCGCCTTGTCGGTGGCTTCTTCGTACGCGGATTGATGGCTGCCTGACAAGATAATGCCGTTGGCACCATAGGCTTGGATGCGAGAGGGGTCTGCATCACAGGGCAGAATTTCGCAAAAAACACCGGCTTCCCGCACCCGTCGCGCAATCAACTGAGTAACTTGTGAGCCAAAATCCAATACCAGTATTTTTTGATGATTCATGATGTTAACGGTTTAATTTAAATTTCTTTCTGAAGAGATTCCATCCAAAAGGATGGCTTGCGTGCAGTGTCGATCGGCCCGGTCACGGTGATGCCGGCCAAGCGGCATTCAATGAGGGTTTTAACACCCAGGCTCTCAACCGGCAGGCTTCTGCATTTGGCAGAGATTTTGGCAATCAGCTTGCGAACATCGCTGTCGATTACCCGTGGGCACACCGCCAAAAACAAGGAGGGCTCCAACACTGCCAGACTGGCAGAGGCAGGGATTTCATCGCGAACCATCGCCGCCACATGTTTGCGGAAATCCAGCAAACGGTCTGCACCAAAACGTGCGCACAGGCTGTCCATGTCTGACAGCCGTACAGCAATCAAGCTGACAGGATGACCCTCTTCGCCAGCCGATCGCAGTTCCTCCGCCAACACCGATTCGATACCGCGAATGTTCCAGGCGCCGATTTGTGGATCAATGAGGGCCACGCGCTGGTCTTCACTCAGGCCCTCGATCAGGGTTTGAACCACCGAACTGGTCGGCCCCAACGCAAGCTCAGCCTCAACCAGTTTTGCAAAATCACACAGGTCCTGCACATTGGCTGGGGAAAAATCACGCGGCGTGTAGTCGATGAGGCACAAGGTGCCCAACACCACATTGTTTGGGTCTCGAATGGCCTGGCCGGCATAAAACCGAATACGCGGCTCCCCGGTCACCAAGGGGTTGTCCGCAAACCGTTGGTCGTTCAAGGCATTGGGCACCACGAAGGGTTCATCCTGCAAAATTGCATGTCCGCAAAACGACACTTCACGGCCTGTGGTGCATGCATTCAAGCCCTGGTTGGACTTGAACCACTGCAACTCCTTGTAGACGATGGAGACCAAGGCCGTGGGAACATTGAAGTGCCGCATGGCCAACCGGGTGATACGGTCGAACCGGGCCTCGGACGGCGTGTACATGATGCCCAACTGCTGAAGGGCCAATGTCCGTGAGGCTTCATTGTCTGGAATGCTTGGCCTTTTCATGCGTTTAGCACCACTGCCCGCCGTTAGTCGACGTGGTAGTTGGGTGCTTCCTTGGTGATTTGCACATCGTGAACATGCGACTCGCGCATGCCCGCCGAGGAAATTTCAACAAACTCAGCCCGTGCATGCATTTCAGCAATGGAGCGGCAGCCCACATAGCCCATGGAGGAGCGTACGCCACCCACCAACTGGTACAGAATGGCCAGCACCGAGCCCTTGTAAGGCACGCGACCTTCAATGCCCTCCGGTACCAATTTGTCGGCATTGTTGGCGGGGTCCTGGAAGTAACGGTCGGCCGAGCCCTGAGTCATGGCGCCCAGTGAGCCCATGCCACGGTAAGCTTTGTAACTGCGCCCCTGGAACAGAATGACCTCACCGGGTGCTTCTTCAGTACCCGCGAACATCCCGCCCATCATCACGCTGCTGGCGCCCGCTGCCAATGCCTTGGAAATATCACCGGAGTAGCGAATGCCGCCATCAGCAATCACCGGCACGCCGGTGCCTTCCAGTGCTTTGGCCACGTTGGCGATGGCGCTGATTTGCGGCACACCCACACCCGCCACAATCCGTGTGGTGCAAATGGAGCCTGGGCCAATACCCACTTTCACACCGTCCGCGCCGTGGTCCATCAAGGCCTTGGCTGCCGACGCGGTGGCAATGTTGCCACCAATCACATCCACTTGCGGGAAGTTCTTCTTCACCCACTGCACGCGGTCAAGCACGCCTTTGCTGTGACCGTGCGCGGTGTCCACCACAATCACATCCACACCAGCGGCCACCAGTTTTTCAACCCGGTCTTCGGTGCCATCACCCACGCCCACAGCAGCGCCAACGCGCAGTTTGCCATGCACATCTTTGCTGGCATTGGGGTGTTCCGTGGCCTTCTGAATGTCTTTGACCGTGATCAATCCTTTCAAGTGGTGATTGTTGTCCACCACCAGCACACGTTCCAGGCGGTGGCGGTGCATCAATTGCTTGGCTGTTTCAAGGTTATCGTCGTCCGACACAGTCACCAGCCGCTCACGGGGTGTCATGATGTTGGAGACAGGCTGGTCCAGCTTGGTCTCAAAGCGGAGGTCGCGGTTGGTCACAATGCCCACCACTTTGCCATCTTGAACCACTGGTAGACCTGAAATTTTGTGGTGCTGGGTGATGGCAATCACTTCCCGCACGGTCAGGCTGGGCTCGATTGTGATTGGGTCACGCAGCACGCCAGACTCATGGCGCTTGACCTTGGCCACTTCAGCCGCTTGCTGGCTGGCCGTCAGGTTTTTGTGAACAATACCGATACCCCCTTCTTGCGCCATGGCAATGGCCAAGCGCGCTTCGGTCACGGTGTCCATGGCAGCGGACACAAGTGGAATGTTCAGGCGGATGTTTCGGGTCAGTTGGGTGGACAGCGAAGTGTCTTTGGGGAGGACGTCAGAGAACGCGGGTACTAAAAGTACATCGTCGAACGTCAGCGCTTTTTGCGTAACACGCATCTATTTTCTCCTGGCGCAAAATCGAATTATACAGGAAACCCTGGCTGCTTTTTGCTACGCCGAGCTGGTTTACCCTCGCCCAGCGCTGCTTTGTGCTGGGCTCGCCTTCGGCGGCTGTCCATCGGGTTAAAGCGCAGTGCATCCAGAATTTCCAACCGATCGCCAGGGTGCAGAATGGTGTTGGCAGATGCATAAACCCCATAAACGGACACAGCCCGGGCCTCCAACAGTGCTTTGATGTCAGCGCTGGTTCTCCCCAAAAGGCGCAACACCGCTTCAACCGTAGAGGCATCCGGAACCTCCAGCGTGGCGGGAGACTTGGGCAAAAGCCCGCCATCCTCGGGAAGCAATTCAATCCACTGAACCTGCATCAAAGGTCGTCCACACCGTGCAACGCTTCGGCACGGCGAATAAAGCTGTCAACAAAGCTGTTGGCAATCGAATGGAAAATGGGCCCTACCAACTGCTCCAGCACCTTGCTGGAAAATTCATAATCCAGCCGAAACAACACCTTGCAAGCATCGGCTGCCAAAGCAATGAAGCTCCACTCACCTTTCAATTCGGTAAAAGGCCCCTCTTCCAGGGTCATGTGAATGGCTTGGTCCTGCTCTAACCGATTCAGGGTACAAAAGGTTTGTTTCACCCCTTTAAAATTGATCTCGACACTGGCTTTTTCAAGATCGGGCGAAAGGCGCTCGGCATGGCCAGCACTGCACCACGGCAAAAACTGGGGATAGTCGTCCACCTTGCGCACCAATTCAAACATTTGATGCGCCGAAAACAGAACGAGAACAGACTTTTCAACAGTGGCCATGGGCAAAACGCGGCGCTTCCCAGCGGGAAAAGGATTAAACTCCTCATTTTAACGTTTTTGCTGCACCAAAGCCCGGCCACTTGCCCGCCGATGGTGCATTGCAGTGCATTGCCAGTGGATTTATGAGCATCGTTCAGAACAAAAAAGCCGGATTTGACTACTTCCTGGAAGAAACCTACGAAGCCGGGGTTGTTTTGGAAGGTTGGGAAGTGAAAGCCATTCGCGCGGGCCGGGTTCAAATCAAGGAAGGCCACATCATTATTCGTAACGGCGAATTGTGGCTACTCAACAGCCACATCACCCCGTTGAACAGCGCCTCCACCCATGTGCGACCCGACACCGTTCGCACGCGCAAGCTCATGCTCAAAAAAATGGAAATCAATCGGCTGATTGGCAAGGTTGAGCAGCGGGGTTACTCACTGATCCCGCTGGACTTTCATTTCAAAAACGGCCGCATCAAATGCAGCATGGCGCTGGCCAAGGGTAAAAAACTGCACGACAAACGCGACAGTTTGAAAGACAAAGACTGGAAGCGCGAGCAGGAGCGCCTGATGAAAGTGCACCGAACGTAATTTGTAATATCTCTAATGCAAATTGCGACGGAAAGTGTCGATCAAGTCTTTTTCAGGCGTAACGGTTAAGCGTTTGGCGCGATGATCGGCCAGCCGTGTTTTGATGCGCTCATACATCTTGCTGGATTGCTCACTCACAGTGCCAGTCAAACCGCGAAGCGTCTGCTCGACCTGCCGTGAATTGAACAGGGCGGGAATGCGCACGCCATGGTTGCTGGTTGGCTGAATAACCGGCCTTGACGCCGCTGGGTATGGTGGCGCGGGGTTTGCAGGTTCAATCATTGCCGAAATGCTTGGGTTAGGACCTGTCGAACGCTTTGATTGCGGGGTTGGGCACACTTCAACAAATTTGACCAATCATTGGCTTAAAGCCAGGGAGAGTTCCCGAATCAGGAACTACAAAAATCTCAGCGCGACTCCGACTTGCCCTGTTGAATCACCTGCATGGCCGTGGCCACCATGCTGCCCATGTTGGACAGATCGCCCGGCAGAATCAGGGTATTGCCCTCTTTGGCCACCTTGGAAAACGCCTCAATATACTGCTCAGCCACTTTCAGGTTCACTGCTTGAATTCCGCCCGGCTCATTAACGGCTGCAGCCACCTTTCGCAAGGCCTCGGCAGTCGCATTGGCAATTTCCGTGATGGCCACGGCGTCACCTTGGGCCTTGTTAATGGCGGCAATGCGCTCGCCCTCGGAACGGGCAATGGAAGACTCGCGCTCACCGGTGGCGATGTTGATCTGCTCTTGCTTACGGCCTTCAGAGGCGGCAATCAACGCCCTCTTCTCGCGCTCGGCGGTGATTTGTGCCTGCATGGACTGCAAAATTTCCTTGGGCGGGGTGAGGTCTTTGATTTCATAACGCAGCACCTTCACGCCCCAGTTCAAAGCGGCCTCGTCCAATGCATTCACGATGGCGGCATTGATCATTTCGCGTTCTTCAAAGGTTTTGTCGAGCTCCAGTTTGCCAATCACAGACCGCAGTGTGGTTTGTGCCAGTTGGGTCACGGCGCTGATGTAGTCGCTAGAGCCGTAGCTGGCCCGCATGGGGTCGGTGACTTGGAAATACAGAATGCCGTCCACCTGAAGTTGGGTGTTGTCCTTCGTGATGCACACTTGGCTGGGCACATCCAACGGGATTTCTTTCAGGGAATGTTTGTACGCCACGCGCTCTACAAACGGCACCAGAAAATTCAAACCGGCCTGCATGTTTCGGTCAAATTTGCCCAACCGTTCAACCACCCAGGCACTTTGCTGGGGAACAATGCGAACCGATTGGCTAATAAACACCACAGCCAACACCAATATGACGAGTGACACTTCCATGGTCTGCTTCCTTTAGGCTTGGGGTGATTTTTGCAGTTTGAGAACACTGCCCTGCACGGCCACAATGCGGTGCTCACCCGGGGTGGGCGCGGCATCCACCGACTCGGCTGCCCATTGCGAACCCCGATATTGAACGGTGGCACGGCCGCCTTGTTGCCAGCTTTCAACCGACACGGGGTTGCCAATGTCCAGCGACTGGTTGTCTGTTTGGGCTGCGGAGTCGTTTTTTCGAGAATTTTTTAAAGCCAACGTGGCGGCTGCCGCAAACACGCCAGCCGCCGCAATTTGAAGGGGTACCGGGTAGCCCATGTAAGCCACTCCAGCCCCCAACAAGGCACCCAAGGCCACCATGAGCAAATAGAACGTTCCTGTGGTCATTTCGGCGATCAACAGCGCGCCGCCAAACACCAGCCAGAATGACACCTCGCCCATGGTGATGCCCCTTTAACCCGCGCGCTTTTGGCGATCCGCCAGCTTTTGCCAGGTATCCACCACAGTATCTGGGTTCAAGGAGATGGACTCAATGCCCTCGGCCGCCAACCACAAAGCAAAGTCGGGGTGGTCCGAAGGCCCTTGACCGCAAATGCCCACATATTTGCCTTTGGAACGGCAAGCTTCAATGGCTTTGCTCAGCAACGCCCGCACGGCTGGGTCGCGTTCGTCGAAGTCAGCGGCCAGCAGTTCAAGGCCCGAGTCCCGATCCAGGCCCAAGGTCAATTGAGTCAGGTCGTTGGAGCCGATGGAGAAACCATCAAAGTATTCCAGGAACTGATCGGCCAACACAGCATTGGAGGGTACCTCGCACATCATGATGAGCTTGAGTTTGTTCTCGCCACGCTTCAGCCCGTTGCGACCCAGTAGGTCCACCACGCGGGCAGCCTGGTTCAGGGTGCGTACAAACGGAATCATGATTTGGACGTTGTCCAAGCCCATTTCCTCACGAACGCGTTTGAGGGCAAGGCATTCCATTTCGAAGCATTCTGCGAATTCCTCGGAAATGTAGCGCGCTGCGCCACGGAAACCCAACATCGGGTTTTCTTCTTCCGGTTCGTAACGGCTGCCGCCAATCAGCTTGCGGTACTCGTTGGACTTGAAGTCCGACATCCGCACAATGACGGGTTTTGGATAGAAGGCCGCGGCAATGGTTGCCACGCCCTCTGCCAGCTTGTCCACAAAAAAGGCCACCGGGCTTGCATGGCCACGGGCCACACTTTCAACGGCCTTTTTCAGGTCTGCATCCACATTGGGATAATCCAGAATCGCTTTGGGGTGAATGCCGATGGCATTGTTGATGATGAATTCCAAACGCGCCAAACCCACGCCTTTGTTGGGCAGTTGGCAGAATTCAAACGCCAGTTGTGGGTTGCCCACGTTCATCATGATCTTGACCGGGATTTCGGGAAGCTCACCGCGCTTGACCTCGGTGACCTCGGTTTCCAGCAAGCCTTCGTAGATGTGTCCGGTGTCGCCTTCGGAGCAGCTCACGGTCACCAGCATGCCTTCTTTCAATTTGTCGGTGGCGTCGCCACAACCCACCACAGCAGGAATACCCAACTCGCGCGCAATAATTGCGGCATGGCAGGTGCGCCCACCTCGGTTGGTCACGATGGCAGACGCACGCTTCATCACCGGTTCCCAGTTCGGGTCGGTCATGTCGGTCACCAAAATATCGCCCGCTTGAACACGGTCCATTTCGGCGGCGTCGTTGATCACACGCACTGGGCCTGAACCAATTTTCTGGCCGATGGCGCGGCCGGTGCTGAGCACAGACGAATTGCCCTTGAGCTTGTAGCGCAATTGCACATCGTTGCTTTTCTGGCTGTTCACGGTTTCTGGGCGTGCCTGCAAAATGTAGAGCTTGCCGTCATTTCCGTCTTTGCCCCATTCAATGTCCATGGGGCGGCCGTAATGCTGCTCGATGATCATGGCGTACTTGGCCAGTTGCACCACGTCCTCATCGGTCAGGGAGTAACGGTTGCGCAGCTCTGCGGGAACATCGACGGTGCGCACGCTTTTGCCGGTTTCCTTGTTCAGATCGAATTCCATCTTGATGAGCTTGGAGCCAATCTGCCGGCGGATGATGGGGTTCTTGCCGCTTTCCAGCGTGGGCTTGAAAACATAAAACTCGTCAGGATTGACCGCACCCTGCACCACCGTTTCGCCAAGTCCGTAGCTGGAGGTGATGAAGACCACCTGGTCAAAACCGCTTTCGGTGTCCAGCGTGAACATCACGCCGGCGGCACCCACGTCAGACCGAACCATGCGCTGGATACCGGCGCTCAGGGCCACATCGCTGTGGGCAAAGCCCTTGTGGACACGGTAAGAAATGGCTCGGTCGTTGTACAGGGAGGCAAACACCTCTTTGATTTTTTCAAGTACGTCGTCAATGCCATTCACGTTCAGGAAGGTTTCCTGTTGGCCGGCAAACGAGGCATCGGGCAGGTCCTCAGCCGTGGCCGAGGAACGAACAGCCACGGAAATTTCGGCACCACTTTGCGCCATCATGGCCGCATAGTGTTCGCGAATGGCTTTTTCAAGATCAGCAGGCAATGGTGCCTCAACCACCCACTGGCGAATTTCAGCACCGGCCTGTGTCAACGCACGCACATCGTCCACATTCAGTGCGTCCAGTTTGGTGTTGATGCGTTCAACCAGGTTGTTGGCTTTCAAAAATTCACGAAACGCATGCGCCGTGGTGGCAAAACCACCCGGAACGCGCACACCGGTTTCGGCCAACTGAGAGATCATTTCCCCCAGCGAAGAGTTTTTACCGCCGACAATTTCAACATCGTCCATTCGAAGTTGCTCGAAGGGGAGGACGAGTGCTGTCTCGCTAACTCCTTGATTTGTTGCCATGGTTTCACCTTATGAATCAAAAGAAATAATGAATGCGGCTCTTGGGGGGCGTCACATCGATTATTTCCACTGATATTTTCACTATGATTGTAACTGTAACCGGTGTTTTGAACAGTGCGGCCCAGGAGAATGATTCATGCCAGAAAATATTCCTCAAGAGCGAACAGTGGTGTTCGTTTCAGACGGAACCGGCATCACGGCCGAAACCCTCGGCCACTCGGTGCTGTCCCAGTTCGAGGGCATCAAATTCAAGCAAATTCGCATCCCGTTTATTGATTCAGAAGTGAAGGCCATTTCGGCCAAGCAGAAGATCAATGACATCGCTATTTATGATGGCATCAAGCCCATTGTGTTCAGCACTTTGGTGAACCCCGTGATCAATGAAGTGGTCCACAAGGCCAATGGCGTGTTCATGGACTTGTTTCTTAAATTTGTGGAGCCATTGGAAAATGAGCTGGGTGTGAAAAGTACCCACCGCATTGGTCGGTCCCACACCATTTCCGACAATGAGCAATACAAAAACCGGATTGAAGCCATCAATTTCACCCTGGCCCACGACGATGGTCAAACAGACAAAGACCTGGCAGGCGCCGATGTGATTTTGATCGGTGTATCACGCTCTGGCAAAACCCCCACCAGCCTTTACCTCGCCATGCAATATGGCATTAAGGCAGCCAACTATCCACTCATTCCCGAAGACTTCGAACGCGGTGAGTTGCCACTGGCCCTGCCCCCGTTCAAAAACAAAATCTTTGGTTTGTCGATTTCACCGGAACGGCTAAGTGAAATTCGCAATGAACGTCGCCCAGGCAGCCACTATGCATCGCTGGAAAACTGCAAAAAGGAAGTGAAAGCGGCGGAATTCATGATGCGTCGGGAAGGCATTTCGTGGCTCAGCTCAACCAGCAAGTCCATCGAAGAAATTTCCACCACCATCTTGCAACAACTCAACCTGGGGTCACCCATCTACTGAGGTTTCAGAACAGGGACTGCTGCGCCGTGTCGCTGGCGTTGTTGGCGGTTGAGTCCTCGGGTTGACGAAGTTTGGCTCGCCTGGGACGGCCATTTCGGTCCGGGTTTCTCGAACCATGTTTTTCATACACGCGCCTGGCTTCCTCGACAAAGCCTTGTTGATGGCGAAAGGCGGTGATTTTTCCACGCGCATCCGAAATCGCGGTGTCTGGGTTCACGATGGGTTTCGGATAATGCTGGCCAATGACGCAGCCGCAATCGTGCTGAATAATGAGGGGTGTGTTCCAGGGTTCCGCCAACCATTCGGTGGGCAAGGCAGCCAATTCCGGAATCCACTGCCGAATGAACAAGCCCTCGGGGTCATGGTCACGGGCCTGTTTCACCGGGTTGTAAATTCGAAGGGTGTTGATGCCCGTTACACCACTTTGCATCTGGAATTGCGGGTAATGGATACCGGGCTCATAATCCAAAAACTCACAGGCCAACAAGGGCGCTGTGTGCCGCCAGTCCAACCACAATTGGTAGGATGCAAATGCCACCAGCATGGCACGCATCCGGAAGTTGACCCAGCCAGTGGCAATCAGCATGCGCATGCAGGCATCGACCATGGGGAAACCGGTTTGACCGGTAATCCACGCCTTCAGTCGCACCTGCTCTATCGGCGTCAGTGGGCCTGCGTTTCGCATGGGGTCCAGGCCACGGTGCGCAGCGCGAAACTCAAGCTCGGGCTCGCTCTCTAGTTTTTGAATGAAATGGCAGTGCCAGTGCAGGCGGGATTCAAACGATTTAAGTGACTGTTGCCAAGCCTTTTTTTCAAAAGGTGTTGCGGCCGTACTGCTCAACCAATGGCCACGGGCTTCTTGAAGCCGACTCAACACTTCCCGAATCGACAACACCCCCAACGCCAAATACGGAGAAATGCGGGAGCAAGCGGACTCTGCACTCAAAGGGCTGGACATTTCGGAGCGGTAATGTTGTCCGCGTTGCTTAAAAAACTGTTCCAGCAGGCTCAGGGCATGAGCCCGACCGCCACGTTGACGGATTGGTTTGTCCTGAAGACCAGGGCGACAAAGTGCGCGTGGCTCGCTCCATTGAGGCCAATAAAATGGATTGGATTGATTCGGCTCAACCACTTGCTGCTGCGGGAGAACGCAGCCATCAAGACCTTCGAACACAGTGTCGAGCAACCCCAACAGTTGAGCCTGCGAAATGCTGGACAGGCGTTTGGTGTTGGGCGGCGGTAGCAGGGGTTGACTCATCCGGTCCAGCCATAGTTTGCTCCATGCATCGCGGGATTTCAAACGCCGCACCACGGCGTTGGCCGGATATTCATGCCACAGCGTGGCGTGTGCTTCACACAGTGCTTGAATGGCTTTGTCGCGCTGAAAACTGGCCCAGTTGCCAGTTTCCTCATGGCTGTAGAGCACACACGGCTGGCCTGCGCCAAACAAGCGGTCAAACGCCGTTTCTGCATCGGCTTTCAATACATACAAGGGCAACACACCTGGCAGTTGCTGGGCCAGGTCCAGCAAACACTCTTTGGTGAATTCCAAATGTTGGGGTGCGTAGTCTGGCTGTGTGGTTAAGGTTGGTTCAAACAGGTACAGCACCAACACGGCACCACCACCCTGACTGGCCTGTCGCACCGCCTCCACCAGCGGCGCATGGTCATGCTGACGGATGTCACGTTTTAACCAGACCACATGTAGTTTTTTGGCAGAATCCGCCATGCGCACACCAATCAAACTGCAATTCACACCAGTTTATCGGCGCTGCCGAATTTGTTCAAACAGGCAGATTGCACTGCTGCTGGCCACATTCAGGCTTTCAACGGCGTTGGACTGTGGAATGGTCACGGGTTGCGTTGCGCGGCTCATCCAGGCTGGGCTTACGCCCTGCCCTTCACTGCCAAACACCCAAATGCCTGGTGCTCGAAGGTCGGCTGCAAATACATCGATGGCGCCAGTTTGCAGACTGGTCACGCGCACGGGTGTGTGCGGTGCGTTGGCCAACGCTGCCAGCAAAGCCTCTTCATCATGAATGGTCAACTCAAACTGCGCACCCATGCCCGCGCGCAGCACCTTGTCATTCCAAACCCAGGCAGTGCCTTCGGTGCACACCACTTGACTGATGCCTGCGGCCGCGCAGTTGCGCAGCAAGGTGCCCACATTGCCCGGGTCTTGAACGCCGTCCAGCACCACCACATCACTGTCCATCTTCAACGGTTTTAACAACGACTGCGCAGCGCCCTTACCCGGAGTTTTAAACACCAGCAAAGGGCCGGTGGGTGTATTGAGTTTGCTCAACTTTTTAAACACCACCATCGGCATTTCAAACAGCGTCAAGGGCTTGCCTTTCACGTTGAACGGTTGCTGCGCCTGCAAGGCACCCAGCATGTCCAGCCAAACAGGGTCTTCCATGCGTTCATCGGGCACAAACACAGCGTCCAGCTTGAACTGGGGGCGCCCAACAAAACACGCTGCAAGGTGCAAACCCTCGGCCGCTGCAATGCCCTGCTCTTTCATGTTACCGCTGGTACCCAAAATCTTGATCAATGCTTTAAGGGTGTCGTTGTGCAGCGAGTCGATGCGCTTTCGTTCCCACACGGTCATGGTCTGTGCTCCCCGGCCACGGCATTCAACACTGCCCGAACGGGACCAAAACTTCGCCGGTGAATGGGGCTTGCACCATGAATTTTCAACCGCTCAAGGTGCATGGGTGTGGGGTAGCCCATGTGGACATCCAAACCATAATTCGGATACAACCGGGCCTGGGCTTCACACCACCGGTCACGGCTGACTTTTGCCAAGATGGAGCCTGCCGAAATGGCAGGTACTTTTTCATCGCCTTTGACGACGGCCACGCTTCGGTAAGGCCATTTCGGAAGCCGATTGCCATCGACCAACACCAAAACACGGTCTATGGGCAACTGCAATTGGGCAACCACCTGGTCCACGGCGCGGTGCATGGCCAACAAACTGGCTTGCAGTATATTGAGGCGATCGATTTCCTCAACAGTCCCCTCGGCCAGTGCCCAGGCCGGGGCCTGGGCCGTGATTTGCGAATACAAAGCCTCTCGACGCTTGGGTGACAGGGTTTTTGAACACGCCAGGCCTTCAATCGGATTGGGGTCTGCCAATGCAGCAGCGCCAGCCACCACAGGGCCGCACAATGGGCCTCGACCCGCTTCATCAACGCCGATGATCCAGCGGCTTTCCTCCCGCGCCATGTGCAAAAGCTGCGGCCAATCCCAGACCGGTGAAACGGAACGACGCACCGCTGGCTTCATGATTGCATCACCTGTTCAACCACCCGGGCTGCAATATCGCCAGAGGGCTGGAGCAACCGCTGGTGCTGCTCGAGAAACACACGCTCCAGTTGCTGGCGGTTGTGCTCATCGTCCAACTGAAACAACACGGCCTTGCACAAGTCGGCCGGGTTGGCAGCGTCTTGAATCAGTTCCGGTACCGCAAAACGGTCCAGCAAAATATTGGGCAAACCAACGTAAGGCAGGTAGCCCTTGTTTTTCATCCACTGGTAGCTAAGCCAAGGCATCTTGTAGGCAATCACCATGGGTTTTTTGAACATCATGGCTTCCAGCGTGGCGGTTCCACTGGCCAGCAACACGGCATTGGCAGCCGCCATGCATTCATGGGAGCGCCCCGCCACCACCATCCAGTGGGGTTTCAATGGCGCCGGAATGGATTGCTTGAAGCCCTCCAGCAATGGCCCGGGCGGCAATGGTGTGATGAACTTCAACGCAGGTTTATGGCGCAGCAGTTCGAGTGCGGTTTGAATAAACACCTGGCCCAGGTACTTCACCTCTGAGCCCCGGCTGCCCGGCAGTACAGCCAAATACTCCGCCTGTTGCTCCAGCCCCAAAGCAACTCGATAGGATGGAACATCAATGATTTCAGGCACCAAAGGCGCCATGGGGTGCCCCATGTAGGTGGCCGGTATTCCCGCTTCCTGCAACAGGGCTGGCTCAAACGGAAAAATGCACAACACGTGGCTGCACGCCTGTTTCAAGGTGTGAATGCGTTCCCGGCGCCAGGCCCATATGGACGGGCAAACCACTTGAACGGTGGGTACCCCAGCGGCGCGCACCACCAGCTCCAATTTCAAATTGAAGTCGGGCGCATCCACCCCCACCAACACGCGCGGGCGTTGAGTCATAGACCAACGCTGCATCAAGCCTTTGCGCATGCGCAGCAAGCGGGGCAAATGGCGCAACACCTCCACATAACCGCGAACAGACAGCTCTTCCGACTGGTGCAGCGCTTTCACACCGGCTTCACGCAGCTTTGGGCCTGCAATGCCTTCCACGGTCCAGTCTGGGTGCTGCTTGAGGAGCGTGTCGATCGCCAGCGCGCCGATCCAGTCGCCGGATGCCTCGCCAACCGCAATGGCCACATCTGCCGACGAGCGCACGGCCAGCAGCGCATTCGGAGAAACAGTCATCGAATGATGCCGCGGGTGGCTTGGTCCAGAAAGGTTTTCATGTGGACCAGGTGGGGCTTTGCATCGTCGGGTGCTGCGGCGGTCAGGTCATCAATTGCAGACTTGGCTTCGTCAACGCTCAAGCCTTGGCGGTAAATGGCCTTGTAGGCACGCTTGATGTTAAGAATGGCCTCCGGCGAAAAACCACGGCGCTTCAAGCCTTCCGCATTGATGCCCGCTGGACCAGCCGGGTAGCCAGCGGCCATCACAAACGGCGGCACGTCCTGCGTCAATTTGGTCTGGAAGGCTGTCATGGCGTGGTCACCCACCCGAATAAACTGGTGAATGCCGCTCAAGCCACCCAAAATCACCCAGTCACCAATGATGACGTGACCAGCCAACTGCACGCTGTTGGCGATGATGGTGTTGTTGCCCACCACGCAATCATGCGCCAGGTGAACGTAGGCCATGATCCAGTTGTCGTCACCCAGCTTGGTATAGCCCAAGTCTTGCACAGTGCCCGTGTTGAATGTGCAATATTCCCGAATGGTGTTCCGGTTACCGATCAGCAGTTGGGTGGGCTCACCCTTGTATTTCTTGTCCTGCGGGTCGCCGCCAATGGTGGCATTGCCGTGAAATACATTGTCTTCACCAATGGTGGTGTGCCCGCTGATGACCATGTGCGGTCCCACTTTGGTCCGGGCGCCGATGGTGACATGGGGCCCGATGATTGAAAATGGCCCAACCTCCACGGTTTCATGCAATTGCGCCTTGGGGTCGACAATTGCGGTGGGGTGAATCAGGGTCATGGTTCAGTCTCCAGTTGTTGTGTTGTTTGCATGGACACCCGCTACACCCGGACGGGCCTTCGTCAGACTTCCCGGGATGTACACATCAAGTCGGCTTCAGCCACTACTTTGCCATCCACCAGGGCCTTGGCCTCATACATCCAGATGCCTCGGGAAATTTTGCGAATGGACACATCCAGCATCAGCACGTCGCCTGGCACCACGGGCCGCTTGAAGCGGCAATTGTCGATGCCCACAAAGTAAAACACCGACTTGTCAGAGGGTTTGGCGTCCATGGAATTGAAGGACAACACGCCGGCTGCCTGGGCCAGTGCTTCCATGATCAATACACCCGGCATCACCGGGTGAATGGGAAAATGGCCCGGAAAAAACGGTTCGTTGTAGGTCACATTCTTCTGAGCCAAAATGCGTTTTCCGGGCTCCAGCTCCAGCACCTTGTCCACCAGAACGAAGGGGTAGCGGTGCGGCAATTGGGCGAGAATGTCCTTGATATCCAGTACAGGGGTTGTCATAGCTTCTGAGGTGAAAAAGGTTATTTTTTTTGAAGGTCGCGAAGCTCTCCGCGCAACTTCACCAACTGTTTGAGCGACACAGCGGTGCGCTCCCAGTTTTTGTGTTCTTCCATGGGGAAGATGCCGGTGTAAGCACCGGCTTCTTTGATACTGCTCATCACCGTGGTGGCCGCAGAAATGTGCGTGCCATCGGGAATGTTAAGGTGACCTAGAATCATGGCTGCTCCGCCCACAGTACAACGCGCACCAATTCGCGTGCTGCCCGCAATGCCCACACAACCGGCCATGGCAGTGCGCTCACCCACCTGCACATTGTGGGCAATCATGATCTGGTTATCAAGCTTGACCCCAAAGCCAATGATCGTGTCGTCCAACGCCCCTCGATCAATCGTGGTGTTGGCACCCACTTCCACGTCATCCCCTATCACGACTCGACCCACTTGGGGAATTTTCACCCAGTGGCCTTTGTTGGGCGCAAAACCAAAACCATCCGCACCAATCACACAACCGGCGTGAAGAATACAATTCGCCCCGATGACGCATTCGTCGTAAACGCTGACATTGGGATAAATTCGGGTATTGGCGCCGATGCTTACATCACGACCAATCACAACACCCGCCTCAAGCCGAACGCCTTCTCCAATCGCAGAATGTGCACCAACCACGACATTGGGCCCCACCCAAGCGGTGGGATGCACGGTGGCCAAGGGGTCCACCACGGCACTGGGGTGCACGCCTGGCTGGGGCTTGAATTCGCTTTGAGCAACCCACCACTGTTGAATATTGGCATAAGCCAAATAAGGGTCAGGCAGCAACCAAGCCAGGGGCATTGGCAAATCGGGAGCACGGTTGTCTCGAACGTACGCAGCCAGAGACTCAAACTGATCGGCCCGAACCATCACCACGCCGACACGTGTGGTGATCAATTGATCTTTGTATTTTGGATTGGCCAGAAAGCCAAGGTGATGTTCAGTGCCCTTCTCCAAGGTCTGAATGCCCTGTAGCGTCGGGTCTACTGACGATGGGGTACCGATGAACGATCGAATCTCCCCACCAAACTGGACCCGCAACTGGCTCAACGCTGTTTCAATGAATTTCATGCTTGGTGAATCTCAAAGTCAGGTTGGTGGTGCGAGTCCATTCATTGGGCGGGCACCTTCACGGTGCCCGAAGCCCATTACTTGCCGCCATCCAGGCTGGTCAACACTTGGTCCGTGATGTCAATGCGCTTGTTGGCATACACCGCTTCCTGGAAAATGATGTCGTAGCCATCTTTTTCGGCGATCTGGCGAATGATTCGGTTGGCACGTTCAATCAACTCACCCACCACCTGGTTTTTGCGCTGAGCCAGGTCTTCTTCAAACTCACGGCGTTTGCGCTGAAAATCACGGTCCATCTCAGCCAGATCACGCTGACGCTTCACTTTTTCCGCCTCAGGCAGGGTGATGCTGTCTTTGTCCAGCTTGGTGGCCTCGGCCTTCACTCGGCCAGCCATGTCTTCCAGTTCTTTTTGGCGTTTGGAAAAATCACGCTCAAGTTTCTTTTGAGACTCTACTGCAAACTTCGAATCGCGCAGGATCCGCTCGGTGTTGACGAAGCCAATCTTTGCTGCTTGGGCTTCGGACATGGCGGGCATCAAGGCAGCAAGGCTCAATGTTGCTGCCACCATCAAATGTTTAACGCTTTTCAAACCAGTTTCTCCAAATGTGTAAATTCATTCAATCAGAAGCCCGTACCAATCGTGAACTGGATACGCTGGACTTCATCCAGAGGTTCCTTGTTCAGCGGAATACCGAAACTGAACTTCAACGGGCCAACGGGTGACAACCACGAAATACCCAAGCCAGTGGCATAACGCAAACTGCCCAGATTGATTTTTTCGTCGGACTGGTAAACGTTGCCAGCATCCAGGAAGGTGAAGGCCCTGAAAGTGCGGTCTTTGTTCATGCCCGGTACCGGGAAGAAAAATTCCGCATTGCCGATCAGGCGCTTCGAGCCCCCAGTGGGCACGTTGTCTGTGTCCCGGGGCCCAAGGGTCGACGACCGATACCCACGCACCGTGCCAATACCACCCGCATAAACATTTCGGAAGATTGGATATTTCGAACTGCCCAGTCCGAAACCGGCCGTCACTTCACCGTTCAGGGCGAGCGTGTACTTTTTACCGAAAGGAAGGTAAACCTGCTCTTGGTAGGTGGTTCGGATAAATTCCTGATCTCCCAACGGGGTTGCATACTCAGCGCTCAAACGGGTCACACGGCCACGTGTTGGGGCAATGGCGGAGTCGCGGCTGTCAAAGGAATACCCTGCATTCAACAAGTAGGCATCCGCAGAACTTCCGAAATCACGCACATACTGCTGGAAACGCGCAGGGCTGAGTGGGCCAACATCCAGCTTGGTCGATTCATAACCTCCACCGAATGAAATCCGTTCAAATTCGCTGATCGGGAATCCAAAACGCAGACCTGCACCGGTGGTCTCGATGCGGTAGTCACCCAGGTTCAACGCACTGGGGTCCGTGCGGCGGTTGTAAAGTTCGATGCTGCGTGAAACACCATCCAACGTGTAATAAGGATCGGTCAACGAGAACGAGATGGTGCGGTTCACCTTGGAGGTGTTCAGCTCAAGCCCCACGGTTTTGCCGGTACCAAACAAGTTTTGCTGCTGAATGGCGGCAGACAAAATCAGGCTGTCTGTACTGGAAATACCCGCACCCAACAACAAGTTGCCTGTGGGCTTCTCTTCAACCTGCATATTCACGTCGACTTGGTCAGACGTGCCTGGCACTGGAACAGTTTCGATGTCGACCTTTGAGAAATAACCCAAGCGATCAACGCGCTCTTTGGAGAGCTGGATTTTGCGTGAATCGTACCAAGAGGATTCAAACTGACGGAATTCACGGCGAACAACTTCATCCTTGGTCCGCGTGTTTCCACCCACGTTCATTCTGCGCACATAAACACGTTTACCAGTGTCCACCGCGATGTTCACGTTGACGATGCGGTTTTCACGATCCAACTCTGGAATCACGTTGGCATTGGCAAATGCATACCCATAATTGCCCAGCCGATCCTGAATGGCCTTGGTGCTTTCATTCAGGGCTTCGCCATTGAAGGGATCGCCCTTTTTGACTTGAAGCAGCCCTTTCAACTCATTTTCACGGCCAATTAGTTCACCACTCAGCTCAATGTCCCCGAACTTAAACTTTTGCCCTTCTTTCACGGTCACCGTGATGTAGATGTCCTGCTTGTTCGGGTCGATCTGCACCTGCGTGTTTTCGATATTGAAATCGGCGTAACCGCGGTTCAAGTAAAAAGAACGCAGCTTTTCCAGATCACCACTCAGTTTCTGTCGGGAATACTGGTCGTTTTTGGTGTACCAACTGGTCCATGTGGTGGTACCCAGCTCGAATTCTTCAAGAAGGTCTTTCTCTTTGAACTCCTTGGCACCCAGAATCTTCAACTGCTTGATGGAGGCAGCCTCACCTTCATCGACGTTGAATGTAATCGCCACACGATTGCGGGCCAGTTGGTCGACACGCGTCTGAACCTGGGCACCATAGCGACTGCGAGACAAATACTGGCGCTTCAGTTCCTGTTCCGCCTTGTCCAGCAAAGCACGATCGAATATTTTGGATTCGCCGATTCCGATGCCTTTCAAGGCTTCTTTCAACGTGTCTTTGTCAAACTCTTTGGTTCCGTTGAACTCCACCGATGCAATCGCTGGACGCTCAACAACCGTCACAACCAGCACATCGTCTTTGGACGAAATTTTGACGTCATCAAAAAAACCCGTGGCAAACAACGCACGAATGGCTTGAAGCGCCTTTTCGTCATTGAATGTGTCACCAACGCGGATCGGCAAATAACTGAACACCGTACCCGCCTCGGTTCGGCGCAAACCTTCAACCTGAATATCCTTGACGACAAACTGGTTTCCCGCAGCCAAGGCCGCCGATGTCGACAGGGCACACAATGCAATCACTGGCGCTGCCAGCCGCGAAGGAAACAATAGACTTCGAATTGTCATTCAGATCATTCCTACCGGACCACATTGGCCGGAACTGTTGGGATATTTCTTTATTTACAGGAGTCGATGGATATCGTTGAACAGAGCAACCGACGTGAGCAGCGCGATGACTGTCATGCCGATTTTTTGACCCCACATCTGTACTTGTTCACTCACCGGTTTTCCACGAACAATTTCGGCCAAATAATACATCAAGTGCCCACCATCCAAGAGTGGAATGGGCAAAAGATTCAAAACGCCTAGGCTAACAGAAACCATGGCCAGAAAGGCGATGAAGGGCAAAATTCCAAGGCTGGAAGACTCGCCGGCCGCCGCCGCAATCGACACTGGCCCGCTGAGGTGTTCAACCGACAATTCACCAGTGATCATTTTGACCAACGCAGCCAATGAAAAAACGCTGACCTCGACCATCCGACCAAACCCGGTTTTAAGGGCAGCAGTTAGACTTTTTGGATGCTCAACCCAGTCGGGTTGACCGCCGATGCCCAAGCCCAATTTGCCGGTTATCGTCACTGAGCCGGGCGAAGTCGGATCATTCGCCTTCACAGCCTCTGGAACAGCAACAATCGACACGGTGTCCTGACCGCGAATAACCTCAATCTCCACCTGTTTGTCGGGTCTTGATTGAATCATTTGAGTGAATTGTGCAGCACTTTGGACCGGGAGTTTGTCAACGGTCAACAGTTGGTCTTTGACCTGAAAACCGGCGCGCTCAGCCGGTGAACCCGGCGCTACGGAGCCAACCAACACCTTGCGTTCAAATGGCAACAAGCCCAAGTCCCGGTTCAGTGTTGGTCCAATTTCACCGGGCAGCTTCGATGCGGATGAGGCTTGAAGCGACAATGCCGTACCCTGACGTTCGACGGTCATTGTCAAGTCTTGACCGAACAGCTTGGCCTTGAGCAACGCCCATGAGACATCGCTCCAGGTCAAGGTTGGCTGTCCGTTGACTGTCTGTATGCTGTCTTGCGCGTGCAAACCCATTTGCTCAGCCACGCTGCCTGGGGTGGGCTGGGCCACAACGGTGGCCATGCCACCCGGCTGGCTATAATTCAAAATGGCATACAAAAAACCAGCCAACAGCAAATTCGCCATGGGGCCTGCCAACACAATGGCAAATCGATGCCCCACCGGTTTGCGGTTAAAGGCCCGGTTCAAGTCGATGGGTTGTGCCCCGGACAAACTGTCAGGATCCCGTTCATCGAGCATCCGCACATATCCACCCAATGGAATCCACGAAACAACCCACTCTACGCCGGTTTTTCGACTCACCCAGCGGAACAATGGCCGCCCAAACCCAACCGAGAAGCGGATCACCTGCACACCAAAATGCCTTGCAACCGCGTAGTGGCCCCATTCATGGATGAAGACCAACAAACCCAGCGCTACAACAAATGAGACCAGTGAATTCAGCATGGCGCAGCGTTAAACCACCGAGGAATAAATAAGGGAATGCGCATGCAGTCGAACCTCGGCATCCAGGTTCAACGCATCGTCCAGGTTTTGGATGTTGGCCACGCCAAAACGTTCCAGACAGCGCTCGGTAATCCGGACAATGTCTGGATATTGAATCATTCCTTTCAAAAAGCGCTCCACTGAAACTTCGTTGGCCGCGTTGAACACGGGTGCTGCAGAGTCCGCTTTGTTTAACACATCAAATGCCAAACCCAACATGGGAAAGCGCCTTAGATCAGGCTCTTCAAAGTCCAGTTTTGCGATTTTTGCCAAATTCAAGCGGGCGGACCCGGAGGCAATTCGATCTGGCAGACCCAGAACATGGGCGATCGGCGTGCGCATGTCTGGACAACCCAACTGCGCCAACATGCTGCCATCCTTATACTCCACCAAAGAGTGCACGATGGATTGCGGGTGGATCAGCACAGAAAGCTGGGATGGCGGAAGACCAAACATCCACAAAGCCTCGATTAACTCCAACCCTTTGTTCGCCATGGTGGCGCTGTCCACGGAGATCTTGGGACCCATGACCCAGTTTGGATGTGCCACGGCCTGGGCAGGCGTCACGCGCTGAATGTCTTCAAGGCTTTTGGAACGAAATGGGCCGCCGCTGGCCGTGAGCACCAGGCGCTCAATGCCATAACTGGATGCCTTTCTTACGTCAAAATCGGCTGGCAAACACTGAAAAATCGCATTGTGTTCAGAGTCGACTGGCAACAATATGGCCCCCGAGGCTTGGGCAGCCTGAATCATGAACCG
Organism: Limnobacter sp.; assembly: GCF_036405155.1. Classification (GTDB taxonomy): domain Bacteria; phylum Pseudomonadota; class Gammaproteobacteria; order Burkholderiales; family Burkholderiaceae_B; genus Limnobacter. The sequence goes on along the minus strand of NZ_DASWYD010000006.1, from coordinate 390,574 downwards.
ACCCGCCAGCACAAGTGACTCCTTGTTGGCCAACAGCACGCGCTTGCCAGCTTTCAAGGCGGCCAGCGTAGGCCGAAGGCCTGCTGCACCCACAATGGCTGCCACCACGGTGTCCACGTCGGGGCTGGCACACAGTTCCTCCAAAATACCCTGACCACCCACTTGAGGCCTGTATCCCAACTGGGCCGACAATTGATCGGTCAGCCCCTGTTGCTGCCAGTGGTTCAATGCGTTCTCATCACAGATGACCAGCACTTTGGGACGGTGATCCAATGCCTGTTGAAACAGGCGTTGCGTGTTTTTAGCTGCAACAAGACCGTGGACAGAAAAACGATCGGGATGGCGCTGAACAACGTCGAGCGTATTGACGCCGATGGTCCCCGTGGACCCCAACAAAAGAATGGAGCGTGGGCTGGTCATGCCACCTGGCCCAAACTTTGGGCGACCAACAGCAGTGCCAAGGGCATGACCGGCAACTGGGCATCAATGCGATCCAACACACCGCCGTGCCCTGGAAGCAGTTGACTGCTGTCTTTCATGCCAGCAGCACGTTTCAACATGGACTCAAACAAATCGCCGACGACGCTGAAGGCACTCAACACCAGCAGCCAAAACGAGAACAGTACCGGATGCCACTGCTGCAGCGCCTTCACTTGCCAAGTTTCGTTCAGCCATGGCCAAGTGGGTGACAAAGCAACAACCAGCCAACCCAAGGCCAAAACGCTCAAAGCACCACCAATGGCACCCTCCCAGCTTTTGCCGGGCGACACCCTGGGGGCCAGTTTGCGTTTGCCAAAGGCCTTGCCGAAAAAATAGGCAAATATGTCTGCTGCAAAACAGATGGCGATCATGCTCAACAGGAAAACAATGCCCTGGGCCTTCGCCAAAATCAATGCCACACACGCGGCCCCAATCAACACCACACCCAAGGGTAAAAAGACCGCCTGTCGACTCACCGGTCCAAGGGACACATTGCGCAAACACCACGGCGCCACCAGCACCCAAAACATGCCTGCCAGTGCCATGATTGGAAAGGACTGAACCGCCAGATTGAGGGCTTGATATGCAATCACAGACAGGCCGGTGGCCACTGCTGAATAAACCCATGCATTGTTGGCGGGCAATTGCCCCAAACGCCCCCACTCCCACAAGGCCGTTAGCAACACCACTGCGATAAAGGCATTCCAGCCAACACTGCCGCCATACACCAGGATGGCAATCAACAGAATGAGCAAAACCACAGCCGTGATGATGCGGGTTTTTAACATGCGTTTGTCTCGATCATGGAGGTCCGTTATTTGGCCACGGCACGTGCTGGAGTGGGCTGCTGCGTAGCCAACTGCTCAGACGTCCGGCCAAACCGTCGCTCTCGATTGTTATAAGACTGTATAGCCTCGGTCAGCATCTCTTTGCCAAAATCGGGCCAGTACTTGTCCGTGAAATAAAACTCGGTGTAAGCCAATTGCCACAACAGGAAATTGGAAATTCTCTGCTCTCCGCCCGTGCGAATGAACAGATCGGGCTCGGGGCTACAACTCAAGCACAGGTGGGGCGTTAAATCCGTCTCAACAATGTTTTCCGGATTTGCAGCCAAGGCTGGATTGGCGCTCAGCATGGCGCGCGTGGCTTGAAGTATGTCCCAGCGCCCACCGTAGTTGGCGGCCACATTGAGGCAGAAACGCGTGTTTTGAGCCGTCAGCGTTTGTGCATACTGGATGGCGTTTTGTAATTCAGCATCAAAGCGGGAGAGGTCGCCAATGATTTTCAGCCGGATACCTTCTTTGTGCATCTCGTGAAGGTCTTTGCGCAGCACACGAATAAACAGCCGCATCAACAAAGACACCTCGTCCTGTGGTCGACGCCAGTTTTCGGATGAAAACGCAAAAACAGTGAGATGCTCGACGCCCATCTCAACACAGGCCTGCACGGTCCGACGCAAGGCGTCAACGCCGCGCTTGTGCCCAGCCACCCTGGGTAGAAGACGACTCTTCGCCCATCGTCCGTTGCCATCCATCACGATGGCAATGTGCTTCGGGATACAGGTCGTCTCAGGAATTTCCAGGGTTGAACTGGTAAATAAGGCCATGTGCGTTTATACCGTCATGATTTCGGCTTCTTTTGTTTGAAGAATCTGCTCAACCTCGGCAACAGCCTTGTCGGTCAGTTTCTGAATGTCATCCTGAGCGCGGCGCTCATCGTCCTCGGAAATTTCTTTGTCTTTCACGAGTTTTTTGAATGCCTCGTTGGCATCACGACGCAGGTTTCGAATGGCCACCTTGGTTTGCTCGCCCTCGCCTTTGATGAATTTGGTCAACTCACGGCGACGTTCTTCAGTCAGCGCAGGCATGGGCACGCGAATGGTTTCGCCCATGGCAGCGGGGTTCAACCCCAGATCCGACTCACGAATGGCCTTTTCAACGGCGGCGATCATGTTTTTTTCCCACGGCTGAACCGTGATGGTCCGGGCGTCGGCCAACTGAAGGTTGGCCACCTGAGAAATCGGTACGGGCTGGCCGTAATAATCCACTTGAATATGGTCCAGAATGCCTGTGTGGGCGCGGCCGGTGCGAACTTTTTGAAGATCTGTTTTCAGCGACTCAATGGAGCGCTTCATTTTTTCTTCGGTGGATTTGCGGATATTTGCAATACTCATGTTGAACTCAACTCACCAGTAAATCACATGTGAACCAGGGTGCCTTCGTTCTCGCCCATGACGGCCCTGTAGAGCGCACCCGGCTTGTTGATCGAAAACACACGAATGGGAAGCTTTTGATCACGACACAGCGCAAAAGCTGTGGCATCCATGACTTCGAGGTTTTTGGAAATTGCCTCATTGAAGCTGATTTGGTCGTAACGGGTGGCATTGGGATCTTTCTTGGGATCGGCAGAATAAATGCCATCCACCTTGGTTGCCTTCAAGACCACTTGCGCGCCGATTTCAGAGCCACGCAAGGCCGCTGCCGTGTCTGTGGTGAAGAATGGGTTGCCGGTGCCTGCTGCGAATATCACCACTTTGCCCTCTTCCAGATACCGCATGGCCTTGGGACGGATGTAGGGCTCAACCACCTGCTCGATGTTCAAGGCCGACTGCACCCGGGCCGCAACGCCAGCTCTCCGGAATGCGTCCTGCAAGGCCAGGGAATTCATGACGGTGGCCATCATGCCCATGTAATCTGCAGTGGCTCGGTCCATACCCGCGGCACCCGGTGCGATACCCCGAAAGATATTCCCACCCCCAATCACCACGGCCAATTCAACGCCCATGCGAGACACTTCGGCGATTTCCGCCACCATTCGTTCAATCGTCTCGCGATTAATGCCGTACGCATCCTCTCCCATCAAGGCTTCGCCCGACAACTTCAATAACACACGCTTGTATGCCGCCATTCATGCACCTTTTCGGATCATTGTCAGGATTCTATAACGTAAAAGGGGATGACTACGTTTAACGCAAATAAAAAGGGGCTTCTCGCGTCCCGAGAAACCCCTTCTGGACCAGCAACGGATTAGTTGCCGGATGCTGCTGCAGCGGCGGCAGCTTGAGCAGCCACCTCAGCGGCGAAATCATTGACCTTCTTTTCAATGCCTTCACCCACAATGTACAGCTGGAAGCTGTTGATTGCGCTGCCTTTGGACTTCAACATGGCTTCAACAGTGTTGTCCGGGTCTTTCACAAACGGCTGGGACAACAACGCCACTTCCTTCAAGAACTTCTTGATGGAACCATCCACCATTTTCTGAATGATGTCGGCAGGCTTGCCAGACTCAGCCGCTTTGGCTTCAGCCACGGAACGCTCTTTGGCGATGTCTTCAGCAGACACGCCATTTTCGTTCAATGCCTTGGGCTTGGTTGCAGCAATGTGCATGGCCACGTCTTTGCCCACCTGCTCGTCAGCGCCGCTGAAGTCAACCAGCACGCCAATTTTCCCACCGTGAATGTAGGAAGCCAGGCGACCTTGTGCTTCCACACGCTGGAAGCGACGAATGGACATGTTTTCGCCAATTTTTCCAACCAAGGCGGCGCGAACGCTGTCAACAGTGCCCTCACCCAGCGGCAATGCGCTCAGTGCAGCCACGTCTGCAGGGTTTTTGTCGGCAACCAACTTGGCGACATTGGCAACCAAAGACAGAAAGTCTTCGTTTTTGGCCACAAAGTCGGTTTCACAGTTCACTTCAACAATCGAGCCCAGCTTGCCGGATGCTTCGATGTAAATGCCCACCAGGCCTTCGGCTGTAACGCGTGCAGCGGCCTTGCTGGCTTTCGTGCCCAGCTTGACACGCAGCAGTTCTTCCGCTTTTTCCATGTCACCATCGGCTTCGGTCAGGGCTTTTTTGCATTCCATCATCGGCGCGTCGGTTTTTTCGCGCAGTACTTTCACCATTGCTGCTGTAACTTCAGCCATTGTTCTCTCCTGAATTCGGTTCTAGAACCAGACAAAAAAAAGGGGCGAAACAGATCGCCCCTTGGCTTTTTGGTTGAGCGGATTAGCCCTCGGCGCCCTCAGCTGGCACCTCAACAAATTCGTCACCGGCCTTGATGGATTCGACCACATCGTTGACCGCTTGATCGCGACCAGCCAGAACGGCGTCGGCAACAGAGCGGGCATACAAGCGAATTGCGCGGGCGCTGTCGTCGTTGCCAGGCACGACATAGCTAACGCCAGCGGGCGAGTGGTTGGTGTCCACGATGCCGACGACGGGGATGCCCAGCTTTTCGGCTTCAGTGATGGCAATTTTGTGGTAGCCAACATCACACACGAAAATAGCGTCCGGCAATGTAGGCATGTCCTTGATGCCGCCGATGGACTGGTTCAGCTTTTCCAGCTCACGCTCAAACAACAAGGCTTCTTTTTTGGACATGCGCTCAAGACCACCGTCGGCAATCACGGCTTCCATGTCTTTCAGGCGCTTGATGGATGTTTTGACGGTTTTGAAGTTGGTCAGCATGCCGCCAAGCCAGCGCTGGTCAACATAGGGCATGCCACAACGCTGCGCTTCTTCGGCGATGATTTCTTTGGCCTGGCGCTTGGTGCACACAAACAGGATGTTGCCACGGTTGGCAGACAGGCGCTTCACAAACTTCAGCGCGTCATCCAGCATGGTGACTGTTTTTTCCAGGTTGATAATGTGGATTTTGTTGCGATGGCCGTAGATGAACGGGGCCATTTTTGGGTTCCAGAAGCGAGTTTGGTGGCCAAAGTGGCAACCAGCTTCCAGCATTTCGCGCATAGACACTGCCATGATTTCTCCGGTGTAGACAGGGTTAAGTGAACCTGTGCTGGGCCATCAGACACGTATCGAAACACGCTTTGGTCGAAGGCACCCTGTCGCACAGGCCATCAGATTTGCCCAAGCCGAGAAAAAGCTTCTCGACAGAACAGCCCGAGATTATACTCAGGAAGATTGAATAAGCTCAAGCAGGATTTGCAGAATTAGCATGAATATCGTCATCAAGACCGAAGAAGACATTGCCAAAATGCGTGTGGCGGGCCGATTGGCCTCCGAAGTGCTGGATTTTATTACGCCACATGTGCAGGCGGGCATCACCACCGAAGAACTGGATCGTCTTTGCCACGACCACATGGTCAACGTGCAGGGCACCATCCCCGCCCCATTGAACTATTGCCCGCCGGGCTACACCCCCTACCCCAAGTCCATTTGCACATCCGTGAATCACCAGATCTGTCATGGCGTGCCCGGCCCCAAGAAGCTAAAAAACGGTGACATCATCAATATTGACATCACCGTGATCAAGGATGGCTACCACGGCGACACCAGCCGGATGTTCGTCGTTGGAGAAGGTTCCCTGGCCGCCCGCCGCTTGTGTCAGATTACGTACGAAGCGATGTGGATCGGCATTGAGCAGGTGCGCCCAGGCGCCACCCTGGGCGATGTCGGGGCGGCCATTCAGCGTTTTGCCGAGGGTTTCGGTTATTCCGTTGTGCGCGAGTTTTGCGGGCACGGCATCGGACAAAAGTTTCATGAAGAACCGCAGGTTCTGCACTACGGCAAACCTGGCACAGGCGTGAAGCTGGAGAAAGGCATGATTTTCACCATCGAGCCCATGCTGAATGCCGGGCGGCGTGAAATCAAGGAAATGCCGGATGGTTGGACGATTGTGACCAAAGACCACAGTTTGTCTGCGCAGTGGGAGCACACCGTGCTGGTGACGGATGATGGCTATGAAGTATTAACAGTTTCAGCAGGCACGCCGGCCAAACCCGAGCGAGCCGCTCTGGCGGTTTAAATACTTCTTTTCAAAGACTTAGACACTGATATTCATCAAACACGGGAAATGAAACGTGAGCGCCCAGTTAAACGATGTCCGACTTGAGATCAAACAACAACTCAAGGCGGATTCGCACCTGTGGCTCACGCCGTTCAACGCCGACAGCAAAGACTCTGACGTCGAAAAAGCCTTAAGAGAACGCTGTAAGGCCGTTGATCAAGCACTGATTTCCTTGTGGAATTCAATGGGCTTTCCGGAAGAGTATGCGCTGGTGGCTGTGGGCGGATATGGGCGCGGCGAATTGTTTCCCTTCTCCGACGTCGATGTACTGGTTTTGCTGGACCGGGAACCAGAAGGCCAAGACATTGAAAAACTCGAACAATTTTGCGGATCCGGTTGGGACATAGGCCTGGAGATCGGCCACAGCGTTCGAACCTATGAACAATGCATCGAGGAAGCCAACAAAGACATCACCGTGCAGACCGCACTGGTTGAGTCGCGGTTAATTTGTGGAAACACACTACATTTCAAGCTGTTGCAAGAAGGTCTTGATCAGTCACTGGATGTCAAAACCTTTTTCCGCAAGAAAACACTGGAACAACGGCAGCGCCACGCCAAATACCACGAAACCCCTTACAGCCTTGAACCGAATTGCAAGGAAAGCCCAGGCGGTCTGCGCGACCTTCACGTGCTGCTGTGGGTGGCCAAAGCGGCCAAATTGGGCAATTCCTGGGCAGAAATGGCGGTTCACGGACTGATCACACCATTTGAAGCCGCCAAGCTCAGAAACAATGAGCGCATCCTGAAAAAAATTCGCTACCAGTTGCATGTCACCACGGGGCGGCGAGAAGACCGGTTGGTCTACGACGTTCAAACACCACTGGCAGAGTCTTTGGGGTTTGCGCCCAATGGCGCCAAGCGGTCCAGTGAACAGTTGATGCAACGGTACTATCTGGCCGCGAAGGCCGTGATGGTGCTCAACACCATTTTGCTGCAAAACATCGAGATCTCGATTTTTGGCGCGAACTCACAAGAAGAACCGATTGACGATGATTTCCAGGAAGCCGATGGCTTGCTGGACATTCGCCACGACCGCGTTTTCGCTGAAAACCCATCGGCCATGCTTCGGGCCTTCATTGTCAAGGCGCAGCACCCAGAATTGAAAGGGATGAGCGCTCGTTTGCTTCGACAGCTTTGGCACGATCGAGTGCGCATCAACAGCGAATTCCGGGCCAACCCAGCCAACAAGGCACTGTTCATCGAGTTTTTCAAGCAACCGCAGGGCATTGTCCATGAACTGCGGCGCATGAACGAAACCAGCGTGTTGGGCCGATATTTGCCGGCCTTCCGGCGCATCGTTGGGCAAATGCAGCACGACCTGTTCCACGTGTATACCGTGGATCAGCACATCATGCAAGTGGTGCGAAACCTTCGTCGTTTCACCATGGACGAACACGCACACGAGTACCCGTTCTGCAGCCAACTCATGGCGAACTTTGAAGACCACTGGATTTTGTACATCGCCGCCCTTTTCCACGACATTGCCAAAGGACGCGGCGGCGATCACAGCACCTTGGGTGAGGTGGATGCAGCGGATTTCTGCCGGGATCACGGTCTGGGCGAGGAAAACACCGATTTGGTGACCTTCCTGGTTCGGCATCACCTGACCATGTCGAACACCGCCCAGAAAAAGGACCTGTCCGACATTGACGTTCTCAAGGAGTTTGCCGGCATCGTCAAGACACCTCGCCGGTTGACTGCATTGTATTTGCTCACCGTGGCCGACATTCGAGGCACCAGCCCCAAGGTGTGGAACGCCTGGAAAGGCAAATTGCTGGAAGACCTGTACCGCTACACCCTGAAATTGCTGGGTGGCGAGGCACCAACACATCGCCAAATGCTGGCGGAACAGCAAGCCGAAGCCAAGCGTATTTTGAGGCTGTACGCCCTGTCAGACGACGTACAGGACGCGCTTTGGAAACAATTGGACGTCTCTTATTTTTTGCGCCAGGGGCCCAGTGACATTGCCTGGCACACACGGCACTTGTATTGGCGGGTGGATGCAGCGCAACCCATTGTGAAAGCGCGGTGGTCGCCCCTGGGCGAGGGTCTCGATGTGCTGGTGTACACGCGGGATGAAACCGACTTGTTCGCCAGAATCTGTGGCTATTTCGATTCCAAGAACCTCAGCATTCTGGATGCAAAAATTCACACGACCAAACACGGTTATGCATTGGATTCATTCCTGATTCAGCAGGACAGCGGCGCTGGTTTTGATCGAGAGTTTTTGTCGCTGCTGGAGGCAGACCTGCAAGACAGGCTGGGCAAACGCCAACCCCTGGCAGACCCCGTGTTGGGCCGGATGTCGCGTCAATCCAAACACTTCCCGATTCGACCCACCGTGGACCTGGTGCCCGATGAAAAAGGCAATCAGTACTTGTTGAGTGTGTCAGCAACCGACCGCACGGGCCTGCTGTACTCCATCACCAAGCTGCTGGCGAAATACAAAGTCAACGTTCAAACCGCCAAAATCATGACCTTGGGCGGCCGGGCTGAGGACACCTTCCTGATCAATGGCCAGTCGCTCAATTCCCAGAAACTTCAAATCCAACTGGAAACTGACATGCTGGAATTGCTGTCGATTTGATCAGTCCTCGTGCAACTGCACCAAAGACTTCAACACTGACATGACGCGAACCATGCCGTCTTGAACAGTTTTGGAAATTTGTGCATGGGAAATTTCCTGCGCACTGTCGCCAACCCCGGCCGCGTGATTGACCACCAAGGCCAGGTGCGCGTAAGGAATGTCCAGTTCTCGCGCCAGTGCAGCTTCAGGCATGCCTGTCATGCCGACAATGTCTGCGCCATCCCGAGCCAAGCGTTTCACTTCGGCAGCTGTCTCCAGGCGAGGCCCCTGCGTGCACGCGTAGCAACCGCCCTGCACCACAGGCTCACCCACGGCGTCGGCAGCGGCCACCAACGCAGTTCGCAATTCTGAATCATAGGGCCAGGTAAAGTCGATGTGTTGAACGGCCTGGTTGTCACCTTCGAAAAAAGTGGCGGCACGGCCATGGGTGTAGTCAATGATTTGGTCAGGCACCATCAATGTGCCAGGACCATATTGCGCCTGTATGCCGCCCACAGACGCCACTGCCAGAATGCCATCAATGTCCAGTTGGGCCAACGCCCACACATTGGCCCGGTAGTTAATCTCGTGGGGGGCCAGCGTGTGCCCATAGCCATGGCGCGCCAGGAAAACAACTTCCCGGCCCGCCAATGTGCCAATCAGCAAGGCACCGGACGGCTCACCATAAGGGGTTCTCAACACCTGACGCCGAGTGATTTCAAAGTCAGGCAGTTGACTCAAGCCGCTTCCACCGATGACTGCATACATCTGCGCTTACCCCCGTTTGCTCAAATAGGCAGAGAATTCTTTGGACACTTCCGGATGCTTCAAGCCCAGTTCGACCGTGGCCTTGAGGTAACCAATTTTAGAGCCACAGTCAAATCGGGTGCCATCGAATCGGTAAGCCAACACGGGTTGATCATTCAGCAACGACGCAATACCGTCGGTCAACTGGATTTCGCCACCAGCCCCTTTGCCAGTTTTGCGAATATGGTCAAAGATTTGCGAGGTCAGCACATACCGACCAACCACCGCCAGGTTGGTGGGTGCATCTTTTGGGTCCGGCTTCTCAACGATGGCGTTGACACGTTCCGATTTGGCGTTCCACGGGGTGCTGGAAACAATACCGTAGGATTTCGTGTCTTCTTTGGGCACTTCCTGAACGGCCAACACACTGGCATGTTCCCGCTCAAAAATCTTGACCATTTGGTGCGTAACCGATGGGGTGCCCTTGTTGACGTCCATCAGGTCGTCTGCCAACAGCACCGCAAAAGGATCGGCACCAACCACGGACTGCGCACAGAGCACGGCATGCCCCAGGCCCAAGGGTTCCATTTGGCGAATGTAAATGCAGTTCACATGGCTGGGAACAATGTTCTTGACCAGCTCCAGCATGGCCTTTTTGCCCCGGGCTTCCAGCTCGGCTTCCAGTTCGTAAGCCTTGTCAAAATGGTCTTCAATGGAGCGCTTGCTGCGCCCTGTGATGAACACCAGTTCGGTGATGCCGGCCTCCAGTGCCTCTTCCACAGCATATTGAATCAAGGGCTTGTCAACCACAGGCATCATTTCTTTGGGGCTTGCTTTTGTTGCCGGCAAAAACCGGGTTCCCATACCCGCGACCGGAAATACCGCTTTACGAACTTTTGCCATGTGGACACCTCAATATTGGTTCAATGGATAGAAATAAAATTTACAGCAATTTTTTGAAATCGGATTCAGTCAGGATGGTGAGGCCCAAAGCTTGCGCTTTGTCCAACTTGCTGCCAGCAGATTCACCGGCCAGCACAAAGTCGGTTTTTTTGGACACCGAGCCGCTGACTTTTCCACCCCTGGCCAAAATCAGTGCAGCAGCGTCATCACGTCCATATTCCGTGAGTGTGCCAGTCAATACAAATGTCTTGCCGTAAAAGGGATGAGATTCGTCCACGCTGGCGTCGGCCTGGGGGTTTGGCCAGTGAATACCCAAACCCATCAAATCCGACACCACCGCCCGATTGCTGGGTTCTTCAAAAAAGGCATGTATGGATTGAGCGACAACGGGCCCCACATCTTGAACCTCCAGCAAGTCACTCACTTCTGCATTCATCAGTGCGTCAATCGCACCAAAGTGTGCGGCAAGGTCTCGTGCGGTGGCTTCCCCCACGTGGCGAATGCCCAGCGCAAACAAAAAACGTCCGAAGGTGGTGGACCTTGATTTGTCCAAAGACGCCATCAAGTTACTGGCGGACTTCTCGCCCATCCGCTCCAGGTCAGACCACTCTTTCAGGGACAAGCGGTACAAATCGGCTGGTGTTTTAACCAGACCTGCCTCCACCACAGCTTCCACCAGTTTGTTGCCCAAGCCCTCAATGTCCATGGCTTTTCGGTGGGCAAAATGAATCAAGGCACCGACCAGTTGGGCTTTGCAAATCAACCCACCCGTGCAGCGGTGAATGGCCTCATCGTCTTCGCGCGCCACCTTTGAACCACAGACCGGACAGGATTCGGGCATGTTAAAGGGTCGATGAACTGCACGTTGATTGCCAGAAAATGGCAACACCTCGGGAATGACATCGCCGGCCCGGCGGACAAGCACCTGATCCCCAACTTGCAAGTCTTTGCGTCGTATTTCATCAATGTTGTGCAATGTGGCCGATGAGACCACCACGCCACCGACTTTCACGGGTTCCAGTTTGGCAACCGGTGTCAGCGCACCAGTTCGGCCAACCTGAACCTCAATGTCCAACAGGCGGCTCAAGACCTCATCGGGCGGAAATTTGTGCGCGATGGCAAATCGCGGGGCTTTGGCCACATAACCCAATTGCCCCTGGATTCGATAGGAATCCACTTTGTACACCACACCGTCAATTTCAAACGGCAACTCGGGCCGCTGCTTGGCAATGGTGCGGTAATAGTCCAGCAGCCCTTCTACGCCTTTCACAACCGTGCGATGCTGACTAACCGGCAAACCCAACTGGCGCAACCATTCCAAGGTGGCTGAATGTGAACCAACCTGGGTTTGCTGATCACGACTCAGCACAGCCCCGTAGCAGAAAAAACGCAATGGGCGGCTTGCTGCCACCCGCGGATCCAGCTGTCGAATAGTGCCTGCCGCTGCGTTGCGAGGGTTTGCAAACACCTTCAGCCCCTGCTCGGCCTGCCGCTTGTTCATGCGCTCAAAGTCCAGCTTGTACATCAGTATTTCACCGCGGACTTCAAGTTCAGCCGGTATTGCGTTGCCCTGCAAACGCATGGGCAAGTTCCGGATGGTTCGCACGTTGGCGGTCACATCTTCCCCGGTGCTTCCGTCCCCTCGGGTGACTGCCTGCGCAAATTGACCGTTGCGATACAGAATCGAAATGGCCAGACCGTCGAACTTGGGATCAATCGCGTAATCAACACGCTCATCGTCCGGTATCTCTGCCAACTCATGCACTCGCCGGTCAAACGCCTGCACTTCCTCCACTTCAAAAGCATTGGACAGCGACAACATGGGCGCTCGGTGAACCACCTGCTCAAACCCATCCAAAGGTTTGTCGCCAACACGCTGCGTTGGGGATTCGGGGCTGATCAAGTCGGGGTAACGATGCTCAAGGTCCTCCAACTGGCGATAAAGGCGATCATACTCAGCATCGGGTACCGCAGGCGTATCCAACACGTAATAAGCGTGAGACCACACATTGAGTTGTTTGACCAGGGTCTGCATCTGGCTCACAGGCTCATTCGATGAGCCTGGATTGATGTCCTCAGAATCAAACAGATTCAGGTTTTGCATATCCAGTTCAGGAAAACAACATTCTCGAAGAAGGGTCGCCCGGTTTAAACCCACTGTCCGTCAAATGGCGAACCCGCTCAATCAACTGGTTGTAGATGCCCTCAATCGCCTGGGTACTCAGGGTGCGCCCAGAGTCATCCATCATGGGGGCGCCGAATTCCGCATTGAAACTATGACAGATGGAGACCACATCGCCCAGTGAGCGAACCGGGTCCGCGCTATTGGGAACGTCAATGTTGAAACTCAGCAACCGTTTTCCGGGCGCTTGGTGAACCACCATGGTGGCCAAAGTGCCGAATGCATCCGCCAATGACCACTGGTGCCCTTTTTGAACCCAGCCCGCCTTGATCAATGCACTGGACACCACCGCATCATCCACCTGCTCGGGCATCAAACAGTGCAGCCCCAGCAATGTGTCCAAGGCTGCGGCGGCCTGGTCCAAGGTTTCTGCCCGCTTGACAACCTCGCGCATTTCAGGGAACTCAATTTCCGCATTGTGATCATCAGCAAACCGGCGAAAGCGCGTCAGCACCTCGGAGAATTCAATCGAACTCAGCGGACCTTTGCGGTTGGCAATCTGTATGCTGGCTCGCAGTTGCTGCGCCCGCCCCTGAAACGCCGCCGCAGTAAACCACAACACATCACCGCCATCGGGCGATTGAACCCCGGCAGCGTAGACAATCTTTTTGCGATTGATCTGCTCAAGCGCATCCATCAAGGGCTTCCATGCATTTTCATCCTGAGGTTCATCAAAGCGAAAAATGAAATCAGCAAACAAGCGTTGATCAATGGACTCTGCAGGCCGATTGTTGAGCACAGGATCGGACACGACAGCGCCGTCATCGGTGACGACATCCATGGGGCTGTTGTCCCCGTGAAACCCAGGCTCAGTTCGCTCACGGCTGGCCTGTTGCGCGGGTACGGCCAACAGAGGGTCTTCTGTACTCTCACCAAACCGTTCACTGGCTGTTTTGCGGAGGCGAAAGTCCTGCCACCAGTTGTAACCAATCATGGCAGCGATGCCGCCGCCTCCCACGATGAGCAGCGTCAGTTGTAAATCGTTCATACAGTTTCCGTGGCCATTTTTTCGGCAGCCGCCAAGTCGACCGCCACGATGCGGGAAACACCTTTTTCCTGCATCGTGACGCCGATCAATTGCTCGGCCATTTCCATGGCAATCTTGTTGTGAGAAATGAACAGGAATTGGGTCTGTTCGGACATTTGTTTGACCAAGCGGGAAAAACGCTCGGTGTTGGCATCATCCAGCGGTGCATCGACCTCGTCGAGCAAACAGAATGGGGCCGGGTTCAGTTCAAAAATGGCGAACACCAGTGCTGTTGCGGTGAGCGCTTTTTCACCGCCCGACAACAGGTGAATGGTGCCGTTTTTCTTGCCGGGGGGCTGTGCAAACACCTGGACGCCGGCATCCAGAATTTCCTCGCCAGACATGACCAACCGCGCTTCGCCACCACCAAACAACTTGGGGAACAAACGGCTAAAGTGACCATTCACCACATTGAAGGTTTCCTGAAGCAGATCGCGGGTTTCCTTGTCGATTTTGCGAATGGCGTCTTCCAGCGTGGTCATGGCTTCCACCAAGTCGGCTGCTTGCTGGTCTAGGAAGGTTTTTCGCTCGGTGGCCGCAGCCAGTTCTTCTAACGCAGCCAGGTTGACCGCACCCAAGTCCTGCATGGCATTGGTCAAGCGGGTCACCTCAGCCTGCAACACCGAGGCCTTGGGGGGTACGTCCATGGCCAGTATCTCTGCACTCAGCGCTTCCACATTGGCCTGCACTTCATTGAGCAGGTTCAGGAATTGCTCAATCGTCATTTCAGCGGCCTGAATTTTCAGAGCCAAATCTTGAATTTGCGTTCTGAGGGGCTCGGCCTGGCGATCGCTCTCTTTCTCCAATCGCTCAAGCTCAGACACCTTGCTCATGATCTGCTCCATCGCATCGCGGGAGACAGCCACTTTTTCTTCGGCAATCACACGGTCTTCCAATGCCAGTTGGAGCGACTCCTGCGCAGCCACTTCCGACAAGGAATCCAGCTCAGCCAAGGCCGATGACTTGCGCTGCGCAATCTGCTGCATTTGCCCTTGGGCAAATGCGATATCCCGCTCACACTCACGCTTCCGGCTATCCTGGTTGCGAATGTCAAACTCGGCATCCTGCTTTTTGCGCTGGGCAGCCTGCACCGCCTGTTGTTTGTCGCGCAATTGATGCTCGGCCTCCAGCACCTTGTCTTTTAATGCTTCCAAGGCATCACTTTCTACCGCCAATTGCTCGTCCAATGCAGCATAACGGTCTTCTGACTCCAGCAGGATGGCTTTTTGCTCTTCCAGTTCGGACTGCAGCACGGCAATGTCCAAATTGATTTGCTCTCGACGGCTGTCTGCCCTGCTTTGCAATTCCTGAAGGCGAATCAGTTGAACCTGGGCTTCGTGCAAGCGACGGGTGATGGAGTCCACCTGCTGGCGCGCCTGCACGACCAGCGCTTTCTGCTCGTTCACCTTCATCTGAAGTTGATCACGTTTGGCCATGGATTCATTGCGCAGCATGTCCAGAGCGCGAACTTCCGTGCGCAGGGCTTCAATTTGCTGCATGCGTTCCAACCGGCCAGCTTGCGCATCTTCGGCCGCATAAAACTGCACGCTGGACTCGGTCACGCAATGGCCCTGAGGGGTAAATATTTTTTGACCAGGCTTCAGGGTTTTGCGTCTCGATAAGGCGGCGGGCAGGTCTTGCGCCATCAAACAGCCGGACAAAGCGCGAGCCATGGCTTGCACCACACCGGGCTCTGTGGACCGAACGAGGCTTGCCAAATCCTCCGGGGCAATGGAGACCTGCGCTGATTGATCAAGCGCGGTCTCCATGAATGACACCCGAGATGGAGGCGGCTGGTTGGCAAAACCGCCCACCATGTCCACACTGCGAACCTGAAAACTGTCCAGCGACTCACGAAGCGCCGACTCCAGCGCCCTTTCCCAACCACGCTCCACCTGCAGCTTGCGCAGCAAGCGCGGAGTTTCTGCAAGCCCACTGCGTTCAATCCAGGGTTTCAGGGTTTGGCTTTCTGCAACTTGGTCATTCAGTTTTTCCAGGGCGGAAAGCTGAGCCTGTGCGTTGGCATGCTTGTCGCGTTCGGCATTGAATGCGGCCTGAACCAACTCCAGTTGTGCCTGGGCGTCGGCCAAATGTGCCTCATGGTCTTGCAACCGCGCAGTGGATTCGTCCAGATCTGCTGTCAAGTCGCCCACTTTGTTCTGGAGGTCAGCCAGCTCAGCGGTGGATGGCGCTGCAATCTGCCCTTTTTCACCCTGCAAACGCTCCAGTTTGGCTTGTATCACGGACTCGCTGCGGCTGGCAGCTTCCTGTTGAGACGACACCTGGCTTAACTGCCGCTGAACGTCCATGACTTTGGCACGCTGCTGATCAACCGTTTGGCGCGCAGCAGACAGCTGCTCTTCCACGGGCTCGACCGCAAGCTCAGCTTCTTCAACAGCAATGGTCAATTCTTCCAGTATGGACTGCTGATCTTCCGCACTGGCCAAAATGTCTTCAAGGCGGTGTTTCGCTTCGTCTTCTCGGGCTGCCCAGCTGGCCAGCTCAGTTTCCAATTCAGCCACACGGGCCCCAAGCCGGGTGCGGCTTTCCGCCATCACCCGCAAGTCAGCTTCCAGGCGACTCACCTCTCGATTGGCTTCAATCCATCGGCTTTGGTCGTTTTCCAACGTTTGCTGGGCATCAATCTGCTTTTCACGCAGGGCAAACAACTCCGTCTGCGTGTGTATGGACTGCCCCTGAATCTGCTCCAAGTCGGCCTTGGCCCGCTCAAGCTTGGCTTTGCCGGTGTTTTGCTGCTCCCGGGCTTCATTCAAGCGGATGGTCCACAAGTAGCGCTGTTTGGTGTTGCGGCTCTCTTCCAGTTCCTTGAACTGCCGGGCCACTGTGGCCTGTTGCTCCAACCGCTCAATTTGCGAGCCCAGTTCACGGCGAATGTCTTCCACGCGGGTCAAGTTGTCGTGGGTATCCTGCAAACGGTTGCCGGTTTCGCGACGGCGTTCCTTGTATTTGGACACGCCAGCCGCCTCTTCCAGAAAAATCCGCAATTCTTCAGGTCGGGCTTCGATGATGCGCGCGATCATGCCCTGGCCGATAATGGCATAAGCTCGGGGCCCCAAGCCTGTTCCCAGGAAGATGTCTTGAACGTCTCGGCGGCGCACAGCCTGCTGGTTGATGTAATAGGTGGACTGGCCATCGCGGGTCAGTACCCGCTTGACCGATATCTCGGCGTATTGGTTCCAACTGCCGCCAGCCCGGCCTTCTGCATTGTCAAACACCAACTCAACGCTGGCACGAGAGGCTGGCTTTCGGTTCGATGATCCGTTGAAAATCACGTCTTGCATGGATTCGCCACGCAACTCGGATGCTTTGGACTCGCCCAGCACCCAGCGGACCGCATCGATGATGTTGGACTTGCCGCACCCGTTTGGGCCCACAACCCCCACCAAATTGCTGGGCACAGCAAAGGATGTGGGTTCGACAAATGACTTAAAGCCGGCTAAACGAATATGAGTTAAGCGCACGATGAAGCGTTGGGAAGGCCAATAGAAGAACGGTGAAAACGGAACTGCGGCAAAACGGCATACTCAGCCCGCTTTATAATAGCAAAGCCGATGCCCCATAAGTTTCACTCGAGCGAGAATCATGAGCAACAAGCCCAGCCGGGAACTGCAGACCTTCCCAAATCCGAACACGGACCGCCCTTACCACGTGCACATTGAGGTGCCGGAGTTCACCTGCCTGTGTCCTTTGACCGGCCAACCCGACTTTGCCACACTGGTCATCGACTACCTGCCCCACCTGAAAAACGTGGAGCTGAAAAGCCTGAAGATGTACATGTGGTCTTACCGCGATGAAGGTGCGTTCCATGAGGCCGTGACCAACCGCATTTTGGACGACCTGGTGGCCGCAACAGACCCTCGCTACATGAAACTGACCGCCAAATGGTATGTTCGGGGTGGTGTTTACACCACGGTGGTGGCCGAACACCGCCAAGCGGGTTGGACCCCACTGCCCAAAGTTGAACTGGACCAAATTTCGACCATGAACCCCACCCGCGGATAAGACTGCATGCTCACGCCCGTCAAAAACCTCCAGAAACTGCAACCCTACCCCTTTGAGCGCCTTCGGGCGCTGTTCAACGGCGTACAGCACACGGGCGGGCTGAGCCATGTCAACTTGTCCATTGGCGAACCAAAACACCCTACGCCCGAATTGATCAAGCAGGCCTTGATCAACAACATGGAGGGGTTGGCGGTCTACCCGGGCACGCAAGGGCTTCCCGCCATTCGAAACACCATTGCCCAATGGATACTGAAGCGCTTTGATGCCCAAGTGAACCCGGATACCCAGGTGCTGCCCATCCTCGGCTCACGTGAGGCCCTGTTTGCCTTTGCGCAAGTGGTGCTGGATGGTTGTGCCGCAGGCAGCAAGGTTGTGTTTCCCAACCCGTTTTACCAAATTTACGAAGGCGCGACCTTTTTGGGCGGTGCTGAACCGGTCTTTGTGAACATTGACCAGGGCACTGGCCTGCCGGACTTTGCTTCACTGAATGTGGAGACCCTGGCCGCCACGCGCCTGATGTACGTTTGCTCACCCAACAACCCCACCGGTGCGGTGTACACGCTGGACGACTGGCAACGTTTGTTCGACCTCGCGGACGAGCATGATTTCGTGATCGCGTCCGACGAATGCTATTCCGAAATTTACCTGAACGAAAACAACCCACCGATTGGTGCACTGGAAGCAGCAGCCCGGCTGGGCCGATCCGACTTCAACAATCTGGTGGTGTTTTCCAGCTTGTCCAAACGGTCCAACGCCCCTGGCCTGCGTTCAGGCTATGTGGCTGGCGATGCCGACTTGATGGCCGATTTTCTGCGTTACCGCACCTACCACGGCTCGGCCATGTCCACCACCATCCAAGCCGCCAGCGTTGCAGCATGGTCAGACGAAGCCCATGTGGCTGAAAACCGTCGCCTGTATCGCGAAAAGTTTGAGTCCTTCAAAGCGATCGTCGGCGATAAACTGCCGCTGAATATTCCACCAGCCGGTTTTTACTTTTGGGTGAAGGTACCCGGTAGCGACACCGACTTTGCCAAAATGCTGTTTGAACAAGCCCACATCACGGTGCTGCCAGGCAGTTATTTGGGTAGAACACACCAAGGGCACAACCCAGGCGATGGTTACATCCGCATCGCCTTGGTCGCCTCCAAAGCGGAGTGCGACGAAGCCGCACGCCGCATTCACGACATTCTCTGAACAATTTTTTGAGCCAAGGAATACACCATGAGCCATGCATACCAGTCCATCATTGAACAAGCTTGGGAAAACCGTGCGGACATTTCGCCCTCCAAAGCACAGGCAGACGTGCGGGAAGCCGTTCAAGCCACACTGGAAGAACTGAACAAAGGCAGCCTGCGCGTGGCCTCCAAAGAAAACGGAGACTGGGTGACCCACCAATGGATCAAAAAAGCGGTGCTGCTGTCGTTCCGCCTGGAAGACAATAAACCCATGCCGGCTGGTGGTTTTACGCAGTTTTACGACAAAGTGCCCAGCAAGTTCGCCAACTACACGGAAGAGGATTTCAAAGCAGGCGGTTTCCGGGTGGTGCCACCGGCTGTGGCCCGCCGCGGCAGTTTCATCGGCAAAAATGTCGTGCTGATGCCCTCCTACGTCAACATCGGCGCCTATGTAGACGAAGGCACCATGGTGGACACCTGGGCCACCGTGGGCTCTTGCGCGCAAATCGGTAAAAACGTGCACCTGTCGGGTGGCGTGGGCATTGGTGGGGTGCTGGAACCCTTGCAGGCCAACCCCACCATCATTGAGGACAACTGCTTCATCGGTGCACGATCTGAGGTGGTTGAAGGCGTGATCATCGAAGAAAACTCCGTGATTTCCATGGGCGTGTACATCGGCCAAAGCACCAAGATTTACAACCGCGAAACCGGTGAGGTCACCTATGGCCGAGTACCGGCAGGCTCCGTGGTGGTCAGCGGCTCACTGCCGTCCGCCTGCGGAAAATACAATTTGTATTGCGCCGTTATTGTGAAGCAGGTGGACGCCAAAACACGGGCAAAAACCGGCATCAATGAATTGCTTCGCAGCGCTGAATAAGCCCCATGGGAAATGTGACCAGCAATGTTGAAGTTTACGGTATCCCGAATTGCGACAGCGTTAAAAAAGCGCTGAAGAATCTCAGGGATGCCGGTATTGAACCGGTGTTTCACAACTTCAAAACTCACGGTGTTGACGCAGAGTTATTATCCGTCTGGATCGATACACTGGGCATAGACAAAGTGATCAACAAAAAAGGCACCACGTGGCGCGCACTGCCGCCCGAGGATCAGGCTCAAGCCTTGAGCCCGAGCGGTGCCCACGCGCTGGCGCTGAACAACCCATCGGTGATCAAACGCCCAGTGGTCAAGATTGCCAATCAATGGACCATTGGCCTGACCGATTTTTCGGAATTTATTGCATGACTGAGACAGCAACCCACATCGCAGTGGACATACGCGAATTGAAAACAGTTCGTGATTGGGTTCGCTTTGGCGTCTCCGAAATGCGGCGAGCCAAGGTTTTTTTTGGCCACGGTTGTACCAATGCCTTCGATGAAGCGGTTTATCTCACCCAATCGGCACTGTGCTTGCCCATCATGGAGCCGCTTGATGTGTTTTGGGATGCCCGCTTAACCGAGCATGAAAAAACACGATTGTTGAACATGCTGACCGAACGGATTGTTCACCGCAAGCCAGCCAGCTACATCACCGGCGAAAGTTGGTTACAGGGCCACCGCTTTGATGTCGACAAGCGCGTCATTATTCCGCGATCATTCATCGCGGAGTTGCTGGCCGACCAGCTCACCCCGTGGATCAATGACCCTGAGGCACCGATGCAGGTGTTGGACATGTGCACCGGGTCTGGATGCCTGGCTGTTTTGGCGGCCTATGCATTTGAAAATGCCCAAGTGGTGGGTGCAGACCTGTCGGCAGATGCCCTGGAAGTGGCGAAAGGCAATATCAACAATCACCACCTGCAGGATAGGGTCACTTTGGTGGAAACGGACCTGTTCACCGGGCTGGAGGATCAGCAGTTCGACCTCATCATCACCAACCCGCCCTACGTGAACGAGCACACCATGCGCAGACTGCCACCAGAGTATCTGCACGAGCCGCGCATGGCGCTGGCCGGTGGTGACAATGGCATGCAACTGATCGACCGAATTTTGGCGGAAGCGCGCAACCACCTGACCGATGGCGGTTTGTTGGTGGTTGAACTGGGCAATGAAAAAATGCATTTTGAAGAGGCCTACCCCGACCTCAACGTCATCTGGCTAGACACCTCAGCCGGTGATGAACAGGTGTTCCTGATACACAAAGAAGACCTCGAATGATCCAGATTACCGGGCTGTCCATTGCCCGCGGCAGCAAGTCGATTCTCAATCAAGCCAACCTCACGATTTTTCCCAAGGAAAAGGTCGGCTTGATTGGTCACAATGGCGCTGGCAAATCCAGTTTTTTTTCCAGCTTGCTGGGTGAGTTACCGGTGGATGCAGGCAGCATCGACATTCCCCCAGCATGGTCAGTGGCCTGGATTGACCAAGAGGTGACCGCCAACGACACACCCGTGATCGACTTTGCCCTGGAGGGCGACCGGGCACTGCACAGTGTTCGGCAACAACTGCGCCACGCTGAAACCAGTGGCGACTCAAGCCAAATTGCCCACCTGTATGAGCAACTGGACAACCTCGACGGCTACACCGCCGAAAGCCGGGTGGCCACCATTTTGCACGGACTGGGTTTTAAACCCGATGACCTTCAGCGCAAAGTCGGCGAATTTTCAGGTGGCTGGAAAATGCGCCTGAACTTGGCCAAAGTGTTAGGCTCACGGGCTGAGCTTATTCTGCTGGACGAACCGACCAACCACCTGGACATTGAGGCGGTGCTGTGGCTGGCCCAATGGATACGGCAGGTGGACTGTACCGTGCTGGTCATTTCACATGACCGTGAATTTCTGGATGAAATCTGCACGCACACCGTTCACTTGCACGGTCAGCAACTGGTTAAATACACCGGCAACTACTCCACCTTTGAACGTACTTTTGCCGAGCGGGCTGAACAGGTCGACCAGGCCAACCGCAAAGCCAGCGCTGAGATTGAAAGGCTGCAACGCTTTGTAGACCGATTCAAAGCCAAGGCCACCAAAGCCAAACAGGCTCAAAGCCGTGTGAAGCGTATTGAGAAAATCAAGCTGATTGAAACGTTTCAGGTCCAGGCGCATGCAGAAATTCCTTTTCTGGAACCGCACAAAAGCCCTGACCCCCTCGTGGTGCTGACGCGGGCCGCTTGCGGCTATAACGTAGACAAACCCATCATCAGTGGCTTGAATCTTGAAATACGCCCAGGCGACCGCATCGGTTTGTTGGGCTCCAACGGCAACGGCAAAACCACCTTGGTGAAAAGCCTGGTGGGTGATTTGGGTCTGCTGGCTGGTGAACGGGTGGAAGGCAAAGGCTTGGTGGTGGGGTATTTTGCACAGGACCAAATTGAGTCGCTCGACATGGCTGCAACGCCCTTGCAACATCTGGCCCGTGTAGACCGCCAAGCCACTGAACAACAACTGCGCGACTTTCTCGCTCGATTTGACTTCCGGGACGACAAGGTTAGGCAAACCGTCAACAACTTCTCGGGAGGCGAAAAGTCACGCCTGGCCTTGGCCCTGTTGGCCTATTTGCGCCCTAACCTATTGCTGCTTGATGAGCCCACCAACCACCTGGACATGGCCACACGGCAAGCCCTGGCCAATAGCCTGATTGAATTTGAAGGCGCACTGGTCATGGTGTCGCACGATAGGCATTTGCTGGAATCCATCACGGACACTTATTGGCGCGTGCATGCGGGCAAAGTTGCCCCATTTGATGGGGATTTGGAGGATTATGCAGACCTGCTCAGGAAAGAAAGCAACCAAGAGGACAAACCCAAGAGTACAGGTCAATCTGCTCCATCGGCTCAAAGTACGACACAAATCGATCGCCAGGCTCTCCACCAGCGCCTGAAGACGTTGCGCAACCAAATCAAGAAAATCGAGAAACAGCTGGATGAGCGCATCGCTCAATACAAAAGCGCAGAGACTGGGCTGAATGATCTGGATTATTCATCTGCAGAGTCTTCCAGCCTGGCCGCAAAATATTCCCGCGACAGGGACTTGGCGCAACAACAGGTTGATGAGCATGAATCAGCGCTGTTGGAGCTGATGCTGGAAGTGGAAACGCTGGAGGCTTCGCTCGGCCTGTAAATGATGTGCATTTAAACACCCTTCAGATGGCCGCAGAAGGTGCGTGCTGCATCAACAAGTCGTGGAAATCATGGCGACAAAAAATGCTGCCGTCTCCAGCCTCAAGCGCTTCCAATACGCACAGACTGTCCACGAACAGGGATTGTTCACCTGCCGAACCCATTTCAAACAGTTTTCCACTGATTTGACTCACCAAAACGTCCGGAATTTGTTCGGGCATTGCATCGATCGACGGTGAGCCGCCCAAGCGCTCCAGTAACGCCAAAGCCGTGTCCATTGACAATCGCCTGGAGTGCTTGGCCTCATGATGAGCCAATTCGACAAATGCGACATGCCACTGTATCCATTTTGGCCATTCAGAATTGCCCACCAACATGGTGCGGTTACGCTCACTCACCAAGCTATGATAGGCATCGGGTAAATTCCAGGGCATTGGGCTTGCCCATTCAAGAAAACGCAGTACATGCCGCAAGGCCTCTTCTTGTGGATTGGCCGTATTCTGCATTTTCAGACTTGAATGGAGTGGCCCCGAATAGTCTGAAGGGGTTTCCAGAACCGCATCTGCGCTAATTAGCGAGCGCAGCATCAACAAGTCAGACTGGGACTCCTGTTTGCCCCGGGCACCGGGCTCTGGTGACATAGCCGGACCGCTAGTCGAAGGCAAGTCAGGAGAATCCAACTCAGTGAAAGCATTTTCACGGTCACACGACGTCCATGTTGGCTCTGCAACCGACTTGCTTAAAATCTTCTTGGACTGCCCCCGCCACCACACCGCGAAGGTGAGCGCTCCCATCACGGACAGCCCCAGCAACACAAAGCCAAATACTGGCCAATCCTGAACAAATCCGACCTCATTGGTCGGGGTTGCCTCCATCGGATTTCGATCCCGTTTGGGTGGGTAAACGGCAGGGGCTTGTGCCGTCGCCATGTTTGGCGTCGTCTCACCGTTGTGTGCCACGTCCAGCGGTGGTTCAATGCGTTGATTCGTGACTGGCGCCTTGGTGGCTTGCACAGGCGCCCACACCTTCATCGAGGCTGATGTTTCCGCTTTGCGCAGGGATGAGTCATGGTTGGCCTGGCTTGTATGAACAGGCCAGGATGGGCTGTTCGCCAATGACCGTGGCTCGAAATCGCGCACACTCCGTGTGTCATCCAGGGGCGTTTTCAATACCGAGGCCTGATCAGGGGTGTCTGATGGTGCAATGAACACCGGCCACGTCAATTCAAACAGATTCAAAGGGCAAGAGGAACGCAACACCACCTTGCCTTCGGTGGAATCCAATAAAAATTGTCCTGCAAAGCGAAGAGAAATGCGCTGATCGGTTCGCTTGAGAATATCAACAGCCAGCGGTATGGATTCTGCGTCACTGCTTCCACTCTGCCAGAGCGCTTGAAGACAACCTGGTCGAATAACCGAGAAGCCCGAATCACCCGATGACTGAAGATCGACCTGGAAATGGGGTTTGCCACCGAGCTGCCCGTGGCCCGACAAGACACCAGCCTCGACTGCCAACGCAACGCCAGCTGGCCAAACGATCAGCAGGCTCGCCATCATTCGAATCAGCAAAGACCCATAGCGCATGTGCACACCCATGAAAACATCCTGTACGTTGCACACAGATTACTCAAGCCGTACCGAGCTGCGGTATCCTTGAATTGGCCTAATTCCGACGGGTGGGTCGTTGCCCCAATTCAGTAGAAATCTTGGGGGAAAAGTAGAACGTTCGTTCTTCTCATTGAATTTACTCTTGAGTAAACTACGGCCAACCGACAAAAAAGAAAAATCAGGAGACCCTCTATGGCGAACGTCGCCACCTTCCTTCAGCAGCACGAGTCCAGCCCGAATCGCGTGCTTTATCGCCAGTTCATTGACAATGAATGGGTGGATTTCAAAGCCTCGGAAATGATTGACCTGGTTAGAAACTGGCAGAGTTTCTTTCGCTCCATGGGGTTGCAACCAGGTGACCGGGTGGCCATTTGCCTAAAAAACAGCATTCACTGGGTGGCTTTCGACCTGGCTGCGCTGGCGATGGGCATGGTGTCAGTGCCGTTGTACGTCGACGACAATGCCGGAAACATCGGCTATTGCATTCAAAATTCCGGGGCACGGGCTGTGGTGGTTGAGAATGACCGCATCGGCAGGAACCTGCTCAAAGAAGGGCTTCAGGACGTTCGCGTGCTGTCACTGAAATCGGACATAGAAGTGGCTGAAGGTGGAGTTGAAAACGCGCTCCACCTGCTCCGCAGCCTGGAACGAAATCTTGAACCCCTGGAACTGCTCGACCTGCCATCCGGCACATTGGCCACGATCTGTTACACATCCGGCACATCTGGACGTCCGAAAGGCGTGATGCTGTCCCACGACAACATGATCAGCAATGTGGACAGTTGCTTCCAGCTGGACATTGCAAAACCTGAAGACACTTTCCTGTCGTTTTTGCCGATGTCACACATGTTTGAACGCACGGGCGGTTACTACTTGCCCTTGCGTGTGGGTGCGAAGGTGATTTACGCGCGAGGTATTAACCAACTCCCCGAAGACTTGGCCACACAGGCGCCCACCGTGCTGTTTGCCGTGCCCCGCATTTTCGAAAAGTTTTATGGTCGGATCCAGGCCTCGGTCAAGGACTCCGGTTTCAAACGCCGCGCATTCGAAAAGCTGGTGGATGTGGGTTGGCGGATGGAACAAGGCAAAGGCGGCATCATGGACCATTTCCAGCTGCCGCTGCTGCGCGCGAAAGTAGCCCAACCCATTCTGGAGCGCTTGGGTGGTCGCTTGCGCTTGGCTGTTGTGGGTGGTGCAGCGCTGGACAGCACAATTGCAAAAAGCTTCATCGCCATGGGTTTGCCCATTTTGCATGGTTATGGCATGACCGAAGCCTGTCCAGTCATTTCAGTCAACCGCCCGGAAAGCAACGTTCCGGAATCGGTTGGCCCACCTCTGCCCAATGTGAAGGTCAAGCTTGGTGAGAATGACGAACTCTTGGCCAAAGGCCCCAACATCATGTTGGGCTACTGGGAAAATGAAGAAGCTTCCCGGCAAGCGATTGACAAAGACGGTTGGCTGCACACCGGTGATGTCGCAGAGATTAAAGACGGTCGTATTTTCATTCGAGGCCGCATCAAGGACATCATGGTTCTTTCCAACGGCGAGAAATTTTCGCCGCAGGACGCCGAGACGGCCATTATTGGTGACGATGTGTTTGAGCAAATCGTCTTGGTTGGCGAGGGACGGCCGTTCATCTCCATGATCGCAGTCACCGCCAATTCCAATGAAAAGGAACTGATCAAGCGGGCCAATGACCGACTCGGACACCTGCCCCGCTACATCCGTGTTCGGCGGATCATTACGACCAAGGAACCGTGGACGGTTGACAACGGGTTGCTGACGCCAACGCTGAAGGTAAAACGCGTTAAGGTATTGGACGCCTTCAAGGAACGCATTGACGATTTGTATTCTGAAGGCATGGGTGATTGAACCTGCGCTGAACTGAATACCAAAAAAAGCCCATCGACTGATGGGCTTTTTTTGGCGGCACGTCCGGATACTCATCAGGCTTTTAACCCGGCAACTCTTCCTGGTCGAAATTGTCAGAGTTGATGCGGGACAAAAAGTCGGCTGCACGGTCGGGAGGTGGACAAGTCGATCGAAGACCGTCGATGTAGGAAAACAGATCTTCTGATATGTTTTGCCACATGGGATCCAGAACAACATCAATGCCCTCGTGTCGCAGCAGCTCGGCAGCACTGGAAAACGCACCGTCGCCAGTCAACAGCACCACCTGTTGCACCTGTCGCTTGTAGGCCAGGGAAGCCAAGTCAACCCCCATCTTGAGCTCGATACCACGGGCATGAGAGTCGGGCGAAAAGTCCTCATCGGCCAGGTCATCCACGGTGATTTTTTTCCCCAACAAATCAGCCAAGGCATCATCGTTCAGTTTCCAGCTTTCTACATCCATGGGTTCGCCCAGACGAACGGCCAACTTGCGCTTGCGCTGCAGCTGTCGTTGAAAGGCTGCCCGGAACTGCCCCTCTTTGGACTTGGACAAGTCAATCGCTTGTCGGGACACAGGCAATGTAACCCGCTGGGTGAAGACCGGCGAATCGTAAAAAAAGATTCGAAACAAGTGGCGCTTCGGTTGATTGCGCTCAAACAAATGCGCAGCCGACAGACGCCAGACCAAGTCCGCCATGACTTTTGCATCGTAATGAATCGTGCTGGGAAAAATCTGACGAATGCGGCGAACGAAAAAAGGCCCGTCCACGAGAATCGCTGTAAGCATATAAACCCTTGATTTTTAAATGATTTTATTATTTGACATACACAATAGATGAGTAAGTTGCACCGCCGCACCAAATATCCTACCACTAAGTGGTCGTCAAAAGTAGCGCTCGCCTCCCCCCAAAGTGAGGGAGATAAAATCACCCTTTGTCAGTATTACCCGTACAATTGATCCGTACTTTACGCACGCCGGCGCGCCAAATACCGGACCATTCATCTCAGACACCCCACCGCCTACACCGGAGGATGAAGTGAGCACACAAGAACCAACGGGCTTTCATCAACAACTCAATATCAAACCCGAAACGTACTGGCTTTATATTTTATCGAACAGCAAGCCCAGCGGCCCCCTCTACCTCGGTGACACTGAATGCCTTACAAGCCGCATGGAAGAACATCGACTTGGTCTACGTCGGGATTATGCGCACTACCATCGTCTGGACCGTTTGGTGTATTTCGAGGTTTGGCATGACCAGGAGAAATTTATCGCCCGACTGCGGCGCGTTCGAAATTGGCCCAGAGACATGCGTTTATTGTTGATAGAATCACTGAACCCGGATTGGGAGGATCTTCTGCCGCAATTTTTGATGGAACACCGGGCCCAGGCCATGACACCCGTCTCCCCGAACATTGAAGAGAGAGCGGCCTGAATCGGGAGCATTGAACTGTCATCCTAAAGAGTGATCCAATCGTTAAAGATGTTTGAAACCAAGCAGGCGTTGAAAGACACTTAGCCATTGACCTTCGAGTTTGAAGGATTTGCCCAATTTAAATCGGGTGAGATTGAATCTGAAAACATTCACAGCTTGGTAACAAGAGTAAGGTGGGATCGCTCATTGACGGAGTAAATGATGACCTCGATTGCCGAACGTTTGACTCGCTCGTATTGCCTGTTTCATTGGCTACAGGTCAAACCCATTCCCGATTCAGTTCGCACTTCATTGGCCTACAGCACGCTTGAACAGGAACTGCTGTCCCTGAAGGTTCGCCCGGAAGACCTCGCTGCAGTGGGCGCGGACGTGACTGACAACTTTGAAGAGTCGCGCTTGGCCTTCATGGTTCGCTACAGTGGATTGACCTGGTCGACCTGCTCAATTTTCTGCGATGCCATCGACCATGCCGAGTGGCTGTTGGCCGGAACGCCCTTGTTGGTCCAATTCAAAGGCGTCGATTCAAGCGGCCAGCCTGGTTTGCCCAAGGCTGCACTTAGCGACTTCATGTTCTTGAAACCCAGCAACGTGTGGATTGACAACAACCGAGTGGTCTCGTTCACTGTGCGCTGGAACAAGCATGAACAACGGCGCATGGAACGGTTCATCCGCTTGGCCAGTGCCCGGCATGGCATAGAGGCCACGGTGGTGAATGTGGCACAAAGCGAAAAATTCATTGCAGCGATCAAGGCAACGGTTGGCGCTTAAGTACCTAAGTTAAACATCCGCCACAACCCGTTGTTTATCAAAAAAAAAGCACCTCAAAGGTGCTTTTTTTATTGCGCAACAACAAAGCCATCAAGCCTTGAGGACGGTTTTCCCACCCAAATACGGTTGCAGAACCTCGGGCACTTTCAACGAACCATCGGCTTGTTGATAGTTTTCCAGCACTGCGACCAAGGTGCGCCCCACGGCCAAGCCTGAACCGTTCAGGGTGTGCACAAATTCAGTTTTACCGGCCTCATTCTTGAAGCGCGCCTTCATGCGACGGGCCTGAAAACCCTCACAGTTGGAACACGATGAAATTTCACGGTAGGTGTTTTGGGCGGGCAACCAAACCTCAATGTCGTGCGTGCGGGTGGCACCAAACCCCATATCACCTGTGCACAGCACAATGACCCGGTAGGGCAAGCCCAACTTTTGAAGAATTTTCTCGGCATGACCGGTCATTTCGTCCAAGGCTGCATAGGAGTGGTCTGGGTGCTCGATTCGCACCATTTCAACCTTGTCAAACTGGTGCTGGCGAATCAATCCTCGGGTGTCACGGCCGTAACTGCCAGCCTCACTGCGAAAACACGGGGAATGGGCCGTCATTTTGATGGGCAGCTCATCCGCTTTCAGGATTTGGTCTGCAACCAGATTGGTCAGGGTCACTTCCGCGGTGGGAATCAAGTACAGCGGCTCGGCATCACCTGTTTCACCACCCTTCTTCACCGAAAACAAATCATCCGCGAACTTGGGCAACTGCCCAGTGCCTTGCAAGGTTTGGGCTCGGACAATATAGGGCGTGTAGTGCTCGGTGTAGCCATGCTCCTCGGTGTGGGTATCCAGCATAAACTGCGCTAACGCCCGGTGTAGCTTGGCAATCTGCCCTTTCAACACGGCAAATCGGGCACCCGACAAATTGGCGGCTGTTTCAAAGTCCAAGCCCAAGGCCTGCCCCACATCCACGTGGTCTTTCACCTCAAAGTCGAATTGTCGCGGGCTACCCCAACGGCGCAACTCAACGTTGTCAGTCTCGGAGGCGCCTGTGGGCACGCTGTGATGGGGAATATTGGGGATATTCAATAAAAAGGCTTGAAGCGTATCTTGCAGCTGCGCCAAGGCCTGTTCGTTGGCCTTCAGGGCATCGCCCAGGCCACCCACCTCAGCCATCACGGCGGCTGTGTCCTCACCCTTGGCTTTGAGCTGGCCGATTTGCTTGGAGAGTGCATTGCGTTTGGCCTGCAATTCCTCGGTGCTGGTTTGAAGTTGTTTGCGCTGGCTTTCCAGTGCGTTGAACTGATCCACATCCAGGGTAAAGCCACGGTCGGCCAGTCGTTGGGCCACGGCGGGCAAGTCTTTGCGAAGCAATTGAATGTCGAGCATGGGGGTCGCTTTGAGTCAATGGGTGTTTTGATTGGGGCAGCCACGCATGAATGCGGCTGAAGGCCCGGTGTTGTGCATTTTATGCTGGAAGCCTGGGCAGTTGGGGCGGCTCACTCGCCTTTGCGCTGGTTTCGCGCCGCCAGCCAGGCCAGTTTCTCACTGATTTTGATTTCCAGACCTCGGTCTGTGGGCTGATAGAACTGTGGCGCGTCCATGCCGTCTGGCCAGTAGGTTTCGCCAGCGGCGTGGCCACCCTCTTCGTCGTGTGCATAGCGATAGTTGGCGCCATGGCCCAAATTTTTCATCAGTTGAGTGGGGGCATTTCGCAAATGCATGGGCACGGGGAGGCTGGCGGTCTGCTTCACGGTGGCCATGGCCTGTTTATAGGCCATGTATCCGGCATTGCTCTTGGCAGCAACGGCCAAATAAATCACGGCCTGCGCCAACGCCAACTCACCTTCGGGGCTGCCCAAGCGCTCGTAGGTGCTGGCAGCTTCGTTGCACAGCGTAATTGCCCGTGGGTCGGCCAAGCCAATGTCTTCCCACGCCATGCGAACAATGCGCCGTGCCAGGTAGCGGGGGTCAGCACCCCCGTCCAGCATGCGGCAAAACCAGTACAACGCCGCGTCGGGGTCAGAGCCTCGCACGCTTTTGTGCAGCGCCGATATTTGGTCATAAAACGCGTCACCGCCTTTGTCGAAGCGTCGGATCTGCGACGGCGCCAGGGCCTTGAGCAAATCTGCAGACAAGGCTGCATGCCCCTGGAAGGCCGCTTGCTGCACCACAATCTCCAGCAAATTAAGGAAGCGCCGCGCGTCTCCATCGGCATATTGGCAAAGCAATTCAAAGGCTTCCGGCTCAATGTGCAGTGTTAACTTTAAATGCGCCAATGCACGCGCCAATAAGCTTTCAAAATCACTGGCCTGCAAGGATTGCAGAACATACACCTGAGAACGCGACAATAAAGCGGAGTTCACCTCAAAAGACGGGTTTTCGGTGGTTGCCCCGAGAAAAGTCACCAAACCAGACTCCACATGCGGCAACAGGGCATCTTGTTGTGACTTGTTGAAGCGGTGAATCTCGTCAATGAACAGGGTGGTGACTTTGCCTTGTTTTGCGTAAACCCTCGCCAAATCAATGGCTTCGCGAATTTCCTTCACACCTGACAACACAGCCGACAACGCAATGAATTGTGCATCTGCAGCGTTGGCCAACAGGCGGGCCAGCGTGGTTTTACCCACACCCGGAGGCCCCCACAAAATCAAGGAATGAAGCTTGCGCTGCTCAAACAAGGTGGACAGGGCTTTGCCCGGGCCTATGAGGTGGGTTTGCCCCACCACATCGGCCAATGTCTGGGGGCGAAGTTGCTCAGCCAATGGTGCAGCGCTCAACGTCTGTGCCGCTGTTGAAGGGGACTCCGCTGATGGAACACCATCGCCAAACAAATCAGCAGTCATGCAGGCTCACCCATCATTGGGTTTGAATCAGGTCCACACCTGGCGGGGTTTTGAATTCAAAGTAAGCGGCGGGCCGGCGAGACTCAAACTTCCACTGAGTCAGGTCAAGCTTGGTGGTTTGCCCCAGTGCATCCACAATGTCCAGGTGCGCTGGCAGGCCATTTTCAAAACCAATGCGGACGGTGTCAAACAGGTTTTCCTTGTCGCGGGGCTTGGCGCTCAACCACTGCATGCCGTCTTTGCTGCCTTCGTCTTTGATCACAAACAATTTGTTCAAATCGGCATTGCCGAACAGCAAGGCTGCCGGCGTGGAGTCCATGGCGTTGCCCATCGGTTTCTGGGTGGCATGCTGCATGTCTGGGTCGTAATTGGTGACCAACTTTCCGTCCGCCACAATCAGCTGTGGGTAGGGCTTTTTGATTTCCCAACGAAACTTGCCCGGACGAGAAAAAGCAAACTCGCCGCTGCCTTTTTGCTTGATTTGGCCAGAGGGCGCGACCACCACTTGCGTGAATTGCCCTTCAGCAAATTGCCGGTTTTTGGCGAAATTGTGCAAGAGATCTTCAGCAGAGCCGGCGTTGGCCAGGCCAGCAGCAAAGGTAGATGCCAACAGCGCCAGCGCAGCACCTAATTTTTTGACGGAAACGCTCATGTTGATCCAGCGGATAATTTGAAGATTAACGGGCTAACAGCCATTAAGAGCCGCAGTCAACACAATGGTTCACTGCGGGGGCGCTTAAAAGGGCGGATCGTCATCTTGGGGTGCCGCATCGGCGCGTACCAAAATATCCCGGTTGCCGTTGGATTGCATGGCCGACACCAACCCCGCTTGCTCCATGCTTTCCAGAAGACGGGCCGCCCGGTTGTAGCCAATCCGCAGGTGGCGCTGCACAAACGAGATGGACGCCCTGCGGTGCTTCAGTACAATCGACACCGCTTGGTCATACAGGGCATCCTTTTCGCCATCAAAACTGCCGGCGGTGGCATCCATGCTGGCGTTTCCGCCTTCTTCGGCTGTTCCGCCTTCCAGAATGCCCTCAATGTAGTTGGGCTCACCACCCTTCTCCTTCAGGTGTTCAACCACGCGGTGCACTTCTTCGTCTGACACAAAAGCCCCGTGTACCCGCTGGGGCACGCCAGAACCCGGCGGGAGGAACAACATGTCACCCTGCCCCAAGAGCGCCTCGGCCCCCATTTGGTCGAGAATGGTTCGTGAATCAATTTTGGAAGACACCTGGAAGGCAATCCGGGTGGGAATGTTGGCCTTGATCAAGCCTGTGATCACGTCCACGGAGGGGCGCTGGGTGGCCAAAATGAGGTGAATGCCTGCTGCACGGGCTTTTTGGGCCAAACGCGCGATCAACTCTTCAATTTTCTTGCCCACCACCATCATCAGGTCGGCCAATTCGTCGATCACAATGACCACGGTTGGCAAGGCTTCCAAGGGTTCAGGTGCATCGGGCGTCAGGCTGAACGGGTTGGGAATGGACTGCCCCGCTTTCCGGGCATCGGCCATTTTGGCGTTGTAACCGGCCAAATTGCGCACACCCATTTTACTCATCAGGCGGTAGCGCTTTTCCATTTCGCCCACCGCCCAATTCAAGGCGTTGGCGGCCTGCCGCATGTCGGTAACCACGGGGCACAACAAATGCGGAATGCCCTCATACACGCTCATTTCCAGCATCTTGGGGTCAATCAGGATGAGGCGAACCTCTTCTGGATTGCTTTTGTACAGCAGGGACAAAATCATCGCGTTGATCCCCACAGACTTGCCCGAGCCTGTGGTACCCGCCACCAACAGGTGGGGCATTTTGGCCAGGTCAGCCACCACCGGTTTACCGGCAATATCCTTGCCCAAAGCCATGGTGAGCGCCGATTTGGATGCGCTCCACACCTGCGAGCTTAAAATTTCTGTGAGCTTGACCATTTGCCGGCGTGGGTTGGGCAGTTCAAGACCCATCAGGTTTTTGCCATAAATGGTTTCCACCACGCGGATGGACACCAGGCTAAGCGCACGGGCCAGGTCTTTGGCCAGGTTGACCACTTGCGAGCCCTTCACGCCTGCAGCAGGCTCAACCTCAAACCGGGTGATGACTGGGCCCGGTTGTGCGGCCATGACCTGCACCTGCACACCAAAATCACTGAGTTTTTTCTCAATCAGGCGTGAGGTGTATTCCAGGGTGTCTGCCGACACGGTTTCTTGGGCTGGGGGCGCATCGTCCAGCAGAGACAGCGGTGGCAACTCGGTCTCGGTCAAATCAGCAAACAGGGGCTGTTGCTTTTCTTTAATGGCCTGCACCGATGGCTCAACAGGCACTGCCACCGGTTCAATCCGAATGGGCTTGTGTTCCTGAAATTCTTCGCGTTTTTTCTCAACCGTTTCCACACGCGCTTGGGCCACTTTTTTGCCCTCTTTGCGGTCTTCATAGGCATTGAAGGCATTGCGCAATTTGAAGAAGGCCAATTCAAGCAAACCGCCCACACGTTCAGCCATCACGGCCCAGCTCATGCCCAAAAAGCCACTGAGCCCCGCTGCAAACATGAGCAGCAGCAACATGACCGCGCCAGACAGGCCAGTGAGCTTGACCAACACATGGCTCACCGACTGCCCGATGACACCACCAGCGCCCGCCGGCAAATCGGCACCTTTGAACACTGACAAGGCCTCGATGCCCATGAAACCCACCCAAAGCAGTACGAAACCGACCGGTCGAACCCATGGCAACCATTTGGGCAAAGGCTCGTCAAACCCGGGCAGGTCGAGCGCGTCCACCATTTTTCGCACGCGCCACAACTGGTAAAACGACAGGCCCAACAAAACATAGGCCGAGTAGCCCGACAGGAAAAACAGCACATCGGACAGGTGAGCGCCGATGGCACCACCAAAATTACTGACGGTATCGCTGCCGGAGGAATGTGACCAACTGTCATCGTGCGGATTGTGCGACACCAAAATCAGCAACAAATAGATGGAGAGCACGAGCATGGCCAGCCAACGCACTTCCAGCAACAGTTTGCTGGCGCGAAGGGTTCCACTGTTTTGTGAGGTCCTGGAATTCACTGGGTTCAGACGAGGCCGCAGGCGGCATATAATTGAAGACTGTATTCTGACAAAGTTCGAGGGCCAGTGCCCCCGAGCCACGAACATTTGAAGCACAAATGAGGCCCCAATGAGCAGCTCCAACCCAACCCGCCACGCCAAAGTCCTGATTTTGGGTTCCGGCCCCGCAGGCTACACAGCCGCCGTGTATGCCGCCCGCGCAAACCTGAACCCGGTGCTCATCACCGGTTTGGCCCAGGGTGGTCAGTTAATGACCACCACCGAGGTGGACAACTGGCCTGCCGACGTTCATGGTGTTCAGGGGCCTGAGCTGATGCAACGCTTTCTGGAACACGCAGAGCGCTTCAAGACCGAGATCATTTTTGACCACATTCACACCGTGGATTTCAAACAACGGCCATTCACGCTGAAGGGCGACTCGGGCGTTTACACCTGCGATGCGCTCATTATTGCGACCGGTGCCAGCGCCATGTACCTGGGCCTGCCCTCCGAAGAAGCCTTCATGGGCAAAGGCGTTTCGGCATGTGCAACCTGTGACGGGTTTTTCTATCGCAATCAGGAGGTGTGCGTGGTGGGTGGTGGCAACACGGCGGTTGAAGAGGCCTTGTATTTGTCCAACATTGCCAAGAAGGTCACGCTGATTCACCGCCGCGACAAGTTCAAGGCCGAGGCCATTCTCATCGACAAACTGATGGAAAAGGTGTCCGAAGGCAAGATTGAACTGCAAGTCAACAGCACCCTCGACGAAGTGCTGGGTGACCAGACCGGCGTGACCGGTGTACGGGTAAAATCAACCGGCGATGGCAGCACCAAAGACATCGCCTTGCAAGGTGTGTTTATTGCGATTGGTCACCGGCCCAATACCGAGATTTTTGAAGGGCAAATCGAGATGAAAGGCGGCTACATCGTGACCCGCAGCGGTTTGAATGGTTTGGCCACCATGACCAGTGTTGAAGGTGTGTTTGCTGCCGGTGACGTGCAAGACCACATTTACCGCCAGGCCATCACCAGCGCAGGCACAGGCTGCATGGCGGCTCTGGACGCCCAGCGCTGGCTGGAAGCCCAAGAAGGCTGACATTCACCGTTGAGCAGCACCCGGCAGGCCTCACCATGAAAAAGCTGAATTCCATGGCTGATTTGGAAGGGGTCCGCCGCTTGCTCAAAGACCAACGCCTGGAGGCTGAGCGACAGGAAAAACTTCGATTAGAGGCCGAGCGCAAACAACGCGAAGAGGCCCAGTTGTTTCAACGGCAAGTGCAGGACGTTACCCCACTGCCCAACAGCAACCGCAAGGTTCACGACACCACCAAACCCCCGCCGATTGCCCGCCAGCGTGAACTGGACGACGCCCATGTTCTGCAGGAAAGCATTTCCGATGAAATGGATGTGGAACGCTTTCTGGAAACCGATGACAAGCTGAGTTACCGCCGAAACGGCATCGGCTTGGAGGCTTTAAAACGCCTGCGCAGTGGCAAATGGGTGATTCAGGCCCAAATTGATTTGCATGGTTACCGCACGGAAGAAGCACGCGAGGCGGTGGGTGAATTTTTACGGACCTGTGTCAAACACGATGTACGGTGTGTAAGAATCATCCATGGCAAAGGGCTGGGCTCTGTAGGCAAAGAGCCTGTACTGAAAGACAAGGTGAAGCGCTGGCTGGTGCAAAAAGATGAAGTGCTGGCTTTTTGTCAGGCACCACCCCGCGACGGCGGCGCTGGCGCCTTGTTGGTTATTCTCAAAGCCAAACAGATGTAATGGCAGCCCCAACAACTAAAAACATGGAGACACCACACTTGAGCACCATTCAATGGACCGAAGGTTTTTGCCGATCATCCACCACAGGACTGAACATGTGCTGGCAGTCGGCTGGCCCAGACCATGCAGACACCATTTTGTTGGTGGCGGGCTTGGGTTGCCAATTGACCATGTGGGGTGACGACTTTTGCCGCCCTCTTCTCGCCTTGGGCTATCGCTTGGTGCGGTTTGACAACCGGGACATCGGTTTAACGGACCAACACCCCAGCCACATTCGGGTCAACATTCCCGCCACCTTCGTTCGCAACAAATTGGGCTTGAACACGCCCAGCAATTACAAGCTGGACTTGATGGCCGATGATGCGATTGGCTTGATTGAAGCGTTGAAACTGAAGCGCCCCCACTTGGTGGGCGTTTCCATGGGCGGCATGATTTCCCAAATTGTGGCGGCCAAGCGGCCCGACCTGATCGGGAAGCTGGTGACCTTGATGTCATCGACCAACCACCCCAAGCTGCCCATGCCCAGCCCCAACGTGATGTTGAACATGTTTTTGCGCAAACCACGCAGCACCCACATCGATGATGTGGCCGAGCATGTGGAACGGGTGTTTACAGCAATTGGCAGCCCCGGTTACCCACCCAACCCGGTGGACATTCGGGAACGGGCCCGCGCTTCATACCAGCGCGCGTACAAACCGGCGGGCGTTTTGAGGCAAACACATTGTGTGGTATCCACAGGCTCGATTGAAGATTACACACGGCAAATCACCGTACCGACCTGTGTGATTCACGGGCTGGATGACCCGCTGCTGAAAAAAGAATGTTCAGAGCGAATTGCGAAGCTGGTGCCGGGCGCAAGGCTGCACCTCATCAAAGGCTTAGGCCATGACTTGCCGGCACCGCTGGCTGGAACATTCTCAGAAATTATTCACAGCCATCTGCGTTAAACGGAATTAAATCGCCGCTTCGCCCTGCTCGCCGGTGCGAATGCGGATCACCCGCTCAACCTCTGTCACGAAAATTTTGCCGTCGCCAATTTTGTTGGTGCGTGCTGCACCCAGAATGGCGTCGATGGCTTGGTCCACGAGTTTGTCCTCAATCACCAACTCGATTTTGACTTTGGGCAGAAAATCGACCACATACTCTGCGCCCCGGTACAACTCGGTGTGACCACGCTGACGGCCAAACCCTTTCACCTCAGTCACGGTCAAGCCAGACACACCGATCTCGGACAGGGCTTCACGAACTTCATCGAGTTTGAATGGTTTGATGATGGCAGTGAGCAATTTCATGGTCAGAGGTCCTCAAGGTCGTTGAATTTTGAAGTAATGGGATAACGCCAGTCTCGGCCAAATGCGCGGTGGGTCACACGAATACCCACCGGTGCCTGCCTGCGCTTGTATTCATTGATGCGTAAAAGTTTAACAGCCTTGACCACATCTTCTTTCGCAAAACCGCTGGAAATGATGTTCTCAACGGTTTCATCCTGCTCCATGTAGCGGGCCAGAATGGCATCCAGCACATCATACGGTGGCAAGCTGTCCTGATCGACTTGGTCGGGACGCAATTCAGCCGATGGGGGGCGTGTGATGATCCGTTCCGGAATAATCTGAGAAATACCATTGCGATACTCGCACAGCTTGTACACCCAGGTTTTGAAAATGTCTTTGATGACGGCGAAGCCACCCGCCATGTCACCATACAGTGTGCAATAGCCTGTGGCCATTTCACTTTTGTTGCCAGTGGTGAGCACAATTCGACCTGTCTTGTTGGACAGGGCCATCAACAATGTGCCGCGTATGCGGGCCTGTAGGTTCTCTTCTGTGGTGTCCACAGGCAAACCGGTGAACAGTGGCGCCAGACTTTGCTCAAACGACTGCATGCAATCCGCAATCGATATTTCGTCGTATTGCACACCCAGGCGTTGAACCATGTCGCGTGAATCGGTGAGAGAAATGTCGGCTGTGTAGGGCGATGGCATCATCACACAACGCACCTGGTCAGCACCCAGCGCATCCACGGCAATGGCCAACGTCAATGCAGAATCCACCCCACCCGACAAACCAATGATGGCCCCCGGAAAACGGTTCTTGGTCACATAGTCGCGAACACCCAACTTCAGGGCTTCATACACCTGCGCTGTCAGCGACAATTCGTCGGCAGAGGCTTCAACAGGCTGCAATGCAATAGGCTCGCCCGGCGTGGATACCGCATCCAGCAGTGCAACACCTTCTT
This sequence comes from Limnobacter sp., assembly GCF_036405155.1. Taxonomy (GTDB): domain Bacteria; phylum Pseudomonadota; class Gammaproteobacteria; order Burkholderiales; family Burkholderiaceae_B; genus Limnobacter. The sequence goes on along the minus strand of NZ_DASWYD010000006.1, from coordinate 352,020 downwards.
CAAACTGTGCCATTCGAAGGGCCACCCTTTGGTGACCGTCCATGGCAAATGACGCGCCGTCGAAGACCAGTTCATCTTGCCCACCCACCAGGTTGGCGTACACAATCGCCATGCCGGTTTCTTGAACGCGGCGGGCCACAACACCTTCACGAATGGTGTGCTTGCCCATGTGGTAAGGCGAGGCATTGGGCACCAACAAGACTTCGGCGCCTGCGGAAGCAGCTGCCTCGGGGGCGTATCGGTTCCAGGTGTCTTCGCAAATGTTCAAACCAAACCGAATGCCATCCACCTCAAACACCAGGGGCCGGTTGTCGGGGGTGAAGTAGCGCTGTTCGTCGAACACCTCCCGGTTGGGCAAATCGTGTTTGTGGTAGCGGCCAACCACCTTGCCTTGGTGAACAACCGAGGCTGCGTTGAACAACTCACCTTCGCAACGCACGGGGTGCCCCAACACCACGTACACATCCAGCGCGGCAAACTCGCGCATCAGGGTTTCGAGTGCTGCATCGGATTGACGCTGAAACGATGGACGCATCAGCAAATCTTCCGGCGGATACCCGGTGATGGACAACTCGGGGGTGAGTACAATGCGAGCGCCCTGCGCAGCAGCTTGGTGCACTGAGGCAATGATTTTTGAGCTATTGCCTTTCAAATCACCCACGGTGAGATTCAACTGGGCGATGGCCACGCGGACTCGGGATAAACTCATGATGCTGAAGTGTTTGCTGTAGTCGCCAAATGTCCTCAAATTATCGCATGCAGATTTGCCAGAGCATTGGTGAAATCGCACAAGAGACCTGGAATTCACTCCTGCGTAGCCGCACAGGTGGTTTGCTTCACCCGGCCTTGCGGCACGAATATTTGTTTGCATTGGAACGCAGCGGCTCGGCCACAGCCGAAACTGGTTGGGCACCCTTGCACCTGCGGATCGACAACGAGCAAGGGCAAACTGTTGCGGCCATGCCGCTGTACTTAAAGAGCCATTCTTACGGTGAATATGTGTTCGATTGGGCTTGGGCACAGGCTTACCAGCGACATGGCCTGGTGTATTACCCCAAGCTGCTCAGTGCCATTCCGTTCACGCCCATACTCGGGCCCAAGCTGTTGTTTGCCGACCCAAACCATGCGGATGTGCTGCGAGACGGCTTACGCCAGGTGGCCCAACAAGCCTGCTCAACAGAGCAACTGCTGGGGGTGCAATGCTCGGGGGTTCATGCCTTATTTTTAAACGAGCAAGACCAGGCCTTGATTCTGGGTTCGAAGGACTGGAAAAACCTGCAATCACGCCATGTGGTGCAGTTTCACTGGCAAAACAGGCACCCGAACACTGGCAAACCATTTGAAGATTTCGAGCATTTTCTGGAAAGCCTGCAGCAGAAAAAACGCAAAAACATTCGGGCGGAGCGGCGCAAGGCGAAGGTGGATGGCCTCCGTATTCGGCGAATTCATGGTGCTGAGGCCACGGCTGACGATCTTGATTTTTTTTACAGTTGCTACGAGCAGACTTATCTGGAGCATCAATCCAGCCCCTACCTCACCCCCGCCTTTTTTAGAGAAATCTGCGCCAACATGGGCGACCAAGTGTTGATGATCGAAGCAAGCCTGCATGGCCAGCCAGTGGCCAGTACCCTGTTTTTGTTCAACCAGCAACGGCTGTATGGCCGCTATTGGGGCAGTGTTCAGACCATTCCTTGCCTGCACTTTGAACTGTGCTATTACCAAGCCATTGAATTTGCCATCGAACATGGCATTGAATGGTTTGAGGGCGGCGCCCAAGGCGAACACAAAATGGCCCGGGGCCTAAACCCACAAACACTGGTGTCGGCCCATTGGCTGGCTAGCCCAGCCTTTCAGGCACCGATTGCCCAATTCATTGAGCGGGAAAAGCAGCACTTGGCCATGTACGCCCAAGAACTGGATGAACACCAGGCCTATCGGCAGGTGCAAGCAACGGCTACCACCGGCGATCAGTCTTTTTTGTAGTTGGCGATACCGTCCAGAATTTCCTTGGTGACGTCGTCCATGTTACCCCAACCGTCCACCTTCACCCATTTGCCTTTTTCCAGGTCTTTGTAGTGCTCAAAGAAATGCTGTATGCGCGCCAGAAATTCTTGGGGTACATCGGCGATGGTTTTGTAATGTTTGTAGGAAGGCAGGAGTTTTTCGACTGGTACACCCAGCAGTTTGGCATCACCACCAGACTCGTCCGTCATTTTGAGAATGCCAATGGGGCGCACCCGCACCACACAACCGGGCACCAAGGGGTATGGTGTCATCACCAACACGTCCACAGGGTCGCCATCGGCAGCCAGGGTTTGCGGAATGTACCCGTAGTTGCAGGGGTACTGCATGGAGGTGCCCACAAAACGATCCACAAACAGCGCACCACTGTCTTTGTCGATTTCGTACTTGACAGGGTCTGAGTTGGCCGCAATTTCAATGATTACGTTCACATCGTTTGGAACGTCCTTGCCCGGAGCAATTACTTCATATCCCATCACACAATCCTTTTCATTCAATGTTTCAAATTTGATTCAGGGGTTTCCCCACTGCCTGGATGCCACGAATTGTAGCCAAGTTTTCTTCATGCAGGCTGACGTTCTGCCTGCAGGTGTGCATTCAATTTGTCACGCCACAGCCTCGCCTTGTCGGCTTGGTTGGCAGTTTCATACAGCCTTTCCAGCTTGCGCGCCAAGTGGGCTGAAGGTTGTCGGGCGTACACGGTTTCAAAACGGGAAATGGCCTTGCCCCACAGTTGCTCCTGCTCACAAACATCGCCAGCCAGCTCAATCAAGCGAAGGTCAGTCGGGTGAGCACCCAGCAATTTCTCAACAAAAGGCAAAGCGTCACGGGACTCATGAACAGCCACTTGGTGATAAGCGGGCAATACATCAAGGCTTTTGCGATTGCTGAGTGCAGACTCCAGCAAAACCCGCGCCGCCTTGCTTTCACCACAGGTCATGAGGCCTTCGGACAGAGCATTGAGCGCCAGCACGTTGTCCAATTCTTTGGGCTTGGCATTGGAGAGCACCGCCTTCAACCGGGTCGAATCACCCTCGGCCGCTTCAACAAGCCCAGTGTAGATGGCACCAATGGCCTGCTCCTGGTCCATTTGTTTCAAAGCGTTGGAGGCCACACAGTTTCGATACTGAACCAACGCCTCATCCCATCGGTTCAGGCCAATCAGGGCAAACAGCTTTACATACTGAGCCTGAGGCAAACGGGCCGAAGCGCTATCCAGCGCTGCGAGCAACTCGATCGCCCGCTCCGGCAATGCACGGGCCAAAGCAATTTTGGCCTTGAGAATGGTCAGTGCGACTGCATGCTGCCCCTCTTGGGCTTTGTCGTGGCTCAAAATCTCTTCCGCCTCATCCAGACGGTCGGCCTGAATGGAGGACAAAGCACGCACCAGGTAACTGAGGTCTGTTTCAATGCCTGTTTTTGAGGCGGCCTTCAAGGCCTTTGCGGCTGAGGGCTCATCGCCGGTAATAAAGGCAATCAAACCAGCCGTGTTGGCATCAAGCAATGCCGTTTGCTTGCGGTTTTGAAGGTAGGCCTTAAAACGCGCTGGCAACTGACCCGACGCGCGAATAGCCAGCAGAGAAAAATGAACAAGCACGAAGCTCAACACCAAGGCGATGATGGCGAAATTCAAGGAAAGGTCAATCCGGTACTGACCAAAAAACACCACCACCTTGGCAGCATTGCCGTCTGCAAACAAGGTCACTGCAACAGCCACCACAATAATCAGCAGCAGGCCGATCAATTGCTTCATGGCTTAACCCCCTTCTGTTGCTGACCGGCGACGGCCAAACGGTAGGCTGAGGTGGTTGCTTTCAATTCGGGCAACACCAAATCCACCTGAATCTTGTTGATCTCATTGAGCACCGAAACCGCACGTTCCACCTGTGGGTTTTTGGTGTCAAAGTATGTATTGATGAGGTTCAGGGAACGATTCAAGTCAGACTTCAGCAACTCACCCTGGCGCGACAGCATGGTCACCCGCGCATTCAGCAATGAAAGGCGCAAAGCATTGCGAATGTCTGCCTCCTGACGGGACGACAGCAGCAACACCTCCGGTGAATCCACTTTGGTGATTTCAACCAGCGATTGAATGTCGTACCACGCAGTGGATACCACCATTTTGACAAACGACCATGCACCAGCCCAGGTCAAGGGGACGGCGGAGACTTCAGGTGCCCCAGGCTCAGGGGCTGGCTTTACGGTCTCACCAGTCTGTTCGGTTTCGGTCGGCTGGGCATTGTTCAGTTTCGCCAAATTGGTCTGGGTGGTTGCATCGGCCCCAGCCAAGCTGGGCATCGTTTCCACCGAATTGATCACTGAATCCAATGCGATGGCCAGTTTCAACAGGTCATCAGCCGGCAGTGCCTTGATGGCAGCCAAGTCCGTCTGCAACGCAGTCCTCAAATTGATCAGCGAGGGCTTCTCAGCTTTTTCAAGCAGATCAATTGCCTGCCCCAGGGCCACGGCTGCACCATTCACATTGCCCAACAAATACAGCTGTCGCTTGGCGATCGAGATCAATTGATCCACCTCACTCAAGGACACTTCCGTTTTGCTGGCCAACAAATTGTTGTAAACCTCCTCCAGGCTCACGCGTTGGCTGGCCTCTTCCTTTTGGGCCTCTTCCAGCAGTTCAAAGCGAGTTTTCAAGTCGCGCGTCAGGTCGTCGTATTGCGTCATCTGCTCGCGTACCAGGTCCAGTGTGGTGGACTCTTTTTGAATGCGTTCACCAAATGCCAACCGTGTTTTCTCAATCTGGTTTTTGCCGGCAAATGAAATCAACAGCACCAACGCCATGCTGCCCAACGAGAACAGAAACGCAAGCTTCACCAGCCATGGATTGACCGTTGGAGTGGCGCCCTGAGTGGGCTGTGACGCTGCATAAGCTGGCGCGCTGGGCTGGGGTGTGGGGGCTGGGTTAGGCATGCTGGGACTTGTCATCGCTGTTGTATTTGTTTTCAGCCATAGATTCACTGATTGTATCCCTGTTGGAATCTCCACGACCCGCGCATAGCCCAATTCTTTGCAACGACGGGTAATTCTGGGGTGGGTGGTCAGTACAGTGGCCGCATTCTTGAAACCCAACAACTGGTGATCGGGCAACTGGCTCATTTGGCGATCCAGGGCCTCTGCAGTCTCGCTGCTGGTGATCCACAACGCGCATTGTGGGCCTTGCTTCAGCAACTCATTCAATCGCAGGCTGTTTTGCTGAATTTCCAGTCGATCATAAATTTCGAGTATGTCCACCTCGTGGCCCAGGCTTTGCAGCTTCTGGGGAAACTCCACGCGCCCCCGAGGGCCCTTGCAAACCATCACTTCCAGTGTTTTATCCCCAAAATGCCGGCAGATAAGCGACAGTAAGCCTGCAGAATCCTCTGTATCGTCCCCACCTTCACCACTGGGTGCCAAAATGCGGTCGCGGGGAATGCCCATGCGCTGGGCCAGGCGTGCACTTTGCCTTCCCATCACGCCACACATCAAATCAGCTGGCCACTCGGCCACGCCAGTCATGGCCATTTCCAGGGCAGAGGGACTCACAAACACCACCAGTTTTTGGAATCGCCGGCGAGGCGCGGCCATCCAATCTCGCAAGGTTGCCAATCGGGCCGTGTGCGGCACGAGCTCAAACACGGGCAGGTTTACGACAGCCGCTTGAGTCCCAAGGGTCAGTTGCTCATCCAACTCGGCTTTTTGAATGCTGTAACCTTCCGGCAACTGAGGCTTGCAAACCACCAGTGTCCAACCCATGTTTAAACCCCCGTATTTATCAGGCCACTTTCATCAGGTCAATCGTGCCTGTTTAACCATGTCCTCTGCACCCTGCTTTCGCAGGCCTTCAACGGCAGTGTTTGCAACATCCAGCCAATCGGACAATGCACCCGTGGATTGCGCTGTCACCAATCTCTGTCCGTCCACACTGGCCACCATCGCACGCAAACGCATGGACCCGGGTGAGGTCTCTTCAGCAAAGCCACCCAGGGGTGTTTGGCAGCTTCCGCCCAAGGCCCGCGAAACCTGACGCTCGGCGCTGACCAAACAGGTGCACACCGGATCAATCAAGGGTTTCACCAGTTCGTACAGAACGGAATCACCCCGGCGAATTTCCAAACCCAAAGCACCTTGACCCACGGCGGGCAACATGTGCTCTGTGGGAATGTAGGAGCGGATGCGATCAACCAGCCCCAAACGCTTGAGACCTGCGGCGGCCAGCACAATGGCTTGATATTCGCCTCGATCCAGCTTGCCCAAACGGGTGTCCAGGTTGCCGCGCAAGGGTTGCACGACCAAATGGGGAAAACGGGCCAATACCTGGGCCTGACGGCGAAGGCTACTGCTGCCCACCACACTGCCGGGCGGCAAATCATCCAGGCTGCTGAAGTCATTGGACACGAAGGCGTCTCTGGGGTCTTCACGCGTCATGAAACCCACCAGCTGAAATTCAGGGTCCAAGTCCATCGGGATGTCTTTGCCGGAATGCACAGCCAAATCCGCCCGGCCTTCCATCAAAGCCACCTCAAGTTCCTTGATGAACAGCCCTTTACCACCAATCTTCGCCAGCGAGCGGTCCAGAATTTGATCCCCTTGTGTGGTCATACCGACAATTTCGACCTCGGTGACGCCGGACAGTGCCACAAGGCGGTCACGCACATGCTCGGCTTGCCACATGGCCAATCGACTTTCACGGGATGCAATTCTGATTTTCATGAGAAATAAAGGTCAGCAATGACCAAAACAGGTTAAAAAGTGCGCAAGGACCAACAAGAACGCCAGTACTGGGAAAGTCTAGCATGTTGGCCCCTTATAATTAGGCCCATCTCAAGGCACACAAGGATTTCCCATGTCCAACCAATGGTCCAAAAAACAGGAAGCGTGGTCGGCCCGTTTCAACGAACCCATGTCCGAATTGGTGAAACGCTACACAGCCTCCGTGTTTTTCGACAAACGCCTGGCGCAATTCGACATTCAGGGCTCGCTGGCCCACGCCACCATGTTGGCTGAAGCCAAAGTGATATCTGCCAATGACCTTGCAGCCATTGAACGTGGCATGGCCCAAATTCGACAGGAAATGGCTGACGGCGAATTTCAGTGGCAACTGGACCTGGAAGACGTCCACTTGAATATTGAGCGGCGTTTGACCGAAATTGTTGGCGATGCGGGCAAGCGTCTCCACACAGGTCGCTCTCGAAACGACCAAGTGGCCACCGATATTCGCTTGTTCATGCGACACGAGGTTGACCGCATTCAAGGCTTGATCAAAGCCCTGATCAAAAGCCTGGTGGACGTGGCTGAACGCCACTTTGACACAGTCATGCCCGGCTTTACCCATTTACAGGTTGCCCAGCCCGTCACCTTTGGCCACCACCTGTTGGCGTATGCAGAAATGTTTGAGCGTGACCTTGAGCGCATGCAAGATTGCCGCAAACGCATCAACCGACTTCCACTGGGGGCCGCTGCCTTGGCCGGAACAACATTTCCGATCAACCGCCACCGCACAGCCGAACTGCTGGGTTTTGACGAACCCACCCGAAACAGCCTGGACTCGGTTTCCGACCGTGACTTTGCGATTGAGTTTTGTGCGGCGGCCAGCCTGCTGATGATGCATGTCTCCCGATTGTCCGAGGAATTGATTCTCTGGATGAGTCCACGATACGCCTTTATTGATCTGCCGGACCGGTTTTGCACGGGCTCATCCATCATGCCGCAGAAAAAGAACCCGGACGTACCCGAGTTGGCACGCGGCAAAACCGGTCGGGTTTATGGCCACCTGACTGGCTTGCTCACACTCATGAAAGGCCAACCACTGGCCTACAACAAAGACAACCAGGAAGACAAAGAACCCCTGTTTGACACGGTGGACACCGTGGTGGACACGCTCACCATTTTCGCCGAAATGATCGACGGCGTTCGAGTCAAGCCCGAGAACATGCGCCGAGCAACGCTGGAAGGCTATGCCACAGCCACCGATTTGGCCGATGCTTTGGTCAAAAAAGGCATGCCCTTTCGAGATGCCCATGAAGCAGTTGCTCGGGCTGTGCGCTACTGCGATGAACACACCTGCGGCCTTGAACAATTGACTGTTGCGCAATTGCAAGAAGCCCTGCACCTGAGCGAACTGGGTTACAGCGACGACTTGGTCAACCCCGCATTGCTGGACGTGTTGACCTTGGAAGGTTCACTCAAAGCCCGCAACCACCTGGGCGGCACAGCACCGGAACAAGTCAAACAAGCAGTGATGGCCACACGGAACAGGCTCAAGCTGTGAGCTTCGCACCTTTGCGAGTGTAAACACCATGCAGCGTCTTCTGGCATTTTCAGCACAAGTCAGCAAACTGAACAGGCACCTGGGCAGCAGCTTGGCGTGGCTCATCCTCATCACCACGTTGGTTTGTGCATACAACGCTGTGGTTCGCAAAGTGTTCAACATCAGCTCAAATGGTTTGCTGGAGGTTCAGTGGTATCTGTTTGGCACGGTGTTTTTATTGGGTGCCGCTTACACACTGGCTGAAAATGCCCATGTGCGCATCGACGTGTTGTCCCAACGGTTCTCGGTACGCACCCAACTGTGGATCGATGTTGTGGGCTATGTATTTTTCATGCTCCCACTGATTGGTTTCATGTTGCTGTACGGCTGGGACTTTGCAGCTGAATCGATTCGTATCCAAGAGATGTCTGCGGATGCAGGCGGCTTGCCGCGCTGGCCTGCAAAAATCCTGATCCCACTGGGCTTTGCCCTGTTGGGTCTGCAGGTGTTGGCAGAACTCATTAACAAATCCGCCATGTTGAATGGTTATTTGCCAGCGGTCAGTACCCAACAAAACAACAATGAGGCTGAAGTCCAGTCTGCCCTGTCAGCACTGGGCCAACCCACCAACCCACAGCCCTGACTGTCCCATGATGATCCCGACCGACTGGTTACCTGTACTCATGTTTGGCACCTTGCTGGTGTTCATGTTGTCTGGCTTTCCGGTCGCTTTTGCACTGGCGGCCAATGGTTTGTTGTTTGGCTATGTCGCCATTGAACAAGGCATGATGAACCCAGCGCTGCTCCAGGCGCTGCCAGACCGTATTTTTGGCATCATGAGCAATGATACGCTGCTGGCCATCCCCTTCTTCACCTTCATGGGCCTCATGCTCGAACGCAGTGGCATGGCTGAAGAATTACTGGAAACCGTGGGCCAACTGTTTGGGCGGGTTCGTGGCGGCCTGGCCTTTGCGGTGATTTTGGTCGGCGCGTTGTTGGCAGCCACCACGGGCGTGGTCGCGGCATCGGTTATTTCCATGGCGCTCATTTCCCTGCCTGTCATGCTGAAGTACGGTTACAGCCCACGGGTTGCAACAGGCACCATTGCTGCTGCAGGCACACTGGCTCAAATCATTCCGCCATCGCTGGTGCTCATCGTGCTGGCCGATCAACTGGGTGTATCCGTGGGGGCCATGTACACCGGCGCACTGGTACCCGGCCTGCTGCTGGTTGGCCTGTTTATGGCTTACATTGCGCTGATTGCCATGTTCAACAAACAGGCCCTCCCTGCACTGCCAGCCAATACCCACTTCTCCGCCCACACTCACCAAGGCCCAAGCATTTGGTCAGCGTTGTTGTTTGTTCTTTTGCCTCCGCTGGTGTTGATATTTTTGGTACTGGGCAGTATCTACCTCGGTTTGGCAACCCCAACCGAAGGTGGTGCCATGGGTGCCGTGGGCGCCACCGCCTTGACCGCAGCAAAACGCCGGTTGAACGGCACCCTGCTGAAGCAAGCGTTAGACTCGACCACCAAACTGTCCTGCTTTGTCATGTTCGTGCTCATCGGATCGACCGTGTTTGGACTGTCATTCCGAGCCATTGAGGGCGACTTGTGGCTTGAACACCTGATGGGCAACCTGCCCGGTGGCAAGGTTGGTTTTCTGCTGGCTGTCAACGTGTTGGTGTTTGTGTTGGGCTGCTTTCTGGACTTCTTCGAAATTGTCTTTATTGTGCTGCCACTGCTGGTTCCGATTGCAGCAAAGTTGGACATCGACTTGGTGTGGTTCGGCGTCATGGTGGCCATGAATTTGCAGACATCGTTCCTGACACCACCCTTCGGTTTTTCACTGTTTTATCTGAAGTCGGTGGCACCGAAATCCATCCGATCGATTGAAATTTATCAGGGCATCATCCCGTTTATTGGACTCCAGCTGCTGATGGTCGGCCTCATTTATGCATTCCCGAATTTGGTGGGCGAGAAGGCTGTGAGATCCGTGGACGATGCGCCGCTTAAAGTCGACGTACCCGAGACAAACTATTGGGACGGGCAACCACAATTCGTGCCCAAGTTCAGCGAATGAGGGTCTGACTTCTCTTGCTTGGGCGTTATCCGGTCAGCCAACTCAAGCTCGAACACAGTGCCTTGCTCAATGCGGCGACTGACTGACAAATTCCAGTTCATTTCGTCGCACAGTTTGCGCACCACATACAAACCGATGCCGGTTTTTGGCAAATCGGACCCGAAACTGGAAACCTCTGCTGAGTTGTCTTTCAAACTCGACTCATCAAAACCGGGTCCGGTGTCAATGACTGAAAACTGGTGCACGCCACCACGCCGGGTGTATCTCAATTCAACCTTTCCTTCGTGGGTGTGTTCAACAGCGTTGAACACCAAATTGCCAAGGACGCGTTTTAGCCGACGTACATCGGTGTAAATCATCAACTCTTGAACCTGAACGGAAAATTGCAAGCCTTTGCTTTCGGCCAGTTGCGAAATCCAGGTTTCAATTGAATGGCACAGATCGCTGCTGGACACCGATTCAATTTTCTTTTCCCGCTGCTCGCCCAACTCCAAGCGAGTTGCCTCCAGCATGTTTTCAGCCAATTCATGCAGCCAACGCTGACAGCTCATCATTTGCTTGACGACCTGACGGGCAGGCCCTTTGGCCACTTGGGTTTCAAGTGCGGGATGCCCCACCAACAATCCCAATGCATGCAAGGGTTGGCGCATGTCGTGCTGGACACCGGCAATCCAGCGCAGCCGGGCTTTCCATTCGGTCAGAACAGCCTTTTTGGATTCACGCCACCGGGCTTGCTGGTCGCGGCGGTGTTGAATGCGCTGCCGGGCAATTTGATAGCGACAACGGCGCTCCAAAGCCACCGCCCAAATCACCAAGGGCAACACCCAACACAACACGGTGAATGACCACTGACGCCAGCCCACAGAAAGCAACAAACCGGATATGCAGGAGGTGAATACCAGCAGCCACAGTTTTTCGGTGCTGGGCACCCGAAGTGCCCGCTTCCGCAACAGTTTTGCGTACAACAAGGCACCGGAGATGGCCGCCAGGGCGAACAACTGAAGCTGCGCAGACAAATCAATGTTGGTTAACGCAAGGCTGAGCGGGAAAACACACCAAACCATCAACAAACAACTCTCGTGGTTTTGTTGAATCCAGGCACTGATTTTGAGTAGACGGGCCATGCTTGCGTTGTAGGTCAATCCGAATACACCTCGTCAGACTTTTGCTCCTGCCAGGCACGGTACAACATCGCCGCCTCCAGGCGATTGCGTGCATTCAAACGGGCCAAAATGCTGCGCACGTGGGTTTTTACCGTCTCGGGTGACAGACCCAGGTTTTGCGCAATTTCATGGTTTGACTCGCCTTTGGCAATTCGATACAACACAGAAACCTGACGCTCGGTAATGCGCGCCATGCGCTGCCCAATCGTGAAGCTGTTGTTCGGTTGTGCTTTGGGGCTGATGTGTTCAGTCCAATTGTTTCGACGCAACTTCAACACCATGCTGTCCAAAACACTCAGCACACGGTCTTGGGAAATGCCCTTGGACACAAACTCGGTCTCGGGATACTGGTCGGCCATGTCACCCAGGATGTCCTCATTGCCTGAAATCACCAAGGTCCGGCTGTAATCGAAGGTTTCCAAAGCGGTTTCCAGCACTTTTTCGGGTGTCATGTCGGGCAACCCAAGGTCCAAGAGAACCAGGTCAGGTTGCTCAAAGCGACTGTGCTCCAAAGCCGGACCAATGCGGCTGAACAGTTTCACTTCAAGGTCGGAATAGCGTGCATTCATGATGTCACGCAGTGCCATGGCGATGATGGGGTGATCATCAATGATGAATACACGAAGCTGGTTAGAAGCTGACATGGAGCGTTCCCTACAAGTCAAATGCCGTTCATGATTGTCGAATCTGGTTCGCCACCAGACCTGAATCCATTACGACAGGCATTACAAGGTCAAACAACCCCGGATGGGGCGACACTGCGTTGGGTGACTAAGGGGTAGCCTTTGGTTCCAAAAGTGAATAAAAAAAAGGCGGCCTGTAAAGCCGCCTTTTATAGCCTGAGCAAGATGGTCAGGTCAAAATGTCACTTCGTTCTGGGTGTGTAGGTTGCCATGGCATTTTCGGCCACCCTGAACCAGTTGGCCTGGTCATTCCGAAAGCGATTCCACGACTCGAAGACTTTTTTGAATCGTGGATTGCTTTTGCACTCTTGAGCGTAGAGCTTCTCTGCCTCAACATAGGCAGCGTCGAGAAGGTCACGCGGAAAAATCCGCAACTGAGCGCCAGACTTCAACAAACGCCCCAAAGCCGCCGGGTTTTTGGCATCGTAGGCGGCTTGCATGGTCAAATTGACCTCGGCCGCAGCCACTTCAAACGCCACTTGGTAGGTTTTGGGCAGTTTGTTCCAGGCATCCAGATTGACAAAAAAACTCAACATGGCGCTGGGCTCCCAAAAACCTGGGTAGTAATAAAACCGGGCCACCTTTTGAAAGCCGAGTTTTTCGTCGTCATAAGGGCCAACCCATTCCGCCGCATCAATGGTGCCTTTTTCTAACGAGGGGTAAATATCACCACCGGCAATGGTTTGGGGAACCGCCCCCAGCGCCGCCATGATCTTCCCCCCAAAGCCTGGTATGCGCACCTTCAGGCCTTTGAGGTCAGCCAGCGATTTCAATTCCTTGCGCCACCACCCACCCATCTGCGTTCCGGTGTTTCCACCGGGAAAACTGGTCATGTTGTAGCCCTTGAAAAATTCGCGCATCAGCTGCAAACCACCACCGCTGTACATCCAGGCATTTTGTTGGCGGGATGTCATGCCGAATGGCAACGTGGTGTCAAACGCAAAGGTGGCATCTTTGCCCACGTAGTAGTAACTGGCCGTGTGCCCCACCTCCACTGTGGCATTTTGAACCGCATCGGCCACTTGCAAACCTGGCACAATTTCTCCGGCAGCGAAGGGGCGAATATCAAATTTTCCATCGGTCAACTGGGCCACCCGTTGGGCCAATTGGGGTGCTGCGGTCCAAATGGCATCGAGGCTTTTGGGGAAACTGGAGGCCAGCCGCCACTTCACGGAGGGCAGGTTTGCCGCCTGCGCCGCTCCAGAAACGACGGAAGCACCGACGGCCGCACTGGCACCCATCGCTGATGTCAAAAAATCTCGGCGCTTCATGGTCATTTCTCCTCCAGACTTCAATTGCCGGCAACGGTCATGGATTCAATCAAAATGCTGCCGTTGTGCTTGCTGCCTCGCCACTGCGCATCGTCGGACATGGCCACCACATTGGCCAGCATGTCTTTCAAATTGCCTGCAATCGTGACCTCTTCAACCGGGTGAACAATCACCCCATTCTCAACCCAATAACCAAACACCCCACGGGAATAATCACCCGTGACGCCGTTGACTCCCTGCCCCATCAGCTCGGTCACCAAGAGGCCCGTGCCCATCTGGGCCAGCAAAGCCTGCAAGCCACCACGCACCGTACGGGACGAACTGAGCACAAGGTTGTGCGTACCACCCGCATTGCCAGTGGATTGCATTTTCAGTTTTCGGGCCGAATACGTGGACAAAAAGTAGCCTTCCACCACACCCTTCTTCACCACGGTGCGCGGCTTGACTTTCACGCCTTCTTCGTCAAAAGGCGAACTGCCATGTGCCCCCAAAATGAACGGATCTTCTTTCAAGGTGATGTGGGGTGCCCACACCGGTTTTCCCAGGCTGTTGAGCAAAAAACTGGTCTTTCGATAGAGCGACGAACCCGACACTGCACCCACAAAATGGCTGATCAGGCTGGATGCAACTGGTGCTTCAAAAATCACCGGGCATTTCCGGGTGGTCAGTGGCTTGGAGCCCAGGCGTGCGATGGCGCGTGTGGCCGCAATCTGTCCAATTGATTTTGGCTTTTCGAGATTTTTTGGATTGCGCTCGGACGAATACCAGAAATCCCGCTGCATGGGACTGTCTTTTGATCGGCCGGCCTGTGCAATCGGCGACACCGAGAGTGAGTGGCGTGAATAAGGGTAGCCACCTTTGAAGCCACGGCTGTTTGCAGCCCAAAAATGCCCGGTTTCCACGGACACGTTGGCGCCATCCGAATTCCGGATTTTTGTAGAGACATCAAAAGCAGCCTGCTCCATGGCCAGCGCTTTTTCAACCGCTTTGGCGGTTGAAATTTTCCAGGGATGGTAAAGCTCGAGATCGCGATGCCGCCGCGACAACTCCTCGACCTCGGGTAGGCCAGCAAAACGGTCTGCAGCGGTGTATTTGGCAATGTCCAAAGCGGCCTGAATGGTGGCATCAATCGCCTGCTTTGAAAAATCAGACGACGAGGCATTGCCCCGCTTTTTACCCACAAACAGGCTGACCCCGAAGCTTTTGTCACGGGTGTGCTCAATGGTTTCCACCTTGCCCATGCGCACGCTCACGGACTGCCCAACGCCTTCGCTGATGTCCACGGCACAATCGCTGGCCCCAAGGCTTTTCGCCTTCTGGAGTGCGTACTCGGTCAATTCCTGAAAAGTCTCGGTTTTAAAGCTGAAGGCCATGGGTTCTCGCAAACAATGCTGCCAAAAATGGCTAATATACAGCCCATGAAACATCAAAACGACCACGACCACGCGTTTAACGACGATGATCCCCCCAGCAAATCGGCTGTGAAGCGGGAAATGCTGGCCTTGCAGGACCTTGGCAAAACCCTGTGCGAGTTGCCGTTTGAAAAAGTCAAAAAAGCACCGATTGGCGAACGCTTGCTGGAAGCCATCGCAGAGTTTCACAAATGCCGCAGTTTTGGAGCCAAAAAGCGTCAACTGCAATTCATTGGCAAATTGATGCGCCAAGAAGAGCATGACGATATCCAGGCCTGGGTGAATGGTGAGTCGGTTGAGCAAAAACTCAAAGTGCTCAACTTGCATGCCGCTGAACAATGGCGCGACCGTTTGATTCAAGAACCTGCCCTGCTGGCAGACCTCATCAAAGCGTATCCGCAAGCAGCGCAACTGAACCTGAACACCATGATTCGCCAGGCCGCATCAGAGCGAACAAACAACAAGCCCCCCAAAAATTATCGGCAGTTGTTTCAGGCCATCTACAAAATGATCGCCGAAGCCTCTGGTGGAGATGCATCGCAGGAAGGCGATTTGGAGGACGATGAAGAATGAGCCTGGACACCATCAAAATTGGTTTGGTCTCCGTGAGTGACCGTGCTTCACAAGGGGTATATCAGGACCAAGGCATACCCAGCCTCCGGGAATGGCTAACCAAAGCGCTGGAAAACCCGATTGAATTTGTCGAGGTGCTGATACCCGATGAGCAGGCCGAGATTGAAAGCGCCCTGATTAAGCTGGCAGATGATGACCGTTGTGCATTGATTTGCACCACCGGCGGCACTGGGCCTGCAAAAAGGGATGTAACGCCCGAGGCCACACTGGCAGTTGCTCACAAAGAAATGCCCGGTTTTGGTGAACAAATGCGACAAATCAGCCTGCATTTTGTGCCCACGGCTATTTTGTCCAGACAGGTGGCCGTCATTCGCAGCGACAGCCTGATCATCAACCTGCCAGGGCAACCCAAAGCGATTGCAGAAACCCTGGAAGGTTTGAAAGATGAGCACGGCAAGCCCATCGTCAAGGGGATATTTGCAGCTGTTCCCTACTGCATTGACCTGATTGGTGGGCCTTACATCGAGACCCGGGAGGCGGTGGTGAAAGCTTTCCGCCCGAAGTCAGCCATTCGCACAAAATAAACCGCGCTCGGCATCACAGGACAGCACATGAATACACCACTGCACAGCGTACGGGTCGAGACCGGGCCCAACCCCAAAAACTGCGTGATTTGGCTGCATGGGCTGGGTGCGGACGGTTACGATTTTGTACCCGTTGTGAAAGAACTGGAGCAACTTGGCCTGCCAGCCACCCGCTTCATTTTTCCGCATGCCCCGGAAATTCCGGTGTCCATCAATGGTGGATATGTGATGCGGGCCTGGTACGACATTCGGAATGTGGACCTTCAGCGCCAGGAAGATGAACAGGGCGTGCGCCAAAGCCAGCGCTGGGTCGACGGTTTGATTCAGGAGCAATGCGCTGCAGGCATTGCCTCCGAACGGATTGTGCTGGCGGGGTTTTCACAAGGCGGGGCTATTGCTTATCAGACTGGCCTTCGCAGTGAAGTACCCCTGGGCGGCATTGTGGCCTTGTCCACCTACCTGCCGTGCGAACAGACACTGGATGCCGAGCGCAGCCCAGCCAACCAAAACACCCCCATATTCGCTGCACACGGCGAGCATGACGACGTGGTGGTGGTCGAGCGGGGTCAGCGGGCCGTGCAATTGCTGAGCGACCGCGGTTACCGCGTGAGTTGGCACACCTACCCAATGGCACACTCGGTCTGTGGTGACGAAATTGTGGACATCGCGCGTTTTTTTGAACCCCTGCTGACCCGCGCTTAACCCAACCAATCCCTCACTCTTCCCATGCGCTTGATACAACAGGGCCGTCAAATTGGCCACAAAATATACTGTATATATTCACAGCTTTTTGGTACACTGAATAGCCCGAGTGATTCAATTCAGGTGAAATCAATGGCCAGCAACTTGCCAACCACCAGTCCGAATGCGGTTATCACCATGACCGAACTGGAAAATGCCATCAACTGGTGGCGTGCACAGCACCCTGCGCCACGGGACAGCATGACACTGTGCAAAGAAGCAGCCGCCTTGGCTGAGCTGTATGCCCAATGGATCTGGGAAGGCCGACATAGCCAAACCGTCGATCACATTGAACCCGCTGTATTGAGCCTTCTGGATGCTGCAAAAGCGGCCTCGCCTGCGCCACTGGTCGACAGCATGGCCAAAGCCGCCTGAGTCTGCTGAATTGGCCAGTTTGGCTTAGCGGGCCGATAGTTCGTAGGGGCCTGGTCGGCTTATTTTCAGGGCCAACAGTCTGGCGGCGGCCCACAGTTCATCCCCCACAGTCGCATTGCAAGGGCCCTTCAATTGGCTTACCTGCCAGCGACCCTGGCCAGTTTTGCGAAGCTCCAGCGTTGCGCGTTCAGCAGCTGCCCCGCGCTGCTGCAAGTGAAACAAGCACACATCCCCGGCCATGCAACGGTCGATGTACGATGGCACGCAGTGGTGCATCCGCTTGGCTTCCATCAGCAAAGCATTTAGCGACGTTAACTCAAAGAACAACACGCCACTGGTCAATTCACCCATGCCCAACACTTCCGGCCAGAAGACGTTAACGCGGGTCTTATCGATTTGCTTTTCCACCAAGTGCCAGTGGGATTGCCGAGCCATCAAAGTGTCGTAAGTCCATTCCCGTGTAATGCCGTTGCCGCCAGCCTTGGCCAGGGTGGGGTTGGCGAGCAACCAATCGGCAATCAACGGAAACTCCTCCTGCTCAATTTCCCGCTGTAAAGCAACACTGCCGCACTGATTGCGACGCGCCAACGCCAATCGAAGTGCGCGCAACAGGTTCAAAGCCTGGTCGATGTTCAACTGCTCATGATGCCGACGCAGCCAGGTTTGCAAGCCGCCAAAACCTTTGAGGGCCCCGGTTTGGGCATCCACCCACGACACAGGTATTTGTCGCCCCACCGCCGCATGCAGATTAACCCACGCAATGTGACTCAATTGGTTCCACTCAAACCGAGCAATGTAGGCACGGGACCGCCGGCACAACCACCGCCAGGTTGGCGCATTCAACCCCATCGCCATGAGACGGGTTTTGATCATTTTCCAGTTGTCCAGCGATGACCACATGCCCGGGTCATGGCGCAGCAAAGGCGCCAGGGTGGGTGCCTCCAGCAAGCGCTGCGAGAGAATGGTGCGATGCGCCCGCACACGGGCGAGGTCCAGCAAATTGGCACCACGCGGTTGAATCTTCAACAGCATGGCAACGCAATCTTTGCCATACCGGTCGCGCACGGCTTTAAACCAGGCGCGCTGCATGTCACTGAGCGTGATTTGTTGCAATGACAGACCGACAGCGTGATCGGCCCAAATGCGCTTCAGCGGAAAACTGGGCGGACACTGCCAAGGAGACAGGCGAAGGCTGGACAACAACTGGTGCGCCTGCTCCAAGCCCAACTGCACAGGAAGGCTTTCCATCAAGCGAATGCGGGCAAGCCCCGCCCACTCCAAATGCAGACCGGAATGTGTATTCACGAAACGCAGCGGCAATTCAGCAGAGTGCACTCGTTGTATGCTGTGCCGTGTAGTCAAACAATCATTCAAACTCAAGGGCTGCATCATGACAAACCAGGGCAAGGATCCCGTACAAATCGAAATATTACACGAAGGGCAAATCTGGCTGATTTCCATTCAGCGCCCAGAAGTCCGCAACTGCGTTGACAAACCCACAGCCGATGCACTGGAATTGGCATTCAACCAATTTGACCGGGACAGCACCGCCAAGGTGGCCATACTGACGGGTCAGGGTGGTCACTTTTGTGCGGGTGCAGATTTGACGGCAGTAGCCTCCGGCAACCCGGAAAGGGTCAACCGTCTGGAACGCCATGGCGCCGGGCCCATGGGCATTAGCCGCATGCAATTGAGCAAACCCGTGATTGCTGCGGTCAGCGGGTACTGCGTGGCGGGCGGCCTGGAATTGGCGGCATGGTGTGACCTTCGGGTCGCAGACACCACAGCCGTGTTTGGTGTGTTTTGTCGGCGTTTTGGCGTGCCGCTGATCGACGGCGGCACCGTTCGACTGCCTCGCCTCATCGGCCAAAGCCGAGCTTTGGACATGATACTGACCGGACGCGCGGTGGAAGCCCAAGAGGCCTATCAATGGGGTTTGGCCAACCGACTGGTGGAAGCGGGTGGCGCAGTGCAGGCAGCCACCGAACTTGCACGGCTGTTGTGTGATCACCCTCAGACCTGCCTTCGAAACGACCGGCAAAGCGTGCTCAACCAATGGTCTTTTGGTGAGCAAACTGCCTTGGCCGAGGAATTTGAGTTTGGACTGAACACGCTGCAATCCGGAGAAACCGTGCAAGGTGCCTTGGCGTTTCGGGATGGCGCCGGTCGCCACGGGGGCTTGTTGACTACGCAAAGCGAATAATTCGCGGGTCAGTACATTACCAATTGGTAACATTCACCAATATTGGTGATATACTTCGAGCCACACATAACGGCCCCCTGCGCACCACAGCAGGCGAGAAAAGCCGCATCAAGCCGAAATCTGGAGACAAAACAGCATGCATTTTACTGGCCGGCGCCCTGCGCCCTGCTTTACCATTCGCGCATTGGTGGCGGGTATTTCTGCCACATTCATCAGTTCAGCCGCCATGGCTGGCGGAACTGCGTTTGATGTGACCAGCATCAGCGCCATGGGCAATGCCCAAGCAGGCCAGGCGGCGGAAGGCGGGGACGCATCGGTGATCTTCGCAAACCCGGCGGCACTCACCCGCTTCAAGCGAGCTGAACTGACCCAGGGCGCAGCATTCATTACCGTAGACAGCCCCTATACCTCCAACCAGAACAACGATGGTGCTTCCACTGGGGCGCCACAAGGCCAAAACGGTCAGGTATTCGACCGAAATGATGGGTATGACGCATCGGTGCTGGCGCCCAATATGTACGTGGCCATTCCGTTGAGCGAAAAAACCGTGATGGGCTTTAGTGCATCGGGCTCTCATGGACTACTGGTGCACTACGACGCCAACTTCCCGGGACGAAATCAGGGTCGCGACATTGATTTCAAAGTGATTCGACTGAACCTGGGCGTGGGCCACAAGGTTAGCCCGACACTGTCCTTGGGTATCAACGGCTCTTATGAACGCTACTTCCAGTCCATCAAACTCAAATTAAACTACCGCGAAGCCGTTCAAAGTTTACTGGACCAAAACAATGCAGGCGCCTTGGCTGGGCCGGCCAATGCGCTGCTTCAAACACCGACCGAGGAAGGTGATGCAAAACTGCGCATGTTTGGTTGGGCGTTCAACGCACAAGTCGGCGCCTTGTGGGAACCCACCGAAAACACTCGCTTCGGTTTTTCCTATCGACCCAAAACCAAGTTTGAAAGTAACCGCGGCGTGTTTAGCATCAATGAAACCGCGGCCCAAACGCAATTCCGAAACAACCTCGCCAACCCCAACATTTTCGTCGGTGCAGCATCTGGTTTGGCTGGACTCGATTTGTCAACATCGGCCGGTGACTTGGCACCTTACCAACGGATCAAGCAAGACATCACATTGCCCGATGAACTGCGCCTGAGCGTATTCCACCACGCCACACCCAAACTGGATTTGATGGCCTCATACACCCGTCAGGACTTTTCAGTCACACAACTGCGCTATGTGCGGGAAAGCAACGGACGGTTGCTTGAAGATGTTCCTCAGAACTTCAAACCAGCGCAATCCTACCGAGTGGGTCTGAACTACAAGCTGTACCGTCGCCTGACGTTGAAAACAGGCTTTGCAACAGAGAATAGCGTTGTGAGTGATCAATACCGCATCACCATTTTGCCGGACAGCGACCGCAAGTATTACAGCATTGGCGCGCAATTGGACCTGAGCAGAGACACCGCACTGCACATGGCCTACCAGAAGGTCAAGTTTGCTCCGTCCCCTGTTGGCAACAACGACCAAATCACGCCGCCTGAAGTTCGCGGCGGTGACTTCAAGGGAACGGTTCAACTGGATGTAAATTACTTTGGTATCGGCATTACCGAACGGTTCTAATAACTAAAAATTGAGACAAGCAGTATTTCAAAGGCAGCCTTCGGGCTGCCTTTTTTATGTCAACTGCACCATTAAGACTTTTCCACTGGCCCGCCGCGCTGACACCATTCGCTCCAGCTGCCTGCGAACAAGCGCACATCGTCATGGCCCAGACAGGCCAATGCGAGCAGGTTGACGCACGCCGTGACACCCGACCCGCAGTACAGGATGGTGCGGTCCACAGCAGCCACATACGGCTCCCACATGTCCAACAATGCGTCTGGCGTTTTAAAAAGGCCATCATTGCCCAAGTTTGTTTTCCAGGGCATGTTCAATGCACCGGGTATATGGCCCGCCACAGGATCAATCGGCTCCACCTCGCCCCTGTAACGGGGCTGGTCCCGGGCGTCCAGCAAAACCAACCCTGCCTGCTGGCCACGCAATTCATCGAATTGAATGCGCATGTGTGGCTGCACGTTGGCCTCAAAAAGCCCGGGGGCTGCTGGAAGCGCTGTGCCCTGCTCCGTCAGGCTCAAACCTTGCGTCTGCCAGCTGTTCACGCCCCCATTGAGGACCTGCACCTTAGAGTGGCCAAAATAACGGGCCAGCCACCACAGGCGTGCTGCCATGGCGTGGTCACCATGGTCGTAAGCCACAATATGGGTGTCTGGACCAACACCGTGTTTGCACATGAGTTCCTCAAAGGCTTCAGGACTGGGCAAGGGGTGCCGGCCAGCAAGGGGTATAGAATGGTCCGACAGATCGTCGTCCAGGCTCAAATAATGAGCCCCAGGGATGTGCCCTGCGGCATAGGCTTGCCGCCCTGCACTGGGGTTCATTAAATCGAATCGGCAGTCGAAGACAACCAGCGATTGTGTCGGCTCGAAGGCCAGTAGTTCGTTGGGGGTAATCAAAGGAACATTCATTGAAACAGATACCGGTATGGAATACCGCCAGTGTAGCGCTGAAGGCCATAGCCATGCTCGAACATACCCTGAAAACAAAAACGCCACCGGATCAGTGATCTCGGTGGCGTTGTGCCGTATTTGGCATCCCCAAGGGGATTCGAACCCCTGTTACCGCCGTGAAAGGGCGGTGTCCTAGGCCTCTAGACGATGGGGACCTAAAACTTTGTCGCTTGGTGGAGGTAAGCGGGATCGAACCGCTGACCTCTTGCATGCCATGCAAGCGCTCTCCCAGCTGAGCTATACCCCCTAGCGAAGACCGAAATTATGAAGCAGTTTTTTGTTTTCGTCAACACCTTTGTCAGGTTTTTTGTTAACTCAACACTGGTTGAAAACCGCATCGTTGTTTGGTTTAGACCAGAATTGCCTCAGCAAACGGAGCAGGCCGAACTATACCCATTTGTCAGTTACACTGCAAGGGGTTTCCATCAAAAAAGTCACCTCTATGAAATTTTGCAGTGCCTGCGCCAGTCCACTTCAATTCCAAGTTCCCGAAGGCGACAACCGGGAGCGGGCCTGCTGCCCGTCCTGCGGGGCTATTCACTACGTCAATCCCAAAATTGTGGTGGGCACCATTCCCACCTTTGGCAACCAAGTACTGCTGTGCAAACGGGCCATTGAGCCCCGCTACGGCTTTTGGACATTGCCAGCCGGGTTCATGGAATTGAATGAAACCACCCACGACGGCGCACTGCGGGAAACCTTGGAGGAAGCCGGGGCCAAAGCGCAGCTTGGGCCTTTGTTCACCATGTTCGATGTGATTCGGGCCGAACAGGTGCACCTGTTTTTCAGGGCACACATGGACACACCCGAATTTTCGGCGGGCGTTGAGAGCCTGGATGTCAAACTGTTTGCCGAAGAGGACATTCCCTGGGACGAACTCGCTTTCAAAACCGTGTCCAAAACCTTGAAGCTGTTTTTTGAAGATCGGCGAAAAGGCCAATTTACCCTACACACCGGGGATGTGTTTGACCACACCGACTGGCCCCTGGACGCCTTCAAAGCCTAGGTGGCGGGCGGGAGCAGACAACCGGAATGGCCTCCATCACCCTGCCCTGGCTGGACACGCCAAACGACTTTCCACCCACCACGCAAGCCTTGACCGAACCGGCAGGCCTGCTGGCAGCCAGCGACACACTGTCGGTCGACTGGCTGATGCAGAGTTATCCGCGTGGCATATTTCCATGGTATTCCCCGGGCGAACCAGTTTTGTGGTGGTCCACCAACCCACGAGCGGTGTTGTATGTGGATGAGTTCAAACTCCACAGGTCCCTGCTCAAGGTCATTCGAAAGCAAGCAGGCGACCCCAACCGTGCAATTCGGCTGAACCATGCGTTCGAGGCCACCATTCGAGCCTGCGCAAGCCAAACCCGGGCCGGGCAACAAGGCACGTGGATTACCGAGGAAGTGATACAGGCTTACCTTGATCTGCACAGACGGGGCCACGCCCACAGCGTGGAGCATTGGCACCAGGGTGAACTGGTGGGCGGTCTGTATTGTGTGGCTTTTGGGCATATGGTGTTTGGCGAGAGCATGTTTGCCCGGCAAACCGATGCATCGAAGGTGGCTTTCGCCCATTTTGTATCTTGGCTAAAGCAACAGAATGTGCGCATAATTGATTGTCAGCAAGCAACACGCCACCTGATGTCATTGGGGGCCCGCTTGCTGGAGCGGAAGGTGTTTGAAGAAGAAATGGCGCATTCCATTTCCATGTCGGCCTTGAATTGGGAACCCTGCACACTCGCGTGGACGAATGACCCGACCTAAAGAATTACCGTTTTCGACCCTGCAGTTTTACTCCACTGCGCCCTACCCTTGCAGCTATCTGGAACACCGCTTGGCCAGGTCGCAAGTGGCCACCCCAAGTCACCTCATCAATGCGGATGTGTATAGCGAACTGGTTCGAGTGGGTTTTCGCCGTAGCGGGCTGTTCACCTACAAACCCCATTGCGATGGCTGCAAAAGTTGCACACCGCTGCGAATTGCCGTTCAACAGTTCGATGCCAACCGCAGCCAACGCCGTGCACTAAAAGCCTATTCAAACCTTCGCCCCAGTGTTCAACGCTTGCACTTCAATGCAGAGCACTATGCGCTGTATTTGCGCTACCAGTCCGAGCGCCACCAAGGTGGTGGCATGGACGAGGACAGCCGCGAACAGTACTCCCAGTTCCTGCTGCAAACCCGGGTGAATTCCAGGTTGGTGGAGTTTCGCGACCCGGAAGGCCAGTTGAAAATGGTCTCCATCATCGACATCCTGACCGACGGCCTATCCTCCGTTTACACATTCTTCGATCCGGATGAAAAGGCGGGTCTGGGCGTGTATGGGGTGCTTTGGCAAATCGAGCAAAGCCGTGACCTGGGCTTGCCGTATGTGTATTTGGGATATTGGATCGAAGAAAGCCAGAAAATGGCTTACAAGGCACATTTCAAGGCAGCCGAAATTCTTCAGGATGGCCGCTGGGTACCTCTGGCGCAGCTCGACCCTTCTCGCTAAACCGCGACGCAAAACGCCATTACAATGGCGGCATTGATTGATCCTTCCATCTGCCCACCATGCTGCCATTTTCACTGGTTCGCCCCCTGCTGTTTCAATTTGACCCTGAACGGGCGCATCACCTCACCTTCGGATCATTGAAGTTGGCCAATCAAGCGGGTTTACTCAACATGCTGATGCCGTCAGCCGTGGCTGACCCCGTCACGGTGATGGGCATTGAATTTCCCAACCGGGTCGGCTTGGCTGCAGGGCTGGACAAAGATGCCGCCTACATCAACGAGCTTGGCCAAATGGGTTTTGGTTTTCTCGAAGTGGGCACGGTTACACCCAAGCCGCAACCCGGTAACCCACAACCGCGCTTGTTCCGTTTACCCAAGGCCAATGCCATCATCAACCGCATGGGGTTCAATAACCTGGGTGTGGACAATCTCATCGCCAACGTGAAGCTAAGTCGTTATTCCGGTGTACTGGGCATCAACATAGGAAAGAATGCCGTGACCCCGGTTGAAGACGCTGCCAGCGACTATTTGCGAGCGCTTGAGGCTGTATACCCGTATGCCACATACATCACGGTGAATATCTCCTCGCCCAACACCAAAAACCTGCGGGACCTGCAGGGCGGCGACAGCCTAGACCAACTGCTGGCCTCGCTGAAGGCGCGCCAACTGGAACTGGCCGATGAGCATGGTCAATACAAACCCATGGCCTTGAAAATTGCCCCCGACCTGGATGACGAACAAATTGACGCCATTGCCCAGCGCTTGACCCACTACCGGTTTGATGGCGTGATTGCCACCAACACCACCATCGACAAAACTGCGGTGGCCCACCTGCCCCATGGCGAGGAACAAGGTGGGCTCAGTGGTACGCCGGTATTGGAAAAATCCACCGCAGTGATTAAACGCCTGTACGCTAGCCTGGGTGAAGCCATTCCCATCATTGGGGTGGGTGGTATTTCCAACGGTGTGCATGCCGTGGAAAAAATTCGGGCGGGCGCCAAGCTGGTCCAAATTTACACTGGCCTAATTTACCAAGGCCCAGAACTGGTGACCGAATGCGCGGCCACCATTGCCGCCAACTGCAAAGGCGCAGCCAAAAAACGTTGATCAGCGCTTGCGTGCCTTGTACAGGGCATGAAAGGTTTGACCATCGGGTGCAGGGAAGTTGCGCCCTTTCGTCCAACCGGAGGCCAGCGGCAGGTTCTGAATACTGCCAGTGCGCTTGCCCATCCAGGCCAACACAGCAACACCCACACGAGACGCCAAGCGATACAGCGGTGGATATTTGGCCACCCAAGCCCACAGCGTGAGCCCGACACGCTCTTTCCATGGGCGCAAGCCACGCTCCACCTGCTGTTCGCGCAGCTTGCGAAGCAATTCCGGCAGCGGGATTTTAACCGGGCATACCACATGGCATTCGCCGCACAGGGTCGCCGCCTGCGGCAGGTCTGGCGCATTGTCCAAGCCCACATAACTGGGTGTCAGCACAGACCCCATGGGCCCTGGATAGACCCAACCATAGGCGTGGCCACCAATTTTTTGATACACCGGGCAATGGTTCATGCAGGCACCACAGCGAATGCAGCGCAGCATCTCTTCAAACTCACCACCCAGCAAGCCGCTTCGGCCACCGTCGACCAACACAAAGTACATGTGTTCAGGGCCATCCAAGTCGCCAGCGCGCTTGGGGCCGGTCAACAACGACACATAGTTGGATATGCTTTGGCCGGTGGCTGAGCGGGGCAACAAGCGCAACAATGTCGCAAAGTCTTCCAGTGTGGGCACCACCTTTTCAATCCCGGTGATGGCCACATGTACCTTGGGGTTGACCGTGCACATGCCCTCGTTGCCTTCGTTGGTGACCAGGGCCACCGAGCCGGTTTCCGCAATCACGAAGTTACCACCCGAAATACCCATGTCGGCCTGCAAAAACTGCGGGCGCAAAATGTCCCGGGCCTCGTGGGTAATCTCTTCAATGTCTGTTTTGGCTGGAGTGCCATGCATCTTTGAAAACAGCTCGGAAATTTCTTCCTTGTTTTTGTGCACCACCGGCGCAATGATGTGTGATGGCGGTTCGTTGTTGTTGATCTGCAGGATGTACTCCCCCAGATCCGTCTCGCGCACCTGGATGCCCGCATGGTCCAGCGCTTTGTTCAGCGCAATTTCTTCCGTCACCATGGACTTGGACTTGACCACGGTTTTCACCGCATGTTTGCGCGCAATTTTCAGCACCAGCTCGCGGGCTTCGTCCGGCGTTGCGGCGTACAACACGGTGGCACCACTGGCCTTGGCTTTGGACTCAAACTGCTCCAGCCAAACATCCAGGCTTTTGACTGCACGGTTGCGAATGTCCACCGCAGCGTTGCGAGTGCCTTCAAAATCTTCAATTTCGAGAATGACATTGGCGCGCGCAGACACAAACTTGTTGGCCAATCGGCCCAGGCTACGCTGAAGGTTGGAATCACCCAGCTTTTCGCGGGCCTTCTGTTGAAAAAATACGCTTTGAACCTGCATGTTGCGCCCCTTAATCCGCGTTCAACTGGCCGGGCTTGCGGCCTGTCAGCAGTTCTGCAATGTGCAGCACCTGGGTTTTATCACCCCGGCGTTCCATTCGGCCCTGAATGTTCAACATGCAACCCAGGTCACCCAGCACAACCGCTTGCGCTTTTGAGTCCTTGATCTGTTCGCATTTGTCATCACAAATGGCCGCAGACACCTCGCCATACTTCACCGCGAATGTTCCCCCAAAACCGCAGCATTGGCGACTATCCCGCATTTCGCACAACTGGGTTGCACCTTGCATGGCCATCAATTGCCGAGGTTGATCCTTCACACCCAGTTCGCGCAGGCCGCTGCAGCAATCGTGGTAAGTGACGGTTTGCACAGGGGCATGCTGCGCCAATATGTCTGCCTTCACTTTCAGCACGTTGACGAGGAAGTCGGTCAGTTCATGGGTTTTTGCCGCCACCGATGCCGCCAATTGCTTAATTTCAGGATCGTTCTTGAATACGTCCAGATAATGAACCTTGGTCATTCCAACGCAGGAACCCGATGGTGCGACCACGTAATCAAACTGGTCAAATTCTTTCAGCCATTTCATGGCCAAGGCGCGGGTAGCGGGCGCATCGCCAGAATTCCATGCAGGCTGGCCACAGCAGGTTTGGCCCTCTGGCACAACCACCTCACAACCAGCGCTTTCCAGCAACTCCAACGTGGCAAAGCCAATCGATGGGCGCATGGCGTCCACCAGGCAGGTCACAAACAGTCCAACCCTCACGGTATCCCCTTGATGAAATCACGAGGCAGTGTATTCAGCCCCAGATGGCCTAACCAGTAGGAATAACCATAACGGATGACGAGCGATTGTGAATGCCGTACACTTCTCACCTTGTGAAAAGACTTTGCGCCACATGAACGAAGAACCCATCGGACGGACGAGTATCCAGGTCATTGAACGGATGATGCAATTGCTGGATGCATTGGCAGGACACCCCGACCCAGTCGCATTGAAAGACTTGGCTCGCGAGACCAAACTGCACCCGTCCACCGCACACCGCATCCTCAATGATTTGGTGGCCTGCCGCCTGGTGGACCGCACCGACCCCGGCCTGTATCGACTTGGCATGCGCTTGCTGGAGTTGGGTAACCTGGTGAAGGCCCGTTTAAACGTGCGCGAAGCCGCCATGGACCTGATGCGCAAGTTGCACCGCATGACCGGTCAAACCGTGAATTTGTCGGTGCGGCAGGGCGACGAGATTGTGTACGTGGACCGCGCCTACAGCGAACGGTCTGGCATGCAGGTGGTTCGAGCCATTGGCGGACGTGCGCCCTTGCACCTCACCTCCACCGGAAAACTGTTCTTGGCCACCGACACGCCAGAAAGCCTGAAGGCCTATGCGGAGCGAACCTCCTTGCGGGGCACTACCATCAACAGCATCACCAATGCAGAGGCACTGGAGAAAGAGTTGAACCTGGTGCGTGCGGAGGGGTTTGCCCGCGACAATGAAGAACTGGAGATGGGCGTGCGCTGCATGGCCGCCGGCATTTACGACGATTCATCCAAATTGATTGCGGGTTTGTCGATTTCGGCACCCGCAGACCGTATTCAGGAAGACTGGCTGAAGGAGCTCCAGTACACCGCCCAGCGGATCAGTGCATCGCTGGGCTGGCAAGGCCGCATCAGCGCGCTGGTGTCGGTGAGCAGCACCAACCGCGCGCGCTAATCCTGTTGTTGACCGTGCTTAATTAAAACGGGCGTTCACGAATTTGCGAATGCGCTCGGCATCGGCAAAACGACCGGCTGAACCCAACGCATCCAGTAGAACAATCACCAGGTTGCGCTCGCCCACTTTGGCTTGCATCACCATGCAACGACCGGCCTCGTTGATGAAACCGGTTTTCTGCAACACGATGTCCCAGTCGCCCTTGCGCACCAAGCGGTTGGTGTTGTGAAAGTTAAGCCGCTTGCCTTGAACAGACTCCACAGAGGCGCCAGGGTCGGTTGAAAACTCACGAATAAGGTCAAAACGGCGGGCAGCCATCACCAAACGCGCCAAGTCACTGGCGCTGGAGCGGTTATTGACCGACAAACCGGTGGTTTCTTCGTAATTGGTGCTCATCATGCCCAACTGCTTGGCCCGCTTGTTCATTTGAGCAACGCAGGCCGCCATGCCGCCGGGGTAACTGCGGCCCAGTGCCGACGCCGCCCTGTTCTCAGAGGCCATCAGCGCCATGTGCATGAGCTCCCGGCGCGTGAATTCGCTGCCCGGCTTCAAGCGCGAGTGGGTGTTCTTGTAGGTATCAATGTCATCGGTGGTGATCTCGATCACCTCGTCCAGATCCAGATTGGCCTCCAGATTCACCATCACTGTCATCAACTTGGTGATGGAAGCGATGGGGAGCACTGCGTGGGGGTTTTTGGCGTACAGCACTTCCTGAGAATCGGCGTCTGCAACCAAGGCCACATTGCTTTGTAACGACAGGGGGTCATAAGCACGGTCAAGCCCTGCTTTGCTACCGTGGGTGGTGCGCGCCAAAACCGGGGACGAAACACCCAAACACAAGGCGGTGGCCAGCAAAGCGGCCTTCACAACAAAAAACGTCTTCATGTAGGAAACAAGTCCTTTTATTGGAATTATGCGCTTGAGTGTACGCACAATTTCAGTGTTCGCCAACACCTATTTGAAGTAAATAGGCCTTAAATCTCAACGGTTTGTGCCAACAACATCACGATTCGCATGAATTTTTGCTGCACCAGCCAGCCTGAGCACTGTTTGGCACTGCAAATCCGTGAGGTGTTCCAGGTCTGGAAAATACCCGCCAGCCATCACCATAACCACTGGGACACCCAGTCGTGCAGCATGCGCCAACACCAGCGCATCGCGCTCCGCAATACCCTCATCGGTCAGGGACAAGCGCCCCAAACGATCAGCAGAATGCGAATCCAAACCCGCCACATAAACCAGCGCATCGGCTTGAAACGCTTGCTCAGCCTGAGCCAGCCCGTAGTTTAACTGCGAAAGGTAGGCATCATCGCCAGTTCCATCGGGCAAGGCGATGTCCAAATCACTTTCTTCCTTTTTAAATGGAAAATTGCTGGCTCCATGCATGGAAAAGGTGAAGATCGACGGGTCATTTCTACACAATGCAGCCGTGCCATCGCCCTGGTGGACATCAAGGTCAACCACCAGCACATTCAAACAGCGCTTGGAATGGCGCTGCAAAGCCTCGGTTTGGGCAACCCGGGCACCCACCACAATGTCATTGAAAACGCAAAACCCGGCACCCTCCGCCTGCTTGGCATGGTGCGTACCCCCGGCCAAATTGACAGAGGCGCCGTGCTGCAATGCACTTCGAAACGCTTCGACACTGGCCCCCACGGACCGAAGTGAACGCTCAACCATGGCGGGCGACCACGGAAAACCGATCAGCTGCTGCTCTTTGGCACTGAGCAATCCGTTCATTACCCGATCGATATAATTCGGGCAATGCGCAAGGGCCAACTGCCCTTGTGTGGCTGCCGCTGGCTTTTTGAGTTGAATTTCCTTTTTATATTCAGACACCTTGTCCCGAAGCATGCGGTATTTCTGCATGGGGAAACGGTGGCCTGCAGGCAAAGGCAACACAAACTCATCGGTGTAAAAAGCTTCAATCATTGAAAAAACCACACAGAAGCGAACTCAGTTATTGCAACGCACCATTTTGTTGTTGACAGGCATTTTTATTTTGGTAAACTTGGTTTTGTGCACCGCATCATACGGTGTCGAAAACAAAGGTGATACCAACCATCACCGCCCAATCATAACGTTAGCGGTACCCAACTCGATGGAGCAAAGAATGATGTTGACACCCGAACAGATCGTTGAAGTTCAGAAAGCCAATCTGGACAAGCTGCTGGGCTTGAGCCTGAAGTCGTTCGCCCACATTGAAAAAGCTGTTGAGTTGAACCTCAACACTGTTAAAACAGCCTTGGAAGACAGTGTTGAAGCCATCAAGGCTTTGACAGCCGCCAAGGACGTGCAGGATTTCGTGGCTGTTTCTTCGTCGGTCGCGCAGCCCCTGTCTGAAAAAGCAGTGGCCTACGGCAAGAACGTCTACACATTGGCCTCTGGCATTGCTTCCGAAGCAGCCCACTTGGTCGAAGAACAAGTCAACGAAGGCAACAAAAAATTCGTTGAACTGTTCGAAGCCGCATCCAAAAATGCACCCGCTGGTTCCGAAGGTGCCATCGCGCTCGTGAAATCTGCCATCACTGCAGCCAACAGCGCTTACGACAGCGTGAGCAAAGCGACCAAGCAAGCAGTTGAAATGGCTGAAGCCAATGTTGAAGCTGCTTCCAAGGCAACCCTGAAGGCTGCCAGTGCTGCTGCCAGCACTGCCAAGGGTCGCAAAGCTGCTTGAAGATTGTGGTAATGGATAGGCCCGTTCAGAGTCTCGGGCCTGTTTGATGTGTTTGTCTCCTCGTTCCCTCCTGGAACGATTCGGTCGTGAATCGAAAAGCTTCATGGCTAAGCCCATCCGGTTGGATGGGCTTTTTTTTATGCCGAACTGTTCAAGTCAAGCTTACAGCAGCTCAATGGGTGCAGCCAATGGACTCAAAGCCTGAAGCAAGGCTTCGAAACAAGCCTCGACCTGGGCTGCTTCTGCCTCACCCCCACGGGCCTTGACACCCAATTCAATGTGGCGCGCCAATTTGTCGTCCCCCACGCTGGGCAAGCTGTACAGCCGGGTTAGCGGAAAACGGGACTCCAACATTTCCATGATGGGCGTGATGCGTGCCTCTGGCGTGTTAAACAGACGCAAGGCCTTCTTGTGCTCGACCGACCGGTGATGCAGGTGGGGGTACAAGGTGTCCAGCACCCAGTCGATCATGGGCCAGGCCATGACAGGAAACCCAGGTACAAAGTGATGGCGGTTCACAGTGAAACCGGCAATTCGGTTGTAGGGGTTGGGAATCAGCGTGGCATCGGCCGGAAAATCGGCCATGCGAAGGCGAAACTCATCCAGGGGCTGCCCGCTTTCTTCACACCGTTGGCGAATCAACTCCATAGCACCGGGGTGACGAACAATGGGCCGGCCCAGGGCCATGGCCGCCGCTTGGCGGGTATGGTCATCGGGTGTTCCACCAATGCCGCCACAGCTCAGCACAATGTGGTCGGTTGCAAACGAGCGCCGCAAGGTGTCTGCCAAGTATTGGCGGTCGTCACCCACCATGGCAACCCAGGACAGGCTCAATCCACGAGCTTTGAGCCGTTCAATCACGGCAGGCACGTGTTTGTCTTGACGAAGCCCCGACAGGATTTCATCGCCCACAACGATCAGGCCGATGGACGGAATGCTGGTATCAGATGGGTTCAAGGGTGTGTTCAATGGTTCGGTCATGCTGGCGGCGAATGTGGTTCAAGAGGGACAGGTAGTGCCGGGTGAAGGCCAATGCCGACATCACCGGCATGATGAGCAACACAGGTGGGATGAAGCTGAGAAAGGCGCACACAATGCCAATCAGCCAGGCACCGCTGGAATCGGCCTTTTTAACCGCCTTCATTTCGTCGGTGGTGGCATGGTCGGCCAGCGCATCGTGGCGCATCACAGTGAGCAGCAATTGAGCCGTCAAAATAATGGGCAGCACGAATGCCATGCCGGGAATGATCCACAGGGGAAACGTGACAATCCACAACACCAAAAACACCACCGTGGCGCGAATGGCCACCCACAGGCCGCGGATCAAGCTGTTTTTACCCCGTTTTTCCAAGGCAGCAAAATCACGCTGCGCCAGGTAATTCAAAACCGGGGGCGTGACATACAAACCCGCCAGCAACACGGCCGATGTGGCCACAATCGGCCACATGAAACCAAACACAACCACGGGGACAATGATGAATTTGAGCCATGACAGCATGCTGGGCTCGGTGCCGGCATACACCGTCATGTCCATGCCCAACCAGTTGAGTAAAGCGAGCGCGGCGTTGTACAGGGGCTCAACCGAAAACCAAATCAGCAACAACCAAAACAGCGCGGCAATGCTCACCGAAATCAAGGTCAAGGCCAGCATTTTTGGCCTGAAGGAATCAATGAAAGCCTGAAACAGGGTTGACAGGGCTGAATTCAAATGGACACCTCCGCAGTGTTTCGCTGGGTTTTAATCCCACAGATGGTCACGATACCATTCATGGGGCATGCGATCACCATCATTGCCGACGGGACAAGGTTTCCCATGCTTTTTGCAATCGCTTGACTGAGACTGGCATGGGGGTGCGGAGTTCCTGTGCAAACAGTGAGACACGGAGCTCCTGCAACTGCCAGGCAAACTGGTTCAGGCTTTCGTCTTCAAAGCCTTTGAGCTGCGAGCTGGCCCGCACCCATTGCATTTGAAGGTCCAAGACCTCTTTCATGGCTTGCTTGTCGCGGTCCAAGCCGTTGCGCAGGCGTTCCAGGCGAATGTAGGCAGCTTTCAAGTAACGCGGGTAGTGGTTCAGTTGCTCCCAAGGACGCTTGAGCAAAAAGTCTTTCGGCATTAACCACTGCAATTGGTTTTGAATGTCTTTGCAGGCATCGGGGAAGCTCTTGAGGTCGGCCTGGAGCTTCTTGCTCAGTTTGGCATACTCGGTGAGCACCGCCATGCACAAGCGGCCAATTTCTTGGGCAATCAGGTTCAAACGACTTTTGCCCTCTTGAACCCGGCTGTTGAACTCTGCCTGGTTGCTGGGCATGCCCGCGGCGAGCACACTGCGAATCAAAGCCAGCTTGATCCATTGACTTTGAAGCTCATCGCTTGAGCCCAATGGCATGTAGAGCATGGCCACTTTCTGAAAATCCAGCAGGTTTTTGCTGAGGTATTTCAAGGGCTCTTTCAGGGCGATTGAAAACAGCCGCAGTACGCCGTCGCGATGAACGGCACGGGCTGTTTCCTCTTCATCGAAGACTTCCAGGATGCAATACTCTCCTTGGTCCTTCAGCGCTGGGTAACCGAAAAAGGTTTGCCCTCCCCGCTTGATTTCCAGCATATCGGGCAAATCGCCAAACGACCAATCGGTGATTTTCTCAGTGGACAGGTCGGCTGAGGCTGCCTTGGTGGGTTCGGCAATCGTCGAGCTCACGGCGTGAGCTTCCGGCTTTTGTGCGTCGGCGCGAACCTGGTCCTTGACTGCTTCCACCACAGCCGAGGATTTGAATGTTTCCTGAGCCTTGCGCCCCCATTCGGCTTTGAGCGCAGACAAACTGCGCTGCATGTCGAGTTGTCGGCCGTGTTCATCCACCAATTTGAAATTCATGAAGTGGTGGGGTGGCAAGGTTTCCAAACGAAAATCGGACAACAACGGCCGTGCGGGTGTGTTGGCGCTGACATGGTCTCGCAGGCTTTCCAGCAAGGGTTTTTCCCATTGCTTTGGGTCCAGGTGTTGCTCTGCAAAGCCTTCCGCAAATTGGGGCAAAGGCACACAATGGCGGCGCAATTTCTGAGGCAAACTTTTGAGCAACAGGTGGGCTTTTTCTTTCAGCATGCCGGGTACCAACCACTCCACGCGAATGGGGCTGATCTGGTTAAGCAGCATCAGGGGCACGGTGGCCGTTACACCATCTCGGGGGCTGCCAGGTTCAAAGTGGTAGGACAAATCAATCGACAATCCGCCCATTTCCAGCCGTTTGGGATAAAACTCGGTGGTAATACCCCCGGCGCGCTTGTTGAGCAGGTCATCGCGCGTGAGGTGAAGTGCTTTGAGTGCCTCTGGCGGTGCCTGTTTGGCCCAGTTTTCCAGGGTCTGCTGGTTAACCACCTCGGCGGGCAGTTGCTCATCGTAAAACTGGGCAATCAGGGAGTCGTCAACGAGAATGTCCTGCCGCCGGGCCTTGTGTTCCAGCTTTTCAATGTCGTCCACCAATTTGCGGTTGTGGACATAAAACGGCACACGGGTGGTCATTTGGCCGGGAACGAGGCCTTCCTGAATCATCAGCTTTCGAGCCGACACGGGGTCAAACCGCGCCAGGCTGACCCGGCGTTGCGAGTAAATGGGCAAACCATAGATGGTGCCGGTTTCCGTGGCTACAGCCTGACCGCTGCCCTTTTCCCAATGGGGGTTGTTGTGGTTGCGGCGCACCAGGTGAGCCCCCACTTTTTCCAGCCATTCGGGTTGAATTTTGGCAACCAAACGCGCATACAGGCGCGTGGTTTCCACCAATTCACCGGCCATCAACCATTTGCCGCCTTTCTTGAACAGGTTGGAACCCGGGTGTATGGCAAACCGAATGCCCCGCGCACCCAAATACACGGCTTCAGTCTCGTGTTTCAGGCCGATATTGCCCAAAAGGCCCGACAACAGGCTGAGGTGGATTTGGTCGTAGTCGGCTTCACTGGCATTGAACTTCCAATGGTGCTCTTTCACCATGGCCGACAATTGCTGGTGCACCTCGCCCCATTCCCGCATGCGGTTGGCATTCAAGAATTTGCGGGCCAAGGCATTGCGCATTTCTTTATTTGTAGACTCCCCCTGCTTCAGCCCTTGATAAAAGGCCCAGAGTTTGAGGAAGAACATGAAATCGGAATCGGGGTGCTGGAAGGTGGAATGGGCATTGTCGGCCGCCTCTTGCGCATCATGCGGGCGCTCACGCGGGTCTTGAATGGCCATGGCAGCGGCAATCACCAACACCTCAGTCAGGCAACCCCGGTGTGCCGCTTCAAACAACATGCGGGCAATGCGGGGGTCCAGCGGCAGGCGGGCCAGGGCTTTGCCAGTTTTGGTGAGTTGCCCTTGGTCGTCCAACGCGTGCAGCTCAGCCAACAACTGGTAACCGTCGGCAATCGCCCTGCCCATGGGCCTTTGTAAAAATGGAAAGCTTTCCACCTCAGTGAGGTGCAGGCTTTTCATGCGAAGAATGACCGACGCCAGCGAGGACCGCAGAATTTCCGGGTCGGTGAAGTCAGGCCGCGACTGGAAATCCACTTCACTGTACAAACGGATGCACACGCCATTGGCCACACGGCCACATCGACCGGCCCGCTGGTTGGCCGAGGCCTTGGAAATGCGCTCCACCTGCAACATTTCAACCTTGTTGCGGTAGCTGTAGCGCTTCACGCGGGCCAAGCCTGCGTCAATCACATAGCGAATACCCGGCACCGTGAGCGAGGTTTCAGCCACGTTGGTGGACAGCACAATTCTGCGGCGGCCGCTGGGGCGGAAAATTCGCTCCTGTTCCTGTGCAGTCAGCCGTGCAAACAAGGGCAGAATTTCCAAATCCCGCTGTGCATTGCGGCTAAGGAATTGCGCCATGTCGCGAATTTCACGCTCACCGGGCAAGAACATCAAAATGTCACCCTGCCCTTCGCGACACAACTCGTCCATGGCGTCCAGGGTGGCGGCGTTGAAGGCATCTTCATCCACCTCCTCGGGTTCGCTGCTGTTGCGAGTGGGGGATTTGGATTTTTTCCGGGAAAGGTCGTAATCCGTTGGGTCTTTGTAACGCACTTCCACTGGGTACAAGCGGCCGGAAACCTCAATCACCGGCGCTGCTTGGCCTTGCGCGTTTTCAAAATGCTTGGCGAAGCGCTCGGCGTCGATGGTCGCCGAGGTGACGATCAGTTTCAGATCGGGGCGCTTGTGCAGCACCTCCTTCAGGTAGCCCAGCAGAAAATCAATGTTCAGGCTGCGTTCATGGGCCTCATCGATGATGATGGTGTCGTAACGCTTGAACAGTGGGTCCGTCTGGCTTTCAGCCAGCAGAATACCGTCCGTCACCAATTTGATGGCGGTCTGCTCGGTCGATTGGTCCTGAAAGCGGATTTTGTAGCCCACCCATTGGCCAATCTCGCTGTTGAGCTCCTGCGCAATGCGCTTGGCAGTTGCCGTGGCAGCCAAGCGTCGAGGCTGCGTGTGGACGATTGCGCGGCCATTCAGCCCCCGCCCCAATTCGAGGCACATTTTGGGCAACTGGGTTGTTTTGCCCGAACCGGTTTCACCACACACAATCACGACTTGGTGGGCGGCAATGAGGCGCTTGATTTCATCGCGCCGCATGGACACCGGCAATTCTTCCGGATAGCGAATGTCGGGCGCGGTGAGTGGTCGCGCGGGGGCGCTTTCAACTGTGGATGGGGCGGGCTTTTGATCTTTTGACAACACTGCAAGGCCGATGGGGTTGATTGTCCGAGGAATTCGGGTGAAAAACAGCCACAACGCTGGACGGCGGCCACATGGAAATTATAATCAATCCATGGCTTTGAGCCCGCACCGCCCCACCGTTTGAGGATTAACCCATACCCCATGAGTACGCTTGCCCAGCCCGCCGCCCCCGAAGACCCCGACCCCGTCAGCCCCAGCGCTGAAGTGACGATGAAATCGGGCAACGATGAAGTCATCATGAGCAGCCAGACGTTTGTGGCTTGGCTGCGCACGGTTGCGCCGTACATCCATGCATTCCGGGGAAAAACCTTTGTGGTCGCCGTGGATGGTGAACTGGCCTTTCAGGGTTACCTGAATTCGCTGGCGCAGGACTTGTCGCTGTTGCATGCCATGGGCATGCGAATTGTGCTGGTGTGTGGGTCTCGACCGCAGGTTGAAGAGCAACTGGCGTTGCGCAACATTCAGCCCGTGTTCCACAAAGGCTGGCGGGTGACCGACAAAGCCGCACTGGAGTGCGCCAAGGAAGCGGCAGGCGAATTGCGCTTGGACATTGAAGCAGCCTTTTCACAAGGCTTGCCCAACACACCGATGGCGCATTCATCCATGCGCGTGGTGTCTGGCAATTTCATCACCGCGCGGCCCATGGGTATTCTGGATGGCGTGGACCTTCAACACACCGGCCTGGTGCGCAAAATTGATGTGAACGCTGTCAATTTCAGCCTGAACAGCAACGCCATTGTGGTGCTGTCTACCCTGGGTTTTTCGCCAACAGGCGAAGCATTCAACCTCACGATGGAAGACGTGGCGACCACCGCTGCCCGTGCGCTGAAGGCGGACAAGCTGATTTTTGTGAGCAAGATTGAAGGCGTGTTTGATGGCGATGGCCAGTTGCTGGAAGAACTGGAACTGGACCGCGCACGCGATTTGCTGCTGAATGGCAACCTGGACGAGCAAACCAAGGACTACCTTGAGTGCTGTATTTTGGCCATTCAAGGCGGTGTTGACCGCGCGCACATTGTGCCGCTGTTTCTGGATGGTGGTGTGCTGTTGGAGCTGTTCTCGCACGATGGTGTGGGCACCATGGTGTCGGAAGAAAACCTGGAAAGCCTGCGCCATGCCACGCTGGACGATGCAGGCGGTATCAAGACCCTGATTGAACCGCTGGAGATGGATGGCACGCTGGTGCGCCGTGGCCGTGACCGCATTGAGCGCGACATTGACCATTTTGTGGTGCTGGAACACGACGGCATTTTGTGGGGTTGCGCAGCCATGTACCCCTACCCCAACGAAGGCATGGCCGAACTGGCTTGCCTGGTGGTGCACCCGTCCTGGCAAGGCACGGGCGATGGCGAGCGCCTGCTGAAAAAAATTGAACACGATGCCCGCAAGCAGGGCTATAAAAAGCTGTTTGTCTTGACCACACAAACATCGCACTTTTTCATCAAACGGGGTTTTGCGCCGGTGGACGTCGACAAACTGCCGGCCGAGCGGCGGCGAATGTACGACCGCAGCCGAAACTCCCAAGTGCTGATCAAGACATTGTGAGAGCCCGCCGGTGAGCACATTCAAACCCAAAGACAATGGGCTGGATTTGCCCACCCACCTGCTGCACACGGACAATGCGGACACCACCGGCTACAGTGCATTGGCCACGCCGGTGTACCGGGGCTCCAGCATTTTTTTCAAGAACACCGCAGAACAGCGCCGTGAACACGACCCATTGGCGCTGAGTTACACCTACGGCATTCGGGACAACCCCACGCAATTCACCCTGGCCAAAAAGCTGGCAGAGATTGAAGGTGCCCAACATGCATTGGTGTGCCCATCGGGACTGTCGGCCATTGCCCTGGTGGCCCAGGCCTGCCTGAAAACCGGCGACCACTGGTGCATTCCCGACAATGCTTACGGCCCTGTGCATGCACTGGCCCACTCGCTGCAACAGGACTATGGCATTGA
This sequence comes from Limnobacter sp., assembly GCF_036405155.1. Classification (GTDB taxonomy): domain Bacteria; phylum Pseudomonadota; class Gammaproteobacteria; order Burkholderiales; family Burkholderiaceae_B; genus Limnobacter. The sequence goes on along the minus strand of NZ_DASWYD010000006.1, from coordinate 313,043 downwards.
ATTTTCGGTGTATGAAAGCACGCTTGTGGAGTCTTTAAAAGCCGCCGTCAAAACCAACACGCGGCTGATTTGGACAGAGTCCCCAGGTTCGCTGACCTTTGAGGTGCCCGACCTGCGTGCCATTGTTGCATTGGCCCAGACATTGGGTATACCCACGGGCATCGACAACACCTGGTCAGCAGGCATCGCCCTTAAACCGTTCGAGTTGGGCCTGGATTTCAGTATTCAAGCTTTGACGAAATACCAATGCGGCCACGCCGATGTGTTGTTGGGTGCGGTGCTGAGTAACAACAGCCGCTTGTTTGCCGCGGTTGAACGAAAAAACAGGCTGTATGGCTTGGGTGTGTCACCTGAAGATTGCAGCCTGGTGCTGCGTGGCTTGTACACACTGCCCCTGCGATTTGAAGCACAGGCCAAAACAGCGTTGGACTTGGCTCACTGGTTGAGCCTGCACCCTGCGGTCAAAACCGTGTTGCACCCGGCCCTGCCCTCGTGCCCTGGCCATGCTTGGTTCAAACGCGACTTTACGGGTGCTGCCAGTGTGTTTGCCGTGACCTTGCACCAGCGCTTCAGCGATGCAGATGCCTGCGCGGTGATAGACCGCTTGAAACTGTTCCGGATTGCCTATTCATGGGGCGGCCCTGAAAGCCTGGGCTTGGTGGTGAATATTCCAGACTCACGTCGGGCTCACTTGATGAGCCTGTTGGGTGAATGCGGCCCCATGCTGCGCTTGGCAGTGGGGCTTGAAACCTTTAGGGACCTGAAGGCAGACCTTGAACAGGCGCTGGGGGTGTTAAACCCAGGCGCCTGATGCAACAGCGTTTTGGCTTTATACCTTCACGCAGTCCACAAAGTACTCCACATCGCCATTGTCGTTTTCCACCTCGACCAAGCCGTGAATATCGGTCTCAAACCCAGGGAACTGGGCGTTGAACTCACGGGCAAACTTCAGGTAATCCACAATGGTGGCGTTGAAAATTTCGCCCGGAATCAACAAGGGAATGCCCGGTGGGTACGGCGTGAGCAAGGCTGAGGTGATGCGCCCTTCCAGTTCATCAATGGCCACACGCTCAATTTCCCGATGCGCCACTTTGGCATAGGCTTCAGCAGGCACCATGGCGGGCTGCATGTCCGACAGGTACATCTCGGTGGTCAAGCGGGCGACGTCCTTTTTGCGGTACATGTCGTGAATTTTGTGGCACAGGTCGCGCAAGCCCATGCGCTCGTAACGCGGGTGGGCCTGACAAAACTCGGGAATGACTCGCCACAAGGGCTGGTTTTTGTCGTAATCGTCCTTGAACTGCTGCAAGGCAGTCACCAGCGTGTTCCAACGGCCCTTGGTGATGCCGATGGTGAACATGATGAAGAAGGAATACAGGCCTGTCTTTTCGACAATAACGCCATGCTCGGCCAGGTATTTGGTCACGATGGAGGCTGGAATACCGGTGTCGGCAAACTGCCCGTTCACGTCCAGACCCGGGTTCACAATGGTGGCCTTGATGGGGTCGAGCATGTTAAAGCCGTTGGCCAGCTTGCCAAAACCGTGCCAAGGGTCTTCGGCGTGGATCATCCAGTCATCCTGATCGCCAGCACCATCGGCACTCAGAACGTCCGGTCCCCAGACCTTGAACCACCAGTCATCGCCAAATTCCTCAGACACTTTGCGCATGGCCCGGCGGAAATCCAGCGCTTCCACAATGCTTTCTTCAACCAAGGCCGTGCCGCCCGGGGGCTCCATCATGGCCGCCGCCACATCGCAGCTGGCAATGATGGCGTACTGCGGGCTGGTGGAGGTGTGCATGAGGTAGGCCTCATTGAACACGTGGCGGTCCAGTTTGCGGTTCTCGGACTCCTGCACCAGAATTTGCGACGCCTGCGACAAACCGGCCAGCAGCTTGTGCGTGGACTGGGTGGAAAACACCAAGGCGTCTTTGGTGCGCGGGCGATCACGGCCAATGGCGTGCATGTTTTTGTACAGCGAGTGGAAACTGGCATGGGGCAGCCAGGCTTCATCAAAATGCAGGGTATCAATCTCGGAGCCCAGTGTTTCCTTGATCATTTCCACGTTGTACAACACACCGTCATAGGTGCTTTGTGTGATGGTCAAAATGCGCGGCTTCTTGTTTTTGGCCTTGCTGGCAAACGGATGGCTTTCAATCTTCTTGCGGATGCTCTCGGGCTTGAACTCGTCCAGCGGAATTGGGCCAATCAAACCCAAGTGGTTGCGCGTGGGCGTGAGGAACACCGGAATAGCGCCGGTCATGGTGATGGAGTGCAAAATAGACTTGTGACAGTTTCGGTCCACCACCACAATGTCGCCCGGGGCCACGTTGGCATGCCACACCATTTTGTTGGAGGTGGAGGTGCCGTTGGTCACAAAAAAGCAGTGGTCTGCATTGAAAATGCGGGCAGCATTGCGTTCAGAAGCCGCCACTGGCCCGGTGTGGTCCAACAACTGGCCCAATTCATCCACGGCGTTGCACACATCGGCCCGCAGCATGTTTTCGCCAAAAAATTGGTGAAACATTTGGCCCACAGGGCTTTTCAAAAACGCCACACCACCCGAGTGCCCGGGGCAATGCCAAGAATAGGAGCCATCCTGCGCGTAGTGAACCAGGGCCCGGAAAAACGGTGGCGCCAGTGAATCCAGGTAGCTTTTTGCTTCGCGGATGATGTGTCGGGCCACAAATTCAGGTGTGTCTTCAAACATGTGAATGAAGCCATGCAACTCTTTCAGAATGGCATTGGGAATGTGGCGCGATGTGCGGGTTTCGCCATACAGATAGATGGGAATGTCCGCATTCTTGAACCGGATCTCTTCCACAAAGCTTTTCAGACTGGTGAGCGCGGTGTCCACCTCTTGCTTGCTGCCCAAGCCAAACTCTTCATCGTCAATGGACAGAATAAAAGCACTGGCTCGGCTTTGCTGTTGCGCAAACTGGCTTAAGTCACCGTAGCTGGTGACACCCAGCACTTCCACGCCTTCGGCCTCAATGGCATCGGCAAGCGCACGAATACCCAGTCCAGAAGCGTTCTCGGAGCGGAAATCTTCGTCAATGATGACGATGGGAAAGCGAAATTTCATTCGGGTGGTCCTGTCTTCAACAAACGATGGCCAACGGCTTGGCACGTGGAAGCCTGCATTATCCATCACAGGGGAGGTTGATCCAAGAAAAACCCGCAATTCGGTCCATTTGCAGCATGAAAAATAGGGTCTTAGACCGACAAATCTAATCACAAAGAGTGATGTCACAGGAATGTCAAAAAAGGATGGCCCAATCCGGGCAACGCCACCCTTTGCTGTCCGGCATGACGCGCATTTCACCCAGTAACACCGGCCCCGTTGTGGCGCCCGGCAACAGCGACTTCAGATTCCCGAAGTCGTGGCGCAGTGCGGTCAAAGAAGTCGAGCGAGGCCTCAACAACCACGAGTCTTGCTACAAACGGATTGTTCGTTTAAGGAAGCAAACCGACGACACCCGACATCGTCTGGACACACTGCTGATTTGCCCCACCATCAAGCCTGGCGGCTTTGTGCGCTTTCTTTGTTATGCAGCCAAATGGACCGAGGAAATGGGCGAAATTTGCGCCGACATCTCCAGCATTGTGGAGCGCTTGGTCCGGAAAACCCTGTCGAATGGACGCAATTCAGACCTGGCCGCTGTGATTGGATCGGGCGCTGGTCGACTGGTGACCGGCAAAATGAATGTCATGGGCATTTCAGTGAACAAGGCGGCTGGTGCGGCTTTTTACTTGTTGTCGACGGTGTTGTCGTTGTCGGCGTTGGCCTTGGTCAACAAACAGGCCATTGGCGCCGCTTTAGCGGTTGCTGGTGAACCGATTAAACAGAGCAGTCAACCCGACAAGGGGTTGGGTTGGTCTGCGCAACACCGCGCTTCCCGCTGTCTAGAAAATAGAAAAGAGAAATGTGTTGAGTGGGCCCGGCATTCCGACTTCACCCTACTCAGAAGGCTGGCCCGGGGTTTGGAGTGGCAAATCAGTCGAAGCAAAAGCTCTGAAGCCGATGCCTTGCCCGCCATTGAGCGCAGAACCCACTGCGATTACATGTGGAACAACTTGCACCAGTATGGTCGATTAACCCGCGGTTTGATGATCACGGGGCACACCCTCTTTCAGGTCACCAATCGCCTCTTTCTTTCGTGGGACAAGTACACCGCCAGGCTGCTGAACCAGGGGGTTTTAAAAAAGCGGATGGGCGAACTGTTGGGTCATCGGCTGTCCTCTTGCCTGCTGTATGCCGCCTCCACCGCCCTTTCGATACCCACCAGCCATTTGGTGGTGGGGCTTTCAACCATTGGGGCAGCCATCTGTGGAATCACTGTGGTCTGTTTTTTATTGGCGAAATGCACAGTGCTGTTGGGGGACTGGAAGGGCAATATGCGGCCCTTCAACAAGGGCCAGCGGGGCAATGAAACCAGAACCCTGAGCTTGCTGTGATCAGGTTTTTGGCAAAGTCACGCCGTGCTGGCCTTGGTACTTTCCGCCACGGTCTTTGTAGGACACTTCACAGACTTCATCGCTTTCGAAAAACAGCACCTGCGCACAACCTTCACCCGCATAAATTTTGGCAGGCAGTGGCGTTGTGTTCGAAAACTCCAAGGTCACATACCCTTCCCACTCGGGTTCAAAGGGCGTGACGTTGACGATGATGCCACAGCGTGCGTATGTGCTTTTGCCCAGGCAAATGGTGAGCACGTTCCGTGGAATCCGGAAGTATTCAACCGTGCGGGCCAGGGCAAATGAATTGGGCGGAATAATGCACACATCGCCTTTGAAATCGACAAAACTCTTTTCATCGAAATTTTTGGGATCGACGATGGTGCTGTTGATGTTGGTAAAAATCTTGAATTCGTCGGCACAGCGGATGTCGTAGCCGTAGCTGGATGTACCGTAGGACACAATTTTTCGATTGTCCACATGGCGAACCTGTCCAGGTTCAAAAGGCTCGATCATGCCGTGTTCCACCGCCATGCGGCGTATCCATTTGTCTGCCTTGATACTCATGTCCATCCCCATCGATCATTCAATGGCCGAATGGTAACCGATGATTCAACCCGCTTGCTGCAGGCCGTTAAGAATACCCTCCACTTCGGCTTGCATTGAGCTGGTCAAGGTTTCAACAAAATGTTTGACCAACTCCCCGAACTCGGATGGCGACACATTCTCCAAGGGCAACTGAATCAGAAACTCGAGCATCTCGGTGTCCATGTTGATACCCACTTGAACGTGAAAATCCAGCACATGGGCCATATCAAAAGCTTCGGCCAGGAAGTGGAGACACAGTTCCGCCGCATTGGGCATGTTCATGTTGTACAACGGAACACCCAGCACAACCCAGCGCTGCTGGGCCGACTGACCTGGGCGAAAGTACACATCTTGGCCCTGGCTACGACCGAGAATCATGCCCTCCCCATCAAACCATTCAAGCCCAGCCAAGCGAAGCGCCTGGTGCAGCATGTCGGAATCGGCGTTCAAGAACCCGTTGACCAGCGGGGCTTGGGCAGGCTTTACACCCGAGGACGGCCTCGGCGACTCTGGTGCTGTGGGTGCACGATAATTTTGAGTGGGCTTGGCCGGGTTGGCATTTGCGGCGGGACGGGATGCTGGCGAGAATGATGGACGCTGCTGAGGATGTTTCATCGGGATGCCTGAAATCAGTGACATGAATTCAGTGGAACTTTTTGGAGTCCAGGTTCCGAAAGTGCTCCGTTGTGCGGCTTATCGTGCAGAAATCGATGAATCGAGCAGTTTGGCGATGGCATCAGAAACGGTTTGGATCATGGCGGCAGAATCTGGCAAGTGTCCAAGACCCGACTTCAAATGCAAAGTTGACCTGGGCAGCATTTCTGACAACAGCAAGGCACCGCCCGGTGGGCATACGCGATCCTGCTCACCTTGAACAATGGCGATGGACCATTCCGCTTGTGCGCAAATGGATAGATCACGTGCCCACTGGTCCATGGATATAAAACAACCATGGCTCAAAAAATGGGCTTGCAATCTGTATTTGCGCAGCAATGCCTCTTGCTGGTCGACAGTCAGAGCGGGCAATCCGACGGGCCCAGGCTCACGGGAAGTCTGCAAAAGCGAGTTTTCCAGTGCATTCCAAACCCGCACCGCCAACAATTGGTCCGCCGGGGCCCCAGTCAACACCTTGTCAAACAAGGCTTGCCCCCGGGATCCTGGTTTGACTGCACGCGCAAACAAATTCGGATCCAGTTGTTCCAGTTCAGCAATGAATGCGTCCACCCTCAATGCCCAAGGAATGAAAGGCGCACGCAGGACGATACCGGCCACTCGCTCGGGTGCATGCGCCGCCAAAGCGACTGCAAGCGTGGCTCCCCAAGAGCCTCCAAGAATGTGAAAACGTTCAAGCCCCACATGGTCAGCCACTTGAAGGGCGTCGTCGATGAGCCGTTGCGTGTCAATGGCGGAGAAATCAATGTCCTCGCTCAGCCCGCTGTTGCGTTGGTCGAACCCAAACCAAGGCAGCCCCAGTTGACGCAGTGGTGCAACATGGGCCGCGGACAGGCGGCCACCAGGACCGCCATGCAGGACCATCCATGGAATGTCAGACTGGTGAGGGGAAACGGGATCGGCGGGTTCACACCAGACGGCGAGGTTGCCCCCCAAATCCAGCATCAAATTGGGTTCCCGCCACACCCCGAGTCGACCAGGTCCTGAATAAGCCTGGTTGAATCGGGAAAATGGCGAACCACTCGACATGGTTGATCAGGTGTTTTGTACGACGATGGAGGGGAATTTCAAAGACATGTCTTTGGATTGTTCGGCAATCCGAACGGCCACTTTGCGAGCAATGTCCTTGTAAGACTTTGCAAGATCGCCATCGGGGTCGGCAATCACGGTCGGTTTTCCAGAGTCTGCCTGCTCGCGAATTCGGATGTCCAGCGGCAAACCACCGAGGTAATGCAGATTGTAGTCGGCCGCCATTTTCTGCCCCCCGCCCTGTCCAAAAATATGTTCCTGGTGACCACAGTTGGAACACACATGAATGGCCATGTTTTCAACAATGCCCAGAATGGGAACACCCACCTTTTCGAACATTTTCAAACCCTTGCGGGCGTCCAGCAGTGCAATGTCCTGGGGGGTGGTCACAATGACAGCGCCAGTCACCGGCACTTTCTGCGACAAGGTCAACTGAATGTCACCGGTGCCGGGGGGCATGTCGACAATCAGATAATCCAGATCACGCCAGTTGGTTTGCTTGAGCAACTGCTCCAGTGCGCTGGTGACCATGGGGCCGCGCCAAACCATGGGGGTGTCTTCATCAATCAAAAAGCCAATGGACATGGCCTGAATGTTGTGGCCTTCCATGGGGTCAATGATTTGACCGTCCTCCGATTGAGGGCGCCCTGTGATACCGAGCATGGTGGGCTGTGAAGGGCCGTAGATGTCGGCATCCAGCATGCCAACCCGAGCACCCTCGGCAGACAACGCCAGCGCCAGGTTAACAGCGGTGGTGCTTTTGCCCACCCCACCCTTGCCGGAAGCCACCGCAATAATATTCTTGACGTTGGGCATCGGCTTTAAGCCGCGCTGAACTGCATGGGTTTGAATCTTGATCGAACCATTCACACTGACGTTTTCAACACCAGCAACGGTGCGCACTGCCGCAATGGCTTGTTTGCGCAACCCATCCAACTGGCTTTTACCGGGATAGCTCAGTTCGAGGTCAAGGCTGACATCACCGCCATCGACTTGGATGTTCTTAATTTGCTTTGCGGACACCAAATCCTTACCGAGATTGGGGTCGATGACACTGCGCAGCGCTTCACGCACCGTGTCTACACTGACTGCCATACACATTCTCCTCGAGCGACGTCGATCGTTAACTGTTATTAGCGGAGAGTCTATCGGTTTTTCAGGGTGTCCGGATGAGGAAACCCCGAAAGAAAGCGTGCGGAACAGATGAGACAAACCCTAACTGATGTGAATGATTGACCAAGTGAGGGCATCCTCCACTTTTTGCAGACAGGTGTTGATAGCATGGCGGTCGTTGGATACGCACACTGGAGTCAACCCATGAAAACCTATGTTTGCATTGTTTGTGGCCTGACCTACTCGGAAGCAGCAGGCATGCCCTCAGAAGGCATTGCGCCTGGAACCGCCTGGGCGGATGTTCCTGCGGACTGGCTATGCCCAGACTGTGGCGTTGCCAAGTCTGATTTCGAAATGGTTGAAGTCTAATCAGAAAAACTTAGTCGCCCGACACGGCGTCCACACCGGCCTCAACCACAGCCCCGGTGACCCGGATGCCTGTTGACACCACAGCACCGGTGACGGAAATGGCGGCACCTGCTGTGGCGGAGGCCACAGCACAGCCCTGCAGGCCTTGCAACGTCAGCAGTAACCCGACAACCATCACACACATTCTTTTCATGTCAGCTCCGATGGGCCAAGCGCTTGGCCAGTGTTGAATGGTGAACTTCACCATTTTGCATAGTGGTCTTCACACCAGCCGGTCAGTGAATTCAGTTGGAACGTCCTTCCCAGGCCAGCGACCGCTAGCGTACCCGAAAACTCGCCATGGCATTGATTGAAACGACTGGCCAAGACACCCAAGTTCCGGTGATCGTCAATGCTGCCAATCGGGGTGAATTGCAAATCAACCTGACCGCATTGGGAATAAACGCGCCATGGCTTCAAGACGTTGTCACGGTCATAGTCAAACAACACCAAAGGCAGGTCGTGACGTTGCCCATCAACCCAAACCACGTTTTCATGTGCGCTGGTCTCATTGACTCCGCGGGCCAAGTTGATGGACAAGCGGGTTTGAGCGGTGTCATCCATGCCCGTTGCGCAGGCCCAATTCCAGAACGTTTCGCGCCGCAGAAAGCCTGCTGTCCAGTCGTGATAACACCCGGTATGTTCCGGCAGCTCAGTAGCCGACGTACCACAACGGATTTGACCGCGCACCAGGCAGGCACTGGTTTTTTGGGCGTAGGCAAACCCGGTGTTGCCAATGGGGGTATTCATGGACAGCACTTCGCCGGGCGTGCACAGCAATTCAACTTCACCGCTGAAATGCGGGCCCAAGCTGAACTCTAGACGCCGCAACGTTGACTCTCGATGCGAGCGCACCCAGTGCTGCTTCAACCAAGGGTGTTTCCAGTGGCTTGTGCCCAAGGGCTGGTAATCCACCGTCAACCCCATGTCCAAGGGCAAATCGAACTGCAATCGCTGGCGGAGGTTCCCATGTTGAACCATGTAGGCAAACACCGAATTAACAAGCCCCAAACGCACGAGGCCCAAACCGAAGGTAAATCCTGGTGCGCTTAGCCCATAGAAGTCAAAGTGTTTCATCAACCAGGGCTTGACCCAAGCAGGACGAGGACGCCCCAAGGCTGTTCGGGCGTCAAAGTCACGCCAGTTAATATTATCGGGCAAGGCGTCGAAACGACCCCAGCGCGGCTGACCGTTGGGCTGAATGAGGTTCATGAATGGAAAAGGGGCAGACGATGTCTGCCCCCTTGTTTCAAGATATTGACATTAAACCGGCAAATTGCTGGTCACTGGGTCCAAAGCCGATGGGTCCAGCATGCTGGCCACGGAGGACAACGGCGTCCCTGCCGCAGCTCCCATCAACGGGTCCAACACCATGTCCAAAGGCGTGCCTGTGGTTCCACCCGCGCTGCCGCCAGCATCACCACCGGCGCCACCACCAGCAGCATCAGCCAAGGGGCCGAGCACCATGTCCAAAGGTGTGCCTGTGGGGCCATCGGTCGTGCCGCCACCGCCGGCACCACCCGCAGCATCAGCCAATGGACCAAGCACCATGTCCAACGGGGTGCCTGTGGGGCCATCGGTCGTACCGCCGCCACCTGCGCCACCCGCAGCGTCGGCCAAAGGCGCCAACACCATGTCCAAAGGTGTGCCAGTTGGTCCATCGGTTGTGCCGCCGCCACCTGCACCACCCGCAGCGTCGGCCACAGGGCCAAGCACTGCATCGAGCGGGGTTCCGGTTGGGCCAGCATCGCCACCTGCACTGCCACCACCACTGGCGCCTGCAGAAATTGCATCACTCAAGGGGCCTGTGACTGCCGCCAAAGGGGTGCCTTCCGCGGCACCAAAAATGGGATCCAAAGCCGCGTCCAAAGGCGTACCTGTCGTGCCGCCCGTTGTTCCGCCACCATTTTCGCTGGGCGTCCCTGTGCCGCCCGACGATGTCGACGTCGGCCCTGTGCCCTCGTCACTGCCGGAAGACAGCAAACCAATGCCAATGGCACCCGCGCCAACCGCCGCGGCGGTGCTGTCCAGGGCCATGCCGGCCAACAATCCGCCATCAAACAGGCCCAGCAAACCACCGCCTGAACCTTCGCCGGTGGCTTCCACGCCCTGCATAACCACTTGGTCTGCAAACTCGGGATCCAGATTGGCAATGGTCACGCCATCTTGCGACAACGCTTCAAACACGTAGGCCAGCTTGTCGCCTTTCATGGTGGTGTCGACGATCACGCTACCGGAAGGGGCAACCATCAGCTTGCCCATGGGCTGACCATATTGGTCTGCCAAGGTGATGGAGGTACGCCCATCCTGACCGGCGGTGATCACATCACCCGCGGAAACCGGCTCACCCGATTTCAGCGCAATGGTTTCACCATTTCTCATCACCGTGACAGTGCCTTCTACATCACCGACGGTACCAATAACCTGTGCTGCCATGCTGCCTCCAATTGTCATTATTGTGATCAATCACCACGTTGGTAGTGATACTGGCAAGAAACATCAATGGATTCAGCCAGACTAGGTCAACACAAAGATCAGGATGCCCAGCACGCTGCCCCAGACGGCGCCGATCAACGGCATCATCCATTCATAGCGGGAAAATACGGGTCGAAGGGCCCGCTCAAACTCCAGGGGTGGCAAGGCCGCAAGCCGCTCTACAATCACTTCTTCAATGCGCAAAGCGTCGTTTAGATAGACTCTGGCAGCCATGAGGTGCGACTCCAGTTTGCTGGCAAACACCTGCGAGGCATCCCGCTTGATGGCCACCCATTGCTCTGCCCCCAACAGCGTGACCAGCAATGGCTTGATCCCTGCGGACTCCAGGTCCATGGCCTTCTGAACATGGTGCTCAATCAAGGTGGACAAGTTGACTGAATTGGGGCCGCGACACAGGGCCAGAACAATATTTTCAGTGGTGAGTACTTCCCTGGCCGCTGTTTGGGCAAACATTTCGGCAATGTGGCGCTGGTCCCTGAAGAAGAAACCGGTAAAACGCCCCAAGCGCACACGCCCATGGTCTGGATGAAAAAACAGGCTCTGGAGCGCCAACGAATTGGCGACAGCCCCAAGAATTAAACCAGCCATTGCAGACACATACCATTGAATATTGAAGTGGTTTAGAGCAACCAAACCCAACCCGACCACCAAACCCGCAAACAGGGCAAAGCGGAGGATGTAAGCCATCGGGTCACGGCCCGCACTCTTGAACAGGTCCACCACCAAAAATGGCTTGGTGTTGATCACGTCCAGCACCAACGTCTTAAGGCTAAGGTAGTAAGCAGGCTTTTTCTGCAAATCCAGAATGATTTGCTTGGCCGAGCTGGGCACAATCCCCCGAATCCGCATGATGATGGAGTTCTGAATGAAGCTCGGAAGGCTTTCCCAGAGGGTGGGTTTGTGACGCAACATGACCTCGCGACAGGCCAGGTCAGCCGTTTCCTGCATGGGTGGTGTCAAGCGGTCGGACAAACCTTGTGCAGGAATGCGCCGAATCATTTCATCCAAAGGCAACAGCTTGTGGGTCATCAACCGCACTGCAATTTCGGCCATGATGTTTTTTTGATGAGGCACCAGGCCTTGCCAGCCCAAACCCTCAAGCCCCAGCTGATGTAAGCCCAGTTTTCGAAACAGAGGAATCCGGATGCCCTTGAATTCCTGGGGATTGAACATGAGCCAGAAAGCGGCGGCCTGAAAACCCCAGGCCAGGAGCAAACCACCCAAACCCGCTGACAAAAACACCGCCCACACTGGCAAGCCCAGATGCGAAAAGGAAAATTCCAAAACGAAGCCCCGATTTGATGATAAAAATTATTGATCTAGATGTATTGGCACTTGGCCGGAAATTTGGCCGTTATACTTCCGCAATGGTGCAACGGTTTTTCAAGGTTTATTACAACACCGAGCAGCGAGCACCAATATATCTAATACTCTATCAATAAAAACTAAAAACTCTTAGGGGACGCCTTCAATGAACTGGGCTAACATTTGGGCCGATGTTCAGGCCAATTACCTGATCTACGGTTCCATTCCCATTGTCGCGGCCATCTTGGGATACATCACCAAGATTGCTGCGGTCAAAATGATGTTCTACCCGATGAAGTTTGTCGGCATTCCACCCTTTTTTGGGTGGCAAGGCATTGTGCCCCGCAATGCATTGCGCATGGCCTCAATTGCAGTGGACACCATCACCACCAAACTGGTCTCCGTTCGAGAAGTGGTCTCCAAACTCGACTCCGAACGCTTGGGCAAAGAATTGGAAGGCCCGGCCATGGAGGTGATTGAAAGCATCATCCGAGAGGTGATGTCGCGTCATCAACCGCGGCTTTGGGAAAGCCTGCCGAACTTTGCCCAGCGAAAGCTGATTGATCGTGTCAAAAAGGATGTGCCGGGCGTCATCACCAGCGTCATGGAAGACATCAAGAAAAACATTGATGAAATCATGGACTTGAAGGCCCTGGTGATTCGGATCCTGATGAAGGACAAGCACCTGCTGAACCGCATTTTCCAGGAGGTGGGCCGAGACGAATTCAAGTTTTTTGGCGTGTCAGGCCTGTACTTCGGTTTCATGATTGGCTTGGTGCAGATGTCCCTGTGGATCTTTTTGAAAGAGCCCTGGATTTTGCCAACCTTTGGTTTCCTGGTGGGCTTTATTTCCGACTGGGTTGCGCTGAACATTCTGTTCGAACCCAAGAAGCCCATTCCATTTGGCTCCTACACCATTCAAGGTTTGTTCCTGAAGCGTCAACAGAAGGTGGCAGCCGATTACGCGAAAATCATCGCCAACGACATTTTGACCCCACACACCATCATCGGTGAAATGGTGGCGGGCCCCTTGTCCGAACGGGTCCAGAAAATGGTGGATGAACGGGTTAGGGAAATGGTCGACAGCAAAGCCAGCATTGTCAAACCGTTTGTGGTCATGGCGGTGGGTGCCGAAACCTTCCAGAAAATGAAGCAGGACACCGCCGAGCTTTTGATGGAGCGTCTGGAAGACGTGATCATGCATGCAGAAAGCTACGTTCAAACCTCGTTGGACATTGAAAACGTGGTGGGCAAAAAAATGCAGGCCATGACTCCCCTGGAATTTGAAGGCCTGCTTCGCCCGGTCTTCAAACAAGAGGAATGGATTTTGATCATCGTGGGTGCTGTGCTGGGCTTCCTGGTGGGTGAAGGCCAGTTGATGGCCATGATGCACTTCGGTGTGTTGTAGCGCCCTGCCCGCTGTGGGCTTTGTCATCACCGCATAAAAAAAGCCAACCGGTTTCGGTTGGCTTTTTTGTTGGCCTTGCTGCGCAGGTGGCGATTACTTTTCGACAAACGCCCGCTCGAACACATAATCACCAGGCTCGCCAATGCCCGGCGAGACCACAAAACCTTTGGCGTCCAGAATGGAGCGGATGTCGGCCAGCATGCTGGGGCTGCCGCAAATCATGGCGCGGTCTGTTTCCGGGTTTAGGGGTGGCAAACCGATGTCTTTGCACAAGTCGCCATTTTCCATCAGTGTGGTAATACGCCCGATGTTTTTGAATTCCTCACGGGTCACCGTGGGGTAATAAATCAGCTTTTTGCGAACTTCTTCACCCAGAAATTCGTTGTTGGGCAATTCCTCGGTGATGTATTCACCATAGGCCAATTCGCTCACGTAGCGCACGCCGTGCACCAGCACCACCTTTTCAAAGCGCTCGTACACGTCTGGGTCTTTGATCAAGGCCATGAATGGAGCGAGGCCAGTACCGGTACCAAACATGAACAGGTTCTTGCCCGGCTTGAGGTCGTCGATCACCAAAGTGCCGGTGGGCTTTTTGCTGACCAGCACTGGGTCGCCCACTTTCAAATGCTGCAAGCGCGAGGTCAGTTTGCCATCGGGTACTTTGATGCTGAAAAACTCGAGGTGCTCTTCATAGTTGGCGCTGGCAATGCTGTAGGCACGCAACAGGGGTTTGCCCTCCACTTCCAGGCCAATCATCACGAAATGTCCGTTGTGAAAACGCAAGCCCGGGCTGCGGGTGGTTTTGAAACTGAAAAGCGTGTCGTTCCAGTGATGAACTTCAGTGACGTGTTCTTGAATCAAATTGGACATGGCTGGTGTATTAAAGCGCCGCAGTGCGGCAAAGTTTGCAGTGGCGCCCATGATAGCGCAGCGCCGCAAAAAACGGTCTAAGTCATTCTATTTTTTAGTTATTTGCTTATTTGGAGTTGCCACTCTAAAAGCTTGTCCCATTCAATGTACGCAAGGAGGTTATAAAGTTAAATCAAACACCTACACACAATAAAAACCATGGCAGAGACAAGCACCCTTCAACATCTGGTCAATACGCGACAGGTGGTCCACTCCGGCGACGTAGACCTTGCAGTGACGGCTTACGGCGACCCGCAAAATCCAACCATCATTCTGGTGCACGGGTACCCCGACAACAGCGCTGTCTGGAACCCGGTGATTGAGTATCTGTACCATCATTTTCATGTGGTGACCTATGACGTGCGAGGTTGCGGAGAATCCACCGAACCCGGCTGGATGTGGGACTACACGCTGACCAAACTGTCGGAAGACTTGCAGGCGGTGATGCGGGCGGTTTGCCCCACGCAACCCGTGCATTTGGTGGCGCATGATTGGGGTTCCATACAAACCTGGGAAAGCGTGACAGACCATCGCCTGAAACCCCGCATTGCCAGCTACACCAGTATTTCCGGACCTTGCCTGGACCACATCGGGCAGTGGTTCCGGCAGGGTTTGACCATGGGTAACCGGAAGGCCTTGGGACAGGTGCTGGGCCAAGCCGTGCACTCGTGGTACGTGGCGGCTTTCCAGTTGCCACTGCTGGCCCCCTCGGTCTGGAAATTGGGCCTGGACAAGGCTTGGCCGGGCATTTTGAAACGGATGGAAGGCCAGGCTGTTGAAGCCAACGGGTCTCAGCGCAAAGATGGCGTGAATGGCATTAACCTGTACCGCGCCAACATGGTGCCCAGGTTGAGCAACCCGCGCATTCGACAAACATCGGTACCGGTTCAACTGCTGGTGCCCACCAAAGACAAATTTGTGACGCCGCCCATGGTGGAATCTTGCTACCCCTACGTGAGCAACCTGTGGCGAAGGGATGTGGAGGCCCACCACTGGGTGATCCAGACCCATTCGGAATGGGTGGCCAATTGCATTGCCGAGTTTGTGGAGTTTGCGGACACAGGCCGTGAAACACCCAGCCTTGCAAAAACACGGGTCGAACTCTAAGGCACCGGAAGACGCTGCGTTCATCCATCAGACTGGAGTCATTCAAACGATTTGAATGACTTCTTCAAGCTTTTGATGCAGGTTTGCATCACCCTGCCCGTACACTCAAGGTTTGTTTCAACCTGAGTCACCGGAGCATCCATGAAGGCATCAACGTTCATCGCGAAATTTCTTTCACTGTCCTTGGGTTTTGCAGCGTTTGCAGGTGCTGCCCACGCCGCTGAATACACGATCGACCCCAGCCACACCTACCCTGCGTTTGAAGCTGACCACATGGGTGGCGTGTCAAAATGGCGCGGCAAAATCAACAAATCTGAAGGGACTGTGAGCTTCGACGCCGCGGCAAAAACCGGCAAGGTGGATGTGACCATCCAGATGGCCAGCATCGACTTTGGTTTTCAAAAAATGAATGAGCACGCGATTGGCCCAGATATTTTCGACACGGCCAAATACCCCACAGCACGTTTTGTCAGCGACAAGTTTGTTTTTGAAGGCAACAAATTGGTGTCCATTCCCGGCCAGCTCACCTTGAAAGGCGTGACCAAGCCAGTGACCCTCAAGGTGAATGAGTTTTTGTGCAAACCCCATCCGTTTGCCAAGCGTGAGGTGTGTGGTGCCGATGCCGAAGCCGTGATTAACCGCGGAGATTTTGGTGTGGATTACGGTTTGGCCATGGGTTTTAAACCCGAGGTGAAACTGCTGATTTCTGTTGAAGCCATCAAGAACCCCTAACAGAACCTGTGGTTTTGGCTATAGGCCCAAGGCCAGGCTTGCGTGGTACGTGATGAACGACGCCACGTAAGCCAGCACAAACAGATAGCCTGCCGCAGCCAGCGGCATGGTCCACCCGCCTGTTTCGCGCCGAATGGTGGCCAGCGTGCTAAGGCACATCGGCGCAAACACATACCAAGCCAACAAAGAAAATGCGGTTGCCAGGGTCCAGCCCTGGGCAATCAGCGGCATCAAGGCCTGTGCGGTGTCCTCGGTTGCCGACGACAGTGCATACACTGTGCCGAGCGAACTCACCGCCACTTCACGGGCCGCAAGCCCGGGAACCAGGGCAATGCTGATTTGCCAGTTAAACCCGATGGGGTGAAACACCACGGCCAGTGCTTTGCCCAGCATGCCCGCCATGCTGTATTCAATGGGTGCCCCTGTGGCCCCAACCGGGGGCGCCGGGAAGCTCGCCAAAAACCACAACAGAATGGTCAAGCCCAGAATGATGCCGCCCACCCGGCGCAGAAAAATCAGCACCCGCTGCCACAGCCCCAGACCAACGTTCCACAGGCGCGGCCAATGGTAGCTGGGCAGCTCCATCATGAGGGAGCGGACCTGACCACGGGTTGTGAACTGCTTCAAGACCCAGGCCACCAGCATGGCACTCAAAATGCCCGCCAGATACAGCACAAACAACACAACGCCCTGCAACTCCACCCCACCCCACAGGGCTCGGGATGGCACAAAAGCGCCTATCAGCAGCGCGTACACGGGCAGCCGTGCCGAGCAGGTCATGAGCGGTGCAATCAGGATGGTGACCAGCCGGTCACGCGGATTGTTGATGGTGCGGGCCGCCATGATGCCCGGAATGGCACAGGCGAAGCTGGAAAGCAACGGTATGAAAGATCGACCCGACAAGCCCACGCCACCCATGATTCGATCGAGTAAAAACGCAGCCCTGGGCAAATAACCAGACTCTTCAAGAATGAGGATGAAGAAGAACAAAATCAGAATTTGGGGCAGGAATACAAACACGCCACCCACGCCCGCAATCACGCCGTCCACCATCAGGCTTTTGAACCAGCCATCGGGCAGCAAGGAACCCACCCAGGCGCCCAACTGCGTTGCACCGGCATCGATCAAGTCCATGGGTGCTTTGGCCCAGGTGAACACAGCCTGGAAAATAAAAAACAAAATAACGGCCAACAAAGCTGGACCAATCACCGGGTGTAGCACCACACGGTCAATGCGGTCACTGGTGTGCTGTGGGACAAGGCCATCCAGTTGCAAGCGTTCCAAAATGCCCTTGACGGCCTCGTGATCGCCACGTGCATCCAGTTCAGGATTTTGATTGCAGCCAGACTCGGCAGCCACCAAGCCATCCACACCGCCTTTCCACACATCGGGTTGATCGAGCAAGGCACGCAAAGCTTGCGCGCCATCCCCGACAATGGCCACGGTTTTAACCACCGGCAAACCCAGTTCGCGGGACAGTCCGTCCAAATCAATGTGCAAGCCCTGCTTTTCAGCCAAATCGACCATGTTGAGGGCCACCACACACGGAATGCCCAAGCGTTTAACAGCCAGCACGAGGCGCAAATTGCGGCGCAGATGCGTGGCATCCACCACACACACCACCAGGTCTGGGCGCTTTTCACCTTGGGCACGGCCGTACAACACATTCACGGTGACCGCTTCGTCTGGAGAACGGGGGTGCAGGCTGTAGGCGCCGGGCAAATCGAGCACACGCAAAGCCTTGCCATGGCTGGTCAGCATTTTGCCTTCCTTGCGCTCCACCGTGACGCCGGCGTAGTTGGCCACTTTCTGGTTGCTGCCAGTCAGGCGGTTAAAAAGTGCGGTTTTGCCACAATTGGGATTGCCGACCAAGGCCACCAAGGGGCCGCCCTTGAAGAAGTGCACAACCTGCTGGTTCATGCTGCGGCCTTGAAGGCTCCAGAGAGGGAATCAGCCACATTGACACAAGCGGCCTCTGCGCGCCGAAGGGCGAAGGTGGAGTCGCCAACGCGAACCACCAATGGGTCGGAACCAGGCATGCCTCGGGTAAGAACCACCACCGTTTCGCCGGGAATAAAACCAATTTCATACAGCCAGGCAGCCCATTCCGGGCTTTGCTCCGGTGCGCAGACTGACACCACGACCTTGGGCACGTGAAGGTCAATGTCGTGCAAGCCTTGAATGCCTGTTGTTGGATGAATACTGGTGTGAACCGCTTGAAGCATGGTCGCGCAAGTGCCTGTTGAAACCCAAACAATTCAAATGAGAATTGTTTTTATTATAAACACAGCACTGCGCATTCGCCAATCAAAAGATGGTGCTTGTTGCGCTTATTCCGCTTTTTCGGCGGCCAACTCTTCCAGCAGCGCTTTGGCCTGCCGCATGCTGTCCATGGCAGCAGGAAAACCGCAGTACACGCTGGCGTGAATAATGAGTTCACGCAGTTGCTCGGGTGTCACGCCATTGTTCAGCGCGCCCCGCATGTGCAACTTCAACTCGTTGGGCCGATTCAACGCCATGAGCATGGACACCGTGGCAATGCTGCGCAGCTTGGGTTCAAGCCCCTCTCGGGTCCACACGGTGCCCCAGGCATGGGAAGTAACGATGTCTTGCAGGGGTGCGGCAAAATCGTTGGGGTCGGCCACCGCCTTGGACACATAGGCCTGGCCCAGTGTCCGTGTGCGCATGGCCTTGCCGGCCTCGTAGTTGACCGGTTTGTTTGCCGATGAATCAGCGGGCATATTTCTCACCAATTTTTTCAATAAACCGGTCTACGATACCTTCAAACATGGTCTTGATGAAGCCAGGTGTTGCCGCTTTCAGCAACATGGGCACCTTGATGTCACGCAGTTGGCCATTGATCTGGATTTCAACCGCCACCTCACCGCCTTTGTCATGGAACTCAAAGCAGCCTGACAAGGTGGCATTGCCCACGCCTTCCTTGCCCTTGAAATTCAATTTGCCATTGGCTTTGTCTACTTCGTAAGTGGCCGCATAGTGCACGGCATGCGACACACCCATGGCGCCAATCGGCTTGAGCTTCCACTCAAAGGCATTGGGGCCCAATTTGGTGAGACTTTCCAGCTTGGGGAAAATGGAAATCAGCGGCTCAATGGCTTCCAGATCGGCCATCAGTCGCTTGTAATCCACTTTGATGGTGGCTGTTTTGTCCAATGCGAGCTTGCTGTCCATGTGCGTGAATCTCCTCAGATTTGTTGGGTGTGCCACGCCGTACAGTACACTGGCGTGCAGAAACGTCAATTCTTTCAATTATACTCATGAGTAACATCCCTGTAGACCCCCTGGCTCGAATTCAATTTCTGAACAAGCAATTGGAAGACGAGGCCTTTGACACCACCACCGCATTGATCACGGCATTTCGCAGTGAAAAGGCCTTGTTGGCTGAATTACCAGCGGTATTTGAGGGCGCCCTGGAAAGTATTCTGGAGCGTCTGGAGAGTGTGGCCATGTTCTCCGGTGAAAGCTGCTCTTTCAGCCAAAGTGACTTGCTGGCAGCGCTCAGCATTTGGCTGGAAAAAGCCCGCTCATACCTGGAAAAGCAATTGGGGATCGAGAACTAATCAAAACCACGCAACCCCAAGGCAACGGGTCAGGCGTCCATGGTGCCGGGCTGGGCAGCACGCAAGCGAAGCAGCCGAGCCAAGAGCTCGTCCAGTTTGTCAAATTGCACTGGCTTGACCAGGTGTTCCTGCATGCCTGAAGCCATGGAAGCCTGAACAGTGGCCTGATCAGACAGCCCGGACAGGGCACACACAAAGGTGTGGGCGCTTGCGCCCTGAACATCCGCCCGCAATCGGCGGGTGGTTTCATGCCCATCCATCTCTGGCATGTCGATGTCCATGAGCACCAAGTCAAAACGGGTTTGCTGGGCCAGTTTCAGTGCTTCAGCCCCACTTTCGGCCTGCACCACGCGATGACCGCGTTTGCTGAGGTAACGGTTGAGCAGCTTCAGGTTCATGGGGTGATCGTCGACAATCAGAATGTCCATCGCCCCATGGGCATCCTCGTCCACCGCAGCCACCGCGGCCGGCTGCTCGCGCTGCGCCACGGGCAAGTTCAAACTCACCATGAACACAGACCCCACCCCCGGCTCGGATGTGACCTCGATTCGCCCCCCCATCAGGTCCACCAGCCCCTTGGAAATGGCCAAACCAAGACCTGTGCCGCCAAACTGGCGATTGATGGCCCGATTGGCTTGGGTGAACCGGTTGAACAATTTGCGCACACTGGCTTGAGAAATGCCGATGCCACTGTCGGAGATTTCGATGAATGCATCCACACGGCCATTGACCGGGCTGGAGGACAACAAACGGATGCGAACAAAGCCCTGATCCGTGAACTTCAGGGCATTGGAGACCAGGTTTTGAATAACCTGCCGGAGACGGTTTGAATCGCCGCGCACCCACAACGCCCCGGCCGGCTCGTGACTGTAGGCGAAATCCAGCGACCGTTGCAAAGCCAACGGTCGATTCAGGTCCGTGACCTGGCGAAGCAGACCATCCAGATCAAACGCGAAAGCCTCCAGCCGGATGCCATTGGCCTGAATGCGCGAATAGTCCAGGATATCGGTGAGGATCAAATTCAGACTGTTGGCAGCGGATGAAATATTGTGTGCATCTGCTTTCTGGTGCGGGTCGCTGGCATTGTCTTCGAGCAGGCGGGCAAAACCGACAATCGCATTCAGCGGTGTGCGAAGTTCATGGCTCATGGTGGCCAAAAACTCGGATTTGGCCTGGTCGGCTGCTTCCGCCTCTTCGCGGGCCTGCACCAGCGCACTCACATCCATCCAGACCAACATGAGTTGAACGCCACCGTGCACCACACGCCGCAGCGCCGTCACCTGAAGATACATGGGCACTTCGCCAGCCCGGCGGTTGAGGGCCAACACCAAAGACTCCCGCTGCGGAAACGCCACTTTGCTGCTCACCAACTGAACGAGGGACTCCCGGTACTTGGTTTGTACGGGCTTGAGCAACACGGACCAATCGGCCCGTACGTCATCACGCTGAACCGGCAAAAAACGCTGCACAGACTCATCCACGTATTCCACTTGTGGAGCACCAGTGGCCGGGATGGACAACACCATCACAAAACCGTTGATGCCCTGTTGAATGCCCTGAATGCGCTCTGCGCTTTGACGAAATGCAGCAGTGAGCAGAGCGTTTTCCCGTTCGGCTGACTCGACCCGGTCAATGAGAATGTCGATGATCTGGCCCGCATGGGGAAAAGACCCGGGCTGAAACAAATGGATGGCGGCCGGATTGCCCCACAACTTCGAAACCAGCCAGACCCGCGCTAGCCAGCCACCCACGATACCGGCCAAACCCGCCGTCACCGACAAAAGCAATAATTGCCCAACCCAAGCCAACTGGCTGATTTGGCTCCAAAACACCAGGGCACTGAGCAGTGAAAAGACGAACAGCAACAGCGACACCGGGCGCGCTTGCCACAAAGACCGGGTCTGCCGGAACAAAGCCCCAAAGAAGCTGGTGCCGTTGGTCGAGCCTGTGTCAACTGAAGAGTGCAATGGTCCAGAAACCCACAAAAAGGTGTACACGTTCAAGGAGCCGAAGGGCCCGCCTGAAACTGATACCGCCAGCCCACGCAATTGGATGAATACAACACACGCTTAAAAATACTGTACACAGTTACAGTGTTTATTGTACAGTTGTTTCTCAGAGTGATACCAATTGAGCGAAAGGGGAACAACATGAGTGTAAAGCGCTTTGTGGCATTTTGGTTTGTTTGGGTGGTGGCCTGTGCATGGATCATTGAACCTGGCGTCATCAACCCCTTGTTCTCTGTAACAGAACCCAGCATATCGCTGGCCTGGAATTCGGTGAGCAGCGATGTGGGCCATGCCGGCTTTTTGACAGAATCCATCCATCCAGTAGAATCCATGGACTATTTCAGGGCCATCTGCATGCTCTACTTGGGGCTGCCACTGATGGCGTATTTGGGTACTCAATGGAAGGCGCTGTAACACCAAGCAGCGAAATGGGGGGTTATGAAGTTCGGTCTGAAAACCATGGCGTTTTTGTATTCCGCCACCCTGTTGTCTGGATGCGCATCGTCCAACCCCTACTACGATGCGAGTAAGCCACACCACCGGCCCGATGGGTTTGTCAACAGCGACGGCACCCGCATTGCCAAGTCCATGGAGGATGTGCTGCGCTGGTACCGGGAACGTTTTGGAAAAACCCTTCCACCACCCCCCGGGGAATTTCGCGCCTCCTACGCCGATTTCAAAGTTCACCCCTTCTCCAAGGCCGAATGGGAAGCCGCTGGCGACCGAACGGCAACCTGGCTGGGCCATGCCACCGTATTGCTGAAAATCCAGCAATTCACCGTTCTGACTGACCCGCACTTTTCCCCGCGCGCCTTCCCCATTCAGTGGGCAGGCCCGGCCAAACGAAAAGTGGAAAGCCCGGTGACCGTTGACCAATTGCCCCCCATCAATGCGGTGGTGATCAGCCACAACCACTACGACCACCTGGACAAAAACACCATCGTTGAATTGGCCAAACGTCAGCCCAGCACCGTGTTTTTGGTGCCTTTGGGGGTGGAGCGCACGCTGACCGATTGGGGCGTTGAAAACACCGTTGCGCTGGACTGGTGGGACACTGCCGAAGTCAATGGAGTGCCCATCACGCTGGTGCCCGCCCACCATTGGTCCACACGCACCTGGAGTGATCGCAACGAAACCCTGTGGGGCGGTTGGGTGGTCCAACACCCTGCCCTGCGGTTCTACTTCTCTGGCGACACGGGCTACAGCAAGGATTTTGTTGAGATTGGCAAACGTTTGGGACCTTTCGACCTGAGCGCCATTGCGGTGGGCGCCTATGAACCCCGGTGGTTCATGAAGGAACAGCACATCAACCCGGAGGAAGCGGTCAGAATTCACCGCGAGGTGAAATCAGCGCGCTCTTTGGGTGTTCACTGGGGAACCTTTGAGCTGACCGACGAGGCGCTGGACCAGCCGCTGGGCGATGTCCGACAGGCGGCACAGCGCGCAGGCCTTGCAGAAGACGAGTTCGTCATGCTGGAGCATGGGCAGACCCTGGCGCTCGACAAACCCTAGATTTGTCTAGATCAGAATGACCAAGTTTCAGATCAAGCGGTGAACATTGGGGGTGCAGTGACGGACCAGGCACAACGCCAGCAAGTCATGCAACTGCTCGTCCGATGAGTCGTCGGACAAAAAGTGCATGCCCGCAATCGATACCCAACGGCGGCGGTCCAGACGGGCACTGGTGTCCTGAATAATCACCACCTGAGTCCCTGTCGCGTACAAATCCGCAAGCGTATTCTGGATCAACTCGGAAGAACGTTGGTAACTGGCCCTCACCACCACCACACCGATCTTGAGGAACTTCGCAGCATTGGCCAATTCTTTGGCGGTGGCACGAGGCAACACCTCATGCTGGCCCCACGTACCGGCGGCCACGGCGCACAATTTCTTCAACAGTTGTGTATTCGGCTCAAGAACAACGACGCCGACAGAATCGAGTGCTGCTGCCATGATTTGCCTTTTGTCTAGGACAAGATAATGAATTGAACCACAGGGACAGCGATTGGGCAAGACAAAAGAACTATTCAATCCATAGAAAAGATTGATTGAATGTCCATGCTTTGTGTGAGACTCATCATAGCCGCCGTTGTTCCAGCAAGCTTCGAGGAAAAGTTGATTGAATCGGTCAATCGCGACAATTGCAGACCGTCGCGCGGCCTGTTGGTCATCAATCGGGCAGATTCAGGTACGGTTTGAGTAGCTCGTGCAGGCGCAACTCGGCCCGCAAAGTGCGCAAAGTCACCAGTACCCCACCAATGCGACGGTGAAGGAAAATGATTTCCTGGGGGGGAATCTTGAAATGCTTGGACATCATTTTGAGTGCAGCCGTTTGTCCTACACGAGCGGGCAGATCGGAGGGCCCAAAACAGTAAGCACCCCCGGGGGTGTACAAGCGTTCGGGAACCCCCGGAGAAAACGGCTTGCGGAAAGGTTCGACAATCAACTCGGTGAGATCACCAAAACCCTCAAGCACGGAACGGGGCGTGTCCGGATCCATCAGGCCAATCTCCAACACGCCTTCGGCGATCTCTGCACGGTTGCGCATCAGTGAGCCACGCACGATTTTCGCGTAACTGTCCACAAAGCGGGCCTCGAATGGGCGTGTCGCGCCAAAGTCCAGTGTTACAACCTGATCATTGTCGCCTTCGGCATCGATGCGCACCCGGTAGTTGCCAAAGTGTGGGTCCGTCTGAACCAGCTTCCAGTCAAAGAACTCGGTCACAAACAGGTCCACAAAAGCCTTGGCCAGCTTGTTGCGCCGCGCCTGTGACAATGCCTGCACCTCGGGAGAAGACACAGAGTAACCCGGCTCGTACCTGGTGGTTAACACCCGTTGCGCGCAAAACTCGGGGTACACCTTGGGCACGATGAATCGTGGATCACTGGCCAGCTTTTCACTGAAGGTTTCCGTGAATGCTTTTTCTTGGACGTAGTCGCATTCGCGCACCAGCATGTCACGAAGCTCGTGAAACACCGGCGTAAGGTCCAATGCCTTGGGCGCCATGCGGGTGGCGGAGATTAGACGAGACAGCGTGCGGATGTCTGTGTCAATTGCATCGGCCACACCGGGATACTGGATTTTAACAACCACGGTTTCGCCGGTTGCCTTGATGGTGGCTTTGTGGGCCTGTCCCAGCGATGCAGCAGCAATCGGCTTGCGTTCAATGTGAAGTTTTTGGATGGCACCATGGCCCAACGCCTGAATCAGTTGAGGCTCCACAAAAGACCAAGACACAGCGGGCGTGTTGTCTTGCAGCGATGCCAACACTTCCACCGCTTCTTCTGGCAAAAAATACTGGCCATACAGGGACAACATTTGCCCTGCTTTCATCACGCTGCCTTTCAAGCGCCCCAATTCGTCAGCCAATTCGCGGGCTTGTTGACGGTAAAAGTCCCGGTTGGCCTGGTCTTTGGATTCGCCGCGGCGAAACAGGTTGCGCACGGTGTGCGATGCAATTTTGGCACCTGCACCCACACCCATTTTCGTCAATGCCACATTGCGCTCAAACGCGCCCGTCTTGATGCGGTCGAGTTCGGAATCTGAAGCGTCGGGTTTGGGGGGCTTGGCCATGGAATGTCGGGTACAGGTTCAATGAAATCCGGGGCTATTGTAGTGCCCTGCCCCGGTTGCGTCGTGAAAATCTCTTCTAAACTGCCAGCCCGGTGCGTTTTAGCGCATCAGTTTTCGCAAGGCTGTGGGGGTAAAGTCGCCTGGTTTCACAGGCACATTGAACTCGGTCGGCGGCTCTTCGTTTTGGAAACCAGAGAAAGCGGACTTCCGCGCGTTGAAATCGTGCTGAACCTCGCCGGCACTGTACATGCCCGGTGCGTCATAGGCTTGCATCAAGTACAACATTTTGACGCGCCACAAGTCCCCCTTGTTGTCGTACTGGTCCATCAGGGCAACATACCAACTGTCTTCATCAATGTACAAAGTCCGCTTGGAGTAGACATGCTCAGCACCTGCTTTCAAGGTACCCTCCACCACCCACACGCGGTGAAGCTCAAAACGGGTCAATTCGGGTTTCAGGAACGCATCACTCAACATGGCCTCGTATTTCAGGGCTTTGTCGGTGAGGCGGTAATTGTTGTATGGAATCAGCAACTCCCGTTTGCCCAGCAGTTTCCAGTCAAAACGCTCAGGGGAGCCATTGAACCCATAGATATCGTCCACCGTGCGCAAACCGTCTGAATTGCCAGCCGGTGCAGCATGCGACAACTCGGGCGCACGAATGATGCGCCGTTGCCCTGAGTTGACAACCCAGGCCGCACGCTGCTCATCTTTGAAATTCAGCGTGTCGAGCACCAACACCGCTTCGCCAGCCTGCGCAGAGGGCCGTGTGGTTTCACCAATCAGGCCAAACAGCGTGTTGCTGCCCGCTTTGTCGATGGCCGGCGCAAATGCAATGGTGGCGCTGCTGGACACCGGGTTGGGCTTTACCCCGGCACCACCGACAAAACTGGCAGTGTGCACCCGCAACGTTTGCACAGGCCGGCGCAGCAGGGTGTTCCAGATGGCCTCCAGACCATTTTTGGGCTGTGGAAATGGCACGCTGCTGCTGAGCAGGCCCTGCAAGGCCAGCCCGTCGGCCGACAAGCGGATTTGTTTGGCTTCCGCAGACACAGCATTCATCATGTCACTGCTGAACACTGCAGTCCGCTGGCTTTTGTAAACCGGAATGGCGTAGTTGGGGTAACGCTTCAACAGGGCTTGTTGACCGGGGCTCAACAGGCTCATGTATTGAGCCTGGTTGGACTGGTTGATGATGTACAGCGGTTTTTCCCCGGCAAAGGGATCCAGATAACCCTTTTTCGGATCGAATCCAGCCGGTGGTTTGGCCAGACCACCCGTCCAATCCGGAATGGTGCCTGCGGCGTTGCCTTTGAGCTCTGCACCCATGGGGGTGGTTTGCGCATGCAGTGGGCCACCAATAACCACCAACACCGAGACCAACACCACCCGGCTCAACGCTGTTTTAACACGGTGATGAATGGGCATGTGGGCTTCCCTTTGTGAACGTTGAATCAATAGGTCATGGCAGTGGCCGACAACACGCGGGTCAGCCCTGCACCAGCAGTGGCGCAGGCGGGTAAATCACCGGCAAAGTCTTCGGGGTTCAACACCTCGCAAGCCAACCCCCGTTGCTGCATCAACTGCTGGACTTCGCCGGAGCTTGAAAAATGCAGGTGAATTTTTCCACGCACAAAAGCACCCAGGGCAGCGGCAAATACACGGCTTAACACATCGTCGTTGTGGGACGAAAAGTGCAAGTCGCTCAAGTAAAAGCCATGCTGAAAGCCTGACAAGGTTTGGCCGATGCGGGACCACAAGTCCAACACGCTGGCGCGGTCGAAGTAATTCAGCAAGCCCTCGGTGATGATGACCAAGCCGCGCTCAGGGTCCAGTTGTTCCACCAACCCGGTCAGGCTGTGTACGCCCTCTTTTGCAAACGCATCAATCACTTCAATGTGGTGGTAAGGGCACACGGCCAGCCGCTGCTCCAGCAACTTTCGCTTTTGGGCGACCATGCCAGGCAGGTCTGCTTCAATGTAGGTGATGTCATCCCCATACTGCTGCACAAAGCGGCTGCCCCTTGGCGACAAACCTGCTGCAATTTCCAGCACCTGGGTGGCTTTGCCACTGGTGATGGCCTCATGCAATTGCCGGTCGATCAAGTCGTGGCGGGCCAACAAAAAGTCTTGCAGCGTGGGGCCACCCAGCTTTCGAGACACTGCCATCGCTGGGCTTAACGCGGTGTACAGGGCCTTGGCTGGCAAAGAGGCCAACTCAGGCACCGACCGACCGTTTTCCTGCCACACCTGTGCGGTGTACAGGGCTGTGGGGCTGATGCGTGCAGCGGACATGAATTGCCGGGCAAGATTGGGAAATAAGCGAGGCAACGTCACAGGGCAAGTTCCTTCAAATAATCCAGAGGGACCAAGCGCAAAGCCGCTTCGTGCGTGGCTTCCAGCAACACGGGCGGTGCAACACCCGCCTTGTAAGCCTCCAGCCAGCGCAAAGCGCACACACACCAGCGGTCACCGGGTTTTAATCCCGGAAAGCGGTACTCGGGCCTGGGGGTGGACAGGTCGTTGCCCACACTCAGCGAAAACGCCAGAAACTCTTCAGTCACCTTGGCACACACCACGTGCCGCCCCGTGTCCAGAGTGCCTGTGGAACAACAACCATCCCGAAAAAAACCGGTCAGCGGCGCATAGGAACACGCCATCAAGGTGCCACCCAGCACATTGCGATCCTCGGCTTCAGGCAATTCACTCATGCATCAACCCCGGGCTGTTTTCGGAATAGGCACCACGGCCATGGTCAAGCGTGAAATGCAGCTCAGCTTGCCCGAGTCATCCCGCAATTCAATGCTCCACACCTGGGATGTGCGGCCCGCATGCAACAAAGTGGCTGTGCCGGTGACTGTGCCCGAACGGACGCCCCGCAGGTGGTTGGCGTTGACCTCTTGGCCAACACAGTAATATTGGCTGTTGTCCACCACCAGGTTGGCACCCACGCTGCCCAATGTTTCGGCCAGCACCACATTGCAGCCACCGTGAACCAGCCCGAAGGGCTGGAATGTGCGCGGCTCGGCTGGCATGGTGCCGCGAATGTAGTCGGGTCCAATCTCGGTGATTTCAATGCCCAAGGCTTCCAAAGCGGTGTTTTTGCCACCGGCATTCATGGCGGCCAGGTCAGGGGTTGCAAACCAGATGGACTGCTTTTCAGGATTTGATTGAGTGGTCATGCTCAGGCTCTTGTGTGTGGATATTGAGGGCTAGGCCGTCAAATTTCACTTTACTGTAACGGAATTTCACAACCTGAGAAGCGATTTGAGCTTGGAAGCGGTGGGTTTCAGGTTCAAACCGGTGGCCAGTTTAATGTTGTCGACCCGTTGGGCAAGCAAATCTGCCGTGGTGTCAAACCCCGCGCCGGCATGGGCCAAGGCCACCACATTGCCGCTGGCGCAGGGCGGCAGTATCAATGCTTGGCCATCAAAGGCTTGAACAAAGCGGGTTTGCCCAGCCAGGGTGTCTTTCTGTTTGCTCAGCACGTTGACCACGCAATAGCCATTGGGGCTGAGGTGGTTTTTACACTGCGCATAGAATGCGCTTGAATTGAGTGGTCCCACCTTCGCTTTGTGATCAAAACCATCCACCAGAATCAGGTCAAACTGTTCAGTAGACCGGGCCAGAACATCCGCACCACATCCAATCTCGATGCGGAAGGTGGGCGACTGCGGGGGCAATTTGAAATGCAGTTGTGCGACCCCCAACACGGCGGGCTCAATTTCCACTGTGGTGACCGTGCATGCTGGCCAGTTGCGGTGCAAAAACTTGGACAAAGCGCCCACACCCAAGCCGATCACCAAGGCGTTTCTAGGCCAATGTGCGTCGGCCTGAAACAGCAATGGCGCCATCATTTCCCGGGTGTATTCCAGTTCCAGGGCATAGGGCCTGGCAATGCGCATGGCACCCTGCACCCACTCGGAGCCAAAGTGCAGGTTGCGCACACCCTTGTCTTCACTAATCAGAATATCCACGTGCCAGTTCGCTGAAAACAGATCAGCGCACAGCATACCGCAGGCTGGTGAACAAACGGGTCAAGCAGTCTTCACCCACAGACACTGGCCCATGCGAACACCACTGCCCTGCGCAATTGAGGGGTGCAACTGCCATGCAGCCGGCACCAACAGAAGGATGGTGGACCCGTGTTCAAACCAACCCAATTCCTCGCCCCGTTGCACGGGCTGGTTCAAAGGCAAACGGGCTTGCCCAGCGTAACTTTGATCAAACAACAAACCCGTGGCGTGTAGCCGAATACCTGCCACCAATATTGCAGCCACAGCCACCATGGCCACAGGCTCACCCTGTGAGCCTTTCAAGTGAAGAACCGCCCTTTCGTTTCGGC
The DNA here is from genome assembly GCF_036405155.1 of Limnobacter sp. Taxonomy (GTDB): domain Bacteria; phylum Pseudomonadota; class Gammaproteobacteria; order Burkholderiales; family Burkholderiaceae_B; genus Limnobacter. Next base: position 283,310 of record NZ_DASWYD010000006.1, on the reverse strand, counting down.
AATACAGTTTTTCAAGTCGCCTCACGGTGGGTGGGTTGACATTGAAGGTATCACCGTGAATATAGTCCACCCCGGTCAGTTGCGCCGTCAATGGTGCATGCAAGCGGTGGTACTGGCTGGCCCGAATTCGCAGGGTGATGAATTGGTGGTTGGTGTAGCGCGCCGCTGTGTCGGGGTGAATCAGCAATTCCTGCAAGCTGTAGTCCAGGCCTTTAACCTGAAACAACTGGCCCTGTTGAATCAGCCCATGCGACACCACTTCGCCATCGCATGGCGACACCGCTTGGCCAAAGGGGTCGATGGGTCGTTGTCCAGGCTTTAGGGCTCGGGTAAAGCAGTCGTGAATGGATTGAAATTGCTGTTGCTCAGCTTCATGCAACTGCAAGGGCGTGAAGCGGTTCCAGGCCCACAGGGCAGGCTTCACCAAGAAGGGTTGCCGAACCCGGCTCATGCGGCCCATCCAGTGACTGGCTGCCAGGCGGGGTATTCGGTTGGTCATCCAGAAATTCAGGACGTCCAACCAGGTGTCGGGCTGATTGTGTTGCATGGGTTCAGCAGGCCGCTTTCATCGGCCTGTCATTCACAAAGGGTACAAACATACCGATGCATTTTGACAAGACGGTGTATGGACTTCGACCTTTTGATATGGGTGGCTGGTGCTGGCTCGGCCGGCTATTTGATGAACCTCGGGCATGCACGCCTGCAATTGTCCCGGGCCAAGCACCCGGGCCTGGCTGGGCACGTGCGCATGGCCAAACGCTTAAGCCGCTTAATGCCCTATTACGAACTGAAAGACCAAGCGTTTTTTGATTGTGACGGGGCCAGTGCCGCACTGGTGAACCAACGCAAGGCTGGTTTTTTCAGCCTGTCCGAACGCTTGGCCCAACGCGCCCCCGTGGGCGCCGTGCTGATGCGCGAGGCGGTTCAAACCCTGTCGGACGCACAATTCACCTACAAGTACCGTGTGCCATTTCAGTTTCGACAGATGGTGAACGAGCACCTGCAGCCTGTGCTGTTTTTGTCGAAAAGCGAAGGCGTGCGTGTGTGGGACGTCGACAACCATGACTACATCGACTTAACGGGTGCCTACGGCACCAACCTGCTGGGCTACGACCACTACAAACTGTTCATAGAAGAAGCAGCCAGCGAGATGCACCCACTGGGCCCAGTGCTGGGCCCCTATCATCCGGTGGTGCTGGACAATGCGCGCCGCATATTGAGCATTGCCGGGCAGGATGAAATTTCATTCCACATGTCGGGCACAGAGGCGGTGATGCAAGCCGTTCGGCTGGCGCAATACCACACCGGCAAAGAGCGATTGGTGCGCTTCGCCGGGGCCTACCACGGCTGGTGGGGCGATGTTCAACCCGGCGTGGGCAACCCGGTGAGTGCTGACCGCACGCTAACCCTGCAAGACCTGAGTGAACGCACCCTGAAAGTGCTGGCCACACGGCGCGACATTGCCTGCGTGCTGGTCAACCCCTTGCAGGCGCTTCACCCCAACAGCAATGCGCCGGGCGACAGCGCACTGCTGAACAGTGCACGCAAAGCGGGTTATGACAAGGCCGCTTACACCGCGTGGTTACAAGCCCTTCGACGGGTGTGCACAGAGCGCGGCATTGTGCTGATTTTCGATGAGGTTTTTTTGGGCTTCCGGCTGGCCAAGGGCGGTGCGCAAGACTACTTCGGCGTGCGTGCCGACCTGGTGACCTATGGCAAAACCTTGGGTGGCGGTTTGCCAGTGGGCGTGTTGTGTGGCAAGGCGGAATTGATGCGCCGCTATTCCAACCGCAAACCAGCGGACATCTGCTTTGCAAGGGGCACATTCAATTCGCACCCGTATGTGATGCACACCATGAACGCGTTTTTGCGGCACCTGGACACGCCCGAGGCAGACCGACTGTACGAGAATCTAGACGCTGTGTGGGATGGCCGGTGCGCACAACTCAACCAGCGCCTGAAAGCCGCCCAGTTGCCAGTGGCGGTTCGCAACATGGCCTCGGTGTGGACCATTGTGTATGGCCGTGCATCCCGCTTTAACTGGATGTTTCAGTTTTACTTGCTGGATGCCGGCCTACTGCTGAGTTGGGTCGGTTCGGGCCGCATGATTTTCAGCCATCAATTCAGCGATGTTGAATTCGACGAGGTGTGTCAGCGTTTTGTGGAAGCAGCCCGCGCCATGCAGGCCGATGGTTGGTGGGAGGCTGGTGAAGCCTGCAACACCAACCAGAAAATTCAGCGCCGTGTGCTGCTGGAAAGCTGGCGGGCCTTGACATCGTCCATGGGGTCGATGAGCTGGCCCTTCAGCAGGTAGAACGGGGATTTGTAGTACAGCTTCACATCGTGGAACGGGTCGGTCATGATCTTGAGTGCCCAGACCAGGCCTGTTTCCACATCCCGAATAAAAAACAGGTGCAAGGTGCGGAATACCAACCCTGCAAAACCCAAATACAGCCAGCACTCGCCCACGGTGTGCACAAAGCTTTGAACGTCCGGCTGCGTGGGTGGCAACCCAAACGTGGACGGTGTGAACCAGATCAACGCTGGCAAAGCCACCCAAATGCTCAACAAAATGACTTTGCGCCGCAGGTTGTAACCCACCTTGATGTCTTCTTTGTAGTCGTGGGTGGCCTGGTTTACTTCATCGTAGCTTTTGGGCTCGAAGAAAAAATGGCCAATCTGGCGGCTGGTCATGGCCACCAGCCAGGCCACAAACGCCGCAGCAATGGGGTCGACAAACAGCAGCACATAGCCGAACAAAAACGACAAGGCGCTGAGCAGGTGGAGGCTTTGATTGATGCGGCTGTGGTGGTAATAGCGGTGGTCGTCCCACCGTTGTTCATGCAAGGTATTCAGAATGGATTTCATGCAGGCTAGCCCCAAGGGATCGGGTTGATCGGAGAGTTGAACTCAACTCCCCTTTATGCCAGCCGTATGTTGCGGGAATGTGATCAACGCCCCAGTTCTGAGCGGGCAATCATTTCCTTCATGATTTCAGACGTACCGGCATAAATGGTTTGCACACGCGCGTCTGCAAAAAAACGGGAAATGGGGTATTCCTCGGTGTAGCCGTAGCCACCAAACAACTGCAGACACTCGTGCGTTACTTTCACCTGCAGTTCAGTGGAGGTTAGTTTGAGGATGGAGGCTTCCTCCGTGCTCATCACACCCGCTTTGAAACGTTGCAGGCACTGTTTCCAGTACGCCTTGGTCAGCTCCAGTTGCGCTCGCAACTCCGCCATTTTGAAGCGCGTGTTTTGAAACTGCGACACCGACTGGCCAAAGGCCTTGCGCTGGGTGACATAGTCGGCCGTTGCAGCCATCGCGCCTTCACAGGCACCAATGGCCTGCGAGCCAATGCCCAACCGCTCACGGGGCAATTCCTGCATCAGGTGAATGAAACCCTGGTTCAGGCCGCCCAGCACCGCACTGGCGGGTACACGCAGATTGTCAAAAAACAATTCAGCCGTGTCGTTGCTGTGCTGGCCCATTTTTTTAATGCCCTTGCCCTTCTTGAAACCGGGCAGCGAACTGTCCACCAAAAACAGGGTGATGCCTTTGGCGCCTTTGCTGGGGTCTGTTTTGGCAGCCAACACCAGCAAACCGCAATGCAAGCCGTTGGTGATGAAGGTTTTGGAGCCATTGATGACAAATTCATCGCCATCACGAACCGCCGTGGTGCGCATGCCTGCCAGGTCGCTGCCTGCGCCCGGCTCGGTCATACCAATGGAGCCAACCACTTCACCGGTAATCATTTTGGGCAACCAACGCGCTTTCTGCTCGGGCGTGCCCAGGTTGTTCACATAGGGCGCCACAATGTTGGCGTGCACGTTCAACGCGGTGCTCAAAGCATGCAGGTTCAGGCGGCAGGTTTCTTCCAGAATCATCTGGTTGACTTCAAACGGCGCGCCAGCAGCCCCGTACTCCTCTGGCATGTCAGGCGCCAGCATGCCAGCGGCACCCAGCATCAGCCAGGCCTCCTTGGGCATCCAGCCGTCCTTCTCCCATTGGTCATAATAGGGAATCACCTCTTTCTCCAGACAGCGCAGCAGCATGTCCCGAAACAGGGTGATGTCTTCTCCGGCCGTATTGAATTGGTCCATGCCGCCCATGTGTGTCTCCTGACTTTGTCTTTACTTGGCTGCCATGCGAATGCCACCATCCAGACGAATGGTTTCTGCATTCAGGTAGTTGTTTTCTACCATGGTGACACACAGCTGACCGTATTCGGCTGGGTCGCCAAAACGCTTGGGGTTTTGAACCATGGCAATCAGCGGTTGACGGTATTCTTCGGACACACCCTTCATCATCGGGGTGTCGAAAATGCCGGGCGCAATGGTGTTGACACGGATGCCATAGCGGGACAGGTCCCGGGCCATGGGCAGGGTCATGCCAACCACGCCGCCTTTGCTGGCGGAGTAGGCGCACTGGCCGGTCTGTCCATCGAATGCAGCAACGGAGGCCGTGTTAATCAGCACACCGCGTTGGCCATCGGCATCGGGTGCATTTTTGGCCATTTCCTCGGCAGCCAGTCGGCAAATGTTGAAGGTGCCCACCAGGTTCACCTGAATGGTTTTGTTGAAGGCTTCCAGCGGCAGGGCTTTGCTGTCGCGGTCAAGAATTTTGGAGGCAGTGCCCACACCAGCGCAGTTCACTGCCACATGAATGGCGCCAAAGGCAGCCATGGTGGCTGCAATGCCTGCGGTTGCCGAATCGGCATCGGCCACATTCACTTTCTGGAAAATAACGCGACCGGGGTGGGCTGCGGCCACCGCTTGGCCTGCGGCCTCGTTCATGTCAAAAACAGCCACTTTGGCACCTTTGGCCAAAAACGCTTCAACCGTGGCCAAACCCAGGCCCGATGCACCGCCCGTGACCACCGCCACCGCATTGTCGAGTTTCATGAAATGTCTCCTGCACAGTGTTATGAATGCAGAAAGCGTACCGCAGAATTGGGGGTTGCGGCGTTACAAAAACAAACGAACGTTCGTTTTTTTGCGTTGTTTGAACACTTATGACGGCCGCTCGACACCGGGCAGTGCGCGAAGGCACAAATCCTGCACCAAATGGACAAAGTCGAGCACGTAGGCTTTGTTGGACAGGGCCTTGGGCACCGCGGCATACAGGGTGGACATCAAGCCGTGCTTGCCCAGCCGCACTTGCGCCACATAACCCCGCTCCACATAGCTTTGCACCGCCCAAGCAGGCAATGCAGACACTCCGCGGCGGCTGGCCACCAACTGCAACAAGGCCACCGTCAATTCGCTGGTGCGCCGTGCCGGCTCAACACCGGCGGGTTTCAAGAAATGCCGCACCACATCCAGCATGTCGTCCGGCACCGGGTAAGTGATCAAGGTCTGGTTTTTAAAATCCGATGGGCGCAAGTATGCACGCTCAGCCAATTTGGAATCGGCAGGCACAACGGCCACCATTTCAAACTTGAACAAGGGAAACAGCGTGACGCCCTCTTCCGCACCGTCTTCCGAGACGATGGCCAATTCGGCAGCCGATTGGTGTAGCAAACCCACCGGGTCTGCGTGAAAGCCCGACACAATGTCCAGCTCCACCTCAGGCCAACGGCTTCGGTACTGGTCCATGGCAGGCATCAACCAGTCAAAACAGGTGTGGCATTCCACGGCAACCCGCAATGGCCCACCAGCGCCCTCTTTCAATTGCCGAATGCCCAACTCGCAGCTGTCCACATCCGTCAACACTTTGTGCGCCAGGTTCAGCAGCGTTTGCCCCAGCACTGTGAACCGGGTTTGCCCGCCCTGTTTGTACAACAGCTCCTCGCCGACCCAATCTTCCAAGGCCTTCACTTGGTGCGACACCGCCGACTGCGTGATGCACAGCACATCGGCCGCGCGCGACAAGCTGCCGGTTTCTTCAATGGCTTTCAGTGTTCTGAGGTGGCGCAGTTCAAGCATGGTTTTAATCATGAATATTATTCATGTTTTTAGTGAATATTTATCGTTTGAATAATACAACGATTCAACTCACCATGCGGGTTCTGATTCCAATTCCCTTGAGCACACCATGATCAAATCCCATGTTTTAGGTTTTCCCCGTGTTGGAGAACACCGTGAGTTGAAATTTGCGCTGGAATCCTTCTGGAAAGGCGACAGCGATGAGCAAGCCTTGCAGGCCGTGGCCCGCAGCCTGCGCCAGCGGCACTGGCAAGCGCAAATCGCAGCCGGTTTGGACTTTATTACCGTGGGCGACTTTACCTTGTACGACCATGTGGCTGACCACATTCAACTGTTGGGTTGTGAACCCGCACGCTTTGGTTTTTCAGAACAACAACCCGCACTGGAACGCTATTTCGGCATGGTGCGCGGCAAGACAGGTCATGTGGACACACACGCACTGGAAATGACCAAGTGGTTTGACACCAACTACCACTACATGGTGCCCGAGTTTTCAGCAGCCACTCAATTTGCCTTGCAGCCCACGCGCTTGCTGGAGCAGATTGAAGAGGCCCGTTCACTGGCCCACCCCATCAAAGTCAGCCTGGTGGGACCACTCACCTTTCTGTGGCTGGGCAAATCAAAGTCAGCCGGGTTTGACCGACTGAACCTTCTGGACCAACTGGTGCCGGTGTATGCACAGCTGCTGAGCCAACTGGCCAAGGCCGGTGTGACCTGGGTACAACTGGACGAGCCCGTGCTGGGCCTGGACATCCCGTCCGATTGGTTGTCCCGCTGCGAGTCGGCTTACCAGCCTTTCAAATCCACCGGTGTAAAAGTGCTGTTGTCCACCTACTTCTCAAGCACACAGGGCCACACCAGCCTGTTGTGCAAGCTGCCGGTGGATGGTCTGCATGTGGACTGCTGCCGTGCGCTGGAAGACCTGCCACTGGTGCTGGACTGGTTGCCCAACTACAAGGTGTTGTCTCTTGGCCTGGTGGATGGCCGAAACATTTGGGCAACCGACCTCGACCAGGCTCACAGCTTGATCCTGAATGCATTTGAAAGCGGCAAGGGCGAGGTGTGGATTGCACCCAGCTGCTCGCTGTTGCATGTGCCCTACCGCCTGAGCAGCGACACCAGCATTCGCGCTGAGGTGCGCCCCTGGTTGGCTGGCGTGCATGAAAAACTCGATGAACTGAAATTGCTGAAAACGCGCATTGAAGCCCACCTGGGCAAATCCAGTTGGAGCGGTGCGCAGGCGCAGCTTTGGCAAGCCCACCAAGCACGCATACAGGCACGCAAGCAAAGCCCGCTGACCAGCAACCCCGCCGTGCGTGCGCGCCTGGCGGCGTTGCCAGCCGATGCAGACCAGCGCAAAAGCCCGTTCAATGCCCGGCAGGCCAAACAGCAGGAGAAATTCAACCTGCCCATGTTGCCCACCACCACGATCGGATCGTTTCCACAAACCGCCAACATTCGCCAATTGCGCGCACGTTTTCGCAAAGGCGAACTGGATCGTCACCAATACTGGCAAGGCATTCAGCAGGAAATTCGCCAAGCGGTGGAGTTTCAGGAGCGCATTGGGCTGGATGTGCTGGTGCACGGCGAGGCCGAACGCAACGACATGGTCGAATACTTTGGTGAACAACTGGAGGGCTTCACCTTCAGCGCCAACGGTTGGGTGCAGTCGTATGGTTCACGCTGCGTGAAGCCCCCAATTTTGTTTGGCGATGTGAGCCGGCCGGTGCCCATGACGGTGGACGTGACCCGTTTTGCCCAAAGCCTGACCGACAAACCCATGAAAGGCATGCTGACTGGGCCCGTGACCATTTTGCAATGGAGTTTTGTACGGGATGACCAGCCCCGCAGCGACACAGCCTTGCAAATTGCACTGGCCGTGCGCGACGAAGTGTGCGACCTGGAAGCGGCAGGCATCGGCATGATTCAAATTGACGAGCCCGCCTTCCGGGAAGGTTTGCCATTGAGAACATCCCGCTGGAAAGACTACCTGCAGTGGGCGGCACGGGCCTTCCGCATCAGTGCAAGCGGCGTTGGTGATGAAACCCAAATCCACACCCACATGTGCTATTCGGAATTCAACGACATTCTGCCGGACATTGCAGCACTGGATGCGGATGTCATTACGATTGAAACCAGCCGGTCTGACATGGAACTGTTGCGGGGCTTCGGGGAGTTTGCCTACCCGAATGAAATTGGTCCGGGCGTGTATGACATCCATTCACCCCGGGTGCCCAAAAAGGCCGAGCTGATTCGCCTCATTCAAAAAGCGATTGAGGTGATTCCAGCCCGCAACCTGTGGATCAACCCGGACTGCGGACTGAAAACCCGCGCCTGGGCTGAAACCGAACAAGCCTTGAAAGTGATGGTGGAGGCCACGGCCGACACCCGGGCCATGCTCAACACCTGAAGTGCGTTCGGCGGGTCAGCAAAACAGGCGGGTTTCACGTTCATAGGGCTTTTGATCAGGATTTTGCGTGGACAATAATCCCCAAAAGCATTGAACTTGGAGCCCCACCATGTCTGTTGACCCGATTGTGATCGTTTCTGCCGCCCGTACACCCATGGGCGGTTTTCAGGGCAGCCTGTCCAGCCTGCCAGCCGCCGATTTGGGCGCACATGCCATTGCCGCCGCGCTGAAGCGCACCGGGCACCCCACCCTGTCGGAACGGGTGGATGAAGTCATCATGGGTTGTGTACTGCCCGCTGGGCAAGGCCAAGCCCCCGCACGCCAAGCGGCGTTGGGTGCAGGTTTGCCGCTGGACGCAGCATGCACCACCGTGAACAAAATGTGTGGCTCGGGCATGAAAGCCCTGATGCTGGCCCACGATGGCCTGATGGCTGGCAGCAGCACCGTGGCCGTGGCCGGTGGCATGGAAAGCATGAGCAATGCACCCTACCTGCTGCCCAAAGCCCGGGCTGGCTTGCGCATGGGGCATGGGCAGGTGATGGACCACATGTTTTTGGACGGTCTGGAAGACGCCTATGAGCGTGGCCGCCTGATGGGCACCTTTGCCGAAGAATGTGCAGACCAATATCAATTCACGCGGCAAGCCCAGGACGAGTTTGCGGTTCGCTCGCTGCAACGGGCCAAAGACGCCATTGAACAGGGCCACTTTGCCTGGGAAGTGGCACCGATTGAAGTGCCGGGCCGCAAAGGCACGGAGACGGTCACAGTAGACGAACAACCCCTGAAAGCCGACCCCGCCAAAATCAGCCAGCTCAAACCCGCCTTCCGGCGGGACAGCGGCACCGTGACAGCGGCCAACAGCTCATCCATATCAGACGGTGCAGCCGCCTTGGTCTTGATGCGGCACAGCACAGCCAAGTCCATGGGCCTGCAGCCTTTGGCGGAAATACTGGGCCATGCCAGTCATGCGCAAAAGCCCAGCTTGTTCACCACAGCCCCCGTGGGCGCCATTCAAAAATTGTTTGCAAAAACCGGTTTGCAGGCTCAACAGGTGGACCTGTACGAAATCAATGAAGCCTTTGCCGTGGTCACCATGGCCGCCATGCACGATTTGAACTTGCCGGCTGACAAAGTGAACATTCACGGCGGTGCCTGCGCATTGGGCCATCCAATTGGCGCCAGCGGTGCGCGCATTGTGTGCACCTTGCTGGGCGCATTGAAACGCACTGGCGGTAAAACAGGCGTGGCCAGCCTCTGCATTGGCGGTGGCGAAGCGACAGCCATGGCCATCCGCCTGCTGGATGCCTGATGCAAAGCGTTGTTTATTTCCTGCTGGCCGCGGCACTGGCCGTGCCGCTGTTCAAGCGGCTTGGCCTGGGTGCCATTTTGGGTTATCTCGTGGCCGGTGTGGTCATTGGGCCCCAGGTGCTGGGTTTGATTGTCGACCCTGAGAAAGTGCTGCACCTCTCCGAGATTGGCGTCATCCTGTTGCTGTTCGTGATTGGCCTTGAACTGGAACCCGCCAAGCTGTGGGCCATGCGCAGCCAGGTGTTGCTGTTGGGCACAGGCCAGTTGGCTGCCACTGCGGCGGTGGTGTACGCGGTGCTGGTGTATTTGTTCGAAATGAAATCCCACAGCGCCTTGGTGATTGCACTGGCGTTGGGCCTGTCATCCACCGCTTTTGCGGTTCAGTTGATGGCCGACAAAGGCATTCTGGGCAATGAAGATGGGCGTCGCGGCTTTTCCATTTTGCTGTTTCAAGATTTGGCCGTGGTGCCCATTCTGTTTGTGGTTCAGGCAGTGGCACCGGTCGAGTTGAACGACAAAGACCTGGCCTGGTGGATTGCGCCCACCACCATCCTGGGGTTGGTGGTGTTTGCGCGCTTTCTGATCAATCCGATATTGAATGTGCTCTCCCGCTACGGTGGCCGCGAAATCATGACCGTGGTGGCGCTGCTGATCGTTCTAGGTGCCGCCACCATCATGGAGAAAGTGCAGCTCTCGATGGGCTTGGGTGCATTCATGGCTGGGCTGATGTTGGCCAACTCGTCATTCCGCCATCAACTGGAAGCCGATGTGGAGCCCTTCAAGGGCTTAAGCCTCGGCCTGTTTTTCATTTCCATCGGCATGACCCTGGACTTGAAGCTTCTGGCCCATTCGCCCATCACGGTGGCCTTCGGCACTTTGGGGCTGATGGCACTCAAGACCACGGTCATTATTGGCTTGGTGACCTTGGCGCGAGTGCCGTTTCCGCGCGCACTCATGCTGGGCCTCATGTTGTGCCAAGGCGGCGAGTTTGGATTTGTCATCATGGCGCAGGCTTCTGCACAAAAACTGCTGCCCGCCTCCACCGCCGACATGGTCAACCTCATGGTGGGTTTGTCCATGGCACTCACAGCACCAGCAGTGTTGTGGTTTGATCGGTTCACCGACAAGCAAATTGCCAAAGACCCACAACAACAAGCCAAATTTGACTCTCAGGAATCCGAGGTGCTCATTCTGGGTTTTGGTCGATTTGGTCAAGTCACCGGCCGTATTCTGGCGGCCAACCAAATCCGCTTCACCGCGCTGGACAAAGACGCCGACCACATTGAGTTCGTGAAAAAATTCGGCAACCTGGTGTATTACGGCGATGCCGCACGCCGCGAGGTGGTCGAGGCTGCTGGAATATCGCGGGTTCGCGTCGTGGTGGTGGCCATTGACGACCCCCAAACCGCCAAAAACCTGGTGGCCTACATTTCAGCCAATTACCCCAAGCTGACCATCATTGCGCGGGCCCACAACCGGGTGGACTATGTCGCCCTGAAAAAGGCCGGGGCTCACCAAGTGATCCGCGAACTGTTTGGCGGTGCCCTGGAAGCGGCCACCAACACATTGAACGCCTTGGGATACAGCGATGGTGCGGCCATGCGCGCCGCCGAAGTGTTTCGCAAACACGACGAGGACATGCTGAACCGACTGGACAAAGTGCAAGGCGACCCGGACAAGCTGATTGAACTGGGCTTGAAAGGACGACAGGAACTCGAGGAGATTTTCCGGCAAGACCAAACCATCGGTGGTCGAAACTGAGCACACCATGAACGAACTATTACACCTGTATCGAGAAAGCCTGCCTGTGATTGAGGCGGTGTTTGATTTTCTGGAAAGCCGACTGGGCCGGGTCATTTTGACCGTGCTCATCCTCTTCATGGCCACCTTCATCAACCGCTTCATGCACTGGCGCCTGGCGGTGAAGAAAACAGCCGACCCTTCCGGCGACTTGCGGGCCACCTGGGTGCGCCGACGCAACCTGGTGTGGGTCACGGCTGTGCTGCTCATTCTGGCCTTGTGGTCCAACCAGATCACCGGCTTTTTGATTTCACTGGCAGCCATTGGTGGTGCGCTGCTGGTGGTCAGCAAGGAGTTCATTCTGTGCGTGTGGGGCGCCCTGATTATTTCGCTCAACAAAAGCCTGAAAATTGGCAGCACCATCGAAATTGGCCAATACACCGGCCAGTTGGTCAACACAGGCTTTGTCAGCTTTGAACTCGCTGAAATTGGCCCCTCCAAAAAGCAAACCGGGCGCCTGCTGCAACTGCCCAACAGCCTGATTTTTCAGTGGCCCTTAAAAAACCTGTCGGCTTATGGTGCCTATGGCATTCACTTGATTGACTTTCATTTTGACCGGCGCGTGAACATTCAACGCGCAGAAAACCTGGTGTTGAAATTGGCCAATGAGGCGGGCAAGCACTGGATTTTGGAGGCAGAGCGACATTTCACCCATTTGGAAAACAGCCATTTTGTGGATTTGCCCAAGGCACAACCCGAGGTGTTTTGGAACAGTGTGGATGAAAAATGTTTGCGCATGACGCTGCGCCTGGGTTGCCCACTGAACAAACGCGGCCAACTGGAAAAAGCGGTGGTGAAACGTTTTTGGGTGGAGTATTTAGAACACCCTGTGGATACCAACACACAGGCTCAAGATTAAAAACACTACGACTGAATCCACTCCACGGGCAATGAGCGGGACTGACACACCAACTCTTGCAAAGCGGCCCTGTGAAAAAACAGGGCTGGGTCCACCGGTTCAGACACCAAAAACCCCTGGATACAATCCACTGGCAAAGCGTTCAAGGCGCGCAGCGTGTCGAGGTCTTCCACCCATTCAGCCACGCACAAATAGCCCAAGCTGGCTGACAGTTGGCTGATGGCCGACACCACCGCACGACTGGCCCGGTTGTGGCACATGGTGCGCACAATCGAACCGTCAATTTTGATCATGTCCAACTGCAAGTCGATGACATAGCGCAGGTTGCTGTAGCCCGAACCAAAATCGTCCAGCGCAATACGAACACCCAACTGCCGACAACGCGACACAAAGCGCTGCACGGCATGCAAGTTGGACATTGCACCCAGCTCAGTGATTTCAAGACACAACTTGCTGGCCGCCTTGGGGTGAGCCCGAATCAATGCCAGTGAATCGTCCAGAAACGCCGCTTGGTTGAGCGAGTGTGGGGAGATGTTCACGCAGAGTGTTTTCAGGCCCTCCAATGCATCCGCATTCATATCCAGATATTCCAGACACCGCGTCATCACCCAATTGTCCAGAAACGCCATCTTCCCCAACTGCTGGCAAATTTGGAGCACGGCGTCTGCATTCGAAAAGCACCGGTTGCGACCATGCGTGGGCTCATCAAACCGCAACAAGGCCTCGGCATGCAGGCCATCGCGCGCGGCATGACGACACAGCAACGGTTGCCACGCGAGTGTTAAATCTGCCGGCATTTGATTTTGCAGCAAACCCCGCAGCAACTGCCATCGCAGATGCCCTTGGGTATGAGCGCTGTCGCGCGCTTGTTGTGATGTAAACGGGTGTGCCACTTGCTGCCCTCCTGCGTGGCCCGCCACTATTTCACACCCGCAATCAGATCGCTCGAACTCGGTAGGGTGACGGAAGACGAGTATCATCCCAACGGAGTAACCTCACTGCAAAACACCAGTAAAACAACCCCAATCGAATCAGACCAGGAGACCTCGGCATGACCAAGAAGACTTTTGACGTGGTGGTATTTGGCGCCACCAGCTTTGTGGGGCAGATATTGACCCGCTACCTCTGGAACCGTCACGGTGCAAACGGAGAAATCACCTGGGCCATTGCCGGACGGGATGCTGCCAAACTGGCCAGCCTGAAAGCGTCCCTCGGGGATGGCGCCGATGCCTTGCCGGTGATTTTGGCCAATGCATCCAACCCGACCGACCTGGAGACCATGGTGTCCCAAACCCGGGTTTTGGTGTCCACCGTGGGGCCGTATGCCCTGTATGGTTCGGAACTGGTGAGGGCCTGTGCTGAGGCCGGTGTGGACTACTGCGACCTGACCGGCGAAGTGCAATGGATTGCCCGCATGATTGCAGCCCATGAAGCGACAGCGAAGAAAACCGGCGCGCGCATTGTGCATTGCTGCGGCTTTGATTCCATTCCATCGGACATGGGGGTGTACTTTATCCAGCAAGCTGCCAAGAGCCAATTTGGTGAACCTTGTCAACAGGTGGCCATGCGGGTTGGTCGTTTCCGGGGCGAGTTTTCAGGCGGCACCGTGGCCAGCATGATCAACATCACCAAGGAAGTGACGAAAGACCCATCCCTGGCCAAAAAACTGGCCAACCCATTTTTGCTGGCGCCAGAAAAGCTGGCCGCCCGTCAACCCAATGTGAAATTTGCTGAGTTCGACAACACAGCCCAAAGCTGGGTGGCCCCGTTTGTCATGGGCGCGATCAACGTGCGCGTGATTCACCGCAGCAACGCCATGATGAACTACGCCTACGGCAAAGATTTCAAATACGACGAGGCCATGATGACCGGCAAAGGCCTGAAGGGTCGACTGACCGCTGCCTCTGTGGCCAGCGCGCTGACCGGCTTTTTTGTGGGTGCCGCCATTCCACCCAGCCGTTGGGTTCTGGAGCGCTTCGTGGTGCCCAAGCCCGGTGAAGGCCCCAGTGAAGAAGCACAACGCAAGGGCTTTTACGAGCTTCACTTCTTCGGTACAACCAGCCGGGGGCAAACCTTGCGGGCGCGTGTCAAAGGCGACATGGACCCTGGCTATGGCTCAACAGCCAAAATTTTGGGCGAAGCCGTTACCTGCCTGGCCCGGGATTTGCCAAAAAATGACGACGGTGGTTTCTGGACACCGTCGTCCTTGATGGGTGATGCCTTATTGGCGCGCCTGCAAAACCATGCAGGCTTGAGCTTTGACCTGATGGACCAGTGATCAGGCTGCTTCGAATCGGGCCAGCATTTGGCCCTTTTCATCGTACAGCTCCAGCCAGTTGCCCAGAATGTTCCAGGACCTGACTTCGGACAGGCTCTGGACAAAGGGCCCTTCAACATCGTTGGGTGACGTGCAGGCCATCCGGGTGGAGGCCACGGTTGATAAGCTCAAACGCTGGCCATCCAACTGGTAACTGCCCAAGATGGCATTGCACCCGCCTGAACCACTCAAGCGTTTGCTGTCCGCCTGCAACAGCAGCTGTGGTGCGCGGGGCAATTGTCCGGCGTCAATGTCCTGGTCGCCCAGTTTCACCAGGTTCCACACCTGGTTTTGTAATTGTGCGGGTGTTTTGGGCATTGCACATTTGGAACCGGCTTTCACATCGTCCAGGCGCAACACGGTCAATCCTGCGGGGTCGCTCTTGCCCTGCAGCGTTGCGGTCTGTGTCAGTTCACCGTACACGGTGGCCACCACCGTTTGAGCCCCCTGCGCGCGTGCATTGGCCCACGCTGCAGCCAGTTTGTCGCTTTCGCCAGCAGGGGTCACCGGGAACGTTTTGCCAGTCGCACATTCGGTGAACTGGGCTGCATCCGCAGTGGCGGTGAATTCACCTTGCAAGGGGTGCAACCGGACACTGACGCTTTCGGGCTGTGGCAAGCGTGTCAAGGTGTAGTTTTGCTGGGACAGGATATTGCGTCCTTCAATGTCTTGCAGACGCAGATTGCCATCGGCCTGCAGCGCAAAAAACACCGGGTTTTCGCCTTGCCCACGCAGGGCGATGACGGGCCCAAACGCCGCCTGGGACCAACGCCCAAGGTCGCTGCGCGTGTCTGGCCCTTGAACACCCCTGTAGCGGTACGTCAGCACGTAGGTGTGGTCAGGATTGAACGTGACCGTGTACTGGATGGCCTCGCAACTGGCACAGGGCAAATCGCCCTGAAATGTGGCGGGCAAAGCGCCCAAAGCCAACGGGTGAGCAGGTTGATCGCCGGGCAAAGCGGGTTGTGACCATACAGGGCTGGCAAAGGCCAGCACACCACAGCAGATTGCAGCATTCATCGTCTTCTTCATTGTTGTGAACTCCATTGAAGGGGTTGATCGATTATTGCCCACATCCAAGTCAACGCCTGACCAAGTAACACGGTGTACAACCACTGCAAACTCCACCATGCCAACCTCTCTGAAACCCGCTTGCACAGCCATTCTTGCAATATTCTGTTTGGGGCACCTAACCGCCTGCACATCGGAGTCTGCATCCACAACATCACAGTCTGGCCGCACCACCGCGGCCGAAGTGAGTACCTTGTGTTTTGAAAATGCCTGTGCCGATGCAGTGCCCCTACTGACGGTGCCCGATGCAGAAAACATGATTTTTTCCAACAGTGGTCGCCTGTTTGTGTCCGGCGGCACAGGTGTTTTTGAAGTGGTCAAGGCCGGTGCAAACAGTTTCAGCCTGACGGCGCTGAATGACACTGCATGCAACTTCACAGGCCTGGCCATTCAACGCAATGTGCTGTATGCCAATTGCGGCGACGGCACGCTGTGGGCAAGCCCCTTGGACAGCAAGCCCATGCGTCTGAGTAAAATATTCACCTACAGTGGAACGGCTTTGCCCAACGGGCTGGCGGACGGACCGGATGGACGCAGCCTGTATGCAGCGGACGGTCCCTTGTCGACCACGGCCCTGCCCTCGCCCAAATTGATCCGCCTGCAACTCGATGTTGCCAACCCTTTGGTGGTGACACAGCAATCCACATGGCTGGATTTGACTGGGCGCTTTCCAAACGGACTGCAGCGGCAAGGCAATATCCTGTATTTCACGGATTCGGCACCGCCCAGTCTGGGTCAATTGAATGGGGTTGCAGTGCGCGGCGATGGCAGCGCTGGCACCCCCTTCGTGATTGCCACCCTGCCCCAGTTGCCGGACGATTTTTCTATTCTGGCCGACGGCAGTTATGCGGTGACTTATTACCTCACCGGGCAAATTGCGCACATCAGCCCCACCGGCGCGGTGTTGGCATTCACCACCCCCCTGACATTTTCAACAGGCCCATCGCAGGTTCGTCAGGGCCGTGCGCCGCTGTTTTCACCCCAAGACTTGTTGGTGACCGAAAAAGGAATTATTGGTGACAACAGCTCGCCAGTGGGCAACACACTGACCTTGTTCAGAAAAAATAGGCAATAAAGACTGGATCAGCATCTATTGTAATGAGAATAGTTCTCATTTAATATAATCTCCATCAACCCCGACGGAGACTTGGATGCGCGCCATGGATTGCCCTCTGCGACAAATCGAACAACTCATGTTTGAAAACCAAGTACTGACCCGGCATTTGGCGGGGATTCAAGAACGTTGCGCAACACTGTTGACACAACGTGCGCAGGAAATTGATCAACTCAATCAAGTAATCGAGTTTTTAAGCGGAGAATTGCGACAGCGAGATCAACGAATCTGCTTTCTGGAAACCAAACTTGAGTCACTTCGGTTGGCGACCAGTCCAGCGCTGGAACCCAGCGTGGGCCATCAACGGCGTGAATGGTAACCAAATTCAAAGTGGTGGGTTTCGCCATCCACATTGACATCCAGGCTTAGGTACTGCACCGAGCCTGCGGGCAAGCGGCGGGCCAGGGTAATTTCGCCAGCCGCGGTTTCACCGGGTTTGACCACGCGGGGCTTCAATCCCAAACGCTTCAGCCGGTCCAGGTCGTTGTAGGCGCGCTGCACGTCCAGCCGGTCATTCATGCCATCGTCGAAACCGGCAAAGCCAAAACCAAAACGCCCACCAAAACCCACGCCTGACTGATAGTACGGCGCCACGTACCCTGGTCCGGGAAGCACTGACAGTCGATACCCGTAGTAGCTCAAGCGGTTTTCAATGTCTTGCAGTTGTGCCTCGTAGCTCAACACCGGAACTGCTTGCCCGTTGAGGGTGGCGGCCACATTGGCCGGAGAAAACTCCACTGGATTTTTGCCGTGGTTGGTGAAACTCACCATGAACCGCAAGTCATCAAACTGGACCATTTGCGGTGCGCTGGCGCCCACCTCCACCTCATGGACTTTTTTGGAACGCAGCGACTCAACCCCATTGTTGAACACAGACACCTGTGTATTCACCGGCTGGGGGCGCACATCGTACACCGAGGCACAGGCGCTCAATGCCGAAACCAACACCAAGGCCACCACGGGCTTGACCCACTTCACCAACTTCATGTCATGCACTCCACACAGCGTACGCAGGCACCCAGTTTATCGGGGTTTGACCACCGCCGCCATGGGTGCCAAAGCCGCACGCCGTGCGCTTTGAGTGGGTACCATGCCGAGGCCATGCACACCCACGGTGTCGATTTGATTCTTAAAACGCGGCACGGGCAATTGGGTGGACGCATTGCCTGAAAAACTGATCAACTGCGCACCCAGCACATCGGGCGAATTGTCTTCCAGCTTGTTTTGCCACCAACATTCAAACACAGCCTTGTCGGCATCCAGTTGCACGATGCCATACCCATGCTCGACCCATTCCATGAACTGCACATGCCGATTGCCCAACAGGGTGGCTGTCTCAATGGCGCGCGTGGCCGCCACCTGCAATGGGAATGGCAAACCAGGCGCGGCATTGGCCACCAGCTCATCGGCCCCGCCGCGGCCCATGGACGATGGTGCAAACTCCACAGCCACCGAAGCGGCCCGAAGATTGACACCCGGCAAATTCGCGGTGGACAAGCGCTGCGTGCCCGCAGCTGGGTTGGACGGCATGGCCCCTGGCCGTGTGGAAGGCACCGGCGGGGCCACCTGGTAAGCATTCAGGTAAGCAGTGGTGGCATCCTCCACCACATCGCTGGCCCAGTTGCCATGCATGTCGCCCGACACAATCACGCAACCATCCACAGGAGCTTGACCGCCCTCACCCCGCAGGGCTTGAACCAGTGCGGTGCGCTCGCCCGGATAATCGCTCCAGCGCGTGGGCAAGGGAAACACCGGTGCGCCTTGCACATTGGGCACCACCCAGGGTGCAAACCAGGTCTGGTTGTTCAGCACCTTCCACACCACGCCATTGGTTTGGTCCTGTCGTACCCCCTCCACCAACCATTCAAACTGCCGTCGCCCCATCAGGCTGGGGGTGTTGGCGGGCAAGTGGCTGGCGTCCACAGTCTGCTTGTAACCGGGCAAGCCAATCTGCGTGTCCAGCGCGCGGAAACTGGCCAACGGCCCATATGGCAGGTGGCGGTACACCAGTTTCGTGTTGGTGGGCAGCGGGTATTCAGTATCGGGATAGAGCAAAAACTCACCGCTGCCGTCTGCTTTCACGGGGCGCGAGGGTGTCCATTCCCAAAAGGCCCGCGTGGTGTCGTCCAGGGTGCAGGTGGACTTCACACCGTCTGGCAGCGTGGTGGGCAGTTCATTGCCAAAGCCAGGGTCAATGTCATGGTTGTCCCAGGTGATAAACCACGGGTGTTGCTGGTGGGCCGCCATCAGGTTGGGGTCAGACCGGTACAGGGCATAGCGGCGCCGGCATTCTTCCAGGTTCAGCCAATCCCGGTAGTCCACATGGTCTGTGGTGGCTTTTCCATTGCGCGCGCGGACCCGTTCATCCTGGTCCACAAAATCGTAAATATAGTCACCGCAGTGCACCACCAGGTCCAGGTCGTCCCGACGGGCCATTGCAGCAAAACCGCTCCAGGTGCTGGACCAGTAACTGGAGCACGACAACACGGCAAAGCGAATGGCCTCCACTTGGGTTGCGGGCGCGGTACGGGTGCGCCCCACAATGCTGGTGTAGGGTCCGGTTGCAAACTGGTAGTAGTACGTGGTGGCGGGTTCAAGGCCCGACACATCGACTTTCAGGGTCCAGTCCCTGTCGGCGATCACCCGTTGCTTGCCCTGTTTCACCGTGTCAGACATATCCGGGCGAGTGCTCACAGCCCATCGAACCATCACGCCGCTGCTGGGTGGGTTAATAAAGGTCAGGCGTGTCCACAACATGACACGGTCAGCCAGTGGGTCTCCGCTGGCCACGCCATGCGCAAAGGGCAAAGCCAGCAACAGCGGGAAATCAAATGAGGCGGGTTCTTGACCGGGCTCAGGCAATGCGCCTGTGAATTCAAGGTTCACCGGGTTTTCGGTGGGCGTGGTGGGGGTTCCACCATCGCCTGACACACCACCAACAGCGTTGATTAAATCATTGTTGCCGCCGCAAGCGGTGAGTGTGCTGGCCGCAAGCACTTTCAAAACATCCCTGCGCTTCATGAGGCATCCATGTCATGGGTTTTGATTGATACCGCAACATGGACAAATCGGATTGACGAGATTTCGTAGGCATACTCCACATGACAAGTCAAACCAGCGACATAAAAATTACACAATGTTGCATTTTTGTCTGATTTCCTTATTGACGCCGGTCATGGCCCCGTGACACCTTTAGCCGGATAACAAAAAAGCTTCACCCACAACGATAAAAACCTGACAGGAACACCCCGTGTTGAAATCCACCACCCGAAAAAAACGTGTCGAACCCAAGCCGGTGTCCGAAGGTGCACGTCTGGTTGACCAGTACTTTGACACCGTGGGTGAATCCTTTCTTCGCCACAGCAAAGCGCCTGACCTGGAGGCACTGGACAACTGGCGACCCAAGATATTCAGCCTGACCCGCCTGAACCCCTGGTACGGCGGTTTGGTGGGCGTGCACCGCCGACGCATCGGTGTGGGCAAAGACAAACTGGTGTGGCTGGAAGTTGGCCAAGCCAGTCAACCCACCCTGTTGCTGCTGCACGGTTTTGCAGCGGCCAAAGAGCACTGGTTGCCCATCGTGCCTTTTTTGGCGGGTTATTTCCGCATCCTGATGCCCGACCTTCCGGGTTGGGGAGAAAGTGGCTTCAACCCCCACAAACAATACGGCCTTGAAGACCAAACCGACCGACTGGCCCATTGGCTGGGGGAGATTGGTGTTCACAAGGTGAATGTGGTGGGCAACTCGATGGGCGGCGCGCTGGCCGGTTTGCTGACTGCACGGCATCCGCATTTGGTGACCAGCTCGGTGCTGATGGATGCGCTGGGTTTGCCCGGCGACACCCACACCGAGTTTGTGGATGAATTACTGCGCGGAAAAAACAAACTGGTGCCCCGCGACCCGGTGGATGTCATGAAGTTGACCGACCTCGTGTTCCACAACCGGGCACTGGCAGCTTCGGCAGCTTTTTTCTCGGCCACCGAATTGGTCCACCGCCGCGATGTGAACACCTTCCTGTTTCGCGAAATGTTGAGCCGTCGACCAGACTACACCAAGGCCACGTTTGAAGACATCGGCACACCAACCCTGGTGATGTGGGGCACAGAAGACAAAGTGCTACACCCCAGTTGCGCCCACACCTTTGAACGGCTCATCAAGCGTTCAGAGCTGTGCCTGTTCGACAATGTGGGCCACCTGCCCATGATTGAAACGCCCTACATGTGCGCACAAGCCATCAAGACCTTTGTGCGCAAACACCTGTAAGGCGTTCAATCGCGCACAAACTCGGCGATTTCGTACAGGGCTTTGTCGGCTGATCCAATCAAGGCGTTGAACATCTGGAAGTTGTGCCACATGCGCGGATAAACCGTGCAGTGGACCGACACACCTGCAGCTTTGGCGCGGCTTTCCAGCAACAGGGTATCGTCCAGCAAAATTTCGTCGGTGCCGCACTGGATCAACATCTTCGGAAGTCCGGTCAAATCGCCAAACACAGGCGACACCCGTGGGTCCGCAGCATCAATCTCGCCACGGTAAGCATCACCACCCCGACGCAAGGGCGCCTCGCTCAGCATGGGGTCGTCGTTTCGCCGCGTCTGGATGGAATGGGAAGAGAGGGTCAAATCCACGAATGGCGAAATCAGGATGAGGCCTGCTGGCAAGTCTTCACCCCTATCACGCAGCACTTGGACCATGTGCAACACCATGCCACCACCGGCTGAATCGCCGGCCAAATACAGGTCAGCCGGGTTGGTGTACTGGTCCATCAGTGCGTCGTACACCGCAAGGCCATCGTCGGTCGCAGCCGGGTAAGCATGCTCGGGCGCCAATCGATAATCCACCAACACCACACGCGCCTCGCAACGCACGGCCATTTCACTGGCCATGGCCATGTGGGTTCGCAACGAACCCGCAAAAAAAGCACCGCCGTGCATGTGCACAATGGTTTTGGTGGACGGCACATTCTTGGGGGTGACCACCGCCACACTCACGCCACCGAGTTGCTGATGTTCCACCGTGCAATCAGACCGAGTCCAAAACAGGAAGGCACCGGCATCCATGGTTTTGCGCAGCAGCGGCAGGGGCAAGGGGAACTGGGTGGAGCCTTTAAAAGACACGCGCAGGGCACCGCGCACCAGTTTCTCGGACAGTCGTTCAACAGCCACCATGGCTGCGTTCAATCGAGCGTTCATCGTGCGTGTTTGGAAAGAGCGTGGATTCGCGCATCGTAGGCTGCATGCGCACCTTTGTCGAGCTTGTCGAGAATGCGGGTGTCGCCGGCCAGTTTCCGGGCGGCCTGTGCCAGGCGTGTGGGCACCAAGGTGTACACCGCATGGGCCCATTGAAGGTAGTCAGGCACGGCCACCAACAAACGCGGCTGGATGATGACATCTGAAATGGCTTTGGCCACATCCTGAGGCTCTACAGACGGAATACCCTTCACAGCACCATCCAGCCCCGAGGCCAGTTCGGTGCTCACTTTGGAGGGCATGACCGCTGTAAAGTGCACCCCCTGCCCTCGAAACTCACCGGCCACCGACTCGGTCAAGCCCACCACACCGTATTTGGTGGCGCAGTAAACCGCAGCCCCCGGAATGGCAAAGCGCCCAGCCAGTGAGGCCACGTTGATGATGTGGCCTTGTTGACGCTTCAACATGGAAGGCAATGCGGCCCGCATGCCGTGAATGACGCCACGCAAGTTGATGTCAATCTGGGTATCGGTCAGCTTGGGGTCTTCGTCCAGAAACCCGCCCATGGGCATGATGCCGGCATTGTTCACCATCACATCCAGGTCACCCAAGGCCTGTTCGGCTTTCTGAACAAACAGGCTCATCGAGCGAGCCTGGCGCACATCCACCTTAAACGCCATGGCCCCAATTTTATCGGCTTCGGCTTTCACCAAGGCCTCATCAATATCGCCCATGGCCACCTGCGCACCCTGCTCGCGCAGCAACCGGGCGGTTGTCAGGCCAATGCCACGCGCCGCGCCCGTGATGGCAATCACTTTGCCAAACAGTGGCGAAGGTCGTTTGCGTTTGAACATCGAGTTTCTCCTCAAGCGTGTGTAATGTATTCGTGGACGTTGAACCGGCTCAGCCGACGCTTCATGTCCAGCGTGGTCCAGGGCCACACAGTGCTGTTGCGCCCGTTGCGGTCGATGAAATAACTCTGGCATCCACCTGCGTTCCAGACGGTGTTTTCCAACGCGGCTTGAACGGCCGCGTTGTAGCGAGCGGTGAGGTCAGGGCGAGGCTCCACGGTTTTCAAACCTTTGGCCCGAATCTGTTCCATGGCATCCACAATGTAATCCAGCTGGGCTTCAATGATGATGAACGCTGACGAGCTCACCGCAATGTTGGGACCAAACATCAGAAACCCATTGGGACACCCCTCCACCAAGGTGCCCATGTAGCCCTCGGGGCTGCCCTGCCACACGTCGGCCATGCTTCGGCCATCGCGGCCATGCACACGCTGCGCAATTGGTGGTTCTGCAATCTCGAACCCGGTGCCCAGAATGATGACATCCACCTCCACCTGCTCGCCGTTGTCAGCAATCAGCGTGTGCCCATCGACCTGTGCCAAGGCGCTGGTGCACACCCGCACATTGGGCTGCACCAGCGCCGGGTACCACTGGTTGGACTGCAACACGCGCTTGCAACCCAACACATAGTCGGGCGTGAGTTGGGCCCGCAATGCAGGGTCCTTCACCGTGCGTTCCAGGTTCCACTGCGCAACTTTTTGAATTTGCTGCATCGCTTTGAGGCTTTGCATGCTGCCATTCAGTGTTTCGAAAATGCCATACGTGGCACCCCGCAACGCTTGCTGGGTGGTCGGCAGCGCCTTGAACAGCAATTGCACCCAACGGGGCAGCGACTGGTCCAGCTTGGGCAACACCCATTGCGGCGTGCGCTGAAACACGGTCAGCTCCGCCACCTTGGGCTGAATGGCTGGCACAAACTGAATGGCCGACGCACCCGTGCCAATCACCGCCACCCGCTTGCCGGTCAAATCCACTGCATGGTTCCAGCGAGAGGAATGAAACACCTCGCCTTTGAATTCCGGCAAACCGGGAATGTTGGGCAACACCGGCTCATGCATGGGCCCGCAAGCCAACACCATGAATTGGCTGCGCAAGGTGTGGGTGGGTGTTTGAATTTCCCACAGGTTTGCATCGTTTTGCCAGGCCATGCGCAGCGCTTCCTGCCCACAGTGAACATGGGGCATGACCTTGAAGCGGGCGGCAGTGTCCTGAAGGTATTGCTTGATTTCAGCTTGGCCCGCAAACAAGCGGCTCCAACGCGGGTTGGGCGCAAATGAGTATGAATACAAAGCCGATGGCACGTCGCATGCGCAACCCGGGTAGGTGTTTTCTCGCCAAACACCCCCCAGCTCGCTGGCCTTTTCCAGCAACACAAAATCATCAAAACCGGCTTGCAGCAGTCGAATGGCGGCACCCACGCCGGCAAACCCACCGCCAACAATCACCGTGTGGTAGACCCGCTCGTTCGTTAGCGGCTTGGTATGGGACGATGTGCCCGCATCATTGGCAGGCGCACTTGTTCGGCGTTTCAACACAGTAGATCCGTAGAAAAATATCAAACGATTGGTGGAATAGAATACAGGCAGATGCTGTCATTACCCGGTTGGTCTGTCAAACCCCCGAACCTTGCCCGCTGTCGACAGGTCAAATCAGTACAATGAATTGATGCAACACACCAACAACAAACCTACAACAGCATTACGGGCAACACCATGACACCACCTTCCACGGCCGCTGCGCCACCCCGGCAGTACAAGTATTACGATTTCATCCTCGTTGCCTTCGTGGTGGTGTTGCTGTGCTCAAACCTCATTGGCCCGGCCAAAATTGCGCAGGTGAACTTGCCTTGGGTGGGCACCGTCACCTTTGGGGCCGGAGTTCTGTTCTTTCCAATTTCATATCTGTTCAGCGACATCCTGACCGAGGTGTATGGCTACAGTCGGGACCGCCGTGCTGTGTGGAGTGGTTTTGGCGCGCTGGTTTTTGCGTCGGCCATGGCCTTTGTGGTGGTGAACCTGCCGCCGGCACCCTTCTGGGCTGACCGGCAACCCGCCATTGAAACCGTATTTGGCAACACATGGCGCATTGTGTTGGCCTCGCTAATTGCTTTCTGGAGCGGCAGTTTTGCCAACAGCTTTGTGTTGGCCAAAATGAAGTTGCTGACGCAGGGCCGCTGGTTGTGGACGCGCACCATCGGCTCAACCCTGGTGGGCGAGCTCATCGATTCGGCTTTGTTTTACACCATTGCGTTTTGGGGAATTATGACCACGGACCAACTCATCACGGTCACGTTGACGCAGTACGTGGTGAAAACTGGCTGGGAGGTGGTGGCCACACCACTCACCTACTGGGTGGTGAGCAGCCTCAAAAAAGCCGAGAACGAGGATTACTACGACCGCAACACCCGGTTCACACCGTTCAGCCTGAAGGTTTAAAGCACACTCAACAAACGTTGGGTGATGACGGCAGCCGACTCCTCCGTGGTGGTGGCCAAGTGCTGCCCCACCCACAAGGGCGAGAAATCACCGTGCCCGGCCTTTTCGGCAGCCGCACGCAGCGGTGCCATGGCGGCTGTGGCCAGGGGAAAGGCTGGCACATCCCCACGAAGGGGCCCCAACTCACGCATCACCCGGTTCACCATGCCGCGTGCTGGCCGACCGGAAAACAGGTTGGTCAGGGCCGTGTGCAAACGCGCATCCGTCTTTAGTGCAGCCCGGTGCACAGCCGACGTGGTGGCCTCATGGGCCAACAAATAGGCAGACCCCACCTGCACCGCGCTGGCACCCAGGGCCAAGGCAGCCTGCACAGCCTGCGGCGTGGCAATGCCACCCGCCGCAATCACGGGGATGTCCAGCGCTTTCACCAACTGCGGCACCAAGGCGAAGGTGCCCATCTGCTCAGTAAGGGCCGGGCTTAAAAAATGCCCTCGGTGACCACCCGCCTCCAGCCCCTGCGCAATCACGGCATCGGCCCCATGGGCCTGCAACCACAGGCCTTCGGCCACGGTGGTCGCCGTGCTCCACACCTGTGAACCCATCGCCTTGACGCGGCGGAGCAAATCGGTACTGGGCAAACCAAAGTGAAAGCTCACCACTGCGGGCTTGTACGCTTCCAGCACTTCCGCCTGTGCCGCAGAAAAAGGCTGTCGGCCTGGGCCAGACACGACCTGCGATGGATTCAACCCCCATTCTTCAAAGTAGGGTTTCAAACAGTCCAGCCACGCCTTTTCCTGAGCCGGGTCAGGCTGCGGTGTGCTGTGTGCAAAAAAATTGATGTTGTAGGCTGGCAAACCGGCAGCGGCCAAATGACCAAGCTCGTGGTGCAATTGCTCCAGGCTCAGCATGGCACACGGCAATGAGCCCAAGCCACCCGACTGGCCGACGGCAATCGCCAAGGCACTGCCCTGCGAGCCCGCCATGGGCGCCTGAACAAGGCGCGGAAAACTATCGTAAACCCTAGTCATCTTGAAAATTGGCTGAAATTTGTCTGTAATGCCCAAGGAGCAGTGTAATCCCCCACCCCACCTCTTTGGAGATGACACCATGAAGAAACTGATTCCCGCCCTGCTGGTTTGCATGTTTGCCCTGCCGGCTTACGCCGACCCAGCCGCCGAGCAGGCCTGCGAGGCCAAAGCGGTGAGCAAGGACGGCAAACCACTGGCAGGCGCGGCCAAAGCATCGTCCATGAAGAAGTGCATGGCGGGGAGCAAACAAGCCAGTTGCGAAGAAAAAGCCGTGGACAAAAATGGCAAGAAACTGGCTGGTGCAGCCAAGAATTCGTTCATGAAGAAGTGCCAAGCGTCCTGAACGGGCTCGGGGAGTGAGCCTCCCTGATTGGACGCTGTTTGATTGATTTGTAGGAGACATGCATGAAATCCCTGAAAACCCTCAGTTCCATCACCCTGGCTTGTACAGCGTTGTTGATGGCCCACTCGGCACAGGCTGAAACCAAAGCCGCAGCCGCAGCACCGGCTGCCACCGCTGCACCGGCGGCCGCCCCTGCTGCGGCACCAACCGAAGCAGCCAAGCCTGCCAAGCCGGTTAACGTCAAGGCCAACAATGCCAAGGCCAAGGTGGCGGCCATCAACATCTTGATTGCCGACAAAAAGAAAGAACTGACAGCGGCCGGGGAAGACAAGGAAAAAGTGGCCAAAATCAACAAGGACCTGGCCGCCTTGGACAAGCGGTTGGCCGCAGCCAATGCGCAGGTCAAAGCGGCTGGCGGCTGAACCACCGCGTTTATTCCGTGCACCGCAAAGCCCGGCCATGGCCGGGCTTTTTTCATATTGGAAACCCAAACAGGTGTAAGCCCCTATTCCAGCTCAATAAATCAAGCTCAATTCATGAGCCTGTGGTATTGTGTTCATCATTCGTTTGGCTCCACGGGAGAAGACCACATGATCAACAACGACCGACTGTTTCAAATTGACCAGCTGATCCAGGCCCATGGCGTGGTCAGCAAGGAAGCACTGATGAAGCGTTTGGGTGTGTCCTGGGCCACCTTGAAACGCGACCTGTCCCACCTTCGGGATGACCTTCACGCCCCCATTGTGTTTGACCGTGCGGCTGGGGGTTACCGTTTTGAAGCGGCCAAAGGTGGAAAGTCGGCGAAATACCAGGCCAAACACCCGTGGTTCAACGCACAGGAAACCCATGCGGTGCTGGCGGCCTACCAGCTGTTTGCAGCATTGGACAAGAAAGGAAACCTGGGTCCACACATTCAGCCCGTCATGGCTCGACTGGCCGGCACCCTGGAAGGCGACGGCTTTGCCGCGGATGAAGCCATCAAACGCATACAAGTGGACCCCAACCACGCCCCCACCGGCGATGTGTCCCACTTCGAACTGATTGCACTGGCCTTGCTCAAGCGCCAACGTCTCAGCTTGCAGGTCAAGGAAAAAGGCAGCAAAACCGCCAATGCGGTTGAGGTGTCTCCGCAGCGTCTGGTGCAACAGCGCAACCAATGGACCCTGGAAGCCCAACAGCACCCCAAGGGCAACCTGGTGGGCATTGCCCTGTCCACAGTCACAGGTGCAGAAATGCTCGAGACCAAGGCAAAAAACGTTGCACAAAAAGCATTGGATGATGCATTTGCCAAATAACGCTGACTGCTGACGTCATGACTTCGCTGGATGTACTTCGACCACTCGGCATCATGGGTGCTGGCCTTGGGGGCTCGGGCCCCCAAGGCAACGCCTTTGAAGACGAATTCCTGAAATGGCTGGCCCTTCACCTGATCGAGGGCAAGTTTCAGCTTTTTCCTGGCCTGACCTTGGTGTATGTGCCCGAGCGTTTTGAATTGCAGGCCTATGGCCTGAATATCCCGCTGGACACGTCCGAAAACCCACTGCTGAGCACCACCGGCGTGAAGTTTATGGCATCGAGCAGTGCGCGGCTGACTGAAAGCTATTTGCGCTTGGGCAATATCCACCTGGCTTTCACGCCCCGCTTTGACTTTCCCAACCTCACGAGCTTCATCCGCAGTTTCACCATCGAGATGCAAGGCTTGGCACAACAGGCGCTGCAAGACCGTCTTGAACTGCTGCAAAAAAAGCAGGCTCAACTGCTGGAGCGTTCGCCAACCTTGGCTTGGTCCAACTGGCATGCCATTGAACTGTGCAAAGCGGCTTTGAAAAGCACGCAAACCTCCATCGATTCAATTTAAAAAAATTCACCATTTTGGTGCATTATGGGTTGGCATTGTGTTTGCTCTATAGGGGCCCACAACCTGTCAACACTCAAAAATTCACCAAAATGGAACAAATTCAAACCTCCCTGGACACTCTTTTTGTGCTTCTAGGCGCCATCATGGTGCTTGCCATGCACGCCGGCTTCGCTTTTCTGGAAGTGGGCACGGTGCGCAACAAGAACCAGGTCAATGCCTTGGTCAAAATCCTGGCCGACTTCGCCGTCAGCACGGTCGTTTACTTTTTTGTGGGCTACTCGGTGGCATACGGGGTCAGTTTCTACAGCCCCGCCAGCACTCTGAACCTCAACAATGGCTACGAACTGGTGAAGTTTTTCTTTCTGCTCACCTTTGCAGCCGCCATTCCCGCCATCATCTCTGGTGGCATTGCCGAACGTGCCCGCTTTGGCACACAGCTCATTGCCACAGCAGTGCTGGTGGGTGTGGTTTACCCGTTTTTTGAAGGCTTGGTATGGAACAACAACCACGGCTTTCAACAATGGCTACAAACTGCGTTTGGTGCCCCTTTCCATGACTTTGCCGGCAGTGTGGTGGTGCACGCGGTGGGCGGCTGGGTGGCACTTGGGGCCGTGGTGATGCTGGGTGCCCGGCGCGGCCGCTACCGCAGCGATGGGCGCGTCTCCAGCCATCCACCCTCGTCCATTCCATTCCTGGCACTGGGCAGCTGGATTCTGGCCGTGGGCTGGTTTGGCTTTAACGTGGTCAGCGCACAAAAAATCGCCGGTATTTCAGGGCTGGTCGCGGTGAACAGCCTGATGGCCATGGTGGGCGGCACATTGACCGCCCTGCTGATGGGCCGCAACGACCCGGGCTTTGTGTACAACGGCCCACTGGCAGGCTTGGTGGCCGTGTGTGCCGGCAGCGACCTCATGCACCCATTGGGCGCCTTGGCCGTGGGTGGCGGTGCGGGCGTGTTGTTCGTGTTCATGTTCACCCTCACCCAAAATCGCCTGAAAATTGATGATGTGCTGGGCGTGTGGCCCCTGCACGGCCTGTGCGGTGCCTTCGGTGGCATTGCGGCGGGCATTGTTGGCCAGCAAAGCCTGGGCGGCATTGGTGGAGTCAACTTCATGAGCCAGTTGGTGGGCACACTCACGGGTGTGGTGTTTGCAGCCGTGGCCGGCTTTGCTGTGTATGGTGTGCTGAAGGCGACCTTGGGCATTCGCCTGAGCGAAGAAGAAGAATACACCGGTGCCGACCTGACCATTCACAAGGTGAGTGCAAGCCCCGAACGCGAGACCAGCTGGTAAGGCACCGATGCGCTTTTATTGTGCGGGAATGGTGATGACCGGCGCATAGGAAGGCCGGTCCACCGATTTGATGAACAACAGCATGCGCAACAGCGACAGCGTCAGTTTGGAATTCAGATCGGTGTCATCAATCCAGAACCAGTGCCCCCGCACATTGACTTTCACCTGCGCGGTGTCGGGTTCTTTGTCGCCACTTTGAACCCGCAACAATTGGCTGGTCAACAGGCGGGAATCCACTTCAACGCCGTCGCTGTTGATGAGTTGCACCACCTTGTTGGTGTCGCCAGGCGGCACCTCCACGGCATAGCCCAAACCATGAAACACGGCCAGCACCGAGCGGCCTTGCATGGCAATGGAATGCGGGGTGTGCTGCACACCGTCCACCAGGTCAAAACGCTCTTCATTGGGGTCCAGCCCCAGCATATGGCGCAACTCAACCGCCATGGGGTTCATGGATCGAATCGTCAGGACAATGCGCCGGTCGGCTGTGCTGTTGATGCGCAGCAAGCGGGCTGTTTGCAATTCGCCCATCAGGTCGGCCACACGGCCAAACCGGTCCCGGTCGGGTACATCATTGTCAATCCCGTTCACCGTCTCGATACAACACAACAGCAGCCGTTCGGCTGACCAACCAGACCGGGTCAGTGGCTCAATAATGGACGGGGTTAAAGGCGTGAGCACGTGCTTGGCAAACGCCTCGCCTTGCAGGTAGTTGTAGCTGATCACGGGGGCGTCGCGCACTTCGACACCCACTGAATTGATGCGCTCGCGCGAGCCATTGTCAATGAAGTTCAAACCCACACCGGCGTTGGCACTGGCGGCCATGCTGGCATTGATGGCGGTGATGTCCACAAACAAAGGGCTTTCGCCATACCGCACCCGCACCAGGTTCAACAACAACTGCTCGTCCCAGGATTTTGAAATGGCGTCGTTGTAGTTCATGCGGGACGGGGAAATACTGCGCGGGCCAACACCCGGCAGAGCACAGGCAGTGAGCACAGACGACAAGACAAGCGCAGTGCCGCAGCGGGCAGCGGCTTTCAGAGACAACATCATGGGCTTTTCAAGAAACGATCCAACAGCCCCAAGACTAGCACTTTGTTTGCAGGTGCAGCATGTTGCAGTGCCCGGTGGCGCGGTATCCTTCTGGTGTTGCACCCAGTCAGCCATGCCATGCGCACCAAAGCTTCTCCAAAACAACTCATTCTTGGCCTCATGCTGGCCGCCAAAGGCAAACCCGTCAAAGCAGCCCACATGGTATTGGCTGGCCAACTGTTCGGCGTGTCTGAAAACCATGTCCGCGTGGCCCTGACCCGCCTCACCGGCGAGGGGTTTTTAAGGTCTGTCAGCCGTGGCGTGTATGCACTGGGTGCCAAGGCTGTACCCACCGGGGACGACGTGAAGGACTGGACCTCACGATTGACAGCCCCTGCCAACTGGACCGGGCGTTTTTTGGCGGCTTACACCGCGCATTTGGGCCGGAAGGATCGACAACAGGTTCAATTGCGAGAGCGTGCTTTGGCGCTGTACGGCTTTCGGGAATTTCACCCAGGCCTTTATGTGCGCCCCGACAACCTGCAATGGGGCATCGACGGTGTCGAAACCCGTTTGCATGACAAAGGCCTGGACCCCGAGGCCACGCTGTTCTTGATGCTACCCAGGGACGCGCGGCAGGTACAAACCATCCAGAAACTGTGGGATGTCAAAAAACTGGAGCGCTTCTACAAAACCCATGCCGACAAAATGAACCAGTGGTTGGGCAGCTACGGCAAAATGCCGCTGGAACGGGCGGCCAAGGAAGCCTACCTGCTGGGCAGTGAAGGCATTTACCAGGTTCGGCACGACCCTTTGCTGCCGGCAGAATGGCTGGACACCACACTGCGCAGGGCATTTTTCAATTGCGTGCAGCAATTTGACCATGCGGGCCATGTGATTTGGCACACACTCCAGCAGCGCATTCTGAAAGACGAAACACCACTGTACTGAATGCCAAGACTGGCGGGACAAAACAGACCGAGATGCCCGCTTCCAGTCGCAGAACTCGCAGCCTCTATCATTACAAGTGTTTACATTTAATTAATCACTTGTAACATTACATTATTCAATGTTAACGTTAGTACTGTAATGATTCATCACGCGCTCACGCTGACCCAGAAGGAGCCTGCACCATGAAACCCACGAACCCCGACATTCAACACCCGCCAGTGTCTGTCCACCAAAAAGGCTCCAGCTTTCCGGTACGACGCATGGATTTTGATTTCACCGGGTTTGACAAACATTTCGTAGACCACGACCCGGCCTGCTCTCATGTGTGGACAGCCTTTCAATCCATGTTTCCGGAAGGCGAACAATTTTTTGTCGATGCTGTGCGCAGTGCCAAACCCAGGGTGAAAGATGAGGCCCTGCTGCGCGAAATCAGCGCTTTCATTGGTCAGGAAGCCATGCACGGGAAGGAACATTTGGCTGCCAACGCCGCCTTGAAAGCCCAAGGTGTGTCGGTGGATGCCTGGGATGCCCGCATTGGCAGTTTGCGGAGGTTTTTGAACAAGCGGTTGGGCGTGCGATCACGGCTGGCTGGAACTGCAGCGGTTGAACATTACACCGCCGTGTTCGCCGAACATATTTTGAAGCGGGACGACTTCACAGACCGCATCAACGACCCCACCATCAAAGCCTTGATTGTGTGGCATGCCATGGAAGAGGCCGAACACCGCGCAGTGGCCTTTGACACCCATGTGGCCATCGGTGGAAAACACCGGGAACGGGTGATTGCCATGACAGTGGTCAGCCTCGGGATTGTTCCACTGGTGGGTGCAGCCATGCTCAGTTGCATGCGGCAAGACAGGCAACTGCTCAACCTGCGCTCTTGGGCGCGTTTTGCGCGCCTGTATTTTGGCCCAAGTGGTTTGTTCACCAGGGCCATTCCAGACCTGCTGCGCTTTTACCGCAAGGACTTTCACCCCAAGCAGGCACAGTTGGAAAACGACATGCAGCGATGGGCAAAGCGTCTTGGATTCAACCCGGTTTAGTCGGACCGTCTGACATGCACGAATTGCGAAAATGGGTCATACGACCCATTTTTTGTCATTTGCATTTCATGCATCCAATTTTTCAGTTATAAAGTACCAATTCAAACAATCGTTCGAGGTTGGGAGTACTCACGAATTTACTAAATCATCAGTCATTTAAATACACGTAGCACAAACACTTTATTCGAACACAAGGGCCGGGCAATAGACCACGGCTCAAAACGAGAGGCAGGAGACAAGCCCATGAGTGTGTTGCAGCAAGGCCTTCAAAGGCAGGCCGCAGTATTGGCTTTTGGTTTGAGCATGGTTGCATGTTCAATTCAGACAGCGTGGGCGGGTGGTACCGCCAACGACAACCAAAGCGCCGCTGGCATTGCCACGGTTGGTGCCGGGCAGGCGGCGGAGGCAGGCGATGCTTCCGTGATTTTTTTCAACCCAGCCGCATTAACACGCTTCAAGCGGGTCGAGGTTCTGAACAGTGCCGCAGTGGCGTTGTTCTACAACGACTACACCTCCACCAGGAACCAGGACGGTGCTGTCACCAACCAGGGCACCCAAGGCTCGGCCGGGCAAAAGTTCGAACGCCGAGACGGCTACGATGCGGCTGAATTGATTCCCGCCTTGTTCATCGTTGCCCCCATCAATGAAAAACTGGTGATGGGTTTCAGTGCATCCGGTTCGCATGGCTTGATGGCCCGTTACGACGAGAACTTCCCGGGCCGTGGACAAGGCCGGGATGTGGACTTGAAGGTCACCCGCTTGAACTTGGGTTTCGGCTACAAACTGAGCCCCACATTGTCGCTGGGCGCCAATGGCTCTTATGAGCGGTATTTCCAGTCCATCAAGATCCGGTTGAATTTCCGCGACGCCGTCAGCAAACTGGGCCCACCCGGAACCACGACTGCACTGGACACCACGGCTGCGTTGGGCGCGACGCCACCCATTCCAGACGAAACAGATGCCAAACTGAGAATGTTTGGTTGGGCCTTCAATGCACAAGGCGGGGTGCTGTGGGAGCCCACTGAAATCACACGGGTGGGTTTGTCGTATCGCCCCAAGACCAAATTCCGAAGCAACACCGGTACTTTGCAAATCAATGAGACATCTCAAACCGCCGCATTTCGCGACTTTCTGCAGGGTGGTTTGATTGGCGCAACAGGTCCGGCACTGGGCATCAATGGTCCACAGGCCGCTGGCGATTTGGCCCCCTACCAACGCGCAAAACAGGACATTACCTTCCCGGATGAATTGCGTCTGTCGGTGTTTCACCATGCAACGCCCAAGCTGGACTTGATGTTCACCTATGGCCGCCAGGACTACCGTGACACCAAGCTTCGCTACACCCGCGAAAGCAACGGTCGTGTGATTGAGGATGTGCCGCAAGACTTCAAGGTTGCGCAAACCTACCGCGTGGGCTTGAACTACAAGATGTACCGCAGACTGACCTTGCATGCAGGTTACGCCACCGAGAACGGTGTAGTTGGCGACGCCCTACGTATTCCAATCTTGCCGGACAACGACCGCAAGTTTTACGGTCTGGGTGCCAGTGTGGACGTGAACCGTGACATTCGCCTGACCTTTGCATACCAGTTGCTGGATATAAAAGCCGGTGCAGTGGGTAACAACAACCAGATTACTCCGGTGGAAGTGTCTGGTGCGCCTTACAACGGTATTGCCAACCTGGACGTTCGCTTCTTCTCCGTGGGCTATACCGAACGGTTCTAAAACAATCCACCCTCAAGCAACAAAAAAGCCACCGCAAGGTGACTTTTTTGTTGAACTCAATCAAGCTCAACAGGTGAGCCTGGTCGA
Organism: Limnobacter sp.; assembly: GCF_036405155.1. GTDB lineage: Bacteria > Pseudomonadota > Gammaproteobacteria > Burkholderiales > Burkholderiaceae_B > Limnobacter. The sequence goes on along the minus strand of NZ_DASWYD010000006.1, from coordinate 248,666 downwards.
CGTTCATGATTAGAAATCGTCAAACTGATCCATCCCGGCTGACGCATGAACTTTGCGTGAACTGGATGCACTCTTCGCGCTGGACGAACCACCCATCACGAATTCAGAGATGCCGCGTTCCTGCCCCACAGTGAAGAAGGCCATCATGTCGAGCAAGGCGCGGGCCTGTGCATTCATTTCTTCGGCTGTGGCTGCCAACTCTTCCGATGCCGCTGCGTTGTGCTGGGTTTGCTGGTTCAGGTTGCCCATCGCCTCGTTGATTTGAGACACACCATTGCTTTGCTCAGAGGATGCAGCAGTGATTTCCTGCACCAGGTCCGAGGTTCGGTTGATCGCGGGCACCATTTCATCCAGCAAGGTACCGGCTTTTTCAGCCATGCGCACACTGCTTTCGGCCAGCGAGCCAATTTCCTGGGCAGCCAGTTGCGAACGTTCGGCCAGTTTTCGAACTTCCGTGGCCACCACCGCAAAACCCTTGCCGTGGTCACCAGCTCGGGCCGCCTCAATGGCTGCGTTCAAAGCCAGCAAGTTGGTTTGGTAGGCAATGTCATCCACAATGCTGATCTTGTTGGCAATTTCGCGCATGGCCTGCATGGTTTCCTGCACTGCACGGCCACCCTCTTTGGCTTCCGTTGCGGCTTTGCCGGCAATTTGGTCGGTCACGCGGCTGTTGTCGCTGTTTTGGCGAATCGAGCCTGCAATTTCCTCGATGGAGGCTGTCACCTCTTCCACACTGGCGGCTTGTGCGCTGGCACTGGACGACAGCGACGTGGAGGTTTTGGTGATTTCCTGCACCGCATGGTTCAGTTGATGCGCATTGCGACGCACATCGGAAATCACTTCGGCCAAACGGTCCACGGTGGTATTCACGTTTTTCTGTACATTGGCCAGCAGGCCAGTGTATTGGCCTTCAACCTTCTGTGTAATGTCGCCCTTGGCAATGGCCTCAAACACTTCCGTGACTTTCTTCAGGCTTTCATGGGACTGTTCCATGATTTGCTTGGCGGTTTGGACGGCATTGGACACCACGCGCTTTTCGCCTTTCAGGGTTTCCATGTCCTGGCTGAAGTTTGAGTTGGCATATTCAGTGATCAACTCAACCATCCGCATTTTCACATTGATGTGCGCCTGAACCATGTCGTTCACACCCTTGGCCATGTCACGAAAATGACCGGTGAATGCATGCTCATCAATTTTGTGGGAAATGATGCCAAACTCATTGTGCTGAACCGACATTTCGGTTTGGGCTTTCACAAACTTGTCGAGTTCGTTGTAGTTGGTTTCCATGATGCGTTTGGCTTCCTGCACCGCATCGGACACCACTTTCTTTTCGCCCGGCAATGTGTCCATCGACTGGGAAAAATCATTTTTGGAGTATTTGGTGATCAAGTCCACCATGCGCATTTTGACGTTGATGTGGGCCTGCACCATGGTGTTGACGTTGTTGGCCATGGTTTTAAACACACCCTGGAAAGCCGCCTCGTCGATGTTTTTGGAGATGAGACCCTGCTCATTGTGATAGCGGGCCATCTCAGCCTGAGCCTGAACAAATCGGTCCAGGGTTGAGGATTGCTCGGCATGGTCTGCCTCCAGTTGGGCAACACGGCTCTGCAGCCTGCCCACCAAGGCATTGAGTTGCTTGGCCAATGCGTGCGCCGATACCGGCAGCGCACCAACATCAAACAAGCCGGACTGCAAACGTTGGGGTGAAGGGGAGTCACCCAAGACCTGCAATTGCCCCTGCAGTTGTTCGATGGATTTCGAACCAAACCAAGCTAAGCCGCTCATGTTATTCCTCGTGATTGAAATGTTAAACAATCAGGCCGCTTTGGCTTGACGTTAATTTGATTATCCGAGGGCAAACCCCAAGCCCATACCCAAAAAAGACTACCCTAAGCGGGTCAATTCTCGGGATTGCTGTAAGCAACTCGAAAGCCGATGTGGGACGTGGCGGCGGTGCCTTGCACACCAATTCGGGCAGCTGGCCGATAGCGCAGGCAATATTCAGCCGCACACAGGTGTGAGCCCCCTTTGAGGGTCCAAAGCTGCTGGGCGTCTTGCGTGGGGTGGCAACTGCAGCAAGCGGGTTTGTCGGTTTGGGCATAACTGGAGGTTGTCCATTCCCACACATTGCCGATCATGTCCAGCAAACCATAGCCATTGGCTGCAAATTGGCCCACTGGGCATGGGCCTGGTGTTCCACCCGGCGCGTAGTACCACGGAAATGACCCACGCCACACATGGGCCATGCGCTGCCCGTTGGGCGCAAACTCGTGGCCCCAGGCATACGGTTGATCATCAACCCCGCCACGGGCTGCACGCTCCCACTCAGCCTCGGTGGGTAGTCGGCCACCCGCCCAAGCCGCATAGGCTTTTGCATCGGCCAATGCAATGTGGGTGACGGGCGTTTGTGGGTCGAGCCGTGTTTGGCCGGCGGCAGGCCCTCTGGGGGTGTGCCAACAAGCACCGGCTGTGGGCAACCACCACAAGGCGGGGTTGTTCAAATCCACCGACCCGGCTGTGGGCACAAACACATGCGACGAGCCTTGCTGCTCTGCCTGTGTAACCCAGCCTGTGGCCCGCACAAACTCTGCAAACTGCCCCACGGTGACCGGTGTTTGTTCCAGCCAAAATGGCTCAACACTGACCGAGCGAACCGGGCGCTCTTCCGGATAGTGATCATTGGACCCCATCCGGAAGGTACCGCCGGGAATGAAGACCCGCGTCAAACGTTCAGCCCCATGGCGTTGATGAAGCGCAGCATTTCAACCGGGGTGGATTTGCTGATGTCCACCCGGATGTTGACCACACCCAACTTGCCCTGAAAAGGGAACGGCCCTTTGTAACGTGTGGACACCTGGTTGCCCAGGTCGCTGCCCAAAGTAAAGCCATCGTAAGACGTGGAAAACAGCACCCGCTTGAAGGTGTGTTGCGCCACTTTCTTGCCATTCACAAACAAGGCCCCTTCCCCATCAAAAGGCCGTGCAGTCATGGTCTGCTGGTAACGAATGTTCAGCTTGCCCTCGGGCAAAGCCTCGGCCACTTCGATGCGCTCCACCCAGGGGATCAAGCTTTGCTCGTAGACCAGCTTGCCGTTTTGGATGTAGAGCACCCAACCGGCGTATTTGGCCCCTTGGGCCACCAGCACACCATCACCCTTGCCGGGCAGGCGTTCGCATTCAATGTCGACTGTGTGCGAAAACCCGCAAACAATGGGCGCCACATCCCGCGCCAAGCGCTCCACCGGTGGGTGAAATGTCCAGGCCTCGCGCAGGCTTTTTTGCTGTCGGTCCTGCGCCAAGCGAATCACAAAATTGCGGTCGTCCAGCGGCAACACCTGGTACAGCTGTGCAGCCTGCAGCCATTTGTCCATCAGCCGCTTCACAATGTCCGGGTGGACATCGGCCACATCGTTCAGTTCATTGGGGTCTTTCGACAAGTCGTACAGTTCCCAGGGGTCTTTTTCAAAATCCTTGCCCTTGGTATGGCGGGCCACCAGTCGCCAATTACCCTCTTGGTAGGCCCGGTTGCCGCCCAACTCAAAATATTGTTCGGTCCGCGTGGGCGCATCGGCCTTGCTGAAGGTGGGCAACACACTTTGGCCCTCCACCGGCTTTTGCACCTGGCCTTTGTAGGTTTTGGGGCGCTCAACACCGGTGGCTTCCAGCAGTGTTGGGAACAGGTCAATCACGTGCACAAAGTTGTGCCGTATTTCACCTTTGGCGGTTATGCCCTTGGGCCAGCTCACAATCAAAGGGTCGGCCACGCCACCCAGGTGGGTGTATTGCTTGTATTGGCGGTAGGGCGTGTTGGAGCAGGCTGCCCAGCCCATGGGGTAATGCGGGAATGTGCCCTCCTCGCCCATCACGTCATACAACTTCGCGGCTTCCTCTACGGGCACTGGCCGACCAAATGCAGGGGCAAATACGTTGGGCGTGCCGGTGGGGCTGCCTTCCGGCGAGCCACCATTGTCCGAGAACAGCACCACAATCGTGTTGTCGCGCTCGCCAATCTCTTCAAGGCTTGCCATCAAGCGGCCAATGTTCATGTCCAGATTGCTGATCAGGCCGGCATACACCTCCATGTACCGGGACATGATTTTGCGGTGCTCTGCGGGCACCTTGCTCCATTCCGTTGCGCCCAGGCTCAGCGGAGGCAGTTCCACCGTGTCGGGCATCAGGCCCAATTTCTTTTGGCGTTCCAGCCGCTTGGCGCGCACCGCATCCCACCCCTCGTCATACTGGCCTTTGTAGGCATCGCGGTCTTGCGGCTTGGCCTGCAAGGGGGAGTGAGGCCCCGGGTAGGCCACATGCAAATAAAAAGGTTTGTGGGGTTCCAGAGCTTTTTGTGTGCGCACATACGCAATGGCACGGTCGGTCAGGTCATCGCACACGTAGTAGTTTGGGTCATCCGGCGGTTCAACAGGCGCCACGCCGTCAAACAACTCAGACGGTTTGAAATAATCGGTGGAGTGTCCCTGAAACCAATACGCCCGGTCAAAGCCGCGTTGCGTGGGCCAGTTGTCGTACGGGCCGTTGGCACCCGTGGTGTTGGCATTGTTCACATGCCATTTGCCCACCAAAAATGTGGACCAGCCCGCATCGCGCAGCACCTCGGCCAGTGTGGCGGCTTCGTGCGTGAGGTCCCCCCGATAGCCTGGGTAACCGGCATCAATGTCGGCCAACCAGCCCACCCCGGCGGAGTGGTGATTGAGGCCCGTGAGGAATGAGGCGCGCGTGGGTGAACACATGGCTGTGGTGCGGAAGTTGGTGTACTGCAAACCCTGTTTGGCCAGGCCGTCCACGGCGGGCGTTTTGATTTCACTGCCATAGCAACCCAGGTCAGCAATGCCGCAGTCATCCAGAATAATGGCCACCACATTGGGAGAGCCCGCCTTGGCCTTTTTCCGCTCGGTGTTGGCTGGCCTGGAATCTGCGAAGGACAGCCCAACTTGGGCAGCCTGCCCGGGCTCCAGTGCTTTGGGTGTCATCAAGGTTTTGGCTTTGGAGGCGGCCACGTAGGCTCCACTGCCCACCACTCCTGCCCCAGCAGCACCCGCTGCCATGCCGGCCAGGAAGGCACGGCGCTTTTGTCGTTTTGTATTGTCCTGCTCGGCCATGTTGTCTCCCCGGTCGATGTTGGAAATTTCTTGGAATAGTGGCACGCTTTGTGTCACTATATTCAAATCCTGGACGAATCACAAGAACAACATGAACCACCCCACACCATTGAAAGTGCATGGCCTGGACCTCTCGTATTTCACCGGCAAACTGGAGGCCTACCTTCGCGGGAAAGGCATTGCCTACGAACTGATTGAAATGGACACGCGGGATTTCAAGACCTGCGGCAAGGCCACGGGCGTGGCCCAAATGCCGCAAGTGGAATGGAACCAGGGTGAATGGCTAAGCGACACCACGTTGATTCTGCCGTTCATGGAAGGCGTTCACCCAGAGACATCGATCACCCCCTCAGACCCGGCAGCATGGTTCACCAGCCGGGTTCTGGAAGACTTTGCCGATGAATGGCTGTGGCGCCCTGCCCTGGCGCACCGCTGGGCCAACCCACACGATGCCCGCTTGATGGGGCAACGCCTGGCCGAGGGCATGATGCGCGATGTGCCGCTGCCCACCACGCTGCGCCGATGGGTGATTACCAAACGCCAGCAACTGCATTTTTTGTGGATGGACGGGTATCGACCTTCAACGGGCCATCGCATCAAGGCGCATTACATCGAGTGTTTGGCTGCGCTGGAGGCGGTTCTTCAGCACCAACCGTATGTGATGGGGCAGCGGCCCACCTTGGCCGACTACGGTTTTTTCGGCTCCATGTTCAGGCACTTTTTTTCTGACCCCACGCCCGCTGGCATCATGCGGCGGCAAGCGCCCAATGTGATGGAATGGGTGGCGCGGCTGTGGAATACACGGCTGGATCGCCTTGAACAACAACCCATGCCCGCCGGGGCACTGCCCGTGCTCAACCCTGTCATGACTTTGGTGGTGAAGGAATTCTTGCCCTATGCACAGGCCAATGAACACGCCGTGTTGAACGGAATAAAGCGCTTCACATTCCACAGCGCTGGTGTTGACCTCACCGTGCCGGTGCAACGCTACAGGGCCTGGCGCTTTCAGCGTTTGCGCGGTCAGTTTCAGGCTTTGCCTGCAGAGGCACAGCAAACACTTCAAGGCTGGCAGCCTGCATTGTGCAATGCCCTTGCAGCACCGGTGACCAACGCGATTGAAGCGCAAATACAAAGTCTGCCCATACAGCCCAAGCAGGGTCGCCACATGGTTGCACGCACATGGTAAAAACCACAACCCACGACACCGAGCCAAGCACCGACGGACGCCGCACCCGGGGACTGAACAATCGAAAACAGATTGTTCAAGCGCTCATTGATTTGACCTGTGAAGGCGTGATGTCACCCACAGCCGAACAGGTCAGTGAGCGCGCAGGGGTGGCATTGCGCACGGTGTTTCGTCACTTTGATGACATGGAAACCCTGTACCGGGAAATCAGCGCGGCGATGGACCAAAAGGTGTTGGAGACCCTAAAGAAGCCCGTTCAAGGTGACACGGTTGAAGCGCGTTTGCTGCACGCGATCGACAGACGGTCCCACATGTTTGAACAACTCATGCCCATGCAATTGTCCAGCCTGGTTCATCTGCATGAATCCGCTTACCTGCGGGAACAGCAGGCCAGAAATGTGGAAATGCAGCGTTTTCTGCTGAAGCTGTTTTTACCCGAGCAGATGGTGAATGACAACACCCTGTTTGAGGCGCTGGACCTGTGTTTGAGCATCGAAACCTGGATACGGCTTAGACGGGACCAAGGCTTGTCGGTGCGCAGCGCCAAGCAGGTGATGCGGCGTTGCGCACTGCAGTTGATCAAGCCTTGATCAAGCGGTCACCGCCTGTTGGGACTTGGGCAAAATGCGGTCCAGCACCCGGTCCATTTCGATCAGGCCTTCATCACGGGTGATCAAGCCATCCCGAATCATTTGGCGAACACCCCAGAAGGCCATCACCAGCATCCAGGCCAGCGTGCGACCCTGCTTTTCATCGCCATCGCGAAGTTGCTTCAGCATGGGTGCCCACAATTGAAGAATGGTTTCGCGAATACCAATGCGGATGCTTTCCAACTCGGGCGAACCCAGGGTGGTGCCAGACACCAGTTGCCACAGGGCATCACCGCGGCCGCGAGGCAAATCCAGCGACACCAAAGCGGCCGTGCGAATGGCCATTTTGATGTCACCCGCGTGCTGGGCAATCGCTTTGCCGGTGCCTTCTGCGGTGGACATGTAAATGTTCATGGCGGTTGCTGCCAGCAAACTTTCCAGGTTCGGAAAGTGCTGGTACACCAGTTGGCGAGAAACACCTGCCTTGTCGGCAAGTGCACTCATGGTGAGCACCGCCCAGCCTTGGCTTTCCACCAGGTCAGCCGCTGTTTTCAGCAATGACTTGCGGCGTTCTTCTTTGCCCAGGTAGGGGCGCTTTTCGCGAGTTTTTTCTTGAATCATCCCTTGCAATCCTTCCATCATGGCAGTCATTGTGTCACAATCCACCCAAAATAGACACTATGTAAATCTTAGAGTTTGAGTAAAGCTGCCCGAACGGGCATTTACCCCTAACGCACAACCCCACCAGAAGGGCTACGATGAGACAACAATACACCCTCTTTGGCTGGCACCTGTCCTATTTCACAGGAAAAGCGCTGTGCTACCTGCGTTATAAGCAGGTGGACTTTCGCCTGAAACCCGTCAATCTGTTCACCCTGACCTGGACCATCAAGAAAAAAACAGGCGCCGCAGTCCTGCCGGTGCTCCTCTCACCCCAAGGCGAATGGATTCAGGACACCAGCGTGATCATCGATCACATCGAGTCGCTGTTTCCAGAAAACCCGGTGATGCCCGCCACACCGGTGCAAACCTTTGCATCACTGTTGCTGGAGGCCTGGGGCGATGAATGGTGGGTACCCATTGCCATGCACACCCGCTGGAATTACCCGGAGAACTACGCCTTGTTTGAACACGATGCTGGCAAAGCGCTGTTGCCCTGGGCTCCGTGGTTTCTGCAAAAAAGGGTCGCTGCAAAGCCAGCCCGGTTTTTGCGAGGCATGTTGCCCTACGTTGGGATTGTGCCGGAGCAGTACGATGCCATGAACCGCTGGACAACGAAGATGCTGGATGCGTTGGATGCGCATTTTTCCGCCACCCCCTTCCTTTTGGGGGATAGGCCAAGCCTGGGCGATTTCAGCCTGGTGGGCACCATGTACGGGCATTTGGGGCGTGACCCCTGGCCCAAGCGTGAACTGGTTGCCCCCCGAAAACACTTGAGTGTATGGCTGGAGCGGATGAAAAACCCCGCGCCCTACAGCAAAGGCGTATTGCTGCCCGATGACGGCATTCCACGTTCGCTGGATGCAGTGTTTTACTCGGTATTCCACGAGTTTGTACCCATGGTAGAGGCTGTGGCTGAAAACACCGCACGATATGCAGCCAAGCACGGTTTGAACAAAAAGCTGCCGCGCCGGGTGGGGCAAGTCACCACCACCATGGCAGGCGAGCCATTCACACGGGGTGCGCTGCCTTACATGGTTTGGATGCTGCAGCGTGCACTGGACGCTTACCGGGCCATGAACCCATCGGAGCAGGCGCAGGTGCGCCAATGGCTGGGCAATTATGGCGCAGCGCATCTACTGGACCTGGACCTGCCACGGGTCAGTCGTGCAGCCTTGAACGTCAGCGTCGAACAACTGCCATCGAATTTTCTGGAGCAAGCAGCATGAGCAACACCACCACCATCATCACCGGTGCATCGTCTGGCATTGGCAAAGCATTGGCGCTGGAACTGGCCAGGCGCGGGCACCACCTGGGCCTGACCGCCCGCCGAATCGACCGACTGGAGGCCTTGAAAGCGGACATTCATGCGCAACATCCAAATTTGCATGTTGAATTGTTGAGCCTGGACGTGAACAACTGTGAAGCAATTGCGCCGGCCATGCAGACCTTGATTGAGCGACTGGGCACCGTCAACACCGTGGTGGCGAACGCGGGTGTGAATGAACTCACGGCCGTGGGCAAAGGCCAACTGGCCGAACAGCTCGCGATTGTTCAAACCAACCTGATGGGTGCCATTGCCACCGTGGATGCAGCGGCAAGCTATTTCCGCACCCAAAAAGGGGGGCATGTGGTGGGTATTTCGTCGCTGGCCTCGCTCACCCCCATCCCCAAACAGGCCGCTTACTGTGCAACCAAATCGGCGTTTTCGATGTATATGGATTGTGCGGCCATTGAACTGAAGAAACACAACATTCACTTCACCAAGATTTTGCCCGGTTTTGTGAAAACAGAAATTGTCGACAACATGGAGCAATTCCCCTTCCTGGTGTCTGCTGAGCAAGCTGCGAGGGAAACGGCCGATCACATTGAGAAAAAGCACGCCGTGGGCGTAGTACCCGGCTACCCCTGGAAATTCATCAAGCCGTTGATGAGCAGCATCCCCACCGGCCTGTGGAAATACATGAAGGTTTGACCTGTTTCGATGAAACCCAACCACACCCTGATTGGCTTTGTTTTGGTGGCCTGTGGCATCGGTATCGCTGAATGGCTTGCGCCAAAAACGGCACCCACCGATGTGATAGAGATCACCCCGGCCTACCGCCAGTTTGTGCTGGACCAGGTGCAACAGCCCGCAGGTGCATTGCCACAGGACTTGAAGCCTGAGGAAGCACTGAACAAAGCCATTGAAGAAGAGGTGTTGTATCGCGAAGGCCTCAAATTGGGGTTGGAAAAAGACGACCTCATTGTGAAGCGTCGCGTGGTTCAAAAAATGCGTTTCATGCTGGAAGACATGACACCCATTGCCGAGCCCACCGACGCGCAGTTGCAAGCCTGGTTGGACAAACACCCGGAGCTATACCAAACCGGGCACCGCCTGACACTGACCCACCTGTTTTTCAGCCGGGGAAAACGCGGGGACCAGGCCATTTACGATGCGCAGCAACTGCGCAAAGAATTGGAGCAAGGCAAAACCCTGCTGACCATGGATGTATTCCCGCTGGACACCACCCACGGCCCAGTGGACGAGAGCACATTGCTCCGTGAGCTGGGTGGCACAGTCACGCAAGCCATTCTGGAATTGCCTGTCGGTGTTTGGTCCGAACCAATGAATTCGGCCATGGGCGTGCACCTGGTTCGCGTGGAGGCCAACGACGGTGGGCACACCATGGCGCTGAAAGAAGCCCGCGAGCGGGTTCGAGTGGACCTGATGGCGGCTCAGCGCGAGGCTGTCAACGCCGCCAGTGTGGCAGCCTTGAAATCGAAATACAGCATTCACGAGGTTAAGCAGTGATGGTGGGCCTGCTGCGCCGCCTGATGTTTGGCCTGCCCCTGCTGTTGGCATGTGCACCAGTGTATGCACATGAAATGGGCACGGCAGCGCTCATCATTCATGAATTGGGGCCCGGGCAGGCTCAGGTTGTTTTCAAGCGCAGCAAAAGCGCAGACGGCACAGTGCCACCCATGGAGTTTTCGCTGTCGCCCAACTGTGCATTGGCCGACGTGGTCACCACCTGGGAAGAAGACCGGGAGGTGATACAACGGGCGCGATTGATCTGCGATGGACCGTTGCGAACACACACCCTGCAAGCGTCCGGATTCACACGGCTGGCACCCGACTTGATCGTCTCTGGTCAATTGCTGGATGGCCAGTCTTTGACCGGCGTTCTAACGCCAAAAAAACCAACCATGCCCCTGGGGCCGAGCAAGGCAAGCGAAGGGCCTTTGTTGGACTACCTGCTGATTGGTTTGGAACACATTCTGTTTGGCATGGACCATGTGTTGTTTGTGGCGGGCCTTTACCTGTTGTGGCGCAAACGGCAGCAAAGCCTGCCACAACTGCTGGGCTTGTTCACTACATTCACCGTGGGCCACAGCCTGACGCTGGCCATGCTGGTGTTGGGCTGGATTGTGGTGCCCACACGCGCCATCGAAGCCTGGATTGCCTTGAGCGTCTTGTGGGTGGCGGTGCAATTGGCGCTACATAACCCCAAGCAGGTGCAACAAGGCATGGCCCGATCGCAATTGCTGGTGGTGCTGATGTTTGGCTTGCTGCACGGCTCGGGCTTTGCCCTGTCGATGGAAGACCGTGGATTTCCGGCTGACCAGTTGATGTCGGCTTTGCTGCTGTTCAACCTGGGTATTGAACTGGGTCAATTGCTCATCGTAACCGCCATGGCCGCACTGTTTGCGCTGTTCACCCACATTTCAAACCGGCATGACGCCCGGCTGATGCCCTGGGGTGAGCAGGCGATCATTATTCTCACGGGCGGTTTCGCCCTGTTCTGGACTGTCGAAAGGATTGCCACCTATGCGTAGCCTTGCACTCAAACTCACCCTCAGCCTGAGTGGACTCATGCTGTTGGCCGGTTGTATGGGCTCAGGCGATGAGCCTGCTTCAACGACGGGACAGGGCACCAACGTGACCCCTGCTGAGGTGCCCAAGGACGTGGAGTGCGCCAAAACCACCAGCAACCGCAAGCAGGCCTTTTTCGGCGACTTGCACATTCACACCAAGCTGTCGTTTGATGCGTACTTTTTCAATTCACTGAACGGGCCCCGTGAGGCATATCGATTTGCCAAGGGTGCTGACGGCTTTTTGCCATCGGGCGACGACCCCGACACTGCCAAACGAAAGGTCAACATTGGCCGTCCGCTGGACTTTGCAGCGGTGACTGAACACGCAGAACAACTGGGCACCTTCTACAACATTTGCCAGGCACAAGGCAACATACCCGCTGGCACCAACCCGGCTTGCGATGTGTTGGGTGGCTTTATTCGCGACAACGTGTCGGTGTTCATCACCGGCGATGTGCCGCTGTACCTGCAGCTGGTGACGAGCGCAGGCAGCCGTGTGCCCAGCACCCGCACCTGGCAGGACATTCAAGCCATTGCGGAAGAGGAGAATGAGCCCTGCAAATTCACCACCTTCAAAGGTTACGAATTCTCGTCCAACAAGGGCGGGCAAGTGCTGCACCGAAATGTGATCTTTGCAGGCAGCACAGTGCCTGCGGATGTGGTGAGCTCGATCGCCCCGTTGCCAACCAATGACAACACCAACGACGAGTGGGGCTTGTTCGACAAGCTGAAAACCGAGTGTCTGGATAAAAATGGCTGCGATGTGGTGACCATTCCGCACAGCATGAACCAAAGCGATGGGCGATTTGCCCGCCCTCGCGAAGTCAACACCGGTTTGCCATTGGCCCGCAACAACGCCACACTAACCAAAGAAGACGCCACCCTGCGCAATCGGCTCGACCGCTTGATGGAAATTGCGCAGCACAAGGGGGTTAGCGAATGCCTGACCGGTTTTAACAAAGGCCTGGTGGGCGGCGAGGAATCAGGCTGCGGATTTGAAGAATGGAAAACCCTGTGCAGGGGCCTGCCCGATGACCCGGCCGAGTGTGCGCGGGTGTGCAAGGGCAAAGCGTCCGACCCCCTCTTCTGCCAGGTCAATCGACTTCAAGGCAGCAAGCAGTCCCTTCATGCATCGCAACCCTGTACCAGCAGCGGCGCGGGTGCATCGTCTCCGAATGACTGTACAGCCCCGCTGGACTATGCACGCAATGTCATTCCAGAAGGCATGGCACTGAAACGCAAATTGGGCATCAACCCCTACCAGTACGGTTTTATTGGTTCCAGTGACACCCACAACGGCTTGGCGGGCAGAACCGACAAAACCAATTTTGCCCAAAACCCGGGCCACGGTGGCGTGCTCGACGATGAACCCGCCGAGGTGCTGGGCCGCTGGGAATGTCGCCCACCGGCATTGCCCACCGACTCGGTCACCGGGTTCAAGCCACCTGTGGGCACAGGCTCACCCGATGATCCCAACAATTGCCAGGACCGTTACTTTGCAGCGGTTGCCTCCAACTTCACACCCGGCGGTTTGGCCGGTGTGTGGGCTCGGGAAAACACCCGAAAGGAAATTTTTGCAGCCCTGAAACGTCGGGAAACCTTCGCCACATCGGGTTCGCGGATGCGCATTCGCACCTTGGCGTCCAACAAGCCCTTCCCCGCCGACATTTGTGAACGCTTGGGCCGCGGCGAGAGCCCCATTGAAGATGGCTTGGTGAACGGTGTTCCCATGGGTGGCACGCTGGACGCTGGCAAAGGTGGACCCTATGTGGTGGCCTACGCCATTCAGGACCCGGGCGGCGACGAGCCGGGCATTCCCCTACAAAAACTGGAGTTGGTAAAGGTGTGGGCCAACGGACAGCAAGCCATTCAGCAGCAGCTGTTTACTTTGCAGGAAAACCGCAATGCGCCCACACCAGGCAACCGCTGTGAAATGGAGTACAAAGGCCCAGAGCAAATGTGTGCGGTGTTTCAGGACAAAAACTTTGACCCCAAACTGGGTGCGTCGTATTACGCACGCGCTCTGGAGAACAGCTCGTGCCGCTGGACCACCCGGATGTGTGCAGCCAAACAAGTGAAATGCGAAGCGCTGGACAAATCCAACGGTGCATTCCCGGCCAGCAGCGGTTTTGCGGGGTATGAAGGGTGCTGCCGCATCAGCGGAGAACCCGGAAACTTCAAGGGTGAATTCCGCTTCATTACCCAGCAAGAGCGGGCATGGACTTCTCCAATTTGGGTTGAATAAAACAACAGGAGTATGACCCCTCATGATTAAAAAAATAGCGGTTGGTGTATTGGGTGTTTTACTGGTGGGCGGCGCAGTGGTGTATTCCCAGCGCGAGGCCATCACGGGCAAGATTGTGGAACGCATGGTCGGCGAACGCATGGGCAACCCACTGGCAGGCCTGGTGGATGGTTTGCATGTGGGCCTGTGCGGAACAGGCTCCCCTTTTCCCGACCCTCAACGGGGTGCGCCGTGCACCTTGGTGATTGCCGGAAAACGGGTGTTTCTGTTTGACGCCGGCAGCGGGTCTGCCAAGCAAATTTCGCGCATGAAGTTCAGTACGGGGCAAATCCAGTCGGTGTTTCTCACGCATTTTCATTCAGACCACATCGATGGACTGGGTGAAATCATGATGACCCGCTGGGCCCAAACCACGGGCGATGAGCGACTGAAAGTGGTGGGACCCACGGGTGTGGACCAAGTGGTCAAAGGCTTTGAAGAAGCCTATGCACACGACACCCAATACCGAATCGCTCACCACGGCAAGACCACCATGGTCCCCAACCTCTCCGGTGCTGAAGTGCAATCCTTTGATGCGCCCGCACAAGGCCTCATCCCGGTTTATCAAGACGAAAACACCGCCATTGAGGCTTTCCGGGTAGACCATGGACCCGTGGAACCCGCAGTGGGTTACCGCATACGCTACAAAGACCGCACCGTGGTCATCAGCGGCGATACAAAAGCCAACGCCAACCTGGCGATGGCCGCCAAAGATGCAAACCTGCTGGTGCATGAGGCCCTTAGCCCTGAACTGGTGGGGCGCCTGCAAGCCATCGCCGGCGAGCACCACCGCGAAAAGCTGCAGAAAATTTTTCATGACATTCCCAATTACCACACCGCACCCGACGAGATTGCGAAGCTGGCCAAGCAGGCGGGCGTACAAAATGTGGTGCTGAGCCACATTGTGCCGCCCCTGCCTTTGCCACCCATGAAAGAGATGTTTTTGGGCAATGCGCCCCAGGTCTTTGGTGGTCCTTTCCGAATTGGAGAGGACGGTGATTTGATCCACTTGCCGACAGGCAGCAGTCAGGTTGAATTCGATCGACGCTGGCAATAAAGAGATGTGCCGTTTTGGCGAACTCGTTTTGGCGAATCCGTTTGCCGCGAACCGATGTATCAATGGCAGAGGCCCGGTGACTTAACACCGCGCCCCATGCCCCAACCATTCACTGTTTGAGATCACCATGGCCACGAACCAAAACGACACCAACTCAGTTCAGACTGCTGCAGACATCTTGGCAATGCCGGCCGATGCCGCTCCATCCATGCCTGCAGTGGTTGACCAAGCGCCGGCAAACACGCCTGCAGACGCACCGGTGACCGAATTGGCAGTACCCGTTGTCGAACAAGCGCCCATGGCCAACACCGACCAGCCCATGCCAGTGCAAGCCGAAGCGCTGCCAGCCGATGCACCCGTGCAGGATGCAGCCACTGCTGCCGTGGACAATCCGGAGGACACCGAGTCGGCATCCATGGGTTTGTTTGGTGGCATTTTGGGCGGCGGCTTTGCGGGCCTGACGCCGGCAACAGCGGCAGCGGGTGCCCTGGGCGTGGCTTTTGTGGCCAACAACAACAGCAGCGACGACAGCGCCGCAGCCCCAGCCAGCAGCAGCGGTGGCGCCTTGGGCGGTGTGACCAGCCAGCTGCCTGCCGAGGTGACAGGCCCCATTGCCGATTCACCCTTGGGTGACCCTTTGAACATGGTGGTGTCGGGCGTGGACAACGGCAGCAGTGCATTGCCGATCAGCAGCTTGCCCACCGACGCACTGCCAACCAGCAGCTTACCGCTGCCTGTGTGAGGTGTTGATGGGTATCCCTGCCCCGTGGACTTTGCGCGGCAATGGCGCGATTGTTGTTCTTAAACCCCGACACAGCGACCTTCGCCACGACGGGGCCATTCCGGAAGACATTCGCACCACATTGAAAAGCCCCCTGTCCGTGCTGATGGTCGTGAACTACACCGAATCCAATGCAGGCCCCTATCAGGAACTGTTGTTCATTCCGGGCACCTGCGAATTCTCGGGGAAACGGCTGGGCACGATCAGCAACATTTACGTCACCACGCAGACCAGCGTGGACAACGGTCGAGCCAACTGGGGCATTCCCAAGCAGTTGTGCGAATTCACCCAAACACAACCGGAAGCAGGCCATGTGCGCACCATTGCCAGTGTCGATGGTGTTCCGTTTTTTGACATGCAAACCAGCAGCATCGGTCCCCGTTTACCAGTCAATACGGCATGGATTCCGGCGTTTTTTAAAACCTTGGGCCAGCGCATGGGTGGCCGGGAATTTGTTTACAGTCCACAAGCCAAAGGCAGATCACGATTGGCCCGGGTGCACAAGCTGCAAACCATGGGCCACCATTTTCCGCACTTGAGCAGTGCGGATGTGTTGGCCGCGTTTGAAATCACGGATTTTGAGATGGTGTTCCCGATTCCCAAAATCCGCGATCTGGCGCATTAAGCCACCGGTGCTGCAGCCATAAGCTGTGCATGGGCGGAGGGTAGCACCTCAGGCTCATCGACTGAGCCCACGCGAGAATGGCCACGCATGAGGTCGACCGCTTTTTCCGCCATCATGACCACTGGCGCATTGGTGTTGCCGCCCACCAGGCTGGGCATGGCCGACGCATCCACCACCCGCAGGCCCTGTACACCACGAACCCGCAATTCGGTGTCCAACACCGCTTTGTCATCGCTGCCCATTCTGCAGGTACCGGTTGGGTGGTAAACCGTGTCCACGCGGTTGCGCAACACCTCGCGAATGTCGTCATCGGTCTTCACATGGGCGGTGAACTTGTCCTTCACCACCCATTTGGCCAGCGCGGGTGCATTCATGATGCGCTGGGTCATCTTGAAGCCCTTCACCAAATCCTCCAGGTCATCCGGATGATTCAAGAAGCCGATGTCAATCAATGGCGCATCGGCCATCGAATTGCTTTGAATGGTCAGGCTGCCACGGCTACGGGGGCGCAACAGGCACACATGGCAGGAAAACCCATGGCCCAAGTGGAACTTGCGTGCATGGTCGTCCACCATGGCGATCACAAAGTGCAATTGAATGTCGGGGGCCGACAAGGACGGGTCCGTTTTCAGAAAGGCGCCACCCTCCGCAAAATTGCTGGTCAGCATGCCACGGCGCTCACGGCGGAACCGCAAAATTTCCTTGAACATGCGCCAACCGCCGCGCAATGACACGCCAAGGTTGTCGGTACTTTTGGTTTGATAACCAAAAATGAAATCTGGGTGGTCCTGCAGGTTTTTTCCAACCTCGGGCGAATGGACCACCACAGGGATGCCATGCGCCTGAAGTTCGGTGGCATCGCCCACACCGGACACCATCAGCAACTGCGGTGTTTGTAACGCACCGGCGGCGAGGATGATTTCCTTGCGAGCAGCAATGCGCTGCACCTGTCCACCCACATTCACCTCAACAGCCACCGCCCGCGTGCCTTCAAACACAATTTTTTGAACCAGTGCATGGGTGTGGACCGTGAGGTTTTTTCGATGCAGGTTGGGCAGCAAATAACCCCGGGCAACGCTCCAGCGCTCGCCATTTTTTTGGGTCACCTGGTAAATGCCAACACCTTCCTGGTCCTCACCGTTGAAGTCATCGGTGATCTTGAAGCCAGCCTGGCGAGCCGCGTTCAAGTAATGTTGTTGAAAGGGGTTGTCGGACCGCAGGTCACTCACGTTGAGTGGACCCTGATTGCCATGGTAGGCATTGCGAATGCGCTCATTGCCTTCAGACAACTTGAAGTAAGGCAGCACGTCCTTGTACGACCAACCCGGACACCCCTCTTGATTGGCCCAACGGTCATAGTCCTCCTGATGACCACGCACATACACCATTGCGTTGATGGCTGATGACCCGCCCAAGGTTTTACCCCGTGGCTGGTAGCCGCGCCGACCATTCAACCCCGGCTGCGGAGTGGTTTCAAATGCCCAGTTGTTGATTTTGGTGGGCAACATCGCCACAGCACCACTGGGAATGTTGATGAGTGCACCGGTGCCATCGCCCCCTGCTTCCAGCAGGCACACGGTGGTGTTGGGGTCTTCACTCAAGCGGGCTGCCACGACGCAGCCACCCGAACCACCGCCCACCACCACGTAATCGTGTGTTGTCTCCATTGTCTCGCTCCAGTTGATTGCCTTGGGATGCGCTGGTTGTTTGCCAGAATCGGCGCCCAGCTTTGACAACCATCATAGAGGAAGCGGTGGACATTCAACAGGGCCACAGCCCTGAGATCATTGATATTTTCGGTCAGACATGCGCCGTTAATTGGGCCAAGGACTGGCGTAGCTGGGCCGCCTCAATCGGCTTGGAAATGTAATCATTCATACCAGCTGTCAGACAGGCTTCACGGTCTTTGGGCAGCACATTGGCAGTCATGGCAATGATGGGCACAGGCCCTTTGCCCAGCGCCTTTTCATGCTCACGGATGATGTAGGTGGCTTCAATGCCACTCATGACTGGCATCTGCATGTCCATCAAGACAGCCTGGCATTCCTGGGCATCCAGCAGCTCAATCGCCTCACGGCCATTGCCCGCTGTAACCACCCTGTAGCCCCATTTGCCCAACAGGTGGGTAGCCAGCTTCAGGTTGACCGGGTTGTCTTCCACCACCAGCACGGGCAAGCCACTTGGGCTATTCACAGGGGGCGGCAGCGCTACGCTGGTCGACGCAGCTGCTTTCAATGGTTGAATGTGTTCCAAGTCGGGCAACTGAACCGGCAGGGTCACCGTAAACACACTGCCCTTGCCCAACTCGCTGCTCAACTCAATCTGACCACCCATCAATTCAACCAGACGCCTGGTGATGCTCAAGCCCAGCCCGGTACCTCCGTAATGCCGGGTGGTGGAGGTGTCGGCCTGTTCAAAGGCTGAAAAAATGGAATCCATTTTGTCGGCAGGAATACCGATTCCGGTGTCGCGCAATTCATATCGAATGCCTGCCAATTGCGCAGCAGTTTGCGTTCGGTCCCGGGCACCACGGGCCTCCACCACCGGCGAAACGGTCAAGGCAATTTCGCCCTGCTCCGTGAACTTGATGGCGTTGCTGATGAGGTTGGTCAGCACTTGAATCAAACGGTGCGAGTCGCCCAACACAGCATCGGGCAAACCATCGTCCAAGTGAAATCGCAAATTCAAGCCTTTTTTGTCGGCTTTGGGCTTAAACGGCGATACAGCAGACTCCACCACTGGATGAAGCCGATAGGGCAAACTCTCCAGCGTAATCATACCCGCTTCGATTTTTGAGAAATCCAGAATTTCATTCACGATGGTCAGCAAATGGTCGGCCGACTGACGAACAATTTCCATGAACTCGCGTTCCTGGGGTCGCAACGGCATGTCGAGCAACACATCGCTCATGCCAATAATGCCGTTCAGTGGCGTGCGAATTTCATGACTCATGTTGGCCAAAAATTCGCTTTTTGCCCGGTTGGCTTTTTCGGCACTGTCTTTGGCCTGCTGCAATTCCTGTCGGCTTGCTTCACGGTCGGCCACAATTCGGGCCAAATACTCGGTCACCACGGTCAGGTCATCGCTGCGTTCCGGCGCTGTTTCGTCCCCTGCGGGCAACAGACTGACCAACAGTTTCCGCAGCAAGGCCAAGGCCTGGTCCCGGGTTTTCAACTCATGACGCAAATTCAGGGTTGTTCTGCGCAACACCTCGAATGCGGGCCTGAACTCACTGGGCACCGCCTGAATCATTTCGATCGCAAAATCGGTTTGTTCCCGCAGATTGCGCCCAGAAACTGTCGAGACTTGTTCAACCCCGGTCAACCAGCGTTTTAGCGGGTAACGAATAATGAAAAACCCACCCAACGCAGCGGCCACGGCCAGCAGCATGGATGCCTGGATGAGTTTCCAGAAACCGTCGCTGATGACATCCACATCAAATGAAAAGCGCAACACGCCATAGTCCCGCCCGCCCACATTGATGGCTCTGTTCACGTCGTAGAGCTGGCTTTGGACTTCCGCACGCAACCAATCGGGCGCGTGGGTGTGGATCACGGAATTGTTTTGGCTGGACACCCTTGCACCATGAAGGTCGATGAAGAGTGCCGTTGCAAAACGGGACCCCACCAGCGACTTGTTCAAAGTGCGCTGGATGGTGTCATAATCGCCAATCACGGCACTGTCACCCACGGTTTGGGAGACCACTTCCACCAGCATGTTGGCAGAGTCTTGCGCCTCGACAATCAGCGCCTTGTACTGGAATGAATAAAAAAGGCCGAACGTGAAGGCGACAAAAAACAGCAAGGTGGCGGTGTACAACAGGTACACACGCCCCACGAGGGACTCGGGCAACCAGGGTTCGAGCTGTCGGAGCAGCATGGTTTAACGGACGCTCACCGGCGCGGTTTCGTAGAAGCGTCGATAGGCCGCATACTCCGCATTGGTGGCCGGAGTGAAGTAGTACTTCTCATTCAGGCCGACCTCTTCGGAGGCATGTTTCAAAATCGCCTTGCCTTGTGAATCCTTGTGCATGTTGAAAAATGCGTTGGCCACCGCACGCACGTCTTTATCGGGCACTTTGGATGCTGCCATCAGGGCCAGGTCGTGATATCCCTCCGAAGTCCACAACACGCGCAGCTTCTTGCCTTCCCGCTCTTCAAAACCGTCAATCAATGCAGAATTGCTGCCCACTGCTTTGGCACGGCCTGCAAACAACTGCGAAAAAGCCGCATTCTGGTTGCCCGCAAACACTGCATTGACTGGAATATTGCGGTTGAGCAACTGCGCATAGGGCAATTTGTAGCCCACAAAGGCTTCTGGCCCCGCAAACACCACATCAGCGCCCTTGAGGTCTTCCAGACGGCGAATGGGCGAATCCTCAGGAACAGCGAGTTGGCCATACAACATGGGACCCATGCGCCGGCCAAACACCTTCCAACCGAGCTTTTCCCGGTCTGGACTGAACAGATGGTTTGAAAAGACAAACTCCACTTCCTGGGCCAGTACATAGGCCGTGGTGTCGGCCGAGGTTCGACCAATCTTGAGCTCAAGGTTCACGCCACTTTTGGCGCTCACGTATTGAATGATGGGATTCCAGTAGGCAGCTGTTTTTGCAATGTCCCACTGGTTCACGGGCGAAAAGCGGTAAACGGCTGTTTGAGCTAAGGCGGACGGCTCCAGGGCGATGCACATCAACACGCCCCAAAAGGCTCGGGGAAACAAGCAACGCAACATGAACACACTCCGTACCGAAAACGGAACAGAGAATATCGCAGTTGCAATAATTTATAAATCTTAAAAAGAGCGAATTTAACACTCTTTATTGAATCACTAGGGCCCGGCCCCCACTGGGCCAGGCCTCGTCAGCGGATTGGGCCTTTAACCCAACTTGAAGAAATTCATCTTGTAGCCTTGGGGTGTGCGGAAGTAAGCCGCATAAAAACCCGGCATGCGCTCACCAGGCGCCCCTTCGCAGGTGCTGCCCATGTCCATGGCCAGTTTGTACATTTGGTCCACTTGCTCGCGGCTGCCCACCGACAAAGCCACCATGGTGCCATTGCCGCAGGCTGCCGCCTTGCCATCAAAGGGCTTCATGACGCCCATGAATGGCTTGGTCAAGTCCGTGCCCCAAAACACACCGCGGGGCACTTCCAGCAAGCGTTTGGCGCCCAGCGGTTGCAGCAGTTTGTCGAAAAATGCCGATGTTTTTTCCAAATCATCGGTGCCCAGCGTGATGTAACCCAACATAGCCTTTCTCCTTGTGCAGCTTTTGAACCCCGACCAACCGGGGATGTTGGACATTAGCACAGCGTCTCCCGCCTTGGCGTTCAATCCATGCACAGCATTGCATTCGGCAATGTTCCCGTAAGTTTTCTGGAGGACCATTGATTGATTTCGACACCCAACAACGCCAAAAAATTCAACACACCATGCGTCACACCGGTTTAATCCACGCCCTCTTTGGGGCAGGCCTTTTGTCTGCCACGTCACTGTCTATTGCGGGCGACAACCCGCCCAACCCCGCGCTGGACGACATGGTGGTCACCGCCACGCGAGAATCCAGGGACGCATTCGACATTCCAGCATCCATCGATAAAATCGGTCCAGAGACCTTGAACAATGCGGGCGGGTTCCAGGTCAACCTGTCTGAAACCGGTTACCGCGTGCCGGGTCTGATCATCAACAACCGGAACAATTTCGCCCAGGATTTGCAGATTTCAATCCGGGGTTTTGGTGCGAGGTCGACCTCGGGTGTTCGTGGTGTCCGCTTGTTCTCAGACGGCATTCCAGCCACCATGCCCGACGGCTCGGGTCAAATTTCGCATTTCAGCTTGAGTTCCGCCGATTCGATTGAGGTGCTGCGCGGCCCATTTTCTTCCTTGTATGGCAATTCATCGGGCGGTGTGATCAACATCACCACGCGGGACCCAGAACCCGGCCAGCGCGCTGAACTGGGCATTGCCCTAGGCTCAGACAATGCGCGCAAAAGCACACTCCAGTTCAATACCGGAAGCGAAAACTTTGGCTGGGTACTGGACGCCTCCCAATTTGAAACCGATGGTTACCGGGACCACAGCCATGCCCGGCGCGACAACATCAACAGCAAAATGGTGTTCAAGCTGGACAACACCAAGATCAGCTGGATTGTGAATGCAGTGGATATTCCCGAAGCGCAAGACCCGCTGGGCTTGACCGCTGCACAACTGGCCAGCAACCCGCGACAAGCCGGTACCAATGCGGTGGTCAGCAACAGCCGAAAAAGCGTGCAGCAAATGCAAACCGGGCTGGTGATTGACCACAGCTTCAACTCAGACACGGGCTTGGTGTTCACGCCCTACTCAGGCGAACGAAAAATTCGGCAAGTGGTGGCCAGTGGCACGGTGATCGATTTGAACAATGATTTTTATGGCGCCGACCTGCGCCTGCGGCACCGGCTGGACCTGTTGGGTGCGCCGCTGTTGCTGAACACCGGCATTACAGCGGGTGTGCTGGAACAAACCCGTCAAGGGCAAGCGGCAGAGGGTCAACCCATCAACCGGTACGAACAAAACACGGCCAGACAACTGGATGAATACCTTCAAGCCGAGTGGTTGCTCAGCGAGCAATGGGGCCTGCTGGCTGGCATTCGCAGCTCGTCGATTGAGATTGAGTCCAAAGACCAGTTTTTGAGCAATGGCGATGGCAGTGGCACTAAAGACTACGGCAAAGTCACCGCCAACCTGGGCGTGAATTATTACCTCAGCCCCACACAAAACCTGTATGCCTCGTATGGGCAAGGCTTTGAAACGCCAACGTTGCTGGAAACTGCTTACCAAAATGTGCCGGGTGCCCCCAACTTCAACCCGAACCTTAACGCCGCTGAAAGCCAGCAATATGAGGTGGGCTACAAAGCACGCTATGGCAGCACCAAGTTGAATGCAGCCCTGTACGCCGTGGACACTCGAGATGAAATTGTGGTGAAGTCTGCAGCCTCGGGGCTGACGGCCTTTCAGAATGCGGGCAGAACCTGGCGCCAAGGCGCCGAGCTGGGCTTGCAACACCGGTTCAACAGCGCCTGGACTGCCGCATTGGCAGCCAGTTGGATCAACGCCGAATACAAGTCGACCAACAATGCGCTGACTGCGGGCAACGCCCTGCCCTCGATTCCCAAACAGAGCCTGTTTGGCGAGGTGGCTTACAAAGCGTCAGACCGCCTGGAAACCGCAGTGGAATACCGCCACATTGGCCGCATGTATGCCAACGATGCCAATACCGCGCAAACCGATGCAGCCGATGTGCTCAACTGGCGAATTGGCCATACCCTGCCTGTCGGCAGCGGCTGGACATTGCGCAGCTATGCCCGGGTGGACAACGTGTTTGCAGAAAAATACGTGGGGTCCGTGATTGTGAACCAGGCCCAACAGCAGTTTTATGAACCGGCGGCGCAACGGCAAGTGTTGGTGGGTGTGACCATGAGTCACCGGTGGTGATTCATGCGTGTTGCAGCACCTCTACTGCATGGCCTTGGACGCCCTGAGCCGCTTCAATTCCTCAGACAAGGCTTGTAGTGCCAACTGCCGCTCAATTTTAATTTTCAGCAAATCGGGATTGACGGGTTTGGCGATGTAATCGCATGCGCCGGCTTTTAATGCCCTCAACTCACTCGCCGATGAGTCATCACCGGTCACCATCATGACAGGCCACTGCGCACATCGCGGATTGGCCTGCAATTTCTCAAGAACTTGGTAACCATCCATATCTGGCATGTTGGCGTCCAACAATACCAAGTCCATTCGAACCGATGCTGCCAATTCAAGGGCCTCTTCTCCTGAGGTGGCTGCACAAATTTGATAGCTCGATCCCAGAATGCCATTCAGCACCCGGATATTGGTGATGGCATCGTCCACTATCAACAGCGTCTTGGAAGGTGTCATGTGTGCTCCTGAAGTTGATTCAGTGTTTGCTCAAATTCGTCCAGCGAATGTTGTGCTTCCTTGAACTTCAAATGATCCAGGGCTGTGTGCACAGCCGCGAAAGCAGATTCCAGAACAGTGCCACGAAGGCTTTCTACAATGTCCTCGCTCAGCTTGTGGGCTGACATGGAATGCTTTTGAATCAAGGTCTGCAATTCATCGGTTTGGTGCGCCAGCACCAAAAAATCGACCACCTGAACAGGATTTTTGACTGAAACAGACTCAATCCCAACCAAGGATTGAATCGACTTCAACACCGTATTCAATTGTTGGAAAAACTTCTCCGTGCCGCGTTTCATCGAACCTTCGCCGCTTTGAAGTGAGACCTCCAGCGCATGCGCACTGTCTCGCAGGGCCGTCGCTCCCAAACAACCAGCCTGCCCTTGCAGCTTGTGGAGATAAGCAATCAACGCTGCCGTGGCTGATGCATCGAACTGACCTTTGATCAAGGCCTCTGCATCGTTGTACTCGTCATAAAAACGGGTCAACAGTTGGCGAAACAAGCGCTCATCGCCCTGGAGTTGCGTCTGTGCGGCCTGGGTATCTATGCCAGTCAATTCTGGCCATTGTGAATGCTCACGGTCGCTCGCGTCTTGCCGCACTGCGACCGGCAAAGGTTCGCCGCGATACCGCTGCACTGCATTCCGAATACAACGAACCAACTGCTGCGGGTCTATCGGTTTACCCAAGAAACCACTCACACCCGCTTGCACGGCCCGCTCACGTTCTTCCTTCATTACACCCGCTGTCAAAGCCACCACGGGAAGGTCCTGTAAATTCAGTTCACCCCGAATGCGCTGGGTGGTCTCCCGTCCGTCCAACCCGGGCATTTGCATGTCAATCAGGACCAGATCAAAGGCTTCTGGATTGACCTTCAACAACGCCAGCGCGGCATAACCCGACTCACAGACTGTCACCTTGGCACCCTGATTTTCCAGAATGCGTTGACACACCTCCAGGTTCATCGGGCTGTCATCAACCACCAACAGGTGCAAGCCGCTCAACCACAGGTTCTTCCCCACATCCAACAATGAAATATTCAACAGGTAATCCAGGTCTTGCTGGCTACGCGTCACCAAACTGTTGAGGCCATTGAACAGGTCGGATGAGTACACCGGCTTGCGAAGAACCACGTGAGGCACTGCATGCAAGTTGTCATGCGCATGGGGCGAATCCGCATCAAGCAGCAAAACCCAATAAGGCATGATGTGGCCCTGAAATTGATGGGCCACACTCCCCAAAAGCTCTGTCAAACCACTGCCCCCAGCTGGCTGTGCAACCAGCAAGCAATCGATTCGTTCACCTGCAAGCAAATCTGCAGCGAGTCCCGCCAACCATTCTGGTGTTGTTGAATAGGTTTTCACCGACCAGCCAAAATGGGTAGCCATTGTGCGTAACGCGTCTTGTTCGATTAAATCGGGTTCCAGAACACGTACGTTGAACTGCCTTGCATTGGCTTCATCAGTCCATGAAACCGCCGACCGCTGGGCATTGGCCAGGGGCAACTCAACCCAGAACAGACTGCCCTCCCCCTGCACACTGTTCAATCCACTGTGACCGCCCATTTTCTCGGCCAAGGTTTTGACAATCGACAAGCCGAGGCCAGTGCCGCCATACCGGCGGGACGTTGAAGAATCCACCTGCGTGAACGGGGTAAAAAGCTTTTGAGCGTCTTCCGGTGAAATGCCAATGCCGGTGTCTCGCACCTCAAAACGCACCCATTCAGTGTCGGGGGCGCTGTCCTTGGTGGGTATCTGAAGCGTGCGCAGCGCCACTTCACCATGCTCGGTGAACTTGATGGCGTTGTTCGCCAAATTGATCAGGATTTGGCGGATCCGGTTGGCATCGCCTTCCAGCAACGTTGGCAACCGTGAATCGACCGGTGCGATCTTCAAATTCAAGCCTTTGCGACGTGCGCCCGGTTCCAGCATGACTTTCAAGTCGTCGAGCAGGTGTTGAAGACTGAACGGCTGGATCTCCAGATTGAATTCACCAGCTTCAATTTTTGACAGGTCCAGAATGTCGTTGATCAATGCCAAAAGGCTTTGGCTCGCGGTGTGAATGGTGTCGAGTTGCCGGTGTTGATCATGGTCCAGCTTTGTGTAACCCAGCACATAAACCATGCCGATGATGGCATTCAATGGGGTACGAATTTCATGGCTCATGTTGGCCAGAAAATCGCTTTTTGCGCGGTTGGCCTGCTCAGCCTGGTCTTTGGCCTCGCGAGCGGAGTCCTCTCGGCCCTGCAAGGTCACAATCATGCGGTCAAACACTTCCGCAAGCTCACCCAACTCATCGGCGCTTCGATAGCCAGACAACACCCCTTTTTTATTCCGTATCAGCGCCTGGGCGGACCGACTCAACATGGCAATGGGCCTGAGCACACGCATCCAGAGTGTGCCAGCCAACATCGAAATCACCAACAACAAGAGTGCTTGCCCGACCAAAGCCTGATTGCGTTGACTTTCATTTTGCAATTGACGTCGATGGGTCAAGTCCGCCGACAACTCAAATGCAGACTCGCTGATGCGTCGGGTTTCGTTGAGCAACTGGTCCAGCAAGGTATCTCGTCGATCACCCTTCAATGGATTGCTTTCGTCATTCAGATATTGCTTCAGTTGGGCTTGCATGGTTTGCAGCGCATCTGCACTGTCGATCATGTCATCGATTTGCTTGCGGTAGATTTCACCTGTACTGGCATACAGGTCCAAGGCACCACGCATGGAGCGGTGTGTTGCATCCCATTGACGAAGGGCGCGTTGGCTTTCGGGGTGGATGGCAAAGTCCTGCATCAATACCAAAAGGCCCGAAGCATCCCGTGACATGACCTCAACCGCTTCCCGTTGCTGGTTCAAAAGCTTTTGCACCTCGCTGTCCACATACAGCATGGTCAAGCGATAACCCACTGCTGCAAATGCAACCAGCAGCAAACTGACGAGCATGGGGCGGATTTTCAATTGACGCTCACTTCATCAACGACACTGCACGCTTGTTCAGTGTCGTGAGTGGTCCCACACGAATGTGAGATAAAAAATCCGGCTCGGGGTGCGCATCCACCAGCTTTTCTCGAACCGCCCAGCGGGATTGCGCCTCCAGGGTACTCAGCAGGGTCTGGGACAATTTCAAATCAAAATCATATTGATCCAGTGACACCAAGTCGGCTGCATTGGTTGACACGCCTTGTTTCAAAGGCGCTTTGGCCTGTTCGGGATGCTTGTTGATGAAGTCCGTCGCTTTGGAAATGGCCCGCAGTACCTTCACCAAATCGGCGTCAGACACTTTTCTTGAACTGATCAAATTGAAGGTGGGGGTGTACAACTTCGGGTTGGGCAGTACCCGCCATTGATCGCCCAACACGGCTTTTGCACGGCTGGCCAGGGGCTCATACAGGCCTGCTGCATCGTATCGGCCCTCTCGGGTTAGCGTCTCAATTTGAGCAGGATCCAGCGGTACTTTCTCAACGCTGTCGGGATCTACACGGTAAAAGGTCAACAGGGTGTCGGTGAAGTAGTGGCTGGAAGTACCTGCCACATAGCCCACCTTTTTGCCTTTCAAATCTTCAACAGTTTTGATGCCAGAATCCGAACGAACCAACAGAATATTGTCTTTCGTCGAGGTGCTCATGGTGGCCACCACATCAAACGCTTTGCCTTGGTGAGCGGCAAACACCAAAGGGATGTCCGCGGTGGTGGAGAGGTCGGCTTCGCCATCAAGCAGGTGTTTCAAACAACGCTTGCCGTTGATACCGCGAATCACCCGAACATCCAGGCCCTCTTTGGCGAAATAGCCCATGTCAGCAGCCAGAATGGCTGGATAAAAGCCAACCACCTCGGCCAAAGCCAGTGTGAGTGTGGCGGCGTGTGCTGGCTGTTGCGTAACGGTGAGTAGACACATCAGTGCAGCAAAGGCCAAATGCCTGGAGAACTTGGCTTTCCACATGGTTTGACGGGCTCCGCAATTTGGGTGAGTAGTGGCAGCTTACTCGCTCAAGGGGTGTCATCGTCTTGAGAAATAGATTGTTAAACCGCCCCAATTGCTTGATTAAACATTTTTAACAAGCAGGGGGCTTGCTCAATCAACCAAAGCGGTTTGTGGACTTCCGCTTCAGACTTCTTTCTGTCAGTCATGTCCAATGAGCAACACTTGTGCTGCGGCATGTGCTGAGTCAACACAGGGCGTGAATGACCAGGACACCCAGACAGTGCAGCCATTTTTGTTGATGCAAAGGGTTTCGACCAGGGTACCTTCCCGGGACTCCAATGCCAGCCTGATGGACTGCTCCACCGACTCATGGTGAATCGGCAGGGTCAACACTTCCAGTGACTGACCGATCATTTCGGCAGTGGAATAGCCAAACATCCACATATCGGCTACAGCGAAGTTCCCCAATGCCCCTCGAAGTCGAAGGACAGTTGTTTGTGGTGCTTGATCGACAGCAAGAACAGTGTGCCTTCAACCCGCACGTACAGCACCAAGTAGTGGTTCATTACATACTCACGCAAACTGTTCAACGAGTTGCCCGCAACAGCGGCCAGCTTGGCTTTCAGTGCAGCGGTGGCGTTGCTAGCCTCGGCAGAACCCACAGCCCGATTCAAAAACGGCGCGCCCAGCTCTGGAAACTGTTCAAGATTGGGCAGCACAGTGGCGAGCAACTCGTCGACTAAGTCGTCGAATACATGAGGTACTTCGGCCTCGGTCAGGAATTGTTCAATGTCGGCCAAATTCCGCTCGAAGTTGGCGGTGAGCTTGATTTTTACGCGCTTGGTCATGGAACGCCAACGGTACTTAAGCGGTTGCGCGTCGTTTCTTGATGGCTTTCAGTGCCGAGCGGGCGTCTTTGGTGCGATCTGCCGCCACGTCATCCAGACCCTTGGATGCCTCGCTAATCAGCAGCAGGTGTATACGCTCACGCTCTAGCTGGTGGTAGTAGTCCAGCCGCTTGGCATCAATCATGGCGATGTAGGCCTCGCCGTTTTTGGTAATCAGTTTTTCAGCGCCAGCTTTTACATCCTCAGCCAACTCGGAAAAGTTGGCACGCGCTTGGGACAGCGGAATGACGTCGCTTGTCGAAATGGTCATGTGGAGCCTCGGCTGACGAAAATTGCACAAAGTTTTGTACAGTTTATTCGCTAACGGATGATTCCATCAACCACTTGCTGAAGTGCAATGTCGCCGGAACATGAATTTGGAAGCGCTGAAACGTGAGAAGGGTTTAAGGAAAGTCACTCAAAAGTCACTTAGCCCAAATCTGAAAAGACAAACGGGCTAGAGGATGCGCCCTCTAACCCGTTGATTTCACTGCTATATTTTGGTGCGGCTGGCAGGATTCGAACCCACGACCCCTTGGTTCGTAGCCAAGTACTCTATCCAACTGAGCTACAGCCGCTGTGAAGAAGCGAGATTATGCATGAAACAGCGAATGGGTGCAAGCGGGCTTGCCGATTTTCGACAAAATATTTCAGCCAATAACACCCATTCAGGCAGCATATTGGGCCGCCAAAGCCCGAAACGCGGCCTCCTGTCGGTCCAGCTCAGCATCGCTCCAGCCCAGTTCATCTTGCAACGTGGCACGCACTGCAAACAGACAGTCTACTGCCGCGGTGCTGTCCAAAAACAAGGCCCGGCTGCGCCGCGCCAACACGTCTTCGATGGTCATGGCCATTTCTTCCAGCACGGCTTGCGAAATTTCTGCTTGGGTCAACTGCAAACCCGGGTGAAGGTGGGCTTCGGGTTTGCGGTTGGGCAAGTCGTCTTCCAGGCGCAGCATGCGGGTTCGGCTGGGCTTGTTGCGCACCCCCAATTGCTGGCACACCAGGTCCACCACCTCCTCGGCCATGCTTCGGTAGGTGGTCCATTTGCCGCCGGTGATGGTCACCAGCCCACTGTCGGCTGTGGCAATGGTGTGCTCGCGTGAAATGCTTTTGGTGTCGCCTGCACCACCCTGCTTCACCAAAGGCCGCAGGCCCACAAACACACTGCGCACGTCCGCTCGGGTGGGTGCCTTGGCCAGGTATTGGCCGGCGGTGGTCAATACAAAATCTACCTCGCCGGGCAATGCATCGGGCTCAAAGGGTGAGTCTTGTCGGGGCGTGTCGGTGGTGCCAATCAATGTTTTTCCCAACCAGGGCACCACGAACAGTACGCGGCCATCGCTGGTCTTGGGCACCAGCAAGGCGTCCTGCGCGGGGTAAAAATGCTGATCCACCACCACATGCACCCCCTGGCTGGGGCTCAACATCGGCTTGGCAGCCGGGTTGTCCAGCTGGCGAAGGTCATCCACCCACACACCCGTGGCGTTAATCACCGCCTTCGCCTTCAGGCTCATCTCGTGAGCCGTGAAAGCATCACGCACTTTCACACCGGTGATTTTTCCGGAGGCTTTTTCAAAACCCACCACAGGCAGATAATTGAGCGCAACACCCCCCAGCTTGAAAACTGTTTTCATCAAGGCAACAGCCAGCCGTGCATCGTCAAACTGGGCATCAAAGTACCGCACGCCGCCACCCAGGCTATCCTGCCGGATGGTGGGCACAGCGTGAATCACCTCTTGACGGTTCAATGTACGGGTCGGCCCAACGCTCAACTTGCCAGCCAGCAAGTCGTACATTTTGAGGCCAACCCAGTAAAACATTTTCTGAAACCAGTTGCGCACCGGGATCACAAACGCCAGTGGCTTGACCAGGTTGGGCGCATTCACCAGCAAGCGGCCACGTTCTTCCAGTGCTTCGCGAACCAGGCTGAAATTGCCCTGGGCCAGGTAACGCACGCCGCCGTGGGCCAGCTTGGTTGCGCGTGAGCTGGTGCCCTTTGCAAAATCATTGGCTTCCAACAACAACACGCTGAGCCCCCGGCTGGCTGCATCCACAGCACTGCCCAGGCCAGTGGCGCCACCGCCAATCACAATCAGGTCCCACTCGTATCCTGCAGAGGCTTTTTGCTTCACCGCCTCCAGGTGCTGTTTGCGGCTAAGCATCGGCCCATCCTTTTGCACGTTCAACAGCGCGGTGCCAGCGTTCCAGCAGCGCCCCCCGTTCATCAATACCCATACCGGGCTCAAACCGGGCATCCACGGTCCAGTTGGCCTTCAGGCTTTCCAAGCTGTCAAATACACCCACGGCCAACCCGGCCAAATACGCGGCGCCCAGGGCAGTGGTTTCCGTCACAGTGGGTCGCACCACTGGCACCCCCAGCAAGTCAGCCTGTATCTGCATCAACAAATTGTTGTTGGAGGCACCGCCATCCACGCGCAATTCACACAGGGGTGCTGCGCCATCCCGTTGCATGGCCTGCACCAAGTCCACAGTTTGCAAGGCAATGCTTTCCAGTGCCGCGCGTGCAATGTGGGCCTTGGTGGTGCCTCGGGTCATGCCCACCAGTGTGCCGCGCGCGTACGGGTCCCAATGCGGCGCACCCAAGCCGGCAAAAGCAGGCACCAGGCAAACGCCATCGGTGCTGGGCACACTGGCGGCCAGTGCCTCCACTTCGGCCGAGTGTTTGATCATCCCCAAACCATCCCGAAGCCACTGCACCACCGCACCACCCATGAACACACTGCCCTCCAGCATGTAATGGGTTTGGCCATTCATGCGCCAACCCACGGTGGTCAGCAAGCGGTTGTGGCTTTCAACCGCTTCTGCACCCGTGTTCAACAACATGAAACACCCCGTGCCATAGGTATTTTTGGCTTCGCCGGGTGCAAAGGCGGTTTGCCCAAAAGTGGCGGCCTGTTGGTCACCGGCTGCAGCGGCAATCGGAATGGGCGCGCCCAGCAGGCTGGCATCGCACTGCGCCATGACGCCACTGGAATCCACAATGGTGGGCAGCACGCTGCGTGGCACATTGAACAGGTTGAGCAGTTCGTCGTCCCACTGCAGGGTGTGGATGTTCAGCAGCATGGTGCGAGACGCATTGCTCACGTCGGTCACATGGGCGGCACCCCGCGTCAGGTTCCAAATCAACCACGAATCGATGGTGCCGAAGGCCAGCTCGCCCGCATTGGCCAAAGCCCGTGCACCAGCCACATGGTCCAGAATCCAGCTCAGCTTGGTGGCGGAAAAGTAAGCATCGGTCTCAAGGCCCGTGCTGCGCTTGATCAACGGCGCCTTGCCTTGCTCGCGCAGTTTGTCGCAGGTCGAGGCGGTCCGCCGGTCCTGCCACACAATCGCGTTGTACACTGGCTCGCCGGTTTTCCGGTTCCACACCACCGTGGTTTCGCGCTGGTTGGTGATGCCGATGGCGGCAATGTTGCTCCCCTGCAAACCTGCTTTCTGCAAGGCTTGCTGCGCACAAGTCAATTGGGTGTTCCAAATGTCCATGGGGCGGTGTTCCACCCAACCCGCCTTTGGAAAAATCTGCTCAAATTCCTGCTGGGCGCTGGCCACCACACGGGCCGCCTCGTCAAACACAATGGCGCGTGAGCTGGTGGTTCCCTGGTCCAAAGCCAAGATGTATCCCATGAACGGTCTCCGTTGGATATTGGTTTTTATTGGTTCAAGGTGTCGTAAACAGTCTGCATCAAGGCTTTATAAAAAGCACGCCGTGGAAAATCATTCTTGCCCAGGTTGAATGTTTTGTAGCTCACCGCCCAATGGTGAGCCCGCACTGCGCCCAAGTGAACAATCCGCTCTGCCGGAATATGGGGTGGGTGCGGGATGAGGTTGTCAGTCATCACCACTTGACCATCGTTGTAAATCGAAATCGGATCGCTGACCTTGGCCTGCAACCACATGGTGTAGTCGTCCAGATTGAACTGCCACCAGCGGCGTTTGTAATCACTCAACGGCAACACAGCGCTGACTGAGAAGTAATGCAAATTTGCTGGCAGCTTGCTGGCGTATTCGGCCATTTTTTGCTGCCGAACAGCGCGGGTCAGTGAGCGCACACCGCCTTCCATGTCGTCTTGAAACTGGCGTGTGGGCATGCCCGCCAATTTGCTCAGCCAGGGGTACTTTCTGCAGCGCTCCACCAACTTCGGGATGTGCATCAGCTTCGAGTCGGGGCGCATCACATCATCGGCCAAATACGAGCCACCGATGGCACCGCACAGGGCCAACATGCCCTGCGTGTTCTTCAAAATGAATTCGTCTGGAAACTGTTGGCTGTTCATGCCCGCCAACAGTTCGAGCGACAACGGGCATCCGTAGGAATAGCCCATGAAAAACAGGCGATAGCCCTCCTCCTCCACCCAGCGGCGCAAGGTCACACTGTTGTGCAGCAAGTCAAACAGGGCGGGCACCACATGGGCAGAATCCGCATTGCTGCGTGGGTAACGTGCGTACACCAGTTTAAAACCTGCACCTTGGGCATACAGTTTTTCCTGGCTGGGCTCACCAGGTGCGCCCGGGCTAAGCATCAACACCTCATGGGGCGAATCCTCACGCTCCACCTCCTCGTGCAGCGAGAGGTTTTTCAGCGTCTCATGTGTAAAACCGGGCACCAGCACAATAATGGTTTTGTTGTTGCTGTAAAAAGCACGGTCTACAAATCGATCACCGGCAAAACTGGCCTCCTGCGCATCCGAAATCTCTTGCTCGGTCACGGTCAGTTTGCTGAAATCCAGGTCCCGCTGGGGTCCCAGCACATGCAAGTTCGAGGGATGATGGGGTTGCCAAACATACTTCAACATCTCAGCCCGCGAATAACCGGCATCGCCCAGGTAACCCACAAAATGCCGAAAAAACTGCCGAGCCCCCGTGGCTGGATGAAGCGTACTCATGAATGTCTCCGTCAATCGTGTGTTTGTTTTAAGGCGCAGTCTTTGCTGCTGCCCCAGGCCTTACTGTCGACGCCCGGTATCGGTCCACTGCTGCACGTGCTTGTTCAAAAACTGTTGAAGACCCTGCTGCTCAAAGGCTTTTACATCCCATTCATCGCCGCGCAAACGCTCAGGCTTTAACCAAATGTATGTGTCGGCCTGCAAAGACTGGTCGGAACCCGACATATTCACCCAGATGGTACGGCGCTCGTACTCCTCACCCTCAAAGGCATCCAGGCGCTGGATATCACCGTGGTCAACATTCAGCCACACAAGGCCCCGAACTTGCCCGGCCGCCTGCACAACCATGGCTGGGTACTGTTCACCGGGCACGGCATATCGGGCAAAGCCATGGGCCATTGCAGGCTGCTGAGCATACTGGCCCTGCACCACCTGTTGCCACACCGGCAGATACATCAGCGAACCGTACACAAACACATGCATGCCAGCCTCTCTGTCGAGCCAAGGCTTGAATGGTACCTTTGCTGGGCGGTTTTGGATTACAGTCAGTAAAACTTTAGACCGAACATTCGATAACACAACAACATCGGAGGAGACCTGTGAAATCATTGCAAGACCTGTTCAACCTGGATGGCCAAGTGGCCCTGATCACCGGCGCAACCCGTGGCATCGGTTTGGCCTGCGCTGAACTGTTGGCCGCCCACGGCGCAACCGTGATTATTTCCAGCCGCAAAGCCGACAGCTGTGCAGCAGTGGCACAAAGCCTGACGGACAAAGGATACAAGGCTGTGCCCATGGCATGCCACCTGGGTGAAATGGCCGACATTGAAGCCCTGTGGAAACAGATTGAACAGCAATTTGGCCGGCTGGATATCCTGGTCAACAACGGGGCCACCAACCCCCACTTCGGCCCCATTTTTGACACCGACCTGTCGGCCTTCCAAAAAACAGTGGATGTGAACATTCGGGGCTATTTCTACATGAGCAGCCTGGGCTACAAATTAATGGCCAAACACGGCGGCGGCAGCATCATCAACGTGGCGTCGGTCAATGGCGTCATTCCCGGCTTGTACCAAGGCATTTATTCCATCACCAAAGCGGCGGTCATCTCCATGACCAAGGCGTTTGCCAAAGAATGTGCCCCCGCCAAAGTGCGGGTGAATGCCATTCTGCCCGGTGCAACCGACACCAAATTTGCATCGGCCTTGGTCAACAACGATGCCATCCGAAATGCCCTGCTTCAGCATGTGCCCATGAACCGCATCGCCCAACCCTCCGAGATGGCGGGCACGGTGCTGTACCTTGCCTCTGAAGCGTCCACCTACACCACGGGCGCCTGCATCAATGTCGATGGGGGTTACCTGGTGGCCTGATGCCTTCTAAGCCTTGAAATGGGGGGCAAACACCCCCCATTCACGCTTGTTGACCTTTGACCGATGGCAGTACGCTGAAGGAGTTGCTAGTCTGGTTTTGACTGGCCAACCCACGGGAGTACACCATGAGCACCAAGCTGCAGACCATTCTTCAAGCCGCCTGTTCCCTGCCCTCCATTCCACGCGCTGTTCAGGAAGTTCTCGGACTGCTGGAAAAACCGGATCTCACCATTGGAGAACTGGCCGAAGCCATCTCCCACGACCCGGTGATGAGTGCGAAAGTACTGCGCCTGGCCAACTCCGCCTATTTTGGTGTGCAGCGTGAGGTGGACACGGTTGAAAGCGCCGCGCTGATGATTGGCATCGATTCCATTCGCACCATGGTGCTCGCCTCGGGCATGATGGACACCTTCAAAGACATGGCCCGCTTCGACAGCCAGCGTTTTTGGACCATTTCATTGCTGTCGGCCTACATCGCCAGAGACCTGGCCAACTCGGTGGGCTTGAATGGCAACAAAGCCTACACCGCATCACTCATTCACGGCTTGGGCGTGCTGGCCATTCACAAGGCCCTGCCCGACCTGGCCAACCAAATCGACCAGAATTGCAAGGACGAATGCCCTTACGACCGCGCAGATGTAGAAAATGCGGTGTTGGGCTTTCACCATGGCGAAGTGAGCGCTGAAATTGCGCGGGGCTGGAAATTGCCGGATGACATCGGCGAATCGGTTCGCCAATATCCGCACCCTCGCCGCACCGGCCCCTACAGCTTGTCCAGCATTGTTCACCTCAGTGTGGCCCTGGCCATGGATCTGACTGACGACATGCCCGTAGAACTGTGGGTGGATAACTTGGACAGCAGTGTGGAAGAGTTGTTGAGCACCACACTGGAAAACTTGCGAACCTTGCGCCCGCGTTTTGACAAGTCCAGAGAGTTTGTACAAATGCTGGTGACCACCCACTGAGTGGGCAGTCAACCAGTTGATGTGCAGCGGTAAAAACTCAGTTCCAATTCTCGCTGTTGGTTGAGCATTCGGAATCGGCCGGGTTAATGCCGCAGCGAATTTTCTTGAGAATTTTCAAGCCGCCCTTGTCATACAAACCTTGGTCTGCAATCGACACGCGAGACTCCCGCAGCATCACGGTGTACTTGATCATGTTCTCGGGCGTGAGGTCGCTCCAGGTGCCCTCCGGAATGGACTTTTCCGCCCGGGTAATGATCGACAGTGCACGGTCAAACTGGGACAACCAGTAAGTACGGCTTTTGGCGCCAAAACCGCTGGGGAACTTGGTGTTGTTGATCACCATCTGGTAGCTCAAAATCACGATTGGAAACCGGTTGATGGCCCCTTTGGTGCCAATGCCGCGGTACAACTCCAAGGGCTTGTAAGCTGCAGCTGGCGCGGCAATCATGTCCACCGCACCATTGTTGAACTTGCTGGCAAAATTGGTGATGTCCGCTGACACCGGCTGCGCACCGATTTTTTGAATCATCACGGCCTGGGCCTTGTCGTAATCGAAGGCGGCAATCTTCTTGCCTGCCAGGTCTTCCACGGTGCGAATTTTGCGGTCGTTGATCACAGGGTAAGCCGTACCAAACGGAATAATGCCGGCAATTTCATACTTGCCATTCACATTCAACTTGGCTGCAGCAGGTTGGGCAAACAACTGAATGGCCCGTCGCACCACCTCGTAACTGGCGGGCATGTCCACCTTGTTGTTTTTCACAATCGATGAAACACCCAAAGAGTCTAGAACCGCTGTGGTTGCATTGAACTGCCGGGTGCGAAAGCCTGTGGCGTACAAGGCATCGCACTCGCCTGCGATGAAGTCTTGCGTGGCAATGCGTTCGTCGGTGTAGGCGCGCAACTCGATGTCAGCGCCCCACTGTTTGGCGGCCACCACGTAGTCTTTCGACATGTTGTAGACGTCGCCGGTGGCGCCCAACAAGTCATACACGCACAATTTCGGATTGGCTGCGGCTTGTACCGGTGCTGCAACCCCAAGGGTCAGGCCCAATGTTGCCAATACAGATGCCGCCAGGCCTTGAGCTGGTTTCAACTTCATCTCTCTGTCTCCATGTGTGAATGCCCTTCAATGGGCGTCATCGCCAGGGCTGTGTCAATGCGCGCCCTGTGCAGTCGAATATTATTGCACCGGGTATTTGGCTTGAAATTGACCATTCAGGACAAATTTTCCGAGTTGTGCTGAGCGATCTACACTCGGCTCGGTTATAATCCGCCCCTTCGGAGACGTGCGAGAGCGGCTGAATCGGCTTGACTCGAAATCAAGTAAGGGGGCAACCCCTTCGAGGGTTCGAATCCCTCCGTCTCCGCCACATTAAAAAGCCCAGCCACGCTGGGCTTTTTTGTTTGGGGCGAGACGAGCAAAGCCCCAATGGGCTTTGCGTGTGGGATTCGAAGCTTTGCGCCTGCCAGCGCAAAGCCGGGAGAATCGACCAAGCCAGAGGCCGTGAAGCGGACTCGCAGCGTGGGCGTGTTGGCGCGCATGTAAAGCTTTCCATAACGATCCCAAAGCTATATTATTTACACACCGTAACTATTATAATTTTCCCATGTCCAACAAACTCATCCGCTTGGGCTTTGTCTCTGCTGGCCTTACCAACCTCATTGGCATGCTGGCCGTCAGCGAGGGCTTCACCAACACCCTGTTCAATGAACTTTCGCCCACCGTGTTCTCCAATTTTGGCGCAGTGTGCATCATGCTGTGGGGCTTGGCCTATCTGTCGGTTGCCAACAAGGCCTTGAGTGTGCCGGCTTTGTCACTGGTGTTTGCGGTTGAAAAGTTTTTATACACGGGTACCTGGGTGGTGTGGGCACAGCAGCACTGGGCACAACTGGGCACCATTCAATCCCAATCGCCCCAAACTGCCCTCTTCTACAGCAGCTATGGCTTCATCGACCTTGGCTACGGCCTGTTCTTCCTGTGGGTTGCGGTCAAAGGCTTCAAGCAAGCCTGAAAGCGCATCACAAAACACGCACCACACTGAGCCTGCATTGATCCGGTGCAACGCACCGGATCAGCTCTTTAGACGTTCAACAAACGTTACACAGCTTTTCCGCACTGCACCAAATCGGGCAATTCGCTCACCTGCCTCCACGCCCCCTTCCTCTATTTCGCCCCGAAATCGCGCATTGCGCCCCAACAATTCTGCAAATTGACACTTTGTGGTGCTTGGCACGGTCCCTGCTAACACTCTGCACATAGACCTTTGCCAATGACGGATCGGGTCGAAGTTGCACTGAAAGAACGGACAACGGCGTCCATCCCTTGCCAGGCCCACCGATGGACCCGGCATTGGCGATGTTCGCCGTTTTTTATTTTGATTTTCTAATGAAGGAAAAATCATGAATTCGAACAAGCCATCCAAACCCGCAACGGCGCAGGACTTCGGAGGCGTGTCATCTGACCGCCGCACATTCATCAAGCAAAGCTCACTGCTGATTGGTGCAGGCGTGTTGGGGTCTATCGCAGCGCCAGGCATTGTTCGAGCTCAATCCGCGAGCCTGGAAACCAAAGCAGCCAAGCTCGGCTTCATCGCCTTGAGCGACGCAGCACCGTTGATTATTGCGGAAGAAAAAGGTTTTTTTAAAAAGCACGGCATGACCGATGTGGAGGTGTTAAAGCAATCCTCCTGGGGCACCACCCGCGACAACCTGGTGTTGGGCTCCAAAAGCAACGGCATTGATGGGGCTCACATTTTGAGCCCACTGCCCTACCTGCTGACCACGGGTGCAGTCACCGCCAACAACGTGCCCACCCCCATGTCCATCCTGATGAGGCTGAACGTGAACGGCCAGTGCATCTCGGTATCCAATGAATTCAAAGACCTCAAAGTTGGCCTGGACACCCGTGATTTCGGCCGGGCCATTCTGAAAAAGAAAGCCAGCGGCAAGGCGGTGAACGCAGCCATGACCTTCCCTGGTGGCACGCACGACCTGTGGCTACGTTACTGGATGGCGGCCGGTGCCATCAACCCACTCACCGACATTTCCACCATTGTGGTACCACCGCCGCAAATGGTGGCCAACATGAAGGTGGGCAACATGGACTGCTTCTGTGTGGGCGAACCCTGGAACCTGCAACTGGTGAACCAGGGCATTGGCTACACCGCACTGACCACCGGTGAACTGTGGCACAACCACCCCGAGAAAAGCTTCGCCATGCGCAGCGATTATGTGGCGGCCAACCCCAATGCGACCAAGGCCATTGTGAAGGCCATCATGGAAGCGCAAATGTTCTGCGACGACCCAGCCAACAAAGAAGAAGTGGCCAAGATTTGCTCGCAGCGCCGGTGGTTCAACGTGCCTGTGGCCGACATTGTGGACCGCCTCAAAGGCCACTTTGACTATGGCACCGGCCGCGTGGTGGATGGCAGCCCAGAGGCGATGAAGTTCTGGAAGGAATACACCTCCTATCCGTTCCAGAGTCACGACCTGTGGTTCCTCACAGAAAACCAACGCTGGGGTTACTTGCCTTCAAAGCTGGACACCAACGCGCTCATCAAGAAAGTCAACCGTGAAGACATCTGGCGCACTGCTGCCACCGAGTTGGGCGTGGACAAGAAAGACATTCCCAAGTCCACCTCTCGGGGTGTTGAGAAATTTTTTGATGGCAAGGTGTTCGACCCCAGCAAGCCCAAGGCCTATCTCGACAGCCTGGCCATCAAGTCCATGAAAGGCTGAAGGGAGCACACACCATGATGAACACCGACACATTGGACCAGCTCAACCGGGCGGCACAGCGCAAACGCCACACGCCCTTGGTCGAGACCGAGTTTTTTAAACAGTGTATGAAGCAATTGGGCAAAGTGGTCCCGCCCCTGCTCATCACAGCCTTGCTGTTGCTGGTGTGGGAACTGCTGTGCTCAGGCCAGGGCGCACGCCTGCCCTCGCCCAGCAAGGTGGTGAACGACACCTGGGAACTGATCATCGATCCGTTCTTCTTTCGTGGCGGCACCGACGTGGGCATGGGCTGGCAAATTCTCGCCAGCTTGAAGCGCGTGGCTTATGGCTATTCCATCGCAGTGGTGGTAGGTGTTGCCTTGGGTGTGCTGGTGGGCCAGTCCACCTGGGCCATGCGCGGTCTGGACCCTATCTTTCAAGTGCTGCGCACTGTGCCCCCGCTGGCTTGGTTGCCCTTGTCACTGGCCGGTTTTCAGGATGGCAACCCCTCGGCCATTTTCGTGATTTTCATCACCTCGGTGTGGCCCATCATCATCAACACCTCGGTGGGCATTCGCAACATTCCTGAAGACTATCGAAATGTGTCGCGCGTCATTCAGCTCAATGGTCTCGAGTTTTTCTGGAAGATCATGTTGCCGGCTGCAGCGCCCTACATTTTCTCGGGCCTGAAAATTGGCGTGGGCTTGAGCTGGCTGGCCATTGTGGCGGCTGAAATGCTGATCGGCGGCGTGGGCATTGGCTTCTTTATATGGGACGCGTGGAACTCATCGCGCATCAGTGAAATTGTATTGGCCCTGCTTTACGTGGGCGTGGTGGGCTTCATGCTCGACCGCCTGATGGGATTCATCGGCCAGAAAATTACCCGTGGCACCAGCGCCGGTTAAGCAACGCATGCCCCCCGGCAAAATCAGGAGAACACACCATGTCAGACCGCTTTTTAAGCCTCTCCAAAGTTCACATGAACTTTGAAAAAAACGGCACCGTGAACCCGGTGCTCCGCGACATCAACCTGGAAGTTCAGCGCGGTGAATTCATTTCACTGATCGGGCACTCGGGTTGCGGAAAATCCACGGTGCTCAACATCATCGCCGGCCTGTTGCGGGCCACCGAAGGCGTCACACTGGTGGACAACAAGGAAGTGAACGCCCCCGGGCCCGACCGCGCCCTGGTGTTTCAAAACCACTCATTGCTACCTTGGCTCACCGTATATCAAAACGTTGAGCTGGCGGTTGACAAAATTTTCCGCAACAGCAAAACAGCCACTGAACGGAAAGACTGGATTTTGCACAACCTGGAAATGGTCAACATGGGCCATGCACTGGACCGCCTGCCATCCGAAATTTCGGGTGGCATGAAGCAGCGCGTGGGCATTGCACGGGCCTTGGCCATGGAACCCAAGGTGCTGTTGCTGGATGAACCCTTCGGCGCGTTGGACGCGCTGACCCGCGCGAAACTGCAGGACGAGGTGATGCGCATTCAAAGTGAGTTGCAAAACACCGTGGTGATGATCACCCACGACGTGGATGAGGCCGTGCTGCTGTCCGACCGCATTGTGATGATGACCAACGGCCCGGCGGCCACCATCGGCCAAATTCTCGACGTGGATTTGCCTCGACCTCGCGATCGAATCGCCATGGCCGACGATGCACGCTACAACCACTACCGCCACGAAGTGTTGAGCTTCCTGTACGAAAAGCAGCGCAAAGTGGAAGACTTTGACAAGCACAAGCAACAGCGCAGCAACAACACTTCTTCCACCGCTTTCAAGGCACATGCCTGACCCGTTTACCGCAGTCCTATTGACATATCAATGGCCTGAACAAACCCTTGCCTGATCCAACGGGCAAGGGTTTTTTACATTTTAACTTTGTTAATTATTCAAAGAAGAAATAAGTCACAATCACATTCTTTCTCCTGCTTTTGAGTGAGGATGTGCCTGCTTAACATGAGGCTGCGAATCAAAACCACCCACTGACTTTGACGACCATGCAGTTCCCAATCCGATATCAAGCAGCACTGGCACTTGCCGAACACGCATCCTTGCTTAAAAACCGCCAATGGCCATCCCCATTTTTCCCAGTGCATCACCATGCCGAGCAAATGGCCGCCGAGGCCATGCGGTTGCAAATGGACAGTTCGGCGGTAATGGCCGCCATCCTCCACGACTTGGTGCTGATGACCCCCATGACACTCGATGAAATTGAACGGATTGCAGGCCATGAAACCGCAGACCTCATTCAATCCATGACCCCTGACACCCGCGTTCTCGGCAACCCCGATCAGTTCGATGTTATAGACTACACTGCGCACATTGCCCGCTGTAACGCGACGATACAAACATTGGTGTTGATGGATTGGGTTCAAACAGCATCGTTTGTTGGCACCACTAGCCCCACTCAAGCACTTGCCTTTCAGCTGCATTTGCAGAGTGTGGCGCAAGCGTTACCGGAGGTTCCAAGCCCACTGCGTGAGCGGGCCACGCTCATCGGCAACTGGCTTGAGCGGCGGCTGTATGAAAAGAAGGTGGCCCAATACAACTTTGCACCTTGATGGGTAATAACCCTGTCGCCGATTTGTAAAAAAGGTTTTCATCTTTAAAATCATCAGGGTTTGCCACTATTTCAGCCCTCAAGCACTGCCCCTTACATTGTTGAACATAAAAAAAGCATAAAGAAACTACTGGGCAAATAAAAAAAGTAGTTCAACGTTGTACACCAAAGGAGGCACTGATGACTGACATCATCAACAACAAGAAGCGTCGCGACTTCATCAAAGGCACATCTGCGGCCGCTGTGGGTGCTGGCACCCTCGCGTTCCCCATGATTGCCACCGCGCAAACCACATCCCTGCGATTCCAGAGCACCTGGCCATCCAAGGACATCTTCCACGAATACGCCACCGACTTTGCCAAAAAGGTCAATGAGATGTCGGGCGGCAAACTCAAGATTGAGGTGCTGCCTGCCGGTGCAGTGGTCAAGGCATTCGACCTGCTCGATGCCGTGAGCAAAGGCACACTGGATGGCGGCCACGGCGTGGTGGCTTACTGGTACGGCAAAAACCCTGCGGTTGCACTGTGGGGTTCAGGCCCTGCATTTGGCATGGACGCCAACCAGGTACTGGCCTGGCACAACTACGGTGGCGGCAAGCAATTGCTGGATGAAATTTACGACAGCCTGAACCTGGAAGTGGAGTCGTTTCTTTACGGCCCCATGCCCACACAGCCCCTGGGCTGGTTCAAAAAGCCGGTGAAAGGCCCTCAGGACCTCAAAGGCTTGAAGTATCGTACAGTGGGTTTGTCCATCGACATTTTCACGAAAATGGGTCTGGCTGTGAACGCGCTGCCCGGTGGTGAAATTGTGCCAGCCATGGATCGTGGATTGCTGGACGCAGCCGAGTTCAACAACGCATCATCCGACCGTTTGTTGGGCTTCCCCGACGTGGCCAAGGTGTGCATGCTGCAAAGCTTCCACCAGGCCTCCGAGCAGTTTGAAATCTTGTTCAACAAGAAAAAGTATGCGGGTCTGTCTGCAGAACAAAAGGCGA
This sequence comes from Limnobacter sp., assembly GCF_036405155.1. Lineage (GTDB taxonomy): Bacteria > Pseudomonadota > Gammaproteobacteria > Burkholderiales > Burkholderiaceae_B > Limnobacter. Next base: position 205,217 of record NZ_DASWYD010000006.1, on the reverse strand, counting down.
TCATCAAATACGCCGCTGAAGCCTCATCTGCTGAAATGAGCTGGAAGGCCATTGACCGCTATTCCACCGACTACCAGGAAATGCAAACCAAGCAGGGCGTGAAGTTCTACAAAACGCCCGACACTATTCTCAAGGCGCAATTGCAAGCCTGGGATGAAGTGACCAAGGCCAAGTCCGAAGAAAACGCCACATTCAAGAAGGTGTTTGAATCGATGCGAACTTTTGCCAAGCGCACCGCGAAGTGGCAAAACGACACATCGGTGGACTACAAAATGGCCTACAACTTCTACTTCGGCGGCAAGAAGTAACCGGTGTCCATTCGGAAGAAGCCAACAATTGGGCAACCGGTTGTTGGCTTTTTTTAAACCCTCTTGGTTTTCGCATCATGCAAACATTTTTGTTGTTCATCGACAAGGTGTCGACGTGGATTGGTCAGGTGTTTTCCTGGTCCATTGTCGCGCTCACCTTGCTCATCGTCTGGGAAGTCGCTTCCCGCTATCTGCTCAATAGCCCACACCCGTGGGTGTTTGACGTGACCTACATGCTATATGGCGTCCTGTTCATGATGGCTGGCGCTTACACGCTGGCCAAAAACGGCCATGTTCGGGGCGATGTGTTGTACGGTTTTTTCACGCCACGCACACAGGCCTTCTTCGATCTCATCTTGTATGTGCTGTTCTTCATTCCGGGCGTCATCGCACTGTCATACGCAGGTTATCAATTTGCGTCCGACGCCTGGATCATCAAGGAACACTCTTCCGTGACAGCCGACGGCCCGCCCATCTACCACTTCAAAACCATTATCCCCATTGCCGGTACCATGCTGCTGTTTCAGGGGTTTGTGGAAATTGTGCGCTGTGTACTCTGCCTGAAAAATGGTGAGTGGCCCAGCCGCGAAGAAGACGTCGAAGAAGTGGATGTCGACAAACTCAAAGCCATGGTCGGCAAACAATAAAGGGGCATGGCATGAGAAAGGAACTGTATTTCGGCCTGTCCATCATGGCCATGATTTTGATCGGCGTGGTGTACACACTGCCCTCGCCGGCCGACATGACCAATGGACATTTGGGCCTGTTGATGTTGTCGCTGGTGGTGGTCGCCATCATGCTCGGCTTTCCCACGGCGTTTACGCTCATGGGCATGGGCATGATTTTCACCTACCTGGCCTACGACCGCGACATCAGTAAAACCCTCGACCTCATGGTGCAATCCACCTTCAAGGTCATGACCAACGATGTGCTCATCTCCGTGCCCTTGTTTGTGTTCATGGGCTATTTGGTGGAAAGGGCCAACCTCATTGAAAAACTGTTCAAGAGTTTGCATCTCTCCATGGCCCGTGTGCCGGGCGCGTTGGCTGTGGCCACCTTGGTGACCTGCGCCATTTTCGCGACCGCCACCGGCATTGTGGGTGCGGTGGTGACGCTCATGGGGTTGCTGGCCATGCCCTCCATGTTGAAGGCAGGCTACGACACCAAGATGGCAGCAGGTGCCATCACCGCAGGTGGTTGTTTGGGTATTCTCATTCCGCCCTCGGTGTTGCTGATTGTGTATGGCGCCACAGCCGGTGTGTCTGTGGTTCAACTGTACGCTGGGGCCTTTTTCCCCGGCATCATGCTGGCGGGCCTGTACATTCTGTACGTCATCATTCGTGCAAAACTGAACCCCAAGAGTGCGCCCCCCCTGTCGGAAGAAGACCGGCGCGTGCCACTCAGCCCCACCTTGGCCGCACTTAAAAATGCGGTGGGTACCAAGCATGCCATCGCTGCACTGCTGGACGGGCTGAAGGGCCGGGCATCAGGTACGTTGAGCACCATTGACGTGTTCAAACAGTTTGTGATCGCGCTGTTGCCCGGGCTTTTCGCTGCATTCCTGTTTGGCATGGTGTATGTGCAATTGACAGCACCGGTCGAGACGGACCATGCAGCCGATGGTTTGGTCAGTTTCGATGCCACCAGCAGCGAGATTCAACCGAGCACCAACGCCGACAGTGGCGATCTGGCCGAGCCACCCAGTGAAGAAGGTGGTTTGCAGGAACCAGAAGGCTCAAACACTGAGCCTGGTGCACTCAGTGAGCCTGAGGGCAGCACTGATCTAGCTCCGCCGCCAGCAGAAGCACCTCCTGCTGCGGTTGCAGCGCCTGATTCAGCCAGCCCATCGATGGAAGCCTCAACAGAAGCCGCTGTCATTCCCGATGCCCCCCGTGGCTTCTGGATTTCACTGGCTGTGGTGGGTGCCTTGCTGGCCTTGTACTACGCCAAGCTCAGCTACGAGCGTCTTGAAGTGTTCAAGATGCTGCTGCAGTCCTTCTTCCCGCTGGCATTTCTCATTTTGGCGGTGTTGGGCAGCATTGTGTTTGGTTTGGCGACACCGTCTGAAGCGGCGGCAGTGGGGGCTTTTGGCGGTTTCTTGTTGGCCGCTGCTTACAAACAACTCAACGTGGGCTTGGTTCGGGAGTCGTCCTACCTCACAGCAAAAACCAGCGCCATGGTGTGTTGGCTGTTTGTGGGTTCATCGATTTTCTCGGCCGCTTTTGCACTGTTGGGCGGCCAGGAAATCATCGAGAAATGGGTGCTGTCACTGGGCCTCACCAAAACCGAGTTTTTGGTGCTGTCACAGGTCATCATTTTCATCTTGGGATGGCCACTGGAATGGACGGAAATCATCGTGATTTTCATGCCGATTTTCATCCCATTGCTGGAGCATTTCCAGATTGACCCACTGTTCTTTGGCCTCTTGGTGGCCTTGAACCTGCAGACTGCATTCCTGTCACCACCCGTGGCCATGGCAGCGTTCTACTTGAAGGGGGTGTCACCGCCGAGCGTCACATTGAATCAGATTTTTGCGGGCATGATCCCGTTCATGATGATCCAGATTCTGGCCATTGTGCTGCTGTACATGTTCCCTGGCATTGGTTTGTGGTTGCCTGAAGTGTTGTACAAGTAAACAGCCTGTTTGACGTTTTGCCCAACTTGGCCCCCGGTTAACACCGGGGGTTTTTATTTTTAGGTCATGCGCTTCGTGGTGGCCAAATCATCTTGCAGACCGGGCTTATGCAGAAGCAATTGCAATTTTGACAGTCAATTACCGAGGCACCGACACTGACAGCGCAGTTGAAACCGGCAGTTTCCATTCCATTTGATGACAGGAGATCCGATATGTCCGATGAAAAACTCAGTTCAGCACGCGCCATTCGCGTTCGTACCACCGGCGCAGCCTTCCAGGTAGACGCTTTGAATGACACCTTGAAAGCACAGGTTGCGCTGCTGGATGATGATGAACTGGCGGTATTGGGTGCCATCAAGTCCAAGCTGAATCAAGGCCTTGATGAAAAGCTCAAGCGCGCAGCGGACACCGTTGGCGGCTTCGTTTGGTAAAACTAGCCTGAGGTGGGTGGTGCAGCATTGCTGCGCCACTCACGACTGCGCGACGAACTCAACACATGCGACTGTCTGACATACTCAGCTTGCGAGCCAAACCTGCCGAGGGCCTTTCCATGGGCCTGACACGCCGTTGCCCGCTGCACTGTGCACACTGCTCCACCAGCTCGACCATGGACAGCGAGCAACTGCCCAGCCACTGCTACACCCGGTTTGTCGACACGTTCACACGCGAGTCACACCCCACTTTGCTGGCCTTGTCTGGTGGTGAAGCCTTGCTGCGGCCCAGGCTGGTGGAACAATTGGCACTGGCCGCCAAACAGGTGGGAACTTACACCTCGGTACTGAGCGGGATGTTTTTTGCGCAAGGCGGCCATATCCCCAAACCGATTGCCCGTGCACTGGCCGCAGTGGATCACTTTTCGGCCAGCATTGATCAATTCCACGAGCTGGAGGTGCCCCGAGAATCGGTGTTTGCGGTGCTATCCATATTGCTGGATGACGGCAAAAACCTCAGTATTCATATCGCCGGGACCCACGCCGACGACCCATACATTGATGACATTGTTCACGCCATTCAACGTTGCTTCGGCCAACGCATTCCAATGGTGGTCAACACGCTGTCGCGTTTTGGACGAGGCCGCGAACTGATTCCCCAATCCCCCTGGGTACCCTGGGATGGCACGCCGGAGCCTTGCACTGTGGCAGCCTGGCCTGTCATCACGTTCAATGGTGATGTGGTGGCTTGCGGCAATGACAATCTCAGTGGTCAAGTACCCGAACATTTGCTCCTGGGGCATATTCAAGACAGCAACTGGAGCGACATCGCCAATGCTTGTCGGAAGCGTCACACCCTGCGTGCCTTGCGCACTGTTGGGCCTCAATGGTTGGCCAAACGTTATCAACACCTACGAAAACAGGTTCCCGTGTTTACGGAGCAGTCGGCAGCCGCCTGCCAAGCCTGCATTACGCTGGCCGACCATGGTGAGTTGGACCAGCAAGTGGGCCGATGGATGGACAACATGCAGCACGTAAACCTTGAACAAGAAATCATTGAATTGCAAACCCAACTGGGTGCATCGGCATTCGCAAAACGATACACCCACCCACGCTATGCAGACCTTGTGATGCTGGGGCAGTAAGCCATGACATGGACACACCAGGCCATTGAGGAGATTCGGACCCAAGCGGGGAAAACAGTTTTGCTGTTCATCACTGACCGTTGCCCTGTCGGTTGCGCCCATTGCTCTGTGGATTCGAGGTCAGACAGCCCCTGCATCACCAATGGGCCACTGTTTGATACCTTGCTCAACACTGTGTGCAATATGCCCAGTATCGAGGTGGTTGGCATCTCGGGGGGTGAACCCTTTGTGGAGCGCAAAGGTTTGTCAGTGGCCGTGGAACAGATTACCCAGGCGGGCAAGGACGTGGTGATTTACACCAGCGGCGTGTGGGCCAAACAAGGGAACCCTCCCCCGTGGGTTAATGGCATTCTGCAAAAAACGGCCACTGTGGTGCTGAGCACCGATGCTTTTCACCAGCAGCATGTCAGCCCTGCACAGTGGATGCACGCAGCCAAAACCGCAGCAGAGTGTGGTTGCTGGTTGATTGTTCAAACACTGGACACCGGTGCTGCCCAAGCATTGCTTGAAGAGGCGTTTGGCCCAGAGTTCACGGAGTACGCCGAAGTTGTTCCACTTCACCCCTTGCGCAATGGCCGTGGGCAACAGGTTTTTGCTGCACCCATCAAACAACATTACACGCACTTTATGCCATGCAAATTGGCGCACACACCCGTGATTCGCTACGACGGCAGGACCAGTGCCTGCTGCAATGAAGACGTGGTGATGAACCAAGGACCAGCCCGATTTAGAAGCCAGGCTAGCACCTCGGCCGAATTGACGGACCAGTGGGCTGCCTGGCAACTTGATCCACTGTTGAGCAGCCTGAGAAACACCGGCTTTGATGCACTGATGCACCACCCAAAATTGAAGGATCTTCAGGACAAAAAGTTCGGGAATGCCTGTGATTTGTGCTGGACCATCGCGGAGCGGTTTTCCGATCCAGGTGAGGATGACCTTTTGCTGAAAGCGATTGCCCAACTGGAGCTCAACCCATGAGCCTGGTCAGTTCACCCATCGAGCACTCCACCCGACTGCTCAGCAAGCTCGACTTGGCATACCCGGTACTGCAATCCCAGGCAGCAGTGCTTTGGCAGCCGCAGACTGCGCGCCAAGCCTACCCACTCTACCTTACTCACATGCACATGGTGGTCCGAAGTGGTGTGGGATTGATGGACCATGCAATCCACCTGCTGCGTTCCCGGCCCACACGCACAAACTCCCATCACATGTTGTTGGACTACTTGGAAGGCCATCGGAACGAAGAACGGGGGCATGACCAATGGCTTCTGGAAGACTTTGCGGAAACAGGGGGTGATGTGTCGGCCCTGTTGCAAAAAATTCCACCGGTGTGTGTTGCCAATTTGGTGGGTGCACAATACTACTGGATGCACCACCACGACCCGCTGGCGCTGCTGGGCCACATCACCGCCTTGGAGTGTTACCACCCACCCTTGGGCTTCGCGGCCAAACTATCGTCGTTGACTGGGTTCCCAATTCAAGCCTTCCGGGCCATAGCCCGGCATGAAAGGCTCGATATTGTGCACAAACAAGAGTTGCTCCAACTCTTGGACCAATTGCCGCTTGAAAAACACGACCATAAGCTGTTGGGATTGTCAGGACTTCACACCATGCAATGCGCCACCGAGGTGATGGAACTGCTGCAAGGCCAAGTGTTGGAATTGGTACCCCAATAAAAAACCCGCCTTACGGCGGGTTTTTAATGTGGCGGAAGCTGTGAGATTCGAACTCACGGAGGGCTCGCACCCTCGCCGGTTTTCAAGACCGGTGCATTCAACCGCTCTGCCAAGCTTCCAATGGGCGCCATTATACCCACTTTACAGGGCGGTGACGACTTGTCCTGCCAAATGCGCCTTTAATGCACCTCAGTGTTCTTCCAGCCCGAGCCGCCTCTTCATGGCCCGCATGGACAGATAAGAAAACACCGCAATGGTAGGGATGGCAATGGCCGTTACAAGCTCGGGGGCCACATGCACCAGGTCCAGCACCTTCAAGCCTTTGGCGATGTACCCCGCCAGGCTGGCGCCGTAGTAGGAAATGGCCACAATCGACAGGCCTTCCACTGTTTCCTGCAGTCGAAGCTGGGTTTTGGCACGGCCATCCATGGAAGTCAGCAGTCGCTGGTTCTGGCTTTCGCGTTCAATTTCCACCCGGGTGCGCAACAACTGGGTAACCCGGGAAATACGGGCGGCCAGTTCATCCTGACGACGGGCTGTCCAGGTGCAGGTTTTCATGGCAGGGCCCAAGCGACGGTCCATGAATTCACCAAAGGTTTGCATGCCCACCATCGGAATTTCTTTTAACTCCGTGATGCGCTTTTTCACCAAATCGGTGTAAGCCTCGGCCGCAGTAAAGCGCACGCGGTTCTCGGCACTCAGCTTCTCCACCTTGGCGGCCAAGTCAGTCAGTTGACTGAGCAGGCGTCTGTCCATTTCCAGGTCTTCGGCGGTCACAGCCTGAAGATGTTCCGACTTGCTGGTGGCAGCCATTTCACTGGCCAATTCCACCAACTGGTCCTCGTAACCACTCAACTTGGGCAGGGTGGCCCGGGCCACCGGGAAGCTCAAGAGGGCCATCATTCGATAGGTTTCCATCTCGATGGTTCGCTGCACCACGCGGCCCAACTGGCGCGAGCCCATGCTCAAATTGCAAATCAGGATGCGGGTCGCCCCTCGGTCTGCAATGCGAAGGTCTGAGAACACCTGCCCTGCCCCATTGGCGATCATGCCACCAATCAGCGTGTTGCCATCGAAATAGCCCGCCACACTTTTGGGTTCGCGGGGCTTCTCGGTTTTTTGAACAAACAGTTCTAGCGCCACCAGCATGGTGCCAGGTAGGCTTGCCATCCAGCTGGCGGGCAAGCGGCGGGTCACCGGGCGATCAAACACAATGGCGTGGTCTGCCCTTTCAAAAAATGTCAGGGTAATAAACTCGTTGTGCTTCTCCAGGCGCAGGCGCAAGGCAGACTCGCCCAGACACAGATTGATGCTGACCTGGGGCGCCGACAATTCGGCTTCACTCATGGCCGGGCAACCACAGTATTCAATCAACTCCTGCAGGGCTCTCACCAAAGCAGCGTTGACATTGCCCTGCACCAGCATGGCGATGTGAAACACCCGCTCCTGCGGCCACAAAGCCTCTGTGGGGCGTGAATGCACCTCATCATTCAGAACCTGCCGGAGGGGATGTGCCTGCGGCAGTACATTGCTCTTGTTTTTGGACATGGTGACCTGCCGATCAGCTTCGAGCCTGAATTTCAGGCCAGGCCTTCATCAGGTAGTAGCACATGGACCACACGGTGAGCACAGCCGCCACATAAATCAGCAGCATACCCAGCATTCGCATGTCGATGCCCAGTACTGGCTCGTTGACCAGCAACATGGGGATGGCCACCATTTGCGCAATCGTCTTCAGTTTACCCAGCCAGTTCACCGCCACGCTGTTGCGTGCACCAATGCTGGCCATCCACTCCCGCAAAGCGGAAATGGTGATTTCGCGACCAATGATGATGAGCGCAATGAAAGGCCCAATCCGGCCCAAGTCCACCAAAATAATGAGCGCCGCACCCACCATCAGCTTGTCGGCCACAGGGTCGAGAAAAGCACCAAAAGCCGATGTCTGGTTCCAGCGGCGGGCCAGGTAACCGTCAAATGCGTCGGTGATTGCAGCGACAATGAATATGCATGCACCCACCCAGTTTTGAAGATGGACCGACAGCACCGTGTCCGGCAAGAAATACACGCCCACCACGAGTGGAATCAGGACGATTCGTATCCAGGTGAGGATCATGGGCAGATTTAAGGGCATGGTGTTCTAATTGTTGTGGTGGTTTGTTTGAAATCTCGGTCTTCAACCGTGAATATATCAGCGTGCCCACCGCTTGCGCAGCCTGCGCCTAGTGCAGACGCCGATAAATTTCCTCGGCCAGGGTGGACGAAATGCCTTCAACCGTCATCAAATCCTCCACACTGGCTGCCTTGACACCCCGCAAACCGCCAAAGCGGGTCAGCAGTTTTTGTTTGCGTTTGGCCCCAATGCCCTCGATGTCGTCCAGAGCGGATGCCTGGCGCGCCTTGGCCCGCTTGGCCCGCATGCCGGTGATGGCAAACCGGTGGGCTTCGTCGCGAATTTGGGCAATCAACATGAGCGCCGGGTGCCCGGGCCCCAACTCCAGGCTGGGGCGGCCATCGGGAAATACCAAGGTTTCCAGGCCCACCTTGCGGTTTTCACCTTTCTTCACGCCCACAATGAGGCCAATGTCCAAGCCCAGTTCGGTGAACACCTGCCGCACCACCTCAATTTGGCCCTTGCCGCCATCAATCAGCACCACATGGGGCATGGCCATGGGCTCTTTGCCCTCGCGTTGATAACGGCGTGTTACAGCCTGCCGCATGGCAGCGTAGTCGTCACCGGGCGTTATGCCCTCAATGTTGTAGCGGCGGTACTCACGGCTTTGCATGTCGTGGTTGTGAAACACCACGCACGAGGCTTGGGTGGCCTCACCAGCGGTGTGTGAAATATCAAAACATTCCACCCGCAGGGTGGCCAGCAAGTCCACGGGCTCCAGTTCGGCGGCTGTGTCCTCTGCGGCTGCACTGGGCAGTGGCTTGGCCTCCATTTCCCGAGTACCGCCCTGCTCTTGCAAGGCTTCTTCCAGCCGAGCCTCCAGGCCCAATGTTTCGACCAGGGCACGGGTTCGGAATTGCGCCGAGCCTTGTTCAGCAATGCGCCGTTCAATCGCAATCCGCGCATTGTCCACCGCCATGTCGAGCCACTTGCGGCGTTCACTTTGCGGTTGGCGAATCAAATTGATTTTGCGCCCAGCCTGTTCCGACAAAGCCATGATCAATTCCGGCGCATCCAAATCCTGGTTCACAATCAGCAAAGGCGGTATGGGCCGGTCCACATACGCTTGGCTCAAGAAGGCTTCCAACACCTCAGGGCCCAAATCTTCCGACACCTGGTTCACAGACGGGAACAAAGGCTTGTCGCCCAAATGACGACCGCCGCGCACCATGGCCAGGTTGACGCACACAGCACCGCCCTGAATCACCACGGCAATGATGTCGGCATCGTCCTCACCACCCGTGGTGTCTACACTTTGCTTTTGCAGCACACGCCCCAACGCGGACAACTGGTTGCGAAACACCGCAGCTTTTTCAAACTCCAAGAGGCTGCTGGCTTCCAGCATTTTGTCCTCCAGCTCGGCCAGCACCGACTTGTGGTCGCCCCGCAAAAAACGGGAGGCCGCCGCAACGTCCAGTGCGTAATCTTCCGGTGTAATGCGCCCCACACAGGGTGCGCTGCAGCGTTGAATCTGTGCTTGCAAACAGGGGCGTGACCGGTGGGCAAACACCGTGTCTTCACAGGTGCGCAACAAAAACACCCGCTGCAACACCTGAATGCTTTCCTTCACCGCCCACGCGTTGGGAAAGGGGCCAAAGAACTGGGACCGTTTGTCCACAGCACCCCGGTAATACGCCACACGGGGATAGGTGTGGTTGGTGATACGCAGGTAGGGGTAGCTTTTGTCGTCGCGAAACAAAATGTTGTAACGCGGGTTCAGGCTTTTGATGAGGTTGTTTTCCAGCAGCAGTGCCTCTGCTTCAGTCCGCGTGGGTGTTACGTCCACCCGCACAATGCGCTCCACCATGTGGGCAGTGCGCGGGCTGGCGTGGGTTTTCTGGAAATACGACGACACCCGTTTTTTCAGGTTCTTGGCCTTGCCCACATACATCACCACGCCGTTGGCATCAATCATGCGATACACACCAGGGCGTGTGGTGAGTTCCCGCAAAAACGTGGCAATGTCGAAGGGCTCTTCCGGTGGTGTGGCGGCGTGTTGGTTATCGTCCATGGTGCTGGGTTGAACGATGTTGCTCTATTGAGGCAATGGGTCAGGCAGATAATCCACAATCGCCTGCAGCACCGCTTCGAACATGGGGGCAGTCAAGCGGCCTGTTTGCGTGTTGTAACGGCTCACATGGTAACTGTCGAACAAGCGGACTGCACCCAAGTCGTGTTGCGCAGCATGGCCAAACTTGAATGCGCTTTGTTTGTGGCCGGTGGCTTTCAACACAGCCTGGTGGGCCACCAAACCCAGTGCCAAAATGGCCTTGGGTGGATGCACTTCCAGTTCACGGGCAATGAAGCTGTTGCAGGTTTTGATTTCCGCAGGCGTGGGTTTGTTTTCCGGGGGTACACACTTCACCGCATTGCTCACCCGCGCATTGCGCAGTTGCAGGCCATCGCCCACCGCCACGGATTGTGCCTTGCTGGCAAAGCCAAACTTGTTCAGGCTGCTGTACAACAGTTCACCGCAAAAATCGCCTGTGAATGGCCGCCCACTGCGGTTGGCACCGTGCAAGCCGGGGGCCAGGCCCACAATCAACAACTGCGCTGATGTCGGACCAAACGGCGGGACTGGGCCATTGAAATGGTCTGGAAACTTAGCGCGATTCTGCTCATGAAAACCATGCAAACGCGGGCAAGCCGAGCAATGCACATCAAACACCTCAGCCGGCCACTGCTGGTCCATGGGCAATGGTGCCCATGGTTTTCTGGTCTGCTGAAGCGGCAGTTCGCTCTGGGTTTTGCGCATATCAGCCCAATGCCTTGCGGGCATTCCAGAACAAACGCATCCACGGCGAGAACTCACCCTCGCCTTTCGGAGCCCAGCTCATTTGTACTGTGCGGAACACACGCTCCGGGTGCGGCATCATGATGGTGAATCGGCCATCGGGTGTTGTAAAACCAGCCAGCGCTTCGGGGCTGCCATTGGGGTTGAATGGGTACTGTTGCGTAGGCTCACCGTTTGAGCCCACATATTGAACAGCCACCAAACCGTTCGCAGTCAGTTGGGCATGGTTGCCCTGCCGTGAAAAATCAGCGCGGCCTTCACCATGCGCCACCACCACCGGCACCACTGAGCCTTCCATGCCTTGAAGCAGAATGGACGGTGTTTTGTTCACGCGCACATTCACCAAGCGGGCTTCATACTGCTCACTCTCATTGCGCATCAACTTGGGCCAGTGTTGCGCACCAGGAATGAGGTCGCTCAAGGTGGCCATCATTTGGCAACCATTGCACACGCCCAAGCCAAACACATCCGTGCGTTCAAAGAAAGCCGCAAACTGGTCAGCCAGCACGCTATTGTAGCGAATGGTCTTGGCCCAACCTTCACCGGCACCCAGCACGTCGCCATAGCTAAAGCCACCACAGGCCGCCAAGCCCTGGAATTCGCTCAGCGTGCGTTTGCCGGTGAGCAGGTCGCTCATGTGCACGTCCACTGCATCAAAACCCGCCTGTGTAAATGCAGCAGCCATTTCCAGTTGGCCGTTCACGCCCTGCTCACGCAGCACAGCCACGCGGGGCTTTTTACCGGCGGAAATAAAGGGCGCAGCCACATTGTCTTGCGTGTCAAACGCGGGCTGCCACACCAATGCATTGGGCAACTCGGCTTGTACTGCATGTTCGCTGTGGGCGCAGGCGGGGTTATCGCGGCGCTTGGCAATGTGGAAACTCACCTCGTCCCACTGGCCTTGCAGCACGGCGCGGGTTTCTGAATACACACACTTGGCGTCGCGATACAGCTCAATCACATCGCGGTCGTTGGGTTTGCCGATGATGTTGCTGTGCTTGCTCAGGCCCACTGAACGCAACACGTCCATGGCTTCACTTTTGCGGGCTGCGGGCACTTGCAACACCACGCCCAACTCTTCATTGAACAGCGCTTTCAGTGTGAGTTCGTTGCGCTGAACGGCCACTTGCTCGGGGCGAATTTTGAAATCGCCCCAATCGGCTGCATAGGGGTCGATGGTGATGATGTCGAGGTTGATCGACAAACCGGTGCGGCTTGCAAAACTCATCTCGGCCAGCGCCGCCATCAAACCACCATCAGAGCGGTCGTGGTAGGCCTTCACCAGCCCTTTGGCGCGAAGCTCGGTCATGGCTTTTGCAAAAGCCTTGATGTCGTCGGCGCTTTCCACATCGGGCGTGTCGTCGCCCAACTGGTTGGTGACCTGGGCCAGCACACTGGCACCCATGCGCATTTTGCCGCGGGCCAAATCCACCAACACCAGCACACTGTCCTCGGACAAATCCAGCGCCGGTGTCAGTGTGCCGCGCACATCGTCTACCTTGGCAAAAGCGGACACGATGAGGCTCACCGGCGACAATACTTCCTTCTGCTCAGTGCCCTCGTTCCAACGGGTGCGCATGGAGAGTGAATCTTTACCCACCGGTATGCCCAAGCCAAGTTGCGGGCACAAGTCCATGCCCACCGCTTTGACGGTGTCAAACAACGCCGCATCTTGCCCTGGTGTTCCGCAGGCGGCCATCCAGTTGGCACTCAGCTTCACATCTTCCAGTTGCGCCACGGGCGCAGCCAACAGGTTGGTGAGCGCCTCGGCAATCGCCATGCGGCCCGATGCCGGTGCGTTCAACACGGCCAGCGGCGTGCGTTCACCCATGGCCATGGCTTGGCCGGTGTAACCGGTGTAGTCGTTGGTGGTGACGGCCACATCGGCCACGGGCACCTGGTAAGGGCCCACCATTTGGTCGCGCGCCGTAAAACCGCCCACCGTGCGGTCACCAATGGTGATCAAAAACCGCTTGCTGGCCACCGCGGGGAATTTCAACACCTGAGAAATCACCTCGCCCAGTTCGCTTTGGGTGAGGTCCACCGGCGCTTTGGCAGGCTCCACATGTTGGTCTTTGCGTTCCATGCGGGGGGGTTTGCCCAACAGCACTTCCATGGGCATGTCAACCGGGCTGCTGGCACTTTCAGCATCCAGCACCTTCAACTGGCGCTCTTCCGTCACCACACCCACCACGCAGAAGGGGCAACGTTCGCGTTCACACAGCTCGGTGAACAAAGCCAACGACTCGGGCGCAATGCCCATCACATAGCGTTCTTGCGACTCGTTGCACCAAATTTCGGCAGGGCTCAGCCCACTTTCATCGAGGTTGACTTTGCGCAGGTCGAATGTGGCACCACGGTTGGACGCATCGGCCAATTCAGGAAACGCATTGGAAATGCCCCCTGCCCCCACGTCATGGATACTCAAAATCGGGTTTTTCTCACCCAAGGTCCAGCAGCGGTCCAGCACTTCCTGGGCGCGGCGCTCCATTTCAGGGTTGCTGCGCTGTACGGAATCAAAGTCCAGCGCTTCGGTGTTGGTGCCGGCATTCATGGACGATGCAGCACCGCCGCCCATGCCAATGCGCATGCCAGGGCCACCCAGTTGAATCAGCAAAGTGCCTTCGGGCAGGTCCAGCTTGTGGGTGTGGCCGTCTCGAATGTTGCCGATGCCACCGGCAATCATGATGGGCTTGTGGTATCCGTACACCCGCTCGCCCACGCGCTGCTCGAAAGTGCGGAAATAACCGCCCAGGTTGGGTCGACCAAATTCGTTGTTGAAGGCGGCCGCACCAATGGGGCCATCGATCATGATTTGCTGCGGCGTGGCAATGCGGGTGGGAATGCCCACGGGCTTGGCTTCGCTGCGCTGCTCCAGGGGCTGCAATGCGTCCTGACCGTTTTCCCATGATTGGGGTGCATCGTCAAACCGCAAGTGCGAGGTGGTGAAGCCACACAAACCAGCCTTGGGCTTTGCACCACGCCCAGTGGCTCCCTCGTCGCGAATTTCTCCACCCGAGCCTGTGGCGGCACCTGCGTAGGGCGATATGGCGGTGGGGTGATTGTGGGTTTCCACCTTGGCCACAAAATGCGTCAACTCCTCGTGCGGACGGTACACACCATCTGCATCGGCAAAAAAGCGTTGAACGGTGTGGCCCGCGATCACGGCAGCATTGTCCGAATACGCCACCACGGTGCCCTGTGGCGTGGTCTTGTGGGTGTTGCGAATCATGCCAAACAGGGTTTCGCTGTGTGGCTGTCCGTCAATCGTCCAGGTGGCATTAAAAATTTTGTGGCGGCAGTGCTCACTGTTGGCCTGCGCAAACATCATGAGTTCAACATCGGTGGGCGACCGGCCCATGCTGGTGTAGGCGTCCAGCAGGTAATCAATTTCATCGTCGCTCAAAGCCAAACCCAACTCGCTGTTGGCCTTCACCAGGCTGTTGCGCCCCTCGGTCAGCTCAACAATTTGCAGCGACTTGCCCTGCAATGGCAAAAACAGGCTTTTGACATCAAAGCCATCGGGGAGAACTGTCTCCGTCATGCGGTCGTACAAAACCGCTTTCAACTGGGCCAACGCCTCGGCTTCTGGCAGCTTGGCACCGCCCAACAGGCCTTTTTTGAACTGGAGTTGGAACTCGACACCCCGCTCCATGCGCACCACGCTGGACAACCCGGCATTGTGGGCGATGTCCGTGGCTTTGGAAGCCCAAGGGCTGACCGTTCCCAAGCGGGGCACCACCACACAATGCACATCCACACGCTCCAAGGCGGGTGCCGGGTGACCATAGTCCAGCAGGCCTTCCATCACCGCAAGCGTCTGCCCTTCCAAGGCGGCTTTGGAGGCCACAAAGTGCACAAAATGAGCAGACACAGCCGCCACATTGGCATCGACAGACTGCAGACGTTTCAGCAAGCCCTCGGCGCGAAACGCGGACAGTGCGGAGGCACCATGAAACACAGAAACAGCGAATTGATCAGCCGAAGACAGGGCGAGAGACATGACAGCGGAGGGCTAGGTTGAGGTAATCTTGAATTATACCGGAAGCACCCCGCACCGATGAGGCATCGGCCCTCGCATGGGGTGCAGCAAAGCCCCAAAGCCCACGATTAGAGCGCAACTCAAACCATGCAGCCACCCCAGCACCGAAGCCTGAGCAATTTGGCGGAAAACCTGACCCAAGCCGCCTGGCAGGCTGCCCACTTGCAGGACTGGCCAACCTTGTCGGTTCAGCAAGTTCGAGAGGTGGAGCAAGCCGCTTTCCAAGCTGTGCCCTCCTACACCCTGATGCAAGCGGCCGGGCAACGATCTGCACTCAAAATTCTGGACCTGATTCGCCACCTCGACCACCCGTGCCCTCAAATCGTGGTGTTGGCCGGGCCGGGCAACAATGGTGGGGATGCCTGCGTGGTGGCCAGCACCTTGGCAGAACAAGGCTTGACGGTCGAATTGTGGCAATTCAAAGGCAACAACCAGCGCTCTACAGACCGTCAGCAAGCCGAAGCTGCCTGTGCACATCCACATGTGCGCCATGCTCACTGGGGCAAGGCTGAACTGTGCTTAAAGCCCGGCGCACTGGTGGTGGATGGTTTGTTGGGCATCGCAGGTCAAGGAGCGCCCAAAGGCCATATCGCCGAGGTGGTTGCATCCATCAACGCACAGCGGGCAGCGCTGGGATCGACAGGCCGCATTCATGTGGTCGCACTGGACTGCCCCAGCGGCTTGGACTGCGACTCGGGCCAGGCAACCGGGCGCGTGTTACAGGCTGATTTGACCCTCACCTACATTGCCGCCAAAACCGGCCTGTTCATGAGCGATGGCAAGGACGTGTGCGGTGACATCTGGCTGGACACGCTGCACTGCGATGCTCTGGTTCAAGCGCTGGTCGAAAAGCCCACACGGAACCCCACCGCACGCCTGTTGGGCCGCAACAGTCAATTGCAGCGTTTGCCTCAACGCAAGCATGCCCACCACAAAGGCAGTTTTGGCAGCGTGGGGGTGTTGGGCGGACAGCACGGCATGGTGGGTGCTGCTGTGTTGACAGCCCGCAGCGCGCTCTTGATGGGGGCTGGCCGCGTGGCGATCAGCTTGTTGGCTGAGCATGGGCATTGTTCACCCGATGTTCAGTTGCCAGGCCACGCGCCCTTTCTGGACCCACACTTTCCGGAACTGATGAACAAACCCCTGGACACCAACTTGGGCTTTGCCCAAGTGCTGGCAGTCGGGCCGGGCTTGGGGACCAGTCCAGAGGCTCAAGCGTGGATGGATACGTTGTTTGAATCGGGTCAGCACCATGCGCACGACTGGGTGCTGGATGCAGACGCCTTGAACCTGCTGGCCGAACATGCCCACCTGAAAACACAATGGCTGGCATTGCGTAAAGCGCAGCCGGACTGCCGAGCTGTGATGACCCCACACCCGCTGGAAGCGGCCAGGCTACTCAACAGCACCGTGGAGGCGGTCCAAAGCAACCGGATAGATGCCGCTTGCCAGTTGGCGCAACAGTATGACTGCGTGGTGGTATTGAAAGGTGCTGGCACGGTGGTGGCCTACACGACTTCAGCGACCACATCGGTTGAAATCAATGGCACGGGTGGACCCGCACTGGGCACCGCCGGCAGTGGTGATGTTCTCACCGGTGCAGTGGCCGCTTTGTTGGGTCAAGGTTTGTCAGCGATGGATGCGGCTGCCTGCGCAGTGTGGTTGCATGGCTTGTCAGTCAGCCCATTACCCGGCGAAAGTGAGGCTCACGTCGTGAGCCACGCCAGCGCCATTGCCCAGCGCATGGCCCGTCACTACAACCACCTATTGCAACAAAGCGCCCGCTGACAACACCAATTGCCGGTCACAATGGGCGGCCAGCTTTTCATCGTGCGTCACCAAAACCAGGGTGGTGCCCTGCTCTTTGCGCAATTCAAACATCAAGTCGATCACCCGCTGACCGGTGGCAAAATCCAGGCTGCCCGTGGGTTCATCTGCAAACACAATGGACGGTTTGCGCACAAAGGCGCGGGCCAGAGCGACCCGCTGTTGCTCACCTCCCGACAAGGTTTTGGGGGTGTGTTTTAGCCGGTTGCCCAAGCCCACCCGCTGCAGCATGGCCACGGCAGCCTCTTCGGGGTTGGGCATGCGCACCAATTGCGTGGACAGCATGACGTTTTCCAGTGCACTCAAATGGTCAAGCAACTGAAACGACTGAAACACAAAACCCACATGCCGGGCGCGCAGCACAGCGCGCTTTTCTTCGGACAACTGGGTCAAATCCTGTCCCATCAAGTGAACCGAGCCGGACGATGGCGTGTCCAACCCGGCAAGCATGCCCAGCAGGGTTGACTTTCCAGAACCGGAGGCACCGGTGATGGCGAGCGCTTCACCTTGCTGTACAGTGAAGCTGATGGCGTCGAGTATGCGAAGTTCGTCATCGCCATCCTGCACGCATTGCGCCAAATTGTTCACTTCAAGGATTGCTGTTGTCATGGTTTTGCTGCAAAAGTTTGTGTCCACAAAACAGGTGTTGTGGGTTTCACTGTTCACCCTGTCCCTGGGTGGCTGGCCAGCCGCGAAGGCCTATGCGGCCAACGGAAACAATCAGGCCGGCGGTCAAGCTTGCCACATTCTGGTGGTGGGCGACAGCCTCAGCGCTGCGTATGGCTTGCCGGTTGAACAAGGCTGGGTCGCTTTGATGGAGCGGCGCTTAAAAGAAAAGTTCCCTCGGTGCACATTGACCAATGCGTCCATTTCGGGCGAAACCACTGCAGGCGGAAAAACCCGGTTGCCGGCATTGCTCAAGCAACACAAGCCAACGCAGGTGGTTTTGGAGTTGGGTGCCAATGACGGTCTGCGCGGCTTGCCCATCGAGACGATGAAAAACAATTTGTCCAGCATGATCGACATGGCTCGGAATGCACAAGCCAAAACCGTGTTGGTGGGCATGCAAATACCGCCCAACTACGGACCAGCATACAGCCGCCGTTTTGGAGAGGCATTCACAGAATTGGCCAAGCAGCACAGGGTTCCACTGGTGCCATTTCTGCTGAACGGCTTTGCGCAAAACCCGGACGCCTTCCAAGCCGATGGCATTCACCCCAACGCTGCGCAACAGCCCCGCATGCTGGACAACGTGTGGGCAGCGCTGGAAGGAACAATCAAAACGCGTTAGAAGGTCTTTTTGATGTCCACATGGATGCGCTTCTTGATCGCATCCCGTGAAGCCAACACCAAGGCTTCCTGGTAGGACTGGTTGGTGAGGTTGTCGTAGTAAGCCACAATTTGCGGGTCAGCCTTGGCCTTCACCTCAGCCGATGGTGCCACAGACTCGACCCAAGCCACTGCAAAACCATTGGGACCAAGACCAACCACCTTGGCCATAGGCAAGCCTGCCAAGGGTGTGTTCAACACGGATTGCATCACACCCGAAGGCACACCCTGCGCACCCAAGGCAGACACAGTCTTTTTATCGCTGAAGCCGGTAAGCTCTGCCGCACCATCAGCCGGCTTGGCAGCATTCAATTTGGCCGCCAACGCGTCTGCATCGGTCAAGCCCAGCTTCTTGGCTTCCTCAATTTTCAACTGGCCTTCGATTTGTGTTTTCACCTCAGCCAGTGGTTTGGGCGTTGCCGGGGTGTATTGCGTAATGTGAGCAGACACCAGCAAATCACCCACCTGAATGGCCTTGGTGTTGTTTTTGTTCTTGATGGAATCGTCCGAGAAAATTTCGGCCAACACTTTGGGGTCTTTCAGCACAGCAGGCGCATCAGCCGGCGCAGGCTGCCCCAGGCGTGCGAAGGTTTGCGTCTTCAAGCCCAAGGCCTTTTCCACATTGTCGAAAGACTGGCCGCCTTCATACACCAACTCAGAAAAACGACCTTGCGCGTCTGCAATCTGTGCTGTGGCCTTTTGGTTTTTAATTTCATCGGTAATCGTCGCTTTCACCTCATCCAGTGTTTTCACCTGACCACCCCGAATGTCGGTCACCTCAATGATGTGATAACCGAATTCGGATTTCACCAGCCCACTGATCTCACCTTTTTTCTGGGCAAAGGCAGCGGCTTCAAAGGCGGGCACCATGGCGCCCTTGCCGAAGAAACCGAGATCACCACCCTGCGCTGCAGAGCCCGGGTCGGTTGAATACTTTTTGGCCAATTCGCCAAACTGGGCTGGGTTGGCCTTCACTTCTGCCAGCACTTTCTCAGCCTGGGTTTTCAAATCGGCCTCGCTGCTGCCCTCTTTTTTGGCGGGCAACAAAATATGGCGAACCTTGCGCTCTTCTGGTGTTGAAAAACGCGCCTTGTTTTGCTCGTAGTATTGCGCCACATCCGCATCACTCACTTGAATCTTGGACTTGATGTTTTCGGGTGACAAAACAATGTAGGCCACATCGGCTTTTTGCGGTACGGTGAATTGTGCTTTGTTGGCTTCGTAGAAGGCGGTGATCTGGTCTTCCGTCAGTTTCACTTTGTCCAGATAAGGACCCAAGTCGATGTTCTTCAAGCGAATGACGCGACCGGCCAACTGGACGTCATCCAATTGCGCAGCAATTGCCTTCGGGAAGAACACCGAGCGCAACACAGGGTCGAGCACCTGGTTGCGGGCCAGGTTAAAACGCACATTGGCCTCGTGCTGCACCGGGCTCAAGCCACGAGCCGCGAGTTGGGCTTTGTACAGCTCCAAATCAAACTTGCCGTCTTTTTGAAACAAGGGCGTGTTCTTGATTTCGGTTTGCAATGCTGCATCGCTGGCCGTCAGGTATTGCTTGTTCACCGACTGTTCGAGCATGTACTGCATCACCAATGCATCCAACAACTGCCGATTGATGTCGGGAGAATCAAAAACCTTGGGATCGAAATTGGGGCCTGATTGGGCGCGCGCTTCTTCGATGCGCTGACGCTTCACAGCGTCAAACTCTTCAGGAGAGATCGCATGGTCGCCCACCTTTGCATAGGCGTTGGCGTCACCGCTCACGGAGCGATAGCCCTCCAGACCAAACAAGACAAATGCTGGCGTGATGAACAGCAGCAGAATGAATTGCATGAGTTTTTGATGATTGCGAATGAAATCAAACATGGTGGAGAGGCACAGTGGGTTTGAACAACAGGACGCCACATCATAACCGAACACAAGCGTGGAAAGCATTCGAGAGGCTGCGAAGGTGTTGCGAATGCGCGCAGCAAATTGGCAAAGGCCGGATGAGAAAACAAAAAACCCCAGACGCTTTCGCGTTCTGGGGTTTCTCTTACTGCTGGCGGAGTGGACGGGGCTCGAACCCGCGACCCCCGGCGTGACAGGCCGGTATTCTGACCAACTGAACTACCACTCCAGAGTTGGTTGCCGCTTTCGCGACG
The DNA here is from genome assembly GCF_036405155.1 of Limnobacter sp. Taxonomy (GTDB): domain Bacteria; phylum Pseudomonadota; class Gammaproteobacteria; order Burkholderiales; family Burkholderiaceae_B; genus Limnobacter. The sequence continues at coordinate 184,716 of NZ_DASWYD010000006.1, read as the reverse complement.
CTGACTGCAATTTGGTGGGTGCTGAGAGGCTCGAACTCCCGACCTAAACCTTGTAAGGGTTCCGCTCTACCAACTGAGCTAAGCACCCGACTCGATACAAAAACTCAAATCACTTTTTGTTTTTGTCGCTGTCGTTTTGCGAATCAGCCAAGACCGCAATTATATACAGAACATAATTCGTCTTGCAATACCTGCTGCACAAAAACTTCTAAATTAATTCACTGCGTCTTTCAGTGCTTTACCAGGACGGAACTTGGGCACTTTGGCGGCCTTGATCTTGATGGTTGCGCCGGTGCGTGGGTTGCGACCACTGCGAGCGGCGCGCTTGCCAACTGCGAAGGTACCGAAACCAACCAATGTCACTGAACCGCCCTTTTTCAAGGTGGTTTTCACTGCAGCAATCATGGCATCCAGAGCGCGGCCGGCAGCAGCTTTGGAGATTTCTGCAGATTCAGCGATTTGGTCGATCAGTTCAGTTTTGTTCATATTAAAAAGCCCCCTCATGGTGACAAAAAAACGGTGCCAAAAAACTTGGCACCACGATTTGCTTCTAGCGCTTTATTTAGACACGGCTGAAAGCCTTGTGTCAACAGGTTTTGCGGGGTGTTTGTCGTCTTTTATCAAGGCCTGGCAAGGCTTTCAAGGCGACAAGAAAAACGCCCCTGCAATTTTGTTGCAGAGGCGTTGGACAAGAAGCGTTGTCGAATCAGTGCTTTAGGCTGGTTTTCACAGCAGGGTCTTCAGATTTTGCTGCGATCACCTCAGGCGTGTCCGGAAGCGGCTCTGGCAGGGCTTCCAAGGCATTTTGCAACACTTGGTCTATCCATTTCACCGGAATAATTTCCAGACTGTTCTTCACATTGTCTGGAATCTCTGCCAAATCCTTCACGTTTTCTTCTGGAATCAGCACCGTTTTAATTCCACCCCGGTGCGCAGCAAGCAGCTTCTCTTTCAATCCACCGATGGCCAACACCTCACCGCGCAAAGTGATTTCTCCGGTCATGGCCACGGTCGACTTCACTGGAATGCTGGTGAGTGTCGACACCAGCGCAGTGGTCATCGCAATACCGGCTGATGGACCATCCTTGGGCGTTGCACCCTCTGGAACGTGCACGTGAATGTCCTGCTTCTCAAATGCATCGTCCTTGATGCCCAAGCGCTTGGCGCGCGCGCGCACCACAGAGCGGGCTGCTTCAACGGATTCCTTCATCACGTCGCCCAAAGAACCTGTGCGGATGATGTTGCCTTTGCCCGGCATGGCCACCGTTTCAATGGTCAGCAAATCGCCACCCACTTCGGTCCAGGCCAAGCCAGTCACCTGACCCACCTGGTTTTCCTTTTCGGCCATGCCATAACTGAAGCGGCGCACACCCAAGAACTTGTCCAGGTTTTTGGGTGTGACCTGAACTTTTTTCTCGTTCTTGCCCAACACCATTTGACGCACCACTTTGCGACAAATCTTGGACACTTCACGCTCCAATCCACGCACACCCGCCTCGCGTGTGTAGTAGCGGATCATGTCGCGAATCGCGGCTTCCGACAGGCTCAATTCTTCGGATTTCACGCCGTTGTTCTTCATCTGTTTGGGCAGCAAATATTTCTGCGTGATGCTGACTTTTTCATCCTCGGTGTAGCCCGAAAGGCGAATCACTTCCATGCGGTCCAGCAAGGCGTGCGGAATGTTCAGCGAGTTGGCGGTTGCGACAAACATCACATCCGACAAGTCGTATTCCACTTCCACATAGTGGTCTACAAATGTGCTGTTCTGCTCGGGGTCCAACACCTCCAACAGGGCCGATGCGGGGTCACCCCGGAAGTCCATGCCCATCTTGTCGATTTCGTCGAGCAGGAATAGCGGGTTGCGCACACCAACCTTGGTGATGCTGCTCAGCACTTTGCCCGGCATGGAGCCAATGTAGGTTTTGCGGTGACCGCGAATTTCTGCTTCATCACGCACGCCACCCAAGGCCATGCGCACAAACTTGCGGTTGGTTGCTTTGGCCACCGACTGACCCAGCGATGTTTTACCCACACCGGGAGGGCCCACCAAACACAAAATGGGCGCCTTCAACTTGTCCACACGCTGCTGCACGGCGAGGTATTCCACAATGCGCTCTTTCACTTTCTCAAGACCATAGTGGTCTTCATCCAGCACGCGTTCGGCATTGCCCAGGTCGTTGTTGATCTTGGTCTTCTTCTTCCAAGGCAAGTTGACCAAGGTGTCGATGTAATTGCGAATTACTGTGGCTTCAGCCGACATGGGCGACATCAGTTTCAGCTTTTTCAATTCAGCCTCAGCCTTCTTCAAGGCCTCCTTGGGCATCTTGGCTTGCTTGATGCGCTTCTCAAGTTCTTCCATGTCAGCGCCGTCTTCGCCCTCGCCCAGCTCTTTCTGGATGGCTTTGACCTGCTCGTTCAGGTAGTACTCGCGCTGGCTTTTTTCCATCTGGCGTTTCACACGCCCACGAATACGCTTTTCAACCTGAAGAATGTCGATCTCGGTTTCCAGTTGCGACAACAGGGCTTCCAGCCTTTGGGCCACGCTGAAGGTTTCCAGAATGGTTTGCTTTTGCTCCAGCTTCAGGGGCAAGTGGCTGACGATGGTGTCGGCCAAGCGACCCACATCATCAATGCTGGCCAGCGAAGTCAGAATTTCCGGTGGAATTTTTTTGTTCAGTTTGACGTAGGAGTCAAACTGCGCCATCACCGCCCGCTTCATGGCTTCGGTTTCCGGGCTCTGTGACGGATCGGGCAGTAGGGGCATCGCCTCTGCTGAAAAATGGCTGCCTTCGTCGCTGACTTTCAGCAAACGGGCACGCTGAACGCCCTCGACCAGCACTTTGACTGTGCCGTCGGGCAGCTTCAGCATTTGCAATACATTGGCCACGCAGCCAATGTTGTACATGTCTTTCTCGCTGGGTTCATCTTTGGTGGCCGACTTCTGGGCCACCAGCAGGATGCTCTTGCCTGTTTCCATGGCAATTTCCAGCGCCTTGATGGACTTTGGACGTCCAACAAACAGGGGAATGACCATGTGGGGAAAGACAACCACATCTCGCAGCGGCAGCAGCGAGAGTTCAATCGGTTGTTCAGGAAGCACGTTGGTTGCTGACATGTTGATCACCTATTGAATGCATGCCCCATACAGTGGGGTCGAAACGCGCTTATTCAAGCCTTTTTGAACATCGTGTTAAAACAATACCACCGAAAAGAAAAAGCCCAACTCCAGAGTTGGGCTTTTTTTGTCATTTTGCGCAGGCTTTTGAATCAGCCAACTGCATCAGGACTTGTCCTTGCTGCCAGCCACTTTCGGTTGGTCTTCGTAAATCAGCAAGGGCTGGCCTTCGCCTTTGATGGTGGGTTCATCCACCACCACCTTTTTCACATGACCTTCATTGGGCAGGTCGTACATAACGCCCAACAACGCCTGCTCCAGAATGGTTCGAAGACCACGGGCGCCTGTTTTGCGCTGAATGGCTTTTTTGGCAATGGCGCTGAGTGCAGACGGACGAATTTCCAGTTCAGCACCGTCCATTTCCAGCAGCTTTTCAAACTGCTTGACCAGGGCGTTTTTGGGCTTGGTCAGGATTTCGATGAGTGCCGCTTCGTCCAGTTCGTCGAGCGTCGCGATCACGGGCAAGCGGCCCACCAGTTCAGGGATGATACCGAACTTGATCAGGTCTTCAGGCTCGACTTCAGCCAACACAGTGCCGACGTTCTCTTCGTTCTTGCTCTTGACCTCGGCACCAAAACCAATGCCGGAGCGCTCGGATCGGTTGCGAATCACCTTGTCCAGGCCTTCAAAGGCACCACCCACAATGAACAACACATTGGTGGTGTCGATTTGGACAAAATCCTGATTGGGATGCTTGCGCCCGCCCTGCGGAGGAACAGAGGCCACCGTGCCTTCGATCAATTTCAACAATGCTTGCTGAACGCCCTCGCCCGACACGTCGCGGGTAATGGACGGGTTGTCAGACTTGCGGGAAATTTTGTCGATTTCGTCGATGTAAACAATGCCACGCTGAGCTTTCTCGACTTCATAGTTGCAGTTCTGCAGCAACTTCTGAATGATGTTCTCAACATCTTCACCCACGTAACCGGCTTCTGTCAGGGTGGTGGCATCGGCAATCACGAACGGCACATTCAACAGGCGGGCCAGCGTTTGGGCCAACAGGGTTTTGCCAGAGCCTGTGGGGCCGACCAGCAAAATGTTGGACTTGGACAACTCGATGTCGTCCTTCTTGCCACCCATGTGACGAAGGCGCTTGTAGTGGTTGTAAACCGCCACAGACAACACGCGCTTGGCTTTGTCCTGGCCGATCACGTACTGGTCCAGAATGGCGCGGATTTCGCGCGGTGTGGGCAATTTGTCGCCACCGCCATTGGCCGTGGCCTCGGCAGCCTCGTCGCGAATGATGTCGTTGCACAGCTCGATGCATTCATCACAGATGAACACCGATGGACCGGCGATGAGTTTCTTCACCTCGTGCTGGCTTTTGCCGCAGAAGGAGCAATACAACAGCTTTTCGCTGGAGCCTTTTTTTTCTGACATCGTCAATCCCTTGGGCCCCGAGGGGCCACCTGCATACGTTCTGGATTACTTCGTGCCTTCTGCGGGCGCTACTCGGTGTTTCAGCACGTCGTCGATGAGGCCATAGTTTTTGGCATCATCAGCACCCATGAAATTGTCACGGTCCGTGTCACGCGCAATTTGCTCAATCGGCTTGCCGGTGTTGTCGGCCAAAATGCCGTTCAACTTTTCACGCAGGTACAGAATTTCCTTGGCGTGAATTTCAATGTCGGAAGCCTGCCCCTGAACACCACCCAGCGGCTGGTGAATCATGATGCGGCTGTTGGGCAACGAAAAGCGCTTGCCTTTGGTACCTGAGGACAACAGGAATGCACCCATGGATGCGGCCAAGCCTGTGCACAGGGTAGAAACATCGGGCTTGATGAATTGCATGGTGTCGTAAATGGCCATGCCAGCCGACACAGAACCACCGGGGCTGTTGATGTACAGCGCGATGTCTTTGTCGGGGTTTTCAGATTCCAGGAACAGCATCTGGGCCACGATCACGTTGGCCATTTGGTCGTTGATTGGGCCAACCAAAAAGATGACCCGCTCTTTCAACAAACGGGAATAGATGTCATAGGCCCGCTCGCCCCGACCACTTTGTTCAATCACCATGGGAACGTACATGTTCCCTTGGGGTTCCATACTGCTGAAGTTATTGAAATTTCCGGTCATAGAGCGAGGGTCCCACTTCATCGTTATTTATTTCCCATCAGTTCGTCAAAAGACAGTTTCTTCTCAACCACTTTGGTTTTTGCCAAGGTGTATTCAACCACATTGTCTTCCAGAATAACGGCTTCTACATCCGCCAAACGGGCGCGGTCCTGAAAATACCACTGCATGACTTCGGCAGGGTTTTCATAGCTTTGCGCCTGTTCTTCAATGTAAGCACGAACCTGCTCGGGCTTGGCCTGCAGGCTGTTGTTCTTGACCAAGTCTGACACGATCAGGCCCAGACGAACGCGGCGCTCGGCTTGTGCAGCAAAAATATCTTCGGGCAGCTGGATGTTTTCAACGTCTTTCATGCCGCGGGCGCGCAGGTCTTCGCGGGCACGCTGCGCCAATTCAGCAGTTTCAGACTGAATCAGTGCTTTGGGCACATCGAACTCGGCAACCTTCAGCAGCGCATTCATGACGGCTTCTTTGGTTTGCGCCTTGGTGCGGTTGTTCACTTCACGGGACAGATTGACGCGCACGTCTTCACGCAACTTGTCGATGCTGCCGTCGGCAATGCCCATCGCCTTGGCAAATTCTTCGTTCAGCTCGGGCAATTGCGCGCCTTCCACCGATTTGATGGTGATGTCGAATTCGGCGGTTTTTCCAGCCACGTCCTTGCCGTGGTAATCCTCGGGGAAGCTCAGCGGGAACGTTTTGGTTTCGCCTGCTTTCAAGCCTTTGGCTGCAGCTTCAAACTCGGGCAGCATTTGGCCCTTGCCCACCACGAAGGAGAAGTCTTCGGCTGTGCCACCTGCAAAGGCCACGCCGTCAATTTTGCCAACGAAGTCCAGGGTCACCTTGTCTTCGTCTTGCGCAGCACGATCCACAGCCACAAAGGTTGCGCGCTGTTTGCGCAGAATGTCCAGGGTTTTGTCCACTTCAGCGTCGGACACTTCAACCGTGGTTTTCTCTACTTCCAGCGCTGCGAAGTCGCCAAACTTCACCTCGGGAAACACTTCAAAAATGGCGTTGAATTCCAACGCTTCTTCGGCAGCACCTTCAGCGGCCTCGATGCGGGGCGTACCAGCCACGCGGAGGTCCTGCTTTTGGACTTCTTCGTTGAACGTGCGGCCAATTTCGTCGTTCAGCACTTCAGAATGCACCTGTGGGCCATAAGTCTGGATAACCATTTTCATGGGCACCTTACCGGGGCGGAAGCCTGGCATGCGAGCTGTGCGCGCCACTTTCTGAAGGCGCTTTTCAACTTCAGCATTGATCTTTTCAACTGAAAGCTTCAGAGAAATGGTTTTCTCGAGTGGGCTTGCAGTGGTGGTGGTTTCTGTCATTTGGAACTCTTGAGCTTGAATAACCCGGACAAACCAGGTGGGTTGATCGACGAATGGACACGCCACAGCCGTGGAGCGAGGCCTCTACAATAGCCGTTATCTTACACAACTTGAGGGGGAGTTTGACCCGGGCGGGCACCGATTTGACCGGGATTTCGGCCCAGGAAAGGCCATTCAGAATGGTGCGGATGAAAGGACTCGAACCTTCACGTGTTGCCACGCCAGAACCTAAATCTGGTGCGTCTACCAATTTCGCCACATCCGCAGCACGGGCCGAAGTATAGCCCTTTTTAAGCCCGATGCCCATCGTCCACCCGCAATCCATGGGGAGGCTCCCCCAAATGCCCTACAATTCAGCGTTGTCCTCAATGGCCCGCGTTCGGGCCCCGTGTTGTTGCCATGTCGACCCTGCTTGAAACCCCGCTGGCCTATTGCCGGGAAAAAATCTGCCCGGAATTGTCCAGCCTGCATTACGCCACCGTGTTCCAGCCTGTGGAGCTGAAGGCCTACTGGTTGGGGCTGTTTACGTTGAACCACGAACTGCGCCAGGCCTGCCTGAAACAGCTGGAAGCCGGCTTGACCCAGGTGAAACTGGGCTGGTGGCGCAATGCCCTGGCCAATGCGGGGCAAGAAACCAACCTGCACCCGGTGATTCAGGCCATTTCCCGGGATGTGGTGGCTGGCGTGGATGCAGACAACTGGCCAGTGCTCATCAACCAAGTGGCAGCTGCCTGTGAACCCAGCCGGTTTGAAAACCAAGCCGCGTGGGACCACAGCACCCGCGCAACGATTTCGCCATGGCTACCACTCATCGCTCAGAAATTTGCACAAGAGGCCGCACAACAAGCAGACCTGAAAAACCCGGCTGCTTACCAAGCCTTGTTGGACTTCTGGATGGCATCCACCCAACTGTGCCAGCTGCTGCGGCTTGCAAAGTACTTGGACGAGCAATTTCAGCCCATACCGATCGACTCGCTCCGCCAACATGGTGTGACCGCTGAACAGATTCGCTCGCGGCAACACAGCAACGCCACACACGCCCTGTTCACACAGGTGGCCCAAAGCCGGATGACTGTGGCTGACGCAGCCTGGAAGCAAATGCCCGCCGACCTGCGCCTGTTTTGCCGCCCCTTGCGGGCGCTCTACCGCATGAAGGTGCGGGAATTCCGCCTGCACGGGCCTCAACCCGCCTTGCTGACCGAGCAAAAGGCCTTGACGCCCTTGCGAAAGTTTTCCATCAGTTGGACAACCCAGGTGTTGCGGGCCTGAATGGCCCATCACACCATGCTGGTTGGGCCCTGCTGCGGCTTTTTGATGCGATAAGCCGCTGCATACAAGGCCGGCAGGAAAAACAAGGTCAACAGGGTGGCCACGATCAAGCCCCCCATGATGGCCACGGCCATGGGCCCCCAGAATTGCGACCGCATCAACGGGATCATGGCCAGCACGGCGGCGGCGGCTGTCAGCAAGATCGGTCGAGAGCGACGGATGGTAGACCCAATGATGGCTTCAAAGGGGTCCACCCCGGCAGCGCGGTCCTGCTCAATCTGGTCCACCAAAATCACTGAATTGCGAATGATCATGCCAAACAGGGCGATCACCCCCAATTGCGCCACAAAGCCGAAGGGACGCCCGGTTGCAATCAGGGCCAGTGCCGCACCAATGATGCCCAAGGGCCCCGTGAGGTACACCAGCAGCGTTCGGCCAAAACTCTTCAATTGCAGCATCAGCAGGGTGAGCACCAAAAACAGCATCAAGGGCACGTTGGCCATGATGGACTCTTGAGCCTTGCCAGAGTCGGCAGCCAAGCCATCCAGGCTGATGCGAACCCCCAGCGGCAACTGCGCACGCATGGGCTCCAAGGCCTTGTTCATGGCCAGTGCCACCGTGGTGCCTTGAATACCGGGCACCACATCGGCCTGCACTGTGATGGCAAAATCGCCGTTTTGCCGCCAAATCACACCGGGCTCAAAGCCCATGGTCACTTTGCCAACCTGGGACAAAGGCACGTATGCACCCGAGGCTGTGGGCACATTGGCATTCATGAGTTCGCTCAAGGTGTCGCGTTCGCTGGGGGGGTTGCGAAACACAATGTCGATGAGGCGGTTGCCTTCTCGGTACTGTCCGATTGGTGCGCCCGACAAAATAACCTGGGATGCTTGCGCAATGCTCTCGCTGCTGACACCCAAAGCTCGCGCACGGGCCTGGTCCACCTCCACCTTCATGGCCTTCACATTTTCATTCCAGTTGTCGTGCGTGCCCCGGGTGTACTGGCTGGAAGACACTGCTGCCTTCACCTGGTCTGCAACAGCCCTCACCACGTAGGGGTCGGGGCCCTGCACCACAAACTGAACCGGATAAGTCACGGGCGGACCATTGGGCAGCAAGGTGACCCGGGGACGAACATCCGGGAAATTCTGTTCCAGGTGGTCCTTCATTTTTTTGCGGAGCACTTCGCGAGACTTGAAGTCCTTCGGAATCACAATGAACTCGGCCAGGTTGCTTTGAACAAACTTTTGGTCCAGCGACAGGTAGAAACGCGGCGCCCCGTCACCCACAAAGGCGGCATAACGGTCCACCTCAGGCTGCTGGGCCAGCCAAGCCTCCAGCTTTTTGGCCTGTGCCTCGGTTTGTGCAAATGCAGTGCCCTCGGGCAGCCACAAGTCCACCATGATTTCCAGGCGGTTGGAGTCGGGGAAAAACTGCTGCTCAATGAACTTGAATGAGAAGCCACCCAGGAAGAATGCCGCAATGGTCACGCCGATGGTGATCCAGCGGTGGCGAACACAAGCCTCGATCCAACGCCGGAAACGCGCATAGAACGGTGTGTCGAACACCTCATGGTGCCCTTCCCCATCCTTTGGCTTTTTCAACAGCCAATAACCAATGTAGGGAACAAACACCACCGCCACGATCCACGACAGCAACAACGCAATCGCTGTGACCGCAAAAATGGAATAGGTGTACTCGCCGGCGGCCGACTTGGCCAGCGCAATGGGCAGGAAGCCGGCTGCTGTAATCAAGGTGCCGGTGAGCATGGGTACAGCAGTGGATTCGTATGCGAACGTGGCCGCATCGAAACGTGAATAACCCTCTTCCAGTTTGCGCACCATCATTTCGACGGCGATGATGGCATCGTCCACCAACAAGCCCAAAGCGATGATGAGGGCACCCAGCGAAATCTTGTGCAGGTTAATGCCGAAGTACGACATGGCCAAAAACGTCATGGCCAACACCAGCGGAATGGTCAGTGCCACCACCAAGCCGGGGCGCATGTCCACACGCAGCGGTTTGGTGTGAAGGCCCAGGCTGACAAAGCTCACCCCCAACACAATCACAATCGCTTCAATCAGCACCTTCACAAACTCATTGACCGAGGTCCGCACCGACTCGGGTTGGTCGGCCACCCGCATCATCTCAACACCCACCGGCAATTGAGACAGAATGCGCGCCTCTTCTTTCTCAAGGTTTTTGCCCAGTCGAATGATGTCTCCACCATTGACCATGGAAATACCCAAGCCAATCACTTCTTTGCCATTGACCCGCATTTTGGACATGGGTGGGTCTTCATAGCCCCGGTGAACTTCGGCAAAGTCTTTGAGAAGCACGGTCTGATTACCTGCACGGATGGGCGTGTTGGCAATGTCGTCAATCGAGTCAAACTGGCCTTCAACACGAGACCAGATTTTCTGTTCTTCCAGACTCAGCACACCTTGCGACGTGACTGCATTTTGGCCATTGATTTGGTCGAGCACGCTTTGCGCGGAAATGCCCAATTTGGCGAGTTTGTAGTGCGACACATCGATGTACACCTTCTCGGCCTGTACACCAAACAGCTGGACTTTGGCCACATCGGGTACGCGAAGCAGGTCTTGGCGCACCTGGGTCACAAAGTCTTTCAACTCGTTGTATTTGAAACCATCGGCAGAAAAGGCCAGCATGACGCCGAAGGTGTCACCAAACTCGTCATTGAAGAAGGGGCCAATCACACCATGGGGCAGCCTGCTGGCCATGTCGTTGACACGCTTGCGGGTGGTGTACCAAATATTGGCCACCTCCTTGGGCGGCGCACTGTCTTTTAGCAGCAGGAAAATGACAGACTCGCCTGGTTTGGAATAGGAGCGGATTTTGTCGGCGTACGGTACTTCCTGCATGACTTTTTCGATGGGGTCGGCCACCTGCTGCGCCATTTGCATGGATGTGGCACCCGGCCAATACGCACGCACCACCATGCCACGGAAGACAAAGGGCGGATCCTCTTCCTGCCCCAAGGAGAAAAATGCGGCACTGCCCGCGAAGATGAAGACAGCCAGCAAAAAACGGATCAGGGGCTGGTTTTCCAACGCCCAACGGGAAAGGTTCAGTTTTTTCATGAAGACTGACCTTACCGAGTGGGCTCAGGCGATGAGCCTGGTGACGGTTGGGTTGCGCCACCCTCCCCGTCCTGCAGGGCTTTGGCTTTTTTGGCCAGGTCTGCTGTCTCGATGAATCGGCGGGCCTTTTGCCCCTCACTGAGGGTGTGGGTACCTGCGGTCACCACCAACTCACCATCTTTCAGTCCGTCTTTGACCAAAAAACTGGTTTCGTTGACATCATAGGGTTTGACGGGTCGTCGGTGAACTTCACCTTTGGCCTCATCAAACACCCACACAAACGCACCAGTGGCCTCTGCAACCAGCGCAGCCACCGGCAGCTTGAAGGCCACATCCGGATTGCGGGCTGCAAACCGTACCGTGGCACTCATGCCGAAGCGAGCATCCGGCGCGGATTGCGTCAAATCCAGATAGACCGGATAGGTTCGGGTGATGGGGTCGGCCACAGGGCCCACTTCACGCACAGTGGCTTTCAATTGCTGCCGAATGGACCACAAGTCCACCACCGCAACCTGCCCATCCCGAATGTCTTTGACCCGACCCTCAGGCACGGCCATGCGCACCTGCACCGCCTTTTCGTTGGCCCATTGCAAGACAGGCTGCCCCGGTGCAACCACCTGACCGGCATCCAGCAGTACTTGCGAAATCACTCCATCATTCGGGGCTTTCAACTCGCTGTATTGCGCCTGGTTTTGCTGTACGTTCAGTTGTGCACGGGCTTGCGTCAAGCGGCTTTCAGCCGCATCCAATGCGAGTTGCCGACGGTCCAGCTCCGCTTGGCTAATAAAATTTTGTTCGCGCAGGGTTTTAAACCGGGCCAAGTCGGTTTTGTTCTGCAGGTATTCGGTGTTTGCGGCGGCGAATTGGGCCTGCGCAGCCTGCAAGGCCAGTTTGAGGTCTTGCGGGTCCACTCGGGCCAGAACTTGACCTTTTTTAACACGGTCCCCCACATCCGCCAGCCGTGCAATCAATCGACCACCCACCTGAAAACTGAGGCTGGCGCTGTAACGGGGTTCAATCTGGGCAGGAAAGGTATCCTCCGACTCCGTGCCATCGGCTTTCAACGCCATCACACGCACTGGGCGAATGACTTCAGACGTGTCGGGGGCAGAACGGGAACAGGCGGTCAGCGACAGCGCCAGTGCGGCCATCAACAACCAAGGCTTAACCGGGCAGAGGGGAACCATACTTCACTCTTCATGGTGAGGAATCAGAATCCGGCAATTGTGGTGTCAAATGACCAATTAGTCAAAAACAGTGCAGCGTGTCACGAAGTGCAGACAAGGCCTGCTCAATCCGTTCAACACCAATGACTTGCAAACCATCAATGGCCTGTTTGGGCACATTGCTGGCGGGCACCAGGGCATGGGTAAAGCCCAATTTGGCCGCTTCTCGCAACCGGTCCTGCCCCCGGGGCGCAGGCCTTAGTTCACCCGACAGACCAATTTCGCCAAACACGGCAAGCTCACGCGGCAAGCGTTTGTTTTTCAGGGACGACACCATGGCCAGCACAATGGCCAGGTCGGCTGCCGGTTCGGAAATGCGTACACCGCCCACTGCATTGATGAAAATATCCTGATCAAAAAACTGCAAGCCGGCGTGGCGGTGAAGCACCGCCAGCAACATGGCCAGGCGGTTTTGCTCCAAACCCACCGACAAACGCCGAGGCGCAGGCGAATGCGACGAATCAACCAAGGCTTGAATTTCCACCAGCAAAGGGCGAGCCCCTTCCTGCGTGACCATGACACATGAGCCGGGCACCCAATCCGTTTGTTGCGACAAAAACAGCGCAGAGGGATTGTTGACCCCTTTGAGCCCACGGTCTGTCATGGCGAACACGCCGAGCTCATTCACGGCACCAAACCGGTTTTTGAAGGCGCGCACCAGTCGGAATGAGGATTGGGAATCGCCTTCGAAGTACAGCACGGTGTCCACGATGTGTTCCAAGACGCGGGGGCCGGCCAGGGTGCCTTCCTTGGTGACATGGCCCACCAAAATGGTGGTGATGCCGAGGCTTTTGGCCACACGGGTCAGCTGGCTGGCACACTCACGAACTTGGCTGACCGACCCTGGTGCAGCCGACAGTTCTGCGGTGTACAGGGTCTGGATGGAGTCGATGACCAGCACTTGGGGCTTGATGACTTCGATTTGCGCCAGGATTTGTTCCAGCTGGATTTCGGTGAGAACACTGAGGCTGGCATGTTCAAGGCCCAGGCGCTGGGCGCGCAGCGCAATTTGACCCGCCGATTCTTCACCGCTGACATACAAGGTGTTGGCATGCTGGGCCAGGTGAACCATGGACTGCAACAACAAGGTTGATTTGCCGATGCCTGGGTCGCCGCCCAACAACACCACCATGCCCGGCACCAGACCACCACCCAGCACCCTGTCAAACTCGCCCACCCCGCTGGAAAATCGGGGATACTCCTGGGCCTGAATATCGGCCAGTTTAATAACCTGACTGCTTTGGGCAGCCAGCGCTGTGAAGCGGTTGGTTTTTGCAGTAACCGGTGCAACCACCGACTCCACGACGGTGTTCCAGTTGTTGCATTCGCCACATTGGCCCTGCCACTTGGCAAACACCGCACCACACTCGGTGCATTGGTACTGGCTTTTTGCTTTGGCCATTGGGGCTTAACCTTCAACCACGGTGACCGGCACGCGGGGCGCCAGTGCACACATCAATTCGTAACCAATGGTGCCGGCATGCTCAGCCACCTCGTCAATCGACACCGCTTCGCCCCACAGCTCGACCTCGCTGCCCAACTGCACCTGCGGTGCATCGGTGATGTCGATGGTCAGCATGTCCATGGACACTCGGCCTGCCAACGGCACCCGTTGACCCGCTGCCACCACCGGGGTGCCATCGGGCGCGTGACGTGGGTATCCATCTGCATACCCACACGCCACCACACCAATGCGCGCCGCACGGCTGGCCTGCCAACGGGAGCCATAGCCAACCCGCTCACCGGCAGCAACGGTCTGAATGGCAATCACCTGGCTGCGCAGGCTCATCACAGGCTTCAAACCATATTCCTGAGCTTTTTTGGGGCCCGGGGTGGCGCCGTATATCGCAATACCCGGCCGCACAATGTCGCCTGCCCATTGAGGGCAATTCAATACGCCAGCGGAGTTGGCGAGACTACTCAACCAGTGGGCAGGTTTTAAGCGCATCAACGCCGCATGCTGCGCTTGGGCGCTGGGGTTGGCATCAGCCAACTGCGGGGCATCGGCGTTGGCAAAATGGGTCATGAGCACCGGCACGGGCCAATTCAATGCGCTTGCCAGTGCATCGAGTTGTTCAATGGCCGCAGGCGCAGTCTCGGCTGTAAAGCCCAAGCGGTTCATGCCTGTGTTGATCTTCAAGAAAATACGCGGGGCGTGTTGGGTGTCCCGCCAACGGGCAGCCAAGTCCACCACCGCTTGCAGGTGTGCAGGGTCGTGCACCACCCAATCGAGCCCCAGTGCAACAGCGTGCTCAACATCGGCTGCATCAAAACAACCTTCCAGCAACACGATCGGTTTGGACCACCCCAGTTCCCGCAGTGCAGCAGCACCTGAAATTTCCAGAATGGCCAGGCTATCTGCTGACTGCAACCCCGGTAACAACCTTTCCAGCCCATGACCGTAGGCGTGGGCCTTGACCACCGGCATGCAATGCCAGGCCGGGTTGATGGCCCGGATGCGTTGAAGGTTGTAATCAATGGCCGAGGGCTTGACCAGGGCACGAATGGGACGGGGCATACAGGGAGAACGGCTTGCGCTCGAACTTGTTAAATTGGTCGGACTGTCACACGCAATCAGTGTGAATATGATATAACGCCTCAACATTGTTGAAAGAGCAACGAGACCGCAAGCCAAAGAATATTGGCGCTTGCATCGATCTGTGAATGAAACCTGGCTTCTACACCATCATGGCGGCGCAGTTTTTTTCGTCGCTGGCGGACAACGCCTTGCTGATCGCAGCCATTGCCTTGCTGTTTCAAATCCAGTCGCCGGAATGGATGACCCCTCTGCTCAAACTGTTCTTTGTGGTGTCTTATGTGGTGCTGGCCCCCTTTGTGGGCGGCTTTGCCGACACCCTGCCCAAGGGCAAGGTGATGTTCATCACCAATGCCATCAAGGTGGTGGGTTGCCTCATGATGTTTTTTGGATTCCATCCGCTGGTGTCTTATGCGGTGGTGGGGTTCGGCGCAGCCGCCTATTCCCCAGCCAAATACGGCATTCTCACCGAGCTGTTGCCGCACGACAAACTGGTGGCCGCCAATGGCTGGATCGAAGGATTGACGGTGCTGTCCATTATTCTGGGAACCATGCTGGGCGGTTTTTTGATCTCGCCGTCCACGGCCGAGCACCTCATGCAAATGCACATTCCCGGCATCATCGAGGGCATGAAAACACCCGCCGAGGCGGCCATTTTCGTGATCACCTTTGGCTATTTGATTGCAGCGGTGTTCAACCTGAACATTCCAGACACGGGCGCACGGTATGAGCCCCAACTGAACCACCCCATCATCATGACCCGCAAGTTTTTCGGCTGCTTCAAGCGCCTGTGGTCAGACAAACTGGGGCAAATTTCGCTGGCAGTCACCACCCTGTTTTGGGGTGCCGGCGCCACGCTGCAGTTCATCGTGCTCAAATGGGCTGAAGCGGCGTTGGGCCTGTCGCTGGACAAGGGCGCCATGCTGCAAGGCATTTGTGCATTTGGTGTGGCGGGTGGCGCCATCATTGCGGCGAAAATCATTCCTTTGAAAAAGTCGATGCGCGTACTGCCCATGGGCATCGCCATGGGCCTGGTGTGCATGCTGATGACCTTGGTCCACAACCTTGCATTGGCGGTGGTTCTGATCATTTTGATTGGTGGGCTCAGTGGGTTCTTCGTGGTGCCCATGAATGCCCTGCTTCAACACCGCGGTCATGTCTTGATGAGCGCTGGCCGTTCAATCGCGATTCAAAACTTCAATGAAAACATTTCGGTACTGACCATGCTGGGCATATATGCCCTGCTGATCAGCTTCAATGTCCACGTGAACACTGTGATTTTGCTGTTTGGCGGCTTTGTGATGGCGGCCATGTTCATGGTGATTCTGTGGCACCGCCACAACCAACGGCTGTTTGACGTGGAAGCCCACATTGGCGAAGAACGCCCTGTTGGTATTCACAACCCCTAACACACAATGCTTTCAGGCGTTGTGCTCTGCCATCACCCGTTTCAACAACAACAAATCATCCCAGGACTTTGCCTTTTCCTCGGGACGACGCAGCAAGTATGCCGGGTGGTAACTGACCACCGCAGGGACTTCCTGGCCTTGAATGTTGACCGAATGGACCTGGCCGCGAAGTTGGGAAATGGGTTTGTCGGTGTTCAGCAATGTTGAAATGGCAAAACGCCCCACCAACAACAGCACCTTGGGTTGTACCAGGGCCAACTGCTGTCGAAGGTATGGTTCACACTGCGCAATTTCATCGGCTTCGGGGTTGCGGTTGCCAGGTGGGCGGCATTTCAGCACGTTGGCAATGTAGACATTGCTTTGCCGGTTTCGCCCCATAGACATCAACAATTTGTCGAGCAGTTGGCCTGCTCGCCCCACAAAGGGTTCGCCTTGCGCATCTTCGTCAGCACCGGGTGCCTCACCCACCACCATCAGGCTCGCAGTGCTCACCCCAGCTGAAAAAACAGTTTGCTGACGAGTTTTGCACAATCCGCAAGCCTGGCACTGGGCAACCTGCTGTTGCAACGCAGCCAGGTCAACAGGCAAGCCAGCTGGCTTTGATGGCTCTGTGGGTGGCAGTACAGCATCGGATGCAACCTGCGGTTTGCGAAGTTCCCACACAGGGCCCAAGCCCATGGCATCAAACAGTGCAGCTTTGGAATTCGTCGGTGCATTCATGCGGATATGTCCAGTCCTTGCCCCAGGCGTTTGAACAGCACCAGAGCGTCTTCACGGCCCACACGGGCTGGATAGTAATTTTTGCGAACACCAATCAACTTGAAGCCCTGCTGGTCGTACAAAGCCTTGGCCACCGTATTGCTGGGCCGCACCTCCAACAACATGCCCTCCAGGCCCGCCATGCGGGCGCGGCTTAAACCCCATTGCAGCAGGTGTTTGCCGTAGCCCTTGCCTTGTTGGTCGGCACTCACGGAAATATTCAGCAAATGCACTTCATCCACCACCTGCATCATGACAATGTAGCCCACCAACACATCGTCCAGCAAAAAGCAGTGCAGGTCATACCCAGCCCTTAGCGAATCGAGAAAGTTGCGCGCCGACCAGGGAAACTCATAGATCCGGTTTTCAATCTCGATGACCTGCGGCACATCGTCTTCACGCATGGGGCGTATGCTAAACAAGGCCATGTTTAATCGCCTGTCGTTCAGCCGTTGTTTGCGCCACTTTGTCCCGCACATACAGCGGTTGGCATGCCATGGGTTCGCTGGTTTGTTGATGTAAATAACGCAATCCACCCAATGCGGCGGCCGCAACCGCCGAGGGGCCCGCTGTTGGTAGAACCCAGGCTGGCAACGCACCGAAGCGCTCCGTCAAACCAGCCACCACAGCAGCGTCACACAAGGCCAAGGGCACCACTTGGTGTGCATGGCCAGTCACCCATGAATCCAGATCATCCCAAGCACACAGGGCGGCATGGCCATACAAGCTCACGCCTTGAGCCTGAACATCCACAATACCCACATACAACTCGCCCAATCGGGCATCGAGGATGCAGGGTAGATGCGCAGCATCCACCGGCGTTGAACCGTCCAGACGGGCCTGAGTGGCCATGCACTCAAAACTGGTGACCGGCACAACCGGCTTGTCCAAAGCCACGGCCAAGCCTTGTACAACGCCACAAGCCGTGCGCAAACTGGTGAACCCGCCGGGGCCAATGTCCACGGCCAACACGGTCAGGTCGCCCAAGGCCAGGCCATGCTCAGCCAACGCTTGCGACAGCCTGGGCAACAGCTCGACAGACTGCGCTTTGTAGTCCTCAATGGAAAACTCAAAACAGGTGTTGAAGGCAAAACCCTGAAGACTGTGCTGTGCAGCGTTGGCCTCCGCCTGCTGGACAGCCGACACTTTGGCCACGCCACTGCTGGTGGAAATACCCAGTGCGATCATGCGGGCAAATCCTTGATCATCAGTACAACGGCCTGGGCTTCAATCGCTTCCTTACGACCCAAATAACCCAGCTTTTCATTGGTCTTGGCCTTGATATTGACACACCCTGCATCCAGACCACACAACCGGGCAAGGCTGGCCTGCATGCGGTCCATGTGTGGGGCCAATTTGGGGCTTTGGCAAATCAGGGTGGTGTCTACATTCACCAGTTGATAGCCCTGGCTGGCCGCCAGCGCCAGGGTTTTTTGCAGCAAAACGCCACTGTCTGCACCTTCAAAGGCCGGGTCAGTGTCTGAAAAATGACGGCCAATGTCACCCAGCGCCGCAGCGCCCAGCACTGCGTCAGTCACGGCATGCAGCAAGGCATCGGCATCGGAATGCCCCAGCAGCCCCACTGGCGACTCAATGTCAACACCGGCCAAGACAAGCTTTCGCCCTTCAACCAAACGGTGCACATCATAGCCCTGCCCCACGCGCAGTCGTCGCAGGGCCAACACATCCACACTCATGCCGATTTGCCCTCCAGGCCCAGCAAGGTTGCCACGGTGTGCAAGTCTGCACTGTGGGTGATTTTCATGTTCTCAAGATGGCCTTCAACAATCAAGGGGCTGATGCCCATGGTTTCGATGGCGCTGGCGTCGTCTGTCAGCTGCACGTCTTTGTACAGGCATTCGGTGATGGCCAACGCCAAGGCCTGTGCGCGAAACATTTGGGGGGTTTGGGCCGCCCACAGGGAATCCCTCGGCACGGTCTGTTGTACCACCACCTCGCCATCCTCGGTACGATTCACCTTCTTCAAGGTGTCGGCCACTGGCAAGGCCAGCAGGCCGCCCGCCACATGGGTAGAGGCCTCATCCATCAAGCGCTTCAATGCTGACTGGCTTAGGCCTGGTCGCGCAGCATCGTGCACCAGCACCCAATCGGTATCGTCAATTTTGAATTGTTCGAGCAAGTGTTGCAGGGCATTGAGCACCGTGTTGGCCCGCTCCCGGCCAGCCACTTTCAGCACCTGCACCCGCGGGTGGTCCTCAAACAAACGCTCGGCCTGGGTGTCATCCTTGGACACCACGACATACACCCGCACCACCCGGTCATCGGCCAACATCGCATTCACGCTTCGCTCAAGCACGGTAAGCTCA
This sequence comes from Limnobacter sp., assembly GCF_036405155.1. Taxonomy (GTDB): domain Bacteria; phylum Pseudomonadota; class Gammaproteobacteria; order Burkholderiales; family Burkholderiaceae_B; genus Limnobacter. The sequence continues at coordinate 165,507 of NZ_DASWYD010000006.1, read as the reverse complement.
CCCAGCAAAGCATATTGCTTGGGTGTGTCGCCCCCAAAGCGCTTTCCCACGCCACCGGCGGGGATCAATCCAAAATACCTGGCTGGTCTGGCCATCTGTACAGATTCCTGTCGGGCCTGGCCCGCCTTATAATAGCGGCTGACCAAGTCAGCCCCGTTTGTTTGTATGCAGTCGTATTTTACTTCCTCTTTCCAGTTGACCGGGGGCCACAAGTTGAGCTTGGCCCATCCACCAGGCAGTGCAGACGCTTTTTTGTTGGCCCAACTCTGCCTACAGGCCAAGGCTCAGCAACGCTTGTGTGTGGTGGTGTGCGCCAGCACGCACGATGCCACCCGACTGAAAGACGAAATCGCCCTGTTTGCGCCCGAGTTGCGTGCGCACTACCTGCCCGACTGGGAAACCCTGCCCTACGACAGCTTGTCCGCTCACCAAGACCTGGTGTCTGAACGCCTGGCAACGCTGTACCACACGCTCCTGGGCGATCTGGACGTGTTGCTGGTGGCCGCATCCACCGCCATTCAACGCCTGGCACCACCCGCATTTTTGGCGGGCAGCACGTTTTTCTTCAAAACCGGCGACAAACTGAACGAAAAAAAGCTGCGAGAGCAACTCACGGTAGCGGGGTACAACCATGTGTCACAGGTCATGACCCCGGGTGAATATTGCATCCGCGGCGGCATTATCGACCTGTTTGCCACGGGCACGGCGTTGCCATTTCGCATCGACCTGTTCGATGATGAAATCGAGTCCATCAAAACCTTTGATGTGGACACCCAGCGCAGCTTGTACCCCGTGCGTGAAATGCGGCTGCTCCCGGGCCGTGAATACCCCATGGACGAACAAAGCCGTGCGCAGTTCCGCAGCAAATGGCGCGAGCGCTTTGAAGGCGACCCATCTCGCGTGGGCATCTACCGCGACATGGGCAGCGGTGTGGCCTCGGCAGGTATTGAATATTATTTGCCACTGTTTTTCGAAAACACCGCCACGCTGGCCGATTACCTGCCGACCAGTAAAGTGGCCCTGGTTCAACATGGTGATGTAGCCCAAGCCCTACAAACCTTCTGGAGCGAGACCCAAAGCCGATTCGATTTTTTGTCCAAGGACATTGAACGCCCCATTCTGCGCCCCAGCGAAATCTATCTGGGCGCGGATGAATTTTTCAAACGGTTTGAGCATGCTGCCCGGGTGAATTTGTCGGACAGCAAAAATGCATTGGTGCCCGAATATGCAGGCGCGGCGTTGCCCGAGCTGACCGTGGACCGGCGTGCTGAAGACCCGCTGTTCAAGCTGCGAACCTTGATTGAACAGGCCGGTGGTGCAGGCTACCGGCAAGTGGTGGTGACGGCACCCAGTGATGGACGCCGAGAAACCTTGCTTCAGTATTTTGCTGAACATGGCCTGAAACCTGCACAGGCCAACTCGCTACAGGCCGCGCTGGGCGGCGATGCGCATTTTGTGTTGACCACCGCCACACTGGACCGGGGCTTCGCCATTCACCGCGGACTGGAGCGCGTGGTCGCTTTGGTGACCGAGGCCGAACTGTTTGCGCTCACCGCGCGACGCCGTGCGGCACGTCGATCCCAGGAACGGCAAAGCAATGTCGAATCGATGATTCGGGATTTGTCTGAACTCAAGGTGGACGACCCGGTGGTGCACCAGCAACATGGCATTGGCCGTTACAAAGGCCTGACCAGCATGGACTTGGGTGAAGGTGCCTCCGAATTTTTGCACCTGGAATACGCCAACGGCACCAACCTGTTTGTGCCTGTATCCCAACTGCATGTGATTGCCCGCTACAGCGGTGCCGACCCCGAAAATGCCCCATTGCATGCCTTGGGCTCGGGCCAGTGGGAGAAAGCCAAAAACAAAGCAGCCAAGCAGGTACGCGACACGGCCGCTGAATTGCTGAACCTGTATGCACGCCGCGCCCTGCGGCAGGGGCACCAGTTCAAACTCAGCCTGTCGGACTATGAAGCCTTTGTTGAAAAATTTGGTTTTGAAGAAACGGCGGACCAGGCTGCGGCCATCCACGCGGTGATTTCGGACATGACATCCACACGCCCCATGGACCGCCTGGTGTGTGGCGATGTGGGCTTTGGAAAAACCGAAGTCGCCCTGCGGGCCGCCTTTGTCAGCGTGATGGACGGCAAACAGGTGGTGTTGCTCGCGCCCACCACGTTGCTGGCCGAGCAGCATTTTCAAACCTTCTCAGACCGCTTTGCAGACTGGCCCGTCAAGGTGGTTGAACTGTCCCGCTTTAAATCAGCCAAGGAAATTCGCGAAGCGATTGACCTCATCAACGCAGGCAAGGCCGACATCATCATCGGCACGCACAAGGTGCTTAGTGCCGACATTGAGTTTTCACGCTTGGGTTTGGTGATTATTGATGAGGAACACCGATTTGGCGTTCGACAAAAAGAAGCCCTGAAAAACCTGCGGGCCGAGGTGGATGTGCTCACCCTGACAGCCACACCGATTCCCCGTACGCTGGCCATGAGCATGGAAGGCATTCGGGATTTCTCGGTGATTGCCACAGCCCCACAACGGCGACTGGCCATTAAAACATTCGTTCGCCGCGAAACCGACAGCGTGATTCGTGAAGCGGTGCTGCGCGAACTGAAACGCGGTGGCCAGGTGTACTACCTCCACAATGAAGTGGACACCATCGAAAACCGCAAAGAGGCACTGGAGCGCATCATCCCGGAGGCCCGCATTGGTATTGCGCACGGGCAAATGAACGAGCGCGACCTGGAACGTGTGATGCGGGATTTTTACCAGCAGCGCTTCAATGTGTTGCTGTGCAGCACCATCATTGAAACGGGCATTGACGTACCCACCGCCAACACCATTGTGATCCACCGGGCCGACAAGTTTGGTTTGGCCCAATTGCACCAGCTGCGGGGCCGAGTGGGCCGCTCACACCATCAGGCGTATGCCTACCTCATGGTCAATAGCGAAGAAGGTTTGAGCAAAACCGCAGGTCGACGCCTGGAGGCCATCACCATGATGGAAGACTTGGGCAGTGGTTTTTACCTGGCCATGCACGACCTGGAAATTCGCGGCGCGGGCGAGGTGCTGGGCGCCAACCAGAGCGGCAATGTGCATGAGGTGGGCTTCCAGATGTACACCGACATGCTGAACCATGCCGTGCGCAGCCTGCGCGCTGGCAAAGAACCCGACCTGACAGCGCCGCTGAATGCCACCGTTGAAATCAACTTGCACACACCGGCCCTGCTGCCCGAAGACTACTGCCCGGACGTGCATGAGCGCCTGACTTTGTACAAGCGTTTGGCCAGCACCGACGAACTCGATGACATTGCCCTGATTCAGGAAGAACTCATCGACCGGTTTGGCAAACTGCCCGATGCGGCCACTGCACTGCTGGACACCCACCGCTTGCGCATTCTGGCCAAGCCTTTGGGAGTGGCCAAAATCGACAGCTCATCCGAGGCCACGGTGGTGCAATTTGATGCTCAACCCAATGTGGATGCTGGCAAAATCATTCTCATGATTCAAAAAGAAAAAGACATGAAACTGGCAGGCCCCGAGAAGCTGCGTGTCAACCGCAGCATTCCCAAGGTGAGCGACCGGGTTCAATTCATCAAAGGCCTTATCAAACAGTTGAGTGCATGATGCCTGCATACCTCTCTACCCTTTTACGCCACACTTGGGCTGTGCTGCTTTGTGTGGGTTGTGCTCAGGCCTTTGCTCAGGCTCAACCCCTGGACCAAGTGACACAGCCGGCATACACCAACGCCACGGTGGTGAACTCACTGGAACTGTACAAGACCAACCTGCGCAAAGCAGAAACCGGAGACCCGGTGGCACAAACTGCGGTGGGGCTGTCATTGATTGAGGGGGATGTTGTTCCACGCGACCTGAAAGCGGGCCGGGTGTGGCTGGGCAAAGCCGCCACGCAGAACCATGTCGTCGCCCAGTACTACCTGGGCCAACTGCTGATGCTGGATGTGTTGGGTGCCAACCCGGCAGACCTCAACAAACAACTGACAGAAGGCTTGGGCTGGCTACGACGCGCAGCCCGTGAGCAATACCGGCCTGCACAACTGTTGTATTCACAAACAGTGCTGGACAGCAAAGCAGACCAACCGTTTGGGCACAGCAAAGTGGAAGCCGAAAGCATTTTGCTGCAATGTGCCGACACTTACCGCCCTTGCACCTACCATGCCCTGGCCAGGCTCGACAGGGAACCCCTGGACACCACACTGCCCTGCACCGCCAATGAACGGTGCGAAACCATACGCCGCCTGCTGTACAACCTGGCGGCCAGCAACGATGCGCAAGCCATGTTGAGGCTGGCGGGTATTCAAGGCGAGGACAGCACCTACTGGGTGCGCCGCGCAGCCCGCCTGGGCCACCCCCAGGCCAGCCTTGACCTGGCCTTGCAAGTGATCAACGGCCAAGTGCCCCTGCAACCCGAAGACCCTGCATTGGCCAGCCTCTTGAACACCAGTGCAGAACAAGGCGAGGTGCAAGCGATGTACCTGCTGGGGCAATTGCTGTACGAAGGCAAACGCATCCCCCACAACCGCCCGTTGGCCATGCAATGGCTGGAGCGCGCCAGCGCCAAAGGGCATGAGCCCTCCAAGGCCTTGCTGGAGAAAATGCAGGCTGTTACCAAACTGACCCCAGTGCCCGACCCCGCCTTGGCGGACGACGACAACACCGATGCAGCAGTGGTGCAAGTGCCTGTCTTGCTGCAAAGTGGCGGCCAGGCACAAGCGGTTACCGAATAAACATTTCCAAGAGACGACCCATGAATGCCCTTCACATTTCAGCACCCGGACTAACAGATCAGCAGGTTCAGCAGGTGCTGCAATCACTTCATCTGTCGACTGGTATGTTGGCTTCGCAAACCGGGGCTGGTTGGTCACGCCACGCATTGCCCGACACTTTCCAGGCCGACCGCGGTGCGCTTCTGGACGTGGCCAAACAGCACCGATGCGACATTGCAGTGCTTGGGCCCAAGCACACAGCAGATCAATTCAAACTGCTGGCCATGGACATGGACAGCACCTTGATTACGATTGAGTGCATTGATGAAATTGCCGACTACGCCGGCAAAAAAAAGGAAGTGTCCGAGATCACCGAGGCGGCCATGCGTGGCGAGATCAAAGACTTCTCGGAAAGCCTGAACCGGCGCGTGGCTTTGCTGAAAGGCGTGCCGGCCAGCAGCCTGCAAGCTGTGCTGAATGAGCGTCTTCAATTGTCACCCGGCGCGGAGGCACTGATTGCATTTGCCAAACAGCATGGGTGGAAAACGCTGTTGGTCAGCGGGGGCTTCACCTTCTTCACCGATGCCATGAAGACGCGTTTGGGCTTGGACTACACGCGCTCGAACACGCTGGAAATTGTGGATGGTTTACTCACAGGCCGCGTGCTGGGCACCATTGTGGACGCAGATGTCAAACGGGAAACTGTGCTGACTGTTTGCCAGGAACTGGGATGCTCTGCTGAGCAAGCCATTGCCATGGGCGACGGAGCCAACGATCTGAAAATGATGGGTGTGGCGGGTGCCAGCGTGGCATTTCGGGCCAAACCCGCCGTACAAGCGCAGACCGATTTCTGCATCAATGTCGGCGGGCTGGACACCGTGTGCCAGTGGATGACTGGGTCGCTGGCTTAGATGCGTTCAAAGATGGCGGCAATGCCCTGACCGCCACCAATACACATGGTCACCAGCGCATAGCGACCACCGATGCGCTGCAATTCATACAGGGCCTTCACCGTGATGATCGCACCCGTGGCACCGATGGGGTGGCCGATGGAAATGCCTGAACCGTTGGGGTTCACCTTGGCAGGATCCATACCCAGTTCCTTGGTCACTGCACAGGCCTGTGCGGCAAATGCTTCGTTGGCTTCGACCACATCGATGTCTGCCATGGAAAGACCCGCTTTGGCCAGTGCCTTTTTGGTGGCGGACACAGGGCCAATGCCCATGATGGTGGGCTCAACACCGGTGTTGGCGTAGCTCACCAAACGGGCCATGGGCTTTTTGCCCGCTTTTTCGGCAGCACCACGCTCCATCAACAGCACAGCGCCTGCGCCATCATTCAGACCAGAGGCATTGCCAGCAGTGACGGTGCCGTCTTTCTGGAACACGGCGCGCAATTTGGCCATGCCTTCCATTGTGGCATCACCACGAACATGCTCGTCCGTGTCAAACAGCACAGGGCCTTTTTTGCTCTTGATTTCAACTGGCAGAATCTGTTCCTTGAAGTAACCATTGGCAATCGCATTGGCTGCGCGCTGGTGGCTCAGCACAGCCAAGGCATCCTGCTCTTCACGGGAAATGCCAAATTCTTTGGCCACATTTTCGGCCGTCACACCCATGTGAATCACATGGAATGGGTCATGCAAAGCACCCACCATCATGTCGATGCCCTTCATGTCGCCCATGCGGGCACCCCAACGGGCGGCGGGCAAAATGTAAGGTGCGCGGCTCATGCTTTCAGCACCGCCACCAATGGCCACATCGGCGTCGCCCAGCATGATGCTTTGCGCGGCGGTCACAATGGCTTGCAAGCCTGAACCGCACAAGCGGTTCAGAGTCAGCGCTGGGGTGGTTTTGTCCAAACCACCCTCAATGGCTGCCACACGGGCCAGGTACATGTCACGTGGTTCGGAATTGACCACATGGCCAAACACCACATGGCCCACCTGGTCGGCTGGCACACCCGCGCGGGCCACCACTTCTTTCACCACCATGGCACCCATCTGGGTGGGGGAAAAGTCCTTCAGGCTGCCGCCAAAATCGCCCACAGCGGTGCGCACACCGGCCACTACGACTACTTCACGTGTCATCTTGCTTTCTCCGTCTATCGCCGAATGGGTTCGGCTGGTCTCATAACAGGCTCAACCGGTGAGCCCATGGATTGGTTGGTTGTTTCTGAATGTATAAACTGCCGTTCAACGCACGGCCAGGTTGCCCCACAGGTCGTGCTCATCGCAGTCGTCGATTTCAACCGAGATGAAGTCACCCACCTTGGGTCGCAATGCTGGGTTTTCGGGCATGGGTACAAACACATTGCCATCAATTTCCGGGGCATCGGCCGCACTGCGGGCCACAATGCCTTCATCATCAGTTTCGTCCACAATGACTTGCAAAGTTTTGCCAATTTTGGCTTCATTGCGGGCCAGGGAAATTTTTTCCTGCAGTGCCATCAAGCGGGCTCGTCGCTCTTCCTTCACGGCTTCTAGAACCGGATTGGGAAGGTCATTGGCTTTGGCACCTTCCACGGGAGAATAGGCAAACACGCCCACACGGTCCAGCTGTGCTTCTTCAATAAATTCCAGCAGGTGTTCAAACTCCGCTTCGGTTTCACCCGGAAAACCGGTGATGAAGGTGCTCCGCAAGGTGATGTCGGGGCACGCTGCACGCCATGCGCGAATGCGTTCAATGTTGCGTTCACCACTGGCGGGGCGCTTCATGCGCTTCAACACATCGGGGTGTGAATGCTGAAACGGAATGTCGAGATACGGCAGAATCTTGCCCTCGGCCATAAGGGGCACTACCCGGTCCACGTGGGGGTATGGGTACACATAGTGCATGCGCACCCAAATGCCCAGTTGACCGAGCTCTTCGGCCAATTGCTGGAACTGGGTTTTCACCGGACGACCATTAACAAAGTCGGTGCGGTATTTGATGTCGACACCATAAGCTGAGGTGTCCTGGCTGACCACCAGCAGTTCCTTCACACCGCTTTTCTTGAGGCTTTCGGCCTCGCGCAACACGTCGCCAATGGGGCGCGACACCAGGTCGCCCCGCATGTCGGGAATGATGCAGAAGGTGCACCGGTGATTACAACCCTCGGAAATCTTCAAATACGCGTAATGCTTGGGGGTCAGCTTCACGCCGTGGTCGGGCACCAAGTCAATGAAGGGGTCGTGTGGCTTGGGCAAATGGGTGTGCACCGCCTGCATCACTTCTTCAGTGGCGTGGGGCCCAGTCACCGCCAACACCTTGGGATGCAAGGAGGTGATCAGGTTTTTGCCTTCATCACCATTCTTTGCACCCAGGCAACCGGTGACGATCACTTTGCCATTGGCATGAATGGCTTCACCGATGGCATCCAGACTTTCCTGAACCGCACTGTCGATAAAACCGCAGGTGTTGACCACAATCAGGTCGGCACCTTCATAGGTGGGTGCAACCTCATAACCTTCCACCTTCAATTGGGTCAGGATACGCTCTGAATCGACGAGCGCCTTGGGGCAACCCAATGAAACAAAGCCCACACTCGGTGGGCGCTTGGCGGAATTGGCTTTTTCTTGCATGTCGATACTTACTTTTTGGTGGGGTCGGGCTTGGGTCGCGCGGCCCCGGTCAGGTCAACCGGGTTGGGAAATCCAAAATTGCTGAACAGGCTGCGGGTCTGGTTTTGAAACTGGTCCTGCATCTGCACAAACATGTTTTTGCTTTGATCAATGTAGTTGCTCATCATCGACTGGATGACAGGCGTTTGCACACTCATGAACTGGGCCCACAACTCGGGGTTGGCGAATTGGCTGCCATCGGTCACGGATTTGCCCTGGTCCTGAAAGCTGTTCTGAATATCAATGAATGCTTGCAGGTTTTTTTCCAAAAAGGTGCCCATGATGCTTTGCATGGCATTGCCATAAAAGCGGATGATCTGGGCCAGCATGGCCGACGTAAAAATGGGTGCTCCCGCAGTTTCTTCTTCCAGAATAATCTGGAGCAAAATGCTGCGTGTTAAGTCCTCGCCACTTTTGGCGTCCAACACCTGAAAACCTTCGTTGGCCAACACCAGTTGCTTCACATCGCCCAGCGTGATGTAGCTGCTGGTTTGTGTGTCATACAAACGGCGATTGGGGTACTTTTTAATCAGTCGTGTTGTCTCAGCCATGCCTCTTCTCTTCCTTGGTGTTATTTGCCGCTGCACTGCGAGAGACAACGGTTTTATTCTGTATGCAAACAAACACTTGCAAAAAACAAAGCACTGCACGCGCGAGGCACGTGCAGTGCAACATCATACCGCCTTTTTGAGGGCTTGAACCGGGTTTTAACCCATGTGCAGGCCGCCATTCAGGGAAAAGTCTGCCCCGGTGGAAAAACCGGAATCATCCGATGCCAGCCAGGCTACGATCGAAGCAATTTCCTCGGGCGTGCCCAAACGCTTCACAGGAATGGTGCCCACAATCTTTTCCAGCACATCGGGGCGAATGGCGCGAACCATGTCCGTACCAATGTAGCCGGGCGACACTGTGTTCACCGTCACGCCTTTGGCGGCAACTTCCTGTGCCAACGCCATGGTAAAGCCACGCAGGCCTGCCTTGGCAGTGGAATAGTTGGTTTGGCCAAACTGACCCTTCTGGCCATTGACGGAAGAAATGTTGATGATGCGGCCCCAGCCCTGCTCAACCATGCCGCCAATCACTTGCTTGGTCACGTTGAACAGCGAATTCAGGTTGGTGTCGATCACTGCAGACCAATCGTCCCGGCTCATTTTGACGAAGGTGCCATCGCGCGTAATACCTGCGTTGTTGACCAGCACACTCACGGTGCCGTGCTCAGCGCGCACCTTTTCGAATGCCTCCACGGTGCTGTCCCAGTCGGCCACGTTGCCTTCGCTCGCCCACACCTCGAAGCCGGCGCTGCGCATTTCGCCCAGCCACTTGTCTTTGCGCGGGGAATTGGGGCCGCAACCGGCCACCACCTTGAAGCCAGCCTGGCACAGGGTTTTGCAAATGGCGGTGCCAATGCCACCCATGCCGCCGGTTACGTACGCTACTTTTTGATTACTCATATTCACATCCATCCTTGTTTTTTATGTATTCAATGTCTTTGTTGTGTACTGCTGATTAGCGTGACACGGCCAGTGCCACGCCCATGCCGCCACCAATGCACAGTGACGCCAAACCCTTCTTCGCGTCGCGCTTCACCATTTCATGGATGAGGCTGACCAGCACTCGGCAGCCCGACGCACCAATTGGATGGCCCAACGCAATCGCACCGCCATTCACGTTGATTTTGCTGGTGTCCCAACCCATCTCTTTGTTCACCGCACACGCCTGTGCTGCAAACGCTTCATTGATTTCCATCAAGTCCAGTTCGGCGGCACTCCAACCCGCTTTTTCCAGGCAGCGTTTGGAGGCAGGCACAGGCCCCATGCCCATGATGGTGGGGTCCAGACCTGCACTGGCATAGGCCTGAATTTTGGCCAACACCGGCAAGCCCAATTCCTTGGCCTTGGCTGCGCTCATCAACATGACGGCAGCGGCACCATCGTTAATGCCGGAGGCATTGGCCGCTGTCACAGAGCCATCTTTCTTGAAGGCTGGCTTGAGCGCGGCCATTTGATCCAGCGTGGCACCCAGGCGCGGAAACTCGTCGGTGTCAAACACCAGCGGATCGCCTTTTTTCTGAGGAATGCTCAAGGGCAGAATTTCGTCCTTGAATCGCCCCGCCTTGATGGCAGCCTCCGCCTTGTTTTGCGAAGCCACGGCGAATTCGTCCTGCACTGAACGGGAAATGCCAAACTTTTCGGCCACGTTTTCAGCAGTAATGCCCATGTGGTATTGGTTGTAGACGTCCCACAGTCCATCCACGATCATCGAATCCACCAATTTGGCGTCGCCCATGCGAAAACCATCACGACTACCCAACATCACGTGGGGCGCAGCACTCATGTTTTCCTGACCGCCCGCAATCACGATGTCGGCATCGCCGCAGGCAATGGCTTGTGCGCCCAGCATCACAGCCTTCAAACCGGACCCACACACCTTGTTGATGGTGAGTGCCGGCACAGCGGCAGGCAAACCAGCCTTGATCACACTTTGCCGGGCCGGGTTTTGTCCAGAACCCGCCGTCAACACTTGACCCAAAATAACTTCTGAAATCTGCTCACCCTTCACACCGGTTTTTTCCAACAAACCCCGGATGACATGGGCGCCCAAATCAGGGGCAGAAATTTTGGCCAATGTGCCACCAAATTTGCCGATGGCCGTGCGGGCCGCTGCAACAATCACCACATCCGTCATGTTCAATCTCCTTGCGTGTTTCTATTCAAAGTGTGGATTACACCCGCTGCTTCACATAGCGGCCGGGCGCAGGTTCAATAGGCTTGAATTTGGCACTGCCCAGCTTTGCCGGTGCCTTCACTTCGCCATCTTTCAGGGGTTCCAGCCAAGCAGACCAGTCGTTCCACCAGCTACCCGGAACGGCCTCGGCCTTTTCAAACCAGTCATCGGGGCTTTCAGGCAAATCACCGTCGCATACCCAGAAATTGCGTTTGTTCTTCGAGGCGGGGTTGATCACACCCGCAATGTGTCCACTGGCACCCAGCACGAACCGAACATCGCCCGACACCAACTGGCTGGTGGCGTACGCACTGGTCCACGGAACAATGTGGTCTTCACGGGTGGCCAGAATGTAGACTGGTGCATCAATCAAACCCAGGTCCACAGGCTCGCCGCACACCACGGCCTCACCGGCCTGGCTCAACCTGTTTTCCAGGTAGGTGTTGCGCAGGTACCAGCAAAACATGGGGCCAGCCAGGTTGGTGCTGTCGCTGTTCCAGTACAACAGATCGAAAGCCGGGGGCTTTTCGCCCTTCAAGTAATTGTTGACCACGTAGTTCCAGATGAGGTCGTTGGGTCGCAGGCTTGAAAACGCGCTGGACAAGTCTTTGCCCGACATCAAACCGCCTTTTCCGATGCTGTCCTCGCGGGCCTTGACCTGTTCTTCGCTCACGAACACACCCAAGGCGCCCGTGTCAGAGAAGTCCAGCAGCGTGGTCAGGAAGGTGACGCTGTTGATGCAATCTTCACCGCGCTGGGCCAGTGTCGACAATGCAGTGCCCAACAAGGTACCACCCACGCAAAAGCCCAGCACGTTGATTTTGGGCTGCTTGGAAAGCTGTTGAACCAAGTGAATGGCGGTGATCACGCCGTCTTCCACATAACCATCCCAAGAGAAATGCTGGTTCTCTTCAGTCGGGTTTTTCCAGGACACCAGGTACAAGGTGTGGCCCTGTCCCACCACGTAATTCACCAGGGAATTGTCAGGCTGAAGATCAAGAATATAAAACTTGTTAATACACGGTGGCACAAACAGCATGGGAACCTTGCCCACCTTCTCGGTGGTGGCCTGGTACTGAATCAATTGAAAGTAGGCATTCTCAAAAATGACCGAGCCCGGCGTTGTGGCCACATTCTTGCCAACCTCAAAAGCCGACTCGTCGGTTTGGGAAATGCGACCTTTCTGCAAATCTTGAATCAGGTTTTCGAGTGCTTGCCGGAGGCTTTCGCCTTTGGTTTCCAGTAGCTTCTTCTGGGCCTCGGGATTGGTCACAAAAAAGTTGGACGGACTTAGCGCATCCACCAATTGCTCAATGGCGTACCCCACGCGTCGCTTTTCAATGTTGTCATCGGGCACCAGTTCAACCAGTTTCTTGGTGTATTTGGCATTGAGGGAATACAGCGCTGCGGTGAGCTCGTACACACCATGATCGTGCCAATCCGGTGCTGCAAACCGTTTATCACCGGCCAGCCAGGCGTCCAGTGCAGCGGGTTTGGCCGTTGAGGATTCCATGTTCGGCAACCCCGCAAACGCAGAGGCCATTAGTGAGGCAAATTCGGCTGCATATTCTGATTGCACCTGCCCCAGCGAATGCACCGGAATTTGCGACAACGCCTGTTGGCAGGACTGCATCACCGTCTGCATAAACGGTTGTATGGCGGCCAAAGTCATCGGGTTAATGCCAGGCATGGACAGGAAAGACGGCATGCCTTGGAATGTTGGCATGGCAGGCATGCCCGGAAAGCCGGAACCCAGCGATTTGAATGCGTCCTGGACCTGCGACTGCACCTGCTGTTGAAACTGCTCAGCAGCGGGAAATAACTGCCCCAAGACCTCGGCGAAGTCTGTGGATGATTTGTTCACCTTCCTCTCCTTTTTGGAACCTGCGAGCCACGCCCGCGGTTGCTGCCCCATGTGCTGTTGACTGAGGCTTTAATTAAGCTCACTTGAACTTATTTGAGTGTTTACTCTATTTTCATTCATTGTGCACCGCACCATTTTACTTGTCAAATGTTTTATACGGCCTGAATCGTGGCAAGATCCAAGCCAGTGACAACGCACAGCAGGACCCGAGGATGTACATCGTTGCGATTGGATGGATGTATGTGGTGACTTTGATGGCCGCCACCGAAACCAATATTGCGGCAGGCATTGCCACTTTTGTGTTTTACGGCTTGTTTCCGTGCTCGGTGCTGATGTATTTGCTGGGCACCAAATCACGACGCGCTAAACGGAAGGCGATGGAAGCCGACGAATCAACATCGCCTGACGCCCAGCCGGAACCCCCTGCTGCTGCCCCCGCCGATGAGAAAACCAGTTCAAATCCGTGAAGGTGTCGCCACCCACTGATGCGACCACAGTAACCCCTTCGTCAGCCAACAATCGTGTGGCCAAGGTGTACAAATCGCCCAACCATTTGTGGGCATGTGCAGTGGGTTTGAAACATTCAGCCAAGGCAGCGGACCGCTCGACAAAGGCCTGCCGCACCTCCGCGCCAACCTCAAAGGACTGCGGGCCAATGGCAGGCCCCAGCACACACTGAACCTGCGTGAGCGGCACCCCGGCAAGACGAGCGACGCCAACAGCACAGGCCTCCAATACCCCTGCATGCAAGCCGCGCCAACCCGCATGGGCAGCACCCACCGCTTGAAGCTGACCTTGGTGGTCAAAGGCTGCAAACACTGCGGGCAAACAGTCGGCCGTCATGATGGCCAGCGTCACATCGGTGTGGTCGGTGATTGCAGCATCCGCCGGTGGAGTGCCCGTCAACGGATTGGAATCAACCTGCAGCACATCGCAACCATGCACTTGTTTCAACCACTGGATGCGGGCGCCCAAGAACTGCTCCAGTGCGAATCGGCGAACGGCCACCGCTTGGGGATCATCACCGACATGGTCGCCGAGGTTAAAACCAAACAGGGGGTCAACCAAGGCCTGAAAATCCGCGGACTGCAGTTCCAGCGGCTTCAGCAAGCCGCTGGTGGTGACCCACACCTGCACGCCATGCCAGGCGGGTGGCAAGGTGGGCTTTAACAGCAGCGCGCTGGGCAGCGACATTACACCTCCTCCACCACTTCCACGTCGTAGTCGCCGTCGTCGTCTTCCTCGTCGTCCTCGGCGTCCAGCTCGTGCTCAAAGCGCACCAGGACGGACGCCTTGTGCTGGTGGGCCTGTTCCAGAATGGCTTGGTGAACGGCCTCCGAATGGAAATCAATACCAGCCATGTCCCCCAAGGCTTTCAAATCCGCCGGGGCTTTGGCCACAAACTCGGGCCACTCATGGGCATCGAGCGCCTCTTCCCAGTCTTCAACTGGCGTGCCGGGTTCTCGGGCCTCAAACTCGGCTGGATCGGGAAAACTCAGGTGTGTTGCATGCAAAGCCTGCCGCTTGAAAGTGCTGCCATCGGGCAGGGGAATGTCCGACATTCGAAGCGTGGAGTGGTTGCCCGCACCGCGAATTTTATAAACCGGGTCGGCCACCAAGGCAAAACCCGCATGTTGGGCGTGCACGCGAATCTGGTGGGTACGGCCTGTCTCCAAGCGGCACACCATCAACGTGACGGGCACTTCAAGCAATTCTCCGTGCGCAACCGGCATGAAGTGGGTCACTGCCGGTTTGCCGTGGTCGACCACAGCCATGCGCAGGCGGTTGCGTGGGTCCCGCCCCAAGGGTTTGTTCACCGTCACAGGCTGACTGATGCGACCCCAGACCAAGGCCAGATAAACCCGTTTGACGATCCGGGATTGCAGCATTTGCACCAGCTTGACCTGGGTTTCCGAGGTGCGGGCCACCACCATCAACCCCGTGGTGTCGGCATCCAGCCGGTGAACAATGCCCGCCCTGGGGACTGAAATTAAGCCAGGATCCAAGAAATACAGGCCGTTCATCAGGGTGCCTGTCCAGTGGCCTGGTGCAGGGTGCACCACCAAGCCTGCCTGCTTGTTGACCACGGTGTACTCGGCACTTTGACCGACGATGTCCAGACCCAAGTCCTCAGGAACCAACGTTTGCATGTGCTCCAGTACACCCGGGCTTAAAGCAATCACGTCTTTGCCCTGTACTTTTTGATTGCTTTTCTGCACCGGCAGGTCGTTGACCAACACCCGCCCCTGTTTCATCCAGGTTTGCAATCGTGAACGGGAATACTGCGGGAACAGTTCGGCAATCACCTTGTCCAAGCGGTTCCCGCCCAAATGGAGTGGAACCTGCGCCGTCAGCGGGTCTGTCGATGGGGTTGGATCGTGCAATGTGGTGTTTTGGGAAGGCATGGTGCGGAATGGAATCAATCAAATGCTGCGCCACCAGGGCGAGGCCGGGCTTTGCCCGATATAATGCAAAATCGTTGCGACTGAACAGGACACTCGGGTTTGCACACTCTATGAATATTTCCAGACAAGCCCCGCGCGCCTCTTGGCTGCGCACATTATCTCAGGTATTCCTCATTCCTGCCCTGATTTTCATGTTGGCTGCTTGCGGTACAGGCAAACCAATCGACGAAACGGAAGGTTGGAGCCCGGCCCGGCTGTATGAAGAAGCCAAGGCAGAAATGGATGCCGCAAATTACGAACGGGCTATCCAGTTGCTTGAAAAACTGGAATCGCGCTATCCCTATGGCCGTTATGCCCAGCAAGCGCAAATTGACACCGCTTTTGCCTATTACAAAAGCGGCGACAATGCGCAGGCGCTTGCAGCCACAGACCGGTTCATCAAGCTGTACCCCAACCACCAAAACCTGGACTACGTGTATTACCTTCGGGGTTTGATCAGCTTTAACGAAGACAAAGGCATTTTCACACTGCTGTCGGGCGAAGACCAAAGCGCCCGCGACCCCAAAGGCACACGTGCTGCCTTCGATGCGTTCAAGGAAGTCGTCACGCGCTTTCCGGACAGCAAGTATTACGATGACAGCCGTGCCCGTCTTCAATACCTGGTGAATTCACTGGCACAAAACGAATTGCACGTGGCGCGCTACTACTACAAGCGCGGCGCGTATCTGGCTGCCGTCAACCGTGCACAAGAAGTGATCAAGCGATTTGAGCAAACGCCTTCAATTGAGGAAGCGCTGTTCATCAGCCTGCGCTGCTATGAAAAATTGGGCATGACCAAGTTGGCCGAAGACACCAAACGTGTGATTGACC
Organism: Limnobacter sp.; assembly: GCF_036405155.1. Taxonomy (GTDB): domain Bacteria; phylum Pseudomonadota; class Gammaproteobacteria; order Burkholderiales; family Burkholderiaceae_B; genus Limnobacter. The sequence continues at coordinate 149,310 of NZ_DASWYD010000006.1, read as the reverse complement.
TGAACTTCAAAGACAGCCCTTACTGGAAACAGGAACTCCCCGACCCAAAAAACACGGGCGATGCAAAATGGTGGCAAGTCTGGAAAAATTAAGCGACTTCGTTTAATGGGTCAGCCAATCCAGCAAAACAAGGCCAGTGCGTGTCACTGGCCTTGTCGTTTTTGGCGCATAAAGTCGACCGCAGTGGCCAAATCGCGGGTGCGCCGAAACGGCGGCAAACTGCGCCACAACATTTTTCCATAGCCCTTTTCAACCAGGCGGCGATCACCAATCACCAAGACCCCCCAGTCCTGCTCATCACGAATGAGGCGACCAGCGCCCTGTTTCAGCGCAATGGCGGCGTCGGGCACCGACAGTTCCTGAAAGGCATTGCCACCACGATTTTCAATCAGCTCACTTTTGGCTTGAAAAACCGGGTCGTCGGGCGGCGCAAACGGCAGCTTGTCGATGACGACCAAACGCAGGCCCTCGCCGCGAATGTCCACGCCTTCCCAAAAACTGGCTGCACCCACCAGCACCGGTTTTTCCTGCTGACGAAACTGTTCCAGCAACTCACCCCGGGAGGCCTCGCCTTGCACCATCAGCGTCCACGGCAGCGATTGTTCCTCAATTCGCTGGCGCAGCGTTTCACCCACCAATTTAACCGCACGGTGGCTGGTGCACAGAAAAAACACACCGCCATCGCTGGCTTTCAGCAAGGGCCACAAGCTGTTCACCAACTTTTGACTGAACTGGGCTTCATTGGGGAATGGCAAGTTTTCGGGAACGCAGAGCAAAGCCTGCGATTCATAATCAAAAGGGCTGGGCAGCAGCAATTCTGCGCAATCGTCCAGGCCCACCTGCAAATTGAAATGCTGCAGACTGTCTTTCACGCTGAGGGTGGCACTGGTGAAAATCCAGCTTTTTTGCTGCTCTGCATACAGTTTGGCAAAGGCATTGGACACATCCAGCGGCGAATCACAAAACTGAACGGCATGGTGGCTGATGCTGACCCACTTCACCGATTCCTCAGACTGGGCACTGGACGAGGCGGAAAACCAGTTTTGCCAACGCAAACAGAGGTCGCTGGCACGGCTCATCAGTTTCACCCATGCTTCGGACCGGGGTGACAGCGGGCTGATCATTTCCACCAAAGCCTCCAGACCTTGCGCAAATTGATCACACACCGCAGCCACTTTGGGCAGTGCCATGAACTGGGCACGCGTGTATCGCGCTGAGTCAATTTCGACGCCCACCAAGCGACGGATTTCCTTCAGTTGAGTTTCCAAAGGGCGAAGCACGGCATCCCAGTCCCCCGCATCGGCACTGGAGCTACGACCCTCAATCAACACATCCCGCAAAAATTCCAGGCATTGTGTGGTCGAAATCGCTTGGCCCAGCAAATTCGTGGCAATGTCCGGGAGTTGGTGCGCTTCATCAAACACCACCACATCGCTGGCCGGCAGCAGCTCGGCCACACCACCCTCGCGCAATGCAAGGTCTGCCAAAAACAGGTGGTGATTGACCACCACCACTTCCGCGTCCAACGCCTCGCGTCGAGCCTTGTTCACGAAACACTCAGAGGCATTCGGGCATTCGCTGCCCAAACAATTGTCTTTGTTGGAGGTGACCCAAGACCACACGGGCGAGTCTTCCGGCACCCCGTTACAATCGGCTTTGTCGCCGGACTGGGTTCTACCCAAAAACACCTTCACCTTCTGCAGATGGTCGACCTCGCGCGGCGATGGCAGGCGTGCCTCCCGCAAGGCGCGGTCGAGGTGGAAATGACACACATAATTTTGGCGGCCTTTCAGCAGCGCAATGTTGACCGGCACACCGAGGGCTTCTCGAACCAAAGGAAGGTCCTTGGTAAACAACTGGTCCTGCAGGGTTTTTGTTGCGGTTGAAAGCAACACCCGCTTGCCCGACAACAAGGCCGGGACCAGATAGGCAAATGTTTTACCCGTGCCAGTGCCCGCCTCCACCACCAAGGCGCCCGGGGTTTGAATCACTTGCGAAACAGCCTGTGCCATTTCCAACTGGGCCTGTCGGGCTGAGAAACCTGGCAGACGTTTGGCCAACGCACCCGTTGAAGAAAATGCAGCGAGCACATCGGAGGAGAAATCAAACATTCAAATGGTGGCGATGGGGTGTGGCAAAACCGCTGGTGGCAGTCAAGCAGGAATATCGGGCTCGAGCTGGATTTGCAGCAAGGTGATGGCATCCTTGATTTGCAGTTTCCGCTTTTTCAGCCGTCGAATTTGCAACTGATCAAACCCTGGCTGAGCCATCAACATGTCAATAATCTGGTCCAGATCACGATGCTCCACCTGCAACTCCACAATACGGCGCTGAATGGTGTCTGCATCAATGGTTTGGACCATGGCTGGGGGCTTTTTAATGGGTCAACCGGTATTGTAGCCGACCCCAGGAAACAATGGGAAACACTCGCGATTGGTTTCACTCGAAGGAATGGCCGCCAATCACGCAAGAACGGCGGAATGACCTTTATTCTTTTCCGGATCGGCGTTTGGCGTAGTCATCCAATCGAATCATGTCACCAGCCTGCCCCTGTGTTTCCAAATGGGCCCGCCTCAATTTGGCACCTTCAATTCGCACTTTGTCCAAGCAGTCGGACACAAAAAAACGGTCGTAACAGGCACGGGTTTTCTGATTGATTTCGTAATCCAGGTTGGCCAGTGCCTGGTCACGCGAGGCCATGTAGGCTTTGGCTTGCTCCACCGTTGCTGGCGGCTCTGGATAGGGCGATTGCAACTGAACCCCCGCGCAACCGGAAATGGCCAGAACACAGGTACCCCACAGCACTGCTGTGCGGCCTCGCAAGGGGGTGGTTTTCATGGGATGAAGCTGTGGCACAATGCCCTGCCTGTTTCTGAAAACCATTCAAACCCTCACATGACGACTGTTCAAAATCGGATTATCGCGCAGTTGGCCCAAGAATTGGGCTGCGCAGCCCAACAAATTCAAGCCGCTGTCCAACTGCTCGACGAAGGTGCCACGGTGCCCTTCATCGCCCGCTATAGAAAGGAAGCTACGGGCGGCCTGGACGACGCCGTTCTGCGCGACCTTCAGGAACGGCTGGTGTATTTGCGGGAACTGGAAGAGCGCCGCGCGGTGATTCTGGACAGCATCGGCAGCCAAGGCAAGCTCACCCCCGAGTTGAAAGCAGCTGTAGAAGCAGCCAGCAACAAACAAACCCTCGAAGACCTTTACCTGCCATACAAACCGAAGCGCCGCACCCGTGCACAAATTGCCCGGGAAGCAGGCCTTCAACCCCTGGCCGACGCAATTTTGGCCCAGCAAGACTGCACACCAGAGGCGTTGGCGGCCGACTATTTGAATGCAGAGCATCAAATCAACGATGTGAAAGCCGCGCTGGATGGCGCCAAAGACATTCTGGCCGAACAGTTTTCGGAAAATGCGGATTTGCTGGCGCGACTGCGCAGCCGCCTCACCACCGAAGGGGCCATTCGCGCTGCGGTGGTTGCCGAGAAAGCCAGCGAGGCGATCAAATTTCAGGATTACTTTGAGCACCAGGAACCCCTGAAACAAGTGGCCTCCCACCGCATGCTGGCCATGCTGCGCGGGCGCGAACAAGGCTTCCTCACACTCAAAGTGGACTTGCCCGAAGTGTGGGAGAACGAAAACCCACGCGCAGCCCACCCGTTCGAGACCGAAATCGCCAACCTTCACAAAGTCACGCGCGACGAATCGCCCCGAGGCAAGTTCCTGAGCGAAGTCTGTCGCTGGACTTGGCGAATCAAATTGGCCAGCACACTGGAAAGTGAGGTGATCGCCAACCTGCGCGATGCTGCACAAGCGGATGCCATTGGTGTGTTTGGTAAAAATTTGAAAGACCTTCTGCTGGCTGCGCCAGCTGGTGCCAAAGCCACGATGGGCTTGGACCCCGGCATTCGCACGGGGGTGAAAGTGGCCGTGGTGGATGCAACAGGGCAAGTGGTCGACACCACCACCGTGTTCCCACACGAGCCGCGTCGCCAATGGGACGAGTCCATCGCCGTGCTGGCCGCCTTGTGCATGAAGCACCACGTGGAATTGATTGCAATTGGCAACGGCACTGCCAGCCGAGAAACCGATCAACTCGCCAGCGACCTGCTGGCCCGACACAAAGAATTGAAAGCCACCAAGGTGATGGTGAGTGAAGCGGGCGCCTCGGTGTACAGTGCCTCTGCACTGGCCTCCGCCGAGTTGCCCGAATTGGATGTCAGTTTGCGTGGTGCGGTGTCGATTGCACGGCGCTTACAAGACCCACTGGCAGAACTGGTCAAAATCGACCCCAAATCGATTGGTGTCGGTCAATACCAGCACGATGTCGACCAACGTCAACTGAGCGGACGTTTGGAAGCGGTGGTTGAAGACTGCGTGAACGCAGTCGGCGTTGAAGTCAACACCGCCTCCGAAAGCCTGCTGGCCCGCGTGTCGGGTTTGAACGCATCGGTGGCCAAGGCACTGGTGAGTTTCCGAAATAGCCACGGTCAGTTCAAAAGCCGTGATGACCTGAAAAAAGTACCACGCCTGGGTGACAAAACCTTTGAACAGGCCGCGGGCTTTTTGCGCATTCACGGTGCTGACAACCCCTTGGATGCCTCTGCCGTGCACCCCGAAGCCTACATTGTTGTCGAAAAAATGGCCAGGAAAGCCGGGAAACCAGTCGGTAGCCTGGTGGGCAATAAGGAAGTTTTGAAAACACTCAAAGCGACTGAATTTGTGGATGAGCGTTTCGGCTTGCCCACCGTGGAGGATATTTTGGTTGAGTTGGACAAGCCTGGTCGTGACCCACGCCCGTCGTTCAAGACCGCCAAGTTTGATGACAACGTACACAGCATGGCCGACCTGAAACCTGGCATGTTGCTGGAAGGTGTGGTGACCAACGTGGCCAACTTTGGTGCTTTTGTGGACATCGGTGTTCACCAAGACGGCTTGGTGCACGTGTCTGCGCTGTCAAACACCTTTGTGAAAGACCCGCACAGCGTGGTGAAAGCAGGCCAAGTGGTGAAGGTCAAAGTGCTGGAAGTGGACATTCCACGCAAACGGATTTCGCTGACCATGCGCTTGAGTGACGACCCAGTCAAAAGCACGGGAGCGCAGGTTCAGACCAACCGAGCAGGTGGAAATCAGCGGGATATTCGTCGTGCAAACTCAACCTCAACCCCTGCTCCATCCAACAACGCATTTGCTGCAGCTTTTGCGAAAGCAAAGCGCAATCAATAAAGCGCGACAAGCGCTGTGCCATGGCGGTTTGGGCATGGGGCCATCGAGTCACCAAGGCGGTGCACGGCGGTATTCCGTTCTGCCTTGGTTTCAGGAATAAAAATTGCTGTTCGAGCAACCTCTACCACTCAAGGAGTTGCTCAACATGCAAGGCAGTTCATGGATCACCCAGTCGTATTCCCCACTGAAAACCCCACGCAGTCTACTCAGCGAGTCGCTGCGCTCCAGCGACAGTCCACCACAGTGGAATCACGCCGGGCAAATCACCTCACGAGCCCCATCACAGACGGCATCCAACTTGGCATCTGCACTGGTGACTCAGTCTGGAGTGTGCCCGTTGTTGGCGTCAGACAATCCTGAATTTGCCCTAGAGAATTATCGTATCGCCTGGAAGCTGGACAACCTGAGCAAGAACATGGACGCCTCATCAACGCCCCTTCAACTTGGCCATCTGGGCCCGCAAACCGCTAGGTCACTGGCTCAGTTGGCCCGGACCATCAGCCCCTATATTGACGAAGCATCTCTTCAACATCCACGGTTTGAGCCTCTGAATCAAGCTCAAATGGATCAATATGTTCGAGAGCTCAGCACTGCCTTGAACGGCATGGTGATTTAAACGATCTGTGAAGGGCTTTCATCAGCCCTTTACGCACGTCAACCCGGCCCAGGCTCATCACATGCGCTTACAGTTTGACGGCGCTGCGCTTGGGGGCATCCAGGTATTCAGTGGATTGCATTTCGACAATGCGGCTAACCGTGCGAAAAAACTCATTTGCCATGGCGCCTTCGGTGTACAACTCTTCGGGCTCTACCGCAGCCGACATGATGAGTTTCACCTTGTGGTCGTAAAACACGTCAATCAACCAGGTGAAGCGGCGGGCTTCTGAGGCCATGCCTGCACCCATTTTGGGAACACCACTGAGGATCACGGTTTGGAACTGACTGGCAATTTCCAGATAATCATTTTGTGAACGTGGTCCGCCACACAGTGTCGGAAAGTCGAACCAAATCACGGAACCTGCACGGCGCACTGCACGAATTTTACGGGCCTCAATTTCAAGCACCGGGTTTTCATCGGCCACCTCAGCCAATCGCTCGAATGCCTCCTTCAACTGGCCGTCGGTCGAATCATTCAAGGGCATCAAATACACATTGAGCTGTTCCAGCGTGCGTCGGCGATAATCAACCCCAACATCCACATTGATCACATCCAGCTGTTTGTTGAGCAAATCAATGGCTGGCATGATTCGGTCCCTATGCAAACCGTTTGGATACAGATCATCGGGTTTGTAATTGGAGGTCATCAAAAAAGTAACGCCATTGGCAAACAGGGCATCCAGCAGGCGATACAGAATCATCGCATCTGCGATGTCCGACACGTGGAACTCGTCAAAACAAATAAGACGATAGCGTTTGGCGATTCGAGAGGCCACTTCCAGCAATGGATCTTGCACGCCCTTGAGTTCATCCAGCTCAGCATGCACGCCCCGCATGAACTCATGAAAGTGCAACCGGGTTTTGCGTTGCACAGTCACGCAGTTGTAGAAGCAATCCATCAAAAAACTTTTGCCGCGACCAACCCCACCCCACAGGTACAGACCTTTGGGCACGGCAGGACGATTCAGAAACTTTTTGATGACGCTGCTGCGCGCTTTTTTGTATTCGACAAACTCGTCGTAAAACACCTGCATGCGGTCCACCGCCTTGCGCTGTGCAGCATCAGGCTGATAGCCGCGCTCGGCCAGGGTTTGCGTGTAATAATCGACGACGTTCACGTTTACGGCGTTCAGAATGATTGGGTACAAAAATGGCTGAGGCGAACGCCGTCAGCCGCAAATTGGACAGTGCTGCGAGTGTAAGCCAAAGTGCAGGCCACCAGACCGATTCAATCTAGTGCCTGCACTCCAGGAAGCACTTACATGTTGAGCTGGCGCTTGTCGCAAGCCAAGGCCGCCTCCTTCACCACCTCAGACAAACTGGGGTGTGCGTGGCAAATACGGCCAATGTCTTCCGAAGCAGCCTTGAACTCCATCGCCATCACAGCTTCTGCAATCAAGTCTGATGCATGGCTGTTAATGATGTGCACACCCAACACCTCGTCAGTGACAGCGTCGGCCAGCACTTTAACAAAGCCCTGGGAGTCGCCCTGCCCCAATGCCCGACCATTGGCCACAAACGGGAACTGACCGGGCTTGTAGGCTCGGCCTTCCGCTTTCAATTGCTGTTCAGTCTTGCCAACCCAGGCCACTTCAGGGCTGGTGTAAATCACCCAAGGCACGGTGTCATAGTTGCAATGCCCCGCCTGTCCAGCCAGAATTTCAGCAACCATCACGCCCTCTTCCTCGGCTTTGTGGGCCAGCATGGCACCGCGAATCACGTCGCCAATGGCGTACACACCACTGACCAGGGTTTGGCAATGTGCGTCCACGTCAATTTGGCCGCGCTCATTGGTTTTCAAGCCCACCGCTTCCAGGTTCAAGCCATCGGTGTTGGGCACTCGGCCCACTGATACGATCAGCTTGTCGCAAGCGAGTGACTGGTCTTTGCCATCTGCATCGGTGTAGGCGACAGTCACGCCTTTCTTGGTCACTTTCACATCACCAATTTTCACGCCCAGGTTGATGTTCAAGCCTTGCTTGGTGAAAATTTTGTGCATTTCCTTGGCCACGCCTTCATCGGCTGCAGCCAGGAAAGTGGGCATGGCTTCCAGAATAGTCACTTCCGACCCCAAGCGGCGCCAGACAGAACCCAGTTCCAAACCAATCACACCGGCGCCAATCACACCCAGTTTCTTGGGCACAGCACCAAATTTCAGTGCACCTTCGTTGTCGCACACCGTCACGTTATCAACCGGGATTCCCGGCAAATGACGGGCTTTGGAACCTGTTGCAATGATCACTTGCTTGGCGGTGACCTTCTCTTCACCGGCGGCACCTTTCACCAGCACTTCAAATCCACCATCCACCTTGCCAGAAAAACTGGCCCAACCCTTGAGCTGGGTCACCTTGTTTTTCTTGAACAGGTACTGAATGCCACCCGTCATTTTGGCGACGATGTCATCCTTGCGCTTGACCATTTTGGCGACATCCATTTTGGCGCCAGTCACCGTGATGCCATGGTCCTCGGCATGGTGTGCAATCTTCTCGAACTCTTCGGAAGAAGCCAGCAGTGCCTTGGATGGAATGCAGCCAACATTCAGGCACGTTCCGCCCAGGCGTGGTTCACCCTTGGGGTCGTCGTAGGCATTGCCTTCCACACACGCCACTTTCAAACCCAACTGACCAGCACGGATGGCGGCAATGTAGCCGCCAGGGCCCGCACCGATCACCAATACATCGTATTGCGTACTCATGTGCGGTGCTCCTTACAGGTCCAGCAGCAAGCGGGCTGGATCTTCCAGTGCTTCTTTCATGGCCACCAGGCCCAACACAGCTTCGCGGCCATCGATGATTCGGTGGTCGTAGCTCATGGCCAGGTAGTTCATTGGACGAATCACGATCTCGCCGTTTTCAACCACGGCGCGGTCTTTCGTGGCGTGAATGCCCAAAATGGCAGACTGCGGCGGGTTGATGATGGGTGTGGACAACATGGAGCCGAACACACCACCATTGGAAATCGAGAACGTACCGCCCGTGAGCTCATCCAGGCTCAGCTTGCCGTCCTTGGCTTTTTGGCCAAACTCGGCGATTTTCATTTCGATGTCTGCAATGCTCATTTGGTCGGCGTTGCGCAAAATCGGCACCACCAAACCGCGGGGCGAACCGACCGCAATACCGATGTCGAAGTAGCCGTGGTAAACAATGTCGTTGCCATCCACCGACGCATTCAGCACAGGGTATTTCTTGAGCGCAGCCACAGCCGCTTTCACGAAAAAGCCCATGAAGCCCAGTTTGGCGCCGTGCTCTTTCTCGAACTTGTCTTTGTACTTGGCGCGCAGGTCCATCACTGGCTTCATGTTCACTTCGTTGAACGTGGTCAGGATGGCGTTGGTCTGCTGTGACTGAACAAGACGCTCGGCCACACGGGCACGCAGACGGCTCATCGGTACCCGCTGTTCCGGGCGACCTTCAATCAACGTCGAGGGGTCCAGCGGTGCAGACACTTCTGGCAGCAAGCTGACTGCCTTGGCAGCAGCAGGGGCAGCCGCGGGGGCAGCAGCTGGCTTGGGTGCACTCACGGGGGCGTTCACTGCGGCGATGACATCGCCCTTGGTGATTCGACCATCTTTGCCGGTGCCTGCCACATTGCTGGACGACAGATTGTTTTCCGCCATCATTTTTGCGGCAGACGGCATGGCCACAGCGCCCGATGTTGCCACGGCTGCGGGTGCAGCAGCCGGTGCTGCAGCAGGCGCAGCGGCTGTGGCCGCTGCAGGCGCGGGTGCAGAGGCACCAGCCACAGCCTCTGTGTCGATCTTGGCCAACAATTGGCCAGCCACCACCGTGGCGCCATCGGCGCACAAAATTTCAACAATCACACCGGCCGATGGTGCGGGCACTTCCAGCACCACTTTGTCGGTTTCAATGTCGATCAGGTTTTCATCACGCTTGACAGCGTCGCCTGGCTTTTTGTACCAGTTCAACAGGGTTGCTTCAGCAACAGATTCGGACAGTTGTGGGACCACCACATCTACGATTGCCATGGAATAGTTTCCTTGTAAATTCTTTGTTCACGGGAGGGGCTGCTCCTGCATCCCCTCCATCTCGCCACACGAAAAGTTCGTTACTTCGTCATTACAAAGCCCTTGAGCTTGCCAAAGGCCGCGTCAATCAAGGCCTTTTGCTGCTCATTGTGCTTGGCGTAATAGCCCACGGCAGGAGAAGCCGATGCTGGGCGTCCGGCATAGCCCAAGCGCTGACCTTCTTCCAGGTTTTCCATGATGTTGTGCTGGATCTGGAACCAAGGGCCCTGGTTCTGCGGTTCGTCCTGACACCACACCACCTCGTTAAGGTTGGGGTATTTGCGAAGTTCCGCAGCCAACGACTTGTGCGGGAACGGGTACAACTGCTCGATGCGGACAATGGCGACATCCTTAAGGTTGCGCTCACGGCGGTTGGACACCAGGTCGTAATACACCCGGCCAGAACACAGCACAGCGCGCTTCACTTTGGCCGCATCCAGGTCACCTTGGTCACCAATCACTGTGTGGAAATGTCCTTTGGACAAATCCTGCAGCGTGGAAATGGCTTCCTTGTGGCGCAGCAGCGACTTCGGTGTGAAGATGATGAGCGGCTTGCGGAACAAGCGGATCATCTGGCGGCGCAACAGGTGGAATATCTGTGCCGGGGTGGTTGGCTGGCACACCTGCATGTTGTTCTCGGCACACAACTGCAAGTAACGCTCAATGCGGGCTGATGAGTGCTCAGGGCCCTGACCTTCATAGCCATGCGGCAACATCATGGTCAAACCGGAAGCACGGCCCCATTTCACTTCGCCGCTGGAAATGAACTGGTCAATCACCACTTGTGCACCGTTGGCAAAGTCGCCAAACTGGGCTTCCCAAATCACCAGCGTATTGGGTTCTGCGGTGGAGTAACCGTACTCAAAGCCCAGTACCGCCTCTTCAGACAGCACAGAGTCAATCACCGTGAATGGCGCCTGACCTTCTGAAATATTTTCCAGCGGTACATAGGTACCTTCATTCCACTTTTCACGGCCCTGGTGGTGCAACACCGCATGGCGGTGCGTGAACGTGCCACGACCACAATCCTGACCAGTGATGCGAACGGCGTAGCCAGACGACACCAGTGAGGCAAATGCCAGGTGCTCGCCCATGCCCCAGTCCAAGGGCGCTTCACCTCGACCCATGGTTGCCCGGTCTGTCACCACCTTTTGAACCAAGGGGTGCAGCTTAAATGTGTCGGGTATGGTGGTGATGCGCTCAGACAAGCGACGCAATTCTGCCAGTGGCACTGATGTGTCGGCAGCATCGGTCCACTTCTTGCCCAGGAACGGAGACCAATCCACGGCAAACTTGCTCTTGTAATTGGTCAGCACCGGGTCACGACGGCTGTGCTTGCCTTCGTCCATGGCAGCACGGAAGTCGGAAATCATTTTTTCCACATCGTCGGCCGACAACACCTTCTGCATGACCAAACGCTCTGCGTACAGTGCGCGCGTGCCTGGGTGCTGGCCGATTTTCTTGTACATCAGTGGTTGGGTAACGGCTGGGGTGTCCTGCTCGTTGTGGCCCAATTTGCGGAAGCAGACGATGTCGATTACCACGTCTTGCTGGAACTGCATCCGGAAATCCAGCGCCAACTGGGTCACGAAAATGACCGCTTCAGGATCGTCACCATTGACGTGGAACACCGGCGCTTCAATCATCTTGACCACGTCGGAGCAGTACAACGTCGAGCGGCTGTCGCGGGGGTCAGACGTTGTAAAACCGATCTGGTTGTTGATCACCACATGCACGGTACCACCCGTGCCATAACCACGGGTGTGAACCAGGTTCAGGGTTTCCATCACCACACCTTGGCCGGCAAACGCAGCATCACCGTGCACCAGCACTGGCAGCACTTGCTTGCCGTCTTTGTCGCCGCGACGCTCCTGACGCGCCTTCACGGAACCTTCAACCACCGGGTTGACGATTTCGAGGTGAGACGGGTTAAACGCCAGGGACAAGTGCATGGGGCCACCTGGCGTGACCACGTCCGAGGAAAAGCCTTGGTGATACTTCACGTCACCAGCAGGCAAATCGTCCGCATGCTTGCCTTCAAATTCTTCGAACAGCTGGCCTGGCGCTTTGCCCAAAATGTTGACCAGCACGTTCAGTCGGCCGCGGTGGGCCATGCCGATCACCGTTTCCTGAACACCGTTTTTGCCGGCCCGCTGAATCACTTCGTCCAGCGAAGCGATGAAGGACTCGCCGCCCTCCAGTGAAAAACGCTTTTGACCCACATAGCGTGTGTGCAAATAGCGCTCAAGGCCTTCAGCGGCCGTCAAGCGCTCCAGAATGCGCAGCTTCTCATCGGCAGTCAACTGCGCCGTGCCCCGGGTGGATTCCATGCGCTCCTGCAACCAGCGCTTCTGGGCCGGGTCGCTGATGTGCATGTATTCGATGCCAATGGATCGGCAGTACGTGTCGCGCAGGGACTTCACGATGTCCCGCAGCGTCATCTGGTCTTGGCCAAAATAGGTGTTCGACGCCGAGAAGGTGATGTCCATGTCGGCCTCGGTGAGGCCATAAAATGCGGGGTCTAGCTCGGGGATGTTGGGGCGCTCTTGACGCTTGAGCGGATCAAGATCGGCAAACCGGGAACCGAGGAAGCGGTACGCAGCCACAATGGACTGAACATGCACCTGCTTTTTGGCAACTTCAAGGTCAGCGGACTGGATTTGAGGCTGGATGAAGCCTTTTTTGGCCCGTTGCGCAAAGGACTCAATGACGGGGGCGTGAGCCACATCCCGCTCGTTGACATCGCCATGAGACGACGGGACCATCTGCAGCTGGTCAAAATATGCGCGCCATTTTTCAGATACCGACCCAGGGTTGTCCAGGTAGGCCTCGTACATCTCTTCGACATAGGGCGCATTGCCGCCGAACAGGTACGAATTTTGTCTAGATTGTCGCATCATTTGCGCTTCACCTTTCTCCGAGTTTCTCGTTCAAGATGTGGGGTTCGGACTCGACCGCAGCGACCGCTGTTCGGACCGAATCCCTACACACGTGGGTTCATACACCGCACTCCCCGTCCATTCCTTGGGCTCCTGCCCGGGTTTGGATAGCAAAAAACACCATTGCTGATGTTTTCAGAGTATTTGAGAGAATATCAGATTAGAGAAACACCCCTAAACCTCTTTTTGGGTTCGGGTGTTTTTTTGTGGTGAAAAAGAGGAATTACGGGAAATCACGAAGTTTGCTTACTTGGCGTTGCACTATGGTGGCTCGTCGCAACATCGGGAGCCCGCGCGGGTTATTGGTCCCCCTCAGCAACGCCGGTGCCCGTGCCGAGCGCTCCCCGGAGGAAAAGGTTGCCCTGCTGGCCTCCCCTTCAGCAACACCGGTCGCCCATGCCGAACGCCCCCGAAGGTAAAGGTTGCCCCGCGCCTTCGAACCGGACCGATAACTCGCCACTGCGTGGCTCAAACATCTCGGTCCGTGTATTCGAATGCTGTACGGGTCAAGCCAATCGGGGGGCTGACTGTTCGGCGCCGGGCATACCGGCATTGCTAGGGCTCGGTGCAGGCGGAGGCCTGCGCGGTTCACCTCCCCTGCAGCGACAGTCAGGACAATCTGCAAAACCGTGACGAGCAGGCGCGGTGGGCCAAGCTCAGCGAGCTGGCCCAGAGGTCGATTCCCGACCATGTCTTTTGGAGGGTCGACCTCAGCGATCGCGAGGCCCAGGTTTTGAGCAACAGATTGGCCGTCGCCAAGGGCGAGGTGTACGCCCAGTGGCTCATTCGATGCACCGCAAAGAACCAGCAATGTCAGAAACCAAATTGAGCTTAAAAGTGCTTGTCTTCCTCAATGTCCAGGCCTTTCAACCCCAGCCCCTTCAAACGCCGTACCAGGTACACCACATAGCCGGACAGGCCATACAACACAAACACGCCAAACAGTACCTTGGGTGGGTCTTGCGAGGCCAAGGCAAAGGCCAGCGGAATCAGTGCCAACACCAAAAACGGGACGCTTTTTCGGAAGTGGAAATCTTTGCCACTGAAAAACGGCACCGACGACACCATGGTGACGCCCGCGTAAAAGGTGATGGTCCAAGCCAACCAGTCCAGCTCGGCACCTGCCATTTTGACATCGTCCATTACCCAAACAAAACCGGTGACTAGGGCCGCGGCTGCCGGACTGGGCAAGCCCTGAAACCAGGCCTTGTCCACTTTGGCGGCATTCGTGTTGAATCGGGCCAAACGCAACGCAGCACCGGCCACATACACAAAAGCAGCAACCCAGCCCAGTTTACCCATGCCATGCAAAGCCCATTCATACACAATCAATGCCGGGGCTGCGCCGAAGCTGACCATGTCGGCCAGACTGTCATATTCGGCGCCAAAAGCACTTTGGGTGTTCGTCATGCGGGCTACGCGACCGTCCAGGCTGTCCAGCACCATGGCCGCAAAAATGGCCACTGCCGCCGTGGTGAACTGCTGTCCCATGGCCTGCACAATGCCGTAAAACCCACAAAACAGTGCAGCCGTGGTGAACAGGTTCGGCAACAGGTAAACCCCTTTGTGGGGCTGACCGGCAGGCCTTAACGTGTTGACCATGCCCCGCCGGGGCGCCCCAAACCGGTTTTTATTGCGCTTGAATCGCATAGGGCTTAGGACACCAGTTCGGCCAGAATTGAGGAAGACGCCGACACTTTGTCACCAATCGCAACCTTGGGGACGCAGTCGACCGGCAAGTACACATCCACGCGGGAACCAAAGCGGATAAACCCATATCGCTGGCCCTTTTCAACCGTGTCAGCAGGTTTTACGTAGCAAAGAATGCGTCGTGCAATCAAGCCGGCCACTTGAACGGCAGTCACTGTGGCGCCGCTGTCGGTGTGAATCACCACCGCATTGCGTTCATTTTGCGTACTGGCCTTGTCCAGGTCGGCATTCACAAACAGACCGGGAAAATAATCCACTGTCTTGATTTCGCCACCGATCGGAATGCGGTTGGAGTGCACATTGAACACGTTCATGAACACCGAAATTTTGAGGGCCTCACGCTGGGCATAGGGGTCGTCCGTGCGTTCAACAGCCACAATGCGCCCATCGGCTGGCGACACAACAGCGTTTTTTTGGCTGGGAATGTACCGGGGAGGATCACGGAAAAACTGCAGGACGAACACGAACAGAATCCAGGCCAACAGCGACAGAAAGCTCAAACCAAAAGACTGCAATGCCAGTGCAAGGATGCCAACGATTGCAAGGAAGGGCCAACCCTCACGGGCGATAATCGGGTGGGGATAGTTCATCGTTATTTATTGTGAATGGTGTTGAAGTCGATTTTATAAAGCAAAACACACCCGTGCGGGGTATTTTTGTGCGATTTCACCGATAAGAATCTGAAAGGTGACCTCTACAGATGCAAAGCTGTCACCAACAAAAAACCCCGGACCATGACGGACCAGGGTTTTTTTACAATGACTAGGCGAATGCCCAGCCATCGGTGAACCATCAGTTTTTGGACTGATCGACCAGCTTGTTCTTGGAGATCCAAGGCATCATGGCGCGCAGTTGTGCACCCACCACTTCGATGGGGTGCGCGGCGTTCAAGCGACGACGTGCAGTCATTTCAGGATAGTTGGTACGGCCTTCCAGAATGAAACGCTTGGCGTATTCACCGTTCTGGATGTTGGCCAGACATTCCTTCATGGCAGCACGGGCCTGGTCGGCAATCACGCGTTGGCCAGTCACATACTCACCGTATTCCGCATTGTTGGAAATGGAGTAGTTCATGTTGGCAATGCCGCCTTCGTACATCAGGTCCACGATCAGCTTCAGTTCGTGCAGACATTCGAAGTAGGCCATTTCGGGCGCGTAACCGGCTTCAACCAGTGTTTCAAAACCAGCCTTCACCAATTCAACAGCGCCACCGCACAACACGGCTTGTTCGCCGAACAGGTCAGTTTCGGTTTCTTCGCGGAAGTTGGTTTCGATCACGCCACCCTTGGTGCCGCCGTTGGCAGCCGCATAGGCCAATGCCACATCTTTGGCAGAGCCGGACTTGTCCTGATAAACCGCGATCAGGGAGGGAACGCCGCCGCCTTTCAGGTATTCGGAACGCACGGTGTGACCAGGGCCTTTGGGGGCGATCATGATGACGTCGATGTCGGCACGGGGTACAACCTGGTTGTAGTGCACATTAAAGCCGTGGGCAAACGCCAATGCCGCACCGGGCTTGATGTTGGGGGCCACTTCCTTGTTGTACACCTCAGGAATGTTTTCGTCAGGCAACAGGATCATGACCACGTCGGCTTCGCGAACAGCGTCGGCCACTTCTTTCACTTTCAGGCCAGCACCTTCGGCTTTGGACCAGGAGGCACCACCTTTGCGCAGACCAACCACCACGTCCACGCCGGAGTCACGCAGGTTTTGTGCGTGGGCATGGCCTTGGGAGCCGTAACCAATGATGGAGACCTTCTTCTTCTGGATCAGGGACAGATCCGCATCTTTGTCGTAATACACTTTCATGTCAGTTTCCTTGCGTCAATGTGAGGTTAATGGCTTGCGGATTACACGCGGAGAATGCGCTCTCCGCGACCAATACCAGAGCTGCCTGTGCGGACAGTTTCCAGAATGGCAGTGCGGTCAATCGCGTCCAGGAATGCATCCAGTTTCGACTTGTTGCCAGTCAGTTCGATGGTGTAGCTTTTTTCGGTCACATCAATGATGCGACCGCGGAAGATGTCAGCGGTGCGCTTGATCTCTTCCCGCTCTTTGCCAACTGCGCGCAATTTTACCAGCATCAGCTCGCGTTCGATGTGTGCTCCGTCGGTCAGGTCCACCACTTTCACCACTTCAATCAAACGGTTCAGGTGCTTGGTGATCTGCTCGATGATGTCATCGGAGCCCACCGTCACGATGGTCATGCGTGACAGGGTTTCATCTTCCGTGGGGGCCACAGTCAATGTTTCGATGTTGTAGCCACGGGCCGAGAACAGGCCCACCACACGGGACAAAGCGCCCGGTTCGTTCTCCAGGAGAACGGAAATGATGTGTCTCATGTTTGCGTGTTCCATGTGATTACAGCTCCTCTGAACCCAGCAGCATTTCGGTCAGCCCCTTGCCGGCCTTCACCATGGGCCACACGTTTTCGGTGCGGTCGGTGATGAAGTCCATGAACACCAGGCGGTCCTTGTACTTGCCGAAGGCTTCCCGCAAGGCGGGCTCTACATCGGCGGGTTTGGTGATCTGCATGCCCACATGGCCGTAGGCTTCCACCAGTTTGACGAAATCGGGCAAGGCGTCCATGTAGCTCTCGGAATAGCGTGAGCCGTAATCCAGCTGCTGCCACTGGCGAACCATGCCCAGATAACGGTTGTTGAGGTTACAAATCTTCGGGGTGAAGTGGTACTGGAAGCAGGTCGACAATTCCTGAATGTTCATCTGGATGGACGCTTCGCCGGTAATACAGGCCACCAATGCATCGGGGTTGGCCATTTGCACGCCCATGGCGTAGGGCAGGCCCACACCCATGGTGCCCAAACCACCGGAGTTGATCCAGCGGCGGGGTTTGTCAAACTTGTAGTACTGCGCAGCCCACATTTGGTGTTGGCCCACGTCCGAGGTGATGAAGGCATCACCACCGGTGACCTCCCACAGCTTTTCAACCACGAACTGCGGCTTGATGACTTCGTCGGAGTTGGCGTAGCCCAGGCACTTGCGCTCGCGCCATTTCTCAACCTGCGCCCACCAGCCTTGCAACTTGCCTTGGTCAACGCGGCGGCCGCTTTCATCCAGCAGTTGCATGAGGTCGACCAACACGTCTTTGATATTGCCCACAATGGGCACATCCACTTTCACCCGTTTGGAAATGGAAGATGGATCGATATCGATGTGAATGATTTTGCGCGGAATGGACGCAAAATCCTTGGGGTTGCCAATCACCCGGTCATCAAAACGCGCGCCGATGGCAATCAGCACGTCGCAGTTTTGCATGGCCATGTTGGCTTCGTAGGTGCCGTGCATGCCGGGCATGCCCACGAATTTCTTGTCGGTCGCCTTGAAAGCACCCAAACCCATCAGGGTGTTGGTGACGGGCGCACCCACCCACTCCACCAAGCGGTGCAGTTCGGGGGAAGCATCACCCAACACAACACCACCACCGGTGTAGATCATGGGGCGCTCGGCATCCAGAATCATCTGCACCGCTTTTTTGATTTGACCTTGATGGCCCTTGACCACCGGATTGTAGGAGCGCATTTTTACCGGCTCGCTGTAATCAAACGTGGTTTTGTGGATGGTGATGTCTTTGGGAATGTCGACCAGCACTGGTCCTGGACGGCCAGTGCGGGCAATGTAGAACGCCTCTTTCATGACACGGGCGAGGTCTTTGACGTCCTTCACCAGGAAGTTGTGCTTCACACAGGGGCGAGTAATACCCACGGTGTCGCATTCCTGGAAAGCGTCTTGACCAATGGCGTGCGTGGGCACTTGGCCAGACAGGATCACCATGGGGATGGAGTCCATGTAGGCTGTGGCAATGCCGGTTACCGCATTCGTGAGGCCAGGGCCGGATGTCACCAGACAAACGCCAACCTTGTTGCTTGAACGGGAGTAAGCATCGGCTGCGTGCACAGCGGCCTGCTCGTGACGCACCAGAATGTGCTCGAAGCCATCTTGCTTGAAAATGGCATCATAGATGTACAGCACGGCACCACCTGGGTAGCCAAAAACATGCTTAACACCTTCTTCTTCTAAACATTTGACAACGATTTCCGCGCCTGTGTATTCCATTTTTCAAATCCTGACAAAATCCACGGGACATTGGTCGGATGCCGTCCTGGATCGCATTGCCGTGGGGCACAGGCTTTGGGGAGATGAACAACCTTGTGGGTATGGACATGTCGCAAAGCGCTGGCGATCTCGACCCGATTATGTCGGGCAGGTTGGCCATGGGCTTCTGAAACACGGTTTCAGCGCCCTAGCGCGTCTTTCGCCAAAACAACAAGGGTATGCTGGATGACTAGGACAAATTAAGGGTAGAACGCGATGGTAGCGGTTAACCGCCCTTCGGTCAAGAATTTTGCCCCGTGCTTTGTTATCATCCTATGCGATTTGGTGTTTTCAATTGAACCGGGTCCACAACCGCCCACCCCTTCGGATTCTTCACACTCGAGACTCGACAGAACAACATGGCCAGCACGAGAGAACTTGAAGAATTTCTGCGGGAGGTGACGCCCAGAGCGTTCCGGCAGGCCATGTTTGCCGTGAAAAACGAAGAAAGCGCGCTGGATCTGGTCCAAGACAGTATGATGAAGCTGTCTGAAAAGTACGGTGACAAGCCGGCAGAAGAACTGCCGATGCTGTTTACCCGAATTCTGCAAAACACCATTCTCGACTACCATCGGCGCCAAAAGGTCCGAAACACTTGGACGACCCTCTTTTCCAGCTTTCAAAAGGCTGAAGAGGAGGATTATGACGTCCTCGAGAACCTCTTGGCCCAAGATGACTCTCAACACGAGAGCGCACAGACTGAGGTGGAAACCCAACAAAACATGGCCGCCATTCAAGAGGCCATCGAAAACCTCCCAGAACGTCAACGGCAGGCCTTTCTGCTGCGTTATTGGGAAGAGATGGACTTGGCGGAGACCGCAAAGATCATGGGATGCTCGGAAGGCAGCGTGAAAACGCACTGCTCACGGGCCACGAAAGCGTTGGCTGCTGTGCTCAAACAGCAAGGGTTTAGGTCATGAACGAGGAACGGCTTACCGCGGCACACATTAAGCGGATGTTGGACGAATCGGTTGAAACACTGCCGGCCAACGTGCAGTCACGTCTGAATGATTCCATCGCAATGGCCCTTCAGGCCCACGCCTTGAAAGCAGCCCAAACTGCCCAACACGCCCGCCCTGCTTTCAAAAAGCAATCCACTGGTGGCACTGTTGGCTTTTTTGAAACGGTGTCCAACTGGTTTAATCGCCCTGCCCTGTCTTTGGCGCTTAGCGCAGCATTCGTCGCAATATCGGTTGCTGGGGTTGTAAAATTTGGAACTGACGCTTACAACGCCAAAGTGACCGAAACCGCCGATTTGGATGCAGCCATTTTGTCGGATGACCTGCCCCCCGATGCCTACCTCGACCGTGGCTTTGTGAACTTCACGACCAAACAGCCCAAAGAAGGCCAACTGCCGCCTGATGACGCCATCGATGAATGGATTCAAAAACTGGCGCCTGAAGGTCAGGCGGCCATTTGAACCGGAGCTTGTTCATCATGAACCATACCATTACACGTTTGAAGTGCTGGAGCTTGACCGCTGGTCTGCTGTTCGTGCTGGGGGTTCAAACAACCGATGCCTTGGCTAAAACACCCTGGAATTCACTCAGCCCCAAGCAACAGGAGCTGCTGGAGCCGATGCGCAACGACTGGAACAACATGACGCCTGCTCAACAGGAACGCTGGTTGCATGTGGGTAAAAAATATGAGAACGAAGCCCCGGAACGGCAGAACATCATGCGAGAGCGTGTGAGCACCTGGCGCGAACTGACCCCGCAAGAAAAGGCCGCTGCCCGGGAAAACTACAAAGCGCTGCGTGAAAAACAGCAGGGTGAAAAAAACTCCAGCTGGAATAGCTACCAAACCCTTCGCCCCGAAGAACGGGAAGGCTACCAAGAACGCTCCCGTGGGCGTGGTCGCTAGCAATCACCCCAACAATTCAATTCTCACAAAACATTTCCTCTGCTCAAAACGGGCCACAGGTCAAGCTAAACTTCGTCCATGAATTCACGAATCCTCGACCATGGCTTGATATCCCCCAGCCGTAAACGCCGACTGGCCTGCATGCTGTATGAAACCATGTTGCTGTTCGGCGTGGTGTTTATTGCGGGCTACTTCTTTGACACGCTCACCCAAAGCAAACACGCGCTTTATTTAAGGCATCAACGTCAGGCCTGGCTGTTTTTTGTCATTGGTTTGTATTTTGTGTGGTTTTGGCGGCATGGTGGTCAAACCCTGGCCATGAAGACCTGGCACATCAAACTGGTGAACGCGGAAGGACGTACTGTGGGCTGGGGTCAAGCTTTGATTCGTTATGTGCTGTGTTGGCCTTTGTCGCTCAGTGGCTTGGGTTTTATTTATTCCTTCTTCGACCCTCAAGGCCAATTTGCACAGGACCGCCTGTGCAACACACGCTTGGTCAGCACGAAGGCCCGTCCTCGCGGCATCGAAGAAGCCACGCGCGCGCAGTAGACTTTCCTGCGGAGTTGCTCACCCCTCCTTCTCGGCTTTGTTGGAGTGTTTCTTGAGCGTTTGCAAGGCCAACTCCAGACGCAACCAATCGGCCTCGGTTTTGGGTACCCCGCAACGAATCAACACCCCCTGCTCGGTGGGGTAAGTTCGCACCAAAATACCCGAGCGTTCCAGTTGCTGGGCCCATACCTCGGTTTCTGCATGGCGAAACGCGACAAAATAACCACCTTTGTACAATGCATCATCGACACCAAGCCTGGTAGACCACAATCGCTCGAGACGACCCACGGCCTGCTGCAGGCGCACCCGTTGAGCGCGCCGCCAGGCCTCTGCTTCAAAAAATTGAAGCGCCAGCCACCATTGGGGGGCCGACACAGCCTGTGTACCCACTTCATGGAGCAAAGCAGAGCAGACGGCCTTGGGCGCACAAACGAAGGCGAGGTTGGCACCAGCCAAACCAGAAAATGGCGCCACGGAGCGCAAAACAATGGCTGGACATTCGTCGATGCAGGCGGCATAACTGGGCTCATCGGTCCAGTCCAGGTAAGCCTCATCCAGAATCAACCAGCCACCTTGATGACGCAGCCGATGCGCCAGGGCCTTGACTTGCTCAATGGATATCAACTCACAGGTTGGATTGACCGGACGTGCCAAAATCAAGACATCGCACTCGGGAATTTCCCCCTCCAGGATCATGTCTACGGGCCAATCCAGAACAATGTGACTGGCCCGTCGAAAACGCTTGTCCCATTGGTCAAAACTGGGCTCTGCCAGCACCACACGCATGCTGCCGTACCAAGTCTGAAACAAGCGCGCCAAACCTGAAATGCCGCTTTCAATGCCGGTCACGGCCAACACGGACTCGCAGTCAAAGTACTGACGTGCCCGAGCATGAAAATTTGAACGCAATACATCGGCCTTGGCCCAAATGTCCGCGGGCATGGCAGGAAGCGGCAATTCGTCGGGGGCAACTGAACCCGACAAATCAAGCTTGGCGGGCTTGGCAACCCGCGTCTCAATGAACATCGATGGTTTCCAGGTGAACCGGGAAACCCCACAAACGCTCCACGTGCGCGAGGGTTTTTTCAGCCTCGCCGTCGTTGAGCGGTCTGCCCCGGCGGCTCATGTGGCTTAGGGTCAACGAGCGGTCCGTCATGCGCGCGTAGGAAGTCACCTGAATGTCGGGCACCATGCTTTCCCGGGCGTACTGGTCAGCCAACAGCGTCCGAATGCGTCGGTAGCCTTCGTCGTTGTGGATGCTGTCGATCACCAAATCGCTTTCGCTGGCGTGGTCAGCGATGGCAAACAGGCGGAAATCACGGATGACTTTGGGCGACAAAAACTGCCGAATAAAGGACTCATCTTTGAAATTTCGCATCGCAAAGTCGATGGCCTTCAGCCAGTCACCGCTGCCCGCCAATTCAGGAAACCAGGCACGGTCCTCGTCGGTGGGCTTTTCACACATTCGGCGAATGTCTGCAAACATGGCAAAACCCAAGGCATAGGGATTGAGCGCTCGGTAGCGCCCATCGCGTGAGTCGGGTTGAAACACCACATTGGTGTGTGAGGTTAAAAACTCGAGCATGAATCCGTCGGACACATGCCTTCGGTCGTAGAGCGTGTTGAGCAAGGTGTAATGCCAGAAGCTGGCCCAACCCTCGTTCATGACCTTGGTTTGCCCCTGCGGATAAAAATACTGAGACATTTTCCGCACAATGCGAACCAGTTCGCGCTCCCATTCGCGCAGCTTGGGCGCCTCTTTTTCGATGAAATACAACAGGTTTTCAACGGGCTCAGAGGGGTAATTGTCTTGCTTGCGCTCGATCTTGGCGGCCTCAACGGGCGACACCTTCGCCATGATTTCATCGTACTGCCGACGCTTTTCCTCGGCCAAGTCGTCACGACGGGCTTTCACCGAGGCCTCGGACTCAAACCGGCGCTTGTATCGGTCCACACCAAAATGCTGAATGGCGTGTGCAGCATCCAGCACTTCCTCCACCGCATCAAACCCGTATTTCTCTTCGCACTCCATCACGTATTTTTTGGCGAACACCAGGTAATCAATGATGGCGTCTGCCTGCGTCCATTGGCGAAACAGGTAATTGCCCTTGAAGAATGAGTTGTGGCCATAGCAGGCATGCGCAATCACCAGTGTCTGCATGGTCATGGTGTTTTCTTCCATGAGGTAGGAGATGCATGGGTTGCTGTTGATCACCACTTCATAAGCGAGATTTTGCTGCCCGGTTTCGTAGAGGTGTTCATTCACGGAAAAGGACTTGCCATAGCTCCAGTGCGGGTACATGACAGGCATTGCACCGCTGGAATAGGCGTCCAGCATTTGTTCAGCGCTGATGACTTCAATCTGGTTGGGGTAGGTGTCCAGTTTGTAGGTATTGGCGGCAATGTCATGCACCACCTCGTCGATATCGCGAAGCAATTCGAACGTCCATTCATTGCCAGCGGAATCCAGGCGCTTCACCATGGCTTTGCCTCCCAACGCTCAACGGCCAAATGCCGTTTCCTTTTTTTCAAACAATCCGCGGAATACAGGATAAATATCTCGACGGTTGAACAGCTTGCGCATGGCGAAGTGCCCTGCACACTGCTCTTCAACGGCTTCGAAACTTTCCCATAAATCGGAGGCGCGCGCCATTCCAAACATCGGTGTGGGCATGGTTTCTACGTATGCGTAGTAACGCACATGGGGCATGATGTGCTGGATAAGATAGTCGGTGCTGCGTTTGGCGTCCCGAGAGGTTGCGTCACCATCCGACGCTTGGGCCACATACACATTCCAGGCACTGCCGTGGTAGCGCTTTTCGATGATCTCGTGCATGAGTTGCATGGCTGGCAAGATTTCGGTCCCACCACTTTTTTTGCCATAGAAGAAATCTTCTTCGGTGACTTCCTCTGCTTCATCGGTGTGACGAATAAAGACCAGCTTCACTTCTTCATATTTGCGCGTCAGGAACAGGTACAGCAGCGTGTAAAACCGTTTGGCCAAATCCTTCTTGGCTTCATCCATGGATGCGGAAACATCCATCAGGCAGAACATGACGGCATTGGTGGAAGGCTCTGGATACACAACGCGGTGACGGAAGCGCAAATCCACTTCATCCAAAAACGGCACATAGGGGCGCTTGGAGGGGTCTGGCAAATCGAGGTCCAGTTGGTCGTGGTCTTCGTCCTCATCGTCTTCTTCACGGGGTTCCAGTGCCACCCTGCGCATCAGCGAAGCCTTCATGGTGCGAATGACAGACAAGGCGGTGGGTGCGCCCGAGCGTGTGTAGCCTGCATTGCGGCTTTTGAAGCGTTTGACGGACGAAATTTCCCGCTTGAGCAACTCGGGCAGCTCAAGGTCGTCGAAGTAGAGGTTTAGAAATTCTTCTCGCGACAACACGAAGGTAAAGGCATCTTCCCCACTGCCTTCACCCGGGTCGTTGCCCCCCTGCCCTTGCCCACCCCCTTGTGGGCGCGGAATGTGGTCGCCCGGCACGAAGTCCCGGTTGCCGGGGACCACACGCTCTGTGTCGCCACCCTGACCGTAAACAAACGTTGGCTCTGACACCTCTCGGGTGGGAATGCGCACTTTGACCTTGCCATCGCCACTGACATCGGAAATGGACGATTCACCCGCCACGTCCGACACCGCTTTTTTGAGTTGCGATTTGTAACGGCGAATGAATCGTTCCCGGTTGGGCAAGCTGCGATGCTTGCCGTTCAGCCTGCGATCAATGATGGTTGAATCGCCCATGTCGTGAATCCTTACGACGCTTTCTTCACCCGCAAATGCCATTCCACCAGCAAGCGGACCTGTTTCTCGGTGTAACCCTTGGCCACCATGCGATCCACAAAGTTGTCATGCTTGTCCTGATTTTCCTTGGAACCTTTCGCATCAAAGGAAATGACCGGCAGCAGGTCTTCCGTTTTGCTGAACATGCTGCGCTCAATCACTTCACGCAGCTTTTCGTAGCTGGTCCAAGAAGGCATCACGCCCGCATTGCTGGCTTGGGCCCTCAAGACGAAGTTGACCACCTCATTGCGGAAGTCTTTCGGGTTGGCAATACCTGCAGGCTTTTCAATCCGGTTGAGCTCTTCGTTCAGCGACTCGCGGTCGTAGATCTGGCCTGTGGCTGGGTCTCGGAATTCCTCATTCTGAATCCACTTGTCTGCAAACTGGATATACCGCTCAAACAGGTTTTGACCATATTCGCTGTAGCTTTCCAGATAGGCCGTCTGAATTTCTTTGGCGACAAACTCCGCGTATTTGGGTGTGAGGAAGCTTTTCACAAAGTCCAAATATTTGCGGGTTTGCTCCTCGGGCAGGTTGTCTTTAATCACCTGTTGTTCCAGCACGTACAACAAGTGAACCGGGTTGGCGGCGATTTCATGGTGATCAAAGTTGAACACCTTGGACAACACTTTGTAGGCCCAACGAGTGGACGAGCCTTGCATGCCCTCATCAGGCCCAGCCGCATCGCGATATTCCTGCAAGGGCTTGGCATGGGGGTCGACGTCTTTCAGGTTTTCACCATCGTACACGCGCATCTTGCTGTAGAGGTTGCTGTTGGCCGGCTCTTTCAAGCGGGTCAGAACACTGAACTGCGCCATCATGTTCAAGGTGCCTGGTGCACAAGGCGCCTTCTTGAGCGATGAATGCTCCAACAGCTTTTCGTAAATTTTCACTTCTTCGGACACGCGCAGGCAGTAAGGCACCTTGACGATATACACACGGTCGAGGAAGGCTTCGTTGGTTTTGTTGTTGCGGAACTGCTGCCATTCCGACTCGTTGCTGTGGGCCAAAATAACGCCGTCAAACGGAATCGAGCCAAAACCTTCAGTCCCTTTGAAGTTGCGCTCCTGCGTGGCAGTCAGCAGAGGGTGCAGCATCTTGATGGGCGCTTTGAACATTTCCACGAATTCCAGCAGACCCTGGTTGGCCAGGCACAATCCACCGGAAAAACTGTACGCATCGGGGTCGTCCTGGCTGAATTGGTTGAGCATGCGGATGTCCACCTTGCCCACCAATGCGGAAATGTCTTGGTTGTTTTCGTCGCCTGGTTCGGTTTTGGCAATCGCCACTTGGTTCAGTGTGGAAGGCATCAGGCGGACCACGCGGAACTTGCGCAAGTCGCCGCCAAACTCTTTCATGCGCTTGGTGGCCCAAGGGCTGGCAATCCCTGTCAGGTAACGCTTGGGGATGCCGTACTTGTCTTCAAGGGAAGAGCCAAATTGAGCAGGGTCAAACAGACCCAAGGGACTTTCGTTCACCGGTGAGCCTTTGAGTGCGTAGATGGGCATTTCCTCCATCAAGGCTTTCAAGCGCTCGGCCAACGAGGACTTGGCGCTGCCCACCGGCCCCAGCAGATAGAGCACCTGCTTGCGCTCTTCGAGGCCCTGCGCAGCATGCCGGAAGTAAGCGACGATGTTCTCAATCACCTCTTCCATGCCGTAAAACTCTTTGAAGGATGGATAACGGCGCAGCACGCGGTTGGCAAATAGCCGGGAGAGACGTGGGTCGTTTCGTGTGTCGATGACTTCGGGCTGACCGATTGCATGCAGCATGCGCTCAGCAGCGCTGGCGTAAGTCATGGGCTCAACCTTGCAGAGTTCAAGGTACTCTTCCAGGCTCATCTCGGTTTGTTGAAGGGATGAATATCGGGACTGGAACTGACCAAACAGGTCGTCGCCGCCGGAATTCACAGTTGGTTTGTCAAGCTCAGTGTTCATGGTACCCTCCTGCACAACTCGCTTTCACCGTTCATGCTTTAGCATGATTTGACCTGCGCACGATTTCATTTCGCGCTCAAACTCAATATTCCCATCTGCCGATCAAGTTGCAAAAAACAGGCCACCTCGCCAGTTTGCCAATGCGCTGTTTTGGTGCTCGCTGTGTTGGCATTGTCGCCAACCCTTGCATTCAACCGCGGACTAATTCTTTCAGGTTCACTATCCCCTTTCCAATGCGTCGCTCACATCCCTTGAGCGGGTTGGAGCATTCGTTTACTTAGACGCCAAATCGGCTGGGAAATTGCATGGTCATTCTTCAATTCTTCATGAAATTCGAGAATACCCATGCTGATCCCTTTCTTGGCGAGCACCGCAGGCATGTCATCGAGTCGGTATTGTTTGCGCAGCAGCTCATACATCGGCTTGTCGATGGCAATCGACCGCTCCTCCTGCATGTGTGTTGCAATCTGGCGAATCAATTCCTTTTGCGCATCCACTTCGGACAACTTGGTGAATTCGAGAATGAACCGGCGCTTGCGCAACCACTCGACAAAACCACTGGACTTGAGACGCCCCGACAACACGACTGTCATTTCCAGTGGAAGGCCCGCCATGCGGTACAGATAGTTTTCGTGGAGCAACGTTGGAAACACAATGAGGTGGCCACCGGGGTCGCCGAGATGATCCACATCGGCCAACTGGGGCAAATTTCGGCGCCGCACCTTGAACAACAGCGCTGCGCGCAATACCACATACGGTTGCTTGAACCACCACAAGCCGAGGGCCACTGCATTGAGCGCCGTGACCGCTGAAAACACCCAAACCACCTGACCCCGTGTGGCCAACAAAATGGTGATTGCAAAACCGGCAGACACCACCATGAAGAAGGAGTTGACGATGTTGTTTGCCGACACCACCCGCGACCGGGCATCTTTGGGGGCCAGCGCTTGCATGGTGGAATACAAGGGGACGCTGTAGAGACCAACCCCTGCGCTAATGGCCACAAACAGTAGAAGAATGGCAAGGTTTGGAAGCTGGGAGAAAAACAGCAGCACGCCTTGTTGGCTGCCAACAGACGTGTAAGTGACCAGCACTCCATGCAACAACAGCCCGGCAATGACCATGATCATCAAACCGATCAAGACCAGCCCCATTTCAATCCGTTTGTGGGACAACTTCTCGCACCAGAACGCTCCAATGCCCAGCCCCACGGTGAACGAAAACAACAATACCGTGGCAACACCCGCGCTGGCATTGAACACCGTTTGGGTCAACAAGGGAAATTGAGTGAGGTACGTGGCACCTACAAACCACAACCAGGAAATGCCCAACAGGGATGGCCACACCGCCGACAATCGGGTAGCAAAGCGAACATTTCGCCAAGTCTCGGAGATGACATTCCAGTTGACCACCAGTTGCGGCGAATGCGACGGGGTGAGCGGCATGCGGTGGGCGGACCACACACCCGTCAACGCCACCACAAACCCAAAACCACACACCACGTACACCACCGTGTGGCCAGCATCGGCACTCATCAGGCTACCGGCAGCGATGGTGCCCAGCAAAATGGCCATGAAGGTGGCCGACTCAACCACGGCATTGGCCATGACCAGCTCATGGGGTTTGAGTTGGTCGGGCAAGTAGGCATATTTGGCGGGTCCGAAAAAGGCGGCTTGTGAACCCAACAAGAACACAGCGACCACCAGCAACTCGACTGAATTGAGCAGGAAACCCACACCGGTGATGAGCACGATGAATGGCTCCAGCCATTTGGCCAAGCGCATGACTTTGGTTTTGTCGTATTTGTCAGCCAACTGCCCGCTGGTGGCTGAAAAAATCACGAAAGGCAATATGAACAGACCCGCGATGAGGTTGACGAGCAAGCCTGCCGACCAGTCACCACGCAAGGCGTCATTGTAGGTCACCGCCAGCGTGACCGCGAATTTCAAAAGATTGTCGTTGAACGCACCGAGAAACTGCGTCCAGAAAAAAGCGCCGAAGCGTTTGTCGCGTATCAGTGAAAGGGCCATGCTTTCAGCATAGCGCAAATGGCCTCAAACAGACATAAAAAAAGCCCGGCCAAGGCCGGGCTTTTGAGCGGTTTTTACTACAACAAAGTCGCAGCAAAAAACTTCCTTTTTTAAATCAAGCAGCTTCCTTGTATTCAGACACTGGCTTGGCTTCGATGATCTCATCGGGAATTTGGCCGTTGGTGCGCAGGTATTCCTTGCTGAAGTCATCGGTGAGGATGGCGTCGAAGCGGATGGGTTCGTATTCACGAATGCCCTGAGCCAATTCAGCGGTGATGAGCTTCTTGGCCACCGCATCTTGCAACTGGGCTTCCAGGCCTTCACCAACCACCTTGCCGGAGGATACGGCTTTCAGGAAGTTGCTGTAGCCAGGCTCAATGGAGATCAGCTTGTCAGCGGCTTCCAGAATACGGCCTGTTGGGTCAGAGGAACCTTCACCCACAAACACCTTGTCCAGCAGGCGCTCGGCGAACACATTGCGTTCCATCATCAGGTCAGCAACCTGGGCGTTCAGCGTGTCGCTTGGGCCACGGGTTTTGCCCATGCCAAAGGGGAAGGCCACGAAGTTCAGCAGGCCACCAATCGCTTTCACAGGGAAGTTGCGGTTAAATTCAACAAAGGCTTTGTCGATTTCAGCGATGGAATCTTCAATCGCCCACTTGGCGTGTGCCAGTTCTTCCTTGTTGCGACCATTGGTTTCGTAGTACTTGATCACGGCTGTGGCCATGTACAGGTGACTCAACACATCGCCCAGGCGAGATGACAGACGCTCGCGGCGCTTCAGTTCACCACCCAACACGCCCATGGCCACGTCAGCTGTAAAGGCCAGCGCAGCAGAGCGGCGCTCCAACGCTTTGGCATACACAGCCATTTCACCGGACACTGGGCTCTTGGCCAAACGGTTGCCGGTCAAGCCCAGCACCAGCGCACGCATGGCGCGGTTGAAAATGTGGCCCAGGTGACCAAAGAAAGCCTTGTCGAAATCACGCAGACCTTCAGCCTTGTTGGGGTTTTGGGCGGCTTGCATTTCTTTCAGCACCCAAGGATGGCAGCGAATGGCACCCTGACCGAACACGATCAGGTTGCGCGTCATGATGTTGGCACCTTCCACGGTAATGGCCACAGGCATGGCTTGGTAGGCCTGACCCAGGTAGTTGCGTGGGCCAAGAATCACCGTACGACCACCGTGCACGTCCATAGAGCGCAGGATGATTTCGCGCATCATTTCAGTCATGTGGTACTTCATCATGGCGGTGACCACCGACGGTGCACACTCGGCACAGGCGGTTGCAGTCAACACGCGAGAAGCTTCCAGCTTGTAGGTGAGGCCCCCGATTTTACCGGTGGCTTCCTGAACACCTTCAAACTTGCCAATGGGCAGCTTGAACTGGCGACGAATACGGGCGTACGCGCCAGTGGCGAGGTACATGCCCCAGCCGGACGCTGCAGACAGCGCAGGCAGGGAAATACCACGACCTGCAGACAAACATTCAACCAGCATGCGCCAGCCCTTGCCGGCCATTTCGCGACCACCAATGATGGAAGTCAGCGGAATGTACACGTCGCGGCCAATGATGGGGCCGTTCATGAACACGGCACCGGGGAAGTGACGGCGGCCGATTTGCACACCAGCGGTGTCCGCAGGCAACAAAGCACAGGTAATGCCGTAATCGGTTTTGCTGGCATCGCCCAGCAGACCCTGCGGGTCCTTCAGTTTGAATGCCAAGCCAACCACGGTGGCCACCGGGGCCAGGGTGATGTAGCGCTTGCTGAAGTTCAGCATGATGCCAAGCTCTTCCTTGCCATTGATGTTGCGCTTGACCACAACACCGGTATCAGGAATGGCGGATGCGTCGGAACCCACTTCAGGACCGGTCAGACCAAAGCAAGGAATTTCACGGCCGTCCACCAAACGGGGCAGCCAGTAGTCTTTTTGCTCTTGGGTGCCATAGTGCATGATCAGTTCGCCTGGGCCCAAGGAGTTGGGCACCATCACAGTCACAGAGGCTGTCAGCGAACGGGTTGCAATTTTGGCCACCACGCAGCTTTGCGCGTAAGGGGAGAAACCCAAACCGCCGTGCTCTTTGGCGATCAGCATGGCAAAGAATTTGTTCTTGCCCATGAAATCCCACACTTCCTGGGGCAAATCCTTCAGTTCGAAGGTGATTTTCCAGTCGTCGAGCATCTTGCACAATTCTTCGGTTTCGTTCTCCAGGAACGATTTTTCATCCGCAGTCAGCTCGGTGTACTTGACGTTCATCAGCTTGGACCAGTCGGGCTTGCCACCGAACATTTCAGCTTCCCACCAAGTGTCGCCTGCTTCAAGCGCGTCTTTCTCGGTTTGGCTCATGGCCGGCAGCGCCTTGGAGAAGGCTTTGAAAATTGGAGAGGTCAACACACCGCGGCGCAAGGCAGGCACGTTGAGCACCACAGCCACGGGCACATACAGCACCGCGAAAATGGTCAGACCAACCGGGCCCAAACCACCCAGGGCGTAAAAGCCCAAAGCAGCTGCGCCAACGGCGGCGGTGAAAGTCAGCAGGCTAGCGCCGCTGTAAACCAGGCCTACCAGCACAACGGCTGCGAAAAGACCAAAAAGAACATTTGACATGGTAAATCCCCTTGAATGCCATCAAAGTTACTGGAGCGTAACATGCGCCTTCGGTGAACAACTGTCAACCTCATTGCAGCAAAAATACAGTCATTTTTCTAGAGGCTCGATTCGAAATAATTCAAGTTTTTCTGCTGCATTGCACCAATAAAAACAATCACTTGGCCTATATCACCCGAAAACCCTTGCGTTTCGATCACTTGATGAGTTTTGCATTGCAAAAGACGCACTGTGAACAAACGTCAGGCCGAAGGTGTTGCCCGCAAACCCGCACCGAAGCGTGCCATAGTTGCGCAAAAGCCCTCACCATGCGGCCTAGAACCCGATACACTTCCTACAACGCTCGAGGTGTATCACCCGGACAAGAACAGCCCACAACAAAGCAGAGAGGAGAACATGGCAGTCAACGTGAACGTAAAAATTGAACGCACATTCAATGTGGCCTGTTCAGCCAAAAAAGCCTTTGACCAACTGGCCAATGTGGCCGACACCACTACCCTCTTCCCCAAGCTCGACAAGATTGTTGAATTGAAGGATGGCGTGTGGCGGTGGGAAATGGAAAAAATCGGTGCCGGCGGTTTGTCGCACCAGGTGAAATACACGGTGAAATACACCAACGATGGCGCCACCAAAATTGACTGGAACCCGGCACCTGGCGATGGGAACGCACAGGTATCCGGCGGATGGATCATCACCCCAAAAGGGGACAAGGCCTGCTCAATCGCGTTCCGGTCCAGCGGTGAATTTGAAATGCCGGTGCCCCGCCTGATGAAAGGGATTGCCGAAGGTATTGTGAAATCCGAGTTTGAAGCCCAAGTG
This sequence comes from Limnobacter sp., assembly GCF_036405155.1. GTDB lineage: Bacteria > Pseudomonadota > Gammaproteobacteria > Burkholderiales > Burkholderiaceae_B > Limnobacter. Next base: position 117,033 of record NZ_DASWYD010000006.1, on the reverse strand, counting down.
GGTACATTCATCGACCGCGTCAAAGCCAAGCTTGAGTCCTGATTCACGGACGACACCCATTGAATCGCCCCGGGACACCTGGGGCGATTTTTGCTTTTAGGAGAAGAAATGCCCTGGATGATTTACGGTGCCAACGGGTACACCGGAGAATTGATTGCCCGCGAGGCAGCCAAGCGCGGCCTGCGCCCTATTTTGGCTGGCCGCAACGAGGCGCGCATTCAAGCCTTGGCAGGCGAACTCAACCTGCCCAGCAGGGCATTCGGTTTGCAAGACGACACTGCATTGTTCGAAGGGCTTCAGGATGTGGACCTGGTGCTGAATTGTGCCGGACCCTTTTCGCAAACAGCCGAACCGATGATGTTTGCCTGCATCCAGAACAAAACGCACTACCTGGACATTACCGGCGAAATTTCGGTGTTTGAGCTGGCTCAAGAACTGAGCTCCAAGGCCCGCAAGGCGAAAATTGTGCTGTGCCCAGGGGTGGGGTTTGATGTGATTCCCACCGATTGCGTGGCTGCCCGCCTGAAGGAAACCTTGCCGGATGCCACCCACTTGACCCTGGGTTTTGACTCGCGCAGCGGCCTGTCGTCCGGCACGGCAAAAACCACCGTTGAAGCCATGAAAATGGGCGGACGCGTGCGTGAAGATGGCGAAATCAAGGCTGTTGGCTTGGGTTACAAAACCCGTGAAATCAATTTTGGAAACGGGACCAAGTTTGCCGTTACCATTCCGTGGGGCGATGTGTCCACTGCCTTCCACAGCACGGGGATTCGAAATGTTGAGGTTTACATCCCCTCCTCGGCAAAGTCGGTGCGAATGATGCGCGCAGCCAATCTGGCTCGCCCCATTCTGGGCCTGGGACTGGTTCAGGGCATTCTCAAAAGCCAGGCTGGAAAGGTCGAAGGCCCCAACGAGGAGCAACGGGGAAAGATGCCAGCTTATGTGTGGGGTGAAGCCCGCAATGAGGCTGGACAAACCGTGGTGGCCCGGGTGAAAACTGCGAATGGCTACAGCCTGACGGTGACCGGCTCATTGGCTGTGGCCAGTTATATCCTGATGGAGAAAAACATTCCGGGCGGCGCCTACACACCGTCCAAACTCATGGGCAGTGACTTTGTTGAGCGGCTGGATGGTTCTGGGAAAATCCAGATTTCGGATGTCTGATTGACCAACACCAAGAGTGTGTAACTGTCGACCAACAAAAAAGCCCGTGCCTTTCAGCACGGGCTTTTTTGTTAAAACGTATTCGATTACTTGCTGAACTCTTCCCGTTCAATTTTCCAACCACCGGCAGACTTGACCAGCTTCAGGGTTTTGTGGCCCACATCCTTGAACTTGTTGGATGCGTATTCCTGCTTGAAGCTCACAGTTGCCATGCTGTCAGACGTCATTTTGACTTGAATATCCGACAAGGTCACGCTGATGGTCTCGGGTGCGGACAGGCGCTGTTTGCGCTGCTTCTCCCAAGCAGAGCGGGTCATTTTGCTGGGCTTGAATGAATCGGCGTAGAAGCCCATGTAACCGGCAACGTCTTTGGACGACCAGGCTGCTGCCCAGTTGCTGAGCATGTCGGCGATGGCCGCGCCGTCACCCACGTCAGCACTTGCAGCGGGCGCAGGGTCCGAGGCCAACAGGTCAGCCGCTGGGACGGCTTCAGCCGGGGCTGCAGCCGGTGCAGCTGCAGCGTCGGTTTTAACGGTGCTTGCAGGTGGTTTTTCCAGTGCGGCCACTCGAACCACTTTGTCATCCTTGAAATACACGCCATAAGGCACGTATTCATCCCCAGCGCCTTCTCCCTGCTTCACGACGTAGTCCCAACGGGACTGGTCTTCGGTGTTGCTCAACATGGGCGCACCGATTTTGTTTTTGACCTGCAGTGGGCTCATTCCCAACTTCACGCGGGCCAGGTCGACCTTGGTGATGAAATCACGGGGACCCACGTTTTCAAATTCAGAATCCAGATACTCGGGCACATCCTTGAGTGATTTGATCGAACCACAGGCCGCCAGGGTGGTGACGGACAGAACCAAACCAAGCGTGGACAGCAGACGAGAAGCGCGGAGGTGATCAAATGTGCTCAAAGTTGTCTCCCTTTGATGTGTATTGTGTTTAAGTCATTCGATAATATCGGAATGTACACGGCTTTACGCGAAAGTAACGCGGAAAACAGCGCTAGAGCATGCATCTTAGCGAATCACCGCAGTTTCTGTCAGAGCGAAGCAACACCTTGTTGCATGGCCGACCGGGATACACTCTAAAAGGAATTTACCCCCATGAACACCACCATCATTGGTAGCGGCGTGGCCGCCTGGACCTTGGTGCGCGAGCTGCGCAAGGCGTCCCCCGACATGGAGATTCGTGTCATCACGGCCGACAGTGGCGATTTCTATTCCAAACCGATGTTGTCCAATGCCCTGGCCAGCAACAAAACAGCAGAAAGCCTGGTCATGACCCCTGCCGCCAAACTGGCCGAACAGCAAAAAACCGAATTGGTGGCCAACACCACAGTCAGCGCGGTGGACATCCACAGCAAAACCGTGCAAACAACAGCCGGAAATTTCACCTTCGACAAACTGGTGCTGGGTTTGGGTGCCGACACCATCAAACTCCCCCTGGAAGGCAGTGGTGCGGGCGACGTCATCAGCGTGAACGACCTGACCGACTATGCGGCATTTCGCAAACTGCTGGATGGTAAAACCGAAGTGGCGGTGCTGGGCGCTGGCCTGATTGGTTGCGAATTTGCCAATGACTTGTTGAAAGCCAATGTACACACCACCGTGTTTGACCTGGCCGACCGCCCCCTGCCCCGCCTGCTGCCCCCCGAAGGCAGCGCGTTTTTGCTGAACAAACTGCAGGCGCAAGGCGTGAGCTGGAAACTGGGCCGCAGCGTAAACCGCATTGAAAAAGCTGGCGACGGCTACACCATCACCGATTCCACCGGTGAAACCACCACGGCGCAGCTGGTGCTGTCTGCGGTTGGACTGACACCCCGCACCGGCCTGGCCAAAGCGGCGGGCTTGACCGTGAGCCGAGGCGTGGTGGTGAACGCACTGGGACAAACCAGCCACCCGGACGTGTTTGCATTGGGCGATTGCGCCGAGTATTTGGGCAAGTTTGTGTTGCCCTACATCATGCCGGTGATGCAAGCCGCCCGGGCCATGGCGCAAACCTTGGCAGGCAACTCCACCGAAATCAAGTTTCCGGCCATGCCGGTGGTGATTAAAACACCCGACTGCCCCACGGTGGTCAACCCACCGCTGCCCGAGCATGTGGGCGCCTGGGAAATCACCGCGGATGACACGGGTGTGAAAGCCCTGTTCAAAGGCAGCGACGGCGCCCTGCTGGGCATGGCCCTGCTGGGTGATGCCACCAAGGAGAGGCAAGCTTTGGCACCCCAATTGCCCGCCTTGATTTAAACTCTCGCACAACCCTTTTTTACACGGACTGGCCATGGCCCAATACGTTTTTAGCATGAACCGCGTGGGGAAAATTGTTCCCCCCAAGCGCCAAATATTGAAAGACATTTCACTGAGCTTTTTCCCCGGCGCCAAAATTGGCGTGTTGGGTTTGAACGGCTCGGGCAAATCCACCCTGTTAAAAATCATGGCGGGTGTGGACAAGGACATCGAGGGCGAAGCCGTGCCGATGCCCAACCTGAACATTGGCTATTTGAGCCAGGAACCTGAACTCAACCCCGAGCACACCGTGCGCCAAGCGGTTGAAGAAGGCCTGGGCGATTTGGGCATGGCCCAACAAAAACTGGAAGAGATTTACGCAGCCTATGCCGACCCGGAAGCCGACTTCGACAAACTGGCCGAAGAACAAGCCAAATGGGAAGCCGTGATTGCGGCAGCCGGCAACGATGTGGAACACCTGATGGAAATTGCAGCCGACTCGCTGCGTTTGCCCGCCTGGGACGCGATTGTCGGCAACCTGTCGGGGGGTGAAAAGCGCCGTGTGGCCTTGTGCCGTTTGTTGATGAGCAAGCCCGACATGCTGCTGTTGGACGAACCCACCAACCACCTGGACGCAGAGTCGGTGCATTGGCTGGAGCAGTTCCTGCACAAATTCCCGGGTACTGTGGTGGCTGTTACCCACGACCGCTACTTTCTGGACAATGCAGCCGAGTGGATTCTGGAACTGGACCGCGGCCACGGCATTCCCTGGAAGGGCAACTACAGCAGCTGGCTGGAGCAGAAGGAAGACCGTCTGAAGCAGGAAGAAAGCTCGGAGTCCGCACGCCAGAAAGCCCTGAAAAAGGAACTGGAGTGGGTGCGCCAAAACCCCAAGGGCCGACAAGCCAAGTCCAAAGCGCGCATTGCCCGCTTTGAAGAACTGTCTAGCCACGAATACCAAAAGCGCAACGAGACTCAGGAAATTTTCATTCCGGTGGCCGAGCGCCTGGGCAATGAAGTCATTGAGTTTGAAAACGTGAGCAAGGCATTTGGCGACCGATTGCTGATCGACAACCTGAGCTTCAAGATTCCACCCGGTGCCATTGTGGGTGTGATTGGCCCCAACGGCGCGGGTAAATCCACCCTCTTCAAGATGATTGCGGGCAAGGAACAGCCCACCAGCGGCACCGTGAAAATTGGCCCCACAGTGAAACTGGCCATGGTGGACCAGGCGCGGGATTCACTGCCCAACGACAAAACCGTGTTTGAAGGGGTGGCCGAGGGTGCCGATATCTTGACCGTGGGCAAGTTTGAAATGCCTTCCCGCGCCTACCTGGGCCGCTTCAACTTCAAAGGTGGCGACCAGCAAAAGATCATCGGCAACTTGTCGGGTGGTGAACGTGGGCGCTTGCACCTGGCCAAAACCTTGATTTCGGGCGGCAACGTGCTGATGCTGGACGAACCGTCCAACGATCTGGACGTGGAAACACTGCGCGCATTGGAAGATGCCCTGCTGGAATTTGCGGGCACAGTGCTGGTGACTTCGCACGACCGCTGGTTTTTGGACCGCATTGCCACACACATTCTGGCCTGTGAAGGCGATTCTCAATGGGTGTTTTTCGACGGCAACTTCCAGGAATATGAGGCCGACAAAGTAAAACGCCTGGGTGAGGAAGGTGCCCGACCCAAGCGTGTACGTTACAAACCGCTGAAGTAAATCGCCGGGCTCACGGGTTGAGCTTGTCCTGGGTTTTCAAGTCGAAATCGCTGGCATCGTGGCGTTCCCACAACTGCTCTTCCGGCTTGCCCCAGGCCCGGTTCACCATGCGGCCGCGTTTGACGGCGGGGCGCTCGGCCAACTCATTGGTCCAGCGCAGCACGTTGGTGTAGGTGTGGGCTTCCAAAAACTCGGCTGCGTTGTACACGGCACCCACCACAATGCCGCCGTACCAAGGCCAGCAGGCCATGTCGGCAATGGTGTATTCATCGCCAGCCACGTAGCGGTTGTTGGCCAATTGGCGGTCCAGCACATCCAGCTGGCGCTTCAGTTCCATGGTGTAGCGGTTGATGGGGTACTCGTACTTCTCCGGGGCGTACACATAAAAATGCCCAAAGCCACCGCCCACAAAGGCTGCACTGCCCATTTGCCAAAACAGCCAATTCAGCGTCTCGGTCCGCTTGGCAGGGTCTTTCGGGAGAAATGCACCAAACTTTTCAGCCAGGTACAGCAGGATGGAACCCGACTCAAACACTCGGGTACCGGGGTTGGTACTGCGGTCCAGCAAGGCCGGAATTTTGGAGTTGGGGTTCACATCGACAAACCCGGAACTGAACTGCATGCCTTCGTTGATTTTGATGAGGTGGGCATCGTATTCAGCACCCGCATGGCCCAGCGCCAGCAACTCTTCCAGCATCACAGTCACCTTCACGCCATTGGGCGTGGCCAGCGAGTAAAGCTGCAAGGGGTGTTTGCCCACGGGCAATTCTTTGTCGTGCGTGGGCCCGGCAATCGGCCGGTTGATGTTGGCGAATTGGCCGCCGCTGGCTTTGTCCCAAGTCCAGACTTTGGGCGGGGTGTAAGTGGCGTCACTCATCGGGATACTCCTCAATTCGATGTTAACAACAAAGCGGATCGATTGAGTGTACTTCGGATTTGATCAATGACGGTCTTGGTATTGACGCTCGGCCCAATCCTCGTCGTTAGCAGTCGGCTTGGCTTGCTGTTCCACCCGGTTTGATTTCATGACCCTGCGGGCCAAAACAATCGCGAGCAGCAAGACGACAAACGGCCCCCCCCACAACACCGCATTGCCCGGTGTGTAAGCTGGTTTGTACAGCACGAATTCACCGTATCGGTCTTGCATGTATTGCTTGATCTCGGTTTTGCTTTTGCCAGCATGCACTTGCTCTGCAATCTTTTCCTTCAAATCGATGGCCAATGAGGCGTGTGAGTCAGCCAAAGACTGGTTTTGACACACCAGGCAACGCAATTCGCTGGCGACATCCCGATAGGCGGCTTGCTCGGCAGGGCTTAAATCATTGGGGTTCATGGACTGCCTCCAGTGTGGGCCCAACCACCGTTTGCACATAGTCGGGCTCTATCGGGCCCACCTGCTTGTGCAACACCACATTGTTGCTGCTCATCAGGAAGGTTTCCGGAACGCCATACACACCCAGTTCAATACCAAAGTCGCCAGTTTGATCAATCAGGATGAGGTCGTAGGGGTTGCCGTGTTGCGCAAGCCATTGGCGTGTGTCTTCCAGCTGGTCCTTGTAGGCCAGGCCTACCAATCGAATGTGTTGTCGCTGGGCAATGTCGAGCCAATGGGGGTGCTCCACCAGGCAGGCCTGGCACCAGGAGGCAAACACATTGAGCACCCAGGGTTGGCCTTTCAGGGCGTCAATGGTCTGCAGGGTGTTTACATCGGTGATTTTCACCAAGCGGGCTTCGGGCCCTTGCAGGGCCAGCACGGGCAATGTGGCGCGGGGTATGGGTTTGCCAATGAGCGCAGAGGGCAGCTTTTTGGGGTCCAGCCACAACCCCTTGAGCAAAAACACACCGAGCAGCAACAACACCAGCAAAGGCAGCAAGAGGCGGAGCAGTGATGGTTTGGATGCACTCATACGTCAGCACCCGCTTTGGCTTTGCCACGGTAGCGGCGGTCCATCACGGTGACAAACCCACCCAACGCCATGAGTGCGCAGCCCCACCAAATCAGGTTGATGAGCGGCTTGTAATACACCCGGACGCCCCAGGGTTGCGTGGCGTTTCTGTTGTTGCCTTCTACAGCATCGCCCAGGCTGATGTACACATCCGAAAACCAGTCGGTGTGAATCGCGGCCTCGGTCATCACGTTTGAGGAAGACTGGTAGCGTCGCTTTTCAGGCTCGAGCAAATAGATCACATTGCCTGAACCCCGTGTGAGCTCAAAAACCCCCAGAGCGGCTACATGGTTGACCCGCTGGACTGAGTCGACGCCAATGAAGGTGAGCCGCCAAGGGCCAATTTCCTCGGTTTGGCCGGGCTTCATAACCAGGTCTTTTTCCAGTTCGAATGTTTTAACCCAAGACACCCCCAGCACAAACACCGCCACCCCCAGGTGGGCCAGCACCATGGCCCAGTACGACAGGCTCAAGCGTTGAGCCAGGTACAGCCAACCAGTTTCCGGACGCTGCTGTTTGAGTTGCCGCTGCGCCTGCTGCGCGTGGGCCAGCGTGCTGACGGCCAAAAACGTGGCTGACACCACACCCAAGGCCCACAAGGCACTGAAATGTTGGCTGCTGAACCAGGCAAAGCCCAATGCCAGCAAGGACACCCCCAGTGCCAATGCACCCGGTTTTGCATAACGGGCCAACGGCGTTTCGCGCCAGCGGCTGTCGGGCCCAAGGGCCATCAACAACACAGCGGGCAACAACAAGGGCACAAACAGGGCCTCGAAATACGGTTGGCCCACCGACATTTTTCGACCTTTCAATACTTCAACCACCAAGGGATACAGCGTACCCAACATGACCGTGACCAAGGCAGCACTCATGAGGACATTGTTCGACAAGAGCAATGCCTCACGGCCTGTGGCCTTAAAAGCCCCACCCTGTCCAACTTGCCCGGCACGCAGTGCGTACAGCAGGTAAGAGCCACCGACCACCAGGAACAAAATGACCAAAATAAAGATGCCGCGCTTGGGGTCGGTTGCAAAGGCGTGAACGGAGGTGAGCACACCGGAGCGAACCAGGAAAGTACCCAGCAGTGAGAGTGCAAATGTGGTCAAGGCCAACAGCACAGTCCAGCTTTTGAGCGCACCGCGCTTTTCGCTCACGGCCAGGGAGTGAATGAGTGCTGTACCAGCCAGCCAGGGCATGAGGGAGGCGTTTTCAACTGGGTCCCAAAACCACCAGCCGCCCCAACCCAGCTCCCGATAGGCCCACCAACTGCCCAAGGCAATACCCACGGTGAGGAACGCCCAGGCGGTGTTGGCCCAAGGGCGGCTCCAGCGGGCCCAGCTCATGTCAAAGCGCCCTTCCAACAAGCCTGCCATGGCAAACGCAAATGAAACCGCAAAACCCACATACCCCATGTACAGCATGGGTGGGTGGATGATCATGATGATGTCTTGCAACAGGGGGTTCAAATCACGGCCATCCAGCGGGGTGGGGCTGAGGTGCTCAAACGGGTTGGACGCCAACAGCAGGTAGAGCAAAAAGCCACTGAGCACCAACTGAAGAACGCACAGCACCCGGGCTTTGAAACTGGCGGACACATCAAACCTGGACCAAGACACTGCCTGCATCCAACCCGTGAACATGAGGATCCAGAGCAGGAACGAGCCTTCATGCGACCCCCAACTGGCGGCCACTTTGTAAAACAGCGGCAGGCTGAGGTTGGAATTTTCGGCCACATTGCGCACGGAAAAATCGCTCAGCATGAAGCTGGCGAGTAAACCTGCGAACGCCACCAACACCAGGACGGAAATACCCAGCACATGACGCTTTACGCCGAACAGCACCGGTTGAGCCACATCATGCCCGCGCACGCCGCGCAAGGCCGCCAAGCCAGAATACGCGCCACTCACGCACAACAACAGAGCCAGGGAAAGGGCCCACTGGGCCACCGTTGCAATCATTTGGGCATTCCGGGGGGTGAATAGTTTTCATCATGCTTGGCCAGCACCTCGCGCGCGGTGAATACCTGGCCATCCCAATGACCATCGGCGACAACGCCGGTGCCCTCTTTAAACAAGTCGGGCAAAATGCCGGTGTACGCAACCGGCACTTGTTGATGCTGGTCCGACACCACAAAACGCACTTTCAGGCTATGCGGTTCGCGCTGAACTGAGCCTTTTTCCACCAGTCCGCCCAATCGATAACTGCCTTGGCCAATCGGCGTTTCGCCCGACAAAATCTGGCTGGGTGTGTAGAAAAAAACCAGGTTGTCGTTGAACACTTTCAGCAAGGCAAAGGCAAAGCCACCCGCCACAGCCAGCACGGCCAACAACCACAGCATGCGTTTACCACGAAGCGTCATCACAGGCCCTGCCCTGGCTGCTGGCGGCGCTGTTGACGAGCATCACGGCGCGCCTGTTCATCCGCGTGGACACGACCCGACCGATGGGCCAAGCAGGCGTCCAGCGCAACAATGGCCACACCCAATGCGGTGCAGGTCCAGATGGTCAGCCAAACAGAAGTCATGTACTCACTCCTTGCAATGTTGCTTGCATGGCCCGCCGGGACAGCAAGGCGTGGCGGGCACGGTTTAAAACGGTGCTGGCGCAACACAGCCAAAACCCCAGCAAACACAGCACCAGCGCCCGGGCAATGTCTGGGTGCAAACGGCTACCAGACAGGGACACACTGTACCCCTGGTGCAAGGTGTTCCAAAACACCACGGAGCCGTAAATCAGCGGAATATTCACCGCACCGATCAGCAAACCAATGGCCAACACTCGGTCGGATTTGGATGCATCCAGACTCAGCTGCGACAGGGCCATCAAGCCCAGGTAAATGAACAGCAAGAGCAATTCAGACGTCATGCGTGCATCCCACACCCAGTAGGTGCCCCAGGTGGGTTTGCCCCACAAGGCGCCAGTGACCAAGGCCAGCACGGTCATCCAGGCACCCGTGGGCAACAGGGCCCGCATCATGACCGCCGACACGGAACCGCGATACACCCAATTCAGGCCCGCATAAACGCAGGCCACCATGTACAAAAACATGGACATCCAGGCTGCGGGTACATGGACATACAACACCCGGTACACCTCACCTTGCTGGGCATCCACCGGGGCGACCGCCAGCCCCAAATACAGGCCCAACACCATGAAGACGCCCCCCATGACACCCAGTATTTTCCAGAGTTGGCGAGTCTTTTCCAGAAATTTTGGCGGCGAGGCCCAGCTCAACCACATACCCTACTCCTGAACAAGCAAAAACAGCCGGCGAGCAACGGGCACACCCAGCAAAAAGCCCAAAACACCCATGCCCCACAGCACCATCAACGGGGCAACTGCGGACCGCCCCAGGCTGGCCGCCTGGGTGGCTTCCAAGCCAAACACCAACACGGGCAGCAACAAGGGCAAACCCAACACCAGCAGCAGCGCTGTGCCCCCCCGCGTTAGCAGAACCAGCAGCGCCAGCAAACCCAGCAATGGGACCATGGCCAACACACCGCTGGCACTGGCCCACAAAAACTGTAACGCCTGGGCGCCTGTGAATTGAAACTGAACCACCAGCAACGCCGTAACCGGCAACAACACCGCCACGTGCTGCACCAGTTGAAACAAACATCGCCCCAGCCAGTACTGGCCTACGCCATTGGGGGCATTGTGCTGCAACCATTGTAACCAGCCCACCCGCTGGTCTTCAGCAAACCAGTCCTTCACGGTGAGCAGTACAGCCAGCAGCAAACTGACCCAGGCCAAGGTGCGGGCCGGTTGCAACTCGGTACGCTGCAGGGCAAAGCCACACAGGCTGAGCACCATCCAGAAAAACAGCGCACTCCAGGCCAAGGTCTGCAAACTGCTGTTCAACAACCAGCGGTCGCGCCGCATGGCCAAACCCAGCGCCTTCATCCAACCCAGCTCATCGTTGGGTTGTTGAACCCAGTCAGCCGTGTTGCCAGACTGCGTTGCCGCCTGCATATCATCGGTTGGGCATTGCAGACGCCCACCCGCCAATTCCCAGGTGATGAACGGTGACGTTCGCTCGCCCTGCACCGGTGCCAGCCATGTTTGGTGGGAAGCCATCAACACACAGCCGCCTTGGGCAAGGTGTTTCTCCATCAGCGTATTCAGCAGAGCTTGGCCAGCATGATCCAGCGTGTTCAGGGGCTCATCCAACAACCAAACACGGGCCTTGGACAGCAACAACAGCGCCAAACCCAAGCGGGCTGTTTGTCCGGCTGACAGGGTCGAAACCCATTCATAACGCCAGTCCATCAAATTCACTTGTTCAAGCACCGATTCCACGGCAAACAAGTTCTCACCATTCCCGGGCGCACGCAATGAGCCCAGTGATTGGGCGTGGACCGTCAATTGCTGAAGTACCGTTAACTCACCTCGAAAACCCATGGCTGGGCTGAGCAACAGTGCAGAACCAGGCCTTTGCTGGTTGAGTGCATTCGCCAACCCTTTGAGCAGGGTTGATTTTCCACACCCATTGTTGCCGCGCACGTGGCACAGCACGCCAGCAGGCAGGGTGAAGTGGAGGTCATGGGCCAGTTCCACACCGCCAGCCTGCAATGTGGGCCATTCCACATCGAGCTGTCCGGGTTGGGACCATCGACACTGCGGCTGGTGTTTTGAAGGCGGCGCTTGCGTCATGCCGTGTACTCAGCGCTTGGTCAACTCAAGCTGCAATTGCGCGTTGACCAGCGGTGTTTGCTGCCAATCGGATTGCAGATCACCCTCGGCAGGCGCCGGTGTGCCTTGCTGTGCCAAGCGGGCTTGTACAAACACCACCGGGTTTGAACCCGTTTTCTCAAAACTGGCCAGTGCATCGGGTTGAATCAGGTTCCCCTCGGTCAACGCAAAACGATTCTGGCCCGGCTTGAGCTGGCTTGCCGGTATGCGCAAGGCTGCCAAGGGCATGCCCGGGCTAGCCTGCATTTTGGCCACCACAAACAGCACCGCACTGGGCGAAGCCTGCCGGAATGATTCGGAAGGCAGGTTGACGATTACCTGAATATTCAAGGTGCTGGCCGGCTGGGCTGAAGCACTGGCTTGCTCGGCTGCCGGGCTCTGCCCTTTCAAGCGGCTTTGCTGAACCTGGCTCAGCAGGTTCCAGTACATGCTGGCTTGTTCGGTATGTCCAGCCTGCTCGGCGGCTGTGGCAGCCAAGGCGAGCGCCTTTTCGTGTCTGGGGTCGCTCTTCAAAGCTTGCGCAATGTATTGAGCGGGCTCACCCGTCAAAACCCGGCCTTGGGCCATGGCCAACAGGTCGGCCAGGTCGGCCAACAGGTCGGGATGGCCCGGGGAAAGCCGCAGTGCCTGCCGCAATGAACTCGCAGCTTCGGAATACTGGGCCAGCGACGCTTGGGTGCGGGCCAACAGCACCCAACCCTGCAAATCATCGGGATTGGCTTTTAATCGCGATTCAAGCCCGGCCAAACGATCTTCCAGTTTGGCACCGTCGCCCGGGTGTGCGTGATCAGCATCATTCACCGCTGGGCCATTGGCCCGCGCTGCGTGGTCAACACTGCCCGGCCATTGCAACGCACCGGGATGCATGCCGCCCACCGCCCACAACAACCCCAGGGACAAGACCAGCAATGCTGCAACCCAAACCCGGGAACCAGTCACGACAAGGGCTGGGGCAATGTTCAGTGGGGGTGCCGAGTCCATCAAAGGACGGGCTTCGTCGGCCATGCTTCGCCATTGGGCAATCAGGTCAATTTTTGCATCGGCATCCAGCAGAGGGTCGGACTCAATTTCCTGCCGGCGCGCTACCAAGGCATTCCATTCGGGTGAGCCTGAATGAACTGAGTGAACACGCTGTTGAAGAACTCGAAAAGGCGACCCGATGTGGTGAAGAGCCATGGCAACGAGCGCAAAAAGCACGGCAATGAGGAGAACAAGCCCCAGATCCAATTCTTCACCCCACATTTTTCAGGAAAAGGGATACTAACACCGTGTCAGGTGTCGTAACATTACGGACTGTAAGGACAGCGCCTGCAGTTCTGAACTTGCCTTACTTCTGATAACTACAACGACACGGCGTTTTGGCAATGATTCAGGACAATCTGTTCAACTACAAGCACTTTGTGTTTCTCAAGCTGGCCGTCGCCCTGGCCCTGCTGTCCAGCATTGCCTACCTTGTCCACACACCTTCGATTGTCGCCAACGGCGGTACCTGGCTAGGCTACACCCTGGGCACCATCGGCGCGCTGTTGATTGTCTGGCTGATGTGGCTGGGCGTGCGCAAACGCCAATACAGCAACGAAGCAGGTAACCTTCGCGCCTGGGTGTCGGCCCACATTTACCTCGGGGTTGCACTCACGGTGGTGGCCACGCTGCACACCGGGTTTCAAATTGGCTGGAACGTTCACAGCCTGGCCTATGTGCTCATGATGGCCACCATTGGGTCTGGCATTTGGGGCTTAACCTTGTACGTGCAAGGTCCCAAAGCCATGTCGGATGTGTTGAACCGCCAAAGCCCAGAGCAATTGGCCAGCCTTGTGGAACAATTGGACCGGGAAGCCGGAAAACTGGGTAAACAAGCAGACAGCACGCTTCAAACATTGCTCGCTGCGTCCGCCAACCAAGGCGTATTCAACCGCCGCACCAATGCCTGGCGCGGTCAGGTTGCGGATTGCAAAACAGAACAAACGGTCGATGTGCTGCAACAAGCGCTGCAAAGCCAACCCGCGCTGGCCGAACTGTACCGAAACCAGGTGCAACGATTAAGGGCACTGAAACAACTGCGACGGTATTATCACCTGCGCTTCTGGATGGACCTCTGGCTGTCTGTTCACGTCCCGCTGTCGTTTGGATTGCTGGCGGCCTTGTTGGCCCATGTGCTGTCTGTGTTCATTTACTGGTGACCCTGCTTCATGGCCGACCAATCCAACCACCCGTTGCAACAGGAAGTTCGCTCGCTTCAACAGCCCTTGGGCTTGAAACGTGTGTTGGCTTGGCTGTTGTTTGTGCCCATCTTGCTGGCGTTTTTGGCGCTGCCATGGGTGGCTTCTTTGTGGCCAGAGCCCAATCACACCGGCACCGCGTCTTCAGCCCCTGAAAACAGATCGATGCTGAAAGCCAATACCCTGAATCGGCAGGACCATGCCAAAACCTGGTTTGCGTTGGATGCGGTGTGGAACCCGGGCCCACTGGCTTCAAGCCATGCCAACCTGGAGCAGGATTGCCGTGCCTGCCACCAGGGCGACTTCTCCCGGGTAAAAGACGAAGCCTGCACCCAGTGTCATCAAAACATGGGTGAGCACGTGACACAACAAACCCGATCTGACAGCCACTTTGAAGAAGGCCGCTGCGCCACTTGCCACCGAGACCACAATGGCCGGGAAAGCCTGGCTGAACAGAATAAACACTTTGCTGGGCGGGACTGCAGCAGCTGCCACAGCCAGATTGAATCGGTTGCACCCAAGACGGAAACCAAACCGGTTAAAGATTTTGCAGCACCCGGCCATCCAGCTTTTCGTATGACGGTGGCCACAGGGCCTGAAACCAGTGACCGCCGCCGCATCCGGATGGAAAAAAACACACCGATGACGGAAAGCACTGGCTTGAAATTTCCGCACGATGTGCACCTGGATGCCAAAGGCATTGAAGGTCCCAACAAAAAGGTGGTGATGCAATGTGCGGACTGCCACCGCCCCAACGACACAGGCACAGGCTTTAAACCTGTGACCATGGCCGACCATTGCCAAAGCTGCCATAAGTTGAATTTTGAACCGGCCCTGCCGGACCGGCAGGTGCCCCATGGCCCCGTGAATGCTGTGCTCAGCACTGTGAGCGAGTTTTACAGTTATCTGGCGTTGCACCCCGAAGAAAGGGCGAACGTGAACGCACAGCGGGCAGCCTTGCGTGCGCGCCCCGGCGAAAAAAACCCCCAGCGTTCAACCTTGCAAACACTGGCTGGAAACCCCCAAGGGCAAGCAGCTTTTGCGACCCGCGAACTGTTTGAGAAAACAGCCTGTGCGGTTTGTCACGCCGTGAAAGAGTCCACGCCACCCGCCACTTTAAAAACATCGGGCAAAGGGTTGCCGTACTACAGCATCGCAGCCGTGGCGCCCCAACACACGTGGCTGCCAATGGCCCGTTTCGATCACAAAGCGCATGCATTTGAAAGCTGCGACAACTGCCATGCAGCCAAAACATCCAAGAAAGCGGAACAGGTTCTGATTCCCGGCATTGAAAATTGCCAAAGCTGCCATGCGGGTCAGCAACCCGTTGCTCACAAGGTTCAATCCGATTGTGGTGTTTGCCATGGATATCATTTGCATCCGTTGCCACCCAAAGAGGCTCACACCCTGAGCCCCAGTGCACACAACACATTCACGGAATAAATACGCCATGTTTTTGAACAAACCAATGAAGCTGATGAAAAACCGTCCACACCGGCCTTGGACATGGTCGGCCTTGGGCTTGTGCCTCACCGGGGCCCTGTTGGCCTGTGGAGGTGGTGGCGGAGGCTCATCGGGTGGCGGTTTTTTTGTATCGCCACAGGGCGTTGAGTTTCTGTCCGACACAGAAGTAAGCAATATTGTGGGTCGCGCCATACAGGCCTCGCTGGACCGCAACCAAACATCCACCATCGCCGTGGTAGACCGGGTTGGCAATGTGTTGGCCGTTTACCAAATGACGGGCGCTGCGGTCAACACCACCATCACCAGTGGATTGAACCCCACCACCGTGCAACTGGACGGCGCCACCGTGCCCAGTACACTGGCTGCCATTTCGAAGGCCATCACAGGCGCATACCTGTCTTCCACCGGCAATGCGTTTAGCACACGCACGGCCAGCCAAATTGTTCAGGAGTTCTTCCAGCCAGGTGAGGTGGGCCAACCCAGTGGTCCCCTGTATGGTGTGCAGTTCAGTCAACTGCCCTGCTCCGACCTCAATGTGTGGCTGTCGCAGCATGCCACCATTGGCCCCAAGCGATCACCGCTGGGATTGTCTGCAGACCCCGGCGGCTTCCCGATTTATGAAAATGGCCGGGTGGTGGGCGGTATCGGAATTATTGCCACCCCCAGTGGCAGCGCAGTCAATGGCACTTATGGTTTGGACCGAAATATTCTGGACAACGACCAAGACATTGAGGAGCAGATTGCACAAGCCGCCTTGCCGACCGAGATGCGGGCCCCTGCGGACATTCGGGCGAACCGAATCACGGCCAACGGCCAAACGTTCCAATACGCCAACAGTGACCCAGCACCAGCCTCCGCTGCGTCCGTGCTCGCCAATGGTACGTTTGTCGCCGTTGCTGGTTACAAATCCGTGTCCACGCCGATTGCAGGCACATCCTATGGTCAAGGTGCTTCAGGTTACGTACCCACCAGCAACGCAGCATTTGCAGGGCTCAACACGTTTAACTTGATCACCAACCCGGCCGACACCACCTCTGCCCGTTACCCTGCCACAGCGGGCGCTGGTGGACTGAGTCAAGCCGAGGTACAAAATATTTTGGTGGAGGGCATGAAAATCGCCAACCGCTCGCGGGCGCAAATTCGCCGCCCGCTGGGCTCACCGGCGGATGTAACGGTGAGCGTGGTCGACAGCGATGGCACCATTCTGGGCTTGGTCCGGTCGTCGGATGCGCCCATTTTCGGCACAGATGTGAGCGTTCAAAAAGCGAGAACTGCGCTGGCTTTCAGCAGCAACACCGCACTGACGGACCTGCTGGACAGTGGCGACAACGCCAATGACGCGTTGGTGAATGCGTTGAATGCCTTTTTTGCGCAGCAAGCCCAGGTGTTGGACGGCACTGTGGCTTTTTCTGCCCGTGCGGTGGGCAATGTGCACCGGCCGTACTTCCCAGATGGCGACACCAGCCAACCCAAGGGCCCCTTGTCCACCGCCATCTCCGAGACAAACAACAACTGGAGCCCATTCAACGTGGGCTTTCAACTCAATGTTGTGTTGAACCAGGTGCTGGGCAATCTGACGGGAACAGGCCGCGCAGCCAATGTGTTCGACCCAGCGCTCAACACCACCTGCGCAGACCCGACAGTCAATGCTGCACGCCAAAAACGCTTTGCCAACGGCATGCAGATTTTTCCAGGGGGCTTCCCCATCTACAAGGGCGACACCTTGGTGGGCGCCGTGGGTGTATCGGGTGATGGCGTGGACCAAGATGACATGATTGGTTACCTCGGCGTCATCAATGGTGCCACAGCAGCGGGTACAGCGAACATGCGCCCCTTCCCAGCCACCCTGCGCCGCGCCGATGGACTCAGCAAGGGAGGGCAATTCCTGAAATATGTGCAGTGCCCCCAAGCACCTTTCAATGACAGCAATGCCACCAACGTGTGCCCCAACTCATGAGCCATTTTTTAACCCTGACATCCGCTGGCTGCAAACACTTGAGAAAAAAACCAGTGGCGCGGCTTGCCACAACACTAGTTGCCTTGGCTTTTGCACCGTTACAGGCCCAAGCGCAAATTCAGCCAACCCTGATGGCCCAGCTGGGCGGCGCCTTGGGGCAAGTGGCCCAACGGGTTGAAAACGTTGGCAAACAAATCGTGGGCATTCCCGACGCTGCAGAACTACTGGGCGATGAACGCCCGGTGGCTTTGTTGCAGGTGTTTAGCAAACGAATTGTGGTTCGCAGTGAACCCAGCAGCAGCGCCCGCGGCATTGGCGAGTTTTTCAAAGGCCAATTGGTGGATGCATTTGAAGAAAAAGACGGCTGGTACCGCGTGCGTATTCAAGGCAGCTTGTTGGGTGGTTCCGTGGGCTGGGTTCAGCAAACCCAAGGGGACTACGGTGACACCGCGTTGGGGCTGTTTGCCCCGCGTGTGTTCCCGCACAACCCATTGCTCGACCCGCAAACCGACAGCAGCTTGCGCCCCTCCACCACGGCCACTGCAGGCAGCCTGCCCAATTCGGTACCTCGCGCGATTCCCGGTCGGTCGGAGAGCACCCCACCCCGAGACATCGCCATCCCGGTGATTGATCCATCCCAAGTGCCGCCACCGCAGCCCAACCTGCCCCGTGAGACCGTGTCGGTGCCCGACCGATGGCGCATCATGCAATCGCTGGGCTTCAAGTTTCCCATTTACGACCCCTACAACCAAAACCCCATCAAAGCCGACCTGCCGGTGCTGCGGGATGTGCTCGGCCCTGAATGGTTTTTCAACCTGAATGCCATTTCCGACACCCTGTACGAAGAGCGCCGCTTCCCGGTGCCCGTGCCCCCCGTGACGTCCACGAAACCGGGCCAAACCAGTATTTTTGGTGGGGGTGACCAATCCATTTTCGCGCAAAACCTCATCGTCAGTTTGTCGCTGATCAAGGGCAACACCACCTTTAGGCCACCCGACTATGAGTTCCGTTTGGTACCCGTGTTCAATTACACGGATGTTCGGGTTCAGGAAGACAGGCTATTGAAAATCAGCCCCACATCGGGGACTGAGCGCAAAGAAGGCTTTGTGGGTATTCAGGAAGCCTTCGCGGACATCCACTTGCGCAACGTGTCGGACCGCTATGACTTTGACAGTCTTCGGGTGGGTATTCAGCCCTTCATCAGCGACTTCCGGGGCTTTCTGTTTCAGGATTTGCCGATTGGCGTGCGCTTGTTTGGTAACCGCGACAACAACCGAACCCAATACAACCTGGGGTATTTCAAGCGGATTGAAAAAGACACCAACAGTGGCTTGAATGACATTCGCCAGCCACTGCGGGACGATGACTTTTTGGTGGCCAACCTGTATCGGCAGGACTTTCCGGTGGTGGGCTTTACCAGCCAGGTGTCCTACATTCACAACCGCAACAATGAAAACGATGGACGGTATTTTGACGCCAACGGCTTTCAGGTGCGGCCGGCATCCATTGGTGACCAAAAGCCGTTTGCCTACCATGTGGACTATTTTGGCTTCAGCGGCGACGGCCACTTCGGGCGCACCAACATCACCACCTCAACGTATTACGCCACGGGCAAGGTGGACCGCGACCCCATCGCCCAACGGGAACTCGATATCAGTGCCTGGTTCCATGCCACCGAGGTATCGCGGGACTTTGACTGGATGCGCGTGCGCGGCAGTTTCCTGTACGCCTCTGGCGACAAAGACCCCTTCGACGGCAAAGCCGAGGGCTTCGATGCCATTTTTGAAAACCCCCAGTTTGCAGGTGCAGACACCAGCTTCTGGATTCGTCAAAACATCCCGTTGGTGGGCGGCGGCGGCGTGGCCTTGTCAGGCCGCAATGGTGTGCTGCCTTCCTTGCGTTCATCCAAGGAACAAGGTCAATCCAACTTTGTAAACCCAGGCTTGCTGTTGTTGGGCATTGGTGCCGATCTCGATGTGCTGCCTGAATTGAGAATCGTCAGCAACCTCAACAAACTGCAGTTTGAAGACACCACGGTGTTGGGTGTGTTGCGTCAACAGCGCCCACCTTCCCGCGACATCGGTTATGACGCCTCGGTGGGTTTTCAGTACCGACCCTTCTTCACACAAAACGTGGTCGTGAACGGTTCGATTGCCCGCCTGTTTCCAGGCGATGGCTACAAAGACCTGTTTGGTGTGGACAACGCCAAGCGCCCGTACTCGCTGTTGTTCAACGTGTTGTTGACGTTTTAAGGTTTGGAAACACTGCCTGTGCCACATCAACCCGCCACCGCTGCCCCACTGTTAAACCGACAACGCCTGAAGGTGTTGGGCGCGGCCTTGGGGATTGTCTGCTTCATCGGTTTGCTCACTGGCGAACAGGCGGCTTGGTCCTCATCGGAAAAGCTCAAGGACCGAGCCTACACCGTGGCACCGGCTGCACCTGCACAGCAAACCGAGGCGCAAGCGCAACTGAAATCCGAGGGCTGCATGAGTTGCCACACCCAAACCGACCAACACACCATGCATGAAAACCCCGGCGTGGTGCTGGGTTGTACGGACTGTCACGGCGGCAATGCCAGTGTGAAATGGGTGGGCCCGGAAACCCCGGTGGGCAGCCTGGCGTTTGACCATACGCGCGCCGCGCGTGAGCAAGGTTACAACCCCGCTTACAGGGCAGCCTTGGACCAAGCCCACGTGTTGCCGCGCAATGAAAAATTCTGGAACTACCCGGCCTCGGCCAACCCACAGCGCAGCTTTACCAAACTGAACAAGGAACACCCGGCCTACATCCGCTTCATCAACCCCGGCGATTTGCGCGTGGCGCGGGATGCCTGCGGCTCTTGCCATTTGCCCATCATTCAGGCTCAAGAAAGGAGCCTGATGAGCACCTCGGCCATGCTGTGGGGTGGTGCTTCCTACAACAACGGTATTCTGCCGTTCAAACGTTACATTTTGGGTGAGTCGTACACCGCCGACAGCCAACCAGGCCTGTTGAAAAACCCGATTGAACCCTCGAATGAACTGCACAAGCTCAAAGGCATTTTGCCCTCGCTGGCCCCCCTGCCCGCCTGGGAAACAGCCCCACCCGGCGATATTTTCCGGGTGTTTGAACGGGGTGGACGAGTCATCAATTCCACCTTCCCGGAAGTGGGCTTGCCCAACGTGCTGGGCCAAATTCAGCGGCTGGATGAACCCGGCCGCCCGGACATCAAACAATCCAACCGGGGCCCGGGCACTGGCCAACGCATTGCCGTGCCGCTCATCAACGTCACCAAAACCCGCCTGAACGACCCGCACCTGTGGTTCTTGGGCACCAATGAACAACCGGGCGACTACCGGTCCTCAGGCTGCACCGCCTGCCACACCGTGTACACCAACGACCGCGACCCGCTGCATGCAGGTCCCTATGCCAAACTGGGCAACACCGGCACCACGCAAACCGTTGACCCCACCATCTCCAAAAATGAATCGGGCCACCCAGTCAAGCACAGCTTCACGCGCGCCATTCCCAGCTCGCAGTGCATGGTCTGCCACATGCACCAGCCCAATGTGTTTGTGAACAGTTTTTACGGCTACATCATGTGGGACTACGAAAGCGATGCACCCCACATGTGGCCTGAAAAGCAGCGCTACCCCACCGACTCCGAGATGCGGGAAATTTTGGACCGCAACCCGGAAGAGGCATCGGTGCGCGGCAAATGGAGCGACCCTGATTTTCTAAAGGACGTGTCCACCCTGAACAGCAAATTGAAAGACACCCAGTTTGCCGACTACCACGGCCACGGCTGGAACTTCCGGGCTGTCTTCAAGCGCAACCGCAAAGGCACATTGCTCGACGCCAAGGGTAACCCCGTGTCGGACGACGACCCCAAGAAATTTGAAAAGGCGGTGCACTTAAGCTCCATTCACATGGACTTGGGTATGCACTGTGTGGACTGCCACTTTGCCCAAGACATGCACGGCAACGGCCACATTTATGGTGAAGTGGCCGCCGCGGTGGAAGTGGACTGCGCAGACTGCCACGGCACTGCCACCCAATACCCCACCCTTCGCACCAGCGGACCAGCAGCACCACCCGGTGGCACTGATCTCACCAAGCTGCGCACACAAGACGGCCGCAAACGCTTTGAATGGCGCGACGGCAAGCTGTACCAACGCGCTGCGCTGGACCCCGACAAAGAATGGGAAATGAGCCTGGTGAAAGACACCGTCAACCCCAACAACCCGCATTACAACGCCAAGGCGGCACGGGCCAAATTGATGGCAGCAGGCGAAGAGGGTATGGACGGTAAATGGGGCCCCGGCGTGAAGGAATTGGCGCACGACAACAGCAAGATGACCTGCTTCACCTGCCACCTCAGTTGGACCACCAGTTGTGCCGGTTGCCACCTGCCCATTCAAGCCAACTGGAAAACCGACCGACTGCATTACGAAGGCGGAGAAACCCGCAACTATGCCAGCTACAACCCGCAGGTGGCGCGTGACGACATGTTTCAACTGGGCAAACACGGCCCCGTGAAAGGCAGCCGAATTGCCCCGGTTCGCTCCAGCTCGGCCTTGGTGCTGTCGTCCACCAACGCCAACCGCGAGCGCATTTACATTCAACAACCGCCGATTGCAGCCAGCGGTTTTTCATCGCAGGCATTTGCGCCCCACTACCCGCACACCGAGCGCAAGGAAGAAACCAAAACCTGCACCGACTGCCACGTGTCCCGCGATGACGACAACAACGCCATCATGGCGCAGCTGCTGTTGCAGGGTACCAACTTCGTGAACTTCATCGGCTTCAATGCCTGGGTGGGTTCCACGGAGGACATTTCTGCCATCACCGTCACCGAATGGGATGAACCTCAAGCCGTGATTGGCAGCTACCTGCACCAATACGCCTACCCCGATTATTACGCCCGCCACTTGGCGCACCAGCGTGAACTGGCCGATGGGGAAGTGCCCATGCTGCAAGACCACAGCACAGGCGGTGCAGCGTCGTGCATTCAACTGCGGGGCGAATATGTGTTTGTGGCCGAAGGCAAAGGTGGCTTCCGCGTGTACGACGCAGCCAGCGTGGCCAACAAAGGATATAGCCAGCGCATTGTGAGCGCCCCATTTAGTGCCTTGGGGCACAACACCCATGTGGCCAGCAAAAACGCCACGTGCATGGCTTTACCCACCAACCAGAACATTGCCCCCGAGCGCAACCAGGGCGACCTGATGCGCAACATCAACCAGGAACAGGCCTTCCACCCGATGTACCACTACGCCTTTGTCACCGACAGTGAGGAAGGTTTGATTGTGGTGAATGTGGACACGCTGACCGATGGCGAGGCCCGCAACAACTTCCTGAAACGGGCAGCCACCTGGAATGAGAACGGCGTGTTGAACGGTGCCAGCCACATCACCCTGGCTGGACATTATGCCTATGTGGCCACGCCCAAAGGCCTGGTGTTTTTGGACATTGATGACCCCTTGAAACCCCGCACCATCACCACCCTGCCCTTGCAGGATGTGCGGCACACCGCGGTTCAATTCCGTTACTTGATGGCCACCACCGCAAAGGGCCTGGAAGTGATTGACATCACCAACCCCGAAAAACCCATGCACACCGGTGCCGTGGTGCCTTTGGCCAATGCCCGGGGTGTTTACCTGGCGCGCACCTACGCCTATGTGGCCGCTGGAGCACAAGGCCTGGCCATCATCGACATTGAAAAGCCGCGTCAGCCCAAGTTGTACCAACTGTTCACAGCCGGTGGGCAACTGAACGACGCGCGCGACGTGGTGGTGGGTTCCACCAATGCGTCACTGTACGCCTATGTGGCCGATGGGGTGAATGGTTTGAAGGTATTGCAACTCACCTCACCGGACAGTCAACCCAAGTTTTATGGCTTCTCGCCCGACCCCAAACCGGCATTGATTGCCTGGCGCAAAACCCACAGCCCAGCCATTGCCTTGTCCAAGGGCCTGGACCGTGACCGTGCAGTGGACGAGACCGGTGGCCAAATTGCCGTGTTTGGTCGCATTGGTGCTCGCCCATTCAACCGCAAGGAAATGGAAGCCTTTTACCTGCGCCCCGATGGCCGCCTGTGGACAGTGACTGACACGGTTGAAAAAGACAAATACGTGCCCCTGCTCGCCAAACGCCCGGCGGTGGACTCTGTGGCCTTCAAGAGGACAGCACCATGATGACCCTCGCGACTTTTCATCGGTGGTCATGCCTTTCGGCATGTCTGGTTTTGGCCTTACCCATGTTGGGCATGTCAGCAGTGCACGCTCAAGTGATGCCCCACCAATCCGGATTGAAATCGGTGGGCACAGTGAATTGCGCGAGCAGCACCTGCCACGGCAGCATTGACGAACGAAGCGTCACATCGGTGCTGCAAAATGAATACACCACCTGGCTGCGGCAAGACCCACACACCCAGGCCTATGCAGTGCTGAAAAATGAACAGTCGCGCCGCATTGCCAACAACCTGGGTTTGCCAGCCCCTGCGCATGAATCGAAGGTGTGCCTGGATTGCCACAGCCACAACCCGCCCGCTGCCCAACGCGGCCCACGGTTTGACGCCACCGACGGCGTGAACTGCGAAGCCTGCCACGGCCCTGCCGAAAAATGGATCAAAACGCATGTGGAGCCCAACGCCACCCATGCAAAAAATTTGGCCAATGGCCTCTACCCCACCAACGACCCATTTGCCGTGGCCAAACTGTGCAGCAGTTGCCATGTGGGCGACGCCAGCCGCCCCATTACCCATCGCATCATGGGGGCTGGACACCCGCGCATTTCACTGGAAACCGACACATTTTTGGCCTTGCAGCCGCCGCATTACCGCATTGATTCGGATTGGACCCAACGCAAAGGGTCGTTTGACAGCGCAAAGATTTGGGCCATGGGCCAACTGGTGGCTGCGCAAAACCTGGCTGACCTCATGGCTGACCCCAAACGCAATCGCCAAGGCATTCTGCCCGAGCTGATGGTGTTTGACTGCCATGCCTGCCATTCACCCATGAGCAAAAAAGACTGGACGCCCAAGTTGGGCAGCAGCCCAGGGCAAGCCCGCATCAACGACTCCAGCCTCTTGATGCTTCAAGCCTTGTTGAAAGGCGCACAGCCTGCGCTTTATCCGGCCTTGGCGAGCAAAGTGGAGGCCGTGCACGTGGCGGCCACGTCGCCCGCATCCAGCATGGTGCAGTTTGAAACCGCAGCACGCGAGCTTCAGGCTCATCTCAAGAGCCTGCAGCCCCAATTGGCGTCCAGCAATTTCAATACAGCCCAACTGGACAATGTGCTGCGTGAGCTGCTGAACTTGGCGAGCGAACAGCGCCTGGCTGATTTTGCCGGAGCCGAGCAGGTGTACATGTCCATGTCAGCTGTGGCCAATGGCTTGCAAAGCCGAGGCAACTCCGTATTGGGCAGCAAGGTGAGTCAACGCCTGCCAGCCCTGCTGGCTTACGTGCGCAACGACGAAGGCTATGACCGAAACGCCTTCCAGCAGGAGCTGGTGAAATTGAAAGCATCCGTCGTCAGCTCCAAGACACCTGGAGGCCAATAACATGCGCCCAACATCGAACAACACCCAAACACTCAAACCCATGTTTGCGAATGTTGCAGCCGATTACGACATTGCGATTGTGGGCTCAGGCCCCGCTGGGTTGTCGGCTGCCTCGCGTGCCCAAGAACTGGGCTGCAGCTATGTACTGCTGGAAGCCGAGAACCACGCTTCGGACACCATTTACAAGTACCAGAAAGGCAAACATGTGATGGCCGAGCCCGGCTTTTTGCCGCTGCGCAGTGGCATGTCTTTCGAGGCGGGCAAACGTGAAGCCATTTTGGGCACTTGGGATACCCAACTCGCCCAGCAGGGCATACACATCCAGTACAAAAAAAAGGTGTCGACCATTCAAAAACAGAATGGCGGTGACGGCCCCTTTCTGCTGGCCTGCGAAGACGGCACGCAATGCACAGCCCGCACGGTGATTTTGGGCATTGGCTTGCAGGGCAACATCCGCACCATTGGCACTGCCGGTGACGACTTGCCCAATGTGCAATACACGTTGAACGACCCCGATGAATTTCAGAATGAAACCATTGTGGTGATTGGTGCGGGCGATGCCGCCATTGAAAACGCACTCGGCCTGATGAACAAGAACACCGTATTTTTGGTCAACCGCCGGGAAGAATTTGCCCGCTGCAAGGAAGGCAACCTGAGTTTGATTCTGGCCGCCGACAGCAATGAAGACCTGAAAATTTTGTACAACACCAGCACGGTTCGAATTGAGGAAATTGCGGGTGCTGCCGACAACGCACCCAGCCTGCGCTATGTGTACAAGGGGCCGGATGGCGAACGGACCATGGACATTCATCGCATTATTGCCCGTCTGGGTGCCACACCCCCTCGGCAACTGGTGGAAGGCTTCGGAGTTCAGTTTCCCAACAGCGACCCCAATGCAGTCCCCGCCCTGTCGGAAACCTACGAATCCAACGTACCGGGGCTGTTCATCGTGGGCGCACTGGGTGGCTATCCACTCATTAAGCAAGCCATGAACCAGGGCCATGAAGTGGTGGACACCATCCTGGGCTTGCCCGTGGTGCCGGCTGACGAACCCCTGCTGGCCGACAAATTCAAGAGCCTGGGCGACCGCAGCGTGTCTGAAGTGCTCGACCTGATTGCCCACAATGTGCCGGTGTTCTCTGGCATGACACGCCTGCAACTGCGGGAATTCATGCTGGAGTCCAGCGTGTTAAAACCGGCCAAAGGCCAGGTGGTGTTCAAGAAAAACGATTACACCAGCACCTTCTTTTCCATCGTGGAAGGGTCGGTGGACATTGAACTGGTGGACAAGCAAGGCAAGCCATTCACCGTCAACCTGGGGCAGGGCCAGTACTTCGGCGAAATGGGGTTGATTTCAGGCCGCCGCAGAACCGCCACCGTTCGGGCAGGCGCCGGTTGCGTGCTGGTGGAAACACCCCGCAAGGCCATGCTCAAGCTGATTGCCTCGGTCGACAGCGTGCGCAAAACCATTGATGAAGTGTTTGTGCGCCGGGCCATCAGCATGTACCTGGCGCCATCCCTGGAGCCCGCTGCGGTCGAAAAACTGCTGAGCGGCGGCATTGATGTCCGCCGCTATGCGAAAGGCGAAGTGCTGTTTAAAGACGGCGACGAAGCCGATGGTCTGTACCTCATCCGACGTGGCTCGGTGGCCATTTCCAAAGTGATGGCTGGAAAGGAAATGGTGCTCTCGTATGTTTCCGCCGGAAACTACGTGGGTGAAATGGCCATGCTGAACAACAACCCGCGATCAGCCACCGTCACCGCTGCAGTCATGACGGAAGCCCTGGTGCTGCCCGCTGGCCCGGTACGCACCGTGCTGGACGAAAACCCACAGTGGCGCGCAGCCTTGCAACTGCAAGTCAGCAAACGGGTGCGCAGCAATATTTTTCGGGAGGACCAAGCCTACCGCGACAGCGACCTGGTGCGCTTTTTGATGCAAGAGGGGTTGGGTGAAGCCACCGATGCACTCATCATCGATGAAAACCTGTGCATTCAGTGCGACAACTGCGAAACTGCCTGTGCCGATACCCATGAAGGCACCTCGCGTCTGGACCGCAGTGCAGGCCCCACTTTCCAAAATATTCACATTCCCACCTCGTGCCGGCATTGCGAGCACCCACACTGCATGAAGGACTGCCCACCCGATGCCATTCGCCGAAATGAACATGGTGAGGTCATGATCAATGACTCGTGCATTGGCTGCGGCAATTGCCAGCGAAACTGCCCCTATGGCGTGATTCAAATGGCAGTGAAAGCACCACCCAAAAAAGGCAACTTGCTGACGTGGCTGCTGTTTGGTTTGGGTGATAAACCTGGTCAACGGGTGGGTGATTACGACCCCAATGCGGTGAAAAAAGCAGTGAAATGCGACATGTGCCACGGCAGCAGCGGCGGCCCGGCCTGCGTGCGGGCCTGCCCAACCGGCGCCGCCATGCGGATTTCACCGGAGAAGTTCTTGATCAAACCCAGTGAAACGGCGTGAATGGCTCAAGAAATGAGCGCCGGATCACTTCGTATCGAAAGTGGTCACGCCATCCCAGTCACTGCCCGGTGGGTTTGATTTGAAGTACTGAATGCGATCCCGATAGAGTGCGTACAGGGTGCTGTCGCCCTGCTCATCAACCAGTTGTTGCAACCCCTGCTCGGCGTGGTCCCATTGCTGTGCACGGAATGCACCCAACACCGCCTGCCATTGGCTCAACTGCTGTTGTTGGGCAGCACCGATGGCTGATTGAACGCCAACAGGTGCATAAATGGCCACCGGTTCAAGCTTGCCTTTCACACGAACGGCATCCAGCTCCTGAAACACCCAAGTGGTCACGGCCTGCTGGGTTTGTGGTCCCACAATCACCCCCACACCATAGGTTTTGGTGATGCCTTCCAACCGTGAACCCAAATTGACTGCATCGCCCATCACAGTGTAAGCGCGCCGAATTTTTGAGCCCATGTCACCCACGCGCATCACACCCGTGTTCACGCCCACACCAATCGAAAAAGTGGGCCAGTTGCGGGCCTTGAATTGGGCGTTCAACTTCACCGCTTCCTGTTGCATGGCCACAGCAGCTTGGGTGGCCAGGGTAGCATGGTCGGCGTCGGGCACCGGCGCACCCCAAAAAGCCATGATGGCGTCACCGATGTACTTGTCCAAGGTGCCGCGATGCGCGCGAATGACTTCAGACATCGTCGTCAAATATTGATTGATGTATTCGCGCAGCTCATTGGGCTCCAGACTTTCGGAAATGGTGGTGAAACCCCGCACATCGGAGAACAACACCGTCAGTTCACGGCTCTCGCCCTCCATCGAATATCGGCTGGGGTCTGCGGCCATCTCGGTCACCAGTTCAGGCGCAACATACTCGCCAAACAAGTTCACCATTTGGCGTTTGCTGCGGCTTTCAGCCAAATAGCCATATGCCACGTCGAACATGAAAATGGCCAACACCAACAGCAACACCACAGCGACAGGCAACACCAGGCTGGCCTGGAAGTACAACACAAAGTTAACCGCAATGGCCCCTGAGAGCACCACCAACGCCGTCACCAGGGACCACACCGGGCTCAGGATGGGCATCAAGAGGCTGAGCGTGAGCCCCACGGCCAACACTGACACCAGCACCAAGCCCTGAGAAAACTCTGGTTTGAGTTTGTAATCACCGTCCAACATGCTGGACAACACATTGGCATGCACCTCCACACCCGGGTAGGCTGGGTTGACTGGGGTGCTGCGCAAATCCAGAAGGCCAGGCGCCGTGGTGCCCACCAGCACAATGCGGCCTTCAAAGTCCTCGGGCTTGAGTAAACCACCCAGCACATCGGCAGCAGACACGTACCGATAGGCGCCGCCCGATGGACCACCCTTGCCCCGAAAATTCACACGACTGATCAGTCCGCGCTCCACAGGTATGTCCAGACTCACCTGATCCGAACGCAGCGCCAGCATTTCAACGGCCCCGTAGTCATCTGGAACATCTTCCGGAAAAACGGGAATGACCTGCGGGTTGCCCATGGCACGGCGCAAGGTGGCCAGTGCCAGGCTTTGGTAATAACCGTCTTGATACTGGGCCACCAGCGGGATGCTACGCACAGTGCCATCTTCATCAATCATGGGGTTAAAAAAACCGCCACCGGCCTTTTTTTGCAACACGGGAATATTGCCACCGTAGCCCTGCCACTGCGTACTGTCCAAGGTCAGGTTGCCCAACTGGCTGCGCTTGAACAACACGGGGGGAAGCGCGCCGTAGGTGGCCTGTGCATTTTGGTTGAGGTAGTAGCCCAACACGACGGGCCGCGTTGCAATGGTTTGCGCAAATTGGGCGTCGCGGTCAAACGCTTGGGCCAGTGAGGGTTGAAGTTGCTCCAGTGCAGGTTTTAAAGCGGGATTGAGCTGAGCAGCCTCGCTCAAAGCCTGCTGAGCATCGCTGGACTGGGGCTCGGCAAACACCACGTCAAAGCCCACCACCGCAGCTTGCAAGTGGTCTGTCAACTCAATCACCAGTTTGCTGAGGATGTCTCGCGACCACGGCCAGCGCCCCACTTGGCTCAGGCTGTTTTCATCAATGTCGACGATGATGATTCGTGGATCGATTTCAACCTGGGCAGCGGTGGTGCGCAAACGCACGTCATAAATCAAATGGTCCAGCCGTTGAACGATTTCGGAGTGCGCGTATCCCAACACGTTCAACACCGCAATCCCGGTGAACGAAAACCCCACCAGAATGCGGAACCCTTTGCCCAGCCAACGTTGCCAATGCTTACCCATCATGGCGCACACTTGGGTGCTGAAAATGGCGGCGATGACAGTGTGTTGTCACGAACAATGACGTCCGGTGGTGCCACCAGCAGCTGGGGCGGTAAATTGGTGAAGGTTTGTACAAAAGCACCCTCCCCACGGTTGACCATCAGCGGTGGCTGTTGACCGTTGGTGATGATGATGGTGCCGTCATTCACCGCCACAAACAACTGTGCAGACTCGCCAGCCTGGGGCGTGCCGTCGGGTCGGTTGATTTGGTGGATGGGCGTTGCTGATAGGGTTTCAAAATTCGATGGCGTTTGCTCAGGCAACGGCCCTGTGTTGGGCACGCGATTGAGCAGGTTGGGCACCCCATTTTGCAACTGAATGTTCAAATTGCCAGGCAACAACAAGGCAGACTGCCCTGTACCCACAATCTGGTTCGACCCATTGGAGGAGGTCAATTGAACTGAACCATCGCGCATTTCCAGTGTGAACTGGGCACCTGAGGAACACTGAACCAGCACAACACCGCCCCCGGAGTCGGCTGCGGTACAGCTCATGTCAAACGCCGTGCCGCGTATGCCCACTGTGGCTGTTTCGGTGAAAAACTTGACGTTCTTGGGTTCTGCTTTGCCAATGGCGCCCGTCACCGCCCGCACTGCTCCTTTGAGCAGTTTGAAAGAGGCCACCGACGTGTCTGGCGACGCGGGTGCATAGCGGTACGCTGCAACCTGCAGATTGCTACCACCCGGCAAGGTCAGGCGACTTGAATCGGCCATGACCAACACGGCAAAACCGCCATCCGAGACGCGGACTTCATCGCCAGCAAACACTGCGCTGCCCTTCTGTACAGCGCGACTTTTGCCTTTGCTGTCAATTGCGGTGAGTTCGCCGGTGAGTTGCGACACCCGGCCAGCCACATCGGCCATGGACGCATTCGTGCTGGTGGCTTTGTCGGACTCGGCTGAGGCCAGTCGATTGCATTCATCGCCTTTGCAAATGCGCGCAGTGAAGTCTGTGCCTCGAATACCAATGGTGGCCGTTTCACTTTTCATGGAAAACGCATCGGCATTGCCGCGCTTGCCAATCAAGCCGGTCAGGGTTCGCAAGCCCCCCTTCACCAGTTTGAATTCCGCTTTGTCTGCAATCGGCTGCTCGGGTTGATATTCGTAGTTTTCAACCACAAACCGGGACCCTGGCCGCAAGGCCACCTGCGTGCTGTCGATAAACTCCAGCACGGCTGTACTTTTGGCCTGGGTGTTGATGACATCACCCTTGTACAAGGCGCTGCCTGCGGCCGCGAAACGGGACTTGCCCGCTGCACTCTGCAAATTGACCAAGCCGGTGACCACCTTGATGGTGCCAACAGACTGCCCCTGGGGGACTACGCTGGCCGGCGCGGCAGGGCTCATGGATTGAGCTTGAACCGGTAACGCAGCAAACATGCTGCTGATGCCCACAATCGTGGCCACCGATGCAGTGATCAACGGACGAAAAGATGTCATGTGAATCGCCCTCATTTGCACACCGCCGCTGGACGTTTGGGGTCACTGGGGCCGCTGCGCAACAACAAATCAGGGTTTTGCTGCGACACAGGCACAGGGCCTGTATTCTGGCTGGCCAGATCGGAGGCCTGCTGCTGCTCTTGGGGCGTTGGCTCCCCGCTGCTGGGGCTGGTGGACCCTGGAGGCGGAGGTGGCGGTGGGGGTGGATTCCCACTGCTGCTGAGTGTTGAATTGGTGGGCGGTGGCAGGAAGGCCTGATTCAAATTCTGGCTGATCGGCGATGTGGTGACACTGCCAGTTGAACCAGAACCGATGGCGTTGGTCGGCGTGTCCACCAGCGACGTGCTCAAGAAAGCACCATTGCTGCTCATGCCCAACACTGGCGCAGCAAAGGTGTACAACAAACCGGTATTGACTGGCGACACGGAAGCAAACTGACCAGTGATGGCATTGGCCTGCAGGAAAGTGTAAGTGGAACCACTGGTGAGCGACCCACCCCCTCCACCATTGGAGATGTCGATCAGGTTCAATTGGCCATCCAATGCTGCAGTGCCGTTGACCAAAATCACATCATAGTCGACACCGGGTTGGCCTGCGGCACGCACTTCAATGTCGGTGATGCTGCTGCTGTTCAGGGTCAAATTGCCATTGACGGTGACCGCACCTGGCGATGCGCCGGGTGCAAACCGCGTGTTGTTCAGGCTGACATCGCCGGTGAAGCTACCAAAGCCACGGAATGCACCGCCGTTGAACACCAGATTACCAGTGGTCACAGTGCCGGGTGCAAAAAAGGCGGTCCCTGCCGATTGTTGAAACCCAGTCGGACCAAAATTCAACTGCGCGCCATTGGACATGAATTGGCCCGCATTGGCAAAACCACCCTGCAGGTTGTAGCTTTGACCCGCACTGCCTTGCAGGATAAGCCCACCCGTGTTGTTGATGGTGTTGCCCACCGTGCCCGGCAATGTGAATGTGAACTGGCCCGAATTGACAAAACTGCCCACCCCGCCAATGGACCCATTGAACACATAGTTTCCAGTGTTGTTGAGGGTGCCATTGTTCAGCAGGTTGTTGCTGAGCGTCCCTCCCTGGTTATTGCTGAGTGTCAGAACGCCCGTATTTGAGATCGTCCCGTTGCCGGTGATGGGACCCGACAAGGTGTAATTGCCCGCGAAATCAACCGTTCCATTGTTGTCGATGGCATTGCCCAACACTTCGTTGGCGAGGTTGCTGCCAAAACGCACTGTCGAGCCCATGCCAGCCACCAGCCTTTTGCCCGAGGTCAAGTCGCTGGCACGCAGGTCGTTGATGCCAGTCATGAACACAATGTCGGTGTCATTGACAGCGGCAAACTGGATTTGAGAAAGATCAATCTGGGAGGCGAAAGCCACGCCGCTGGTTGACAAACTGGGGGCCGTGGGATTGAGTGAGCTCATCACCGAGCCGGCAAAAGCACCGGTTTGGTCAACATCAAATTTCACGCAGAGGTTGGTGGTGCTGCAGTAGAAATTCGGTACGCTTGATAAAAACAAGGGGTCTGGGGTTCCATCCACGACAAAGGATGGATTCGCAAATGTGCCCAACACAGTGCCCACTGGCGTTCCGGTGCTCGAATTGAATGACTCGTATTCGAATTGTGCAACCAGTTCCAGCGGTAAACGCCCCACGGTGAAGACAGGGCGCTCAGGCGGCGTCTGAACACCATTCTGCTGGTAGTAATAGTTGATGGCTGGGGTATTGGTCGGGTTGTTGCCGGTGACCTGCAGCCGGATACCAGGGCCCACATTCAGGGTCATGGCGTCTGGAATGTTCCCTGCCTGAGAGGCATCGTACAACTTGCGCCCAGCCAATAAAGCGTTGCCCTGGTTGGCCGATGTGAAAGTCGCGTCACCGCTGAGGTTGGCCACACCGTTGGCATCAGCCTCCACAATGATGGCGTCGTTGCCGGCCAGGGTTACTGTGCTGCCCGCAAAAACAGGTGGAGGCACTGCCGCGCCAGTCTTGTCCTGATTACCCAGCAACAAGGCTGAACCAACACCCAAGTTGATATTGGCTGCAACGGTGGTGTCGCGAAGCTCCAGCAAACGGTCCGGCTCTACATTCAATGTGCCGGTGCCATTGCCGGAGGACAGGAAACCCCCCTGAATGGTCAGGTCATCAAACACAATGATGTCCCCTTTGGCCAAGGGCGAGCTGCTTGCTGCATTTTGCGCAGTGACCGCCGAATTGTCCCAATCACCCGCCACAGCCAACAAACCGCCATTGCTGCGTGTGATTGCATTCAAATCCGCACTGCGAAAACCGCCGTTGAAGGACAAGCCTGAACTTGGACCGTTGACGGTGATGGTTCCCGCAGTGGTGTCAATCTGTTGGCCTCGAAGATTCACACCACCTGAATTGATGTTGAGTACACCCTGCAGTGACAGATTGACGGTTGGATCGGGTGTGGATTGTCCACCCACCGAGGAGGGCGATGTGGAGGTGTACACCGGCCGCTGACCTATAAACAGCGTTCGTTCCAATGCACCGCCATTGACCTGTATGTTGGCTTGTTGGATCGACATGGCCGTGATCGGTGTGCTGACCGAATTGGTGGTCGGCATCTGCGTTTGGGGATCCGTCGTGGTGACCGAGTAGTAATTGCTTCCAGAGGTTTCAATGGCGTTTTCAAAACCCTGAACCTGAATGGTGACTGGTGCATTCAATTGACCGTCCAACCCGTCCAGAGAAATGATGGCCCCATGCGTTGGGACGCTGACCTGATCTGTAGAACCGTTGAAAGGCATGGACGGCGTTGTTAAACCGTTCATCACGATTTTTGAGCCGCTGAGTGCCGTAAAGCTGCCATCTGAACTGGAATGCCCCGCCTCTGGAACACCTGAGTAACTGACAGACAGGTTGGTTCCCAAGCTGAGTACAGACGGCCCATTCAGGGTCAGCACAGACGCCGCACCCATGAACATGTTCTGGACAACTGCGGAGCTTTCATTGATATTGAGACTACCGTTGAGTTGCAGGTTCTGCGAGAGCAGCGACCCATATGCAGCATTGCTCACATCGCTGTTCACGTTGACGGTGCCATCAATCACGGCGTTGTTGAAAAAGACAGTCGCCCCGTCGCTGTTCAATACACCTTGGGCGCCAACGCTCAAATCCTGCCCTGACAGGACATCAGGACCTGTCGAAAAACGGCTGACATTCAGCGTGCCGTTGTTGACATGCACGGTTTGAATGGAATTGGTCGAACGAAGGTTTGCAATACCCCCATCGATGTCGAGCTGCTCCATCGACAAACCTGTGATGGACTCACGCAGCAGTGATGGATCGTTGCTGAATACACCACCCGAGCCCACCGTGGTTTTGCGAACACCAAATGCGGTACCCACCGTCAACGAGCCATTGTCAACCCGCAAATCCATGGGGATGGGCTGGCCAAAATTCGACTGAACGGAGTAGTCTGGATACACCTCCCCCACGCGGACGTGTGCGCCATTCACATTCACCTGCGCCGACTTGCTGGGGTCGGTGAATACACTGGGCAACGGTGGATTTTGAGTTTGAGGGTCGGGAATTCCAATGTCCGAGAACGTGTTCAATACCTCTACGAAGCTGAGTTCCGAGGGTGTGTTCAATGAACCCGAACCCGCGAGAAAGTTGACTCCGGTGGCAGAAACACCAGTGCCACCCGGACTGCTTAGAGCACCCAAGGCAGGGTCATCAAATGGCACCAAATACAGGCCACCATCCCCCAAATTCAAAGGGGCACGAACATAAACCGGTCGGTCCACATCGAAGGACAGACCCAGATTGATGCCCGTAAAGTCGGTTTGATTGGGGGCGATCGATATACCGGCGTTGATGTCAATCACGCCATCGGCCTTCAAAACCAGTGTGGGAACCGGTGTGGCGATGTAAGGCCCTGACCCACCACTGGCCCCGGTGGCAGACAGTTGAATCGGCGCATCAACACTCAAATTACCCGCCACCGTTTGCTGGGTTGTGGAATCGATCCCCCCCGTGGCCTCGAGAATGACGGTGCCGTTGTATTGCAAACCATTGTTCACGGTGGCGGTCGTGACATACGATTCGGTGGTGGTGCTGGTGGTGGGTGTGGCCACCACATGCAGGTTTTGGGGGTCCAGCAGCCAGGTGCCGCCATGGCCTTTGGGTGCAGACGTGTCGGCTGCGGTACCCACAGCCAGCGTTTTCTGTCCCGAGGTTTCAACACGCCCCCCGTTTCCGCCGTCTACCCCACCCCGGGCCTGCAATCGCCCTTGCACATCCGTGTGACCAGTTGACCAGGCAACCACTTCACCGCCATTGCCTTGAGAAGTGGCATTGGCCGTGACCAAGGCACCCGCGGCGATGGTGGTGTTTTGCGCGGAGGGCAACACGGACTGGTCACCTCGCCAGGCACCCCCCAGGTGCACCACGCCACCCCCCGTGGCACCGTCTGCATGGATACGGGCAGTCGAATCCACCTGAACGGATTGCCCGGTTACTTCAATGGTGCCGCCCTGACCTGTGGCTGAATTGGCAGTGAGCACGCCACCAACCTGCGCAGCGCCCCCCAATGCCTTGAACTGAATCACCCCACCCTGAGCAACTGACGCGCCCGTGGCCTCTACCACACCAGTGTTGCGCACCAAGGCACCAAAAACCGACGCGCGTTCACCAATAATCTGACCCAGGTTCACCGCTTGCGAACCCGCTTCGGCAGTGATGCTCAAGCCCACGGTGGGGTGCATTAAATCCACCACGGTGACACTGTGGCCCGCTGTCAACAGCACTTGGCCATCGGCGCGAATCAAACCAGAGTTTTCGATATTGGGTGCAATCAGAACAATCGACCCGCCTTGCGTGGCTGACAAGCTGCCCTGGTTGGTAATGCTGCCCGCGCTGCCTTCTGCAGCAAACTTCAAATGACCGTTCAACAGATCGGCATTGCTGGCAGCCAGCGTACTGGCCAAAAAGCCAGCTGTGTCCACCTGTGCACCTTGACCGAAAAAAATACCAGCCGGGTTGATGAGGAACACCTGCCCATTGCTCTTGAGGGTCCCTAGAATTTGAGATACATCGCCACCTGTTACACGGTTAAAAACCTGGCTGGCTGCGTTCTGCTGCAAGAACTGGGTGGTTTCACCAGCACCAATACTGAACTGCTGCCAATTCAAAATGGCACCAGGCGTGTTGGTGATTTGCGTAAGTGCACCCAAGTTTTGCAGTGTGGCCTGGCCTGCAACAACGGACAACCCGCTGGGGTTGGCCCATGCAGTGCTGGTGACCGCAGCGGCAACAGCCACCGAGAGGGCTGTGCGACGAAAGGTTTGGTTCAAGGCGCGCATCAGGGCCTCCTTAAAGAGCAGTGGCGAAAGAGACATGCAACATGACGTCTCCATGCGGTTGAACAGGAACACCAGAGACAACGCGGGCCAAGTCGACACGGAACTGTTGGCGGGGCGCAAATGCAAAGCGGGCACCGACACCATAGGACATCAAATGAGGCTCACTGGGTGAGCCTGCCGACGCATTGTGCAGGCGGACCTGCGCTGCTTCGGCAAATACCACTGGCATGAAGCGCTCAAAGACAGAACCCCATTCTTTGGCCAGGTTGGGACCTTGCAATTCCAGCGACTCACGAAGGCCGGAATCACCCGACAACACCCGTTCCTCGAAGCCGCGAACGGAATACATGCCACCAGCACCAAACTGCTCACCGGAAATCAGCGCATTGCCGGAATACTGCCCATCCACCTGTGCCGTAAAGCGCCAGTTGCCCGACCATTGATCGGACCAGGCCAAGTTCATTCGAAACAGGTCAAAGTCAGCCCGTGCAGCGCTGTTGGCCTGACTGTACTGGGCCGTTGAATTGTCACCGCCCGTCACGTAGTTTTTGAAATACGCCCATTGCGCACTGCGGGTGCGGGTGTCCAAGGCCTCCGTCAGGCTGTAGGTCACGCCGGTTGGACGACTTTCCAGATTGGGAACCAGACTGGACCCCGAACCGTTGAGCTGCACTTGGCTCACAAACTGTTTTAATTCCTGTGAAAACGTGATGCGCTGGTCAAAACCCGCCAATCGATCCATCAAATAGCTCCAACGCACCGCATAACTGGTGCCTGCGCCCTGTACGGAAATGGAACTGGCACCCAGACTCAAACTGCCTGCATTCACGTTGGAATCGCTGTAGGCCATTTCCAGCATGGAATTCCATTCGTAAAAAGGAATTTTGTAATTCAGGCCATACACTTCCACATCGGACCAATGCCCGGGTGAAGTCACGTATTGCAGTGAGGCCATGTGGTCACGGTTCAAAAAATTGTTGTGCTGCAGGGATACACCCAAGCGAAAATCGCCAGTGGCATTGGTTCCTGAATTGTCCAGACTCAGGTAGGCGGCCAAAGGGGCTTGATCGCTCACTTTCACCTTGGCATCCACCAAACCCGGTTTGTCACTGGGCTCCAGTTCAACCCGCACAATGCGTGAAGGGTTGTCATTGACCAGTCGGAGGTTTTTGTCCATGTCGACCGTGTTGATCAATGCCCCCTTTTTCAGCACAGGCAGACTGGCTGCCACGCGTTCAGAAGGCAAGTAGTCGTTGCCGGAAACATTCACCACGTCCAAACGGGCATCCACGATCTGCAACTTCAGGCGCTGGCCGGGTTCCACATCCTGTTCAGGAATCAGCACACGTACCACTTCAAAACCCGCCAGCGCGTGCACACGCTCCACAGCAGCCGTGGCTGTCCGCAACTCGGAAAATGTGATGGGGCGCCCCGAAAAACCGGCCAACACCGCCATCACCTGGCTTCTGGGCACCAGTTCAGGCCCTTGCACATCAAAACCTGCAATGGTGAATACAGGCTCGTCGTCTGAGCCTGCCGATTCAGACACCGCTTTGGGAGCAGCCGCGTCTGGCGAAACGACGGGCGTGGAGTCCTGAGCCCAAGACAAAACGGGTGCGAGAATCATCAGGGTTGCCCAGGCGGTGGTGCAACACTTCATGGTGGGGGTTTTGGTCATGGCGGAATATATTAAATATGGAATACCTGCCCTGCCGCCAACTGCTTCAATGGCTGGGCGCCTGGGTACTTCTGCAACTGCTGTTGAATCCGGTCGTACTCTCGGGGCTTGAGGTGACTGATCCACACTTCGCACGGCACATGAACCTTCTGGAGTTCAGCAAACAGCAAAGCAGGACAGAGATGCTTGGCAAGATCTGCCAGCCATTGTTCTTCGTCGGGAAAAGCGGATTCAATAAACAGATAGTCCACTGGACGACCCGTGTTGATCAAGTCGTATAACCGGTCTGTGCGATGGGTATCCCCCGAAAAGCACCAACGCCCGGTGGGGGTTGTCAAAAAAACCCCAACAGCCGGTACAGTGTGTTCAACCATGACGGTGTGAATGGTGCGGTCGTCCAGAACAATGTCTGTTTCAGGTTCAATCACCACATACTCCATCACCGGGTGATCGGGTTCGGGAATTCGGGTGAAATCAGGCCAAATGGACTCGTTGAAAATGTGTTGTCGAAGCGCGTGGATGGTTTCAGCGATGGCGTAAACCTTCAGCGGAACGCTACGCCCAACACCAACGGAATCGACCAGAAATGGCAAACCGCAAATGTGGTCCAGGTGCGCATGGGTAATGAACACATGGTTGATTTTTTCCAGTCGCTGGAAATCGATGTTGCACAAACCGGTCCCAGCATCGATGAGTATGTCGTCATCGATCAAGAAACAGGTGGTGCCTTCTCCGGGGATTCCGATACTGCCGCTGCACCCCAACACCTCGACGGTGGAGTGTTTTCGCATAGCACCTCTGGCTGGCGATGGTTTTATAGTGATTCTTCTATACGGCGTAGTATATCTTCAATTGCAAGTTTACCCGCTTCATAGCCCAACTGGATGATTTCTCCGCGTCGTTCAAATTCCATCAGGCCAATGGACTGTATCGCTGGTTGAATGACAAGATCACACAGGTTGCGGGCTTGTCGTGCCTTTTCCAGCCCACCCAATTCAATGACCCGCATCATGGACTTCACCAACCCAGGCAAAGCAACGGCCTGCCCTGGCGCCAAATGGGCCGAAATGTCTTCTTCCATGCCCACATCCACGGCAATCACCCGGCGTACGCCCTGGGCCCGCATCACATCCACCGGCAGGTTGTTGAGCATGGCACCGTCCACCAGAATGTCTTGTTGATGAACATGGGGCTCAAACACCACCGGAATGGAGGTGCTGGCCCGCACCGCCTTCCATTGCAAGCCACTGTCAAACACCTGAGGCGTACCCAAACTTAAATTGCAAGCCACGGCGTAATACGGCAGTGGCAAGTCTTCGATCATGCTGTAGGCAAACGCTTTGAAATACACCTGGTCGGCGGCTCGGGACTTGATGAAGCCATGGCGTGGAATCCAGTAATCGGTGAATTTGAAAGGCAGGCCTTTTTTGAAATGAATGGCGAGCTGCTCGATCACCCAGTCGGCCCCCTGACCTTGCGCAATCAGCCCACCCACCAGCGCACCCATGGAGGTGCCACCAATCCAGTCGAATTCAATGCCCGCCTCTTCCAGCGCCTTGAACAAACCGGCATGGGCAAAACCACGCGCGCCACCGCCACCCAGCACCAAACCGGTGGCCATGCCCAATACCACTCGCGCGGCACGCCGGTAGTCCTGCGCTTGCCCTTGCCGCAAATGCAGCACGCGGCTGTGTGGACCACACACCGACCGCAGCTTGGCGGCGACATTGGGTTCCACCCAGGCGGCCTCGTGCACCAGCAAAATCCACACGGGGGTCAATTCGTCCAAGGCCAGCAAATCGGCCTGAAGGCGCGCACACAAGGCCTGGTTTTGCAGGGTGCTGGCACACACCGCCAATACCACTGCATCCGGTTCATCGGGCAAGCAGGCCTGAATGGACTGCTGTTGATCCACATCCACCCAACGCACTTGCAATTCAGACTGCTTCAATGAAGAACGGCTGATTGCAGCCCGAAACAGCGTCTCGGCGGTTTCGGCCAAGCCCTGGGGGCGTACCAGGTTTTGAAACACCAGCGTTTGTTCAGCGCCGGCCGACAGGCTGTATCCCAGTTCTCGCTTGAAACGCGACACCAATATGCGGATGAGGTGCTGGTAAATGCCTACACTGCTTCGACCGATCGCTTCAATCACAGACTGGTCAATTTCCAGAAGCACCGCATCTCGGCGGGCGGAAATGGTCAGCGTGCGTGTTGACTGGTCAAAAAAACCCAACTCGCCAATGATGTCACCCGGCGCAAACAGCAGGCTCAAGTCCAGTTGACCGTCAGGCCGCTTGCGCTGGCCTTTCAACTGACCACTGGCAATGATAAAAAAAGAATGGCTGGCATCGCCCTGCTGAAACAGCACATCGCCTTTGTTCAGGGTTCGAATGTGGGCCAACTGGCAAATTTGGGCTGCTTCATCCAACGGCAACTTCAGCTTGCTGGCCATGGCCTCCACCACCGATGGCTCTATGGCAGCAGAGGCCTTGGGCAGTGTGCTCATGCAGCGTCGCTGGCCGCACTGGGGGCCATCGTCAGACTGGTCCAAATGCAGGCACCTTTCACTTCCTTGTCCAGTGCCTGTACGTAACGCGCGTGCAAGGCCAATTCATCGGCCGTGGGCTCGGGCTCTGGCAACTGCAAGTCGCCCAGTTGAATGCTGGAGGTGGCCGAATGGCCTTGACCTGCGGAGAGATCGATCACCAGGCTATCCTGGCCACGGGTCATGGCCAAGTAAACCTCAGCCAAAATTTGGGAGTCCAGCAAAGCGCCGTGAAACTGGCGATGGCTGTTGTTGACGCCCAATCGGTCGCACAAGGCATCCAGATTGTTGCGCTTGCCGGGGAACATTTCACGGGCCATCATCAGGGAGTCAATCACACCCTCAACATGGTCGGCCATTTTGCCCAAGTTCAGGCGCTCCAGCTCGGCATCCAGAAAACCGATGTCAAATGCTGCATTGTGAATAATCAAGGTGCTGCCGCGAACAAAATCCAGAAAGCGTTCAGCCACGGCAGAAAAAGTGGGCTTGTCAGCCAGCATGTCATCTGAAATACCGTGCACCTGAAACGCACCTTCGTCCACGGCACGCTGCGGATTCACATATTCATGAAAGTGCCGGTTGGTCACTTGGCGGCCCGCAACCTCAATGCAGCCAATTTCAATGATTCGATGCCCTTGACGCACTTCCAGGCCGGTGGTTTCCGTGTCCAATACCACATAACGCATGGTGATCTCCTGTCTTATTCTGTTGTTCTTGCGTCGCGCAGGGCCACTTCAACGCCCTGGTTGGCCAGGGCATCGGCCTTTTCGTTGCCGGGGTCGCCCGCATGGCCCTTCACCCAATGCCAGCGCACCAGGTGACGCGCACTGGCATCGTCCAAAATCTGCCACAGGTCTGCATTTTTCACCGGCTTTTTGTCGGCCGTCTTCCAGCCATTCATTTTCCAGTTGGGCATCCATTCGAGCACCCCTTTCCGGACGTATTGGGAATCGGTGTACACATCCACGCTGCAGCGCTTTTTCAACGCATTCAAACCCTGAATGACCGCGGTCAGTTCCATCCTGTTGTTGGTGGTGTTCAACTCCCCCCCACACAACTCCTTGGCATGGCTGCCCGACTTCAGCCAAACACCCCACCCACCGGGGCCTGGGTTGCCCTTGCAAGCACCATCGGCGTACATCACGACCGAGGAAATTTTCACATCGCTCAAGACAGATCCTGCTGTTGGTTCAATGGGGCGCCCATTGTAGAGACTTTGTTGGCCACTGGTTTGAGTTGCTTGACAGACAGTGCCTTGTCTTTGAAAGCAGGCCCGATGAGACGCATGCCCCGCACCCGCTTGACGGCACAGATGAGATAAACGCCGCCGCAAACGGGCCACCAACGGTCGCCCGCGTGTTCCATGAAGCCCATGCGTGCAAGCCCAGCTTCTGTGAACGACGGGAACCGGTAACAACCGAAGCGACCAAACTCCGGCTCCAGCGACAACAGTTTCAGCCAGTCCTTCAACCGGCTGAGGTGAATGGGCTGACAACCCGTAGGCCACACGGTGGACCACCGCTTGAACGCCCAGTGACGCAAGCCCCACAGCGACAGGGGATTAAAACCGGTGATCAGCACACGTCCCTCCGGCATCAGGACTCGCTCAACCTCCCGCAGCAGTTGATGGGGGTCTGTAGAGAACTCCAACACGTGGGGCAACACCAGCAAGTCCAGCGACTGGCTGTCAAACGGCAAGTCCTCGTAGTTGGCATAGCAATCGGGCGACAACATGGCAATGCGGCCATCGACAGCGTCGGTGGAGTGGTCGGGCTGTGGCAACAACAGCAGGTCCTGCACATAGGCTTTGTGGGGAATGCGGTTTTCTCGCAACCCATCGACCTGACGGGTGCCCAATTGCACTGCGTGAAGGCCGAACAGATCGGGCACCACCGAGTCGATCCATGCCTGTTCCTTGCGAACAAAGTACTGGCCCGCTGGGCTGGACAGCCATTGGTCCAGTGCTACCATGGTCAGCCGTTGGTCTTCAAGTGGTTGCAGGGGTTCAGATGGAATCATTCAAAGCGTCTCAGGCGTCAGATTGGGCGGTGCACGGCATTCCCGCATTTCAGGACAATTACCTCTGGGTTGTTGAGCATGGCCCAAGTCAACAGTGTTTGCTGGTTGACCCGGGCAGCGCAACGGAAGTGCTGGCCTGGCAGCGGACCCACCACAGGCAGTGTACTGGCATTTTACTCACGCATCACCACCCGGATCACATTGGCGGTGTTGAGACGGTACTGACCAATTGCGAGTCCGCGGTACCCGTGCATGGCAGCCACAGTGGGCGCATTTCTTCGGTCAACCAGCCGGTGCGCGGTGGCGACATATTTAACTGGCAAGGGCTGACCATTCGCGTGCTGGATGTGCCCGGTCACACCAGTGACCACTTGGCTTATGTGATTGATCGGACTGCGGCTGGTGAGGTTTTGCCGACCCCCTGGCTGTTTTGCGGCGACACACTGTTCAGCGGCGGCTGTGGCCGATTGTTTGAGGGCTCGGCAGAGGACATGTTCACCTCCCTTCAGAAAATCAATGAAATGCCAGAGCAAACCCTGGTTTTTTGTGCCCACGAGTACACCGAGTCCAATTTGAAATTTGCCTTGAGTATTGAACCCGACAATACCGACATCCAAAACCGGATGCGGGAGGTACAAAGAATACGGACAGCAAGTTTGAGTACAATACCGACAACATTGAAAATCGAGCGGCAAACCAATCTGTTTATTCGCTCGAAAAATGCACTTGAACTCAAAGACTTGCGACTGAAAAAAGATCAGTTTTGAGAATTTTGGTGTTTTTAGAGGCGGTTTGCATTGATTGCAAACCTTGCCTTGGTGTGTGGTGATACACCCGCAGTGAACCCGTTTCCTGCGGATTGACCCCACCCCAATATCCTCATAGGATTCGTTTTCTTCCACGGCTGTACCATCCACAGGATGACCTGTTTGAACTCGATATTGTTCAAAATGCGAAGCTTTGCCATGCCTGCCGATGCGCAAAAACCTGCGCGGGCTGGCTGGAATGCGCTCGTGCTGTCGGTCGGGATGGCTGTTCTCGGTTTGGGTTGGGCCAATGCGGCATTTTCAGCCCCCCCGCGTGATGAAGTCAGCTTGAACAGCAGCAACACCGATGGACAAATGTTCGGGCTGGTGTCGCCCAACCTCAGCTCTGTCAACGCCCTGCCCAGCATTCAGTTGAAACTGAACCCGCCACCGGCACCCGT
The DNA here is from genome assembly GCF_036405155.1 of Limnobacter sp. Taxonomy (GTDB): domain Bacteria; phylum Pseudomonadota; class Gammaproteobacteria; order Burkholderiales; family Burkholderiaceae_B; genus Limnobacter. The sequence continues at coordinate 73,067 of NZ_DASWYD010000006.1, read as the reverse complement.
GACGGTGGATTTGAGCGTACCTGCAGATGATGTGTGGACAGAATTGAAACGCGGCTTCACCATTCCCGACATTGATAATGCTGAGGTGCGTGACCGCGAGGCCGTATTGCAGCGCAGTACCCGCATGGTTAACAGCATGCTGGTGCGTTCAAAGCCCTACCTGTATTTCATCGCCCGCGAATGTGAAAAACGCGGGCTGCCCACCGAACTGGCCTTGATCCCGTTCATTGAAAGCCAGTTCAACCCCAATGCCCGTTCACCCTCGGCGGCTGAAGGCCTGTGGCAGTTTATTCCCAGCACCGGGCGGCAGTTTGACTTAAAGCAAAACCGGTATGTGGATGAACGCCGTGACCTGATTGCTTCCACCCGCGCCGCATTGGATTACCTCACCTACCTGTATGACATGCACGGTGACTGGCATCTGGCACTGATGTCATACAACTGGGGTGAAGGGGCCGTGTTGAAGGCGGTTAAACGCGCCCGCGACAATGGCCAGGAACCTGCCTGGAACAACTTGGACGTGCCCATTGAAACCCGTCAGTACCTGCCCAAACTTCAGGCACTCAAAAATCTCATCCTGAACCCAGAGCGCTTCAATGTGGTTCTGCCCGATGTGCCCAACACCCCCTATTTCACGGAAATCAAAAAGCCGGGCAACCTGGACCTTCGTGAAATTGCGCGGCTTGCGCAAATTGATCTGGATTCCATCCAGAAGCTGAACACGGGTCTGAACCAGCCGGTGTTGTATGCTGCCCAAACGGACACTTTGCTGGTACCGGTGTATCACGAAGACAAAGTGAAGGAAACACTGGAGACCTACCGCGCACCGCGCCAGTTGCCATCGCCTGCCGGTCGACAGACAACAACTGCCAACAAACCCACCAGCCCATCGGCCGGGGGCAGAAATTATCAAATTCGCAGGGGTGACACACTGGTCGAGTTGGCCGCCCAGTTTCGGGTTTCTGTGGACGATCTGTTGAAGGCCAACAAGCTATCCAAACGCAGCGTATTAAAACCGGGTGCATCCATTCGCATTCCGGCCGCCGAAGCACCCAGCAGCAAGCGTCGCCACCATTGAATGCCTTAACGCCGGTTTAAAAGGCCGGCGAAGCCGCAATCAGCTCCCGGGTGTAGGGGTGTTTGGGGTTTGCAAACAATTGCTCCGCAGCACCACGCTCAACCACTGCCCCAGCCTTCAACACCACCACCTCGTCGGCAAAGTACTGCACCACACCCAGGTTGTGGGTGATGAACAAAATGGCCACGCCAGTACGCGCCTGCAGTTGCTTGAGCAAATTCAGGATTTGAGCCTGCACCGACACATCCAGTGCAGAGGTGGGCTCATCACACACCAGCACTTGCGGTTCGCACACCAAAGCCCGGGCTATCGCAATGCGCTGGCGCTGCCCACCGGAAAATTCATGCGGAAAACGCTTTAAGGCTTCTTCGGGCAAACCCACTTGCGTCATGGCAGAGGCCAGGCGAAAAGCCCGGTCTTGCGCTGACAAGTCGGGCCGCAGGTTCATCAAAGGCTCTTCCAGAATCTCGGCCACACGGTGCCGTGGGTTCAGCGAGGCGAATGGGTCCTGAAATACAAACTGTACCCGTGCGCGCCAACCTTGCGGGCCCGACTGAGGCCACAAGCGCAGCGGCTTTCCGTCGAGCAGCACGTCGCCATCCAGGCGGGTGCCGGGTGCCAGCAGGCCCAACACCGCTCGCGCTGCTGTGGTTTTTCCGGAGCCTGACTCGCCCACCAAGGCCACGGTTCGGCCCGCATGCAAGGCAATGTCCAGGTGGCTTAAAACGGGCTTGAACCGTTTGCGAAGCAAGCCCGCCCGCTGTGGGTATGCAACGCCCAACGACACGGTTTGCAACACCGCTGAGGGGCCGGACTGTGGGGCTGCCGCGCTGTTGACGGTGGCCACTGGCCATGACAGCGGGGTAATTTGGCCACTGCGAGCACACCGCACCTGGTGGGTGTTGCTTGCTGCATGCCAGCCCGGCGGTTGGCTTCGACACTCTTCCACAGCATGGGCACAACGGTCTGCAAAGCGACAAGCCTTGGGCGGTTGGATCAAACTGGGCACCCGGCCTTCCAGCGCATAAAGCGCCTTTCCGCGCTGCGCCTGGCTGGGCAAGGACTGAATCAACGCGTGGGCGTAAGGGTGTTGGGGCTTCGCAAAAAACTCGGCCGCAGGTGCCACTTCAATCAACTGACCGGCGTACATCAACCCCACCGTGTCTGCCATCTGTTTGACAATGCCCAGGTCATGGGTGATCAACAGCATGGCCATGCCCTGCTCAACCTGCAATTGCTTGAGCAGGCTCAACACTTGAGCCTGAATGGCCACATCCAGCGCTGTGGTGGGCTCATCGGCAATCAAGACATCGGGCTTTACACACAGGGCCATGGCAATCATGACCCGTTGCTTTTGCCCACCCGACAGCTCAAACGGGTATTGCGACAAGCGGGCTTTGGGCTCGGGAATACCCACGCGTGCCAACCAGTCCTCGGCCAGTTTCAAAGCCTCGCCAACACTCACGCCAGTGTGCAGTTGCAGGGCCTCGGTCATTTGCTGACCGATGGTCATGACGGGGTTCAGGCTGGTACCTGGCTCTTGGAAAATCATGGCAATTCGCTTGCCGCGCACGCGCCGCATGGCGGCCTCAGGCAGTTGCAACAGGTCGTCGGTCTCATTGGGGCCGGCCAAGTCGATGCGGCCAGCCACCACGGCACCAGCATCGGGCAACAGGCGCGCAATGCTGAGCGCGGTCATGGACTTACCACAACCCGACTCACCCACCAATGCAAAGGTTTGCCCGGCCTCGATGCTCAAACTGAGCGCATCAATGGCATGCACCCAACCACCTTCACTGGCCAAACAGGTGCTGATGCCTTGAACATTCAAAAGACCCATGCTTACACCCGAATCAAGGATTGTTTGAGCTGGCGGGCACGGGGATCGAATGCATCCCGAACCGCATCGGCAAAGAGGTTGGCCGACAACACCAATAAGAGCATGAAGACGAATGCTGCTGCCAGTGCCCACCACACCATGGGCTCGCGGCTCAACTCCAGCCTTGCTGCATTGATCATGGTGCCGTAGGAATACATGCTGGGGTCCACACCGACCCCCACATAGGACAACACCGCCTCGGCCAGCACCAAACCAGAAAAATCCATGACCATGGTGATGAGGATGAGGTGCATGAGGTTGGGCAACAAATGGCGAAACAGCACACCCACATGCGACACACCACTGGCCTTTGCGGCCAGCACATAGTCCTGGTCGCGCAGTTTGAGCACCTCGCCGCGCAACAGCCGCGCAAGGCCTGTCCAGCTGGTCAGGCCCAAAATGGCACACAGGAAAAACAGCCGCAAATCGGCTTTTTCAATGGCAGAAGCAAATGCATCGGGATTGGCATCCAGTGCCACTTGCAGCATGAGCACCGTGGCCGCAATCAGCAACACCGATGGTATGGAGTTCAGGGTGGTGTACACGTATTGGATGATGTCATCCACCCAACCACCGAAGTAACCGGCCGCCAAACCCAGGGCTACACCCACCGGCAATGTGAGCAAAGTGGTGAGCAAGCCAATCAGCATGGCTGTGCGCAGGCTTTTCAGTGCGCTGTACAGCACATCCACACCCACCTTGTCGGTGCCCAGCACATGGTAAACCTGCGCCCATTGGCTGATCACACAACCCCCTACACACACCAGGAGCAAGGTCCACACCAAGGTTTTGTAGGCCACGCTACCGGTAAACACCGACACCGATGCAGCACCGCCCGTGGCAGCACGCCGGATGGTCCACAGGGCAACCAACAACACCAGCCAAAACAATCCCCCCTTCAGCACACCGGCGTAGGCACGCAAGGCCAAGTCTTGGGCTTGATCACTCACGTGCTTCAAGTGTGCGCCGCCAAATTTTAATCGGGGGTAGTCGCGCACTGGTTTGCCGTCCACTTGCAAGGTTTCCTTTGACAAACCATGCGTGGCCAAGGGGGCTGAATAGGATTTTTCGCGTTGATAGGCCAGTGGCCCCACCGACAGGTCCAGCGCCGACACAATCGGCACACCATACTTGGTTTGCTGTTCGGCGGTGACCCGAAAATGCACACTGTCCAGCAAGGCAATACCCACCGCCACCAGAAGCACCACGGCGCTGGCCGTGGCAATGCTGGACTCAAACACCAGTGACCACGATGCACGAGACAAGGGGTTGCGCCAAACCGAACGGGCATAAGCCAGCACCAGCAGCACCAGGAGCCAGATCAACGCATCGGTCAACAACAAAACAGGCGTCATGCGTGGCACCTCAGGACAGCCGGACCCGAGGGTCGGCAATGGTGTAGGCAATGTCAGTCAAAATCAGGCCGACGAGGTACAAGGCTGAACCGATGAAGACCATGGCGCGAACCACGCCAAAATCTTGCGACTGAATGGCTTCAATGGTGTAACTGCCCAAACCGGGAATGCCGAAGAAGGATTCAGAAATCAGCGAACCCATGAACAGCAACGGGATGACCGACACGGAACCAGTGAGGATGGGAATCAAACCGTTGCGCAACACATGGCGACCCAACACCTGCACCTCGGACAGTCCTTTGGACCTTGCTGTACGCACATAGTCTTTGTTGATCTCTTCCAAAAAAATGGTGCGGTACCAGCGGGTGCCTGCGCCCACGCCACCCAGTACGCCGATGAATACCGGAAGTATGAGAAATCGCCAGGCTTGCTCGCCCGGGGCATAGCCCGAGATGGGCACCAGCGCCAGGGTTTTTGAAAACAGAAATTGCCCACCGATGATGTAGAACAGCCCCGAAATGGACATGGCCAGCACACACAGCACCACACCGGTCAAGTCCAGATAAGTGCCCCTGAAGAAGGTCAGCAACAAAGCCAACACAATGTTCACCAACAGACCCAACACAAACACCGGCACAGCCAACGCCAGGCTGGGCCCTGCCCTGCGCACAATCTCATCGGCGATGTTGCGGCCGTCATCCGCACTGCCAAACTCGCCCACAAACATCGGCATGGACTTCTGAAAAAAGATGGTGTTGGTCACTTGCTCAACACCTTGAACACCGGTGTTGATCAACAACGGCAAGTCATATCCTTTCTCGCGTTTCCATTGTTCAATCGCCTGCTCCGTCACGCGTTTCCCACCGAGTGCCATGCGAGCCATGTCGTCGGGGGAGTTCACTTTGAAAAACAGCACAAAGGTGATGAGGTTAACGCCCAGCAACACCAGCAACCCGTACAACACACGGCGAACCAAATAGTTGCTCATTGCTCGCCCTCCCCTTTGGGCGCCAGGTGCGCCAAGTCACGACGCACACCCACCTGCCGCTCACGCCGCTTCCAGGCTGCCCAAGCAGGCCATGCAAAAACCAAAGCCGCCAGCAACATGATTGGAATGGGCCACCACTGTGGCGTGTTCCAAGCCTTGCGAGCTGCCGCCCGTGCAGCGACATCGATGGTTTTGTATTTCAAATCATTGCGGGCCATGTCGTTGGGTTTTACATTGCCAATCCAATGGTGGATCAAGCCGAATTGTTTGGGCACAAACGCAAACAACCACGGCACGTCGGTTTGCACCAGTTGGGTCATTTCGGCAATCAAACGTGCCCGTTCTTCTGTATTGGGCATGGTCTTCATGCGCTCAAACAACGCGTCGTACTGGGCACTCGAATAATTCGACGCATTTTCACCCGCAGTTTTGGCGCGGCTGTTGGGGCCATACAGCAGGAACATGAAGTTTTCAGGGTCGGGGTAGTCTGCATTCCAACCCAGGAAAAACAATTGCGCATTGCCCTTGCGGATTTTTTCCTGAAAACGGTTCCAGTCTGTTGCGCGAATTTCCAGCTCGATGTTGAGCTTGGCAAATTGCTTTCGATACCAGTCAAACCGCGCCTTGTCACCCGGGCCGCCGCCGGTGGTGTCCAGCGCCAGCGTGAGCGGCTTACCGGTGCGGGGGTCGATGCCGTTTTTGTACCCGGCTTTTTCCAACAAGGCCATGGCTTGTTCAACCGGCTTTCGCACCGGCTTGCCATCCACCACGTCGTACACCTGTGTGTTGAAACCTTCCGGGCCAGGTTGGTAACCAAAAATGCCCGGGGGCAAGGGGCCATGGGCGGGCATGGCGCGGCCGTTGGTGAAAATTTGCGAAAACTCTTCCCAATCAACAGCGATGGCAATGGCTTGGCGCAACAAGCGGGCCCGTTCAGCATCAGCGGTGGTTTTGCCCGGGCCCACCACCGGGTCGAACCAGTTAAAACCGAGGTAGTAAATGCTGGTGGCCACCGAGCTCTCTAGCCGGATTTTTTTGTCCAGCATCTCGGGCGTGAGTTGCGATGCGCCGTCTGCACTGGCGCGAATCACCTGGTCGAAGGTGTCGGCGCTGATGCCTGAGGTGTCGTAATACCCCTGCAGGAATTTGTTCCAGTAAGGAATCGCCTCTTTTTCGCGGGTGAACACCACGCGATCAATGAACGGCATGGTTTTGCCAGCGTCTTTCAACAAACCGGCTTCAGCATCGCCGGGCTCGCCCTCGGATGGATACGGTTCACCCCGGAAGTTTGGATTGCGGGTGAGCACCATGCGGGCATTGGGGTCGTTTTCCGTGAGCATGTAAGGCCCGGTGCCCACGGGCCACCAGTCCAGTGTCAGGTTGTTTTTCACCAAACCGGGCTGGCTGTAAAACGCATCGGCCTCCCAAGGAATGGGCGCAAAAAACGGCATGGCCAGCCAATACAAAAACTGGGGGTATTTGCCTTTCACACGCAATTGCAGGGTGTGGTCGTCCAGCGCCTGTGCGCCAGGCAAATCGAATGGCCGCAAATCAAGCCATGGCAGTTGGTCTGTCGACGGCGCAAAGGTACTGCCGGTTTTTTTCTGGATGTCGGCCTTCAGTGCCTCATCCTGTTTTTTCAAGGTTGCGGCCAATTCACCCAAACCCTCAATGTACTCACCCATGTGCCCCAGAATGGGCGACACAATGCGCGGGCTGGCCAGGCGCTTGATTTCGTACACGTAGTCGCTGGCGGTGAGTTCGCGCGTGCCTTGCTGTTCAAATTGGCTGGGTGAGCGGTAGCGGGCGGCGGCATCGCCCAACGCCAGGTACAAGGGCTTGCCTTCAGCGCTTTTGGCCAAGGATGGATGTGGCTGAAAACGAATACCGGGTTTGATCGCGATGGTGTAGACACTGGTCGCGACCCGGTCGGCGGGCGCATCCTGCGGCAAGGGGCGACCTTGCGCATCCAGATACACCGGCTGTGGCATGTCCACGGCGGTCAGGGGTTCCAGGGTGTAGGGGCGTTTCAGATAATGGTACTGAAACAGCGGCTCATAGGTTTGATACGTGAACTCGGCTTCATCGGAGGTGTAGGACTGCGCTGGGTCCAGGTGTTTGGGACGAGCCGTGAATGCGGTGTACAGGGTGGGTGTGGCCTGGTCGGCCTTGCTTTCCACATAGGGGTTATTGGGGGCTGGTCCGCAGGCCGCCAACAGCCATGAACACAATGCAACTGAGGCACCCATGCGGGTACCCTGCCAGCGCATGAACATCAAACCGCGTGACACCGCCAAACAACCACCCTTTGCTGTGAATTTTTATCGTGGGTTTATTTAACCACGCCATTCACGCTCTGGGCCAGTGTCGGCATGAATCCAGCCGCCTTTTGCACCCACCCGGAAGTAAAAACCGACGCCGCCTGCTTTAAAACCCTGAACCAGCTCACCCACCACACTGGGGTGCAAACCGGGCATGCGGAAGTCGGCCGCCTGGCCGCGCATGTGCAAGGAGTTTCGGGCAGCGGGCAAACCAGCCTCTATCAAGCGGCGGTTGGTTTTGGCACTGCGATAACCCGAGGTGATTTCCACTGGCGCAGAAAAACCATAGCGACGAACAAAGGCTTGGGCGGCCCACAAGGTGTCAATGAGACGCGTGTCCATGCGATACACCTGATCAGCCTGTACGTCCCGCAGCAAGAAGCAAAGTTCTTCGTAGGCGTTTGGGTTAATATGTCCGTCTTTCCAGTACGTCAGTTTGACACGGTCGCCGGACTGCGGACGAATCATATCCACGCTTCGGGGTTGGACCCAAAAATCCATGTCCACCAACGAAGGATCGAACAGATCGGGTGGTGGTGCCAGCTCTTTTGCAGCGGCCAACACGTCGGTGTTGATCAGTGTTTCTGCCACACCGACCATGGCCAGTGTGCTCACAGATTTGAGGAATGAACGTCTGTCCAGGGTTTTCATTGCCGAACTTGAGAAATTACTTGAACTGATGATAAAAGCTCTTTGATAAAAAGTCACGATTCGAATGTCCTACAACAGCCAAATCCGAACAGTGCGTACCCGTTTCGCACCCAGCCCCACCGGTTACCTGCACCTTGGCGGTGCACGAACGGCCTTGTACAGCTGGGCATTTGCCCGCCACCACCAAGGTCAGTTCATTCTTCGCATTGAAGACACCGACGTGGAACGTTCCACCCCGGAAGCGGTGCAAGCCATCATGGATGGCATGCACTGGCTGAACCTCGATTACGACGAAGGCCCCTTCTTCCAGATGCAACGCATGGACCGCTACAAGGCCATGATTTCAAAGCTGTTGGAACAGGGCGATGCCTACCTTTGTTACTGTAGCACCGAGGAACTGAACCAAATGCGCGAACAGCAGCGTGAAAAAGGGCTGCGCATTCGTTATGACGGCACTTGGCGACCAGAGCCCGGCAAAACCTTGCCAGCGGTGCCCGCCGGTGTAAACCCGGTGGTGCGGTTTAAAAACCCGCAAAGCGGCGCTGTGCAATGGGATGACCTGGTGAAAGGCCCCATTTCGATCAACAACGAAGAACTGGATGACCTGATTATTGCCAGGGCCGACGGTACCCCCACGTACAACTTCTGCGTGGTGGTGGACGACTGGGAAATGGAGATCACCCATGTGATTCGCGGGGATGACCACATCAACAACACACCCCGCCAAATCAATATTTTGCGAGCCCTTGGCGGTACGCAGCCCGTGTATGGTCACATCCCCATGATTTTGGGTCCCGATGGTGAAAAGCTCTCCAAGCGGCATGGTGCGGTCAGCGTGATTCAGTACCACGAGATGGGCTTCCTGCCCGAGGCGATGATCAACTACCTGGCTCGACTGGGCTGGAGCCACGGTGATGATGAAATTTTCAGCCGTGATCAATTGGTGGAATGGTTTGACTCAACCAGCTTGTCGAAATCGGCCGCCCAATTTGACCCTGAAAAACTGGCGTGGGTGAATGCCCACTACATGAAACAAGCGCCCCGTGAATTGCTGGCTTCCGAAACCCAGAAGCGACTGGCGGCGATTGGTTTGGATTGCAAGCAAGGGCCAGACTTGAACGCCGTGCTGGACGTGGTGGTTGAGCGAGCCTCGACCCTCGTCCAGCTGCGCGATGAAGCAGCCCTGTTTTACAAACAACCCGCCTTGAATGTGGATGAACTGAAAGGCATGGTGGACGATGCCGTGATGGCTGGCTTGACGGATTTTCTGACTGGCTTGGACGGTGCGGAATGGACAGTGGAAAGCCTGAGTGGTTTGGTGAAAAACACCATCAAAACCCACAACCTGAAAATGCCAAAACTGGCCATGCCATTGCGCCTCATGCTAACGGGCATTACCCAAACGCCGTCTATTGACAAGGTGATGGTGTTGATGGGTCAATCCACAGTGAAAGAGCGCATTGCCAACGGTTTGAGAGAATTGCAGTCATGAGCGAGAAAGACCACCCTGATTGGGCCACCGCGACACAGGCCATCCGCGCGGGTAGCCAGCGCACCCCGTTTGGTGAACACTCCGAGGCCATGTTCCTGACCTCCAGCTTTGTGTTCGACTCGGCGGCACAAGCCGCTGCGCGTTTTGCTGGCACCGAAGAAGGCAACGTGTATGCCCGCTTCACCAACCCCAGCGTGCAAATGTTTGAACAGCGCCTGGCCGTGTTGGAAAACACCGAGTACTGCTTGGCCACTGCCAGCGGGATGGCCGCCATCACCACCGCCTGCATGGGCCTGCTGAATGCGGGCGACCACATCATCGCCTCAAAGGCCTTGTTTGGCGCCACGGTGCAGTTGTTTGTAAACATTTTGTCCCGCTTTGGCATTGAAACCACCTTTGTGGATGGCGTCAGCCTCGAAGCCTGGGAAAAAGCCATTCGCCCCAACACCAAGCTGTTTTATGTGGAAACACCGTCAAACCCTTTGACCGAGGTGATCAACATTCAGGCCCTGAGCGACCTGGCCCACAAGCACGGCGTTTTGAACATGGTAGACAACTGCTTCTGCTCACCTGCCCTGCAAAAGCCGATGGATTTTGGTGCAGACCTCATCATTCACTCGGCCACCAAATACCTGGACGGCCAAGGGCGTGTGTTGGGTGGTGCCATTTGCGGCCCCAAGCAATTGTTGAAAGACAAAATTCTGCCGGTGCTGCGCACGGCGGGGCCCACCTTGTCAGCCTTCAACGCCTGGGTATTGCTGAAAGGTTTGGAGACCTTGAACATCCGGATGAAAGCGCAATCTGAGAGCGCTTTGGAGATTGCAACCTGGCTGGAAGCCCACCCGGCTGTTGACCGGGTGTATTACCCCGGCTTGGCCAGCCACCCACAACACGCTTTGGCCATGAAGCAGCAAAAAAGCGGCGGTGCCATTGTGAGCTTTGAGGTTAAAGGCCACAACGAAGACGATGCCCGCGCGAAGGCGTGGAATGTGATCGACCACAGCAAAACCATGTCGATTACCGCCAACCTGGGCGACACACGCACCACCATCACCCACCCGGCTACAACCACCCATGGGCGTTTGAGCCCTGAGGCGCGAGAGGCCGCGGGTATCAAGCAGGGCTTGATTCGCTTGGCGATTGGTCTTGAGGATACCGGGGACTTGATTGCGGATTTGAAGAAAGGATTGGGGTGATTGTTCAGTAGCCTTTGCCGGTTTATTGCCCCTTCGCAAGACCGGTAGCCCGTGGGTTTTAACCCCCCTCAGCAACACCGGATGCCCGTGCCGAACGCCCCCCGAAGGCAAAGGTTGCCCCGCGCATGTCGAACCGGGATTGCTGGGGGCGTAGCGGCTCAGTGCACGCGGCCTGCGCAGGTCACCTCCCCTGCAGCGACAGTCAGGGCCATTGGCCCCGCAGTTGACCAATGAGGTGCCAAACAGGCGCGGTGGGCGCAGCCGCTAGGCTGGCCCAGAGGTCGATCCCGACTCGCTGTTTGGAGGGGCGACCTCTGCGATCGTGCGGCTCAGCGAGGGAAATACCAATGGACCGTCGCGAAGGGTGAGGTAGCTGCGCATGGCCACAAATCAATCCGATACAAAAACAAAACGCCGCCCACACCAACAGTGTGAAACGGCGTTCAGTCTGCCAACAAACGCTGGCTTACACCTTCATCGACGCTTCCGACACACCTGCAGCCAAAGCATCGCGCATCCACGTTGGGCGCTTGCCACGGCCCGACCAGGTCAAGCTGGGGTTTTGGGGATGGCGGAAACGAATGGGCGCTGGACCCAACTCCCGTTTGCCTTTAACAGCCAATTTGCCCATGCCGAGTTCGGCCAACAGTTCTTCCAGCTTCAAACCTTTGGAAGCGGCAATTTGTTTGACTTCTTCAATGGCTTGCAGTTTAGCGCTGCGATTATTCAACTCGTTGTCGATGTCGGATTTCAACTGCTGAAGTTCAGCGGCACTCATGGCTGACAAATTGATTTTTTTCATGGAGATTAAGTTCCGTATTATTTGGATTAAAATTAAGCAATGCAATATTACATCACCATTTATTCAAATCCATCACTTAATCAAATCAAGCGCATATTTAAATTGTTCATTATCTGCGGATTCAAGCCATTCAAACACCACCATTTCAGTGGTCACCAACTCAGCGCCATTGCCCGCCAGCCGGTCAAAAGCAGCGTCACGGTTTTTGTCGCTTCTGGACCCACAGGCATCGGTCACCACCCAGACCTCCAGCTCATTGTCCAACAGGTCCAGCGCGGTTTGCAGCAAGCACACATGGGCCTCAACACCAGCAATCACAATACTTGTTCGTGGTTCTGGCTGATTATTTTTCTGAAGATGTTTGGGCAAACTGCGTGCATTGCCCGATGTGCTTGCCTTTGGAGTCAAGAGGTCGATTAAACCCTCAGGGCAAGCGCTGAAATGGGTTTTTCGCAAAGTTCCCTTACAAAATGGGGTCAATTCTGGAGAAAATGGTCCGATTTTCTCGGGAACATGTTCCGTTGCAAAAACAGGTACATGCATTTTTTTGGCCATCGAAGCCAATATCAATGCGTTTTTTAAAACCTGCGCATGGTCAGCAATCGCAGGCATTAATCGGGTTTGATAATCAACCAACACCAGTTGGCTGTTGTCGTGATTCAGTAGCATGGTGCATGTGGCAGTGAAGAATGGGCTAAGCATACCGTTTTCGCCTGCCATTCACCGGAATTCCTGACGATTCTGGTGCAAAGACGAAGCCCATGTGAAACTTGCCACTTTTAAATATGATTGACTAATGTTATATATTTTTATATATTGATTGAAATCACTGCTTGAGAAACACCATGTTGATGGTTGCTGCCGCTTTGGGCCTGCTTGTTGGACTTATTCTTGCCTTGACCGGTGCAGGCGGCGGCGTGCTTGCCGTGCCTTTGCTGGTGTTTGGCCTGCATCAAACCGTTCAACAAGCAGCCCCAATTGCCCTGCTGGCCGTGGCCATGGCGGCCACCCTGGGTGCGGTGTTGGCCCACCGCCAAGGCGACCTGCGCTACAAAGCCGCTGCGCTCATGGGTGGAATTGGCCTGTTGTTATCCCCCGTCGGCTTGTGGCTCGCCCACCGCTTGGACACCCACTGGCTCAACGGCCTGTTTGCATTGCTGCTGCTGTGGATTGCCCGAAACTCATTCGGCAGCCAACTCAAAACGGACGTGCCTGTAGAGGTCAGCGATCTGGGCAAAGCCATGTTTCCCTGTGTGCGTGACGACACATCGGGCAAATTCATCTGGACCTTGCCCTGCGCGCGTGCACTGGCTCTGGCCGGCGCACTGACAGGGCTGCTGTCAGGCCTGCTGGGTGTCGGTGGCGGGTTTGTGTTGGTGCCAGCCCTGCAACGCTTCACCAATTTGTCCATGAAGTCCATCACCGCCACCGCACTGGGGGTGATTGCGATTGTGTCGTGGTTTGGTGCCTTCAACGGCCTGCATGCCACCGGCATGGACAGTCGGTTGGCGGCTGCATTTTCATTGGCCGCCTTGCTGGGCATGGTGGGTGGGCGCGGTCTGGCAGCACGGTTACCGGCTGAATTGATGCGCCGTCTCTTTGGCGTGTTGTGCGTTTTGGTGGCCTTGCTGATGTTGAAATCGGCTTTTGGTCAATAACTGGCAACAAAAAACCCGCCTCATGGCGGGTTTTTTGTTGTCAGTGCAGCAATCGTCAGATAGGCAAGGCGCTGGTCACGGGGTCTAGAACCGTGGTCAAACCTGCATCTGTTGAAATCGGCAGTGATGAGGTGGGCAAAGTATCCAGCCCTGGCAGCGCAGTGTCACCACCGGTCGACGTGCTGGCGGTGTCACCACCCAACACATCCCCCACCAGAGCAATGGTGCCAGTGGGGTCCTGTGATGAGGCGTCTGTCACGGCATTCCCCACGGTTTCCACACCGCTCGCCAGGGTATCCACCGCGCCGCCCACACCACTGGTGGCGGGGTCCAATGGGGCCAATGCTGAATCAGCGGCGGTCAGGTCGGTCAAACCTTCGCTGACCTCGTTCAGTGTCCCGGGCAAGCCGTTTGCCGTGCCTGAGTCGGGATTGGTGCCTACAATCGGTGCCAACAAATCGGCTGTGACGGGTGCCAACGGACTGCTATCACTGGCCAACACATTGCCTACATCGGACAAGCCTTGCGCCACTCCATCCACCGTACCCGAATTGCTGCCCAGGGTTTCGGTCAACGGGTCCACAACCGGTGCCAATGGAGTGTCGGCTGCACCTGAATCCAAGCCGGTCGATACGGAATTCACGGCGCCCACCAAGCCGGTGGCCGATGAGCCGTCGCCGCTGCTGGGGTCTCCCACAACCCCCGTCAGTACATCGGTCAAACCGGTGGGGTCGGAGCCCGAGGCACCGCCCAAGGCGCCGCCCACGGTGGTCAAACCACCGGATACGGCATCGGTCACTTGAGACACGGGCGCCAATGGGGTCTGATCCAAACCACTGCCCACGCTGTCCAAGGCGCCAGCCACTCCACCTGCACCACCAGAAGCAGAGGAGCCAGTGCCATCATTGTTGTTATCAGACAGCAGAAATACGCCAGCAGCACCAGCACCCAACGCTGCGAGCGCTCCGCCACCGAGGCCCCCAGCCAACAAACCCGCACCAACCAGACCAGCCATGCCGTCGCCGTCGCCTTGCTCCAAGACAGCGGATGCCACATCGTCGTCGATATCAAACAGCTCAACACCTTGGGACAGTGCCACCACCTTGGTTCTAGAAGCACCGTCGGCCAGTTCACTAATTAGTTGCTCCAGGCGAGCTGCAGCCCCTGGTTGCAACACCAGCAGGGTTGCACCTTGGCCAGAGGCCCGGGCTGGAATCTTGATTTCCATCGGCGCTGATGAGGTGTTGCTGATCTGATCGCCCCACTGCAGTTCAGTGGCGTCGGTCAGCAAGGTACCTGCCCGGTTAACGGTGGGCAGTGCATTGGGGGTTTGGATGGTGGCGATGGCCGAATTGGGGTTCATGAACTTACCCTGTGTAAAGTTACCGATGTCATTCATACATCGGTAAACCCCAATTCGGTTTCAAGGCATTACAACGAACGCGCGATGATCTCTTTCATGATCTCGCTGGTTCCCCCGTAAATGCGCTGCACTCGGGCATCGGCGTACATTTGGGCAATGGGGTATTCAAGCATGTAGCCGTAACCACCGAAGAATTGCAGGCACTCGTCGATCGTCTTGCATTCCAGTTCACTCAGGTGCAGCTTGGCAATCGACGCTGTGGTCGTGTCCAGTTTGCCGGCGATCAGTTTGTGAACGCAATCGTCAATGAACGCGCGGGCCACGGTGGCCTGGGCTTTCAATTCCGCCAGCTTGAAGCGGGTGTTTTGGAAATCGAACACGGTTTTGCCAAAGGCCTTGCGCTCTTTGGTGTACTCAATGGTCATGTCCAGCGCTTTTTCCACAATCGCCAAGGCGCCCACACCCAGCATCAGGCGCTCGTAGGGCAGCTCGGTCATCAGTTGCATAAAGCCCAGGCCTTCGGCACCCAGCACATGGCTTTGGGGAATGCGCACATTGTCAAAAAACAGTTCGCAAGTGTCCTGCCCTTTTTGACCCAGCTTTTCCAGAATGCGGCCCACCTTGAAGCCCGGTGCATTGCGGGTTTCGAGTATCAACAGGGTCACGCCCTTGGCACCTGCATTGGGGTCGGTTTTGGTGACCAGAACAATCAGGTCAGCCATGTAGCCGTTGGAGATAAAAATCTTGGAGCCATTCACGACGTAATCGTTGCCATCCTTGACCGCGGTGGTGCGTATGCCTTGCAGGTCAGACCCAGCGCCTGGCTCGGACATGGCAATCGCACCAATCATTTCCCCGGTGGCCATCTTGGGCAGGTACTTCTGTTTTTGCTCTTCGGTGCCGTGGTTCAAAATGTAGTGGGCTGCAATCGCATGCACATGCACACCAAACGCACGGTCACCACCATAGGCCAGCTCCTCAAACAACACGGCCATGTGCGAAAAATCACCACCACTGCCACCGTACTCGTCGGGAATATCCGCCAGCAGCAGGCCCAGTTCACCCGCCTTCAACCAGGTGTTGCGGTCCACATGCTGCTGCTCTGCCCAGCGTTTCTGGTGAGGCACAATTTCAGCCTCCACAAAGCGGCGCACATTGGCGCGGTAAAGTTCAAGGTCGGAATTCATCCAGCTGGGCGTGGGGTATTTCATGGTGCGTCAAGTCCGTGGGAAAAGTAATAAATCAAACGATTGTTTGAATGCTTCAGCGATTATAGGTCGATCGACCTATTTGTCAATGATCCCTCGCCCCATACCCGTGGCTTGCAAGCCAATTCAAGTGTGAGAGAATGCCGCCATCGAACACCATGCCCAACATTCAGCAGCCCTGCCCTTTCATGATCAGCTCCACCTCAGCGTCAATCGGCGACCTGGCCGCGAACAAACACAGCGCCACCACCGACAAAGGCATGCTGCGCGTGCAGGCCATTCTGGACGCTGCGCGGCAACTGCTGGCCACCGAGGGCTACGCAGGCTTGACCATGCGGGCGGTGGCGCATGAAGTGGGCGTGTCGCTAAGCACCGTCCAACACTACTTCAACAACAAAGAGGTGTTGGTGCAGGCTGTTCTCACCTATGTGATGGACCATTACCAGGCGGTGGTGGCCGACCTGATGAACACCTTAAGCCAGCAGAGCCAGCTTGAACGGTTCATGGTGATCATCGACATGGTGCTGATAGAAACCCGTCGCCCGGAAACCTACGGCATCCTGACCGAAATGTATGCCTTGGCCAACCGCTTGCCGTTTGCAGCGCAGCTCATGGAAACGGTGTTTGCACGTGAACAAAAAGAAATTTTTCGGTTGATTTACGGCATTGAGCCAGCGCTGTCAGCCCATGAATGCAAGCGAAGGTCGGCCATCATCGTGGCGCAAATTCATGGATTGGCCACGCAACTGGTGGGCAAGCACGGCACAGGGCTCACCCGTACGCAACTGGAAGACGCCGCCCGCCAGTCGTTCATCCGCCTCGCAACCCTGCCCTAGGCACTGTTTAACGGCCCCGTTTGGCCCGCTCCAGAATTTGGGCAACCAATTCGCCCCGAACCTGTGCACCGCGCTCCAGGTTTTGTGCCTGCAGCAGCACGTTTTCTTCAATCAGTTTGGCCATGGCGCTCAGCAGCACATAAATCAGGTCTTCCGCGCTAAAACTGGCGGCATGTTGCAAAATGTTGAGCGCACCCTGACAACACGCCTGGCGCAAGGTGGCCTCATCCACAGGCAAGTCGGCATAATCCAGTGGATCTTCAGCAGCCACTTCGCTCACCAAACGCATCAGCACATTCAAGTCGATCTCAACACGGTGGGTGTCGGCCATGAACACTCCTTGGTATGGATGTTCAACTTTTATACATGAAGCCCATTGGTTTCGTCACTCACCCACTTTAAATTACATTTAATTGCTTGATTTGTTATTTAATGTAACTAATAATGCAAGCACCGTGCTGAACTCCATTCTTTTAAAGCCAAGGTCATCGCCATGAAAACCGCCAAAGAACTGCTGAACACACCTGCCCTTGGTGAAACCCACCAGGTCACCAACGTGGCCAGTGAGCTGCACAGTTACAACCTGTTTAGCACCGATGCTGCGCTGGTCGACGGGGTGCAACGGGAAGGCGGAGCATGGGGCATCGAAGAAATTCGCCAATTTGGCGCGCTGTGCGGTCAACCCGACTACTTGGAGCTTGGTCACCTGGCCAATAAATACACCCCTGAGCTGGACACCCATGATCGCTTCGGCAACCGGGTTGACCTCGTGCGCTACCATGCGGCGTACCACACCCTGATGAAAACAGCCCTGGAAAACGGCCTGCACAGCCAACCTTGGACCGACCCCAAGCACGGTGCCCATGTGGTGCGTGGCGCCAAAGCATTCATGCAAAGCCAGGTGGAGGCAGGTCATGGTTGCCCGGTCACCATGACCTTTGCGTCCATTCCCAGCATCCGCACGCAGCCTGAGGTGGCCGCGCTGTTTGAACACAAAATACTGGCGCGGGGTTACGACCCACGCAACCTGCCGATTGACCACAAGGCCGCCATCACGGTGGGCATGGGCATGACTGAAAAACAGGGCGGATCGGATGTTCGTGCCAACTCAACACAGGCAAGCCCGGTGGGTGAAGCTGGCCCGGGCAAGTTGTACAGCCTGGTGGGGCACAAATGGTTTTTGTCGGCTCCCATGTGCGATGTATTCCTGATTCTCGCCCAGACTGGTGCGGGTGTGTCCTGCTTTGCCGTGCCCCGCTGGCTTCCGGATGGCACCAAAAACGCCCTCAACGTCATTCGACTGAAGGACAAGATGGGCAACAAGTCCAACGCCTCCAGCGAAGTGGAGTTTCGCGGTGCGCAAGGCTGGTTGGTCGGTGAGGAAGGTCGCGGTGTGCCAACCATCATTGAAATGGTCAGCTTGACCCGGTTTGACTGCATGGGCGCATCGGCCGGCTTGATGCGTGCCGGATTGGCCAACGCCATTCACCACACTCGGCACCGTGCAGCCTTTGGTGCCAAGTTGTTGGATCAGCCCCTGATGCAAAACGTGCTGGCCGACCTGGCCCTGGAATATGAAGGTGCGATGGCATTTTCCATGCGCATGGCACGGGCGCTGGACCACAAGGACAGCGACGAACACGAAGCCAAACTGGCCCGACTGGCCACGGCAGTGGGCAAATACTGGATTTGCAAACGCGCGCCCCAGCATGCCTATGAAATCATGGAATGCATTGGTGGCAGCGGTGTGATGGAAAACTCGATCTACCCTCGCCTGTTCAGGGAATCGGTCATCAACCCGATTTGGGAAGGCAGCGGCAACGTGCAGTGCCTGGATGTGCTGCGCGCTGTAGGCAAGGACCCCGCCGTCCTCATGGCCTTTGTGCAGGAATTGAACCTGGCCCGGGGCGGCAACAGCATTCTGGACACAACATTGAACAGCCTTCAGGCTCAACTCATGGGCCTGAGCAAGGCCACACCCCACGACCTGCAATTCATGGCCCGCCATTTGGTGGACCAAATGGCAGTGGCCTTTGAAGCCGCATTGCTGGTTCGCCATGCACCCGCTTCGGTGAGTGACGCATTCTGCAGCAGCCGACTGGCCAGTGTGGACCAACACAACTATGGCACCTTGCCCACAGGCTCGGCTGTGCGGCAAATCATCGAGCGTGCAGACCCAGCCGTGGACAAGATTTAACACCACATCCAGATGCAAACAACGGCGGTATCAATGGGTGTAACCATCCACCTGTTGACACCACCATGCATCGCCCCTACCCGCTTCTGGCCACCGGCCTGTTGGCCCTGTTTTCCCTGCAAGGGTGCAATTCCGACACGGCCACGGCACTGACCACCGCTGCGCGCATTGGCTTTGCTGCCAGTGAATTTCCCAGTGTTGCGCCGGTGGCCCAGTGCGCCCCGGGCGGCCAACCCGAGACTGACATTCAAGGACGAGTGCCCATCACCGACCGGAACAGCGGACGAAGCCAGTCTGGTTATTGGTGCAACCTGACCCGCATTGGGCAATTTCAGGGTGAAGGCAGCACCTGGGTCAACCCGTCCACCGGCCACTGTGCCTACATGGCCACCTCATTTTCCGGCTTGCTCACGAAGAAACTGCCGGGCGTGCAGGTGATTGATGTTCAAAACCCATCCTCACCCCGCTATGTAAAGAGCCTGGACAGCATCGCTTTTGTGCAGAGCACCTGGGAAAGCCTCAAGGTGAATGAAAAACGGGGCTTATTGGGTGGCGTGGCAGCAGGCCCCATCGAAGATGTGGCCTTTTTTGACTTGTATGACATTTCCGGCGACTGTGCCCAGCCGAGATTACTCAACGGTTTGACCGGCAAAATCACCCTGCCCGCCAACCTGCTGGGCCATGAAGGCGAATTCAGCCCCGATGGCAACACTTACTGGGCCACGAGTTCGGCTGGGGGCAGCATCACTGCCATCGACATTCGAAACCCAGCGCAGCCCAAACCTGTGTTTATTGGCAATAGCTTGCTGCCCAACCATGGGTTTTCATTCAGCGCCGATGGGCGACGCATGTACCTCACCAGTGCAAACCCCGCCGGCGTGATGATTCTCGATGTGAGCGACGTGCAGGACCGCAAACCCATTCCCATCGTCAAACCAGTGGGCAGCCTGTTTTGGCAGGACGGCAATATTTCCCAACACACCATCCCTGTGAGCATTCGCGGTGTGCCGCACCTGGTCGTGGTGGATGAATTTGGCACTGGCGCCGCCCGCATTCTGAACATCGCCGATGAAACCAAACCCTTTATCGTGAGCAAAATGCGGTTGGCCATTCAGCAGCCAGAACATGCCGACAAACGGCGTGCAGACCTCGGCAACAATGGCTTGTTTGGTTACGAAGCCCATTACTGCACGGTGGACCGAACCACAGATCCGCAAGCCATGGCCTGCGGATACTTTCAGTCCGGCGTGCGGGTATTCGATATTCGTGACATCACCAAACCCCGTGAAATTGCCTATTACAACCCACCTGCCCAAGCAAACAATGCAGCCATTCTCAAGGGGTGGGAACACGCAGTCAGCCGCGCAGGCATTGGCCCTTCTGTCAGCGACGCCCAAAACCTTGGCATTGGCATACCGACCAAAGTCAGCCTTCAAAGCGACCTCAGCACCGACTGGTGCAGCTCACCACCGCGATTTGTGAACGACCAACTGTGGGTGACCTGTCAGGACAATGGGTTCATGGTGTTGCAATTTGCACCGGGGGTGTATCCTTTCGCGGAGTAATCACTTCCGCAGACCACCATGCAATCCCGTTTAAAACCCTGGTTGTTGGCGCTCGGTGTTTCCGTGCTGTCGGTTCCAGTGTCCATTCAGATTTGGCAGGCTCACCAGTTGAGCCTGCAGCAGCAGGCGCTTGAAGTCACCGACATTCCGTTTCTGCAGCACATGACCATCCACCACGACCAGGCCATCACCATGGCTCAAATCATGGCGGGAAAATCCACCGGCGTGCTGAAAAACCTGGCCCGACAAATTGAACAGACCCAACGCAGCGAGACTGGCATGTTCAAGGCCTGGTTGATGTTGTGGCAGGCTGAGCCCCTACCCCGGACAATCAATATGGACTGGATGAACCACAACGCCACGGCCGATGAAGCCTTGTACATCAGCCGCTGCAAAGCCACCGATGGCGGCATGGAAGGTTTGGCCACAGTGAGCCAACTGAACCAACTGACCACAGCCCAAGGCGAAGAAGCCGAACGACTGTTTGTGAGCCTCATGATTGCACACCATGAGAGTGCACTGCCCATGCTGGCCTATGCAGCCCGCGAGGCCCACACCCCGGCTGTGCGGCAAACCGCACAAGCCATGTGGGCTGAACAACGCAAGGAGCTGCTGACCCTGCAGGCGCTGCGCAATTCGCAAAGCACCGCAAAATAGCCGCCTGGGTGCGTTTTACTTCCAAACGTCGTTGGTCACCTTGACCACATAAAAACCCTGGTAGCCATCGCTGTACCAAATCTCTTTACGCTCTGGCACAAACGATGGGCTGGACATGGCCCAGTTGCTGGCGGGTGCAGGCTGAGTCAGCGCCCGGGGCTTGACCGGTGCATTGAAATACGCCACCTCCACCGGGTTGGCTGGGTCGGTGATGTCGAACACCCGCAAACCCGACAAAATCATGCTGCAAGCAACAATCGTGGGGTTCACGCGCGTGGGCACATTGCAATAGTGGCCTGCATAACCACCGGTCGGGTTTTGGGCGCCCGGGTCGTTGGCAATGGCGTCCCGGTTGGCTTTGTTGTGCACGGCCAAACGCAGGTTGGAAATCACTCGAGGCCGGGTTTCGTCCGAAATGTCGATGATGCGCCCGGCGCCCACCAAGGGGCCGTTGGTCGACACAATGATGCCACCGCTGCCCGTTGCATACTCATCGATTTCCACAATGTACGGCTTGCCTTGAATGGTCACGGGAATGGCATTTTGGGGAATGCTGGCTGTGTCCCAGGTCAACGCAGAAATTTGCCGAACTTGCGGATTGGGCTTGCGGGCCTGAATTTCAGACACATCGAGCACCAACATGCCAGCTGGATCGCTAATACTGGCCACGTATGCCCGGTTGCCATCCGGGCTAATCGACAAGCCATGGCTGGGGTACTGCCCATACCACAGGGGCTTGGGCACGCTGGGGTTGGAAATGTCCAAGGCCACAATCGTGGATGTGGATGGCGAGGCCGAATAGAAGGTTTTGCCGTCTGGCGACAAACCGCTTTCATGACCAAACACGCCCAGCGGCGTGGATGATTTCAGAACCGGATTGCGGCAATCCTGAGAGATGTCATACACATCCACCACACCGGGGCCAAAGGCCGGGTTGCCCAACACGGCAGCCAAAATACCACCTTGCGAACTCAACACCAGCGACTCATGCGGCGACAACATGGCGGGCGTGACCAAACGCGCGGTGCGCACCGGGCTGGCCGGGTTGCTCATGTCCATCACATTCACGCCAATTTCACGGTCGGCCAAATTGGTGGGGAACAGCAGCGTGCTGTCGTAATAGGCACAGTCATGGCCAGCCTTGTCGGTGTAGCGTTCCACCTTGAAGCCACCCACAGTGCCAATCACCATGTCAGGCGCAAACTTGCCTACCAGCTCAGTGTTGCAGGTAAAGCCCGCTGCAGCGCGGCCGGCATCATGATCAGCCTGCGACACGCGGCCTTGCATGCCCACCTCGGGACGTGAGCCCGGGCCGCACACGCCCTGGGGAGTGGCGGCGATGTTCACACCATCGTTGGACTGCTGAAACTGGTTCGGCGATATGGTTGCCCCCGCACTGCCCCCGGAGGATCCCGATGTGCCGCCCAAACAGCCTGCCAGCAGTTGAGAAATCACCAGGGCTGATATGGCCCATTTGAATTGCTTGTTGATCATGGTGTGCCCTTGAGTCTCCGTTGTTTTATGGTGTGTTGAGGCTTTGCAAACGACGTTGCATCCAGTCCATTTCAGTCAACTGGTCACGCGCCACGGTTTTTGCAAAACTTTTGATCAATGGTGAATTGGCGTACCGCCATGCAAAATTTGCCATGCGAATGGCCGACTGGTGGTGCGCAATCATCAGCGTTAGAAACAGCTTTTCCTGTGTTGGGCCTGTGGAGGTCTGCAGCCGCTGCAGGTCCTCTGGCGATGCCAGTCCCGGCATGTTTCCGCCCTGTGAGCGACACAATGTGGCAAACAATTCGTCTTCCACGGTTTTGAATGTCTTGACGGAGTCCACCCAGGCCATGGCTGGTCCCATGGGCACGGGTGCTGCATCCCAGGCGCTTAACCAGCCCTCCATCAGCCCAATCTCGCGCATTTGAGCCAGCAGAATCGACCGCGCCAAGCCCCGCACCGCCACATTTGGATTTTCCTGAACAGCCATGGCCATGGTGACCGCCTGGCTGTGGTGTTGAATCATGCTTTGCGCAAAACCGGTGTCGACCACGGTGGGCTTGGGCATGGTTTGCACACTGGATGGCGCTGCAGGATAGAGGCCACGGTAACCCAACCAACCCACAGCCAAGAATGCGAGCACCAGCAACGCCACCACCCCGTACAGGCGGCCGCGTGCCACAAATGGTCTTTGAGATGAAATAAAACCCATTGAATTCGACATGATGAACCTGTTACCAAGCCTCGGCAGCAACGGATTCAAATGGGGGTTATCCTGAGTCGACTTCCCGACAAACTGCAGTGAAATACGGATGGAATGTTGTACATTGCAAACTATTGTGTGGGCAGCATCATCCAGCCCACTCTCTTCAGGAGCCCTTCCAATGATTGAACTCAACGTGAACGGACAGGCCATGAAGGCCGATGTACCCGCTGACACCCCCCTCTTGTGGGTGCTGCGCGACACCCTCAACCTCACCGGAACAAAATTCGGCTGCGGCCAGGCCCTGTGTGGCGCCTGCACCGTGCATGTGGATGGCAACCCCACCCGCTCCTGCAGCGTGGCGGTCGGTGACGTGGCCAGCAGCAAAATCACCACCATCGAAACGGTGGACCAAAGCCGTGAAGGCAAGGCCGTTCAGGCAGCCTGGCGCAAGCTGGATGTGGTGCAGTGCGGTTACTGCCAAAGCGGCCAAATCATGAGCGCGGTGGCCCTGTTGAAAACCAACAAAAAGCCCACCGACGCCGACATTGACGGCGCCATGGGTGGCAACCTGTGCCGTTGTGCAACCTACCAGCGCATCCGCGCGGCCATTCACGAAGCCGCCAAGGCCTTGGCATAAACGGGAGCAGCACCATGACACACAGCATTGAAAACATCAGCCGCCGACGCTTTGTACAAGCCGGGGCTGGCCTCACCCTCGGTTTCGTCATTCCAGGCGCCGTACAAGCTGCAATGTCGGCGGCCGAGTCTGGCCCCGGAAAAACCCTGGGCAGCGCCGCGGCTGGCAGTTTCGAGCCCAACGCTTTCTTGAAAATTGGCACGGACAACACCGTGACCGTCATTTCCAAACACCTGGAAATGGGCCAAGGCACCTACACCGGCTTGGCCACCTTGGTGGCCGAGGAACTGGATGCTGCATGGGGCAGCGTGAAAGTGGAAGGCGCCATTGCCGATGCCACCCGCTACAACAACCTGCTGTGGGGCCCGGCCCAAGGTAACGGCGGCAGTACCGCCATGGCCAACAGCTTTGAGCAAATGCGCAAAGCGGGTGCGGCTGCACGCGCCATGCTGGTGTCGGCGGCTGCCAAACAATGGAAGGTACCGGCCAGCGAAATCACCGTGAGTGAAGGCGTAGTGCGCCACAACAGCGGCAAGAAAGCCACCTTTGGCGAACTGGCCGAAGCTGCAGCGCAAGAAAAAGCGCCCGAGACTGTGGTGCTGAAAAAGCCCGAACAGTTCAAGCTCATCGGCAAAAAAGCACCTCGGCGGGATTCTTTCGCCAAAACCAACGGCACCGCAACTTTCACCCAGGACTTTAAATTGCCCGGCATGCTGGTGGCCATGGTGGCCCACCCACCCCAGTTTGGCGCCACAGTCAAATCATTCGATGCCACAGCCACCAAAGCCATACCCGGCGTGGTTGACGTGGTGCAGATTCCCCAAGGCGTGGCCGTGCTGGCCAAAGACACCTGGACCGCCAAAAAAGGGCGCGATGCCCTGAAAGTGCAGTGGAACGACAGCAAGGCCTTCAAACTGGGCAGCGATGAAATCATGGCCCAATACAAGGCCATGGCCGAAAAGCCGGGCATTGTGGCCAAGCAAACCGGCAGCGTTGACACCGCATTCAAAGGTGCGGCCAAGGTACTTTCCCGCAGCTACGACTTCCCTTACCTGGCCCATGCGCCCATGGAGCCCCTGAACTGCCTGGTCAACCTGCAAGGTGACCATTGCGAAGTGTGGAACGGCGAACAACTGCACACGGGCGACCACTTCGCCCTGTCCAAAGTGTTGGGCCTGCCCATGGAAAAAATCCGCATCAACACCCTGTACGCAGGCGGCAGTTTTGGCCGCCGTGCCAACAAGGATTCGGACTACGTGGTTGAAGCAGCCATGATCGCCAAAGCCCACGGCGGCAAGGCCCCTGTCAAGCTGGTGTGGACCCGCGAGGACGACATGCGCGCCGGTTATTACCGCCCCATGTTCCACCACAAGCTGGAGGCTGCATTGGACAGCGCTGGCCAGGTCACGGGGTGGCGTCACCGCTTGGTAGGTCAGTCGATTGCAACAGGCTCGGCCTTTGAAGGCATGATGGTGAAAGACGGCGTGGATGCCCTGTCCGTGGAAGGCGCAGCCAACCTGCCCTACGCCATTCCCAACTTCCAATGCGACCTGCACACACCCAACAACATTGGGGTGCCTGTGTTGTGGTGGCGCTCGGTGGGCTCGTCCCACACCGCCTTCTCGACCGAAACCTTTATTGATGAAGTGGCCCTGGCCGCAGGCAAAGACCCTGTTGCCTTCCGCACCGCGCTGTTACAAAGCCATCCACGCCACTTGGGCGTGCTGAAGCTGGCGGCTGAAAAGGCCGGCTGGAACAAGCCCCTGAAAGCTGGCAAGGCTGGTGAGCGACGCGGACGTGGCGTGGCCGTGCACGAGAGCTTTAACAGCTACGTGGCCCAAGTGGCTGAGGTCACTGTTCAAAAGGACGGCAGTTACAAGGTAGACCGCGTGGTGTGCGCTGTGGATTGCGGTGTGGCCATCAACCCCGACGTGATTGCGGCACAAATTGAAGGGGGGGTGGGCTTTGCCCTGTCGGCCATGATGAACAGTGCCATCACCCTGAAGCAAGGCCAGGTGCAGGAAGGCAACTTCGACACCTACGCACAACTGCGCATCTTTGACATGCCCAAGGTGGAAACCCACATTGTGCCCTCGGCGGCCCCCCCCACTGGCATTGGCGAACCCGGGGTTCCCCCGCTGGCGCCTGCTGTGGCCAATGCGCTGGCTGCCGCAACCGGCAAACGGCTGACTGCCATGCCGGTGGACACGGCCCTTCTGAAGGCCTGAGGACTGACATGGACACGATGGACGCACAGGTGCTGAATGCGGCCCTTCAATGGGCTGCACAAGGGCACCGGTTTGCCACCGTGACCGTGGCGCGCACCTGGGGCTCTGCCCCCAGGCCACCGGGCGCCT
The DNA here is from genome assembly GCF_036405155.1 of Limnobacter sp. GTDB lineage: Bacteria > Pseudomonadota > Gammaproteobacteria > Burkholderiales > Burkholderiaceae_B > Limnobacter. The sequence goes on along the minus strand of NZ_DASWYD010000006.1, from coordinate 46,627 downwards.
GGATGGTGGTGCGCCACGACGGCCAGGTGGTGGGTTCAGTCTCGGGTGGCTGCATTGAAGACGATCTCATTCACCGCGTCACGCACGGTGAATTCAATGGCACTGCACCACTGGCGTTGAAATACGGGGTGACCACCGAGGAAGCGAACCGCTTCAACCTGCCGTGCGGCGGCACACTGGAGTTGGTGCTGGAGCCGGCTGCTGACTTGACCGCACTGGACACGTTGCTCAAATTGACCAGCGCGGGGGCACTGGCCCTGCGAACTGTGGACTTGCAAGCGGGCACCACGCGGGTTGAACCGGGCGAGCGGTCTGACACCCTGCAATGGACTGGCACGGTGCTGACCACCGTGCACGGGCCGCGCCTTCGCCTGCTCCTCATTGGGGCCTCACAAATTTCCCGGTACGTGGCCCCCATGGCCCATGCGCTGGGCTATGAGGTGCTGGTGTGCGACCCCCGGGAGGAGTACTACGCCAGTTGGGATGTGCCCAACAGCCGCTGGCTGCCCGGCATGCCCGACGATGTGGTGCTCGCCATTCAGCCCGATGTGCACACCGCCATCGTGGCCCTTACCCACGACCCCAAACTGGACGACCTGGCCTTGATGGAAGCGCTGCGAAGCCCTGCCTTTTATGTGGGCGCTTTGGGCTCCAAAGCGAACAATGCGCGCCGAAAAGCACGCCTTCAGGAACACTTTGAGTTACAGCCCCATGAACTGGAACGACTGCATGGGCCAGTGGGCTTGCCGATTGGCAGCCGCACACCACCGGAAATTGCGGTGTCATTGCTGGCGGAATTAACGCAGGTGAAAAACCAACTGCACCAACAACCCGCTGTGCGCTCAGCCTGCAACACCGACAGCACGCAGGGTGTGCCTGTTTGATTGTCGGCATTCTGTTGGCTGCGGGCCAAGCGAGCCGGTTTGGCAGCAACAAGTTGATTCAGCCTTGGGGCTCACGGGGTGAGCCTGTATTGGTGCACAGTCTGTTGGCATTGAAGGCGGCCTGTGACCAGGTGTTGGTCGTGGTGGGGCAACACAATCAAGCCGACTTAACGCCCTGCATAGAGCCACATGGCTGTGCCTGGACCGTCGCCCCGGATGCCCATTTGGGCATGGGCCACAGCCTGGCACATGGCATCGCCCGCAGCCCGGCGTGCACCGGTTGGCTCATCGGCTTGGCCGACATGCCCGCCGTGAATGTTTCCACCACGGTTCAATTGGCCGAGGCATTGAAAGAAGGCCATTCGATCGTGGTGCCTGTCATGAACCAACAGCGCGGCAACCCGGTGGGCTTTTTGGCAACCCACAAGGCAGCACTCATGCAACTGACTGGTGATGAAGGCGCACGCAGGCTGGTTCAAACACATGCAGCTCAGGTTCATCGTGTGGATGTTCAAGACCCCGGCATTCATCACGACATTGACCGGGTTGAGGACTTGAACCGCCCGGTTCAATCATCGGCTTAATATCCGGAGTAAACGATTTTCACCATCGGCGGCTTGCCGGTTTTTACATCGGGAATATTGGACAACCCGTTGTACTCCAGCAAATTCCGGCTTTCCAGTTCGTAAACCAAGGTTAACGGGTCCACCACAAAGCGCAACAGCGAATCGGGCTCGGCCCGAAGCTCCACCCGGGTTTTACCGTCCTGTTGCGAACTGCCGGTTTTCAAAATCCGGAAACTGTACTCACTGCGCCGCCCCACCACACCAAAGGCCAAAGTGATTTTTTTGCCTGCATTCAGATCGGGCAAATTGGCCTGAATAAAAGCGTGAAAACCAGAGTCGGCACACATCGGATTTTTCCGGTTGACCTTGTCCGATTCTGTTTTGCCATTCTCCGTGGTTTGCATCACCACAAAGTCTTTGTTCACCTCGGTGATGGCCTCTGCATATTTGGAGCGGGGAATGCTCATGGCGGTCAACGGAATGAAGGGGTCTACCGAAAAATCGAGTTTCTTCTCCGCAACCAGTTCACCATTGGGCAGCACATAGCGAATCACGCCCGACACCCACTTACCATTCCGGAAAGTCTGGTTGTGCTGTTCGGTGTAAATCCACTGGCCGGAATCCTTGTCATAGGCCTTGCCGATGAACTGCTGGGTTTTGCTGCCCTCTTCTGCCCATACCACGGTGGGGCCCATCAAGCCCACACCTGCCAACAGTCTTGCCGCACCGGTCATCCACTCGCGTCGGTTCATGTTGCTCTCCTCGCTCAGCTGCGTTTTTCAAACAGGTAATGCCCCACACCCCACTCTCGGCCCAGGTTGTAGCCAAACAGCTCCGCCACCGCCATGTAAAACATGCGCCAGCGCTGGAACCAGATTTTGGCCTGCGCAGCACCATAGGCCTTTTCAAACACTGGCATGATGTCTTTCCTGGCCGCATCCATATTGGCCAGCCAGTGGTTGGCGGTTTTTTCATAGTGCTGCCCATTGATCCACCACCGTTGTACCACTTTCAGGTCGTCCTGGTAATGCAGAAAGAGGTCAGCGCTGGGCATGATGCCACCGGTAAAAAAGTACTGGCTCATCCAGTCGGTTTTGTCCTTCACCACAAAATGGTAGGCCAGCTCCTTGTGGGCAAACACATGCACAAACATGCGTGCACCCGTGTTCATCCAGCTGGAAATCTTGCGGAACAGCCCCTGGTAATTCTTCATGTGTTCAAACATTTCGATCGAGATAACCCGGTCAAAACCCGCCTCAACACCTTCACAGGGAAAATCAAAATCCACGATATTGGCCGTGATGATTTTCAGGTTCGTCAGGCTCAACTCGCGAGCCCGTTGCTCAATGTACGCGCGTTGACCATGTGAGTTGGAAACCCCCACCACTTGGGATTGCGGATAACGCTGGGCCATCCACAAACTCATGGAACCCCAACCGCAACCCAACTCGAGAATGCGCTGACCATCAGCAAGGCCTGCCCGTGCAGCGTATTGCTCAAACATCGCAACCTCGGCTTCTGCCAGGGTTTCTGCACCGGTTTCATACCAGGCGCAAGAGTACTTCTTGCGGGGGCCCAAGTGCAGGTGAAAAAACTCGGCGGGCACTTCGTAGTGCTGCTCATTGGCCGCATCGGTATCGACCGCAATCGGGCTGGCACGAAGCTCTTCCACCAAGGCACTTAAACGCGCACGGGCCACCTCAGGCTGGTCGGCACATTCATCATCGAGCCGTTGCTGGATCAGGCCCCGCATGGCAGCTCGCACCGCGGCATCGGGCACCCACCCACGCTCGCAGGCCTCAATGGCCGCGTTGGTGGCCAGGTTCAAAACAGACAATTTCAATTGGCTCACCAGTGGACTGGCCACCGGTGCGCTGGAAGTTGGGCTACGCATGAATCAACAAACCTACACAATCAGGATTTTGGAAACCAGGGAATAAAGGCGGAGGTGGTGCGAATGTACTCGGCATACTCTGGCCGTGTGCGGGCCGCTTGGGCTTCGGTGGCCGGAATGCCGGACATTTTGAGCAACAGGAATGCCATCACCGCAGGCGGAATCAGGGACAAAAACCCCCAGGGTGCGCCCAAGGCCAAAGGCACATAGGCCACCCAATGCACGCATTCAAAAAAATAATTGGGGTGTCGGGAGTACTTCCACAAACCCTGCTTGCACACCCGCCCCTTGTTGGCCGGGTTCGCCTTGAATGCGGCCAGTTGACGGTCGGCCAAAGCCTCACCGGCAATGGACACCACCCACAACACCACACTGAGCCACAGCCACACCGGAGCAGGTGCGTCGGTGCGCTGTGAAGCCACGGCCAGACCCAAAGCGATCAACATTGAAAACACCACTTGAACCTGGAAAAAGGACCACATCCGCAGGTTTTGCGCGTCGCCCCACTCCTTGCGCAGTTGGGCATAGCGGCCATCTTCGGCATGCCCATGGTTACGGAACCACAGGTAAGTGCCCAGGCGCAGGCCCCACACCAGCGGCATGATGCCAATCAGCCAACGCACCTCGATCGGGGCTGTTGAATTGAGTGCAAACCAGGGACCCAAGGCACCCAAAGTCCAGGCCCACACCGCATCCACAATACCGGCGTTGCGGGTTTTGAGTTGCACCGCCCACACTGCAGTGAAAATGACGACCAGGCCGAGCCAACCCAGTCCAAATACGGTCCACGCATTCATCTTGTTCACATCCATTCAAAGGCCACCCAATGGCCCTACCCAGTATACGTTACAGGGTCTTGAATAGATGCACCCCGGCAGGAATAGTTCTCCTCACACCGCCGACGGCAGTGTTGCATCGCCGGGCACTGTTTTCAAAAATCGCTTCAAACACGCAATGAATTCATCCACATCCAGGGGCTTGACCAAAAACTCATCCATCCCCAGTTCCAGGCACCGCTGCCGCTCACCGGCCATGGCGTGTGCTGTCAGGGCCACAATCGGCACATGCGCGTTGTACGCACCGCATTCGCCCCGGCGAATCAGCCGGGTGGCCTCATAACCATCCAACACCGGCATTTGCCCATCGACAATCACCAGGTCCACCTCATGCGCCTTTAAGTGGTCAATCAATTGCTGACCATTGGCCACCGATGCAGCCTGAACACCGTAGCGCTTTAGAATGCCCAGAATGATTTTCTGATTGATGGGTGAGTCCTCGGCCAACACCACACGGCCTTCAAATTGATGCAGTGCTGGCTCGACAGACTGATGCTCTGGGTTCACCATCGACCCCGCAGCCCCATCACCCATCACCTGCTTCAAGGCTTCGGCCAACTTCACAAAGCTGAGTGGCTTGAGCACAGAGGCATCCACCCAGGCGTAAGCATTGGACTCACCGGCCACCTTCAGCGACAATTGATCAATCAGGATCACTTTCAAATGGCCTTGGCTTTTCAGTTGCTGCAAGCGCTCGCGGACCTTGGGTTGGTTCAGCAAACATTTGCGGCTCACGAACAGCAAGTCTGTTGTGTTGCTCTGCGCGGGCTCAGTGCTTGAGCCCAAACGCTCCAGCATGGATTGTCCATCACAGGTTCCCAAACCCAGGTGATGCAATTGCGACTCCACATACCGCTGAAGGATGTCGGTACTCATCCAGACCCCCAACTGGCCACGGGGCCGGCAGGAGGCCGGCAATACCGTCGCTGGGTCAGATTGCTCAATCAACCGGACGGGCAAACTGAACTCCACCCGTGTGCCTTTGCCCAACACACTGTCCAGCGCAATATGCCCACCCATCCATTCCAACAACTCATGCACAATGGTCAAGCCCAGACCTGTTCCGCCCCGGTGCTGCCCTGTGGGGTCCTGGCTGGCCTGTTTAAAACGCTGAAACACGCGCTGACAGTCTTGTGGCGCAATACCGATGCCGGTGTCGCCAACCTCCACGAACAGCACATGCCCATCGGCAGCATGGCTGGCCTCTCGGATGGACCAAGTCACCTGAACATGGCCAGCATCGGTGAATTTCACCGCGTTGCCCACGAGATTGAACAAAATTTGGCGCAGGCGTGTTCCATCCGCTTCAATCAATGTGCTGAAGCTGGGATTGAAGGGACAAATCAGTTCGATGTTTTTCTGCTCGGCCTCCAGCACAAAGCTCTCCGCCACCTCCTCAAAGAGCTGTTCCAGCTTGACGGGCCCCTTGCGGATCACAAAACGCCCGCTCTCAACCCGGGACAGATCCAGAATATCGTTCAACAAATTGAGCAAGGCTTTGCCACTGGCACGAATGGTTTTGATCAAATCTTTCTGAGTTGCATCCATCGGCGTGTGCAGCAACAGTTCAGAAGCCCCCACCACGCCATTCATCGGCGTGCGGATTTCATGACTCATGTTGGCCAGAAATTTCGATTGGGTGTGCTTGGCCTCAATGGCCTCATGCATCGACTTTTCCAAATGCTGCTGAATGACCTGACGCTCGGCCACCTCACGTTTTAACCGATCATTCAGGTCGATCAACTCCTGCAAATTCGGCAAGGAGAGGATCAACTTCAACTTGGGAATCAAATACAGTGCAGTGGCCACCGACACCAATGCCGTGAACGCCTTGGCGTAACCTTCAAACAAGTACAGGGGCACCCACAAAGTCGCAATGCCCATGACATGGGTGACCCCGCACGCCAAAATGAACAAGGCGAACAGGTAATACACCGTTTGCAACGAGCCCAGGTTCTGGCGTTTGCTGATCCACAGCAAACTCACCGGAATGGAAAAATACGCGAGCGCGATCAGCAGGTCGGAACCCACATGAAGGCCCAGCAAAAACGGGTTCCAATTGATGCAGAACCCATGTGGCAAATACTCATTCAATTGCATGGTTGACCCCGGAATGTCAACAAAGTGTGACAGAAGAACTTTGAAACAATTTGACAAAATAGCGCCTCTCAGGGGCACATATCGAGCAATGGGTGGCTGAATCCTGATCCGAACAACGCCCGGTATAAGCATTAAGGCCCAGTGGTTTGCGGCCAACGTCACCCATACCAGGCCACACAATGACCCATCGACCCAACCTGGCCCGCATCTTGGCCCTGTTCGCACTGCCCTTGTTGTCCAGTTGTCTGGGCAATACGGACAGTGGTTCTTCTGCCAACGGCAACCGGCTGGTTGAAGGCCAGGGTGCCAATGTGGGCAAAACACGCTACCAGTTCAACAACCAATGCCTGGCCATTCAGGCGGCAGACACCGGCCAGTATTTGACCCGCGATGGGGACAGTTGGGCTAACAACACCGCCGACCTGGACCAGGCCGCTGGCATCTATTTCAAACCCGCTGCACTCGGTGAGTACCTTCTGTACACCGAATCGGGCGAACTCCTGACATCGGCCGGCACCGGCAACCTGCTCACGGTCAGCCCCTTGTCGCAGGCCAACCCATTGGCCGTGTGGACACTGCGCATCAAAGGGGACACCACGGTGTACCCAACAGCGCCTGACCCGGCCAAAGAGGCCGATCCAGTCCTGCTGGCGGCTTACCGGGGGTTCATCGACCCCGACATTCGAGGCGATCAATTCGAATTGGTGTCAGCCCAGGGTCAAGCCTTGCCCCAGGCTTACCGACTGCGGGAATTGCCTGCCGCACGCTGCGCCGAATTTCCCGAAGCGCAAAGCAATGTTGATGGAGACACCTTCAAGGGCCCCGAGCTACTGGGTTATGCAGACACGCATTTGCACGCCACATCCACCACATTTCTGGGCGGTGCAAAGCCTGGTGGGCCCTTTCACAAATTCGGTGTAACACACGCCTTGGCCAGTTGCGCAGCAGAACACGGACCGACCGGCCACGGCGATGTGGTGGGAAGCCTGTTCACCGGCGATGTGGATGGCCACAACACGGCCGGCTGGCCCACCTTTCCTGATTGGCCCAGCCGCACCGCCACCACACACGAAGCCACTTATTGGAAATGGATGGAACGGGCCTGGAAAGCGGGATTGCGTTTGATCGTTAACTTTGCCGTGGACAACCAAACCCTGTGTGAAGTGCAACGCAACGCAGCGGGCAAGCCCACCCAAAACTGCAACGAAATGCTGAGCGCAAAACGCCAACTCAACACGGCCTGGGCGCTTCAGGATTACATTGATGCCCAATATGGCGGCCGCGGTGCCGGCTGGTGGCGCATCGTTACCACCCCCGCCCAGGCGCGTGACGTGATTGCGCAGGGCAAGGCTGCTGTGCTGTTGGGCGTTGAAGTCTCGAACCTGCTGGATTGCAGCGTGACATTCAACCCATTGAACCAGCAAGAAGGATTCGAGGAAACCAGTGAACCTCGAACCGGCCAGTTGTACGGCTGCACCATGACCGAAACCGGCGCACCGCACGAAATTTTGACGCAGTTGAAAGAATTGAAAGCCATCGGCGTGAGCAACCTGTTCACGGTGCATGAGTTTGACAACGCCTTTGGCGGTAGCGACATTTTTGAAGGTTTGGTGCTGAACCTGGGCAATCGCGAAAACTCCGGCGGCCTGAACAACGTACAGAAGTCATTGGCACTTCAAACCGGTGCACCCAACCAACTGGCAGCCCTTCAACAATTCGAGCCCATTGGTTTGGCCACGGGTGAATTCTGGACCACCCACACCTGCCCAAGCCTGACCGACGTAGCCGTGGGAGGGTCCATCTTTCCGGCGCTGGGTGCCACCATGACCAACCTGGGCCCACCACCCCCTGCCTGCGCATTCACAGGCAGGGGTGGACGGCCCGGCGGCAAAACAGCCTGTTACCCCAGCGAGCCGCAATGCAATGCGCGAACATTGACACCGATTGGTTTGTACACGTTCGGCAAGGTCATGGAACTGGGGTTCAACTTTGAAATCGACCATTTGGGCTATGAACTGAAAAACCAGTTGCTGGACTTGACCCTGGCCCAACAGCCCCATTACCCCACCATTTCAGGCCATGGTTTTTCCGGACTGTCCGTGGTGCAAGCCAAGCGCATTTTCCAAGGCGGAGGGTTGGTGTACCCCACCTACAATGACACGCCCGACTTCATTTCCCTGTGGCAAAAAATTCGCTCCGCGTGGAAAGCCAGTGGAAGCAATATCCCGTTCGCGATGGGATTTGGCAGCGACACCAATGGGCTTTCACCGCAGGCGGCACCCCGCAAAACAATCCAGCAAGGCCACGAAGTACGCTACCCCTTTGAACTGTTCAAAGGCAAAGGGTTTGATGCCCTCAAAGAGTTCAATCAGCGAGAAGCGCTGCGGTTCGATCAACCCGCGGCAAAAGCACCCGATGGCACCGGGCGAACCTGGAACGAAGACACCGACGGCAACGCCCACTACGGCATGGCCGCCGACAGCATTGAGGAACTTCGACAGGATGCACCACCCGCATTGCTCCAGGACCTGTATGGGTCAGCCCTGGCCTATGTGGCGTTTTGGGAACGGACGCAGGCCGCCTCGCAGGCAGTGCGCAACAACGGCCTGAAAATGCCCGCCCAATTGCTGCGCCCTGCGCCTAAGTAGGTGCCAAAGGGTCAGTATGGGTACCGATGGTGGTGATGATGGTAACCGCCACCACCATAAAAACCGAAGGACACCACCGGTGGTGCCCGGTAATACACGGGTGGCGGGCTGTAATACACCGGTGCCGGGCTGTACACCACCACAGGCGGCTGCTGAACGGCATACCCTGGGCATGCGCCCACTGCACCGCCGGGGTATACACACTGGGGAACGGGCACTGGCTGTGCCTGAACGACAGCAGGTGCGGGTTGCACAACAACCGGTGCTGGGGGCGGCACACTGGGGCCTGGTGAGCTGGCAATGGCCGCACCCAGTAAACCGCCAAGCACCAAGCCACCCATGGCCGCACCGGCCCGGTCTGCATGGCTGGGGGTAGACACCAACAGAGTGGATGCTGCCAGCACTGTGGCAAACAATTTGACTGCCTTCATTGGACGACTCCTGCTGAAAGGCTGCGCCTTGTGCGTGCCTTATTCACCCAACATAACGCAATCGGCGTCTTCAGGGTATACAGACCGGGACAAGATCCTTGCTGGGTCAGGCGCCGAGCATCCATAAAGACTCCGGCCGAGTATCAACAGCAAACACAAGGGACTGTGCCATGCTGACCATCCGAAGATTAGTTGCAATGCCAATCGCCCTAACCCTATTCCTGTCGGCCTGCATGGGCGGCGGCGAATCCGGTTCAAGCACTGGTCGCATCAACAGCACGCAGGTCAATCAATCGGCGTGCAGTAATGCCGAGGGCCAGGCCGATGCCCGCTGGGTGTCGGCATGGGGCGTCACGCGGTCTTCAGGCACTGCACCCACAGACACCACCGTTCGCAACATCGCCCGGGTAACCACACAAGGCAATTACATTCGCATCCGCTTCATCAACTTAAGCGACCAGCCCATTGAAATCGGTGCCGCAACCGTGGGCCTGCGGGACGGTGCTGTCGGCGCCAATCTCAAACCGAACTCCAATCGGGTGCTCAGCTTCAATTGTGGCCAGCAGGGCGTCACCATTCCACCCAACACACCGTCGTTTTACAGCGATGCAATTGCATTTCCGGTCAACAATCAGGACGACCTGGCCATCAGCCTGTATGTGAAAGGCACCACCAACCCGGGAGAGTTTGGCGCCACCTGGACTGAATCTTACAAATTGCCCAACGGCTCTGGTGATCAAACCCGAAGCAACGCTGGCGCAGGATACGGTCTGATTGATGACAGCCGATTTTCATCCGTGCCGGGCACTCCACTGACCTGCAACGGCTGCCTGGTGTACGCCATTCGCGATGTTGAAGTGCTAAGCAGTGATGCCCAAGGGGCCATGGTGTTTTTGGGCAGCTCCAGCTTTCACGGCTACAACACCACGCAAAACGGATACAAACGCATCAGCGACCTGCTATCGGTCAAGATGTTGAGCGAGCTGGGCGCCGGGCAGCGCATGACCATTGTCAACCGGGGCATTGGTGGTGACACACTGGAAAATGCCAGTGCAACGCGACTGGAGCGGGATGTGTTTGACACTGTGGGCGTGCGCGCCGTGGTGGTGTGGGTCACCAACGACCTGGCCGACCGCACAGCCGATGAAATCATCGACAATTATCGAGAGGTCATCGCCAAAGCCCACAGCAAAGGTATTCAGGTGTTTTGCCCAACCTGGTTACCGGGCGCGCAGTCCATGCAGGCCAACCTCAACGGTGAGCGGAAAAAACTCAACGACTGGATTTTGAACAGCGGCGAATGCGATGGCACCGCCGATTACAACAAAACGGTGGAGGCACCCGGCGGGCTGACCTACCTGCCCCAGTACAACAGTGGCGACTTCATCCATTCCAACGATACAGGCCATGCCCTGTGGGCGCAAGTCACCCCCTTGAAAACCTGGGTGGAGAAAAGTCGTTGAGCGATGCCACGGCGAAGCAACCATCGGCCATCACCTTGATTCTCTTACTGATTACCCTGCACCCAATCTTGCACGTTCAGGCCTGGCACTCGCGAAAACTCGCTTAGATTATTGGTCACAAGAATGCAATGTTGCGATAGCGCGTGGCCGGCAATCGCGGTGTCGTTGGGCCCAATCGGTGTGCCCAGCGCCTCAAGGGTCTTCTTCAGGGTGGCAGCCTGCTCCACAGCGTCACGATCCCATGGCAGGACCTCATCCATGCGCTCAATAAATTCACGCACGATGTGAACCATCCTTGGCGAAGCTTTTTTGCTGTTGGCACCATAAAGCAATTCAGCATACGTGATAGCCGAAATCACCAAACGACTGCGCGCCTGAACCGCCTCCTGCAGACGGTGCAGGACACTTTGCGGTTTTTCTCGAATGATGAACGAGCAAATATTGGTGTCCAACATGTAGACCTGTTTCACAGCAACACACGCCCCAGTTCAACAATGTCTTCACGCTCTACCAAAAAGTCCGTATCGGCCATGTCCACCGCCGCAAAACTCTCCCAGCTTTTGCGCGCGGGGCGCAACACCAACGCATCGCCCTCGCGGGTGATTTCGAGTTCGGAAACACCCTGGAATTCAAACTCTTTGGGAAGGCGAATGGCTTGGTTTCGACCGTTCTTAAATAGTGCGACAGTTCTCATATTTGTACCCCCAAACCGAAACAAGTGCCCAAACTGGACCTGAACAACATTCACAAGCCCGATGTACAAAATCGTCTCATTCAATTTGGCATATGTCAAGCATATGTCACATTGGTATCTGGAGAAATTCGTGGCCCAAGGTTTGGACGAAGGAAATGGAGGGTGCGTGTAAAAACAACGGTGTTTTTTGCAGGATCGCGGTGATTCACACGAGGGCTAGCAGATCGCCGCTTTTATCTCGATCGGAAGCGCCACCAACTGAAAAAATAAAAGGGCTTGCATTGCTGCAAGCCCTTCTTTCAAAACTTGGCTCCCCGACCTGGACTCGAACCAGGGACCTGCGGATTAACAGTCCGAAGACATATTGAGCGATTTCATAGACTTAAGGTAAAAAAATTCCCGCAAATGGCTTTTTAAGGCCATCTGAAGACCCGCGTCGGGCTTAGATCGAGAAAACTTTGCGGGAAAGATTTTCTAGCCGAGATATCGGCAAAAAGATCGGCAACTATTCGACTGAGACCAAGCAAATTGGCAGCTTAAAGGCCAAAAAATATCGGTAATTCACATCGACATACCGGTGTTTGGTTTTCGCTTTGATTTTGGCGGTGGCTGATTAGCGATTTCAGCCTCTATGGCTTCAAGCTCGGCATTGAATGTTTTTATTTCCTTGTTCAACTTATGCCAAGGCACCTCAAAGCCGTGTTTGGCGGCCCAATGGCCTTTTTGACCAAGCGGCTTCGTAGGTAGATTCTTTGATCCACGGCGCCGGGCTGATTTTGCGTGCATATTTAAGGCTATTCCCAGTTCACGCGCCTTTGCGTTGATAATCTCGGCCACAGTTTCCCGAATCCTCTCCACTTCCTTTCGGCCGGTTTTCCGATCGTCTAAAACCCGTGTCTTTTTTCCAAAACCGCTCGGCGTCATTTCCCTGGTCGAAAACATCACGTGCGCATGCCAATTTTCGTTCTGATAGAACCCAGGTCGACTCGGAATCGGTACCGCGTGCTGGTCAGTTAGCTCCTCAAGCTGCTTCTCGCTGAAAATCTTCGGGCTGTGTATATCGCTTTGAACGACAACCGCATATTGAGAGACCAAAAAATTGGCGATTTGATCGACGACCGACACTTGCGCCTCATGGCTAAAAGTAGCTGGTAAGGAGACCATTAGCTCACGCGCTAATCGACTATTTTTGCGCTTGTCTATCTTCTGTGCGGCATTCCAAGTAGGTTCCGGAAAAGTTGCCCATCCAGGTGACCCCTTCGGAGGGAAAAAAGCGCTGTAAGCAACATCCTTTCGATACGAATAATCAAAAACCTTGTTTTTCTCAAGATCGAGTAATTTTTGGCCTCCCCTGTACGCCGATCTTTGAACCGCTGAGGCCCCAGAACTTCGAGAAATTACATTCAGCTGGCACTTGAAATTTTTCATGTCGAAAACTTTTTATATGGTTTGCGTATCTGAAAGGAGTGAAAAACGAAATTCACCCACGCGCCCGGAAAAGCACAAAAATATTGTCGCGCTCTTCATCGGTCCGATATTTTTGAGCCGTCTCAAAAAATGCGTCGAACAAATCCGGTCCACCACGAAGATTTTTGATTCGAACAGATCGACCTGGCATGAAATCTTTTCCGGTAACGATTCGGTGCTCAAACAGAACAGCGCGATCACATGCTGAGCAAACTCCATCCTGAGACCACATTTCGTTTTTCACCCCTCCAGATTCTTTTTCAAGGCGCTTCACCAGGTGTACTTTTTCACCACACAAGCACTTAGCTTCTAGGCGGCTTAGACTAGTGCATGAAAGGGCCAATGTGAGCTCCTCTGGATAAGAGGCGTACGGCAGGTCCATCACTTCTAATGGTGCGCGATCTTTTGATTCGTTAGTCAGTGCTGAAAAAATTGGTTGCATGATCATCTCCAAGTGTTTAAACCATTTTAGTTTAATTTAATTGATATTTCAAGCAATTTCAATTTAATTTCGCACGGTGCTTACGACAATTTAAAACACTTCGCTTTAACACAACGCTGATCTACAATTGTTTTCATGTATATATCTTTACGGGGCGATCATGAAAACAGCTGAACAGCGACTAGCCGAGTTGGACCAGAAACGGGCACTATTGCTACACAAGCTGAAGAACGAGGATTCCAGAAAGGCCGCTAAGGTTGGCCAATTCGTTCGTGAAAGGCTGCCCCACATAGAACAAAGCCCGGAATTTTTGGCCTGGCTGAAGACCGACATTGATCGTGCTCTTTTTGGAGTGCCTGGTGACAAAAGAAAAAGCAAATCTGGCGGTGGCCAGGCTATGAAAAAAGAGCAATCAACACTAAAGGCTGATATTTCAAATACAGAGGCCAAAAGCCACCAGGTCGTGGAGGCTCCGGTTTTTGATTACAGGGCGAAATTCGCTGCAGTTGGCCGAAGGGATGAGCCGATTACTCCTACCGGTGGTGCTGGTGATGCCATCAGGAGGAAGATGTCTGGCTTTGTATAAGGTCAACATCATTCTTGTGAACGTGCACAGGATGGAAGATTTTCACCAGGCGGCTAGACTCACTCAGCAGTGCTTTAGCTGCTTCAGCTGATACACCGGCTTCTTCCGCCTCCTTTATAAAAACATCGTTCGCTGCAAGGCGGCCGAAAAAATCATCCACCTGGCAACTCGATCCAGCCACCACCGCCACACCCTTTGTTTTTTCGATCACTTTCATAGATTTCATATGGTCTCACTTGGTTGGTTTCACCGAGTCGCCTTTGCGCTGGCGGGTGTAATGCTCAGTCATTACTAAATTGGCATGCCCCAGCTGCTTCTGTGCCTGGCGAATATCACCGGTTGCTTCAGTGGTGTCAGTAGCTGCCTTAGCACGTAGATCACGGAACTGAAACTGCTTCATATCAACCCCGGCGGCTGCACGGGCCTTTGTGAAACGGTTGCGCAATGAGTTCTCGGTTAGCTTCGAGCCTGATTCCGTGATCAACAAATAGTGATGGATAACACTTTTCTTGCGGCGGTATGCCTGGATTTCAGAGATTAGGCTATGCAGCTCCCCAGTGATCTCAATCCTCAGTTTTTTACCCGTCTTGGATTGTTCGAAGTGCAGGTACCCGTCTCGAATGTCACCAGTAGTTGCGGAAAGCACATCACCAGGTCGTTGACCTGAAAGGTATGCCAGCTTCATAGCAAACCGAGTTGGCTGGTCGGCTTCTTTCAGCACAGCTTCAAACGCTTCATCTTCAACATACACAGTAGAACGGCCTTTTTCGCTAAAACCCTTGACGCCAGAGACAGGATTTTCAGCATCTGTCATACCGATCGAGCGGGCGAAGTTGAACATGTGGCTGAACAGGGCCTTCTCGCGATTCGCCCTGACATGAGCCTTACCATCCTTGGTTCGCCTGTCCAGGTACTGCCTGATATGGATAGGCCTGATCTCATCTAGTGGCGCCGGTGGGTTTCCGAAGAAGCCTTTTAACTTCTCCATTTCCTTCAAGTTATCCTGTCTGGTACGAGGCGCCTTATTCGGCAGCACATCCTTGATGTACCTTGTACAAAGATCCAAAAAGGTCGGTTTTTCCTCGGCTACTACATAGCCACCGCCATGGGCCCGCTCAAGCTCGGCCCATTTTTCAACCGCGGCAAGAAAATTTGTGCCAAGGCTGATCTCTTTACGTGGACGACCACCAAGATCATATGAATAGTAATCGCGGCCACCCTTGGTGCGCTTCCTCATCCTGGGAGGCAAGTTTTGGTGAACGTAAGAGACGCGGCCCATTACATAACCCCTGGCTGCCAAGATTGCTTCTGAATCGGCGCGGCGGTGGCCATGCGACCGGCCTCAAAATAAGCCCTGGATACAATTGGTCGTCCACGCGTGTTCAGGATGAAAGGGATGCCACATGATTTCAGGAAAGAAACCTGTAGTTCATGCTTTGTTCGACCGGAGCGACCGGCACCTATACCAGTAAGATCAACCATCTCATCTTCGCTTAGAAACATAAATGCACCCGATTTAATTCGCACTCAACCAAAATACCGGCTTTTCTATCACTGTTGATAAAAACAGTAGTCTGAAACCCCTGTTTTTTTCACACTCGGAACTCAGCTGGTATTTGAAGCCGCTTTGCGTCAATCAATTGAACCTTATCAAAACCATTTCGCAAGGCACGGGCGGCCAACTTTCGGAGATCAGCCTGTACCTGTCGAAGGCTTCTAGATGATCGGTTGATCTCTACCAAGGCATCCATGGAAAAGTCCACCGGGAGCTTTCCGACCATTAGCTCAATGATGCGCAGCTGCTGCTCAGACGAAGGACGCTTGATTTCAATCACCTGGCACCGATCCAAAATTGCTTTATCGATACCTGAAACTGAATTGCAAGAAAGTATTTTGATCCATCCAGACAGGTCCATATCGAACCCAAAAAAATGATCTCGAAAACGGGCCGACTGCTCCAAATCCAAAAGTTCCAGTAGGGTTGGAAGGATCGGATAGTTGCGGCTGTGGTCTTCAGCAGCGGCGCCGATCTCATCAATAAAAATTAGCCCAGATCTGCAATTCGATTTTGCTATCTCGAAAATCACATTCGACGGTTTTGCTTTTGACCAGCTCGAATTGTTACCCGTAAGCGGCCATGGAGTATCGGCGGTTGCTAGCGACATGGATACGAATGGTACTTTTAATCGGGAAGCAAGATCGTTTGCGAAATAGGTTTTTCCAACCCCAGGTGGGCCCACCATTAAGATTGGGCGGGGGCTTGGCTTGATTTGGCGGCTTGAAAGCAAAAGCTCATCAATTAAAAAATTGGTTACCTGATGCATCACTGGATGAGATTCAGAAAGCTCAATTTCTAGGTTTGACCAGGCGTCAACACTTGCATCGTCATAGATCGACCAATCCGCCTTAGGGGCTGACGCGCAAAGTCGTTTCAGCTTCAAAACGAAGGCTTTTTCCTCATCGGTGCACGTAGTTACCGCTCTCTCAGTAAGTGCAAAAAGCAAGTGATTGGGAGGGGAATTTTCATCTTCATATTCATCGATATGAGCATGTCCGGCGACTACAGCGGGGTGTTTTTTAGGATCGTAATTTTCGTTTTTTGAATCGAACACTTCTTGTAATCGTTCGCTTAAATTTTGATCGCGAACCGGCACCTCTTTATATTCAAGAGAATTCTCAGAATCGTCTTTATCCGATCCGGTAGCGTGCAGTTGGCGAATTTTTCGATCCATCTGACTGGCTCGAAATTTTCGATAAATTCGAAAGTAATAGTCGCGCTCAACAAAGCGCTCCCATTCGATAGCAAGTTCAGGTTTGTCAAAAAAAACCGCGCGCTCGATATCTTGTGATGGGATCAAGATGTTTTCATCTGACGCCAAGAACCATGCGCGGCCCATTTGGACAGTTACGCCAAAAATATCGCACTTGTACTTTTTGCTGACATGCTCGAAATTAGGATCAACCTCTTCTCTGTAGGAATAGAATTTGTTCATGGTGCACCTCACCACACGACACGATAACTTTTTAGACCTCCTTCATGGGTGTTTAAAGTGAATCGACACTAGATCAGGCATTGCTTGTCGAGCTTTTGACATAAGGTGTGCCACGATATCTTCGGCTCGACAGATGGATTCAAAGTCCTCACGGCTCATCAAGATATTTTTGTAGATCATCAAAGTACCTGTTAACTCTGATGCTTCACCCCGTCCGTACGTAAAATCTCTGAACATCTAAACCCCTCTTTTTTTCAATCCCCTCCTCTCAATGTCTTAACGATCTGGAGGATTGCTTTTTGCTGGTCGACTGAAGCCCCTCTTAGGGTCTCAATCACCTGATCTATCAATGGATCAGAATCTTGCTTTGCTAAGTAACCTTTCTCTAATTTTTCAAGCCGCCTCTCAATTTTTTGCAGACGTAGCTCTGTCTCATCGGGCTTTATGAACTGTGTTCCGTTCAATAGCTCATTTGCAGACATATCCATTGCTTTAGCAATGATTTCAAGGTTTTCATCGCGAGGCACACTTTTTCCAGATACCCACGCGGCCACGACTTGAGGGCTGAAACCTAGATCTGAAGCCATCTTTGACCGATTACCACCGTACTTAGCGTTGAGTAATTGGTTGATCGCGCCCAAAAAGTTTTCGCTCATTTAAAGTAATCCTAACACAATTTAATTTAAAATGCAACCAAGCAACGCACGATTTACACTAAAATACTTGCAATTTAAATTTGTTTAGTTTAAAGTGTTGAGACCGTGACGAAACGAGGTTTAGATGGAAAAGCAAGACCAGAAAAAATCTACGATTGCATCTGATGTAATCAAACAGCTTGGTGGTACCACCGCCGTGGGTCGAATGTTCGGCCTCAGCCCGCAAAACGTTAACGGTTGGCGCGAACGCGGTTTTCCAGACAAGTACGTTCGAAAAATCTCTGAGCTGACTGGGATCGATATAAATACTCTTCGACGCCCACTTAGAGAAAAAGATAAATCGATTTAAAAATACACTGATTTAATTTAAAAAACAACAGGGGTTGTAAATGACTGATTACTTAAGCGAAATTTTTGGACCGAAGCACAATTCATACACAGGTGCTTTCGCGGCGGTTGACGCGCCATCCTTTCTTTTCAGAGAGCACGCTCGGCTGACGATGATGCGCGAGGATTTTGATCTCTCTGAGCCAAAAGACCTAGCGGCCCACGCGGCTGATGCGGTTCGTGATCCTGAATCGGCAATCATGCGGCTTAGGTCGGCTACGCAGCGTGGGTTCTATCTCTGCAAGTCTTTGTGGCAACAGCTAGATGTGGCGTCTCGAATCGGAATGTTTTTTGACGAGACCCAGACCATGAGCGACTTTGGATCGCTGAACTGATACCTACAAGAGAAGTGTTCATTCATCAGTCGACTTTCAAAAATTCAGCTTACTGAGGTCCAACAAGAATGGTTGTTGACTGAGGTTGTGATTTTTCACGCGGAGATGTCTCTGTCGAACGAACTTTTTGATCGAATTATTGACATCGAGGCTGTTGAAGTCTACGGCGGAACCAAGCATTAAAAAAAGGGGGGTTCAAAGGCACAAAAACGTGCACAAAGAGAAAAATTGAATATTCTGAGAAGTTGCCCTGCATGGGCATAAATGAAAACGGCACCTGATCTGCGAAATCGGGCGCCGCCTTTAAAACTGAACTTCGAGTGAGGAAGTCCATGAATCCAATAGTACACGTAAATTTAAATAAACACAATGCTTTTTTGATCATCAAATCAGCAGCTTGCGGGGTGTCCAAATGAGCCTCTCAGTCAAACACGCCGTAAAGACGTCAACCATAACCAATCCGGTTCAGATGGCTGTTTTGAAGGAGCTTGCCGACGTTGCAGACGACGAGGGCTATTGCTGGCCCAGCATCGTGTACATCCAAGCCGGAACCAAATTTTCCGCGCCAACGATCAAGCGTGCGATTGCTGAGCTTTGTAAGTCAGGTCACCTCATTCGTACCAGGCGGTTTAACCAAACAAACATCTACCGTATCACCCCGGTACGAAGCGATTTGGCAAGCGAGTTTTTTACTCATACGACTCCAAGAGCGAGAAAAGCAGCTTTATTCCAAATAATGTTTCAGAAGAAGGTTCGAGAGTCCGATTTTGGCTCTCAGGGTCCAGAAGAAGAGATGGGATCAGAGAGATCCCATCAAGAAGTAGGTATGGATCAGAGTGATCTCATCAATGGGATCACAGCGATCCATACAATGGGATCAGAGAGATCTCTTACACATCAATATACACATCACTTAGATAAGTCATTTAATAATAATAAGGACGGTGCTGAAATTTCGGACCTAAAGTCTGAAAAAGCCAAACCATCGAAGAAGGCCGAAAAGGTCATATCCTTGATCGATAGACCTGATGATGTAGACACGCAAGTATGGGATGACTTCCTAAAGGTTAGGTCATCAAAGACATCCGCTCCGCTTACCATCACCGCCATCAATTCCATAAAAAAGGAAGCAGTGAAGGCTGGTATCACTCTTCAGGCCGCATTGGAAACCGCAATAGAAGGCGGATGGCGGTCTTTCAAGGCTGAATGGATAGATAACCATCAACAGAAGCCCAAGAAGCAAGCCAGCGCCCGTTTAGGCACCTCCTTGCCCTCTTCTGCATTCAAAGCCTCGGAGGACGGAATGCTATGAAACGCGAAACAGATTTCACAAACACGCTTTTCAAATCTGAGAAAAAGCTGACAGAGCTTGGTACACGACTCAAGAAGTGCGACGTGCATGGAGAGTATCAGTCGATCGGCAGAAATTATTTTGGCATACATGAGAGTTGGTCGAAGTGCCCTACCTGCGAGTCGATCCGAGAGCAAAAGGAGATCGAAGATCAGATCTCTAGAGAGAGAGAAGCCCAGATGCGTGAGATAAAACGCAGGTTGGGTCTCGTAGGAGTGCCGGTTCGATTTGAGGATTGCTCTTTTGAAAATTATCGCTGTGATAACGACGATCAAAGAAGGGCGCTGAGCACCTGCAGAGAGTACTCAGAAAATTTCGACTATTACAAAACTAATGGCGATGGTCTCGCTCTCCTAGGCAATATTGGAAATGGAAAAACACACCTTGCCATCGCAATTTTGAAGGAGGTTCAAAAGAGGCACACGGTCATCTACGTCACCGTCGGCGACCTGATAAAAGCCGTCCGAGCCACTTGGCAGCGCGATTCAGAAAAGACCGAAAAAGAAGTGCTCGACTATTTCAAAAAAGTTGTCCTTCTAATCATTGATGAAGTTGGTGTGCAGAGCGGATCCGATAACGAACAGCAAATTCTTTTTGACATTTTGAACGCTAGGTATAACGAGAGAAAATCGACCATATTTCTGTCGAACTGCCCGCCGAGGACCTATATGGATGGTGGTGTTCAGGTTCTTGGCGTCAAAGAATACCTCGGTGACCGGACCTTCGACCGCCTAACTCAAATCAGCCAGGTGATCACATTCAACTGGGAATCTCACCGCAAGATCGCTCGTCGCGAGTGGATGGAGGGCTCAAGATGAAACCAATCCTACTACCCTACCCAGTGTCGGCGAATCGCTACTGGCGCCACTTCAGGGGCCGAACAATCAGATCTTCAGAGGCTTTGGCGTTCATCAGGGATGTGAAGCTAATCGCCGCTTCTGAAGGGGTGAAAAAACTCGACGGACCCGTGGAGCTCACCCTAATCTTTCACCCAAGGGTAACCAGGCGTGGACAAGCAAGCAAAATCCGTCTGGATCTCAGCAACTGCATCAAGGTTGTTGAAGACGCACTCCAAGGTGTGGCATTCGAAGATGACAACCAGGTAATCAGCATCAATGCGTGTATTTCAAACCCACTGCATGGCGGTGGTTTATCAGTGGACTGGAGGGAGTGCCATGATCAGATTTATAGATGAAAGGCTCAAGGAGTGGGCACAGGTGCAATACATCAACCGCGACAGGGCTCAAGGTTGGTCGGGCCAAAGCCCAATCTGTCGCCTTGGTTCCGTTAGCTCAAAGGTCTGGGACGGTGATATAGCAGTTCTATGGCGGCCCACCGAATCGGATGTATCGGATATCCAGGTGGCGGTGGATGCCCTGGGTGATGCTGATCGCATCGTGATTGCGGCCTACTACATAAAGTGTGGTTGCAACAAATCAGCAGCTGCAAGGGCTGCCAATATGGCGCGCCAAACTTTTGCTGATCGCCTAGCGGTGGTGCATAAGAAAATTGAAAGGTTGTTGGCCATGCATAACCACATCCATTCGATTGGTATGAAGTTTTAGAAAGAAATAAGAATGGTGGGCTTGAGCAACACTGAAATAGGGATGAACTGTCTCATAAGGGCACTCGTCGCCACTGGAAAAAATGGCTTGCAGCAAAACACTGGACACCTGTAATCGCTTCAACCCGCTCGGTATTGCCATCTGAACTCATAGTCGTAAACATAGTTGTATTCCTAATCCCTGGCTTAAGGAATAACTCTGGTACTTTTATTCGAGGGGCAAGCTCACAATCTCAGCAACACTGAAATTCTTACAGTCAATGCACCGAAGGCCTGTTTTTAACGTGAGTTCATCATCGTCTCGATCAAACTGATTCTACTTTCGACCGATGGATGCGAGACTGTAGATTGGTCCTTAGGCACTCGCGATGCCCCTATCGCACCGCGATAGTCAACAGGCAATTGGTATGTCCTCAGAAAATTTACCGCCCAAAGATCTGCCTCGTATTCTTGTCTCCAACGCAGTCGCGTCAAGCTGTCGTTGGCTACGCCAACTTGCTCTGCATTTTTCTTAATGCAGTTACCTACCTGTTGAATATCTTTGTCTGATGCGATTTTTTCGACATCACAGTACTCTGCAAGCCAACGTATTGTTGTCGAGCTGTGCCTCAAAATAATGTGCGCCAATTCATGTGCGAACAAAAAATAGAGCGCATCGGTCTTGTAGCGCTCCATTCCCTCTCCTGGAATCAAAATCTCACCAGTCTCAAGCGCTGTTGGCATCAATTCTGAATCGACTATACGAATACGAACTTGCTGTTCAGAGAGCGATATCAGTTTATCCCCCAGCTTTTTAGCTTGTATTGCAGCCTCATTTCCCTTCACTGAGCTCGAGCTCTCCGATAGGAAATTCGCACTGCGAACTACAATGGCCTGAACAATTTTTTCCTTGATCCCTTCTTCATTAATTCCTCTAGACCAAGCTGCGTGTGTTGTCATTCCGTTGAGTACGGAAATGAACGCCATATACAGAGTGCTTCTAATGAGCGTCATCAATTGGCCCTTTGGGTATATCGATTTTGATGGTTGAAATTCAGCCCTTCAAATTATGAGCGCAACTCGTCTTTCGCTGTCGAAAAGTCGACAAACAACTTTCCCACAGCATTGCATGATGTCTGTGCGTTTCATTCATCAATCAAGGAGACTTCTTCATGAAAACGACATTGATCAAAACCCTGTTCGCTCTTTCCACAGCTGCATGCTGTATTTCTGGCAACGCGGCTGGAGAGCCTTACATCGGCGTTAAAACTGACCGAGTAATTGTCAACGTGGATGGTATCTCCTTGAACTACGGCGGCGTTCGCGCTGTGGGCGGTGTTCAGATCAATCCAAATTTGGGCATTGAAGGCTTTGTTGGCACTGGGGTAACAGACGCCAAAATCAACGGCCTCAGTTCAAAGCTGGGAACCTACTACGGTGCTGACCTGGTTGGTCGTTTACCCGTAACTGAAAAGTTGTCTGTTCTTGGACGAGTGGGATATGGCTCGGTGGAGATTGATGGCGAAAAAGATAACGATGTGCGATACGGCGTTGGTGTGAACTACGCCCTAAGCAAAACAGTGGATCTTTCATTGGGGCTGGAGCGCTGGTATTCAAAGAATGGTCTGGATATCAACAACATCCATGTGGGCGCTGCCTATAAGTTCTAAATCACTACGGCACTGACTGGCGCCATCTAAATATTTGACTAAAGGAGAAATTCATGAAAATCGTTACGCATGCAATGATTGCTGCGATGGTGTCGACCATCGTTGGTTGTGGTGGTGATGGCGCCAGTAGCAGCAGTGGCTCAGCAGGTAACCGGCTAGAGCCCGCCGATAAGACTGGCATCACGTTTTCTTACAACCCGATGCCAATTACGTTAGCAGACGGTGAAAAAATTCAACTTGATACAACCAATGCATTGGAATTCGCGCGCCTTGCTTTGGTGAAAGCCACCGCATTTGCAATAAATGCCCAGGTCAATGTGGGAAATTTGCAATCGGCTGAGTCGCTTTTCGCCCAGGATCAAAGCCAGTTTTCGGACACCTGCCCTCAGGGTGGCATGGTTCAAGTGTCCAAGTTTGATCAGAATGGCAATTTTCAGATTGATGCGGGGGATTCGTTCACCGTTTCTTTTACCAATTGCCAAAATGCAAATGGATCACTGCAAACCGACTATGACAGCTATTCAGGTTCCGTCGATAGTGGTGCATTAACCACTAACAGTTTCGTGACGGCTCGCAGTTTTAAAGCAACACAACCCAGCACTAGAAGCACTGCGGAGGCCTCAGGAACAGAGGGACGTCGAATTGTTTTGGGGGCTGGTCGTTACCAATACATCGCAAATGCACCAAAAAACCATATTTCGGAAACAGAGGCAGGGAAAGGGTCTTCCGACTATATGATGACAATGTCTCTAGATGTGCAAGGAAATCAACAGGGGGCTAACAATCCAACAGTTCGAATGAACTTACTTGAGAAAGGTGATTCTTCTACTCGAATCGATATTCCAAAAGACAAAGCCTACACCGCCCAAGCCGATGGGTTAGCAGTAGCCTTGACTGATAACGCAGTGGCCGACGGTAATTTGGTTATTGAAAGTGGTGGGCGCTTGTTGATCCAAGCGTTGGGCAACAGCAGCGGTCGATATCTTGTTCGAGTAGGCTTGGACGGCAATGCCGATGGCACTGTCGAGCGAACCTGTGACTTTGACTATGGTGAATTGATGAATGGAACCGCTAGCTTTCAAAACCCAAACTGTTCAATGAGCACTCCTCCAACAAGCAGCGAACCTGTTCTAGGCAATTTACCTTTGCTTGGCTCCCTGGTCAGCAATGTATTAGGAACGCTTTTGCCACGCTAAGTGACTTGAAAGCAAACTCAGCCAAGATTAAACCAGCTTCATCATAAATTTCTCAAGTGATAGGCACATGACAGCTAAACTTTTATTTATGTTGACTATTCTTGGTTTGAATTTTCATGCATTTGCAGAAGAATCACCAGCGGTGATGACCACGAGAAGTTTTGTCAACCCGTCTGATCTCGATTGCCTGAACAACTCTGTAAAAACACATATCGACCAAGTAGCAGATTGGCAGCAAGCATTAATGAATGGCTTGAACGAATGTATTACTGCTTAAAGGAGCCCAGTCTATAAATTTGAGCAGATTAAAGCTCAAATTTTTAAACATCTGGGTCGCAAGGTAGGGCTCACTGATCAACTGGCACTTGTTCGATTCCGCTATGCACTTATTTATCTGCTTTTAAACGATTGTTATAACGATAAAATTATCGCTAAATGTGTTCCGTCTGCCCATCACTCTTCTTATTTTGCTGAATATGAAATTGATAATCTCACGAACCAGTCTAATAATTTTGCTCATTTGCAGCAGCTTTTTTCATAGTCAAGAAGCATCAGCTTTCTCACTACGAGATCTCTTCGAGCAATTCTCCAACAAAGACTCTTCTCCTGAATTGTTAGCTAAACGTATTACAAAAGGCGTTACCAGCGAACAAGATAAAGCTTTAAAAATATTCAATTGGATAACTGAAAATATTCAATACGATGTTGATGCGTACATAAAGGGCATATCGAAAAATCAGACGCTAGAAGAATTATTGAAAACGAAGAAGGGGGTATGCGACGACTACGCACACCTTTTTAACGCAATGGCTAACGCTGTTGGTCTAAAAAGTAGGATTGTCAACGGATTTGTAAACAGATCCACTGAGTCACAAAGGATTCGGGATCATGCCTGGAATATTGTCAATATTCAGGGTAGAAGCTTGATAATAGACACAACATGGGGAGCAGGTTTTTATGATTCCATAACGAAAAAATATTCTGCCAAAAAAAATATTAGCTATTTTTTAGCGGAGCCAGTCGATCTGCGTTTGACACACCGCGAGGCAGATGAAAAAGGTAATCCAATCGACGATCCAAACTTCCCTTTCGAGCAATTCAAAGCAATCAGTTCAAATATCAAAACTTTGGCTAGTTTGGGTTTTTCTTCAGGTGATCTAATTCCGTTGGTCGGTACACCTTTGGAAGCTAAACTACCAACAGCTCATAGCCCGGATGATCTAAAGATCCGAATAATTCGGGCACCGTTGAAACTCGCTGGTCTGAAGGCTGACACCGTCCGATTCGAGATCAATCATTCTCCAAGCACAAAAATATTTTTGCGCGACGGGGGTATTGATGTTCCTTTTTATACGGACAGCAAAGGTCTTTCCACGTTGGACTATAAAACCTTGGATGGTTCTGAAATCGTTTTGGTATACCAGGTTGAATCTGGCCAATACTTTTCCTTACTCGAGTATTGATCGACTCTTCAGAGCACGTAATGGGAAATTTTTCCGAGCGTAATTTAAATATCCTTCAGGCGATTATTGAATGACTCAGTTGATTGTAGCGGGCTGCAGCAGTGGAATTGGTCACTCTCGACACGCCAGTACAGCCATGGTCATCAATGATCTTGTCGCTCTAGAGGCGGGTAGTGGTTTAATGAATCTGGACCTCGAGACGCTTTTAAAGATTCGTTCTGTCGTGATCAGTCATGCGCATTTCGATCATGTTTGTGGATTGCCGTTTTTAGTCGAACTGATCAAACAGCAGTCGAACGGCACGCTGACTGTCTACGGTCCGTCCGATGCGATTGAAGCATTACAGCAGAACGTATTCAATAATCGTATTTGGCCAGACTTCACGATGCTACCCAGTGCACACCAAGCATCGTTAAAGCTTGTTGCCCTTCAACCCGATCAAATTCATACGATTGAGGGTTTGTCCTTTCTCCCGGTTAGAGTAAACCATACCGTTCCTGCGTTTGGCTATTTCATTCAAGGCGAATCTGGCTGGCTTGCCTATTCCGGCGATACAGGACCTTGTCCAGAGTTTGTTCATCGATTGATTACTTGGCCTCGTCTGCATCACGCGCTGGTTGAATGCTCGTTTCCCAGATCTCTGGCCAGTCTCGCCACAGAGACTGGGCATTTGTATACAGAAGATCTAATTGATCTAAGGGTACGTCTTCCGATGAATACCTCACTCTGGGTTCTATCCATGAAGGCGTGGTTTTTGTCTGATATTCAGCATGAGTTGATTGGCTCAAACGAAAGCGATAACGATTCACTCAGCGGTTTGAATCTGCTAGAACAATGGCAAATTTTGGATTTTTAGCATACGAGTTGAGAGAAAGCGATATGGAATTACGCCATTTTTTTGAGAAGTTTGGAGTATCGAAAACTTATCCGAAGGGCACCGTTCTTTTTAAGGAGGGTGCATCAGCGTCATACGCTTTGTTGATTGTGGATGGCATCATTCAGATCAGTAAAACCGTGGATGACAAGCAATTCGTCGTTGCCTTGCGTAGCGAGGGCGACATCATTGGAGAAATGATTTTTGATGGGCAACCTCGCTCTGCGACAGCGACTGCTTTAAATGAAGTGCATGGCATTTATTTGGCATCGGAGACGTTTCGTCGAATCGTCCATGAAGAACCAGAAGTCACGATGATGCTATTTACCACTCTGCTTAGAAGGCTTCGGGAAGCAACCGATCAGGCCAGTGACATGGCTCTGATTGGTGTCTATGAAAGGGTAAGAAAATTCCTGATGAGTCGACTTGCTTCGACACCATTTTCTCAGGGTGACGGCTTAACGGGTCTTACTGACATTGATGCCAACTTTCAAGCAATTGGTAACCATGTCGGAGCCTCTAGAGACATGATCAGTAAGATTTTTAAGGAATTAATTCGGGGTGACTATGTAAAACTGGATAGCGGAAAGATTCAGATCAATCGGAAACTACCGCTCAAGATGTAACCCTCCGAATGAGGAATCCCTAAGGCGCTTGTAACCCAATCAGCCTCAGCTCTGGGTGCTTGGGATGAGTGATCGATAATTCAATACCTTCGATCGGCTGTGTTGACAAACTCAAACTCCGTTCATCCACCACGATCGGCCACTTTACAGGGTCGGCGAGGCTCTCGATGTGAGCCGCTCGGTTGGCAGCAAGACCAGTTACAGCAATATCGAAGCGCTTGAGATCCCCTACTTTACCCAGAACGATTTCCCCGGCACTAATACCGATTCGAACTCTGCCCTTGAATTTAACCAGGGTTCCCTGTGTTTCTTGATGAAGCATGGCTAATATTTTTTGCGCGGAAGAGATGGCGTCTTCCAGAGCTGATTCGTAAGTCAATGGCGCCCCAAAATAAGCGAGTAAGCCATCGCCCCTGAAACGTTCAACGCAGCCACGATGGTCATGAACGATGGTTGTACACAACGATAGCAGTTGATTCGTATCACGGAAGACCTGTTCAACAGAATCCTCTTTTGTGGTCTGCGTATGCTCCTTTATATCTAAAACTAAGACTGCAGCATCCTCGTATTTCTTGGTCTTAAAGAATTGCTCTGGATCATCTAAGCAATGGCGAAACACAGCTGGGCTCAGCAATCCTCCCAGTAGATTCTGTATCTGACGTTTGATCATGATTTCTTGCAGCGTTCTTTTTGCACCTAGAAAGAAGGCGCAAGACAATGCTAGTAAAGCTGGCATTACTGCATCAATATAGATTGAAAAATAATTGACAGCTGTCAAGTCAGCCAAAAGCAGTACAGGAACCGCAAACCACAGCCATTTGATACAAGATTGTTTTTTACGCCCCCAAGCGAATAATAAAAGAACAGGCAGAGTCAACAAGTGGATCAATTCTTGATGCGAATCCCAAGCGATTCGATTTTCCAGCAGGGCTTCCGTGTTCAGGGCGTGAACCAGGCCGCCTTTTATGACTGGATGTATCACCCCGTGCTGAGTGGCATGCGAAGACATCATTTCATCTTCTGATGGAAAGTTAGAGCCAATAACCACAATTGTATTTTTGAAGGAAACGCTAGGTGTTGGTGACTCAAGTAACTTGCTAGCAGCAATAGCGTGAACGGATTCTATGCCTCGAGTCAAAATCAAACCCTCTCGTTGCGGCGTCACACCCAATGCCTTGGCAGCCACAGCGGCCATCGATTCCTCGGCGATTGTTGGGCATGGGTCTGATGGGTATCGCTTGAAGTCGCGCAATACTCGGTCGTAGTCTAGGTCCAGGCTCATGCAGCCTCGCCGTAATTCTGGACTTTGCTCAATCGCACGTAGTGTTAGATGACGAAGTTCGCGTCCATCAACGGCCGGTGCAATTCCAAAGATGATTGGAAGCCTCTTGGACAATGTGAGCACCACACTTTCGAAATGATCAGCCGCACCTGGCAACATCTTTTCGAATCGGTTGGGGCTGAACTGATAGTCAACCAGAATCAAAACCGGCTTTTCTTCTGCAATCCGTTGGAGTAGATCCCCCCATTGTTGCAATTGCATGGTCAAAGGGATTTCGGATTGAAGGAATGATTCATCAATCTGCACAAATACCGTTCTGTAGTCGGGCCGATCTTCTGGCTCCCCAGCCAGGTTCGATGTCACTAACAGATCCCGCCAAATGAATTGAATCGTCAGCAACATCACCACAAACAAGGCGGCAGTAATGCTGATATCAATCATCAATCGACTGATTTTTGATGCGACGGATCTGGCGGCTAGCAATGAGCGTGAAAATAAATTAAACAAGATTTGATTTCACAAAATTTAACGAATTCATGGAAATATGCTAGCCCCCTTCTATCGCTGATGCATGTCTAATAGTCGACAGTCAGGATTACACCAGAATGCTTAAATACCAGTACAGAATAACTTGCACGCATCATCCTACAGAGATTTATTCATGCCAATCCGATTTCAATATGTCGTGTCCATAGGGATCTGGTTTTTGGGGATACTGTCGGGTTCGACGCTCGCTGCTGAAAGTTCAGTGACCCCGAATCCAACCGACAATCGTCTCTCAAGCTTTTTCAGCGAGCTTATCCGAAAGAAATCTTCTGTGGGGGGGACGATTCTGCGTGGAGGGAATGCTGACAATGAAGCAGAAGTACGCAGTGATTTTTCAGCTGTCAGATTGGCGGATCAACAGTTCTTCCGTGTTCTTCCCGATACCGCTCGGATTAGATTGACTTGGGAATCTCATCCGGAGCAGCGATGGGATCTCAAAATCGATGGCCAAACATTCAGAATGACTGGTGGCAATGCAGAAGTTGATCTAAGCGGCTTAAGTGATTCAGCTCTTCATTCGTGGCAATTAATATCTAGTCACAACTCAGAACTCGCTATGACAGGGCAGTGGTTTTTCGATCAAGACATTTCGCAGCAAGATGCACTCAAACTTATTGTCCTTATGACAGATTACAAAAGACAACGAAGGTCACAATCTTCCGAATATCTTGAGGTTTGCGAGTGGATGCACGCCGAGAGACTGATCAATTTTAATCAGTGGTGTCTATCAAACTGACTGACACACCAAGAGGCAAACCAAATGTTTACAGGTCTATCCAACACACTCTACGGAACGCTATTAGCTTCGTCGCTGCTGTTTATCTCAAGTCCAATTTTTGCTAACCCTGCCGAAAAGAGTGCGCCGCTACCTATCCAGCCAGCACCTGTTACCAGTCCAGCAGACACAGATTCGTTGGCTCCGTCGATTCAGCTACTTATGCGAGGAAACCAAGCCCGACTGGTCGGCAATATAGACCTTGCTGTGGGTATCTATAACAAAGTTCTAGCATCTGCCATTGAAACAGGTAATTTGAGAGATGTTTGGTTATCCACCAGCAATCTCTTGAGTATCCAAAGCGCTATCAGATCGACTCGTAGCAAAGAGTTGGCAATTGCTTATGGAAAATTGGCTTTATCCGCGTTCAACGAATTATCCGGCGACTTACCCAAGTTGTACGAGCAATCGCCCGGCTTGTTTGAGGAGAATCCAGCGCAGACGTATCAACAACTGGGAATTCAATTGCTTCGATCGGAACGATTTGATGAGGCGGAAGCTGTTCTTCATCACTTAAAGCAACGCGAATTGAATGAGTTGTTAAATGTATCTAACCAAGAACTACTTGACCAGAAATTGAGTCTGCGCGATCAGGAACTTGAACTGTTACTGACAAAGAATCCTTCTGCAGAAGTTGTCTTGCGCAGTCAGTCTGATTCAAAACCTTTGATCAAAAAGGTTTTTCAAACGGCGGCTGTTCAAACGCAAGCAAGACGTCTCCTGGGCAAAGGGACGATCCTTGAGAATCCCAGAGTTGTGCAGCTTCATTACTTTGTAACGGACCGTGAAATTGGTATTTTGTTGAAATCTGGCCAGGATAGCCATGCGAATATCGTCGCCTATCCCAAAAAAAAGCTTGCTCGTCAAATTTCTGAGTTTCGATTGGCAATTACCAATCGGCTCGATACACGGGAAATCTCCTCCGCGCTACGTGAAATTTTGATTAGTTCAGTTGATGATCTGCTGCAACAAATTCACCCCGACACTTTAGCCCTGAACTTAACAGATCGACTGCGCTACATTCCTTTTGCAGCGTTACAAAACAAAGCGGGGAGGTATCTCATACAAGATTATGGCTTGGTTAATGTTGCACCAGCAGCCGGACAAGAGATTAGGCCTTACCGCCGTATAACCTCAATTAATGGGATGGGTTTGCGACAAGCACGGTTAGGGCTCAACGCGTTACCAGGCGTACAGGAAGAGATGGATTCGATCATTCGGTCGAAACGAAATCCAAGTGGCGCAATGCCCGGCATAGTTGCTATGGATGATGAATTTACTTTCGCCCGATTCAAGCAGGCACTGAATGGGGAGCAGAGAGCAGTGCATGTCGCTACGCACTTTAAATTTCAATCTGGGAGCGCGAAGAATAGCTTGTTGTACCTCGGTTACGGTGACCCAGTGAATCTCCAGCAAATCGGCCAGTTAGACTATTCGGCGGTCGACCTATTGACATTATCAGCATGTGACACAGCGACCGGAGGGGAGGTTGATGAGAACGGAATGGAGGTTGAAGGACTTTCAGCTACAGTTTTGAAAGCAGGCGTCCGATCGGTTCTTGGGAGCCTTTGGTCGGTATCCGACAAATCAACAGGCATGCTCATGGCCGAGTTTTATAAACAAATAAGTCGGGGTATAAATACGCCACTTGCCCTACAAAAAGCTCAAATAAAACTGATAGATACATCATCAGAAAATTATAAACATCCTTTTTTTTGGAGCAGTTTTATTATTAACGATAAAACATAGAGATAACCGTTATCAAATTATACTCAATACACGCTACTTTAATTTTCAACAAGGATCACACATGACACTTTATAGAACACTAGGAATGCTTTTAGTTATAGCATCAGCAACAGGATGCTCAACAAACCCCAAAACAAATAACGACATTAGTCCATCAGTTAAAAACTCGGGTTTATATCTAAGCGAAGAAACAATAAAAAAAAGCAACGGAAGCATGGAAATTTTAGATTCAATATGGCTAACACTAACCACTAACGACCATAGAAAACTCTTAATAAGCAATGAAGAAATCACCATGACCCAAGACGCAGTCCGAGACGGCTTACAACGGTTTTGCAGTTACTATAACAATTCTTACAATGAAACCAAAACAGAATTTGGCTGGAACTTAGAATGCAAAGATAGAAAATCCAATCTTGCTGGAACAGTTACAATTGTACGCTACAACACCAACATATCTCCGTATAAAGTCAGCATGGAATTTGAAGTAAATTCACCAGAACGAATTGCAAGAAAACTCGAACAAGAAAAATTGTCTGAGTTAAAAAAACAAAGGCAAACAATTCAAAAGGGCTTAAATGGACCTAGAGGAACGTTATATACAACAGACGGGACATATCGGTTTATCCGAATTGGAACCATGACCGAAACGGACGTAAGATCATATTACATTAACGATAAGGAATATCTTAGCGAGGACTTAGAGTATATTTCTCGAGTTGCACCAAAATCTAGTGATTTCGAATTTAAGGCGAAAGGCAAACCCGCTTCAAAACAAACATGGTATTCACCAGTAGAGAAATTTGTTATTAACGACAAAAAAACAGGTTACATATATGCGAGGGCATTCAATCCAGCAGATATTATAAAAATCGAATTCGACTCAAATCAACCTGAAAAAGATTACAAAATATACCCCACTTCCAGCAATGTTGATTTTTTATCAGAAGACCTCCTAGAAAAATACCGAAACAAAATGATAAATGAGGCTACCATATTAGCCAACAAAAAAGAAACCAAGAACTTACTAAATGCCTTTTCAACACCCGACGGAAATTCGATAGTTTTTGGAGACTCTTCTGAAAGACGAATGTTTAGAGATGACATTAGATATACATTTTCACCGGTTAACTTATGCCGAATCTACCCATCAGCAGAAGTACAAGTAATCATATCCTTAGAAGATACCTGGGCCTGCCGCGAAATACAACGAGAACGAAATATACTTGAGAGGAATGATGCAAGAATTACACCAGAAATACTACCTCTTTATTTCATTCACCTCGTCAAAACACTTCAGCGCAGGGTAAAATAACGATGACGATTCTTTATATTTAATAAAATCTTACTAAAATCAATAATTTATTATATAACCAATAAAGATTTGGTTTTACACTTTCGTAATAGTCGCTCAACCACCTTGCCGCTCGGAATTAGCAGGTAAGGTGGTTTTTTCATTTCATGAAATAATTTAAATTAGTTTCAGATACTAATAATTAAAAATCCAGTGCTATAGGAGATCTTTCACTGATGTGGCCGGCAGCATTCGCTCCAAACGGGTCATTGATGTACTGAGCAGGCTGATCTGAATCGCCCCGAGTTAACTAGACACTCGTTAGCCTCATTTTGGACTACCCCGCCTATCGTGGACAACTCCCGGCTAATATTCGTGCATAGGAGAAAGTCACTATGAGTGGACAAAGGTACACCCCAGAATTTAAAGACGAAGCCGTCAAACAGGTCATTGACCGCGGTTACACAATCGCTGAAGTATCTGAGCGACTGGGTGTTTCATCGCACAGCCTGTACAAATGGGTCAACGCGGTAAAGCCTACAGAGACCGAGCAACAAAGAAATGAGCTGCTTGAAGCCAAAAGCGAAATTTTGAAATTGCGTTCCCAACTTCGGCGTACCGAAGAGGAGCGAGATATTTTAAAAAAGGCCGCAAGGTACTTTGCAAGCCAGCCCGAGTAAAGTACCAATTCATTAACGAGCACCAACACGAGTTTCGTGTGGCCACGATGTGCAGGGTGCTGCGCATTGCCAGGGCTGGATTTTATGCATGGCTTCACAAACCTGTTTCTGACCGTGCGATTGAAGATCACCGATTGTTGGAATTGATTCGGGCTTCTTACTTGGCCAGTCGCGGCGTGTATGGAGCGCGTCGCGTATTTCAAGACATGCGTGAGGCTGGTGAGCTTTGTGGCAAACATCGTGTGGCTAAAATCATGCGAGTCAACCAGATCAAGGCTTTGCGGGGATATAAGGCACCTCGTCCGATTGCTGGCAGGCCCTCCATCATTGCACCGAATCGATTGGAGCGGGAGTTCACGGTCAGTGACCCAGACACAGCCTGGGTCACTGACATTACCTATGTTCGAACTTGGCAGGGCTGGCTTTATTTGGCAGTCGTTGTGGATTTGTATTCACGCAAAGTGGTTGGCTGGTCAATGAAACCATCCTTGAATCGAGAAATTGTTCTTGATGCTTTGCTGATGGCTTTGTGGCGCAGGCGCCCCAAGAGAAAGGTGCTTGTACACTCGGATCAAGGCTCGCAGTACAGCAGTGATGATTGGTTGAGATTTTGTAAAACCCACCAGCTTGAGCCCAGCATGAGTCGACGTGGAAACTGCTGGGACAACGCTGTTGCCGAATCATTTTTTAGCAGTTTGAAAAAGGAGCGAATCAAAAAACGCATCTACAAAACGCGCGATCTCGCCAAGGAAGATATCTTCGATTACATTGAAGCGTTTTACAACCGAACCCGAAGGCATTCCCATCTCGGTGGGGTTAGCCCAGAGGTCTTTGAAGCAGCCTCAAAATGAGGCTCCGGTTTGTCCAAGAAAAGCGGGGTAGTCCAAGTTTAGGTGTCGAACGATCAGATCATCTGAAGCCCTAACATTTATCAGGGATGTTAAACTCCTTCCTGCTCGTAAAGGTGCGAAAGAAGTCGACGGCCCTGTCGAGTCCAACATAATCTCTCCCCCTAGGAAAACCCGGAGCAGCTCAATTTCAATAGAACTTTAGCCTGCAAGGGCATCGCCCCCTAGGTGAAACCTCTGTTTTGAAGGTTGGCTACGCTCAGGTCAAGATTTGTCCCATTTAAGTCTTGGGCCATGTAAACTCACAATTCGCGAGGTCCTGTTAGTAACATAAACATCCAAAACGTGACCCTAGCCTACAATAAAGAAAATGCGCTGAACGCGATATGCCCTTACTTTACGATGTTTCCACTTGAGTATCCCAATCGGGTGCTCAAAAAACATCTTAAGGAAAGTCCAGTTGTGCTCGACCCATTTTGTGGTCGAGGCACAACTCTGTTCTCCGCGCGAAAATCCGGATTATCTGCTTGGGGCATTGATTCCTCCCCTGTCGCTGTTGCAATCGCCAAAGCAAAACTTGCGAGTTGTGACATTGAGGCCCCTCTAGAGCTTGCTGCTGAGTTGATCTCAGAATTCGAACCAGCCAACTTACCTGACACTCCGTTTTTCCGTTCGGCGTACCACCCGTCTACGCTCCTTGATATTTGCGCGCTTCGTGAGGGATTGCTCCGACTCGAGAACGAGACAGACGCATCATCCATTTTGCGGGCTGCCGCACTTGGATGTCTGCATGGCCCTCTTCCGAAACATGTTGAGAACGCGGGCTATTTTTCAAATCAAATGCCAAGGACTTACGCGTCAAAGCCTGACTACGCAGTGAGATTCTGGAGAGAAAGGAATCTTTTAGCACCGAAGGTGGATGTGCTTCGCGTGCTTCGTCGGAAAATCGAACGCTTGGTGGGACTTGAGGAGGCATCACCGTGTTCGATATCTCAAGTCTTGCATGGTGATGCTCAATCGGAAGAGTTATTCCGGTCGCTTGGCACTGCGCCATCGATTGTTATCACATCTCCACCTTATTACGGAATGCGGACGTATGTTCAAGATCAATGGCTAAGAAACTGGTTTCTGGGTGGGACTGATTGCATAGACTACTCAGCTGGACCGCAACTCGATCATGGCGGGCAGCAGGTATTTGCCGCGTCGCTAGGCAAGGTCTGGAAAAACATAGCCACCAGCGCAGAGTCGTCCGAGTCGCTTCACATGTACGTTCGATTCGGAATAATTCCATCCGCGCAGGTGGATGCAAAGAAACTCTTCAAAGCGTCTCTGGTGGAGTCTGGGGTCGATTGGCGCTTGGTGTCTACTCGTTCGGCGAAATCAGCAGATGTCGGCAAGCGGCAAGCAGATCAGATGAAAGCCGAGTCTGCCGCCGCCGTCGAGTTCGATTTTCATGTCGAACGAGCCTAAGTAACCGAGCCAAAATCACTGGTGCCAGCGTACCTCGACATCTCGTGTTGCGCCACCTGCAAAGCTTGCCGCGTGCATTTGGCGCTGATTACAAAATGTTTCAAGGTACGACTTAATAGCTTTGGCTGTCTTTACCGTCTTTTTCTCTGATGGCAAGTGGTATGCAAGCGACTTCGGAAGCACAACAATGCATTTTGCTTCTGCTCGCGAAACTGAAACGTTTATACGTTCCAATTGCAGCAGGAAAAATTCCTCGCCTTCAATGATGTCTACGTCGCCGACACCGAACGAAACGATGATCGTCTGACGCTGCCCGCCTTGAAATTTCTCAACAGTATCAATGGCGTTCGCCATCATGTCGCGACTGACAGTGGGAAACAAATTCATTAACTCATTGAGAATGAGGGCGCGCTGAGCTTTGTGTGGTGTAACAATCCCAACCACCCGCTCGAAAAGTTCGTTTTCAGAAGGCGCTTGATGAACTTTCCCTGACGGCAACGGCTCAAGCTCAACCGACATGGTGCGGTACAGCCCCCATACCAATGCGGCAACCATTTTGGCCTCCTCCGGGTTTGCTTGTGACGCAGTATCATCTTCGTGTATCAGCGTGCAAACCGCTCTATCGGGATCGAGCAATTGTTCCCAAGCAGTCGAAACCGGTAGTGTTGGCGGCAAAGAAGCCAGAGCAGCGGCTCTTGGCGTCACTTCCTTCAACTTAAGGTTCGGGCGAGCAGCTTTCAGCTGGGCCGGATAACCGAGCGTGAGGGCATAGTCAACTATGAATTGATTTGAGCGGTAGTTTTCCAGCAGTTCAAGCTGCGCAAGCTTGAACCTTTCCTTAAGATAAGAATGAATGCTTCCGACCAGATACTCCGACCCAGTCGGAGGATCGAGGCTGGCAATTGGGGGCATCTGCAGTGGGTCCCCAGCAACTACTAGCTGACTCTCCACTTTTAAAGTCGAGATAGGCAATAGAGCAAGAGTAACTGGGACCTGAGAACTTTCATCGATCACGACCATATCGAAAACCGGAGCCAAAACATCGTGAGAGTTTGCGAGAGCTGCAACTTTCTTAGCTGCATGCGCCGATGTTGCAACGAGGGTGATGACACTGGTTGTGTTCAGACTGTTACTCAGATCACTATAGCCAGCTGCAGAAGTTTGCAGCGAAACATTCTGACCATTGATATGTGGCGGTAAACTCGGCGAAGGTGGAAGTTCACGTGATTTTGAATATGCGCGAAAGAAATCACATGTAGCGGAAGGATCTTTAGCCAATAGATCAAGCAAGCGATCAGCCAAGACCTCTACAGCACGGTAATTTGGCCCGGTTACCAGAATCTTTGCCCCTTTCCCTACAGAAATAGCCTCGCGAATAACTGCATGAAGTAATGCTGCGAGGGTATCCGTCTTGCCGGTACCAGGTGGCCCCCATATGAGACTCAGGCACGTTTTTGCGGCCCCTTCTACGGCGCTTACTTGGCTTGTGTTTAAAGGCCTCAATGCAATTTTGCAAGCATCTGCAGCGAGCGCTTTTGCCGCTGCATTCGAACGGTATGCTGCTTTTGAAAGAGTCGGCGCATCCCATAGAACGCGAGAAGCAGTTGTTGGCGCATCAGCTCCAGGCTTGATCGTTTTACCGAATTTTCCAAGTGCACGAACTGCATTCGGATCTGGTTTGGCGTGTTTCGGGTCGCCGATCGCGTCTAGTACTTCTTTTATTTCTTCAGTTCCATCCCAAGGGGCGCCTTTGACCAGGTAGAGCTGTTCGGTCGCAATATTGACGACACCGGGGTTTACCACCGCATTAAAAGTTGATGCTACGCCGTTGTAGGTCGGAGCGATTTCCACCTCAGCCTCACCCGCAGCACGATCAAAAGTCAAAAGCGATGCTTTGATGATTTTGTGCATCGCTGGGCGCAACTCTTGTGGCTGCAGTAAAGGGTCAATGGATGTCAGATTAAGAGAAAATCCGTTCTCAAGAGGAAAGCCTGGGCGGCTAACAACGCCGATGGTGAGGAAGCGGTCAGGGGCATCGAATTTAGCTTCGAGAGAGTCACAGCTCACCTTGAATCGATAGCGATTACCTCCTAGGTTCGCCAGCATATTAGTCAGAACAATCGCTTCGTATCGTGCCTCAAGTTCTTCATGTGACGCACCCAAAGCGGCTCCGGCTTCTGTCGATGCCGTGGCATGTTCCAATAAGCTCCATTGAGCCCATAATTGGGAATCGAAAGCGAGTCCTTTCTTGGTACCGATACCAGATAACTCGAGTCGTTTGGCTTTGCCCTTAAGTGCCGATCTGAAATCTTGATCAAGCTTTGCAACAATTGAATTGAGACTGTAAGCGAGTATCTTCAAGTGGCTGCAATAGCGATCCACCGCCTTTGATAGTGGTAGAGAGTGAGATTTGCCCCATTGGACTACGCCAGATGTATTTGTCCAAATTTCGAATGTGCGCTCACGTGGAATCCCGTTTGACAGGGGCTCAGAGTAAAAGGTATCGACACCAGAGATAGGCGGCAGTTTAGGATGGTGGTACACAGCAACCGTTGCCAGCAATGTGTAGACATGGGCAACAGGTAGGTTCATCGCCCGCTCGACAATATCTTGCACAAAGACAATGGCTGGGGAAATCGCACCGTCGTCTCTTTCGAGAAGATCATCTGACGGGAACAGCCAGGCAAGAGCTCGTTGTTTGCTGTCGGGCAAAGACAGGATTCGTGGAAGATGTCGTCCGAAGGCTTTGCAAAGTTCTTCATACTGTCGGTATTCCCAAAAATAAACCTGGGCGTAAGGTAACTTTGGGTTTGTATTTCCAGGATCTAAATGCTTGGCGGCATCTACTGCGCTGGCGACCAAATCTTCAATGAATTGTTTTAGAACGATCCATTCTGCGTCGTCGGTGTTGCGCTCCACCATGTACGCCACATATTTGAGATGTTTTAGGGCTGCCGAATGCTCATAGGGTGGAAGAACATCCGCACGAAAGCCAATGCCAGTTAACCTCCCGGCAGAGGAATCAAAAGTAACAGCAGCACATGCTCGAAGCTCCACCCCTTTTGCGAGCGAAGTAACCTTGGAAGCTAATCCCGGACTGCTTGTATTGGTAATTAGAGATCCCGCCTTACCCGAAAGACCGTTCCTATGCTTTTTGAGGAACGAGTGCCGAGATAGAGTCGGGTCAGAGGCAGGTAATGCTTGGAGTGAAGCAACGTCCTTTGTGCCATTTGCTTCAAGAACCTTTCTCGCACCTCGCGATAAATTCGCGATTTGACTCAGATGCCCGCAAGCCTTGGTAGAAGGAACACAGTAATGATTGGGGTTGGCGTCATAAAAAGCCTGATCAACTGGCGATAACCAATCGCGATTTCCAAGCCAATCACATGCATTACAGCGGCTACCAACGTGGATATCAACCGCTTGCCACCCGAGTGTGTCGCCACGCGACAAAACACGGGGCACATCTTGAGCAAAGAACTTCTTTACGCTTGGTACAAACTGAAGGAAATCGACGGCTTCGCGTTCGAGATCCTTTCGCAGGGCCGCGATAAGCGCGGGTTTTGGTGTGGTCGGAGCTGCTTTGAAGAGCCCTTCAAACTCCGCGAGGAACGGTGTCGTCCAGAGGTATATTTTTTCGGAAATGTAGTACTTGCCTGTCAATCCGTGATGGACAAGCCAGTTCGAAAGAACCACAGCATAAAGACAAACTTCAGCAGCGTAGCTAGCGTTGCCTTCTGTGACATTCTTCAGGTCGATTACCGATAGCGCTTGCCTCGACTCTGTGGAATCGATGCGTTTCCGACTTCCGTTTGGCAGCACCTCCCAGTCACCCACCACTGGTTGATCCACCAGAATAAGGTCGGGGCGCATACCTGCTAGTACAGGGATGGAGGCTTGATCTGCCGACGAGACACCAAGATTGTTCAGCAGATTTGTCCGGAATGCCTCCGGCTCAATCGCGGGCTGAATGCACAGAGTTGGAGAGGTAACGGTAGGTAGCTCTACTAAGAGATCAATATCGTTAAAACTTGGGGCGTGACGGACATGCCCGCTTAATCTGGCCACAAGCATCTGAAATTGAGCATTCTCAAATGCGTTTCCGGCACCGGTTACTAGCTGCACATTTGGTCTGGATTTCAGCGGTGCGGGCAATCCCGCTGCGGCCATATCCTGTGCGCTCACGTTAAACAACGATAAGTACAGCTCTTTGTCGCACTGCGTACGCAGATATAGCGAGAGCTTGGACTTCGAGAGTTTCTTTTTGGGCAATAAAGTCGCCATTATTGGTTCCCTGAGTTGCGTGCTCTTTAGAGCAACACCCTAAAGTGTCGCTTGTCCGCATCGGACGACTTGAGAATTCGGTATTCCATCCCGCTGGCCACCGCAATTTGCTGCGCGAAGTCTTTCTTTGCCTGCACCACGGCGTCCTCGATCTGATTGTCGGCCTTCACCTCGACGATCACGTACTTCAGGCTGCCATCCGGCTCTTCTCGCTGGAAGATGAAGTCTGGGTAGTAGCTGCGCACGGTGCGTGAGTCGGGATCGATGTACTGAATGAAGAAATCGGACTGGCCGTGGGTCAGCATGCCGGTGAAGTAGATCTTCTTCACCCGCTGCTCGCGCAGCAGATCCCAGAACAACCAGTTCTCTGAGCCAGAGTCGAAGCAGTAGGTGTCGAGGTGGAAGCTCTTTGCACGCTCTTCGTCTTTGATCTGCGCGTCGTGCATCCGGACGATCTTGTCCTTGGCCGCCGACACCTCGTAGTAGCCGGTCGGAGGCAGCTTGATCAGATCGACCTCGTGTTCCTCGGTTTGCTGCGACTCATCCAGGTCGTAGAGCTGGCGGAATAGGCGCGGGATGATCTTGTCGTAGAGCAGTTCGTTGAACTCGTTGATGATGGTCACCAGTTCATCGGTACCTTCTTTCGTGCCATCCAACAGTTCCTCGATCTCCAGCGGGCTGCGATTGAGATAGCGTGACACCTCGGCCACCAGCGATAACGGCGAGAAGGCCCGCTTTTCTCGGCGCGAGGTCAGGTCGAAGGTGCGACTGCCGGAGGCACGCGCCGCGTCGGCGGCAGTCAGGCCGTCCTGCTGCGTTTCGATCAAGCGGTACTTCTCGATCATCTCGCCCCACTTCTGCTTATCTGCCCGCTCGGGCATCAATTCCTGCCCAGCCACCAGTTGCTTCTCGCGCATTTCGTACTGCTTGCGCACTCGCACCAGCTTGATCTTGACGGATGGCTCCACCACGCGCACTTCCACGCGCTCCTTGTCCTTGCCCGTTTTCTGCAGCTCGTCGGCGCTGATGCGGAAGTTTTGCTGCAACTCTTCGTTCAATGTGTTCAGATTGTCATCTGAGAGGAAAACGTGACCTGTATGCTGGGCTTGGCCAATCGCACGCAGGCAGCGCATCGTGGCCTGGAGGACAAATACCTTGGACTTGGGCTCTCGAAATAGTCCAACACCAAACAGCGAGCGACAGTTCCACCCCTCACGGCCCTTGTTGACCAGCAGGATGAACTGCTTCTCCGAGCCTTCTGTATCAAGCCGATTGAACTCGCGGATGTCGTCATTGGTAGTGAGTTTGTCGTCACCTACATTAACCAAGATACGCGAGGTGGGAATGCCGTGTTTTAGCAGCGCCCTCTCCACAGCAGGGCGAAGCTCTCCAGTTAGCTCGTCAATAGTAGCTGCAAAGAATGCCAGCTTTGGCAGTAAGCCTTCCGGGCGAAGCTCGCCGGACTCTTTCAAGAAGCTCTCGATGGCGATGTCGATAAACTCGTCGGTCCGTGTATTCGCATAGCCGTGTAGCGTCACCTTCTTGAGGTAGCCCTTGTCGATGGCCTCTTTCAGGCCGTAGGCATAGACGACTTCCGGCAACACCTCGCGCCCTACATAAGGCGTACCGGTGTAGTTATAGCAGGCCACAACTCGCGTACCCGCAGCGTTCAGGCTAGCGGCCAAAACGTCGATGGTGGTGCGCAAGCTGGTATCCGTTTCCTTCGCTCCTACGCCCATGTCCTTGGCCAGCGCCTTACCGAAGGCGTGGTGTGCCTCGTCCACAAAGATACCTAACTGTTCCAGGCGGCGCAGCTTTTCAAAGCGCTGGTTGGTGGTCAGCTCTCCCTCTTCCTCGGGCTGATCGAAGTTATAGAGGTCAGCGGCATCGGCGTAGACACCAGTAGCGGCGACAGTTTCACCGGTCGCGCCGAACAGCTTGTCGACGGATGTCTTGTCTTTGTGCTGGCGCTTAAGGATGATCTTTTGTGTATTGGAGACAATGATGTTGAAGCGCGAACGATCCAATGTATCCAGCGAAGTGCCCGCCTCTTCTAGATAGTGAAAACGCAAGTGCGTCGTCAAGA
The DNA here is from genome assembly GCF_036405155.1 of Limnobacter sp. Lineage (GTDB taxonomy): Bacteria > Pseudomonadota > Gammaproteobacteria > Burkholderiales > Burkholderiaceae_B > Limnobacter. The sequence goes on along the minus strand of NZ_DASWYD010000006.1, from coordinate 4,508 downwards.
AGTTGACGTACTCCGGAGGCACAACGCGGGTCAAATCAAACGCCTCGATCTCCTTCAACGACTGCAATACCGTCTTATCCGGCGCAAACACCAGAGCGTTGTGACAATAGCGTGCGTCCTTTTCAAATTTATTGCCTAGCAAAAACTCGTAGAAGACACACGTCGCCATCAGAATGGTTTTGCCCGTGCCCATCGTCAGCGCGAAGATGTAGTTCGGGTAGGCGCGCGAGTTCTTGCGCATCTTTTCGAACAAGAGCTTGTACGAACTCAGCTCAAGCTCGTCAGACTCCCCAAACGAGAACATCTCCTGACCTGCAGTCCCCAAGAAAGAGCCAAACTTGCGGCCTTCGAATCGGCCACTACGCTCGTACCAAGTCTTGAAGATCTCCTCGACCTTAGCGTTGTCAAGAAACTCCTTGAGAAAAATATATGTTTCCAGCGCTTCGAACTGTGGCTGGCGCAGGAAGGCCTTGGGGTTCTTCTCTGGGTTATTAAAGTCGAGGAACTTGCGCGTCAGCTCCTTGTAGTGCGTTCGGATAGTCCCCCTGTTGTCCTTGTAGAACTGCCACAGGAAGCGGAAGAACGCGAAATCAAGCGACGCGCCGGCCGTGTTGGCCTTTGCAGTCGCGCGCTTAGTCGCCATTGCTGACGCTCCCTTCCCAAGACTCCGACAGCAGGTCGGTGATTTTCACGCGGATCGTGGCTGCATCATCGGGCACCGTGTACACGCCCTTGACCATATCGTTCTTGCCGGGAATATCTACCACAGTCGGCTGTAGCACCGCGCCGTCGAAGTTCCAATCGATCAGAACCGACTCTACCAACTCCCTCCAGTCTTCGACTGACTCCTTCTGCAGCGATAGCTTCTGCAGCAAGTTCATCGGGTAAAACTTCTCGATGACCAGCTCGCTATCCTTGATGGAAACCTTGGCTTGCGAGTCGCGCTTGAATTCCAGATCGGCCTTGTCGCGCAGGATGTCCACCACCTCCACGTCGATCTTGAAGGGCTTGGCGGAAAACTCCAATTGCGCGGCCAAGTCCGGCTCGTGTCCCATGCAGACGAGGGCGATCTTCTCAACCGGGCGGTTCGGGGACTCGTGCTGCTTACGCTCCCACGCCTTGTAATCGAATCCGGCGATCAATTCGTTCAGATCTGCGCGCGTGGCGATCCGATTGACGGGCATGATCTTGACCATGCGCCCGTCCTTCTCGCCGTCGAACACGGTGCTGAATTCCAGCTTCTGTACCTCTAGCGCCTCAATCAACAGCTCCTTGGCCTGAATGGGGTTGCGGAAGACGTCGTAATGGTTGACGTTGTGCAACTCGAAGCCGGTAAAGCAATTAAAAGCAGCTTCCAGCCCTTTTTGGCGAAGGCTATCAGCAACACCGATCAGACGCTTAGTGGTCGTCTGGATTGCACCAAGGTTGATATCTGCGCCGATGAAGCGGCGGCCTAGTTTCATGGCAACAGCTTGTGTAGTCCCAGAACCCATGAAGCAGTCGAAGACAAGGCCGCCGGAAGGGCAGGACGCAGAAATGATTCGCTCAAGTAAGCGCTCTGGCTTCTGCGTTGGATAATCAAGTCGCTCCGCGGCGACAGGGTTAACAGGTGGAATATCAATCCAGAGATTTTGGATTGGGCTTCCTTTCCATTCGTCCAAGTATTGCTTTCGTTGAATTCGGCCTGTTGGCTTTTCTGGAAATACAAGTCGGCCCTCGGCGTCCAGGCGCTTCATCGTGTCAGGAGAAACTGACCAACCGTTAGGTGGACTCTGAATTCCTTTGTACTCATAGACAAGCGTTGGGCTGTACGATGGGCTTAGCAAAGGACTAAGGCGATAGCGACGCCCGTCCGAATCAATATTCGAGAAGCGCTCTTCGACATAGTCCTCCTGTCCTTCTTTTACCAGCGGAGTATCAAAGAAGTAATCAGAGCTCTTCGAATAGAAAAGTATCGTGTCGGTCGCAGCGCCATACTGCTTGCTTTGCGCAAGAACTCCACCTCGTCTCTTCCATACGATTTCATTTCTAAATGACTCTGGCCCAAATACTTCATCAAGAACACACCTGATGTGATGCGATCTATGCCAGTCACAATGAACGTAAATGGATCCTGTTGGAGATAGCAGCTCCCTCAGTATGCAAAGTCTTTCATACATGAATTGCAGGTACTCATCATTCGACCAAATATCGCCGTACTGCTTTTCTTCGAAAGAATTTTGATTTGACTCTGCGACATTGCCTTTAATGCGCACACGCCGCTTGTACTCAGCTTTTGAGTCATATGGTGGGTCGATATAAATCAAATCGACCTTGCCCCGGAACTCCTTGAGTAGGTGACTCATCACCTGCAGGTTGTCACCCCAGAAAATCTTGTTACGCCAGCCATCTACCTCTTCGCCATGGACTTCCTTCAACTGCGCCGGGTAATACTGCGTCGAGGTAAACGGACGCTTGCCACGCCAGTTCAACATTGGGTAGCCTTTGATCGGCTCGAATTCGTATTTTTCGACGTTGGTGGTAGCGCCATCGGGAGTTGCTAGCTGCAGGTTCACTTGCGCAGACGTGTTCTGTCTCATCAGTCGTTTTTCCTAAATTTCCAATTCTTGTTGTCGCAGTAAGCACGCAAATCGCACTCTAAGCAACGCTTCGCTGGGCGTGCCGGAATTTGGTAATCCTGCTGCTCAATGCGCGCCACAATGTCATCGAACCGAGCGATAGTTTTTCCGATAGCCCGATCGTCCTTGGTAAAGGACACATAGGGGTTCCCCCCATCCTCCCCCGTGTAGTACAGATGCATCCGGCTGACCTTCTGACCAGTGCGTTCTTCCACCAGGTGGGCATAGACCTCAAGTTGGCTCTGGTACTGGCGTAGGCGTTCTCGGTCCTTCTCCATGTCGGGCTTCTTCTCCGACTTGAAGTCGATAATCTCCACCGTATCATTCTCGCCTCTGATCAGATCAACACTGCCCTTCAAGATGTACTGATCCTTGATAAGGGAGATCTCAACTTCAGCCTCTTTGATGCGGTCCCAATTGCCTTTTTCACGGCCGTAATAGCCTAGGACGTGTTTTTCCACAGCCTTCAGCGTTTGCGGGGCAAGGTATTGCCGTTCCCGTTTTGAGAGGTACTGGTAGTTAACGCTTAACCAAGACTGAATCTGGTCGACCGTGACAATCTTCTCTTCCCCTCGCAGGACTGCCTTATGGATGTCCTCGATAGTTTGGTGGACGAGGGTACCGAACAACTGGGCACCTGCACGGATCGGGTTGAACTCCAGCTCTTTGAAGAATCGATACTGCTCGGCGCAGTTCTCAAACACGGTGATGTGGGAAGTGAACGAGTATTCGCGCTTGAGATTGATCTGCTTAACGTCTTCGTAGGTCAGCGCAGATAGATCAACGTCACGCCAGTTTGGCAGCTCGTAAAAAAGACGATCAAAATACTTCGATGGTGACCTGCCACGTCCCTGCCTCTCCTGCGCAGCCAACACCAGCAGGTTCTGCGCGCGTGAGAAGGCGGTATAAAACAGCCGCCAGAAGTCGAAGTTTTTGATGTGGTTAAGCGGCTCAAATCGTTCTTTTGAAAGATAGCCGCCATCCTCCAACAACACATCTAGCCCTCCATACTGCTTGCGAGGTACCGCCTCCAGTGAACCGCAAACCACAACCGGGAACTCCAGACCCTTGGACTGGTGGATCGTAAGGAAGGAAATACACCCCTTGGGTGCGTATTCGGCCTCATCTTCGTATTCACCAATACCGCCGTCATTCAGGAAGCGCAGAAACTGGTTGAACAGGTCGCACAGGTTCTTTTCCAGAAACTCTGGATTGAGCACGCTGACGTAATGCAGATACTCGAACTTTGTCAGCAGCTTGGAGAAGGTGCCAAGGTTACGCGCTGCACGGCCTTTATCGACCCCTTGTACGGCCTCTTCGGTAAGGAAGCGGGAGAACAACGGAAACTGCAGCAGTTCATAGAACAGGCCCGAGAAAGCGTAGTCAGTGTTCTGAGAAAGTACTAGGTGGCGCTTGGCCAGCGGGCGGGCCCAATCCAAAAGGGACTTATTCTCCGGTTTACGCAGCTCGTCCGTGAAAGCCTTGAAGCACAACTGATCGTAGTAGTCCCAGATAGGCAGCGTGACGCCTTCAGCCCACACCCGAACCTTGGAAAACTGAGGAAACAAGAAGATCAGTGCCCCGATCATCAGGCGAATCTCCTCACGCTCGAAGAACATATTCGAGCGTGGCGAAAACACCGGAATTCCACTTTTCTCAAGGGAGCGCGCAAGCGCTACGACCTTATCGTTCTTAACTGAGCGGAACAGAAATGCGACCTGATTCCAGTCCGCAAGCCGACCGGATGCCTTTAGTCCGTTGAGGAAGGCCAATACCTCTGCATGCCAGTTTGTGGTGTCGTCTTTATCATCACTGGCAGCCAACCGAACCGTCGTTGGCAAATTGGGAAACTCGTCCTCACGTGGAACAATCTGCTTGGCAAAGCGGAAC
>NZ_DASWYD010000005.1:0-1654 GCF_036405155.1 Limnobacter sp. | reverse complement strand
AACGCATACCGCATGGTCAGCCAGGTCATCACGCTATTGTCCCTTGGGTCAGACTGTGCCACACCACCCGTTCCACGGGCCGCCACCGACAGCTCCAGCGCCAAAGGCCCTTCCTGGTAACGCACACCCACACCCGCTCCGCTTAGGGTTCGGTCGTTGTTGCCCGGTGCCGTGGGGTCGTTCTCCAACTTCACCCGGCCAATGTCGTAGAACACAAACGGGCTGATTCGCTCGGTGTACTGAAACCGCAACTCGAACTGCGCCAACATGCCCTCATCGCCCGTGCCCTCGCCCGTGGGGTAGGCGCGCACTGCATAGGGGCCGCCCAAGGAAAAGCTCTCGGAGCTGTCCAGGTTGTCCAAAGCCAATTGCCCATTCAAACGGGCATAGGCACTGAGCCTGCGCTTGAGTGCCTGCTGGCGCACCAGATCATAGCTCACCCGTGTGAATTCACCATTCGTTCTTGAAGGATCGGGCACCGGGCCATTGAACTTGCCTTGGGTCCAGTCCAGTTGGCCGTAAGTCAGGCCAAATGCATCCAGGTGATCAAAGTTGGTAATCACCGATACGCTGTCACTTGTGCGTGACACCGTGGCGTTCACCGCTTGCTGTTCATCAAAGAAGTCCTTTTTCTGGAACACCAGCGAGGAGCTCACGTTGGTGTTGCGTGAACGTATCCAAGGATAGCTTAGGCCGGCTGACACAGTCTCAGCCTTGCCACTGGCGCGCAGGTTGGCAAACTCGCGGCCCAATTCGTAATCGGTCACGCTGTAACCCACTGTGGCTCGCAAACCGTTGCCACCAATCGGTACGCTGTATTGCACAGCGCCGTAACTTAAGTCTTCATCGCTTTGCAGCGCGGTTACGTTCAGTTGGTCGCCAAACTGAAACAGGCTGTTGATGAATGCATTGGCGCGCGCTTGCAAATAACCGGTGTAGCGGTTGCCGTGGTTGCTCAGCCCGATGCTGCCGCCCACTTTGTCCAGCGGTTTTAGTTCGACATCCAGATCGCCCGTGCCCACAGTTTGCCCGGGTTTAATCACCGGTGTGGCATCCACTCCCGGTTGATCATCCAGCAGCAAGACGGCGCGCTCCAGGTCAGGGGCATAAATGGGATCGCCCGCTTTGAGAACATCCACAAACTTTTGTGCACCTTTGGCCTGTGATGCATCGGATGCACGCACACGGCGCTCACCGTACTGCCCTTCCACCACTTGCAGGGTAAGCACGCCATCGCGATAACCGTCGCTGGGCACAAACACGCTGGCAAATGCATAGCCTTCACTGCGGTAAAACTCGGCCACCTGATCGGCCAGGGCATAAAACCCGGCCAGATCATACGACTGCCCCATGGCCCCTTGAACCACCGAAGCCAAACGGGCTGAGTCAAACACCGTGTTGCCACTAAAGGCCACTTGGTTCAGGGCCACACGCAAACCACCCGGTGCCACTTTCTCGCGCGGCGCTTGCGGCACGGTAACACCAGTCGATGGTTTTTGTGGCGCGGGCGGCACTTGTTGCAATTCGCGTTGCAAACGACCCGCATCCGGGGGGGGGGCTACCGTTTGCGCGTACACCGGTGTCACCACACCAGCAGTAATCAAGGCCAGGGTCAGGCAAGTATTTTTTGTTTTCATTGAAAGCAATGTCCTTA
>NZ_DASWYD010000004.1:0-531922 GCF_036405155.1 Limnobacter sp. | reverse complement strand
AGCCAACAAGAGCATGGCCTTCCAGATTGGAACGGGCAACGCCGCCACCGACACGCTGACCGTGAACCTGACCGATGACGCCACCGGCGCCGGCAACGATTTGACCACCATCCTGACCAACGGTGCGGCTTCCATTCAAGCCAACCTGGGCGGTGTGGACACTGTGGCCAACGCCACCACCGCGATCACTCAGCTCGACGCCTCGATTGACGCCATCACCGGCATCCGTGCCGTGGTCGGTGCCGGCCAGAGTCGTCTGGAGCAAGTGGCTGCCTTCGCAGACATCCAGAACACCAACCTGTCCACAGCCCGTGGCCGCATCATGGACGCCGACTTCGCCAAGGAAACTGCTGCGCTCACACGCTCGCAGATCCTCCAGCAGGCCGGCACCGCCATGCTCGCCCAGGCCAACCAACTGCCCAACAACGTGTTGAGCTTGTTGAAGTAAATCCGGTTGACTTAATCCGGAAGTTGCTTTTTAAAAACAACTTTTCGGATTAAGTCACACCTTTTCCAGCACCGATATTTTTTATTTTCTGTACAACAGCACCACATAATCAAGCATTGCATCAACATCAAACAGATTTTCGCCAAAAACGTCGATTTATCCCTGGGCTGAAGCTAAAGAAACGGGGGAAAGGTGCCGTTAATTGAGTCATGGCTAACCACTCATCCCTCGTAGACTCCTGAGGTGGCGAACATGAACATTTCCAATTTCAATGATTTGGCGACAGCGCTTCCGCGTACACCGGAGACTGTCAAGGCCAACAACGATCCACCCGCGATCCAGAAATCCATCATGGGGGATGCCGCCGTACTGACACCCGGCGAAGTGGTGGAAATTGTTCAAAAAGCCAATGCGGCACTGCAGAGCAACCAGTCCAATCTGAAGTTCATGGTGGATCCCGACAGTGGCCAGCAAATTGTGCAAGTGGTGGACAAGGAAACCGAGGAAGTGCTGCGGCAAATCCCCTCGGTGGAAATGTTGAAAATCGCCAAGGCGATTGAAAAAATGCAGGGTGTGTTGATGTCGACTCAGGCATGACCCCCGAGAACAGGAGTTGAGCAATGGCAGCGATTTCATCGGCAGGCGTTGGGTCTGGTTTGGACATTGAAGGCATCATCAGCCAACTGATGGCGGCTGAGCGAAAACCGCTGGCCACCATCAGCGACCAGAAAACCCAGATCAACACCAAGATTTCGATTTACGGCATCATCAAAAATTCGTTTGCAGATTTGCAAACGGCCGCCCAAAAGCTCACAAGCCTTGGCACGCTGAACCCGATGAAAGCAACCTCTGCGTCGGACACCATCGTGGGTGCCACGGCCAGCTCGACCGCCACCAAAGGCACGTACAACATCGAAGTCAGCCAGCTGGCCAAAGCGCAAAGCGTGGCAGCACCCTCTGTAGCCACCGCCGACACCGTGGTGGGCACTGGCTCGTTGACGCTCACACTGGGCAATTACAATTCGGGTACCAACACCTTTACCGCCAATGCTGCGAAAACACCTGTGACCATCAACATTGGAGCGGGCCAGCAAACCCTGAGCGGGATCAAACAGGCCATCAACGATGCGAATGCCGGGGTGACTGCCTCCATCATCAACGACGGCACAGGCTCCCGACTGGTGCTAACCAGTGCAGACACCGGTGCAGACCTGGGTTTCAAACTGGATGTGTCCGATGCTGATGGCAACAACACCGACACCACTGGCCTGTCGCAAATTGCATTCGACCCCACCGCCGTGGCGGGCGCTGGTAAAAACGCCTCCACGCTGCAACTGGCCCAGAATGCCAATTTCACTATCAATGGCTTGGCAGTGACCAAGTCCAGCAACAACGTGACTGATGCCATTGACGGCGTGACGCTGAACCTGAAAGCTGTCACCACCAGCCCCGTGGCTGTGACTGTGGGACTGGACGACACGTCCCTGAAAAGCACGCTGGATGGCTTCGTTGCGGCTTACAACAAAATTCGCGGCAACCTGAAAGACCAGCAACAGAAAGACGCCACACTGTCGAAAGAGACCACACCCTCATCGCTGGAACGCGGTTTGCGAAATATTTTGCGCGACACGGTGAGTGCCTATGGCCTGTCGTTGAGTGACGTGGGCTTGAGTTTTGACAACACGGGTGTGCTGTCGCTCAACAAAACCAAGTTGGACACTGCCATGGCCAACGACCCCGCCGTGCTTCAAAAACTGTTCTCCAACACCGGTGTGACCACTGACGCACGCGTGAAATACATGGGGGGTACGTCCAAAACCCTGGAAGGCACCTATGCCGTGAACATCACCACCGCGGGCGGCGGCGGCACCAACATCGCCGGCACGATTGGCGGTGTGGCTGGAACGGGCGTGGACACCATCCTCACGGCGGCAACAGGTACCAATGCGGAAGGCTTGCAATTGTCCGTTACAGCAGGAACATCCGGTGCACTGGGCACCATCACCTACAGCAAAGGGTTGGCCAGCCGCCTGAACGACTGGATTGACAGTCTGAATGCCGAAGGTGGTGCACTGGTGTCCAGAACAGATGGTTTGAATGCCCAGGTTAAACGCCTGGACAAACAGACTGCTGACCTGAACACACGGTTGGACATGGTGGAGAAGCGCTATCGCGCCCAGTTCAGTGCACTGGACACCATGCTTTCAAGCATGCAGCGGACCAGTTCGTACTTGTCGCAACAACTGGCCGCGCTGTCGAAGTAAAAAGCGCTGAACAGTGGTGGAAAACCCCTGTTTTTAAGGGCTTGAAACAGCGGATGGATCGGTACCATGTGTAATAGACAAACAACCGGGTGATTGTTCCCATGATGTACGGCGCAAAAGCTTATGCACAGGTCGGTCTGGAGACGGGCATCAACAGTGCCTCTCCCCATGGCTTGATTGTGATGCTTTACGATGGCGCAATCGAAGCCATCCGGAAGGCGCGCATTTATCTCGAGATGAACGATGTCGAGATGAAAGTGAAGTCCATCGACAAAGCCCTGCGCATTGTCAAGGACGGCCTGACTGCCTCTTTGAACGTGGAAGCGGGCGGTCCACTGGGCGAACAACTCCTGGCTCTCTACGATTACATTGGCAAAGAACTGGTTCTGGCCAATGTGCAAAACAACCCCGAACGACTCGACACCTGCATCAACCTGCTCGATGATTTGCGCAGTGCATGGCTTGAGATCGGGTCCACAGCAACCCTCGAAAAATAATCAAATACAAGGACTGGACGACCATGATGCTGAACAAGGAACACAACGCTGCTGTCATGCGGCTGTATGCGGCCATTGCCAACCAAAGCCAGGCCATGTTGAACGCGGCCAAAGAAGGTGATTGGGATGGGCTGTGCGCAGCGGAAGAGCATTGCTCGCGTTTGATCCATGAGTTGCAAACCATCAAGGAAATCAAAGCCGTTGAACTCGACGACCGTGAGCGCACCGAGCACATTGGTTACTTGAAAAAAATCCTCGCAGACGATGCAGCCATTCGCAACATCACCGAACCTCGTTTGCGTCAACTCGAGGAGTTTCTCCGCGCGGCCAGCAATAGCCAACGCCTGAGCAACTCCTACGGGTCCAACTAAAGCCCGATAGGCCGGGAGGCTGCGTCTCATGTCATTGACACCGCTACGCAGCCAGACTCCGGCCACACTCAACTCTGTACTTCAGGCGAACCCGGGCGACCGGGTCAGCGCCGACAAAGGCGAAGTCGCCCCGATTGTGGCGGTGCTGTCTCGCCAGCTTCCCCTGCCCCGGGCGCAGCAACTCGCTGGCCAAACAGCCCTGGTCCGCGTGTTAAAGGGCGGGCCTGGCAATCAGGCCGAGCTGGAATTCGAAGGTCAGAACCTGTCTGTCAAACTACCACCGGGTCGGCAATTGACCGCGGGTGAATTGGTGACAGTGGCCTTTGCACTGAATGACAAGCTGGAGGGCCTGGGTGCAAACCCCACAGGCAGCCGCAAAGTTCAGGATGTTCGCAACACTGCGGCACCACTCATCACGACCGGCGACAACGCCGACGAGGAAGGCCAGAAGTCGTCCAGCTTTGTGGACCGCCTGTCGGGCGGCGCCCGGTTGATTGGTTTGCTGGAACGGTTGGGACAAAACCAGCCAACCACCGTCTCGACCCAAGTGATGAAAAGCCTGGAACAACTCAGCACCCAATTGCAGGGTCGTGCCGAGGCGGCCGCGGCGCAAGCGGGCCCAACAACAACCGATCCAACATTGCTGACCAGCAAAGACAACTCAAAACCACCACAGTCTTTGTTGAACACAGCAACAGGGGCAAACACGCCACAACACCTTCAAAAAACCGATGCAAGCAAGCTTCACCTGAATTCTGGGTTGACGCATGCGTTGGCCCAACAAGTCAGCGAAGCTGTGGAAAACAGCGGCTTGTTTTATGAAAGCCACTTGCAACAATGGGTCATGGGCCAGCGCACGGTGGACCAATTGGCACAAGAGCCACAAGCCCGTTTTGGCGCCGAGCAAATCATTGGCGACAAAGGCCTGAACCCGGCATCTGTGGAGCAATCGGCGCGCATGGTGAATGCGCAGTTGGCCACACTCGACCATGCCCGCATTGTGCTGAATCTGCAGGGCTTGCTCGGTCAAAACCTACAAGTTGAAATTGAACAGGACCAACACCAGCCTGAAGACCCCAAGGACGATGAGTCGGCCGGTGTACGCCCCTGGGTTGCCAGACTCAAGCTGGACATGGCACATTTGGGTGTGCTGCATGTTCGGGTGCGTATGGTAGGTTCTCAATGTGACGTCACGATTGAAGGATCGTCCGCCAGCAAGCAGGCCATGGACCCCTACTGGGGTGAATTCCAGCAAGCCATGCAACAACAAGGGTTGCGGTTGAACCATGGTCAATTTGTTGTGGAGCAAAGCCATGGGGACTAAAGACACACTGACGGCACAGCAGGCTGTTGCACTGGCCTACCTGGAAAACTCGGGGGCACCCAAGGTGGTGGCCAAGGGCAAAGGGTTGATTGCAGAGCACATTATTCAAAAAGCCAAAGAGTCGGGCGTGTTTGTTCATGAAAGCCGCGAGCTGGTCTCCTTGCTCATGAACATTGACCTGGACCAACAAATTCCCCCAGGCCTGTACCAAGCAATCGCCGAATTGCTGGCCTGGGTTTATCAAGTCGAACAACGTGAACAGAGGGTTTCATGAGTCATTCCATCTCCATTCAGCCTGAATTCGATCCAGATTTGCTCAAAGAATTCACACTGGCTTCCGAGCCCATGGTCCGAAAGCTACTGAGCACCATGCTGGACGATGAGCACGAATTGTATGTGTTCCTCAAAGGCAGCGGCGTTCAGTTTGTCACCGAAATACTCCACCTGGACTGGAACCGTGGCGTGCTGTGGTTGGGTACACCCTATGACAAACAATTGGCACAAGGGTGTGATGCACAGTGCGAATTCACCATCGTGAGTTTTCCCGACGGCGTGAAAGTACAATTCAGCGGAATCGGCATGGTGGCCGACTCCTTTGAAGGTGCGGACGCATTGCGGATTGCCATGCCCACAACCTTGGTGCGACTACAGCGCCGCAATTATTTCCGGGTGGTGGCCGACACGGAACTGAATCGCCAGGTTCGACTGACCGTACCTGGCCTGCAAACCCTGCATTGCCTGCTGGACATCAGCTTGGCTGGCGTGGGTTTGTTGGTCAACAAGCAGGCCGACATGGAGTCTGGCCACCTGTTCCGGAATGCCCAACTCACGCTGCCCGATGGTGAAGGCTCCATGTTGGTGAATCTGGAAGTTCGGAACATCAAACCCCAACTGGACGAACCCGACCAGTTGCAACTGGGCTGTGAAATGACGTTGCTGGAGCGAGGCGCCGAGCGCCGCCTGCAACGCTTTTTGTTGGCCACAGAACGACGACAGCGCTCAGCCCAGCATGTTTAACCCCTAGCGACGGCGGGAACCCCCGCCGAGCATGGACCCCAAGATACCGCGCACAATTTCCCGGCCCACTTGTGATCCAATGGCCCGGGCCGCGCTTTTGGCCATGCTTTCCGCCACGCTTTGCCGTTGACGGCCACCGCTTCCCGCTGTTTTACCGAACAACAAATCGCCCAAGCCACCAAAACTGCCACTGCCATCTCCGCCCGTGCTAGTGGTCTGGGGTGTATTGACGGGCACAGGCTCATTGGGTGAGCCTGCCTTACTGGCAGCGCGGTCCCGCAGAAGCTCAAAGGCAGACTCACGGTCAACTGCCTGCTCGTACACGCCCGCAACAATCGATTGCTCCATCAACACTTTGCACTGCTCGGCCGTGGCCGGACCAAACTGGCTGGCCGGTGGGTAAATCCACGCCCGATTCGTCGGGCTGGGAGTGCCCTTTGCATCCAGAAACGACACCAGGGCCTCGCCCACCCCCAGCTCGGTGATGGCACTCTCAATGTTCAAGCCCGCGTTGGGCCGCATGGTCTCTGCAGCCACCTTCACCGCTTTTTGATCGCGGGGTGTAAACGCCCGCAAGGCATGCTGAACCCGGTTGCCCAACTGGCCCAACACCGTCTCAGGCACGTCCAGCGGGTTTTGGGTCACAAAGTACACACCCACACCTTTGGAGCGGATCAGGCGAACCACTTGCTCCACTTTCTCAATCAGGGGTTTGGGTGCATCGTTGAACAACAGGTGCGCTTCGTCGAAGAAAAACACCATCTTGGGTTTGTCCACATCGCCCACCTCGGGCAAGTTCTCAAACAACTCTGACAACAACCACAACAGGAAAGTGCCATACAGCTTGGGCGCATTCATGAGCTGGTTGGCCGCCAAAATATTGATCACCCCCCTGCCCTGGCCATCGGTTTGCATCATGTCGGCAATGTTCAACATCGGCTCACCAAAAAACTGGTCTGCCCCTTGGCTTTCCAGGCTCAGCAAACCGCGCTGAATGGCACCAATCGACGCGGCGGAAATATTGCCGTACTGGGTGGTGAAGTCTTTCGCGTTGTCACCCACAAATTGCAGCATGGCGCGCAGGTCTTTCAGGTCCAGCAGGGCCAGACCGTTGTCGTCGGCAATCTTGAACACCAGGTTCAACACACCTTCCTGCGTGTCGTTCAAGTTGAGCAAACGGCCCAGCAACAAGGGCCCCAAGTCGCTCACCGTCGCGCGCACCGGGTGCCCCTGTTTGCCCAACACATCCCACAGGGTGACGGGAAACCCAGCAAACTCGGGCACAGGGATGCCATTGGCACTCAAACGGTCCAGCAGTTTGGGGGACGATTTGCCCGGTTGAGACAGGCCTGTGAGGTCACCTTTCACATCGGCCATGAACACCGGCACACCAATGCGGGAAAACGCTTCCGACATCACCTGCAGCGTCACGGTTTTGCCCGTGCCAGTGGCGCCGGTGATCAAGCCGTGGCGGTTGGCCAGTGCCGGCAGCAGGCAAAGCTCAGCGGAGGTTGATTTTGCAACGGGAAGAGGGGAAATCATGGACGGTGGCTCCAGTCGTTGAATGCACAGCACAGTGAAAGCATGTCAACGATTGTGCCACAGCCCGGGAATACACGGCCGGGGCTGTGATTTACACCGGCATGTTCATGATGTCGTTGTAGGCTTGAACGATTTTGTTGCGGGCCTGGACCACACCCGTGAATTGCAGGGATGCCGTGTTCATGGCGATCACCGTTTCTTCAATGCTCACGCTGGGGTCATCCATTTGCAGGCGCTTGCTCAAGTCATTGGACTTGTCAGCGGCCGAACTGGCGCTTTCCAAGGCTTTGGAAATGGCATCGGCAAAGCTGCCCGCCTCCACGCCCTGTGGCTTGCTGGCCTTGTTGGCTTGCGTTGCACCTTTAACAGCTTCGGTCACTGCATTGCTCAACACACCGCTGAGCGCACCAGTGAGGGGGCCTCCCAGGGCGCCAATTTTTTCAATCATGACCATCTCCTTCTACACGAGCCTTATTTGTAACCGCAAGGGCTGGCAAGCCTTGCGGGAAACAGAGGTGAAAAAGCCCCCTATTTGATGTTTATTTATTGTGTCGTGCCCTCAAGTTTCCGAAATGGGTGCCGTTAAGGCCGCTTTTTGTCAGATGGCCCACCAAGCCGTCTGGGCACAATGGCTGTCATAGAACAACACCCTCGACCGCTTGCAGGACACCATGGCAGAGACACTGAACAGCCCAGAAGTGATTGGCACCGCCCCAACGGGCAACAACCCAATCGCCAATTTCCAGGCCCGTTTTGCGCAACTTCCCCAGAAAAACCGCATCGCCATCCTGGCCGGTGTGCCACTGCTGGTTGCGTTGTTGGTGTCGCTCCTGATGTGGGCCAACCAAACCAGCTACAAGGTGTTGTTCAGCGGTTTGAATGACCAAGACGGCGGTGCCATCACCGAGGCGCTGAGCCAACTCAAGGTGCCCTATCAATTCAATTCCAGTGGCACCGCCATTCTGGTGCCAGCCGACAAGGTGTACGACACCCGCCTGGCCCTGGCCAGCAAAGGCCTGCCCAAAGGCACCGTGAGCGGTTTTGAAGCCATGGACAACCAAAAGCTGGGCATTACGCAGTTTCAGGAACAGGTGAATTACCAACGCGCGCTGGAAGGCGAACTGGCCCGCTCCATCCAATCCATTTCAGCGGTTGAAAACGCCCGGGTTCACCTGGCCATTCCAAAACCGTCTATTTTCATTCGCGAAAAGCAAAGCCCCAGCGCATCCATCGTGTTGACCCTGTATGGCGGCCGCACCCTGTCTGAATCGCAGATCAGCGGCATTGTGCACCTGGTGTCATCCAGCCTGCCCAACATGAGCCCCAAAGATGTCAGCATTGTGGACCAGACAGGCCGCCTGCTGACCGAAAACGACCAGAGCAGCACCACAGGCCTGAACCCCCACCAATTGGCTTACCAAAACCTGGTGGAATCGAACCTGACCAGCCGCATCATCAATATCCTGACGCCCGTGTTTGGCGCCAACAATGTGCGCGCCACCGTCACGGCCGACATGGACTTTTCTACCCAGGAACGCACAGACGAAATTTACAAACCCAACAACGACCCCACACAGGCCACCATCCGCAGCCAGCAGTTGAGCGAATCCAAGGATGGCTCTGCGGCCAATCCGTCGGGCGTGCCAGGCACATTGTCCAACCAGCCGCCCACACCGGCCACGTCGCAAATTGGTCAAAACCCGCAACAAGGCCTGCCCAACCAGGGCAATGCAGGCAACAACGCCAACAGCGCACAAAATGCCAGCAGCCGGAAAGACTCCACCATCAATTACGAAGTGGACAAGTCGGTGCAGTACAAAAAAGAACAAGTGGGCAAGATTGACCGCCTGTCCGCCGCTGTGGTGGTGAACTACAAAACCGTGACCGACAAAAAAGGTGAAGCGCGCGACGTACCCCTCACCCCCGAGGAAGTCGCTCAAATCAACACCCTGGTGAAACAGGCCATCGGCTTTGACGAAAAGCGCGGCGATGCCGTGAATGTGGTCAACCAGGCCTTCACCAAAGAAACGGTTGAAACCACACCGCTGTGGGCGCAACCCGACACCATGGACCTGGCCAAGTCGCTGGGCCTGCCAATCGGCGTGGCCTTGGTGGCCGCCATCCTGGTGTTTGGCCTGTTCCGCCCCATGATGAAGCCGCCGGTGTTGGAACCCTACACCGAAGGCCCCGAACTGTTACCGGGACAAAACACGGCACTGACCGTCGGCGACAGTGGCAGCGACATGGAATTGCTGGAGCAATTGCAGCGTGAAGGTGCCCTGCCCAACAACGGCATGAGTCGCCAGGAAAAGCTTGAAAAACTCCGCAGTCTGGCCAAAGAACATCCCCAGATCGTGGCCAACATTGTGAAGAACTGGGTCAACGGCGAAGCACAAAACGCCTAACCCACCAACGAGGACAAGTACCATGGCAGACAGCGAACTGGGCATTCAGAAAGGCGCCATCCTCATGTTGAGTTTGGGCGAGGAAGAAGCCGCTGAAGTATTCAAATACCTGGGCCCCAAAGAGGTTCAAAAACTGGGTCAACAAATGTCCAAAACCAAGGACGTGCCCAAAGAACGCATTGAAGAAATTGCGGGTGAAGTGGTCGAGCTGGCACAAAGCCAAAGCGCATTGGGCCTGGACTCGGACAATTACATTCGCAGTGTTTTAACCCGGGCACTGGGTGAAGACAAAGCTGGCTTTCTGCTCGATCGCATTTTGCAGGGCAGCGACACCTCGGGCATTGAAGGCTTGAAGTGGATGGACCCCGCCACGGTGGCTGAACTGATTAAAAACGAGCATCCGCAAATCATTGCCACCATTTTGGTTCACCTGGAGCGCGACTTTGCAGCAGCCATTCTGAACCTGTTTGTGGAGCGCCTGCGCAGCGACGTGATTTTGCGCATCTCCACCCTGGAAGGCATTCAACCCAATGCCCTGCTGGAGCTGAACGACGTGTTGTCCAAGGTGCTGGCCGGTGGCGACAAGATCAAGAAAACCACGCTGGGTGGTATTCGTGCAGCGGCCGAAATCCTCAACTTTGTGGGCACCACCTCCGAGAAAGCCGTGCTGGACACCATTCGCGAATACGACAGCGAACTGTCTCAACGCATTCAGGACGAAATGTTCACCTTCGACAACCTGCTCGATGTGGATGATCGCGGTGTACAGACCATCCTGCGTGATGTTCAAAGCGATGTCTTGGTGATCGCCCTGAAAGGTGCAGACGACTCCATTCGCGACAAAATTTTCAAGAACATGTCGTCGCGCGCGGCCGAAGCGCTCAAAGACGACCTCGAATCCCGCGGTCCGGTTCGGTTGTCCGAAGTGGAAGCCGCACAGAAAGACATCCTCAAGGTAGCCCGCAAGCTCGCCGACGAAGGCCAGCTGGTGCTGGGTGGCGGAGGTGAAGATGCCTTCGTCTAACCGCATCATTCGGGGGGCCGAAGCGTCCACCTTCACCGGCTGGAATATTGACCTGCTGGGCAACCACTATGACGGCCCGGTAGACCGCCTGCTGACCGAAATCAGCCAGGACCGCCCCACCCCCGACCTCTTCCCCAAGCGACGCGAATTGAGCGAGGACGAAATCCGGCTGCAAAACTGGGAAATGATGCTGCGCGAACGCGAAGCCCAATTGGTCGCGCTGGAAGAAGAAGCCCAGCAACGTGGTTACAAGCATGGCCAGCAACAGGGGTATGAACAAGGCTTTCAGCAAGCCGAGGAAGAACGCCAAACCCTGGCGGCCGTCGCCGAACAAATCGATCAGCAGTTTGAGCAATACAAAGCGCAGTTGGCCGACAAGCTATTGGCACTGGCCGTTTGCGTCAGCAAAAAAGTGCTGGCCGACAGTTTGCAAGCCCACCCTGAACAGGCCGGCCTGTTGCTGAACCAGGTGCTGGATGGCCTGCAACTGGATGGCAAAGCCATGACCGTGCGTGCGCACCCCTCTACGGTGCAGCAGTTGAAACAACAATTGGGCGAAGACCACACACTGGGCAGCATTCGTTGGGTGGAAGACCCACAACAATTGCCGGGCGGACTGGTGCTGCAGCATGCCGAAGGCGAGGTGGACGCAACCATTCAGACCCGCTGGATGAAAGCCATTGAAGCCCTGGGGCTTGACACCCCATTGACGCCCACCGATCTCGATTAATACCACACACACTGAGCACCTCCACATGGCAGACCTTCTGGAATGGCTGGACGAATGCAAGCACCTCGTGAACCACACCCAGGTTCAAACCAACACCGGCAAACTGACCCGCGTGGCAGGCCTTGTGATGGAAGCAGTGGGGCTCAAACTGCCCGTGGGCAGCGTCTGCACCGTGGTACAAAAGGGCACGCCCAGCCTGGAAGCCGAAGTGGTCGGCTTCAATGGTGATCGCCTGTTCCTCATGCCCTCCACCGATGTGCATGGCATGACACCCGGCGCGAAAGTCATTCCGGTTGAACCCCCACCCATGGTGCCCAAGCTGGGCACCCATGCACACCCATGGCGTCGTCCGGAAGACAAAACAAAACACCTGCCCGTGGGCGACAGCCTGCTGGGCCGTGTGGTGGACAGCAATGGCCGCCCGTTGGACAACTTGGGCGAACTCCAATTTGAAAAGCGCTGCCCCTTGGCAGCCCGCCCCATCAACCCCCTGGAACGCGAGCCCATCCATGAACACCTGGATGTGGGCGTGCGCGCCATCAATGCATTGCTGACGGTGGGCCGAGGCCAGCGAATTGGCTTGATGGCGGGTTCCGGTGTGGGCAAATCCGTGTTGCTGGGCATGATGGCCCGCTACACCAAAGCCGACCGTGTGGTGGTGGGCCTGATCGGCGAACGTGGCCGGGAAGTGAAAGAATTCATCGAACAAATTCTGGGTGAAGAAGGCTTGAAGCGCAGTGTGGTCATTGCCGCCCCGGCGGATGTGAGCCCATTGCTGCGCATGCAAGGCGCAGCCTACACCCAGGTGGTGGCTGAGCATTTTCGGGATCAGGGTCACAACGTCCTCATGATCATGGACTCGCTGACCCGCTACGCCATGGCCCAGCGTGAAATTGCCCTGGCCATTGGCGAACCGCCTGCCACCAAAGGTTATCCACCCAGCGTATTTGCAAAACTGCCCGCCTTGGTGGAGCGCGCTGGCAATGGTCGCCCGGGTGGCGGATCCATCACCGCGTTTTACACCGTGCTGACCGAAGGCGATGACCAACAAGACCCCATTGCCGATGCAGCGCGGGCCATTCTGGACGGCCACATTGTGTTGAACCGCCAACTGGCCGAACAAGGCCATTATCCGGCGATCGACATTGAACAGTCCATTTCGCGGGCCATGCACAACATCGTCCCACCGCAACACCTGAATGCAGCCCGACAACTGAAAGCGGCCTTTTCTCGGGTGCAACGCAACCGAGACCTCATCACCGTGGGTGCTTACGCGCCGGGTGCTGACCCACAATTGGACCAGTCTTTGGCCCTTTATCCACAGATTGAAAAGCTGCTCCAGCAGTCAATGTTAGAGAGTGCGAGTTTTGAAGAGGCCTTGGGTGGCCTGCAAGCTCTGTTTCCCAATGAATTCAACCAGACCAGCGCATGAGCAACGTTCTGCACATCCTGATTGACCAAGCCAAAGAGAAGGCCGATGCCTGCATCAAGGCCATGGCCAAAACCCAGCAGCTGATCGCCCAGGGCGAGCAAAAGCTGGCCATGCTGACCCAATACGAAACCGACTGCCACACAGGACTTCACAGCCGCGCCACACAGGGTGGCATCACTGGCTTGCACCTGCGCAATCAAAATGCCTTTGTGGGCAAAATCAGCCAGGCGATTGAACAACAGCGCCAAGAGCTTGAGTTTTTGGCCACCACCCTGACCCACCAAAAGCAGCAATACCAAATCGCCTTGCAGGAGCAGCGCAAATACGAAGCCTTGGTGGAGCGTGAAAAGCGCCGCGAAGCCCACAAAGAAGCCAAGCGAGATCAAAAAATGAACGACGAATATGCCGCACGCATTGCCCGGGTGCACGCTGCAGGAGAATTCTCATGACCACCGGTACATCCAGTGTGAATACCACCATGAAAGTGCAAAACACCGCTGCAAAAACCACGGCCAAGACTGCTGTTGATGCATCGTCCGTGGACTTCAGCAGCTTGTTTTCATCGGCCAGGCTCAACAGCTTTGAAAGCCAGATGCGCGATGCCTTGGGCAAAGACACCGTGGGCAAAGAGCCCTCCCCCAACAAAAAGGAAGCACGGGACAAGGCACCCACCATGCCCGATCCGCAGGCCATGGTGTGGGCTCAACACAGCTGGATGGCCGAGCAACAGCAACGTCCAGCCATCGCGGCCGTCACACCAAAAACAGACAACACCGCTGGCCAAGCACAGCCCATTGACAGCAGCAACAAAACCGCTGCCGACACCAGCCCAGCCCAGTCGCCAACTACCCAAGCTGCCGACAATGGCCAGAAAGCCGACAACAACAGCACCGCAACAGCGCAAACCAGCAAAACTGCGGACACACAACAGGCCAGCCCTGCAGTGCCCACTCAACAAGAAAGCTCAGCCGCCACCATGCAGACCAGGGCAGGCTTGGACAACGGTGACAGCATTCCGCAAACGACGGTCAATGTTGACACCCGCACGGAATCCACTGGAAAATCACCCACCACTGCCGAGAGCGCACCGCAACTGGCCAGCGACGTTTCCAGCTCAACCCATTTGATGCAAGGCTCGTCGCATGAGCCTGGTACCCGCAAGGCATCGTCCGGTGATGACAACCAACAGTCGTTGAAACTGCGTGCAACAGTGTCGGCTGAAGTCCAACAAACCGGTCAAACGGCGGATGCTCGCAGCACTGCAACGGCCATCGACCCCGCTGCCCTGTCCCGGCTACCCATTCAAGCTGCACTGGCCGCTCAAACCCAGGCCGCCAACAGGCCTGGGCAGGAACTGCCATTGGACGAGTTGTCCATCAAGGCAGGTGACAACAAGTTGACCACCGCCAACCTGAACCCCGCACTGGGCAATCTACCCGGACAATCCGCTGTGGCCCGGGGCACTGCACCTGCTGTGGGCATTCGTACCCCCGTCAACCAGCCGGGTTTTGCCAAAGAATTGGGGCAAACCGTGAACTGGGCACTGGGCAAACAACTGTCCACCGTCGAACTGCGTGTCAATCCCGAATCATTTGGCCCCATGAACCTGAAAATCGTCCAGAAAGGCCAGGAACTGCACATCACCATTCGAACCCAAGACGAAAGCAGCGCCAACCTCATGGCCCAGGCTGTCAGCGGCCTGAAGGAAACCATGGCCCAAAACGGCGTGCAAGTGAACCAGGTGACGGTGCAACACAGCCAGGGATTCAACCACGGTCAATCCGCGGGCGACTCCGCTTCTGCACAAACCGCTCATCAGGGCCAACAAGGTCAACAATCGTCTGGACGTCGATCCGGCAGCCAGGCGGACGGCGAAGCAATGCCCAGCGATACCCAGCAAACCAGTGCATCACGCAGCAATGCCGCCCCCGGCGGGCTCGACCTCTTCGCGTGACACACGAATAGGACACAAACTGCACGGTTATTCGCCCAATTGACTGGCCGGTCTTCTTGCCACAATCAATACAGTCAATAACCGTTCAGTTTGAACCACGGAGTCAACATGGCGAAGGTCGCAGCAGTTCCTGCCAAAGCTGGCGCTGAAGAAGCCCAGGCACCCGCAGCGGGATCCAAGAAAAAGCTCATCATCATCGTGGCCGTGGCCCTCATTGTGCTCATCGCAGGTGGTGCTGGCGCATTCTTCATGTTGAAAGGCGGCGAACACAAAGGCGAAGAAGCTGCCAAAGAAGAAAAGCCACACACCCCACCAGCCTTCGTGGTCATGGACCCGTTTGTGGTCAACCTGGCGGCACCGGACAGCACCCGTTACCTGCAAATCGGCATCACCTACGAGACCTCGGGTCCGTTGATCGCCGAAGAAATCAAAACCTACACACCCGTGATTCGCAGTCGAATCCTGATGGTGCTGTCGAGTAAAAACGTCAGTCAACTGACCACCATTGAAGGCAAGCAAGCCCTCATGGATGAGCTGGTTGACCTGGCCCGCGTCACCATCAAGGGCGACGTGAAGGACCCCACACACGGCATTCGTGATGTGCATTTCTCATCGTTTGTGATTCAGTAAACGGAAACGCCACCATGCCCGGAGAATTTCTTTCACAAGACGAAGTTGATGCCCTGCTGAGGGGTGTCAATGGCGAAGAAGAAGCCAAAGAGTCGGCGGAGGCAGCAGGCGGTGTACGCCCCTATAACCTCGCCACACAAGAGCGCATTGTGCGGGGCCGCATGCCCACGCTGGAAATCATCAACGAGCGCTTTGCCCGTTTGGTGCGCATCGGCTTGTTCAACTTCATGCGCCGCAGCCCCGAAATTTCGGTCGGCCCGGTGAAGGTGTTGAAGTACAACGAATTCATCCGCAACCTGGTGGTGCCCACCAACCTGAACATCATGGCCATGAAGCCGCTGCGCGGCAATGCCCTGTTCATTTTCGATCCCAGCCTGGTGTTTGCTGTCATCGACAACCTGTTTGGTGGCGATGGGCGCTTTCACACCCGTGTGGAGGGGCGCGACTTCACCCAGACCGAGCAGCGCATCATCGCCCGCATGCTGGAAGTGATCCGCGAGGAATACATCAAGGCTTGGGCACCCGTATTTCCCATGAAGCCTGAGTACCTGCGCTCGGAAATGCACACCCAATTTGCCAACATCGCCACACCCTCGGAAATTGTGGTCACCTCGTCCTTCTCGATCGAGCTGGGTGCAGGCGGCGGCGCACTGCACATTTGCGTGCCCTACGCCACCATGGAACCCATTCGTGACCTGCTGTACTCCAGCATGCAGGGTGACCAGGCCGAACCCGACAAACGCTGGGTCAGCATGTTGAAAAAACAGGTTCAAATGGCCGAAGTCGACCTGATTGCAACCCTGGCAGAAACCCAACTCACTGTGGGCGACATCATGGAACTGCGAGTGGGCGATGTGATCCCCATCGACATTGGTAAAAACATTGAAGCGAAGGTGGACAACGTGCCCATCTTCAACTGCACTTACGGCACCAGCGGCGGGCAATATGCCCTCAAGGTCAACGAAGTGCTGGCCATGCCTCAGGAAGGCGTGGGCGACAACCTGAATTTGCAAGAAATACTGAACCGAGAACAGAAACAAGCCGAACAGGCTGTTTCTGGCACTTAAAGCACACACAACGGCAAAAGGAAACACACCATGGCGCAACAACACGACGAAGTGGTCACCGACCCCGCAGACGACTGGGCTGCAGCCCTGGCCGAACAGGCCAAGTCCAGCGGCACGGCGCAAAGCGACGGTGGCGCAGACGAATTGTTTGCACAAGCCAGCGCTGCCAAACCAGCCACCGGGCTTTTCCAGCCCTTTGGTGGCAATGTGGCGTCTGGCACTCAGAATGACATCGACATGATTCTGGACATCCCGGTTCAGTTGACTGTTGAGCTGGGTCGGACGAAGATACCGATTAAGCACATCCTCCAACTGGCCCAAGGCTCGGTGGTTGAGCTCGACGGCCTGGCCGGTGAGCCCATGGATGTGCTGGTCAACGGCTATCTGATCGCGCAGGGCGAAGTGGTGGTGGTGAATGACAAATTTGGTATTCGCCTCACCGACATCATCACCCCCTCTGAGCGACTGAGAAAGCTGAATCGATGAATGCTTCAACCGATTTGCCGGAATGTCTCAACACAACAAGAAACTGAACACGCAGAGGGAATACCCAGTCAAAACCTGGGCGAAGCGCGCGCGCCACACGGCCGCGCGTTTTTTCATGGCCGGTTGCCTGTTGGCCGGACTGGCCGTTACCAACCTGGCCATGGCTCAATCGGCAGCCCAATCTGCACCTCAACCGACCAACACCTCCCCCCCAACCACAACCAGCGCCGCAGCCGACAGCCTCAGCAGCGGTCACTTGCTGCAAACCACACTGGGTTTGCTTTTTGTGCTGGGCTTGCTGCTGGCATTGGCCTGGGTACTTAAACGGGCCGGTTTTACCGCAGCCCAAAAGCGTGGTGGCTTTTACAAAGTGCTCGCCACCTCCAGCCTGGGCCCCCGGGAAAAAATTGCGCTGATTGAAGTTGGCGACACCTGGCTGGTGGTGGGCATCACAGCCCACAGCATCAACACCTTGCACAGCCTGCCAGCCGGCGGACTGGACATTGGTGAGGCTGTCAGCCCGGCAGTCACCTTTGCGAAGTTGCTGGAGCGCGTCAAAACCGGCAAGGTGGGCTCATGATTCGGTCATTGCAGTTCCATCGGCGTCCAGCATTTGCGCTGGCCTTTGCTGCACTGGGGCTTGCTGCCATGGTGCTGTGGGCCAGCAGTGCACAAGCCCAGCAAATTCTGCCCGGCGTGACCGCAGCGCCCGGCCCTGGCGGCACCACCAATTACAGCGTGCCCATTCAAACCCTGCTGTTTTTCACATTCCTGGGGTTTCTGCCCGCCATCCTGCTGATGATGACCGGCTTTACCCGCATCGTGATTGTGCTGTCGCTGTTGCGCATGGCCATGGGTACCCAAAACTCGCCGCCCAACCAGGTCATTGTGGGCCTGAGCATGTTCCTCACGTTTTTTGTGATGTCACCCGTGTTCGACAAAATTTACAACGAGGCCTACATCCCGTTTTCGAAGAACGAAATCCAGTTTCAGGAACTGGCCGACCGTGCCTCAGCACCCATGAAAGAGTTCATGCTCAAGCAAACCCGTGAGCCCGATCTGGCCCTGTTCATGCGCTTGGGCAAAGTCGAAAACCTGGAGCAGCCCAGCCAGGTACCACTGAAAGTGCTCATTCCAGCCTTCGTGACCAGCGAACTCAAAACAGCCTTCCAGATCGGCTTCATGATTTTTTTGCCCTTCCTCATCATCGACCTGATCGTTTCCAGCGTCTTGATGTCCATGGGCATGATGATGCTGTCGCCCATGCTGATTTCGCTGCCATTCAAAATCATGCTCTTTGTGTTGGTCGACGGCTGGACACTCCTGATTGGCTCGCTCGTGGCCAGCTTCACCGTGTAATGGAGGGCGACCGGTCATGAACAGTCAAACCGTACTCAACCTGGGGCAAGATGCGCTTCAGGTCATGCTGATGGTCTCGGGCCCTTTGCTCATCGTGGCGCTCATTTTGGGTTTGCTCATCAGCATTTTGCAGGCGGCCACCCAAATCAATGAAATGACCCTCTCATTCATTCCAAAGATTTTGGGCATTTTTGCCACCATGATGCTCTTGGGCCCCTGGATGCTGGCCACATTGGTGGACTACACCCAGCGCCTCATCAGCAGCATTCCCAACGTCATCGGCTAAGTGGGCACACGGCCAGCATGATTCCACTGAGCAGCGCACAAATCGAGTTGTGGGTCGCGGCCTTTATCTGGCCGTTCATTCGCATTCTGGCCATGCTGTCGACTGCACCTGTGTTTGACAATCGAAGCATCAACCGCCGCCTGCGTGTTGGCCTGGCGGCCCTCATTGCCATCCTGATGATGCCACTGCTGCCTGCGCCCCCCACACTCACCCAGGCGCAAGCGCTGCCGGTGTTGCTGCAGCAAATCCTGATTGGTGTGTCCATGGGCTTTTCGATGCGGCTGGTGTTTGCGGCCTTTGAAATGGCTGGCGACTTGCTGGGTCTGTCCATGGGCTTGGCATTTTCCCAATTCATCGACCCGGTTCGCGGTGGGCAAAGCCCCCTGCTGGGCAGCTTCCTGGGCGTGTTGGCATCCTTGGTGTTTTTGGCCATGGATGGGCACTTGCTCATCATTGCCGCCGCGGTTCAAAGTTTTCAGCTCATTCCTGTATCGGGCAATCTGTCGGTCATCAACCCGCAAAACATTGCAAGCGCCGGCAGCATCATGTTCATGCTGTCACTGCAGATTGCATTGCCGGTACTCACCGCCATTTTGATTTGCAACATCGTGCTGGGCATTCTGGCGCGCGCTGCGCCCCAGCTCAACATCATGTCGATTGGCTTTTCCATCACCATCACTGTGGGCTTGTGGGTGTTGTGGGTGAGTTTGCCTTACTTCATTTCGGGCATTGACGGCGCGATTGGTCGACTACTGAGCATTTCGGTGTTGAACACACCCAACTGACCATCACTCCAGCTGAAAATCCGAATCAGTGAACAACACGTCAGACAGTCGTTCTGAGCTGAAGGGCTGATCTCCACTCAACTGGTTTTTAACCATCACCAACAGTTCTTCAATCTCAAACGGTTTAATGAGGTAGTCGCTGGCACCCAGTGCCAGCGCTTTGCGCAGATCACTGGCATCGCTGCGCGCAGTCAGCAGTACAAACGGCAACTTCTCGTACACGGCATCGCCACGAACCAGACTCAGCAATTCGAATCCGTCCATCAATGGCATCATCAAATCGCTGATGATCAACCGCGGCTGCTCAGCGGGGTTGTCACGCACCTCAGTCAACTGCTTAAATGCAGCAAGGCCGTTGTTGGCTTGCATCACATCCAGACCGGCCATTTCCAGAATTTGAGCCAAATTCGCCAGGATCACCTCCTGATCCTCAACAACCATCACGCGGGGCATGTCTCCTCCTTCAACGATGGCAAGTCGACACAAAGCGCCAACTCCTCACCTTCCAGAACCATCATAATCCGCCCGCCAATAAATCGTATCACCCGCTTGGTGAGCAAGAGGCAAAACGGCAGGTGCTCATCCTTGAACGGAATGACGGTGCTGTCGCCATTGGCGTCTACACCGTGACAAGGAATGGCCCACTCTGGCCATTGCCGCAAGTTCAATCGAAGTCGAAGCCCTCCTGATTCGGTACAGTCTACAAAAACCTCCGTCGAGTGCATGTCTTTGTCCTGAATACACACCATCAACTGCCTCACCACTTGCGTTAAAGCATATTCGTCGGTGTAAAACTCCCGGGCTTTCATCGCCGGAGAAAACTTCAAGGCATCCTGAATGGCAGAGCCCCGCAAGCGACCGTGTGCGGTGACAAAATCGGTCAACACCTTTTGAACTGGCACCGCCTGAATGCACAAGTTTTTGTGTGAAAACCCGCTGCCCATGAACATCAGGGTCTCATCCACCAACGCGCGCAGGGATTTCAATGCCCAACCAATTTGATCCACATAATTCAAAATCAGATTTGAATCGGGTTCAGGACGATTCATGCAGTTTTCAATCAGCGCTTTGGCAGATCCAATCACCGTCATCGGCGTTCGAATTTCATGGGCCAGGTAATCCACAAACTGCGATTTGCGGCTGGACAACAAATGTTCCTCGTTCAATTCCTCACGAATCGACAACTCCAGATCCATCTCTCCCGTGCGGTCGTGCATAACGCCCACCAAACGGCTGGGCAAACCATAGGCATTCCGAACGGCCACAATTCTAATCTCGATTTTCAGCAAAGCACCATAGGCAGTCCGGTAGCGGATTTGCGTCACATTGCTGGCGTTGAGGTCGGTCAAACACTCCTGCATGGCCTTGTTCAATTGAATTTGGTCTTCAGCCAAAATACCGCTGCGCCACGTGCCAGCGGGTACCAAATGCCCCACGGGTGTGTCCAAACCGAACAGTCGCCGCCACTGCGGACTGAAATCCAGCAACTCTTGCTCAAGGTCCCATTCAAACATACCGTCTTCCAGGGAAAACAAAGCCGCCACCAAACCTTCAATCGACACCTGATGATCTTTCTGAACTGATTCAATCGAATGCTCAAGCTGTTTGCGCCGGTGTTGCTCTGATGCCAGTTCGGCTGATGCCTGGCGGACTTGATCAAACGCTGTTTGGGTCAACACCGACAGCTTCTGATTGTCGAATTTCAACAAACCCACCACCCGTTGCTGAATGGTGTACACGTACACCAGCAAGGAGAGAATCATCAACAGGGCCAGTACCCCCATCAATGACTCGAATGCCGACGCGCTAATCCAAAACTGCTGCCACTGAATCGAACCCGCTGTGACCGTTACCTCTGCAACACTGAACACCGACAGAGCCACCCACTGATTCACCGCCGTAATGCCCAGGATGTAAAAGACCCTGTCACGGGTTTGTCGATGGCTGCGTGTAAACGCGGTCTGAGACAACACCCCCAAGGCATACATCACCGTGCAACCGAACACCACACTGGGAATGACGACCACCCAACGTACACGTACGACATCCGCATTGCTGATGCCATACACAAAGAGGGAGTGAATAAAAAACTGAACCAGCGTGCCCACCAATGCATAGGCTTTGGTGAAATGGAACTGACGGATCAAGGCCATCCGAACGACGTAATCTGCCACCATCATCAGGCCAAGCGCAATCCAAAAACACAATACGGTTCGGGTGATGGAGTAGGAAATCCAGGTAGAAGTCTGCAACGTCATGCCGACGAAGCCGGATGAGAACATCATTGACAACACATACAGACTACAGATGGCTGCTTGCCGGTTGATGCCAGACTGAAAACGAATGTGTTGGGTGGTCCGCAAACGCATCTCGACGCCAACGGCCATGGTGAGGAGTGAGGCAAAAAATCCCAACACCAGTGCTGACACATGCGTTTGAGTCAATATGCTCAAATACGCCAACCAATCTTGGTTTATACCGCCCATTTCACCCTGCTCGCATGGTGCTGGCCCGAAGGGTGGCGCCAGCGATGTATAAATTCTTATAAATATTACAGTCTGTTATAACCCAGAATGACTGGGATTATCTCACCCGTTTGGGTTGTTCAAACGGGAAAGACAACCTCCAACTCTGGGTCTGCTGTTGTACCGACACGACAATGCAAGCACAATTGTCAGACAATGTTTCATTTTTATCTTGAACGAATTTCACGGAGTACAAGCCGTCAATTTGTCTACCCCAGATGGGTGAAATTGGTGGACTCACTCTAACGCAAGCATATTTGTACGCAAAGTGTCCACAAGTTTATAAAATGCGGTTCTTGTTGATTTGTAAATGGTTTCTGGAATGTCCACTGCCCTCGAAGACAGTCTGATTGCGCTGCGCCGCATCATCCGTGCCACGGAGTCCAGCGCGCGCGCATTGGCCAAACGGGCAGAAATGGCCACCTCGGAACTTCACACATTGCAGGTGGTTGAGGACAATCCGGGCATATCACCCGGCGAACTGGCCAAAGCACTGGGCCTGTCTCCCGTGACGTCCACAGTCATCCTACAAAAGCTGGAGGCTCGTAATTTGGTTTGTAAAGTGCGCAGCCTGCAAGACAAACGGCGCCTGGAAGTTCAGTTGACCCCGCAAGGTCGCCAGGAGCTGGTTCAGGCTCCATCCAGCCTCCAGGGCCGGTTCAGCTCTGAATTTTCGACCCTGCCAGCCTGGGAACAACATCAAATTGCCGCCGTGTTGGGGCGGGTCATCGGCTTGTTGGGCGCCGACAATCTGGACGCTTAAAGGCCACCGAAGGGACACCCGACGCCATGCAATTTCATGCCATTCTCAAAGCCAGCCAACCCGTGTTTTGGTTGATGTGCGGCATTTGTTTGGTGACCCTCATCCTGACACAGGTCGGCAAAGCCTTCGACAATCTTCAATCCACGGAAGACATTCACTGCATCTCCCCGGGACGCCCGGCGATGGACAAGCACTGTCAGGATCAACGGGAAAGTTGACCCCAGGGGCTCAGTGCTCAGCGACCACCACCTGGTTTTTTCCGTTGCGCTTGGCCTGGTACATCAATTCGTCTGCTGCACGCAACACATCACCGGCGGTTAAACCCTGGTGACGGGTTTGTACCAGCACCCCAACACTGGCTGACACCGGCAAATTGGGGGCCACCTGGTCAACCACCTCAGCCACCGCATTGCGAATGCGCTGCCCCAGGCAGGCGGCGGTGTCGGGCCGGGTCACTGCCTGGCTTAACACCACAAACTCATCGCCTGACAGGCGAAACACCTGGTCCTCGGTGCGCAATTTCAACTGAAGCCTCACGCAGACACGCCGCAACAGCTTGTCACCCCAATGGTGCCCCATCGAGTCGTTGACCTGCTTGAAATTGTCCAGATCAATGAAACTGACAATAAACGTTTTTTGCTCGGCCAGTGCAGTCCACAAAGCCTGCTCCAGCGCTTTGCGGTTATACGCCCGGGTGAGCGGGTCCATCAGGTTTTCTTCAGACAGATTGCGTGAATTCTCGTGGATTTTCCGGCTCATTCGATAAAAGTGAAATGGCAATATGCACAACAAGAATAGGTTGCTGATGAGCAGTGTGGCATTGTCGTGCCAATACGGGTGCAGCATCCAGAGGGCAACAAACAAGGCACCGCCCATGAGGCAATGCAGCCCCAAGGCCTGGGGGCCATAACGCATACCGCGGATGAGCGCCAACACTGACACCAGGGGTGCAGAAAATGCAAGCGGAACAGGCACCAACCAGAGACCGAGGCCAATGGCGGGAACATCGGCCAGGTAAAGCCCCCGCTCCAACCAGTGCCGGCGGTGATGCTTCCGCAGACGCGACCACTGAAACAAGGACAACGGCAGATATACCGTCATGAAGCCGAGGTAAAGACCGGCTTGGCTTGAGGAGCCAAACAGACTAACTGGCGGAGTTAACAACACCAACAGCAATGCCAGGGCAGCAAAAGCCACCCGCTGCCGACACCGAACCAACATGTCGTGCAACTCAAAGGGCGAATGGGAAACTGGCGGGTTTTGCGGGGCTGACATGCCAGACAGAGGTCAAGGTACAACCTCGACACTCTACGGCATTGGAATAAAAAACACCCGGTATGGGGATTACCAGGTGATATACCTTTGCATCAATTTGACTTTTACAACTTACGCCGCGACAGAGGCTTCCAACTCGGCTGGAATTTCGAAATCCAGCAGACGCTCCACATTCAGCACCAGCACAAATTCCTCATCCACCTTGCCAATGCCCCGCAAGAAGTCGGTGCGGACGCCGGAACCAAACTGGGGAGGAGGTGCAATCGACTCGCCCGAAATATCGACCACAGCATTGACCGCGTCCACCATGAAACCAACCACCTGGGTTTCATCGCCCATCTGGCTTTCCAGAATCACGATGCAGGTGCGACGGTTGACCGCGGTTTGGCCTTGACCGAACCGGGCGCTCAAGTCCACCACAGGCACCACCGAACCGCGCAGGTTGATCACACCGCTGATGCACTGCTGCATCATGGGCACCACTGTGATCCGACCATATTCAATGATTTCCTTGATGCGCAAAATTTCCACAGCCAAACGCTGGTTGCGCACCTGGAAGGTGAGGTACTGGTGGCTGGCGCTGTCGGCCTCTTGAGCAGTGGCAATCTGATGGTTGATGTCGTTCATGTGAATTCGTCCTCTGGTTTGGTCAGGCGTGGGCCTGTTCGATCTGTTGACTGGTCAGACTGCTCACTTCACCAATCAGTTTGGGTACATCAATGATGAGGGCCACATCGCCGTTGCCCATGATGGTGGCACCGCTGATGGCCTTGTTCTGTTCAAAAATATTGCCCAGCGGCTTGATCACGGTTTGTGATTCACCGTGCAACTGGTCGGCCACGATGCCCGCCTTCATGCCACCGGAGCTCACCACAATGATGTTTTCGCGCTTGGGCTTGGGCGCATCGCTGCCAAATACTTTGCGCAAGCGGACACAGGGCAAAAACTCGCCGCGCAGGTCGTAATGAATGTCCATGCGGTCGTCATCATCACCCAGTGCCCCCACCGGCAATTCCAGACATTCCCGAACGAAGGCCAACGGTATGACATAGGCAGAGCCACCCACACCAATCATGAAGCCATCAATAATGGCCAGGGTCAGCGGTAGACGAATCTCGAAGGTGCAACCCTGACCGGGCCGTGAACGTACCTGCACGGAACCCCGCAAGGCTTCGATGTTTTTCTTCACCACATCCATCCCCACGCCGCGCCCGGAAATGTCCGTCACTTTGTCAGCCGTCGAAAACCCGGGTGCAAAAATCAACATGTTGACTTCTGCATCAGTCAGGCTTTGCTCAGGTGCGATGATGCCTTTTTCAATGGCTTTCTTCAGAATTTTGTCGCGCGCAAGGCCACGGCCATCGTCTGACACTTCAATCACAATGTGACCGCTGTCGTGATAGGCATGAAGGCCCAATTTACCGGTGGCTGGCTTGCCTGCAGCTTGACGATCCTCCGGTGTTTCCAGGCCATGGTCCAGTGCATTGCGCACCAGGTGCATCAGGGGGTCGCCAATGCGTTCCACCACCGACTTGTCCAGCTCAGTATCCTCACCGGATATTTCCAGTTGAATCTGTTTGCCCAGCCCCATGGAAATGTCGCGCACCACCCGCTGGAAGCGCTGGAAGGTTTCGCCGATTTGCACCATGCGCAAACCCAGTGCACCATCGCGAATTTCTTCAATCAGACCCGCCACAGCACTGGTGGCTTCCAGCATAGAGGTGTTGTTCAAGTGCTTGGCCTGCTCAACCGTGCCTGCATTGGCAATCACCAATTCACCCACCAGGTTGATGAGTGCGTCCAGCTTGTCGGACGGCACACGAATGAACTGACTGGGGGCAGCCCCCTTGCTGGCAGACTTTGCTTTGGCTGCTGTTTTCGCCATGGGCTCTGCAGCAGACACCACATCCACCACGGGCTCAACTGCTGAGCCTGAACCAGCCGTCGCAGACTGCTCGGCTTGTGGACGCAGGAAGCCCAGGTGCTGTAACCATTCTGTGCCGCGCTCCGCGCCTTCCGGATACCCCTGCAACAAGGTATCCCACTGGGCTGCGTCGCACTGGTGGGGCACAATGCGCACCACGCTGTCTTCCGTCAAAAACTCAAACGCATCCCGAATGGCCGCTTCATCCCGATCGGTCACAAAGCGCAATTCAAAACCCAGGTAGCACGCTTCGGGGTCCAGGTCTGCAAAGGCCGGCAGGTGGTCCATGACCGGCACGATGTCTTCAACCTCACCGTAGGTGCTGAGGTAAGCCAAAATCGGTGCAGGGTCAAAACCATCGCACAACGTAGAACGGCCCAGGCGCAGCGAAATGTGCCAGGCTTGCAAACCGCTGGGCACTTCAACCACGGGGCTGGTATCGGATGACAACACCGGTGCTGCTTCTTCAACATGCAAATAGGCCTTCAGGCGTGTGGTCAAACCCGCTTCAATCACCGCCAAGTCACCATCCACTTTTTCTGCGCTGCCACCGCCTTCAATGCTGTCAACCAACTCGGCAATGTGGTCCCGGCATTCCAACACCAAGGTGCTCATGTTGGCATCAAAACCGATCTCGCCATTGCGAACACGGTCCAACACGGTCTCCAGGTTGTGCACGAAGTGGGTAATCACTTGCAGGCCAAATACACCGGCACTGCCCTTGATGGTGTGCGCTGCCCGAAAGGCGGCATTCAATACTTCGGAATCATCCGGGTTTTGCTCCAGTTGGAGCACATAGCTTTCCACTTCGCCCAACAACTGGCGTGCCTCGGTGAAAAATATGCCGCGCGATGCTTCCAGATCCAATTCAAATGCCATGTTCAGTTCTCCACGAATCCGGCGTTGATCCACGACAGCAGGCCCAGGCGTTGAGCCTTCATGCTCACCACCTCGGAGGGTTTGGTCCAGTGCACTTTCAGGTTCACAGCTGGGTCGTTTTGAATGGCGGCCAGCAATTGCACACCGGCAGTGTCAATTTCCTGGCACTGGCTAATGTCCAGCAGCACCGACAAACCCGCCGTCAATTTCTGCTTGATCGCCTCAAACAAACCACCGCAGTCCGCAATGGTCAGGGTTTCCAGGGCAAGCACACTGTTGTCTGCCGGGCCGGTGGCAAGCTGTGCGTGCTCATCGGTTTCGCTCACTGCGAGTTCCATGTTCATAACGCCTCCCTCGGCCTGTTTGTTGTGCGGTCTGCGGTCAGGCCACGAGTTTGTTCACGGCAGCAATCATCTGCTCGGGTTTGAAGGGCTTGACCATCCAGGCTTTCAGTCCAGCTGCCTGCCCTTCAGCTTTCAATTTGTCGTCCGACTCGGTGGTCAGCATGATGATGGGCACAAACTTGTAATTGGCCAGCTTCTTCACCTCGCGGACAAACGTCAGGCCATCCATGTTCGGCATGTTCAGGTCACTGACAATCAGGCTGACCTTTCGACCATCCAGCTTGGTCAGTGCATCTTTCCCGTCACACCCCTCCAGCACATCAAAACCCTGGCTTTTCAGGGTCATCGAGACCACTTGGCGAAGGGAGGTGGAGTCATCGACAATCAGAACTGTTTTGCTCATGGTGTGTTCTCGTGTGGTCTATTCAAATTAGAAAAAAGTGAGTTCATCGGCCGGGGCAGCCTTGGCAACAGCCTGGCCCTGTCCGTGGTTGGTGCGTTCTTCGGCCATGGTGTAGTTGCGCTCCAGCTCTTCCATCAGGGCGCCCACATTCAGACCATTCAGGCCGTTGTGCAGTTGGCTTTGCAGTTGTTCCAGGCTGTCCTTCACGTGCCCCAAAATTTGCGACACACGGTCCTGAAACTGGAAATGCACCACCGCATTGTTCAGGCTGGCCGACACCTCGTGGGTGTTGCCCACAATCTGTTCACTGGCGTGTTGTAAAGGGGTGGTTACCTGCTCAAACTGGGCCACCACGCCGGTCAGGGTCTCGCTGGCCTGGCCCAACACTTGTTCGTCGGACACCTGCATGCGGGCAGCGCCCTCGCCCGCCCTCTTGGCAGCCTGGGCAATGGCTTGAACACGTTCACGGATTTTGACGCCTGTGTCGGCGGACAGCATGGACAGTTTTCGAACCTCATCGGCCACAATCGAAAAACCACGACCATCTTCCCCGGCCCGGGCTGCTTCAATGGCCGCATTCAAGGCCAGCAGGTTGGTTTTTGCAGCCAGCGACTCCACCGATGCAGCCATTTTTGCCAGTTCATCTGTGGAAGTGATGAAACCCTTCACCTCCTCCATGATCGTGGCTTTTTCCTGCAGCGAATTGCGGATGCTGGACAACATGGCATTCAAGGTGTGCTCCACATTGCCGGCAAGGCCTCCCTGACCACCCGAGGCGCCACCCAATACACTGGCAGCTTCAGAGGCAATTTGCACGGTGGCGTTCAACTGGGAATGAATACCGGAAAAGGCCTGTGCCAAGTTCACAATGCCGTCTTCCATCTGTTTGTTGGCCGTGGTCAGCTGGTTGTTCAGCGTAGGCACCCAAGTGTCGGCCACACGGTTCAATTCTGCGGTGTCCGGCAATTCGGACTTCTGCTCTTCCAGTGCAACATGGGCCTTGGTGATGGCGCGTTGCAGGGTGAGGTTTTCGGCTTTCAGTGTTCGGCGCGTGGCAAACACGGCAAATGCCACAGCAGCCAGGCCAAAGCCCAAGGCCAACCAGCTTTGGGCCATCAAGGCACCCATGCCCAGCAATATCACGGCGCTGCCGTGCATTGCCCAGGGCAGCAATTTGTCCACAGTGTCGATTTTTTTATTCGAATGGCTCATGAGTTTTCTGGTCCTTGGGTGAACGGGGGCACAAACCCACCACGTGCTTTGACACAGTGTGCGGGAAAGCCCTCACCCGCAAAGGGGAGAAAAGAGCCAATAAAAGTGGGCAATCCCCGGTCATGAACTGACCGGGGCGGTTTTTAAGCGAGGGAGGACCAGAAACGCTGAAGGGCTTTGGCGGTGCGCACGGGGGTTTCAACCATGGGCAAGTGGCCCACACCGTCAAACAACAACACCTCGGCGTGGGGAATAATTTCGCCGTAGGTGAATGCGCCGGTGTAATGCACCAGCTTGTCTTCCTTGCCCCACATGATGAGTGTGGGCGACTGGTTCGCCGCCATGCCGGGCAATTCGGTGCTGGGTGAGTGCACCAGCATTTGATGGAACAGGTGCCGATTCACATGGCGGCGATTAATCAGGTCTTGTGCCATCAGTGGGGCCAAGGCCAGGGCAATGGCCTTGTTGTGAATGGCGAGACTCATCAGGGTGTGTGCGCCGGCCAGGCTTTCCACAATCATGGGGTTTTTGCCCTGCTTCAAACCCGCTTCAAAGCGCGTGTGGTCTGCCCCCTTGCCACCGGCTGGGTTCATCAGGCAAGCGCTCTGGAACAGTTCAGGGTGACGGCCAGCCATCAAGGCGGTGATAAGCCCCCCCACCGAGTTGCCCACCACATGGGCAGGTGTGGGCACATGGGCAGTCATCCAGGCTGCCACGCGGGCCACCTGATCGTCCAGGCCGTACGTGAGGTTGGCATTGAACTGGCTTTCGCCCCAACCGGGCAAGTCCAGCACAAACAGCCGGTGGGTTTTGAGCAAAAACGGCACCAGCGACAGCCAGTTTTCCTTGTTGGATGCAAAACCGTGCAGCAACACCACGGCTGGGCCGTCGGCTTTACCACCTTCCAGCCAAACCAAATCATGGTCCAGGACTGGAGCCGATTTGCGTCGCAAGCCAGTCACCCCTTTGTGCAGGGTATTGATCAATGGCACTGCAGTGCGTTTTTTCCACTGGCGAATCTTCAAGCCGTGGGGCGGCCGCGCATGGAGCAAATAGCTGGGCGCCACATCGTTCAAAAACGCGTGTTCCAGGGTGTGCAAACCCATCAGGGCTTGTGCAGGCATGTGGCCCATGTGGTAACGCTCCGTTCAATTCATTGACTTGCAAGCATACAATCAACCAAACAGTTGTTTGATAGATTGAATGTAACATTGACGGATGTAAAGGTAATGGCTCACCCCATTCAAGTCAATCCAATTTTTCGGAGGGTATTCACTAATTGTGGGGGCTAGCCAAGGCCAGTGCGGCCTGGCGCGCACTTATTGGAGACGAAACACCGTCGAGGCCGGGTTCAGGTTGGTTTCAGGGCGACGTTTTTGCAACACCGCCTGAGCACGAAGTTCGGCCATGAAGGGAAACAGCTTGAACAATCCCACATCGACTTGCTGTAAGGCCGATATGTTGTCGCACTGGTATTCCCAGCGCATCGAGACATCCGAATGGGGTCCAACAACATGGCCCTGGTGGTCATCGCCCGGGGTGTGGGTGTGGGGGTTGAGTACCTCGGAGGCCAAGACTTGGTCGACCCGTTTGCAGCGGGCCTCGGGATTGAATCGCAACGCAGTCTCAGAACGCAAAAAGGCAATGGCCCGCTTGACCTTTTGACGCTCTGCATCCGTGGTCGGTGCAGCTTCCGAGCCCAACAGGTTATACAAGGGTGCAAACAGCACCACCGACAACGCATTGCCCTCGCGAATGACATCCAGCGCCCCCAGACCATGCACATGGTTGTCGCTGCCCTGCCCGGCTTGCGCCGGGCTGACCATGACACAACACAGGGCCAGGGCAAGCCTGAAAACACCCATCACTTCGGCAGCAAGGGCAAACCACCCACCAGCGGCAAGCCACCGCCCGACTGGTTGTTCTCCTGACACGCATCGGCATTCTTGTAACTGGAATCAATCACCGTGTTGATCCACTGCGTGATGAGGGTTACAGCCTCGTCTTGCACCACACTGCGGCCCAGGGGCGGCATTTTCGCAGCCAGTTGAACAGCTTCTGGCCCAATGCGGTAGGGCACAATCGAATCGTTGGCCTGGCCTGGGTGAATGTCATACAAGCGGTTTCCTCGGCCTTCCGAACCGCTGGCGGTTGGCTTCTTGCAAATACCGTAGGTGCTGTCCACTGCACGGAAGGCATCCACATAGAACCCGGTGTTGGACGCCTGGCCATTCTCATTGTGGCAATGCGCACAGTTCACCTCAATCCACGCACGGGCCCGGGCCTCAATGTCAGCCTTGGAGTTCGCTGGTTGACCGGAATCACCGGGCACGTTGAACTTGGGCAGGTGCGGCACATTCTTGGCCACCTGCTTGTCATCCAGGTTGAAGCTGTCCGGGCAATTGGTCATGAGGCCTGTGTCGCACATGAATTTGAGCTGGTTCTTGCCAGTCACTGGATGTGAGGCCTGGCCTGTTGGCATGGGCGACTCATTCAGGTAGGCACGGTTCAAATTGCGTGGCTTGGGGCCAATGGGTGAGGAGCCTGGCTCTTTGTCATTGTTCGCATGGCAAATGGCGCACTGCGTGGCGTTGGGGAACAGGTAGGCGTTGGTTTGCCCGGTGTGGCGCACACCGGAATCGGTGTCCACATAGTCCCACTTGGCCGACCCGGTGCCGCCCGACTGGGTCAACACGGCCTTGCGCTTACCATCGCCACCATCCTGCCAAATGTATTCCAGGCCTTCCCAGTATTTTTGGCCATCCTTGCGCTCACGCTTGATGAGCAGGCGGGTTTCATACGGGGTTTCGGTTTTGGCCGTTTGGTCAACAAAGGTGAATGTTTTGGCAATGATGGTGCCCACCGGAAACTCGATGGTGGAGGTGACGCGTCGGCTTTCGTCTTGCAGGAAGCGTGCGCTCTTGCCCTCCGGGATGTACATCACACGGTGCTTCACCGCGTAGTCTGTGAAGAGCTTCGAGTTCAGCGTGTAAGGCATGCCCTGGCCATTCGGTTTGCTGGTGGGGTCATCGGCCTTGGAGAACAGGTTGTACTGCGACAACTCATTGCAGTTCACCTGGTAAGCCGCTTCATTGACCACACCCGCCTTCAAGGGCACCTCACACAAAGCCTTCACAGCCTCGGCGGCAGGCTCGGGCGCGTACTGCCCACTGGGCACAAAAGGCTCAAACTCAAAGTCGGGCAGCTTGGGCAGGTCTGCGCCAAAACGCGCTGCGCAGTTGTGTTTGCTCAAATCAAATTCGGAGGCAAACAGCGGAATACCCGACGCAATCGCCGACACATATTCCACGGAAAGGTTTTTGCTCGGGTCATTGGTGTTCAGGTTGACCAATGCATCCAGTCCGCGGGTGCCATGGAAATTCGCAAACGCAATGCTGTCTGCATTGAATTTGTTGCTGGGGTTGATACAACTAAACCACCAGGCCGGTACTTTGCGCTCGCCGTTCGGTTTGAATTTGTAAGCGTTGTAACGGCAGGCCGGATTGGGGTTGGTGTTGCCCTGAATGGGCTTGCCATCGGCGTCCACCGCCACGGGCTTGCCGTTTTTATCCAAGGGCAAGGCACAGTTCTGGTTCAAGGTGTCCTGGTAGCCGTCCCACACAATGTGGCCGCCTTTGTAACCCTTGCCGCCAGCCGCGTTTTTCAAACCCACCACCATGGGAAAGGCACTGCTGATTTGCGCACCCTGCGTTGCAATGATGGTGGCAAAGTCGGGTTGCGGCAAATCATTGCCGTTGTTGGTGAAGGTGTTGTTGAAAATATTCACCGCTTCGGAATACACATCCATGCGGCGGTCACCGGGGTCGCCCAACATGTCATAGCTGGTAAGGATCACGCCGGCCGTGCCATTGTTCTCGAATACGTTGTCGTAAATGTCGATCTTGTCGTAAGCCAAGGTAATCAAGCCCGACCCACGGGGCACGTTGGCCACAATCGACCCAGGCACTGCAAAGTTGTAGGTGTTGTTGTTGCGGGCAATGTTTTTGTGCACCCGTGAACGGCTGCCGTACTGCGTCAAGTTGTCCAGGTCGTACACCAAGAAACCACCCGAGTTGCACTCGGCCACGTTCTGCAGGTATTCACCGTCCTGCACGTTCTCAATCTCGAAACCAAACACGTTGAAGGCTGCACGGCTGTTGCGAATTTTCGCAATATTGGTTTGGCCCACATAAATACCGGCGTCCGAAGCACCAATGGATTCCGCTCCGTCCACCAAAATGTTGCGCGACTGAACCGGGTAAATGCCGTAGCGTCCAGATGCGGTAGAAACCGTGTAGTCGGGCGATGTGTTGTCGCGCTCCAAGGGGTTGGGGTTGTTGGGGTTGTGGCGAGCCGGGTCGGTGCACTTCACCTGCACGGCTGTTTTAAAGTTGGCGGCGGTGATGGGTACCTCTTGCGGGGTTTTGCGTCCGCTGCTCCAAATGGCCCGCACACGCAGCAGGTTGCCGTGGTTCACGCCCTTCATTTTGTAAGCGTCGCCTGGGGAGTCTGCAATCGTGAGGTCACGAATGGTCACACCCATCACGTTGGATGCCAAAAAGCCTTCCTGGGTGTTGCTGTCCCGGAACGACAATACCGTGTCGTTGATGCCGCAGCCTTCAATCACCACATCTTCCGTGGCGGTGATTTGAATGCCAGTCTTGAGGTCGAAAAAACCACAGTCAAACTTCAAGGTGTCCTTGGGTTTGAGCTGAACCATGGCTTTGGTCATGTCGTCCGTGGCGTTGGGCCCCGGTTTGATCAAAAAGGTGCGACCTGTGGACTCGGCTGGTGTCACCGTGGTGCCGCCGCCCGATTCAGTCAGCGTTGGGGAGTCTCCGCCGGATGAAAGGCATCCGTTGAGCACGGCCACTGCAACAAACAGTGCCGCAGCCCGAAAGGCTGGTGTGAACATGTTGACCCTCTTGTCTGAATATGCTTATGCGAAATGCTGCTTTTTGGATGGGTACTGCTCGCCTATACTGTGTTACCGGCATGTGACGTCATTGGATTGCCACCAATGTCGTCTAATTGACACTAATTCAAATTCAATGGGCTAAATTTTCCGACCGGGCGCTAGACCCGGCTGACTGCTTGGAGGCACCACATGCACACCCTCATTCACACCGGGGTCCGATGGATCGGACTTGCCGGGCTTTTCGTATCCCTGATGAACCCCGCCATGGCTGCCAAGGACAGCGACGAACAGGCGCAAGCCGAGCTTCGTGCTGCCAGCCTGGTGGCCACTTGCGCCAATTGCCACGGCACCAACGGCCAGGGCGCGCCTGGCTCTGCGGTGCCGGGGCTGGCCAACCTATCTGCCGAGTACATTGCCACCAACATGAAGTGGTTCAAGACTGGCGAGCGGCCTGCCACGCTGATGCACCAGTTGGCCAAGGGCTACACCGACGAGCAAATCGACCTGATTGCCACAACCATTGCCAAACACTTTGGCAACAAGAACTGAGGGAGGCACCATGCAACGTCGCGAATTTCTGCAAGGCAGCGCACTGGCCGCAGCCACTTTGATGGGCAGCCTGCCCTTGTCGGCCATTGCCGGTTCAGCCAAAGGCAAAGTGGTGGTGATTGGCGGGGGTTATGGTGGCGCAACCGCTGCCAAGTACATTCGCCTGTTTTCCAAAGGGCGGGTGGAGGTCACCTTGATTGAACCCAATGCACAGTTTGTATCCTGCCCCATGTCCAACCTGGTGGTGGGTGGCGTGCGGCAAATTCAGGAGATCACCAACCCCTACACCGGGCTCACCAAACACCATGGCGTGAAAATCGTTCAAGATTATGCAGTGGGGATTGACCCAGACAAGCGCTTGGTCAAACTCAAGCAGGGCAAAACCCTGCCCTACGACAAATTGGTGCTGGCCCCAGGGATTGACCTGATGCACAACAGCATTGAAGGCCTGGACGCTGCGAATGCAACAGGCGCAACCATTCAAGCATGGAAGGCAGGGCCGGATACGGTTGCGTTGCACAAACAAATTGCAGCCATGCGAGACGGTGGCAACTTCATCATCAGCATTCCCTTGGCCCCCTACCGGTGCCCACCGGGGCCTTATGAACGGGCCAGCCTGGTGGCCAATTACCTGAAGCAGCACAAGCCAAAATCCAAGGTCATTATTCTGGATGCCAACCCGGACGTTACCTCCAAAGGCAAGTTGTTCAAAGCAGTGTGGGAAAGCCAGTACAAAGGCATTCTGGAATACCGGGGCAACCACAAGGTCACGGGCGTGGACGCTGCCACCAAAACCGTGAAATTTGAATTTGAAGAACCGGTGCAAGGTGAGGTGCTGAACCTGTTGCCTGACATGCGTGCAGGCAAGCTCGCCGTAGACCTGGGCGTTGCCAACTTGAACGGGCGCTGGGCCGAGGTGAATTACCAAACCTTTGAGTCCAAGGTGATGCCCCATGTGCATGTGATCGGCGATTCCATACAGGTGGCGCCCCTCATGCCCAAAAGTGGCCACATGGCCAACAGCCACGCAAAGGTGGCGGCAGCAGCCATTGTGTCGCAACTCAGCGGCTGGGAGCCCAACCCTGCACCGCTACTGAACAACACCTGCTACAGCTACATCAATCCCAAAGAGGTCATTCACGTGGCCAGTGTGCATGCGTACAACGCCGAGAAAAAAACTTTCTTGACGGTTGAGGGCTCGGGTGGTGTATCCACTGGCCCCACAGAACTGGAAGGTCAGTATGCATGGAGCTGGGCTCAGAATATTTGGGCTGATACGCTGGTGTGATCGGCGATTGAAGCGTGTTTTGGTGAAACCCGGGCTCATGCTGTGAGCCTGGGTTTTTTGTTGCCTGTGCCTATTGTTAGCCCCCAGCAACACCGGTAGCCCGGTCCGAACGCCCCCCGAATGCAAAGGTTGCCCCGCGCATGTCGAACCGTCCCGAGAACTCGCGCCGGTGGCGCTCAGACATCTCGGTCCGTGTGTTCGAATGCTGTGCGGGTCAAACCGATCGGGGGGCTGACTGTTCGGCGCCGGGCATACAGGCATTGCTTGGGGCAAAAAGACTCGGTGCAATTTGGTGGCACCTTCGCTGCGGTCTGCGCGGTTCACCTCCCCTGCAGCGACAGTCAGGACAATCTGCAAAACCGTGACAAGCAGGCGCGGTGGGCACAGCCTTCCGGCTGGCCCAGAGGTCGATTCCCGACCGTCTCTTTTGGAGGGTCGACCTCAGCGATCGCGAGGCTCAGGTTTTGAAACACAGATTGGCCGTCGCGAAGGGTGAGGTAGCCGCGCAGGCCGCTACAAATACCTTTAGTGAGATGCACGACGTGCCGAAAAACCACACCCCCACACCAAAACCTGGCCCAAGACTTGCTGATGATATGAGCAAATGCTCAACTAAACCCGAAAACTGCCGTTATTCAGGAACAAGAATCGAGCAAACCAGACATAGAGTAAAGACAACAACAAGCGCACAGCACGCCTGAAGCAAGGAGACCCGCATGTCCGCTCGACCACCTGTTCAAAACACCGGCCCCCTGACATTGGGCGGTGCAGCCAAAGTCGCCGTCCGCGAGGGTTACCTCATGGGCCTGAGCTTTCTGTTTCGCCAACGGGTTCCAAAGCTTCTGCCAACCTACAGTGCCAACTTTCACAATCGTCAATTGCCGCTGGTGGTCATGGTGCCGGGTTACATTGAGCGCCCGGGCTGCTTTGCCGCACTGTACGAGGAGCTGGTGTTCTCAGGCATGCGCGTGGCGCTGTATACGCCGCGCTACGTGTTGGCCTCGGTTCGGGACATGTCGGCCGACTTCGGTCAATTTTTGGACCATTTGGTGGCCAAACCGGAATGCGAAAACAGCCCCATATACTTGCTGGGGCATTCCATGGGTGGTTTGATTGTTCGCAAAGCCATGTCAACCCGCTGGGACAGTCACGCCCAAGTGCAACACCTGTTCACCTTGGCGTCGCCGAACAACGGAACAAAAATGGCCCACCTCGGCATTGGTGATTGCGTGGTGGACATGATGCCCGGCAGTGAATTTCTGACCGAGTTAAACGGTGAGGACCGGCACCAGCGCCACCGCATGAGCAGCATTGTGGTCACACCCGACGCTTTGATACTGGGCCCCGAATTTGCCCAACTGCCCGGGGCACAACACCATCACATTGATGCATCAGGCCACATGGCGGTGCTGGACGACCCTCGCCTGGCCTGGATCCTGAAGCGGCAATGCCAGATCGACAACCCCCACCAATTGCTGGGCATCTGATTGCGCTGCATTCGGTCAAACAAACCCACGTCGGTTTCAAATCTGGGTTTGTTTGCCAATCACCGACTTGAAGTACAACTCCGATTCGATTTCAACCACCTCAACGGTCAGTTGAACCTGTAAGTGGTCAAACCCTGCCAAGCAGCGCTCCAACGTCCTCTGCAAAAGAAGCCCCAAATGCTCACGCAGGGAAAACTCACGTCCGCTGAGTACGGCAAGGCGCGCTGCCACAAATGCGTGGGTTTCTTCCTCGTGGCTGTCCACCCCCACCCGAAAACTGTCGCAACGCACCACGCGCGACTTGATGTCCGCATCCATGAACAATCCCGAGGCCATCAGCGCCCGGTTGGCCTGCAACAGAAGCCAGGACTCATCCAGACCTTTCAAATTTCCGCTGGTGTGCACAATCAGATGGGGCATGTTTTCTTACAACACCATGAAAGTTCAAAGAATTGTCTAGTATGAATCATCTACAAATTCACTTGCTGACGACGCTCGATGAAGACAAAATACTTACATTGATCGCTGTAACAG
Organism: Limnobacter sp.; assembly: GCF_036405155.1. Classification (GTDB taxonomy): domain Bacteria; phylum Pseudomonadota; class Gammaproteobacteria; order Burkholderiales; family Burkholderiaceae_B; genus Limnobacter. The sequence continues at coordinate 494,200 of NZ_DASWYD010000004.1, read as the reverse complement.
TGATCAACCTCATGTCTCCTCTTCTCCGCAAGTGAGAAAGGTTAAGCCGGCTCCTCAAGGGGTGCCGGCTTTTTTTTATCTGCTGGTCTGGAAGGTTTTACTCGCGGCCAAGCAGAACGGTTTCGTTTTCCAAAAATCCCCAAGGTCACAGGCGGCGTTCAAAATGCGCGCTCAACAACCTGGCCACCTCAACCGGTTGGTCATGGTGCAACATGTGGCCAGCCTCCTGAACAATGCTGCATTGCCAGTTCTTCACGCAGTCAAACCGCTTGCGAAATGCGTTGAAGTCCACCGGCTCGCCCGCCTTGCTTAGCCACAGTCCGGCCTCGGTTTGTGCGGCCTCCACATGCAGCACCGGGGCTTGAATGGCCGCCCAGCTGGCTTGCGCCTCGGCCAGGCGATAACCGATCGGATTCATGATTTTGTGCGCAGGGTCACCCAGCAATTGGTAGGCATCGCCCACGGGTTTGGCCCAATACTGGGCCAAAAACAGGGCTTTGTCGTTGGACAGGCGCGCGTTGGTTTTTTGCAAGCGTGCGGCCACTGCGTTCAAATCAGGGTAGTTGCGCAATTGATGGGGCGTTTTCAGCTCATCCAGCCATTTCGCATAGCGGTTGGGTGCTTTCTCGGCTGGGGAGTCGAGCATGCCAAAACCTTCCAGATTCACCAAGGTCTTGATGCGCTCGGGTCGAACACCCGCATACAACATCGCGATATTGCCGCCCATGCTGTGGCCCACCAAGTGAACCGGGCGATCGGGCGACAGTTGATCCAGCAAAGCATCCAGGTCAGCCAAGTAGTCCGGAAACCAGTACGAACGCACACCCGGGCAGCCCTGTGCCACAGGCCAGTCGGATTGACCAAACCCCCGCCAGTCCAAAGCGACCACACGGTAGGCACCAGCGGTCTGCGCCAGCAGGGCATCCACCACAAACTGGAAACTGGCAGCCATGTCCATCCAGCCATGCACCATCACCACCAAAGGTTTGCTGGGCTCCCCCCAGCTCAACACATGGGACTTCAGGCCACGCAAATCAAGAAAGCGTGATTCCGGTTGATACTGGGGTTTGTACATGGCGGCTGTTCGAACAATCGTTTGAAAACCCGATGACTGTACAACACCCGCAAACCGTTGAAGTGGTATGGCCCCAAAGCTCAGCGAATCTTTTTCTCAGCGAGTGCTTTGGTAAAGGTGTCCAACACCTGCGATGGCATGGGAACGACTTTGCTGTGGTCGTAATTGAAAAACACAAAACCCGATTTGGCCAAGGCAATCAAACGCCCATCAGCAGGCCGTGTGATCCGGAAAATAATGTCGCAGCCATACTTGTTGAAGTCCATCACGCCAACTTCGAAGCGCAGTTGGTCGCGGGCATGGGCCTCGCTTTTGTACATGGTAGCGAGGTCGGTGACGATGATGCCCGTTTTGTCTTCGGTGATTTCCTCCACGCCAAAGTGAAACAAAAAACGCGCCCTGGCTTCCGAAATCATCGAGATCATCGAGTCGTTGGCCAGGTGATTGCCCGCATTGATGTCGGTGATTCGAACCGTCAGCTGGGTTTCAAAAATAAATGCGTCGTCCGAGAATTGCAGTTGCAGGCGGGCCATGGTTGTGCGGATGCAGGTTGAACAGCTTCGCAGTGTACGTGGATTGTGCAGCGCAATGCAGCCGGGGCAATTCGACCTTCCCTTCTAATCGCCTGCTGGCCTGAGGCAGGCTGCGGATTCACGGTTATCATTCATCAAAACGTCACACCACAACAAGGCACGGAGACACACATGCCCAAACTAGACCCCGCATTGCTGGAGGCCATCGGACAACCGATGCCCGAGCTTGAGAAGCTAAGCGCAGCCGACCAGAAAAAACTGGCGGCCGACTTGGCCCATGCCCACAAACAACACGACGCCACGCTGAAAAAAAGCATGGACGATGCCATGGGCCATATTCCATTCCTGCTGCGCGGTGCAGTCAAAAAAATTCTGGGGCTGTAAATCATGGATCGAAACACTGAACTGCGTCGCCTGGCCCAAGCCCTGCACAAAACACCCGATGACCTTGGCTATCTGGACAAGCTGGATGCACTGGCCTTGCAAAAGGTCCGCATCAGCTTTCAAAACTCGCTGCTGAACAAGTTTGGCCATGTGTTTGAAAAAATTGCCGGTGCCGGCAAACTCGCCCCGGATTCCATCTCAGCAACCCTGTGCACCAAGGTGTTCGGGCCGATGATCACGGCCAACATGTCGTACTTCACCCCCATGAGCAAAGCCGTCAGCCTGTGCAAGCTGTTTGACGCCGACTTCATGGCCGATGTAGCCCGTGAGCAGATTCCGGAAAAATCGGTCAGCATGTTGGCCGAGTTGCCGGTGGACCAACTCAAGCGCGTGACCGCCAAACTGGTTGAACAGGGCGAGTACCACGTGCTGGGCGGCTTCACCGACTACATTCCAGAAAAGAAAGCGTTGGAGATCATGGAAGTGATCACCGACCCGGCAGCCAACCTCCACATTTCCTTTTATGCCCAGCGCAAAGACCGAGTGGCCAAAATGGCCGCCATGCTGAGCGATGAAAAGCTGGTGGAACTCATCGCTGCTGCCTACACCGATGAGAACCTGCTGGTGGAAGTGGGTTTGATTACAGCAGAAATGGATGCCAAAGCGCAGCAGCGCATGGCCAAGCTCACAGACAAGGTCAACAAGACCTTCCGTGCGCAGGGCAAAGCAGTGGCCGAGAAAATGGGCTATGCCGACCGGTTGAAGGCTTTCTTCGAGGCTTGATGGTGTTGTGAATAGCCGGGCTCATGGATTGAGCCTGGTTTTTTTTCAATGCCCGGTCTGTTTGATTGCGCCCTGCAATGCCAGTGGGTCATGCTTCTTTCAGACCCCCAGCAACACCGGTCGCCCGTGCTTCTTTCAAGCCCCCAGCAACACCGGTTGCCCGGCTCGAACGCCCCCCGAAGTCAAAGGTTGCCCCGCGCATGTCGAACCGTCCCGAGAACTCGCCACTGCGTGGCTCAAACATCTCGGTCCGTGTGTTCGAATGCTGTGCGGGCCAAGCCGCTCGGGGGGCTGACTGTTCAGCGCCGGGCACACCGGCATTTCTGAGGGCGCGGCCTGCGCGGTTCACCTCCCCTGTAACGACATTCAGGACAATCTGCAAAACCATGACAAGCAGGCGCAGTGATTGGCCCCAAGCAAGAATGAACGATAGCGCACTTTCGTTCACAATTAAAAAACTTTTAATAACCTTTTAATAACAATGCTTTGCAAAATATTAGAGCGATCATTCCAGCAAAACGCAACATTGCATATTGATTTTTAGTGTACAATTGTACACAATTAACTCACGCAAACAACAAACCGTTTGCCGGGGTTAAAAGCGGGGCCCCGAACTTTCCCGCAATACAGTACAAGGGATACACCATGAAACAGTTCTTCGACTCCATCGTTCGCACCCCTGGCGTGTTGTTCATGTCCATGCTCGCCACAGGCTTTACCGTCAACGCCGGCGTTCAATTCATCAATGGCACCAACCTGGAAGGCCCCAATCTGCTGGCTGCAGCCTGTCTCGTGGTTGGTCAGGTCGCGCTCATCGTGGTCCAGCAGTTGCGCAAGGTTGGTCAAAACAGCCCTGCTCTGTCGCTCCAATAATGAGCGAACATCCATCCCGTTGAGTTGGGTCGGCCCAAAAAGCCCAGCCCAATTCAACAACCCAATCCCCGCTTAAAACCCCCTCTTCGCTGGTCTTTGGCTTTATTATTGCAGGCAGATTTCAAAAACTCTGTCTTCCACCAAGGGCTTTGCTATGCAGAAAGTGGCCATCAGCGGCACGGGGATGTTCGTTCCCGATCACATCATCACCAATGAAGAGCTTGTGCAGTCGTACAACGCCTACGTGGTCAAATTCAACGCGGCCCATGCCGCCGAGATCGAGCGTGGTGAACTCCAGCCTTTGTCCGAATCGTCCGCTGCATTCATCGAAAGCGCCTCGGGCATTAAGCAACGCTATGTGATCGAGAAGGAAGGCATTCTCAATCCAGACCGTTTGCACCCCTACCTGAAAGAGCGCCCCAACAGCGAGCTGTCCCTGATGGCTGAAATTGCGGTGGATGCCTGCAAAAAGGCCATGGCCGATGCCGGAAAAACGGCAGCCGATGTGGATGCGGTGATTTGTTCTGCCTCCAACATGCAGCGCGCGTATCCCGCCATGGCGGTTGAAATTCAATCTGCGCTGGGCATTCAGGGTTTTGGGTACGACATGAACGTGGCCTGTTCATCCGCCACATTCGGGATTGAACAAGCCGTGAATGCCGTGCGCACCGGCACGGCCAATGCAGTGTTGGTGGTCAACCCGGAAATTACCTCGGCTCACCAGGCCTGGCTGGACCGCGACTGCCACTTCATTTTTGGTGATGTGTGCACGGCTGTTTTGGTGGAAAGACTGGAAACCGCCAAACCGGGTAGCTGGGAAGTGCTCGGCACCAAGTTGGCCACGGTGTTTTCCAACAACATCCGCAACAATTTCGGCTTCATGAATCGCTCGGAAGATGCCGACCCTCAAGGCCGCGACAAACTCTTCATGCAGGAAGGGCGCAAAGTGTTCAAGGAAGTGTGCCCGATGGCGGCAGAGCACATGAGCACCCACCTGGAAACCCTGGGATTGAATTCTGCCCATGATGTGCGCCGTTACTGGCTGCACCAGGCCAACCTCAGCATGAACCAGTTGATTGCCAAAAAGCTGTTGGGCAGCAAAGAGTTTTCAGCCGACGTGGCACCCATCATTCTCGACGAGTTCGCCAACACCGCCTCGGCGGGCTCCATCATCGCCTTCCACCGCCACAACAAAGATTTGAACACTGGCGATGTCGGCGTGATTTGTTCATTCGGAGCCGGCTACTCGATCGGTAGCGTTGTTGTGCGGAAACATTAATCGGATTCCGCTGGGCATCCCCCGAGTTCATTTCATCGGACTGGGTGTTTCTACTCATCACATTGAACGTGTTTGAATATCGCGCCGAAACCATGGAGCGAGCGAAAAATGTTCGATGTTGAGAAAGCAGTGTCAACCCTGATCAGTTTGGCATCTGCAACAACCCAGAGTAAGTGTGCTTTGCACATCAGGCTTGCGCTGGACGCAGGTGGAGTAATGATTAGGCCAACAATTGGTCAAGCCAAGTTGTTTAACCCGGTACTTGAGCGATACGGCTTCAAGAATATTCGCTTGACGAAGGGGGTCTTAATTGACAATCAAGATTGTCGTCGATACAAACCTGAGCTAGGTGACATAGCCGTTATCCCCAACGTTCCCGGTGGTCGTTCTGAAGGCCACATTGCCATGTTCACAGGCGAATTTTGGTACTCCGATTTCAAACAAATCGATATGTGGGGTGGCCCATTGTATCGTCAGGTTTCTCCAGACGTTGCAATTTTCAAATACGCAGGCGATCCATCATGAAAAGACCTATCCAAGCGCTCGTCCGCGCCCTGGTATTCATGCTTTGCTTGTCCACCTCGTTTTCCACTCAAGCCGTCGAGCGTGACCAGAGCGCGGTACAAGCGATACAAGCGTATTACTCAGAAATCTACCGTAGCGATTCGACGGCATCGTCACTGGACAAGCCCGAACGTATATACGCCGAGCCACTTCTCCAACTGATTCTCCAAGAACAAAAAAAACAGGCCACCAGCGGTGAACTGGGACAACTTTCAGCAGATCCACTCTGTAGCTGTCAGGATCCGAGTGCAGTTGAGGTCAGAAATATTCGATCGATGCCATCGCGAAAAAAAATTCAGCGCATTCAAGTCGAATTGAATGTGTCAGGTCATACGGAATTCATCACGCTCCAGGTGGTGAAACAGTTCCGCATTTGGAAGGTCAGGGATGTCTCGACCCAAGACATCCCCAGTTTGAAACAGCGCTTACTCGCGGGACAAAACGCCCACGCCAATCAAGCCCCGTAGGTCTTGTCCAGATATTTCAAAATATCGTTTGACTCGTACATGGCCACGCCCGTGTTGGGGTCGATCAGGTACGGCACTTGGACCTTGCCGGTCTGTTCGGCCAACCACTGGCGGTTGGGTGTGGTGCCCTTCGGTGCCTTGAATAGCTTGTCACGGAATACCGGTGGGCCCATATCGGTCATGGCACCCTTGGCCGTGTTTTTCAACACATACGGAATTTCAAGTTCGCACAGGCGTGCGCGCACAGGCTTGGAAAACGGGCTGGCTTCAAAGCTGTACAAAATCAGTGGCTGCTCAGGTGCTTTGGATGGGCGTGCCTTCATGCCAGTCAAACCACCCGGCCTGGCGTGAAACACACTGGAAAGCATGGAGGTACCCACGGCCAACTGGCGCCCAAGGCCTGTTTGCGCACGGACTTTGCCCTCATAGGTGGTGGCGATGTAATCAATAATCTTGGCCGATTCATTCATCACAACACCCGTGTTGTCGTCAACCAGCATGGGAAATGTGGTGTTGGGGATCAGGCTTTTGGCCTCAGGACGGAACCGCTTGCCACCGGCAGGACAAGGCAAAACCAACACATCCAAATCCATTTCAGAGAGGGCCTCGCGCACCAGACGACAGTACGGGCTCACTTCAATGTCATAGAGCTTCAGCATTTTTTCAGGTGCTTTGCGGGCACGTCCGCGCACCAAGGTGCCCCGCCAGCCGCGCACTGTGCCGGAAAACAGGTTGATGACTGCATCAATTTGAGTGCTCATGGTGTCTGTCTCATGTGTTGTGTTGTTGCACAGCAGTGTAGCCCAAAGCCAGCATGCACTAGAATGCAAGAACTGCAATTAGAAGTGCGCCACCAGACTCGGAGATTCCTGTGAAACGACTGCTGCTCATCAATGGCCCCAACCTGAACCTGCTGGGCACCCGCGAACCCGGGGTGTATGGCCACATGACCTTGCTGGACATTGAAAAAGCGCTGCACCAGCAGGCCGAGCAGGAAAAGTTCGAGCTCCTGACTTACCAGAGTAACCACGAAGGCGACCTGATCGACCGCATCCACAAAGCCAAGGTGGAAGATGTGACCGGGATTGTGATCAACCCGGGCGGCTACACACACACCAGCATTGCCATTCGCGATGCACTGGCGGGCGTGGCCATTCCTTTTGTGGAAGTGCATTTGAGCAACATTCACCGACGGGAAGCCTTTCGGCACCACTCGTACCTTTCAGACATTGCGGAGGGTGTGATTTGCGGGATGGGTTGGCTGGGTTACTCGTATGCGCTAAAGCACTTGAACGCGAAGTAATCGACCAACGGCAACCTAACCCCGCCGTGCACGCACCGACGACCAATAGGCGGCCACAATAAACGCAATGCCAATCACCCCGGTCACCACCTCGGGAATGTGCACCTTCGTGCCCACAAACATGATGGCGGCCAGCACGCCAATGGCGTAGTGGGCACCATGCTCGAGGTACACGTACTGCTCCAGCACACCGCGTCGCACCAGGTCAATGGTGATTGATCGCACGAAGATGGCTCCGATGGCCAGACCCAGCATGATGATGACCACATCGCGCGTTATGGCGAACGCGCCCACCACGCCGTCGAAGCTGAAGCTGGCATCCAGCACCTCCAGGTACAAAAAGGCTGAAAAACCCATCTTGCCCACGGTGCTGGTGAGGCTACCTTCCGCCTTTTCACCGGTCATGGCCTCCATGCGCTGCTCAAACACCTGGTCCAGCGTGCTGATGGCTACGAACAACACAACGCCAGACACACCACTCAACAAGACTTTGAATTGCAGCGCAGGGTCGGCCATCAACGCCGTGATGGACACGACAATCAGGGCCAGCAGCGCGTTCATGCTATCCAGTTTGCCCAGTTCAATCAGGCGGCTTTCCAGCGGGGTTAACCAGAAAATCTCGCGTTCAGGGTCGAGCATGAAACCCAGAAACACCATCAACAGAAACGAACCACCAAAGGTGGCAATCATGGGGTAGGCGTCGGTCAATACTTTGCCGTATTCATCCGGATTGCTCATGGCCATTTGAACCACGGCAGAGTGATCCAGGCCGGTGATGACCGCCACAATGACGATGGGGAACAGCAAGCGCATGCCGAATACGGCAATCAGGATGCCGATCGTCAGAAACATTTTTTGCCAGAACGGTGTCATTTGCCGAAGCACCGCCGCATTCACCACCGCATTGTCGAACGACAGGGAAATTTCCAGAATGCCCAAAACCGCCACCAGCCACAGGGCAGGCAACATGCCCATGCCCGTGTGATGCCCCCACCACAAGGCCAAGGCGGTACACACCGACGAGAATACCAATGAAAAACCGTAGGTTTTGAGCACAGCTTGCATCCTGAACATTGACAAACCGTGCCAGTGTAAACATTCCTGCCCTGCCGTCAACCCGGCTTTAACACCTAGGAAAAACCGGGCTGTTGAATCTGTTAATCTTTGCAGGCGTATTGCATGCCGTAGCCCAACCGTATCCATTCACCATGCCCAGTCCCACCGACAGTCCAGTAGCACCCGAGTTTTTCACCACCAAAGAAGTGGCGGACATACTTCGCCTGAAGGAACGGAAAATCTATGAACTGGCCTCGGAAGGCCGGGTTCCCTGCGTGAAACTCACGGGCAAGCTGCTGTTCCCCAAACAACCGTTTCTGGACTGGGTGTCTCGTCACGACAGCGTTACACCGACTGCGCCACAAGCTCATGCGGTGCGCCCCAGTGTGTTGGCTGGTAGTCACGACCCTCTGCTGGAATGGGCCATTCGGGAATCGGCTTGCGGCCTGGCTTTGCAGCTGGATGGCAGCCTGGCTGGGCTGGATGTGTTTGAACAGGGTTCAGCCATGGCAACCGGTTTGCATGTCATTGACTCCAACATGGGCGAATTCAACCAGCACGCTGTATCAACCCGTTTCGACCAACAGCCCGTGGTGCTCATTCAATGGGCATGGCGCCAGCAAGGATTGATCGTTGCGCAGGGTAACCCCATGAACATTCAAGGGGTGGCTGACTTGCCAGGCAAACGTCTTGCGATTCGCCAATCAGGCGCAGGTGCCAGCATTCTTTTAAATACTTTGTTGAGCGAACGGCAGATCGCCAGGGAATCCATTCTTACCACGGCGATATGCCGAACAGAAAGTGAGGCTCTGGCCGCAGTGGCCAGCGGGGAGGCTGACGCAGCACCCGGGCTGCAATGCCTGGCCTTGCAGTTTGGACTGGGGTTTGTGCCCACACGGCAAGAGCGGTTCGACCTGTTGGTGGACCGCCGCAGTTATTTTGACAAACCTTTTCAAGCCCTGCTGGCATTTACACGCAGCCCCGCCTTCAGCGCCAAGGCTACACAACTGAAAGGCTACGACACCACTGGGCTGGGCGCAGTGGTGTGGCTGCCCGAATAGCGTATGGTCCTTCCCGGCCTTAGCCTTTGGTTTTGGGTGCATTGGGAAAGAACATGGGCTGACCGTTCAACTGAAAGCCAGTGATGGTGCTTTGTCCTTTGGCTGACAACAACCAGTTGGCAAAGGCGTTGGCATAATCCGTTTTTACATTGGGGCATTTCGCCGGGTTCACCACCGTCACACCATACTGGTTAAACAGCACGGGGTCGCCTTCCACCACAATCTTGTAACCGGCTTTATTGCCAAAAGCCAGCCAACTGGCCCGGTCGGCCAACACATAAGCCCCCATGCCCACGCCCGTGTTCAATGTTGCACCCATGCCAGAACCGGTCTCGCGGTACCACTTGCCACTGGCGGCTTTCACATCCACTTTGGCGGCTTGCCACACCTCCATTTCCTTTTTGTAGGTTCCACTATCATCACCCCGTGAGGCAAACAAGGCGCCTTTTTGCGCAATGGTGGCCATGGCCTTCACCACATCCTTGGAACCGGCAATGCCCGCTGGATCATTGTTGGGGCCCACGATCACAAAGTCGTTGTACATCACATCCGTGCGCTTCACGCCGTAGCCTTCAGCCACAAATTTTTCTTCAGCCGATTTGGCATGGGCCAGCAGCACATCCCCGTCGCAATTCATGGAATTTTTGATGGCCTGGCCCGTACCCACCGCCACCACGCGCACCTGAATGCCAGTTTCGGCCGTGAATTTGGGCAAAAGGTAGTCAAACAAGCCGCTGTTTTGTGTCGAGGTGGTGGACTGCACCACGATGAATTTGTCGTCGGCCTGCACCAGGCCGGCGGTGGCCATGGTGGCGGCTGCCAATGAAAACGCGGCAACCGCGCGGGTAAAACGGTGCATCATGGTGTGTACCTCCTGGGTTTTCAACGGTTCAATAGTCATCAATCAATCAATCAGCAACTCGCCCGCCAAATAGGCTTTGGCCTGCGGGGTGGATGGATTCCGCAAAAATTCGCTGGCAGGCGCCTGTTCCAGCATTCGGCCCTGGTGAATAAACACCACCTCATCAGCGATCCGCGCGGCTTGTCCCTGGTCATGGGTCACAATCACCACCTTCACGCCACAGGCCGAGATCCGTCGAATCAAGTCCTCAATCAGCGCAGTGGCTTGTGGGTCCAGGCTTGCGGTGGGTTCATCCAAAAACAACACGCTGGGGCGCGATGCCAAGGCCCTTAACAGGCAGAGGCGTTGCTGCTCGCCGCCGGACAGCCGCCTTGCAGGCGATTTCAGCAGGTTTTGCAATTGCCCCAACGCCAGCAATTCAGTCAAGCGGATTGGTCGCTCGGTGGCATCCAGACCGGCCACCTTGAGCGCATGCAACAGGTTGCCTTCCACAGTTCGGCGCAATAGAACAGGCCGTTGAAACACCATGGCGAATCGATTGCGGGGTAAATACCGGGATGACCCGGCCAGTACGAAACCCGAATCGGGTTTGACCAAACCGGCCAATAGACGAAGCGCAAGGCTTTTGCCAGCGCCGTTGGGGCCCATGAGGGCGGTGATGCCCGTGTTGTCCAGGGTCAGGTTGAAGTCGTCGAACACGGTTTTGGTCCGAAACCGCAGACTGATGTTACGCAGCGTCAACGGCAGCAAATCTGCGGAAGTGACGGCCGGGGCCAGCAGGCGAATGTCCGGGTTGACCTTAAGCATAGGACATCCGCTCCGCCGCCTGCTTGAGGATAAACAGGCTGCCATTGATCAGGATGGACAACAGGATCAAGATAAATCCCAGACCGAGGGCCAAAGCCAATTCACCTTTGGATGTTTCCAGGGCAATGGTGGTGGTCATGACGCGGGTGACACGGTCGATGTTGCCACCCACAATCACCACCGCACCCACTTCGGCAAAGGCCCGACCCAAACCGGCCAATGCAGCGGTCAAGAGCGAGTAGCGCGCATCCACCAACAGGGTCCATACGGTTTGAAAGCGCGAGGCATTCATGGAGCGGAGCAATTCATCGTACTCCGCATGCAGGTCTTCGATCACCTGCCGGGCCAGTGCCGCCACAATCGGGGTGACCAACACGGTTTGTGCAATCACCATGGCTGTGGGCGTATACAGCAGGCGCAAATAACCGAATGGGCCGGCAGCTGACAGCATGAGATAAACACACAAACCGACCACCACGGGCGGCAAGCCCATGAGCGAGTTGAGTAAGACCACGACACTCATCCGACCGGGAAAACGGGCCACCGCCAGCAATGCCCCCACCGGGAAACCAATCACGCAGGCCACGGACACCGCTGTCAAAGTGACTTGAAGCGACAACGAAATAATCTCAACGAGTTTTGGATCGGCTGAGCCGATCAAAGTGAAGGCTTGTACAAACGCCTGTTGAAAGTCCTGCATCCCGACAACCTGTTTTGCGGCTTGGCTTGGGTTTATCCGTTGGCACAAACCTGCATATTTTTTGTATTAACTGAGTTTAGATGTAAAAAATGCAAAAGTCAGCATAAAAAAGCAGAGCAAACTGCAAAGCAAGGGAAAACGAGAACGTCAAAAAAGGCAGGTGCATCAAGCCATGGGGCCGGTGCAGTCTGCCGTAAACCGGTCGAGGTGTTGGACCTCAACCGGATGCTTGGACGAAAATTCGGTTTACTTCAACAGGCTCAGTACGTTGTTGGGCAGTTGGTTGGCCTGGGCGAGCATGGCGGTACCGGCCTGCTGGAGAATCTGCGAGCGGGTGAGCGCTGCGGTTTCCTTGGCGAAGTCGGCATCCATGATGCGGCCACGGGCTGTGGACAGGTTGGTGTTCTGGATATCGGCGAAAGCGGCCACTTGTTCCAGACGGCTTTGACCGGCACCCACCACGGCACGGATACCGGTGATGGCGTCGATGGACGCGTCAAGCTGGGTGATGGCCGTGGTGGCGTTGGCCACCGTGTCCACACCGCCCAGGTTGGCCTGAATGGAGGCTGCACCGTTGGTCAGGATGGTGGTCAGGTCGTTGCCGGCACCGGTGGCATCATCGGTCAGGTTCACGGTCAGCGTGTCGGTGGTGGCGTTGCCGGTACCGATCTGGAAGGCCATGCTCTTGTTGGCCGAGCTGAACACGGCGTTGCCGTTGAAGGTGGTGCCGCTGGTGATGCGGTCCACTTCGTTGGCCAGTTCCACGTATTCGCGGTTCAGGTTCACACGGTCAGTGGGGTTGAGCGAGCCGTTTTTGGCTTGCACAGCCAGTTCACGCATGCGCTGCAGGTTGTCGGCAATCTTACCCATGGCGCCGTCAGCCACTTGCAGCAGCGAGGTGCCATCGTTGGCGTTGCGTGCGGCCACAGCGTAGCCCTTGATTTGTGCATTCATGCGCTCAGCGATGGCCAGGCCAGCGGCATCGTCCTTGGCGTTGTTCACGCGCAGGCCGGAAGACAGGCGGGCAATGGCGGTGTCCAGACCGGCACCGGACATGGACAGGTTTTTCTGAGCGGTCAGCGAAGCGACGTTTGTATTGATTCCCAACATGATGATTTCTCCAAGCAGTGTGTTTTATGGTTCATTTCGGTCAGCTGCCTGTCTGGATCGAGCCAAGCAGTGCGCTGCCGTGTGAAGCATTTAACGCCCCTGAAAAATCAAACTTGAGGGTTGTGTTAAAAATATTTGCGTGCTGTTTGCGTTAGTTCTTTTGTGGGGGGATGGAGTACGTGCCCGTTGCATGAGCCACTGGCTCATCGTCGCCTTCGGAATACACCCACACCTCGCCAATGGCCAGTACCTTGCCCAGCTTGATGAGGCGGCATTTGCCGATGATGTCCCGCTCAGCCGAAGGTTTGCGCAGGAAGTTGATGTTCAGGTTGGTGGTGACCGCCAGCGGCACCAGGCCAATACGGCCCAAAATGGCCACATACAGGGCTGCATCGGCCACCAGCATCATGACCGGGCCAGCCACCGTTCCACCGGGCCGTAGTTCGCTAAAACCGATTTTGTGGCGAATCACCGCCTCCTCCGCATCCACCTTTTCCACCACGCAGCGGCTTTGTGGAAACTGGGTTTCCATGAAGTGGTTCAGCATGTCTTTGGTGACCGGAGTATTTCCTTTTTCTGTCATTTTTGTATTTTTAAGTAATTATTATGGGCATTGTGCATGATCAAGGTTTGAGCGGCAACCCGATACTGAATTGCGGCTCTGCAGGGTCACAACCCCGGGCGAGGGGCGAGGCTGAGGCTCTGCTCGGTCACTCCCCTTGGCGACGGCCAATCTGTTGTTCAAAACCTGGGCCTCGCAGGCCGCTTACACCGAGCCCCTAGTAATGCCGGTGGTCCGGTGCCGAACAGTCAGCCCCCCGATCGGTTTGACCCGCACAGCATTCGAACACACGGACCGAGATGTCTGAGCGCCATCGGCGCGAGTTCTCGGGACGGTTCGACATGCAAGGGGCAACCTTTGCTTTTCGGGGGGCGTTCGGACCGGGCTTCCGGTATTGCTGGGGGCTGTAAAACAGACCAGGCTACGGTATTGCCGGAGGCTATAAAGCAGACCGGGCTACCGGTATTGCCGGGCAAGAAAAACCGTCACAAGCTCAGTGGCCACCGGGCTTGACTCGATACCGTGCCAACTCCGCCCGCAACCAATCCCCACTGCGCACCACCGCCTGCCCCGGGCAGCGCACCTGGTAGGCCTTACCGGAAAAACTGCTTTCAGATGCAGCCCGTTCAATAAACAGCTCCGCCGTGTCGGTCAAATCACGGTCCAACAAGTATTGGTATTTGCGGCGAATGTGCTTCACCGCATCTTTGGTGGTGTACCAACTGCCGTTGCGGTTGAACTCACAGGGGGATTGTTCAACAAACGCCAACAAATGCTCGATTTCACGTTGGGCCACTGGCGTGGGTGCCGCCTTCGCGGGTAACGCATGGATGGCAAAACCAATCAATGCACACACGGCAATCACGTGGATCACATTGCGTTTGTACTTGAACAACGCCACTGCCGCCCCCAGGGAAATAAGGGCAGACACCCAGTCAAACCGCCCTTCCAAACCTTGCGGCCACAACACGTGGTAACCAAAAAAAATGGCCAAATTCAACACCACCCCAACAACGGCCGCGGTAATCGCAGTCAATGGCGCAGTGAATTTCAGATCATTGTGGGTGGTTTCCACCAACGGGCCGCCGGTCAGAATAAATACAAACGATGGCAGAAAGGTAAACCAGGTCACCACGGTGGCGGCCACAGCGCCCGCCCAAAACAAGTGCTCGGGCCCAAACACCTCACGGGTGTAGCCACCCACGAAGCCCACAAAAGCCACCACCATGATCAAAGGACCCGGTGTGGTTTCACCCAAAGCCAGCCCATCGATCATTTGGGTCGCCGTCAGCCATTCAAAATGCGACACCGCTCCCTGATACACATAGGGCAGCACGGCATAGGCCCCGCCAAATGTCATCAAAGCGGCTTTGGTAAAAAACCAGCCCATTTGGGTCAAGGTGCCTTGCCAGCCATACACAACCATCAACACCGCCATGGGCAATAGCCACAGCAAAAGGCCCACTGCCAGCACCTTGGCCAAGCGTCCTTTGGAAAATAACGCATGCGGCGGTGTTGGGGTGTCATCGTCGATGAGGGCTGGCCCATAGCTGGCTTTGGCAGCTGCATGCCCGCCGCCCATGGCAAACACGGCAGGCTTCAAGCGCCCACCCACCGCACCCATCGTGGCTGCAGCCAACACAATCACAGGGAACGGGACGTTGAACAGAAAAATGCCGACAAAGGCCAAAGCGGCGATGGTCCACATCCAGCCATTCTTGAGGGCTTTGGAACCGATGCGGTGTGCGGCCTGCACCACGATGGCCGCCACCGCTGGTTTAATGCCGTAAAACAAACCCGCCACCAGTGACACATCACCGAATGCGATGTAAACCCACGACAAGGCCACCAAGATGAACAGCGAAGGCAACACAAACAAGGCACCCGCCACAATACCGCCCCAGGTGCGGTGCATCAACCAGCCAATGTAGGTGGCCAATTGCTGGGCCTCGGGGCCCGGCAACACCATGCAATAGTTCAAGGCGTGCAGAAAACGCCGCTCGGAAATCCAGCGGCGGTTTTCAACCAGCTCCTGGTGCATGATGGAAATTTGCCCGGCTGGGCCACCAAAACTGATAAAGCCCAGCTTGAGCCAGAACCAGAAGGCTTCGCGAAACGATACGGGCTCAGGCGTTGAGCCTGGGTCTGGTGATGTGGGCAACATGCTCAGCCTCGGAAGAATACTGAGTCTAGTCTACCAGCCCGAATGTCGATTTCAGGCCACCCGCTCCAACAAACATCAGGCCACTGCGCTCACCTGAACCCGCATCTCCCGGTAAGCTTTCAAGTCCAGCGTACCCATTTGCTGGGCGTACTGGGTGGCAAAGCCCGGGTACATGGTCGCATTAAACCCATCGTCGGTGAGGTACCAGCTTTTGCATCCGCTGTTCCAGTTGGTCTTGGCCAAGCGGCGCTGAAGGTCCACATTGTGGCGCTCCTGCACCTCTGGCTTCACATCCAGCAGCTTGGGGGCCCCGTCCACAATGTGGCGAATGGCCTTCACGGCGTAGCCAATTTGTTGCTCCATATAAACCAAAGCGCTGTTGTGGCCCGGGCCACTGTTGGGGCCAAACATGATGAACAGGTTTGGGTAACCACTGATGTTGATGCTTTTGTAAGCCTTCGCCCCCCTGCTCCACTCCTGTGCCAACACACGCCCGCCGATGCCCTTCACCGGGTACGGTGTGCCACTCTTGGGCACATCAAAACCGGTTGCAAACACAATGCAGTCAAACTGGTGTTCAATGCCCTCGGCAGTGCGAATGCCGTCCTCGCAAATGCGCGCAATCGGCCAGGTGATCAGTTCGCAATTGGGTTGCTGCAGCGCTGGGTAATAGTCATTGCTGACCAAAATGCGCTTGCAGCCCAGGGTGTAATCGGGCTGAAGCTGACGGCGCAGCCAAGGGTCTTTCACCTGGGCATTCAAAAACGCTTTGCCCAAGCGTTCACCCACCCGGCTCAGGGGCGAGTCCCAAATCACGGCGAGCGCCATGCTTTCATGGGTCCAATACAGCGCTTCACGCACAGCCTTTTGGGTAATCGGCATTTTGGCAAATAGCCTGCGGGTCAAGCCCGATGAAGCAAAGTCGGGCCGAGGCATCACCCAAGGCGGCGTGCGCTGAAACACCTTGAGTTTGGCGGCCTTTTTCACCAGCTCGGGCACAATCTGAATGGCACTGGCCCCAGTGCCCACCACCGCAACGCGCTTGCCTGAAAAGTCATAGTCATGGTCCCAACGGGCACTGTGCATTTTTTTGCCCTTGAAGCTGTCGATCCCTTCAATCTTGGGCAGAGATGCATTGGCCAACGGCCCAGAAGCCATGACCACCGCCCGGCCACGCCACACCTCACCGTTGTCCGTGTGCAGGTTCCACACACCGGTGGCTTCATCCAGCTCAAGGCTCGTGACGTTCTGTTGAAAGTGAATCAGCGGTTCCAGACCAAAATCACTCACCAGGGTTTTGACATAGGCCAGAATTTCCCGGCTGCCCGAGTAGCTGCGGGACCAATTTGGATTGGGCGCAAATGAAAAGCTGTAGAGGTTGGACGGAATGTCGCAGGCTGCACCGGGGTACTGGTTGTCCCGCCAAGTGCCGCCCACCTCGCTGGCCCGTTCCAGAATGGCCAGTTTGTGAACACCATTCTCACGCAACTTGATGGCGGTGCCCAGGCCTGCAAAGCCTGCGCCGACAATCAGGGTGTCATACACCATGCTGGACGGACCGCGTCGGCTTTTGGCTGTGGTTTTGGGTGCGTTGGCTTTTAAAGCCGCGCTGGTGGGTGTTTTCATGGGTGAATGTCCGTCATCAATCGGTTTTTAAACGTTCAAGCCGTGGGTTGCCAGGTCAGTTTGTTGACCCAGGTGGGCACTTTGGGCAACCAGCTTTTCGGGATGTAGCCCGATGCTTTCACCGCAGCGTCCACCGGCACGTGGTACAGCTTGTTGCTGCGGTCAATCACCCAGCGGCCATGCATGCGCATCAACTGAAACCAGGGGTTGCGGCGCCCTTCCGGTGTTTCACCACCGTATTTTTCAAACTTGGCCATGGCCTCATACAACTTTTCTTCTTTCAAGCCCATGGCAACAATGTTGTCCCGCATTTTGTTCAGCAGCGGGAAGTACACGGCCACGCCCAGCAACAGTTTGGGGTTGATGGCAGTGGCCAGGGTTTCGAGTGCTAGGCGGTAAGTAGGCCCATGTCCCAACATTTCCAGCACGTGGAAGTCCACGCCCAGGTGGCGGGCTTCATCAGCATTGATGTGCTTGAACACCTGGTGGCACAGCGGGTCTTTCACCTCATCCAGCAGGAACTTGCACAAGGCACCATCCAGTGTCACCTCCAGCATGGGGATGACGCTGCCCAGTACATTCAGCGGCATTTCGTCGCTGTATTTGTCCAGCCATTCAATCGTCAAACGCAGGTTGATGTTGGGTTCGGGAATTTCACCGTCTTTCAGCATGCCCCAGCGGCGCATCAAGGCCAGTTCTGCGTTGGCATGACGCTGCTCTTCTGCGTGAAACCAGGTGTAAATTTCGCGCAGCGTGTCGTTGGGGGCTTTCTTGGCCATGGCAGCAAAACCGCGCGCACCAATGTGCTCAATCCAGGTCAGGTCGGCCATGAAGGCTTTGAGTTTGGGCCATTGCTCTTCCGAAATCATTTCTGCACCGGGTGCGTCCCAGTCGAAATCGGCCAGCGCCCACTGGTTTTCCTTGATGCGTCGAAGGGTTTTTTCAAGATCCAATTGCGGCATGTTGCACTCCTGTTGCTGCGTTTATCAAGAAAGGGTTTTGGCGGCCATGCGGGCCAACAAACCGGCACCGCGGGTGTAGCTTCCGGGCATGAGGCGTTTCATTCGCCAAATCATCCGGGCATCCAGTTGGGGCAGCACATACAGCTGCCCTTTGTCCAAGGCATCCAGGGTTTCTTTGGCCACGGCATCGGCCGACACACCGGTCCACTGCATCAGCTTGTCGGCAAACTGACTGGACCCACCGGCAATTCGGCCATCCCGCGTGATGTTGGTTTTGACAAAGGTGGGGCACAGTGCGGTCACATTCACCCCGCTGCCCGCCAGTTCAGCCGCCAGGGTTTCGCTGAGCGCCAAGGCGCCTGCCTTGGTGACGTTGTAAGGGCCCATCAGGGGCGCGGCTGCAAAACTGGCTGTGGAGGCCACATTGATGATGCCGGCACGCTTTAGGCGCCCGCGGGCCTTCAAACGGGGGGCAAACACATGGCAACCGTGAATCACGCCCCACAGGTTGACGCCCAAGGCCCATTTCCAGTCCTCCATGGGTATTTCACCCACGGGTAGACCGCCCAAGCCAACGCCCGCATTGTTCACCACCACATCAATGGCGCTGCGCTCTGCTGTGCCGCCAAACAACCGTTCGGCCTCCAGTGCGAGTGCCTCCACGTCTTTCAACTTGGACACATCGCACTGGACCGCCCAGGCTTGGTCAACAAACACCAGGTCCGGGTTTTTCAATTTACCGGCCACCTGGTCCCGAATCAGTTCGACGGTTTCCTGCGCACGGTCCAGGCTGATGTCTGCAACCACCACCCGGCCGCCCCGGCGAACCACTTCCAGCGCAAAGGCCCGACCAATACCACTGCCCGCGCCTGTCACGACTGCGTTGGCCTGTTTGCTGATTTTTTTACCGAACATTCGTTTTCCTTCTTGACCGTATCATTGAACAATGTCATATTAAGACGAACGTTTGTTCGGATTCAATTCGGATTCAACCCCCTTTCAGGACCCCTGACCATGCCCAGAAAACCCCAACAGCAACGCTCCAAACACACGGTGGACGCCATTGTGGAAGGCGCTTTTATTGCGGTGGCCGAGCACGGTGCCTTGGGCGCCACAACGCGCCAAATCGCTGAATATGCAGGGGTTGGCGTGGGGTCGATTTATGAATATTTCGACAACAAAGAGGCCATTTATGCGGCCATGGGCGAACGCTTTTCAAAGGAAATGGTGGAGCTGATCCAGCGGGTAACCCCCAACATTGTTCGGGTTTCGCTTCGGGATGCCATTCACCAATTGATCGTGGAAACCGCCCAATTCCTGAACAAAAACAATGAGCGCTACCTACGCTGTGCGCGGGAATCGGCCCTAATGGAGCGGCACGTGCCCTTTGTGCCCATTTACCGGGCCTTGAGTGATTTGTTTGTGCAGCATGCCATTGCACACCCCGAAATTTTGCGGATGAACCGCCTGCAGACGGTGGCGTACATCTTCATCAACAGTGGCATGTCCACCATGATCCGCTATTTGAACCACCCCAACCCGGGCTTTAGTTTCGATGACCTGGCCCAAGGCCTGGCGGACATGGCTGGGCATTACGTGGAGCGCGAACTGGAGTTGCTGGCCGCCTGAGGCCTTTAAAACAACAGACCCTCAGTCTGCCGGATGATGCGTTGAATGTTCAACTGGTGGTTTTCAATGTCGCGGGCGGTCCATGCGGGGTTCAAGTCCACATTGCCCTGCGCCGTGATGCGTGTGGCCGGTGGCTCTGCATTGGCCGGTGGCTTGCCCAGTTCATCAATCAAATCCACTTCATTGGTGCCCAGGTCCAGCTCAAACAAAATGCGAGTCTGCAAGTTCCGGAAATAGGTCAGATTGCGCTCCACCCAGCTGGGGTCGAGCGCACCAAATGAGCTCATGAGCAGCGTGTCGGGCTTCATTTGGGTTTGCAACTTGGCCAGGTAATTGATACGGTCGCCCACCTTGCCGTCAAACAGATCGGGCGCTGGACGTGGCTGAACAGCCGACCCCACCCACATCACATTCAAGCCGGTGTTGCTGAGCATCAACGCCTGCTCGCTTTCCAGATTGTCCTCGGTGGAATAGTCCCAACTGCCCCACTCCTTGCCCAAAATCCACAGGGTCCCTTTGGTTTTGAGCAGCAGTTTTTGAGGAACAACAGGTTGTGTGTTGGCCATGGCAGTCTTGCCCAAACGCGCTCCGAGGTTTTCAATGCATTTGCCGCAACGGGCCTGCATCAACTCCGCTGTTTTTTTGGTGGCCACCACTTGCTTGCCAAAATCGGGCGGGTTGCCCAAGGCTTGGCGAAACCCCAGATTGCCCAACACGTGTTCCGGCTTGGGTTGGGTATTGAGCAGCCACAGGGTTTTGTTGCCAAACTTCTCGAGAATGGCGTGCGCCGCCGCCTTGCCCACTTCAGTGGTGGGGCCGGTGTCAATCACGACATTGCTGTCGTTTCCCGTCAGCACCCACAGAGACAAAGCATAGTCCTGACCGTCGGCCGGCAATGATTGACCGGCACAGGTGTATTCGTAAATGGTCGCGCGGTGCTGTATCCAGCAAATGTCCGGGCCAGCAACGGCGGCCTGTGCATCTGGCTGCAGGGTCCACACCAAGCCTGCCAATGCCAATGTCCTTACCACCGTACGCGCTTTGCTGCCCAACATGCCTGCCAATCCGCCTGATATTCAACACCCACAAGCATAGCCGATTTGCCGGCATGCTGAATATTGTGGACATTCCCCAACAATGAGTCGGTTGTATCAAAACCGCCAATTCAGGCCCATCCATGCATTGCGCGGTGTGGCCGGAGCCAGAAAGGTTTCATAGCGGACGTTGGCCTCATCATCGACCAATTGTCCATTCCGATCAAACACATTGCCACCCAACACACCCCCGTTAAAGTAACGTCGATCAAAGACGTTGTTCAAACGGGCGAGTAGCGTTACGCCCTTGGCAAGGCTGTGGTTAATGCCCACATTGAATACGGCAAAGCCCGGGATAACGCCTGTGTCCTGAAAGGTGAAAGAGTCGCCAGACACCGAGTTGTTGAACGTTCCTGCCCGGTGTTGGTTGTTTTCATTACCCCGCGCGAACTGCTTGCTTTGAGCCTGCATGTCGCCAAACACGGTGGTTTTGGCACTGGCTTTGAAACCCAATGACAGTTTCAGATTGTGCTCCGACAAGCCAGGAATCTTGTTCCCGGGGTTCACCGTGATGTATGCGTTCTCCACGGCAACCTGACCAGTCGCATCTACAGCACTGCTGTTGCCGTGCGAAGCAAGACGCCCGGTGCTTTGAAAGGTGGCATCGAGATATTGGTATTTGGCCGACAGGTCCCAGCGAGTGGACTCTACCCCCCAATCCAGTTCCACACCCTGCCTGCGGGTTTTGCCAAAATTCTGGAAAAAACCGCCCGAACCCGCACCATCGGTCACAAACAAAATGTCATCTTTGTTCTCAGCCCGGAAGACATTGAATGCGGTGGTGTATTCAAGACCGCCCTGCTTCCAGTTGCGGCGCAATCCTGTCTCAACGGTCGTGGTCACCACCTGTTTCAGATAAGGGTCCGCGGCCATCGCATTGGGCAACAAGCACGGGAAATTGGGGTCAGAACAGGCCAACTCCACTGGTGTGGGTGTTCGATTGCTGGTCCCTGCACTGGCGTAAATCGTGGTGCCGGAGTTCAGCAGGTGGGAGATTCCCACGGAAGGGTTGAATCGGTTGTAGGTGTAGTCATTGTTCAAGCCAGGGCTGGCATTGCCTGCAGCATTGACCAGCGGTACATCAATCCGGTCATTGGTTTTGACCGTTGCACGGTTGTAACGTCCCGCCAACAACACCGAGGTTTTCTCACTGAGGGTCACCACATCCTGAACATAAAGGCCAAGCTGTGTGTTGCGCGCCGCCACATTCACCTGCTCGATGGGCCGCTGCAGTTCAACCACCGTGCGATTGGCATCAAATACACCCAGCGTGTACGAACGACGGAAGTCAGACTGCCCCAGCTCGAGCTGTGCCCCCACAGCCACCGTGTGAATGCCTTTGGGCGTCAGGGTGAGTTGAACACCAAGGCCCAGCGCCTCCTGATTCAGCAGACCACGGTTGTTGGATGCTGTGCAATTGTCGGTGGTCACGGTGGGTGCAGCACCCGGTCCGTTGGGTGAATTTTGAGCCAGTGGCGCATCACACGTCACGTTGTAATTGGGGCCGGCACCATTGCCCGGCTCAAACGGTGCAACACCAAATCGGTAATCCTCATTTTCGTTCACGTCACCATTGAATGTCCGGGACCGGGATGTTCGATAAAACACATTGGCCGACACTTCTGCCCCGCTTTTCAAATACCGGGTAAAGTCAAAGGCCAACTGCGCACCAGTGTTCTTCGTGTTGTCGAAGTAGGTGTAGGCCTGAGACCGGCTTTGATCAAATTGACTGCGCGGCACCACACCGTTGCCGTTCAAACTGGAGTCGTACGCATTGAACGTCAAGTTGCCCATGCTGTCGGCCCCGGTAACGCCCATTTTTGCAAACAACTGCAGCACATTGCTGGGCGACTGCACGCGCCAGCCCTGTTCGTCGAATGCATTCAAATTGATGTAAAAGTCCCGCTGCGTGGATGCATCCACCCAGCCCTGTTGGTAACCCAGCCGTTTGCGTCCAAAGCCACCGGCTTCAATGTCCAGCTGCTGCCCCTGGAAATCTCGCCCGCTTTTGGTTTGCATCACCACAGCGCCACCCAGTGAGTTCAAACCGAACTGCGGCAGCGTTCCCGGAAGCACAGAGACCTGCTTCAGTGCAGATTGCGGAATGGCATCAAAGCGCACCACATCCCCAAAGGTTTCGTTTTGACGAATGCCATCCACATACACCGACAATCCTGGTGGCGTACCCAGCAAAGGCGTGACTGAGAATCCACGATAGGTCACATCAGCCTGGTAAGGATTGCCTTGGTTGTCGTTCACTTGCACGCCACTAATGCCTCGGAATAAACCTTCCGACAGGGACTCGCGACTGGCGTTTTGCTCAAGACGATTGGCCTTTTTGACACTGAACGGTGCCTGTGCCTCGGGTATCGCAGCCCCTGGAAGAGGAGATGTAGAAATCACTTTCACCTCTTCCAGGCTTTGCGCCCAAGCCGATGAGACCAAACACAGAAGCAGGCTTAGTGGAGAGAGGAGAACCCACGAACATGCTATGACTGGATGCAATCGGACTTCAGGAACAGACACTTCACACCTCACACGATTCGGCAGCAATGGCCTGGTTACAATGCACCCAGTGTGTCTGCGATTGATGGGCTTTAACAGGGAAGTTTTCCCAAAGGGCACACGCCACCTTGTACTTCCCGTTTAAACAAGTGAAGATTCAACATACCCCGTCCACAGGACTTTTCTCATGCAGCTTCAGACGCTGTTGATCAAACGATTGCTGATTGCCTTGGGCTTGTGGGCCGTGGTATGTGGCGTGATTGTTTTCGGCATGGGCCGACAGGATGTCACCACCGAATACGACGCTGCCCACGATCTGATCGAGGACCTCTACTCGGAACTGGCTGTGTCCAGCGGCATGAACCCAAGCAGTCATTCTGTCCTGCGTGATCAACTGGCCCTGCGCAAAGCAGAGCAGGAGAAGGCTGAAACCCGCCGAGAATTGCTGGTCACATCACTCATGCTGTTGCTGATGGCCGTGGGCAGCGGGGTGGTGGTGTGGTGGTCGTTGCGAGGTGCACTGAATGCGCCCCTTCAGCAATTGGTGGATTGGTTGAAAAACATCGAACAATCCAGCAATCTTCACAAAACCGACATGCATGCGGCACCCCAATTCCAATTGACTGAACTTCGGAACATTGAAGACAGCGTTCGACAGCTGTTGCAGACGCTGGAAAGCGAACAATTGCGCAACCGCGAACTGTTGGGCAGGGTGATTGACATGCAGGAACGTGAACGTGCCACCATCGCACAGGAATTGCATGACGAACTGGGCCAAATGCTCACCTCCATTTCAGTGAACTCAGCGTTTTTGTCCAGGCACAGCCAGGGGCATGCACAAGAAGCGGCGCAGGCTATTCAGGCTGAGGTTCAAAAGCTCATGCTGTGGCTCCGGAGCTCACTGCGTGAGCTTAAACCCCATCTGCTTCTGGAGGTTTCGCTGCGCGATGCCGTGCTGGACCTGGTGGACAGTTGGTCCAGGCGGAAGGGTTGGTTTGTGGATTTTGCCTGGGCCAATGAAGGCGAACAACTCACACTGCCTCAAAAAACCGCCCTTTACCGCGTGCTGCAGGAGGCACTCACGAATGCAGCACGGCATGCTCCCTCCAAAAACGTGCGCGTGTTGGGCGGACTGGACGCACAAACCGGGGAATGGGTGGTGATCGTGGACAATGACCAAGTTGAACCTGGCCCCATAGAACCTTCGCTCGGACTGACTGGCATTCAGGAGCGCGTGCAACACTTGGGTGGGCAGGTCAAAACAGAACGCAGTGGCGGTCAATTTTGTCTCACGGCGCGCATTCCGATGAACGCAAGCACGCAGGAAATGCACCATGCCAATTGAATGCACCATCTTGCTGGTGGATGACCATGCCGCCGTGCGCGCTGGCTATCGGCGCTTCATTGAAATGGACCCTGAGCTGAAGGTGATTCAGGAGGCCAGCAACGCCGAACAGGCCATGGCTTGGTTGAGCCAAAACCGGGTGGATGTGGCTGTGATGGACATCAGCATGCCAGGCCAAAGCGGTCTGGAGTTGGTCAAACGCGTGAAGCTGAAATGGCCCGACTTACCCGTGGTTATTTTGTCCATGCACGACAGTCCCGTGGTGGCCAGCAAGGCACTGGAAAGCGGAGCCATCGCGTATGTCACCAAGTCCAGCGAACCCGGAGAACTGGTGAAGGCCATTCGGCATGCGCTGACAGGTCGTCGGCACATCTCCTCCGATGTTCACTTGGACAGCAGTTTGCTGAGTCCGCGTGAAGTGGACATTGTTCGCTTGCTGGTGGAGGGGTACACCATTGACCAGGCAGCAGTCTCTTTGGGCATCAGTGCCAAAACAGTCAGCAACAATTTGTCCACCATCCGGCAAAAGGTGGGGGTTCAAACTGATTTCGAACTCGCTTTCTGGGCTTGGAGTCAGGGATTGGGCAAAGCGCCACCCGGCTTTTCAGCGGGTGTCGGTGCGGGCGGCATGACCTGCAATACGAAACCGTCAGAAAACTGATTCGACATGTTCCGGTGATGCTTTTCACCGAGGGCTTGGCCCAGGCTCACGCAATGCGCCCGTGCAGGCAAGTCGCACAAGGTCCATGCGCTGACGGTCTGACCCGAATTGGCCAACCGGATTTCTTTCAGGTGCAGGGCAGGCTCTGGCGACCAAACATACCAGCCATCTTTCCACACGGCGCCAGGGGCCGGGTCCATGCCTGCACCACTGCCCTTGACCCGGGCCTGGGTCTGAATCATCGAATGCCCTTCTACTCGCCAGTCTTCCTGCCATTCAACGCGCTCCACCGAGTGGGTCCAACCCAGGCTGAATGCAGCAGACTGCACGCAGGCCACCAGCACAGGGCCAGCCAGGGCACACACACTCATGCGGATTGAACACCCGACAAGGCATTGGTTTTTTGAATACGCCAAACCAACACGGCAAACAGGGCAGACAACGCAAAACCAATTTCATCGGTGGCAGGAATGGCGGCAATCAGCAGGAAGGCGGCGGCAGTGGACAAGAGGCGCATCCAGAACGGCAAGCGCACACCCAGATAGCCAATCACCGACACGCCCCACAAGGCAATCGCCAACACCGACTTGAACACCATGTAGGCCACACCGGGCAGGTATTGATGCCAGTCGCCTTTGACTTGCAGCATCAGGGCCGGGTCGTACACAGCCATGTAGGGAATGACAAAACCGGCGGCTGCAATTTTCACTGCTTCGATTGAGATGTTCAGCCCGCGCTCCTTCGCAATAGGCGCTGCAGCAAAACAGGCCAGTGCAACAGGCGGTGTGAGGTCTGCCAAAATGCCAAAATAGAACACAAACATGTGGCTGATGATGAGGGGCACACCCAATTGTTCCAGCGCCGGGCCTGCAATGCTGGAGGTGATGATGTAATTGGGAATGGTGGGAATGCCCATGCCGAGAATGATACAGGTCACCATGGTCAACACCAGCGACAAAATCAGGCTGTTTTGACCCACGCTCACCACAAACTGGCCGAAGGTGTTGGCCGCCCCGGTGAGCGTCACCGTTCCGATGATGACCCCCACGATTGCACAGGCCACGCCTACCGGGAGTGCAGATTTGGCACCTTCGGCGAGGCTGTCACGACAGGCCAGCACCGTTTCACGCCCCCCTTTACTGAACGCATTGACGGCGATCAAAGCAATAATGGCTGCAGCAACAATCCCAGTGCCAAATTTTAGAAAAGCCGCACACACCACACCCAAACCAATCCAGAACAGCACCCGAATGGCCATGGAGGGCAAACCAATGGCAATCGAGGCCCCAAGAATAAGCACCACCGTGAAAGCCAAACCCACCGTCCCAGCAAACAAAGGTGTATAACCGCCCACCAGCAACCACACCAGAGCAGCCAAAGGAATAATCAGGAACCACTGGGTTTTGATGGCCAACCATGCCGATGGCAGTTCGGACTTTTTCAGGCCCACCAAGCCATGCTTGCCAGCCTCCAGGTGCACCATCCAGAATGCGCCAAAGTAATACAAAATGGCTGGAATGATGGCAGCCTGAACGATTTCAGCGTATTCCACACCCAGCGTTTCGGCCATGATGAAGGCCACCGCCCCCATCACCGGTGGCATCAACTGCCCCCCCATGGAGGCCGTGGCTTCCACTCCCCCGGCAAACGCCGCGCGGTACCCAAACCGCTTCATCAGCGGAATGGTGAACTGCCCGGTGGTGACCACATTGGCCACACCCGAGCCCGAGATGGTCCCCATGAGCGCCGACGACACCACAGCCACTTTGGCCGCCCCGCCCTGCGCATGACCCACCAGTCCCAAGGCCACGTCGGTGAAGAGCTTGATCATCCCAGCCTTTTCCAAAAAGGAACCAAAGAGGATGAACAGAAAAATGTACGAGGAGGACACATAGGTGGGCACGCCATAAATGCCCTCGGTGCCATATGCCATGTGTTCCACCACTTGCGCAAAGTCATAGCCGCGGTGGTTCAGCGGGTCAGGCAGGTACTGGCCAAACAGGCAATAGGCCAGAAAAAAACCACAAATGACCGGCAAGGCGGGCCCCATCAGCACCCAAGTGGCCACAAAAATGGTCCCCATGGCCACCACCCCCATGACCACATCCAGCTGGCTGGCATCGCCGGCCCTCAGCAGCAAGTCCCTGTATTCCCACCATTGGTACACCGCCACACTCACCGCGGCCAGGGCCAGCAACCAGGCCACAGTTTTCCAAACAGCGCCCTTGCCCATGGCCACCAGCGGGTAGGTGAGCAACAAGAGAAAACCAACGTGACATGCCCGCACCACTTGGCTGGGCAAGTCCAGCCAGTGCGCAGCCGTTGCGATCTGGAACATGGAAAAAACCACGGCAATCCAGAACAACAAACGCCCCTCTAACGTGGCCGGAAAAGCCTCAGCAGTGGGATCGTGAAAGCCCGAGGACGGGGACGCCTGAGAATGTTCGCTCATGGTGTGTAGCGGCAAAAAATGGTTGGACGATGCGGTGAGCTTATTTCAACAAACCCTTTTCGCGGTAAAACTTGGCTGCGCCTGGGTGCAGGGGCACGGGCATGCCTTGCAAGGCGTTTTCCAATTTCATCGCCTCAGCCGCCTTGTGCGCAGTGCGCAGCGCAGGCAAGTTGTCCCACAACAATTTGGTCATTTGGTAAGCGGTTTCATCCGACACATCAGCGCGGGTGACCAAGAAGTTCACGATCGCTGCGGTGGGTACGTCTTTGTCTTGCCCTTTGTAGGTGTTGGCTGGAATGGTGGCAGCGATGTAGGGCGCTCCCACTTTGGCGACAATGTCAGCCGGAACCGCGACCATGTTCACGTCCATGGAGGTTGACAAATCCTTCAGCGACGCCACACCCAAACCCGCCGATTGCAGGGTCGCATCAATTTGACGGTTTTTCATGAGTTCGACCGATTCGGCATACGGCAGATATTCGGTTTTGGACAAGTCCTTGTAGCCCATGCCCGCCGCTTCAAAAATGGCGCGCGCATTGATTTCCGTACCCGACTTGGGCGCCCCCACGGACACACTCTTGCCTTTGAGGTCTTTCAACGATTGGATACCGGAGGACTTGGCGGCCACGATCTGAACGTAGTTGGGATACACCGCTGCAATACCGCGAAGTTTCTTCAATGGCTTCTTGAAACCAGCCTCCTCATCGCCTTCCCAGGCCAGTTTCACCGAATCCCCCAGCGAAAAGGCCAACTCGCCCTTGCCCTGTTCCAGCAAGTTGAGGTTTTCTACTGAGGCTTTGGTGGCCTGCACCTGGGTGCGGGCACCCGGTATGTGATCACCATAGACCTTGGCCAGGGTAACACCCAGCGGGTAATAGATGCCCGTGGTGCCACCGGTGAGAATGTTGATGAATTCAGCAGACTTCGCTGGCATGGACACCAATGCCAGACCCGACAATGCACTGGCCAATAGCGCCTTCTTCACGTGGTTGAACATCATTCTTCGCCTCCTTGGGGGTTGTTGATTGAATTCTTGTCGGAAGACTATGGACTGAAGTTCAAGGGATGCGCAAGGATGCAAACCCGGATTTTGGGATCACTACGGGAAATTACGAATGGGGATATTGCGGTCTGGATAACGGGCAGAAGTGCGCCATAGGTTGAGACTGCGCGTTCACCTCTTGGCACTGCGCGTTCACCTCTTGGCACTGCGCGTTCGCACCCCTTTGCGACGGTCCATTGGTATTCCCCTCGCTGAGCCTCACGATCGCTGAGGTCGCCCCTCCAAAAAGCGAGTCGGGATCGACCTCTGTGCCAGCCTGAAGGCCTGGCCCACCGCGCCTGCTTGGCACGCTCGGGCCAATGGCCCTGACTGTCGCTGCAGGGGAGGCGAACCGCGCAGGCCGCCAACCGACTCGGTGCCATGCCACCAAGCAATGCCGGTGTGCCCGGCGACGAACAGTCAGCCCCCCGATCGGTTTGACCCGCACAGCATTCGAACACACGGACCGAGATGTTTGAGCGCCACCGGCGCGAGTTCTCGGGGCGGTTCGAAAGCGCGGGGCAACCTTTACTGTCGGGGGGGCGTTCGGCACGGGCTACCGGTGTTGCTGGGGGGCCATAAACCGGCACAGGCTGCCGGTGTTGCTTGGGGGGCAATCTACAGGCAGGGGTTACATCGGTGGCGCAGTGCCAATCACAGCCATGTCGGCGGTCATCACCCACCGCCCCGCAGCGTGTACAACTCAAAGGTTTTAACGAACTTCGCCCGTGCTTCCAATTCAACACCTGGCGTAAATTGCAGCAACACCTCTAGCCGCTTCATGCGCACCAATGCGATGACCCGGTCTGGCAGCGTGCTCCATGCAACACGCGCCAAACCGCTTTCCAACTGAAAGTCCTGCGACATCGTCGCAACAGATCCACGTGGCACCACACCCGAAATCATGTCCAGCCAGCGCAGCAATTCCCGCTCAGTACAACTCATGTCGAGCGTCTTGTGGGTTTGAAAATCAGGCATGCCGATCAGCCGCCAGCAATGGGGGGCCAAATGGCCAGCACATCGTCGTCGGTCAACACTTTGGATGCTCGATCTGCGGGATCGACATACACCCCGTTGACCAACACCAGGTGGGTCAATTTTTCGGGCAAATGAAACTGGTCGATGAGTTGTTGAACGGTGCTGCCATCAGCCACCTGCAAACGGACCGCGTTGTCCACACGGTCCGCCGGCAAGTAGTCGGTCAGTGTTGCAAAGAGTTTGAAGGTAATTTCCATGTGCTTTGGGATTGTGCGCAAGCCAGGTAGGCTTCCATCAGTCGGGTTGGATCTTTGAGCAAATGGTGTTTCCATTCACCCAACCGGATTTTGCCCTGAATCAGCCCACGCATCACACCCACATGGTCAGTCAGGCCCAAACTGGTGGCCCCAATCAGCACATCGTCTTTAAACTCAAGGCGCAGATAGGTAAAACCGTCGGTGTTTTTCAACTCCACACTGTCACCGCCCTCAGCGCCCCACCATTGACCAAAACTGGCAGCAATCAAACCCAATGTGTCCAGCACGTTCATGGCCAGGCTGCCCAGTGTTCGGGTTCCCAATCCCATCATGTTCTGTGCAGCAATCCGCGCGTCGTCGGCCGCCGCCGGTTGAATCATGTTGACGGTTTTTTGCCCGGTTGAAAAATCCCGAACCTGTGCCACATCGCCCGCTGCATACACATCCGGCACATTGGTTTGCATGTGGTCATCCACCAGCAAGCCCTGGTCCACTTCCAGGCCGGACCCTTCCAGAAAATCCAGATTGGGTTTCACACCGGTTGCAGAAATGATGAGGTCGCATTCCAGCGTTTCACCGTTGGACAGGCGTACACGCAGTGGGTTGCCTTCTTCAATGGCCTCCACTTTGGTGGAGCAGTACACATTCACGCCTTTGTGGATGCACCAGTCACGGATCATGGAACCTGCGCCCTCGGTCATCATGCGGGGCACCATGCGGTTGCCCATTTCCACCACGGTCAATTTCACACCGCGCAAGGCCAGCGCTTCCATGATGATGCAACCAATGAAACCAGCGCCCATCTGCAACACGCGCGAACCCGGTTTGGCCAGCTCGATGATTTCACGCGCATTCTCCAAGGTCCAGCACGGGTGTACACCCGGCAGGTTCACACCAGGAATGGGCGGGGATATGGGCCGGGCACCTGTCGCGATCAACAGCTTGTCGTACGACAACTGCTGACCGTTGTCCAGGTGGACCACCTTGTTGGCCGTGTCCAGCTTTTTGGCAAAGGCCCTTACCTCTTCAATGTTCTGCTTTTTGAAGTGCTCTGGGTCTTTGCGCAAATAGGTACCGCTTTCATCTACCCGACCAATCAGCAGGTAGGGAATGGCCATGCGGGAGTATGGAGGCTCAGGCTCTGAGCCCACCATCACAATCGAATCGTGAGGCCGCTGCTTGCGAATTTGCTCTGCAGCGACCACTCCCGCAGGCCCGTTACCCAAAATAACGTGCCGCGTTGTGTTGGAACGATTGCTCATAGCCCCAGACGCTCCAGTGTGGCCTTGGTGGGTCGTCCTTCACTGTCCCAGCCACGCAACTCGTAGTACTCGGGCAGCATCTTGTCGATGCCGTTGACCAAGCCTTTGGCTGGCCCCACCTTGGCAGCATCTTTTTTCAAACGCGCGGGCAGGTCGTCGTCGGCTTTGGTAAAGCCAGCGGCCAGGTTGAATTGGCGCTCAAGGTTCCAGATGCGCTCACCCATGGTTTCCAGGTTGGGCATGTCAAACTCTTCGCCACACGCTGCCGCCACTTGTGGCTGAACATCGGCCAGCGTCCAGGCAAAGCTCGTGAACACGCAAATGCCCGCCGAGTCGAAAATGGCCGTTGCATCCTGAAACGCCTTCACCAAACCGGGTTTGCCGTCAGTGGTCAAGGGGTCGGTTTTTACTGGAATGCCCAGCACCTCGGAGGCCACCGTGTATGAACGCAAATGGCAAGCACCGCGGTTGGAGGTTGCGTAAGTCAAGCCCATGCCCTGAATGCCCCGGGAGTCGTAGGCGGGGAATTCCTGACCCTTCACGCTCATGGACAGTTCAGGATGACCGTACTTTGTGCACAGGCGTTTGGAACCCTGCCCCACTTCCTTGCCGAAACCTTCGCCGTTGCAGGTCCACTCAGCCAGCTTGGTCAGCGCTTCAGAAGAACCGAACGGCGCCTTCACGCCAATTTGCTGCTCGGTCAGCACACCCATCTCGTACAGTTCCATCACCGCAGACACGGTGGCCCCAAACGAAATCGGATCGATGCCGTGCTCGTTGCACAGGAAGTTCACGTAGGTCAGTGCTTCAAGGTCGTTCACACCATTGGACGAACCCAGCGCCCAGGCCGCTTCGTATTCCAGACCACCCGAGGCACCCCAGTACTGCGGCTTGTTCTCGACCGTGTAATGGGTTTCGTCGATTTTGGAAATTCGCCCACAGGCGATGGTGCAGCCAAAACAGGCCTGGTTGGTCACCAGGTTGGCCTTGCCATCCGTGGGGCGCTTTTCGTGCATTTTTTCGCCAGAAATGTCCTTCGCACCGTCAAACTGCACCTCGCGGTGGTTGTTGGTCGGCATGGCGCCCATTTCATTGATCACGTTCATCAACACTTGGGTGCCGTAGGTGGGCAAGCCCTGGCCAGTCACTGCGTTTTCAGCCAGAATTTTTTTCTTCTCGAAAGTGACCTTCATGAACTCCTTGGGGTTGGCAATGTTGCCCACACCCTTGGTGCCTCGAACAGCAATCGCTTTCAGGTTCTTGGAGCCCATCACAGCGCCCACACCAGAGCGCCCGGCAGCACGGTGCAAGTCGTTCACAATCGCAGCATACAACACCTGATTTTCACCGGCGCGGCCAATGGATGTCACGCGAATGAGCGGGTCCTGGTGTTTGGTCTTGATGGCGGGTTCAGTTTCCCAAACACTTTTGCCCCACAGGTCCGACGCATCCAGAATGGTCGCCTTCTCATTCTCAATGAACAGGTAGACTGGCTTGGACGCCTTTCCTTCCAGAATCACCATGTCCCAGCCGGCGTTTTTCAACTCGGCGCCCCAATAACCACCGGAGTTGGAACAGGCAATGGCACCAGTCAGCGGGCCTTTGGTGATCACGGAATAGCGACCGCCCGTGGAGGCCATGGTCCCAGTCAGAGGGCCCGTGGCAAACATCAACTTGTTGTCAACCGAGAGTGGATCCACCTTGGCATCCACCTCTTCCACAAAATATTTGGTGGCCAGGCCACGCTGACCCAAATAGGTCTTGGCCCAATCCATGCGCAGGTCTTCGGTTTTGCAGGTGCCTTCGGTCAGGTTCACGCGCAATACTTTTTTGGTCCATGCCATTTCAAATTCTCCCTTCTCTTGCTTGCTTATGCGTGTGTCTGGTTGCCCAGCTTGTCAGCCCACTGCTTCATCTTGTCCAGTCCGGTCCAGTTGGAATCCACGAAGGTGATCGCACCGGTTGGGCACGCTTCTGCACAAGCTGGATCACCGCCGCACAGGTCACATTTTTGAACCTTGCCGGTCTCCTGAACATAGTTCACCGTGCCGAAAGGACAAGCGATGGTGCACACCTTGCAGCCCACACACACGGACTCACTCACCACTTTCACGCCATTGGTTTTGTCCAGCGTAATGGCTTCGACCGGGCATGCGTGCAAGCACCAAGCCTCGTCACACTGGGTGCAGGTGTAGGGCACTTTTTTGCCAGTGTGGTGGAAGTCGAAAACCTTGATTCGCGACAATGAGGTATTGAAGACCTGGTAGTTTTCGTAGCTACAGGCCATTTCACACTGCAGGCAACCTGTGCACTTGTCAGGCGTGATGTGAAGAGACTTTTGCATCCCGTGTTCCTCGCATTGATTTGTTGGATTTGTTCTGGGTTTGCGGGTTTGTAACCCACATTCAAAGCCTGTTATGCAATAACCCTGCCAACCAAAGTGCTGCTTTCAAGGTTCATTCGGCAACAGATTTCCGAGTTTTTGAAAACCACTCTCATTCAGATGGAGCAGTTGTTGCAATTTGGTGCAACTGTGTCACGCCGGAGCGATTTATCGGGTCTGCCAGTTATTCGCCCCAGCAATGCCGGTAGCCCGGTTCGTTGGTCTGCGCCCAGCAACGCCGGTAGCCCGTGACTGTGTACAGCCCCCAGCAACACCGATTGCCCGGTCCCATTTATAGCCCCCAGCAACACCGGTTGCCCGGCCCGAACGCCCCCCGAAGGTAAAGGTTGCCCCGCGCACTCGAACCGGACCGATAACTCGCCACTGCGTGGCTCAAACATCTCGGTCCGTGTGTTCGAATGCTGTACGGGTCAAACTGATCGGGGGGCTGACTGTTCGGCGCCGGGCATATCGGTATTGCTGGGGGGCAAAAAGACTCGGTGCAATTTGGTGGCACCGTCTCTGCGGCCTGCGCGGTTCACCTCCCCTGCAGCGACAGTCAGGACAATCTGCAAAACCGTGACAAGCAGGCGCGGTGGGCACAGCCTTACGGCTGGCCCAGAGGTCGATTCCCGACCGTTACTTTTGGAGGGTCGACCTCAGCGATCGCGAGGCCCAGGTTTTGAGCCACAGATTGGCCGTCGCCAAGGGCGAGGTAACCGAGCAGTGGCGCAAGTGAAGCCTTCGAAAATCTTTGGTCACTGCACGGCTCTGCACACTAAACAACAGTGGTTATGGCCGAACGTATGTCAACCCATACTGCTGAAACAGCTTGGCCAACTCGCCAGACTCTTTCAATTCATTCATCGCTGAGGTCAGCTTTTCAGCCAACACCTGGTTGCCCTTTTTGGTCGCCATGCCAACCACCCAACCCTTCGGCGGCAGTGAGTTGTGCGGCACTCGTGACACATAAAAATTGCCCTTTGCCTCCGGGTGTTTGGCCAACGCGCCTTCCAGCTCAGCGCGTGTTGCCATCACAGCCACCAGCTCACCTTTTAGCATGGCTTCAACAGCCTCGCCTGGCGATTTGAAGTTCACAAGATTGGACGAGTACGAACCGCTGTCTGCACCCGCCAACAACTGGCTGGGCAACGAAGCTGCCTCCGCTCCAATCTTGTTGCCCTCTTTCATGAAGGGCTCGAGGCTGGTCAATTCCGGTAGCGACTTGACATTGCGCGCCACGAAGATGTCATCCCGGGTGTACGGGTTGAAAAACAGCACCTGCTTTTCCTGCTGCATCACATAGTCATCAATGGGGGCATGCATCAAAATATCGGCAGGCGGACCAGCCAGGTAATGGCCTTTCCACACCATGTTGCGCAAGTCATCGGACATGGTTTCGTCTTCATTGAACGCGCGCACCTGGATTTTCAAACCCAGTTTTTTGGCGAGCGCTGCGGCAATGTCCACGTCCAGCCCCTTGCCCTGGTCGGAGAAGGGTTCAAGGTGGTTGTATACCGCCACCTTCAGCACACCCGATGCCTTCACCCGCTCCCAGTCCTCCGCTTCCTGCGCCAACGCAGGGAGGGACAACGCGGTCAAAACCAACAAGCCAAGCTGGACCACTCGCTGGGTCAGCGCACGGCGCAACACATTCATGAACGGCTCCTGGAGTTACTCGTATTTGCGGGTTTCAATGTACGACTTGATGGCCCAAATCGCTTCCTGGCCAAAGATGCCTGCAAATGGGGGCATGTAAACCCGTCCATCCCGCACTTTTCCGCCCAGCACCGAGTTGCGGAAATAACTGTCAATGTCAACCTGGCATTGGGCCTTGGCCTTTTTGTTGGTCAGGGTTGCGCATTCATCATTCAGTTTGCGCAGGTCTGGGGATATGCCGCCACTGACCGCTTCCAATCCATGGCAGCGCGCGCAGTTTTGGTTGTAGGCCGAAGAACCCACGCGGATGGCCTCCTTGTCGCCGGAATACGGATTGCTGTCCAGCATATTGTCGCCAAGCGGCTTCAAGGTTGAAACATCCACAGCCTGTGGAACCACATCACCGTGGGCCATGACCACGCCCGATGCAAGGGCAAACACAATCGCCAGAGCGGCTTTACGAGCAAACATCCACAACTCCTATCTGTATTTGAATATCGAACAGTGGCGGTGTTGCAAGGCGCATGCCAACAAGGAAAAAAATGGGCTTTCAGGACGCTCGAGAGTGGCGTGCTGCAACGCAAACAGGATTGTTAAACACCATTAAATCAGAAGACCTTTTTGACAGCCAGCAAAATAAATGTGTGGTATCTTGAACAGGTCAAGTGTTCAGTTTTGCAACACCTTGCAGAGACTTGGCACAGTGTTTGCATCAGCGGTCAACACTGCCGGTGAACGGGTCACAAGAACCCGACACGCAGGGCTTTGGTAGCATCGCAATACGATACCTATAACAACGCAGCACCCACAAAAAGCAGGAGACACGGATGACTTACCTATCCGACAAGGACACTGGGGGCGTCGCTTCACGGGCCCAAGTGCTTGAGTTGATTGATCCCGGCACGGAAGGGCACTTGGAGTTTATTCGGCGCGCCCACCAGCGTTCCAGCGCAGCAGGCTTGGACACCAGCTCCAAAGTCGAAATGGCCCCGCCACCGGGCGCCGCCCTGCGCGAATTGGTGGAAAAGAACAACCGTTTGCGTTCGTGCGCACTGCCATTCATGGAGACACTGTACGAGCAGGTGGTGAACACACACAGCATGGTGCTACTGACGGATGCCAGCGGCACCATCATAGAATCGTTGGGCGACGACGACTTTCTCGTCAAGGCCCAGAAAGTGGCACTGTCACCGGGCGTGACCTGGAGCGAAAGCAGCAAAGGCACCAACGCCATTGGCACTGCACTGATTGAAGAGCTGCCCACCGTGGTTCATGGTCAGGACCATTTTTTGGATGTGAACCGGTTTTTAACCTGCTCTGCCGCGCCCATCTTCGACCCGACAGGCTTGCCCATCGGTGTACTCGATGTGACAGGCGACTACCGCAGCTACCACCGCCACACGATGGGGCTGGTCAGAATGTCTGCGCAGATGATTGAAAACCACTTGTTCAATTCATCCTTTCAGGACGCCATCATTCTTCATTTCCACCAACGGGGTGAATTCCTCGGGTCGGTGGTGGAAGGCGCGGCCGCATTCTCGCCAGCCGGCAAGTTTCTGGCGGCCAACCGGGCCGCCATGATTCAATTTGGCATGTCCAGCAATGCCTTGAAGTCACACACCTTCAGCTCGCTGTTTGGCATGCCGCTGTCGTCCCTGATCGACCATTACCGCACGGCCAACCCCATCCCGCTGATTCTCTGCCTGCACAACGGGAACCAGGTCACCGCGCGCGCCAGCCTGGGCTCGGTGGGCCGAAGCCGCTTTTTTGACGCAGTGGGACTGGCCAAGCAAAGCAGTGACAGCAATGGACCCAGTGTGGCAACCAACCACACGCAAGCCAAGTCGTCGGGCCACACCCAGTGCAGCAAGAAAACCCACCTGTCCAGCCTCAAGTACCTGAACACCGGTGATCCACAAATTGCCAAAGTGATCGACAAGGTTGGCAAGGTCATTGACAAAGACATCCCGAT
Source organism: Limnobacter sp. (assembly GCF_036405155.1). GTDB lineage: Bacteria > Pseudomonadota > Gammaproteobacteria > Burkholderiales > Burkholderiaceae_B > Limnobacter. Next base: position 456,790 of record NZ_DASWYD010000004.1, on the reverse strand, counting down.
TTTGATTTTGGGAGAAACCGGCACGGGCAAGGAAATACTGGCTCAAGCCATTCACAACGACTCACCACGGCATGACTATCCGTTTGTGGCCGTCAATTGCGCCTCCATCCCGGAAACATTGATTGAGTCTGAGCTGTTTGGCTATGAAGACGGTGCTTTCACGGGCGCCAAGAAAAAGGGATCGCAAGGCCGAATATTGCAGGCCAATGGAGGCACGCTGTTTCTGGATGAAATTGGCGACATGCCCATCTCGCTGCAGGCCCGCTTGCTGCGGGTGCTTCAGGAGCGGGTGGTGACACCACTCGGTAGCCAAAAAAGTATTCCGGTCAATTTGCAGGTGATTTGTGCAACCCACCGCAATCTGCGCGATTTGATTACAACCGGCGATTTCCGGGAAGACCTGTACTACCGACTGCACGGATTGGTGGTGAAACTGCCTGCACTGCGCGAGCGGAAAGACTTGCCGCGCATCATCCAGCGCATTTTGGAAAATGAATCCAGCAATCCGGAAATCCGGGTTTCTGATGAGGTGCTATCGGCATTCCAAACGCACAGCTGGCCGGGCAATATTCGCCAATTGACCAATATTTTGCGAACAGCCAGTGTGATGGCAGAAGACCGGGAAATGATTGAGTGGGACCACCTGCCCGATGACTTTCTGGATGAGTGGGAGACACTTCGCCTGGACAAAGCCCACGCGGCTGCTGAGCATACCAATCAACCGGTGAGCAGTGCGCCAGTGCATGCGTCTGCAATGTCGAACAACATCGATTCGCAGCACAACGAACCCGACACGTCCAACGTTGAGCACCGACGACCAGCCTTCCAAGTGCGCAGCAACATGGGGCAAGCGCAAGCAGTTCGGAAGTTCCCGTTTCAGGTCAAAGTGCACACACCGGCCAAAGCCGCTGCGCCCGCAGCGCGAGCGGTCGCATCCAGCCCCACGGCACCCACCGGTGGTCTGGATCAAACTTTCAGCAAATTTCGGGAAGGTCGGTTCAATGGTTGGTTCAACCAAGGTCGACAAGACCCGGGGCAAGCCATGGACACCCGCCAACCCAGTGCTTTCTCGGTGAATGCACGGATGGGTTATCGGGATGATTTTGCTGAGGACCCCGTGCAAGACAGCCGGTACGACAATCGCGTGGACAGCCGAAACCTGCATGATGCTCGAGCACAAGGCTACCTCGGCGGAAAACACACGGCGATGCAGGCACGGCCAAGCGAGCACCCGATGAATCTGGACGATTTGGAATCCAAAGCCATTCAAGAAGCTTTGGAGAGCTGCCGCGGCAATGTGAGTGCAGCGGCCCGAATGTTGGGCATTTCCAGAAACACCATCTATCGGCGCTTGAATACCAAATAAACGCACCCTCAGGCTCACCGCATGAGCCTCCCGAAAAAAGCCACCCAAGGGTGGCTTTTTTTGTTGTGCTGACCTTGCACACCCTGCAACAAGGTCAGAACACCTGCTCCGCTCTGCATCACACACCTGCGTCACGGCGGGTCATTCCTGCTCCAGCCAGAGGCGCTTGAGTCACGTCACAGTGTTTTCCTTGAACGTACAGGTTTTTCTTACATTTTCTATTTTTCTCATTATTTTCAATAACTTATTAACTGGCATACCTTTTGCCCTATGCCCTCCAAGTCCACAAAACGCACGCGTGATGTGGGCGGGCTTTGGAAGACAACAAGCAACAACTTTTAAAACTACAACTGGAGGGTTGATCACATGATCAGCAAAAAATTAGTAGCAGCTTCAATTCTGGCAGCCATGGGTACATCGGCCCACGCAATCGGCTTCAAGGCCGGTGAATGGGAAATGGACATTTCTGGTTCGGTGAATGCGTATTACAACACCACCAGCTGTGACAACGTTGGACAAACCGGCGCGTCCGGTGCCTTGGGCGTGTGCGGCAGCACAGCCACAGGCCAGGACCGCACGACCATTCAAAACGGTCTTCTGCCCGGTTTCATCGTGTTCAGCGCCTCCACCAAACAAGAAGGCTACGACCTGAAAGCCGTGATCTCCATTGACCCAGGCACGACCAACACTGGCGCTGGCGCATTCTCTGGCGGCGTGGGTCAAACCGTGGGTGACCAGCGTCGCGTCTATTTGCAATTCGGCAATGCTGAAATGGGAACGATCAAGGCTGGTCGTGACATCGGCTTGTTTGGTCAGAACGCCATTCTGAACGACATGTCCCTGTTGGCTGTGGGCGGTGGATCCGGCTACAACGGTGTGCTGAACACCACACTGGGTTCGATTGGTGCAGGCTACATTTACACCGAATTCCAACCTCAAATCACTTACACCACACCCGCGATTGGCAACCTCAGCCTGTCCGCAGGCGTATTCCAGCCCAAGAACCTGGGCGGCACAGGCACTGCCGAAAACAGCTCACCAGGCTTCCAGGGCCTGGCCACGTACAGCCTGGGCAACACCGGCAAACTGTGGGCCTCGTTCATCAATCAGTCCCAGAAAAGCACCACGGCCAACACCGATCGCAAGCTGAACGGTTACGAAGCCGGCGGTACATTGAACTTCGGTGAACTCAGCCTGACCGGCAACTACTTCGGTGGCAGCGGTGTGGGTACCACACTGATCGGTTTCGGTGGATACGATGCAAACGGCGGCAAGCGTGATTCTCAGGGTTACTTCACCCAAGCCACTTACAAAATCACACCCAAAACCAAAATCGGTGTGAATTATGGTTCCTCCAGCCTCGATGCCACCGGTGCAGACACCGCCGCCAACACATTGATGCTGGACCAAACCAATCAGTACGTGTTGGGCCTGTATCACAACCTGACCCCGAGCCTGACCATTGGTGCCGAGTACATCAACATTGAACAGAAATACCAGGGCGGCACATTGGCCCAGCGTTCACAGAAGGGTGAAGCAAGCACCTTCGCAGTGGGCGCCATCATTTTCTTCTGATCACCCAACCACCCTCCGTTGGTGATCTTCCCAAGGCGCAGGCCCACAAGGCTTGCGCCTTTTTACATTCGAAGGTGTTGCAGAATGGTACACATCGAACAGCCAAGGACCGCACGGCACGGCTTTTGCTAAAACTGGTTTGAGAATGGCAATGCTCGACAACAGCCAATTGCTTCAAACTCAGCCCCTTCCCGGAAGCAGAAGGGTTTTATTCAAAAGCACAAGGAGGAATTTTCATGCAGTGGACTACACCATCATTCGTTGACATGCGTTTCGGTTTCGAAATCACCATGTACATCGCCAATCGCTGATTGCCGATTGAACAAACCCTGGGCACCCATCATGGGGCTCAGGGTTTTTTTTACCCTGAAGCAAACAAACCCATGAAAATAAAAGTGTTGGGATCCGCAGCCGGTGGTGGCTTTCCGCAGTGGAATTGCAACTGCAAAAACTGCCAGGCGGTGCGCGCAGGTGCACCCGGTTACAAAGCCAGAACGCAATCGTCGATTGCCATATCCGATGGATCCGCCAACTGGATTTTGGTCAATGCCTCCCCAGACCTGCTGACACAAATCAAAAACACACCCGAGTTACAACCCAATCGCAGCCCGCGTGATTCGGGCATTGCCGCAGTCATCCTGATGGATGCACAAATCGACCACACCACCGGTCTGCTGATGATGCGTGAAAGCAAAACGCCCATGCGCCTGTACACCACGCCCGCTGTGTGGGAAGACCTCACCAATGGCTTGCCACTGGTGCCCACCCTAGGCTTTTATTGTGGCGTGCAGTGGACCCCGCTGTGCACCGAGTGTGACGAGCCCTTCAGCATTGCACCGCTGGACACCATTCGAATCAAATCCATTCCCCTGGTCAGCAAGGCACCGCCCTACTCACCCAACCGCTACGCCCAACGCGTGGGCGACAACATCGGTTTGCTGATTGAAGACGTGTCCACGGGCAAAACCGTGTTTTATGCACCGGGTCTTGGAGAAATCACACCCAACATTCTGCCTTACATGCAGGCAGCCGATGTGTTGATGATTGATGGCACCTTCTGGACCGAAGATGAAATGATCACCCAAGGCTTTTCCAGCAAAATGGCCGCCGACATGGGCCACTTGCCCCAAACCGACAAACCGGGTGAAAAAGGGTCGGGTATGATCAGCCAGTTGCGCCAGTTTGCGCATCAACGCAAAGTGCTCATCCACATCAACAACACCAATCCGATTTTGTACGACCACAGCGACGAGCGCGCCATTCTGGCCGACAATGGCATTGAAGTGTCCTACGATGGCATGGAGATAGTGGCATGAGCGAGCAACCCTGGACCCACGCGGAATTTGAAGCCCAGTTGCGCAGCAAAGGTGACCGCTACCATATTCATCACCCGTTCAATGTGCAGATGCGCGAGGGCAAACTCAGCAAAGCCCAACTGCAAGGCTGGGTGGCCAACCGGTTTTACTATCAGCTCAACATTCCCCAAAAAGACGCGGCCATCATGGCCAACTGCGATGACCGCGAAACCCGTCGCCGCTGGATTCAGCGCATCATGGACCACGATGGCTTTGGCGACAATGCCGGGGGCATCGAGGCCTGGAGCCGACTGGGTGAAGCGGTGGGCATTGAACGCAGTGTGTTGTGGAGCCAGGCTTTGGTGCTGCCCGGCGTTCGCTTTGCGGTGGATGCCTATGTGAACTTTGCGCGCCGAGCGCCCTGGCAGGAGGCGGTGTGTTCATCGCTCACTGAAATGTTCGCACCTGAAATTCACAAACAGCGCCTGGCCAATTGGCCCACCGACTACCCGTGGGTGGCCAGTGATGGATTGAACTATTTCCGGTCCCGAATCAGCCTGGCCGAGCGCGATGTGGAGCATGGCCTTGAGGTCACGCTGCGCCATTTCAAAACACGGGCAGAGCAAATGCGCGCATTGGAGATTTTGCAGTTCAAGCTGGATGTGTTGTGGAGCATGTCAGACGCGATTGCCGCGGCATACCCCAACGACACATCAACCTCGCACAGGAAAGCAGCCGCATGAACCTGCCCACCCACCCCACACTTAACCGCCTGTTTCGCCTGCAATACGAAGCCGCGCAAAACACCCACGTGCTGTTGTATCCAGAGGGCATGGTCAAACTGAACCAGTCGGCCAGTGAAATCCTCTTGCTGTGCGATGGCTCACGCACGGTGGGCGACATCATCGCGACGCTGGAAGCCAAATTCAACACCCCCGAATTGGGCGCCGACATCACCAGCATGCTGGAAGAAGCCCTGCGCCGAAACTGGATTGAGTAAATCGTGACCATGGCAACGCCTCGCCCTGCTGGCCCGCTGTGGCTATTGGCTGAATTGACCTACCGGTGCCCACTGCACTGTGTGTTTTGCTACAACCCGGTGGACTACACACGGCAAGACACTGAACTCAGCACCGAAGCCTGGAAGGACACGCTGAAACAAGCACGCGCCTTGGGGGCGGTGCAGTTGGGCTTCTCGGGGGGTGAACCGCTGTTGCGGGATGATCTGGAAGAACTGGTGGCCTATGGCCATTCACTGGGGTACTACACCAACCTGATCACCTCTGGTATCGGCCTGAAGCCTGCACGGCTGGAGGCGTTGAAAAAGGCGGGCCTGGACCACATTCAGGTCAGTTTTCAGGACGCAACCCAGGCGGCCAACGACGCCTTGTCTGACACCAAGACATTCGCCAAAAAGCTGGAGATTGTTCAAGCCGTGAAAGCCGCTGGCTGGCCCATGGTGTTGAACGTGGTGCTGCACCGCTTGAACCTGGACCACATCGACGCCATCATCGAACTGGCCGAAAAACTGGGCGTGGAATACCTGGAATTGGCCAACACCCAATATTACGGCTGGGCCTACCAAAACAAGGCGGCGCTTATTCCCACCCACGCGCAATTGCGCCATGCCGAAGAACGGGTGCAGGTGTGGCGGGAAAAGCTGGGCAAACGCATGAAACTGCTGTTTGTGGTGCCCGACTATTTTGAGAAAACCCCCAAGCCTTGCATGAGTGGCTGGGGCAACGTGTTTCTCAGCATCAGCCCGGACGGTACGGCACTGCCCTGCCAGGCCGCACGCATGCTGCCCGGCTTTGAGTTTCCGAATGTCAAAACCCACAGCATTGAACACATTTGGTATGAGTCGGACGGTTTTACACGCTACCGCGGGGACAGCTGGATGAAGGACCCTTGCCGCACCTGCCCCGACAAAGCCAAGGACTATGGTGGTTGCCGCTGTCAGGCCTATCTCATCACGGGTGATGCCGCCCAGGCCGACCCGGTGTGCCACAAATCCCCCCACCACGAGAAGGTGGTGCAATTTGTGGAGCAGGCTCAAACCATGAGCCCAAACCAACCGGTTTACAAAGTACAAAAAGCCGAACAGCAGGCAGGCGCTGGTCTGACCGAGGCACCCGTGGTGTGGTACCGCAACGATGCCAATTCCCGTCACCTGTCCAGCACCTGATTGACCGTGATGCCCCAGCCAGCGCCCGCCTTGGCTTGCCGCAGCCTCAGCTACGCCTGGGGTCAGCAAACCGCGCTTCAACAGGTCGACTTCCAGATTCCCAAAGGCCACTTGGTGGGTTTGCTGGGCCCCAATGGTGCTGGCAAAACCACCCTCATCAGCCTGATTGCAGGGCTTTTAAGACCCGGCAACGGCAACGTTGAACTGCAAGGGCAAGACATTGGCGCGCTGGGCCCTGCTGCACGCGGGCAACTGGGTTTTGTGTTCCAGTCTGTTTCACTGGACCGCTTCATGTGCGTGACAGACAACCTGCGCTTTGCAGCCGGTCTTCAGGGCATGAGCGCCAAAGCCTGCGACCAACGCGTAGAAGCACTGATGGAGCTGGTACCCATCGCCCCATTGCTCAATCGCACCGTGGCTGGTTTGTCAGGCGGACAACAACGCCTGGTTGACATCGCCCGCGCACTCATCCACACACCCAACGTGTTGATTCTGGACGAACCCACCAATGCGCTGGATGTGCCATCCAAAGACGCTGTTTGGCGCACCCTGACCAGACTTCAAGCGGAGGCCGGGTTGACGCTGCTGGTGGCCACACACCGCATGGATGAGGCGGGCAGTTGCGACGCGGTTGTATTCCTGAACCAGGGCCGAGTGCACTGGCAAGGCACACCAGCCCAGGCCCTGCAACAAATGCCTGCGCAATGCGTTACCGCCACCCGACCCGTGAACCTGACCGACTGGTTTGTGTGGACATTGCAGAAGGACCACAGCGGAGAATGAAGAATTTCTACATTGCCGTGTTGCGCCGTGAAATGCACAAACAGCTTCGCCAACGGGACAGACTGGCGGCAGCCATGGTGCGTCCGCTGTTGTGGATGTGGGTCATCGGCGGTGGCCTGCAAGCCCTGGCAGGCGCTGATTACAGCACGCGCCTGTTGCCGGGCATTGTGGCCATGACCTTGTTGTTCGGTGGCATGATCGGCGGTTTGTCGATTGCGCTGGACAAAGATGCTGGCACCATGCGCCTGCTGGTGACCGCCCCCGTTCACCCCATTCATGTTCTGTTGTCAAAAGCCTTGGCCGCCATGCTGGGTGCCTTGCTGCAAGCTGGCCTGTTGGGCTTTATCCTCATCTTGCTGGAGATCCTGAATTGGCTGGTGCACCCGCTGGGTTGGTCGCTCACACCCTGGTTTGCCTGGGTAGGACAATTCACCCTGCCCCACCTTGGGCTGCTGCTGGCGGGAACCACCCTGTGTGCTGCGGCCTGCGCCAGTCTGGGTGTGGTGTGCGGCGTTTTTTCCAAAAGCATTGATGGCTTTGCCGTGCTCATGAATTTCGTCATTTTCCCGGTGTTCTTTTTCAGTGGTGCGCTGTACCCCACCCACAGCATGCCTGCTGCCGCACGCGCCATCGCCCAACTGAACCCGTTCACCTATGGTGTTGACCTGCTCCGCCACGCGTTTGGCAGCCATGCTGAGTATTCGGTGTTGTGGAGCGCAGGTCTGCTGGTTGGCAGCACCGCGCTTTTGCTGGGTTTGGCGCTGTGGAAATATCAACAGGGTGGCGCAGTGCAACCCCTTCAACACGGCTGAATTTATTGACAGATCGTCTATTTATTGAATTACCCAAATACAACAATTTAACAAAAAATAGATAATTTACTGATCATTTTCCGCACGACCGTTCGGAATTTTGCTTACAATGGCCTCACATCCAAATCCACCTCAATGAGGAAGACATGAGACCATTCCAAATACGCTCCATCCCAGCAGCCCTCGCCCTGTTGTGTGCCGCCGGCACAGCCCATGCCGCCGGTTTTGCCCTGCTTGAACAAAACGCCAGTGGTGCCGGCGTGGCCTTTGCCGGCAAAGCCGCCATCGGTGAAGACGCCAGCGCCGCCTGGTTCAACCCGGCGTCCATGAGCCGCATCAAAGAGCGCCAGTTTGTGCTGGGCGCCCACTATGTGGACCTGAATGCAGACTTCAACACCACCAGCTCCACCCCACCCCCCGGACGTCCAGCTGGTGCGGGCAGCAGCTTTGGTGACGTGGGTTATATCCCCAATTTTCACCTGGTGGTTCCCTACAATGACCAGATCAACTTTGGTGTGTCCGTCACCGCCCCGTTTGGCCTGAAAACCGACTATGACCCCAACTGGGCCGGTCGCTTCCAAGGCGTTACATCCGACATCAAGTCCATCAACATCAACCCGTCCATGTCCTACCAGGTCAACAAAGAATGGTCCGTGGGTGCCGGTGTGTCAGCCCAAAAGCTGGATGCCAAATTGACGTCCAAGGTCAACTTTGCACCATTTGGCGGTACTGAAGGACTAACCTCCATTGAGGGCGATGGTTGGGGCTACGGATTTAACCTGGGAGTCATGGGGCAGATCACCCCAAACACCCGGGTCGGTGTGGCCTATCGTTCATCGATTGAAGAAGATCTGGAAGGGAATGTCACCTTCAGCAACGTGCCCGCACCGGTGGCCGCTGTGTTCTCCAACAGCGACCTCACCTCCAAAATCCGCCTGCCAGCCAGCCTGGCCATTTCCAGCGTGACTCAACTGGACCCCAAGTGGCAGTTGTTGACGGATGCGACCTGGACCGAGTGGAGCACCATTCAGCAACTGGACTTCCAGCGTAAAAATGCGGGCCCCGGTGCCGCAGCACTCACCCCGCAAGACTATGAATGGAAAAACACCTGGCGCTTTGCAGTGGGCGGTATTTACAAGTACAACGACCACGTGAACCTGAAAGCTGGCTTGGCGTATGACATTTCACCTGTGCCCGATGAACGCCGCACTGTCCGCCTGCCGGATGAAGACCGCTACACCCTGGCCTTGGGTTCCCAATACCTGATCGACAAGAAAACCACAGTGGATGTGGCATTCCAGTACGTGAAACCCAAGAGCGCCAATGTGAACCGCACGGAGGGCAATCCAGCTGCTGGCCAACAGAACACCATCGTGGGCGAAGCCGATGGCCATGCCTACGTGTTGTCAGCCCAATTGGCTTACAAATTCTAAGACCGCACTGCGCCCAAAAAAGCCCCGCAAGGGGCTTTTTTTATGGGTGTCGTCACCAGGCACCAGTTAAACCCTGAGGGAAATTTTCAGCATGGTGCAGTACACTGCGTGCTCGCGACCAACACACCATCCCCATGAACACCGCCACACCGCCAAAGACTGGCATCCTCCAACCCACCCACCGCGCACAAGTGTTGTTTGCCGGCATTTGCGCACTGTTGCTCACAGTCGGCATTTCCCGGTTTGCCTACACCCCCTTGCTGCCTGTCATGCGCAACGAGGCCGGGTTGAGTTATCTGGCCGGTGGCTGGTTGGCCACCTTCAACTATGTGGGTTACATTGCCGGTGCGTTGCTGGCCGCCAACATTGCCGACCTCACCACCAAATTTGTGTTGTACCGCATCGGCCTGGTGTTGGGCGTGCTCAGTACCTTTGCCATGGGCATGACAACCGACCCCATTCTGTGGTCCATCCTGCGTTTTATCGGGGGCCTGTCCAGCACCGCAGGCATGCTGCTGGCATCCGGACTGGTACTCAACTGGCTAATGCGCAAGGGTCACAAACCCGAGCTGGGCTTGCACTTTGCAGGCGTCGGGCTGGGCATCATGCTGTCCGGTGCTGCAGTGGGACTCATGATTCCCCACCTGCAATGGGATGAACAATGGATTGCCTTTGGCGTATTGGCTGTCCTCACTTTTTTCCCCGCCTGGTTTTGGTTGCCAGCGCCGCAGGCACTGTCGGTCCAGGCTCAAGCCATGAGCCCACCACCCCCTTCCAGTAAAACACTGAACCTGCTGCTGGCCACCTACTTCTGCGCAGGTTTCGGCTATGTGCTCAGCGCCACCTTCATTGTGGCCATTCTGGAAAAGTTGCCGCTGTTGGCTGGGCGTGGCAGTTGGGTGTGGGTCATTGTGGGCTTGGCCGCAGCACCCTCCAGTTTTGTGTGGGACCGTGTTGCCCGGTCCACCGGGGTCATCGGCGCCTTGCTGATTGCCTACGTGTTGCAAATCATCTCGATCATTTTGCCTGTGCTGACCGATGGCGTGGCCTTGAATATCGTCAGCGCCATTCTGTTCGGTGGAACCTTTGTGGGCATCGTGAGCCTCACCCTGACCTTGATTGGGCGTTATTTCCCGGCCAACCCGGCCAAAGCCATGGCCAAGCTCACGGTGAGTTATGGTGTGGCACAAATTGCCGCACCCGCCATGGCCGGTTACATTGCCGCAGCAACCGGCAGTTATTCTGGCTCGTTGCTGGTGGCCACTGGCGTGATGGTGGTGGGCACAGCCCTGCTGGTGCCGCTTCGGCGCGACGAAAGTCGAACTGCCTAAAAAAAAGCCCGGCATGAAAGCCGGGCATTAAAGACGCATTCGTTTTAGGAGACTCACAAACCGCTTCAACTTTCTTTGATCCCCAATCATGACCAAAGAAAGGTCCCAAGGAGCAATTTGATGAACACGTTTGCGTCGTGCAAGTTTCCTGCGGAGCAGGCAAGAAACTCGGGGGTGAAACAACATCTTTCACGACAGCGGCAACCCCGATTCAACCAAAAACCAGAAGGTTGCCGCCCCGCATTGCTGCGGAAATTACTGCAAAATTACTTGGACAGCTTGAACACCCACACCGAACCACCCTGCTCCAGGTAGTTCACGCGTTTGGCCACGTCGCCGCCCCACAGGGGAACAGCGCCACCCCAGCCAGCCACAACAGCCACATACTGGTTGCCGTCCTTGCCTTTCCAGGTCACGGGCGGTGCAACCACACCAGTACCGGTCTGGAACTTCCACACTTCCTTACCGGTCTTGGCATCGGCCGCCTTCAGGTAGCCTTCAGGCGTACCCCAGAACACCAAGTTGCCACCGGTCGTGAGCACACCACCCCACAACGGCGCGTTGTTGGTGATTTCCCATTCAATCTTGCCGGTCTTGGGGTTCATCGCGCGCAGTGCGCCGATGTAGTCCACGCCAGGCAACGTCTTGATGGTGAAACCGGCACCCAGGTAAGCAGCACCTTTCTTGTAGGTGATGGGTTCGTTCCAGATTTCCATACCCCACTCGTTGGCGGGAACATAGAACAAACCGGTGTCGGGGCTGTAGGCCATGGGCATCTGGTTCTTGCCACCGAGGAAGGACGGTGCGGAGAACACGGTTTCACCCTTCTTGCCATCTTTGACCGTGGGGTCGCCAGGACGGTTGGCCGGATCAAAAATTGGACGACCAGTTTTCAGGTCCACGCCCTTGGCCCAGGTGATTTTCTTCACGAAGGGGAAGGCGTTTTCCAGCTTACCGTTGTTCGCATCAATCACGTAGAAGAAGCCGTTGCGGTCGGCCTTGCCACCCACACGTTTGCCATTCAGGTCAAACGTCACGAACTCGTTCACACCGTCATAATCCCAACCATCATTGGGCGTGCCCTGGTAGTGCCACTTGATTTGGCCCGTCTTCACATCCACCGCAACGGTGGAGCAGGAGAACAGGTTGTCGCCTGGGCGCATGTGGCTGTTCCATGGGGCTGGGTTACCAGTACCGAAGTAAGCCAAACCTGTTTTGGGGTCATACGTTCCGCCCAGCCAGGTGGCAGCACCGCCGGTCTTCCACAGGTCGCCTTTCCAGCTGGCGTTGGTTGTACCGGAAATACCGTTCTCGATCTTGTTGCCGTCCTTGTCGAACTTGTAGCCCATGTGGCCTTCAACAGTGGGGCGTACCCACACCATCTGGCCAGTTTTGGCATCGCGCGCTTCAACACGACCCACCACACCAAACTCACCACCCGACACACCGGTCAACACCAAGCCATTGGCGATGATGGGGGCAGCCGTGTTGGAGTAACCGGCAGCGTAGTCGTCAATCTTGTCTTTCCAGACCACCTTGCCGGTGTCCTGGTCCAGCGCCACCAACTGCGCGTCCAGCGTCGAGAAAATCACCAGGTTGTCATACAGCGCTGCACCGCGGTTCACCACGTCGCAACAGGGCATGATGCCTTCTGGCAAACGGTGTTCGTATTTCCAGATTTTTTCGCCAGTCTCAGCATTCAATGCGTAAATGCGTGAGTAGGACGCAGTCACAAACATCTTGCCATTGTGAATCACAGGCTGGCTTTCCTGCCCGCGCTGCTTTTCGCCACCGAAGGAGAACGACCAAACGGGTGTCAGCTTGCTGATGTTCTGGGGTGTGATCTGTTTCAGGGGGCTATACCGCTGACCCTCTGTGCCCATACCCCAGGACAGAATGTCCTCGGTGGATTTGGCATCGTTTTGAATCATTGCATCGGTAACCCCGGCTGAGGCTACTGCGGGTGCAACCAGTGCGGCTGCAACCATTGCGCCAATCAGTGTCTTGCGCATCTTGAATTTCTCCTCTCTCTCGTCGTTGCTTTGCTGTTGTTGCTTAACTGAGGTTTTCCGTCCTGTATTCACCAACCTTGGACGACCCGTGGAACCATTTCGCAAGCTTCGTGCCAATCCGACTATTTCCTCTAACTTGAGCAGAACGGGACACCACCGGAGATCAATGTGTTTCAGTTTGGGACACCTGCAACATACGTCCGGAACATCATGGCTTCCGCAAAGCAGCCCGTTCATACGCGGGGTACAGGTTGGTCACATTGCGATAAAACTCGGCGGGATAAGCCGCAAACTGGCGAAAACGCTCGGGGGCTCCCGCTTGCATCACATCGTTCATCTCCGCGCCGGACTGCGCAGCCGTCTTCAACCGGCCATCCAGCCACGTGAGGTAATCCAGCGTCTGGTCAATGGCCTCGGTACCGCTTGAAATGGGGCCGTGGCTGGGAATCACCACCGAGGGTTTCAGCGCCTTCAGCCGCTGAAGGCTTTCAATCCAGGGCTGAATCTGTGCATGTGGGGTGGTCACAATCCGGTTGTGAAACACCAAGCCACCCGCCCACATCAAACGGCTGTCTGGGTCAAACACCACCAAATCCGATGCGGTGTGCCCTTTCAATTCGAGCAGGGTCAGTTTGCGACCTTGAATATTCACCAGCCCGGTGTTTTGAATGCTGGGTTGTGGGACCACCGCCTGCGTGCCCTTCATCCAGTCGCCGCACAGCCGGAACAAGTTGTCCTCGTAGGCTTTGCCCTCGGCAGCAATACCCTGTGCAGTGGTCGGGGTGGCCGTCAAGGTGTTGGCAGCGTAGGCCTGATTGCCCATGAAATAATCCGGGTGCAAATTCAGCGCGATCACCTGCAATATCGGTTTTCCGCCTGTAACTCGGTCAATCAGTGCGTGTTGCTGTTCGCCGTATAACCTGGATGTGCCGGTGTTGATCACCACCACACCGTTGTCGGTTTGCAGAAAACCGGTGTTGATGATGTTGCAACCATTGTTTTGGCTGAAGTCGTCATTCGCACCAGCCATCAAATACCAACCGCGCCCAAGGTCTGTGGCTTTTAATCCGTAGTCCAGGCGGGCCTTGTCTGCCTGGGGCAGCGACACCATCGGCCCATCGGCCGCAAGGGCATTCAATGCTGACCCTGTCCCCATCAGCGCCAGCAAAGCAAGGTGTGTCAAGCGCAAGGCAAAACGGCTCATGGCTGCACCTGTGCGTCAATGCGGTTGCCATTGTTGTCTCGCCCCACAAGCGTCATCGGTCCATTGGGTTTTTGGTCAAAGTCGAACGAAAACAGCGGGTTTTCCGACACGGGCTCGAACGGGTACAAACGCGCCAACACCTGCTGGCGACTGTCCCGCAAGGTCAACTCTTCAATGTAGAACGCGGGCACGCCCGCGACCAAGCCGGTGTCCATGGGGTGGGAGACTTGCACCCGCAAGCGCGCACTTTGCCGCAGCTCATTGGGATCAAACAATTTGCCAGCGACCTGGTTCAAGGTCTTGGGCCAACTGCCATCTGCCCGTGTAGCGCCGGGCACGGTACAGCCGCCACCCGAGGCCTCAATATAGGCATAGCCAACGTGCCACACATTGTCCGGCGTCAAGGCTGCCACGCGTATGGGGCTGGCCTGCTCCAACTTAAAACGGAAACTCAAGGCAGCCTTGGTTTTAACTGGAACGAATTCCAGCACCTTCCGAATGGGATTGCGATCAACCAACACCATGATTTTTTTCACCTCGCCCAAGGCCGAGGCATCAAAACTCACAGGAACGTTCATCGCATCTTCGGCGAACATCGGTACGGTCACCTTGATGGCGGTGTCAAATGTCGAACGCGCATTGACACCCAAATATTGGTTTTTGAGGTCGGGCCATTGCATGGAATCCAGTGGATCACCCCCGGTGAGCTGAATGTCCACCGATTGATTGGATTCTATGGACCAAACAGGGCTTGGCCCGAAAATCGCAAGCATGCATAAAAAGACGACGCATCGGCGCGCTTGCTGCATGGCAAGACCCAAACGCTCTGCGAATATACTGTTGCTGTTGTTCATGGATGACTGCCCCCACGGGTGCTGCTGTTTTGATTGTATTGGCCCAAAGGCAAGCAATCGACATGCCTAAACTGACAAAACCTTGCTTGAGGCCCCATGCTGAATTTGAAAGTCGCCGCCCGCTGGAAAAAAGACGACGGCCAATGGATTGAACTCGATGCTCGCCTGTTGCAGGTTCTGGACGCCATTCAGACCCATGGATCGCTCTCGCTGGCTTGCAAAGCGCTGGGGGTCTCCTACCGCACCTTGTGGTCCCAGGTGCAACATTTGAATGCACTGCTGGGCGAGGACATGATTGCCACACAAGGTCGCGCAGGTGCTTGCCTGACCCGCTTTGGTCACAAGGTGCTGTGGATGGTTGAACAGGGCCAGGTCCGCATGGCCCCTGACCTGGGTGTGGTGGTTGAGCAGCTGAATGCCGAATGGCTGGATGTGGATTTGAACAAGCCCTGGATCAGCTTGGCCATGAGCGACGACTATGCCCTGCAAAGCCTCTTTCAAACCACCGCGCTGTATAAGCGCCTGCAGGTGTCGCTGCGATGGTCGGGCAGCATTGCTGCACTGTCTGCCCTTCACCGTGGCGAGGTTCGGGTTGCGGGCTGCCACTTGCCAGTGGGTCTGGAAGAACATTCCCATGTTCACCAGATCATGCGGAAATGGCTGCGGGGCACCAACCTGTCCGTGGTTGAATTGTTTGAGCGTGAAGTGGGCTGGATGAGCCGTGCCGGAACCCGGCACCCCACGCTGGACGATGTGGCCCGGAAACAGGCTTTGCTGGTGAATCGAAACTCCGCCTCCTCAACGCACCACCAATTGAACGCACTGATTGCCAAGGCCTGTTTAAACCCAGAGGACTTGCCCGGCTATTTCCACGAGGAAAACTCCCACCTGGCAGTGGCTTGCACCATTGCCGCAGGGCATGGCGACCTGGGGCTTGGCATTCGGGCGGCGGCAGATCATTACAAGCTTCACTTCAGACCTGTGTCCACAGAACGTTATTTTTTGGTGCTGCACAGCAACGATTTGACTTTCCCAGCCATGGACATTCTGCTACCTTGGTTACAGTCCGACGAAGTGTTACAGGTCATACAATCCACATCGGGCTACACAGCACCCAGGCTGGGACACATCACACCGCTGGAAAGTTTTTTAAACGATGTGTAGTTCCACCGTGCACGTTCAGCTCAGCTGTTTCAAAACGATGCAACGCAACAAAATTATGCAAGACACTGCATAATTTCATGCGTACACACCCGCAAACAACGTCACACCCCTCGCAGAATTCAGCAATCCGTTTCCGGTTGTTTGTCCATCGTCTCTCAATCCATTGAACGTCGCTTCCGAAGTGTGTACCGGGTTTTGCTGGCATGCCCGTTGCGCTAGGCCCCACACCTTCACACACAACAACAGGAGTAGGGACTGATGAACATGGTTGATGAAATGAAACTGGGCGTGGCCTTCCCGTTCAAATCCAAATACGACAACTTCATTGGCGGCAAATGGGTTGCCCCGCTGGGTGGTCAATACTTTGACAACATCACACCGGTCACCGGGCAAGTGATTAACCAGATTGCCCGTTCGCAAGCCGAAGACATCGAACTGGCACTGGACGCAGCGCATGCTGCCAAAGACGCCTGGGGCAAACGCTCACCCACCGAACGGGCCACCATCCTGAACAAAGTGGCCGACCGCATGGAGCAGAACCTGCGCCTGCTGGCCGTGGCCGAAACGCTGGACAACGGCAAGCCACTGCGCGAAACCATGGCTGCCGACATTCCACTGGCCATTGACCATTTCCGCTATTTCGCGGCCTGCCTGCGTTCGGAAGAAGGCACCGTCGCCGAAATCGATCACCAAACCTATGCCTACCACTTCAAGGAACCGCTGGGCGTGGTGGGTCAGATCATTCCCTGGAACTTCCCCATCCTGATGGCGGCGTGGAAACTGGCCCCTGCTTTGGCAGCAGGCAACTGCGTGGTGCTGAAGCCCGCCGAGCAAACGCCTGCCTCCATTTTGGTGTTCATGGACCTGGTGGCAGACCTGCTGCCCGCTGGCGTGTTGAACATCGTCAACGGCTTTGGTCTGGAAGCTGGCAAGCCCTTGGCTTCCAACAAGCGCATTGCAAAGATTGCGTTCACGGGTGAAACCTCCACCGGCCGCCTCATCATGAGCTATGCCGCGCAAAACCTGATTCCAGTCACACTGGAGCTGGGTGGCAAATCACCTAACGTGTTTTTCGAAGACATTATGGATGCCGACGATGCATTCTTCGACAAAACCCTCGAAGGTTTTGCGATGTTTGCCCTGAACCAAGGCGAGGTGTGCACCTGTCCGTCCCGCGCGCTGATTCAGGAAAGCATCTACGACAAGTTCATGGAGCGTGCCATCGACCGTGTTGGAAAGATCAAGATGGGCAACCCACTGGATGAGTCCACCATGATTGGTGCGCAAGCGTCTTCTGAACAATTGGAAAAGATCCTGAGCTACATCGACCTGGGCAAACAGGAAGGTGCGAAATGCCTGATTGGCGGTGAGCAAAACAAACAAGGTGGCGACTTGGCCGGCGGCTATTACGTGAAGCCCACCGTGTTTGCAGGCCACAACAAGATGCGCATTTTTCAGGAAGAAATTTTTGGACCTGTGTTGTCGGTGACCACCTTCAAGGACGAAGCCGAAGCCTTACAAATTGCCAACGACACCCTCTATGGTTTGGGTGCTGGGGTGTGGAGCCGGGATGGATCTCGCGCATTCCGCATGGGTCGCGCCATTCAGGCAGGCCGCGTGTGGACCAACTGTTACCACCTGTACCCGGCACACGCTGCCTTTGGTGGTTACAAGCAATCGGGCATTGGCCGCGAAACCCACAAAATGATGTTGGACCACTACCAGCAAACCAAAAACCTGCTGGTGAGCTACAACCCCAACGCCTTGGGCTTCTTCTAAGCACTTTCAGCACACACGCTGATTGTGTTGGGTCATCAACCGCCGTGCCCTACCCGGGTTCGGCGGTCGTCCATATGCATTATTCCGGAGGCCGTGAATGTCTGTACGAGTCAGTTGCACCCCAGAGGCTGAACAGTTGATTGTTCAACTGAAAGCCCAACACGGCGAAGTCATATTTCATCAAAGCGGCGGTTGCTGCGACGGCAGTGCCCCGATGCTGTTTCCACGCAACGAGTTCCCCTTGGGACCGTCCGATGTCAAGTTGGGCGAGATTGGTGGCGTGCCGTTTTATATGAGTGAATCCCAATTTGTATATTGGGAACACACCCACCTCACCATCGACGTGGTGAAAGGCAATGGCGGCATGTTCAGTCTGGAACGGCCAACGGGCCTTCGCTTCTTGACGCGCTCCAGACTGTACTCGGATGACGAGCTTTCAAACTTGCCACCGATTGAACGGGTTATGGTTTGACCACGATCACAAACAGCTCACGCATACGCTCCAATGTGTCATGGATATACCGTTCCAGCGCCCAAATGGGCATATCTTCCAGCAACATGCGCTGCTGAAACTGCACATGATGGCCTGACTCATCGAGACAAAAACAGGCGGGCAAGGCACAAGTACCGAGCATGTCCCGGTTCAGGCTCAGCAAATGAGCCAGTGTTGCCGCATCCTGAATTTCGAATGCCGTCAACGTGAACGCAAACACCACGCTGGATGGCATGCCCTCGGCCTGAACCCAGTGCAAGCAAAGACGTGCATCACCGAGATCGATAACAGGATTATGAACACTGACGGCTTTGCCTGTAGCCCGCTCCAGTTGACCGATGAATCGGGCAAATGCGTCCGGTATCGGGTCATCATGCATCGAACTGGCCTCGGGCTTGTGGGCGGTCTTGCAACATACGGCGCGCTTGCTCAACCACTGCGTCACCCATTTTCTCGCTGGCTTCCACGGTTTGACCACCCACATGCGGCGTGGCCACCACATTCGGATGGCGTGCCAGGCGATCGCTCACACTGCCCGCCGGTGCGGGGTCTTGAACAAACACATCAATACCAGCACCGCCAATGGCGCCACTTTCCAGCGCTGCCAATAGTGGGGCTTCGGCCACCACACCGCCTCGGGCTGCATTCACAATCACTGCATTTCGGCCCGACAATTGTTCGATCTGCCGTTCACCAATCATTCCGCGGGTTGTGTTGTCCAATGGCACGTGCAAGGTGAGCACGTCCGACCGCTCGCACAGTTCGTCCAGCGATACATACCCACTGAGATAGGCAGGCAACTCTCCTGGTGCAGCCTTGCGACGTGCTGAGGCCAGACCAATCACCGTCATGCCCAAGGCTTTTGCAGCCGTACCCACCACACCACCAATGCGGCCCACACCGATGATACCCAGGGTTTTTCCACCCAATTCAGAGCCCGTCAACACCGAACGATTCCATTCACCAGACTTGACGCGGGCATCGGCTTGGGGAATTTTTCGTTTAACGGCCAACATCAAAGCCAAGGCGTGCTCTGCCGTACTTTGGGTGTTCACATCGGGTGTATTGGTGTAACCAATCCCTTGGGAATCCAGGTAATCCATGTTCAAATTGTCCATGCCGGTACCTGCCCGTAACACAAACTTTGGCCGGTCTTCGGCAGACAAACGCTCAATCAAATCCTGATTGACTTTGCAGTTGCCGCGCACCACCAGCAGGTCCGTGCACTGACCCTTCATCGCGTTCACCACCGCTTCAGTCAGCTCATCGGGTGAGCCTTTGATGACAGGCAGAGAAGTCACCTTGGCTTCTTGGGCAGACAACCGTTGAATGCGAGCCAGTGCGGTTTGCCCCATGGGCTCCGCCAACACGATATTCAGAGACGCCCCACAGTCACGCGCATTCGACCGGGTCAGAACCTGCCCCATGGGGCGAGTGGCGAATCGGGACAAGACAGCATTGGGTTGACTTCGCCTGGCAGCGACGAATGATTGTTGGACTGGGGGTTGTGTAAAGGCTTGACTACGGATGGATAGGCTGGTCATTGTGCACTCTTTGGATGCTTTGTTTTAAAGGACCGCTAAGTGGCACTTCACAAACCCGTGGTTCAATTTATCTAAGTCTGAATGAGGGGCAAACAGGCATCAGGAAGACAAGTAGTGGGTTAAAAACTCCACACACACCCGAAGCCGTGCCGAACTTCCCAAACGCGATGGATACACCGCGTAGACATTGGCTTCCTGGCTGTAAGCGGGAAGCACCCGAACCAATTTCCGACTGCGGAGCAAGGGCGCAACGTCCCACACGCTGCGCAAACCAATGCCATGCCCGTCCAGTATCCATTGCCGCACAGCCTCCCCATTGTTGGAAGACAACGGCCCCTGAACCCGCACCGTCTCCTCGCCGTTTGGCCCTGCAAGCACCCACCGACCGGGTTGCTGATCGCGTTCTCGAATCACCAAACAGTCGTGGTGTTGTAAATCCAGCAGTTTTTCTATTGAAGGGGCTTTGCGAAGGTAATTGGGGCTTGCACAAAGAATGCGCTGATTGCGGGCAATTTGCCGCGACATGAGATCGGGCTCGGTGGCTTCCCCCACCCGAATATCCAGGTGAAAGCCCTCGGTGAGCAAATCCACCCGCCTATCCAACAATTCAAACTGAACCTGAAGCTCAGGATAGGTTTTGACCAGTTGCGACAGCGCGGGTGCCACACGTGCCCGACCGTACCCTGAACTGGAACACACCCGCAACAAGCCACGGGGCATTAAACGCTCAGCCGACACCGCATCGAGCAAATCCTGTGCGGAATCCAAAACACGCTGCCCCCACTCCAGCACAGTCTCGCCCACTTCGGTGGGCGACAAATGCCGTGTGGTCCGGTGAAAGAGCTTGAGCCCCAATCGGCTTTCAATTTGCGCCAACCGCTTGCTGATGTATGCAGCAGACACACCCATGCTGTCTGCGCAGGCGGACAAGGAGCCGAATTGTCGAAGACGAACAATCAACTCTAATTCATCCAGCGATGGCGTTTTATGGCCCATAAATTAACTTTTTGGTTATTAATTGTTCAACATTTTATCTGTTTATAAACTCCTTGGTTTATCGATAAGATGGATGGGTGTTCAATCCACCCAAAATCAGGAAAAATCATGACAACCCGTAAGATTGCTGTATTGCCCGGTGACGGCATTGGTAATGAAGTGGCACCGGAAGGTTTGCGTGTACTGGAAGCCGCAGCTTGTCGCTATAGCCTCGACCTTCAATTCACCCACTTTGACTGGGCCCACTGCGACTATTACCTCGAACACGGGAAGATGATGCCCGACAACTGGTTTGAGCAATTGGTTGATTTTGATGCCCTGTATTTTGGTGCTGTGGGTTGGCCTGACAAAGTGCCCGATCACATTTCGCTGTGGGGCTCGCTGCTGAAATTCCGTCGTGAGTTTGACCAGTACGTCAACCTGCGCCCAGTTCGGCTGATGCCAGGTATTCCCTGCCCGCTGGCCAACAAAAAAGTAGGCGACATTGACTTCTACGTGGTTCGTGAAAACACCGAAGGTGAATACTCGTCTGTGGGTGGCCGTATGTTCGAAGGCACAGACCGCGAAACCGTTTTGCAAGAAGCGGTGTTTACCCGCAAGGGCACGGACCGCATTCTGAAATATGCCTTTGACTTGGCTCAAAGCCGTCCGAAAAAACACCTCACTTCCGCGACCAAATCAAACGGGATTGCCATCAGCATGCCCTATTGGGACGAGCGCGTTGAAGCCATGGGCAAACAGTATCCCGATGTGCGCTGGGACAAATACCATGTGGACATTCTGGCAGCACGCTTCGTGCTGAGCCCTGAACGCTTTGATGTGGTGGTGGCCTCGAACCTGTTTGGCGACATCCTGTCCGACCTGGGTCCAGCCTGTACTGGCACCATCGGTATTGCACCATCCGGCAACTTGAATCCAGAGGGCCAATTCCCATCGTTGTTCGAACCAGTTCACGGCTCCGCCCCGGATATTTATGGCAAAAACATTGCCAACCCCATCGCGATGATCTGGTCCGGCGCCATGATGCTCGACTCCATCGGCAAAGGCGATGCTCGCTTTAAAGCTGCGCATGATGCCATTCTCAAAGCCATTGAAACCGTACTGGTTGAAGGTCCACGAACACCCGACATGGGTGGCAATGCCAACACCAGCGATGTGGGCAAAGCCATCGCTGAATGCGTGAAGTAAACCTGTCTTAAAACACCGTGCGATGCTGGGTGTACCCCGGCTTCGCGCGTATACCCCCCTCCTCGCTATATCAATTGACGTCTGCGGCACTGCGCAGCCACCTACCCCTAGCGACGGCCAATCTGTGATTCAAAACCTAGGCCTCGCGACCGCTGAGGTCGACCCTCCAAAAGAGACGGTCGGGAATCGACCTCTGAGCAAGCTCGTTGAGCTTGCCCACCGCGCCTGCTTGTCACGTTTTTGCAGATTGTCCTGACTGTCGCTGCAGGGAAGGTGAACCGCGCAGTCCGCACGCACTGAACCGCTACGCACCCAGCAATACCGGTATGCCCGGCGCCGAACAGTCAGCCACCCGATCGGTTTGACCCGCACAGCATTCGAACACACGGACCGAGATGTTTGAGCCACGCAGTGGCGAGTTATCGGTCCGGTTCGCGATTTTGCCCAATCAGCGCGGGGCAACCTTTGCCTTCGGGGGGCGTTCGGACCGGGCTACCGGTGTTGCTGGGGGGCTGTAAAAGGTAGCGGGCTGCCGGCTTTGCTAAGGGGCGATGCGGGCAGCACGGTCTACCAGCGTTGTATGCAAGTAAAAAAAGAGGCTCACACTGTGAGCCTCAATAGAATACTGAATGATGTTCTAAGTCAGATGCGCTAGATCATACCCAGGTAACGCGGCAATGCCAGGGACAGTGCAGGCCAGTAAGTCACCAAGACCAGGAACACCAGCATGGTCAACAGCCAAGGCCACACGGCAACCGTCAGCTCGGTGATACCCATCTTGGTGATGCCAGATGCAACATAGAGATTCAAGCCCACAGGTGGATGGCACATCCCAACTTCCATGTTCACCACCATCAGGATGCCAAAATGAACAGGGTCAATGCCCAGCTTGATGGCAATCGGGAACATGATGGGTGCAAAAATCAGCACAATGGACGACGGCTCCATGAAGTTGCCGGCCACCAGCAGGATGATGTTCACAGCCAACAAGAATCCGATAACGCCCAAGCCACTGTTGACGATGATGTCAGCCAAAGCCTGTGGAATCTGCTCATTGGTCATCACAAACGAGAACAGCACAGCGTTGGTGATGATGTACAGCAACATGGCAGACATGTTGGCTGAGTTCAGCAGAATCTTCGGAATGGACTTGATCGTCATGTCTTTGTACACAAACACCGCAATGATGAATGCATACACAGCGCTCATGGCGGCCGCTTCCGTGGGCGTGAACAGACCAGTGTAGATACCGCCCATCACCACCACAATCAACATCAACCCCCAAAAAGCATCTTTGAAAGCCTTGAAGCGCTCGGCCATGGTGGCCTTGGGCTGGCGGGGATAGTCATTTTTCCAGGCACGGTACCAGGTGGTAACACCCAAGAAAATGGCCAACAATATACCCGGAACCACACCCGCCATGAACAAAGCACCCACCGAGGTATTGGTGGCGACCGAGTACATCACCATCACGATCGAAGGCGGAATGAGAATGCCCAAAGCGCCCGAGGTGGTAATCACACCTGCGCCAAAGCGAGGTGGGAAGCCGGCCTTCACCATGGCTGGCAGCAGGATGGAGCCAATGGCTACGACGGTTGCGGGAGAGGAACCAGACACGGCTGCAAACAGCGCACAGGCCAATACACCGCCCAAACCCAAACCACCGTACCAGTGGCCCACCATGGCCGTGGCAAATCGAATCATTCGCTTGGCCACCCCGCCATGTGTGAGGAAGTTGCCCGCCAGAATAAAGAACGGGATTGCCATGATCTCGAACTTTTCAATGCCCGTGAACAATTTGAGCGCCACCGATTCCAATGGCACATTGGTCATGGTGAACAAAAAAGTGAGAACCGTTAGACCCAATGAAATGGAGATGGGCATACCCGTGAGCATCAGGCCCAAGAGCAATACAAAAATGATGAATGCGTTCATGGTTATTTGACCTCGGCGGTGTCTTCGTCGTCCAGACCGTCTACATGGCCGTGGTCGTGGTGAGGCAATTCACCGGTTTTGATAAATTGAACAGCCACCTGCAGGAAGCGGGTACACATGAGGTAGGAGCCCAACGGAATTGCGCTGTATACCGTCCAGGTTCTCCATTCCAGGTCAGGGGTGGTTGGGCCTTCATAAAGGCCGTCCATGTTGCCGCCAAACCAGCTGTAGAACGCATAGTGAGCGCCGTTGTCCCAAACAAAGGTTGCGCCCAATGTGCCCACCACAGCAGTGAACAAGGCTCCAGCCAACAAGCCGAACACGATGAACTTGTTGCGCCATGGCGTGCTGAGTTTGTTGATGAGCACATCGACACCCACGTGGATGCCGGTGCGTACACCGTACGCAGCGCCAAATTTGGCCATCCACACAAACATGATGATGCAGAGCTCTTGAGCCCAAGCCATGTTGATGGACAAAATAAAATCTTGAACGACGGGAATGTCGAAACCTGACAGGTACCGATGAACCACCGCCACGAAGATGATCAACGTGGCGGCGCCCATCAGAAACGTGATCAAGGCTTCTTCAAGGTGGTCAAAAACCTTGGATAGCATTTGAATCTCCGCTTCTGATGGAGTGATTACAGCTTGCTGGGGTCAAAACCGGTGGCTTCGTACACCTGTTTGATGATGTCGGCGCCAATACGGGACTCCATCTTCTTGTGCACGGGGACCAGGGCTTTCTTGAATGCGAGGCGCTCTGCAGCAGTAGGAACATAGACCTCGGTTTTGCCGGAAGCGATGATGGCTTTTTTGTCCTCATCGTTTTTCTTCTTGGCAATCGAGTTGGCGTAATCTGTAGCCTCCTTCATGGCTTGATCCAGCTGGCCACGTACATCGGCTGGCAAACCATCCCAGAATTTCTTGTTCACAATCACGGCATAACCCAGGTAACCATGGTTGGTTTCAGTGATGTTTTTCTGTACTTCATGCATTTTCTGGGTGTAGATGTTGGAATAGGGGTTTTCCTGTCCATCCACCACACCAGTTTGCAAAGCCTGATACACCTCCGAGAAAGCCAAGGCCTGAGGCAAAGCACCCAGTGCACGCATCTGCTCTTCCAATACCTTGGAGGACTGGATGCGGAATTTTTTGCCTTTCAGGTCCTCAGGCTTTTTCATGGGGTTGTTGGCAGAAAAAACCTTGAAGCCGTTGTCCCAGAATGCCAGGCCTTTGATGCCACGGGGCTCCAACTTGGCCATCAGTTCCTGTCCAACTTTGCCTTGAGTCACTGCATGCAGGTCTTTGTAGTCGTCAAAGATATAGGGCAGGTCGAATACTTCGAATTCCTTGGCACCCAAAGGACCAAACTTGGCCAGCGAAGGAGCCAGCATTTGAACAGCGCCCACCTGCAGGGCTTCCACTTCTTCCTTGTCCTTGTACAGGGTGGAGTTGGCATACACCTCAACCTTCACCTTGCCCTTGGTCAGTTCACCGGCGCGCTTGGCGAAAAATTCAGCGGCCAAACCCTTGGGTGTGTCTTGCGCAACCACATGGCTGAACTTGATCACAATGGGCTGTTGGGCATAGGCCGAAGCACCCATGGTTCCGAGAACGGCTACAGCAGCCACTTTCGAGAACATGGACAGGAATGTTTTATTGGAATTCATACTCGCTCCTTATCTTTGGTGTTGACAATTCAACAGCCGGAGCTTATTCGCAGCACAGCTTGGCGCGAACTGTGTCTTTCCACACTGTGTAAAACACGTAGACCTTGAAATACCGGGGAGAATCAGGATTGACAGGGCAGTGAACGCTGAAATAATGGTGGCCTTCCGCAATCCTTTGACCCCTGTTTCATGACTCAATTCGAGGTGTTGTCTCAAATTCTCGCGGTGACTGCGCCCGTCTTTTCCATGGTGGTGTTGGGTCTGCTACTGAAACGGATGGAATTGATCAACGAACACTTCATTCAGACTTCTTCTGCACTGGTGTTCAAGGCCACCATGCCCACCCTGTTCTTCCTGTCCCTGTGGAAATCCGATATTCGGCACTCGGTGCAGTTTGAGTTGCTGGCCATGTTTGGCGTCAGCACCTTGCTGGGCTATGTGGCCAGTTGGTTGTGGGCCATGCGCAAGGTTCCCCGGGCACAACGGGGCGTGTTTGTTCAGGGCAGTTTTCGGGGCAACTGCGGGGTGATGAGCTTCGCACTGGCCTCCAGTTATTTTGGTGATTTTGGCTCGTCCGTGGGTGGCGTGCTGGCTGGCTTCAGCATTCTGATTTTCAATGTGCTCTCGGTGCTGGTGTTGTCGGTGTACAGCTCAACCCTTGAATTTCGGTGGCGCAACGTGCTGAAAGAGCTGGCCACCAACCCGCTGGTGGTGGCCGTGGTACTGGGCATGGCAGCCAGTTGGTTCCAATTGGAACTGCCTGTGTGGGTCAATAAATCGGCCAATTATTTTGCAGACCTTACCCTGCCATTGGCTTTGATTTGCGTGGGGGGCACCTTGTCCTGGTTTGCCGTGCGTGAGTCGGGTGTGGCCGCCGTGCAAGCCAGTGTCATCAAGCTGTTGCTGTTGCCAGTGGGCGGGTGTTTGCTGGCTTGGCTATTGGGGTTCCAGGGCAGAGAGCTGGTCATACTGTGGGTTTTCCTGGCCAGCCCGACGGCAGCCGGCAGCTTCTCGATGGCCATGGGTGCGGGTGCAGATGGCCGCTTGGCAGCCAACATCATCGCGCTCAGCACCTTTTTGTCGATCTTCACGGTCACCTTGGGCATGTATGGATTGAGTGCCTTGGGTCATTGAGTAAACTAGTCCATCCAACGCATTGAATCGAGTCGCATCCGCATGCCGTCCCAATCAACACCGCAGAGCAACAACCTGACCACTTGGGAACGCACGCTGTTGCTGGTGCTGGCCGGCATCCAGTTCACGCACATTCTCGACTTCATGATCATGATGCCCCTGGGGCCTCAACTGAAGCTGGCTTTCGACATCACCGATGCACAGTTTGGGCTGCTGGTGTCGGCCTACACCCTGTCGGCCGGGGTATCGGGCTTAACCGCCAGCACGTACATTGACCGATTTGAACGAAAGCGTTTGCTGCTGACTTTGTATGGCCTCTTTGCCCTGGCCACGCTGGCTTGCGGTCTGGCCCCCAGTTACAACGCCCTGATGGTGGCCCGTGTATTGGCCGGGGTTTTTGGTGGTGTGTTGTCCGCCATGGTGCAAACCATCGTCGGTGACCTGATTCCATACGAACGGCGTGGCAAGGCCATGGGGGTGGTCATGACGTCGTTCTCGGTGTCCACGGTGCTGGGGGTGCCGGCCAGCCTGTTCATTGCCAACCACAGCAGTTGGCACATGCCGTTTTTCCTGATTGCGGTGCTGAGCACTGTGTTTGGTGCCATCGGCCTGAAGTCCATCCCCACCATGAACAGCCACGTGGCGGGCAACCGCTCACAAGGGGTTGGTCATGCGATTGCAGCCGTGCTGAAAGATAGCAATCACTGGACAGCCTTTGCGTTCAGCTTTTGTCTGATCTTTGCCGGTTTTTCGATCATTCCGTACATCACGCTGTACATGAGCAGCAACGGTGGGTTAGGCGCTGACGAGATCCCGCTCATGTACCTTGCCGGGGGCACTGCCACTTTGCTGAGCGCGCAGGTCATTGGACGCCTGTGCGACAAACTGGGCAAACACACCATGCTGACACGGGTCACCGTACTGTCCATGATGCCCATGGTGGCCATAACCGTGTCTGGCGGTTTGCCGATCTGGGCACTCTTGGTAATCAGTACGGCATTTTTTGTGCTGGTCAGCGGGCGAATGATTCCAGGCATGGCCTTGGTGACGGCTGCGGCCAACCCCACTTACCGCGGAACCTTCATGACGCTGAATTCATCGGTGCAATCGGCCTCGATGGGCGTGGCCGCACTGGTGGGTGGGCACGTCATATCCCGCAACGCGGAGGGCTTGATTGAACATTACTGGGCGTGCGCAGTGATCGCGGTGGTGATGAATGCGCTGGCTATTGCCTTGGCAGCCCGCATGGTAAGCCACGGCAGCACAAAACCTTGACCACTTCATGGGTCGACTTAATGGGTCGACTCCAGCCTGCGAATAATGGAGGAGACCACCAAGCGCACGCCTTTGAGTTCCTTGCCTTCCAAGGGAAATTTTTCCTTGAATTCTTTGTCTTTGGCCATCTCATCCAATTTGAGCTCAACTTCCTTGAGCAAATCCACTTGCTGCTTGATTGACATGGTGCACCTGCGCTGTTTTCAAGTTACGCGAAATATACACGCGATGCAGTTTGTGTAGCGTGACATTTCGGTGACAGTTTTGTGACACGCAAACAACCGTCATCGACACCGACTGTCTCAATTTGAAACACCGTCACAATGGCAAGGCTGGAGTGGGAATTGCATTGAATGCTTCGATGTTTTGTCGGAGTTCAACACATGCGCCACTCTCGGATTACCCAATTGCTGACCGCACTGCTTGCAGTCCTGCTTGCCGGGCCCCTACATGCTCAGGCGCCATCCGCGGATTGGCCAATGTTTGGCGGCGACTGGCTACACCAGCGGCATGTTCGTCAATCCACCATCACACCAGTCAATGTGAACCAGTTGGCGGAAGCCTGGTCTGTGGACACCGGTATTGACGCCAGTTTTCAGGCCACACCGATTGTGGTGGATGGTGTCATGGTGGTGTCGTTGCCGTTTAACCATGTCATGGCGTTGAATGCAGCCACTGGCAAGGTTCTATGGAAATACACGCATGAACGCCTGAAAAAGAGACCCATGTGTTGTGGACCAGCGAACCGTGGCGTTGCAGTGCATGGCGGCAAAGTGTTCATGGGCACGGTGGACAGTCGCTTGATTGCGCTGGACTTCCACACGGGGCGCAAAGTGTGGGACGTGGACGTCACCGGGGGTGAACAAGGCATCCAGGAGGACGTGAGCGAACTTCAGGGGCAAATCACCACCGAGCCGGGCAAACGCGAGGTATCAGGTGCCTCGGGCGCGGGCATCAACATGGCGCCCATGGTGTATGGCGGCAAAGTGATTGTTGGTATCACTGGCGTTGGCTACGGGCTTCACCTCGATTCACCAGACCCCAACGCGCCGCTGGGTGCGGTGGTGGGCATTGCGGGCAACTATGGCCGACGTGGCTTCATGGCGGCATTTGACGAAGAGACTGGTGCCTTGGTCTGGAAGTTCGACACAGTGCCCGACCATGGCTGGGAGGGTCGGTTTGCGACCCACACGCCCGATGGCGTGAAACTGCCCAGAAACATCGCCGAGGAAAAAGCCCGGTTGGCACAGCACAGTGAGGCCTGGAAATACGGCGGCGGTTCTTCCTGGAGCACGCCCGCCATCGACCGCAAAAACGGCATGTTGTACTTTGGCACGGGGAACCCTTCACCACAAATGGAAGGTTCATCCCGACCCGGCGATAACCTGTACACCACCTCGCTGGTGGCGCTGGATGCCAACACCGGACAGTTGAAATGGTTCTTTCAGCAAGTACCCCATGACTTGTGGGGTTACGACGTCGCCAGCCCACCCGTGCTGTTCACGGCGCGGGTGAATGGAGAGCCAATTCCCGCCGTAGGACAGGCCGGGAAAACAGGCTGGTTTTATGCATTCAATCGCTTGAATGGAAAACTGCTGTACAAAAGTGAGCCCTTTGTGCCGCACAACAACATGTTTGCCTTGCCGACCAAGGAGGGAACGGTCATCTACCCCGGCGTGGTGGGCGGCAGCAATTGGTCGCCTGTTTCTGTGGACGAACAACGGCGGCTGGTGTTCATCGCAGGCATACACTGGCCTGTGAAATACCAACTGCATGAACTCCCGCCAAGGGATGGAAAACCTGGACTGAAATACTCGAGCATGAGCCCCCTGGAGGACGGCTCGAAATATGGCTTGCTCACCGCAATCAATATCGACACTGGCAAGAAGGTGTGGCAACACAAAGTGAAAGACCCAATGATCGGCGGCGTGCTGAGCACCGACAGTGGCTTGGTTTTTTCAGGTGAAGGCAGCGGAGAATTTTTTGCGCTGGATGCAAGCACTGGCAAGCGCCTATGGGAAGCCAACAACAGCGCCGGTGTGAATGCACCTGCGGTGAGTTACACCGTGGATGGCGAGCAATATATTGCTGTGGCCGTTGGCGGCAACAAGCTGTTTGGCTACACACAAGGTCACACGGTGAAGGCCTGGAAGCTGCGCTGAGCTTTCACGACCGCGTTGAACTTGCGACATTTGATTATTTTAAAATATAATCATTCTCATTCGCGTTATTCTTCGCACTATAACAAACATGCTTTCAAGGCAAATCAAGGTGGGCAGCATCCGGCAGATGCAGCCCGCACGGCGCTGGTCGCACTTTCAATGCGCGCTGCGGGCAACTGCAGCATTGGGTTTGATGCTGCTCGCCAGTTGTGGCGGCGGCTCGTCGGGCACAACCACGCCGAGCAATGCGGTGCAGGCCAATGAGTTAAGCGCAGTGGCCAAACTGGGTGAACAGATCTTCCGCGACCCCAGTTTGTCAGCATCGGGACAAATGTCCTGCGCGACCTGCCATGACCCTGCGAACGCCCACGCCCAAACCAACAACCTGGCCGTTCAGCTCGGCGGCCCCACCCTGACCACGGCGGGTGCGCGTTCCGTACCGTCCCTGCGCTACTTAAGCACGGTAACCCCCGCCTTTCACTTCGAAAGCGACGGCACACCGGTGGGTGGCTTCAATCGGGATGGGCGTGCACAAACCCTGGCCGATCAGGCAGCACGGCCGATTCTGGCGGCCAATGAAATGGCCAATGCCAGCAAAGCCGACTTCATCAACAAGCTGAAGGTCACGCCCTATGCCGAACAATTTCGGCAGGTGTTTGGTGCTGGCATATTCGACAACCCGGACGACGCGTTTGCACGGGCATTGTTCGCCATTCAGCGCTATGAAATTGAAGACCCGGACTTTGCGCCCTTTGATTCCAAATATGATTTTTTTCTGGCTGGAAAGACAAACCTGAGCCCGGCCGAGTTGCGGGGTTTGGCGTTGTTCAACAACCCCAACAAAGGCAATTGCGCTGCGTGCCACCCCAGCGCCAAGGGTGCCGATGGCTCACCTCCGCTATTCACGGATTTCACCTACGACAACCTGGGTGTGCCACGCAACCCAGACATTCCAGCCAACAGCGACACAGCGTATTTTGATTTGGGCCTGTGCAGCCGAGACGATCTGAGTAGCCGCACCGACCTGTGCGGCGCATTCAAGGTGCCGACCCTGCGCAATGTGGCAACCCGCCGCGTGTTTTTTCACAACGGCCAGTTCAAAACCCTTCGGGATGCCCTGCGCTTTTATGTGCGGCGCGATACCAACCCGGAGGAGTTTTACCCGCTGGTGGGCGGCGTACCCGACAAATTCAATGATTTGCCGGTGGCTTACCGCGGCAATGTGAACACGACCGAAGCACCTTACAACCGGGGCCCTGGCCAACAACCAGCCCTGTCCGAGGCCGACATCGACGACCTCATCCAATTCTTGAACACGCTCACCGACGGATACCAGCCATGAACAAAACCTGGATTGCACTTTCTTTGACTGCCCTGTTGCCGGCTGTTGCGCAAGCATCCGAAGCCGAGTTGCTGGAAAAAATCAACAAACTGGCAGCGCAGGTTGAAAGCCTGCGGGCCGAGCTGGCCGACACGCGCAAAAAAGCGGTTGCCTTGGAACAAAGCCAGCAGCAGGTGATTCAAACCCAGGTGGAGACACAAGCGGTTCTGGCGTCTGCGCAGCAGGCCAAACCGTCGGACACCGTGATCACTGGCTACGGTGAAATCAATTTCAACCGCCCCATTCACGACCGCAGCAAAACACAGGCCGATGTGGCCCGGGCCGTGATTGGATTCCAACACCGGTTTGATGAAAAAACCAAACTGGTGACCGAACTGGAATGGGAACACGCGGTCGTATCCAGTGGCGACCAGGGCGAGACAGCGGTTGAGCAGTTGTATGTGGAGCGCGAACTAACGCCCGGCATGCAGGCCAAAGCCGGCCTGTTTTTGATTCCATCGGGCCTGCTGAACACCAACCACGAGCCCACCGCTTACTATGGTGTAGAGCGCAACTTTGTCGAAACCGCCATCATTCCGACCACCTGGCGAGAGGTGGGTGTGGGCTTGAGCAATTCGTTTGACAATGGCATCAGCACCGAGGTGGGCATCACCACCGGTTTCAATTTGAACAAGTGGGATTTCAGCGGCGCATCGGACGGAAAATCATCGCCCTTGGGCAGCGTTCACCAAGAGGGTCAACTGGCCGCTGCCGGTGACCTCGCGGTGTACGGGGCATTAAACTGGCGTGGCGTTCCAGGCTTGCAACTGGGTGGCTCGGTGTTCACGGGTGGGGCTGCACAATCGCAACCCGGGTTTGCGGCCAGCAATGCACGCGTGACGCTGTGGGAAACCCACGGCCGTTATAACCCCGGCGCGCTCGATGTGTCGGCCCTGTTTGCACGCGGCACCATCAGCGACACGGCCGCGCTAAATCTTGCGAATGCGGGCAGTGCAACGCCGGTGCCTTCATCCTTTCAAGGTTGGTACACACAAGCTGCCTACCAGGTGTGGCAGTCTGGAGACTACCGCTTAAGCCCCTTTGTGCGCTACGAGCGCTTCAACACCGGTCGTACGTTTGAAGCCATGCCGGCAGGGCTGGCCAACCTGCCTGATGCAGAGCAGAAAGTCACCACGGTGGGTGCCAACTTCCGCATCGGTGAAGGTGTGGTGTTGAAGGCCGATTACCAACGCTTTGCACAAAACCGGAACCTGGATCGCTTTGACTTGGGTGTTGGTTATTCTTTCTAAGGACCTCAACGTGAAACTGCACACTGGCGCTGCCCTGTTGTGCGCGTTTGCCTGCGAGCAGGTGCACGCGGTGCAATACCTCAGCATTGAACAGGCCCAAAAGGCATTGTTTCCGGAAGCCACGTCATTTGCACAGGAAGACTGGGTGCTGACTGCAGGCCAGGCTCAGGAGATTCAAAAAAAGTCGGGACAGTTGCCGCGCGCACTGCACCTGCGGGTTTTTCAGGCCAAACAAGGTGAGCATCCGCTGGGCTATGTCGTGCTGGACTCCGTCATCGGAAAATTCGACCTGATCGATTATGCGGTGGCCATCAATGCCGATGGTGCCGTTCGGCAGCTGGAGATTTTGACTTACCGTGAAAGCCACGGTTTCGAAATTCGCAACGCGGCCTGGCGGGCACAGTTTGCAGGCAAAACAACCCTGAGTGAGCTTCAAGTGGGCCATGGGATTGCCAACATCAGTGGTGCAACCCTGTCATGCACGCACGTTACCGACGGCGTGCGCCGCATTGCCGCCACGGCTCAGGTCGTGCTGCACAAATGAGGCGCCGGGCGCGCCCACTGCTGGGCACACTGGTCGAGATTGGCGTGCAATCGTCCATGGACGACAACGCCTTTAATGCATTGGTCCAATCGGCTTTTGCGCGAATTGAGCACATCCAGCGCTTGATGTCGTTCCACGACCCGCTGAGTGAACTGAACCAGATCAATCAACTTCAGCCAGGTCAAACACGGGCAGTATCGGACGACATTGCGCAGGTGTTGGTGTGCGCCTTGCACATAGAACGATTGTCAGGCGGGCTGTTCAATCCGGGTGTGGCACCGCAGTTGGTGCGTTGGGGTTATATTCCGCAGCCCGCACCCGGCATACCGCCATGCACCGCACTGGCCGACATGATCGATATTCACCAGCAACAGGTGACGAAAAAATCACCGGGTTGGATTGACTTGGGCGGGATTGCCAAAGGGTATGCGGTGGACCAGGCTTTGCTGGTGTTGCGGGATGCTTTTGCACGACAGTCCACCAGCAGCGGAGCCGTGGTGAATGCGGGTGGTGACTTGGCAGTGTATGGCTTGCCTGGCTTCCCTGTGTTGATTCGAGACCCGGCAGAACCCGGCAAACCGATTGGATCACTTGAGTTGACCGATCAGGCCTTGGCAACCTCGGCCTGCTACTATAGCCAGCGACAAGAGGCTGGTTTGACACTGAGCGCACTGGTTGAGCCCATGACGTTGCGCGCCATCAACACGGTGCAGAGCGCGTCGGTGATTGCGCCGACCTGCATGTTGGCCGATGCCTTGACCAAAGTGGTGATGGCCAGCGGCCACACCCAACACCCCTGGATGCAGGCCCTGGGGGCTGAAACGCTGTTGTTGCCTGAACCACCCAAAGATGAACGGCCAGTATCATGACCAGCCAATCGAAGGCCCGCACCACCGCAACGCCCACCAATCTTCGCATTCCAGGCTGGAGCCGGCGGGCCGTGTACACCAGCCTGCTTGCACTGGCTGGCACCGGGTTTCTCTGGTTGCTTGCCCACCACCTGTTGCGCAAGCCCGGTGAGTTTGGCGAACTGGTTCACCCCCTTGAACCGTGGTCCATGAAGCTGCATGGCGCTGCGGCCATGTTCGCTTTGTTTTTCACGGGCAGCATACTGCACAGCCACATTCGCCGGGCCATTCGGTCGGGCCGAAACCGGTTCAGTGGCTGGGCCATGGTGCTGGTGTTGTCAGTGCTCACCCTGAGCGGCTATTGGCTGTACTACTTCACGTCTGAAGAAACACGCCCGCTGTGGTCCACCCTCCACTGGGTTGTGGGTGCTGCATTGTGCGGCTTGGTGCTAACCCATGTCTGGATAGGCCGACGCTCCAGATCGTGAGCTTGCCAAAGCCCTAAAAAGACCATTTGGTGCGCAAACCAGCCACCACAATGTCGGGTTGCGCAGCCTGCGCTGCAGGTCTGTGAACCCATTGAATGTGGGGCGAAACCTGCAGGCTGTCCAAAACATGCCAGGCGTAATACAGCTCAGCATTCACTTCCGTGCCCTGCCCCAACCCCTGTGACACGTAGTCGGCGCTGGCCCGTAACCCCCCCAGTGAAAAACCCGCATGGTCCTTGGGGCGCCCCCACCATGCACCCGCGGACTGAATGCCCGTGGTCAGCACCTGATCAAAACGGACAGTGCCTTTCACGGTTTGCCCCGCGCGCCCAATCAAGGTCCAGTTTGGCGACAACGCCTGATGAAATGACAAACCCACGCCCTGATGACGTTCCAGAACACCGGTTACCATGTTGGGTACGCTGGGGTTTTGCCACACATACACCTCAAAGCGGGCTTGGGGCGATGCGCTATCGCCCACCTCGTATTGCCACTGGGCAATTGAGAATGGCCGTCGACGACTGCCATTGAAGGTGGGCCCATTGCCGCTGCCAAAAAACCCCAAAGACCAAGTGGAACGTTGCTCGCCAGCCGGGTTGGGCGTGATGGCCAACCGAAGGCCTGGAGAAAAACCATAAAAGTCGGCCCCCACATCGCCACCCGAATCCAGCAGTGGGTTGTGCACAAAGACGTTGTTCAGAAAATATTCACTCTCCTCGTCGGACTTGAAGTTGGTGTCGAAAAAAACGGTGGGATCCATTTTTCCGATGGTGAGTGAGACCATCGCAGGATTGTCGGTTGAACCAAGGCCATTCAAGGGTCGATCAAATTTCAACCAGGATTGCGCCAGCAGCACCTGAAACTCGTCGGGTGCATTGTGATGGCCAAAAGCAACGGAATTGACATCGCTGGTGAATGTATTGGGCAGCCGATTGGACAGGCTGGCGCCTCGCCCAAACCGAATGTGGGTGAACCAGTCGGCATCCAAAGAGACCAGCGAGCGTTCAATGTCGACGTCCCCCCGGATCGTGGTGTCTGTACCCGCAGGATCGGCCTGCCCCCACGCTTGCTGAACCACGCCAGTCAGCCCACCCCGCACCAGGACCAGGGATGGTTGTTCCCCATCCTGAGCCTGCGCAGTAAGGCAGCAGCCCAGCATCACCAGCAGCAGGCCACTCAATGCGGCTCTTGACAGGGGTGTACGCTCAGTCGGCATGGTCGGCGAGATCAAGGAATGAACCTGAATGATAGTGAACATCGCTCGGGTTAGTCCCTGTGGTTTGTCGATGAAATCAAAATATTGAATGCGCGGGGCTGCGTATACAATGGAGGCCCCTGACCTTACAGATTGCGCCATGCACCGCCTTGTTTCCGTCCTGCTCCTTGGTTTTTTTGCTGGCTCGACCTGGGCCAACAACCGAACATTGACGGATGCCGAACTCAAAGACCGGGTGCAGGCCTGCGTGATGTGCCACGGTGACCAAGGCCGTGCCAGCGCCGAGGGTTATTTTCCGCGCATCGCGGGAAAGCCGGCTGGCTACCTCTACAACCAGCTGATTGCATTTCGAGACGGTGGCCGGGTGCATGCCGCCATGAACAGCATTGTGCAACCGTTGTCGAATGCGGCGTTGTGGGAGATGGCCAATTATTTTTCAGCCCAACACCCACCCTACCCACAACCCGCCCCCAGCAAGGCCACTGCCACCGAATTGCAATTGGGCAAACAGATCGTGACGCAGGGCATGCCGGGCAAACAGGTGCCTGCCTGCGTGAATTGCCATGCGTCAGGATTGATGGGCGTGGAGCCCTACACCCCAGGTCTACTTGGCCTGCCGAGGGACTATTTGACCGCTCAAATTGGCAAATGGATGAATGGCCAGCGGCATGCGGCCGAGCCAGATTGCATGGGGTCGATCATCACAGCCTTGAGCAATGCGGAAATAAACGCAGCTACGGCCTATCTGGCGTCACTGCCCGTTCCCAAAGACGCCGCAGCGGCACCGGCGGGCAGTGTGTCATTCCCGATGGAGTGCGGCACCCACACCCAAACCGCAAAACCCACCACGCACACCCTGTCGCCAGAACCGGTGGATTTGGCCCTGCTGACAGAGGCTGAAAAACGCGGTGCCTACCTGGCCCGCGTTGGCAACTGCATGGGCTGCCACACCAGTGATCGCAACAAGCCCTATGCGGGCGGGAAGGCCATTCAAACCCCCTTCGGCACGGTGTATGCCAGCAACCTGACGCCAGCCAAGGACACGGGGCTGGGCAAATGGACGGCCGATGATTTTTACCGGGCCATGCACGAAGGCATCTCGAGGAAAGGGCACTACCTGTACCCGGCGTTTCCATTTGGCAATTACACCCTAATGCCCCGTCGGGATGTGGATGACCTGTATCAATATTTGCGTCGCATCAAACCGGTGGAACAGGCCACACCCAAAGCGCAGATGAAGTTTCCATTCAAACAACGCCAACTGATGGCGGTGTGGCGCACCCTGTTCTTCAGTGGCGGCGAATATGTGCCCGATGCGAAACAAACCGCTCAGTGGAACCGGGGCGCCTACCTGGTCAACGGCCCCGGACACTGTGCGGCCTGCCACACCCCGCGAAATGCCTTGGGGGCTTTGAGAACGGATAAAAACCTCAGTGGCGCCACCATACCCGTCTTGAACTGGTTTGCCCCCGCGCTCAATTCACACCCCAGCGATGGCCTGGGCCAGTGGTCCGTCAGCGACATTGTGGAATACCTAAGCACAGGGAAAAACAAAGACAGAGCAGTGACGGGCCCCATGTCCGAGGTGGTGGCTCACAGCTTGCAATTCATGACGCGTGCCGACCTGGAAGCCATGGCGGTGTATATGAAATCCCTTCCGGCCCAGTCACCGGATGAGAAATCAAACACGGTTGTTGCCCGTCAAAACCTGGAGCCCTTGCTGCGCAAGGGCGAGGCAGTTTACAAGCAGCAGTGTGTGGACTGCCATGGTCCACAGGGTGAGGGAAAAACAGGCGCCTACCCCCGGCTGGCTGGCAACAGTGGTGTGATTGCGCCCAACCCGGCCAATGCCATTCGCATGGTGCTAAACGGAGGGTTTGCGCCCAGCACACGAGACAACCCGGTGCCCCACGGCATGCCGCCTTATCGGGGCGAACTCAGCGACAGTGATGTGGCCGCCGTGGTGAGTTACGTGCGGCAAAGTTGGGGCAATTCGGCCTCCGCCGTGTCGAGCAGCGAAGTCAATCGACTGCGCAGTGTTCAGTGAGCGACTTGGCCTGCGCCACAGCCGCATGGGCCTGCAACTCGGCTTGGCAATGGCCTCGACACTGGCCGCAACCTGAACAGGCACCGGTTTTCATGGTGATGTCCTCCACCGACTGACAACCCTCGCGAACGGCTTGGGCAATGGTTCGGTCACTCACATTGGCGCAAATACAGACAATCACGTTGGGCTCCACTCGGGGAATTTGATTAAATAATAATGATTCGCATTACTATAATCAAGACCCAAAGTAGAGTTTTTCACCCAACGGTCCAATTCAATGGTCAGCTCAACTGCCTTGAACACCCATCATGGACTGCTCAAAGTTCTGCAAACCCACACGCTGAATGAGGCTCAGCTGGGTTTCCAACCAATCGATGTGCTCTTCAGTGTCTTCCAGAATCTCCTTCAGCAAATCCCGGGATACAAAGTCCTTCTCGCCTTCGGCGGTGATGATGCCGTCTTTGATGGTGGCCTGGGCCGCAGTTTCCATCTTCAGATCGCTTTCCAGAATTTCCTGTGTGTTTTCGCCAATCATCAACTTGCCCAAGTCTTGCAAATTGGGCAAACCATCCAGCATCAAGACCCGTTCAATCAACTTGTCGGCGTGTTTCATTTCACCAATGGATTCTTCATATTCCTTCTTCTTCAGCACATCCAAACCCCAGTTTCCGAAAATGCGGGAATGCAAGAAATACTGGTTGATGGCGGTGAGTTCATTTTTCAGTTGCGCATTCAGCGCGGCGATCACTTTGGCTGAGCCTTTCATGATGATTCCTTGTGTGTTGGCAATTGAGAACAACCGAAGTGTACCGGCAGCCACACCCCACCATCAAACTGTCCCATTCAGATTGGTCCATTATTGCAAATGAGAACTATTTGCAATATCATAAACACCTTGGATGAACCCTCCTTGGTTGTGGCATTTTGACGCAATTGGGCAGATTGCCCCGTTTTACCCGGAATTTCATGGCATTCCTCAATCGGCACAAGCCTTGCAATTGTTAGACTTCAGTCACACCACTGGCCCCACATTGAACAACCACACCGACCCTATGCAGTTTGCAATGCCTGAACCTGTGATGCCGCCTGAGCAACATCCCGCCCCGGGGTCTGCGCAGCACCGCGAGCGCTCGCAAGCACTGGTTGTGGGGGGTGTTGTGGTGGCCCACCT
The DNA here is from genome assembly GCF_036405155.1 of Limnobacter sp. Taxonomy (GTDB): domain Bacteria; phylum Pseudomonadota; class Gammaproteobacteria; order Burkholderiales; family Burkholderiaceae_B; genus Limnobacter. The sequence goes on along the minus strand of NZ_DASWYD010000004.1, from coordinate 417,653 downwards.
TGTGGTGTTGCTGTGGATTGGGCGGCAGGTTCACATTGCGCCACCCACCGTGATCGCCCCCAGCGTGGTGGGCGTGCTCATTGCACCCGAACCAGCCCCGGCCCCACCCGCGCCCAAACCACTGGAACCTGCCAAGCCAAAGCCCAAACCTGTGGTCACAGAGAGGCCCAAAGCCGTCACGCCACAGCCGGCCGCCCTGCCCGCTGCGCCAGCCCCAACGCCTGTGGTACCCACACCCGTTCAAGCGCAGACTCAAACGCAAGCCCAGGCTCAAACGGTGAGCCCAAGTGTCACGCCGAACGCCACCAATGCACCCCCTGCGCCTGATACGCAAGCCGTCACACCACCCCGAACCGATGCAGCACACCTCAACAACCCGCCACCAGCCTACCCGGCCCTGTCCCGGCGATTGGGCGAACAAGGTCGCGTGTTGGTGGATGTGTACATTTTGCCCGATGGCAGTGTGGGCGATTTGAAATTGAACAAGTCCAGCGGCTTTGCCCGGCTGGACGATGCGGCCATGACAGCGGTCAAAAAATGGAAATACGTGCCTGCCAAACGCGGGAACCAGCCGATTGCATTTTGGTATGTGCAGCCGGTGTCTTTTGTACTGAACAGCAATTAAATTCGAGAAGGAAACAGTGGTATGGACAGCAACCCCTACGGATTGGCAGCCATGTGGACACAGGGTGATTGGGTCATCAAGGCCGTGGCCATGGCGCTTCTGGCCATGTCGATTGCCTCATGGACAGTGATTGTCACACGCAGCCTGCGCCTCATCGGCATCAAAAAATCGGCTGCGGCAGTGGACCAGTTTTGGCACACCCACAGCTTTGCGGAAGGCTTGCAGGTTCTGGCCACAACGGATGGCGGGAACCCGTTTCATCACCTGGCGCTGGAAGCACAGGCCGCGGTCAACCACCACAGCAACAACCGGGACGACCTGCATGGCCAAATGAACCTGGCCGACTGGTTGAGTGAAGCCCTGCGGGGTGCCATGGACGATGCCGTCGAGCGCTTGCAATCGGGTTTATCGATACTGGCATCCGTGGGCTCCACCGCGCCCTTCGTGGGGTTGTTTGGCACGGTGTGGGGCATTTATCACGCCTTGGTGGGCATTGGTGTGTCGGGCCAGGCCAGCATCGACAAAGTGGCTGGCCCAGTGGGCGAGGCACTCATCATGACTGCCTTTGGTTTGGCTGTGGCCATTCCGGCCGTGCTGGGCTACAACGCCCTGACCCGAGGCAACAAAAGCATTGTCGGGCGGCTGAACCGTTTTTCGCGCCAACTGCACGCTTACTTCCTGACAGGCTCACCCTTAAAGAATGACCTGTGAAGTCACTGGGGTCAACGGAGAACAGACATGGCCATGAATGCTTACGATGAGGATGAAATCAGCGAGATCAACATGACACCCTTGGTGGACGTGATGCTGGTGCTGCTGATCATTTTTATCATCACCGTGCCGGTGATCACGCACTCGGTGAAAGTCGATCTGCCACAAGCCACCCAGCAGCCCACCGAGGTTAAACCAGAAGTGGTGACCGTGACTGTGAAAAAGGACGGGCAACTGTTGTGGAACGACGATGCGCTGGATTTGCCCGCGCTGGAGGTCCGCCTGAAAGCTGCGGCCGCCCAGACCACACAACCGGAGTTGCGCATTCAGGGCGACCGCCATGTGGAGTATGAAAAAGTGGTGCAAGTGATGGCCGCCGCACAACGCGCCGGCCTTCAAAAACTGGGGTTCATCACGCAACCCCAGTGATTACTGACCTAGGTCATCAGCGAAATGCAGCCGAATACCAGCCTTGTTGAGACAACGCCGGGCGCGCCGGCAGTGGCATACCGGCCACCACTTTCTCGGTGGCTGTGCCGTACTTCAACCAGGTTTCCGTGCGGCGCACGCCCACCGGTTCCTTGCTGAAGTCACACACCCCCTGCGGGAAAATGTCCTTCACCTTGGCAGCAAATGCGGCCGCATCGGTAATGGCTGGTACACCGGCATAATCCTTGGCATCCACCGGTTTCAACTGGCACTTGTTGGTCAGGGTCTGAATGTTGTCACCCGCCACAGTGCGCGGGGTTCCAAACCGGGTTTGAACAATCAAGTGCTGAAGATTGCTCAACGGGCCGGTCACCTGGGTGGACTGTCCTGTCGGGTCGTAGGCCGAAAAATCGACGCCACACACCTGGTTGGCCACTGCATCAACAATTTGTCCAGCCTCGGGTGGGGGTGTCGGAATTTGATTGGACGCAGTGCCTGGAATCAGCGGACGGGGATAAAACAGGTTTCCACTGAGCGGCACAAACGGACCGTCCTGGGCATACAGGCTTTGAGCAGACAGACACTTGTCGCGTGCAGCAGCGGGTTTGTCCGCCACCACTTTTTCGGGCAGTGGCTTGTTGCTGGTGTCGGCCTCGATGGCACTCAGCCAGCGGTCCATCACCAACAAGGCCTCGGTGCTGTAAGTGCTGTCACCGGCCAACACAATTTGCCCAAACCAAATCACATGGTTGTTGAAATGGCCCTGCTTGGCCTTCAGGCGGGCGCGCATTTGCCAGCTGTGGTAAGCATCGTGGGCAATGCCGGGGTCGGCGCCCCGCAGGTCGATGATGGGGATGTTGCTCAGGTTTTCTGCCGTGTTGATGGCCCCTGTTTTGTAGGCATTCGAGATGGCAAACACATCGCCCAGCGTGCGCTCGGGTTGACGCTTCACATCCACGCTAAAGCCGCCGATGTTCTTGTTCAAGTCCAGAAACTGGTCGGGTGTGATGAGGCCCTGCTTCAGTGCACCCAAACCATACTGAACACCGATGTTGTCCAGCGGCAGGCCCGTGAATCCGCGCCCAATTTTTTTCTCATTGGCCGACCAGCGTTCGGGTGGGCGTGTACCAAACTGGGTGTTCATGTAATCGATGAGACCGCAGCGCAAACCACCCGGATTGTTGACTGCATCGTATTGCTTGGCAGCACCCCGCAGGCCCGGGCAATCGGCTTGTGTGGGGTAGGCACTGGGGAAAAATGCGAGGTCGGACACCACCGGGTTGACGGGCAAGTGGCCATACACGGCCGGGTATTGAACAATGGGGATGAAGTTGCGGTTGTAGTTGGGGAACTGCGCGGAGTCTTCCTGTGGATTGGCACCCGGGTAGCGGTGGCCAAAATAGGTGTTGAGCAGGTTGTACTCCGCAAACTGGGTGGCGGTTGTCCACACGTCGGGGTATGAACACTGCACGATGATGCCTTGGTAAATGCCGGGGTACGCATTGGCAATGTGCTGCTGGGCAATGGCACCACCCGAGCAACCGGTGCCAATGGTGTAACGCAACTCGCCGTACTGTTCGATGATGCGCTCTTTGGCCATCATCAGTGATTCAGCCGCAGTGACCAGGTTCACATTGTGGCCCAGGTTGGCCAGTGCAGTGGACAGCGTCACAAAACCACGACCCAAGGCCACGGTGATGCTGTCGCCCAGCACGAATTCCAGTCCATCGGGTGCAGTGCCGGAAATATCGCCATTGGGCGGGTTGCCCGGGCCATAGGTTACGCCCACATTGCCACCATGGTGAATCAGCAGTTTGTGGTTCCACTGCGGTTGCGCCTTCCAGGGCTCCCAGCCGTCTTTGGGGTTGTACAGCGACATGATCTGGTAACGATCGCGGTTTTGAAAGCCGCGCTCCACCCGCACAATGAACGGCATGGTCACACCGGTTTCTGTGGTGGTGGTGGCGATGTCGGAATCTGCTGGCGGATTGCTCGGATCGTAGGGCAGGAAGGTGGGTGCAAACTTCTGCGCAGCCGGGTCTGACTGAGTCAACACGTGTTGCAACTGGTTCGCTGGCAGGTACTTGAAACTGTATTCCGCCGGTTGATCGCACTGGGCGTTGATGGCTTTTTCATTGGTGCAAGTCCACGGCTGAACTTGTGGACCCGAGAACACCGGACCGCCGTTGGGGTGGTTCACCACGGTGGTCAACAGGTTCTTGCCGCTTTTGAGCTTGGCCACAATCCGCGTTTCACCCAACGGCAAATTCACCACGCGGCCCATGTAACGGCCATTGCTGCGCAGGGCAAAACGGTCACTCACATCCACCGTGCCCGCCATCACCTTCACATTCTGAAGATCAGCCACGTCATCGGCCTTGATCTCCAGCAAGGCATCGCCACCGCTGATCAGGTCTGACCGGTTGGACAACACCAAGATGCCGGGAAAAAACTGCTCCTCCTGCGGCGTGGTGGGGTTGCCGCCACCATTCTCAGTGGGTGTGGTGGGTGTGCCATTGCTGGACAAGGTCGAGATGGACGAACCATCGCCCATGCAGGCCGAGAGTAAAACCAGGCTGCCCAAAGCCCAAGCGTGTAGGTATTGTTTTGTCATGGTTGTTGTGTGGTGGGTTGTCTCCATGAACTGGTACATGGAGAGGACAAAAACCCGATTCACATCAACAGCTTGTGAACGTCAACTCTTTGACACAGCGGCGGGGTTTTGGCCACTTTTCTTGGGCATGATGTGAACCGCCTGCAGGTTCATGCAGACCCACAAGGACAGTCCAAGGCGCAGTCCTGGCCGCTGCGGACCAGACACCACCAATCGGAAGTGCAGCGCAGGATGGTCGGCCAACGCCAATTCCACCAGGCTGAGCTCCCCCAGGTCGCGCAGTTGCACCACTTCCACCGGCAACACCTCTGTGGATGCATCGCCCAAACGCTGAACAGGCAACGTGTGGTGAAGCTCCAAAGCATCGGCATGAACCACCCAACTGACCGGGAAGTTTGCGGGAATTTTTCCTTTGTCCGACACCTGCAGCACAGGCCCGGAGGTTGACTCGGTCGCATCCGGCTTTTCCAGCCATTGCAAAAGCCCAGTGCCTGACGCCTGCCCTGCCCCCAACCACCGACCATGAAAACGGTTTTGAATACCGACAAGGTCGGCCACACGGGAATTGCGCGGGCGCTGGTGAACTTCGGCGGGCGCGCCTTCCTGCAGCACCTCACCACCATCCAGCACCACCAACTTGTCGCCGAGGTGCCGGGCCTCTTGCAGGTCGTGCGTCACCAACACCATGGGGATGTTCAGTGATTGGCGCAGGTCTGCCAGCAGGGCATACAAGGCCTGCCGGTTCATCGAGTCCACGGCAGAGAACGGTTCGTCCAGCAAGAGCAATTGCGGACGTCGGGCCAGCGCGCGGGCCATGGCCACCCGTTGCTGTTGACCACCGGAAAGCCCAGCCGGCTTTCGGTGAATTTCATCGCCGGTGAGTTTCACACGGCTTAGCCATTCAATGGCTTCAGCCCGCTGCTGTACCTTGGGCAGGTGCATGAGGGCCAATGCCACATTGTCGATGGCACTGAGGTGCGGCATTAGCGCATAGTGTTGAAACACCATGCCCACACGACGCGCCTGGGGCGTTTTAAACACGCCCGCTTGCAGGTCCATCCAGACTTCGCCCTGCACGCGCATGTGCCCGGCATCAGGCCGCATTAACCCTGCCATGACCCGAAGCATCGACGACTTGCCTGCACCGGAAGGGCCCACCAGCACCAGCAACTCGCCCGGCTGGCAACTGAACGCGCCGTGCAGGCGCATGGGATGAGCCTGACTCAACTCGATGAAGAGACCCTGCTGCACGCTGCTCATGTGGTGCGCCGCCCGCGTCGACCTGACAGTGCCAATGACATAGCCACCGCCACCATGGAAAACAACAGCAGCACCAGCGACATGCGGTTGGCCGAGGCGAGGTTAAACGCTTGCACCTGGTCGTAGATGGCAATCGCCAAGGTTCGCGTTTCACCTGGAATGTTGCCGCCAATCATCAACACCACGCCAAACTCACCCAGGGTGTGAACGAAGGTGAGCACCAAGGCAGAAAGAATACCGGGCCAAGCCAGGGGTAGCTCAATGCGCAAAAAGATATGCCATTGCGACAAACCACTGACCTGGGCTGCCTCATTCAAACTGTGGGGAATGGATTCAAAAGCCCGCTGAATGGGTTGAACCATGAAGGGTATGTTGAACAACACCGAGGCCAGGAGCAACCCTGAAAAGTTGAATGTGAGCGACACACCCAGCGATTGAAGCCACTGCCCCACCGCACTGCCGCCACCGACGGCCACCAACAGGTAATACCCCATCACCGTGGGCGGCAACACCAAGGGTAACAACACGGCAGCCTCTATCCACACCCGACCACGGAATGGCGTTTTCGACAACCAACGCCCAAGCAGCAACCCCACGGGCAACAGCACCAGCAAGGTGCCCAGCGCCAGTTGAATCGACAGTCTGAAAGCGGACCAATCCATCGGCTTACTCGTAACCAAACTTGCGCAACACAGCCTTGCCCTCAGCCCCTTGTACAAAGGCTGCAAATGCGCGGCTGGCCTGCGTATTGCGAAGCAGCACCATGCCCTGTTGCAAGGGCTTGTGCTGGTTGCGATCAATCAACACGTACTGGGTGGCCTGCGCCAGTTGCGGGGCCATGGCTAATGACAATGCGACCAAGCCGCCCTGCGCAGCGCCAGTGGACACAAACTGCGCCGTTTGGGAAATGTTTTCGCCCAACACCAGCCTGGGCTGAATGGCGTGCCACAGCCCGGCTTTCTCCAGCGCCTCTTGTGCACGCATGCCGTAAGGAGCCAACTGCGGGTTGGCAATCGCAAAGCGGGACAAGCGGCCATCGGCGATGGCTGCTTTCAAATCACCCAAGGTTGGGTCGGCCTTCAACAGGCTGGACACCTCAGCCCCCGGACGGGCCCTGGGCAGCAGCAAGACCAAGCGCCCTTCTGCATAGGTGACCACCGGGCCAGGCACCAACCGATCGGTCACCAGCTTTTGGGGAAACTCCAGGTCGGCCGCCATGAACACATCAAAGGGGGCGCCCTGCCGTATTTGGCTGTAAAACTGGCCGCTGGCACCGTACACCGCGCGAACGGTGTGGCCTGTTGCCTGTTCAAACCGGGTGGACAGCGCGTCCATGGCGTATCGCAACGTGGCTGCGGTGGCCACCGTGACCGTGTCGGCCAAAGCATGGGGCGGGGCCAGCAGCAATACAGTGAAGGTCAGGGCTTGAATCCAGCGAATGGCTTGGGCAATCAGGGGCATGTTGGTTAACACAGTGATGGCACTTGCACATTGTGCCGATGCGGGCTGGTCAAAACCAGTTCAGGCTGTATTTTGATGCACAAATGACCACCCCGTAGCGAGCCGCCTTGCCAACAGCCACCAACATTAAAAATTGCCAGAAAGAGACCCGCAGCACACCTGCAACAAACGTTAGTGGGTCGCCCACCACAGGCAACCAGGCCAAGAGAAGGCTCCAACGCCCGTACCGATGAAACGCTTGGGTGATGCGCTCCAACTGATGGGCCTTGAACACAAACCAGCGGCGGTCTTGAAAATGCAGCAGCCAACGGCCCAAGGCATAGTTGATCACCGATCCCAAGGTGTTTCCAGCCGTTGCAATCAACAGCAGCGCCCAAATGGGTTTGCCCTCGCGAACGAGGGCAAACAGCACCGCCTCCGAGCCCATGGGCAGCAAGGTAGCTGCCACCAGGGCCGAAAAAAACAGCGCGAGGTAGGTCAAAAAAGAACCTGCTTAAACCAGGGTCAGCTTAACGTCCACGTTGTTGCGGGTGGCGTTGGAGTATGGGCAAACCTGGTGCGCTTTTTCAACCAGCGCATGTGCCGCTGCTGCGTCCAAGCCTTCCAGCTTGATTTTCAATTCCACATCAATGGCAAAACCCACGCCTTTGGGGTTGCCGCCTATGCCCACCACCGCGGTGATTTCAGGCTCAGTGGGCAGTTTGATTTTGTCCTGGCCAGCGACAAACTTGATGGCACCGATGAAACAGGCCGAGTAGCCGGCTGCAAACAGTTGCTCCGGGTTGGTGCCCGGGCCGCCGTTGCCGCCCAGTTCTTTGGGTGTGCTCAGGGCAACCGACAGGCGCCCGTCGTTGGTGGCTGATTTGCCTTCGCGGCCGCCAGTGGATGTGGCTTGAGTGGAATAAACAACTTGCATGGTGGCTCCTGTGGGGTGGGTGATCAGACTGGACAAATGTTATCGCGATAACGAATTAACTGCAAGCCAGTGCATCATGGAATTTTTCAATCAACTGGATTGGATTTTCGCGCGCAGTTCGTCCAGCTCGGCTTTCAATTTCAGCAATTGTGCGGTGCTAATGCCACACTTTTCAAACAGACAACGGTTGACCATCAAGGCCTGTGCACGCAGGTCACGGCCATTGTCCGTCAAGTGGATTTTAAGCTGGCGCTCGTCTTCGTTGCTGCGTTCCCGGGTGAGCAAACCCTGCTCTGCCATGCGCTTCAGCACGGGGGTTAAAGCACCGGGCTGCTGTCCCAGTTGGCGTGCAATATTGATCAAACTCAGGCCATCTTCTTTCCACAAAATGAGCATGACCAAATATTGTGGGTAGGTCAGCCCAATCGGTTCCAGCAAGGGCTTGTAAAACTGCGTGATGGCCAGCGAGGTGGAGTACAGGGAAAAGCAGAGTTGGTTGTCCAGCGACAGGGGATCGTGATCAGCCATGACAGTGGGATTGCATCCTCATTTCAGAATGGCCCAACGGTAACACAATCCAGTACCGGTGGATTTACAAACGGTCCACGGCGCGCGCAATCGCGAAGGCCCGGTCTTGCGGCCCAGTCACTTTGAGGGCAGTCAACAAATCAGGTTGGCCCAACAGCTTGTGCAGGAGGCGCGAAAAATCGTAAGGCGTGCCCTTCTCCACCGAACGCATTTTGATAAGGCCCATCTGAAAAGCAGGTCGATATTTTGGGTAATAGCGCTCCACATGCGACAACGCAAACACATCGGCATACAACTCTTGTCGCTGTGCGCGTTGCACCGGGCCGAAATCAATCTGCTCTTTGAATTGCACGCAGTGGCCAGACTCATGGGCAAAAAACGCCTCGTACACCACCTTCTTGGGCAGGCCCTCAAAAAACTGCAGGTAATGCTCGAAGCTGTGCCAGGACGTGTCTTTGGGATTGATGAAAAAAGTGCAAGTGCGGTTGGCCGGGGTGTACTGCGTCATGAGCGCAGACTCGTAGGGGGTGGACTCATTGAGCATTTTGAACTGCACGCGGTAGCCGTGCATTTTGCCGTAGCCACGGGCCACCGCGCCCGCCACTTGGTCGATAAGTGCCGCGTCGTCAAAGTTTTGAAAGCCGTTGGCCTGCACACCCGTGGGCAGCAGGCACATCAGGCTGGCCAACACTGCCCATGAAGTGTATTGCATGGGGGTGAGTGTACCGGCTTCAGGACTGTGCGTTGATCCAGCTCACGGTTTTGGCCCAAATGGTGTTGGGTGCGTCTTTGCCGCTCATGATGGCAATGTGACCACCCGGACCAATGAAAAACTCTTTCACGTCCGACCCCACCACATTCACGATGGCCTTGCAGCAGCTCACGTTGGCAAGGTTGTCGGACTTGCCAGCCACACCCAGCACCGGGCATTTGATGTCTGCAAAATACGCCACCTGCTTGCCCACCTTGAACTGCCCGCGGGCGGTTTCATTTTCCAGCCAAATGCTGCAAAACCAGTCGCGCAGCGCGCCGCCCGGGTAGGCCTCCAAGCTGTCGATGAATGCCGCCTGGTTGGCATGCTGGGCCACATACTCGCGGTTGTCCAGTTGAGTAAACAGGCTCCAGTAGCCTTTCAGGCTGCCCACTGGGTCCAGCAATTTGAAACCAATCACGTTGGCCCAGCCCGGTGTGTACAACAACTTGGCAGGTACTTTCCGGAAATTCAACCGGGCTGTTTTCAGCACATGGGCCAGCTTTTGGTACTGCTTGCCAATGGCGCCGTTGGCATGGCCATCAATCGGGGTGCCATAGGTCACAATGCTGTGAATGTCGGCGTCTTTGAACAAGGCGGTGTAGGCCAGCACCATGCCACCGCCCATGCTCCAACCCTGCAGGTTCAACTTCTTGGAGCCGGAGTGCTCACGCACAGCGTTCAGGCATTCCGGCAAAAAATCGGCAATGTAATCATTCAATGTCAACCCAGCCTGTTTGCGAGTTGGGCAACCCCAGTCCACCAGGTACACATCAAAGCCCTGCGCCATCAGGTAACGGACCAGGCTGCGCTCGGGCAACAGGTCATACACGTACATGTTGACGGCCAAAGGTGCCACCAACACCAAGGGAATGGGGTTGCGGGTCTTGCTGACCGGCACCACCGACTCGCCCACCATGATTTCATCCTCGGTCAACGGCAAGTAATGGCGCACCTGGTGAATGCCGCGCTCGTGCACCACCTCATAAGGCTGCAAACCGGCCCGCACCATGGTTTTGGCTTTGAACAGGCGGTCCCAGCCATTGTTGGACATGGAACTGATGCGACGAAGACTGAGGGAATTGGCCATGGCGGTGATGTCTCTAAATTGTGGCGGGCTGGTCTTGTGGAGGGCCAGCCTCGGTTTCAATGTTTGCGGGATTGTTGCAGATTTCAGCCGGGCAATTTGGTGGCCCAACTCTAAAGTTACCCCCAAGTTACTTAAATTGGCTCAAACCCGTGCACAATCACGGGCAACCGCCCCGGTGCATCATCCGGCAAAAAAGCAGACACACCGGGCGAATTTGAAACCACGATGCGCCCTGCCTTTGTACAATCTAGACACAAGGGCCCAAACAACCGCCCATCACAACACCGGGAGACAGAACCATGTTGCACGCACTTGAGGTGATATTCCTTCGCCTTTACATGCTGATTTTCAAAGCCGTGACCGCCATGTTGCCATTCAAGTGGCCCAAAGTATTTGAAGGCACGGACTCATCGCTGGAACTGGTGCGTTTTATCGCTGCACAAGGCCACAAGCGGGTGTTGATTGTGTCGGACGCGGTGTTGGTAAAACTGGGCATTTTGAACAAAATGCAAGCTGAACTGCAGCGCCTGAACGTTCAATATGCCGTGTACGATGGTGTTGAGCCCAACCCAACCGTGCAGCAAATTGAAGCCGGTTACGGCATTTTGAAGCAGAACAACTGCGAAGCCATTTTGGCGGTGGGCGGAGGTTCTCCCATCGATGCAGCCAAAATGATTGGTGCACGCGCCAAAAACCAAAAACCCATTGTGAAAATGACCGGTCTGTTCCGCGTGTGGCGCGGCATGCTGCCCCTGTACGCCGTGCCCACCACCGCCGGTACAGGTTCAGAGTGCACCATTGCTGCCGTGGTGACCGATACTGAAAACAAGCGCAAATTGCCGGCCATGGACCTGAAGTTGATGCCCACAGCCTGCGCGCTGGATGGTGCCCTCATGACTGGCCTGCCACCCCACATTACTGCCGCCACCGGCATGGACGCGTTGACCCACGCCGTGGAAGCCTTTGTGTCCAACAACGCCATGCGCAAAACCGACGTGAAGGCCATTGAAGCCACGCAACTGGTGATGAAGTACCTGGACACAGCCGTGACCAACGGCAGCGATGTGGTCGCCCGCCAGAAAATGGCCCGTGCCTCGCACCTGGCTGGCATTGCATTCACGCAAGCGGGCGTGGGCTATGTTCACGCCATTGCGCACAAGTTTGGCGCCATGTACCACACACCCCACGGCCTGGCCAACGCCATCGTGATGCCGCACGTGCTGGACTATTCCCTGCCCAACTGCGCGAGCCGCTTGGCCGAACTGGCACGCCACTGCAACATTGGCCCAGCCAACGGCGACGACCTGCATGTGGCCCAAGCGTTCATTCAGCGCATTCGCGACATGAATGCGAAGTTTGGCATCCCCACCACGCTGGCGGCACTAAAATCGGAAGACATTCCTGAAATCGCCAAATCGGCCCTGGGCGAAGCACGCTTTACGTATGCCGTGCCCCGCTACATGACCATGGACGTCGCCAAAGGCGTGATCCGCCAAATGTTGCCCTCCGCTTAAAACCGACAAACAGCGCCTCAAGAAACGGCCAAATCTGCCGTTAATGCAGATGAACCCGTTTTGCGAGGCGCCTGTGATGAGCACCCCTTCGGCGGCCCACTTGGGCACGCCCAATACCCAAACCCTGACACAGACGGATGGTTTGACTGTCCATGTGGTGCATGAAATCAACAACCCCGTCTCGTTTGTGATGGCCAATATTGGCCACCTTGGGTTTTACATCGATGACTTGTTTAGCCTGATCGATGCCTACCGAACCGAACTGCTGGAACACACCCAGACCCCAGACGCAGACCAGTTGGCTCATCGCTTGGACCTGACGCACCTGCGCGAAGACATTCAACATGTGCTGGACGAAAACCGGCAAAGCCTGGAGCGCGTCAAGCGGGCTATTCAGGGCTTGAAAGCCAGCCATCCGCATCCCTAAATCCACCTGCCACCCATCGTGTTTTTCTATCAGTGTGAATAGAAAAATTTCATGATTGCGGTAACCATTCTGTCGTCCAAACCGATTTAAGGTGAGCGTTGAGCGGGAGGCTCCGTTCAGCGTGCACGCGCACGTGCAACACCCATTTCCGACAAGGATGCAGAACACATGAACAATACAATTTTGAATTGCGCACTGGGCGGCCTATTGCTGGCTGCCGTGACCCCTGCCGTGCATGCGCAGGAAACCAATGCTGTGACGCTGGTTGACGGGCTGGAGGGCGTTTTTGGAAAACAGGACGGCTTTCGCCGGTCTGGCGCCAAAGGCGTGTGTGCCAAAGGCGTGTTCACAGGAACCCCAGCTGGCGCAGCGTTGTCGTCTGCCTCGGCATTCAGCGGCAAACCGGTGCCAGTCATTCTGCGCTTCTCGGTGGGAGGCGGAAATCCCAAAGCCCCGGAAAATGCAAAGTCAGTCCGTGGCATGGCCATTCAGATGGATCTGCCCAACAATGAGCAGTGGCTGATGGCGAATATTTCAACCCCGGTGTTTGGTGCAGCCACGCCCGAGAGTTTTCAGGCATTTCTGGATGCGCGACGCCCAGACCCAGCCACGGGTAAGCCAGACCCTGCAAAAATTGCGGCTGCCACAGCGGCCAACCCCGATCACAAGATTCAACCTGAATTTTTGAAAAACCGCGGGGTACCCGCCAGTTATGGCGCAGTCAATTACTGGGGAGTCAATGCATTCAAAATGACCAACAAAAAAGGTCAAAGCCAGATGGTGCGCTGGGTATTTGAACCGGTGGGCGGCGAGGAATTTCTGAAGGAAGAGAATGTGGCCACAACACCACCGAACTTTCTGGTCGATGAATTGAAAGGACGGGTGGGACAAATTCCCGTCAACTTCAGCATGGTGGTTCAGTTGGCTGCCGCAGGCGACCCCACCAACAACCCCACTGTGCTTTGGCCTGCAGACCGCAAAACCGTGGTGGCCGGCAATCTGGCAGTCATGTCGGTGGAAGACAAAACCGTCTGTGACGGCATCAACTTCAACCCACTGGTTCTTCCCAAGGGCGTTGCGGCATCCGATGACCCGATTCTACTGGCTCGGCCTGGTGCATATGCCGTGTCGCAAAGCCGCCGTTTGAGCAAATAAGGCGCTGCCATAAAAAAACCCCGGCGACAAGCCGGGGTTTTTCTTGAACATGGTTGCGTTTACAGCTTTTCCATACCGGAAATTTTCCACTGCCCGTTGACTTTGGACAGCGTCAATTTGGCAGCGGACTTCTCTTTTTTCTCGCCCACTTTGGTCGTGAAGTTGGCCTTCACAACATAGTCGCCATTTTCCTGCTTTTGCGCATCGCTCACATCCATGTCTTCGATGTGAATGTCTTCGGGCTTGGGCATGCCCAGCATGGACTGCGCAGCCTCAGAAGCGCTTTTCCCGCCCAAAGCACTCATGACATTCATCTGCTCTTGCACTTGGGTTCGCAGGGTGGTTTGCAGGGCTGTTTGTACATCGGAATCGCCGGGCGCACCGGAACAGCCAAAAAGGCCCAAAGCCAGCACCACTGCCATGTAATGAGTTTTCATGTCTCGTCCTGAATGTTGTTGTCGTTGATCGATCGGGTTTGAGTATTCAGTCACATCACCGGGCCTGTGTCTACACCGTGCTACGGGCCGTCGATGCTCACAATGTATCAAAAGCCAGCGCAAATACAAGACAAGGCGCGCGGGTTTCAACCACCGTTTCAAGTGCCCAAGAGTTCGAGTGTCTTTTTGCTGTGGAAGAACCGCTTCAGGTGGCGGCGAATAAAGTCCTCCGCCAAGCCCTCGGACACCAGCAAATTCGCCAGGTCGGGCGCGTAGTTGGCAATTTCCTCAACCACCATGTCGCGGCTCACGCCGATGTCGTCCAGCAAGGCTTGCAGGCTTTGCTCGCCATACTTGTCAAAGAAAAAGTCCACACCCGCGTCAATGCAGCTCTTCAAGTAATCGGTGTCCCGGAAATTCAGCCAGAACTCATAACCCAGCACCATGAACTCCTGCAGGTCCTGCTCGGTGATGTAGTCCTTGTAAGCCGCCAAAGGCCAATCGCGAATCACATCCCAAAAATTCAGTGCGCTGTGCAACGCGGTCTCGCGGTATTGCTCATTGTCCAGTGCCTCGTTCACCATCTCCAGGGAACCGGACACACCCGAGTCCATCAGCTGCCGCACCCGGTCTTCCAGTGAATCGGACAGTTCCGGGGCTTTGCTGCTCAGCCATTCCCGCACTTTGCGTGTTCCTGCGGCAACTGAGCCAAACTTCATCAGGTTGTTTTGTTCCAGCAAATAACCCTTGAGCACCGTGAACACCACGTCAGAGAGGAAATGTTTGAACGCGGCGCTGTTGCGAATGTTGGTCACCGTGTGGTCCAGCACCCCGCCCTGTTCAAAAATTTTCTCGATGAATTCAGTGGCCACTGCATCGGACACCACTTCGCCAACCCGGGTGCTGCGGCTGGCCGGAAACTCGAAAATCAGGCGGGCAATTTCACCAAACAATTCGGGAATGGCGCCACCAATTTCCATGTCCACCGCATAGCGGCGGGCTGTGGCTTTCACTTTTTCCCGGTCTGCTGCGGCATTCAATGCAATGTGATCAAGGCGGTCATAGAACCGACCCACCTCATCTTCCACCAAACCCACAAATTTTTTGCCTTTGAGTTGCTGCATCCAGAAGGCCACCTGGGCCTCCAACAACGCATCAGCCAGGGTTGTGGGGTCTTTTTTTGAAGTCGCCATGGTTACTGTTTACTTGGGGGGCAATTGGTCAGTGGACGAATCCGAAGACTTTCGCAGCAACTGAATGATGATCAGCAACACCTCGGTGACCACCAACGCGGCGGCGGCCAACAAGTAAGGACCTGCAGACTCTTCACCGTTGATGTAGGTCACCAAGCCGGCCACCAGAAAACCAATGGTCAGGAGTTTGATGGTCAGCACGCCCGGGGTGCGGTTGATGGTTTGCCACAGATTGCTCATGGGGGGTCTCCGAATTGAATTTTATGATTGGATACAACGCAACATAAACAAATAGAAGCGCGCGGAAAACGCGCCATGTGCAGTATAGACACAGGCGGACCCCGAAAGCTCGATAAAACCGTCTAATTGCACGCTGCCGAACCAGCGCACGGGTTAGACTCTTCGGGTGGCGCTGCCAGCTGTATTGAATGCGTCCGGCTATCATTCCTTACATTGATCCAATTTTTTGCATTCGCCCATGCCGATCACCTTGTCGCCCGGCCAGTTGTCACGGAGCATTGGACCGCTCCACATCAACCTGGACCGCCAGTCCTACAGCCTGCAAATGCTGCAGGATTTCGAAACCAGTCAGGAAAACCTGCGCCTGCGCGAATTCATCGATGGCTTGTTTCGCGGCGCGGTCGTCAACCCGACCGAGCACCGGGCCGCTGGCCACTGGAGCTTGCGCGCTGCATTCCGCCGGCACGAATACCCTGACTTTGTGAAACTGACGGTGGATGGTCGGGACGAACTGGAACTGGCCCGAACGGTTCAAGACCACATGAATGTGTTTGTGGAACAGGTTCAAACAGGCCAGTACACCAACCCGGATGGTGAACCCTACGAAAGCGTCCTCCACTTGGGCATTGGCGGGTCCGACCTCGGACCACGCCTGTTGCACGACGTGTTCTCGAAGCTGGAACTGAACGGTGTCAAGGGTCGGCTGAACATTCGGTTTGTGGCCAATGTGGACTTCCATGAAATGAAAGCTGCGCTGGCGGCACTCAACCCAAAACGCACCTTGGTGTTGATTGCCAGCAAGTCTTTTTCCACCAAGGAAACCCTGCACAACGCCCAGCATATTTTCAAGTGGCTGGATGCTGCCGGGCCCGCTTACCGTGAACATGCCCTGCTGGCGGCCACTTGCAAGCCTGCCAAAGCGGCCGAGTTTGGTATTCCGCCCGAACGCGTCTTTGAATTCAGCGAAACCGTGGGTGGCCGCTATTCGCTGTGGGGGCCCGTGTCCATCAGCATTCGACTGGTGCATGGCAATGCCGTGTTTGAGGATTTGCTGGCCGGTGCAGCCTTGATGGACAACCATGTGCTCAACACCCGATCGATCGAGTGCGTGCCCATCCTGCTGGCCCTTTCGGATTTTTACAACCTCAAGGTGGGCATTGACTCGCTGCTGCTCAGCCCCTACGACTCGCGCTTGGGCATGTTGATTCCTTATCTGCAGCAGTTGTGGATGGAATCACTGGGCAAAGGGGTCAGCATCGATGGCGTGCCGATTCCAAGGTCCACCTGCCCTGTGTTGTGGGGCGATGTGGGCACCAATGGCCAACATGCATTTTTTCAATTGATGCACCAGGGCCGCAATGCCAGCACGGTGGAGCTGGTGGCGATTTTGAAACCCAACCACAGCGAAGCCGCTTCTCACCGTGTGCTGTTGTCGCATGCCTTGGCGCAAGCCGAGGCCTTTTCGGTGGGCCGTTTGAACAGCCCACAAGAAATGGCGGACCCCGCCGTGAACTACAAAAGCTGCCCGGGACAACGGCCTGTGCAAATGGTGTTTCTGGACGAACTCACCCCCTACAGCCTGGGTGCCTTGCTCAGCCTCTGGGAACACCGAACCTGCGCCTTGGGTGCCATGCAAAACATCAACCCATTCGACCAATGGGGCGTGGAATTGGGTAAAGTAATTGCCGAGCAAATTGAACCCAATTTGCCACCGGGGGAAAATCGGGCCGAGAACCCGATCACTGCACACCTCATCGACCATTTCATCAACCGGGGTCGATAAACCAAGGCTGGTTGCGGGCTTCCGGGCAGTACACAACACCGGGAGACCGCAGCTTGAACCAACTCAGTCAATTTCAACTGGCCACGCAACTGTTGTATGCCGTCGCCATTCCCTATTTTTTTGCAGCCATGTGGCTGGAATACCGGGTCATCAAACGCCTGCAGGGTCAAAAACCCGACATACAAGGCCCAATTGACATTGTTCAGGGCTACGAACTCAAAGACTCCCTGTGTTCAATTGCCATGGGCGCTCTCAAATTGGTCACCACGGGCATCGCGCTCATCTGGAGCCTGCCCTTGATGGCCTGGCTGTTCCAGCACCGCGTGTTCGACCTGGGCCTGTCGAGCTGGTGGTTTTTGCCCCTGCTGATTATTGGAGATGACTTCTGCTATTACTGGTACCACCGGGTTGCTCACCGTTGCGCTTTGTTTTGGGCTGAGCATTCCAACCACCACACCAGTGAGCATTACAACCTGAGCACTGCGCTGCGCCAGTCGGTGTTGGGGCCGTTTTACAGCTTTGTGTTTTGGTTGCCACTGGCCTGGCTGGGCTTCGACCCGGTGACCCTGGCATTTGCCCACTCCGTCAACCTGCTGTACCAGTACTGGATTCACAGCGAAGTGTTTGAGGTTCATGGCTGGTTTGAAAAAATCTTCAATTGCCCGCAGCACCACCGCTTGCACCACGCCAAAAATGAGGAATACCACGACTGCAATTACGGGGGTATTTTCATTGTGTGGGACCGCTGGTTTGGCACCTACCGCGACTTTAAGCCCGGGGTGGCACCGGTGTATGGCACCCTCACCCCGGTGTTGTCGACCAACCCGCTCAAACAGGGCGTGATGGGCTGGGTGCATTTGCTGCAAAAAGTGGGCAAGGCGCAGGGGCTTGTCAATAAACTGAAGTGCCTGTGGCTGCCCCCAGGCTGGACACCTCAACAAATGTCTTGACCTTGACATCATGGTAAAGTTCAAAGTCAGTCCATCGACTGATGGAGAACACCATGACCGCTACAGAAACCGCCGAACCGACCGTACTTCGCATCGAGGGCATGACTTGCGCCTCGTGCGTGGCTCGGGTTGAAAAAGCCCTCAAGAAAGTGCCTGGCGTGCTGGACGCCACTGTTAACCTGGCGACCGAAAAGGCCCAGATTGAGGCGCAAGGGGTGAGCCCGGCGCAATTGATGGAGGCTGTGCACAAGGCGGGGTATGAAGCCAGCCCGGTCCACAGTGACACTGTTGAGCCCACCACCACCCCACCCCAATCAAGACTGCCAGCCTGGTGGCCGGTGGGTGCCGCTGCAGCACTCAGCATTCCACTGATGTTGCCCATGCTGTGGATGCCATTTGGCGTGGACTGGATGTTGCCCGCGTGGCTGCAATGGTTACTGGCCACCCCGGTGCAATTTGTGTTGGGTGCCCGCTTTTACAAAGCGGGTTGGCGGGCCTTGAAAGTGGGTGCGGGCAATATGGACCTGCTGGTGGCCTTGGGCACCAGTGCTGCCTACGGACTGTCGGTGTACCTGGTGTTTGCGCACAGTGCACATGAGGGCATGGTCCCCCACCTGTACTTTGAATCCTCAGCGGTGGTGATTACCTTGGTGCTGCTGGGCAAATACCTGGAAAGCCGCGCCAAGGCACAAACCGTGGAAGCCCTGCGCGCGCTGGAAGCCTTGAAAGTGACCTCCGCCATTGTTCGACGACATGGCCTAGAGGCGGAAATTCCGGTCCATGAGATACGAATCGGCGATGTGGTGGTGGTGCGCCCCGGTGACCGCATTGCAGTCGATGGTGTTGTACGGGAAGGTGAAAGCCACGTGGATGAATCGTTGCTGACCGGCGAAAGCCTGTCCGTCACCAAGCACGTGGGCAGCACAGTCACGGGTGGCGCCATCAACACCGATGGTGTACTGCTGATTGAAACCACTGCCATCGGCAGCGAGACCGTGCTGTCCCGCATCATCCACCTGGTGGAAGAAGCCCAGGCCAAAAAAGCCCCCATCCAACGGCTGGTGGACCAGGTCAGCAGTGTGTTTGTGCCGGTGGTGCTCCTGTTGTCGGCCATCACCTTTCTGGCATGGGGCTGGCTGACTGGAAACTGGGAACAGGCCCTGCTCAATGCCGTGGCGGTGCAAGTCATCGCTTGCCCGTGTGCACTCGGCTTGGCCACACCCACCGCCATCATGGCGGGTACAGGTGTTGCTGCACAACACGGCATTTTGATCAAAGATGCCGAGGCGCTTGAACTGGCGCATCGCATTGCTGTGGTCGCATTCGACAAAACCGGCACCCTGACGGAAGGCAAGCCCCGCGTGGTCGCAGTAGAAGCTGCCGCCCAGGCTTGGGATGCCCACCAAGTGCTGGAACTGGCTGCCGCCGTGCAAGCCCACAGCGATCACCCGCTGGCCAAGGCGATTGTGGCGCAGGCCAAAGCCGAGGCTTTGCAATGGCCTGCCGTACAAAACCTCAAAGCCCTACCCGGCCGTGGAGTGGAGGCGCAATGGAATGGGCAACGCGTATTGCTGGGCAATGCCCGACTGATGCAGGAACAGGGCGTTGCGATGAACACACTCCAGCTGCAAGGTCAAACCCATGAATCAGCGGGGCAAACGTTGTCGTGGCTGGCCTTGGACGGCACACTGCTGGGCCTGATTGCCCTGGGCGACACGCTGAAACCTCAGGCTGCAAATGCCATTGAGCAACTGCAGCGGCAGGGTGTGCGCAGTGTGATGTTGACGGGTGACAACGCAGGTGCTGCTCAAACCGTTGCACAGGGCTTGAAGCTCACGGAATTTCGCGCCAATGTGCTGCCACAGGACAAAGCCGCTGTGGTGAGCGAGCTGCGAGAACAAGGCCAAGTGGTGGCCATGGTGGGCGATGGCATCAACGATGCCCCCGCGCTGGCAGCTGCCGATGTGGGCATTGCCATGTCCACCGGCACCGATGTGGCCATGCACACAGCGGGCATCACACTGATGCGCGGCAACCCCGCATTGGTGAGCGATGCCATCGACATTTCGCGGCACACATTCCGCAAAATCCGCCAAAACCTGTTTTGGGCGTTTGTATACAACGCGGTGGGCATTCCGCTGGCTGCATTGGGCTTGTTGAACCCCATGTTGGCGGGTGCGGCCATGGCCATGAGTTCGGTGAGTGTGGTCAGCAATGCCCTATTGCTGAAGCGCTGGAAACCCAAAGCAGATCTGTAAGGAGGTGAACAACATGATGAATATTGGAGAAGCATCCAAGCACACCGGCATCAGTGCAAAAATGATCCGCTACTACGAAAGCATCGGGTTGATTGGCGAGGCCAACCGAACCTTTTCAGGCTACCGGCAATACAACGAACGGGATGTGCAAACCCTGCGTTTTATTCGCAGGTCCCGCGACCTCGGTTTTTCAATCGACCGCATCAAAACCCTTCTCGCCCTGTGGCAAGACCAGGGGCGCAAAAGTGCAGATGTGAAAAAACTGGCCCAGCAATACATCGCCGAGCTGGATGCAGACATTGAAAAACTGCAATCCATTCGGCAGCAGTTGCAGCACCTGCAGCACTGCTGCCATGGTGACAACCGCCCCGACTGCCCGATTCTGGACGAACTGGGCGCCGTGGGTGCACGGGGCGGCAAAACATCGGCTTGAATGGCCAGTTAACGGCGGTTTACTTGATCCAGCCCTCGGCCTTCATGGCGCGCTGCACAGCGGGCCGTTGCGCCACGCGTTGGCGATAGGCCTCCAGCGCAGGCCAACCGCCTGCGAGGTCAACACCCACAAACCCGCACCAACCCAACACGTTAAATAGATAAGCGTCCGCAACGGTGAATTGCTCGCCCATCAAATAGGTGTTGCTGCCCAAGAGTTCCACCATGTCTGTCAGGCGTTTTCCGAGTTTGTTGCGAAAGTGCGGCTTAATCTCGGTCGACAATTCGCGGTCAAACAGTGGAGAAAAACCCTTGTGAATTTCAGAATTGATGAAACTCAACAATGACTGCAGTTGTGTGCGGGCCAGGGTACCGTTTGCAGGCGCCAATTTCATTTCAGGTTTCAGGTCGGCCAGGTATTGCACAATGGCCGGACCTTCGCTGATTCGTTCACCGCCATCCAGCTCCAGCAGCGGCACATAGCCTTTGGGGTTAATGGCGTAGTAGTCGCTGCCGTCTTCCAGGGTGTGGGTTTTCAGGCTGACCGCTACAGCAGAGATGGGCAAGCCCAACTCTTCAATCACAATGCGGGGGGACAGGGAACAGGTTCCCGAGGAGTAGTACAGCTTCATGGAATTCTCCCGAATCAATCAACACGGAACATCATCCTGAAGTGTGCCACGGTGGCAATGTCAAGAACGCGATGCGTTAACTGTGGTGCGGTTCTTCGATCAAGCGTTCTGCAGGCGCCCTGTTGACGGCACAGCCTCCTTCACGGAATGGGCTGGCCCATTTGTCCTCGGAAGTCAACAGAGAAATCGAAGCCAATGCACCGGGCAGCCGCTTCATTTCGCTGGCTGGGGTGTCGGCCTTTACCCGGCTTGCTCCCAACCAGCTTTCTTCACGTCGATCGGTGTATTTGGATTTCTTGATGAAACCCGGCAAGCCCTCATCGGCCATGGCCGGGGCAGTGATGGCCATGCTGGACGCCAGCAGGGCAGACAGGGATACATGCTTCATGCGGAAAAACCTGCGAAGTGAATCGAACCTGACAAAGCTAACGCCCTGCCCGGCCAGTTCGTTGACGCCCCCATCAACACATCTGGGGGAAAAACAACCCGCAATTCTGGCTTTTGTGCATGAAACCTTGATTACAGTGGCTTTGCATCGGTCACGGTGTAACCGTCTTCAGCCAATGCGGCCCTCACGTCTTCCACATCCACCTCGCCATCCACCGTCACGGTTTTGGAGGCCAGCTCCACCTGGACTTTGGCTTTTGGGTTGAGATCAACGATGGCTTTGGTCACATGGCTGGCGCAGTGGCCGCATGTCATTCCGTCCACAGTCAGTACAAGCATGGTGTTCTCCTGAGTTCAACAATGTGGATTCATCTTCAGCCTTCCCATCATGGCAAGGTCAAGCGCAGCAAACACAATGGTCAGTATTTTGCGTACACTGCTTGCAACACATGCCCCTGCATGTTGTTGCACTTTGACCGGAAAGCGCCGTGAACAATCGCACTGCCCTGTATGTAACTGCCCTTGCCGTGCTGACCTCGGCCTGCAGCACACTGGAGCCCGAGCCCAAGCAGGACTTGGTCAGCATGGTGCAATTGTTTGAAAGCCTACGGGCTGAATACCAAGTGCCCTATTCCCGCCTGGGGCTGGAAGACACCCAATTGTATGCCTACGCCAGGGCCAACAACCATGTGGTCATGGATGAGCCGTTTGCAAGCCACTTGACGGAGGCAGCCATGCGGTTTGTCATGGTGCATGAGTTGACCCACGTGCGCTTCCAGGACCCGCGGCAAGCCCACCAACTGTTGAAAAAAATTCATGCTGAACAAGGCGGTGACGGCGACCAGCGCTTCATGACGCTGCTGGGCCGGTATTCCACCCACCCAGAGTTTCAGGACTTTGTGCGCCTTGCAGAAACCCGTGCCAACGAGGCCGCCATTGATCACTTGGCAAATCGCCAAATGGATGTGTGTTCGGCAATTAAAGAAATTGAATCGCACACCGGGCAGCGCTTTTCGGTGGGCACCGACACCGTTTGCGATGGTGCAACCCGCAGGGCGCCCTCGGATGCCGTGGAGGTCAGCTATCCGACCGGGGCTGGTCCAGCGCCATCCGTTTCTGAATCACTTCCGTCGCCTTTGCCGCAGTCAGTGCAGCCACATAAAAACGAAGGCCCCGAGCCAGCAGAGACGTCAGAATAAATACAGCGATGTTCATGCCAAACAAGCCCGATGTAATCGTCATGACCTTGTAGGGCAAGGGGCTGATGGCACTGACCAAAATCGACAAACCACCCCACTCCTTGAAGAACGCTTCGGTGGCTGCAAAAGCACTGGTGTAACCCCATTGCGCAATCAACTCACGCGACCAATCGGCTGCAAAGTGACCAATGGCATAGCCCAGCAAACCACCCAGGGTGGAAGCCACCGTCCCCACCAAAGCAAACCACTTGGCCTTTTCCGGCTTGGCTATGCACATGGGGATCAGCATGGCATAGGGTGGGATGGGGAAAAATGATGCCTCGATGAAACTGATGATGGCCAACAAGACTGGCGCATGTTGATGACCGGCCCAACGGGCAAACAGGCGGGCAAAGTAACCCATTTTTTGTTTAGCCGCTGGTTTGGTGTTGTTCGGGTTCATGGGGTGGGAGAAAACGTGGAATGACGCCATTGTAGACGTTGAATGTGAACGCAATCTGAAATGATTCGGATTCGCGGCGGATACTTGCCCTTCAGGGGATGGCGCTGCCATACTCCAATGGCAACAAGAGGCGAAAAGCCCATTACCCATCGTTATCCGGAGACAATATCCATGAAGAAATCCGCCGCCCTGCTGGCGCTGACCACCGGCATGTTGATTACGCCCAGCGCTTTTGCTGCCCCCACCAAAATGTGCATTTTTGACATTGCAGGACGCAATGGCCCCGCCTTCAACCAGGCCCGTGATTACGCTGTGGCGGCCAAAGAATGGGGAGCCGACATCGAACTGCAAGCCTACGTGGATGAACGCCTGGTGGCCGAAGACTTCAAAACTGGCAAGTGCGACGCAGTGGCCATTTCAGCCTTGCGGGGGCGGCAATTCAACCAGTTTGTGGGCAGCATCGATTCGATCGGCGCTGTGCCCACTTACAAACACCTGCAAGCCATTATTGACCTGACCAACAACCCCAAACTGGCGCCCAAAATGACTCAAGGGCATTTCGAGGTGGTGGGCATTTTGCCGATTGGCGCAGCGTATGTGATGGTCAATGACCGCAGCATCAACTCTGTAGAAAAAGCCGCTGGCAAAAAAATTGCGGTGCTGGACTACGACAAGTCGCAGGCCAAGATGGTGCAACAACTGGGCGCACAACCCGTGTCGTCTGAAGTGATCAACTTCGGCAGCAAATTCAACAACGGTCAGGTCGACATCATTGCCGCACCCGCCATTGCTTATCAACCACTGGAACTCTACAAAGGCATTGGGCAAAAGGGGGGTATTTATCGATTCCCGCTGGTGCAACTGACGGCCAACCTGATTATCCGCAAAGACAAATTTCCAGAGGGCTTTGGCGCCAAATCACGGGTGTGGATTTCGAAGCAATTTGATCGAGCGGTCAAGTTGGTAGACATCGCCGAAAAAGCCGTGCCTACCGCTGCCTGGCTGGACATTCCGCCAGCCGACCATGCCAAGTATGAAGTGCTGATGCGGGAAGCCAGAATCCAGATGACCAAGGAGGGGTTTTACGACGCAGAAATGACGAAGCTGCTGAAAAAAATCCGGTGCAAGTTTGACCCGGGTTTGGGGGAGTGTGCGGATAAAAACGAGAGCTGATCGGGCATTCTATTTAGGCTGGTGGAACTGAGTCATCGCGGGTTTATCTCGCCTAGCAGTTCGTCGGCCAGCACGGTCACACCCCTTTGCGACGGCCCATTGGTATTTCCCTCGCTGCAGGGGAGGTGAACCGTACAGGCCCAAAATGCGCTGGTGCCGCGCCTCACAGCAACACCGGTATGCCTGGCGCCGAACAGTCAGCCCCCCGATCGGTTTGACCCGCACAGCATTCGAACACACGGACCGAGATGTCTGAGCGCCATCGGCGCGAGTTATCGGTCCGGTTCAGAATGCGCGGGGCAACCTTTGCCTTCGGGGGGCGTTCGGACCGGGCTACCGGTGTTGCGAAGGAGCCATAAACCGGCACGGGCTACCGGTGTTGCTGGGGGCAATCGATCAGGACTTCTTCTCGTCCTTCACCGGCGCAGTGCTCTTGGGCTGATCACCCAGAATGCTTTTGGCTGGGCAAATCTTGAACGCGGGGCATTTCTGGCAACCAACAGCCACTGCGATGGGGCAAACTGTCATGGCAATATCCTTGATGTGAGTAGGGGTATCGCCATGATGGCAGAGCGCTGTCTCGAACTCAAGCAAAAAACCCGACAATCACCTCCATTTTCAAGACTGCACATCGGGCGTGCCAAACAACACGCTGGCGCCCTCTTCCGCTGTGGTCACATGCTGGCGCCACAACTGAAAATACCCGCGCCCCAGGCTCACCGCTTGAGCCTGTTTGGGTGAGGGTTCACGGCGATCTAAATCTGCATCGGTGTTCAATACACCCGCCACCGCATCCACGCGAACCAGGTCACCATCGCGCAGTTTGGACAATGGGCCATTGCTATCAGCCTCTGGGCACACATGAATGGCCGCCAACACCTTGCCCGATGCACCGCTCATGCGGCCATCGGTCACCAGGGCCACGTTCAAGCCCCTGTCCAGCAGCACACCCAGCACTGGGGTTAGTTTGTGAAGTTCTGGCATGCCATTGGCACGGGGCCCTTGGTGCGTCACCACCACCACCACATCCGTCTGGAACGCATTGTTCTTGAATGCCTCCATCACCTGCGCCTGGTCTGTAAACACACGGCACGGCGCCTGCACCACGCGGTGGCTGTGCTTGACGGCAGACACCTTGCACACCGCCCGGCCCAAATTGCCGGTCAAGAGGCGAATGCCGCCATCGGGCTGAAACGGCTGATCCCAGGGGCGAAGCACCTCTGGATTGCGCGTGGCCTGGGGTTTTCGAACCGAGAAAGTTTCTTGGTGCGGCTCCACCTCACCCACGGTGTCGGCCAGCGTTTTGCCCCACACGGTGAGGGCACTGCCATCGACAAAACCGCCATCCATGAGCGTGGCCAACAGGCTGGCGGTGCCACCTGCTGCATGGAATGCGTTCACGTCCTCAACACCGTTGGGATACACGCGACACAACAGCGGCACAACCGCCGAAATGGCGTCCAGATCTGTCCAGTCAATGACGTACCCAGCCGCGCGGGCCACGGCGATCCAGTGAATGGTGTGGTTGGTTGATCCACCCGAGGCCATTAAACCCACCAAGGCATTGATCAAACTGGCGGCATTCACCAATTGCCCAAGTGCCAAGGCTGGATTGCGCGTTGCACTGGCCAGCGCACGCACGCTGTCGGTCAGCACGGCGTTTCGTTGCGGGCCAAAAGGCGACTCAAACGCTGCACCGGGAAACTGCAAACCCATGCAGTCCAGCATCAATTGATTGGAATTCGCAGTGCCATAAAACGTGCAGGTTCCGGGGCTGTGGTAAGCCCGTTCCTCGGCTTGCAGCAGTTCATCTTTGCCAGCTTTGCCCTCTGCGGCCAGTTGGCGAATGCGGGCTTTTTCCGGGTTGCTCAAACCGGTTTCCATGGGGCCAGCCGGAATGAATACAAAAGGCAAATGGCCAAAAGCCAAAGCGCCCATGAGCAGCCCGGGCGCAATTTTGTCGCACACCCCCAACAAAATGCCGCCATCAAACACATTGTGCGACAAACCGATGCAGGCCGCCTGCGCAATCACATCGCGCGAAAACAGCGACAGTTCCATCCCTTCTCGCCCCTGCGTCACACCATCGCACATGGCGGGAGTGCCGCCTGCAACCTGGGTGGTGGCACCCACCAACTGCGCAGCCTGTGCAATGCGTGCCGGGTAATCAGCGAAGGGCTGGTGGGCCGACAACATGTCGTTGTAGGCCGTCACAATCCCGAGGTGCGGGGCCTTGTGCAGGGCTATGACTCGCTTGGTGGGCGGTGCAAACACTGCGGTGGTGTGCGCCAGGTTCGCGGCACCCACCGCACTGCGGTTCTGCGTTGCCGCCGGTAAGGTGCCCAGGTACCGAGAACGAGTGCTTTTTGAGCGGGCCTCAATGGCGTCACGGACTTTCAGCAAAGCGGGATGTAAGATGGTGGACATGGGATTTCCAATCAACATGGAGCAGACTGCATGAATCAATCGGGCAACCTGGGCAGCGGCAGCGACTCAGCCGCCAATCCGGTGGGCGAGTTCACATTCGTGCTGCACGGTGCAGGTGGCGACCTGGCCAAGCGAAAAATCATACCGGCCTTGGCGCAGTTGGCCAGCGTGGGATATTTCTCGCCCGGTGCAAGGCTCATCTTCGCACAAAGGGAGGCGTTGAGCCCAGCCCAAGCCCTGGCTGAAGTGGATGCTTTCCTGGCGCGCACCGGCGACGCTGCAGCCCGAGCCACCCTGCCAGCACTGGCACCCTTGCTGTCCACCTGCTCGGTGCGCTTGGGCGAACCCACTGCAAAAGCCGGACTGGATGCCGCCATCGCCCAAGGCCCACACCCGGTGGTGCACTATGCGGCACTGCCCTCTTCCCGGTTTAAAGATCTCATTGCCTGTTTGCCTGAAGAGCGGTCTGCCCAACGCTTGCGGCTGGTGCTTGAAAAGCCCCTGGGCTTTAATGCGCGCGAGTCCGCTGAAATTGAGGCCGCAGCCGCCGCCAAATTCAATGAAGACCAAATTTTCCGCATCGACCACTACTTGGGCAAACAGGCGGTTCAAAACCTGCTGGCCCTGCGTTTGGGCAACCGCATTTTTGAACCACTGCTGACCCGTGAGCATGTGGCCTCGGTTCAAATCACTGTGGCCGAGGACTTGGGTGTAGAAGACCGCGCGGGGTTTTACGAACACGCTGGTGCACTACGCGACATGGTCCAAAGCCACATGTTGCAGCTGCTGGCCATTGTGGCCATGGAACCACCCGTGTCGCTGGAGGCCAACAGCCTGCGCGATGAAAAACTGAAAGTGCTGCGCTCACTGAAAGTACCGCAAGTGCTGGGCACCCCCGAGATCATCACCGGACAATACGCCGAAGGTTATGTGAAAGGCCAACCGGTGCCGGGCTACCTGCATGAGCCCGGTGTGCACGCCCAGTCCTGCACCGAAACCTACGTGGCCTTTCGCACCGAGGTGCAAACCTGGCGCTGGGCGGGCGTGCCGTTTTTGCTGCGCACCGGCAAGCGTATGCCCCGTCGGTTTGCTGAAATCGTCATCCAATTTCGCGATGTACCCAAACCCCTGTACGAGCCGGTGGGTGGACACTGGAGTGGGAACCAGTTGGTGATACACCTGCAGCCCGATGACAAACTGGAATTGAAACTGCTGGCCAAAACACCCGGGGAACGTTTGCGCTTGAAGCCCGTGTCGCTGGACCTGGACTTCTTCAACACATGGCGCATTCCTGTTCGGGATGCCTATGAGCGTTTGATCACCGACATTTTGCGGGGGCGGCTCAGCCTGTTTTTGCGGCGAGATGAAGTGCAAACCCAGTGGGAATTTGTGGACCGCATATTGGCAGACCTGAAACAACACGGCCTTGGGCCGGTGCCCTACACCAGCGGTACCTATGGACCCTCGGCGGCCACGGCCATGGCTCTGCGCACGGGTGCGCTGTGGTCTGAGGATGCGGTGTCATGACCATGAACCAGAAAACTACCAACAGCATTCCACTGCCCAGCCTTCAAGCCATCATGCCTGTGGTGGTCGTCGATGCGGTGGACCAAGGCCTTGCAATCACCAACGGTTTGCTGCTGGGCGGCATACGCCAAATTGAAATCACACTGCGAACACCCAGCGCACTTCAAGCCTGTGAAGCCATCGCCCGAGACGCACCACAGTGCCTGTTGGCTGTGGGGACGGTGTTGTCGGTGATCGACATGGACAATGCCGTTCAGGCTGGGGCTCAACTGCTGATCTCACCCGGCCTGAGCAACCGCTTGGCCGAACACGCCCACCTCAAAAGCTTGCCCTGGATTCCGGGTGTGGCCACCGCCACCGACATGATGAATGCGCGCGACTGGGGATACCACACATTGAAATTTTTCCCGGCCATGGCAGCCGGTGGCCCCAGTGCGTTGAAAGCCTTGTCAGCCCCACTGCACGACTTGACATTTATACCCACTGGCGGCATTGGACTTGCAGACTTGCCAGCCTGGAAAGCATTGCCCAGCGTTCAGGGTGTGGGCGGGAGTTGGCTTACCGCCAACCTTCAAGGTTTGAACCTGAGCGAGATTGAGCGCACAGTGGCTGAGCGTGCATCCCAGGCCTTAAAACAGTGGCAACAGGCATGAATATCGCGTGGACACCCATACCAATTACCGGTGCCACGCTGACGGAGAGCCCTCGCTATGCGCACCACCAATGGGTGTGGGTGGACATTCCCGGCAAAACGCTGTACCGCTGTCAAACAGCCATGGCGGCCAATGCCCGGCAGATTGAGTGCACACCATTGCCAGATGAAGTGGCCTGCGTATTGCCCACCGCGCAACCCGATGTGTGGTTGCTGCTGGGCCGCAATGATGGTTACACACTCCATTGGAACACCAACAAACCCACTGTTCAGGCTCACCACATGCGCCTGCCCTACGACCCAAGCAGCCATCGCTTTAACGACGGTCAACTGGGCCCGGATGGTGCCGTGTGGATTTCAAGCCTGGTGGATGCCCGACAGCCCAACACGGGCGGCTTGTATCGCGTTGAACAAAACCACGCCGAACTGAAGGTGGGCGGATTGGTGGTCGGCAATGGGCTGGCCTTTTCGCCCGACGGCACGCAGCTTTGGCTGGCCGATACGCGCCAGCGCTGTATTTGGCGATTTGAATTCAATCCAGACACAGGTGCGCTGGGCAACCGCAGGCTGGTTGCGCAATACACCACGGGCAACGAACGGCCCGATGGCGCCACCATCGGACCCGACGGCCACTACTGGGTGGCCATCCTAGAGGGCGCACGACTGGACCGGTACACCATGACTGGTGAACGATTGCCCGCCGTGGCAGTTCCACTCAAGCGCCCAACCATGCCCTGTTTCGGGGGCGAGCATGGTCAATGGCTACTGGTGACCGGCCTTGCCCACACCACTGAACACGCCAACGCCCAAGGATTTGAAGGTGCTGCGCTGGCGATCGGACAACTCACAACGACACAGATCCAGGCCTAAACGCACACGGTGCGTGGTGACATTTCGGCATTCATTTTAATAAATGAGAATGATTGTTATTTACATTTTATTTTACCGATGGCAAGATGACACCTCTTTTCAACTTTGGTACATCACCCGCCATGCCCCTGCAACCTGTCTCCCCGCCCACACGCGGCCTGAGGAAGCCCAACAGCCTTCGACAACCCACGCTGGCAGCAGCCATTACGCTGGCTACCCTGCCCTTGCCACAATTGGCCTTCGCTGACGACAATCTCAACCCACAACTGAATGCAGTGGTGGTCGAGGGCCAAGCCGTGAAAGGTCAAAACCCATTGGGCAACCCCGACTCACCCTACAAAGCCGAGTTGATGGAGTCATCCAAATTCGCGAGGCCCGTGGCTGAAACCCCCAAAAGCATTCAGATCATCACCAAAGAAGCGATCAAGGACTCGGGTGCCACAGACCTGAAGGACGTGATTCGCGTTCAACCGGGCATTACCATCAGCACGGGAGAAGGCGGAAACGCATTTGGAGACCGGTTCATCATTCGCGGCTTTGAAGCCCGCAATGATGTGTTCATCGATGGGCTTCGGGACCCCGGCGTGACCAGCCGGGAAACCTTTGCGGTGGAACAGATTGAGGTGTCCAAAGGCCCCAGCAGCAGCTTTGCTGGCCGGGGCACCACCGGGGGTGCCATCAACAACGTGACGAAAAAACCGGGGCCCGTGGACTTCACCACGCTGGAAGTGGGTGTGGGCACCGACAACAAATCGCGAACCACTTTGGACGTTAATCGCCAATTGACCGACGACACCGCAGTCCGTGTGAACGCCTTGTATTCCGACCGCGATGTGCCGGCGCGAGATGGGGCTGAACAGCAACGCCAGGGACTGGCGGTCGCAGTGGACCAGCGCATCAACACCAACCTCAAACTGAGTGCCGATTACTACTATTTCCGTTCGGATGAAATTCCCGATGGTGGCGTGCCCTGGGACAGCGCCGCCGGCAAGCCAGTGAGTGGTCGGCATTTTTATGGTCAGAACGGGCGCGACTTCCTGAACAACGGCGCGGATATTCTGACCTTCGGGGTGGACTACAACCTGGGCGACGGTGCTCGCCTGGAAAACCGCACCCGCTATGGCGTGACCACCAATCGATACATCGTGACCATTCCGGGATTGGGTGTGGTCAACGGGGCCGGTGCATGTGTTGCTGGCGCCAATGTGGGCGTGGGCACACCGGGCGTTTGCGTGCGGGCCACCTCACAAAACCGCAATCAACAAAACACCTACATCGGCAACCAAACCAACTGGATCAAAGAACTGGATTGGGGCAAGGTGAAACACCATGTGGTCGCGGGTGTGGAGTTTTCACGCGAAGAAGCGGAAAACATTCCCTATGTGGACAGCCTGCGCACACCCAACGCTGGGGACCCACTGAACCCCAACAACAACGCCTGGCTTCAACAAGGCGGAAGCTATACCCCCAGCAGCAACATCACCACCATTCGGGCCAATACCCTGTCGGCCTATGTGCTGGACACCGCCAAGCTCAACAGCGAGTGGGAGGTGTTCAGTGGCCTGCGCTATGACACCTTTGACTATGCCTATTACACCGGGCCGAATGACTACCAAGGCACTTCACGCGGTGGGTACAAGGATGGGTTCCTCAATGGCCATGTGGGTGTGACATACGCGCCGTGGCTGAATGGCAACGTGTACGCCACTTACAGCACCTCGTCCAATGCCAGTGGCGAACAACTGGACGCCACTGCCTGTGACTATGGCGGCCTGTGCGGCAGCAATGTGAAACCCGAGCGCAACCGCAGCATTGAAGTGGGCACCAAATGGCAATTGGTGGACAAACGGCTGTTGTTGACGGCTGCCTTGTTCGACATCACCAAAAGCAACGTGCTGTCGCAGCTGTCACCTGGCGTGTTCACGCAGGTGGGTGAGTTGCAAGTGCGCGGTCTCGAAGTGGGTGTGGGTGGCAAAATCAATTACGATTGGGACATCAACGCTGGCCTGGCCGTGTTGGACACAGAAATCGTGAAGTCCGACACGCCCAGCGAAGTGGGCAAATCCTTCCCCAACACAGCCGAGACCAGTGCGAATGTGCAAACCCGATACAAACTGGATGACCATTGGGCCATCGGCGGCACGGTGACGTACAAGGGCAAGATATCCGGCGGTACCCCCAATGGGCCAGTGACGAACAATTCACTGGATGCCAGCACCGTGTGGGACGCCATGGCCGAGTACACCGTGTCCAAAGACTTGAAGGTCAGACTCAATATCCTCAACCTGTTTGACACCGAGTACTACACGGCGCTGTACCGCTCTGGATCGCCCTTCACCTACGTGGGCGAAGGCCGCTCTGCAACCTTGACCCTGATCAAAGACTTTTGATCCACCCGGAGACCTTGACCATGCTGATCGTGATTCCCGCTGTGTTGGATGCCGACGCGCTGCACACATGCCGAGCTGCTTTGCACACTGCGGATTGGACCGATGGCAAAGCCACAGCGGGTTCGCAGTCCGCATCGGTCAAGGTGAATCAACAACTGCCCGAACTGAGCCCCGTGGCGCAGCAACTGGGCAACCTGATTCTGAAAAAGCTGGGTGCTCACCCCCTCTTTCTGTCGGCTGCCTTGCCCAAAAGCATTTATCCGCCCCTGTTTAACCGCTACCGGGGTGGTGAACATTTTGGCGTGCATGTGGACAATGCCATTCGGCCCATCACCGGCACCACGCAACTCATTCGCACCGACCTGTCGGCCACCCTCTTTCTCATGGAGCCCGACAGCTATGAGGGTGGTGAGTTGGTGATTGAAAGCCAGTTTGGCTCGCAAGAGGTGAAACTGAACGCGGGGGACATGGTGCTGTACTCGGCCAGCAGCCTGCACCAAGTCAACGCAGTTACCCACGGTGAACGCCTGGCCGCATTCTTCTGGCTGCAAAGCCTGATTCGGGACGACGGTGTGCGCCAGTTGCTGTTTGATCTGGACCAAAGCATTCAACAGCTCACACAGGAAGTGGGTCAGCAACACCCCGAGGTGGTGCGGCTGACCGGTGTGTATCACAACCTGATGCGGCGGTATGCTGAACTTTGATTCATCCAAAAGTAAGCGGCTGGCACCACGAACAGCGACAACAAGGGGGCAGTGACCATACCCCCCACCATGGGTGCTGCAATACGCTGCATGACCTCGCTGCCCGTGCCACTGCTCCACAAAATGGGGAGCAAACCCGCCAGAATGGTGAACACGGTCATGGCCTTGGGTCGAACCCGAAGAACTGCCCCTTCCACAATCGCCTCCAGCAAATGGTCGTCACTGGTAAGCCCCCCCGCCAAGCGGGCCTTCCAGGCCTGGTTGAGGTACATCAACATCACCACACCAAACTCTGCTGCCACACCCGCCAAGGCAATGAGGCCCACCCCCACAGCAACCGACAAGTTGAACCCCAAAGCCCACACCAACCACAAGCCGCCGGTGAGTGCGATTGGCAAGGTGGCCATGATCAGCAGGCCCTGCCCCAAGGAACCAAAGGTGCCTGTCAGCAACACGAGAATAATCAGCAAGGTCATGGGCACGACGACGGTCAACCGCTGTGCGGCGCGCTCCAGGTATTCAAACTGCCCCGACCAGCTGATGGAATAACCGGGGGGCAGGCTCACGGATTGAGCCACTGCGTGTTGCATGTCCTTCACAGCAGCATCCAAGTCGCGCCCACGAATATCAACATACACATAGCCTGCCAGCCGCGCATTCTCGCTGCGAAGCATGGGTGGCCCTTCCGTCAGCGACACGCGGGCGACATCGCCCAGCAAGATTTGTTGCCCAAGCGGCGTTTGAATGGGCATGGTCGCCAACGCCCGGGGTGAATCCCGAAGCTCACGCGGGTAACGAATTTGAATGGGGTATCTCTCCAGTCCTTCAACGGTCTCACCCACCACCTGCCCCCCCACAGCACCACCGATCCAGGCTTGCACATCGGCCACTGTCATGCCGTAACGGGCTGCGGCTGCGCGGTCCACCGTCAGTTCAATGTAGCGGCCACCGGTCAGGCGCTCGGCCAGCGCGCTGGTCACACCGGCAACCGGTTTCACCGCCTGCTCAACCTGCCCTGCAATGCGGTCTATCGTGGCAAGGTCTGGCCCGGTCACCTTCACGCCCACCGGGCTTTTGATGCCGGTGGCCAACATGTCAATCCGGTTGCGAATGGGTGGCACCCAAATGTTGCTCAAACCGGGAACACGCACAGTGCGGTCCAATTCCTCCACCAATCGGTCTGGCGTCATGCCCGGTCGCCATTGGTCTCTGGGCTTGAACTGAATCACGGTTTCAAACATTTCGACCGGCGCCGGGTCTGTGGCTGTTTCGGCCCGCCCGGCCTTGCCATAGACGGAGGCCACCTCGGGCACCTGTTTGATCAGTCGGTCTGTTTGCTGCAGCAACTCGGCTGCCTTGCCAATCGACAAACCGGGCAGCGCGGTGGGCATGTACAGCACATCGCCCTCATCCAACGGGGGCATGAATTCAGACCCCAAATGCAACAACGGCCACAGGCTGAGCACGGTGAGCACACCGCCCAGCAACACCGTCAACCGGGGGTGCTTCAGGGCACGGTTCAGCAGGGGTCGATAGGCCGCCACCATCCAGCGGTTCAAGGGGTTGCGGTCTTCACCGGGCACCTGCCCGCGAATCAGGTACCCCATCAAGACCGGGATCAGGGTAACCGCCAACACCGCCGAAGCCGCCATGGCGTAGGTTTTGGTATACGCCAGCGGTGCAAAAAGGCGCCCCTCCTGGGCCTGCAAGGCAAACACTGGAACAAAGCTCAGGGTAATGATGAGCAAGGAGGCAAACAAGGCGGGGCCAACCTCGACAGATGCCTGCTGCATCAACTGCCAACGGGTGGGGGCATCGAGCGTTTCGTCCGGATGTTCCTGCTGCCAGCGTTCCAGGTGTTTGTGGGCGTTTTCAATCATCACCAGCGCAGCATCCACCATGGCCCCAATCGCGATCGCAATGCCCCCCAGCGACATCACATTGGCATTCACACCCTGAACCCGCATGACGATGAACGCGGCCAGGATACCCAGCGGCAATGACACCACCGCCACCAGCGATGAGCGCACATGCCAGAGAAACACAGCGCACACCAGCGAGACCACCAGCATTTCTTCCAGCAGCTTGTGGGTGAGGTTGGCAATGGCCGAGCGGATCAACGTCGACCGGTCGTACACGGGCACCAGCTCGACGCCCTTGGGCAAACCCGGTTTCAGTTTTTCAATGCTGGCCTTCACCGCCTCGATGGTGTCCAGTGCGTTTTTTCCGCTGCGCATCACCACCACACCGCCCACTGCCTCGCCCTCGCCATTGAGCTCGCCCACACCGCGCCGCATGTCTGGCCCCAGTTGAATGCGGGCCACGTCGCTCAGCACCACGGGCACACCCCGGTTATTGCCCTGAATCAGAATGGACCGGAAGTCGTCCAGCGAGGCGAGATAACCCGTGGCACGCACCATGTATTCGGCCTCGCCCAGTTCAATCACAGACCCACCTGCTTCCTGATTGGCCGACTCAATGGCGGACACCACGTCCTTGACGGACACGCCTCGCGCAGCCATGGCCAGCGGATTGAGCACCACCTGATACTGCTTCACAAAACCACCGATGGAGGCCACTTCGGACACGTTCAAGGCGGTTTTCAGTTGGGGCTTCAAGTACCAATCCTGAATGGACCGGAGTTGCGCCAAGTCCAGGCGGTGTGTGGTGTCTCGCAGCGCATACTGATACACCCAACCAACCCCGGTTGCATCCGGCCCCAGGGTACTTTTTGCACCCGCAGGCAAGGTGGACTGCGCCTGGTTCAAATACTCCAGAACCCGCGAACGCGCCCAGTACAGGTCCACGCCATCCTCGAAAATCACGTAGACAAAACTGTCCCCAAAAAAAGAGAAACCCCGAACATCCTTGGCTCCGGGCACAGACAACAGGGTGGTGGTGAGTGGATAGGTCACCTGCTTTTCCACAATCTGGGGTGCTTGCCCCGGGTAACTGGTGCGCACAATCACCTGCACATCCGACAGGTCTGGCAATGCGTCCACCGGTGTTTGCGGCAAGGTCAACAACCCCGCCACCGTGAGCATGGCGCTGGCCAGCAACACCAGCATCCGGTTGTGCACCGACCATTCAATCAGGCTGCGAATCATGGTTTGGCTCCAGCAGTTTCATTCAACCGATCTTCCAGACCGCGCAGACTGGCCTCCGAATCAATCAGGAACTGCCCCGACAACACCACCGATTGCCCTTCGGAAAGCCCGGACAACACCTCCACCTGACCGTTGTCCTCCAGCCCCAGTCGAACAGCCTGGGCGGCGAAATGCCCATTGCCCAAGTCGACCATGACCACAGTGCGCCGACCGGTGTCAATCACCGCCTCGGACGGCACCAGCACAGCAGGCTGGCGCTGCCCCACCGCCAGTCGGGCCGACACAAACTGACCCGGCATCAACTGGCGGCGGGTGTTGTCCACCTCAAGTCGAACAACAGCTGTGCGGGTCTGGTTGTTCAACTGGGGCAACACCGCCTGCACACGCGCCGGAAATGTGGTTCCGGGCTCAGCCGGGTTGCTCACCACGGCAGCCAAACCCACCTTGATCAATCCAAGCTGGGCCTGAGGCACCTCCACATCCAGCCACACGGAGTCCAGGGTGTTGATTTCCGCCAAAGGGGTGCCAGCCTGCACGGTCATGCCCTCACGCACCATCAATTGGGTGACCACACCAGTCTGGGGCGACACCACGGCCACAGCAGGAACAAGCTGCTGGCGTTGAACCACGGTTGAAATTTGGGCAGGGCTTAATCCCACCTGGCGCATGCGCTGCTTCGCCGCATCCAGCAAGGTGGCGTCCACCCAGGCACCGGCCTGCAGCAACGCCAGGTAATCGCGCTGTGCAGCCACCCAGTCGGGCGCATACAGCTGCACGACCAGTTGCCCGGCCCGCACGGGGTCGTAGGCGGCCTTCACCCCCAGCGACTCCACAAACCCCGTAGTCCGGGCCTGCAACACCACCCGGTGCCGCTCATTCCACTGCACGGTGCCCTGCGCAAGCGCGGTGGGGTTGAGGCTGGCCCGCTTCGCCACCGTCGTTCGAATGCCCAGGTTCTGCTGGATGCGGGGGCTGATGGCGATGGTGCCCGGGTCTGCGCCCGTGTTGGTCTGATAGGCCGGCACCAGCATCATGTCCATGAATGGGCTTTTTCCCGGCGCATCAAACCGTTTTCCGGGCACCATCGGGTCGTGGTAATACTGGATTTTCAATCCAGTTTCGGGGTCTACATCACCGGCTTTCAAGCCGCTGCTGATGTGCCGGCGAGTGGCCTCCTCCCCTTGCTCAATCGACCAGTTGCCCGGGTCGGTCGAAGGGTGCTGTGTCGAAACAGGCTCATGCCCTGAGCCTGCCATGGACATGCCCCGTTGCATGCCCAACCACCAAGCTGTGACTGCAATCAACAGAACAACCACCAAACCAATCGCTGCTTTGTACATCTGTTTCATGGATTTACTCCTGCGCAGTCAGATACTGAAGCTCAGCCCATGCCAAGGCCAGTTCCAGTTGTTGGCGCAAACTGTTCAGCTCAGCATTCAACGCTTCGCGTCGTGCATTGGCCAGGGTGGTCAGGGTGATTTTTCCGCTGGCGTAATCGGCTTGGGCCTGTTGGCTCACGGCCTTGGCCAGCGGCAGGATGGACTCTTTCGCAATCGTCCACTGGGTCAGCAAACTGTTGTATTGAATCAGCCGACGCTCCACCGAGTGCTGTAGCCTGCGCTGCAGCTCCAAGTACTCCGCCTGCATTTGGAGCACCCCGGCTTGCTGCGCCTCCACTGCCAAGGCCTGCTTTTCATCGGTGTTCCACAGCAGGGGACGTGAAGCGCCCACGGTCAGCATGTCCGAATATTGAGGTCCCCGGGCTGACAGCATCACGCTGTAGGTCCAGTCGGG
This sequence comes from Limnobacter sp., assembly GCF_036405155.1. Lineage (GTDB taxonomy): Bacteria > Pseudomonadota > Gammaproteobacteria > Burkholderiales > Burkholderiaceae_B > Limnobacter. The sequence goes on along the minus strand of NZ_DASWYD010000004.1, from coordinate 379,575 downwards.
TTCCAGACTCTCCCGGCTGAGGGCCAGTTGGGCCTGCGCCTTGGCAATGCTCTGTTGGGCCATGGTCAATTCCGGTACTTGCTCAATGTCGGTCATCAGGCTGTCCATGCGCCACTGGGTGTGGGTCAACCGCTGCGGATTGAAGTCGGCTGTGCGGGTTTCGGTGCCCACCCAACGTTTCAAATCGTGTTGGGCAATGTCCTGTTGGGCCTCTAGGCTTGCCAACAACTGTTGCCATTCCAGCAGCGCCATGTTGGCGTTCAGTACATCGGTGGCCGATTGTGTGCTGCTTTCAAAGCCAGCTTTTGCACCCAACAATTGCAGTTGCAATGCTTGTTGTTGTTGTTCTACGGATCGCAACATTTGAGCCGTCAACCATTGGCCAAACCAGGCCTTGGCGGTTTCAGTTTTGATAAAGCTCACCTGCTGGGCCCGTTCAACACGGGCCAGCATTTCATCGCTGGCAAACACGGTGGATTGTGCCTGTCGGCGTGCCTGCCGCACCCAGGTCTGCATGAAGCCGATGCTGCGCATGGTCATGAAGTCGCGCCCAACACTGAATGCATCCGCGCCATTGATGGGCAGGTTGGTCAACGACAGGTTCAAGACCGGGTCATCACCGGCCAGGCTGGCGCGCGACAGCAAACGTGCCACCTGCGCTTTGTTGTCTGCCGCCTGCAAGGCTTGTGAACGCCCCACCGCCCGTTCAATGGCTTCATCCAGCCCGATGGATGACTGACTGCCCAACGCTTGCTGCGCCTGGCTCAAGGTGTATTGGGCATCGGCCGCGTGTAGCGGCTGGACGACACAAAGAATACTCAAAAACAGCAACGGAACCACACATTGCCGCCGGCTGAAAAGGGCCATGGCCACTCTCCGATACATCAACAATAGAACATCCAGTGCCCCAACAGTGACTGTTTGGGGGCACACCCTTTCAATTCAAATCAGGAGGACTTTCAGGCTTTGGGGGGTTTGAATGGCACTGTGATGGCGGCATCCAGCCAAATGTCGGAGGGCATGGGCGCAGCCTGCTGGAAGGGCTGAAGAACACATTGAGTGCTGGTGAAATTGAACACAGCCAGTACTGGAGATGCCACGGCCACTTTTAAAACACAGGCCTCGGATTCACCTGACTTCGCCGCGGTGCTGGCAAGCCCCGTGAACTGCTGCGCAGAATGTGTCTCCAAGCTGGGCCATTCCATGCAGCACGGCATGGCCTGCATGCCCAGTTTCAGCACCAGACTGCACAGCACGATGAGATAGATCCAACGGGCAGCTTTCATCAACACAACACCAGCAACGAGGCCCTTAGTATCAGACAAGCATGCGGTGCTGTCCAGCCCGAGTAAGCCCCATGTGTAACTTTTCTCGGGTGGGGTTCGAATTCGTGAACACAGACCACCATCGAGGTTACCCATGGCGCACACCATCCCTTCCATCCACCCCCGTTGGGTCCGAATTTGGCATTGGCTGAATGCGCTGGCCGTCGTCGTCATGGTCACCAGTGGCTGGAAAATTTTCAATGCATCGCCGCTGTTCGCATGGTATTTCCCACCCGGGATTACGCTGGGTGGCTGGTTGGGCGGTGCCTTGCAGTGGCATTTTGCAGCCATGTGGTTGCTGGCGGCCAACCTGCTGGTCTACCTCGGGTTTTCAATCGTCACAGGGCGATTGCATCACACATTAATCGTCGGATTATTTCGCAATTTAGGCACAGATATCCGCGACTTTCTGCGTGGTCAACTCAGCCACACCAACCCTCTGCAATACAACGCCATTCAACAACTGGCTTATTTGGGTGTACTCGGCCTGCTTGGTTTGGTGATTTTGAGTGGACTGGTGCTGTGGAAGTCGGTTCAGTTTGGTCTGCTTCGGGACTTGTTGGGTGGATATGAAACAGCGCGCTGGATTCACTTTGGTGCCATGAGCGGGATTGTATTGTTCGTCTTGATTCACTTGGCCATGGTGGCCTTCGTGCCCCGCACACTGCTGGCCATGCTGGGCCTGAAACACACGGGAGCAAAATGATGGTCTACAAAAAACGCCAACTCCATATTGATTCCGAGGTTCAACAGGAGGCCAACCGGGCCTTGATAAAAATGGCGCCTAACCTTCAGCGGCGTGGCTTTTTACTCAGCTCTGGGTTGGGCACGCTCAGTCTGTTGTCAGGCTGCAGCCTGACGGATGAAGCCAGCGTAGAGAAGGCCCTGATGACAGTGTCGCGGTTCAACGACCGCGTGCAGGGTGCATTGTTCTCGCCCACAGCACTGGCCCCCACCTACACACCCGCTGACATGACACGCCCGTTTCCATTCAATGCCTATTACGGTGAAGAAGACGTTGTAACGGTTGACGAGGCCGATTACAGGCTGGAGCTGGCTGGGCTGATTGCCAACAAACAGGCCTGGACACTGGATGCGCTGCGCGCTCTGCCTCAAGAAGAACAAATCACGCGACATGTGTGCGTGGAGGGCTGGAGTGCCATTGGCCGCTGGGGTGGTGTGCGGTTTTCTAGCTTTTTAAAATTGATTGGTGCAGACACCACGGCCAAATATGTGGGCTTTAAATGTGCTGACGACTACTACACCAGCATCGACATGCCCACCGCCCTGCACCCACAAACCCTGCTGACACTGACCTACGATGGTGATGTGCTGCCGCCCAAATACGGTTTTCCCATGAAGTTGCGCATGCCCACCAAGCTGGGCTACAAAAACCCCAAACACATCACCACCCTGTTTGTGGCCAACGCCTACACCGGTGGCTATTGGGAAGACCAGGGCTACAACTGGTTTGGGGGTATTTAGTACACCTAGTGCAGCTTGACCAGCGGGGTGGCCCGCTTGGTTAAAAATCGCGCCATGGCCAGCAAGAATGTTTTGACTGGCCCCAGCACGGCATGGTGATGCATGAGGTGCAAACTCACGTACATGGACCGTGCGAAAAACCCTTCCACAAACACATTGCTGGCTTTGAACAAATTGCCCATCAGGCTGCCGACCGAGCTGCGCGTGCCCAAGGACACCAGCGACCCGTGGTCTTTGTACAAATAGGGCTTGCCACTGGGTGGACGCCCTTTGCTTTCCGCAACAAAGCGGGCCACCAGGTAATCTGCCTGCTGATGTGCAGACTGTGCACGGGGCGGCACCCAACTGCCGTCGGGTTGAGGACAGGCTGCGCAATCGCCCAGCGAAAAAATGGCAGCATGCCCTTTGACTTGCAAGTTGGCTTCCACTTCCAGCTGATTGTTTCGGTTCACCGGCAAACCCAGGGTGGCCAACAAAGCCGGTGCCTTGATACCCGCTGCCCACACACACAAATCCGCTTTGTATTGATTGCCCGCAGCATCCAACACCTGCTTGGGCGAAATATCCACCACCTTGCACTGGTTGACGATGTTCACATGGCGCGCTTCCAGCAGTGCCTTTGCTGCGTCGGACACATTCTCTGGCAACACCGGCAGGATTTTTGTTGCGCCTTCCAGAAGGGTGATGTTCACATCGCGCGCAGCGTCAATGTGGCGGAACCCAAACCGGCTGTGTACATGGCTGGCCTCACGCAGCTCGGCTGCAAGCTCAACACCGGTGGCACCGGCACCAATGATGACGATGTTCAAACTGGCTGAGGGGTCTTCCTGCTTGCGCAGGTCCAGCATGGCCAGTTGTTTGAGCATCTTCAGCCGAAAACTTTCAGCTTGCTGGGGGCCGTCCAGGGAGATGGTGTGCTCGGCTGCACCGTTCACACCGAAGTAATTGGACTGGCTTCCGATCGCAATCACCAAACGGTCATAGTGCAAGGTTCGTTTGGGCAGCACTTCATCACCGGCGTCATCCAACACTGGTGACAAGGTGATGTGTCGAGTATCTGTCTGCAAACCATCCAGACTGCCCAACACAAAATTGAAACTGTTGTTGTAGGCCAGCATGGAATAAGACAGGCCTTCCTGGTGTATGTCCAGAGTGCCCGCAGCCACTTCGTGCAACGAGGGTTTCCAGATGTGGTAGGTTTTTGCGTCCACCAAGGTGACGCACTTGGGGCCGAGTTCAGGCCCAAACTTGCGGCCGAGTTTGCAGGCCAATTCAAGGCCACCAGCGCCACCACCCACGATGACAATGTTTGACAGGTTCATGGAATGAGCCTCCTCTTCGGATTACATGACTGGCTACTTCTGTCATGTTAACGAAATTTTGTGCAGCGCACAATCACCATGGCAAAGCTGGGGCCTGCAGGCGGGGCGCTGGCTCACCATTGGCTTGCAACACAACTGGAAAACGGCTCGTGCCCTGCTCCCAATCCGCTTGGGCCCGTGCAATGGCTTCTTTGCTGTGTGCCACAAAATTCCACCACATCTGGACGGGCTGTTCGAAGGGCTCGCCACCCAACACCAGGATTCGGGAACAGGCATTGAGTTTCAGGCTCAAGGTTTGAGCCTCTACATTCCCCCCACGGGGAAGGACCACACAGGTTTGAGAATCAACAACCTCCCCCTGCACTGAACATCCCCCTTCCAACACGAGCACCGCGTATTCAAACGCAGCGTTGGTTGGCAAATCAATCGGGCAGGCCACCGTGTTTCGCAGCTCCAAAGCCAGCAAGGGGGAATGGACCTCGGTCGGTGCACGATGCCCGGCCAACTCCCCAACCAACAGTGTGAATTGCACCTGTTGCTCAGTCCACACTGGCAGTTTGTCGTAGTGCTGAAAGCGTGGCTCGCAGTGTTGCAAATGTTCCGGGAGGGCGATCCACAACTGGGCCGCATGCAGGCTGGTACCATCCGTCACTGAATCCTCAGTGTGCACAATGCCCCGCCCGGCCGTCATCAGGTTCACCTGTCCGGGCTTGATGGGCTGCACATGCCCAAGGCTGTCCCGGTGCATCACTTCACCGTCCATCAGCCAGGTGAAGGTTTGCAACCCGATGTGCGGATGCGCCCCCACATGCATGCCTTTGCCTTGAGCAAACCGCACTGGCCCCGCATGGTCCAGAAAGCACCAGGCACCCACCATCCGATGCAACTTGCTGGGCAAAGCACGGCGAACCAAAAAGCCCTCACCCAGGTCGGCTGCACGCAAGGGGATGTGAATCAGTGTGCTCATGGCGACTCCGGGTGGAGGGTGTTATAGGCCCAACCGTGGATGAGGTTTTTCAAGGCCATTAAACCATCGGTGAGACAGGCCGGCCCTGGCTGCAAAATCAGCGGAGATTTGATTTCAAACACATGGCCAGATTTCACGGCAGGAACCGCCTCCCAGCCTGGGCGCGCAGACACTTGCTCGGGACGAAATTTCTTGCCACACCAAGAGCCGATGATGAGGTCTGGCTGACGGACCACAATCTCACGGGTGTCTGCAATGATTCGATTTTTTCCCAGACTTTCACGGGCCAACTCGGGAAAAATATCGGTTCCGCCTGCCAGGTTGATCAATTCAGACACCCACTGAATGGCGCTAATGGCCGGTGTGTCCCACTCCTCAAAATACACACGCGGATGACGCGGCAAACGGGCGGATTCGGCCGCCACAGTGTCCAAGTTGCGCTGCATTTCCGCGAGCAATTCAAGCCCACGGGCTTGTGCATTGACCATGGAAGCCACTTGAAACAGCATGTCCAGGATTTCGGGAATGCTGCGCTGGTTAAACACGGTGACTTGTATGCCATGGCGAATAAGCTGCGCAGCAATGTCAGCCTGCAGGTCTGAAAAGCCAAAAACACAATCGGGCTTCAAGTCCAGAATGTGATCAATTTTGGCACTCAAAAAGGCACTGACTTTCGGCTTTTCCTGACGCGCCCGCTTGGGGCGAACCGTGTAGCCGGAAATGCCCACGATGCGGTGCTCTTGGCCGAGCAAATACAGCCACTCCGTGGTTTCCTCGGTGAGGCACACAATGCGCTGGGGGCCTTTGGGTGTGAAGCTCATGCAATGACCTCGGCCGAGGCCTGCAACCTGCGCCGCGACCAACGATTCAAGGGAATGGCCGCCAGGTACATGACAGCACCAAACACACTCATGGCCGTGAACGCTTCTGGATCGGTGTTCAAGCTGCTCAGTACCAAAATGCTCAATGTGAGGTTCCGGATCAGCGCGGTGATGGCCAGGCCTTTCTGGCCTTCAGCCCACAAACCGCCCACACACAAAGTGACCACCAGCAGGCTGGAGGCTGCCGCCAAATCCCAATGCTGGGGCAACTTGGGCAACTCGCGCACCGCAACGAATACGATCAACAAGACCACACTCCAGTTGCCCGCCGCTTCGAGACGTGTGCGCCAAGGTGCTGGCACGTGCTGATGGCGGGAACACCACTGCCCCAACACCCATGGCAGGCCCACTGCAAACAACAACACAGCCAGAACCAGCAAGGCCTGCTGAAGCGCCTGACGGTTGTCCATCAACAAAAATGTGACCAATGGAATGGACACCAGCGCCACCACAGCGCTGACCACCAGTCGGGAAGAGACTGCCCCGGGTTTGGCCCCAACGGCCAAGGCCATCGGTACCGAGGAAGTTCCAGTACCAGCAAGGATGCACACCGACAAGCCAAGCAAGGCCGGCAGCGACAGAACACCCAGCGATTGAAGCAAGAGCAGCACGAGCAATGGGCTCACATAATGAGCCCACCAGAATCGAACGGCATGGTTTGTCCGCCAGCCCGGTAAATCAGCGGGTGTTTTAAGGCCCAGGTTGAACATCACCAACCAGGCAGACAGCGGGGCGATAAACTGCAGGATTGAGTTCAATGGCCTTTTTTAGCGAGCTCCAGAAGCTGAAACACTACCATGCCACCCAGCATGGATGCCACAAACACAATCGCCTTGGCGCTACCCGCACCCACACCGAACAAGCCCAAGGCAACCAAAGCGGGACCAGGGCAAAAACCGGCAATGCCCCAACCCACCCCAAACATGAGGCTGCCGATGACCAGGCGTCGGTCAATTTCACTGGCTTTGGGCAAGCGCATGTCTGCACCCAAGAACGACACCTTGCGCTTGCGTGCCACCGTGAATGCAATCAAGCCCACCGCAATCGCACCGCCCATCACAAAGGCCAGGGATGGGTCCCACTGGCCAGCCAAATCCAAAAAACCGAGCACTTTGGCTGGGTTGGCCATGCCAGAAACAATCAGCCCGAAACCAAAAATCAAACCCACCAGCAACGAAACAACTGCAGTCATGACAAATTCTCCTTAAAGGCCGAAGGCATGACGAACCACGTACACCGTGGCAAAGCCTGCAGCCATGAAACTGACCGTGGCGACCAACGAGCGTGGCGACAAGCGGGACAAACCACACACACCATGACCGCTGGTGCAACCCGACCCATAACGTGTGCCCAAGCCGACCAGCAACCCTCCCAGCACCAAGGCACCAAAACCGACATCAATCTGGCTGTGCACAGGGCCTACAAACAAGGTATACAACACCGGCGCCAACACCAGGCCACCCACAAAGGCCACACGCCAAGCCATGTCACCCGGCGTGGGCCGAAGCAAGCCACCCAAAATGCCGCTGATGCCCGCAATTCGGCCATTGAGCAGCACAAACAAGGCTGCAGACAAACCGATGAGCAAACCACCCGCCAGCGAGGCCCACGGTGTGAATGAATTCCAGTCGATGGTCATGTGTTGTCTCCGGTTGGACAATAAAGGTCGTACATCAGCCCGAGCATTTGCAACAAACGCGGGTCTGCCACTCGATAAAAAATCCGTTTGCCGTCGCGTCGTGTGTCCACCACACCCTCGTTGCGCAACACACCCAATTGTTGCGACAAGGTGGGCTGGCGGATGTCCAGACGCGCTTCAAGGTCACTCACACACAGTTCCTCTTGCGACAGTTGGCACAACAGCAACAGGCGGTCTTCGTTGGCCATCAGCTTCAGCACGCCAACCGCCTCGGTGGCGGCCTCGCGCATGCGCTGCGGGTCCAGATTGTGTACTTTCATGGTGGTGTTTCGCACTTATACATGATTTGACATCAATATATATTTTTATATACTATTAGTCAATAGATTGATTTTGGTGTGCACCATGCACGCAGGAGCCAGCGCCATGCAGACCCATGTTCAAGCCTTCTTTGACCCAACCACCTGGACGGTGAGTTACGTGGTGGTGGACTTGGCGACACGGCATGCCGCCATCATCGACCCAGTGCTGGATTTCAATGTGAAGTCCGGGCGCACCACCACACAGTCTGCAGACCGCATCATTGGTTATGTGTTGAGCGAACAACTGACCGTGGACTGGATATTGGAAACCCATGCGCATGCAGACCATTTGTCGAGCGCACGCTACCTGCAGCAGACCCTGGGTGGAAAAATCGCCATCGGTGAAAACATTCGGCAGGTGCAGGCGGTGTTCAAAAAACTGTTCAACCTGGAACGCAACTTTTTGCCCGACGGCAGTCAGTTTGACCACCTGTTTGTCGATGGCGAAACCTTTCGGATTGGCGAGACGGTGGTAACCGCGCTGCTGGTGCCCGGACACACCCCAGCGGATATGGCGTACGTGCTGGACGGTGCTGTGTTTGTGGGCGACACCCTGTTCATGCCCGATGTAGGATCTGCCCGGGCTGATTTTCCGGGTGGAGATGCACACACCCTGTACCAGTCCATGAAGCGGATACTCAGCTTGCCCGCTAACACGCGCATGTACGTCTGCCACGACTACCCGCCCAAAGGCCGTGAAACCCGCTGGGAAACCACGGTGGCTGAGCAACGCGCACACAACATTCATGTGCGGGATGGCATTTCGGAAGATGAATTTGTGGCCATGCGCAAGGCGCGGGATGCGACGCTGGAAGTGCCCGCGCTCATCATTCCATCCATCCAGATCAATGTGCGCGCAGGGCAAATGCCGCCACCGGAAGACGATGGGGTGAGTTATCTGAAGGTGCCCTTGAACGTGCTGGGTAGCGCCTGAAGTCGAGGGATTTAAACAGGCTCAGCCCTTGAGCTTTTCACCCGCTGGACCGTGCACTGAAATGCTGACCGGTATGCCAGCCGCCACGCTTTGAGTCACCGTGCAAAAACCTTCAAACTGAGCCAATGCCCGGTCCAGTTGCTCCAGCGTGGCCGGGTCATCCTGAATGTGCAAAGCAGCCTGCAATGACAACACCCGCATTTTTCCGTCCGGGTTTCGGCCCACCTCCGCTTGTACCTCGCAGCGCAAGGGCTGGGGTTCATTCTTGAATTTTTTCAGGGCAAAGTAGAAAGACGCGGTGAGGCAATTGCCCACAGCGGACGCCAACAGTTGGACCGGAGACGGGCCAGTACCCGTGCCCAGCGGTGCAGGTTCATCCGTGGTGATGGGGGCAAGCCCTTCACCAAAGTGGGTTTGGCATTGGAAGCCTTGCTGCTGAACAACCGTGATGCGTTCCATGGTCTTTCTCCCAACCCTTTCGGGCAGTTAAGCTGTGGTGGATGGAATGACATAAAACCAAATGACCGCACAATGGCACGCTGCACCGGCCACCACCCACAAGTGCCATACAGCGTGGGTGAACTTCACTTTTTTCGCGGCATAAAAGCCAGCCCCTACTGTGAAACACAAACCACCGCCAATCAGCAGCCAGAAGGCGTCGCGTGGAAACGCCTCCCACAAATCACGAATGAGCACAATCGACGACCACCCCATCAGCAAGTAGGTGATGAGGGACAGCCTTTTGAAACGGTGAATAAAAAACAGCTTGAACACAATACCTGCACAGGCCAGCGCCCAAACCACCCACAGCAGAACCGTTGCTGAGGTGGTGTGCAGGGTCAGCATCAGCATGGGCGTGTAGGTGCCCGCAATGAGCAGGTAGATGGCACAATGGTCCATGCGCTTGAACACCGCCTTGGCCTGCACGTTGCGGGTGGCGTGGTACAGGGTTGATGCGGCAAACAGCAGCACGAGACTGGCACCATACACCACCACGCCTGCGAGTTCACTGGCGCTGAGCACGGGTGCCGATTTCAACACCAGCAACACAGCCACCACTGCAGCAGCCAGCGCGGCCAAGCCATGGCTGAGTGCATTGGCCAATTCCTCAGCGGGTGAGTAAGGTGCGGTTGGGGCAACGACGGGGGCAACGGCTGGCTGCATGCCACAAGTCTCCAATTCAAGGGACATGACACCGAAATGGGTCAGGCGACCCAATATTGCCACAAGGCTGTGAATTGTTGTGGAGATCTAACTCGACAGTGCAGTACCCACAGCACGCCCTTGCAGTGCCAGCGCACCGCTACGCCCGGCAATTTCACCCATATCGACGGTGTGATGCGGCAGGGTTGCCAGGTTGAGTTGACGGAAGACCTCCAGACAGGTGCCCAGCGTGTAGCCCTGGGCTTTCCAGCCGTGCAGCAACCGATCCAGCACGTCCAACAAACGCAAGCCTTCCAGCTCCGCATGCAGGGTATACACGTGCAGAGCATCACCACTGGCCCGCGTTACACCCAGCAGGGCTTCATGCACGTTGTCGGGAGTCCAGCCATCCAGGCCGATCAGCTCGTCCAGCGTGGGCAAGGTGGTGGGCAATTGCGGCACACCCATCGGCATGCCCTGCGCATTCACCGGCTGAAACGGGTGCGTACCCCGACCATCGGACGCGTACAACAACCCCCATCGCCGCTCCAGTTCATACGCTGCGTCGTTCATTTGCCAACCAGCAGCACCATGCACCGCTGGGCGGCATCCAAAAATGTCTGCAAAGCGTTCCATGGCCTTGTTGAATTCACGCTCTGTCCACGCTGTATCGGCCTGTGCCACACCATCCTGCCAACGAATGTGGTCCCAACAATGCACACCCACTTCATGGCCAGCGGCTTTCACACCCCGCATCAACGCGGCCTCGCGTCTGCCAATGTCTGGGCCCGGCAACAGCGTGCCGTACAGCAAGGTTTTCAGACCGTAATGCTCCAGCACCGAGGTGCGGCTCACTTTGCCCAAAAAGCCGGGACGGAACACCCGTTTGATGGCACGGCCCGTGTGGTCTGGCCCCAGGCTGAACAGAAAGGTGGCGCGCACGCCATGCGTGTCGAATAACTTCATCAGTTGCGGCACACCCTCGCGCGTGCCACGCCAGGTGTCCACATCGACTTTGAGGGCAAGAAACCGGCTCATGCGGGTGTCAAATCCCGAACGACCGCAACCTGATCGCGGTAAAACTCGAGGATTTTCCGGAGGGCGTCCTGCATGGATGTGCTTGGCTGCCAGTTCAATTCAACTTCGGTATTGATGATTTTGGGTACGCGGTTTTTGACATCTTGATAGCCTTGCCCATAGTACTCACCAGACGTGGTGTCCAACAATTGGACTGAACTCAAACGGCTGGCATATTCAGGGTATTGGGCCGCCATGGTCAGCATCATTTCCGCCAACTCGCGCACCGAATAATTGTTGGCCGGGTTGCCGATGTTGTAAATTTTTCCGGTGGCAATCCCGTTGGCGTTCTCCAGAATTTTCATGAGTGCATCAATGCCATCGTCAACGAATGTGAAGGAACGCTTTTGGGAACCACCGTCCACCAGCTTGATGGGCTCACCCCGCGCAATGTGTCCCAAAAACTGCGTGATGACGCGGCTTGAGCCTTCCTTGGGTGTGTGGATGCTGTCCAGCCCGGCGCCGATCCAGTTGAAAGGGCGAAACAAAGTGTAGTCCAACCCCTCTTGCTGTCCATAGGCAGCAATCACACGGTCCATCAGTTGCTTTGAACAGGCATAAATCCAGCGCGGCTTGTTGATGGGGCCATACACAAAGTCCGAGCTTTCCGGGTCAAAGGCTTCATCGGTGCTCATGCCATACACTTCAGAGGTGGACGGAAACACCACGCGCTTGCGGTACTTCACACACCATTTGATGATGGGCAGGTTCGCCTCAAAGTCCAGCTCAAACACCTTCAACGGCGCTTTCACGTAGGCGGACGGCGTGGCAATGGCCACCAAAGGCAACACCACATCGCACTTCTTCACATGGTATTCAATCCATTCCTGGTTGATGGTGATGTCACCTTCAAAAAAGTGGAATCGCGGATTGTCCAGAAATTCTCGGATTTTGTCGGTGTGCATGTCCATGCCGTACACCTCCCAGTTCGTGGTGTTCAATATCCGCTGGGTCAGGTGGTGGCCAATGAAACCATTGACACCCAATATCAGAATTTTCTTCATGTCAGCACCATGGGTAAAACAGCAGACGTGGCGGTCAAGGCTTGGCCGTTGAGGTCTGCATCAAGAATGAGAAGAAGGCCACCACCAGACGGTTGCAGGCACAGTTGGCCGTTTTGAACCATCAACGTGTCGCGCTGTGGCAATTCAACGGGCAGTTCGCCGGGCAGCGCACGGGTTTTCCAAAGGTTGAGGCGCCCTTGAGGTGTGTCGATGAATGCACCGGGATAAGGCCGGGTGACCGCACGCACCAGGTTGTGAATGCGCTGGGCAGACCAGTTGAGCTTAAAGCGGCCATCATCAGCCGTTCGGCCACCAAAATAATGGCCCTCTGCCAGGTTCTGGGGGTGAAGCACTGCAGTGCCATTCAGCAGGCGAGGCACCGCGCGCAGCAGGCATTGCTCGGCTGCTACCACAATTTTTGAAAACACCTCGTGTGCGTTGTCATCGGGCAAAATCGGCACAGCCACCTGGTCCACCACATGGCCTGCGTCGGGTTTGGCTGTCATGGCGTGCAAGGTCACGCCGGTTTCTGCTTCCCCGTGGAGAATGGCCCAGTTGACGGGTGCCCGGCCACGGTACTTGGGCAACAGCGACCCATGCAGGTTGTAAGCCCCACGCGCTGCGCAGTCCAGCACGCGCTGTGACAACATCTGCCGGTAATAAAAGCTGAAGATGAAATCGGGTTGCAGGTGCTGCAAGCGTTCAATCAAATCCTGTTCGGTGACCGAGTCCGAGAACAAGGTCGGGATGTTGTAGTCCCGCCCCAACTGGGCCACCGAGTCAAACCAAACCGTCTCGGCAGCATCGTCAGGGTGGGTCACAATGCATTGAATATCCAGACCCAGTGCCAGCAAAGCCTTCAAGCCGCGCACACCGACAGCGTGATACGCAAACACCACCACTTTGCTCATCGCTGCTCTCCAGCCTGCTGAAGCACATGCGAAATCACAAAGCGTGGCCGTTGTCGCACTTCCTGATAAATGCGGCCAATGTATTCGCCCAGCAAACCAATGCCAAACAAGGCAATGCCGATGAGGAAAAACACCAGCGCAAAGAGGGTGAACACACCGCCCTCCTCCGGCCCAATCACGATGCGCCGCCCCAGCATGTAGAGGAACAACACACCAGAGCCCATCGACACCAACATGCCCAACATGGAGAACCATTGCAGCGGTACAATCGAGAAGCCTGTCATGAGGTCAAAGTTCAATCGGATCAGGCTATAGAGCGAATACTTGGATTCGCCCGCAAATCGCTCCTCATGGCCCACCACCACCTCGGTGGCGTTTTCAGAAAACGAGTAAGCCAGTGCCGGAATAAAGGTGTGGGTTTCGCCACACTGGTTGATGAGGTTGATGATGGTTCGGCTGTAAGCCCGCATCATGCAGCCCTGGTCTGTCATGCGGATGCCCGTCAGGCGTTCACGCAGACCATTCATGGCCCGGCTGGCCCAGTGCCGCCACAGGCTGTCTTTGCGCTGGCGGCGAATGGAACCCACATAGTCAAAGCCACGGTCCATTGCCGCCAACAACACGGGTATGTCCTCGGGCGGGTTTTGAAGGTCTGCATCCAGCGTGATGATGCGCTGGCCACGCACCTGTTCAAAGCCAGCCAGAATGGCCCTGTGCTGACCAAAGTTGCCTGCAAAATACACCACCCGGGTTACATCCGGACGACGTTCAAATTGTTTGGCCAGCAGCGCGCCAGAACGGTCTCGGCTGCCGTCATTCACAAACACGATTTCATACGGTTGACCCAACGCATCCAGGGCTGGGTACAAGCGGTCAAACAGGGCTTGAAGACCCGCTTCTTCGTTGTAGACCGGGATAACCACTGACACAAGGGGCTGAGTCATGACGCCCCTCCTTCCAGAACCACGGCATCGCACACCCGGTCCACTTCCTGCAGGGTCATGCTGGAAAACAGGGGCAAGGTGAGAATGCGCCGTGCCACAGACTCGGTGTGGGGCAACTGGCCCTCGGTCCAGCCCTGCTGCCTGAACAGTTCCAGAAGATGAATCGCCGGATAATGCACACCCGTGGTGATGCCTGCCGATTTCAAACGAGCCATCAATTCAGCCCGCACCATGGGGAAGTTTTCCGGAATCAGGATTTGGAACATGTGCCAGTTGCTGTTCTCAAAGTCGGCCACTGGAAGCCCGTAACCAGTGCCAGACAAGCGTTGGAAATAGTGGCGCACCAAGGTTTTGCGGTGCGCGTTGAACGCATCCAGCTGCTTGAGTTGCCCCAAGCCAATGGCTGCAGCAATGTCGGTCATGTTGCTTTTGCCGCCCAGAACATCACAGCCATAAGTGCCGTCTGCATTGCGCTTCACGCCCTGCAGCCGCAGACGCTCAAACAGTTCAGTCTCTTCCTCGGTGCTCATCACCAGGCACCCACCCTCACCCGTGGTCATGTTTTTGTTGGGGTGAAAGCTGAAGGCCACCAGGTCGCCCATGGAACCAATTTCATGGCCATTCCATCGGGCACCTTGGGACTGTGCTGCGTCTTCGATCACGCGCAAGCCGTGACGTTGCGCAAGGGTATAAATCGCAGAACGGTCCACAGGCAAACCGGCCAAATCCACAGGCATCAAGGCTTTGGTGCGAGGCGTGATGGCAGCTTCAATCAAATCCGGATCAATCAAGCGCGTGCGCGGGTCGATGTCAACAAATACAGGCCTTGCACCCACCGTCAAAATCACATTGGCGGTGGCCACCCAGCTTAGCGCCGTGGTAATCACTTCATCACCCGGACCAATGCCCGCAATCCGCAGGGCCAATTCCAGCGCTGCAGTGGCCGAATTGACCAGGCGTACAGGTCGACCGCCTGCGCGATCAGACAGGGCCTTTTCCAGTTCGCGGCATTTGGGCCCTGTGGTCAACCAGCCAGAGCGCAGCACTTCGGCCACCGCTGCGATGGTGTCTTCGTCCACACTGGGGCGTGTCATGGGAATGGGGTTGGTCTGCATCTGGGTCACTCCGGTTTCATGACGACCAGTCGGCGGGGATCGCGGTAAATAACCCGCATCGGAACTTGCAAGGCCAACAGGGTTTTGTAGACTTCGGGGCTGGTCATGGCCATGGCCTTGGGCGTTGCCAACCAGCGTTGTTTGAAGGCCTCCAACGTGGGAATCCAGCGTTGCGGCTCTGCAGTTTCCCCAAACTGAAATTCGTCCACGTAAGCGACCAGCGTGACGGGCCTGCGCAGGTAAAAGGGGAAGGTGTGCTCGTACATGCCCACCGAAAAAACTTCCGTGTCGGGCTCCAGGTATTGCTGCAGCCAGCTCACCACTTCCTTGCTGCTTTTCAGGGTGGCGTATTGGTCGTGACCCAAAAACACGATGCCGGTGGCCAGCACGGTGGACAACACCAAAGACTGCAATGCTGCGGTGGTGTTCTGAATGCGCAAGAAACCCCACGTTAAACCGACGCCCAACAAACCAATGAGTGCAGCCACCGCAATAAACACAGCAAAGGCGTTGAGCACGGCGGCTGGCGATTCAGCACTGGCCCAACGGTGGGCCATGGGTGCAATGCCCAACAACACCACCCACACAGCAGCGGGCAACACCAAATGACGGCGCATGCTGCCAGACTTTGCTTCATCCAGCGTGCGGGCCAACATCAAGGCCATGGCAGGAAACATGGGCAAAATGTAGGACGGTAGTTTGGAGCCTGAGAGACTGAAAAATACAAACACGAACGACGACCAGAGGATGAGGAATCGACCCACCTGAATCGAGTGCGAATGGTCTGCCCACGCAGAACGCAGCATGCGTGGCAACCAACTGGTCCAAGGCAAAAAACCCGCCAACACAATCGGAATGAAATAGTACGGTGGCCCTTCCCGGTGGTGCTCGGTGGTCAGAAAACGCTCAATGTGTTCATGAATGAAAAAGAAGTGGGCAAACCCCGGGTTGCGTTGGCTCACCAACCAAAACCATGGGGTCGTGATGAGTGCGAATACAACCACACCCGCCAACCAATGCATGCGGCCAAGCAGTCGCCATTCGCGTGTGGTCAGGCAGTACAGGAACAATGTTCCACCCGGAATCAACAGACCTATCAAACCCTTGGACAGCGTGGCGCCTGCCATGGCGGCCCAGGCCAGCAACATCCAGCGGCGACTGGACGGATGATCGGTGGTGCTCTGGTGAGCCAACAGGAATGCGCACAAGGCCAAGGTGAGGAAGAAGGTCACCCCCATGTCCAAGGTCAGAAAATGGCTGTTGGCATACATCCACAGGGTGCCCGTGCAAACCAGCGCTGCATGGTGGCCTGTTGTCGGGCTCCACAACCGCCGTGCGGTAAAGCCCACCACTGCAATCGTCATCAACCCGCTCAAGCCAGGCCAAAGGCGTGCGGCAAATTCCGAGAAACCCATCAGCCCGAAAAAAACGGCACTCACCCAATATTGAAAAATCGGCTTTTCGAAATACAACAGGCCATTGAGCCGGGGGGTAATCCAGTCGCCGCTTTGCAGCATGCCCATGGCCAAGGTGGCGTAGCGGCCTTCATCGGGGTGAATCAGCGCCCTGAATTGCAGGGAAACCAGCCAATAGGCGACCAGCGTGCCCCAAAACAACCAAACACTGGTTGGGGCCTGAGTGCTTGCCCGGGTTTCAACAATCGCACGCATGCAGGATGCCAAATCATGATCAACAGCCCCGCAGCGTAGGCAGTGAAAATTAACGGAAGATTATGCACAGTGCACTGTCTTGAAAAATTCACACCAGGAGGTTGACGCGCATGCGCCAAAGCCAAAAAGCCGACATGTAAACAGCCTGAACGGTGTACAAAACGGGCTGGCTGGATTTATGCTCAATCACTGTTTTTGACCGGACAACACCATGTCACACACCCACTCAGCCCTGTCCAGCACACCCTTCATGCACGAGGAGGATGCTTTTTTCAGCCTGCCCACTGGCGAGAGCATGTGCTACCGCAGCTATGGCAACCCCAACCACCCCACGGTGATGCTGGTGGTGGGTTTGACCCTGCAACTGCATTACTGGCCCAAGGAACTGGTCATGCCCTTGATTCAGGCCGGCTACAGGGTCGTGGTGCTGGACAACCGGGACATTGGCCGTTCATTCCGGCATCCATCCCCCCCGTTGGGCATGAAACAGATTTTGTTTGCAAAACCCCATGCAACCACCTACACCTTGACCGACATGGCCAATGACGCCGTGGCGTTGATGGATCACTTGGGGATTGCACAGGCCCATGTGGCTGGCATGTCCATGGGTGGCATGATTGCGCAGGAAATGGCCTGTATCCATCAGGCTCGCGTGCTGAGCCTGACATCGATTTTCTCAACCACCGGCAACCGCAAGGTGGGACAGCCCTCACTGGGCGGCAAGCTCAAAATTTTGGGCAAACCACCCACCACGCGGGACGAGGCCATTGCCGCCTACCTGGACAAGGCCCGCTACATTGCAGGCAAGCGCTACACGGTGGAAACAGACTGGGCCGTGGACTATGCTGGCAAGGCTTGGGACCGACTGGAAGGAAAACGCGCTGGCGCCGGTATTTCACGCCAAATTGGGGCGATTTTGAAAAGTGGCGACCGCACTGCCAAATTGAAACAGGTGACCGTGCCAACGCTGGTGATTCACGGTGATCGCGACCCGCTGGTGCACCCCAGTGGTGGACACGCCACGGCCGATGCGATTGATGGCGCTCGCCATTTGGTCATACCGGGCATGGGACATTACATTTCCCAGTCGGTCAGCCCTTTGTTGGCTGACCTTTTGCTCAGTCACTTCTCCAGGCCATCGTGAGGAATGCTGCGTGCATGGTTGGCCACCGCCAGCCTCACCCGCTCAATGTCCAACGGCTTGGACAGGTGGAGGCACATGCCCGCCTCGGACGCTTGATGAATGTCTTCGTCAAATGCGTGTCCACTGAGCGCCACCACGGGCGTCTCGGCATTCAGTGGACAAGTCATTCGAATCTGTCGGGTGGCCTCATAGCCACTGATGCCGGGCATGCCAATGTCCATGAAAACCAGGTCAAACACCGCAGACTGACAAGCCTCAACAGCCGCCTCACCACTGGCCACACTGGTGACTTGGTGCCCGTCGTTTTCCAGTAGTTTGCGCAATATTTTCAAATTGATGGGCATGTCATCCACAATCAAAATGGATTGACTGGGCACTTTCAACTGGCGGCCAACCTTGGCCGGGTTGGTTTGAACCGGCGCCCGATCCATGGGCAATTCAAAGTGAAATGTGGTGCCTTCCCCGAGCATCGATTCAAACCAGACACTTCCGCCCATGGACAGCACCACCGACTGAACAATGCTCAAGCCCAGCCCTGTTCCACCATATTTCCGGAAGGTTGAATCCTCCGCTTGGAAGAATGGTTTGAAAATGTCTTTTTGTTTGTCCGTCGGGATACCAATCCCGGTGTCCCGAACAGACACCCGCAACACGCCCTGCGCTTGATGGGTGGGTGTGTAACACACGGATACCTCAATCTCACCAGACTCCGTGAATTTCATCGCGTTGGACATCAGGTTGTGAATGACCTGCCTGAATCGCGTGGGATCACCCAGAAAATAATCATCGCGCCCCAAGCCTTGATACGACTCCAGAAGTCGCAATCCCTTGTCGTGGGCTGGAATGGCGTGCAAGGTGATGCAAGTCTTGATCTGGTCAAACACCACGAATGGAATTTTCTCAACCCGGAACTGACCACTTTCAATTTTTGACAAATCCAGAATGTCATTCAGAATCATGGTCATGGTTTGCGCGCTGCTGTGCAAAACCTCCAGATCCGCCCGCAAGCTTTCATCCTCTACCCGGTCACGCAACAAGCTGGCATAGCCCAGTACACCATTCAGTGGCGTGCGTATTTCATGGCTCATCACGGCCAAAAACGCAGATTTCTGTTTGGATGTCAGCTCCGCATTCATCTGCAATTGCTTCAGGTCTGAAACATCCTGAATCAAGCTGAAAAAGCCGCGAAGCTGGCCCTGCTCTTTGTGCGGAATGTAGTCAATCAGCAAATACTGTTGACCCGCGCCCGGTAAAGCGACCGCATACTCAAATCGCTCGGTTGTTCCAGACAGTGCCGCCTGCACATGCGCACTGTCCGCCGAAAACAACTCTTCATATTGCGCCGTATTCTTCAACTGATCGACAAACACCCGCAAGCGCTGGTTGGCATAGGTCATGTCAAGGTGGTGGTTCCAGTATCCGATCATGACGGGCACAGAATCGACGATTTTGTTCAGCGTGTCCTGTGCTTCACGCAGCTGTTGCGTGCGTTGCTGGACAGTGGATTCCAGCTCCGTGTTGATGCGCTGAATTTCCTGAATAAAACCCACCCGTTCAGTGACGTCGTTGATGCCCACCAGAACAAACCGGCGCTGCCCGACTTCAATCGTGTTCAGAGTGGCCTCAATCGGAAACTCCGAACCATCCTTTCGCCGCCCTGCCAGTATGCGTCCCACATTCATGGAGCGCATTGCAAAGTCGTATTTTTTGCGGTGCTCACGGTGACGCGCACGGACAGACTCCGGCACCAACACCTCAACCGCCTCTCCGATAATCTCTTCCCGGCGGTAATTGAACATGTCCAGCAACCGCGTGTTGACATCCACGATGCGACCGTTCAAGTCAGCCAGCACCTTGCCCAACGGAGAGCCTTCAATAATGGCCGAGGTCAGTTTCAGTTGGTATAACTTTGCGACCATGTCGCGATTGCGTCCACGAATCAATTGAGCGGCCAGTAGCAACACACCCAACGACACTGTGAAGGTCAACAGACCAATCCAGGCCATGTTGTAAGGCTTGAAATCGCTGTTGTAACTGGGCAGCAACGCCGCATCCAGCCGCCATTGCCGTCCATAGACGTTCAAGACTGTCGACTTGCGCTGCAACGCATCGGGGCCATCCATTTGGGCTGACTGATAAAACTGCACTGGTGTCGATGGATTCGTCACATCACTCAGCCGCACCGCCATGTGGCGATGATCAAACTTGATTTTGGACATGATCTCGTCGATCACCAACACCGCATAAGCCCATCCTTCGGTGTTTTTCAAGCGAACATTGAAATCGTCACCCGATTTGAATGCCCGTTGAATCGGCAACAACATCAGGAATGCAGACTGCGCATCGGTGGATTTTTGAACGGCTGTGATGGGTGCTGTTAACCGGGCCTGTCCATCCATCACGGATTGAATGGCCGCAGAATAGCGGCTTTGCTCAGACGCAATGTTGAGCCCCACCGCCTCCCGGTTGCGCTCCAGGGGTTCGATGTAACGAATCACAAAATGCTGGTCGGTAACCAGGTCCAGGTTTCGAATGGGCTTCAATTCACCGTATTCAGTCGACATTGTGGCTTGGAAGCGCTCCAGCTTTTCACTGGGGACATTGAAAATCAGTCCGAACCCGCGGGCACCTGGAAACTCGCGTTCCAAATCCCGAGTGGCCATGTAATTGCGAAACGACCACAGGCTATATTCCCCGGGTTCCAACGCGACCAACATGCCGCGCACACCCCGAATGCCATACTCGTAGAGCCCGATTCGCTCCTTGATGCCGACTGACACATCGCTGAACTCTGTGTCGAAAAATTCGGTCAAGCGCTCATTGTTCACCGACTGAAACCGATGAACAGCCAAGATCGACAGCAACGCACACACCAGCAGCACACCCGCCAGCGCCAGCCAGTCCCTTTTGCCCATGCGTTGGACATCCTGACTCAATTCATTGATGATCATGTGGGGTGTATGGCACGGGCCTGATAATTGAACGTGCACGCTTATCGAGTATATGTGTCGGTAACATATCGGTTTTAGGCCGTCAAATCAATGTCCTCCATTCTTTCCAACTCAAACCCATCCCGGATTTCCCGAATCATTCCACCTTGCGGCAGACTGCATGGGGTAGATCGGCAGGGATGGGTGGCGTTACCCGACAGTGCAGGAGGCGTCTAGCCGGGGTATTTCGTGGTGCGCAAATAAGGCAGCTTGATGTCAATGCTGCCGAATTTTGCTTTGGCCGCCTCATTGTCCAGCGACAAGGCCACAATCACATCCTGACCGCTGGTCCAGTTGGCCGGGGTGGCGATGGGTTTGCCATAGGTCGCCTGCAGCGCATCCAACGCACGCAGCACCTCGGCGAAGTTGCGGCCCACCGACATCGGGTAGGTCATCTGCAATTGCAGCTTCTTGTCGGGACTGACAATAAAGACCACACGCACCGTGGCGGTGTCGGCAGCGGTGCGACCATCAGGCAAATACGCATTGGCGGGCAGCATGTCCAGGGCCTTGGACACTGCCAAATCCTTGTCGGCAATAATCGGGAACGTGGCTTTGGCGCCCGAATAGGACTCAATGTCCCCCTTCCACTTGCAGTGCTCGTCCACACCATCCACCGACAAGCCGATCACCTTGGTGTTTCGTTTTTTCCATTCATCGGCCAATTGAGCCACCGCACCAAATTCAGTGGTGCAGACTGGCGTGAAGTCTTTGGGGTGACTGAACAGAATGGTCCATTGGTCGCCGATGAAGTCATGCAGTTTGAAGCTGCCTTGGTCGGTGGTCAGTTCGAGGTTTGGAACAATGTCGTTGATTCTCAGGCCCATGGTGTCCTCCTGTGTGGCGTTTGTTCGGTGTTGCAAGAAATACAGGTGTTCAAGCCTATCACCGAATGGACCAGCCCTGAACAACAGTTCCGCAATATGCATATAACGCCTCTTGTGTCGTGTTTTGTTCCTTTCTTGGCGTGTACAAGCCTAGACCCCGCAGCGCGGCGGTCATTACAATCAGGCAATAACCGGAGACAAAAAACATGAAAAATTTCAAAGACAAGGTGGTGGTCGTGACAGGTGCTGCGTCTGGCATGGGGCGCGCCTATGCGCTCATGTTTGCGCGCGAAGGAAGTCACCTGGCCTTGTGCGACTATGCAGCCGATGGCTTGGCCGAAACGGTTCGTCTGACCAAGGCACAGACCCCCGGGGTGCGCATTCACAGTGCCGTGGTGGATGTGTCGAACAAAGGCGCCGTGAACGCCTTTGCCGATGACGTGAAAAATGCCCTAGGGCCAGCCTGCGTGGTCATCAACAATGCGGGGGTGAGTGGCGAAGGGGCGCCCGTGTGGGCCATGAGCGATCAAAGCTATGAACGGGTCATGGGCATCAACTTCTGGGGTGTGGTGTATGGCACCCGGGCTTTCCTGCCACAATTGATGGCCCAAAAAGAAGGGGCGATTGTGAATGTGTCCAGCGTATTCGGGCTGGTGGGCACCCCCAACAATTCGGATTACTGCGCCAGCAAGTTTGCCGTGCGTGGGTTTACCGAGTCACTGGCTGTTGAACTCAGCAGCAGCAACATTCAGGTCCACCTGGTGCATCCAGGCGGTATTAACACCAACATTGCGTCTGAAGCCAAACACGAAAAATTTGCCAGAAAGTTTTTAACCACGCCCCCCGAAGACATGGTGGACCAGGTGCGCAAAGGTATTTTGAAAAACGAGCCCCGCATTGTGTATGGCAACAACGCCGCCCGCATTTGGTGGGGCTCGCGCTTCCTGCCATTCAAGAAAATGCGGCATGTGCTGTGGCAGCAAATGAAACCGGCGCTGGACCCAGCCCCCTACAAAGACCTGACATAAACACACAGGCTCACCCTGTGAGCCCACAACAACAAGACTGCGGAGTAGACAATGAACACGGTAACGACTGTAGACCTGGATGTTTTGGTGATTGGCGCGGGTATCTCCGGCATTGGGCTGGGCTATTACCTGAAGCGGGATTGCCCCCACAAAACCTTTGCCATTCTGGAAGCCCGGGACAGCATTGGCGGCACTTGGGACTTGTTTCGTTACCCGGGCATTCGGTCCGACTCCGACCTGCACACGTTTGGCTATGAGTTCAAACCCTGGACACATGAAAAGTCGATTGCCGATGCGCACCTGATTCTGGACTACATTCGCGAAACGGCCCGTGAATTCGGCATTGACCAGCACATTCGGTTTGGGCACAAGGTGCTGGCCTCCAACTGGTCAAGCACCGAGCAACGCTGGCTGGTGGACGTGCGTTGTGCCGACGGCGCGACCAAAACCATGCGGGCCAAATGGCTGTTTTGTGCAGCAGGCTATTACAAGTATGAAGAAGGCTTCTCGCCCGAATTCAAGGGTTTGGCCGACTTCAAAGGGCAAGTGGTGCACCCCCAACACTGGCCTGAAAACCTGGACTACACCGGCAAGAAGGTGGTGGTGATTGGCAGCGGGGCAACGGCCGTGACGTTGATACCGGCCATGGCCGACAAAACAGCGCACATCACCATGTTACAGCGCACGCCGACTTACATCATGAGCCTGCCCGCCAAGGACCCCTTGGCCGAGCTCTTCAAAAAATGGTTGCCTGAAAAAATGGCCTACCACTGGGTGCGCCGCAAAAACATTACCTTACAGCGTTTGTTCTGGTTGTACTGCCAAAAGTTTCCCAATGCTGCGCGCAAATACATCCGCAAACACGTGGCCAAGCGCTTGCCCGAGGGTTTTGACATCGACAAGCATTTCAACCCGCCCTACAACCCTTGGGACCAGCGGCTGTGTGCAGTGCCCAACGGTGACCTGTTCCGCACCATCCGGCAGGGCAAGGCCTCGGTGGTGACCGACCACATTGACCATTTTGTCGCCGATGGCATTCAACTGAAATCCGGCGAAAAACTGCCGGCCGACCTGGTGATCACGGCCACGGGTTTGAACATCCAGTTGATGGGTGGCGTGCAAATGAGTGTAGACGGCAAAGCCTTGTCACCCGGCAACCACGTGGCCTACAAAGGCATGATGATGAACGATGTGCCCAACTTCGTGTTCGCGATTGGTTACACCAATTCATCGTGGACGCTGAAAGTGGGGCTGCTGTGCGAGCATTTTTGCCGATTGCTCAACCACATGGATGAGACTGGCCAAGCCGTGTGCACGCCACGCCTGCCCAAAGACGGCATGGAAACCCGGCCGATTCTGGACTTCGGCGCTGGCTACATTCAACGCGCCTTACCGACCCTGCCCAAGCAGGGCGTGCGCCGCCCCTGGGTGATGAACATGAACTACTTCTTTGACGAGAAGGTGCTGCGACACGGTCCGGTGGCTGACGAAGGACTGAGTTTTGAAGGCCACAAAGCCTGAAGAACAGCAGGGGCGCCCTGTGGTAACCTTGGTGCTGTAGTTGCAGTACCGAGGTGCCCCACATGACAACCCCCAAACCCCCACTCACCGTGCTGTACGACGGTGCCTGCCCGCTGTGTCAGCGGGAAATTGCCCATGTGAAGCGACTGGCCGATGGCCAGGGCAACACTGGCCTGTGCTTTCAGGACGTGAGTACCCCTGCCCCCACCGACCCCGCATTGGCAGCCGAACAAGCCCGCCTGCTGACCCGTTTTCATGTTGAGTTAAGCGATGGAACACGACTCAGCGGTGCAGCCGCTTTTGTGGCCATGTGGGAACGCTTGCCTGGTTGGCGCTGGCTGGCTTTTGTTGCCCGCTTGCCGGGCATGCTGACGGTGATGGAATTTGCATACCGTGGGTTTTTGAAAATTCGCCCACGGTTGCAACACCTGGCCCGCCGGCTGGACACCAACACCACCCGGAGTGACGCACCATGAACACCCTGGCTTTGCTCACTGTGGCCCTGCTGTTTGGCGGCACAGTGCTGTATTCCTTCGGCTTTGCAGCAGCCCTGTTCACCACGCTGCCACCGGAACAGGCGGGTGCAACCCTGCGCCGCGTGTTCCCACATTTCTACTTGTTTGTCGTGGTCACATCGGCCGTGGGTGCAGCGCTGCTGTGGACTGGCAACCCAATGTCGGCCTACCTGCTGGCTGGAATTGCCATCACCACCCTGCCCACCCGGCAAGTGCTGATGCCCGCCATCAATGCCGCCACGGATGCGGGCAACAAACCGCGCTTCAAAATGCTGCACGGTTTGTCTGTGGTGGTCACGCTGGCGCACATTGTTGTCGCCGCTGTCGTGTTGGCCCGGTTTGTTTGAACAGGCCTACAAGGTTTGACCGTTGTCGGCCCTCAGCACTTGCCCCGTGATGGAGCGGGATGTCAACAGGCCATACAGGGACTCGGCAATATCCTCGGGGGTGGACATGCGCTGCAGCGGCAGGTTGCCGGAAATTTTCTGTATTTTGTCTTCATGGCCATTCCACCACCGCGTGTCGACCACACCCGGCGCAATGCAGTTGACCCGAATGTGGGGAGCCAGGGCGCGGGCCAATGAACGTGTTAAACCATGAACGGCCGCCTTTGAAACAGCGTATGGCAAAGACGACCCAAACCCGGTTTCACCGGCAATGCTGCCCACATTTACAATGGCCGCCTCGGACTGCTGGCGCAGGTAAGGCGCAGCCAGGTGACAGCAGTGAAACGTCCCTTTGAGGTTCACGGACAGCAGAACATCCCACACTTCGTCGGTGATCAAATCCAGTTCTTCAAACGGCAGTTGCCGGGTAATGGCCGCATTGTTGATGAGGTAATTCAACTGCCCCAGCGGGATACCACCTGCGCAAGGGCCTGCTGCACCTCGTCGCGCCTGGCCACATTGGCGCGAATGGCCATGGCCTCATGACCTTGTTGAACGATGTGTTCAACAGTCTGCGCAGCCTCTGCAGCGCTGTTGGAATACACCACCGCCACCGCGCAGCCCTCGGCTGCCAATTTGAGACTGACCGCACGACCAATGCCCGTGCCACCGCCGGTGACCAGGGCCACCTTTCTTGAATGCGACATACCAACCTCCGCTAAAGGCACTGAAAAAACAGTTGAGGCTTGAGCTTAATATGCGCAGAATCAATCCACCATCGCCTATTCATGGACATAGATTGTGCAAAAAAACACAGACAAGCATTTGGCACCGCATTGGGATGACATTCGGTATTTCAATGCCTTGGTAACGGCGGGCAGCCTGTCCGCTGCGGCTCGACGCCTGGGTGTCGAACACTCCACGGTGGCCAGGCGGACCGACGCCTTGGAAGCTTCGCTGGGCATCCGTTTGTTCGACCGCTACGCCAAAGGCTGGGTGTTGACACCCGAGGGGGAGACGCTGGCGCAGCATGCGGCCCAGGTTGAACAGGAAGTGCAGGCCTTTTCACGGGCTGTGATGGGTGTGGCGGCCCTGAAAGGTCGGGTCCGCATTTCGGCACCGCCCGTGATGGCCGGGCACCTGCTGGTGCCCAAGCTGGCGGCTTTGCGCGCGCGTTGGCAGCACATTGACCTGGAGGTGATGGGCGATGCACGGGACGCCAACCTGGCCCGTGGGGAGGCGGACATGGCCATTCGCATGTCCAGACCGAGCGCACCGGGCCTGGTGGCCAAACCGATTGGGTTGATTGGCTACGGTTTGTATGCTGCACCAGCCTACACACGGCGAGCACAGCAGCACTGGGAGTTTTTGGCCTATGACGACAGTGACGTGAAAGTGCCCCAGCAACAGTGGCTGAACAAGGTGGCCGGGGAACGGCCCTCTGTGTTCAAAAGCAACGACCTGATGGCCTTGCAACAGGCCGCGCGGGCTGGCTTGGGCCTGGCTGTGCTGCCCCACTTTTTGGCAGAAAGCGACCCAGGCTTGAAACCCGTGAGCACCCTGCCTTGCCCCATTGAGCGACAGGTTTGGCTGGTGATGCACCCGGATGTGCGGCGCTCGCCCCGGGTGCGATTGATGGCGGATTTGTTGGTGGAGGTGTTCCGTCAGTGATTAGTCCACTCGCTATGCTGCAAGTGAGTGACACAAGAAAGTGCTCGCTTTGTATTCTCGGTGGAAACTGCTAAAAAGCCGGAATGAAGACTCTGATCACCGCCATTTCGCTGGCATTTTCGGCCTACCTGAACTCAACCACAGCTTTTGCTGCTGCGGCCAGTGAGCAAGCTGTTGGCTACGGTGTTGCCAAGTTTGCAGGCGTGACACCCCAAAGCCTGCTACTGGGAAAAAGAACATCGCAAAGTGCAGAGAAATGTGTTCATGAGGTTGTCATCACAGACCCCAAAGCAGCCTGTACGGTCAACCGCTGTATCAACAATGTGTTCCATGCACACGCTAGCCCTGAAACGCTGAGCTATGGTCTACGCGGCCTCTTGATTTACGACTGCGCCACCGCCGATGTGTTCTCAACCCAGGGAGATCTGTTGACCGACCATGACAGCAGTGGGGAAACCGTCAGCAACATTGCAATTTTTCAGGTTGACCAAGTGGGCAAGGGCTTGTGGAAACAAGTGTTCAAAAATGGTGAGTATGCGATTGAATTACCCACGGAGGCCGGCCCGAGTTATTTAAAGTACACCCAAGGTCAATACCGCTGGGCACATTAACCGGCGCAACTACTCCAACTCTTTCAGTACATCCTCACAAAACGCCACATACAGACGTTCGTACTCAATGCCCGCCTCCAGAATGCGCCGTTGCAACGCCATGGACCGGGTTTCGGGCTTGCCCTCAAAGTCTTTTTTCCGAATGGCTTTGTAAAGCGCCAATTGTTCGCGGTGGCTGTTCAAGCGTTCCAGTACCCCGTCTGACAAGCCTTTGGCGCCCACCACGGCGGCAGCGCGCACGCGGATCATCATTTCATCCCGCAGGTTTTTGTGCTCGGAAGGCAGCGCCATCCAGCGCTTCAGTTCCGCTTTGCCAGCGGGCAATACGGAGTAGGTTCGCTTGCGGCCCCGTGCGCCTTCATCCGCATGGGATTGCACCCAACCGGCTTCTTCCAGGCGCACCAGCTCGCGGTAAATTTGCTGATGCGAGGCCTGCCAGAAATAACCGATGGATTTGCTGAAGCGCTGGGCCAACTCTAGGCCACTGCTGGGCTTCTCCAGCAGCGAGGTCAACAAGGCATGGGGCAAAGACACGATGGAGTGAAGGTCATCAATGGCAAGGCCTTCATCTTACGTGCAGAGCAGTTATTTATGCAACCAGTTGCATTAAAAACCCAACTACGCTATAAATTGCAACCAGTTGCACAAAAATACATTCATTGGAGCAGACCGCATGAGCACACCCTTCCCCCACCTGTTGGCCCCACTTGACTTGGGGTTTGTGACCCTGAAAAACCGCGTGCTGATGGGCTCGATGCATTTGGGACTGGAAGAGGCGCCCAACGGCTTTCATCGCATGGCCGCTTTTTATGCAGAGCGTGCGCGGGGTGGTGTGGGCCTGATTGTGACGGGTGGCATTGCACCCAACGACGATGGCGTGGTGTTTGCCGGTGGCGCCAAGCTGACCAATGAACACGAAGTGGCCGAGCACCGCATCATCACGGACGCTGTACACGCCGAAGGTGGTCGCATTGCCATGCAGATTTTGCACACCGGGCGCTACAGCTACCAACCCAACCTGGTGTCGGCCAGCCCGGTGAAGGCGCCCATCAACCCTTTCACCCCAAAAGCGCTCAGCCACGACGACATTTTGCGCACCATTGGTGACTTTGCGCGGTGCGCGGGCCTGGCCCAGCAGGCTGGTTACGATGGTGTGGAGGTGATGGGCTCGGAAGGCTACCTGCTCAACCAATTCATTGCCGCACGCACCAACCACCGCACCGACGAGTGGGGTGGCTCGTTCGAGAAGCGCATCCGTTTGCCGATTGAAATCATTCGCGCCATTCGGGAACAGGTTGGCCCCAACTTCATCATCATTTATCGTTTGTCGATGCTGGACCTGGTGGAAGGCGGCTCCACATTGGACGAAGTGGTGCAATTGGGCCAGGCCATTGAAGCAGCGGGTGCCACCATCATCAACACCGGGATCGGCTGGCACGAGGCCCGCATTCCCACCATTGCCACCAAAGTGCCCCGCGCCGCTTTTGCCTGGGTGACCAAAAACCTGAAAGGCAAGGTGAACATTCCACTGGTGACCACCAACCGAATCAACACGCCGGAGGTGGCCGAACAAGTGCTGGCCGATGGCTGTGCAGACATGGTGTCCATGGCCCGCCCATTCCTGGCCGATGCCGAGTTCGTGAAAAAAGCCGCGGAAAACCGCAGTGCCGACATCAACACCTGCATTGGTTGCAACCAGGCCTGTCTGGACCAAACCTTCCAATTGAAAATCACCTCATGCCTGGTCAACCCGCGCGCCTGCCACGAAACAGAAATCGTGATTGAGCCCACAACCACACGCAAACGCATCGCTGTGGTGGGTGCAGGCCCTGCAGGCATGAGCCTGGCCGTGACGGCCGCAGAACGTGGTCATGAAGTGCATTTGTTTGACGAACACAGCCAGGTGGGCGGGCAGTTCAACATCGCCAAAACCATTCCCGGCAAAGAAGAATTCCACGAGACCATTCGCTACTTCGAGCGCCAGCTTGAACAGAAAAAAGTAAAGGTGCACCTGAACACCCGCGCCACCCCCGCCATGCTCAAGGAAGGGGGCTATGACGAGGTGGTGCTGGCCACCGGCGTGGTGCCGCGCAAGCTGGACATTCCCGGTGCAGACCACCCCAAAGTGCTGGGCTACCTGGACGTGCTGCGTGAACGCAAACCGGTGGGCAAAAGTGTGGCGGTGATTGGTGCAGGCGGCATCGGTTTTGACACGTCGGAATTTTTGACCCACGAAGGCGTATCGGCCAGCGTGGACCTGGAGAAATTCAACCGGGAATGGGGCATCGACCCCACGTACAAAAATGTGGGCGGCTTAACCACCGAGCATGTGGAAGAGCCTCCACGCCAGGTGGTGCTGCTGCAACGCAAAGCCAGCAAGGTGGGCAGTGGCCTGGGCAAAACCACCGGCTGGATACACCGCGAAGGCCTGGTGAAAAAGAAAGTTCAGATGGTGCCCGGCGTGCAGTACAAACGCGTGGACGACGAAGGTCTGCACATTGAAGTGGGCGGTGAGCCGCAAACACTGAAGGTGGACCATGTGGTGGTGTGCGCCGGCCAAGAGCCACGCCGCGAATTGCAAGCGGACTTGGAGGCACTCGGCCTCAAGGTGACGCTGATTGGTGGCGCTGATGTGGCTGCCGAGCTGGATGCCCGGCGGGCCATCAATCAGGGTGTGCGCTTGGGTGCCAGTATTTAATGCACCTGGTTAAGCACATCCTTGCCAAAAGTGCTTAACCCGGCCTGCCCGGCCCACCCCAGGTGGGCCAGTTGAAAGCCGTCTTCCACACTGCGCAGCAGGCTGTAGTGGTTATAGGCGGTTTGACTGACAGTACCCGGCCTGATGAACGGGCTCACCATGACCGCACCCACCTGACCACCGCCAAAGCCCACAATGCCGGGCAAAGGGCTGTTGAGTGACACATTGGGCACGGTGCTGCAGCAGGCTGCAGCCTTGCCTGTGAGTGGATTGAACCCAGCCGGGGACGGGCTGCCAGTGAGGTCTGCTTCATCAAAGGTCACAATCAACAGACCACCGGCCTTGAATGCCGGCGAATTCAAAATCGTGGGCACCACCCGTTTAAGGAACGCGTCTGCCGACACCAAACCGCCGGGGTCGCCGTTCTTGCAACCTGTGTCGTGGCCGTCATTGCACAGGTTGGGCACAATCAGGTTGAAGTTGGCTGTGGTGTCGGGCGACTGAAGGTCGGCAGCCAAGCGGTCCAGGTTGACCACGTGTTGGTCGCAACGGGCCTGGTCGTCGATGATGCTGTGAAAGTACACAAAGGGGTTGTGGCGTGCGGCATATTGGTCGGCCGCCGTGGCGCTTTGCGTGTTGTCTTGCGCATTGATGGCAGGGTGTGCACAGGTGGCCGCCTCCCGGTTTTTGTCTTTGCCCATGTCCTCCATGTAACCCATCCAGCTCAGCTTTTTTTCGTCCAGCTGGTCAGCCACCGTTTTTACAAAAGCGGGGTACACACAGCCAGTGCCGATGGCCTGTCCGTTGGGGTCCACCAAGTTGCTGTTGCCAACAAAGTCGCTGTACAACTGGCAATCGGCCTGGGTTTGTGGATTGGGCCCCTGCCCGCTGATCATGGCCAGGTAATTGGGGTTGCTGTTGTGGGCCACACCGTAATAGTTGGGCACAAAGGCGCCCAGGCTGGTCAATGTTTTGGACAGGTACGGTGCCACACTGGCATCGCCAAACGTGGCAGCAAAGTCTTTGTTTTCCAGCACAATCACAAACACATTGCACACCGCGCTCATGGGGTTGTTGGGGTCAACTGTTTTTGCGGCACAGGCTGAAGCCCCGGCAGACACGCCCGCTGGTGCAGTTCGCACCGCGTTGGGCACTGAGGTGGTATCGCTGTTACAGGCCGCAAGGCCCAGCGTGGCAGTGAGTGCTGTAGCCATGCCCAACAGCCCAAGGCTGCGGTGCAGGGTATTGAATGCAAACCGGGAAAACTTGGACAAAAGCATGGGTGTTCACCGAGATTCAGGACTACACTAATACCCAGGCAACGCACAGACTGGATGCATGCAGTTGGGCGTTCTTCATGAACTTTCAATGACAGGTCACATGATTCGACTTCTGTATTCCAGCCAAGCCAAACCCGATACGCACAGCGACCTGCTGGAGGACATCCTGCTCACCTCCAGAAAAAACAACGCAGCCTTGAACATCACCGGTGTGCTGGTGCACGGCGGCGGCATGTTCATGCAAGTGCTGGAGGGCCCGGAAGCGGTGGTGCTTCGCCTGTATGTCAAAATACTGGACGACAAGCGGCACACGGACAGCCGCATCATCCACATCACGCCCACCAGCACACGCCTGTTTCCCAACTGGACCATGGGTGTGATTGAGGCCGAGCCCCTCACGTTTGAAGAGGTGGCCAATCTTCGGGCGCACCGGGTTGAATCGGTGGAAGGCGATGCATTCACCGCGCTCATGCACAAATTCAATGGCCTGTTGGTGAAAGCCGAATAAGGTGAATGAGGCAGGCGTCAGCCCATTCTTCAGTTCAAAACGCCCGAGAAATTTCCGGCGGCCGGTAGCACCAATTGCCGACCATCGCTCAACAACACATTGGCCGGGCCGTCGGTTGAAAGGGTGTATTTGACGGGCACACCTTTCAGGCAGGTTTTCTCGACATCCAATGTCAGCGAGGCAATGTTTTTCAATGTGCCTTCAATGGACTTGTCAGCCATTACCGCTTGTTGCCCAAGCTGGACCCGCTCCAGCGAGAACCAAGGCAGCGGGCCAGTTCCGGTGTTGTTTCTCTTTTCACTCACCGCCACAGAGCCACCACATGCCCGGTTGAGGATGTCCACATCCCCATAGACTTTGTTCAGTTGGCTTTTGCCCACCACCCTGTTTTGAATGTTGGACACCCAGTAAGCCCTGTCATGGGCAATGCCATATTCCACATTGCCCAAGGTGGGATCGTGGCGGAATGTCACCCGAACCGGGTTGGTTTCCAATGTCCAGTTGGCAGAATCGGCGGCCTCTTTGTCCCACTGGTCCAAGGTTGCAAAAATGGCATGATCGGCCACCGGGTGCATGTACCACTTGTAGCGGTTGTCCGTGCTGGCAAAGGTTTGCTGCATGTTGTAGGTGCTGGTGGCATGCACCAGTTCATCCGCACCAGCCACCACCATGACACCGGGCACATTGCGCAGGTTGCCCACAAAATCCCGCACATTGCCCACAGCCCCGGCTGTGGCGTGAATGGGGTCACCATCCAGAAGGCCGTTGACCACATCGCCGGTGAAGCCCACCCAATTCACAAAGCCAGCGAACTTGTCGGGATACAGCATCGCCATCCGATAGGTGATGTACCCCCCTTGGGAATAACCGCTGGCGATGGTTCGGGACGGATCAATCCGGAAATTTTTTTGAACATCGCTCATCACGTCCAACAAGTCGCGTTCAGAAATGTCGGACCCGTAACCGTCTGCCCCACGGGCCAACGGCGCCACCAGCAAGCGACCAAACTGGTCACCAAAAGCGCGCTGCATGCCCGGCTGGCTGATGAGGCTGCTGTGAACATTGCCCGAGCCATGGAACACCATCTGCAAGGGATACAGATCGGTTTTGGGGGTTGGCACATAAATACCGTAGGGTTGGTATTTGCCCAAAAACACAAACTTTTGCGCAGCAACCGGCACCAGTGCGCCATCCCCACGCCCGGCAATGCTGCCCAGGCCTTCACCCAGGCTGAACTTGGACTGGTACACCCAGGAATGCAAACCCGGCGTGATGACGGTTGCGGGCTGATTGACGGACGGGCGGAGATCGGCCACCGAGACCACCTGTCCAAATTCGCTGATGTTGCCTTTGGCCAATGCAGCTGCCTGTTTGTCCTCAAAAAAACAACCGCCACCCGTTGTGTTGGTTTTGCAGGCGGACTGTTCATTGATGCCCCGGTAGGCCACATTCATCACCGTGCCATCCTGCTGGGCAACCACCGCCTGAATGCGCCAGGTGTTGCCTTGGGGCATCGGCATGCTGCCCTCAATCACGTTGCTTTGAACATCGCCCTGACGAAAGACCTGCAGCACATCCCAACCGTTGCTGGACACAGGCAGACTGCACCACTGCCCACCCCCCGTGCGCGGATTGTTGTCAGTGTCGATGGCCACCGCCAATTGCGCTTGCCCGGCTTGCAGCAAAGTGTTGAGCTCGCCCCGAATATACAGTCGGTTGTTGTGGGTCCACAGCTGCAGTTGCACCAGGTCAGCGGTGTTTTCTGCGCCAGCGGGGTATGTTTTGTCGCCAGCGGGCGATGCACTGTCGGCCACCAAACCACCAGTGTCGGCCCCATGATCGTCGTAGAGGTAGTCCCGGTAAATGAGTCGCCCTTTGCAGATCGCTGTGCTTCCGGCAAGCCAAGAATCGACCTGGCAGGCTTGGGGTACAACCGATGGGGTCAGGGCCAGGGTGGCCCCGGGCTGGCTGTCGCAACCGGGTTGCAAGGCCACGGTGTTTTCGCTGGGCACAAAGTTGACTTCTGCCGGGTTGGTTTGGGTGGACGAGGTGGAGGACGACCCACCGTCCCATCCACAAGACGCCAACTGTGTGCAAAGTGCCCCAAACCATAACAGGGCCAAACCGTGTCTCATGATTGTCTCGATGTTTTTTTGTGAACCGAGTATCCAAGGGAACGGGCTTTGCATGCTTGTACAAAACGCTCGAATGCGGTTCATGCGTCGCATCGCAGTACTTCGACATGCTCGGACTTAAACACATCCGACGGATTCATGCCGAAAATTTCATTGAATGCCTTGTTGAGGTGAGCCAAATCATAAAAGCCGATTTCAACCGCCACCTCGATCAAGGGCTGGCCTGCCGACCACATCCAGATGGCTTTCCAGACCGCCAACCACCGCATGTATTCGCTGATGGTGCAGCCCATCCGCTTTGAAAACACGGCCCTGAGTCGGGATTCCGACAAACACACTTGCTGGGCCAGTGCCTTGACGGACACCTGGTCCATGGGACCTGCCTCAAGGATGCTGATCACTTTTTTAACAGGCGCAGGATAGTCCACCTGCACCAGCGCCTGCTGCCCGCACAGCAAAGCGACAGCCTGTTGTACCAAAGGGTACACACGGCCGGCAGGCAAAGCGCCTGTCACAGCGCCCATCAACTCGGTTTGAACCGGAGCAAGCAAGGCCAGATCGAGAACTTTGAACTGTTCCCCGCCCAGCAAAGCTTCCAACAAGGGAAATTCAACCGCGGAGACATGGATGTCCAAAATAACCACATCGCTGTCCAGCGCAACCGTATTGAGCCGCATCACCTTGGGTGCCAGCACAATGGCGCGTGTGGTGATGGACACACCGTCGCCGATCTCCACCTGCACATCGCCCGACAGCCCTATGATGACGGTGGCCGAAAACCGCCGATAGGGCCGCTTGCTGCGCTTCAACACGTAGCGGTGGGCACCGAGCAAAAAGCCGTGGCGCCAATACCATGCCCGCATGTTGATGTCAGTTTTCATGAAGCCGTGCGCTGTCCGTGTTTGACTGATACAGGCACTTGGGCACATCTGGATTTTTTGGAGCGACCAAAACAAAAAGGACCCAGCGGATGAAATACGCTGAGTCCTTGTTTTATTTGGGGCGAGGTATGGGGCTCGAACCCACGACCCACGGAATCACAATCCGTTGCTCTACCAACTGAGCTAACCCCGCCACAGGGTAACCTTTCAAAATTCTTTTGGCCTGCCCGGAGGGGCTCGAACCCCCGACCCTCGGCTTAGAAGGCCGATGCTCTATCCAGCTGAGCTACGGGCAGCACATTGAACGCATTCAACGGGGCCCGGCGCAGGATTTTGCATCGAAACCGGGTGGTCGGGGCAGTAGGATTCGAACCCACGACCCTCTGGTCCCAAACCAGATGCGCTACCAGACTGCGCTATGCCCCGACAAAGAAGCGGAATTCTAAGGGGTGTAGCAGGTTTCGTCAAGCCCGGCACACGGGTTTGGACCGTGGTGCGACAAAATTAATCACGCTGGTACAAATCCCGCGTGTACACACGGTCCAGCACATCCGCCAGGTCGGGCGTGATGCGGTTGGCCACAATCAAATCGGCATCCCGTTTGAAGGCATCCAGGTCGTGATACACCTTGGAATTGTAAAAGTGCGCTTCATGCAGGGCCGGTTCGTACACGACCACCTCAATGCCTTTGGCCTTGATGCGCTTCATGATGCCCTGCACCGAGCTGGAGCGGAAATTGTCTGACCCCACCTTCATCACCAGGCGATAAATGCCCACCACTTTGGGATTGCGCTTGATGATGTCAAAGGCGACATAGTCTTTGCGGGTGGAGTTGGCGTCCACAATGGCCCGAATCAGGTTTTGCGGCACTTCGTTGTAGTTGGCCAGCATCTGCTTGGTGTCTTTGGGCAGGCAGTAGCCACCATAGCCAAACGATGGGTTGTTGTAGTGCGGTCCAACGCGGGGGTCCAGACACACCCCATCAATGATTTGCCGGGCATCCAGCCCATGCACGCCCGCATAGGTGTCCAGCTCGTTGAAATAGGCCACCCGCATGGCCAGGTACGTGTTGGCAAACAACTTGATGGCCTCGGCCTCGGTGCTGCCGGTGAACAACACAGGCGAGTCTTTCTTGATGGCCCCTTCCTGCAGCAGGGCAGCAAAGCGTTCAGCGCGTGCGGACCGCTCACCCACCACGATTCGGGAGGGGTAGAGGTTGTCGTACAGCGCCCTTCCCTCGCGCAAAAATTCCGGCGAAAAAATCAGGTTGGCGGTTTTGTACTTTTCGCGGGCGTGGCGGGTAAAACCCACCGGGATGGTCGACTTGATGACCATGAGCGCATCGGGATTGATGGCCTTGACCTGTTCAATCACCGCCTCAACAGAGCGGGTGTTGAAGTAGTTGGTTTCAGCATCGTAATCGGTTGGGGTGGCAATAATGACAAACTCAGCACCCGAATAGGCCTGCACCGGGTCGGTGGTGGCGGTCAGGTTAAGCGCTTTCGTCGAGAGATACTCCTCGATTTCCCGGTCTTCAATCGGGCTTTGCCGGCGGTTTAATTGCTCAACCTTGGTGGGCACAATATCCAGCGCAACAACCTCATGGTTCTGGGACAGCAACACAGCATTGGACAAACCTACATAGCCGGTGCCTGCGATGGCGATTTTGGTCATGAATGCGACTCGCAAAAATCTTTAAATAAGATGTCGCAGTATGCACAGATTGCGTGTCAATTTCGGTACAGGCGCGCAGAAATCACATTCAAAACCGATTGGACATGGCGGCGTAAAACCGCCCTTGCATGGTCTATGTGCGAGTTTCCCAAACCCACGCATGGCTCACAATGGTTTTTAGGTCGGTGAACTGCGGCTTCCAACCCAGCACAGCCCTCGCCAGAGACGAGTCAGCCACCAGGCTGACCGGGTCGCCGGGCCGGCGTTGTGAAACCTGAACTTCGATGGCTTTGCCAGTGACTTCACGTGCGGTGTCGATCACTTCCTGAACGCTAAAACCCTGCCCATTGCCCAGGTTGAAATTTTGGCTTGGCTGACCATTCCATAAATACTGCAGGGCCAGCCAATGTGCATCACACAAGTCCGTCACATGAATATAGTCGCGAATACACGTGCCATCGGGGGTTGGATAGTCGGTGCCAAACACCGAAATGTGAGACCGACGACCCGATGCAGCTTGCAATACCAAGGGAATCAAGTGTGTTTCGGGCTCATGGCGTTCGCCGAGCAACCCCCCGGGATGCGCCCCGGCGGCATTGAAATAACGCAGGCACACAGCGGTCAGGCCATAGGCGTGCTGGTAGTCGGGCAAGGCTTGCTCAATCATCCATTTGCCGCGCCCATAAGGGTTGATGGGTTGCTGAGGATGGTGCTCGTCGATGGGCACATAGGCGGGTTCACCAAAAGTGGCTGCTGTGGATGAAAACACAAAATGCGGCACCCCATGCTGGGCCATGGCGTGCAACAGGTTCAGGGTATTGGCCACATTGTTGTGGTAGTACATGGCCGGTTTGACGACCGATTCACCCACCTGGATGTAGGAGGCGAAGTGCATGACAGCATCGAACCGATGCGCCGTAAACAATTGGGAAAGCAAGCGTGAATCGGCGATGTCACCGCAAACGAACTCACCGCCCAGTACCGCATCGCGATGGCCGGTGGAGAGGTTGTCGAGCGTGACGACTGAACACCCTTGGTCCAGCAGGTATTTCACCATGTGAGAGCCAATGTAGCCGGCGCCGCCGACGACCAAAACTTTGCGTGTCATGTTCACTCTTCTAAAAAAATGTTAGCGCGTGAATGCCGCAGGAAGCCTGCACCTGACGGCATCGAGCTTGGACAACCTCAGGTGAGTAACCCTCTTCAGACCATCACCCTCTGAACATTGGTGGGGTTCCATCGGAATGAGTTCAAAACGCACCGGCGTGCACCGCAGAAGATGACGAAAAGCCTCGCCCATCGGCCTGTGGATTTTTACAGTTTGGGCAGTACCGCCAACAAACGATCCACCATTCGCTCAGCCAGCGCTTTGTCCGTGGCTTCCACCATCACCCGCAGCACCGGCTCCGTTCCCGAAGGTCGAATCAACAAACGGCCCTGCCCAGCCAGCTCTGCGCGCACCTGTTCGCAGGCTGCGGTCAAAGCCTTGTCGTCGGTCCACACGTAGTCGGCTGGCAAACGTGCATTTTTAAGCACTTGCGGCATCATGACCACCGGGCTCAAGATGTGAGCCAGAGGCTGCTCCAAGGCTTGCACAGCACCCAACACTTGCAAGGCACTCACAATGCCGTCCCCGGTAGAGTGGCGGTCCAGGACCAACAAATGGCCAGAACTTTCACCTCCCAATTGCCAGCTGCGCTCCTGCAATTTTTCAAACACATAGCGGTCACCCACCTTGGCCCGCTCGAAGGGAATACCCAAGCGGTTCAGCGCCAACTCCAGGCCCATGTTGGTCATCAAGGTACCCACCACACCCGGCACGGCTTGACCTTTTCCCAAGCGGTGCGCCACCAACACGAACAGCAATTCATCGCCATTGAAAATTCGGCCACTGCTGTCCACGCAAATCAAGCGGTCTGCATCGCCGTCCAGCGCAAAGCCATAATCGGCGTTGTGGGCCAGCACCGCTTTCGAGACTGATTCGGGGTGCGTCGCACCCACCCCGTCGTTGATGTTCAGACCATTGGGTTGATCGGCCATGACCACCACATCAGCCCCCAGCTCACGAAACACGGCTGGCGCAATGTGATAAGCAGCACCGTTGGCGCAATCCACCACCACTTTTAGTCCGCGCAGGTCCAGCCCCCGAGGGAAGGTGCTTTTGCAAAATTCAATATAGCGCCCAGCCGCATCGTCCAGCCGTTTGGCTTTGCCCAGGTTCACGGAAGAATTGCAGGGCAACTCGCCTTGCAACTGCTGTTCAATCTCCAGCTCCCACTCGTCGGGCAACTTGGTGCCCTGGCCTGAAAAAAACTTGATGCCATTGTCTGGGTACGGGTTGTGTGATGCGCTAATCACCACCCCAGCGGACAGGTTCAAAGTCCGGGTGAGGTAGGCAATGCCAGCCGTGGGCATGGGTCCCACCAGCACCACGTCCACGCCGACCGAGGTTAAAGCCGCTTCCAGACAAGACTCCAGCAAATAACCGCTGACGCGGGTGTCTTTGCCGATCAGCACGGTGGGGCGGCGCTTGCCCTGCTCATGCCGGGCAATCACCAAACCAGCTGCTTGCCCCAAACGGAGAATGAAATCCGGCGTCATGGGCGATTGCCCAACCGTGCCGCGAATGCCGTCTGTTCCGAAATATTGTCTGCTCATGGTGTGTGTAGGGTGGATGCTCTATTGATAGTGATTGTCTTACAAATGCTAAGCTGCGTGTTGAACATCACCCCAAACACCATGAGCAAGCCCACAGAACCAGCCCCCACCCCCTTGTTGTACGAATCGCCCATTCGCCTGCCCGGCAAACCACTTCGGGGTGGCATACCCTTGTTGTTCCCACAGTTTGCAGACCGCGGTCCGCTGCGCAAGCACGGGTTTGCTCGTGACTCCGTATTCCAGCAGTCCCAAACTCACAGTCACTTGGACGTTCAGCCTGGGGACTGGCCAGGCTGGCCCTACGCAGCACGGCTTGAATGGGAAGAATCCGAGGGCCCGCAGCTCATTCACGGCACATTTCGCGTCACCAACACTGGCACCGAGGCCTTCGACTGGACCGGTGGCCTGCACCCGTATTTTCAAATTGGCCAGTTGACAGAGATTGAAGTCGAAGGCTTGGGCGAGCAGCCCGTGGTGGACAAATTTGACCCCGAGTTGCTGCGCGCGCCCAAGCAGGCCTTGCGTTTCAAAGCCGCAGAGTTTGAACGGCTTTACCTGGGCAACCCCACGGTGGTGTTAAAAGATCCGGTATTGAAGCGCCAACTGACGCTGCGCTGCAATGGCTTTACCGAATGGATGGTGTGGAACCCGGGGCCCTTGCTGGCCCAAC
Source organism: Limnobacter sp. (assembly GCF_036405155.1). Taxonomy (GTDB): domain Bacteria; phylum Pseudomonadota; class Gammaproteobacteria; order Burkholderiales; family Burkholderiaceae_B; genus Limnobacter. The sequence goes on along the minus strand of NZ_DASWYD010000004.1, from coordinate 339,599 downwards.
AGCTGCCTGACCTGCCCGAAGGCGACTGGCAGCATTTTGTGTGCATTGAGCCGGTGATTGCTCACCGGCCAACGACACTTGCGCCCGGCGAGACATTCACCGGCACGCTGGATGTGACTGCTCAGGCCCTGCCGTAATTGTCCTGAAAACGCACAATGTCGTCTTCTTCCAAATAATCGCCACTTTGCACCTCAATCATGACCAAGGGCATGCGGCCCGGGTTGACCAAGCGGTGCTTGTTGCCAGCGGGTATGTAGGTGGACTCGTTTTTGCGAACCAAAAACACGGCTTCGCCATTGGTGACTTCGGCTGTTCCCGTCACCACAATCCAGTGTTCGCTACGGTGGTGGTGCATCTGCAAACTCAGCGATGCACCGGGCTTCACTTCAATCCGTTTGATCTTGTAACCAGCCGAGTCTTCCAGCACGGTGTAAGTGCCCCACGGACGGTGGACCGTGGGGTGAACGTTCACCAACTCACTGCCTTTGGCCTTCAGCACATCCACCACTTTTTTCACGTCCTGGTGTCGGCTTTTGTCCGCCACCAACAAGGCGTCCGGGGTGTCAATCACGAGTAAATTGCTGACACCCAATGTGGCCACGGTGCGGTCGCCCACGCGCACGTGGGTGCCCTGCGATTCAATCGAAATCAACTCTCCACGCCCTTCCCTCTGTTGCGTGTTGCCTGCAGAATCTGCCTCGGCCTGCTCAGCCAGTGCAGCCCAACTGCCAATGTCACTCCACTGGAAGCTGGCAGGTACCACCGCGACATTGGCCGCCTTTTCCATCACGGCGTAGTCAATGCTGATGTCGGGCAAGCGGGCAAATTCAGCTGCGTCAAACTGCACGATTTTTCCACCCGACGCCTTGTCGTCTCGCGACTTGGCCTGGGCCCACACGGCCTGCGCCGTGCTGTGTACGTCGGGCGCAAATGTTCCCAGTGCATTCAGGAATGAGCCCACCTCCAAGGCAAACATACCGCCATTCCACAAGTACTCGCCACTGGCCAAGTACTCCATGGCCACGTCCAGCCTGGGCTTTTCGACAAAACGCTGCACCGCATGCACACCTTGCAAATCGGCCAATGCTGCGCCCTTTTGGATGTAGCCAAAGCCGGTTTCTGGTGCGGTGGGCTGAATACCAAAGCAGGTCAAATTGCCCTTCAGCGCGCTGGCCACCGCCTTGTGCGCAGTTTCCACAAAGGTGCTGACCGGGCTGATGAGGTGGTCGGCCGGCAACACCAGCAACACCACAGGCTCCTTGGGGTGCAAGGCCTGTGCCCACAACGCAGCCAGCGCAATCGCAGGTGCGGTGTTGCGGCCAGCCGGTTCCAGAATTTGGTGCAACCGTGCCCCTGCAGCGGCGGCGTTCAATACCGGCAAACATTCGTCTTGCAGCAAAAATTGATATGACTCATTGCTGACCAACAGCACATCGGCCGCTACATCGCCCTGCACCACGGCCACTGCACGTCGAACGGTTTGGGCAATCAGGCTCTCCCCGCCCACCTTCAGGAATGGTTTGGGATGGTTTTTTCGCGAAACTGGCCACAAACGGGTACCAGCACCACCACACAACACAACGGGAATGATCTTCATGCGGAATAATCCTGAATAAACGCAACGGGTTCGGTACAGCAATAAAGGCAACAACAGTCAACGCTGGGTGCAGAGCCCAGTATAGCTGAAGGCCTTGATAGGTGGTGTCAACTGGCCAGCAATGCCGCTTGCACAAGCAGGGCATCCCGCGTGGCCTTCACGTCGTGCACGCGAACCACGGCAGCGCCTTCACGGGCTGCAAACAAGGCGGCTGCGATAGAGCCATGAATGCGGTCTTGCGGACGATCAACCCCGGTGATTTCGCCAATCATCCGCTTGCGTGAAACGCCAATCAACACACCAGCTCCCAGTGCCGACAAGGCAGCCGTGGCCTGCATCAGGCTCACGTTGTGAGCCAGGGTTTTACCAAATCCAAAACCGGGGTCTACCAGCAATCGATGCGGGTCAACGCCCTGTTGTTGCAGGGCGCTCAACCGGTCTTGGAGAAATGCCGTAACCTCGCTCACCACATCGGTGTACTGGGGCGCCACCTGCATGGTGCGTGGTTCACCCAACATGTGCATGACCACACCACCTGCGTTTGAAGCAGCCAGCGTTTGCTCTGCCCCAGGCGCGCGAAAGCCGTTCACGTCATTGAGAATGTCCACACCCAAGTCCACTGCACGGCGCATGATCTCGGGTTTCAAAGTGTCCACCGACAACGGCACATTCAAACCCACCAAGGCCTGAAGCACCGGCGCCAAGCGGGCCCACTCTTCCTCCACCGAAACACCCTGCGAGCCGGGCCGTGTGGACTCGCCGCCCAAATCGAGAATGTCCGCCCCCTCTTCCAGCAGGCGTTCTGCATGGGCCATGGCGGCGTTGGCTGTGTGGTGTTGACCACCATCCGAGAATGAATCGGGCGTGACGTTCACGATACCCATGATCAAGGGGCTGTGCGGTGATGGCGTGAGCTTGAAGCGGCCGGCGGACCAGGTTTTGGGCATGGGTTTGAACTGCGGTGAGTGTTGGTTGGATTGTAATCGAAGTGGGGCAAAGTGCTTGTTGATAGCCCCCAGCAACACCGGTAGCCCGTGCCGAACGCCCCCAGAATGTAAAGGTTGCCCCGCGCTTTCGAACTGGACCGATAACTCGCGCCTATGGCGCTCAAACATCTCGGTCCGTGTGTTCGAATGCTGTGCGGGTCAAGCCGATCGGGGGGCTGACTGTTCGGCGCCGGGCACACCGGTATTGCTGGGGGCATGGCACCGAGTCGGTTGGCGGCCTGCGCGGTTCACCTCCCCTGCAGCGACAGTCAGGACAATCTGCAAAACCGTGACAAGCAGGCGCGGTGGGCTCAGCCTTCTGGCTGACCCAGAGGCCGATCCCGACTCGCTGTTTGGAGGGGCGGACTCAGCGATCGCGAGGCTCAGGTTTTGAACAACAGATTGGCCGTCGCGAAGGGGTGTGACCGTGCAGTGACGCAACCCAGTTTGGCTAAGGGGCTTGACTGCGCAGTGCCCCAATACAGGATCTAACGAAAGGCCGGGTTCAAGCCTTCACAATCGTCTGCGCTTCACCCGCTGCCCGCCCGCGAATGGCACCAATGCGGTACGGCTTTTCACCCGCAGCCGCCAACAGCGCCAGCGCCGCATCTGCCTGTGCAGCCGGCACCACAATCACCATGCCGATGCCGCAGTTGAACACGCGGTTCATTTCATCAAACGGCACCTGGCCGTTTTGCTGCAACCACTTGAACAAATCGGTTTCGGGCCAGCTGCTGCGGTTCAACTCGGCGGTCAGGCTTTCTGGCAACACGCGGGGAATGTTTTCAACCAGACCACCACCCGTGATGTGGGCCAGGGCATGCACAGGCAGCTTGCGAATCAATTCCAGCACCGGTTTCACGTACATTCGGGTGGGGGCCATGATCGCCTCACGCAAAGTCACACCATCGCAAGGCTGGTTGAGGTCGGGCTGAGCACGGTCCAGAATTTTGCGCACCAGCGAGAACCCGTTGGAATGCACGCCATTGGAGGCCAAGCCGATGACCACATCGCCTGCAGCCACTTTGCTGCCGTCGATGATCTCCGACTTTTCAACCACGCCCACCGCAAAACCCGCCAGATCGTATTCGCCTTCGGGGTACATGCCAGGCATCTCAGCAGTCTCGCCACCAATCAGCGCGCAACCAGCTTGTTCGCAACCTGTGGCAATGCCACCAACCACGCTGGCAGCCGTCTTCACATCCAGCTTGCCGCAGGCAAAGTAGTCCAGAAAGTACAGGGGCTCGGCGCCCTGCACCAAAATATCGTTGGCGCTCATGGCCACCAGGTCAATGCCCACCGTGTGGTGAATGTTCCAGTCAAAGGCCAGGCGCAGCTTGGTGCCCACGCCATCCGTGCCCGACACCAGCACAGGCTCTTTGTACCCTTTGGGCACCTCAAACAGCGCACCAAAACCACCAATGCCTGCCAGCACGCCCGGGCGCAGTGTTTTCTTGGCCATCGGCTTGATGGCTTCGACCAGGTCGTCCCCCGCTTGAATGTCAACGCCAGCGTCTTTGTAGGTCAAGGGAGAATTCATGGTTACACAATCCGGAAAAAATGGGCAAGAAGGGCGGCAGATTCACGCGGCGAAGCACCGCACACTGCTCACAAGTCCGTGTATTTTAACCGACTCCAAGCCCAATCGCGCCTTTCGGAGTTATTATTGAAGGCTGCCGTTTTGGCCTTTTTGTGACCTTTTGTTGCCTTTTTGACGCCAGGCAAAAGGACACATCCCCAGCAGGCAAGCCCATCCAGTCCACCCACGCAATGTTCATGCAACAACTGCTTCTCGATGTGTTCACCCCACCCAGGCCCAGCCTGGCGAACTTCATCGTGGGCCAAAATGCGCCGGTGGTCCATGAACTGCAGGCCCTGGTGCGCGGCACATCGGCCAGCCCCTTTATTTTGCTGTACGGTTCGGCTGGTTGTGGCAAAACCCATCTGCTGAAAAGCATGGCCAGCCTGCTGGGTACACCCGTGCTGGCGGGTCAAACCCGTTTTGTCTTCAAGCCTGCCGACCAAGCGCTCGTCATCGACAACATCGAGGCGCTCACGCCCTACTCGCAGGTGCAACTGTTCAATGCGTTCAATTCGGCACTGGCGGACCGGCAACCCCCAGCCATTGTGCTGGCCAGCGAACACCACCCTGCAGAACTGCCTTTGCGGGACGACCTTCGAACCCGCATTCAGGCTGGCCTTTGCCTGCGGGTGCAGCCCTTGAGCGACGAAGAAAAGCACCATGCCCTGCAATCGGTGGCCAAAAGCCGCGGGCTGGAGCTCAGCCCCGAAGTGGTGGACTATGCGCTGCGGTACTTTCAGCGTGACATGGGCTCGCTCATGGCCGTCATCGACAGCCTGGACCGCTTCTCGCTGGAACAACACAAACCCGTGAGCGTAAACCTGCTGCGCCACTGGATGAAACGCCGGGAAAGCCTGGTGATTCGAGAACAATAACGACAATCGACATGAAACTTGCACTTTTTGACTTGGACAACACCCTGCTCCCCATGGACTCCGACCACGGCTGGTCGCAGTTCCTCATTGAATTGGGCGTGTTGGACCGTGGTGAATTTGAAGCCCGCAACAACCAGTTTTACGCAGACTACAAGGCCGGCTGCCTCGACATCGACGCCTTTCTTGAATTCCAGTTGCGACCACTGAAGATGCACACCCGGCAACAGTTGGACGCCTGGCATTCACGCTACATGGCCGAGGTGATTCAACCCAACATCAAACCCGCCGCTGTTGCACTGGTGAAAAAACACCAGGCCGAGGGCGCGCTGTGCATGATCATCACGGCCACCAACAGTTTCATCACCCGCCCCATCGCCGATGCATTTGGCATCGAACACCTGATTGCCACCGAACCCGAGGTGAAGGATGGGCAGTTCACTGGCGGCGTGAGTGGATTGCCCAGCTTTCGGGAAGGCAAAGTGACCCGTCTGAACGACTGGTTAAACGCCCGGGACATGGATTGGCGAAGCTTCGAGACCTCGCATTTTTACAGCGACTCCATCAACGACCTTCCCCTGCTGGAATGTGTCAGCCACCCAGTGGCTGCCAACCCTGACCCCACACTGGCCGGTATTGCCCGTGAGCGACAGTGGCCCATTCTGGAGCTGTTCCAATGATCCGCAAATTTTTCAAACGCCTGCTGGCCAAGCCCACGCTGAGCAAAGACATTCCCGGCAAGCAAAGCCACACCCACCTGAACCATGGTGGCAAAACCCCCTCGGCCTATGGTGTGCACAAGCCCAAGGTGTGGACCTTGGCCGAGCACAAAATTGACCGCCGCCTGGTGAGCCACAACGCCATTCGCGTGTGCGAAACCCTGCAGGCCAAGGGCTACAAAGCCTTTGTGGTGGGCGGTGCCGTGCGCGATTTGGTGCTGGGCATGCGACCCAAGGATTTCGATGTGGCGACTGACGCCAGCCCGGAGCAGGTGCAGCGCTTGTTCCGCCGGGCCCGCATCATTGGGCGCCGTTTCCAGATTGTGCATGTCATGTTTGGCCCGGAAACCATCGAAACCTCCACCTTCCGCGCCCTGGCCAGTTCCAGCAGCGAGGTGGACGAGCATGGCCGCGTGCTGCGCGACAATGAATTTGGCCGACAGGACGAAGACGCCACCCGCCGCGACTTCACCGTCAACGCGCTGTACTACGACCCCAGCACCGAAACCGTGTGGGACTACCACCACGGCATGGAAGACCTGCGGGCCAAAACACTGCGCATGATTGGCGAACCCAGCCAGCGCTACCGCGAAGACCCGGTCCGCATGCTGCGGGTGGTGCGCTTTGCAGCCAAGCTCAACTTCACGATTGAGCCCGCCACCTACGCGCCCATTGCCGACCTGGCCGACTTGCTGAAAAACGTGCCCGCTTCGCGCCTGTTTGACGAAATGTTGAAACTGCTGATGAGCGGATCGGCCCTGGCCTGCCTGAAAGGCTTGCGCAAAGCCGGTTTGCACCATGGGGTGTTCCCGCTGTTGGACGCCATCATGGATCAGGAACGCGGAGAAGCCTTCCTCGCCGAGGCCCTGTCCCGCACCGACCAGCGTGTGAAAGACGGCAAGCCCTTGAGCCCCGGTTTTCTGTTCGCCTGTTTGCTGTGGCACCTGGTGCTGGAAAACTGGGAAAAAAAGGTGGAGCGTGGGGAAGTCAAATTTCCAGCCCTGTTTGCCGCCATGGATGAAGTGTTGGCCGAGCAAGCCGAACGCACCGCCATTCCCCGCCGCTTGACCGGCGACATGCGTGAAATTTGGGCCTTCCAGCCCCGATTTGAAAAGCGTGCGGGCAAAGCCCCCTTCCGCATGCTGGAGCAACAGAAATTCCGTGCTGCGCTGGACTTCTACGAGCTGCGCGCCGAAACCGGCGATGCCGACCCCGAGGTGGCCCGCTGGTGGCGCATTTTCAGTGATGGTGAAAGCAACAACCGCCAGCACCTGATGGACCAACTGCGCGAAACCCCGGCAGGCCGAGCCGAGGCTGCGCCCAAGAAAAAACGCCGCCGCAAGCGCAAACCGAACGGCAACGCCTCCACAGGCGCTGCAAACAGCGGCCAGCAGGCCGGTGAATAAGCCCTTGAACGCAGCCACCCGCTGCTACTTGGGCCTGGGTGGCAACCTGGGCAACCCGGTCAGCCTATTCGACGAAGTGATTGCCCACTTTGCACAGCATGCGCATTGCCAGCACCACCGGGAATCGCCCCGTTATGAAAGCGCACCGGTGGACTCCAGCGGACCCAATTACATCAACTCGGTGCTAGAGCTGGGCTGGACAGGCACGGCCGACGAATTGCTGGCCACCTGCATGTCCACCGAGGCAGCCCTAGGCCGGGTGCGCACCGTGCGCAACGCACCCCGACTCATCGATGTGGATGTGCTGCTGTTTGGGCAACAGCGTATTCAAACACCCAACCTCACCGTGCCACACCCCCGCATGCACCTGCGCCGCTTTGTGCTGGCCCCCTTGCTGGACCTCAACCCATGGATTGAAATACCCGGCCTGGGCGCAGCCCAACAGTTTCTGCCAAATACTCAAGACCAAGTCTGCACGCGGATTTGAGCCTGTTTTCCAATTCACCCACGGGCACTGCGCTACACTGTGCCCCTACACCCACAAAACACCCGCCCATGCTTGCCAACAAATACAGACACATCGTGATTGAAGGGCCCATTGGTGTGGGCAAAACCTCGCTGGCCCGCCTGATTGCCCAGCGTTTCACCGCCGAGTTGTTGCTCGAAAAGCCCGACGAAAACCCTTTTCTGGACAAGTTTTACCGCGAGCCTGCACGCTACGCGCTGCCCACGCAGTTGTTTTTCCTGTTTCAGCGCATTGGGCAACTGCGCGACCTGACCCAGCGCGACTTTTTTGAAAACATGGTGGTGAGCGACTTCCTGCTGGAAAAAGACCGCATGTTTGCGGCGCTCACGCTGGATGAAGAAGAGCTGAAGCTGTACAACCAGATATACCAGCACCAAAGCCCGCAAACCAGCGTGCCCGACTTGGTGATTTACCTGCAAGCCTCACCGCAAGCATTGATTGAGCGTGTGCAAAAACGCGCCATACCCTATGAAATGAACATCACCGAGGCCTATTTGTCTCAGTTGAGTGATGCGTACAGCCGCTTTTTCTACCACTACGACGATGCACCGCTGTTGATCGTGAATACCGAACACTTGAACCCGGTGGACCATCCGGAGGATTTTGATCTGCTGCTCAACCAGATTGAAACCATGAAGGGCCGCCGTGAATTTTTCAACTGGTCTGAATAGTTGGCCTGTCTTGTTGTAACGCCCATTCCAGGGAGCCTTAAACCATGAGTGCCCAGCCTACCACCACTGCAACTGGCAGCCGCAAAGCCGTTAGCCTGCCTCACCTGCTCGACATGAAAAAGCGAGGCGAAAAAATTGCCATGCTGACCTGTTACGATGCCTGTTTTGCCAGTGTGCTGGATGCCAGCGGCGTGGATGTGTTGCTGATTGGCGATTCACTGGGCATGGTGCTGGGTGGCATGCCCTCCACCCTGCCCGTGACGACGGACATGATGGAATACCACACCCGCTGTGTGGCGGCTGGCAACAAAACCGCCTGGGTACTGGCCGACATGCCGTTTGGCAGTTACCAGGAAAGCCCCGAGCAAGCCTACCGCAATGCCGCCCGCCTCATGGCCGCGGGTGCCAACATGGTGAAACTGGAAGGCACCGCCTGGCTGGCCGACACCGTGAACTACCTCACCACGCGGGATATTCCCGTGTGTGCCCACCTGGGCTTGACCCCGCAGTCGGTGAGTGCACTGGGCGGCTACCGGGTACAGGGCAAAGACGCCAAAGCCGCCAAACTATTGAAAACCAACGCCAAGCTGATGCAGGATGCCGGTGCCCAAATGGTGCTGTTTGAATTGATTCCCGGCAAACTGGGGGCCGACATCAGCAAAAGCCTGACGGTGCCCACCATCGGCATTGGCGCCGGGGTTGATTGCGACGGCCAAGTGCTGGTGCTGCATGACATGTTGAATGTATTTCCGGGCAAAAAACCGAAATTTGTGCGCAATTTCATGGATAATCAGCCCTCCATCCAGGCGGCGGTTCAGGCCTATGTGTCTGCTGTGAAAGGCAAAACCTTCCCTGGACCTGAGCACACCTTTTAAATCGGGCTATGAGACAGATTTCCTCCATCACCGAGCTGCGGGACCAACTTCGCGGCCAAAACCGTGTGGCCTTTGTGCCCACCATGGGCAACCTGCATGAAGGCCACATGTCGCTGATGCGCATTGCCGCCAAGCACGGCGACCCTGTGGTGGCCAGCGTGTTTGTCAACCGCCTTCAATTCGGGCCGGCGGAAGACTTCGACAAATACCCCCGCACCATGCAGGAAGACGCCCAAAAGCTCGAAAAGGAAAACGTGTACGTGATGTTTGCGCCCACCGAGCGCGACATGTACCCAGAGCCCCAGGACTACCGCATTCGCCCGCCCGATGGCTTGGGCAATACCCTGGAAGGAGAGTTCCGCCCTGGCTTTTTTGAGGGCGTGAGCACCGTGGTCACCAAGCTCTTCAACTGCGTGCAGCCCAAGGTCGCGGTGTTTGGCAAGAAGGACTACCAGCAATTGATGATCATTCGTCGCCTGGTGCAACAGCTGGCCATGCCCATCGAGATCATTGCTGCGCCCACCATCCGCGACCCGGATGGCCTGGCCATGTCGTCCCGCAACCGCTACCTGAACGAGCAGGAACGGGCCGAAGCCCCCTTTCTCTTTCAACTTTTGAAGGATCTCTCCAATCGGGTCAAATCGGGTCGCCCGAATCTGGACCAGTTGGTACAATTCGAACGCCAATGCCACGAGGCTTTGGTGGCAAGGGGCTGGAAACCCGATTATTTCGAGGTGCGCAGGCAAGCTGACCTGATGCGCCCCACCGATGAAAACCTGTCCGATCAAACGCCGCTGGTGATTTTGGCTGCGGCCAAGCTGGGCACAACCCGGCTGATCGACAACCTGGAGATTGAGTGATGCAACGCGAAATGTTGCTCGGAAAAATTCACCGAGCAAAAGTAACCCACTGTGAGCTGCACTACGAGGGTTCCTGCGCCATTGACGAAAACCTGCTGGAAGCGTCCGGCATCATCGAATTCCAGCGCATCGACATCTATGTGATCGACAACGGTGAACGCTTCTCCACCTACGCCATCAAGGGCGAGCGTGGCAGCGGCATGATTTCACTGAATGGCGCAGCCGCCCGCCGTGCCCAAAAAGGCGACCTGGTGATTATTGCCGCCTACGGCACCCTGAGCGACGAGGAGTGCAAAACTTTCAAGCCCAAGCTGGTGTTTGTCGATGACAACAACCAGATGAACGAGCAGCGCGGACACATCCCGACGCAGCAGATGTAAACAAAGCGCCGAAAGGCGCTTTTTTGTTGTGCCGCCGCCCGTGCCGACGCAATTCGACCAAAACGATCAAGGACGAATCAACGCGGCCTGAGGCCTTTGGGCGCCTTGGACATAGTACTGGTTTTCGGCAATTTTCATTTTCCTGCTGATATACCATTTGTGGGCATACACAGCCACAACCAAGGCCAAGGCTGTACCCAACACCACACCCAAACCAATGGGGTTGGACATGGCACCTGCCAACGCAACCACACCAACCACGGCAATTCCAACACCCAAAGCAGCTTGGATACGGCCCCGCGCACGAACCTGCCGGTACAAAACTTTCAAACGACCAAACGCGTTTTGGTCTCGTTGGGCGCTGTTGGCCCGATAGTCTGCCTTCAGGTGTTCGAGCCCCTTGCTGCCGCGACGGGATGTATTCACGCCTTGGATGGTGTGCAAAAGACCCGCAACCGCAGCCACACCACCAAAAACAGCCATATTGACCCCCACGCTGGCATACAGACCTGAAAAAGCGCCGCCCACTTTATCGGCCGCCGTCGATAGGGCTGTGGCGAGGGCCGTGCTTTTGGCGGTGGCAACCGCCAAAGCAACAGCGCCCCCTGCCGCCAACAAACATTTGGCAATGGTTTTTGTTTTCTTGCTGAACAAAGGTGTATCGGCCTGTTGAGTTGGAGTAACCGGCTGCCCCCTCGGTGTTGATGGCGCTGATGCCTGATCGGCGACGGGGTCAACCTGCCCATTCAAGGGCTGGACTGCGCTTGACATGGAAGCAACTGAACCTGCTGGCATTCGAAACTCCAATAAACTGAGAACCGCCTATGTACCATCGGCCCGACTGGAAGTTCGAATGAAATGATGAATCCGTTGGTATGTGCCGGGAATTATCCAGCCGATGCACGCCGCAAGCGGTCGGCAACCCCCTCCCATTCCGGCACAGCCTCGGGCTCTTCAACAATCAACTGCGCATAGCCATCTTCATCGGCCTTGCGCAAAATCAGGTACAGCTGCTGCGCCACCTGCTCCGCATGCGGTGCCAAGGCCAGCAACATCGGCTTCACGGGGCTGCGCAACTGCACTTCTGAGATTTCATCCAGAAAGGCTTCGCCCCAGCCCACAATCAAGGTCGGCTGCTCGCAAGCCACCTGGCCCATTGCTTGGGCCGGCAATACCAGCACTTTTGCGTCCGGGCTGTAGTGTTTTTCAAGCGCGCCCGACACGCGGGGGGCATCGGGGGCCTGCAAGGCCTGGGCATGGCGCTGCACAGCCACACCCAACACCTGTTCAATCTGCTCGGCCGTGATGGCCCCTGGCCGCAAAATGGCCGGGGTGGATTTGAGCAGGCTGAGGATGGTGGACTCGATGCCAACGGCCGGAATATCACCGTCCAGCACATAGGCAATTCGACCGTCGAGCTCTTGCAGCACATGGCTGGCCCGGGTTGGGCTGACCTTTCCGAAACGATTGGCCGACGGAGCGGCCACCGGCACACCCACAGCCTTCAACAGTTCAATGGCCACCGGGTGGGATGGGCAGCGGATGCCCACCGAGTCTTGTCCACCGGTGACTTCCAGCGGCATGTTCGGCCCTTTGGGCACCACCAGCGTCAACGGTCCGGGCCAAAAAGCATCCATCAAGCGCTGCATGGTCGGTGTCACTTCTGCCACCCAACCATCCAGCCGGGCATGCGGCGCCACATGGGCAATCAGTGGGTGGTTTTCCGGGCGGCCTTTGGCTGCAAAAATGCCGCGTATGCCCTCCCGAGACGACACTGCGGCACCCAGACCAAACACGGTTTCGGTGGGGAAGGCCACCAGCTTGCCCACCCGCAAGGCCTGCGCACATTCTTCAATGTTGCCGTGCGTGGGCTTGAGCAATGTGGTTCGGTTGGCCATGAGGGTTCTGTGTCAGTGCCGAATATTAATCGTCGTCATCGCCAATGCCGAGCAGGCTGCGCACAGCCTCGGCCACTTCCAGCGCGCGGTCCAGCGTGGGGGCCACCACCGTGATGTGCCCCATTTTGCGGCCCACGCGGGCCTGCTCTTTGCCGTACAGGTGAAGCTTCACCTCGGGCATGGCCAACACACCGGGCCAGTTGGGCTCACGCTCATTGCCTTGCGCATCAAACCACAAATCGCCCAACAGGTTAACCATGACAGACGGGCTGTGCTGGCGGGTATCGCCCAAGGGCAAACCAGCCAATATGCGGGCTTGCTGCTCAAACTGGCAGGTCACGCAGGCATCAATCGAATAATGGCCGCTGTTGTGAGGGCGCGGTGCAATCTCGTTCACCACCAGACCCATGCCTTCCACCACGAAGAACTCCACACACAGCACACCGACATAGTCCAACGCACGGGCAATGGAAATGGCGCTGGCGCGCGCTTGCGAGGCCATGACATCATCGATGCGGGCCGGCACAATCGTTGTGGCCAAAATGCCTTTGCGATGGTGGTTCTCGGCCACCGGGAATGTCACGCACTCGCCCTTGTGGTCGCGGGCCACAATCACCGACACCTCTTTCAACAGGGTGAGGCGCTTCTCCAGCACACACTCCACCTGGTTCAGGTTGGCAAATGCGGCTTTCACCTCATCCAGGGTTTTAACCCGCACCTGACCTTTGCCGTCGTAGCCCAGGCGGGCTGTTTTTAAAATGCCGGGCAACAGGGTTTCCAGGTCGCTGGTGATGTCCTCGGCCTTGCGAATGGGTGCATGCGGTGCCACGGGCACGCCACAACCACTGATGTACGACTTTTCTTCAATCCGGTTTTGGGCAACACCCACGGAAAATGCAGATGGACTGACCGGAATGCTGGCCGCCAGCGTTTCCATGGCCAGTGCGGGCACGTTCTCGAATTCAGTGGTCACGCCCACGCAGCGCTGGGCCAACTCGGCAAGGCCTGCATCGTCCAGGTAATCGGCCAACACCTGACCATCGGCCACTGAGCCTGCAGGGCTGTTGGTGGCGGGGTCCAGCACCAACACTTTGTAGCCCAAGCGCTGCGCCGCCATGCAAAACATGCGACCCAATTGGCCACCGCCCAGCAAACCCAACCACTGGTTGGGTTGCGCCGTTTTAAACTCGACCGATTTGTGTGTGCTCATACCAACATCTCACCGCAAAGGGGGCAGTTCCATTTCACGGGCCACATTGGACTGGCTGACGCGGAAATCCTGAAGTTTTTTCTGCAAGGCACTGTCGTTGAGCGCCAAAATGGCCACTGCAGCCAAGGCTGCATTGGCTGCGCCGGCTTCACCGATGGCAAACGTGTGCACCGGTATGCCCTTGGGCATTTGCACAATCGACAACAGCGAGTCTTCACCGCGCAAATACTTGGATGGCACAGGCACCCCCATCACCGGCAGTGTGGTTTTGGCAGCCAGCATGCCCGGCAAGTGGGCCGCACCGCCCGCACCTGCGATGATGACTTGAATGCCGCGCCCCAACGCAGTTTCTGCATACGTGAACATTTCGTCCGGCATGCGGTGGGCGGACACCACGCGGGCTTCGTAATCCACACCAAAATCCCGCAGCACTTGCACGGCGTTTTTCATCACCTCCCAGTCGGAAGATGAGCCCATGACCACACCCACTTTGGGATGGTCTGAAGTGTGCATCTTGGTCATTTCGTCCATGGCGCAGTGTTCCCTGTGGTTGTTTTATTGTTATTAACCCAGCCAAACACGGCCGGTCAGCGCTTCGTAGGCCTGGCGGTATTTGGCTGCCGTTTTGTCAATGATGTCCTGCGGCAATGTGGGGGCAGGTGCCTTCTTGTTCCAGCCGGGTACGCTTTCCAGGTAATCCCGCACAAACTGCTTGTCATAGGACGGTGGGGACATGCCCACTTGATACTGGTCGGCGGGCCAAAAGCGCGAGGAGTCTGCGGTCAGCACTTCATCCATCAAAGTGAGGCGCCCCGCTTCATCCAGACCAAATTCAAACTTGGTGTCGGCAATGATGATGCCTTGGCGGGCCGCATAGTCGCTGGCCTTGGTGTACAGGGCAATCGACACACGGCGAACCTGCTCGGCCAAGTCGCGGCCAATGGTTTGGCACATCGTGTCGAAGTCGATGTTTTCGTCGTGTTCACCCACAGCCGCTTTGGTGGCGGGTGTAAAAATGGGTTCGTCGAGCTTGGCTGCCATCTGCAGTCCAGCTGGCAGCTTAATGCCACACACAGCGCCGGTGGCCTGGTAGTCTTTCCAGCCTGAACCAATGATGTAGCCACGCACTACCGCTTCAATCGGGAGGGGCTTGAGCTTTTTCACCACCATGGCGCGGCCTCGCACCATTTTGGCTTCGTCGGGTGTCAGCACTTCTTCAGGTTTGATACCGGTCAGGTGGTTGGGCACCACGTCGTGCAGAATGTCGAACCAGAATTGGGCCATCTGCGTGAGCACCATGCCCTTTTCGGGAATGGGCTGGTCGAGAATCACGTCAAAGGCGGACAGACGGTCGCTGGCCACGATCAACATTTTGTCGTCACCGACCGCAAAGTTTTCACGCACTTTGCCACGGTGAAGCAGTGGCAGAGAGGTCAGCTTGGTTTCAAACACAGTGCTCATGTACAAAACTTCCGAATCTTAAAAGTAAAACACGCGGGTAACCCCGCGTGGTGTGTTCATTCAGGCTGGCAGTGCCGGATTTACTGAACGATTTGCGCCAGCTCGCCCTTGGCGTACTTGGCCGCCATGTCCACCAGGTTGATCGCCTTGATCTTGCCGGCTTGGCCTTCACAACCAAACTCCAGGTAGCGCTGTTTGCAAATGGCTTTGGCTGCTTCGCGGGCAGGCTTCATCCATTCACGCATGTCAAACTTGTCTGGGTTTTCGACTTGGAACTTGCGCACAGCGCCGGTCATGGCCAAACGGATGTCGGTGTCGATGTTGATTTTGCGCACGCCGTACTTGATGGCTTCCTGAATTTCCTCGACGGGCACGCCGTAGGTTTCTTTCATCTTGCCGCCATACTGGTTGATGATGGCCAGCAAATCAGCGGGAACAGAGGAAGAGCCGTGCATCACCAGGTGGGTGTTTGGAATGCGGGCATGAATTTCTTTCACGCGGGAAATAGCCAAAATGTCGCCCGTGGGCTTGCGGCTGAATTTGTAGGCGCCGTGGCTGGTACCAATGGCAATGGCCAGGGCGTCCAGTTGGGTTGCCTTCACAAACACGGCGGCTTCTTCGGGGTCGGTCAGCATTTGGCTGTGGTCCAGCTTGCCTTCAGCACCAATGCCGTCTTCCTCGCCGGCTTCACCGGTTTCCAGGTTGCCCAGGCAGCCCAGTTCGCCTTCCACGGTCACACCCACTTTGTGGGCCATCTCCACCACGGTTTTGGTGACATTCACGTTGTAGTCGAAGCTGGCGGGTGTTTTGCCATCTTCCATCAGGGAGCCGTCCATCATCACCGAACCAAAGCCCAGGTCGATGGCGCCCTGGCATACCTTGGGGCTGGTGCCGTGGTCCTGGTGCATCACGAGGGGAATGTGTGGATAGGCTTCCACAGCGGCTTGAATGAGGTGCTTGATGAAAGGTTCGCCCGCGTACTTGCGCGCACCGGCACTGGCCTGAAGAATCACGGGCGCGCCGACTTCATCGGCTGCAGCCATCACGGCCTGCACCTGTTCCAGGTTGTTCACGTTGAAAGCGGGAATGCCGTAGCCTTGTTCAGCGGCATGGTCCAGCAATTGGCGCATCGATACGAGTGGCATGGTGTGTCTCCAAAAATAATCAGTTCAATAGTCCGATATGCTCGCCCACGCGAACAATTTTCATGGTGTTGGTACCGCCCGATTTGCCAATCGGCTCGCCAATGGTGATGACGATCAGGTCGCCCAGTTCCACCACCTTGGCATCGAGCAACGCCTTTTCGGCCTTGGCCAACAACTGCTCGCGGTCTTCGGTTTCGTACTGCAACATCACCGTGCGTACATCGCGGTACAGCGAGAGGCGGCGACGGGTCTTTTCTTCGGGCGTCAACGCAAAAATCGGCACACCGCAGTTCAAGCGGGACATCCACAACGCGGTTGAACCTGATTGCGTCAGTGCGGCAATCGCTTTCACTTCCAGGTGGTGCGCGGTGAACAGCGCTGCCATGGCAATCGACTGGTCCACCCGCTTGAATTTGCGATTCAGGAAATCGGCATCCAGGCTGACTGGCGCAGACTTTTCAGCTTCCACACAAGTGCGTGCCATGGCCTTGATGGTTTCTACCGGGAACTTGCCCGCAGCGGTTTCAGCCGACAGCATGACCGCGTCGGTGCCGTCCAACACGGCGTTGGCGACGTCCGACACTTCGGCGCGGGTGGGCACCGGGCTTTCAATCATGCTCTCCATCATCTGAGTGGCGGTGATGGTGAGTTTGTTGTGTTCGCGGGCCGCGCGTATGAGGCGTTTTTGGGCAGCCGGCACAGCCGCATCGCCAATTTCAACCGCCAAGTCGCCACGGGCCACCATCAGGCCATCGCAGGAGCGAATCAGGTCATCCAGATTTTCCAGCGCCTCGCAGCGCTCCACCTTGGCAATCATGAGGGCATGTCCACCAGCGGCACGACACAACTCACGGGCCATGTACATGTCGGCACCACTTTTGGGAAAGCTCACCGCGATGTAGTCGGCTTCGAAGGCCACCGCCGTGCGAATGTCTTCCATGTCCTTCGATGTGAGTGCTGGGGCAGACAGGCCCCCGCCCAGCTTGTTGATGCCCTTGCGGTTTTTCAACACGCCGCCCACTTCGGTCACGGTGGTGATTTGCGAACCAGCCACCTTTTTCACCTTGAGCACGATCTTGCCGTCGTCCAGCAACAGGGTGTCGCCTGCTTTCACATCATTCACGAGTTCGGGATAATCCAGGCCCACACGGGTGTCGTCACCTTCCTTGCAGGTGGCGTCCAGCAAAAACTCCTGCCCTTCCGTCAGCACCGTTGAACCGTTGGCGAACAGGCCAATGCGAATCTTCGGGCCCTGCAGGTCGGCCATCACGGCGACGTCCTTGCACAGCTTGGCCGCAATCTCCCGCACGGTTTTTACCCGGCCGATGTGTTCGTCGGCCGTGCCGTGCGAGAAGTTGACCCGCACCACATTCATGCCGGAAGCAATCATTTTTTCCAGCACTTCGGGGGAGGTGCTGGCCGGGCCGAGTGTGGCCACAATTTTGGTTTGACGAACGGCGAATGGGGTCATGGAGGGGGTGCTCATGGTGTTGAGGCTCAGGCTGCGCGTTGCTGGAGGATTTCAACAGCAGGCAAGGCTTTGCCTTCCAGGAACTCCAGGAATGCGCCACCGCCCGTGGAAATGTAGCTGACCTGTTCACCGATGTTGTATTTGGCAATGGCGGCCAGGGTGTCGCCACCGCCAGCAATCGAGAAGGCCGACGATGCTGCAATGGCACGGGCCAGACGCTCGGTGCCGTGGCCAAACTGGTCAAACTCGAACACACCCACGGGTCCATTCCACACAATGGTGCCGGCGTTTTGCAAAATGGTGGCCAAACCTTCAGCAGTCTCGGGGCCAATGTCAAAAATCATGTCGGTGGACGATACGTCCTCGACCTTCTTGGTGGTGGCCACAGCCGAGGGGCTGAATTCGCTGCCAACCACCACATCCACGGGGATGGGCACAGCTGCACCTCGGGCTTTCAGTTTTTCAATAATCAGCCTGGCCTCACCCACCAAATCGGCTTCCACCAAAGACTTGCCGATGGGCAAACCCACCGCCGCCATGAAGGTGTTGGCAATGCCGCCGCCCACAATCAATTGGTCCACCTTTTCGGCCAGGCTGTTGAGAATGGTCAGCTTGGTGGACACTTTGGAACCCGCCACGATGGCGACCAAAGGGCGCTTGGGGGCAGACAAAGCCGCACCCAGGGCATCCAGTTCGGCGGCCAGCAAAGGGCCAGCACAGGCCACCTTGGCAAACTGGGCGGCACCATGGGTGGTGGCCTCGGCGCGGTGGGCCGTGCCAAAGGCATCGTTGACATAAATGTCGCACAGGGCGGCAATTTGCTTGGCCAGGTCGGGGTTGTTCTTTTTCTCGCCCTTGTTGAAACGGCAGTTTTCCAGCAACACCACTTCGCCAGCGGCCACGCTGACGCCGTTGACCCAGTCTTTGACCAGCCGCACGTCGCGGCCCAGCAACTCACCCAGGCGTTTGGCCACCGGGGCCAGGCTCAGCTTGTCGTCATATTCGCCCTCGGTGGGGCGGCCAAAGTGGCTGGTCAGCATGAGGGCTGCATTGTTTTTCAGGCAGTATTCAATGCCGGGCAGGGAGGCGCGAATGCGGGTGTCTTCAGTGATGTTGCCTTCGGCATCCACGGGAACGTTAAAATCAACACGGATCAGCACACGTTGATTGGAGACGGCTTGATCGGTCAGACGCAGAAAACGCAGCATCGCTTGAACACTCGCAAGGAAGGTTGATTGAAAACAATCCCGAATTATAAACCGGTCAAGCCCTTGCTCACAGTGTGGGCACTCTGGTTTGCCGTGGCTTTGTGTGCTTTGGCTGCGCAATGGGCATGGGGGCCGGCACAAGGGCAAGGCCTTGATTTATCGAATTCATTTTTTATCAACATGCTGCTGGGGCAGTTTGTACACCTGGGGTGGGCACACCTGACCCTCAACCTGCTTGGCTTGGGTGTGGTGCTTTGGGGGTTTGAGCGCACTGCGCCTGCACTGTTGTTGGGGTTTGGCCTGCTGTGGGGGCTGCTGGCTGTGCCTGCTTATTTGACCTGGGTTGAACCGCTGGATTGGTATGTGGGGCTCAGCGGTGCGCTGCACACGGTGTTTGTCGTGGGGCTATTGTGCGCTTGGCGACAATGGCGGGCTGGAAAAGCTGCATTGGTTAACGCGCGCCCACCCTGGCCCTTGCTGCTGCTCACCGTGGGCTTGTTCATCAAACTGGCCCTGGAAGCAAAACAGGCATCCACCGGTATGCCGGTCGATGCCTGGTTGGGCGGCCACATTGCCATACAAGCCCACCGGGGGGGTGCTTTGGGAGGTGTGCTGGCTTATTGGGCAGCAGCCCCTGCCTTGGCTCGACGGGGTATCGCGCGGTGAAGCGCCATTGCTGCGGTCAGTATGAGCAGACCGAGCAAACCCAGCCCACCACCACCGCCGCCCCCACCGCCACCACCACCGGATGACACTGGCGTGGTTGAGCCTGTGCTCTGGGGCGTGGTTGATCCCATGCTGGTCGGTGCGCTGCTGCTGTCACCGCTGGCCACCACGCGCACTGCGGTGAAAGTGCTTCGGCTTTCGCCCACAGAGTCGGTCACGGTCAGCTTGAACACCAGGTCAGATGTGCTGTTGGCCGCCGGCAAATCCACATCAGCCGTGGAGCGTGTTCCACTCATCACCGGGGCACCGGACACCTGCTCCCACAAGTAAGACGCAATGGTTCGGCCCGACAGAGCCGTGCTGGCCGAGCCACGCAGCAACACAGGGTTGGATGCGCTGGCACTTTCCTGCGGTGCAGTGCCGTTGTAGGAACTGGTACCCAGGCCATTGGCGGTGACCGAGGCATTGGCCAGCGGCTTGGTGCCCCGAATGGAATTGACCGCAGCGTAGGCGTCCAGCATGCCGGTACCGCAAACGGACGTTGTGCAATTGCAGGTGGCAAACCCGGAATTGGCTTGGCAGGTTTGGCCTGTTGGCGACAAAAATGGGGCCGTGGTGCTGGTGATGGCCGAGGCAATTTGGGCAGGCGTCAACGCTGAATTCACGGCCTTCATCAAGCCGGCTGTGGCCGCCACCAAGGGCGCTGCGAACGAGGTGCCGGTTTTGGACACCAAGGTGGACGAAGCGGGTGTGGTAGTACCCGAATTGCCCAACCCCACCAAGCCGTAGTAATAACCACCCGGGGCCATCAAGGCAACACCGGTGCCCAACGCACTGTAGTAAGCCCGGCTGCCATCCCGGTCAATCGCACCCACGCCCATCACACCGCTGCAATTGGCGGGCGAGTCCACCACACCACCACCGTTGCCAGCAGCCGCAACCACCAAAGTACCGGCAGCCGTCACGCGGTTCACCACATCCTGCTCCAGCGAGCTGCAGGTATTGGCGCTGCCCAAGCTCAGGTTGATGACCGAGGCTGGGGTGTTGTTGTGCGGAATACCTGGCACATCCAGACCCGCTGACCACAACATGGCGTCCAACACATCCGACAGATAACCGCCGCACTTGCCCAGCACGCGCACAGGCAGAATTTTCACGTTCCAGTCTGCGCCGGCAATGTCAGCGCTGTTGTTGGTGTTGGCTGCAATTTCGCCTGCGACGAAGGTGCCATGCCAGGACGAGTCCTTGACCGCACAGCCTGCAAAAGGGCCCGATTGAGACTCGGCCGATGTAATCCAGTTGCCAGGGTCGGCGGGGTTGGCATCGCGTCCATCCCCATCATTGGCCGTGTTTACATCCGACACAAAGTCGTAACCCGACAGCAAGCGGCCGGCAAGGTCCGGCGTTTCAAACACCACACCCGTGTCCAGCACGGCAATCACCACGTTCGAGCTGCCCTTGATCAAGTCCCAAGCCAGATTGAACTTTGCGCCGCCCCGCCCACTGGTGCTTTGCAAATGCCACTGGTTGGTGTAGGTGCTTTCGTTCGGGGTGGCTTGAATACGCACAGGCCGATCCTGCATGACCATGTCCACATCGGGGTCGCTGGCCAAGCGGTTCAGCAGGGCTTGAACATCGGATGGGCGTACAGTGGGCCCAAAACGCATGACTTGTGTGCCCACCGTACCGGCCCGCACCCAAGTCGCATCCACGTTGTTGCGAGCCATCACAGCAGACAATGCCTCACCGTCTTTTTCAAGTCGACGCACACTCGGCGTGGCGCTCAACTCAACCGCATTTTTCAGTTTGATGATGAACTGAGCGCCCCCAGTCTGCTGTGCATGGGCATTGCTGACCAGCAGAAACCAGGCAAGAACCACAGCCACCAAGGCCAGGAGCCGATTCCAGTTCAAATGATGTTTGGCTGAGCGAAATGTCAACATTGCTGAACTCTCAAGACAGATTACGAACAAGGCTATCGGTCTTGATGCATTCACCATCCGGAGAAAAGAATGCAGAACGGAGTCTACTTTTCAGCACAGCTCTAAAGGCCTGGTGATTGGGCAATGGACCGACCTCAGAAAGATCGGCTGGTGGAGGGCTTTAAAGAGTGCACAAAAGGGGGCAACCCCCACAAATAGGGGTGCACGGGCATTCCAGTGGTGCAATAAAAAAGCCGGTCACAGGGACCGGCTTTCGGGTATCCGCTGAGTGCGGATTGCTTACTTGGCGTTCATCAGTGCCACAGTGGTGTCGAGCATGCGGTTGGAGAAGCCCCACTCGTTGTCGTACCAGCTGGACACTTTCACCAACTTGCCGCTGACCTTGGTCAGGGTGGCGTCAAACGCGCTGGAAGCGGGGTTGTGGTTGAAGTCGATGGACACCAAGGGTGCATCGTTGTATTCCAGCACACCCTTCAGCGGGCCTTCGGCCGCGGCTTTCAGGATGCTGTTCACTTCCTCAACCGTGGTGTCGCGTTTGGCCACAAACGAGAGGTCAACCATCGACACGTTAATGGTCGGCACGCGCACGGCGTAGCCGTCCAGCTTGCCGTTCAGTTCGGGCAATACCAAGCCAACTGCCGCAGCTGCACCGGTTTTGGTGGGGATCATGCTCATGGTGGCAGAGCGTGCACGGCGCAGGTCTTCGTGGTACACGTCGGTCAGCACCTGGTCGTTGGTGTAGGCGTGAATGGTGGTCATCAGGCCGGTTTCCAGGCCGATGGCATCGTTCAGTGGCTTGACCAGTGGTGCCAAACAGTTGGTGGTGCAAGAGGCGTTGGAAATCACGGTGTCGGTGCTTTTCAATACGGTATGGTTCACACCAAACACCACGGTGGCGTCCACATCCTTGCCGCCGGGGGCGGAGATGATCACTTTCTTGGCGCCACCTTTCAGGTGGGCAGAGGCTTTTTCCTTGGATGTGAAAAAGCCGGTGCATTCCATCACCACGTCCACACCCAACTCGCCCCAAGGCAATTCGGCTGGGTTGCGGTTGGCCAGCACCTTGATTTTGTCGCCGTTCACAACCATGTAGTCGCCATCCACAGTGACGGTGCCGGGGAAACGGCCATGGGCGGTGTCGTACTGGGTCAGGTGGGCGTTGGTCTTGGGGTCGCCCAAGTCGTTGATGGCCACGATTTGAATGTCGTGCTTTTTACCACCTTCGTAATGGGCACGCAGCACATTACGGCCAATACGGCCATAGCCGTTGATCGCGACGCGAATAGTCATGACAAAGCTCCTTGAAAGTAAACTGTTATGCCTGTACCAAGGCCAACGCGGCCTGGGTGAAGTGTTCTGCTGTAATGCCAAAGTGCTTGAACAGGGCACCAGCCGGGGCCGATTCACCAAAACTGTTCATGCCCACCACCGTGCCCTTGACGCCCGCTTGCACCATGTACTTGTACCAACCGTCGGTGATACCGGCTTCAATCACCGCGATGGGCTTGTTGCCCAGCACCTCGGCCTTGTAGGCGGCTGGCTGTCGGTCAAACACAGTGGTGGCAGGCATGGACACGACGCGCGCGGCCACACCCTGCTCGGCCAAAGCCTTTTCGGCTGCCAATGCAAGCTCAAGCTCTGAGCCTGTGGCCACCAGCGTCACCTGCGCATTGGCTTTGTCCAGCAGCACATAGCCGCCTTTGGCGATGTTGTTCAACACCGCTTCAGACCGCGGCACAAACGGCAGGTTTTGACGGCTGAACAACAGGGACGAGGGGCCGTCCTTGCGCATCACCGCCACATTCCAGGCCGCCATGGACTCGACCGAATCCGCAGGGCGCCACACATCCATGTTCGGGATGAGGCGCAGCGTTGCAGCATGTTCAACAGGTTGGTGGGTGGGGCCGTCTTCACCCAAACCGATGGAATCGTGGGTGAATACAAAAATATTGCGCTTTTTCATCAAGGCCGCCATGCGCAGTGCATTGCGGCTGTAATCCGAGAAAGTCAGGAAGGTGGCGCCAAACGGAATGTAACCACCGTGCAGGGCCACACCGTTCAACGCAGCGCTCATGCCAAATTCACGCACGCCCCAGTTGATGTGGTTGCCAGCGGTGAAGCCTTCGGCGTTGCGGCGTACAGCCACGCACTTGGGCCAATTGGTGAGGTTGGAACCGGTGAGGTCGGCGGAGCCGCCCAGCAATTCCGGCAACTCAGCAGCCAACAAGGTGATGGCATTTTGGCTGGCCTTGCGGGTGGCAATGGTTTCGCCTTTGGCGGCCACTTCGGCCAACAGGCGGGCAGCAGTTTGCTCAAATTGCGCAGGCAAATCACCGGCCATGCGGCGCTTGAATTCGGCTGCTTTGGCCGGGAATTTGGCGCTGTACGCATCGAACAATTTGTCCCAAGCCACTTGGCGGGCAGCACCGGCCACTTGCGCATCCCACTGCTGGTAAACCTCAGCAGGAATCACAAATGGGGCGTGCTCCCAACCAATGGCAGCGCGGGTGGCGGCAATTTCAGCATCGCCCAAGGGGGCACCGTGCACTTTGTCGGTACCAGCCAAATTGGGTGAGCCTTGGCCAATGTTTGTTTTGCAGCAAATCAGTGTTGGGCCTTTGTCCAAGGCTGCATTCTGTTTGGCCTGCGCAATGGCGGCGTCCACCGCATCCACGTTATGGCCATCCACATTGGCAATCACATTCCAGCCGTAGGCTTCAAAGCGCTTGGGGGTGTCGTCGCCAAACCAATGCTCCACTTCGCCATCGATGGAGATGCCATTGTCGTCGTACATCACGATGAGCTTGGACAAGCCCAGCGTACCAGCCAGCGAACAGGCCTCGTGCGAAATGCCTTCCATGAGGCAACCGTCGCCCAAAAACACGTAGGTATTGTGGTCCACCACCGGGAAGCCCGGCTCATTGAACTCGGCAGCCAACAGCTTTTCGGCCAGCGCCATGCCCACGGCATTGGCAATGCCCTGCCCCAGCGGGCCTGTGGTGGTTTCAACACCCGGCGTAATGTCCACTTCGGGGTGGCCAGGGGTTTTGGAGTGCAGTTGGCGGAAGTTCTTCAGTTCTTCAATCGGCAAGTCGTAGCCCGTGAGGTGCAGCAGCGCATACATCAGCATGGAGCCATGGCCATTGGACAGCACAAAACGGTCACGGTCAGCCCAGTGCGGGTTGCGGGGGTTGTGCTTGAGGTGGCGGGCCCACAGGGCAACTGCAATTTCAGCCATGCCCATGGGCATGCCGGGGTGTCCGGACTTGGCGGCTTGAACGGCGTCCATGGCGAGTGCGCGGATGGCGTTGGCCATGTTCTTGGAGGAAGAAGACATAGGATTGGGGATTTTGAGTTTTGCTTGTGGCAAAGTTCGGGAAAAACCGAATTTTATCAAAGCAATGCCCCTCGCGCACCCGCAAGCGAGCAAACCCTCGAATTATGACCGAACCCAACACACCGCTGTCCGATCACCACCACACCGTGGCCTCGCGCCGGGTGCCCCGTTTTTACTTGCCAGAGGCCAAAGCCCAAGGCCAGGTGTTGCCGCTGGAAGACGATTTGTTGCATTACGCCTCGCGGGTGCTGCGCCTGCGCGAGGGTGAGCCACTGCGCGCATGGAATGGGGCTGGTGCCGAATTTGATGGCACCGTGCATTACCTCAGCAAAAAGCTGGGTGAAGTGCGCCTGAACAGCCCTGCACACCCCTGCACCGGCAGTGAATTGACCCGCGCTGTGTATGTGCTGCAGGGGCTGCCCGAAGGCGACAAGATGGATTGGGTGATTGAAAAATGCACCGAGCTGGGCGCTCAGGGCTTTTTTCCGGTTCAGGCCCAGCGCAGTGTGGTCAAACTGAGTGACGAGAGGGCCGAAAAACGGCATGCCCACTGGGACCGGGTGGCATTGGCGGCCAGCGTTCAAAGTGAAAGGGCCATGTTGCCGGTGGTTGCACCGGTGGGCGGATTGTCCGCACAACTGCAGGTGCTGGCCGAGCAACTGCCCCATGCACAGGTGCTGCTGTTTACGCCACAGGCTGACACCCACCTGCGCACCTGGCTGGCGGGGCCTGCAGCGCAGGGCAACACCCCATTGGTGATTGCTGTTGGCCCGGAGGGCGGCTGGACGCCCGATGAAATCGACACAGCAATGGCACTGGGCGCACAATGCCTGCGGTTTTCCAACCGTGTGTTGCGCACGGAAACCTTTGGCATGGCCTGCTTGGCCCAACTCACGGGTTTGCTGGGCCTTGAACCCCTGGCGTGAACGCTAGACTGGCTTGAGGGCTGCCAGTGCATCGCCTCGTGACAACCCCATGGGCATGAACACCTGGCG
The DNA here is from genome assembly GCF_036405155.1 of Limnobacter sp. Taxonomy (GTDB): domain Bacteria; phylum Pseudomonadota; class Gammaproteobacteria; order Burkholderiales; family Burkholderiaceae_B; genus Limnobacter. Next base: position 313,791 of record NZ_DASWYD010000004.1, on the reverse strand, counting down.
CAGCAACACATCCCGATAGGGGTTCAACACCGGCTGGTCGCGCTGCTCATGCAGGTTTTGGGGTGACCACACCTGTTGCTCACCCAGCACCGTCTGCGAAAACCCGCGACCCGACATCAAGATGGCCGTGGTGGCGTGCCCGTGGTCGGTGCCTCGGGTCCCGTTTTCAGCAAAGGTCCGCCCAAACTCGGACATCAACACCACCTGTGTGCGTGCCCATTCCGGCCCCATGCCTTGTGCAAAAGCGGCCAATGCCTGCGCCATCGCGGAAAACTTGCCCGCCAGTTGGCCGTTCTCGTTGCCCTGGTTTTGGTGGGTGTCCCATCCGTTGATTTCGGCGAAGCCCACAGCGTACGCCGGGCCAGACCGCATAAGCCGCGCCATTTGCTCAAACTGGGTGACAAACGCCGGTTGGCTTCGCGCGGTTGCGCCGTGTTGCGCATCCATGTCCATTTGGCCCCGCAGCGCCTCGCGGGCGCCGCTTTGTCGAGCCGACATGATTTTTAGGCGCTCCCGGGTTTCCGGGTCCTGCATCATGCGTTCCAATGCCTGCATGTAGTCATCCATTCGCTGGGCTTTGGCCGTGGGTTGAGGCCGCAATTCAACAAAAGGGATGTCCTGACTGCCTGCGCACATCAAGGGCGACCCCTGCACAAAGTTGGCACCACCCAAACCTGAAAAATCCCGGGCCAGCACCTTGACCACCCGGTTCAGCAGCCCATCCTGCGTTTGCAAGCGCTCACCGTCATTCAACCCCCGTTCCAACACCTCTTGCGCCTTGAAGTGGCTGCGGGAGTTGTCGCCAGTGCCGCAGAATGGCACGAAGGCCAATTGCTTTCGCTGCAACCAGGGATACAAAGGCTCAAGGGCCGGGTGCACTGCCCAATTGGCGTCTATTCGCTGCGCTTCATCGCTCAGGCCGTTTCGACCCAGCGACAGCGTTGGGCGCACGTCATGGTAGTAAGTGTTGTCGGGTTGAAACAACAAACTGTCTGCATCCATGCCACCACGCAACATGACCCACAGCAATTTGGGCACGGGTTGCACGGCATTGGCCTGGCCCAGCGCAAATTGCACCTGTCCAAGGCCCAGGCCTGCAGCACCACCAACCACGGTTTTCAGGAACGCACGGCGACTCATGTTCCACCTCAATCAGTGATAAAGCATTTCTGGACTAACGAAATACAAGGTCAACCAGCGGACAGGGGTCTTTTCGTACGGCTCCAGGACCTGCGCGCTGTTGGGACCCAAATTCGGCTTTAGCCGCGCCACCAGGCGCGGCATTTGCCCGGCCAGCCCCCCGTCGGCTTGCTTCAACTGTTGTTGAACAGTGGAGGCCACAGACTCTGCGATGTTCAATCGGGTGGACAGTGTCGTTGCGCCGTCCCAAAAGGTGGAGATGAACGGGTACCCGTCGGGCGAAACACGATTGAAGTGGCCCTCACCGTTCCATTTCAACCACTTGGTCAACTGCTCCACCGGCAACTCAACACCAGCCTCACGAAGCTGGCGAACAATGCCAACCCAATGTGCAAAAGGGTCGCTCACCCAGCGCTGGCGCGCATCCAGAAAGCGGGGGTGTTGCAACAGCCTTAGAAGCACTTCGTCCAATGCCCCACCTGTCCGAAGGAAGGTGGCTTGTGCAGCCTCTACAAGATCTGCAGGAGGCTCGTCCCCATAAAAATACTGTGCCAATTGCGTGGCGATGTGCCGCGCAGTTGCAGGGTGCGCAGCCAGTGCATCCAGCATGTCAAACAATTCAGCACCATCACTGCGGGCCGGGTAGTAGTGGCCCAAAAACACCTTGGCTTCCATGTCGTGCAAATCGGGCTCAAACACTGAGCCTGAGTCCGATATTTGAACGCAATGTTGCCGACGACAAGGCCCCGCTTTGCGGGGGCGACCAGGCTGCGGCAAGGTGTATCCGGTCAATGCCCTGGCCAGTGCCTTGATGTCTGACTGGGTGTAGCCCTGACCCTCACCCAGGGTATGCAATTCAAGAATTTCGCGGGCCAGGTTTTCATTGATGCGATCCCGCTGATTGTTCTGGTTGTCGAGGTACACCAGCATGGCCGGGTGCAGCACCACCGCCCTCAGCAAATTCCGGAATGATCCAAACGCGTGCGCAGCAATCGCGCGGGACTCGTAATGCGCCAGAAAGATTCTCACCCTGTCCTTCGGGCCATACACATTGAAGTGGTTGGTCCAAAACCACAACCATCGACTGCTCAGTCCATTGGGGGCGGTGGTGTGAAACTGCAGACTGCGCTCGATGGCAGCGTCCATCATGCCCTGTTGCCAACGCCGGTTTTCATCGCGCAGTTTTTTGGCTTCGTCCGGGTCCAAGTCTTTCACGCCCCGCAACTGTTCATCCAGCGCGTTTTGCATGGCCTGCGGTGTTTCGGTGGTCAGTTGCCCATAGTTGATCAAATCGGCCTTGGCCCCATCCACTTGGGCCCGAAGCAAGGTTTTAACCGCTGCGGTGGACAGGGCAAGCTGTTGGTCCGCCTCGGGCGCGTACTGCACACGGCGCGATATTTTCCCCACATCCAGCGAAGCGGCTACAGCCAAGTGGGCACCGAGCAACAAGCCTACCAAGCCGGACAAGTGCAGAACACGGTGTGTGCAAACCCGCTGAAACCCCGAAAGCCCGAATAAGGCCAAAAAACCCATAAAATTAAACCTTTGCAACGTTTGAGTTACAGCTACACTGAGACATTGATTCGATACTGCACGACTCTGGACCTGCCATCATGGCTCAATATGGCGTTGTCGCCTTCACTGCCCTACTGATTGCCGGTTTGAACCTGATCACCCAGCAATATGGTGATGCATACCCGGCCCTCCTGTACATCAACCCCTCTTTGGGGTTGGCCTACGTGGCCTGTTATCGCTTGGGCCGCAAAATGCTGCCCGGCTTGCTACTGGCCTACTGGCTCGCGCCCTATGCATCCACAGACCAAAGCCTGAGCATTCACCAACTGCTGCACGCGCTCATCACAGTGACTTACATCAGCATGCTGGTCAAGGTGGTGGCCCGCTACACGCTCGGCAAACGCCGCACCCACCCCGATTGGACGATCTTCAAGATATTGATGATCATCGGCCCGCTGGGTTCGCTGTTGCTAAGCAGCCTGAACCTGTGGCTGGACAAAGGGTTTCCTCCCATCATGGACCTGTGGGCCTCCATTGAATTCTCCCGATGCTGGATGGCCAATTCATTGGGCATGTTGCTGATTGCCCCCATTGCCTACAGCGTGTGGCCCGGCAATCGCAAATGGCAGTTCCGCTATAAGTCGGCAATGCGGATGGCGGTGCCAGTCACGGTGATTGGTGGTCTGGTGCTGCTGGCCAACCTGGAAATTCAGCAGAACATTGAATTTCAGGAAAACCAGCAACAGGTTCGCAACATGGACGACCTGGCAGACCTGACCTTCGCACCGCTGCCCCAAGCGATTGAACCCCTCAAAGCGATTGAACGGTTTTTCAATGCCAGCCAGAGCGTGGAGTTGGACGAGTTTCAGCGTTTCGTCCGCTTTTTTGTGAGCAACGGCCCGGTGGACGCCATTGACTGGTTACCGCGGGTGCCCTATGCCGACAAAGCCACATTCGAAGCCAAGGCCTCAACCCTGTATGGTCGCCCCTACAAAATCTGGCACCTGGACCAACAAACCCCCAAAGCCACTGAATACCTCTACCCAACCCTGTTCACCGAATCAAAAAACCAGCCCAGCGTGGACGTGCTGGGCCTGAACCATGCCAGCGGTGTCGAACGGCGTTTTGCCATGTCACTGGCAGACCTCAAAAATGAGCCCATGGCGACCAACCCGGTTCAAGTGATCCGCAGCAATCAGTCCAGCATCATCGTTTTCATCCCGGTCAAAAAAGCCACCAGCACACGCGGACAACCTGAGCTTCAGGGTTACATTGCAGCATTCTTCAACGTTCGGACCCTGCTCAACCCGTTGGAGAAAAAGGCCATGGATGGCCACATCCGCTTCCGGCTGTCCGACATCACGACCGAAGGCCCGAATCGGCGCTTGATCATTCGCAGCACCTTGCGATCTGGCGACACGGTGAGACTCAACCGGAAAATCTATTTTGGCGGACGGGTGTGGACCCTGGAGCTGGCCCAGGACCCACCGGGCATGGGCACCGCCCAACGCAATGAACAACGGATTGCCTACGTAATCTGCGTGTTTGGGGTACTGCTGGCCGTGCTCACCTTGCTCGGCAGTGCCAGCAGGAACGCCGAGTATCTGGGCAAATTGGGCGAGCGCACCCAAGACCTCGAACAGGAACTGAAAGCCCGGAAACAGGCTGAAGAAGCCCTCAAAGACCATGAGGAACAGTTGCGCCTGACACTCAGCTCCATCGGGGAAGGCCTGATTACGTGTGACAAAGCCGGTTTGATCACCTCCGTCAACGCGATGGCGGAGCGACTGCTCAACCGACAGGAAGACTTGCTGATCGGCAAACCATTGCTCGATGTCTACCGGGTGCGCCCCACCAGCGGCCATCCCGTGGTGGACCAGCACATCGTTGAACAAACCCTGTCCTCCGGCCTGCCTGTCATTTCCCCGGACTACTGGCAGTTGCAAGTGGATCGCGAACGCAACCGCATCGTTCGCCACAACTCGGCCCCCATTTATGACGGACGCATGGAGGTGCGGGGTGCTGTATTGATTTTCCGGGATGCCAGCCTGGAATACCGGGCCGAGCAATCCATGCGGCAAAATGATGAGCAGCACAAACTGTTGATTGAAAACAGCCCATTTGGTGCGGTCATTGAGCAGGCCGGCACCATTGTGTACTGCAATGCGCAGGCCCTGATTGACTTGGGGTCCACCCACAGCATTGAACTCGATGAAACCAGTATTGTGGACTTTGTGTCGCCCGATGATGGCATTCGCGTGTTGGCGGCACTGCAAAAAACCCAGGAGAGCGGCCAGTTTGAACGCTTGGATGTGCAACTGGAGAAGGAAGATGGCAGCCGGGGCCGAGCCGAACTGTTCATCACCAATGTATTGCACAACAGCAAGCCCGCCAAACTCATCCACATTCACAACCTGAGCATGCTGGAACAACAAGCGGGTTGACCCCAAGCCACACAGCCCCCGTTGGCCGGTTACACTAAAGAATTCCTCAACACCACCATTCCAAGCAGTACAGGAATTCACGCCATGTCCAGCTCCATTGTTTTGTCCAATCCGGCCCTTTTTCAAACCCAACCGTTCATCAATGGCGAGTTTGTGGCTTGCAGCCACACCTTCCCCGTTGACAACCCGGCAACGGGTGCCACCATCGCCGAGGTGGGCAACGCCAGCGTGGAACAAACCCGCCAGGCCATTGAACACGCCGACAAGGCATTCCAAAGCTGGAAAAACACCACCGCCAAAAGCCGGGCGCAATTGCTGCGCAAATGGTTCGACCTGATTGTGGCCAACACTGGGGATCTCGCCACGCTGATGACGCTGGAACAGGGCAAACCCCTGGCCGAGGCCAAAGGCGAGGTGGCCTATGGTGCCTCTTTCGTGGAATGGTTTGCCGAGCAAGCCAAACGGATTGAGGGCAGTGTGCTGGAAAGCCCGCAAGCTGGGCGGGAGCTGCTGGTGCTCAAACAAGGCATTGGCGTGTGCGCGGCCATCACGCCCTGGAACTTCCCCATTGCCATGATTACCCGCAAAGTGGCCCCGGCACTGGCTGCGGGTTGCACGGTGGTCATCAAACCCGCCGAGCAAACCCCTTTGTCGGCATTGGCATTGGCTGAGCTGGCCCGCCAAGCCGGTATTCCAGCGGGGGTATTGAACGTGATCACTGCGGATTCAGACCGCTCCATTGAAGTGGGCAAGGTGCTCTGCGACAGCGACACCGTGCGCAAGCTGACCTTCACCGGCAGCACCGAGGTGGGTCGCATTTTGATGAAACAGTGCGCCCCCACCATCAAGAAGCTCTCCTTGGAGCTGGGTGGCCATGCGCCGTTCATCGTCTTTGAAGACGCTGATCTGGACAAAGCGGTGGACGGCCTGATGGCCTCGAAATTCCGCAATGCGGGTCAAACCTGCGTGTGTACCAACCGCATTTATGTTCACCGCAGTATTCAGGCAGCGTTTGCCAGTAAGCTGCAAGCCAAGGTTGCCGCACTGGAAGTGGGTGACGGGCTGGCCACCTCCGCCAGTGTGGGCCCCATGATCGACGACCAGGCGGTGGCCAAAGTAAAACGCCATGTGGACGATGCGGTTTCCAAAGGCGCCACGGTGCTGGCGGGTGGCCAAAGCCACCCTTTGGGTGGCCGGTTTTTCCAGCCCACGCTGATCAACAATGCCAACCACGACATGCTGGTGGCCCAGGAAGAAACCTTCGGCCCATTGGCGGCAGTCTTCCCCTTCGACACCGAAGCCGAAGCCATTTTCAACGCCAACAACACCCCGTATGGTTTGGCGGCCTACTTTTACACCGAAAACACCGCCCGCACATTCCGGGTGGCCCGTGCTTTGGATTACGGCATGGTCGGCATCAATGTGGGCGTGTTCTCCAACGAAGTAGGCCCCTTTGGTGGTGTCAAACAGTCTGGCCTGGGCCGCGAAGGCTCGGTGTGGGGCATTGAAGAGTTTCTGGAAATCAAATACCTCTGCATCGGCGTTCAATAATCTCCCTGACGGGGGCCAGAAGGCCCCCACGCATGCAATTGGAACGAAGCAAGGGCTGCACCCGCGAGAAACGCGGCTGTAGCCCTTACAATAGGGCCATTTCTTGATTGCACTGCTTTAATTGCGAAGGACAGCACGCATGCTGACGTTTCAACAGGCCATTTTGACCCTGCAACAGTACTGGGACCAACAAGGTTGTGCCCTGCTCCAACCGTTCGACATGGAAGTGGGCGCCGGCACCAGCCACACCGCCACCTTTTTGCGCGCCCTGGGGCCCGAGCCCTGGAACGCGGCCTACGTGCAACCCTCCCGTCGCCCCAAAGACGGCCGCTACGGCGAAAACCCCAACCGCATGCAGCATTACTACCAGTTTCAAGTGGTGCTCAAGCCCTCGCCCGAAAACATCATTGACCTGTACTTGGGCAGCCTGGAAGCACTGGGCATCGACACCAAACAGAACGACATCCGCTTCGTGGAAGACAACTGGGAAAACCCCACCCTGGGCGCTTGGGGCCTGGGCTGGGAAGTGTGGCTCAACGGCATGGAAGTGACCCAGTTCACCTATTTCCAGCAAGTGGGCGGACTGGATTGCGCGCCCATTCTGGGCGAAATCACCTACGGCATTGAACGCCTCACCATGTACCTGCAAGGCAAGGAAAACGTCTACGACCTGGTGTGGACCGAGCGTGAAGAAAACGGCGTTAAGAAAGTACTGACCTATGGCGACGTGTTCCACCAAAACGAGGTGGAGCAGTCCACCTACAACTTTGAACACAGCAACGCCGACATGTTGTTCCGTCATTTTGGCGAATATGAAGGCGAAGCCAAACGCCTCATCGAAGCCAACCTGGCATTGCCTGCCTATGAAATGATTCTGAAAGCAGCGCACACATTCAACCTGCTGGACGCCCGAGGCGCCATTTCCGTGACCGAACGGGCTGCGTACATCGGCCGCATCCGGAATTTGTCCCGCGCCGTGGCGCAAGCCTACTTCGATTCCCGCGAAAAGCTGGGTTTCCCCATGTGCAACCAGGCCGCCTGAATAACCGAACAAGACCCCACACCATGAACCCATCCTTACTGGTCGAACTCTTTACCGAAGAGCTCCCACCCAAAGCCCTCAACAGCCTGGGGGAAGCTTTCAGCCAACTGCTGAGCCAAGCATTGCGTGACGAAGGCCACCTGAACGAACACAGCGTGGTGACTGCATTTGCCAGCCCCCGCCGTCTCGGTTGCCACATCACCAACGTGGCCAGCACATCGCCCGAAAAAAACATGCAGGAGCGGCTGCTGCCCGTGAAGATTGGCCTGGACGCGCAAGGCCAAGCCACCGCACCATTGCTCAAAAAGTTGGTCTCACTGGGTTTGGAAGGCACGGATGTATCCACGCTCAAAACCATCAGTGATGGCAAGCAAGATGTGCTGGTGATTGAACGCACCATGGCTGGCAAACACCTGCCTGAATCGCTGAACAAAGCGTTGGAAGCCGCCACCACCAAACTGCCCATTCCCAAGGTGATGAGCTACCAGCGGCCCGATGGCAGCACCGTTCATTTTGTGCGCCCGGCCCACAAGCTGGTGGCCTTGCACGGCAGCACTGTGGTTGATGCTCAAACCCTGGGTCTCACATCCGGTCGCACCACACTGGGCCACCGTTTTTTGTCCAAAGGGCCCATTGAGATTGCCACAGCCGACGGCTACGAAGCGCAACTGGAAACAGAGGGCAAGGTCATCCCATCCTTTGCCAAACGGCGAGCCGCGATTGAGCAACAACTGGCCGAACAGGCCCAAGGTGACCAGGTTGTTCAACCGGCAGACCTGGTGGACGAGGTGTGTGCGCTGGTGGAATGGCCTGTGGTGTACGAAGCGGGCTTTGAAAAAGAATTTCTGGAAGTGCCGCAGGAATGCCTGATTCTCACCATGCAGGCCAACCAGAAATACTTCGCGATCACCGATTCAAACGGCAAGATGAAAAACCGGTTTTTGCTGGTGTCCAACTTGCTGACCAATACGCCGCACCTCATCACTTCCGGCAACGAACGCGTGCTGCGCGCCCGCCTGGCCGATGCAAAATTCTTCTTCGACCAAGACCGTAAAAAAAGCCTGGAAAGCCGCTTGCCCGGCTTGGCCAGCGTGGTCTACCACAACAAGCTGGGCACCCAAAAAGACCGCAATGAACGCCTCGTGAAACTGGCTGAGTGGCTGGCGCCCATCACCGGTGCATCCGTCGAGCAAGCCAAACGCGCAGCCCTGCTGTGCAAGGCCGACTTGCTCACCGACATGGTCGGCGAATTCCCCGAGTTGCAAGGCAATATGGGCGAACATTACGCCCGCCACGATGGTGAAACTGCCGAGGTTGCACAAGCCATTGCCGACCACTATAGCCCGCGTTTTGCCGGCGACCAGTTGCCCCGCAACCCGGTTGGCCTGGCCGTGGCGCTGGCCGACAAACTGGAAACATTGCTGGGCATCTACAGCATCGGCCTCGTGCCCACCGGCGACAAAGACCCCTTCGCGTTGCGCCGTCATGCCCTTGGCGTGATTCGGATGGTGATTGAAAAAGGCCTGCAGTTGAACCTGCATGCCATGCTGAACCAAGGCAGCAGCCTGTTTGCGGCTTACCCAGACTTCAAGCCCAGCACCGAAGCCATTGCTGGTTTCATGATGGACCGCCTGCGCAGCTACCTGAAAGACCAAGGCTACTCCAGCGCCGAAGTGGACAGTGTATTGTCCACCCAGCCCAGCGAGTTTGCCGATCTGCCGAAACGTTTGGCGGCTGTGCGCGCATTCTCGCAACTGCCCGAGGCCACCGCACTGGCTGCTGCCAACAAGCGCATTTCCAACATTCTGAAAAAGGTGGAAGGCTCACCGGTTGAGCTTGTGGAAGCCCGCTTGGTACTGGATGCTGAAAAAACCTTGTTTGCAGAGGTGAACAAAGTTGCCCCAGCGTCCACCCAAGCTTTTGAGCAAGGCGATTTCCAGCAAGCCCTGCTGACCTTGGCGCCATTGAAAGCCAGCGTGGATGCATTCTTTGACCATGTGATGGTGAACGACCCCGATGAAGCCTTGAAGAACAACCGCATTGCCCTGCTGTCGTGGTTACATGGCCTGATGAACCGGGTGGCCGATATTTCTCAACTGGCGCAGTAAACCCACGGAGCGCACGCCCATGCCCACCCATACCAAACTGATCGTGCTGGACCGTGATGGCGTCATCAACGAGGACTCGGACGATTATGTGAAATCGCCGGACGAATGGATTCCAATCCCCGGCAGCATGGAAGCCATTGCGCGGCTGAACCGAGGTGGCTACCGCGTGGTGGTGGCCACCAACCAGTCGGGTATTGCACGCGGCATGTTCGACCTCGAAACCTTGTCAGCCATGCACAAAAAAATGCATGATTTGGCCAACGAAGCGGGTGCCCACATCGATGGCATTTTTTTCTGCCCCCACGGACCGGAAGACAAATGCCATTGCCGCAAGCCCAAACCTGGCTTGTTTGAAGAAATATCGGCACGCCTCGGCATGCCCATGGAGGGCGTGCCAGTGGTGGGCGACTCACTGCGAGACTTGCAGGCAGGCGCTGCTGTGGGTTGCAAGCCTTTTTTGGTCAAAACAGGCAAGGGTAAAAAAACTGCCGAGAAAAAGGACGAGCTACCCGCAGGTACACTGGTATTTGCCGACCTTGCAGCCTTGGCTGCGCATTTGGTACCGGCTGACCCGTTTGCAAACAATCGAAAATAAAACACAACAATTGTTCGGAGGCATGTGGTGAGGTCTGTCATTGGCTCAATCCTGTTCTTTCTGTACGTGGTGATCTACACCCCCATCCACGCCACGTTGCTGTTGCTGCTTAGCCCTGTGCTCAGTATTCGCAATCGCTATGTGTTTGCCTGCTGGTGGAATGCCATCAACATCCACATGTTGAAGTGGCTGTGCGGCATTCAATTCAAGGTTGAAGGCATGGAACACCTGCCCAACACCGGTGCGATTGTATTGGCCAAGCATCAATCGGCCTGGGAAACCTTTGCCATTCCAGTGCTGCTGTTGCCAAGGCACCTCTGCCTGATTTACAAACGCGAGCTTCAATATGTACCGTTTTTTGGTTGGGCCTTGTGGGTGCTTCGCATGGTCCCGGTGGACCGCAAAAATGGGGTTGAAGCCTTTGAGTTTGTGAAAAAAATGGCCGGTGAACGCATGCGCCAAGGGGCTTGGATGATGTTCTTCCCGGAGGGCACCCGTGTACCGGTGGGCTACAAGCGCCGTTACAAAACTGGTGGCACCCGCTTGGCAGTCGCCACCAACACACCGGTGGTACCTGTGGCGCACGATGCCGGCGAATACTGGAAACGCAAGGGCTTCTTCAAAAAAGCAGGCACAGTCACCTTGCGTTTTGGCAAGCCCATTTCACCGGAAGGCCACAATGCCGACAGCCTGATGAAAGCCGTGGAAGACTGGATTGAAGGCCAGATGCATCAAATTTCTCCCCACCGTTACACCAGCGCCGAAACACCCTTGGTGGACAAAAAGTGAGCAATGCCAGACAGCAGCACCGACGTTGAGCAACGTGCGATTGAGTTGCCGTGGGGCACCTGCCGCTACGGGCTCAAGCGCAGCAAACGCCGCAGCATCGGTTTCTTGATCACCGATGAAGGGCTTCAAATTTCAGCGCCACACCGCGTGGCGATGGCTGAAATCGAACGCATCATTGCCAGCAAATCCAGTTGGATTGAGAAAAGCCTGTCGCGCTGGCAAAGCCGCAAAAGAAACAGCACCAATCTGGAAAACCTGCTGGCCCAAGGGCAGGCCATCCCTGTTCGAGGCCAGGCCTTTCAAGTGGTGCACACCAGCACTGCACGGCCCATGCTCAACCCCTGGACACAGCACATCACCCTGCCCGGCAGCGTTCGCCATTCACCACCAGCACAACTCAAATCGCTGGAAAAAGTGTTGAAAACCCATGCCAAGGAAGTGTTCACGCACATGGCCCAAACACTGGCCCAGCGCATGGAATTGCCCCCTTTTCAAATTCGCCTGTCCAGCCCCAATGCGCGATGGGGCTCATGCAACAGCCGTGGCGAAGTCCGGTTGAATTGGCGGCTGGTACACTACCCCTTGCCGATGATTGAATATGTCATCGCACATGAGCTGGCTCATCTCAAAGAGATGAATCACAGCCCCCGTTTTTGGGCGATTGTTGAACAATTAATGCCCAACTACCGAGAGCCCCACAAAGCGCTCTCACAACTGAGTCCATCTGAGGTACCCCGACTATGAGAATTCTTCACACCATGCTTCGCGTTGGCAATTTGCAGCGCTCTGTTGACTTTTACACCCAGGTGATGGGCATGCATGTACTGCGCACCACCGACCGCCCCGACCAAGGCTATTCGCTGACATTCCTCAGCTATGGCCCTGAGTCTGAGCAGGCCGCACTGGAGTTGACCTACAACTACGGCGTGGACAGTTACGAAATGGGCGGCGCTTACGGGCACATCGCCATTGAAGTGGAAGATGCCTACAAGCAGTGTGATGCCATCACCGCCGCTGGTGGAAAAGTAACGCGCCCGGCAGGCCCAGTGAAAGGTGGCAGCACCATCATCGCGTTTGTGGAAGACCCGGACGGCTACAAAATCGAACTGATTCAACGCGGCACTTTGTAAGTGCACAATCGGACTGGATGCTCCGTTCTGGGGCATCCAGCCTCAAGCCCGGTGAGGCTTGAGCGCCCATTTTGACACCCAAAAGTCAAGTAAAAAATTTTCTTTTTTTTGGGCGATCAGGGTCGAATTTCCACCCCACCCTCGCTAAAATGGGCTGCTCGAAAATTGCTCAAATTTTGTGCAATCGTGCAACTCGCCCATTTCACACTTCCAAACAATCTGTTTCTCGCGCCCATGGCAGGCGTGACAGATCGGCCTTTCCGCCAGTTGTGCAAACAACTGGGCGCTGGGCATGCCGTGTCGGAAATGGCTGCGAGCAACCCGCAATTGTGGAAAACTGACAAGAGTACCCGCCGCCTGAACCACCACGGTGAAACCAAACCCGTGGCTGTACAAATTGCCGGTGCAGACCCCGAGATGATGGCGCATGCTGCCGCGTACAACATTGAACGGGGTGCGCAAATCATCGACATCAACATGGGTTGCCCCGCTAAAAAAGTGTGTGCCGTGGCAGCCGGTTCCGCACTGCTTCAAAACGAAACCCTGGTTGAAAAAATTCTTCGCGCGGTGCATGCAGTGTGTGCAGAGCGCGGTGTGCCCCTCACCCTGAAGTACCGCACCGGCTGGAGCCCCGAGCATCGCAATGCGATTGCGATTGCGCAAATGGCTGAGTCCGTTGGTGTGTCACTGCTGACCCTGCATGGCCGCACGCGCGCCTGTGGCTACACGGGCCACGCCGAGTACGACACCATTCGTGCTGTCAAGCAATCCGTGAATATTCCAGTGATTGCCAACGGCGACATCACCACTCCCGAAAAAGCACGCTTTGTGTTGGACTACACCGGTGCTGATGGCCTCATGATTGGCCGTGCAGCACAGGGCAACCCCTGGATATTCCGCGAGGTGCTGCACTACTTGCGCACCGGTGCGCATCTGCCGCCGCCCACATTGGAAGAAGCCCACACCGTGATGCTTCACCACCTGCGGGACCACCACACTTTTTATGGCGAAAAAACAGGCTTGCTGACCGCACGCAAGCACCTGCAATGGTATCTTTGCGGCCCAGCCGGTAAAAACCACCCCATCGTCGACCAATTGATGGTCGCCCAAACCACCGAGGCGCAGGTGCGCATCGTGGATGAGTTTTTCATGTCCTGGAGAAACACGGGCGAAACCTATTTCACGCCCAGTGATTCAAACCTTTCCAACGAACCAACACACACAAGATTGGCAGCATGAGCATCAACGATCGTAACTCGGCCCCAGTGACCATCTCCGATTGCATCCGGAGCAACCTGGACAAATTTTTTGATGACCTGGAAGGCGAGAGTGCCAACGCGGTGTATGACATGGTGCTGTCCGCCGTTGAACGGCCCATGCTTGAAGTGGTCATGGAAAAAGCCAACATGAACCAGACCATTGCCAGCCAAATGCTGGGCATTAACCGCAACACCTTGCGCAAAAAATTGCAACAGCACGGTCTCATCTGATTTTTTTAATGTTTCACATTGCTTCGGCAAGCCCACTGTCATGACTACACACAACACCATCAAACGCGCGCTGCTGAGCGTGTCCGACAAAACCGGCATTCTCGAACTGGCCAAAGCGCTGGCCGAGCGCGGCGTTGAAATTCTCTCCACAGGCGGCACAGCCAAACTGCTGGCTGAAAAAGGTGTGGCCGTTAAAGAGGTGAGCAGCCACACAGGCTTTCCGGAAATCATGGACGGCCGTGTGAAAACCCTGCACCCGAAAATTCACGGTGGCATTCTGGCCCGGCGTGATTTGCAAACACACCTGGATGCAATGGAAGAGCACGGCATTGGCCCCATTGACCTGGTGGCCGTCAACCTGTACCCGTTCGACCAGGCCACGGCTGCTGAGCATGTGAAGCTTGAAGACGCGATTGAGAACATCGACATCGGTGGCCCGGCCATGGTACGCGCATCGGCCAAAAACTACGCCAGCGTGACCATTCTGGTGGACCCCACCGATTACAGCAAAGTGATTGATGAACTGAAAGCCAACGATGGCGCCACCACCCTGAAAACACGCAGTGCGCTGGCTGCCAAAGCCTACGCGCACACATCGCGCTATGACGGCGCCATTGCCGCCTTCTTGACCAGCCTTCAAGGCACCGATGGCGACTTGAATGATGTGCCCGCGCGCATCGAGTACCCCGAAGTCATGTCCATGCAGTTCCACAAGGTGCAGGACATGCGCTATGGCGAAAACCCACACCAAACCGCCGCCTTCTATCGCGAAGCCAAGGCACCGGTGGGTTCGCTCTCCAACTATCGGCAGTTGCAGGGCAAGGAATTGTCGTTCAACAACATCGCCGATTCCGATGCTGCCTGGGAATGCGTCAAAACCTTTGAGGCGCCCGCCTGCGTCATCATCAAGCACGCCAACCCCTGCGGTGTGGCTGTGGCCGAAAACACGCTGCAAGCCTATGGCAAAGCCTTCAAAACCGATCCCACATCGGCTTTTGGCGGCATCATCGCCTTCAACCGCGCCGTGGACCAGGCCACAGCCGAAGCCGTGTCCAAGCAGTTTGTGGAAGTGTTGATTGCGCCGTCGTTTGACGATGGTGCCCGTGCCGTGTTTGCAGCCAAACAAAATGTTCGACTGCTGGAAATTCCGCTGGATGCAGGCAACCACCGCTTTGATTACAAACGCGTGGGCGGCGGTTTGCTGGTGCAAACACCCGACATTCACAATGTGCAGCAAGGCGACATTCGTGTGGTCTCCAAGCGTCAGCCCACCGAGCAGCAGTGGAATGACCTGATGTTCGCCTGGCGCTGTGCCAAGTTCGTTAAAAGCAATGCCATTGTGTTCTGCAAAGACGGCATGACCATGGGCGTGGGCGCCGGCCAAATGAGCCGTGTCGACTCTGCACGCATTGCGTCCATCAAGGCCCAAAACGCTGGCCTCACACTGGCCGATTCCGCCGTGGCATCGGATGCCTTCTTCCCGTTCCGCGACGGGCTGGATGTGGTGGTGGATGCAGGTGCCAGCTGCGTGATTCAACCCGGTGGCTCCATGCGCGACGATGAGGTGATTGCTGCAGCAGACGAGCGCAACATCGTGATGGTGCTGACCGGCATCCGTCACTTCCGCCACTAACTCAACCGGCCTCGCCAACCGTGCGCATTCTTGGCATCGACCCGGGCTTGCGCATCACCGGTTACGGCGTGGTCGATGTGGTTGATGGGCAGCAAACCTATGTGGCCAGTGGCGTCATTCGCACGAATGCCGATGCCCCACTGGCCGACCGCCTTCACACCCTGTTCAAAGGCCTGTCTGAACTGACCGAGCTCTACAAACCCCAGGTCGCTGTGGTCGAAATCGTGTTCGTCAACGTGAACCCGCAATCCACCCTGTTGTTGGGCCAGGCGCGCGGCGCGGTGCTCACCGCACTCACCCATGCGGGCTTGAGCGTGATGGAATACACAGCGCTTCAAATCAAGCAGGCCATCGTCGGCCAGGGCAAAGCCAAGAAAGAACAGGTGCAGGAAATGGTGAAACGCCTGCTCAAATTGCCGGCGGCCCCCTCGGCCGACGCAGCAGATGCGCTGGCCGCGGCGCTCACCCACGCGCAAAGCAGCAAGATGATCAATGCCATGGGCCATGCCAGCCAACTGCCCGCCGGTGCCCTGCGCACCCGCACTCGGAAGGGGCGCACCAGTTGGCGCTGAACTGCGCTGCATTTCCCTTGTAACTGTGGTTTTGTCCAGTATACTGACAGACATCAACCGCTTGGAGAACTGCAATGATCGGACGCCTCAAGGGCACCCTGGCCGAGAAAAATGCCCCGTGGATTGTGCTCGATGTGCAAGGCGTGGGCTATGAACTGCAAGTTCCCATGAGCACTTTTTTCAACCTGCCCGAGTTGAATGCCCCCTGCACCTTGAATACCCACCTGGTGGTGCGCGAGGACGCGCATAGCCTGTATGGTTTTGCGTCAGCCGATGAAAAAACCCTGTTCAAAACCTTGATCAAGGTGTCGGGCATTGGGCCACGCACAGCACTGGCCATCCTGTCCTCCATTTCCACGCAAGAATTTTTGCTGGCGGTTCAAAGTCAGGAAACCGCGCGCTTGGTGAAAATTCCGGGCATCGGTAAAAAAACCGCCGAGCGTTTGCTGCTTGAACTCAAAGGGCAAATCGGTACGCTCGGTCCGGCCATGGGTGTCAGCATGTCGGCCATTGGTCATTCGCCGGTGGCTGGCAGCGCGCAAGACGAAATCATTGCGGCGCTGTGCGCGCTCGGTTATTCCGACAAAGAAGCCGCCGCTGCCTGCAAGGGCCTGCCCGATGGCATGGGGGTAACCGACGGCCTGAAACTGGCACTGCGCAACCTGTCCAAAGGCTGAGCAGCATGCCACTGGTTTACACTGCTGATATCGCCACATTTGCCCTTCTCGCCCACGCATGATCGAGCCGGACCGCCTCATCAACCCCGCCAAAACCACGTCTTCTGAAGAAGCGTTTGAGCGCGCCCTGCGCCCCAAGCACCTGGACGAATACGTGGGGCAACAAAAAATCCGCGACCAGCTCGACATCTTCATTGCGGCGGCAAGGTCTCGAAAAGAAGCGTTGGACCATGTGCTGCTGTTTGGTCCACCCGGCTTGGGCAAAACCACACTGGCGCACATTCTGGCCCGTGAAATGGGCGTTAACTTAAAACAAACCTCGGGCCCCGTGCTGGAGCGCCCGGGCGACCTGGCGGCGTTGCTCACCAACCTCGAAGCCAACGATGTGTTGTTCATCGATGAAATCCACCGCCTGTCACCGGTGGTGGAAGAAATTTTGTACCCCGCGCTGGAGGACTACCAGATCGACATCATGATCGGTGAAGGCCCGGGCGCACGCAGCGTCAAACTCGACCTTCAACCCTTCACGCTGGTGGGAGCCACCACGCGCGCCGGCATGCTCACCAACCCACTGCGTGACCGCTTCGGGATTGTCTCGCGTCTTGAGTTTTACACCCCCGGCGAGTTGGCCCGCATCGTGGCACGCAGCGCAGGGTTGCTCAACATGCCATTCGATGAAGCCGGTTGCCTCGAAATTGCCCGCCGTTCACGCGGCACACCCCGCATTGCCAACCGGCTGCTGCGCCGCGTGCGCGACTATGCGCAGGTGAAGGCACAAGGTGTCATCACCGCCGATGTGGCCGATGCAGCGCTTGGCATGCTGGACGTGGACAAGATTGGCTTGGACCCGATGGACCGGCGATTGCTGGAAGCCATCATCCACCGCTTCAATGGTGGCCCGGTTGGACTGGACAACGTGGCCGCCGCCATCGGCGAAGAACGCGACACAATTGAAGATGTTCTGGAGCCCTACCTCATCCAGCAGGGCTACATTCAACGCACACCGCGCGGCCGCATTGCCACACTCAACACTTACCAGCATTTTGGTTTGGTGGCGCCCAGCCACCTGTCGCAGGGTTTGCTCAATCCGGGTCAATCCGCTCAGGGTGATTTGAACATCTGATTTGACCTCGCAGGTCATCGTCTTCAGTTTTCGTTGGTGGCACACTGGCAAAAAACAGGAGATGACCCATGCGTTCGGACACCCGACCTTCCCCACTGAAACACCTGCGCCAGCAGCAACGAATCAGCCAGGCGGAGCTGGCTCACCGGGTGGGTGTTTCACAACGCCACCTCAGCTGCATTGAAACGGCAAAGGCACAACCCAGTCGGGACATGCTCACCGCCATTCTGGATGCACTTGAATTGCCGTTGGGCGAACGCAACCAATGCCTGGTCCATTTTGGCTACGCGCCAGCGCATCCGCAGCGCCCACTGTCAGACCGTGCACTGGCACCTGTTTCGCAGGTGATTGATCTCATGCTGAGCAAGCATGACCCCTACCCCGCCATCGTACTGAATGCCGACTGGAATTTGCTTCGTTTCAATGGCGGGGTGCTTCGACTACTCAACATGCTGGGACTACCCGCCAGTGCATTGCAAGACGAACCCAATTTGCTGGTGTGGATGATGAGTCCGGAAGGCCTGATGGAACACATCATCAACCTCGATGAAGTGCTGCCGTATTTGGTCCGGCGCCTGCAATCCGAGGCTGCCCACCTGCCTCACCTGGGGGCGCTTTTGGCCAGTATTTCCAATGATTGGCAAACCAAGGCCCGTGCACTACCCGCCATCGACACCCCGGTTCTGGTCACTCGATTTCGCTCCAGAACCGGAGAGGAACTGGCTTTCATGACCACCATCACCACCTTCGGAACGCCCATCGACATCACAGTGGAGTCGCTCCGAGTTGAACTGTTGTACCCGGTCAATGCGGCTGCACACCATGCCTTTCTTTCCGGGGAATTCGACCTAAATGCCCAATCATCTTTGACCAAGAGGCTCACACCATGAGCCTGGTCATTTCCTCCATCTGCCTCACGCTGTTGGGCATCATCCACCTGCTGCCGGGCGTGGGCATGCTGAGCGCATCGCGCCTCACGCAACTGTATGGTGTCCCTGTGGATGAACCCAACCTGGAAATCCTGCTGCGACACAGGGCCGTTTTGTTTGCCTTGTTGGGCGCCTACCTGCTGCTGGCTGCATGGCACACCCCTTGGCAACGGGTGGCGTATGTTGCGGCATTCATCAGCGTGACATCGTTTTTGGTGCTGGCCTACACCACAGGCCAGAACAACACAGCCATCGCCAGGGTGGTTGCGATCGACTGGCTGGCAGTGGTTTTAACACTAACCGGCTACGCCGCATTCCTAATGTCCAATCCTTAAAAGGAGTTCATCATGAAAGCACTAAAAGCACTCTTGGTTATTGAACTACTGCTTCTGACAGCTTATACAGGGGTGGTTATCCAAAACCAGGGGTTTGATCTGGTCTCCCATTTCGTGGGCAACATCACCACGATGGGATGGTCCGGTCAGTTCAACCTGGATTTCATGGTACTGCTCACACTGTCGGGGATTTGGGTGTCATGGCGGCATGGAAACAGCCCGCTGGGTGTACTGCTCGGTGTATTCACAGCCCTTGGCGGGTCCATGGTGCTGTGCCCATACCTGCTCATCGAAATATCCAAAAGCCAGGGCAACATGAAGGCACTGTTGCTGGGGCAACGCCATAGTTAAACCCCAGCATTACTTACACAAAAGACCAGTGTGAATGGGCGTTGCCTTGGCAAGACTTCGCCATTGAGGAAAACAAGGAATGCCCATCAGAGACGATGTGACGTGCATTCAGCATGATTGCAAAATCTCGAAGGCTATCCAGATTCAAGTCAAACTTGGTCAGCCCATGTACCTCAAGATCCTGCGCCTTCAATTCATGGATACCTGATTCGACCATTTTCTGGTCCATGCCATGGGACAGAAATTGACCAATGCCGGTCTTCTCTATCCATTGACTGGCCAACCAAGCGGAATCGGACAGAATCCACACCGGCTTTGCAGATGCGGCGTCTGGACACACAGCGCTGTAGGCCCGGTGCACCTGGGTGATGTAGGACTCCAAATCCGGAAATTGCGCATCCAGCTTTTCAGCCAGCGATTTCAATCTGACCTTGCCACCCGCCCACGATTTCGATCCCGCACGCAAATGGATCACATCGTACTGTTGGGGCTTCAAGCCCCGGGTTTGTGCATAGCGCTTTAAATCCCTCGAGAACCAGTGCTTGGGACGCAAGCTTGCAAAGTCGGCATAACGAAAAGCTCGAAACCCAACCCCAGCGTACACAACAACATCTGCGTCGTAGTCTTCCTGCTTGAAATCCGCAATCGCGTTGAATGCCTCTCCATGGTTTGGAAACTGGAACAGTTCGGTGTAAGCCAGAGCGCGGATGTCCAGATTGTCCATGTGCGTTGCCCAAGGTCTGGGGAGGACACTGCTGCCCGTTACGCCCCGCCGAAACAGCTCCAGGAAACCGTGCAGAGGAAAAGATTTGACACCCACGAAGTCAAAGTAGTCTTCCAAAGCCAGTTGACCATCGTGGGACCATTCTTCGTCACGCCAATCGACGACCAAATAACGTCCAGTCGCTTTGGCATATTTCAGCACCTGCAACAGGCACTGAAGGCGATCGCCCCAACCGGCAGCGCCCTTGAACACCACAAACTTCATGCTGTTGGTCATGGCTTAGCCTGCGGAAGTCCTGGCAGCAGAGTTTTTCGCCGCAGGTTTTGCGCGCGGTTTGCGCTTGGCGGCCACCTTGGCTTGCGCAGGGGCAGGCTTCGACGCTGTTTTGGACTTCGCCACCGGTTTGGCGGCCGCTGGTTTGGTGGCAGATTCATCCACATACGGCACGCCCAACAAGCCCTCCAGCTCCTCCAGCGCCTCGCCGGTGTACACCGCCAAGCGTTGCATGGATGGCAATGCATCATGGTCGCCCGTGAACGCCACGTTGAATTGGCCGGCGTAACTGACCACGGTGATGTTCAACGCCTGACCATGCGGAATCAGCGAGATGGGGTAAAACTGGGCCAGTCGGCAGCCCGAGAAATACAAGTCCTGGGACGGGCCCGGCACATTGGAAATCACGGTGTTGAAAATCGGTCGAGTCAAACCGCCCAAACCAGACACCAACTGCAGCATCATGGGCGCCATCAACATAATGGTGTAGTTGTTGATTGCCTCTTTGGGCATGGACTGCAAGTGGGCTTTGGCCACCTGCGTGGAGCGGTTGATTTCGCGCAACCGAACCAATGGGTCTTCTTCGGTGGTGTTCAAGTTTGCCAGAATGAAACTGATCGCGTTGCCACCATCCAGATCATCGGCAGGCCGCACCGACACCGGCAAACCTGCTGTCAGGTTTTCATGCGGCAGGGCATTGCGCTCGACCAAATAGCGGCGCAGTGAAGCCGAACAAATGGCCAGGAAAATATCATTCACACTCACTTCGGCGGCTTCGGCCAACTTGCGAATGCGCTCCAGCGGGTACGTCTGTGTGGCCAAACGGCGTGCACCACCCACCCGGCCATTCAAGATGGACTTGGGCCCCGAGAATGGCGTTGCGATGGCGGTGTCAGTCGGCTTGAAAGCCTCATCAAACAAGGCTCGCAGGGCTTTGCCCGCCACGGAAATGGCAGCACCGTTCAACTTGGCCGCCTTCCAGGCCTCCATGGCCTGGTCCACAAAGGGTGGTGGCGTTTTGGATTTTTTCTCTTTGCGCACCGTGCCCACCGACCAAGGCGCAGGCAAGGCCAGGCTTTCTTTCGCGCTCTTGCCAAAAATACGGCTCATCAGGCGCATGGCCCCCACGCCGTCCATCAGCGAGTGGTGCATTTTGGTGTAGAGCGCAAAGCGGTTGCCTTGCAAGCCCTCAATCAAATGCATTTCCCACAGGGGGCGGTGAAAATCCAGGGGGTGAGAGTGCAAGCGAGAAATCAAGGCACCCAGTTCGCGTTCACCGCCGGGTGAAGGCAAGGCGCTGTGCCGGAAGTGGTAGTCCAGATCCACCTTGTCGGTTTCAACCCATTTGGGGCGCAAGGTCAGCAATTTGGGGCTGTTCAATCGGTAATTGAAGGGTGGGTTGAATTCCACCGAACTGCGAAGCCAGGTCAAAATGCGGGCAATCGCATCCTGAACCGGTTCGTTTTCCACCGTGAAGATCGCCATGCTTCCCACGTGCATGGGCGCTTCACGCGACTCCACATACAACCACGACGCGTCCAAAACGGGAATGTTTCTGGCCATCCCTCTTCTCCTGAGTGCATTTTTGTGTGTATTTATTCTTGAGCCTGTCTACCCTGTCTCTGCCCAAGACCGTTAGCGTCATTACAATACCACGATCCAAGGGTTTACCAGCGCGGCCATCCTATGACATTCACATACAAATTGAGAGTCTATTTTGAAGACACCGATGCCGCCGGGGTGGTCTATTACGGCAATTACCTCAAGTTCATGGAACGGGCCCGAAGCGAATGGTTTTTACAACGCAGCATCGGCATGAAAACCCTGATGGAGCACCATCACAAGGTGTTCGTGGTCAGTCGCACCGAAATCGACTACCGCCGGTCTGCTAAACTGGAAGACCTGTTGGAGGTTTCCGTTGAGCTGATTGAACTCAAACGGGTTTCAGCGGTCTTCAAACAGGTGATTCGCTGTGGTGATGTGCTGGTGTGTGAAGGGCAAACCCGGGTGGGGTGTGTCGACACCCAAACCCTGCGCCCGTCCCCCATACCCGCCGAGGTGTTTAAAGAACTTCGGCACCTGCTGCCCACAGCCCAATAAAACATTGTCCATTTTCGACCTTTTTCTTTTCAGGCCTCTTCACCATGCAAGTCTCCACCGACATGTCCTTCATCACGCTCATCACCGAAGCCAGCTTCGTGGTGCAAGTCGTCATGCTGATTCTCGTGTCTATTTCACTGGTGTCCTGGGCCACCATTTTTAAAAAATACGCGGTACTGAAAAAGGCCAAGCAACAATCCGACAAGTTTGAAGAAGAATTCTGGTCGGGCGGCGACCTCAACACCCTCTTCCAGCGCGCCAGCAGCCGACGCATGGAAGCAGGCCCACTGGAGCGCATTTTTGAAGCCGGCATGAGCGAATTCCTGCGAGCCCGGGACAAAAAGGGCTTGACAGACTATGCCCTCATCATCGACGGCGCACGCCGTGCCATGAAAGCGGCTTTTCAGCGCGAAAACGATTTGCTTGAACGCAATCTGCCCTTCCTGGCATCGGCGGGCTCCGTGAGTCCTTACATCGGCTTGTTTGGCACGGTGTGGGGCATCATGCACTCGTTCCGCGGCCTGGCCAACGTGCAACAAGCGACCCTGGCCGCCGTGGCCCCCGGCATTGCCGAGGCCTTGGTGGCCACCGCCATCGGTCTGTTTGCAGCCATTCCTGCGGTGGTGGCCTACAACCGCTATGCCAATGACATCGACCGCCTGTCCACCCAGTTTGAAAGCTTTGTTGAAGAGTTTTTGAACATCCTGCAGCGCCAGCACTGATTCTGGAGTCCCTGACATGAAAGAACTGGGTCGACGCAGCCGCCGTGGCATCAACGAAATCAATGTGGTGCCCTACATTGACGTCATGCTGGTGTTGCTCATCATCTTCATGGTGACGGCGCCCATGGTCACCCCCTCGGTGATCGACCTGCCGTCCATGACCAACACCAATGTGCCCAAGCAGATACGCCCCATTGAGGTGACGGTGCGCCAAGTCGGCAAGCTGGTGGTGAAAGACCTCAAAACCAATGAAAGCCGGGAAGTGACACTGGACGGTTTGGCCGATGAAGTAAAACGCTTGCAGGGCACCGAACCCGATCGCCCTGTGGTCATTTCCGCTGAAAAATCCATTCAATACCAAGCCGTGGTGGATGCCATGGACGCATTGCAGCGGGCAGCCATTCCGAAAGTTGGGCTGCTGGTCAAACCCAAGGGATAAGCCGCCGTGAACCTTGCACGTCAACGCGGAGAAATGCGACTGAGCCAGGCCCAACAGGCCCTGCTCGAGAAGATGTCACGCGAAAGCGGTTTGGACAAACGACTGGAACCCCCGGTGGACCACACTGGCGAGAAGGCAGGATTGAGCCTGTCACTGGCGGCGCACCTGTTGCTGGTTGCTTTCTTTGTGATTGGCCTGGCTTGGCGGACCGAACAACCCGCACCCTTTGAAGCCGTGCTTTTTTCCGACCTGCAAGGCCCAGCGCAAGCGGTGCAGCCAGAGGTTCAGCCCGAACCCCAAGTGGAACAACCCAAGCCAGAGCCCGTGCCCGAACCACCCAAGGCTGTTGAACCACCGCCGGTGAAGCCGCCAAAGGCGGACATTGAACTGTCCAAGCCTGACAAGAAAAAACCTGAGCCCAAGCCTGAACCCAAACCCGAGCCAAAGAAGCCCGAACCCAAGCCTGAGCCCAAGAAACCCGAACCCAAACCGGAGCCGAAGCCCGAGCCCAAAAAGCCCGAACCCAAGCCCCAAGTCAACAGTGAACTGCTGAAAAAACTGCGCGAGGAAGAGATTGCCCGCGCCACCGGCGGACTGCCCAACACCGGCAGCAGCAGCGCAGGCAGCAGCCGCAACAAGGCCGGCTACAGTGACCGAATTCGGCAATATGTGCGCAGTAAAATCGTGTTTCCGGGGGCCAGCAGTGTCGATGGCAACCCGCAAGCCGTGTTCGAAGTTCGCCAGTTGCCCACCGGCGAGATTGTGTCGATTACCCAAAAACAAAGCAGTGGAATTCCCGCGTGGGACAGCGCGGTGGAGCGAGCCTTGCAACGCGCCAGTCCACTTCCCAGGGCTGAGGATGGCTCCGTTGAACCCGTGCTCGTACTCTCATTCCGTCCAAAAGACGTTCAATAAAGTTTAAAACGATGACTGATCTCAACCCGACCATCATGCAATACACCACACACAGCCTTCGCTCGGTCCGACACGGCTCTCGCTGGATGCAACGCCTCGGCGGCTTACTGTTTGCCACCGTGGCTTTCGTATTGCCCGTTGCCGCGCAAGCCCAGCTGAAAATTGACATCACCGGTGTCGGTGCCAATCAAATCAATTACTCGGCAGCCCCGTTCCAGGGCAACCAGGGTTTGCCGGAAGACATCAAGGCCATCATTGACAGTGATTTGACCCGCAGCGGCTTTTTCAAGGCCATCAACACCACCAGCAACATTGACCTCAACGAATCCACGCTGATTGACCCCAGCGCCTGGAAGTCCGTCGGTGTGGATGCGTTGGTGGTGGGGTCTGTACGCAAAACCGCCGATGGCCGTGTAGACATTCGATTCAACCTGCACGACACCGCACAGCAAAAATCGCTGGGCAAATTCAGCTATGTGGTGGCCCCGTCAGCCATGCGCTTGACTGCCCACAAAATCGCCGACTTTGTGTACGAAAAACTGCTGGGCGAAAAAGGTGTGTTTGCCACACGCATCGCCTATGTTGAAAAATCACCCGGCCGCTACCGACTGATCATTGCGGACTCCGATGGTGCAAACCCCCAAGTGGCGCTGGCTTCCAAGGAGCCCATCATCTCCCCGTCTTGGTCGCCGGATGGCCGTCAACTCGCCTATGTGTCCTTTGAAACCCGCAAACCCGTGGTGTTTGTGCACGAGCTGGCCACCGGCAAACGCCGGGCTGTGGCCAATTTCAAAGGCAGCAACAGCGCACCAGCCTGGTCGGCCGATGGCCGCAAACTGGCGGTGGTGTTGACCAAAGATGGTGGGTCACAAATTTTCTCGATGAACGCATCCGATGGCTCGGGCATGGACAGACTGACCAACACCGGAGGCATCAACACAGAACCGAATTACAGTCAGGATGGTCAGAGCATCTATTTCACGTCTGACCGCAGCGGAGGCCCTCAAATTTACCGAATGAGCACCAGTGGTGCCAATGCAACACGGGTCACGTTCGAAGGCGCATACAATATCTCGCCAAGAGTCAGCCCAGACGGTAAAATGTTAACTTATGTTACTCGCCGGGATGGCTTGTTTAAGATTGCTGTGTTGGACCTGGCTGGCGGACAGGACATGGTCCTGACCTCCACCGGACGCGAAGAAAGCCCAAGTTTCTCGCCCAACGGTCGGTTCATTCTGTATGCCACCCGCGCTGGTGGCAAGGGTGCGCTGGCCATGGTGTCCAAGGATGGACGTGTCAAAAACACGCTGAGCAGCACTGGAGGCGACATTGCGGAACCCACCTGGGGACCGTACTCCAACGACTAAACCCGTTGGGAAACCCGATTTTTGAACACACTGTTATCACTTTTGGATTTTGGAGAAGCACATGAAACACACATTCGCAAAATATGCAGCCCTGTCTGCTCTGGTGGCCATTTTGGCAGCCTGTAGCTCGGCCGTTCCCCTGAACGACAAACCTGTTGAAAGCAAAACCGGCAAAGCCCCTGGCACCACTCAAAGTGACAGCCGTGCTGTTCCCACCGTTACACCGGGTGACATGGACCCACTGAACGACCCACAAGGCGTGCTGGCCAAGCGCAGCGTGTACTTCGACTTTGACAGCTATGACGTGAAGGGCGAATACCGTACCGTGGTTCAAAACCACGCCAAGTATTTGGCTGCGAATGCCAACCGCAAAGTGGTGATTCAGGGCAACACCGACGACCGTGGAGGTGCCGAGTACAACCTGGCGCTGGGCCAGCGCCGTGCCGACGCCGTCAAAACACTGATGCTGTCGCTGGGCGTGAAAGAATCCCAGATTGAAACCGTGAGCTTTGGCAAGGAAAAGCCCAAGGCCACCGGCAGCAACGAAGCAGCTTGGGCCGAAAACCGCCGCGCTGACATCGCATACCAGTAATCCACGCAGTTAAGGACTCCTTATCCCATGCATTTGAAGCCCAAGTTTGTCACCCTGGCTGTCGCGTTCGGTTTAAGTGCGGCATCCATGAACGCCTTCGCGATTTTTGATGACAATGAGGCCCGCAGGGCCATCATCGAGTTGCGACAGCAAATTCAAACACTGGAGCAGAGAATCGGGCGGTTGGAGTCCACCACACAACAGGGCCAGCTCACGCTGGCCCAGCAGGTTTCGGACAAAGACCGGGAAATCGCGAAACTTCGCGGCGACCTGGAGGTTGCCAACAACAACATCCGAAAACTTCAGGAAGACAGCAAGGTGCTGTACGCCAGCCTGGAAAACAGGATCAAGCAACTCGAACCCAAAAAACTCGAGCTGGATGGTCAGGCTCTGGCTGTGCCGCAAGAGCAATACGCCGACTACCAAGCAGGCCTGGACCACTTCAAAGCGGGCAATTATCAGCAGGCCGTCAGTCAATTTCAGGGCTTCGTCAGCAAATACCCAAAAAGCAGTCTGGAACCCCAGGTACGGTATTTTCTGGGCAGCGCCCAGTTTGCACAAGGCGACTACAAGGGTGCCTTGGTCACGCAGCGTGACCTGGCCAAAGAATACCCGGACCACCCACGCGCGCCCGATGCCTTGCTCAGCATGGCCAGCGCCCAGCTTGAACTGAAGGCCATTCCCAACGCCAAAAAAACTTTGGCTGAAATCATCAGCAAATACCCGGGCAGTGCTGCGGCAGGCAGCGCCAAAACGCGGCTGGACGCGCTGAAATAAAGCCTTCGCCGCCCTGCCCTTTCGGGGCAGCCACCGGTACAATACGGACTCGTTTGTTTATGCTCAACGAGTCATGGAAGAAATCAACCTCGAACACCTGCGCCTAGTGGTGCTGTGGGCCACCTTTGGCGCCGGCCTGTGGTTTGGTGCGCTCTCGCACCGCAGTCACTTCTGCACCATGGGCGCCGTGGCCGACATCGTGAACTTCGGCAACTGGAGTCGCATGCGGGCCTGGACACTGGCCATTGGCGTGGCCACACTGGCATTGCAAGTCATGGCGCTCACCGGCCATGCACGCCCCGAAGACACGATTTACCTCAACCCACAGTGGTCTTGGTTGTCCGGGATTGTGGGTGGTCTGCTCTTTGGTGTAGGCATGGTACTCGCGTCGGGTTGTGGCAGCAAAACACTGATTCGGCTCGGCGGCGGCAACCTCAAGGCTTTGGTGGTTTTTCTGGTGCTGGGGTTGACAAGTTATATGGCGCTGAAAGGCGTTTTGGGCGTGGTCCGTGTGAATTGGCTTGACCCATTCAAGATTGATCTGGGTAGCGCAAGCAGCCTTCCCGGTTTGCTGGGCGGCCATGCCAACCCCGGTATGGCCACAGCCCTCTCGATTGCCTTGCCAGTGTTGTTGATTGCAGCCAGCCTGTTTGGCCGCTCCGCATGGAACAAGGAGACCCTGCTGGGTGGTTTGGGCGTGGGCATCGCAATTGCCGTTGTGTGGTGGATTGCGTTCAACTTGGCCTACCTACCAGAGCACCCTGACACACTGGAAGCCGCCTACCTCGGCTCCTATGCCAACCGACCTGAAGCATTCAGCTTTGTGGCGCCTTATGCCTATACCCTGGAATGGCTCATGTTTTACTCAGACGCCAGCCGCATTCTGACTGTGGGTGTGGTGGCTTGCGCCGGGGTTATTCTGGGCGCAGCCGCCAGCGCACTGCAGGAAGGCACATTCCGCTGGGAAGGCTTCCAGGGCGTGGAAGACACCGCCAACCATGTGGTGGGTGCTGCGCTGATGGGTTTTGGCGGCATTCTCGCCCTCGGTTGCACGGTTGGCCAGGGCTTAAGCGGTGTCAGCACCTTGTCGGTGGCATCATGGATCACCGTGCTGGCGATTGTGGCCGGTGCATGGGCCGCTTTGAAATACCAAATATGGCGGGTTGAACGGATGCTTTGATTTTTTCAAAAACATTCGTTATAATCGCGGTCTTTCGGCGAATTAGCTCAGTTGGTTAGAGCGACGGAATCATAATCCGCAGGTCCGGGGTTCGAGTCCCTGATTCGCCACCAAACATCCCAAAAAGCCCGATAGGTATTAACCCTGTCGGGCTTTTTTCTTGTCCGGTTTTATCAACGCCACCCCCCCCTGTTTGGAGGGGGGTCTGCCCTTGCCCCACCCCGTTCTGGTGATTACACTTGTTAACACTTCGTTACTGCGCAAAGTATTCAAAACACCCGCGAAGAACGAAGGTTTTTCAAAATAAAACATCAGAGGCAAACAAGGGAGGAAACGCCTGAACCCACTGGGTTACAGGTGAATCCCTTTGCGACAGCATCAACTTGCAAAGAGGAAAGAGACATGATGAAAGTCAAGCGTCTGCATGCGCTCATCGCGCTGACAGTATTGAACACGGGCTTTGCATTGCCCGCAAACGCAGGCTTGCTCGATGACCTGATCGGCAGCAAAAACCCCCTCAACACCGGCGCCAGCAGTACCAAAACCTGCACATCCACCAACTGCAAAGGCACGTTCACGAAGCCTTTTGCGGAGCCGTTTGTGTACCGCCGCAGCCCCACTGAAGACCGCAACCCCGACGCTGTGGGCACCCGCACCGACCAAAAGTGTTTGGTCGACCCTGTGACCGGAAAAAACCGCTGCAAGCCAGCAGCCGGCACCATCTCCCTGCTGCCCAATGGCGACTTTCTGTACTTCAATGCGCTGGAAGGCACCGAAGATTTTGAATTCAGTATTTTGGTGGACTTTGGCCAAAAAGCCATCAACGACCAAACCCGCGTCATGCGCATTCCTCGCGACACCAATGCAGCCACCAGCTGGGTGCGCCCCATTGAAGTAGACGCCGGCGCCAACCCCAACGGTTACAACATCACCGAACTCATCCCTGGCCTGTCCAACAAAGACACCAACAGTGCCGATGGCGCCCTGTTTTGCGCGGACGTGGCCATGCTGGCCGATGGCCGTATTTTGGCGGTGGGCGGTACGTCCTACTACAGCGAGCCTGGCAGCAATGCACTGGGCTATGGTTTGACCGAGCTGGAAGGCCTGCGCAACAGCCGCGCCTACAACCCCAACACCAATCGCTGGACCCAGATGGCCGACATGAATTTCGGCCGCTGGTATCCATCGCTGGTGACCTTGTCCGACAGCAAGATTTTTGTCGCCAGTGGCGTGACCAAACTGCTCAAGCCCATCTACCCACAAGCGCCTGAACAAAGCGGCCGAAATGTGGTGCACACCGAAACCTTCGACCCCAATGCCAATGGCGGCAAAGGCGTCTGGAAGGTCAATGGTGAAGCGGCACAACGCACCCTGCCCTTGTTCCCGCGTTTGCACCTGCTGCCCAACGGCCACGTGCTGTACAACGCTGGCGGCCAGGCCTTCAACCCGTTTGGTCAAAGTATTGACCAACCGCTGTGGAACATCGCAGCCACCTACAACCCGGGCAAAGACCAGTGGTCTGACTTGGCCTACGCCGGTTTCCCATTGCGCTTTAGCCAGGCAGGTCTGGAATCGTTCACCCAAATCCTGAACGTGCCCACAGCCCGCAATGCAGCCATGACAGCCCTCACCAATACCCTGATGAGCGCACCCGTGAAAAGCCCGCAAGCCCTGATGAGCCTGCTCGGCACCTTGGGCACTGGCAACCCCGAGCAAATGCTGCAAAAAGCAGTGGGTGGCGGCATGCGCGGCTCCACATTCTCCGTCATGCTGCCACTGAAGCCCAACGCCCAAGGCAAGTACACCGATGCCAGCTTCCTGACGGCCGGTGGCGTATTGCCGCTGGTTGGATTGACCTCACCCGGTGGATATGTCGCAGTGGCTTCTTCCCGCATCGACACGGTGAAAACTGAGCTGGCCCCCAACGTGAAAGACGCCAAAATCGTGGGCTATGAAAGTGAAGTCACCGGTGCGTTGAATCAAACACGTTGGTATGGCACG
This sequence comes from Limnobacter sp., assembly GCF_036405155.1. Classification (GTDB taxonomy): domain Bacteria; phylum Pseudomonadota; class Gammaproteobacteria; order Burkholderiales; family Burkholderiaceae_B; genus Limnobacter. Next base: position 283,277 of record NZ_DASWYD010000004.1, on the reverse strand, counting down.
GGTGTGTTGCTGCCTGATGACTCGGTGACCGTGTTCAACGGTGGCGACCGGGACGGCGTGGCCGCACCGGGGGTTGAATTTGCCCGGCAAACCACCGAGCGCTTCGACCCACGCACCAAAAAGTGGGAGCAGATGGCCGTGTCCAACCACCCCCGCACCTACCACAACACCGCCTTGCTGATGCCGGATGGCCGTGTGCTGGTCGGTGGCCATGCCCCCATTTCCACGCTGTATCTGAAGAACATCAACCTGGCCCAATTTGGTTTCGCTCCCAATGATGGCCGCGATCCATCCTTCGAGATCTATTCACCGCCCTATGTGTTCCACCCCGACCGCCCCGAGCTGAAGGGCTTCAAGGACGCCGCTGCCATCGACCCTGCCACCGGCAAGCCGATGCTGCACCAGTACTTGAAGGGCCAAGAGGTGACGATCGAGCTGGGTGACAAAACCAACGCCAGCCAGATCGATTCCATCACCTTGGTACGCCACACGGTGATGACCCACCTGATTGACGGTGACCAGCGCACGGTGGTGATTCCAAAGTCGATGTTCACCAAGGCGAATGGCAAGCAGATCAGCTTCCGCATTCCCGACCAGGCCGCCGTGGTGCCACAAGGTGCCTACATGGTGTTTGCACGCAGCAAAGACTCTGCCGGTAACCTGTTGCCCTCCAAGAGCGTCAGTTTCATGCTCAAGCATGGGGCCTAAGCTTCGCAACAGCCTGCTGGCCGGGCTCATCGCCTGCGCCTGTGCCCAACCCGCCCCGGGTTGGGCGCATGCCGAGCACCACAACGAAGGTGGTGTTCCCACGCTCAAACAGACATCCACCCTGCCCAAAGGCGTCGATGTGTCGGTGGTTCAAACCACAGCCTATCAGTTTGCATTGGCCACCAACGGTCAACATGCAGTGGACATTCTGGATCAACGTGGCAAGCCATTTCTGCGGGTGCGCAATGGCCAGGTGCAGGCCGACGTCAACAACCCCAATTGGTACAGGGCTCAACAACCCGGTGGCGGTGCCATTCCTGCTGCAGTGAAGTCCGGCAAATTGCCTGAAAGCTGGGTAGCGGTGCAACAGGCCGATGGCATTGGCTGGTACGACGCCCGCCTCATGGACGAAACCCTCAAAGCCTTCACGGTCAAACTTCGGGTGGATGGACAAGTTCACACACTGCGTGTGGCACGTGAGGCTGAAAAGCCAGTGACGGGTTTTTGGCAACCCAAAATTCTGGCGGTTCGAAGCACAGACAACCCGGCACTGGTGGACCAGCTCTTGACCGTGATTCCCGGCCTAAGCGGGCAAACCGTGATGGTGTCGATACTGCCGGGCACAGAGGGCAGCTTCGAGGTGCTGGATGAGCACATGCAAGCCTTTGCCCGTTTGGGGACGGATGGGGCACTGCTTAACCGCCAGCACCCCTGGAGCAATTCGTTGGGTTTGTTTGCACGCGCAGAACAAACTGCAGACGGCTGGAGTGAGGTGTCCAACAGCAACACGCTGGCCTGGCAGGACCCGCGTCTCAAGGTTCAAAAACCCAATAAACCGGGTGTTCAATCCTGGAAAATTGGTTTGCGACACCAGCCCGATGGGGCCATTGTCTGGATCGACGGAGAGTCTTCCTGGCAACCAATCCGCTGAATTGTTCGGGCTCACTCTCGACGGGCTCACTCATTGAGCCTATTAGTGAGCCCGTTTTTTATTTCAGAACCGATTTCAACACACCCATGTCACCAATGCGGCATTCCGCTTCAAAGCCGTATTTACGTCCAAACGGACAGTCAAACACTGGCAAACCGTTGGGGATTTTGTAGTACTTGGTCACCGCCTCGCGCAGCACCACATCCCGAAATTTTTCATAATTGAAGCGGTGTCCATCCACCACGGTGAATGGAATGCCTTCAATGGTCTCGGTTTTCACCGAGGAAGACTCAAAGTAGGGCTGGTAGCTGGTTGGGTCAATCGGTTTGTCCTTGGCCACAATGCGAATGTCTTTCCCCGCCATTTGTCGCCAGTCCACAAACACATCATCGTTGCGGGCGTGGTACTTTCCGGGCCCAAACACCGGCACCACTTGTCCATAGTGGTAAGTCAACAGCGAGGCTGGCGAATACGCCACCGTGGTCAACACCGCCCCTTGGGGCATGTCGGCCGTCAGTCCTTTCAACACAGCATCTGTCTGCCGGTGAAACACCACATCATCCCGGAAACTGCTTTTCCAAATGTTGGGGCTGGCGTGCATGAGCAGTGCAAACAGCACCACATGGGGCACGGCCAACACCGCATTCCAGCGCACAAAACGCCCCATTTGATCGGCACTGGTGGACAAGCCGAGCAATACAAAAGCCGTTGGGACAAAACCCAGCACCCAATGCAAGCCGATGGTTTTTTCCAGCGAAATAAACAGGAACAAGGCCAGCGGTACCCACAGCACAGCCACCAAGGCTGAATGGCCCTTCCAGGCTGCCCGCCCTTTCACAACAGCCCACACGGCCCATGGCGACAACACATACAACATCATGCCGATGTAGGTCGCCACCGTTTGCCACCCCAGGTGCGCATCTTCATGCCGGTTCACCAGGTTGAACATGATGTTGTTCCAGCAATTGAAGGCGTTGTAGGCAATGTTGACAAAGGCAAACGGCAAACCACCCGCGGCCAGGCACAACAGCATGCGCCAGCTGCGCTGCACTAGCAGCAGGTGCAACACAAAGGCGATGCCCAGCAACACGGCAAAATACTTGGACAAAAAGGCCAGGCCAGTGAAAGCGCCCGCAAAAAAAACACCCCAGTGCGAGCCTTTGCGCACGGCCAGCACATAGGTGAACACCGCCAGCGCCATGAAGAAAATCAAAGGCGTGTCGGTGGTCACAAACACACCATACCAAGACACCGGCAAGCTGAGGTACACCGCTCCACCCAACCATGCTTTGGCCTCCTGCTCAGCGGGCAGCAAGCGTTTCAACAGCGCCACCACGCCAAAGGCAATCACCGTGGTCAGCAACACAGTTGCACTGCGAACGACCAGGGGCGTCCCCTCAAGATGGTCCAACACCCACAACCACCAGCCGATCATCGGTGGGTGGTCGTAATACCCCCAGTTTGGAAACTTGGCCCACAGGTAGAAAAAGGCTTCGTCACTGGTCATGGGGAACCAATGCGCCAACCACAACTTGAGCACAGCAGTCACCAGCACCACGATCCAGAATGTCTGTCGGGCTTGGGTAACAGAAGGGGAAGAACCAAGGGCGGTGTTGGACATAGGCATCAGGGCAATGGATGAGAAAATTACGCGGCCAGAGAAAACAGCACAACAGTCGCCAGCAGAAAGCCCCAACTGATGCGGTCGTTCAACGCGAAATGAACCGGGTCATCAATCATCTCTTTGCGAGAAGTGAGGATCCAGATCCGCATCAACCAATACAAAAACAGCGGGCACACGCCCCAGAGATATTGGGGGGAGGAATACAAACGGGATCCATTCTGGCTGTCGACATACAAGGCCAACACCAGCACCGCCACAAAACCACTGGAAATACCCATGGACACCAGATAGCTCAAATCGCTCATGCGGTAACCACGTCCGTGGGGCACATTGCCTTCAATTTGCAAAAACTCCAGTTCAGCACAGCGCTTCACCAAGGCCAGGCTTAAAAACAAAAAGAGCGAAATGGCCAGCAACCAACTGGACAGGGCAATGCCGGTTCCCACCCCACCCGCGATGACCCGCACGGTGTACAGCAAGGCCAGCAACAGTACATCCACAAAGGCGGTGCGCTTAAACACAAACGTGTACAGCAGGGTGACCACGGTGTATATCCACAGCACTGCAAAAAATTGGACATTGACCGCCAGCAGGGCCACCAAAAAACCGCTGACACCCAAAACCTTCATGAACACAAACGCCTGCGGGATGGACACTGCACCACTGGCCATGGGCCGGTTCCGCTTGCGGGGGTGCTGACGGTCGGAATCCAGGTCCATCAGGTCGTTCCAGATGTAAGTGGCTGAAGCCACCAAGCCAAATGCAACAAACCCCCACAGCATGGCCAACCACTGCTGGGGGTCACGGCTGTGGGCAGCAATCAGCGGCAAAAACAGCAAGCCATTCTTCGCCCACTGCTGTATGCGCATGGCCTTCAACCACACCCGCAGGGACGGGCGAGGCGTGTCAATGCGTTGCAATTCAACACCAGCTGCTTTGGCACGGGCCTGGACCACAGGCGACACATTCACACCAAACGCCAATGCGGCCTTTTGCCAAATCGGCAAATCAACAGCCGCATCACCAAAGTACACAAACGGTGCGCCAGCAGCATCCGATTCAATGGCGGCCAATTTGCGCACGCCTTTCAAGTTGCTGTCCTCGCTGGCAATCACGCGATCAAAAATGCCCAGACGGTCGGCCACCTTTTGCACATCGCGCTTCAGCGAGGCGCTGGCCAGTACCAATGTGTGACCCGATGTCTTGAATTGCTGCAATCGATCCATGACCTCGCTGCGAACCGGCAGCCGATCCAGCACAGGGTCTACCCGGCGAGCAACTTCCTGCTTGAAAATCCAGCCGCCTTTCAACGCCCACCAAACCATCAAAAACCCGTAAAGCAGGTTTCTCTTGAGGAGCAACAGGCAGGACTCCATCAAGACATCCGATGGACTCAGCGTACCGTCCAAGTCCACGTAGATCACAGGCTGGGTCATTGCCGTCCCGCGATTTTGTCAGACAGGGAATGGGTCGGCTCCTCTTCCCAGTGGGCAGCACCCAGAAAAACCATCACGATCTGTTTCACAAAGTTGTCAATCATCTCGCGCTCGACGGCGGGCTGGTCTGGCTTCATGTCCAGAAAGTCCACGGCAGAATTCATCATGAGCGTGACCACCACACTGCAAATCAGCTGCAAGGTGTTGGTGGCCAGCTTGGGGAAAATATTCAGTGCTCTAAGGTCCGACGCCATTTCGTGGGTGAAATGGGCAATTTCATTGCGAATGGCCGCACGCAATACCGGCGAGCCACCCGACCGCTCTGAGCTGACAAAGCGCCATTCAAGGTGGTGCTGTTTGAGATAACCCACAAAAACGCTGACCGAATGACGAATCATGTCCTCACCGGGCAGACTGGCCTGCCGTGCTTCGCGCAACAAACGGCGCAAGGTGATCCCACCTTCTTCCACCAAGGCCAAGCCCAATTCGTCGGTGGTTTTGAAGTGGCGATAGAACGCAGTGGGTACCACGCCCGCCTCGCGGGTTATTTCGCGAATACCCAGCGCTGTAAAACTGCTGCCGTTGCCCACCAGGTTTAGCGCGGCCTGAAGCAGGTTCTGCCGAGTTTGCTCTTTGCGACGCACGCGGGCTTGGGTTTCATCAAGGGGTTTGGGTGTGCTGCCTGTGCGTGATCTCATGCCGTGTTAAGCCACCCTCTGTTGGGGTCACCATGTCTGGAAGTGACTCCATTGTAATGAAATCCGCCCGGATCATTCCTGAAAATTCAGCAGGCAGGACAAGAATTCATGGCATCTGAGCCACAAAACCACCCTAGGGTAATTACGTATTTTCACCAAGTTTGGGTCATTTTGTTAAGCAAACGATTGACGCCTTCATCGACTACCGCTTTACTCACCCTAAAGAGGGTTGGAAAGCGGTGGATATCCCCCGATGATGGGTTCATCACATTTGTAGTGACGCCGTTTTAACTAACCCACTCGGGAGGAGAACACCCATGGCCAACAACCAGATTCTGGTAATAGAAGACCACCCCCTATTCGCAACGGGCATCAAAGACCTTGTTGAATTTGTGGCAACCAACGCCCAGATGTTGTGCGCCGGTTCGCTTGAGCATGCGAAAGAGCTGCTGCGCAACCACCAGCCATCGCTGGTGATCACCGACCTCAAATTGCCCGATGCGCAGGGGCAGCAGGTCATCAACGGCATTGCGGCCCTGGCTCCCGATTTGCCCATGGTCATCATGAGTGGTGACGAATCACTGCTCAACACCGTTCAACCCAACGAACGAGCACCCAGCTGGACATTGTCCAAGGCGGAGGGTTTCGAGCACACCTCTGCCCTGCTGTTGGAGGCGTTGACACGTGCGGGGGTACAGGTCCAGTGGCGGCCCAATGCCCTGAACAACCGCAGCGCGTCAGGCGATCACATCACCGGCCGAACAGGTCAGCCACACAGCATTCAACTGACGCACAAACAACAGCAAGTGATGCAGTACCTGGCTTCCGGATTGTCCAACAAAGAAATTGCTCGGAAACTGGACCTGTCCCCGGAAACGATCAAGACCCATCTCCGGGAAATCTTTACCCGAATGAATGTAAAAAACCGCACCCAAGCGGTCAGTTTGTATCGAAAAATCCCACGTTTGAACACCGTGTCAGCCTGACCATTGTCACAACAAGACCCGATTGACAGAATCGGGTCAACGCGCCGCAGTCTATGTCACTTGAATCATTGTTCGCAGCAGCACTCTGGGGAGTCACGGTGTATCCCTTTTTGGGCAACGTGCTGCCCAATCAAAGAAAAAATGCCATCGGCGCGGTGGGCGCAGTGCTACTGCTGGCCTTGCTGGTCAGTGGCATGACCCCGGTTGAAAACGACCTGGAAAACAACGCGTGGTTTGCACTGATCAGCGGGGCGTCGAGTTGCCTGTTCACCATGGCCTATGTGAACCGAACGGTTGGGCTGCAGTTAAATGACCAGCAAAGCCCACTCTGGCCCGCGCTGAGCTTCGTCAGTGTCAGCATTGGAAGCTTCATTGGTGGGTTTGAAAGCATCATCCTGGCCAGTGCAGTGCTTAGCCTGGTGCTGGTTGGGCTATTGATGGGCTATCGAGGAATTAATTGGGTGTCCAAAGCCAAGGCGCTCAGTTTTGCAGCACTGTATGTCATGGCATTTTTGTGCGTTCAACTGGAGGCCCAGGGTATTGTGGTGTCTGCCTTGTTGCCGGCATTCGCCCATGGGCTGACCTGGACGTTGGCGGTGTTGACAGTGTTTCACATGTTGATACAGGACCGCATCAAATTGAAAAAGGGAGAGATTCAGGCACCTCAGCACCGAATTGAAACCGCCGCGATGCAAATTGCCTACAAAAGCCGACGTGTCCTCAAGGATTTCAGACATGACCTTCGGCAACCGCTCAGCACACTGGGAATTTTGGCCAGTGTCGGCAAAGCGATTGCAAAAGACCCCGAGGTCAGCGCCCGGTATCAACACATACAAACCGCGCAAAAGGCACTCAAGCAGATGATGGAGGAGTTTTTCATCCAACTCGAAGATGCTTTTCAATACCCGAGCAACGATCAATTTGGGCTACTGAAACCTGTTCGGCTGCGCGATGTGATTGAACCTTTGGTGGAAGAATACCGACTGCTCGCTCAAGCCAAAGGGCTGGACCTGCGCTATTCGCCCAACGCACATGAAGGTTTGACCCATGTTGAATCACTGACGAAAATCCTGCGCAACGGTTTGGACAACGCCATCAAATACACCGAGCGCGGCGGTGTGGTCATTGGTGTGCGCGGTCGGGGTAAAAAAGTGTTGATTCAAATCATCGACACCGGACCGGGCGTCCACACAGACCCAACCCATCAATGCAACAAAGGCTGGGGACATGGATCGACCATTGTTCAGGAGTTGAGTGAACAGATTCAAGCACAAACAGACTGCAAAAACCGCGTGCTTGGAAACCGGATTCGAGGGTCGGTGTTTCAAGTGGCGCTGCCATCTGTCAATGATCGGCACCTGTTCTCGCTGCATGATGAAAGACGGTCGGACTCTGGCTTGGTGGCGCGGGTGTTGGCGCCCTCCAATGAGTCCCTGGAATGCGCACAAAGCCACATGCCTGCGCAACATTTCGACCAGATTGAATTTGAACGTCTGCGAGCCGGAAACCATCAAGATCAGTCCAACCTGAACGGACAACTGATGGTGTATGTGTTTTATGCAGGCACAGAGCATGAGTCCAGCGAGGCATTGCGTGCGGTCGAGGGCATCCGCAATCGCCGGCGTACCGCGCCGTGCTTGGTCACTGTTTGCCCGGCGAATTCCAACCAGCGCAAATCCGTTGTTTTTAAAGACAACACCATCCACATTGCTTACAAACCTGGAGAACCAGAACAGGGTTTCAAAATCCTGTCGGAGTTATTCCCTGTCCGTTCAAGAAAGGATTCGGTGTCTATCACGGAAGACGCCGAGAGCCTTTAACAGACAATCAATTCCAGGCCTGTACGCTGCCCAACAACGCGGGACGACTGGCGCCTGTCACCCCCACGCAATTGGCTTCAATACCACTGAGCAGTGCGCCAGCCATCCAGGCAAATGCACACGCTTCCACGGCTTGTGCAGGCAAACCGAGATCATCGAAGCACACCACTTCCAGGGGGGCCACGGCGGCCTTCAGCGTGCTCATGAACACCGCGTTGTGAACCCCACCACCGCAAACGACCAAGCGGCCAACCCCGTGAGAATAGCCGTCGGGCAAGCACTTCACGATGCACTGCACCGACAACTCCAGCAAAGTGCGCATCACGTCCTCATCACTGGGCTGCGTATTCATGCCTGCCAAACACTGATCCAGCCAATCCAGGGTGAATTCATCCCGACCGGTGCTTTTGGGCCAGGGGCGACTCAAAAATGGGTGGGACAGCAAACGGACCAACAGATCCGGATTGACCTGTCCGGCGGCTGCCATCAGACCATCCACATCCATGGGTTGCTGGCGGGTGCGCCACGCCCAGGCATCCATGAGGCAATTGGCAGGGCCACAATCGCCCCCATGGACCGGGGCATCGATCGAACCGAGGATGGTCAGGTTTGAAAACCCGCCCACATTGAGGACCGCGGTGCTGGCGGCCATTCCCCTGGACTGCAGCCAAGCCCTGTGAAATGCCGGCACCAAGGGGGCGCCTTGCCCCCCCAAGGCCACATCTTTTGAGCGAAAGTCGTGCACCACATGAATGCTCAACTGCGCTGCCACGCGTGCGGCGTCCATCAACTGGTAGGTGATGTTCAAGTCTGGCCTGTGGCGCAGCGTTTGACCATGCACGCCAAACGCACGAACATCAGACGCATCCAGCCCTGTGGTCGAAAGCAACGTTTTGGCCGCCTCAATGTAGGCATCGGCCAAACGCTGCCGGACCTTCAACAAGAAGAGAATCGGGTCATCGGTCAGGCTTCCGTTCCGTGGCGGCACGGCTTGCAAGGTGAGCAGGTCGGCTTGCAAACCAGCATCGAAAGGCTGGGAAACCATGCCCAAAAAACGAAGCTGCCCATCGGGCAGCCAGTGAATAGCGGCTATGTCGACACCATCTGTGCTGGTGCCAGACATGCCTCCGAATAAAATCATTGTGCGTTGGCGACGCGCACCTGGGCAGCCAGGGCCATGCGGCGGTCCAATCCCAATTGCGCACGCTTGAACTCGGCCAAAGACGCCTTGTCCAGCGGAATGGCTTGCGCCACTTTGACGGAAAGCGGGTCGCGCGCCACAGCGTTCACGCGGAACTCGTAGTGCAGGTGTGGACCTGTGGCCCAACCGGTTGAACCCACGTAACCGATGATTTGTCCCTGCTCAACCGACTGACCTTTTCGCAACCCGCGCGCGAAACCACTGAGGTGCGCATATGCTGTGGAGATACCGCCAGGGTGCTGGATTTCGATGAAATTGCCGTACCCGTTTTGCTGGCCGACGTATTTCACCGTGCCATTGGCAGTGGCCATGACTGGTGTGCCCGTTGCAGCGGCGTAGTCCACACCTTTGTGCGCCCGCCAGGTTTGCAGAATGGGGTGGAACCGCGCGTTGGTAAACCCGGACGAAATACGAGAAAACGCCAGCGGTGCACGCAGGAATGACTTCTTCAAACTGCGGCCTTCGTCGTTGTAATAGCCTGCCTGCTGACCTTTTGGCGCAAACCAGTAGGCTTTGTGCACTTTGCCACCGTTCACGAATTCAACCGACAGCACTCGACCAGCGCGTGCAGAGCGGCCATCCACCAGCATGTCTTCGTAGACCACACGGAATTCATCACCCCGCTGAAGTTCGCGGTGAAAATCGATCTCTGAGCCAAAAATTTCAGTGAACTGAATGGCCACCGAATCGGGCAGGCCAGCTTTGTCGGCGGCAGCAAACAGACTGGACTCAATCCGGCCTGACTTGAACACCACCTGCTTTTCAAAATTGACGGATTCCAGCTTGGCTGAAAACTGACCGTTTGTTTTTTGCACCAGGATGGATTCCTGGCTGTCTTCGTCCACGCCGCTTTTGTAACGCAGCCACACCAAGTCGCCAGCAGCGTTTTGCTGAACACTCAGCACCCGGCCTGCACGCAAATTGGCCAGCTTTTTGGCAACAGGGTCACCCTTGATGAAAGCAGCCAGACCGGCGGTGTTCACATTGAGGCGCTCCAGCATTTCCACCAGGGTTTCGCCGCGACGAATTTTTTCCTCAGCCACCAGGGGGTCGACCGCGTACACACCCACCTGCGACAGATTCAGGTCGATGGCCTGAACCACGGCGGTGGGGTCACCTGCTTGAAAAGAAGCGGCAGAATTTTCACCAGAGCTGGCAATTGCAACAACTGCGCCCAAAACCGGCAGGGAAAAAAACCCTACAATGACCCACTTTCGGTGGGCTGGTGAGGCAGGCAATGCGGAGTCCGCAAACTGCAAACCACTGTGCACCAGGTGCTTTGCGGAGGTAAACCCTCTGACTGCAGCGGCGATTGCTCGCTCTAGGAATGTCTGAAGCATCATGTTCTTGTATTGTAGGTTTTGAATTTGTTGTAATTCTTGGACACCTGCCGGGACCCAAAACGGGCACCCAAAAAGGGCTTTTTCCATAAAAACAACACTGACCGAACCGGAGTGTAACAAAGGATTGCCAAATGAACCAGTCACCTGTTAGCGGTGAGTCAAATAATTTACAAGCGGAAACGAAATTATCCGACTCGGTTGCTCACGCCCTTGAAGTCACCAAACGAGGCTGCGAAGAACTGCTGATCGAAGCCGAATGGATTCAAAAACTCCAAAAGAGTGAGCAGACTGGCATTCCCCTGCGCATCAAGCTCGGGCTGGACCCCACAGCGCCCGATATTCACTTGGGCCACACCGTGGTGCTCAACAAGCTTCGGCAGTTGCAAGACTTGGGCCACCAAGTGATTTTCCTGATTGGGGATTTCACCTCCATGATTGGCGACCCCTCTGGCCGCAACAGCACACGCCCCCCCCTGTCCAAGGAACAGATTCAGGAAAACGCCAAGACCTACCACGAACAGGCCGTGAAGATCCTGGACGCGGAAAGGACCGAAATCCGTTTCAACAGCGAATGGTGCATGCCCCTGGGCGCGGACGGCATGATTCGCCTGGCCTCCAGCTACACCGTGGCCCGAATGCTGGAGCGGGAAGATTTCACCAAAAGGTACCAATCGGGTGTCCCCATTGCGGTGCATGAATTTTTATACCCCTTGATGCAGGGGTATGACTCGGTCGCTCTGAAAAGTGACCTCGAAATTGGCGGAACCGACCAGAAATTCAATTTGCTGGTGGGCCGTGAATTGCAAAAGCAACACAGCATGGCCCAGCAGTGCATTTTGACCATGCCGCTGCTGGTGGGGCTGGACGGCACGGACAAAATGTCCAAGTCCAAAAACAATTACATCGGCGTGACCGAATCGCCCACCGAGATGTTCGGCAAGGTGATGTCCATTTCGGACGAGCTGATGTGGAACTGGTACACCTTGCTGAGCTTCAAATCGCTGGCCGAGATTGCCGCCCTGAAAGAAGCATGCGCCCAAGGTGCCAACCCTCGAAACGCCAAGGTGGCACTGGCCCAAGAAATTGTGACGCGCTTCCACAATGCCCAAGCGGCTGTGGATGCTTTGACCGAATTTGAAGCCCGTTTCAAGCAAGGCGTGCTGCCCGAGGACATGCCTGAGGTGAACCTCAGCCTGCCCACAGGCGAGGATACCGCAGGACTGGCCTGGGTGCTCAAGGCCGCAGAATTGGCGCCCTCCTCATCGGAGGCCAACCGCAACATTGAACAGGGTGGCGTCAAGATCGATGGCGAAAAGGTGAGCAACAAAGCCACTCGGCTTTCTGCAGGCAGTTATGTGATTCAGGTGGGCAAGCGCAAATTTGCCCGCGTCCACTTGGCATGAAAGCCCTGCTGGCGGCATGGCCCAAACCCGTTGACGCAACCCGCTTTGTGTTGGTGCGCCACGGCGAAACCGACTGGAATCAGGAAAAGCGGTTTCAGGGCCACACGGACATCCCGCTGAATGCCCGGGGCTTGCAACAAGCCCGTCAGGTGGCTGACTGCCTGAACAGCCTTGAAGCTGCCATGGGCGAGCCTCATGGCCTGTATCAACATGGTGTGTCCAGCGACCTGGACCGGGCGCTCACCACGGCTCGGCTGATCCACGGGGCGCGGCCAAGCCCCCTGCAGGTCACCACCGCCCTGCGGGAGCGGAATTACGGGCATTTGTCTGGCCTGACGGGCGACGAGATGCAGGCCAAAAGCCCGACCGAGTTTGCGGCACTCAAAGCCCGCGACCCGGAAGCAGCCATTGTGGGTGGCGAGTCGCTGATTCAATTCAGCCAACGGGTGGTGGACTGTGTGCAAGCCCTGCACCAGGCCCATGCGGGCAAAACAGTGCTGTTGGTGGCCCATGGCGGGGTGTTGGACTGCATTTACCGCCACTGCACGGCCGAACCCCTGCACAAGCCCAGGGCTTGGTTGCTGCCCAACTGCGGGATCCACATCGTTGACTTTTATGAGGTCGGCCGCCGGGATGTGATCCATTGGGCCTACACCGATCATCTCGAGGGGCCTGAAGGCAGCGTGGCGGCCGACGAAGTCGACGGCCGAGTGGCCTAAATGCCTGAAATCCATTAAAATAGCGGGCTGAATTCATTCGCGGACGTTGCAGCACATTGGGCGCCGCCGGTGCAAAACACACGCAGTTTTAAAATCCCGTTCTTGACGGAAATCTTTCCCACGGAAATCACCATGTTTGACCGCCAAAAGGGCATTGCCCAAACCGACCCCGAACTCTGGGCAGCCATCCAGCTGGAAGACACCCGCCAGCAGGACCACATCGAACTCATCGCCTCTGAAAACTACGCCAGCCCCGCCGTCATGGAAGCCCAGGGCTCCCAGCTGACCAACAAGTATGCGGAAGGCTACCCCGGCAAGCGTTACTACGGCGGTTGCGAGCATGTGGACGTGGTTGAACAACTGGCCATCGACCGTTTGAAGCAACTGTTTGGCGCCGAAGCCGCCAACGTGCAACCCAACTCGGGCTCGCAAGCCAACCAGGCTGTGTTTTTTGCCCTGCTGCAACCCGGCGACACCATCATGGGCCTCTCATTGGCCGAAGGCGGTCACCTCACGCACGGCATGCCGCTGAACATGTCCGGCAAATGGTTCAACGTGGTGTCCTACGGCCTGAACGAGAAAGAAGAAATCAATTACGAGCAAGTGGAGCAACTGGCCCGCGAGCACAAGCCGAAAATCATCATCGCCGGTGCATCCGCCTATGCCCTGCGCATCGACTTTGAACGTTTTGCAAAAATCGCCAAGGAAGTGGGCGCCTACTTCATGGTCGACATGGCCCACTACGCCGGCCTGATTGCCGCAGGCGTATACCCCAACCCTGTGCCCCATGCCGACGTGTGCACCTCCACCACGCACAAAAGCCTGCGTGGCCCACGCGGTGGCGTCATTCTCATGAAAGAGGCCATTGCCAAGCAAATCAACAGCGCCATTTTCCCCGGCATTCAGGGTGGCCCGCTGATGCACGTCATCGCAGGCAAGGCAGTGGCCTTCCACGAAGCGCTGCAGCCCGCATTCAAGGAATACCAGCAACAGGTGGTGGCCAACGCCAAGGCCCTGGCTGAAACCCTGGTGGAGCGCGGTTTGCGCATTGTGTCGGGCCGCACCGAAAGCCACGTGATGCTGGTGGACCTGCGTGCCAAGGGCATTACCGGCAAAGCAGCCGAGGCTGCGTTGGGCAAAGCGCACATCACCGTGAACAAAAACGCCATTCCGAACGACCCGGAAAAGCCATTCGTCACCAGCGGTATCCGTTTGGGAAGCCCGGCCATGACCACACGGGGCTTTAAAGAAGAGCAGGCCCGCCAGGTTGGGCATCTGATTGCCGATGTGCTGGAAAATCCGGAAGACGAGTCCACATTGGCCACCGTCCGCGCCAAAGTACAGGCGCTGACCAGCCAGTTCCCTGTGTACAGCAACTAAATGTGCATCAAAAAAACACCGAGACTGCCTGACCGCTTCTCGGTGTTTTTTCATGTGCTCTCAACACGGCCCCTCGGATGAAATGCCCCTTCTGCAACCACGTTGACACCCAGGTGGTCGACTCGCGCACTTCGGACGATGGCGACGCCATTCGCCGGCGTCGCCAATGCGGCAGTTGCAGCAAGCGGTTCACCACCTACGAAAGGGCCGAGCTTTTTTTCCCGGCCATTGTCAAAAAAGACGGTTCCCGGGTTGAGTTTTCACGCGAGAAGCTTCGCGGCAGCCTGATGCTGGCACTGCGCAAGCGCCCAGTACCCGCCGAAGCCATCGACAACGCCGTGGCCAGCATCGAAGAAAAACTGCTGATCAACGCCACGCGCGAAGTCGACACCAAATTTCTGGGTGAGCTGGTGATGCAGCAATTGAAGCAACTGGACCCTGTGGCCTACATTCGCTTCGCCTCGGTGTACAAAAGCTTTGATGATTTGCAGCGCTTCTCCGAAGAAATTGCCAAACTGCTCATCAAACCAGCGGAACAGGCGGAGTTGAAACCCACCAGCAAACCCCGGGCTGTTAAAAAGGCCTCATGATGGCCGCACCGCATTTGCAGCACAGCGAACACGACATTCACTGGATGCAAGAAGCCCTTGCACTGGCCTGGAAAGGCCAATACACCACCACGCCCAATCCGCGGGTGGGTTGCGTGTTTGTGAAAGACGGGCAGTTGTTGGCCCAGGGCTTTCATGCCAAGGCGGGCGAAGGCCATGCGGAGGTGCAGGCCATTGCTGATGCGAAAGCGCGCGGTGTGAGCCTGCAAGGCAGTACTGCCTACGTCACACTGGAGCCTTGCGCCCACCATGGTCGCACAGGCCCCTGTGCCGAAGCACTCATTCCCACCGGCGTGAGACGGGTGGTGGCCGCCACGCTGGACCCCAACCCTTTGGTGGCCGGCAAGGGCATGGCCATATTGCAAGCGGCCGGGGTTGAAACCGTGCACGGTGTACTGGAAGACGAAGCCCGCTGGATAAACCGCGGGTTTTTCAGCCGCATGGAACGCAAGCGCCCTTGGGTACGGCTCAAGGTGGCCACCAGCGCCGATGGCATCACCGCGTTGAACAATGGCGTGAGCCAATGGATTACCAGCCCGGAAGCCCGGCAAGACGGCCATCATTTGCGTGCACAGGCCTGTGCGGTGCTGACTGGCATTGGAACCGTGAAAGCCGACAACCCCCAGCTGAACGTGCGCGGCATCAACACACCCCGCCAACCCGTCAAAGTGGTGGTGGACAGTTTTTTTAAAGTCGCACCCGATGCAGCCCTGCTACAAACCGGCACCATCTGGATTGCCCATGCCAATGCGCTGCGGCCGGCGTGGCTGGACTCGCACCCCAACGCAGCGAACATTGCAACACTGAATGTTGCCCCTACCCTGTCGGCTCAGGCTCACGGCGTGAGCCTGACTGGCGAACACAAAAAACCCAAAACCGACCTTGCGCTGTTGTTGAACCAACTGGCCGAGCGCAGCATCAACGAGCTGCACCTGGAAGCGGGTTTTGGGTTGAATGGGTCGTTTCTTCAAGCTGGCTTGGTGGACGAGGTGGTGCAGTATATTGCACCGCGTTTTCTGGGCCCCGGCATGCAGGCCTTTCGCTTGCCCGAGCTAACCGCCCTGCCCGACCATACCCCTTGGCAATTGCACAGCCACACATCCGTTGGCCCCGACCTGAAGGTGGTTTGGGTCCGCACGCCAGAATCACATTGAGCATTTTTGGAGCAGCACCATGTTCACAGGCATTATTGAATCGATTGGAAAAATTGAAACCGTCTCCCCCTTGCAAGACTCGGCTTGGGCTGGTGTGCGCCTTCAGGTGCACGCCCCCACACTCGACTTCTCGGACGTAAAACTGGGTGACAGCATTGCCATTCAGGGCGCCTGCATGACCGTGGTTCGCATGGAGAACATGCGCTTCTGGGTGGATGTGTCCCAGGAAAGCCTGTCCAAAACCGTGGGCCTGGCTGAACCCGGTGAAGTGAACCTGGAGAAAGCCATGCGCCTGTCAGACCGTGTGGGTGGCCATTTGGTGAGTGGGCATGTGGATGGCTTGGGCCATGTGGTTGATTTTTCGCCGGTGGGTGAAAGCTGGCACCTGCAAATTCGTTCACCCAAGGCACTCAGCCCGTTCTTTGCGTACAAAGGCTCGGTGACGGTGAATGGCGTTAGCCTCACGGTCAACAAGGTGGACGATTTGCCCACAGGTGAATGCGACATTCACATCAACCTGATCCCGCACACCGTGGAAATGACCACACTGAAACACCTCAAAGCTGGCAGCCCGGTCAACCTCGAAATTGACCAGATTGCCCGCTACTGCGAGCGGATTGTGCGGACAATGAATCTCCGTTAATCGTTTGAACAATCAGGACGGACTATCCTGATTTTTAAATTCCAGCACTGTTGAATGGCCTTGATCATCCAATGAAAAAGTGATGTGTCCTTCGCTCAAATTGATCATGTATTCAAATCGTAGGACCGCCGTTTGGGAATTCAATTTGATGAGTTTGTAAGCGCATTGGTTGGGAGACTCACAACCCTCACTACGTAGAAAAGAGGCCAGATTTTGATCGGGGAATTGACCGTGGTACGTCAAACTGGCGGTCTGCAAATGAAGATCCACCACGTTTGAACATTGATTGTGCGTGAGAGACCAGCCATCGCCTGTGAAGGTTAATTCACAGCCTTGGGAAACATTCTGTTGCCCATCGTGGCTTGATGGTGAGGTACTGCGATTTGAAATAGGATTGTGGGCACATGCTGACAGAATGAATCCGACAATCATTAGGCTTTTGACCCGATTCATGAGCAATCTCTCTGATCAATCGACAGAAACTGGGTGGGATCGACCACAACGCCACGTGACAGGACATTCAGGTGAACATGATTGGTAATGCCCGGGTACTTGATTCCAAGATCTGCTGCCGTTCCCACTTTTTGACCGCGAGTAACCGTTTTCCCAATCAGCTAATCCGACACCTCTACATACCAAATCTGCACAGCCAGGTCGCAATCACCGGCCAGACCTTGAATCAACAATCCTTCAAACCTGAGATCGTTCGCATAAGGTCGTGACTTTCTCACGACCTTCCCCATGATTGGCGATACCACGTCAGATCCAGGAGCTACCACAAGATCGACACCGATGTGCATCCGCTGCCCCCGCGACGCACCAAAGCGTCCTGCGCCAAACAAATCAGATGAACGTATTTCTTTGCTGCCCGTGGGTGAACAAATTCGATCATTGGAAGTACTCATCTCATCAACGTTGTCGTTTTAGTAAACAACGAAAATTAGCAGAAGGCACACCAAGCTAGAAATGATTCATCCGTTCAGGATCACCTGACTACCGCGCAACCACACTCCCAAACAACCCAATGGCAGTGCTCTGGGTGTTGTCGGCATCTGCACCAAACGCAACGCCCAGAAACTTCACGGGCCCTTCCGGCAGTTCTTTGCCAAAGGCACGACGGGCGTCCTGCTGCACATTGCGCTGCTCGCTCACCAGCGCGGTGCCCTCGGCACTGGCGCGTATCACGATGTTGCGAACCCGGTCGGTGTAGGGGTTGTTGAAGACTTCACCGGTTGGGGTGCCCTCGGCAGCCCACATGTAGCACAGCGTGGCAGCGGGTAAATCTTCACCCGACAAGGTGCGGGCTGCACCCAGCTTCAAGCGCGTGCCGAAGCTGAGTGTGGATTCATCAATTTGTACAAACACACACACTTTGGCGCCTGCATCGTCCCCTTCCTTGGTTTTGGGGTTGGCGTTTTTGGGATGCTGTTGCACCAGCCAGCTCCACTGCAGGGTGTTGAACTCACTGGGCTTGTCAAACGCCAAGGCAACCGAACCATAGCCAGCCTCTGATTTGGCCTGAACCACGGTCTGCCCTTCAAAGCCGATGAGTTTGAACTCGGTGTGCTTGGGCACCTTGGGGTGAAACTGGGTTTTCCAAGGTGCAGGCAGCGCGCCCGGCTGCTTGGGCCAAGCGGGAATTGTGGGGGCATTTCCAGTGCTGGGGCTCACCGTTTGAGCCTGTGCCCAACCCACATGACTGAGTGTGATCAGCAATGCGGCGCACAGCCACTGGTTTTTCTTGTGTGTATTCACGTGAATTCCTTCAATGGGGGTTACAACCATTCATGCCAGTAGTTCATGCCAATAACTGATGCCAATGAGAGGGCACCAGCCCCAGGTTCATGGCGTGCTTTAAGTCATCCGGCTCGTCAATGTCCAGCTGCGGGGCCAAACACGGCGGTTCAATGCCCTGCTGTGCCAACTGACGAACGGTCTGCTTCATCACATTCGCTGTGCCCCATTCAATGGTTACATCAAAGGCAGCCGGAATGGCTTTTGAGCACGCCACCGCCACATAGCCACCGTCCAGCGCTGGTGCAAATGCCATGGGTTGGCCTTGGTGAACATGGTGCAGCAACGCCAGCAGATGTTGGGCCTGAAACCCCACTGCATCAGGACCCAGCAACACGACCACATGGTGGGTTTGCAGGTGGGTTTGTATGGCTTGCAACATGCGCGCACCCAAGTGCCCTTCGGACTGTTGAAACAAAGGCACCTCGCCACCATGGGTGTAGGGCTGCCACCGTGTTGGGTTGCCACCATCGGTCCACACAGCCACATCCAGTTGCAGCGGTTCTGTGTCGAGTTGTTTCAGGTGCAAACGCCAGTCAACAGCCTTCACCAAGCTGCTCACCAACAAATAGCGGGCAAAGTCGGTGGCGCCCTGCTCGCCCAGCAAGGGTTGTAGGCGAGTTTTAACCCGCCCCGGTTCCGGGTATTTGGCAAACAGGGCCAGCATGGCTTTCATTTCAGCCCCCCTCATCGAGAATCGCGGTAGCGCTGGGCAATCTTCTCCGGGCTTTCGCCCAAAAAGTAACGCAGACGCAGGCTCCACATGAGCACAATGGTTTTCCAGGCCCCATGTTCATCCCATCGACGACCCGAGGTCAATACCACCGCCTGCAAGGGCATGAACACCGCACCCGGAACACGGCCTGCACGTGTGCACCAATCAATGTCTTCCATCAAAGGTTGGCTGGGAAAGCCACCGGTTTGCTCAAACAAGGTGCGGCTGCAAAACAGGGCTTGGTCGCCCGTGCAAATGCGGGTCATGCGTGAGCGCTGGTTCATGAACCAGGCGACCATGGGCAACCACCGGCTTTGGCCCACAATCCGTACATTGAACCGCCCCCACCACAGTGGGCTTTGCTGCTGTTCAATGGTGCTGATCAAGGTGTTGAATGAGGCACAAGGCATTTCGGTGTCTGCATGCAAAAACAGCAATGCCTGCCCAGCCGCTTGCGCTGCGCCTGCATTCATTTGCGCTGCACGGCCTTTCGCGCTTTGAAGCAGCGCAAATGGCAGGCCTTGGGATTGAAGATTGTGCAAAATGCGCACCGTGCCGTCCGATGAACCACCATCCACCACCAGTAGCTCATGCCCTGGCTTGAGCAGTGCGCAGGCCCGTTCAACAAAATAGGCCACCCGGACGGCTTCGTTGTATACGGGCATGATGATGCTGAGCATAATGGACGTAGCACCGGGCACCGCAAGCTCCACCTAGAAAAACAGGGAGGCCAGGCCCAAGAAGATGAAAAAACCCATGCTGTCGGTTGTGAAGGTGAGCAGCACCGACGAACCCATGGCAGGGTCACGGCCAATTTTGGCCAGTGTCAGCGGTACGGCCACACCAATCATGGCGGCCACCAAGAGGTTGAGCATCATGGCCAACATCATGAGCACACCCAGCGTCAACGCATGGGGCGTACCGAAGTACAAGGCATAGGCGGCTGAACCTGCCAAGCCCCCCCACATCAGGCCATTCAAACCAGCAATGGCAAATTCTTTCTTCATGAGCAGGCGCAGGTTGGCCGCAGTCACTTGGCCCAAGGCCAGAGAGCGAATCATCAACGTCATGGTTTGGTTGCCGGAGTTGCCGGCAATGCCCGCCACAATCGGCATCAGGGTGGCCAGCGCAACCACCTTGGCGATGGTGCCTTCAAACGCATCAATCACGCGGCTGGCAAAAAATGCCGTAAACAAATTCACGCCCAACCACAGCCAACGGTTTTTGGCAGACTCCCACACCGAGGCAAACAGGTCTTCTTCTTCGCGCAAACCGGCCGAGGTCAAAATGTCAGACTCGCTTTCCTCACGAATCACGTCCACCACTTCGTTCACGGTGAGGCGGCCAATCAGCTTGCCCGACGGGTCGAGCACCGGCGCCGACACCAGGTCGTAACGCTCAAAGGCCTGGGCCGCTTCGGACGCATCATCCAGCGCCGAGAGCATCAACACCTCCCGGCTCATCACCTCGCTCACCAGGGTTTCTGGCTCATTGACCAGTAGGCGGTCCAGTGGCAGGCTGCCCTTGAAGTGGTCCACCCGGTCCACCACAAACACCTGGTCGGTTTGCTCGGGCAGTTCATCAAACCGGCGCAAGTAGCGCAACACCACTTCCAACGTCACGTCGTCGCGAATGGTCACCATGTCGAAGTCCATGCGTGCACCCACGCTGTCTTCGGGGTAACTCATGGCCGCGCGCAACTGCTCGCGTTCTTCCAGGCTCAGGCTGCTGGCCAGCTTCTCCACCACATCGCGTGGCAGGTCGGGGGCCAGGTCCGCAATTTCATCGGCATCCAGCGACTCGGTGGCAGCGTACAGTTCTTCGCTGTCCATGGAGCGGATCAGCGTTTCTCGCACCGAATCCGACAGTTCCAGCAGAATTTCACCATCCCGCTCGGAACGCACCAGACCCCACACCACCAAACGGTCTTCAATCGGCAGGCTTTCCAGCACATAGGCCACATCGGCCGGGTGCAGCTGGTGCAGTTTCTGCGATAACTCGTTCACATGCTGGCGGTGCACCAACTCCTCCACCAGCTTGTGGCGCTCGGGGTTTACATGAGGCTGCTGGTTGTGCACCACACTTTCAATCACCCGCTGCTTGCGCAACAAGGCCTGCACATCGGCCAGGGCCTTTTGCGCATCGTCCAGGTCGCGTGGGCTTTCCGGCTGGTCTTCCAGCGGAAAGTCCATGGCCAGTTCCTCTGAATGAGCAGACTGGCCTTCGCGCGGGTCGGGTGATTGAGGCTCGGTCAAAACACACTCACTGTTTACAACAACTGGAAGGCCAAAATGGCCACCACGGTGGGCGGAAAGGCTGCAACAAACAAGCCGCCCGCGCTGATGGCACCATTGCTGAAATACGGCTTCAGAATGGCGTAACCGGCAGGGTTGGGTGCGTTCGCAATCACCGTGAGGCCTCCACCGGTCACGGCACCGGCCACCAGGGCATATTTGAATTCAGGCCCAACACCTTCCACCAGCGAGCCCAGGTAGGTGAGTGCCGCATTGTCGGTGATGGCCGTGAGCGCAGTGGCGCCGTAGTACAAGGCAGTTGGGCTGAGCTTGGTCAGCACATCCTGCAACCACCAGGACTGCATGCCACCCAACACCACCAAGCCAGCCAGGAAGAAAGCCACCATCAGGCCTTCTTTCAAAATGAGGCGGTCTTGATAGTCCTTGTAGGCCGAGGCGTAGCCCAGGAAAAACAGGAACAAGCCCATGAACACCGCAGCATGGTGGGCAAACACCACCACACCCACCAAAAACAAGAGGTGCATGCCAATCACCCAAAACGGCATGGTGTTCTCAGCCTTGTCGGCATCCGACACCTGAATGGCTGCAATCTCTTTGGCAAACAGCACAGTGACCACGATGGCATTCACGAACACAGCCAATGCGGCCTTCCAGCCAAAAGTGCTCAACATGAACGACATGTCAAAGCCCCATTTGGCTGCCACCATCAACACGGGCGGCGCTGCAAAGGGGGTGAGTGTTCCGCCAATCGACACGTTTACAAACAATGCCCCCAGGGTGGCGTACATCAACTTGTTGCTCAAGCCCCGGGTGTAAAAACGATCACGCAGCAAGAATGCAGCCAGCGTCATGGCAGCAGGCTCAGTGATGAATGAGCCCATGAGCGGCACAACGGACAGGGAGGTGACGAAGTACGCTACTTGTCGGTTCATGGGCAAAATGGAAGCCAAGCCACGAACAATCATGCCGGCCAGCGTCAGGATGGGTTTGCTGGCCGCAATCACCATGATGGCAAATACAAACAGGGGCTCGGTGTAATTGCGGGTGTCCAGGTAATGCACGGCCGACTCATGCCCCTGTGCAAACGCCATGAACACGACCAGCACCATGGCCCAAAAACCAAACACGGCCTCCACCTCGCCCAGCAGGTGCCACAAGCCAGCATGGTTGGGTTGCGCATGGGCCAGCTTCTCGAAAAACTTGGTGGAGAAGGTGTGCAGCACGGCGATGGCAAACAATGTGGCGCCGATGATGTCGAGTGTGCTTGGGTTCACGGTGGACGGTCTCGCTGTGTGGTTATTGGATTGTTGTGGGTACGGCGATGGTGGGGTATGAAAACACCTGCGCTTGCCCCCACACTTCACGGACCGGGATCCACCCCCGAAGGCTGTTGATTAGCCAGACAGCCCGTGCGCGCTTGAGGTCATCGATACAGAGCGGCATTTCATGAATGGTATTGTGCTGCAAAAGGGCTTGGCGCAACACACCTGCCAGTAAATTGGCGCCCGGTTTGTTGGCTGGGGTGCACAAGGTGCCTTCGATGTCCAGCACGATGTTGCAGCGGCAGGTTTCCAACAGAACACCGTCCGCATTCCACAGCATCACATCAAAAGCCCCGTCGGCTTGGGCAAACGCCTGGTCGTAATGGGGCCTGTGCGTGGTTTTGTGGTGAACAAAGGCGGGGGGTGCGTCGAACGGCGCAGACGCCAAACGAAGCGTCACACTGGCTGGCGTGGCTGGCAATGCATCGCAATGCACGTCCAGACGGCCATCCGCGTGCAACAGCCAACGCCCGCGCCATGGCCCAGTAGGCTGTTGCTGGGCTGCAGTGGCCAAGGCGTGCATCACACGCGCTTCGTCCCACACCATGCCGAAAAACAGGGCTGATTGCTTCATTCGCTCCAAGTGCAGGTGTTGACGTGTCCACACCCCATTGTCCAGCAGCACGGTTTCAAGAATTTGAACATCGCAGGTGGACTGCCTCAAGAACGCCGTTTTCTCCCACCACTCCCGGTGCTCAGCCTGCGCACTGGAATACCAGGTGATGCCACTGCCCACCCCGTAGGTCAACACAGGCTCATGGTTTGCGCCTGGCTGTGCAGCAGGTTGATGCCACTCCACGGTTCGAATGGGCACATTGAAATGCATGGCACCGCCCGGTGACAACACGCCCAAGGCACCACAATAAAAACCCCGGGGAGCTGGCTCCCATTGCGCAATGCGGCGCATGGCCTGCGCCTTGGGTGCACCTGTCACGCTGCCGCACGGGAACAGCGCCTGGAAAACATCGCGCAATCGGCAGTCCTCACGGGTGCGCCCGGTGATGGTGGAGGTCATTTGCTCGACCGTGGGCAACACCATGACATCGAACAGGGACTGTACCTGAACCGTGCGGGGCAAACACACCCTGGCCAGGTCGTTGCGCAGCAGGTCCACAATCATCACGTTTTCCGCCTGGTCCTTGGCCGAGTCCGACAATCGACCCGCGGCGGCACTGCCCCCTTTGGCATGGTCAGGTGTGGCCCGCGTGCCCTTCATCGGCGCCGTGATCAGAGAACCGTCCTGCCATCGAAAAAACAATTCAGGCGACAGGCTGAGAATGGCGCCATCGGCATGGGCCAGGTAAAGACTGTTGCTGGCAGGTTGAGCATGGAAGAGTCGCAGAAACAGAGCCCAAGGCGACACGCTCGATGCGCTGGCCTTCAACCGGGTGGTCAGGTTGATTTGATAAAACTCGCCCGCCGCAATGGCATCGCGCGTGGTGTTGAACAAGGCGACGAATTCATCGGTGCGCTGCTGGTTGAGCCACGGCGACGTCGTGACGGGTTCGAGATGTTGCGCGACTGCATCCAGGCTCAGGCTGTGAACCTGCGCCGCGTTGTAGGCGTGGAAAAGCACCAGCGGCCCAGCAGCTGTTGAGGACTGCTGCACGTCAAAAGCGTTGTCGAATGCGGGTGCTGCTTCGTAACTGAGCCCACCCACCACGGTCAGCCCTTGCCTCGACAGGCTCTCAGCCTGGTTCAACAGGGTTTGTACCTCCGCTATGCTTCGTGTCATCAACACATGCTGCGGCTTACCCTCGGCCACACACAGTGCAGCGGGCAGAGAGGGGTCCAGCATGTGGGCATGCCAGGCGGCAGTGGGCTGCTTCACAGACATGGCGTGGGCACCAAAACTTCGGAGACGGGCTATTGTAGCCTGTTAGACCGGCGGTGACGTTGTGTGTTCAGTGGCGTGCAGGGGCTTTTAGTGGTGTTGGCCCAAGCGGAAGAAGGCAAACACCTCATCGCGCTTGGCGATGGTGTCTGCAATGCCCATGCGAATCAACTCACGGGTGTAATTGCCCTCAAAGAGCAGGTAGCTGGCCAATGACGAGCCACCGGCCTCAGTGGCCCCCAAAGCCGACATCATGGTGCGAACAGGGCGTGGCAAGTCGTTGGTGTGTTTCGCTGCAATTTCATCAATACGACCACTGGGCGAAATCACCAACAGGTCGATGGGCTTGAGTGCACTTTGAGCGGCGGTCTCTGGTGGCAACAGGGACAGTGTTTTGTTGACCCGACTCAAGCGTTCAATGTCGCTGGAAAGGCTGTCCAGAAAAATGGACGCCATCGCATGGCCTGCTATTTGAGCCAGGCTTGGGTAGGCCGTTTGGACTTCCATTGCCGCCGTGTGGTTCTTGGCTTCCTGGCTTGAACCAATCACCATCACGCGGTTGGCCCCCAAGTGGATGGCTGGGCTGATGGGCGCCAGTTGCCGCATGGCACCGTCACCAAACCACTCCAGCGCCCCTTCCATGTCCAAGCGGACCGACGGAAATACAAATGGAATGGCGGCCGATGCCAATAGGTGTTCGACTGTGATGCGGGTTTGAACCGCCACCCGCTGGGTTCGAACCCAAGGCTCCAGCGCTTTCTGTGTTTGAAAAAACGTGACGCTTCGACCACTGGTGTAACTGGAGGCTGCCACCGCCAAGGCATGGATGTGGCCACTTTCCAGCGCTTCGTCCAAACGGCGAAAGTGCAGCAGTTGGTGCAGCAAATCGGTCAGTGGGCTGTTGTCCAACAGCGACTTTGGGCGTTTGCGCAACATCCAGCCGATGGACAATGCCGACAACCAACGCGCACCCGTGCGGATTATGCCCAGCGAATCGGACCGAAAAACCTGCTCGGATCGAAAGTTCTCCCACACCCGCATCATGCGGTCGGTGGATTGGTAAAAGTTGCGACCACAGCAGGTGAGTGCCGCCGCATTGATGGCGCCCGCGGAGGTGCCACACAAAATCTTGAAGGGGAAGTCCAGCTCGCTGCGCTTTTCCTGCGCAAACCACTTGGCCAACTGGTGCAACACACCCACTTGGTAGGCGGCGCGCGCGCCGCCACCCGACAGCACCAATCCGGTGACGTCTTCAGCAGGCTCTGTGTGCAGGGGCAGGGTCTCGTTCATGAAACCATTCTGCACCTGCATCAGTGCCAGCGAAAGACTGAACAGCCCGACAATGCGGGCTTAATTTGACAATATGTTAAAGCGCGCTGACTCGTTCTGAGTTGGAATCCAGCACGGCGAGAGCTGTCATGTTCACAATGCGGCGAACCGTGGCCGATGCAGTCAGAATGTGCACTGGCTTGGCTGCGCCCAACAACACGGGGCCCACCGCAATGCCATTGCCCGCTGCAGTCTTCAGCAAGTTGTAGGCAATGTTGGCCGCGTCAATGTTGGGGCACA
This sequence comes from Limnobacter sp., assembly GCF_036405155.1. Classification (GTDB taxonomy): domain Bacteria; phylum Pseudomonadota; class Gammaproteobacteria; order Burkholderiales; family Burkholderiaceae_B; genus Limnobacter. Next base: position 257,134 of record NZ_DASWYD010000004.1, on the reverse strand, counting down.
CCAGCAAATTGGCCTCGCCGGTGAGGTTCGATCCACTGAAAATGGTGTTGCGAACCGACTCGTCCAACGCGCAATCGCCATGCATTTCACCGTCCACCTGCAGCCAAGGCGCCAGGTTGCGCAGTTTCTGCAGGGCTTCGCGCATCTTGATGGCCGAAGGCTGGTTGCTGGAGCCAAAGTTGGAATGGGACAGCAAGGCCGCCTTGGGCTCAATCCCCAAGCGCAACATTTCTTCGGCAGCCATCAACGTGATTTCAGCAATTTGGTCTGCTGTGGGGTCGTAATTCACGTGGGTGTCCACCAGGAAGACCTGCCGGTTGGGCAGCATCAACCCGTTCATGGCCCCGTAGGTGTTGCAACCGGTGCGCAGGCCAATCACCTGGTCCACATAGTGCAAATGCAGGGCATGGGTGCCAAACGTGCCGCAAATCATGGCATCGGCCATGCCTTTGTGAATCATCAGCGAACCAATCAGCGTGTGCCGGCGCCGCGTTTCAATCTTGGCGTAGGCTTCAGTCACCCCTTTGCGCTTGGTCAGGTCGTAATAGGTGCCCCAGAATTCCTTGTAACGCTCATCGTATTCCGGGTTGATGAGGTCAAAATCTGCACCGGCCTTGATTCGCAACCCGAAGCGTTCCAGGCGGCGTTCAATCACCGCCGGGCGGCCAATCAGGATGGGCTTGGCGATGCCTTCGTCCACCACCACTTGCACGGCGCGCAACACCCGCTCGTCTTCGCCTTCGGCAAACACCACCCGGGATGTTTGCGGGGTCTCCTGCACGCAGCGCTTGGCCACGGCAAAAATCGGCTTCATGAAAGTACCCGAGTGGTACACAAACTGTTGGAGTTGGTCTTTGTAGGCTTCCAGGTTTTCGATGGGGCGCGTGGCCACACCACTGTCCATGGCCGCTTTGGCGACCGCGGGTGCAATGTGCACAATCAAGCGGGGGTCGAAGGGCTTGGGAATAAGGTACTCACGGCCAAAGCTGATGTTTTGTGTTCTGTAGGCAGAGGCCACCACGTCCGATTGCTCTTTGCGGGCCAGTTCGGCCACCGCGCGCACGGCTGCAATTTCCATTTCCTTGGTGATGGTGGTCGCACCCACATCGAGTGCCCCCCGGAAAATGAAAGGGAAGCAAAGCACGTTGTTGACCTGGTTGGGATAGTCGGTGCGGCCCGTACACATGATGGCATCGGAGCGCACTTCATACACCTGCTCGGGCAAAATTTCTGGCGTGGGGTTGGCCAGGGCCAAAATCAGCGGCTGGGGCGCCATGGCTTTCACCATGTCTTGCTTGAGCACACCACCGGCAGACAGCCCAAGGAACACGTCGGCACCAGCCATCACATCGGCCAGTTTGCGTGCATCGGTTTCCTGCGCGTATTGGGCTTTGTCGGGGTCCATGCCCACTTCACGGCCTTTGAACACCACACCGTCAATGTCGGTCACCCAGATGTTTTTGCGGGGCAAACCCAACTCGACCAGCAGGTCCAGACAGGCCAGTGCAGCAGCGCCAGCACCCGAGGTCACCAGTTTGACTTCATCAATTTTTTTGCCGATCACTTCCAGGCCGTTGAGCACCGCAGCGCCCACCACAATGGCCGTACCGTGCTGGTCATCGTGAAAGACGGGGATTTTCATGCGGTCACGCAGTGCGCGTTCGACCTTGAAACAGTCCGGCGCCTTGATGTCTTCCAGGTTGATGCCACCGAACGTGGGCTCTAGCGAGGCGATAATTTCAATCAACTTGTCCGGGTCGGTTTCGTTGATTTCAATGTCGAACACGTCAATGCCCGCGAACTTCTTGAACAGCACGGCCTTGCCTTCCATCACCGGCTTGGCGGCCAAGGGACCGATGTTGCCCAGGCCCAACACGGCGGTCCCGTTGGTGACCACGCCCACCAGGTTGCCACGGGCTGTGTAACGGACTGCTGTGGATGGATCCTGCTCGATTTCTTCACAGGCTGCGGCAACCCCCGGCGAATAGGCCAAAGCGAGGTCGCGCTGGTTCACCAGGCTTTTGGTGGCGGCAATCTGCAATTTGCCGGGTTTGGGAAATTCGTGATATTCCAAAGCAGCCTGACGAAAGCGCTGATCCATCGGTTGAGCCATATAATCTTCTCTTCGCGGTTAACGACCAATCCGGAATTATAGGTGCAGGCCACAGGCCTGTATTTAGGGGTTTCCACAAAAGGCTCAACTTCCGCTGAACTTCCATTCCCCACGGCTCCATCATGCAGTCCACGCCCATTCAGCCCGCACTCATTCAGTCCACGCTTAGCCAGCAGATTGCACCCTTCCACGTGATGGAACTGGTGAAACAGGCCGATGCACTGGCCCAGCAGGGGCATCCAGTGGTCCACCTGTCGATTGGTGAGCCCGACTTTGGCACCCCACCCCCGGTGCTGGAGGCCTATTGCACCGCATTGGCTGAGCACAAAACCCGCTACACCGCTGCCTTGGGGCTGATGCCGCTTCGAGAAGCCATCGCCGGCTTTTACCAAAGTCAGTTTGGCGTGTTGGTTCGACCCGAACAGATTGTGGTGACATCGGGTGCTTCGGCAGCCCTTCAATTTGCCTGCCTGGCCCTGTTGAACCCGGGCGACGAGGTACTGCTGACCGACCCTGGCTACCCCTGCAACAAAACCTTTGTGCAAGCGGCCGGCGGTCAGCCCAGGTTTGTCCAGACCAACGCCGCGAACAATTTTCAACCCACCGCCGAGGATTTGTCCGCCGCATGGCGACCAAACACCCGCGGCGCACTGCTGGCCTCGCCCAACAACCCCACGGGTACCCGCCTGAGTGCATCGCAGTGCCAAGCCATTTGCACCGCAATTGCGCAGCGAGGGGGGTTTTTGATCATGGACGAGATATACCAGTCCCTGTGCTATGGCTCGCCAGCCCGCAGCATTCTGCAAACCATGGGCCCACCCGATGAGCACAACCAACTGGTGGTGATCAACAGTTTTTCAAAGTATTTTGGAATGACCGGGCTTCGATTGGGCTGGATGGTTGTTCCAGACTATTTGGTAGAAGGCGTGGAAAAATTGGCGCAGAACCTGTCGATTTGCCCGCCTGCACCCGCCCAATGGGCAGCTTTGGCGTGTTTTGATCAGGCCGCACTGGATATTTGCGAGGCCAGGCGTGCAGAATTTGGGCAGCGCCGGGATTTTTTGCTGAAGGCGTTGCCTGAAGCTGGGCTGGTGGTAGACACCACGCCAGACTCTGCCTTTTATTTGTATGTAAAAACACCCATCGACAGCGACAACTATTGCAACCGCCTGCTCAACCAACATTGGGTGTGTGCAGTGCCCGGAAAGGATTTTTCAATTAACCTGGGCCATGAACGCATGCGCCTGTCGTATGCCAACAGCTTGAACAACTTGCATCAAGCTGTTGAGCGCATTCGCGCGTTCAACACAAGTTTGGGTGTGGCTTAAGAAAAGCCAAGGCAATTGACCTGCCTCAGCTTTAGCCCTCGAAACGTGTCGCCACTTTGGTTACACCAGCCTTTTCGTCGGCTTCACGTGCGGCCACCAAGCTGCCTGTGCGGTACACCGAGTCGATTTTGGCCTTGATGCCCAACACCTTTGCTGGGTAACCATTGTCGTTGCCCGACACAGCCGCACCCACGTACCAGCGCAAACCCGTTTGAACCGAACCGGTGCGACGGGTGTACTCATGGATGATTTGCGCACCCACCCGCATGTTGTGCTCAGGGTTCAGGGCAGACCAATCGCCGGGGGCAATCTCTTCAAACTTGTCTTGGTGAATTTTGGGCATGATTTGCATCAGGCCCTTGGCACCCACTGGGCTGGCTGCAAAGGGGTTGAAACCCGACTCAACCGCAACCACAGCAAGAATCAGCGTTGGATCGACCTGTTCCTCACGGCCCACTTTGTAGGCCAGGCGAACAATGGTTTCCAATGCCTCAGAAGACACCCGATAACGCTCTGACAGGTATTCAACAACCTCTCTTTGGCCCGGGTTCAAGGATTTGTGTGTTTCTGCCACGCTGTATTTGGCGGGGATCAGATTGAACGCCACTTTGGTTGGTTGCGCAGACGCTACGGCTTCCTGAGCTTCAGGATTGACCAAACCAGTGCTCACCATGTCGATTTGATTGGCAAACACCGCCTGAACAGGCTCAGAGAAAAACACCTGATTGCGCAGCTCTGGGTTCACTGCCAAAGCGGTGGCGGTGCCGGCGCCCAATAATACAGACGAAACGCCCAACAAGGACATCCAATTGCGAACTTTTTTAAACGCTTTAATCTGACCTTCATTCAACTCAACGGTCAGAAATGTGTCGTACTGCTTCTTCATGCAACCTCCTTCGCTACGCAAACGCAATTGCTTGCATTGTTTGACTCAGCGTTGCATCTGCCTCGATTTGACCCGTGAGGCAGAACGTTCTGCTTGGCCCCCTACTACCGTTGACTGGGGCCTTGCACTCGGATTGTGGTCACGCGGCATGCTAAAGTTCGTTCGCGCATGCCGACCACGCGGATTTCGTTCAGGGCTTGTGTGTACCCCGATGAAGTTGAGCGGATTCTATGGGCAAGAGTTCCGGGGGTCAATCCAAAATCTGGTAGAGTTTTTCTACTCAAAACAGGCCCCCCCTCCGAACGCGTGTGTTCATGCGGGTTCCGCAGAACTGAAGACCGACTCGAATCAGGGAAAACCCTTACTTGAATCAACAATCCTTATCAATCGCACTCCGTAGCGCCACCGCATGAAATACAAAAACCTCCGTGATTTCATAGACTTGCTGTACAAAAATGGTGAGTTGTTGCGGGTACCCGAGTCGGTCAGTCCGGTGCTGGAAATGACGCATTTGTGCGACAAAGTGTTGCGTGCTCAAGGCCCAGCCTTGTTGTTCGATGCCCCCCATGGATACCCCCACAGGGTATTGGGCAACCTGTTTGGCACCCCAAAGCGGGTGGCGATGGGCATGGGTGCCTCCGACACACAGGCCCTGCGAGAGATCGGAAAAACACTTTCGTATTTGAAAGAACCCGATCCACCCAAGGGGCTGCGGGATGCATTCGACAAGCTGCCATTGGTTAAACAGGTGCTGTCGATGGCGCCGAAAACGGTTCGGAACGCTCCCTGCCACACCCATGTGTTGGAGGGTTCGGACGTGGATTTGAACCAGATTCCCATCTGGACCTGTTGGCCCGACGATGCAGCGCCATTGCTGACATGGGGTTTGGTGGTCACCAAAGGCCCCCATCGCAAACGGCAAAATCTGGGTATTTACCGCCAGCAGCAAATTGGAAAGAATCGGCTGATCATGCGGTGGCTGGCCCACCGGGGCGGTGCGCTCGACTTTCGCGACCATGCACTAAAAAACCCGGGGCAGCCCTTCCCGATTTCGGTGGTGCTGGGTGCAGACCCAGCCACCATCCTGGGCGCTGTTACACCCGTGCCCGATACACTCTCTGAATACCAGTTTGCCGGCCTGCTTCGCGGCAGCCGCACCGAACTGACCCAGTGTTTGGGCAATGCGCTGCAAGTGCCTGCTGAAGCGGAAATGGTGTTGGAAGGCCACATTTACCCGGCTAACCACCCGATTGCAGTGGCTGCACGGCAAGGGCGAAGCGATGGCCAAGTGCCCACCATCCGCGACGGCGTAAAAGTGTTGCGGGACCCACCGCCCGTACCAGCCTATTTGAAAGGCTGGGATGTGGCGCTGGAGGGCCCGTATGGCGACCACACCGGCTACTACAATGAGCAGGATTGGTTTCCAGTGTTCACGGTCGACCGGATCACCCTGCGAGACGATGCGATCTACCACTCCACCTACACCGGAAAACCACCGGATGAACCCGCCATCCTGGGTGTGGCGCTCAATGAAGTGTTTGTACCCATCTTGCAAAAACAATTTCCGGAAATTGTGGATTTTTACCTGCCGCCAGAAGGTTGCAGCTACCGCATGGCGGTCATTTCCATGAAGAAAGCTTATGCCGGTCATGCCAAGCGGGTCATGATGGGCACCTGGAGTTTTCTGCGTCAATTCATGTACACCAAGTTCATCGTCGTGGTGGATGACGATGTGGATGCCCGTGACTGGAAGGAAGTGATTTGGGCCATCACGACCCGCATGGACCCGGTGCGTGACACGGTTTTGCTGGAAAACACACCGATCGACTACCTGGACTTTGCCAGCCCAGTGAGTGGCTTGGGTGGGAAAATGGGGCTGGATGCCACCAACAAGTGGCCCGGGGAGACCAACCGGGAATGGGGCCGCGCCATTGAACCCGATGCGGGCTTGAATGAACGGGTCAGGGAGCTGATGCTCCGCCTCGGCCTTTGAACCACATCATGGCGCCGGCCAACACCAAGGCACCCAGGCCAGCACGCCAGGTTGCCTTGACCAAAGGTTGGCGAAAACGCACCAGTGCGGCCGAGGCCACAAAACCCAGCAGGGGATGTTTTTTCAATTGGTCTTGCACCAACTGACCACCGAGGGCAGACAAAGGGCCCAAGCTGCTCAAATTCCGGTTGGCGAAAAACGCCCCCACCTGCTTGAATGCGCCCAACCAGGCAAACTCCTGCTTGAGCACAGTCACTTCAGCCCCCAACTCCATGCGCTGAAGTTGAGCCTTCATTTGGAGCAGTTCCTTGCGGGCGGCCAAGGCATCAAATTTCTGGGCCATTAGACTGACCCCCCGGAGGAACTGGTCATCGGAGCCTGCGAACCCTGCGGGGCCTCAGCCATGGAATCCAGAATGGCCTGCCGGTCTCGACCAAATTCAGCAATGGTTGCCTCAAACAACGGAGGCTGAGCGGCCAACGCCGCTTTCAAACGGCTGAAAGCCCACAAAGCCATCAACAGGTAAGCAACCATGCAACCCAGTATGGCGGCCAGGCGATGTGAATCCCAGGCCAACACCACCACGGCCATGCCCAAAAACAGTGAGGCAAAGGCCACCGCCATAACCACCACCACGCCCCACAGCACGGTGGACACCACCGCTTGGCGCGCTTGGGCCAACTCAACACCCATGAGCTCGAGTCGGGTTTGCCCCATGCCCAGCAGGCTGGCCGCCACCCGTTTCAGGGCAGAGCGTGAATTGGGATTCAACACGGAAGCGATCAGCGGCGGTTAACGATCAAACCCAACACGAAGCCAACAGCGGCGGCAATACCCACTGCGCGCCATGGATGATCGTGCACATAGTCATCGGTAGCGCGGGCAGCGGCTTTGCCTTTTTCAACCACGGCAGACTGGGCGTCCTGCATCACTTCCCGCGCGCGGCGCAGGCTGGTCAGGGCTTTTTCACGCAGTTCAACAGCACGCTCGCCAGAAGAAGAAGCGGCTGCCTTGAGCAGGTCCTCGGCATCGCTCAGCACGATCTTCATGTCACTGAACAGTTTGTCTTTGCTGTTGTCCATGTTTTTATCCTCGACAAGGGTTGGGGTTTTCGAGGGTTTAGTCTAACAAAGGAAGGCCGCTTGCGAGGCTGCCAGCCGCTTGTAGGGCCGCAATTTCAATCACCTCTGTAGAGAAAATCCATCACTGCGTCGATGCCGGACCACGCCTCCGCTGCATTGGGGCTTTTCACCAACACCGCCACAGACCACCATTGCCCCTCACGGTCGCGCAGGTAGCCCGCTACCGAGCGCACGCCACTCAAGCTGCCTGTTTTCAAATAGGCATATCCATCCACTGAATTCACGCGTTTTTGAAGTGTTCCATCCACGCCAGCCCGCGGGAAGCTCGACAGGTAATCGGGGAAATCAGCCCTCAAGGCCATGTTCCGCAAAAACTCGGTCAGTCCGCGCGCATCGACGCGGGTTGAGCGAGACAGACCTGACCCATTTTCGAAATACCAGTCCGGCGTGCGTATGCCCTGCCCTTGCAACCACTGGATCATCTTGTTGTTGAAGGCCTGCGGTGAACCCGCCACAGCCAGTTCCAAATGCCGAGCCATCACGTTGTTGGACCACTTGTTGACCTGCCGCACATCCTCAGCCAGCGTTTTGCCCACTGCGGTGTACAACTCCACGGTGTTGGTCGGCGTTTTTCCTTTGATGACAGGGCCACCAAGCTCACCTCCCAGCTGCGCCCAAATCTCCCGAAACCAGGATTCCCACAACCAGTCCTGCGGCGGAATACGGATCGGCAAGCGCGCAGTGCCACATCCACGCGGGTAGGCGCCTTTCACCGTCACCACCACGTTGCCGCCCTTCTTTGCAAAATCCACATCCATGCTGTTTTTCCAGGCACCGCAAACACCAGGCGTCAGCTTGATGTCAGACACAAAAGCCCAATTGGCAGGCGCTTCCTCTGCGATAACCTGTACAACCCCTTGATTGATCTCCAGGGTTAACGACATGGCACCGAGGTTCATTAGCAGTGCATAAGGTTGTGCGTTGTAGGCACGGTGGGGGGCCTCATCAAACGCCTCTGCATCGGCGGCTGTCAGCGCTACACCCACGTCTGAAAACAGGGTGTCGTCCAACACCACCGGGCCCCGAATGGTTTTAATACCTTTCATCCGCAGCGCACGCAGGGCAGACCACAGGTCTTGCGTCATGAAGTCGGGTGCGCCACCACCCCGAATGTACAGTGGCCCATTGAGCACGCCGTCCACAGGTTCAGCCGCCGCCATGAATGCGGTTTTGAACCGGTACGTGCTGTTTAGGGCATCCAATGCCAAACCGGTGGTGAACACCTTGGCCACCGAGGCAGGGTTCATCAAACGGTCCGCACCATGGGTATAAGCCAGGGGGCGTGATTTGACATAGGGGGGAATGGGCATGGCTTGCACAGCCAAATCGTCAGGTGAAATACCAACCTTGCTGAAGGGCTTGAGGAGCTTGCCGGGCAAGTCACGGAAAACCGGCTCGGGATAGCTTTTTGGCGCTGCGGTGGAGGGGCTCGCCGTGGCGGGAGTAGCGAGCGCACTGGCAAAGGCCAAAAGGCCTGCACCGATCAACGCCTGCATCCATGTGGATAACCCATCCCGCTTTTCGCTGCCGATTTGCCCCAACATGCCGCTGCCCCCTGAATACTGAAGGACATGAGCTTATCACTCCACCTTGCGCACTCATGAGGACAGGCTTGAATCAGGTTCGACTGTGGACGTCTTTTTTGCGCTCCCAGGGTCGCGCTTTGTCCGGCTTCACCTCCGACTTTGGCTCCACGGGGGCGGAATCCTTCACGGCTGCACCTTCTTCGACCACCGCGTCGGGCTTTTTGGCGGCTGTCGGTGACTCGGGCGAGGCTGATTTCGGCAACCAACGCTGCCGGGGCGCGCCAGGTGGCCCCTCACCTTCCGAAGGCGTGCTCGCTGAGCTGTCTGAAGAGTCTGCCCCGGGGCCGCTGGCTGAAGATGCCTTCTCTCCGTGCTCCGGCTTGTACGCCGAGGGCTGGATTTCTGGCTTCACCACATCAATCTGGTTGGCAATCATGTAATCGTTCATGTCCCGCCAGCCATCAAACACACCAGCCGGGTGACTCTTTGGGTTTAGCGCAAAGCAATCCTCCAGCGCCCGGCCTGAGTGTCGACAGGCCGCACCAATGGCTTTGCTGTCCTCAATCGACAACTTGCCATCCAGCCCGGGGATCTGCGATAGATCGCACGAGCTCAGCATGGTGGCTGCACCCGCCACCATGAATAGTTTCAGTTTTCTCATGACCAATTTCCTGTCAACAATGGACCTCTAATGGGTTAACGACCGGAAAATCCAAAAGTTGATGGTCTCGAAGGGTCAGCACTTCACCCAATCGAGGAGCGCTTCTAAAGACACACGGCGACAGCACATTTTTCTTGTGCATTGCACCGTAACCCAGTACACTGCGCGCAGATTGCAAATCAACGGGTCGTTATCACCCCTTTTCTGGACCGCGTTGGGTTGCCTTTGTTGCGCAAGCCGTTTTGGCTTTCGCTTTCGCCCATCGCCGCCAGTTCTTCTGCACCACCGCTTGGCTATACTCGCCACGCACTTAAGGTTGCGTCATTTCTGTTCGTCGATGATTGCTAGATTCCACATCGATTTGGAACAATTGTCATGTTGACCTCGTTTGAAGAAATGGGTCTTGCCGCGCCTTTGCTGCAAGCCTTGAATGCCCTGAATATTTCTGTACCCACCGCCGTACAGGCTGAAGTCATTCCATTGGCCTTGCCCGGTGGCGACCTCATGGTGTCCAGCCAAACCGGCTCTGGTAAAACCTTCGGTTTCCTGCTGCCCGTCATGCACCGCATGATGGAAAGCGAGCAAAGCCCAATGGCTGCACTGGCCGGCCCTGAAGTGCTGGTGCTCTGCCCCACCCGCGAACTGGCCCAACAAGTGAGCCAAGACGCGATCAATCTGGTCAAGTTTTTCAAAGGCCTGCGCATTGCGACCGTGGTGGGCGGCATGCCCTACGGCAAACAAATGGCTGCGCTGCGCGGTGCCCGCCTGGTGGTGGGTACGCCTGGTCGTCTGCTAGACCTGGCCCAACAAGGCAAATTGAACCTGTCCACTGTGAATGCGCTGATTGTGGACGAAGCCGACCGCATGTTGGACCTGGGCTTTTCTGAAGACCTGGAAGCGATTAACGCCCTGTGCGCCCAGCGCGAACAAACCCTGATGTTTTCGGCCACCTTTGCCAAACGCATTGTGGGCCTGGCTGAAAACCTGATGAATGAACCGGTGCGCGTCGAAATGGCCGCACAAAATGAAACCAATGCAGACATTGCACAAAAGCTGATGTGGGCCGACAGCCGTGGCCACAAGCGCAAACTGCTGAACCACTGGCTGGAACACCCGGACATGGTGCAGGCCGTGGTCTTTACCAGCACACAAATTGACGCCGAGAACCTGGCCCGTGACCTGATGGACGAAGGCATGCGTGCCTGCGCGCTACACGGTGGCATGCCCCAGGTTGTGCGCAACCGCCGACTGGCCAGCGTACGCAAAGGTGACATCAAGGTGTTGGTGGCCACCGACGTGGCGGCCCGCGGTCTGGATGTGCCAGCCATCTCCCACGTGATCAACTACGGCATGCCCATGAAGTCGGAAGACTATGTGCACCGCATTGGCCGTACAGGTCGCGCGGGCCGTTCCGGTATTGCAGTCACCTTGGCCGAAGCCAGTGACATCATCACCGTGCGCGGCATCGAGCGTTTCATCAACGCCCGCATTCCTGAAGAACAAGTCGAAGGCCTGGAACCCAAAGGCAACTTCAACGTTGCGCCACGCGGTGGCAACAAACGCGGTGGCAGTGGCGGTGGTCGCAGCTCTGGTGGTGGCCAAGGTGGCCGTCGCAGCGGAGGCTACGAAGGCGAACGCAAATTTGGTGGCGAGCGCAGTTTTGGGGGTGGTGAGCGCAGTTTCGGCGGCGAACGCAAGTTCGAAGACCGCAAACCGTTCAATCGGGAAGATCGTCCTCAGCGTGCCGAGCGTTCGTTCGGCCAAGACCGCCCATTCGGTGGTGACCGCAAACCGCATGGCGAACGCAGCTTCGGCGGCGAACGCAGTTTTGGTGGTGAGCGCAGCTTCGGCGGCGAGCGCAAGTTTGACGACCGCAAGCCTTTCAACCGCGAAGATCGCCCTCAACGTGCCGAACGTTCGTTCGGCCAAGACCGCCCATTCGGCGGTGACCGCAAACCCCAGGGTGAGCGCAGTTTTGGTGGTGAGCGCAGTTTCGGCGGCGAGCGCAAGTTCGACGACCGCAAGCCATTTAACCGCGACCGAAGCGGCGCAGGCGAAGCAGCGAGCCCCAACAAAAAATGGAACCGCGACACAGAGCGCACAGCAGCACCCCGCTCTGAGGACCGCAACCGTCCAGCCTTCCGGCCCGGTGCCCCCAGCGGTGCCCGCCGTGAGCAAGCGGCCAAGTTTGGTCAGGATCGCGGTGGATTTGCTCGACGTCGCGCCAGTTAATCGGTAGACGGGACAAACCCCAACCCAAAACCCTCAGTGTGCTCACTGAGGGTTTTTTCTTTTTGTGCGACAATCCATTCAAACTCAAACAAACCCAATCCGGATGTTGTCCACGTGAACCCCAAACCCAAATACCAGTGGCTGGCACACAGTGCCCGTCGGTCGCGCTTTATGGCAGACCGCAGCATTGTCGCCATCATGGTCTATGCATTCGCCTTGATGGTTGGGGCTGTGGCCGTGGGCTTTGCTTACGTGGCTGACTACGCGGCCGAGTGGAACAAAGAGCTGTTCGAGAACCACACGCTGTTGGCCCTTTGCCTACCACCTTTGGTGTTTCCCGCCGTGCTCTGGATATGCAATCAATTTTTCCCGGGGGCCGCAGGCGGCGGCATTCCCCAAGCCATCAAAATCATTCGTCACCCCAAACCTCGACTCATCAGCCACCTTCTGGGGCCCAAGTCCTTTTTTGGCAAGCTGATTCTCACACCGGTGGTGCTGGCCGCCGGGGCATCCAGTGGCCGTGAGGGCCCCACGATTCAACTCGGTGCTGCATTCATGGGTTTTGCCCACCGGGTACCGGCCATTGCCCGTTTGTTTGATGCGCGTTCTTTGGTGATTGCCGGCGGCGCTGCGGGTTTGGCTGCAGCATTCAACACGCCGCTGGGTGGACTGATGTTTGCCTTCGAGGAACTGGGCCGCAGCAAACTCATGAAACACACGTCCACGCTATTGATGGCGATTGTTCTCGCAGGCTTGGTGACCCTGATTGCCCAAGGGAATTACTCCTATTTCGGCTATTCCAATGCGACCATTGATTGGGGCGAGGAATGGCTCACCATTCTGGCTTTGGCCGTGTTTTGCGGGGTAATTGGTGGTTTGTATGGGCGGGCCATGCTGATTGTGGTGAACAAGAACACTGCTGTGGGTCGATTCCGGAGCCAACACCCTTACTGGTTTGCTGCCATCTGCGGTGGGTTGCTGTCACTCATGGCTTATTTCATAGGCTCAGAAGTATTGGGTGCCGGCTACCACGAAACCAAGCTGGCTCTGCAAGACGACGAAGCACTGCCGGCCGGTTATTTCGCCACCAAAATGGTGGCCACGCTGATTTCCTACGCCAGTGGCGTACCGGGCGGCGTGTTTGCACCCACCTTGTCCATTGGTGCTGGTGTGGGTCAGTTCTTCGCAGGTTTGGTGAATCACGATGCTGCGCCGCTGATGCTGCTGGCCATGGTGGGCGTATTGTCTGCCATCACACATTGCCCAATCACCGCATTTGTGATTTTGCTGGAGATGGTGGACAACCACGAATTGGTGATGCCACTGATTTTTGTGTCCGCCATTTCAACACAGGTCAGCAAGCGGATTTTGCCTGCATCGATCTACCACATGCTGGCCAACCAAATCAAAGTGAGTTTTCACAACCCAACACCGCCCGAACACAAACCCGAGGACTCAAAGCCTTGAAGCAGGCATGGGTCAATCGAATTGCCTGTGCGCTTCTAAGCTGCGGCAGCCTTTGCATGACTGTCATTGCCCAGGCATCTCAACCAGCGCTGGACACCATCAAAAACCCGGACCTGCACTGCGGCGAAGCGTATGAATTGGACGCCTACGAAGGTTTGATGGGCGCTTTGGCCACCCAGCCAAGCAACGCGTCCGACCTCAAGTTGCGTCGGGGGAACCGGCAACTCGCCTTGGTGATTCACTTTGCAGCGGGCTCATCGGCTGTGCCCAACAATTGCCAAAACACACTCAACACACTGGCCGAGCGGGTCAAGTCCACGCGGGGCAGCAAATTGCTGATTCGATCTGCAACCAAAACAGCCAGCAGTTCAGAGATGGACTTGGCGATTGCCGATGCGCGGCTGGAGCAATTGAAAACGTACTTTCGAAATCAACGGGTGGCGCGCACCGCGTTGATCCTTGAACTACACCCCGCCCCATCCAGCCCGCTGATTGAAGACTCTGTTGAGGTGCCACGTGTGGTTGAGATTTACTTTTCTCAGGCCAGTGGATCGTAACCCAACCGTTCTTGCAGCTTGCTCAGCAACGTGGCCAGCTCAGCGGCCGAGCGAATCTTCAATTTTTCAAACACATTGGCCCGATGCACCTCAACCGTTCGCATCGAAATGTCGAGATCGGCGGCGATCACTTTGTTCAAACGCCCTTGGGCCACCAGGGCCATGACCTCTCGTTCACGGGGCGAGAGGGTGTCAATCCGATTCATCCACTCTTTCAGTGAATCCTGGTTGTCGAGGAACTCGCTGGACTTGTGAAGGGCTTGCCGAACGCGCTCAATCAATCGGGCATCGGTCGTCGGCTTTTCGTAAAAATCGAATGCGCCGTTTTTAACTGCCTCTACGGCTGTGGAAATATCCCCATGGCCAGTCAAAAAAATAACCGGCAACCGCTCCAGACTGTACTTTTCCCGCAGCAACCACTGAAAAACCTCCAGTCCGGATATGTCAGGCATGCGAAGGTCGAGCAACAGGCACAGCCGCGCCGCGCTGTGAACATAACTGTCCAGATCCCGTTTGAAGTCGTCAAACCGACCGTAGCCCTGCACTGGCAGATCGGCGGTTTCAAACATCCATTTCAAGCCTTCTCGAAGGTCTTGATCGTCATCCAGCAGTAGCACTTGATTGGTTCGGCTGATTTCCAGGTCGTTCATCGTCAATGAAATCCTTCAGGGCCATGGGCAGGTTCATGGTAAAACAGGTGCCTCCGGTGGGCACAGGTTCCGCACGCAGACGGCCTCCATGCGCTTCAGCAACAGAGCGGCATAGGCTTAAACCAAGCCCCAAGCCATCCGGCTTGGTGGAAACCAATGCTTCAAACATTTTCTCGGGATTGTTCAGGCTAAGGCCTGGCCCGTCGTCTCGGACAGCAATTTCAAAAACATCTGAATTGGAGCGGGTCACAATCCAGACATTTCGAATGCGTTGGGCTGCGGTGAATGCCTCAGCCGCGTTCTTAACGAGATTGACCACGGCCTGTTCCACCATGATCCGGTCCACAAACAAGACCCATTCGCCATGTTCAATCTGAAAATGCAAACGGACATCGTGTCGAACCGCAAGGCTGGTGACCATGAAACGAATTGCATCCACCAACTCGTCCACTCGCACATGCTCGCGTTGTGGCTTGCGTTTCCGGACCAGGTTTTGTACGGACCCTACCACCCGCCCGGCGCGCTGCGCCTGGTCGCGCAGTTTTTCAAACAACTGCGCAAATTTGTCCACCGAAGCACCCCGCTGGGCCAGGTTCAAACCAGCCTGCGCGAAAGACACCATGGTGGCCAAGGGTTGATTCAACTCATGGGCGATGTTGGTCGCCACCTCACCGACCAATGCGAATCGCGATGCAGCCTGCAGCTTTTCACGCTGCTCGGCGACCAAAGCTTCCGATCGCTTGCGGTCCGTGATGTCGATCACTGAGCTCATCCAACCTGTTTGCTCCCCCTTTCCGTCTCTCAAGGGTGCTTCTACGATCAGCACATCGATCAATCGCCCCGACTTGTGCTGATAAACCGTCTCGAACCCGTCCGGAGGCGCATTGCCAGACAACACATTGGCAACCAGCAGCTTGTATTCCTCAGAACTCTTGGTAGGCCAATACGGCAACGGCTGTGGCACACCGATCAATTCGTCGGGTTGGTAGCCCACCATGTTGCAAAAGGCCGGATTCACATAGCGAATGACACCATCCAGATCCCAGACCCGCAAACCGACCGCCATGGAGTCCTGCATGGATTGACGAAACTGCTTTTCATCGCGCAGCTTTTCTTCAATTTCCAAACGCTGTCGAGAGTCACGCCACAACAACAAAAAGGTGCCCAGCAGCAAGGCCAACAAAAGAACCGTTAGAGAATTGAATACGTGACTGAGCAAGACTGGTCGACCATCGCTGTTGCTGTAGGTCCTGAGTTGAAGGGCAAGCCCCCCGAGTTCCAGTTCACTGACCTGGGAAAACTCGGGTCGCTCACCCAGGGGGCGACGGGTGGCACTGCCAAACACGTTGCCATCCAAGTCGGTGATCGTCACATCGGTCGACTCCAACAGCCACTTGGGCATTTCTTCCTGTAGAAACCGATCCAGATCAATGATGCCCACCAGCACTGAATAGCCGTCTGGCCCCATGTTGACCGACGCCACGTATCGAAAATCATCCAGATTGAACGGGCCGATGACGCCGTCGCTTTTCAGCAGCATGCGGGTGTTCACGGCTTCTTCGACCTGTTGGCGAATTTTCATCAGGGCAATGTCCGACAATTGCTGGGTGTAGGACCCCACCAGTTCAACCGCTGGGTCCCGATAAACAGCCACCAAACCGGGCGAGCTGCGGGCCAACTGCTCAAGGCTGGCTTTCAGCCGATTGGATTTGTAGATGGACGAATCGCTGGCCAGGGAATCCAGCGATGCAGACAATCGTTTGATCTGGAATTGGATGGTATCGGCAGTCCACAGCGAGTTGCTGATGAGCTTTTTCTGATTGGCTTCTCGCTCTTGTTGCTTGGTGTAATACACCGCCCCGCCAACAATGACCATCAACAACAAAAAGACCAACACCGGCATGCCAAAACGCAGGGCTTGCCGGGTCCGAAGGTCTTTGGATTGAAGAAGTTGGGCTACACTTTTGAGCATGCGTGGATCATGCCACGAAACCCCATCCGAAAGCCCGGTCCTGTGGAAAGCCACAATGGGCCAAGCCTCATCTCTCTGGGATGTTCTAAAAAAACCAAAGCATCACGCACCATGAAACCTACTGTCCTGATGGTTACCACATTGCTGGCCTGTGCAATGTTGACCGCTCCGGGTTGGGCGCAGGCCAAGCCCAGCATCGTCATTCGCTTTAGCCATGTGGTGGAGGAGGACACGCCCAAAGGCCTGGCAGCACTGGAATTCAAGCGGCTCGCGGAATCACGCTCGCGTGGCAGGGTACAGGTTCAGGTGTATCCCAATTCCTCACTGTACAAAGACAAGGAAGAACTGGAGGCACTTCAGTTGGGCGCGGTTGAAATGTTGGCCCCGTCGCTGGCCAAATTCGGTCAGTTGGGGCTGAAAGACTTCGAAGTCTTCGACTTGCCCTACATTTTTCCGAACCGGGAAACCTTGAACACGGTGACCCGGGGCCCGATCGGCAAAAAGCTTTTTGAGCAACTGGAAGCCCGGGGCATCAAGGGGTTGGCCTATTGGGACAATGGATTCAAGGTCATGAGTTCAAATGCTCCCTTGCGCTTTCCGGAAGACCTGAAAGGCAAACGGATGCGGATTCAACCCTCGCGCGTGATTGAAGCGCAGATGGAGGCATTGGGTGCTACGCCCATTCCGCTGGCCTTTTCCGATGCCTATGCAGCACTGGAAACCGGACTGGTGGACGGCACCGAGAACCCCCCATCCAACCTGTACTCCAAAAACATGCACTTGGTGCAAAAATACGTGGCGGTGACCAACCACGGGTACCTGGGCTATGCGGTCATCGTGAACAAAAAATTTTGGGATGGCCTGCCAGGAGATGTGCGCAAGCTATTGAACGACTGCCTGGAGGAAGCGACCCGCAAAAACAACTTGGAAGCAGACAAACTCAATCGGTCCGCACTTGAAGCGGTCAAGAAATCGAAAAAAACCCAGGTGATTGAACTGACCGACGCCGAGCGCGCGGTGTGGCGAAAAGCACTCGAACCGGTCTACCGGAAAATGGAAGGCCGGATTGATCGAGACTTGATCAACGCCATTCGACGAGTGGGCGAAAACTCGCAACCCCCCCTGTACTAACTCCTGAGACCAGAAATTTAAAGCCAGGCTCTTGAAATACGAACGGGTCGTCCCTATTATTAGCACTCGGTGACGGTGAGTGCTAAAAATTCCCGTCCAAATTCCCTTAAGCAATTCATTTTCAAGACAAATTTAGGAGTGGTTTCCATGAACATTCGTCCGTTGCATGATCGTGTGATCGTGAAGCGCCTCGACAGCGAGCGCACCACAGCATCCGGCATCGTGATCCCCGAAGCAGCCGCCGAAAAGCCCGACCAAGGTGAAATTCTGGCCGTGGGCCCAGGCAAGCGTGACGACTCCGGCAAGCTGATCCCCATGGACGTTAAAGTGGGTCAACGTGTGTTGTTCGGCAAATACGCCGGCCAGACCATCAAGGTAGACGGCAAGGAAGTGTTGGTGATGCGCGAAGAAGACATCATGGGCGTCATTGAAGCCTAATTTCAAGAATTCAGAGAGGAAGATTAAACATGGCAGCTAAAGAAGTATTTTTCGGCGACGATGCACGCAGCCGCATGGTGCGTGGCGTGAACATTCTGGCCAACGCAGTGAAAGTGACCTTGGGCCCCAAAGGCCGTAATGTGGTGTTGGAGCGTTCATTTGGCGCCCCCACAGTGACCAAGGACGGCGTTTCCGTGGCCAAAGAAATCGAACTGAAAGACAAGTTTGAAAACATGGGTGCCCAGATGGTCAAGGAAGTGGCTTCCAAGACCTCTGATAATGCTGGTGACGGCACTACCACCGCGACAGTACTGGCCCAGGCCATCGTGAAGGAAGGCATGAAGTTCGTGGCTGCTGGCATGAACCCCATGGACCTGAAGCGCGGTATTGACAAGGCCGTGTCTGCCGCCATCGAAGAACTGCGCGCACTGTCCAAGCCCTGCTCTACCACCAAAGCCATCGCCCAAGTGGGCTCCATTTCCGCCAACAGCGACGAATCCATCGGCAACATCATTGCTGAAGCCATGGAAAAAGTGGGCAAGGAAGGCGTGATCACTGTTGAAGACGGCAAGAGCCTGGACAACGAACTGGACGTGGTTGAAGGCATGCAGTTCGACCGTGGTTACCTGTCCCCCTACTTCATCAACAACCAGGAAAAACAGGTTGCTGCACTGGACAACCCATTCGTGCTGTTGCATGACAAGAAGATCAGCAACATCCGTGACCTGCTGCCCACACTGGAACAAGTGGCCAAGGCTGGCCGCCCATTGCTGATCGTGGCGGAAGACGTAGAAGGTGAGGCCCTGGCCACACTGGTGGTTAACAACATCCGCGGCATTCTCAAGACCTGTTCCGTGAAAGCCCCTGGTTTCGGCGACCGCCGCAAGGCCATGCTGGAAGACATCGCCATCCTGACCGGTGGCGTGGTGATTTCCGAAGAAACCGGCATGAGCCTGGAGCATGTAACCCTGGAGCACCTGGGCCAGGCCAAGCGCATTGAAATCGGCAAAGAAAACACCACCATCATCGACGGTGCCGGTGACGCAACCAACATCGAAGCACGTGTGAAGCAAATCCGTGCCCAGATCGAGGAAGCAACCTCCGACTACGACCGTGAAAAACTGCAAGAACGCGTGGCCAAGCTGGCTGGCGGTGTTGCTGTGATCAAGGTTGGTGCAGCCACTGAAGTGGAAATGAAAGAAAAGAAAGCCCGCGTGGAAGATGCCCTGCATGCCACACGTGCTGCCGTGGAAGAAGGTATTGTTCCTGGCGGTGGCGTTGCCCTGCTGCGCGCACGTGCCAAAATTGCTGGCCTGAAGGGTGCCAACCCCGACCAGGACGCTGGTATCAAGATCGTGTTGCGCGCCATGGAAGAACCGCTGCGCATGATCGTAACCAACGCCGGTGAAGAGTCCTCCGTGGTGGCCAACAAGGTGATGGCTGGCGAAGGCAACTTCGGCTACAACGCAGCCACCGGCGAGTACGGTGACATGGTGGAAATGGGTGTTCTGGACCCCACGAAGGTAACACGCACCGCATTGCAAAATGCAGCGTCTGTTGCTTCCCTGATGTTGACCACCGACTGCATGGTTGCAGAATTGGTGGAAGACAAGCCTGCAGCACCTGACATGGGCGCAATGGGTGGCATGGGCGGCATGGGTGGCATGGGCATGTAATTGCCCACGTTGCGAACCGGCAATTTTGTTGGTTTGCACACCCCGCAGCACATCAAAAAAGCGAGCCTTTGGCTCGCTTTTTTGTTGGGTCTGTCTAGGACGACACAGGCTGGACATTGCAACAAGACATCCTGTTCTCCAAAGTGAGCGTGAATCGAGAGATCGTCCGAACTGAATAACAAATGATCTCAAGGATTAAGTAGTCAAGTGGTCAAGTGGTCATGCAAAGTTCAGCATTCGACAAGCCAATTCAATTCACTTTAAAGCGCCCTGCATCACTGGAGAGTTGCTGAGAAAGCTTGGCCAAACCGTCCAGCGTGCGACGAATCCCCATGACGCAACTGGCATTTTCCTCCGAACGCGCCGCCAGCCTTTCAATGTCTGTAGACAGTTGATGCGTGGCCTTTTGTTGTTCGGCCAGCGATGTATTGACCTCGACCACCAAACCACTGACCTCGGACGCTGCATTGCCCAGTTGACCCAGAACAGTTCTGGCCTGTTGCATTCTCGACAGGTTGGCACCCACCGATTCCGCCCAGACCACCATTTCGTTCACAGCCGATTGGGTACCGCGCTGTATTGCGCTGACCATTTGCTCGATCTCAGAAGTGGACTCGGTGGTGCGCTCGGCGAGGCGTCGAACCTCATCGGCGACCACTGCGAAGCCCCGGCCACTTTCACCGGCACGAGCAGCTTCAATGGCTGCATTCAGCGCCAACAGATTGGTTTGCTCCGCAATTGCCTCAATGGTGGCGATGATTTGGGTAATGCTTTCAGACTGCCGCCCCAGTTCTTGGACGGTTGAACTCAAACGTTCGGCACCCTGTGCCGTGTTCTGCACATCACGGGCTGACTGCTCAATTAGCGCCACACCCTCTGCCGACACCGCACAGGAAGCCTGAGAGGCACGGGCGGTCTGGTCGGCTACCCCGCCCAATTGCTGAACGCTCACGCTGAGCTCCTCCACCCCGGCAGCCATGGTGCTGCTGGTGCAGGCCTGCTCTTGAGCAGACTCATCAACGGTCGACAGTTGCGCCTGGATGTCCTGCAAAGACTCGTCCAACTGAGCCGCGCGTTCGCGCAGGCCTGACACCAAGCCAGCCAAGCCTTCGCGCATGGATTCGAACGCATGGGCCACACTGCCGGCGGATGCTTTCAACACGCTGCCCGACATTGTGGCCTTGAGGTCACCCTGCGCAATCCGCTGGGATATCTCTGCCAATTCAGACGGTTCCACGCCCAGTTGCCGAATGATGGATCGAGAAAAACCATACAAGCATCCACCAAGAACGACCAAGGTCATCGAGAGCGCACCGGTCAACCAGAGGCTCAGGCTAGAAGTGCTATGGTCAATAATGGCTTTCAGTTCGGTCGTTGCAGCCTGCTGCGCCGCCTCACTGTCTTTCAGCAGTGTATTTCCCGAGGCGACAACCGCTCGGTCGATGCCGTTTACCGCAGCGTCCAAACGCAGGTACTGAAGGTCATCGCCGGGCACATACTGATTGAGCTGCGCACGGTATTTCTCCGACACCGCATTGAATTGGGTTCGCCAATCCTCAACAGCCTTTAACCGTGTTGGATTGTCGGCAATCACCGGAATTTTTTTAAGGCGATCACTGTCCTGCAAGAACCCCGCAATGAATTCATCAAACTCACGGGAATACTTTATCCGGTGCTTTTCACTGGCGCCGCGCAGCATCACATTTTTGAATGAGGACGCCATTTTGGTGGTGTCATGAACCCCTTTGGCCACCAAACGGGCCACCTCGCTTTCCTGCACCACACGCTCAAGCCCTTGAGCCTGCGCGCTGGCCATGGCGTTGACCCGGGTATACAGCAATAGGCCCGTGGCCACCACCAACAGGCTGATGACGGCCACAACACCGATGGCGCGCTGTTTTAATGTCCAAGAAGTATTCATGTTGACCAAGCCCTCATCTCAAGTTGTCACACTGTAGAACCTTAGTATTCGTTTAAACCGAGGGGCTTCCGCCCCCAGTGTGGGCGAGACTTTGAGTGCCAAACGGGTGAGAATCCCGTCCAAACGGGAATTGACGGACGATCCTTTCCCTTCTATAATCATGGGTTACTTGAATCAACTTAACTTTTGCAAGTGTTTGGGTATTAACAGGTTCGACGGCAAGGGGCTGATCGAACCCACCCAAGTGGCTGCAAACGGAGCGCACCATGAAAGAGAATACCCACCCGAATTACCGCGAAGTCATTTTCAAAGACATGTCCAACGGCAAAGAGTGGATCTGTCGCTCCACAGCGCCCAGCAAAGAAACCATTCAGTACGAAGGCCGTGAGTTGCCATTGATCAAGTTGGACGTTTCCTCTTATTCGCACCCTTTTTACACTGGCGCACAAAACACCATTGTGGACACAGCCGGTCGCGTTGAAAAATTCCGTCGCCGCTTCGACCGCTTCAAGAAGTAATTCGACGTTGGCACTCGCCGTTGTCAAAGCGGCGCACAGGCAGTCAGGCAACCCCTGGCTGCCTTTTGCATTTCAAGGGCCGGAATTGGCATGAGCCGGCCACCGAATTGATCCGATTCGAGACACAATAAGAACCATGGTCCTAACTGCTGCCCTCACCGCCTCCAACAACGCCCGACTGTCAAGGCGACTGCTTTGGGGCTTGATCCTCCTCTACATCCTGCCTGGTCTTTTTGCCAGGACGCCCTGGAAACCGGAAGACTCCAGCGGGTTCGGTCAAAGCTTTCATTTTTTCAAGGCGCCCTTCGAGCAGTGGGCTTATTCCCAGATCGGTGACCGCCTGTATGTCGAGGGCGGATTGGCAGCAGCCTGGTTGGCTGGCCTGCTGGGCAAATTGGCCAGTATCATCCACATCCCCTACGCCTGGCTGGACGACGCCATGCGCTTGGGCAATGTGTTCTGGCTGATTTTGGCAGGCTGGGCCATTTGGAACACCACCTACCGCCTGGCCAAACGTGTGGAACTTCAACCCGAAGACCCACTGGGTGCCGCCCCCACCCGGGTAGACTATGCCCGCGCAGTGGCCGATGCATCGGTGTTGTGTTTGCTGGCCACCCTGGGACTGCTGGTGAAGGCCCACACCCAGGTGCCTGAGGTGGCCGAGCTGGCTGGTTTGTCCCTGATTTTGCTGGCTGCCGTGCGTGCATTGGACCGCCCCATTGGTGCAGGCTGGATGTTGGGTTGGGGCATTGTGATTGCCCTGTTTGCACGGGGCTGGGCGCATTGGCTGCCCTTTTTGCTTTTGTTGCTGCTCAGCAGCGCATCGCATGCCTCGATGCGGTTTGGTTTACTGCGGCGCATGCTGCGGGCCGCGGCCATCGTGGCCATCGCATTTGTCCCCTGGTTCATCTGGTTGATGAGCCTCAAGCACGGTGAAGCGTGGTGGCATGCCTGGATGGGCTGGAACAGCCAGCGTTTTCTCATTCTGGACCCCACCAAGTCGCTGGATGCGGCCACACTGGTGACTGCCCTGAAAACCAGCCTGTGGTTTTTGTGGCCCATTTTGCCCATGGCCGCTTGGACCCTGTGGCGTTATCGGGCCGCATTTCGCGAGCCCTCCATGCGCATTCCCATGGCAGCGGCACTGGCTGGTTTTGTGGTGCTCATGATCACCAACCCATCGGAAGAAGCCAACTACATTCCCTTGCTGCCGCCTTTGTCGGTGCTGGCGGCTTTGGGCTTGTCGACCATGCGGCGTGGCTTGATCAGCCTCATCGACTGGTTTGCTGTGTTGTGTTTCACGCTGATCGCCGTGTTGGTTTGGTTGGGCTGGACGGCTGCAACCTTCGGCTTCCCGGCAAAAATTGCGTCCAATTTCGAAAAGCTGTCGCCAGGCTATGTGCCTGACGTGATTGGCATTGAACTCGTGGTGGCCATGCTGGCGACCTATGCCTGGGTTCGCCTCATCATCTGGAGAACCACCTCACGCAAGAAGGCGCTGTGGCGACCCATGGTGCTGTCCTGCGGTGGCGTGATCCTGATTTGGCTGCTGATGATGACACTGTGGATTCCCAGAATTGATTACGCAAAAACCTTCAAAATGGTTGGACAAAACCTGGCCAATACCGTGAAGCAAGAAGGGGGCGAAGGCCCGCAATGCGTGCGGGATTTCAACTTGGGCGATGCACAGCGCGGCACACTGGAATACCACTCTGGACTGTCTTTTTACAGTCGGCAATCGGCGGTGGATCGTCACCGTTGCCGTTTCCTGATCCTGCAAGATGACACCCGCCGGGCATTTCCGGTCAAATTTGACTTTGAGCAAAACCAGGGCAGTGATTGGCAGCAGGTGTGGAGCGGGCGCCGAAATTCGGACAAGTATGAATACTTCTTTTTGTACCAGAAAAAAAGTGACTGGCTGAGCCACCACCCAGCAGCAAACCATGCAGAGCAATGATGTTGAATTTGCGGCCAACCACCCGCGACGTGCGCTGATTCGCCAGGCCATTCCGATTTTGGTCGGTCAGTTGGCGGTCATGGCCAATGGCTTGGTGGACAGCATGATGGCTGGCCATGCGGGTTCGGACGTGTTGGCGGCCATGGCAGTGGGCTCATCGGTCTACATCAGCCTGTACGTGGGCTTGATGGGGGTCATCATCGGGCTCACCCCCATCTGCTCCGGGCACTACGGCGCCGGGCAATACAGTGAAGTGGGCCAGGACGCCGCACAGGGTGTCTGGATTGCGCTCCTCCTGAGTGCGCTGGGCTTGCTGGTTCTGTTCAATCCCGACTTCCTGTTCTCGCTCACAGGCACCCCTGCCAGCATCGCCACCGAGGCCAAAGGTTACCTGACAGGCATCGGTGTCGGACTGCCAGCCGCGCTGGTCTTTCGGGTGTTTTACGCCATGAATCAGTCCATTTCGCGCCCGGGCGTGGTCATGGCCCTTCAGGTACTTATGCTGGCACTCAAGGTGCCGTTGAATGTGTGGTTCATGAAAGGGGGTTGGGGGCTTCCAGCCCTGGGGGCAGCCGGGTTTGGCTGGGCCACCGCATTGACCATGTGGGTGGTGCTGGGTGTGTCTGTGGCGATGTGGAAAATCGACGCCCGTTACGCCCCGTTTCGCATCCATCGCTGGGTGGGCCCAGACAGCAAACGGTTGCTCAATATCCTGAAATTGGGCCTGCCGATTGGGGGATCGTATTTGATTGAGGTGACATCATTCACCTTCATCGCCCTGCTGGTGTCCCGTTTTGGTGTCAACCAGGTGGGCAGCCATCAAATTGTGTCCAACATGGCGGCAGTGGCCTACATGATGTGCCTGGCCATGGGAAACGCCACCACAGTCATGGCAGCACAGCAACTGGGGGCAGGTGCACCCCGCGTGGCGGTGGCCATGGTCAAGCGCGGGCTGGAATTGGCCATGGGCATTGCGACCCTGGTGTGCCTGTTGTTCTATTTCTTGGATCGACCGCTCATTGAGATGTACACGCGCGACGAAACAACCATTGCCGTGGCACTTTCATTGATGCCCTGGGTGATTGCCTACCACTTCATCGATGCCATACAAACCGTGTGCTCGTTCTCGTTGCGGGCCTACAAGGTGTCCGGGCGTCCCATGTTGATCTACTTCATCGCCTTGTGGGTGGTGGGCATTGGCGGCGGTATGTGGCTGGGGGTTTGGCAGCCAGCGCCACTGCAGGCCAAGGGGTTCTGGATGGCCAGCGTGGCTGGTTTGCTGCTGGCCGCAGTCGGATTGGGCAGCCTGTTGCTACACACCATGCGGCGCAGCGTCACACAGACCATACAGGCTGCGCATTAAATACCCGGGATGTCCTCGGCGGGCACAATGAAGTGCTCGCGGTAAAACCGCAATTCATCGATGGACTCGTGAATGTCGGACAATGCCGTGTGCTTGGTTTTTTTCACAAACTTGCGTGCCGTGCTGGGGTTCCATCGTTTGCACAATTCCTTGAGCGTGCTCACATCCAGGTTGCGGTAGTGAAAATACGCCTCCAGGCGGGGCATGTACCGTGCCATAAAACGACGGTCCTGGCAGATGCTGTTGCCACACATGGGGCTTTTGTTGGGGCCGATGTACTGCGCCAAAAAATCAAGCAACAATTGCTCGCCTTGCTCCTCGGAAATCGTCGATTCTCGCACCCGTTGCGTAAGCCCGGAACGCCCGTGGGTGTTGGTATTCCAGGCATCCATCCCAGCCAGGACTTCATCCGATTGATGAATCGCCAGCACAGGCCCCTCGGCCAATACATTCAATTGGCTGTCCGTCACCACAATGGCCACCTCGATGATGCGATCGGTCATCGGGTTCAGTCCCGTCATTTCCATGTCGACCCAAAGCAATCTCGAATCGTCGCGGGGCAGGTTGCTCGGTGTTTGGCTGACGGCAGTGTCGTTGGCTTGTGACATAATCGGGGCGTGAGGGAGAGATCCTTGGGAGAGCGTTATTGTCGCACAGGCCCCAGGCTCCTGCTGAATATCCAAAGGTGAGTCCGCGATGGTTTTTACAGAAGTGTTTGTGGCCGTGGTGGCCGTGAGTTTGGTTTTGCGCTTGTACCTGGCCACCCGCCAGGTGAAAAACATTGCACAACACAGGGCCGCTGTACCGGCTGAATTTGCAGGGCAAATATCCCTGGAAGCCCACCAAAAAGCAGCCGACTATTCCATCACCAAAACCCGACTGGGCATGCTGAACATGGGTCTTGAGGCCATCATTCTGATGGGCTTTACCTTGTTGGGCGGGCTTCAACTGATGCAGACCTTGTCGTCGCAATGGGCCAGTGGCTTATGGGCTGGGCTGGGCATGATCGCGATGGTGGGGTTGCTGGGCAGCCTGCTCGACCTGCCCTTGTCGTATTACAAACAGTTTGTGGTGGAGGCCCGCTTCGGTTTTAATCGAATGAGCAAAGGCCTGTTTTTTGCCGATTGGGCCAAGGGGCTGTTGCTGGGCACCTTACTGGGCGGTCCGCTGGTGTTTGTGGTGCTTTATCTCATGCGTCAAGCTGGCGACCAGTGGTGGCTGTGGGCCTGGATGGTCTGGTTCGGTTTTAGCCTCTTGATGATGTGGCTGTTTCCCACCGTGATTGCCCCGCTGTTCAACAAATTCACACCGCTGGAAGACGGCGCAACCCGACAACGCATCCTCAACCTGCTCAACCGCTGCGGATTTGATTCCAGCGGGCTTTTCGTGATGGATGGCAGCAAGCGCTCTGCCCACGGCAATGCGTATTTCAGCGGCATGGGAAAAGCCAAACGCATCGTGTTTTTTGACACGCTGCTGGCCCGTTTAAGCGATGACCAGATTGAGGCGGTACTGGCCCATGAGCTGGGGCATTTCAAGAAAAAGCACATCGTGAAGCACCTCGCATTTTCAGGCATGGGCAGCTTGTTGATGTTTTGGGCGCTGGGTATGCTCGCCAACACCACCTGGTTCTATGTCGGCTTGGGCGTCACACCCGACCTGGTGAATGGCTCGGAGGCCATGGCCTTGGTGCTGTTCATGATGGTCCTGCCCTACTTTACATTTCCAATACGCCCGGTGATGTCGTGGCTAAGCCGCAAACATGAATTTGAAGCCGATGCCTATGCTGCAGAGCAGAGCGCACCGCAACACTTGGTGAGTGCATTGGTCAAGCTCTACCAAGACAATGCGTCCACACTCACGCCCGACCCGGTTCACTCCGCTTTTTACGACAGCCATCCGCCCGCATCCATCCGGATTCAACGGTTGAAAGAGCGCATGGGCAGCGCCCATTGGCAAACATTTCAAGCGCAAGGTGCCCAATGAGCGCAAAGCCAGTCAACCAACACATTCGCAGCACGGCCGACTGGCTGCACGTGGCTTGCACACACCAAGACACAGCATGGACCAGTGAGCAGGTGGCGCAACAACTGAAGGAATTTCCCCACTGGGCGGTCGAGTTTTCAGCCCATTCAGCACAACCCACCTGCCTGTGGCGAACCTATGCATTTGCCAGTTTTGAAGGGGTGAAAATGGCTGTGCACGCCCTGATGCATTTGGCCGACGACGAAGACCACCATCCGGATGCGTCCTTCGGCTATAACCGACTGAC
This sequence comes from Limnobacter sp., assembly GCF_036405155.1. Lineage (GTDB taxonomy): Bacteria > Pseudomonadota > Gammaproteobacteria > Burkholderiales > Burkholderiaceae_B > Limnobacter. Next base: position 229,331 of record NZ_DASWYD010000004.1, on the reverse strand, counting down.
CGTGAAATGGAGCACACACAGTGCGGGCTGTGTTTCAGACAATGATTGGGCCTGTGCCGCAAAACTGGATGACGCCTTGCGTCACATCGGCTGAACCCGGGACACCATATTTTGGGAAAAATCAAATTCTCGGCCAAAGGAAAACCGACCTCCAATGCAGCCCATCAAGACGTGCTGAGCCACGGATTGGTGGTGGCCAGCCACGGTCGTCATTTTGTGGCGCGGGACGAAGACGGCAAATTGTGGCAACTGTTTGGCAAGGGCAAACGGCGTGAAGTGGCGGTGGGCGACGAAGTTAGCATTCGACCCAGCGGCGACGAACAAGCCTGGGTGGAAGAAATTCTGCCACGACGAAACCTGGTGTATCGCTCGGACGCGCTCAAAAGCAAACTGTTTGCAGCCAACCTGGACCAAGTGGTGCTGGTGTTGGCCGTAAGCCCACCCTATTCCACCGAGCTGTTGGGCCGCACCCTGGTGGCCTGCCAACACGCGGGTGTGCCATTGCATGTGGTGTTCAACAAGGTTGACTTGTTTGACGATGTGCAAGAAGCCATGGTCGAATTCACCCATGAATTGAACGAATGGACCCGGGGAGAATGCCCCATTCACTTCGTCAGCCTGACCGAAGCCCCGAAGGATGCGCAGGCTCACATGTTGAGCCTGCTGGAACACAAGCGAACATTGATCCTTGGGCAGTCGGGGATGGGAAAGTCAACGCTGATCAATTTGTTGATTCCCGAGGCCAGGGCCAGCACCAATGAAATTTCCATGGCATTGAATGCAGGCAAGCACACCACCACTCACACCCAAATGCACTTTGGCGAGTCTGGTTTGGAGTTGATCGATTCACCGGGATTTCAAGCGTTTGGACTGTTCCACCTGACTGAAGACGAATTGCTGGACGCCTTCCCTGACATTTCAAAACCAGGCATGCGCTGCCGGTTTGCCAACTGCCAGCACCTTCGTGAGCCCGATTGCGCGGTCAAACTGGCGTTGGAAGGCGGCGACTTGTCTGAAGCCCGATTTGAGCTGTTTATGCTGTTGCGGGAAGAATTGCGCAGCGGACGGGGCTACGAATGAAACGGGTTGGGCATCCACCCCAACAAGGCCAGCAAGAGCCCCAGCGACAACCAGGCGACCACGCATTTCAAAATGAGTTGTCGAAACTGTTGCAGGGCTTGAACAGGCGCATCATCTGAGCCTGACAACCCGGCGTCACTGCCGTGAGGCAAACCGGAAGACAATCCCACTGCAGCCAGACAAGCGGCCGTCAGGGGTGCCCAGTTTGAAAAACGCGATTGGGTTTGAGCGGAACGCCAGGCCAGCATGACCTCATCAAATTGTGACACCAGGGCAACCGTTAAGCCCAACAAACGTGAAGGAATCCACTCCATCAAGAAGAGCACAAAACGCGGACTGATCAGCGCGCGTTTGCCGTGTGTGTCCCACAAATCACCCAGGCTGGGCAATTCTTGCAGGTGCGCCTGCGACACCCACAACTGGCGCTCGCGCACCACACTCCAATGGACAGCCATGTACAACACCAGTCCGGTTGGGCCGGGCACAGCCAGGTACCAGAAAATGACTGCAAAGTATTGGCGCAGGGCACGCTCTGAACCGTGATAAACGGCAGAGACCACCAACTCATCTGGCCGCTGCACATGCACCTCCGAGCCGTCGTATTCCTTCATCCAATTCAAGAACAATTCGCGCGCACGAAAGAAATCGCCCTGATTCAGAAACAACTGGGCCGTGGTGTACACCTCGGCAAAATGCTTGAATCGCAAACCATACAGAATGATGGTGACGCTCACCACACCGGCCAGCAAGGGCCAAGTGCCCAGCAACACCTTGTTGAGGAAGTAAACCCCCACCGTCCACACCAACACGGGGGCCAACCATTGCAAATGAACCGCCGAGGCTGCGCCCAATTTGACCAGGTCAATTTCAAACTCACGGCTCAGGTGGTCTACACCAATCCGTGCTCGATCAAACAGTCGATCCGGCAGGAGGGTTTCCAGAATCACAGCGATGATGAGGGCGAGATAGGACATGACCGTGGCGTTGGGATTAAAAAGTTTTAACGGCCTGAACTCAAGAAATTGTAGAGATTGCGAATCATGGCAGCCGTGGCACCCCAAATGAAGTATTCACGCCCACCTTCGGGTGCCGGGTATGGCATGGCGTAAAAGGTGCGGGGCCCCATTGGCGTTTGCAAACTGCGGGTTTGGTGATTGGCCGGGTTCATTAAAAAATCCAGCGGCACCTCAAACACCTCGGCCACTTCGAAACTGTCCAGCGTCAAATCAAACTCGGGTTGCACCAGCGCCACCACCGGCGTGACCAAAAAATTGGTGGCTGTTTGGTACACCGGCATGGTGCCCAGCACCTCGATGTGCTGGCGGTGCAAGCCCACCTCTTCCTCGGTTTCACGCAAGGCTGTTTCAACCGGATGACCATCCTCGGGCTCGCTGCGCCCACCCGGAAAACTGATCTGCCCGGCATGGTCATTGAGGTGCGCGGTGCGCTGGGTCAACAACACTTGCAGACCATGCTCACGCAGAACAATGGGCACCAGCACCGCCGCATCGGCAGGGTCGCGGTCCTTGAAAAAGCGCTCCTCAAGGGGCTCTGGCGTCCATTGGACACTGCCCATCCGCTGAAAACAGTCGCGCAACATGTCGGCTGTCCACAATCCATTTGTCAACATGGTCAGGCCGCCAGTCCGAACAACATCAATTCGGCAAATTGTTTGCGCAACGGGGGGGTGAACTCCATGAGATTCAAGGCCACTTGCCGACCAGCACCGAGCAGCGGGTTTTGGTTTGAAAAACCTTTCACCATGAGATCGGTTAAACGAACCACCGCATTTCGATCGGTCATGCGGGCTTTTTCAAACTCAGCCAGTGCACCAATCAGCAGGGTTTCATCAGCCACAATGGCGGGTGACACGCTGCGCACCAACTGCGCTGCATCCCGAAGGCCCAGGTTGAGCCCCTGCCCGGCGACTGGATGCAAAATTTGCGCGGCATTGCCAATAGCCACGCGCCGCCCCTGCACCAATTTCTCGCGCCAATTCATGCCCAGGGGAAAAGCCTTGCGGGGCCCGGCTTCATGCACCACCACCCGGCGACCAAACTGCGCTTTCAATTCATCAAAAAAAGCGCCATCGGGCAGGCCCAGCCGGCGGTCGACATCGGCTTTGGCGGCACACCACACCAGCGAATAACGCCGTTGATCGCTTGAAATGGGCAACAGCGCGAGCGGCCCTTCGCGGGTGAATCGTTCAAATGCCAGGGTTTGGTGTTGGTCCAGCAGGCCTGGCTCTACAGTGGCTGTCAATTCGCTGACCAGCGCCCATTGCCCATAGTCCACCACATGGTCACGTTCACCCGCCTCGCCATACAGCCCGCCTTCAGCATCCACGCGAAGGCCCACGGTGTACTCCGTGCCATTGTCCAGTTCCAGAATTTCCAGTGACTGGTGACGGCTTCGATGGGCAAAACGCACATTGGCTGGGCGAAACACTTGCACGCCACGCCGTTGTAGTGCTTCCGACAAGCAAGCCACCAGCTGACCATACCGCACGGTCCACCCCAAGGCCCGCAAACCCATGTCTTCAGCCTTCATGCGCACTTGGCCAAAGCGGGATTGCTCGGACACATGGATGTGATGGATGGGCGTGGCATCGGCGGGGAAACCCAGGCTGGACAGGCGCAGGCGCGTGGCGTCGCTGAGTGCCAACACGCGAGGATCGCCCAAAGTGGCGTCCAGTGGTTTGGCATCAAAAATGGCAATCCGATGTGCGCGGTCGCCCCACTGCGCGGCCAGCCAACCCGCAAATGCCAAGCCAACAGGCCCGGCACCCACAACGGCCACATCGAAATCGGTCTGCGCGTCACCCACGGTCATGCGGCCCTTTTTTGCTGCACGCGGTTTCTCGATTGCATCAAGGCGTGAATGTCGCTCACGGTTTTGGGCGCTTCGTGGGTGTAGATGTCGCACCCTTTGGCCGTCACAATTGCATCGTCTTCGATGCGAATTCCGATGTTTTCGAATTTTTTCGGCACGCCCCGGCCAGGGCGAATGTACAGGCCTGGCTCAATCGTCAACACCATACCGGGCTCCAGTTTTCTGGAGGTGTGGGGTGCAACCCCATCCTGCGGCTTTGCTGCCGGGTCACGGTAGCTGCCACAGTCGTGCACATCCATGCCCAACCAGTGGCTGGTGCGGTGCATGTAAAAGCGCGTGTAGGCCTTCTGCTCAATCGCTTCTGCCAAGCCCATTTTCAGCAGCTTGAGGTCAATCAAGCCTTGGGTCAGTACTTTCACGGCTGCGTCGTGCGGGTCGTTAAACCGGGCACCAGGCCGGGTGGCTGCAATGGCCGCATATTGCGCCTCCAACACGACCTCGTAAACAGCCTGTTGCGCAGCGCTGAATTGTCCGTTGACCGGGAAGGTCCGTGTAATGTCCGAGGCGTAGCAGTCCAATTCGCAACCAGCGTCGATCAGCAACAAGTCACCATCCTTCAAACGCTGGTCATTTGCCCGGTAATGCAGCACACAGGCGTTGGCACCTCCGGCCACAATGGATCCATAGGCAGGCGCCTCAGACCCATGCTTGCGGAAGGTGTACAACAACTCGGCTTCCACTTCATATTCAAACTTGCCCGGGGCCGAGGTGAGCATGGCCCGTTGGTGCGCCATGGCTGAAATGGTGGCCGCTTTTTTCATGGTGGACAACTCGGTTTTGTCCTTTATCAGGCGAAGTTCATCCAGCGCATGGCTGATGTCGAGCACCGCATGGGGTGCCACCACACCCATGCGCGCCTTGCCACGCAAAGTCTTCAACACTTCGGCCACCGCGGCCTCCAAGCGTTCATCCTCACCCAGGCGCAAAAACACGCTGGGCTGGTTGGCCAACATCTCGGTCAGGCCCTCTTCGAAATCGTCCATGCTGAAGGCCGCATCAAAACCAAATTGCGCCTGCGCAGCTTGGGGGCCAAAGCGAAAGCCGTCCCAGATTTCCCGCTCTTCGTGCTTGGGGCGGCAAAACAAGAAGGACTTGCTTTTACCCGAAGGCGACACCGCCAAAGCCATGCAAGCCTCGGGCTCGGGAAAACCAGTCAAGAAGTAGAAGTAGCTGTCGGACCGGAACGCATAATCGGCATCCCGATTGCGCATCACTTCATGACCGGACTGCACCAACGCAACACCGCCACCCTGCTTTTTCAAGGCCTGGGCCAGACGGGCTCGCCGCTTGGCATACACACTGGGGGATTGGGTGGGGTAACGACTGCTCATACACGACCTGCCTTGTGTTGAAGAAGTTGGTTCAATTCGTCCAGACGGGCCGGGGTACCAATGTCCATCCAGCAGCCTGAATGCAACTCACCGTTTACTGTGCCTTGTTGCATGGCGGTGCGCAACAGGGGTGCCAGTTTGGCCACCGAGCCTCGTGCAACGTTCTGAAACAAACTGGGTGCATACACGCCGATGCCCGAGAATGTGCAAGCGGGCGACTGCCCACTGCGATCGCGCACGGTGTTGCCCTGCAATTCAAAATCACCGGCCGGGTTGTGGTCAGGGTTGGGCACCAACACCAGGTGAGCCTGCTGCCCGGGCATCCAGGACCGTGCAATGTCCAAAGCCTTGTTCACCGACCAATCGCAATACACATCGCCGTTGATCACCAAGAACGGTGAGTTAAGGCCTTCAGGATTGAGCAACGGCAGAGCCTTTGCAATGCCGCCTGCCGTCTCCAACGCCACCAGTTCCGGTGAATACGCGATGTGTGCACCCAAAGCCCTGCCATCGCCAAAATACGCTTCAATTTGCTCGCCCAAGTGGGCATGGTTGACCACCAACTCGGTGATGCCCGCCTGCACCAGCGCTTCGACATGCCACTGCAACAGGGGCTTTCCACCGGCTTTCAGCAGGGGTTTGGGACAGGTGTCTGTCAAAGGCCGCATGCGTTCGCCGCGCCCAGCGGCCAGAATCATCGCCCGCATGGTCAAAAGGTGTAGCCCACTTTCACAGCCTTGTTTTCAAGGCGGTCCAGCACCAGCAACAGCGGCTTGAACGCGATGTACCGGGATGCAACCGAGCGCACGTACGCCAACACCAAAGGCAGGTCGTTCAGGTATTGAGACTTGCCATCCCGGTGGTACAGGCGTGCAAAAATACCCAGAATTTTCAGGTGGCGCTGCAAACCCATGAAATCAAACTGGCGATAAAACTCGCTGGCATCGTGTGGAATGGACAAACCGGCTTTTTTGGCTTGCTCCCAATAACGAATGGCCCAATCCACGGTCATGTCTTCCGGCCACTCCACATAGGCATCCCGCAGAATACTGACCAGGTCGTAACTCAACGGACCCTGCACTGCGTCCTGAAAATCCAGCATGCCCAATTGGGGCTTGCCGCCTTCAACACCCGTCACCATGAGGTTTCGGCTGTGGTAGTCGCGGTGAACAAACACCTGCGCTTCGGACAAAGCACTGTCAACCAGGGTGCGCTTGATGGTGATGAGCCAGTTTTTTTCCTGATCGGTGAGTTCGCTCTGAAAGTGCTTGCCCACGTACCAGGTGTCAAACAGGTCCATCTCGGTCTGCAGCTTTTCAGCAGAATAGGCGGGCAAACCATCCACACGGACATTGGCTTGCATGGTAACCAGGTCCTGCAAGGCTGCACGGTACAGTGGGTCGGCGGCTGCATCGGCGGTGCGCAACGCAGCCAGCATGGTGGTGTTGCCAAAGTCTTCCAGCAGCAAAAAACCCTGCTCGACTTGTTCGGCCAGCACCTGGGGAGCCCGAACGCCCCCATCACGCAACAATTTGCCCACCATCAAAAATGGCCGCACGTCTTCTTTGTCAGGTGGTGCATCCATCACCACCCGGGTATGGCCCGAACGACGGTCCAGGACCCTGAAATAACGGCGAAAACTGGCATCGCTGGAGGCCGGGGCCAGGGTCTGGAGATCAAACTCGTGAGCGGGCAGGTTTTCCAGCCATTTTTCCAACAATTCTTGACGCAAGGCGCTCATGAAACCAACCATTCCCTTAATCTTCGGTACAGTTGCCTATAATAGTGGGAACTGCCTACCTGTTGACGCCAACGACGCCATTTGAGACCTGTCCCAGCTTGAACAAGATCAAAAAAACCAGAAACACCTGTTGGGATGTTCCGATGCTGGCTTGCGGCAGGCCGTGGCATTTGCGCACGCCGTTGTCCGCGATGATCCTTCTGGCCCTGGCCACTGCCGCACAAGCCGATGACCGCGCTCCCACCCGGTTGAAAATGGACAGTAGCCTGCTGGGCGTCAAAACCAAAATTCCAGAGGACGAGGCGACCTATATTTCAGCCGACTCAATGACCAGCAATGGCGCTGAGGAAACCACGCTGGAGGGTCGGGTGGAGCTGCGCCGCCAAGGCTTGCGCCTGCAAAGCGACCGCGTCACCTACTCGCCCATCACCGACCGGGCCACCGCCAAGGGCAACCTGGTGATCGAAAAAGAAAACATGCGCCTGAAAGCCCCGGATGGCGATGTGAAAGTGGGCACCGGCGAAAGCCGCCTGACCAAACCCACTTTTGAGCTGATGGACATCAAGGGCAAAGGCCGTGCAGACCGGTTGCAATACGATGGCATTTCCACCCTCACGCTGGAAAACCCAAACTACACGGTGTGCCAGGTACCCGACCCGGCGCAAGCCGACAAAGGCGACTGGTATGTGACCGCTGAAAGCCTTGAACTGGACCAGACTGAGGAAGTGGGGCGTGCAAAAGGCGCGAAGGTGGTGTTCAAGGATGTACCCATTCTGGCATCGCCTTACCTGTCATTTCCCACCACCAACCGACGCAAAAGTGGTTTCCTGCCGCCCTCCATTGGCACCGTGTCCAACAGCGGACTGGAAGTCACCACACCGTATTACTGGAACATTGCACCGGACAAAGACCTAACCCTTTACCCAACGCTGATTTCCGGACGGGGCGCACAGCTGGGTGCCGAGGCCCGGTACTTGACACCGCATCAGGATGGCAACCTGAAGTTCGATTACCTGCCAGGCGATCAAAAAACAGGGCAGGACCGCTATGCGGTGTCTGTGCTTCAGAATTACAACCAAGGCAACTACTACGCTGGCTTGAACCTCAACGGCGTGTCCGACGATCAATACTTCGTGGACTTTTCGCGGACACAGGCCGTGGCATCGCAGCGGGTATTGCTGCGTGAAGGTTACTTCGCCTACCGGGAAGACAACTGGTCGGCCTCGGTTCGTGCCGTCACGCACCAAACCTTGCAACTGTTCAATGACATCATTGTTGAACCTTACGACCGTTTGCCCGAAGTGGCCGTGGAGTTGAACCCAACCAAAGTGGGTGCCGCGTTTGTGTCCGTGTCGGGCTTGTACACCGACTTTGCCAACCCCACCGGCACGCCCAACCGGGTTGAGGGCTCCCGGGGCGTCACGCGTGCGCGGGTCTTCATGCCGGTCAACCGCGCTCAATTCTCATTCACCCCGGCCCTTTCAGTCCAGGCCAACAGCTATGACCTGCGCAACCAAGCGACCGGCTTCGGGCCCAGTGCGAGCAGTGTGGTGCCCACAGCCTCTCTGGATGGCACGGTCTATTTCGACCGCAAAACCACCCTGTTTGGCCGCGCAGTCAATCAATCACTTGAACCCCGTATTTTTTACCTGTACACGCCATTCAAAGACCAGTCCGACCAACCCCTGTTTGACACCACGGTCACCGATCAAAGCCTGAGCCGTATTTTCTCGGAAAACCGGTATGCCGGTTATGACCGCGTGGCCGACGCCAACCAGCTCACATTTGCAGTCACCAGTCGGTTTAGCGATGTCACCACCAGCGAAGAATTGTTCAGCATGACCGCAGGGCAGCGCATCAACTTGAAAACGCCTCGCCTGGTGCTCACCGGGCTTGAGGCGCCAGTCACCAGCGACTCTGATTTTTTCCTGAATGCGCGGGGCCGGATCAGCAAAAATTATGTGGTGGATGCCACCAGCCAGTTCAGCGCCGAAAGCGGCCGACACGAGCGGGGCAACATCAGCCTTGGCTATTCCCCCACACCCGGCAAACAGTTGAACCTGGGCTATCGCTACACGCGAAACCTCATCGACCAGTTTGATGTGTCCGGACAGTGGCCCATTTCCAAAAAATGGAGTGGTGTCGGCCGCGTCAATTATTCCATGCTGGACAAGCGCCTGATTGAAGGCGTTGCGGGCCTTGAATATGGTGAAGGCTGCTGGGCGGTGCGTGTGGTGGCACAACGCTTTGCCACTGCCCCACAACTGCAGACCACCTCTTTATTCCTGCAACTGGAACTTTCCGGCCTGGGCCGGATCGGATCCAATCCGATCGAACTACTTTCGCGGCGAGTGCCTGGTTACACCCCATTCGCTTCGTCGCTGACCACGCAATAACCATGAGCACTATGCATTCTCGATTCGGTACCCCCCTGATGGGCATTTTGCTGGGCGCAGCGCTGGGGCTACCCCTTCATGCCGTCGCCCAAAGCCTGAAAATGCCCCAAGCTGGAAAACCTGCCACCGTCATCGGTGCGCCAGCCAACAACACCTCACCGGCCAAAGCCAGTACCACCCCCTCGGGGATCACAGGCAAGCTCAGTGGAACCCTGGGGGAAAGTACACAAAGTGCCCCGGAAATCGACGGCATTGTCGCGATTGTGAATTCCGACATCATCACACGCAGTGAATTGAACCGTCAGGTGGCGCAAATTGAGCGGCAAATGACGCGCCGCGGCGTTCAATTGCCTGATCGCCTGTTGCTGCGCAAGCAGGTGCTGGACAGAATGATCAACGACCGCGCGCAGTTGCAACTGGCCAATGACACCGGCATCCGGGTGGACGATGCACAAGTGGATGCCACGATGGCGCGGATTGCCGAGCAAAACAACATGTCGATGGAATCGTTCATGGAACGTTTGCGCGACGACGGTGTTTCACCGACCCGCTTCCGTGAAGAAGTTAAAAATGAAATGACCGTGGCACGCCTGCGCGAAAGGGACGTCGAGTCTCGCATTCAGGTCAGTGATGCTGAAATTCAGGCCTTTCTGGCCAGCAAAACACCCAACGGACCAGCCAACAAACCCGAAGTGAATTGGGTGCAGTTTTTGATCAAGGCGCCGCAAGATGCATCGGGCAATGTGCTGAACCAGGCACAAACCAAAGCGGCTGCAGTCGAAAAAATGCTCAAAGCAGGTGCCAGCACGGCCGATGTCCTCAAGGCTTACCCAGAGCTGGCCATTGCCGGAACCGGCGCCATGGGTTGGCAAGGCTATGATGCGGTGCCGAGCTTGTTCACCGAGTTTTTATCCAAAGCGGACACCAATGGAGTGTCCACCGTCCGCAGTCCGAATGGCTTTCACGTGCTGAAAGTATTGGAGCGTCGGGATGGCGCAACATCGCTGGATGCCACCCCCGTCACCCAAACCCATGCCCGCCACATCCTGATCAAAACCGGGCCGGACATCAGCGACACCGAGGCCAAACGGCGCCTGAACTTTGCCTTGGAACAACTCAAAAACGGCCAAGCCACCTTTGAAGACCTGGCCAAGCGCTACAGCCAGGACGGTTCTGCATCCAAAGGCGGCGATTTGGGCTGGCTTTACCCAGGCGACACCGTGCCGGAATTTGAACGCGAAATGAATCAACTGCCCGTGGGTGGCATCAGCCCGGTTTTCCAGAGCCGTTTCGGGTTCCACATTGTTCAGGTCACCGAACGTCGACAGCAGGCCGCGTCGGAAGAACGCCAACGTCAGGCCGCCCGCCAGGCCATTCGAGCCAACAAGGCCGAAGAAGCCTACAACGAATGGCTGCGGCAACTGCGTGATCGCACGTATGTAGACATTCGCTTGTGAACACCACGCCGGCCCCTTTGTTGATTACCAGCGGTGAACCCGCTGGCATTGGGCCAGAACTGTGTGGTCTGGTCTCGGCACAAGCCCTGCACACGCAACTGAACCGAACACTGGTGATACTGGGCGACGCAGAGTTGCTCGACCAACGCAGCCACGCCATTGGCGTGTCGGCCAACTGGCAACGCATTGACAGCCTGGAAGAGTTGGCTCGTTTCCCGCAACCGGGCCTGTATGTCTGGCACCACCCATTGTGCGTGCCGTGCACCACCGGGCGTCCCACACCGGCCAACGCCCCCTATGTACTGGGTTTGCTCGACAGCGCCTGCGATGCCTGCCTGAGTGGCAGCGCTGCAGCCATGGTGACAGCCCCCATTCAAAAGTCGGCCATCAGCCCGCACTGGCCCGGTTTCATGGGCCACACGGAATACCTTGCAGCGCGCTGCGGACAAAACGAGGTGGTGATGATGCTCGCCGGTGGCGGCCTGAAAGTGGCCCTGGCCACCACGCATCTACCCTTGCACGCAGTGCCGGCTGCCATCACGGTGGATGGCTTACGCACCACACTTGAAATCGTGTTGACAGCACTGCAGCGCCACTGGGGCTGCACCAAACCCACGGTGCTGGTTACAGGACTAAACCCCCATGCTGGCGAGTCGGGCGACCTGGGTCGGGAAGAAATCGAGGTGATACGCCCGGTGATTGACGCCTTGGTGGCCCAGGGGCACGATGTGCGCGGGCCTTACCCGGCAGACACACTATTTCAACCCAAATACCTTCAAGAAGCCGATGCCGTGTTGGCCATGTACCACGACCAAGGGTTGCCCGTGTTGAAATTTGCGAGCTTTGGCGAAGGTGTCAACATTTCGCTGGGCCTGCCCATCATCCGGACCTCGGTAGACCACGGCACAGCACTTGACCTGGCTGGCACCCGTCACATCAACAGTGGCAGCATGGTCGAGGCCATTACCCTGGCTCACACCATGAGCCTGAAAGCACAGCAAGTACATTCATGAAACACCAAGCCCGCAAACGATTTGGACAACACTTTTTGACCGATCAAACGGTGCTGGCCAATTTTCTGGGCGACCTGCGCCCTTCCCCTGCAGACACCATCGTCGAGATTGGTCCTGGCTTGGGTGCACTCACGGTGTGGCTGCTCAAAGTATTGCCCACGCTGCATGTGATTGAAATTGACCGTGACTTGGCACAACGGCTTCGCACAGGCCCCTGGAAAGACAGGCTGACCATCCATGAAGTGGATGTCCTGAAATTCAATTTCCATGACATTCAGGCACCGTTTCGCGTGGTGGGCAATTTGCCATACAACATTTCATCCCCCATTTTGTTTGCATTGCTCGAGCATGCCGATCGCATTGTCGACCAGCAATTCATGCTGCAAAAAGAGGTGATTGACCGGATGGTGGCGAAGCCCCGTGACAGTGACTATGGGCGCCTGTCCGTCATGCTGCAGGCTTATTACGACATGACCCACCTGTTTGATGTTCCACCCGAGTGCTTTGACCCACCACCTCGGGTGATGTCCGCGATTGTGCGCATGGTGCCCAAAGCGAAAGTCAATCGGGACGCCATTCCTGGTGATATTTTTTCACGCATTGTGAGTGCTGCATTTTCACAGCGGCGAAAAATGCTGCGCAACACCTGGGCAGACGTGGTCCCTTTTGAAGCCGCGGCGGCAGCAGGCATCGAATTAACCGCCCGGGCTGAAGAAATTTCGGCAGCACAGTATGTGCAGGTTGCCCAATGGATGCTGAAGAACGGTTAAATCACCCGATGTTCAACCAGTGCATCGCGCCAACCACTGCCCATCAACGACAACAATTTCTTTCTGAATCCTTCCGCGCTGCCTGTGGTGTAAAACTGCACGCGCTGGGCATCTGGAACGACACTCAATTCAGGCTCATGGTGTGAGCCCACCTCTTCCAAACGGTGACGAAGCTGACGCGCCACAGGGCGGCCTGTTTCAATGACCGTCACGTGTTCACCGGCCATCTGGCGAATAACAGGCGCCACAAAGGGGTAGTGGGTACAGCCCAGCACAATCACATCCACCCCATCCGCTTGAAATGCGTCCATCACCGGGCGAAGGTGCTCACGCACCGCAGTTTCGTTGATGGGCACCTGTTCAATCAACTCCACAAGGCCAGGGCACGGTTTGGCCACCACACGGGCCAGTGGATCAAACCGCTCAACCAGCGCTTGAAAGCGTGCACTGGCCACGGTGTTGCTGGTGGCGAGAATACCCACCACCCCTGTTTTGGTCAGCAACGTGGCGGGTTTCACGGCAGGTTCAATGCCAACGATCGGCCAATGGGGCCAACGCAGCCGGGCCTGGCTGGCCGCCGCAGCAGTGGCCGTGTTGCAGGCCATTACCAACGCCTTGTTGCCGTGCTGGTGCAGTGCACTTGCAACGTCCATCACACGGCTGGCAATCAAGGACTGCGGTTTGTCGCCATAGGGCAAGTAGGCCTCATCGGCCAAAAACACAAAGCGCTCATGCGGCAATTCCAGCAGCAAAGCCTGAAGCACCGACAAGCCCCCAACACCGGAATCAAATACCGCCACGGGTGAATGCGCAACCGAGGAATGCACAATGTTCATGCCTTAAATCTCAAGTTGAGCCGCAGTCACCACCACCTCCACTTTCCAGCCTGGCCGGGCCAGCGCCGACACTTGCACACAGGCGCGGGCGGGCGCACACCCTTCGGGCACCCAGGTGTCCCATACCGAGTTAAATCCGTCGATGTCGGCGATGTCAGTCAGGTACACCTGCACCATCAACAGGTGACGACGGTCACTGTCAGCCTCATGCAGGCGCTTTTCCACCAACTGCAGCAGATTGTGGGTTTGTTCAACAATGTCGCCATGCTCAATGGAGGGTACTTCAACCAAATGGACCATGCCGTTGAATCGTGTGGAATCGGAGTAGCGTTTTGTAGTACCGTGTCTGTGTATCACAGGACCCTCTCATGAAATTTGAACATCTGGTGCAAATCAATGACCCCAAGCTGCCTGTGGTGGACTGGTTGACCCGCGAACAGCTCTGGATGGGCTTGGTGGCACGGGCCTGGAAACCAACCCGTTTCATTTTGGGTCTTGAACAAGCCGAGGTGACCGAGATTGCACACAGCGGCACTGTGACCACCTTGCACCGACGGCTCGATTATGGCGCATTCCAGGTGGAAGACACCATTGAACTGCACGATGAACAGCGCACCGAAACCCGGGTGACACCGAGCCAGCACTGCGGCCCCAGCACATTGACCATTACGATTGAAGAACCTGAGCAGGGCATGCTGTGGCTTCGTTTTCAATACCATGTGCAGGATGCTGACGGCCTGAATGCGCAGGATGACGCACAATCCGAATACGAAGAAGCACGAAAACAAGCATACCGGGCGGCCGACATCGACACGGTTAAAATGATCCGCGAACTGGCCAGCACGCTGCCGGCTGACCACGGTATTCCACCCCGCAAAGACCACTGACCATCCCGACGTGAAAGCGGTGGCGCTTAACCCAACGCTTTTGCACCCATGTAGATTTGCCCCGAGCGGTTGCCGCTGCGGCAAAATGCAAACACGGGTTTTTCAGCCGCATCCAGCACAGCCTTGAACTGCTCCAACAACTCGGCGCTGGGTGGCTGCCCCATGCCCAAGGGCAGGTAATGCACGGCAAGCCCCAAGGCTTTCGCTTTTGCTTCGATTTCAGCGTGTAATGGCTGACCGGGCTCTTCGAAGTCCGGGCGGTTGTTGATCACGGTTTTGAAACCCATGTCGCGCACGGTTTCCAGGTCTTCAGGGCGAATTTGCCCACACACGGACAACTCTTCGCTCAGTTGACGAACACTCATTGATATTTCCTTTTGGCCAATTGCACAGACCTACTGGTAGGAGAGTTCTTTGGCTTTGCCCCAGAACACCTTGTAGGAGAACGCAGTGTACCCGAGGATGGCTGGCAAGGTGAGCACCACGCCAACCAGAATGATCTTCAGCGAACCGGGCGCTGCGGCGGCTTCCCACACCGTGAGTTGATTCAACACCACATAGGGAAACTGGCTGTAGGCCAGCCCGAGGAAAGACAAGGTCATGACCCCTGCGGTGAGCCCAAACACCAGCCAGCCGTACCCCGCCTGAATAACCCTGGGCCTGGACAACACATGGTGAATACCCCACAAACACAGCATGGTGGCCAGAGGGATGGGGGCCAAAGCGAACAGGGTGGGAAAGGTGAACCACTTCTGGAAAATTTGGGGCACCACCAAGGGTGTAATGGCCGAAATAAATGCAATGGCCGCCAACATGGGCCAAAAGCTGATGCGCCCCCACCGGCAAGCCTTGTCCATCAGCTCTCCATCGGTTTTCATGATGAGCCAGCCACTGGCCAGCAATGCATAAGCAAATGGCAGGGTGAATGCAACACCGAGGTTGAACACAATCTGTGACCAGTGGTGCGAAAAGCCGGTGATGTAAGAGCCCAGCATCCAGCCCTGGCACACCGAGGTCAACAAGGAACCCGATGTAAAAATACGGTTCCACAGGGGCTTGTAGGCTGTGTCCACCTTGACGCGAAAGTCAAACGCAACGCCACGCAGCACCAGGCCCACCAGCATCAGGGTGGCCGGTAAATAGAGCGCAGTGAGCACCACACCATGGGCTTTGGGAAACGCCACCAGCAGCACCCCCACGCCCAGCACCAACCAGGTTTCGTTGGCATCCCAAAACGGACCAATCGAGTTGATCATGGTGTCTTTCTCGGCGTCGCTGGCAAATGGCAACAACATGCCCACACCCAGGTCGTAGCCGTCCAGTACCACATAAATCAACATGGCCAAACCCATCACGGCCATGAATAGCAGGGGTAAAAACTCATCGAATGTCATGCGGCTCTCCGTTGGCAAGTATTAAGGTTGAGCGCGACGAATGCGGTCTGCAGGCACCGAAGCAGGTGCCCCACCGCCGCCCCACGCCACCGGTTTTGCCGAGCCAGTGCCACCCAGCAGCATGTAGCGAAGCACCCAGACATAGGCAACAATAAGCCCCGCATACAAAGCCAGGTACAAGGCCACCGTGAACGCCAGCAATTGCGGCGGGTGTTGGGCCACCACATCGGCTGTGCTCAGCACGCCATACACCACATAGGGCTGCCGACCAATTTCGGTTACCCACCACCCTGCCACCGTGGCCAACCAACCTGAAAACATCATGAGCAACAGGCCCTTGAGCATGAGACGGTGCAGGGTGTTGTCCAGCTTGGGCCCACCCTTGCGGAACAGCCACACTGCCAGCCACGACATGAGCAACATCAGGCTGCCCATGCCGACCATGACGCGGAAGGAATAAAACACCACGGCCACGGGTGGGTGCTCGCCCACAAATTCATTCAACCCTTTGATTTCGCCATTCGGGTCGTGCGTCAAAATCAGGCTGGCCAATTTGGGAATTTCAATCGCAAACCGGTTTTCCTGTTTGTCTTTGTCCGGAATGGCAAACAACACCAAGGGCGCACCCCGCTCGGTGTGCCAAACGGCTTCAATCGCCGCAATTTTGGCGGGCTGGTGGTGCAAGGTGTTCAAGCCGTGCATGTCACCCACCACAATTTGAACCGGAATCACCACCGCAGCCCCCGTCACAGCCAGCTTCAACATGCTGCGGGTAAAAGGCTTTTCCTTCTGCTTCAATATTTGCAGGGCACTGCCACCGGCAATCAGAAAAAACACGGTCAGTGCGCTGGCCATGAGCATGTGGGCCAATCGGTATGGAAAGGATGGATTGAAAACGATGGCCAACCAATCGGTCGGGTGCAATTCCCCGTTGATCACCTCAAAGCCTTGGGGGGTCTGCATCCAGCTGTTGAGCACCAAAATCCAGAAAGCCGACAGCGTGGTGCCAAAGGCGACCAGAAAGGTGGCCAGCAAGTGAACCTTGGGCGACACCCGCTGTTTGCCAAACAGCATCACGCCCAAAAACGTGGCCTCCAAAAAGAAGGCTGTGAGCACTTCGTAGCCCAGCAAAGGCCCGGCGATGTTGCCGGCCTTTTCCATAAAACCGGGCCAGTTGGTCCCAAACTGGAAACTCATGGTGATGCCCGACACCACACCCAAGGCGAAGGTGAGGGCAAATATTTTGGTCCAGAAGTAATGGGCCTGCTCCCATTCGGTTTTGCCGGTTCGCACATGCTGCAAACGCAGGTAAAACATCACCCAACCCAGGCCGATGCTGATGGTTGGAAACAAGATGTGGAAGGTGATGTTGGCTGCAAACTGCATTCGCGCCAACTCCAGGGATGACAACTCCATACCGCCTCCTTCGATGAGCGTACACTCATGCCACAAGCTGGCAGCCAGGCCGAACTTCAGGCTTCATACCCCAGTCCAACCCACAGCAGCCCCATGATCCAACGACGCGTGTTTTTTCTTCTGGCGGCCCTGGCGGCATTTGCCCCCTTGGCCATCGACCTGTACTTGCCCAGCCTGGCCCACATCGCAGACAGCTTGCGAACCACGCCTGCGCGTGCTCAGCAAACAGTGAGCGTGTTCCTGGCCGGCTTTGCGGTCGGTATGTTGTTGTATGGGCCGTTGTCAGACCGATTGGGTCGCCGGCGGATCATCCTCATCGGGACGGTGGTGTTTGTGCTCGCCAGCGTGGCCTGCGCCCTCGCCTCTAGCATAGAACAACTTTTGACCTTTCGCATCCTTCAGGCGTTTGGCGGCGGTGCAGCAGCGGTGGTGTCACGCGCCATTGTCCGTGACCTGTTTGAAGAACGGGAGGCCGCTCGGGTTATGGCGATGGTCGGCATGGTCACCTCGTTTGCGCCCATGATCGCCCCCATGGCGGGTGCCTTCATTTTGCAACTGGGCAGTTGGCGGTATGAATTCGTGGCGCTGGCCCTGTTCGGGCTGGCCTGCATGGTGGGCAGCCACCGCTTGTTGCCTGAAACGCTTCAACAAGGCCATGCACAAGCCTCCCTGATGGCGGCATTTCGCGGTTACGGCACGGTGCTGGCCCAGCCTTCTGCCCGTCGTTTGATTGTGGCAGGCGGTGCGCACTTTGCAGCCATGTTTGCCTACATCACCGGCACACCCTACGTATACATTCAATGGTTTGGCCTGTCTGAAACACTGTATGCCGTGCTGTTTGGTTCAAACATCATCAGCCTGGTGGCCTTTGGTTACCTGTCCAGCCGCTGGGTGGCTCGACTGGGGCCAGCCAAACTGGCGCTGTGGGGCTCACGCTGGGCATTGGCGGGCGGTGCTTTGGTGCTGTTGGCCGCATTGCCTGGTCAAACTGGCCAATGGAACCTGGCTGGCTTGGCATTGGGCTTTTTGATGGCGGTGGGGTCAATCGGCTGGGTATCGCCCAACACCATGGCGCAATTGCTGGCCGCCCACCCGAAAAATGCCGGTGCCGCGTCGGCCTTGTATGGCTTTGCACAGTTTGGACTGGGGGGTTTGGCCAGCGTGGGGGTTTCCTGGCTGCACGATGGCACGGCCAAGCCCATGGCGGCATTGGTGGCCGCCTTTTTGTTGCTGGCAGCCTGGGCGTCGTGGGCGCAAAACGGACAACCCGCACCTGAACAGGGTCACCCACTTGCTTAACCTTCAATTGTAGGCACATTTCCAGAAGAGTTGTTCAGCTCCAGTGGCGGTTTTAGCCTAAAAATTGGACTTTTTGGGTCCTTTCAGGTATGTTGTACCCCTTGTTTTGGTGCAGTGCACTGCAAAATGCACGCCCCTTCCGTCCAACCAGCCCTGTCTGAAGTGCCCCATGGCCGACTCCAAAGCCTTGAATGCGGACAACCGCAGTGAAACCCGCGGCGACAACCAGCCGGACGTGGCCTGGCTCGAAAGCCAGTACAACGTTCGCGCCTACCTCACCGAGCACCCGAAGATTTTCGCCCGCTGGGCTGAACTGTCGCGTTATGCCCGCTTTGACCTGGATGGCCACTGGAACCTGTATTTCGGCGAATCAGAAGCCGAAACCGTGGACGTTATTCCAGGCAAACCCGGCAAACCCCTGTTGATATATATCCATGGCGGTTACTGGCGCTCGCTCGACAAATACGATTTCACCTTCCTGGCCAAGCCTTACGTGGCGCGGGGCTATTCGGTGGCCTTGCTCAATTACGGGCTCATCCCGAAAGTCACGATTGAAGACTGTGTTCGCCAAACCTTGCGCGGCATCGAATGGTTGTACCGCCAGGCCGAACGGTTTGGCTACGATGCCAACCAGATCGTGGTTTGCGGCCATTCAGCGGGCGGACACCTCGGTGTCATGAGCGCCTTGGCCTTCTGGCCGTTGTGGGCGTCCGACTTGCCGCAGGACGTGGTGAAGTCCGTGATTGCCATTTCCGGCATCTACGACCTAAGCCCACTGGTGCACACGCCTTTCATTCAGAAAGACCTGAAACTGAACCAGAAACGCACCCGCATGGTGAGCCCTGCGCTCATGCCCAAGCCCACGATTCCCGTGCATTTGGCCTTCGGCACCGAAGAAACCGATGCCTTCAAGGAACAGAGCGCTTACCTGGCTGCCCACTGGGGCCTGAACCCGCCGTTGCAGGTACACGCCAACCACCTGAACATCGTGGACCAGGTTGCTGACCCGCACAGTGAGTTGTTCATGCTGATTCAAAACCAGTTGCTGCTGCCCTCGCATTAAGCCCCTTCCACATGGATTTACCCCCCACCGGTTGCACCCCTTCCCCTCGGAATGGGTGAAACTGAACGGGGAATCCCCCCATGTTCGGGACAACGCCGGAAGAAATGCTGCCGTATAAAAGAGTTGTGCAGGCAACGCAGCATGGGAGGCGAACATGGCACTTACTCTGGCATACCACAACACCCGGTCGGACCACCAGTTCAACTACCCAGATGGCCACACCCTGATGCGCAAGAAAACCTTGCGCCAAACAGCCAAACTCTTCAAGGTGGGTTGCAAGGTGCTGGTGGACCGAGCGCCCGCCACCATCATTGCTTACAACATTGCGGAGTTTGGGCGCTGGATATCAACCAGCCACCCGGTGATGGCCAAGCTGGACAATGGCGACGTGGTGTATTGCCGCTTAAATGACCTGGCCTTCGCTGTTTGATCTTCGCTGTTTGATCATTGACGCCAACCGCGCAGCGCCGACTATAATCGGCGCATGAGCACACACACTTTTCCAATTGGATATATTGGCCTGGGCAACATGGGCTCGGCCATGGTGCGCCGCCTGTGCGCAGCGGGCTACCCGGTGCATGGCTGGGCGCGCAGTGCCCACACCCGCACCAGCCTTCACGACACACCTGTTCGTTTCCACGACACCATCGCCGAGTTGTGCCAGCAGGCAACGGTGATCGCACTGAATGTGACCCGCACCGACGATGTTGAAGATTTGCTGTTCCGCAAAGGGGGAATCGCTGAACAGGCTCAACCTGGTTCAACCCTGATCGACTTCAGCACGATTGACGCTGCGGCTGTTAAAGCTTTTGCACCGAAGCTGCGTGCGCGAGGACTGGAATACATCGACTGCCCGGTGTCGGGTGGCGTGATGGGCGCCAAAGCAGGCACACTGTCCATGATGGCGGGCGGCTCACGCGCGGCATTCGATGCATTGGTCCCGATGCTGAAACACCTGGGCAAAACCATTCGCCATGTGGGCGACAGTGGCGCCGGTCAAGCCATTAAAGCCGCCAACCAGATGGCACTGTGCATTCAATTGGTGGGCATTGCCGAAGCCATGAACTACGCCTTGGAACAGGGTGCTGAGCTGGCCATGGTGCTGGAGTTGCTGCAAGCAGGGCTGCCCGCCAGCCGCGTGCTGGATTGGGCTGGACCCCACATGGTGGAAGGTTTTACACGGCAGCCCACGATTGAAGCACACCTGCATGCCAAGGATGTCGACATGGTGGCCCGTGCTGCACGGGCTCAGGGCCTGCATTTGCCGCTGCTGTTCAAAACAGCCGACCTGTTGAATGAACTGATTGCAACAGGCCCCGCAAGCCAGGACACGGCACGGGTGTTTGAACTGGTGCGTCGGCATTTGCGGGATGTGTGAAGCCCGTGCCTGTTGACAGCCCCCAGCAACACCGGTAGCTCGTGGTTTCTTACTACCCCCAGCAACACCGATTGCCCGTGCCAAACGCCCCCCGAAGGCAAAGGTTGCCCCGCGCCTTCGAACCGTCCCGAGAACTCGCGCCGATGGCGCTCAAACATCTCGGTCCGTGTGTTCGAATGCTGTGCGGGCCAAACCGATCGGTGGGCTGACTGTTTGGCGCCGGGCACACCGGTATTGCTGGGTGCTCGCGGCCAGCGGCCTGCGCGGTTCGCCTCCCCAGCAGCGACGTAATCAAATATCGTACGCGTGCCCGCCCCCCATCACGCGTTCAATCAACTTGGGCGTCAGCATCGGCGCAAACGTGCCAATGAACTCCACCATCAGCGTTCGCATAAACACCCCCTGCCGCAAGGCAATGCGGGTGGTGTTGCGTCCAAACAAGTGGTCCACCGGCACCGCCACCAGGTGTTGGTCTTTGGCGGCGTCAAAAGCCACTTCGGCAATAATGCCCACGCCCAGGCCCAAACCCACATAGGTCTTGATCACATCGGCATCAATCGCTTCCAGCACCACTTCCAGGTCAACACCCGCTTTCTTGAAAGCCGCATCAATCTTTTTTCGGCCGGCAAAGTGGGTTTCATAAGTAATCACGGGCAGTTGTTGAAAATCTGCCAGCGCCATTTTCCGGGCACCAGCGCCCTGAAAATCCTGAAGCCACTCACCCTCGGCCGGCGCAATCGCCACATGGCCCCAGTCGTAGCACGGCAAGGTGACCAAATCCGGCTCATCGGCCAAGGCTTCGGTGGCCACCGCCAAATCAGCCTGGTCTTTGCGCACCCAGTCGGCCAGCTGCTCGGGCGTGCCTTGCAGCAAAATCAGCTTCACTTTCGGAAATTTTTTACGGAAAGCGGCCACCGCCTGCGGCAACACATACCGCGCCTGTGTGTGGGTCACAGCCACCGTCAATTGCCCGCTTTCACGAGCCGCGAATTCCTCGCCCACGCGCTTGATGTTCTCCAACTCGGCCAACACCCGCTCACAGGCCTGCACCACCAGTTCACCGGGCGGCGTCAGGCCCTTAATCCGTTTGCCGTGGCGCTTGAAAATCTCGAAGCCCAGTTCCTCTTCCAGTTCGATGATGGCCTTGGACACACCGGGCTGGCTGGTGAACAGGGCTTTGGCCGCGTCGGTCAAGCTGAAATTGTGGCGAACCGCCTCACGAACAAAGCGAAGTTGGTGCAAATTCATGGACTTGGAACACTCCGGGTGGCATTGGGGCACACCAACAAGCTTTATTCCACAGGGGAATAAATAAATGGAAATACTATCGTTTGAATTATAAGGCCATGCCACTACACTGCAAGTCCCTGAAACTGGATTGTGAGTGGCTTGTGCCTTTTCATTTCGACTTGGTCTATGTGGCATCGGGTTTGGCCGTGGGTCTGCTGGTCGGTTTGACCGGCGTGGGCGGCGGTTCACTCATGACCCCCCTGTTGACTGTGCTGTTTGGCGTACCGGCCACCACGGCTGTGGGCACCGACCTTGCCTTTGCGGCCATCACCAAAGGCGCGGGCACCGTGGTGCACCGCTTGCGCAACACCGTGAACTGGCGTGTCGTGGCCCTGATGGCCTCGGGCAGCTTGCCGGCCTCCCTCGTGACGATTTTCATCCTGCACAGCATGGACATTCACACAGCGGGCAAAGGCAGCCCCATGGACCTGTTCATTCGCTGGTCCATTTCCATCTGCGTGATGCTGACCGTGTGCGCCCTGCTGTTCAAGCCCCGCATCCTGAAGTGGATTGAAACCAACCCCAAAGCCCAGTTGAAGGACGGGACACGCAAAGTCGCCACCGTGGTGGCCTTTGCCATCATCGGCATGCTGGTCACCGTGTCATCGATTGGCGCCGGCGCCATTGGTGCCATGGTGCTCGTCATGCTGTACCCAACCATGAAGTCGGCGGAAATTGCGGGCACCGATATCGCGTATGCTGTGCCCCTCACCGCGGTGGCCGCATTTGGCCACTACGGTTTGGGTACGCTGGATTTCAGCTTGCTGGGCGCACTGCTGCTCGGCTCCATCCCCGGTATTACCGTGGGCAGTTATTTAAGTCGTGCGGTGCCTGAAAAGTTTCTGCGCGGGGTATTGGCCACCACCCTCACTGCTGTGGCCGCCAAACTGGTGATGTAAATGTACAAGTACGACGATTATGACCGTGCCCTCGTTCGTGAACGCGCGGCCCAATTCCGCAACCAGACTGAGCGCTACCTGAAAGGCGAACTGAGCGACGACGAGTTCCGTCCGCTGCGTTTGCAAAACGGTTTGTACATACAGCGCCATGCGCCCATGTTACGTGTGGCGGTGCCCTATGGTTTGCTGGGCGCACACCAACTTCGCAAACTGGCCGACATTGCCGACCGCTACGACCGCGGCTATGGCCACTTCACCACGCGCCAAAACATTCAGTACAACTGGCCTGCGCTGGAAAATGTGCCCACCATTCTGGAAGAACTGGCCAGTGTTGAAATGCACGCCATTCAAACCAGTGGAAACTGCATCCGCAACACCACCAGCGACCCATTCGCTGGCATCGCCAAAGACGAACTCGTCGACCCACGGCCGTTTTGCGAAATCATTCGCCAGTGGAGCACCTTCCACCCCGAGTTTTTGCACTTGCCACGCAAGTTCAAAATTGCGGTGAATGGTGCAGTTGAAGACCGCGCTGCGGTTCAAGTGCACGACATCGGCGTCAACCTGTCCCGCAATGCGCAGGGTGAGGTTGTGGCGCAAGTGTTGGCGGGTGGCGGCCTGGGCCGCACGCCGGTGATTGGTTCAGTGCTGAAAAACGACCTGCCCTGGAACGAGTTGCTGACTTACATCGAGGCCATCATGCGCGTGTACAACCGCTATGGTCGCCGCGACAACCTGTACAAAGCGCGCATCAAGATTCTGGTTCGTGCCATTGGCCCCGAAGAATTTGCCAAGCAAGTGGAACAAGAATGGCAGCACATCAAGGGTGGCGTGAGCGTGATTCCACAAGCCGAACTGGATCGCATTGCTGCACACTTTCAAGCACCGGCTTACCACACATTCAATGCTGAACAAGTGGCCACCGTGCACGAACAAATTGCTGGCTTGCGCGCCACGCACAAAGGCTTTGACCGCTGGCTGGTGCGCAATGCCCGCGAGCACCGTGTGCCCGGTTATGTCGCAGTCAGCATTTCACTGAAGCGCCCGGGTGTTGCGCCCGGAGATGCCACATCCAACGAAATGCGCCTGGTGGCCGACTTGGCCGACCAGTATTCCTTTGGTGAACTGCGCGTCACGCACGAGCAAAACTTTGTGCTGTCCGACGTGGCCGAACAAGACCTGTTCGACCTGTGGAGCGCGCTGAAAGAACACAACCTGGCCATGCCCAACATTGGCTTGGTATCCGACATCATTGCCTGCCCCGGCGGCGATTTCTGCGCGCTGGCCAATGCCAAATCCATCCCGATTGCACTGGCCATTCAAGATGCTGTGGACAACCTGGATTACCAGTTTGACCTGGGCGAAATCAGCCTCAATATTTCCGGCTGTATCAACAGTTGCGGTCACCACCACATTGGCAACATCGGTATTTTGGGCGTGGATAAAAACGGCGAGGAGTGGTACCAGGTGACCCTGGGCGGTCGCCAGGGCAACCACGCCAGCATCGGCAAGGTGATCGGCAAGTCTTTCTACGCCGAAGACGTGCCCGGCGTGGTTCAAAAAATTCTGGATGTGTATGTGGCCAACCGCCATGAAGACGAATTGTTCATCGACACGCTGGACCGAATCGGCCTGGATCCATTCAAAGACCAGGTGTATGCCAACCAGGAGGCCGCGTAATGACATCCATCATCGTTAAACCCCTGAATGGCGAAGCCCGCATTGCTACCGATGACTTCACCGTGGTGGAACTGGACCAAACCATTCCACCCACCGGCAAAGTATTGGTGAACATCGCTGTGTGGCAGGCCGAAAAAGATGCCTTGAAAGCCCGTGCGCAAGCGGGTGAACTCGGCGTGTGGCTGAACCCGGACGACAACCCGGAACTGCTGGCTCAAGACGTGAGCCTGTTGCCGGTGGTTGCCTTCCATTTCCCGGTGTTCAAGTTTGGTCAAGGTTATTCCGGGGCTGTGTTGCTGCGCAGCCGGTATGGTTTCCAGGGCGACATTCGTGCCTATGGCGATATTTGGCGCGACCAGTTGTTTTACCTGGCCCGCTGTGGCTTTACCCAGTTTGACATCAAGGATGGCAAGTCGCTGGAAGACGCACTGCTGGGCTTCAAAGACTTTACGGTGCCTTACCAAACCAGTGCCGATGGTGCCCTGCCGATTTTCACGCGGAGGGCTGCATGAGTGCACCACTCAGTGCTCACATCAATGAGCAGGTGATTGCCGTGTTTCGCGGCCCTCACCAGCCGGATACCGACATTGCCACCAAAGTGCAACAGCTGGAAACACTGTTGACCCAGGCAGCGCAGGAATTCAAGCACATCGCCCTGGCCAGCAGCCTGGCTGCTGAAGACAATGTGGTGTTTGACGTGATTGCACGCCTGAACCTGAACATTCGCGTGTTCAGCTTGAACACAGGTCGCCTTCACCAGCAAACCCTGGACGTGGCCCCCGCGCTGCAGGCCAAGTACGGTCGCACGGTGGAATGGTACGAGCCCAAGGCCGATGCGGTGGAAGCCTACGTGAGCCAGAACGGTGCCGATGCATTTTACGACAGCATTGCGCTGCGCAAGGAATGCTGCGGCATTCGCAAGGTAGAGCCTCTGGCCCGTGCGCTGCAAGGTGCACAAGCCTGGATTACTGGCCAGCGCCAGGCACAGGCCGCCACCCGTGCAGCCTTGCCTGTGCGAGAATTCGACGCCGACCGAGGCATTGAAAAATTCAACCCGCTGGCGGATTGGTCAGAAGCCGATGTGTGGACCTATGTGCGCCAGTTCAATGTACCGGTGAATGCACTGCATTTTGAGGGCTTCCCCTCCATTGGCTGCGAGCCTTGCACCCGTGCCATCACGGTGGGCGAAGAAATCCGCGCTGGACGCTGGTGGTGGGAAGACCCCACCAGCAAGGAATGCGGACTGCACAACGCCAACCTGAAACGCTAAAAGTTACCCTCATCACGAGAACCACCATGAGTACCCAAATTCACACGATGTCGCACCTGGACTGGCTGGAAGCCGAGGCCATTTACATCATGCGCGAAGTGGCCGCCGAATGCGCCCGTCCTGCCCTGCTGTTCTCGGGTGGTAAAGACTCCATCGTCATGCTGCGCATTGCCGAAAAAGCATTCCGCCCAGGCAAGTTTCCGTTTCCGTTGGTGCACATCGACACCGAACACAACTTTCCGGAAGTGATTGAGTTTCGGGACTGGAAAGCGAAACAACTGGGCGAGGAGCTGATTGTTCGCTCGCTGGAAGACTCGATGAAGCGCGGCACCATCCGTTTGCCACACCCAGAGGCCTCCCGCAACGCCTTCCAAAGCGTGACCTTGCTGGAAACCGTGGAAGAGTTTGAATTTGATGCCCTGATGGGCGGTGCCCGCCGGGATGAAGAAAAGGCCCGTGCCAAAGAGCGTATTTTCAGTTTCCGCGACAGCTTCGGCCAGTGGGACCCGAAAAGCCAGCGCCCTGAACTTTGGGACCTTTACAACACCCGTGTGCACAAGGGTGAGCACATGCGCGTGTTCCCCATTTCCAACTGGACCGAGCTGGATGTGTGGCAATACATTGAGCGCGAGAAACTGGAACTGCCCAACATTTACTACGCACACGAACGCGAAGTGATTGAACGCAATGGTTTGCTGGTGCCCATTACCGAGATGACCCAACCCAAGGCCGGTGAAACCGTGACCACCCGCACCGTGCGCTTCCGCACGGTGGGCGACATCACCTGCACCTGCCCCGTGGCCAGTACCGCTGCCAACCCGGCAGAAATCATTGCTGAAACAGCGGTGACTGACATCACCGAACGTGGGGCAACCCGCATGGACGATCAGACTTCCGAGGCCTCGATGGAGCGTCGCAAAAAAGAAGGTTATTTCTGATCCGCTAGGCTGCAACCAGGCTCACTGCTTGAGCCCGCCCCATGAGATGAATGTGAGATGAACACCATGAACGCAATCAACGAAACACTGCAGCTGACCACGCAAGACCACGGCGTGCTGCGCTTTATCACCGCTGGCTCGGTGGACGACGGAAAGTCCACCCTGATTGGTCGCCTGTTGTTTGACAGCAAGGGCATTTTTGCCGATCAACTGGCTGCCATTTCCAAAGCCAAACACAAGCGCGTGGCTGGTGACGCCATCGACTTCTCGCTGCTGACCGACGGCCTGGAAGCCGAACGCGAACAGGGCATTACGATTGACGTGGCCTACCGCTACTTTGCAACACCCGCCCGCAAATTCATTGTGGCCGACACACCAGGCCATGAGCAATACACCCGAAACATGGTGACGGGGGCCTCCACAGCCGATGTGGCCATCGTGCTGGTCGACATCACGCGTGTTGCCTTTGAAGACAGCGCAGACGGCCTGAAAGCCACCCTGCTGGCCCAAACCAAGCGCCACAGCGCGATTGCCGGGAAGTTGGGTTTGCCCGCCATTATTTTTGCGGTCAACAAAATGGACCTGGTCGACTTTGACCATGCCAAGTTTGTGGCCACCGAAAAAGCCGTGCGTGAACTGGCTCGCACTGTGGGTGTGGCAGAGGCCTATGTGCTGCCCATTTCGGCCCTGACCGGTGACAACGTGGTAACAGCCAGCAGCAAAACACCCTGGTACACCGGCCAACCCTTGCTGCCCATTCTGGAGAACATTCCCAGCCGTGCAGACCGTGCTGAAGCCCAACACAAGGTTGGCCTGCGCTTCCCGGTTCAATTGGTGGCCCGCCACGATGGCCACAAAGCCGACGACTTCCGCGGTTACATGGGCCGCATTGAAGCCGGGGCGGTGAGTGTGGGTGAAACGGTCGTCATTCATCCGTCTGGACAAACGGCTGTGGTCTCCAAGATTTTGTTCCACACCCAAGAATTGGGCACTGCCCACCTGGGCCAGTGCGTCACATTGGTGCTGGACCGGGATGTGGATGTGTCACGCGGTGACCAGATTGTGAGCAGCAGTGACACGGCCAGCCATGCGCCTGTGAAGGCATTGACCGCCGACATTTGCTGGCTGGACAATGAACCGCTGAACCTGGCACGCAAATACTGGATCAAGCAGACCACCCGGCAAACCCAGGCCAAAATCAGTGCGGTTAACCAGGTGTTGGACATCCACACCCTGCTGCACGGCGAAAGCACCAAAACAGTGCAAATGAACGACCTGGCCCGCATTGACTTGGTGCTGGCCCAGCCCCTGGTGGCTGATTTATACGCGGAATGCCGGGGCACAGGCAGCTTTATCCTGATTGACAGCGCCACCAACCAGACGGTGGCGGCTGGCATGATCGTTGCAAAGAACTGAGCAGACGACCCTTCACCCGGTTGTTGGTTGCTTGGTTCTAAATAGGGACTTTTGAGATGGGACGCATTGCATTGATTGGCGCAGGGCCAGGCGCGGAGGACTTGATCACCGTGCGGGGATTGCGTTTGCTGATGCAGGCAGACTGTGTGTTGTACGACGCACTGGTCAGTCCCTCTCTTCTTTCAAATGCACGGCCTGATGCAAAACTGATTGCGGTGGGCAAACGCTGCGGAAAGCTGTCCACCGCCCAACACTTCATCAACAAGCAGTTGGTGGATGCAGCCCAAGAATTTAATCTGGTGGTCCGCCTGAAAGGTGGCGACCCCATGGTGTTCGGCCGCGCCGATGAGGAAATCACAGCGCTTCACGAGGCAGGTTTTGAGGTGGACGTGGTGCCCGGTGTAACGGCCGCACTGGCTGCAGCCAGCAGCCTGAAAACCTCCCTGACGCTGCGCGGTGTGGCCCGCAGCCTAACCTTAACAACCCCAGCAGTCGGCGTGAGCGAAACCCCCAGCACAGAATTGTTCACCGGTACCGAAAAAGACACGGTGGCTGTTTACATGGGTTTGCGGCAAGCAGGCCCATGGGCCCAAGCATTGCTGGACAAGGGTCGCAACGCACACACACCCGTGGTGTTGTGCGAAAGTGTGTCGCTGCCCAATGAGCGTTTTACACCGCTCACACTGGGCACACTGCCCAACTTTTCAGCAGAACAACTCACTGACGGGCCCTGCCTGATTTTGATTGGTGAAGCCTTGAGAAAAGCCAATCAATCCCTTGTAACCACTCTCCTCAAAAAAGCCCAGGTGGCCTGAACTCCGACAAACCGCCAGTTACTCAAACAGTTTGAGTCTGTGCGGACATGCCATCTTCAAACAACAACTCTGCGATTGGATCAAAGCGCGTCGACCACCTCGACTTTGCACAGTTTAGTCTGGATGATCACCCCCATCGGAAACCGCTGGTGTACAGCGCCGTGCAGGACAAGCTGCTCAAGCGATCAGTGCTACTTGCACCAACGTTGGGGGCGTTGCCCATTCGTTTCAAGCTTGTCGACCTGATTGAGGCCTTGAAAGCCCCCGTGTTTGCACTCAAGGGCTCATCGGTGAGGCAATGGACAACCATGGGGCCGCTGCACGACATAGACCTTCAAATACCCCAGTCAACAAGCGATGGCCCACACGATGCTGAGACCCAAAGCCAAATTTTGCAGCAAACCTGCGTGGATTTCATCACCAGCAAAACAACCGCAAAAGGCGCACAACCCCCAAACCACAGGAATCTCCAGTACTGCGCCCGCATCAGCCAAATAGCGCGCCATGCGGACGGCGCCTGGCTACGTACAGTAATCCGCTTGGGTGTGGCACAGCCCAACTGCAGCACGATTGATATTAACTACACCCAAGGAGAAAAGCTGGGCTATGACACCCTGAGTGCCTCGAGTATCCTGCTGGTCAACCGGCATCGTCAGGCTGCGTTGCAAGCCGAAGTGATTAGCCCGGAGCTGGCCGACTGGATGCGGGACAACAGTTTGGTCTGGTTTAACCCTGAAATGAACAGCGGGCTTCAACGCGTCAGTTATCGACTGGCCCAAAACCCGAGCTTGCAATGCCTGCAACCGGATCTGATTGACCGTTTCATTGAAGATGCGAGTGACTCCGACATCAAAACCGTGATGTGGCATCTGCTTCGAACGGTGCCACTTGACCAAGCTGAACAGAAAAACGGCATGTCGGCTTTTTGGAGGTCACTGTGTGGGCAACTTGGTGAGGCTTACCCACAGGCCACTGAGGCTGTCCGCAACCTGTGGTCGCCCACAGTCTATGACCATTTTTCCAAAAGTCTTCTGGACTGGGCGGGTTCGAATAGCCTGTCCGGTTTGCTTGAATGCCTGACATCTGTTGAACATCAACCCAAAGTACTCGACAACTTGAGAACAGCATGCCGTACGGCCATGGATTTTAGAAAAGACTTGCGGCAACTGCTGGACACATGGACGGATGCGCGAGTTTGGATGAATCAACATGGCAGCGCCTGTCTGGGCTACTCGCTGATTGAACCGCAGCAGTTTTTTGATCTGCTGGACCAAGCGAACTGGATAGGCCTGGTACCTGAGGTTGAGTTGAAAATGGTGTTCGAACCGCTACTCAACACCTGGGCCAACCAACTCAAAGAACCTTGTCGCGCAAAAGCACAAATCGTATTGGGTTGGCTTGACCAAGAGCCTCGAGGCAAACTGGTATTCTGGCTGCATCGCATACCCGCACAGAATCTCAAAAACCCATCGCCCCAGCAATCAGAACCTGTACTGAAATGCCTGATGGAGATGCTGAGTCAAGAAACTCGCGAAAACAACTGGCCAGCGGGTATCGAACATCTGGTTCTGTCGCGTCTTCAATTACAAAACCTGGCAGAGTCAGCGTTGGCTGAGCTGGATAAACAGCCTTCTACTTCATGGGGACAACTGAACTGGCCTTCGTGGCTGGTGAGTTTGGTTTTGCAGGAAAAATTTCAGGATCTTGCGTCACAGCTTGGCAGACATCTACAAACAGAGGACACCTGGAGCAATGAACTGATCCAGCAGGCTCACGCCTTGAGCTCACTCGCCGAGCAATCCCGCAAGTCGCTGGACAACACAGCAGTGCAAGGCATACTGCGAAATGCGATACGGCGAGAAAGCAATGGTTACAAACTTCATTTGAGCGATCATATACAACCCGTATTTTGGAGTGAGGGTCAGCTGAGGGGAGACACAGGCCCAGTGTCCACTACACTCAAGCAGGGTCCTGCATGGATACAATCCAACGCCGCACGGCGTAACAAAACCCAACACCGGATACTATGGGCTGATCACGGGAAGGTTGTGTGCACGGGCGGAGAAGTTGCCGACACACCGAAAGACCATCTTTTTTTGCGGGCCGACACACTGGGCCCTAGCGAAAGACCTGTGTTTGAGTGCTTGCTGACATTGCTCGAAGCGCACTGCGGTCAGCGCTTTGATCTGCTGGGCAACATTCGCGCATACGGTCGATGCAACGAACGCATGTTGCTACAGTCGGCAACCGCAAGCGCAGCCCTTCAATCTTTGCAAAAGGGAATTCTGGTTTGGCACGGACCGCAAGATATTTTCCGTATTGTGGTGGACGTGGACAACCATCAACCCAAGGAATGTCATGTCGCCATGAACGGTCATCGTGGACTGCCCAGCATCAGCGCTCGTTTTGAATCAACGGGCCAGGGTTGGCAAGTGCAACCTGTGCATGATGACATTTGGAGCTACTACGAAGTGGGTTTCGAACCACTGTGCACGTCGGTGCTTCGAATGCGTCGACAGTTGAACTTGGCGGCTACCCCCAGTCTCTCCAACGCGATATGCATTGAACATCGGGAGCCTCCCGCCTATCGGTTTTATGGCATACAGTTGGATCTGCAGCGCATGGCATCTGCCGGGGCACTGGAGATTCTTGAACCCACGCCCATGCGCCTGGAATTTGACGATCACTCTGCCCCCGATGGCATACCCATTCAAACCCTTGCCTTGATGGCGGAATTGATGGGGGAACGTCGACGGGGCATCCTGCCGCTATTGCCACGCCTGCACAATGGGCGGTTGGGCATACCACCAGTTGGCTACGAAGGCTTTGTTCACGGGCTGGGCAACGACACCCTCAGCATCAGTGGCTACCTGTGGCCCAACGGGCGGATGATCGGATGCATGCAGGCCGAGTTGAATGAAGCGCATGGGCTCATCAAACGCGCCTGGATTGGCTCATTTCTGTTAAAACGCCCTCATGAAAATGCGGATTGGGTCGGTTTAAAACACAGTGTATTCACTGCCAGCCCACTTCAGCTGGCGGTTGTCGGCCGGCAAAGTCAATCCGTGGAAGGCATACTCATGCCCCATGGATACTGTGAAGAACATTTGTTATCCGGCGATGCAAGCACCCGCATCATCCATGACCGCAAGGTGTACTTCGGCGGGCATGGTCGAAGCACTACACGGATCACTCGCAAGCCCCAGTTAATATTTGATTCCCCGGACGAACCCGGCTATTTTGTCGGCCAATACCGGGATGCACGCAACAACCCGATGATGAGCCACTTGGTGATGCAGGCGCCGGACGGTGGTCCAGACTTTGTGATGACCCTGCCAGCCCACGCCGAAACCATACGTGCATATAACCTTCACCTGAGTGATACAGCCGGGTTTGGCATGACTCTGCTGCTGAAGGACCATACACCACAGCATGGCCATCTTCAATTTCCTGGTGGGCTGGAGATGCGTTGTGGCTTGCGCAGTGAGGGCCAGAAACTTCGACCGGCCGGCAAGGGTAACATTCAATTCAACGGCCTGGATATCAGCATTTCGCTGACCGAAGATGGCACGCTAATGACCTTTTCAGGGCGAGATGATCACTCCAAGGCATGGCTTTCGACAAAACGCCTGCCCCAGGGATTGGTCAACACACTACCTCAATTGATCCTGCTGATGAGCAATGGAAACCTGCATTGGAAAACAGACTGTGAACCCCACCTCCGAATGCGGGACCTTGAAGTTCTCAAGCCAAGGGCAGAAGTGTTTGGCGAGTGATTTCATCGGCAATGGCCAACCAAACAGCATCCCATTGGCCCACCGCACTGGTGGCTTCCACATGCACACTGGGATGCGCTTGCCGAAGCTGATCCATCAACACCGGAAAATCATTCTTGAGATGACCACCTTTGCCAAAAAAAATTGGAATGATTTGGATGTGAGTGACCCCATCGGCGGTCAACTGACCAACACAGTCTGGCAATGAAGGGGCCATCAACTCCAGAAAAGCAAGCTCAACTGGTGAGCCTGGCAATCGGTCACGCAACATCTGCTGCAAACGCTTCATGGGCTCGGCCCATTGGGGGTCACGGGCACCATGGCCAAACAAAACAAGTGCAGTTTTTTTCGAGTTCATGGTGGCTTACCGGGTTGAAGCCCCGATGGGGCGTTTGTTGAACAGCCGTTCAACCAGGCGCCATGGCGCTGGCTGAGACACCCACCACAGCGACCCCATACCCAATACAAAGCCAATCACCGTGGGCATACTGGCGCTGAGAAACGGTGGCAGACTGGCTACCATGCTGAGGTGTGAAAAGAGGTTGTTGATGAGGTGAAAACCCACACCAATCATGATGCCCACAAACACCTTGACGCTAACCCCCCCCGATCGAAAATGCAGGTAAGCAAACGGCAGCGAGATCATCATCATGATGAGAATGGCAAACGGGTACATCACCTTTTTGGCGAAAGCGAGGTCAATATTGTCAGTGGCTTGCTGATTGCTTTTCAGAAAGCGTGAATAGTTGTAAAGCTGCCAGGCGCTCATCCGGTCGGGACGAACGAAAAGGCCTGTTAACAACTCGGGAGCCAGGTTGGATTTCCACTGAAGGGTGTCCAGCGTTCGCACTGGCGACGCCTGGATGGTCAACCCTGCCTTGGCGGCACGTTCGTTGGACACCGGTGCATCAAAGTAGTTTTGCACACGAACATCCGAGAGTGTCCAGTCCCGGGTGTCATTGTTATAACTGGCAGAACCCGCTCGCACCCACTGACGGACTCGGTTTTCTGCGTCCATCTCGTAGTACTCGACTTGCTTGAGGTCACCATCCCGGTCAAAGCCGCCGAAATTCACAAAACGCACACGGGTTCCGGTTTCTGGGGACTGATAGGTGTCGCGCAACCAATAGCCACTGCGAAAATCCCGGTCCACCTCAAAGCCCAGGGCCTTGGCCCGCATTGGAACGGCCGCACGCTCGGCCGCAGGGGCCACGCCTTCACCAAACAGCACGGTCAGCAATACCACGCCCGATGCAATCCGGATGATGAGCTTGAGCATCATCGTGGTGCTCATGCCAGCGGCCCGCATGGCGGTGAGCTCGCTGCTGGCCGCCAATTGCACCAAGGCATAAATGGAACCAATGAGTGCCGCGATGGGCGCGATTTCATACACACGGGCGGGCAAACCCAGCGTGATGGCAACCACGTAGTAAAACCAGTTCGTGCCCGGTTGACTCAAGCGATCCACCTCGCCGATCAGGTCAAAAAATGCGAACAGACCGACAAACGCCACCATCACAAAGCTGATGGACTTGTACAGCTCGCGACGAAAGTAGCGAAGAATCGACTTGGGCACCTTGAAGGATTGATCGGCCATCTGGTTCAGGTTCATGGCTTGACCTCCTGCTCAATGTCCTGCTTGATGTCCTGATCACCCACCACGTCGTCCAGTTGAAGTTTGGCTGGCGAGGTCCGTTTGAACCAGCTGGCACCGGCAGGGCGATTGCGCCGCACCAGCAAAAACCAAAACAGCAGCAGCACGGCCAAATGCGGCAAGAACAAAGCCAGCCAGAAATCCAGCTTGCCTTTGCTCACCATGCTTTGCGTGACCGAAATCACGTTGCTGTAGGTGAGGTAAATCAGCAAAGCAAAAATCTGGTTGAGTGATTGCCCGCCACGAGGGTTGACGAAGGCCAGGGGTATGGCCAACAAACCCAACACCAGCGCCGACAAGGGCAAGCTGACACGCCACAGCAGTTCAGCTCGGGCTGGCAAAGAGGTGTCCGCAATCAGATGGTCGACACGGCGGTGCTGAAGCTGATAACTGGGCGCAGCACCCAGGGTGTTGTCGATGGCCACGCCATAGGTTTCAAACTCGGTGCTGGTGAAGCGCTTCCCGGTGCCGTCCAGCGCAAAGCGGCGCCCCTCGCTCAGCACGAGGTAAGGCTGCCCATCGGCATCCACCTCCACCTTGCCCCGCGCGGCAGAGACAATGGTGCGGTTTTCGCCCTTGGAATCGACCACAAAAACGTTTTCAACCTGCTTGGTGAGTTCCGATTGCCGCTCAACGAAAAATACGCGGTTTGCATCACCCGATTCGCGAAACTGACCCGCGCTAACCTTGCTGACATCGCTGCGCTTGGCAAAGCGGTCTTTGGCGGCATCCAGTTCGGCTTTGGCCCAGGGGGTCAGCCACACAGAACAGACCAAGGCCAGTGCCGTCAATGGCAAGGCAAAACGAACAACCGGCCGAATCAGGGCGTGCAGCGAAACCCCGGCAGCAAACCAGGCGGTCATCTCCTGTTCCTTGAAGGCACGGGAGACAACACCCATCACGGCGATGAAGACAGTGATGACCAGTGCAGCGGGCAAGTATTGCAGGCCGCCGAGCAGGATGAGCATGAATACTTCGGCGTTATCCACAGTGCCACCCGCCGCTTGACCCAATGTTCGGACCAACACCGTGGTGACGATGATGGTGAACAGGGCCACAAATGTGGCGCCCGCAGTTTGCGCGAAATCTTTTCGAAAGGACGATCGAAACAGCATGCGTGGCAGGCAACGCCAAGGCGCGCCTTTCCGGGGTTTGAATAATGGTAGATTGTCTCATGCAATCGTTTTTGAAGGCTGCAGACCCGCTTAAAATGCTCACCGATCCGGTTGAGACAGCGACCAGCCCATTTGGAGGAACAGTTTGACCATGACAGCCAGCACGCCCACCACTCGCGCCAAGACAGTGAAAACCAGCACGGCCAAGACGGCCGCGGCCAAAAGCAATTCGTCGAACAGCAAGACGGCACCGCCCCCCATGTTCGGCTTCAAAGCCGGCAGTGGTGCAGCGGTGAAGGTCAGCATGGGTAGCCCGGTGCCCTCCAAAGGGACCACCGTGGCTGTGGTGGCGGTGTTGAAAGATGGCGTGTTGAGCGCAGCGGCCAAGCGCGCCGACGTGGACACCGAGGGCCTCATTTCTGCGGCCTGTAAACTGGATGCCCAACTGGGCAAAACCGGCACCCTGCGAACCGTGTTGAACACGGGCAACAACGCGGGTGTGTCGGCCTATGTGCTGGTGGGCCTGGACGATGCAGAAAAACTGACTGCAAAGGCCTTGCGCAAAGCCACAGACGCAGCCTGCGCTGCAGTGAAAAGTTTGAAACCGTCGAAGGTGTTTTTTGCCCTCAACCAGGAATTGCCAGCCGATTGCGACGATGAGGATGCCGCCAGCCTGTGTGCTCGTACCATCGTCGAGCACTTTTATACCTTCAGCGCCTGCCGCAAGCAGGAGGAGGAACCTGCCGTACTGCCCACTTTTGAATTGGCAGCGACCAAATCCACTGAAAAAGCCGTGGACAAAGGGGTGCGCACCGGGGTGGCCGTGGGCATTGGCATGCAATTGACCAAAGACTTGGGCAACCTGCCGGGCAACATTTGCACGCCCAATTACCTGGCTGAAACCGCCAAAGCCATGGCCAAGCAGTACAAGCTGGATGTGGATGTGCTGGACCACAAAAAAATGGAAAGCCTGGGCATGTTCAGCCTGCTGTCGGTCGGCAAGGCTTCCAGCGAACCACCCAAGTTGATCGTGCTGAAATACAACGGCGCAAAAAATGCCAAAGAGGCACCGGTGGTGCTGGTGGGCAAGGGCATTACCTTTGACACCGGGGGTATTTCGCTCAAGCCCGGTGCCAACATGGACGAAATGAAGTACGACATGTGTGGTGCAGCCAGTGTGCTGGGCACCATGAAAGCGGTGGCTGAACTGAAACTGCCCATCAACCTGATTGTGGTGGTGCCCACGGCTGAAAACATGCCGGCTGGCAACGCCAGCAAGCCCGGTGACATTGTGGTGTCTATGAGTGGCCAAACCATTGAGATTTTGAACACCGATGCAGAGGGCCGTCTCATTCTGTGCGACGCGCTGACCTATGTGGAGCGCTTCAACCCGGCCGCAGTGGTGGATGTGGCCACCCTGACCGGTGCATGCATTGTGGCCTTGGGCCACATCAACAGCGGCCTGTACAGCCCACAGGACGACCTGGCCAATGAGTTGCTGGAAGCCGGCAAACGCGCACTGGACACCGCTTGGCGCATGCCGCTGGACGAGGAATACCACGAACAGCTCAAAAGCAATTTTGCGGACATGGCCAACATTGGTGGACCACCCGCCGGCAGCGTGACAGCGGCCTGCTTCCTGCAAAAATACACCAAAGCCTACAACTGGGCCCACCTCGACATTGCAGGCACCGCCTGGCATTCCGGCAAAGCCAAAGGTGCCAGCGGACGCCCAGTGCCCATGCTGGCCGAATTTGTCATGGCCCGGGCAAAAGCTTGACTGAAGGAATACCGCGGTGACCCGGATTGATTTTCATCTGAACGTGGCGGAGCGCCTGCTGTACACCTGCCGATTGGTGCGCAAAGCCTATGGCAGTGGCTTGAAGGTGGTGTGCTTCAGCACACGGCCCGAGGTGCTGGAGCATTTGGACAAGCTGATGTGGACATTCTCGGAAGAGGATTTTTTGCCACATGTGATGACCGGGCATCCGGGTGTTACTGACACACCGATTGTACTCACCGACAAAGCCGACGATGTGGTGCACCACGACTTGTTGATCAACCTGGACGAACAGTGGCCCCCGTTCTTTTCGCGCTTTGAACGGCTGGTTGAAATTGTGGGACTGGACGAAGAACACAAGGCGCTTGCTCGCCAGCGCTACAAGTTCTACAAAGACCGGGGATATCCGCTCAACACCTTTGATCGCGCAGGAGCCTGATCCATGGCAGAACAGTTTGACGGTGGGCCGCCACTGCTCACCGAGGTGATTGAAAGCGGATTGCAGGAAATAGAACAGAGCACCGGGGTACGTCTCGGTGCTCTGTCTGACCCGCAAATTGAAATATTGCGGGCCCAATTGCCAGAACTCTTTGAACGGGCGCTGCTGCGAATCAAACCCCAGCTGATGGCGGAGTTTGAAAAAATCGTGCTGAACGCCCTGGGCAAATAATCAAACCGTGAACTGACCCACTGAGCGCTGCAGTTCGCCAGCCAATTGAGAAATTCGGTCTGAACGGTCTTTGTTCAACGAAATGGCCGCCGTATTTTCTTCTGTCATCTGCGCCACGCGCTCCACGTTCCGACTGATTTCCACGCTCACATTGCTCTGCTCTTTCATGGACACAGAGATGGCGGCAATCGCATCACTCACGCGGTCTGCATCCGACTTGATTTGTGCAATGGCACTGGACACAGTGTCTGCTTGAGCAATGCCCTGTTCCACCAGTTCAACCGAGGATTCCATGGAATTGGACGCCTCACGGGTGATGTTTTGAATCTGGTTAACCATGCCAGAGATTCGATCGGTCGAGCCTTTGGTTTGCTCAGCCAGTTTGCGGACTTCATCAGCCACCACAGCAAACCCGCGGCCACTTTCACCAGCCCGTGCTGCTTCAATCGCGGCATTCAGCGCCAGCAAGTTGGTTTTTTCAGCAATTTCGGTGATGGTGGACACAATTTCCGAAATTTCGCTGGACTGCTGCTCCATGGAGCGTACAGCCTGTGCACTGGTTTGCACCGAACTGGCGATTTGACGGATGTTGTTCACCACCTGACCCAAGGTCTGCATGCCACCATCGGCGGAGCGCTTGGCCTGCAAGGCGGTCTGTGACGCTTCGCCAGAATTCTCAGTGATTTGCCCGATGCTGACAGTCAGCTCTTCCACAGCTGCAGCCATGGATGCGGTTGCATCGGCTTGTTCCGTGGCAGCGCGAGCCATTTCATCCGATGCACCCAACACTTCGTTCGAACTTCCGGTAATGTCCACCGCTGAACTGCGAATTTCACTGATAAGGTTTTGCAGATTGGTTTGCGCCTTGTTCAAGTCCACCAACAGGCGGTCAATTTCATCGTCACCCTGAATCTGGAAGCGTGAGTTCAGCTTGCCCTCGGCCAAAGCTTGCAGTACACCCGAGGCCACACCCACCTTGTGTTTGAAGAAACGGGCAATCACGAAGTTCAAGCCCAAACCAACCAGCAAGGCGAATATGGTGATGCCGGCGGCAATCCAGATGGACTGCTCATAGGTGGCCTGTGCGGCCTCCTTTCTCACACCCAGCAGTCGCACTTCCTCTTTTTCAATGTCGGCCAACACGGCGCGCATGGCGTCCATCTTGGGTTTGCTGGGGCGGGACTTCAGCTCTGCATCAAACTGGGCCTGGGTGATGGTGCCGGCAACCAATTGGCGTTTGACCGAAATCATGGGTTCAATCACCTCGTTCATCCAGCGAGCATACTCAGCCGAAAACTCTTTCAGCTTGCCTAGCACATACGCATTGTGAGTGGTCAGTTTTTCGCTTTTTTCCAGGGACGATTGCACCAAGGCCTTGCCTTCCTGATAGGGCTGCAAGTAGCTCTCATCGCCCCGCAGCAGAAAGCCACGCTCGCCGGTTTCAATGTTGAACAGATTTTCACGAACGTCACCAATGGCTTCGATGACGACATGGGTGAATTCATTCTGCGCGTTGGCCTCCATGATGGAGCGGCTGTTATAAATGCCCAGCACGCCCATGAGGGTGCCCAGCATGATGACGGTGACGAGACTGGCGCTGAATTTGGCGCTGATGGTTTTGAGCATGGTAACCCCGCAAACATTGGACATGGAATGACAATGATCGGATTGTGGCCCTTTGGAGGGGGCTCCAATTTGAGGAAAAGACAATGTTTCATAGCCCAGATCGCTGACTTAAACATTCAGCCAGGGGCTGAAAGCGCCGCTGGCATTGTCGGGCGCGACTGGCCCCGCCAGCCCGGTATAATCAGGCCCCATCCAATTGATTTGTCTGCAAAACGCAGTACGCACCATGACTGAACTCGCCAAAAGTTTTGACCCCGCCACGATCGAAGCCTGCTGGGGCCCCGAGTGGGAAGCCCGTGGATTGGCCAAGTCCACCACCGAGGATGGCAAGCCAGACTTCTGCATCCAATTGCCGCCGCCCAATGTGACCGGCACGCTGCACATGGGCCATGCCTTCAACCAGACCATCATGGACGGCCTGACCCGCTACCACCGCATGAAGGGCTACAACACACTGTGGCAGCCCGGCACGGACCATGCCGGTATTGCGACGCAGATTGTGGTGGAACGCCAACTGGCCGCCCACAACATCACCCGACACGACTTGGGCCGCGAGAAATTCGTTGAAAAAGTGTGGGAATGGAAAGAAAAATCCGGAGGGACCATTGCGCAACAAATGCGGCGCATGGGTGCCAGTGTGGATTGGAGCCGTGAATACTTCACCATGGACGAGAGCTGCTCCAAAGCAGTGACTGAGGTGTTTGTCCGCTTGTATCAACAAGGCCTGATTTACCGCGGCAAACGATTGGTCAATTGGGACCCTGTGCTGCACACTGCCGTGTCGGACCTGGAAGTGGAAAGTGTGGAAACCGAAGGCAGCCTGTGGGAAATCCACTACCCCTTGGTGGAAGCAGACACCCTGAAAGGCCTGACCCACCTGACCGTTGCCACCACCCGCCCCGAGACCATGCTGGGCGACACGGCCGTGATGGTGCACCCCGAGGATGAGCGTTACCAACACCTGATCGGCAAGAAGGTGCGCTTGCCCCTGTGCAACCGCGAGCTGCCGATCATTGCCGACGCCTATGTGGACAAGGAATTTGGCACGGGCGTGGTAAAAGTGACCCCCGCGCACGATTTCAATGACTATGCTGTGGGCCAACGCCATGGCCTGCCCATGATCAACATCCTGACGCTGGATGCGAAAGTGAACAACAACGGGCCTGTAGCCTACCAAGGCCTGGACCGGTTTGTCGCCCGCGCCAAGATTGTGGACGACCTGCAGGCGCAGGGCTTGCTGGGCAATATCAAAAAACACACGCTCATGGTGCCCAAAGGCGACCGCACCAAGGCGGTGATTGAGCCCATGCTGACCGATCAGTGGTTTGTGGCCATGAGCAAGGTGGGCGAGAACGATCCCACCGGCAAAAGCATCACGCAAAAAGCCATCGACGCCGTGGCCAGCGGCAAAGTGAAGTTTGTGCCCGAGCAATGGGTGAACACCTACAACCAGTGGCTGAACAACATTCAGGACTGGTGTATTTCCCGCCAATTGTGGTGGGGCCACCAAATTCCCGCCTGGTATGGCGACAATGGTCAAATTTTTGTGGGCCGCACGGCAGACGAAGCCAAGGCAGAGGCTGCCAAAGCAGGCTACACC
Source organism: Limnobacter sp. (assembly GCF_036405155.1). Classification (GTDB taxonomy): domain Bacteria; phylum Pseudomonadota; class Gammaproteobacteria; order Burkholderiales; family Burkholderiaceae_B; genus Limnobacter. The sequence continues at coordinate 187,849 of NZ_DASWYD010000004.1, read as the reverse complement.
GGCGCCTTGAAGCGAGATGAAGATGTATTGGACACCTGGTTTAGCTCTGCATTGGTGCCCTTCTCAACCCTGGGCTGGCCTGAGCAAACACCGGAGTTGAAGCACTTCATGCCATCCTCCGTGTTGGTCACCGGCTTTGACATTATTTTCTTCTGGGTTGCCCGGATGATCATGATGACCACCCACTTCACCGGCCAGGTGCCGTTCAAGACGGTGTATGTGCATGGCTTGGTGCGGGATGCCGAAGGCAAAAAAATGAGCAAGTCGGTGGGCAACACACTGGACCCGGTGGACCTGATCGATGGCTGCAGCATTGAAACCCTGCTGGAAAAACGCACCACGGGCTTGAGCAAGCCACAGGATGCCCCCAAGATTGAAAAACGCACCCGCAAAGAGTTTCCGGACGGCATTCCTGCCTACGGGGCCGATGCCTTGCGCTTCACCTTTGCCAGCCTGGCCACCCTGGGCCGCAACATCAACTTCGACCAAAAGCGCTGCGACGGTTACCGCAATTTTTGCAACAAACTGTGGAATGCCACCCGCTTTGTACTGATGAACACCAAAGGCCAGGACTGCGGACTGAGTGATCACGATGCAGATGCCTGCACGCCGGGCGGTTACTTGGATTTTTCCCAGGTGGACCGCTGGATTACCAGCCAATTGCAACGGGTAGAAGCCGATGTGGCGACAGCCTTTGAGACCTTCCGCTTCGACCTGATTGCTCAGCACATTTACCAATTTGTGTGGGACGAGTATTGCGACTGGTACCTGGAAATTGCGAAGGTACAAATTGCCAACGGCACCCCAGCCCAGCAGCGCGCCACCCGCCGCACCTTGGTGCGTGTGCTGGAAACCATCCTTCGCCTGGCACACCCGATTATTCCGTTCATCACGGAAGAACTGTGGCAAACAGTCAGCGTGGTGGCCGGCCGCCGCGAGGAGGGTCAGAAGGCTAGCCTCATGAACCAGGCTTACCCCGTGAGCCAGCCCAACCGCATCGATGGACAGGCCGAAGCCCACATGGCTGCCTTGAAGGCCGCTGTGGATGCCGTTCGCGCACTGCGCGGCGAAATGGGCCTAAGCCCGGCTGAAAAAGTACCCTTGTTTGCCAGCTTTGAAGGCGATGCGACACAGGAAGCCTTCCTGAAAAAAATTGCAGGCGCCCTCATGGCCCTGGCCAAAATCAGCGCCGTGAATGTGGTGCCCACACTGCCTGAAGGCTCGCCCGCACCGGTTCAGATTGTCGGTGGCGTGAAACTCATGCTGCATGTGGAAATCGACGTGGAGGCTGAACGGAAACGTCTGAGCAAGGAAATCGAGAAGCTGTCGATTGAAATTGCAAAATGCCAGGGCAAGCTGGGCAATGAAGCCTTTGTCGCCAAAGCACCCCAGGCTGTGGTTGATCAGGAGAATGCGCGGCTGCGCGAGTTTTCAGAACTCAAAGGCAAACTGGAGATGCAGTTGGCCACCTTGAACTAAGCGCTACCAACGCGCCACAGCCCACCTGCTAAAACGGAAAGGCCCCGGTCTGTGGGGCTTTTTCCATTTCAGATTTGACCCTACCATATTCCATGATCAGGTTGATTACCCCTTTTCCGAGCGACTGCCAAGAACGGTGAAGCCGAGAATCCAGGTAATCGAATGGGGTTTTCACCACCGGTGAAATGCGATCTGGACCCAAATGAACGCCCTGCATGGCCCAGCCTTCAAATAGCCTTTCGGATGCAGGGCCGAAGGCATGAACTTGAATGTCCCGGTGACGGCTGTCCGCACGAATGGATGTAAACAGGGTCGAGATTTGTGTTTGCTCACCCTCCAGACATTGGAGGAACTCCTGTCCGTTAAATAGCAAAATGCCGGTCAAGCCCAAAGCACAGTTTTTTGACGAAGCCTGCGCGCACAGGTTCTCGAAATCCTTGGATTTCAGGGGTACCGCCTGCGTTGACGTGTATACCAACCTGTGCATAAATTTTTGGCCAATGATCAAAAGGTTTACAGATATTCTACTTCTTGCGACCCTCAAAAGAGCCCACCCATTTTGGTGAACCCCCCTAAACAAACCGCTGAAGTGCGCGGGCCGTGCGGTGTAAACGGTTTCTATTGAGGAAGTTTAACCATTCATCAACCGTTGAGGGGGGTGGGCGCGCTTGTTCACGATGGGGGTTTGGGTCACGAACTGGCAGTTGACCCAGCAAGCTATCCAGCCGCTTCAAACTGCCTTGCAGACGCTCAAGCAAGCCCGCGGAAGGCATGAACAGCTCGAGCAGCAGGTCGTCCGGGGAATAACGCACCACGCCTAGTTTCAACAGGTTTTTTCTGGGGAAGTCGCGAATGTTCCAGGTGACCAGGGCCACCGGCTCGCCAAGGCGATGTTTGAGGTGAAGCGCGGCGGCCGCCACATGTCGGTCCTTTTCATCCACGCTTTTGACGTCCGGCAGGCAGGCTGAGTAATCGTCGGTGAGTACCCGGGCTGACATCGCACCGGGCAACGCGGCACGGTGGGCCTCGGCATCGGCCTCGGAGAGGCGTTGCAAGCGCACCAGATTACGAAAGCACTCGTTTTCAATGATGGGGGTCCAATGCAAGGTGGCCCCATGCTGGTCGGCCAACTCCAGCATCAAAGCGCGGCACCAGTCTGAAAACAGAATGTTGGCATCCAGCAACCAATGTTTGGGCAACGCAGGTTTGGCCAGCAGAACGCTCAAAGCAGGCCTTGGGACTTAGCGCCGCTTCATGAAAAACACAAAAGTGCCCGCTTGCTCTTGCTGGTCCAGCAGTTCATTGCCGGTTTGTTTGGCAAACATGGCGAAGTCCCGTACAGCACCCGGATCGGTCGCCAGCACCTTCAACACCTGGCCACTTTGCATATCGGCCAGTGCTTTTTTGGTCCGCAGAATAGGCAGTGGGCAATTCAGTCCACTGGCATCAATTTCACGGTCTGCATTCATGGGGTACTCCTGCGATTCAGTTCGATGTTCAAAATTCAAGCCACTGTACATCCAGGCCACGGGCCTGCATCCAGTGCGCCATGGCCAAGCCTGTGCCCATGCGCCAGGGGCGCAGTTTGGCGGGTTCAATCAGCTTGTAAGCCACCAGCTCTTCCGACAGGCTTACCTCGCCCTCGGCTTTCACGTGGTAAGCCATGATGACTTCATTTTTACGCTGAAAGGGGTAAACGCCGATCAGGCTTGTTTCTACAGCATCCAGGTTTGTTTCTTCTTTCAACTCACGGGCCACGCCCTCTTCGGGCGACTCGTTGCGTTCCAAAAAGCCTGTGATGAGGGCATAGAATTCTGCAGGCCAGGCGGCATTGCGCGCCAGCAGGATTTTCCCTTGGTACTCCACCAAGGCAGCCACCACCGGCACCGGGTTGCCCCACTGCACGAAGCCGCAGGGCTCGGCCGTGCACACCATGCGCTGGGCGCCGCCGTGGTCGCGCTGGGCCAGCGGCTGCGCGCACTGGGGGCAATACCGATATTGAAGTGTGCTCATGGTGCGTGCTGCCTGTGAACCCGTTTTAAATCTTGGACTTCACCCAATCCACCACGCCCGCCAAAGCAGCGGGTAGGTTCTCGGGCTGCGTGCCACCGGCCTGGGCCATGTCGGGGCGACCACCGCCCTTGCCACCCACCTGCTGGGCCACAAAGTTCACCAGGTCGCCTGCTTTTACTTTTGTGGTAGCGTCTTTGCTGACGGAGGCAATCAGGCTGACTTTACCGTCGGCCACGGTGGCCAGAACCAAAGCGGCATTGCCCAGCTTGTCGCGCAGTTTGTCGGCGGTCTCACGCAGTTGCTTCACGTCCGCACCATCCAGTGCTGCAGCCAGCACCTGGATACCCGCTACGTCCACCGCCTGGCTGGCGAGGTCGTCGCCCTGGCTGGCTGCCAACTTGCTTTTCAATCGGTCCAGTTCCTTTTCCAGGCTTTTCACCTGGTCCAGCATCTGCCCAATTTTGGCAGTGGCTTCCGAAGCAGGCACACGCAGAGTTTGGGCGATGGCCTCTACCTGGGCCTGTGTGGCTTGCGCAAATTCCATGGCACCCAAGCCAGTGGTGGCCTCCACCCGGCGAATGCCGGCAGCCACACCGCTTTCACTCACAATCTTAAATAGCCCAATATCACCCGTGCGCTGCACGTGCGTTCCGCCGCAAAGCTCACGGGATGAGCCAATGTCGAGAACACGCACCGTGTCGCCATACTTTTCACCAAACAGCATCATTGCACCAGCCGCTTTGGCGCTTTCAATGTCCATCACACGGGCACTGGCTTCCACGTTCGCCAAAATTTCATCGTTCACTTTGCGTTCAACCGCGGCAATTTGCTCGGCGGTCATGGGGCTGTGGTGCGCAAAGTCGAAACGAGTTTTATCGGCATCCACCAGCGAACCTTTTTGGCTGACATGCTCGCCCAGCACTTCGCGCAGGGCTTTGTGCATGAGGTGGGTGGCACTGTGGTTGCGAATGGTGCGGCCGCGCTTGTACTGGTCCACTTGTGCACCCACGGCATCGCCCACCTTGAGCTCGCCAGTGATGAGTTCACCGTGGTGGCCAAACACGTTGGCCTGAATTTTTTGGGTGTCCTCAACACGGAACAGGTTGAGGCAGGCTGCGCCGCTGGAAATTTCGCCTTGGTCGCCCACTTGGCCACCGCTTTCGGCATAGAAAGGCGTTTGGTCCAGCACAATCACGCCCTGTTGGCCTGCAGAAATGCTGTTCACCGCACTGCCGTTCACGTAGATGGCGGTGATGCGGGCATTGGCCACTTCCAGTTGCTCGTAACCCTTGAACTCGGTGGGCGCGCCACTATAGGCTAGGTCGGCGTCCATCTTGAACTTGCCAGCGGCGCGGGCCTGCTGCTTTTGCTTGTCCATGGCGGCATCAAAGGCGGCCTCGTCCACGCTCATCTCGCGCTCGCGGCACACGTCGGCCGTCAGGTCCAGCGGGAAGCCATAGGTGTCGTGCAACTTGAAAGCGGTTTCACCGTCCAGCACGCCGCCTTGGGGCAGAGCGCCCAGCGCAGCATCCAGAATGCTCATGCCGTTTTCGATGGTTTCAAAGAAGCGCTCTTCTTCGGCTTTCAAAATGTTTTGCACTTGGGCAGCAGCCTTGGCCAGCTCGGGATAGGCCTCGCCCATTTGCGCCACCAGGTCGGGCACCAGCGCGTTGAAGAATGGCTTGCGGCAACCCAGCTTGTAGCCATGGCGTATGGCGCGGCGAACAATGCGGCGCAGCACATAGCCCCGGCCTTCGTTGCCAGGAATCACACCATCCACCACCAGAAAAGAACAGGCGCGGATGTGGTCGGCAATCACCTTCAAGCTGTTGTTGCTCAGTTCAACAGCATTGCCCTGCGCATTCACTTCGCGGGCCGCACCGGCAATCAAGGCCTGGAACAGGTCGATTTCGTAGTTGCTGTGCACATGCTGCAGCACAGCCGCAATGCGCTCCAGGCCCATGCCGGTGTCCACGCAAGGCTTGGGCAGGGGGTGCAGCACGCCATCGGCGGTGCGCTCAAACTGCATGAACACCAGGTTCCAGATTTCAATATAACGGTCGCCATCTTCTTCGGGGCTTCCGGGTGGGCCACCCCAAACGTCTGGGCCATGGTCATAAAAAATTTCAGTACAAGGACCGCAGGGACCGGTGTCGGCCATCTGCCAGAAGTTGTCCGACGCATAGCGGGCACCCTTGTTGTCGCCAATGCGAATGATGCGCTCGGCGGGCACGCCCACCTGCTTATTCCAAATATTGTAGGCCTCGTCATCCTCGTGGTAGACGGTGACATACAGGCGATCGGCAGGCAGCTTGTAAACGGTGGTCAGCAAATTCCAGGCGTACTGAATGGCGTTTTCCTTGAAGTAATCGCCAAAGCTGAAGTTGCCCAGCATTTCAAAGAAAGTGTGGTGCCGGGCGGTGTAGCCCACGTTTTCCAGGTCGTTGTGCTTGCCACCGGCGCGCACCGAACGCTGGCTGGATGTTGCGCGGGTGTAGGGGCGTTTGTCCTTGCCGGTGAACACATCCTTGAACTGCACCATGCCGCTGTTGGTGAACAGCAGGGTTGGGTCGTTGCCGGGCACCAGCGAACTGGAGGGCACAACGGTGTGCCCTTGCGAGGCAAAGTAGTTCAGAAACTTTTCGCGAATGTCGGCGACTTTCATCGGGTACAAACCTGGGTAGATGATTGAATAGGCTGTGATTATACGGGGCGCTGGTCAAAAAGAGTGCTGGCCAAACGCCATTACGTCGGTGAAGGCACCATCCACACCCAGCGCAGCCAGGGCTCTTAAGGTTTCTTCGTCGTTGACGGTGTAAACCCGCACTTGTCGCCCCGAGGTGTGAATGCGGCGCACCACGGTGGCGTCCACCGCCGACCAATGCAGGTGCACTGCCTTGGCACCCAGCGCATCGGCGTGCAGCACCCAGTCCTCCGGAAAGGCTTCATAGAGTATTGCCAATGGCAAGCCCTGCAAAGGCAATAAGCTGGCGTGGTAAAAACTGGAAAACAGCCAATGCTGACGGATGCGAGCCTGTTGGTCAGCAGTGCAAGCCTCCACATGCTGCCGCACCACTTGGCCCAATGTCCGTGCGTTGGCAGGGTCAGTGGCTTTCAACTCCACATTGGCCGAGATGTTGTGTTGTAAACACCAGTCCAGCACCTCTTGCAGGCGGGGAATCGGCTCACCCGCCACGCTGTAGTGCCGCAGGTCACTGGCGCGCAGTCTGTCAAAGCGGGTCACCGAGTCGGTACCGGCCAAAGCCGGGTCGATGGACTGCGCGCAACGGCCCATGACCCAGTCATGGTGCACAAAAGCCTGGCCATCGGCGGTGAGCATGACGTCAAACTCCACCGCGTTAAAACCGCTGTTCAGGGCGGTTTGAAACCCTTTCAAGGTGTTTTCGAGTGCACCTTTTCCACTGCCGCGGTGTGCCCACAATTTCATGCGATATCCTGAGATGGCCAAAACAGCAGTGTACAAATTCTGCGGCAGCAATTTAACCCGAAGGAGAACGAGGATGACGACAACAGGCATTAAGGTCAGCGTGATGTACCCCAACAAGGCTGGTGCGCGGTTTGACCATGAATATTACAAAAACAGCCACATGCCCCTGGTGAAAAGCAAAATGGGCGACGCCCTGAAGTACTACACGGTGGACCGTGGGCTGGCCGGCGGCACACCCGGCGAAGCGCCCACCTACGTGGCCATGTGCCATTTGTTCTGCGATTCCGTCGCAAGCTTCCAGGCGGCATTTGGCCCCCACGCACAAACCATATTGGCGGACATTCCCAACTACACCGACTTGCAACCGGTGTTGCAGATCAGCGAAGTGGTGGTGGGAAAACCCTAAGCAATTGGGGAACCAGAGGGGGTATTTGTCCCCTCTGCCATCACTCCGCAGAGTGGACAATTGCCATGCAGACGGGTTTGGACGACATTCGGTGGCTGAACAAACACTCACAGGCCATAAATGCCCATGCTCTTGTTGCGCCGCCGCTGCGTCGGCTTGTTGTTGGCCCTCAACCCTTTTTTATTTTCCTGCGCCATGGCAACCGAGAAAGTCCTTTTGTGGCCTGAAATTCAAGGCCAAATCTTGAATGCTGGCAAACCCGTTGCCGGGCTTGAACTGACCCAAACCCTGTACTGGAACTACGAAGAGTCCAAAGCCCCACCGCGTGTGGTCACTTTGAAGACCAATGCCGATGGGCGGTTTGTTTTCCCGAAAATCACGGGGGAAATCAGCACGGGGTTGATGACGCGGTTGTTTTATCAGCCAAGCATGGTCGTAGACATCAAATCTGTACATGATTCAAAGCCATACAGAGTGTACGTTTCATCATCCCTAAGCCATTTTGTCGCAACAGAACCCCCGGAGCGGCTGGAATGTGATTTGCAGAAATCCGAGCTGTTTGAAGGTTCTTACTTGGTTGAATGCAGGAGGGTCGATCAATGAAGGTCTTGACGCCATTTGAGGCTTACTTTTTGGCAGCCTCCGTTTATGAGGTTAGGCAGCAATCAAGCGATGTATTAAAAAGTTTATACAAAAGCCGTAACACCAAACATTTTCGTGGTCTAGAAGCCCCCTTCGACCCAACCACGCTCAATGCGTTCACAGGCCGATCGGGGGTGCGCTTTGTTGCGAAATCGCTCCAATTTCTGTCCTCCTCCTCTGGCTTTGGTTTTTTGGCAAAACAAACCGCTGGAGCAGCCAACGAATACGTATTGGTAACACGCGGAACCGATATTGTGCCGGACTGGTTGACCGACGCCGATGTGGGCATCGCCATCGGCCCCAACCACAAAGTAGTCCACAAGGGCTTTCACGACACGTTCAAATCCTACCTCACGCAACTCGACGTGTTGTTGCGCCAGGTCGGGCCACCGCCCGCCATCATTCATTGCGTGGGGCACAGCTTGGGGGGCGCCTTGGCCAACCTCAATGCGGCCTTGCTGCATGAAAAGGGTTACACGGTGGCGTTGTACACCTTGGGCGCGCCCCGTGTGGGCCATTACCCGTTTGCAGCCGACCTTGAGACCAAATTACGGGGACGAATTTACCGGGTGGCCAACCGCTTTGACCCGGTTGCCATGGTTCCGGTGTTTCCCTTTTGCCATGCGGGCGTGCAGGACGACACCTACGTCACGCACGCTGGTGGCAGCTTGATCAACGTTGACGCGCACTCAACCGACCCCAGCAAACCGGGTTATGCCGTGCCCATGAACCATCCGGGCAAGTCGTGGGCAGACCTGAAACAACCCATGGTACGCCTTGGCGCATTGGATGAAACGCTGGACGATTCCATCAAAATTTTGGGTACTGGCCTGCTGTTCAGTGGTCAATTGTTGGTCTTGATCGGCCAAGCCATCCATGCCTTGTGCAGCAAAATTTCTCAAGCCGCCTTGTTGACCACACAGCGGTTTTTCGAAGGCTGTGCAGAGGCCACCGACCGCCTGGCGGAGTTACTGATGATCTGCTCTACACAGTCTTACATCATGAAGGAGGAGACCAAGGCGATTGTGAGAGCCATCATGCGATTTCTGGGGCGTACCGTCAATGGCGTGGGCGACCAAATCACAGTCATGGTTTTGCGGTGGGCCTTGTCTCAATTGACCACGGAGCTTCAAGCCAAGGCGACACTGGCTATCACGCGGCGGTATCGTTAAAAAAAGAATGGCGTGGCGGGTGCGCTGCGCCTTCTGTCTTTACAGCCACCACAGCTTCACCCTAGACTGTGGCCTCTTACCCACAGCTGGAAGCATCGGAGGCTGTCATGCAGCAAACCCCCACACTGAACAACATCCCAACCATTCCGCAAGAAGCGTTTGATTGGTACGACGAGTACGCCCATGGGCAAATCGACCGGCGAACCTTCATGACTCGGCTGGCCACACTGGCTGCCGCCGGCTTTGCCTTGAACACACTCACTGCGGCCTTGTTGCCGGACTACGCACAGGCCGAGCAGGTCAATTTCAACGACCCCGCCATCAAAGCCAGGTATGTGGAATTTGACTCGCCGCAAGGCCACGGCAAAGGCCGGGGTTACCTGGTGGCCCCTGCCACGCTGGGCAACGGCAAAGCGCCCGCCGTGTTGGTGGTGCACGAAAACCGGGGGCTCAACCCCTACATTGAAGACGTGGCCCGCCGCTTGGCCAAAGCTGGTTATCTCGCCTTTGCGCCCGATGCGCTGTTTCCCGTGGGTGGCTACCCTGGCAACGACGACAAAGGCCGGGAACTGCAATCCAGCCTGGTGCCTGAAAAAATCGAGCAGGACTTTGTGGCCGCAGCACGGTTTCTCAAAGCCCACGCCAACAGCAGCGGCAAGCTGGGCGTGGTGGGGTTTTGTTTTGGCGGTTACATCTGCAACTTCCTGGCGGCAACCCATCCGGAACTGCTGTCCGCAACCGTACCGTATTACGGCACACCGGCCAAAGGCGATTTGCCCAAGCAGGTGAAGGGCCCGCTGCTGCTGCATTTTGGCGAACTGGACAAGCGGGTGAATGACACCTGGCCCGCCTACGAAGCCACGTTGAAGGCTGGGCAAGTGCCCTACACTGCCCATGTGTACCCCAACACCAACCATGGTTTTCACAACGACTCCACCGCCCGATACGACAAAGACGCCGCAGAGCTTTCGTGGAACCGAACCTTGGCGTTTTTCAGTCAACACCTCAAAGCTTGAGCGCGAGGGCACTCGGGATTAGGGATTTCAGGGGGCGAACTTTTGCCGGCCTTGGGCTACAGTAACCAATCGATTGTCGGCATTTGGTTCAACCCCCTTACAAGGCTGAAAGAACATGGGATTGAAAGTTGCATTTTTGGGTTTGGGTGTCATGGGCTACCCCATGGCGGGGCATTTGGCCAAAGCGGGCCACACAGTGACGGTGTACAACCGCACCCTGGCCAAGGCGCAGCAATGGGTTGCCGAACATGGTGGCAAGCTGGCCCACACACCCATCAAAGCCGCCGAAGGGCAAGACCTGGTGTTTGCCTGCGTAGGCAATGACGATAACCTGCGCCAAGTGTGCACCGGCATTGATGGCGCCTTCCACGCCATGCAGCCCGGTGCCGTGTTTGTAGACCACACCACCGCCAGCGCCAAAATTGCCCGTGAACTGCATGAGCAGGCCGAAAGCTCCGGGTTTGGTTTTCTGGATGCCCCCGTGTCGGGCGGGCAGGCTGGCGCGCAAAACGGCCAACTGACCGTCATGTGCGGCGGCAATGAGGTGGACTTTGAAAAGGCCAAACCGGTGATCGCACACTTTGCCAAGGCCGTGACCTTGATGGGCGAGTCTGGCAGCGGGCAACTCACCAAAATGATGAACCAGATCTGCATTGGCGGGCTGGTGCAGGCGCTGTCTGAAGCCTTGAAATTTGGCATGAATGCTGGCCTGGATGTGAACAAGGCGCTGGATGTGATCAGCAAAGGGGCAGCCCAAAGCTGGCAAATGGAAAACCGGGGCCGCACCATGGTGAAAGACGAATTCAATTTCGGCTTTGCTGTGGACTGGATGCGCAAAGACTTCTCGCTGGTGCTGGAAGAAGCCCGGCGCAATGGCTCGCAACTGCCGGTTACCGCCCTGGTTGACCAGTTTTATGCCGAAGTGCAGGCCATGGGTGGCGGGCGCTGGGACACCTCCAGCCTGATCAAACGACTCTGACCACAACCACCACCTTGAGTACCACCCGAGCGCTGCTGGAGCGCTCGCCAACCGCGTGGGGCATTGGCCTGGCGTTGGCAGGCGCCATCTGTTTTTCAGCCAAGGCCATTGTGGTCAAGCTGGCGTATGCGCACGGGGTGGACGCCTCCACCTTGCTGGCCATGCGCATGTTATTGTCGCTGCCCCTGTTTTTAGGCGCGCTGGTGTACACCAGCGTGAAAGGCCACAGCAGCGAGCGCCTGACACTGCGGGACTATGGCCTGATTGGCGTCACCGGTTTGTTGGGCTATTACCTGGCCAGCCTGTTCGACTTCATGGGCTTGCAGTACATCACGGCTGGCCTTGAGCGGCTGATTTTGTTCACCTACCCATCGCTGGTGTTGCTCATGGGGTGTGCCATACGCCAGCAATGGCCGCAACGCTGGCAACTGGGTTGCATGGGCCTGGCCTATGTGGGTTTGATGGTGGTGTACGGCCATGAAACCGTGTTGACTGGAGCAAACACCGCGCTGGGTTCTATCCTGGTGTTTTTGTCCTCCATCAGCTACGCTTCCTACCTGATTTTGGGCGAGCGTTTGCTCAAGCGACTGGGCACCATCCGCGTCACAGCACTGGCCACGTTGGTGTCTGCAGCGGCCATTCTGGTGCAAATCAACATTCAACAACCCATGTCGGTCATTTGGCATCAACCCGCCGCGGTGTGGGGCTGGTCTGTGGTGAATGCGGTGTTCTGCACCTTTGTGCCCGTGTTTGCCGTCATGACAGCCATCAGTTTGATCGGCGCACCACGCGTCTCTCAACTGGGCATGGTGGGGCCCATTGCCACCATTTTTTTGGGCACCTTCATTCTCAACGAACCCTTCACGATTTGGCACGCCGCGGGCACCGCACTGGTGCTGGCAGGCGTGGCCCTGTTAACACTCAGGAAGCACAAGGAGTCAGCATGAATACCACCGTTCAAACCATTCGAATCCACCGCATCGGCGGCCCTGAAGTATTGCAGATGGACACCCTGGAACTGGGCCCGCCGCAAGCGGGCGAAGTGCAGGTGGAGCACAAAGCGATTGGCCTGAATTTTATTGAAGTGTATTGGCGCACCGGCCTGTACCCCCTGCCCTTGCCGAGTGGCTTGGGCACGGAGGCAGCGGGTGTGATCACAGCCGTGGGGCCTGGTGTAACAGGTTTCCAAGTAGGGGACCGCGTGGCCTATGCCTCTGGCCCAGTGGGTGCCTACAGCACACGGCGCAACATGCCCGCACAGCCCTTGGTGAAACTGCCAGATGGTATTGGCTTTGACACGGCAGCCGCTATCATGTTGAAAGGGTTGACTGCACAGTACCTGCTGCGCCGTGTCTACCCGGTGAAGGCGGGCGACACCATCCTCTTCCATGCGGCTGCAGGTGGTGTCGGCTTATTGGCTTGCCAGTGGGCCAAGGCGTTGGGTGCCCGGGTGATTGGGACCGTGTCCACCCGTGCCAAAGCTGAACTGGCCATGGCCAACGGCTGTGATGACGTGATTGTGACCTCGGAAGAAAACACCGTGGAGCGCGTGAAAGCACTGACGGGTGGCAAAGGGGTGCCGGTGGTGTACGACAGCGTGGGCAAAGACACGTTTGTGACCTCGCTGGACTGCCTGAAACCGCGGGGCATGATGGTGAGTTTCGGCAATGCCAGCGGTGCAGTGGACCCAGTGCCGCTGGGTTGGTTGGCCCAACGGGGTTCATTGGTTTTAACCCGCCCCACATTGGCCAGCTTTACAGCCGATTCAGCCGAACTGCAGGAAAGCGCCAACGAATTGTTTGATGTGGTGATGCAGGGCATGGTGAAGGTTCACATCAACCAACGCATGCCCTTGGCCGATGTGGGCCGCGCCCATGAACTGCTGACCAGCCGACAAACCACCGGCTGTACGGTGCTCATGCCCTGAAAACCGGCGATTAGGCACCCGTGTCACCATTGCCGTAGCCCACCATCAGCATCAGGTTGTTGTACCGCAACTGCACATCCCGCTCAAAACGCGGGAAGTTGGTGCTTTTGAGTTCAAACAAGGTGCAGTGTTCGGGTGCCAGCGCCTGCAACGTCACCTCGGGTGGGTCCTCGCGGTGGCGGTGCAGCACATGGGCACATTTCAAGATTTCGGTCATCCACGCAGTCGGCTGAAATGGCTCGTCCACATATTGCTGGGCAACAGCATGTACCATGACAGGGGGCAACTTCCACACCGCCAGCATTTCTCCGCCCATCTGCCCGTGGTCCACGCCAAACAGTTCACGCTCCACGCGCGCAAGCTTGTCCTCGTCTTCTTCCCAGTTGAACAGCACCTGGTAGGCATCGCCCTCCTGACCCAGCAACACGAGCATGCCAATGTTGTGGAACAACCCAGTGGACATGGCCAACACCGAGCTGAGTTCACAGCGGTTGGCCAGGGTGTAGGCAGCGCAGCCCATCCACAGGGCCTGGCTCCAGAATCGGTCCAGATTCACCTCGTTCCACGGCGGGTATTGGGTGATGCCTCGCAACATTTCAGTCTGAATGTACCCCCGCACACTGGACAGGCCAATCACCACCAGGGACTCCTCAATACTGCTGATTTGGCCACTGACCCCGTAAAACGGAGAATTGGCGACCCGCAGCAATTTGGCGCTCAACACAGGGTCCAATTGAATGGATTGGGCAAGTTCGGCCATCCCGATCTGGTCATCCATCACCTTGGCCAACAAATGGCTGGACTGACCCAGCAGAATTGGCAAGCGGGACTGTTCACACAAATAAGTCATGGCGTCACCTCCAAAACAGTTGTATCGACACAAATCTGCCTTTATGAAGCGGAAGTTGGTGTGCTTCTGTCAAAGTTCTGACAAAGCCGGGGTTTTGCTGACAAACCAGCGAATCTGTCCGCTGTGTTGTCCAGTAACAGTATTTACACATTCAAAGCCATCACCGCCGTGGGACGAGACATGAGCACTGGAACGCACCGACCTTATCGCGCAGGCCAATGCCTGAGCACCCTCAGCCTGCTGGTCTTCACGGCCATGCTGGCGGCCTGCAACAGCGATTCAGGCTCCCTGGCCGCAGGCGGCTCAACGGGCACCCCAACCTCGCCCAGCGAAGTGGTGATCAAACCCACCGCCTTCAACATTGCCAACCAGTGCCATGCGCTGCAGTCGGTCGCCAGTGGCAAGTACGTGTCAGTGACCACGGGGGGAACGTACGCGGTGGACCAAACCCTGCTGTCCAAAGCGGCACCGTTTTATTTAAAACCCACAGCCTTGGGCAAATACATGGTGTTCAACACCAACAAGCAACTCATGCAGGGCGCGGGCAACACCGCCGGAACACCGGTGGCGAGTACCACGGCTTATTCCGACAGCATTGAATGGTCGGTGCTGGACGATGAGCGCGGTCGGGACGGGTTTTCACTCACCAACACCGGCAACCAGATGAAACTGGCCCTGCTGGACAGCAGCAGCACCCTGGGCTCTGTGGAAAAAGCCGCCACGGGCAGCAACACCCTGTTCCGCTTTGTACCCACCCAGGGCTGCGCCGAATTCCCGGAAATTTCCACCAACACAACCGGCGACAGCTTCACCGGCGCTGGCGAAAACCAGGCCCTGCGCGGTTTTGCGGATGTGCACAACCACATCACGGCGACCACATTTTTGGGTGGCGCACACCACGGGCGGCCGTTTCACCGCTTTGGCGTAACCCAAGCACTGGACAGTTGCCAAACCGACCATGGCCCCGACGGACGGCTGGACCTGGTGGAAAACCTGTTCAAGGGCCAACCCCAAGCCACGCATGACACCGTGGGCTGGCCCACCTTCAATGACTGGCCGGCAGCCGACTCGCTGACCCACGAAGGCCTGTACTACAAATGGCTGGAACGCGCCTGGAAAGCCGGTTTGCGCATTTTCGTGACCAACCTCGTGGAAAACGAAACCCTGTGCAACCTGGTGCGCAACACCAAGGGCAAGCCCACCCAGAACTGCAATGAAATGGACAGCGCCGTGTCGCAAATTACATTTGCACGCGACCTGGAAAGCTATGTGGATGCGCAATACGGTGGCAATGGCAAAGGCTGGTTTCGCATTGTGACCACCCCGGCCGAAGCCCGCAAAGTGGTCAACGAAGGCAAACTGGCCGTGGTGCTGGGCATTGAGATTTCGCACCTGTTCAACTGCGGTGTGAAGCTGGGGCAAGCCCAATGCGACCAGGCTGAAATTGACCGGCAACTGGACCGCCTGTACAACCTCGGCGTGCGGCAAATGTTCCCCATTCACGAGTTTGACAATGCCTTTGGCGGCAACGGCATTTTCGACGGCTTGATCCTGAACGGCGGCAACTTCCTGGACACTGGCGCATTCTGGACCACCTACGACTGCCCCGGTGGTGACAACAACTACAAGGATTACATTTTGCGCCAGCCCGGTGCGGTCATGACCTCGGTACCCGGTTTGGGCAACGACCCGCTTAGCTCCGCTGTTATTGCCAACAACCCTGGTCTGCCCGTGTACCCATCGGCCGAAAACCGCCGCCAGTGCAACAAGCGCGGCTTAACCGAGTTGGGTAAATACGCCTTCAAGCGCCTCATGGAGCGCGGCATCATCATCGAGGTGGACCACCTGGAACTGTCCATCAAAGGCGATTTGATTGACCTGGCCGAACGCCAGGTACCGGCCTACCCGCTGGTGTCCACCCATGGTGCGCATGGCGGCATTACCCGTGAGCAGGCCCGCCGCATGATTGCTGCCGGTGGTTTGGTTTACCCGTACCAAGGCAACGCACAAGCCTGGACGCAAGACTTCAAACTCATCAGCAGCCTGAAGAGCCCGAAATACGACTTTGCAGTGGGGTATGGCGCTGACACCAACGGCTTGGGAGCCCAGGCAGGCCCACGGGGTGCAGACCGGCCGCAAATCAAATACCCCTTCACCCTGTTTTCCGGCAAAGACTGGGATGGTGTGTTCAACAAATCGGTTAGCCCGGTCAAATTTGACCAGCAAAAAAGCGGCGAACGCATTTACGACGCCAATTCAGAAGGACAAGCCCATTACGGCCTGAAAGCCGACTGGGTGGAAGAGGTGCGATTGGAAGGCGGCAACGAGGCCTTGAAAGCCTTGTACAACTCGGCCGAGGTGTATATTCAAATGTGGGAACGTACCCAGGCCAAACGCAGCAAAATCAATCCATGAACAAACGTGCTCTTGTATACCTGGCCTTGGTCAGCGCCGTGCTGGCCGGGGCTTTTTTGTATGTACAGTCGGTGCAAACCCCTGCACCAACAACGCCCACCAGCAACGCACCGGCTGGCGACGCTGCACAGGCATTGCCCCAACTGACCGTGCTCAGCGGCAAGCTGACCTCCGAGCCCATTCGGCTGACCACCAAAGTTGGCGGAAAAGCTGAGTTTTTGGTGTTCACCGACCAAGCCGATGAGTTACATGTGCACGGCATCGACCAAACCATTGCATTGCCTGCGGGGCAAACCACGCGAGTGAGTATTCCGGTGAAGGACAGCGGGTCGTTCGAGATGGAATTGCACCACGCCGAGGCCATTCTGGGCGTGATTGAGTCCTACCCCAATTAAAGCCCCTGCCTTGCCCATGAACAAGGCCCACTTTCAAACCTGCATGCTGTTGGCAGCCAGCTTGCCCAGTGTGTGCATGGCCCACGGGTTTGGCCAAACCTTCACATTGCCCATGCCCTTCTGGATGGTGGCTTGGGCCAGCAGCGCGGTTCTGCTACTCACATTTGCGTTGTTGGCCATTTCAACGCCAACACCTGCGCAACAGCCTTCAGAGGCATCTTTATCACCTAACGCGCTGGCTCAAGCACACCCACAGTGGCCCCTGCAGTTGGCTCAAACCGTGAGCCTGCTGGTGTTTTTTTTGGCAGTGTATGCCGGCTTTGCGGGCACGCAAAACCGCAACAGCAATTTGGCCATGACCTATTTCTGGATTGTGTGGCTGCTGGCCGGGGTTTACACCATGGGCTTGCTGGGCGGCTGGACAGGCCCGTGGTTCAACCACCTCAACCCCTACCGCATCTCGTTCAGTGGCTTTCAAACACAGCGCCAACCCTACCCGGCTGGCCTGTCGCATTGGCCAGCCGTGTTGGGCTTGGTGGGGTTGGCCTGGCTCGAGCTGTTTGGCCACACCCGCCCTGTTCACGTGTCGTGGATGCTCAGCCTGTATGGTCTGTATGCCCTGCTGGGTTGCTGGCTGTGGGGCAGCCACACCTTCTTTGCCAAAGCCGACTGGTTCAGCCTGTACTTCGACTGGCTGCACCGCATGGGTATCTCGGTTCGGCAGGTGTTTCAACCTGGCTTTCAAGCAAACAACACCGCAGCAGGGCTGCAACAAGCCGCCCCAAGCCTGGCCAGCGTGGTGTTTGTATTGGGCCTGTTTTCCACCACGGCCCTGGACGGGCTGAAAGACACGCAATGGTGGTTGAAATCCGTGTGGCCGTGGTTTGTGGCATGGGCTGCCCCCATGACCGGCTACCCATTGGAAACCCTGCAAACCAACCCCATGCAAGCCAGCGCCGTGTTGGGTGGCGCCTTCGGTGTGTTTGAACAAGTCACCGTGCTGTTGAGCCCCTGGGTATTGGGTGCTGTGTTTTGCCTCACACTCTGGCTGGGACTGAAGCTGGGCCGTGCCCGCATGTCAATCGCTCAAGCCATCTTGCAGTTTGGCCCAGCGCTGATGCCGATTGTGCTGGCTTACAGCCTGTCGCATTACTTCACGCTGATTCTGACCCAAGGCGTGCAGATTGTTCACCTGCTGTCCGACCCCCTGGGCCGAGGCTGGAACATGCTAGGCACCCGCAACCTGTGGCGTGCACCGGTTCTATTGGATGCTCAGCTCATTTGGTGGATGCAGCTCACCATGATTGTGGCCGGTCACGTTCTATCGGCTGTGTTGGCCCATCGACAAGCCTTTGCGCACCTGCCCACCCGCCGGCAGGCCAACCTTAGTCAGTTGCCGATACTGGCCTTGATGGTCGCTCTCACCGTGCTGGGTTTGTGGATTTTGTCTCAACCCCTGCAACTGGGCCGATGAAGCACACTTTGGAGCGCATGCCGTGAGCCTGTTGATCCTGTTGAGTCTGGCTGCGTTTTTCACCTCCAGCGTGACGGCCACGCTGGGCATTGGGGGCGGGGTTATTCTGCTGGCCATCATGGCCCAACTGTTGCCACCCAGCGTGCTCATCCCATTGCATGGGGCAGCGCAGTTTTTGTCCAACATCAACCGGGTGTGGGTGCAACACCGGCACATTGACTGGTCGTACATCAAACCTTTCACAGTGGGTGCAATTGTGGGCACTGTGGTGATAACGCCAGTGGCCTTGTGGGTGCCGCAAGGCTGGGGCATGGTGGTGTTGGGGCTATTCATTTTGGTGGCCACCTGGCGGGCACAGTGGCTCAAACTGCAAGCCTGGCACCCGGCTGCTTCGGGTGGTGTGACCACGGGCCTGAGCATGGTGCTGGGCGCCACTGGCCCACTGGTGATGAGTGTGCTGCCCAAGCAATGGCAACGCATGACCGTGGTGGGCACCCACGGCATGGCCATGACCATTCAGCATGGGTTGAAGCTGATCGCCTTTTCGAGCCTGAATGTGGAATTGTGGAACCACTGGGACCTGCTGCTGGGCCTGACCGTGGCCACCCTGGCCGGTAACCGGGTGGGTGCCAAACTGCTGGGCCACTTGCCAGAGCGACATTTTAAAACCGCGCTGGACTGGACGCTGACCCTGCTGGCTCTGCGCTTGGTTTGGCAGGGCCTTGCGCTGCTGAATTTACCAACCTTGGACTTACAGACGTTCGATTTTCACCTCGGGCTTGAACGCCAGTGAATTGAGGAAGGTGGCAAACACGGAATACAGCAATGCCGCCAGCACCGCCCACCAAAACCCATCCACTCGAAAACCACTGAGCACCGAACCCACCCAATAAAACATCAAGCCGTTGAGCAGGAAATAAAACAGGCCCAAGGTGAGCACGGTGAGTGGCAAGGTCAGAATGGTCAGCACAGGCTTTACCACGGTATTGACCAAACCCAAAATGAGTGCAGCCCACAACGCAGAGGTGAACCCATTCACGTGAACACCTGGCAACAGATAGGCAACCGCCATCAAGGCCAGCGCATACAACACCCAACTCAGCAACAATTTCATGGTTCAGTTCTCCTTGGCGGGTGGAATGTTGGGCGTTTTTGTACGCACCAGGTTGCCCAGTGTGCTCAACAACACATCGGGCTGCAAGGGTTTTGGCAGCACACAGGTCATGCCGGCTTTCAAGGCGCGTCGTTCATCCTTGGGCTCCACCTCACCAGTGAGGCCGATGATGGGCAACGCCGCATTCATGGCGTAGGACCGAATATGCTCGGTGGCTTCCAGGCCGTCCATCAAAGGCATTTGAATGTCCATCACCACCGCCTCAAAATCATGGTTCGGCTGTTTGAGCAAACTCACCGCCTCCAGGCCATGCCGTGCACGCACTGTCCGGTAGCCACGCCCTTTCAATATGCCGTCAAGCACCTTCAAATTCAATTCGCTGTCGTCCACAATCAGCACCCGCTGGCCATGTGCCAACTCAGGCGATTCCGCATCATCAAAGTCGCCGTGAACCGGATTGAGCAATTGCTGAAGTTGAAGGGGGGTGAGCGGTTTAACCACCACCGCCGCAATCGAGTCTTCCAGGTGCTGGTCCATGAGCACTTTGGCGTCACTGCCTTTGGCCAGCATCACAAAGCGGACATCCCCGAGCGAACTGGCTTGCACCACCCTCAACACAGACTCTCGAATGCCCTGATGCGCATCAAAGTCCACCACAATCAGCAGACTGCCCTCGGGAAATTGGGAGCGAATCAAGGGCAACTGCGTGGCCAAGCCGTCCACATCGGCCACCACATGCAAGCTTCGACCCAGGCAACGGCTGACATTTCGCAAAGCCAACACCTGCAGCGGGCTTTGAGAGACCAGCACCACCGGCAATTGATGGCGTGCCATGTCATCGCGTGCCCGTCGGGGCGAGTCCATTGACTGCGCATGCGCCGGCAAGCGCAGGGGCAATTCAAACCAGAAGCAGCTGCCTTTGCCCAACGTGCTGTCAAAACCCACATGCCCACCCATCAGTTCAGCCAGGCGTTTGACCAAGCTCAGGCCCAAACCCGACCCACCGAACTCCCGAGCCACCGATGGCGAGGCTTGTGAAAATTGCTGGAAGAGGTGTTGCTTGGCATCGTCGGCCAGACCAACGCCCGAGTCATGCACCTCAATGCGCAACCACACGCCATCCCCCTGCGGCTGCACCACGGTCAGAACAAGGCGAACATGGCCTGCCGGGGTAAACTTCACCGCGTTGCCCAAAAGGTTCACCACCATCTGGCGAATGCGCAGCTCATCACCCACCACCTGCAAGGGCAGGTCGGGCGATGGATCAATCATGAGTTCCAGCGACTTTCCAGCTGCTGCGCCCGACATCAGCCCACCCAGCTTGTCCAGTAGGTCCAATATGGAGAATTCTCGCTCCTCCAAGTCCATGCTACCCGACTCGATCTTGGAAATATCCAACACATCACTGACCAAATCGATCAGGTTGCGTGAGGTTTTTTCAAGGCTCTCCAGCAGCACCCGTTGGTTGTTGGACGTGGCCGTGTCCTTCAACAAATAGGTCAATCCAACAATGCCATTGAGCGGCGTGCGAATTTCATGGCTCATGGTCGACAGGAAGTCGCTCTTGGCTCGACTCGCCTGCAGCGCCTGTTCCTCCGCCTGCCGCAGTTCATCATTTTGTCGGGACAGGCTTTGGGCCATGCTGTTCACCGCCATCGCAACTTCCGCAATTTCATCCCGACCAGAGACTTCGCAAGTGGCAGAGTGGTCACCAGAGCGAATGGCATTCGCCGTGGTTTGCAGTTTGAGCAAGCTGTTCAGTACCCCCCAGCGCAGCAGCACCACCAACAGGACAATCACCACGACGAAGAACCCCAGGCCCAACGCGGTGATCATGACCAAGGTCTGAAGCGCGCTGCGTTGTTGCTTGTTCACCTCGGTGGACAAGGCATGGCCCATCTCGACAATCACTTGCGCCTCGGTCACCAGGCGATCCACAATCAACTGCTCACGGCGAATCTGGAACGCGGCAGACGACTCGCTGGACGAATGGTCAATGGCAATCAACTCATTGAAGATGGGTTTGATTTCACGCACACCATCGGCGAAATCGTCCATGTCCTCAATATCATCTGGACTGGCTTTGAGGGTCTCCAAACGCGCAGTCAAGGCATCGTACGTGGCATACCAGCTTTGTACGGCCGTTGGCGACTTGAACAACACATACTCTTGAGTCAGGCCCAACAGGTTGGCCGACAAACGGGTGATGTCCTGCGCATATTCCGCCTGTTTGAGATCATTGAATTGCTGGCGCAAAATCCAGACGTTCCCAATCACCATCAGCAGCACACAAATCAGTGTGCTGGCAATCGTCAAGTTGATTTTGCTGGAGACGCGCATGGTGCTGTTACCTCAGGGTCACGGCCTGGGGATCCACCTTGCGCAGAAAAGACGGATTCACAAATTGAATGTAGTTGGGAATGACACTGCCGGAAGGCACATGCCCTTCGCGGACAGCCCAGTTGGCCTGTCCGTCCAGGGTGCGCATCAACGATTGATTCAAGCTGAGCTTGTACCGGTAATCATCGAAAATGCGTCCAATAAGGTCTGGAGAAATTTTCAGGCGAACCGAGAGGATTTTCTTGGCGCGCTCTGGATGGGTATTGATGAAATCACAAGCCTGTTGCAATGACAGGACGATTCGCTCCACCAGGAGTGGACTGGCATCCAAAACGCTTTTGTTGCCGATCAGGTTGAAGGTTTCCGTATACAGCCGCGGAACCTTGACAAAGCTGACTTCATCGGCCAAGTCGTAGGCAGCCTTGGACGCATAAGGCTCCCACACCACAACGGCATCCACCTGCTTTGAGCGCAGCATATCTTGCGTCTGGTCAGGGTTCATCGGCTTGAGCGTTACCTGCTGGGGATTGATGCCGTGGTACAACAAAATCAGGTCTGTAAAATATTGGCTGGCAGCACCCTTGATGTAGGCAATGCGTTTGCCCTTGAGATCCGAAGCCAGTTTGACGCCCGCATCGCGACGAACCAGTAACTTCAAATCATTCGAGGTGGACACGAATGTGGCCAGGATTGCAAAGTCTTGACGCTTGAAACTGCTGAACATGACTGGCAGTTCAGTGGCCGTGGACAGGTCGGCTGCGCCATCGTGCATCATGGACAGACAGCGAACGCCGCCCACGCAGGGCAGCAACTCGACCGATGCCGAATTTTTCTGGAAAAAACCTTCGGAATCCGCGACAAACACCGGCAAACTCAACACGGTGTTGGACACAGCGATTTTAACGGGGGGGGCTGCATGGACCGACAGGCTGTGCAACAAGCCCAGCAAACCCAGGATGGTCCATCGAAACAATTTCAGCATCGGATCATGCATGCACACTGTGTCAAGAATGACCTCAGTGTACGTGATCTGACGCTGGATTGCCTGCCCCGGCGCGGGTGTGCCGGAGCAGGTGTTGGAATTCCATCAAACTTCCGTTAGCGGCTTTCCTCGCGCTCGATCAGCCATGTCCCGTTTTTGCGAACAAACGTGACACGTTTCTTGCTGGTTTCCTTCAGAACATCCGATTGATATTCCTGAACAAAATCAGCCGTGGCCTTGTCGCCCTTCACCTCGATGTGGGTGTTTTTCAGGCGGATTGAAATCGATTGTTTCGATTCAATCTTGCGCGTGCGGTCCTGGTCCCAAGCTGGGCGCTTCATGCCTTTGGCCGACACAAAATCGGGGCTGTACGCGGCCAGGTATGCAGGCACATCCTTGTTGGACCAGGCGGTGGCCCACTTCATCAGCGCTTCGTCGATTTCACCAGCCGGGTCGGCAGCAGGTGCAGGCATGGCCACCGCCGGGCTCGCGGCTTGAGCCCCGGTCGAATTGCCAGCGGGAATGGGCTGGGAAGGCGCCTCCACCAACTGGGGTTCAGCAGGCGCTGCAGCGTCCGGGGCAACCGCAGCCGGGTCGGCCGCCGGGGGCTCTGCAGCTGGCGTCGCCGCCGGTTGAGCATCGCTGACGGGCACAGGCTCGGCAGCATCATGCTCGGCAGGGCGGATCAAATGCGCCAGGGGTTTCAGCACCTCGAACTTTTGAACAGCCAATGGACCGTAGGCGGTGATTAACATCCCCACCGTCATCACCACGGTGGGCAAAATCCACCGCTCATAGCGCCAGTAGAACGACTTGCGCTTGACCTCATTGTCGGCTTTTCGCACCTCTTCATCGCCAATCACCAAGCGCGTGAGCAACTGGTTCAAGGCCACGGGCGGCATGAGGTAACCCAATTCAAAGGCCACCAACACCATCATCCAGAAATGCAAGGGGTCAATGCCGTTGTTGTAGGCGATGGGCGCCAAGGTGCCCGACACCAGAATCACCGCACCGAAGGGGTCCATCACCATGCCCAGAATCACTTTGGTGATCATGAGGAAGGTCATGGCGGTCCAGGCACTGCTGAAGGTCTTGGGTGCCAGGTCCATGATGCCCGAACGTTCGACCACGCCACCGATGGCCAAAGACAAAGCCATCAACATGATCAGCGCGCCGATGTGACCAACGGCCTCGGACGTTGCAAATCGGATGGCTGGCTCAACGCCTTCCTTGCGGTCGTCCACGTGGCCGTGTTCATTGACACCACCCAGCGTGCCCTTGGGCGTGCGCAATTTGTCGAACACCAGCAGAATGAACATGATGGCGGGCATGATCACCGGCGCAGAGCTCTCGTTCAGCTCAGTGTCCAGCAAATATTTGTAGCCCAGCACAACAGCCATGACCAAGGCCACGTATGGCAACACTGGCACAATTTCACGCATCATCTTGGGCAGGGCCACCAATGGGCGCTCAACCGCTGCCTTCTTGCGACGGGTCAGTTGCGAGAAAATGAAGAACAGCGTGGACGTCAACAGGAACACATAGAAGCCATAGTGGTACAAGGCACTGGACGTGACCTGCTTGTTGAGCGCTGCAATCAGCACCACCAACAAACAGGGCCGCAACACCACACCCAGCGAACCGGACATGGCTGTGGCCGCCAACGCAAACTGGCGTGTACCGCCGGCTGCGCGAACCTCGTTGTACACAATGCCGCCTGCTGCAATCACGAAAATACCAGAGGCACCCGTGTAGGCTGTGGGCAACGCAGCCGCCAGCAAAATAATGTAGGTGAGCAATTCTGGCGACAACTTCCAGGGCCGCAGAATGTTCATGAACAAATCCACAATGCGGCTTTGCTTGAGCAACATACCGGCCCAAATGTACAGCGCCAAGCTGAGGAAGATGCTGGGCAGTTCAAGCAGTTGGTTGACGTAAATCGCCAGGCCAGGCCAGTTGCCGTGCGTGAAGAAATACACGCCGGCCACCATGCCCATCATGCCAAACAGCGGCACCGACAGCAGGGCATTGAACACCGTGCCACCCTTTTTCAAATGCGCAGGCGGACGCAGCACCTGTTTCAGGCTGATACCCGCCAAAGTGACGAACAGCGCAATCCAGATGAAGTGGGTGATGGGGTGTTCCATTTTCACCCCGGCGTTGGCCGAGATGTCGTAATAGGCCACGGAGGAGATCGCCGCAAAAATGCTGGCCACACCCACAGAACCTGTTGCAAAGCGGTAATCGAGAACCGACAGCGGGGGGCGAATCACCACGTGGTGAACACCCACTGTCGTAATGACCGCAGCCAGTGCCACCATGATCAGCAACACCAGTGGACGGTTTTCCGTGCCTGTTTTGAACAGGTCGAAGAAGCCGGTTTCAATGGAGGTGAAGGTTTTCAGCTTGCCCGTCATGAGCTTGGACACCTTGGTGTACCGCTCAGTCTCTTCTTTACAGAGATTATTGGCTGCAACAACCGCTTCCCGAATTTCATTGGGATCCGGCGGGGCCATTTCACCCATCAAGTCGCCCAAGCCACCGTCATCCGCCTTGGGAGCCGCCAATTGCTTGGCCACCTCGGCATCAATGTCAGTCACCACGGTGCAGGTGGGTTTGGGGTTGTCACCCCGCAACATGAAATATTGAATGCCTTGCTCAGGCACGCCGAACATCGATTCACCGATTTTCAGCAACTGGCCGTGCACCATTTCGCCGGTGCCGATGATGAGAGTAAAAATCAGCAAGCCAATGATTGGCAAGCCGAAAAACCATTCGGACACGGTTCGCCCGAACAGTTGTCGCCCTGTTGTCTCCATATAACCCTGTCTTGTATTTGTTTGTAATTTGGTCGCTTATGGGAACACAGGGGGCGTAAAAAAAACGTAAAAATCAGGGCAGCTGGAGCCGATACCCTAAACCCGGTTCAGTCAGCAATAGCTTGGGCTCCGAGGGATTTTCCTCCAGCTTGGCCCGCAGTTTGCTCATCAAAATCCGCAAGTAATGGGTGTCGTCCAGGTACTCCGGCCCCCAAACGGTCTGCAACAACTCCCGCTGTTTGACCAACTTGCCCGGCGCCCGCGCCAGAATCATGAGTGTTTTCAGCTCTTTGGCAGTGAGGTGGATTTTTTCACCGGCGCGGTAAACAGCCTCGTGTTCCACGTCAATGCTCAAGTCGCCAGCCACCAGCACAGGGCCGGGCAAGGGGTTTTGCGCGCCCCCTTGTCGACGCAAGTTGGCACGCACACGGGCCAGCAACTCATTCACCCCAAAGGGCTTGGCAATGTAATCGTCTGCGCCCATGTCAAGGGCGGTCACTTTGTCAATCTCGGCTTCACGCGCAGACAACACCATCACGCTGGCGCTGGTCAGCTGGCGCTGGCGGTGCAACCAGTCCAGTCCATCACCATCGGGCAGTCCAAGGTCCAGCAAAATCAGCGAGGCGGCAGGGTCTGGCAAGGCAGCATTCAATGCCGCCAGCTTGCCAAACACTGCCACGTCATAGCCCTCCACACCCAGTGCTGTCTGCAGCAGTTGGGCAATGTGGGTGTCGTCTTCCACCACCAAAATGCGGGGCTTAAGGCTCATCGCTGGTCCAGTCGGGTTGTTCATGCCATTCAAAAGCCAGGGTGACTTTGGCACCGCCACCTGGCCTGTTGTGAATACGCAGTGTGCCATGGTGCAGCTCGGCAATGGTTTTGACAATCACCAAACCCAGACCGTAGCCGGTGGCCGTGGCCTGTCGGGCCTGTTCATCGAAAGCCTGGATGTTGGCCGTGCTGAAATGTTCCGGGAAACCCCGTCCGCGGTCACTGACAGACCATTCAATGCAAGGTGGGCTGCAAAGGGTATTGCTGACGCAATCAATCACCACAGGCTCAAGGGGTGAGCCTGCAGCATGGTCGCCACGCAGGTTTGCAGTCAGCGCATTGTCCAGCAGGTTGGCCAGTGCCTGGGCCAGCAACAAGCCATCGCCTTTCACAAACAGCGGTGGGTTGGGCATGTGCACTTCGATGCCGCAGGGCAGTTTGCGCAGGCGGTAACGCCGCACGGTGGTTTCCACAACCTCAGACAGGGATTGCCAGGCACGGGGTTCGGGCAAGGCCTTCAGTGATCGGAGCTTGACCAAGGCCAGCACGTTTTCAGCCGAACTCACCAGATGGAATGCCTCATGCTCGATGGATGAAATCAATTGGCGGCGCTCATGGTCCTGCAATCGGTCGTATTGGGTGCCCAGTGACGTGGAAGCCCCCAGTATGGCCGTGAGCGGGGTCCGCATGTCATGCGACAGCGAGGCCAGCAACTGGCCTTTCACCCGCTCCTCATGCGACTGCATCAAGCGCTCTTGCGCCTCCGTCAGGCGGGCCAGGGTGCGCTCGGCCTCCTCGGTTTTGTCTTTGAGCTTTTGCACCAGGGTGTTCACCAGCAACGATGTCCCGAGATAGGCCGCCAGTACAAAATAAGAACGCGGGTCGGGCACATGCAGGGAATAGCGAGGGTCTACGATGAGGTAATTCACCAACAAGTACGACAACACCGCCACAGCCAGCGACACCGAGCGGGCAAAGTTGTAGGCCGACACCACCACGGCAAACAGGTACAGGGTAATGGAAGCGAGCGGGCTGTAGTCCAGCAGGATCAACTCCACCAGTGCTGTGATGGACAACAGCACTGCCGTGGCTTGCAGGCTTTGGACCGGGAGGGGTTTCATCGAAGCGCGCTCAAAGTGGCATGTGGCGCCAGTGTACTCAAAAGCGCGACAGCTTCGCAGTTTGGCAACAAAGACGCTCCATTTCGGCGCCCCGCATTTATGAACTTTTCATGAAAATTCAAGCACTTTGGAAGATAGATTCTATTTTGTGCACAACTGTACACTTTGGTAGTGACACTCTAGACGCACCGGGGTATTGTTGACTCGTTGGTCATTAACGTTTCAAAGGAGATCAACCATGAAGACCTTCAACAATGCCTTGTCGCATGCAGTGGCCTCGGCTGTGCCCACGTTCATTTTGCTGAACCTCAATGGCACAACCCTGTTCCACGGGTTTGAGTCCACCGTCGCCGTGGCACTGCTGGTGGGCGGCTTGTCCGCCACCGCGCAAATGCTCAGTGACACCTTTCGTCAACCCGGGCGCCCCACAGGCAAACGGCGAACACTGAAGGCCAAACAAGCCTGATTCAACCACCCAACGCCCACAAGGGGTCTACAATGCGCAGCAGGTTCACCCGGTGAGCCTGCTGTTCATTTTTCTGGAGTACCCCGCCATGTCCCACCTGTTTCAACCATTTCCCCTTCGCAGCATTACCCTGAAAAACCGCATCGGCATGTCGCCCATGTGCCAATACTCGGCGGTGGATGGCGTGCCCCAACAGTGGCACACCGTGCACTACGGCAGCCGTGCGCTGGGCGGCGCGGGCTTGGTCATTGTTGAAGCCACCGGCGTGAGTGCTGAAGGCCGCATCAGCCCGGGCTGCCTGGGTTTGTGGAACGACACACAGCAACAGGCGCTGAGCACATTGCGCAGCCTCATCGAACAGCAAGGCGCCGTGGCCGGTATCCAACTGGCCCATGCAGGCCGCAAAGCCAGTGTTGGATTGGGTTGGCAAGCGCAACGCACACTAACAGCCGACGAAGGCGGATGGCCCACGGTGGGCCCATCGGCCATTGCGTTTGGCGAAACCTATGCTGCCCCTGTTGCATTGGATGAAGCTGGCATTGAAGGCCTGATTGAGCAATTCGCTGCGTCGGCCAAACGCGCGCTGGCAGCGGGTTTCCAAGTGGTGGAAGTGCATGCTGCACATGGCTATTTGCTGCATCAGTTTTTGTCGCCACTGGCCAACCAGCGCAGCGATGACTATGGCGGCAGCTTGGAAAACCGCATGCGTTTTCCGCTGGCCGTGGTCAAAGCTGTGCGCGCCGTTTGGCCCGAACATTTGCCTGTGTTGGTGCGGGTATCGGCCACCGACTGGGTGGACGGTGGTTGGACCATTGAGGACACCGTGACCTTTTGCAAACACCTGAAAGCATTGGGTGTGGACCTGGTGGATGTATCCACGGGCGGCATGGTGCCCACGGCAAAAATTCCGGCAGCGCCGGGCTTCCAGGCCCCATTTGCCCAACGCATTCGCGCTGAAGCAGGCCTGCCCACCGCCACGGTGGGCTTGATCACCGAAACCCAACAGGCGGAAGAATTGCTGGAAACAGGCCATGCCGACCTGGTGCTGCTGGGGCGTGAACTGCTGCGCAACCCCATGTGGCCCTTGCTCTCAGCCCGTGAGATGAACACCCCAGCAGAGTGGCCCGCACAATACAAACGGGCCTCTTAAACGCGGCTCAACCGCATCAACGGGATAACCCTAAACCGGGTTTGTCCCGATGATTTCTACAAAAATGCTGCGCTATCGTTGTGGCTCTGGTGGTGTTCAACACACCACCGCATAACCACAACAATATTTTCTCAACACTCACAAAGGTTGGAGCAAGGCATGAAATTCCGGTTGAATTCATTTGTAGTTGCATGTTCGTTTGCAGTGGCGGCTTCGTCAGCGCTGGCTGCAGAGCCGATCAAGATTGGCGTCTCTGGCCCCTTCACAGGTGGCTCCTCTTCCATGGGCGTGAGCATGCGCGACGGTGTTCGCCTGGCCGCCAAGGAAATCAACGCCAAGGGTGGCATCTTGGGCCGTCAGCTTCAGTTGGTGGAACGCGACGACGAAGCCAAAAACGAGCGCGGTGTGCAAATTGCACAAGAGCTGATTGAAAAAGAGAAGGTGGTTGCAACAGTTGGTTTCATCAACACCGGCGTGGCACTGGCCGCACAGCGTTTTTACGAAGATGCCAAAATCCCCGTCATGAACAATGTGGCAACCGGCACTATCATCACCAAGCAGTTCCCCGACAAACCCGAAAACTATGTGTTTCGCAATTCGGCTGCTGACTTCATTCAATCGCCCATGATTGTGGAAGAGGCGGTCACCAAGCGTGGCTTCAAGAAAGTGGCGATTCTGGCCGACTCGACCAACTACGGTCAGTTGGGCCGCCAGGACCTTGAAAAAGCCCTGGCTGCCAAAGGCATCAAACCCGTGACGGAAGAGAAATTCAACATTGGTGATGTGGACATGACCGCCCAGTTGTTGAAGGCTCGCCAAGCGGGTGCCGAAGCGGTGCTGACTTACGGCATTGGCCCAGAGCTGGCACAAATCGCCAACGGCATGGCCAAGTTGGGTTGGAAAGTACCGATGATCGGCAGCTGGACACTGTCCATGGCCAACTTCATTGACACCGCTGGTGCCAATGGCAACGGCGCCATCATGCCGCAGACCTTCATTCAAGACCCCAACACACCCAAGCGCAAAGCATTCATTGATGCCTACCTGAAGGAATTCAATCCCAAGAATGGCCGCATTGATTCGCCCGTGTCTGCTGCGCAAGCCTACGACTCCATCTACCTGCTGAAGGCTGCGATGGAACAGGCCAAGTCCACCGAAGGTCCAAAAATCCGCGAGGCTTTGGAAGACCTGAAAGCGCCTGTGGAAGGTGTGGTGACCACTTACAAAAAGCCTTACACCAAGGACAACCACGAAGCCATCACCTCGGACATTCCTGTGATGGGCCTGGTGAAAGACGGCAAAGTGATTTACGCCCACCCCGAAGACAAGGCCAAGAAATCCTGATTGGCTGAACCCCGAAAGCGACTCCCACAAGGAGTCGCTTTTTTGCACGTCGATGAATAACACTCGTCTGAAGGACAGGGTATGGAAATCCTATTGCAACTCGTCTACAGCGGCATTGCGCTGGGGATGATTTACGCCGTGATCGCGTTTGGTTATCAACTAACCTTCGCCACTTCCGGCACACTGAATTTTGGACAAGGCGAGGCGCTGATGCTGGGTGCACTGGTGGGCTTGTCCATTGTTGAAAAACTCGGCCTGAACTACTGGCTGATGCTGCCGATTGTGTGCGTGTTTGGCATGCTGCAGGGCGGCTTGGTCGAGGCAGTGGGCGTGCGCCCCGCCATCAAGATCAAATCGGAATTTGGATGGATCATGTCCACCATTGCGCTGGGCATCATCTTCAAAAACACCGCTGAAAATATTTGGGGCCGCGACAACTTCCGCTTCCCCTCCCCCTTGCCCGAAATGCCCATCAACGTGTTTGGCGGCAATGTGCTGCCCATGGAAATTCTGGTGGTGGTGGGTGCCATTCTGATGATGTTGGCGGTGGAATTTTTCAACCGCAAAACCATTTACGGCAAAGCCGTGGTGGCCACATCGAACGACCGCGACGCAGCAGCGCTGATGGGCATCAACACCGGCGTGGTGATTTCATTCTCGTATGCACTCTCCTCCATGACAGCCGCGCTGGCTGGCGTGCTGGTGGCCCCCCTCACACTGACCGGTGCCACCATGGGTGCCGTGCTGGGCCTGAAGGCCTTTGCAGTGGCCATCATCGGCGGCTTGAACAGCGGCCTGGGCGTGGTGGTGGGTGGCATTATTCTCGGCATCGCCGAGACCACCACCGGCTTTTACATTTCCACGGGCTACAAAGACGTACCAGGCTTGGTGCTGCTGCTGCTCGTGCTCGCCATCAAACCCGCTGGCCTGTTTGGCAAGCTGGCCATTAAAAAGGTGTGATCGCGATGAACGCATTCAAAAAACTACTGATTGGCCTGGGCTTTGCGGCCATTTTCATCTTCCCGGTGGTGCAAACCAACCCGTACTACATCCACCTGGTTGAAACCATCATGATCTACACCATCCTGCTGTTTGGGTTGGACATTGTGGTGGGCTACACCGGCCAGGTGTCGCTGGGCCATGCCGGTTTGTTTGGCATTGGTGCTTACACAGCCGGTGTGTTGTTCATGCACATGCATGCGCCCATTTGGGTCACTGTGCCAGCGGCCATCGCCATCACTGCCGCGTTTGGTGCGGTGTTGGCATTGCCCGCCCTGCGCGTCACAGGCCCTTACCTGGCCATGGTCACACTGGCGTTTGGCACCATCATCCAGATTTTGATCAACGAGATGGACTGGCTGACCGAAGGCCCCATGGGTGTGCGTATTCCCAAGCCACACCTGGATGGCGTGCAAATGGGCGATGAACAGTACTACTGGTTGGTCGCTGTGCTGATGGGACTGTCCATGCTGGTGGTGCACCGAATTCTGAAAAGCCATTTGGGCCGCGCCTTTGAAGCGCTGCGCGACAGCCCGGTGGCCTCAGACTGTATGGGCGTGTCGGTGTACAAATACAAGGTGATTGCCTTTGTGTTGAGTGCCGGTTTTGCAGGTTTGTCCGGTGCCTTGTACTCGTATTCCGAGCAGTACATTTCCCCCAACACCTACAACTTTGAACTGACCATTCTGTTTTTGCTCGCCATCATCATGGGTGGCCGCAAAACACGACTGGGCGCCATTCTCGGTGCTACCATCATTGTGATGTTGCCCAAACTGCTGGACGACATTCACACCTTCCGCATGGTGGCCCTGGCCTTGGCGGTGGTGGTGCTGGCGGGTTCGCTGGTGGCCATTTCCCGCAAAATTGCACAGCCCCGCACGCTGCTCATTCCCGTGCTGGGTACTGTGGGTTTGGCGGTGTTTGCCTATAGCCTGAAAAACATCACCGACTGGCGCTTGACGATTTTCGGCTTGATGATTTTGCTGGTGGTGTACTACCTGCAAGACGGCATTGTCGGCTTTGTGAAAAAATGCCGCGACTTGCTGGTGGGCCAACGCACCATGCCCCCCGCACCACCCATGGATGGCCGTGATGCCATTTCAGCGGCCGTGCGCAGTGGCCCGGAGCAAATCCTGAAAGCCAACAACCTGCTGATGCAGTTTGGCGGTGTGAAGGCGCTAAACAATGTGGACCTGGTGGTGCAGCGTGGCAGCATTCACGGCTTGATCGGCCCGAATGGTTCCGGCAAGTCCACCATGATGAACGTGCTGACCGGCATTTACGTACCCACCGCCGGTGCCATTCAATTTGTGGACGAACAAATTCACGGCAAATCGTCTGCACACATTGCGCTCAACGGTATTGCCCGCACATTCCAAAACGTGCAGTTGTTTGGCGAAATGACCGCACTGGAAAACGTGCTGGTGGGCCTGCACCACACCTTCCGCAGCACGCTGCCCGAAGTGGCCTTGAAATTGCCACGGCACAGCCGCGAAGAAAAAGAAGCCACCACCCGCGCCATGAACCTGCTGAACTTTGTGGGCCTGGCCGACCTCGCGATGGAAGAAGCCCGCAACCTGCCCTACGGCAAACAGCGGTTGCTGGAAATTGCCCGTGCGCTGGCGCTGGACCCCCGCCTGTTGCTGCTGGATGAACCCGCCGCGGGCCTGACAGCGCCTGACATCAAAGAGTTGGTGGCCATCATCCACAAAATTCGGGAACACGGCATCACGCTGATTCTGATTGAGCACCACATGGACATGGTGATGGCCATTTGCGACACCGTGACCGTGCTGGACTTTGGACAGAAAATTGCGGAAGGCACACCCGCCGAAGTGCAAACCAACGAGAAGGTGGTGGAAGCCTACCTCGGTGGCGAAGCCGCCTGACCCCGCAGAACAAGGACGACGACGATGTTATCGATTAAAAATCTGGAAGCCGGGTACGGTCAGGTCAAGGTGTTGCACAACATTTCGATTGACGTACCCAAGGGCAAAGTGATCACGCTGATTGGCTCCAATGGTGCAGGCAAAACCACCACCATGCGCGCTGTGTCGGGCATGATCAAACCCACCCACGGTGAAATCACGCTGGACGGCAAACGCATTGATGCCCTGCCCTCGCACCGCATTGCGCGCCTGGGCCTGGCCCATTCACCGGAAGGCCGCCGTGTGTTTGCCACCATGAGCGTGGAAGACAACCTGATTCTGGGCGCCTTCCCGCGCTACACCGGCAGCCGCAGCAAAGGCGATGTGAAAGGCGACCTTGAAAAAGCCATGGAATTGTTTCCGCGCTTGAAAGAGCGACGGACGCAACAGGCTGGCACCTTGTCCGGCGGTGAACAGCAAATGCTGGCCATGGCCCGCGCCATCATGCTCAATCCAGAAGTGGTGTTGCTGGACGAACCTTCCATGGGCCTGGCGCCGATTTTGGTGGAAGAGGTGTTCAACATCATCGGCCGCCTGAAAAGCCAGGGCGTGACCATGTTGCTGGTGGAGCAGTTTGCAGCAGCAGCATTGAATGTGGCCGACTATGGCTACGTGTTGGAGAACGGGAAAATTTCTGTGCATGGCCCGGCCGACCAACTGAAAACCGACCCGGCTGTGAAAGCGGCGTATTTGGGTGGGGGGCACTGACAGGGCAACGTCATGCTGGTGGGGCCAGGTGCAACGTCAACCCTGCTTACCCTGGCCCGACCGGAACAGTGCGCTGTATTCAAAAGGCCGAACCACCTGAGCGGATATTTTTGACGCAGCAGGATGCAAGGGATTGATCAGTGCCACACACTCTTCTGGAACAATCACAGAAGGCACCAACAAAATGGGTGAGCGTTGGCTTGTTAACCAATCAGACCCAAACTTTGCGCTGGTTTGTCCAGCAGGAATACTCGACCAACCCTTGGGAAGCTTGGCAATGTCGGCCACCTCATGCTGCGCCCACACCGCAGCAGGCACATCAATACTCACCAAAAAGCGATTCAGTGGTAAACCAGCATCATTGATGTGTGCAGCGGTTTCTAGTACTGCCAACGCAATGCTGGGCGAGCAATACAGAACGGGTTGTTGATATGTGTTCCACCGGCCTGGGAACAAGGCTGCCCCAGTGCCGCTCAGGTCGTTTGCAAGCCGTGATCGCGTTTTGCTTGCAATACGCCACAACTTCACAAATAGGCTCCGCTTTGAAGAGCACCCAGCACACGGCACACCAGCTCAATACCTGTTGGTGTATCTAAAAGCTCAGACGGTTTTTGCCCGCCCAAGGCGGGCTGAGGTTGCTCTATCCACTGCCCCAACCACTTCACCACATCAAACTGGTCAGCACTCGGTGCAGTGCTGTCATCCACAATACTTTGCGCAACCGTGATGAGCTTAATCATTCCAATTGCGGCCAAGCCTGCCCGTCCATCCAACACAACACCCGGCGCGGCTTTACGTGCTGCTGTTGCTGGTGGAATGCGCAGCATTTCGTAAATGCGTTTGGATGGGATATCCATTCGCTGAGACAAATCTGCTATCACAGCGCCAGGCACCCCCGCCCGCTCCATCTCGACCAATTCAAGCGGGCTGGCGTCGTACACCGCCCTTACATAACTGTCGATACCACCTTTAGTTTTCGTGGACTGCGCAGATGAGGGAAGCACAGGTTTGGCTTTGCGAGTACGTAAAGTTTTTTGGAGAGCAGTCGTCATGAGAAGCCCCTGCATAATATCAATTGATTATTAATGTACTATCAAATGAGATCAATAGGCAAATTACCGTGTAAAAACTCCGCTGCGAAGGTATTGAGTGGCATCCAGAATTGCCTTAGTTAAATTGAAGATGAGCGTCGGGATTCAAGTCCCGTACAACACGATTTCCAGTCCGTACTGAGGTAGGGGCGAGTTGAAGCAGCCGATCCCAAAACAGAATCATCAGATCGCCCGTCTTCATGACTGGTCCCATGCGTCGATGGTCAGCACGTGGTCCGCACGGCAAGCGGCTATCCGCTCGTCATACAACTCGATTTTGCCGCGCCAGTTGGATGGCATTACGTAGTCATCGCCAATGATGAGGGTTCCGCCGTCGGTCGGCGATGCTGCATCTAGCAATGGCAGCACGTCGCAGGCCTTCGCCGTGTAACGGTTTGGGTAGCCATTACCCGATAGCTTCGCAGCCTTGCCCTGCTCGGCCAGCCGCTCAATCCAGCAGATACCGTCTGCACCGGCTTCCCACTGCGCCAGAGTTGCAGCCATCTTGGTGTCTTGGTCTGCTTGATCGCGTTCTTGCGGGGTATGTGTCGATACGACGATCCACCAACCGATCATGCTGAAACCCTCCACTCTGGGCCGATGCCCGGTTCACATTCTCTTTATGTGGCCATTTGGTCGGCTATGGTTCATGCTTTTGGGCATTGTCAATCGATCTGCTTAGGTCGACGGCTTCAACTTGGCTAACGTATTGCCCCTACTTGGTATCCGTTGGTTTTCGCTCGATGGCCGAAGCGAGGTACTGGAGTTCAGCCACCTTGCTGTGCAGAGAACAGTGTCATCAACAGCGTGAATTTTGGATGTAAATCAACACGTATTTCAAGGAAATGGAAAAGAAAAAACCCCAACCAAATGGTTGGGGTTTTTCGTGTTGGTGGGCCCGCAGGGACTTGAACCCTGGACCAAAGGATTCGGGTTTGTGTGACTTTCGCCACTCCCTGGACTATGCCTTCACCGTAGCTTTCGCCTTAGGTGGGTGCCGTCTAGTCTCTACACCTTCAACGACGCTTTCGCATCGAAGCTTGGCTCGGCGTTGCCGTATGCGTTACCGCACTTAGGGTTCGCCGAATTTGACACCATCCCATACGCCGTTTCCAAACGTACGGCACAACTTAACGCTATGAGTCCTCTGCTCTGACCAACTGAGCTACAGGCCCGAAACTACAGCACCGAAAGCCCCGAAGTGGCAACCTCTCGGTGGGCCGTTCTCTGAACAATACATGCGCCAGACAACGATTTTACTTCCCGCCAAGGTGGGAAAAATTCAGGCCCCGCGAACGGGGCACCAAAACTTATTCGCCTTCCAGGAAGCTCTTGAGCTTGTCGGAACGGCTGGGGTGGCGTAGCTTGCGCAGTGCCTTGGCTTCAATTTGGCGAATCCGCTCGCGGGTTACGTCAAACTGCTTGCCCACTTCTTCCAGCGTGTGGTCGGTGCTCATCTCGATACCAAAACGCATGCGCAGCACTTTGGCTTCGCGGGGTGTGAGCGAATCGAGCACGTCCTTGGTCACAAAACGCAGGCTGCTGTATTGCGCAGCATCTTGAGGCGCCAGGGTCACGCTGTCTTCGATGAAATCGCCCAAGTGCGAATCATCATCGTCGCCAATTGGGGTTTCCATCGAAATGGGTTCCTTGGCGATTTTGAGGATTTTGCGGATTTTGTCTTCGGGCATTTCCATGCGCTCAGCCAACGTTGCGGGGTCGGGCTCAATACCGGTTTCCTGCAAAATCTGGCGGCTGATGCGGTTCATCTTGTTGATGGTCTCAATCATGTGAACCGGAATGCGAATGGTGCGGGCCTGGTCAGCAATCGAGCGGGTAATGGCCTGGCGGATCCACCAGGTGGCGTACGTCGAGAACTTGTAACCCCGGCGGTATTCAAACTTGTCCACCGCTTTCATCAGGCCCACGTTGCCTTCTTGGATCAAGTCCAGGAATTGCAGACCACGGTTGGTGTACTTCTTGGCAATCGAAATCACCAGACGCAAGTTGGCCTCGATCATTTCACGCTTGGCCATGCGGGCCCGGTTTTCACCGGACACCATCTGCTTGTTGATGGCGCGCAGGTCGGTCAATGGCAGTGACACCGCATCCTGAATGTTGCGCAACTTGCCCTGCAGTTCATTGATGGCGGGGATGTTGCGCACAAAAGTTTCAGACCACGCTGCGCTGTGGCCAGAGAATGCATCCACCCACTTGCCCGACACTTCATGACCTCGGAACTGCTCCAGGAAGTATTCACGCGGAATACCCACGCGGTTCACGCAGATGTCATAAATTTCGTTTTCGAGTTTGCGCACACTGTCCACCTGCTCACGCAGGATGCTGCACAGGCGCTCCACTTGCTTCGCCGTGAAACGGATCTTCATGAACTCGTCGGCAATCGCGTCTTTGGCCTTTTTGTAGGCGGCTGAGTTGTAGCCACCATCGCCACGGGCCTTGGCCATTTTGTCGAACTGTTTTTCAATGTCCGCAAATACAGCCAGTGAGTTTTTCTTCAGCTCTTCAAGCTGCTTGGCCGACATGCCAGACGTGCTGCCGCTGCCCTCTTCGCCGTCTTCGCCTTCCTCGTCTTCATCCACCTCGGCAGATGCTTCGGTGTCTTCAACAGGCAGGCTGTCGTCCATGTTGGGGTCAACAATGCCGTCGACCACTTCATCCACAGACAATGCGCCTTCGGCAATCTTTTTGCCCAGGGCCACCACGTCTTCAACAATGGCAGGGCAGGCGGAAATGGCTTGCACCATGTCTTTCAGACCGGCTTCAATCCGCTTGGCGATTTCAATTTCGCCTTCACGGGTCAACAGCTCCACGGTGCCCATTTCACGCATGTACATGCGAACGGGGTCGGTGGTGCGGCCAAATTCGGAATCCACGTTGTTCAGCGCGGCTTCGGCTTCTTCCTCGGCGTCTTCTTCCGAAGTGCCCACCGGGGCATTGTCGTTCATCAACAGCGCTTCGGCATCGGGCGCTTGTTCGTACACGGTGATGCCCATGTCGCTGAAGGTGCTGACCATGGCTTCAATCACTTCGCCATCGGTCACTTCATCGGGCAGGTGGTCGTTGATTTCAGCAAACGTGAGGTAACCACGCTCTTTGCCCATCTTGATGAGCATTTTGAGCTGGGTACGACGCGCTTCCAGCTCTTGCGCAGTGGCGGTGCTGGACGACAAATAGGCTGAGTTGATCAGGGCTTTGTCTTTCGCTTTGGCGCCACGACCGCGCTTGACGGGAATAACGAGGTCCGCTTTTTTTGCATCGCTGTCGTCTTCATCGGTCAGCACATCGCTGTCGAGGCTGTCATCGGCCACACCACCCGCTTCAATGTCCTCACCCTCTTCGAGTTCGGCAGCGGGCTTGCCCGCCTTGGGTGGACGACCACGGCCTTTGGCTGCCACAGTCTCTACAACTTCAACTTCGGACTTGGGTTTGCGTCCGCGCTTTTTTGGGGTTTCTTCAACTGCCATGTCTTGAACGATCGCTTCTTCAGCTTTGGGCGCACGACCACGCTTGGCGGGGGATTCCACCACAGGTGCAGGCGCCGCAGTTTTTTTCGGGCTGGCCTTGGCAGGTTCTGCCTTGGCTGCAACGGGTTTGGCGGACTTGACGGGCTTGTCCACCGGCTTGGATTCTTTGCTGGCCTTCGGTGCTACTTTGGGTGCAACCTTGGGCGCAGACTTTGGAGCGGCTTTCACAACAGCCTTGGCAACAGGCTTGGCGGGTGCTTTTGCGGGCGCCTTGGCCACCGGTTTTGAGGCTGCCTTTGCAGGGGCCTTTACCGGTGCTTTGGTCACCGCTTTCGCTGACGCCTTTGCAACAGGCTTGACTGTGGCTTTCACCGGTACAGCAGCCTTGGTGGGGCTGGGCTTTTTCGCAGCAACGGCCTTGCTCTCAACCACTTTGGCGCTGGCCTTTTTCGCGGTTTCTGCTTTCTGGGTCACAGCAGGCTTTTTTGCACCAGCTTTGGCGCTGGCTTGGGTTGCCTTGGTTGCCTTCTGTGACGAAACCTTCTTCCCTACCATTGACGACGCTCCCTTGTGCTTCGTGGATTGCCCGGCACTGTGATCAGCAGAAACCGGTGAATCTGGAATGTGGGTTTGAGAATGGGCGTTATGCTGCACCGCCGAACGCTTGTTGCCAGACTTGCCTTTGTGGTCGGAATCGGATTTCTGTTCCTGATTTTTCGAAAAAATGTTGAGAATTTTGAACATTGATTCCCTTTGGAACGCCGATTGAACCACTCAACACCGACAAACAGCCGCAGGTCCAGCCCTGTTTGGCTGCACGCTGCGCGGGTAAAACCCGCACTCTAACCCTTAATTATAACTGATTAACTCGCTTTTGTTTGAGTTGCTGGAAACGCTGCATGCATTCGTGATACCACGCCAGCTGCGCCGGGTTACCGGGCAATTGGGCGGTAATCCGCTCCAGCTCTTCCTTGAACCACACCTCACAACATTGATACACGCCAGAACGCAACTCGGTTTCAAAGTCGAGGGAATCGTCCAAACTGCGGGCCTCGCGAAGCACGGCATTGACCCAGTTTTGATGAACTTCGTCATTGAAGGCGTGTTGAAGCCTTGCTTCCAACAAGTTGGGGTCTGTTTTAACTTTTGCAAGCAGATGAATAAAGCTGTGGACTTCGGTCTGTGGTTTTTCCTCACGCTCGTAGAGTTCAACCAGCTCATCGCACACATGGACCAACTGGGGTGCGCGAATGACCCGGGCAGCCAGGCTCAGCAAAGGGGATTTGGCTGCAGGCCTTGGGGGGCTCCAGGTGTTTTCCAGTTTCTCGGCGCGGTACTTTCCCTTGCCTTTTGGCACAAACGGCTCGCGCTCGGCTGTGCGCATTTTCAGGCCTAAATGCTGCGAGAGTTCCACCGGTGTACTGTCCAGCAACTCAGCCAAGCCGCGCAGCATCGACGAGCGCAGCACCGTGGGTTGCATTTGCGCCATCAAGGGCTTTAAAAACGCAATGGCTGCAGCCTTGCCTTCAATCTGTTGCAGTGGGTAATGCTGTTGCAGGTAGCGGGTCAGGAACTGCGACAGCGACAGCGACTGGGCCACCATGGCCTCAAAGGCTTCAGGCCCTTCGGTTCGAATGAAAGAGTCTGGGTCGTGCTCGACGGGCAAAAATACAAAATCAGCCCGCTTGGTTTCATTCACATGCGGCAAACAGGCCTGCAAGGCACGCCAAGCCGCCTTTTGCCCTGCACCGTCACCATCGAATGAAAACACCAACCGGTCGGTTTGCTTGAACAGCTTTTGAACATGCTCGGGGGTGACCGCTGTGCCCAGGGTGGCCACGGCATTTTCAAAGCCCCACTGGGCCAGGGCCACCACATCCATGTAGCCTTCGGTCACCAGCACATAACCCATGCGGTGAATGGCTTGGCGGGCTTCAAACAGACCGTACACCTCAAGCCCTTTGGAAAACACCGGGGTTTCCGGGCTGTTCAGGTACTTGGGCTCACCTTGCCCCATCACGCGCCCGCCAAAACCAATCACTTGCCCTTTGCCGTTGCGGATGGGAAACATCACACGGGCACGAAAGCGGTCGTAACGCCGACCACCCTCTTCCGAAGTTTTGGTGAGCCCTGCCGTGTCCAGCAGGGTGTTGCTGGCGTAGTGGTCCACAATGGCTTCCAGGTTTTGGTAACCATCCGGCGCAAAGCCCATGCCGTAGCGGGCGGCTATTTGCCCTGTCAGGCCGCGGCCTTTCAGGTATTCGATGGCTTCCGGATGTTTTTTAAGCTGGGCCTTGTACCAATTGGCTGCGCGGGTCAGCAGCTCCACCAACTGGTCCCGCTCGGAACGCACCTCGGCGGGTATGTCTGCACCCTTCTCGTAAGGCACTTCCAGCCCCATGCTGCCAGCCAGATGCTCGACCGCTTCCGGAAAAGTGAGGCCCAAATGCTCCATCACAAAGCCCACGGCATTGCCATGCGCACCACAACCGAAGCAATGATAGAACTGCTTGGATGGACTGACTGTGAATGAGGGGGATTTTTCGTTGTGAAAGGGGCAAAGACCCTGCAGATTTGCGCCAGCAGATTTGAGTTGTACGTAACGACCCACCACATCGGCAATGTCGGCGCGGTACAGCAGGTCGTCGATAAAACTTTGTGGAATCATGCCCTGGAGCTGCGGGAGGAATGCGGCTGGCGACCCTGCGGCCAGCGCCAGCAACAGAATACCAATAAACGGTCTTCAGGAGCGGCTTTACAGCGCCGAGAGGGTTTGCTTGATGAGGGCAGACACTTTGCCCATGTCGGCCTTGCCGGCCAAACGAGGCTTGGCTTGACCCATCACTTTGCCCATGTCTTGGGGGCCGGTGGCACCCACTGCAGACACCACCTCGCGGACAACCGTCAAGATTTCATCGTCGGACAACTGGGCGGGCAAGTAGGCCGCAAGCACAGCAGCCTCCGCTTTTTCAGCGGCAGCAGAATCAGGGCGCCCACCCTGTTCAAACTGGACGGCCGCTTCATTGCGTTGTTTGATTTGCTTTTCGATGATGGCGAGAACCGCCGCATCGTCGAGGTCGACCCGTTCGTCGACCTCTTTTTGCTTGATGGCCGCTGAGAGCATTCGAAGCGTGGCGAGCTTGGCTTGCTCGCGGGCCTTCATGGCCTGCTTGATGTCTTCAAGAATTTGCGCTTTCAGCGACATGCGAACAACAGCAATCAATACATTTTCTTGGGCAGCATCTGACTGCGCAGGCGCTTGTAGTGACGCTTAACGGCAGCAGCTTTCAGGCGCTTGCGCTCAGAAGTTGGCTTTTCGTAAAACTCGCGTGAACGCAGTTCGGTCAGCAGACCGGTTTTCTCGATGGTGCGCTTG
The DNA here is from genome assembly GCF_036405155.1 of Limnobacter sp. Taxonomy (GTDB): domain Bacteria; phylum Pseudomonadota; class Gammaproteobacteria; order Burkholderiales; family Burkholderiaceae_B; genus Limnobacter. The sequence continues at coordinate 145,939 of NZ_DASWYD010000004.1, read as the reverse complement.
AAGCGACGCAGGGCAACTTCAAAAGGCTCGTTTTCTTTAACGCGAACGGAAGGCATTCAGGCTCCAATCCAAAATGTGAGCGAATTAACAACTCTAGATCGACTCATTACCAACCCAACAACCCATTGATTTCACTGAATATTTCAGAAAAAACCCGTGCGAAGGGGTAATAAATGACCGCCAGAGATCTGGCAAAGACCGAAACTATACCACTGAAAAGCGTTGTGCCTCAAGCATTTTTGCTCAAAATGCCACGGGCGGCTGCCACGCCGCTGGCCCAGGCCCACTGGAAGTTGTACCCCCCCAACCAACCGGTCACATCCACCACCTCACCAATGAAATACAGGCCGGGAATGCGGCGTGACTCGAGGGTTTTGGACTGAAGGTCGGCAGTGCTCACGCCGCCCCGCATGACCTCGGCTTTTTTGTAGCCTTCCGTACCATTGGGGCGAACAGCCCAAGCGGCCACCGACGCCGCCAAGGGGCCCAATTGCTTCTTGCCCAGTTCAGCCACCTTGCGCTGGGCCCACGGGGCTACATCGGGCAAGGCCAACCAATGTTGAAGCAGGCGGCGGGGCCAATGGGGCAATTGCGCGGCCAACCAGTTGTCTGCCTGCGCCCGGCTGCCCTGGGCTTGCGCCAGCAAATGCGTGGTGAAAGTCTCGGCAGTGTATTCACCGCCGCTCAGGTTCAACGCCAAGGGCTCGCCCGGGTTCCAATAACTGGATGCCTGCAAAATGGCTGGGCCACTCAAGCCGCGGTGGGTGAACAGCAAATCCTCATCAAACCAGGGGGCCTGCGTCTCGCTGCCTCGGCTGCGCACCGGCAAAGCCACGCCCGCCAGCTCGGTCAGCCCACCCCACTGGGCAGCGTCGAAGGTCAGCGGCACCAATGCAGGCCGCTGGTCCACCAAGGCATGACCGAACTGCTTGGCCACGCGCAAACCAAAGTCGGTGGCGCCAATTTTGGGCACAGGCAAGCCGCCCGTGGCAATCACCAAGTGGCGAGCAGTCAATGGACCAGCCGTGCTGTCCAGCCGAAACACACCGTCGCTGTATAGCACCTGCTGAACAGCATGCGGCTTGAGCCAGTGCACCCCACCATCCCTGCACTCGCCGGCCAACATGTCGATGATGTCTTCGCTGCTGCGGTCACAAAACAACTGGCCTTTGTGCTTTTCATGGAATGGAATACGGTGACTTTTGACCAAGGCGACAAAGTCGTCGGGTGTGTAGGCTGCCAAGGCTGCGCGGGCAAAACGCGGGTTGGCCGACACAAAATTGCGCTCAGTCACCACCCGGTTGGTGAAGTTGCAACGCCCACCACCGCTGATGCGGATTTTTTCGGCCAACTTTTCGCTGTGGTCCAGCAAGCCCACCCGCCAACCACGCGCACGGCTGCCCTGGCCAACCTGGGCCGCACACATCAAGCCAGCCGCGCCAGCCCCCAATACCAACACATCAAAGGTTTGCATTCACCACCTGGGCAATGGCGTCCACTTGGCGGGCAAAACCATGCGGCATGGCTTGCGGGTCGGCCAGCCAGCGCTCGATGAGCCGCGCTGTGGCCTGTGCATCAATGTCCGGGTGCGGGTCAGGCTGCTCGGTGAACACGGTCTCGGGCTCGCTGATGCACCAGGTGGCGCCCGCCTTCACGCCGTCCATGCGGGGCACACGGTAAGGCGCTGCCACAGGTTCGCCTTCATGGGCACGCAGCACCAATGCGGTTTGGCCCATGGCCTGCAGCACAGCCCGCTGCAAATGCCAAAACTCGGGGTGGGTGTAACTGGTCACCAACAGGCTGTTGGACAAGGCGACAGGCACCAACAGCTTGACGAGCGTGTGCGTGCAGTTGCGTACACCCAGGCGGTTGCGCAATTCAAGCAAGCGCGCCACTGTGGGGTTCAGTTCAGCCATGGACAGGTAAACTGGCGCATGGGCCATCGGCCACTGCAAGTGCTCAAACACCGCCGCACTGGTCACCCGCGCACCCGACTCGGTGCCCAAGCCGTGCACCAGCACAGGGTAGCCCTGCTGTGCCAGCAAACCGGCCAGCAAGGGGGTGAAGTTGGGCTTGCGCCGCGCACCGTTGTAACTGGGAATGACCACCACAGGCTTTCCAGCGCGCTGGGCCTGCTCATTCAGGCTGCCCAGCACGGCAGATGCGGCATCGCTAGCCACCACGGCATGTTGCGCAATGGCCTGAAGAAAACCGGTGATTTCCTGCTCGGTTTCGCCCTTTACCCGCAATGCAATCAGCACTGCGCCCAGTTCCAGCTCGGGGACATCCCCACGCAGAATGGCTGCATACAAGGCGTGGGCCTGCTCCAGCGGCAGGCTGCGGGCACCGTCTTTGCCTCGCCCAATTTCTTTAATAAACTGCGCGGCGCTGAAGGAAGTGCTCGATGACGATGGGGACATGGCTTGGACAGGCTCGCGGCGTTTAACCGCTGGTGTGGTTATTTCAGGATTGTACCAAGTTGACCTGCATCGCGTGTTGAATCAGCCGTTTGACTTCTGGCACACAAGACCCACACTGCGTGCCACAGCCCAACTCACCCTGCAGGCGGGCCAGGCAACCGGCTGCAGACAAGGGCTCTTGGCTGAGTAAATCGGCACAGCGGGTGGCAATCGACTCTTCAGACACGCCCACACAGTTGCACACCATGCGGACCGTGGTGGTTTTGGCGCCTGGCGGCTGGGCCGTGGGTGCCAGCAAGTAATTGCGCAATGGCAACACATCCAGCTGCTGGTCAAAGTGGTTGCGCAGCCATATTTCAGACTGGATGTCCCCGGCCAAGCAAACCTTTGTCAGCGTGGCCTTGCGGGCATCACCATCGCCTTGCACCTGCAGGCCGATTTTTCGCACGGCGCCGGTTGTTGGGTCGGAGTACGACAATACCTCGGACGCATTGAACTCGAACAACTGCAACAATTGGTTCAGCACTGCAGCCTGGGGGGCTGTTTCACACGCAGCGCGAAACAGCACACCGGGGGTTTCTCGCCCAACCGGCACGCACACGGCTGCGTCAAAATGCTGGAAAAGCTCGCGGGCTTGCCGCCACAAGTGCAGCCAGTGTGGGCTGTGGGTAAACACCACCAGTTGCCACGGCAGGTGGGCCTGTGCAATGTGCACTGCGCTGTGCTTCAGTTCCGGCTGTTTGGAATAGGGGTCAAAGGCTTCAATGGTGAGTGCATTCACACCCGCCACACCGCCCTTGCCACCAAAAAACTCGGGGCCCCAATGCATGGGCAAGGCCGCCTGGTTGGGCGCCACACTGTCATCGGGCTTGGTGCGCAAAATGACCGTGGCCCGGCGGCTTTTCACCCGCACCCAACTGTGATCGCTCAAACCCAGGCGTTTGTAATCCGCGGGGTTAATAGCCAGCAGAGGCTCGGCCTCGTGCGAAAAAAATTCTGGCAGGGTTCCAGTGCGGCTTGCGCCGTGCCATTGGTCCCGCAGGCGGCCGGTGTTCAACTTCCAGGGAAAGCGCGCATCGGTGTCTTCGGCCACGGGCTCGTAGGGAGCAAACACAAACTTGGCTTTGCCACTGGCCGTTGGAAAGCGGAGGTTTTCATACAGGCGGGCAGTGCCCTGCGCAGAACCGGCTGGCATGGGCCATTGCTGTGGCCCCTGGTTTTCCAGCACGGCATAGCTAAGGCCCGTGATGTCGAGGTCACGCCCCCGCGTGGTTTCACGGTGCTCCAGGAAAATATCCTCGGGCGTATTCCAGGGGAACAATGTTTTACCAGGCTCAAGGCTTGAGCCCGGCACACCGTGCAGTTCAAGCGCTTTTTCAAGGCGGCGCGCAAAGTCCACCACAATGGCCCAGTCGTGGCGGGCTTCACCATGTGCCGGCAAGGCTGAACGTACCCGGCTAATGCGCCGCTCACTGTTGGTCACCGTGCCTTCCTTTTCACCCCAGGTGCTGGCGGGCAGCACCACGTCGGCATATTCCACAGTGGCTGGGGTCAGGTAGGCATCTTGCACCACCACCAGCTCGGCCTTTTGCAAGGCGCGCGCCACTTTTTGTGAATTGGGCAGGGAATGCGCCGGGTTGGTACACGCCACCCACACCGCCTTGATGTCACCTTTCTCTAGCCGGTCAAACAGTTCAACAGCCGTGGCGCCGGGTGTGCTGCTGAGCTTCTTCACACCCCAGAAGGCTTCCATTTCCTTGATGTGCGCGGGGTTATTTAATTCCCGGTGCGCGGGCAGCAGTGTGGACAAACCGCCCACTTCGCGCCCACCCATGGCATTGGGTTGCCCAGTTAATGAAAACGGCCCTGCACCCTCGCGGCCAATCTGCCCGGTGGCCAGGTGCAGTGCAATCAACGCGGTGTTTTTGTCAGTGCCTGTGGTGGCCTGGTTCAAGCCCTGGCAATACAAGGAGAGTGTTTTGGGGCTTTTGGCGAACCAGGTGGCCGCCTGCAAAATATCGGCCTCTTTCACACCACAGACCCGTGCCGCCAAGGCTGGCGAATACTCCGCCACACCCCGGGCGTATTCCTCAAAGCCTTCCGTGTGCAGGTTGATGGTGGCCATGTCCAGCCAACCCTGCTGCATCATGATGTTGAGCATGGCATTGAACAACATCACATCGGTGCCGGGCTGAATCTTCAAATGCAGGTCTGCCATTTGCGCCGTGTCGGTGGTGCGCGGGTCAACCACAATCAATTTGTGGTTTGGGTTTTGCGCACGCGCAGCTTCCAGCCGACGGAACAAAATAGGGTGTGCATACGCCGTGTTGGAGCCTGCGATGAATACGCAATCAGCCAAGGCCACATCGTCATAATTACAGGGCGGCGCATCGGCACCCAAGGTGCGTTTGTAGCCGCTCACTGCACTGCTCATGCACAAGCGTGAGTTGGTGTCGACGTTGTTGGTGCCAATCAACGCTTTGGCCAGTTTGTTGAAGGCATAGTAGTCTTCGGTCAACAACTGCCCACTGATGTAAAAAGCCACGCTGTCGGGCCCATGCGTTGCAATCAGCTCGGCATATTTCTGGGCCACATGGTCCAAGGCCACGTCCCAGCTGACCGGGCTCACGGCTTGAGCCCGATCTGTGCGCATCAAGGGTTGGCCCGCGCGAACCTGCCCATACACATTGGCTTGCGCGGTTTCCGCCAGCTTGCTGCCCTTGCTGCACAATTTGCCGAAGTTGGCGGGGTGGTCTGGGTCACCCTTCACGCCAATCAGTTCAATCACATCCCGACCATTGTGCTGCCGCCGTTCGGTGGTCACCACCACACCGCAACCCACGCCACAGTAGGGGCAGGTGGTTTTGGTGTGCATGGTTTCGCCTCCGGTTGCGGCAGTCATGGTCACACTCCCAGTGTCTTGATTTCGTCAACGTTGAGGTGCACCCGGCCATCCACCACTTTCACGGCAAATTTGGCGGTGCAGCCCACATCGGGCTCGCGAGCACAGCCGTCGCTCAAGCCAATTTGCCAATTGTGGAGCGGGCAGGTGACGGTGGTGCCGTGCACAATGCCCTGGCTCAACGGGCCCTTTTTGTGTGGGCATTCATCCAACAGGGCAAACACCTGCTCTTCGGCATTGCGAAACACGGCCACGTCCTGCCCCTTGGGGCGGCGAACAATGCGTGAACCCAGCACGGGGATGTCGTCCACCGCGCACACGTCAATCCATTCCATGGTGATCTCTTCCTTGATTGCATTCATGACAGGGCCCTCATTCAACCACAACAGGGATGGAAATGGGCTTGAACTGGCGAAGATCCACCTGCGCAGCCTCTGGCTTGTGCCATGGGTCTTCTTCCAGGGCCAGCGCAGCTTGAAGTTCAGCCCACAGGGCATTGCGATTGGCCACATCCTCAATCACACGGGCCTTCACATGTTCCATGCCCACTCGGGCCAAGTAATGCACCGTGCGCTCCAGGTACCAGCCTTCCTTGCGATACAACTGCAGGAACGCACCGCTCACGGCCAACACCTCTTCAGCCGTTTTGACACGGCACAAAAACTCAGCCACTTCGGTTTTAATGCCACCGTTGCCGCCGATGTAAATTTCCCAGCCGGAGTCCACACCAATCACGCCCACGTCCTTGATGCCGGCCTCGGCGCAGTTGCGCGGGCAGCCCGACACAGCCAGTTTCACTTTGTGGGGCGCATACATTTTGAACAGGGCGCGTTCAAGGTCGATGCCCATTTGCGTGCTGTCCTGAGTACCAAAACGGCACCACTGGCTGCCCACGCAGGTTTTGACGGTGCGCAGGCCTTTGGCATAGGCATGGCCGCTGGGCATGTCCAGGTCTTTCCACACGCTTTGCAGGTCTTCTTTTTTCACGCCGAGCAAGTCGATGCGCTGGCCACCCGTCACCTTCACAGTGGGTATGTTGTACTTGTCCACCACGTCTGCAATGCGACGCAGTTCGGCAGCGGTGGTTTCACCACCCCACATGCGCGGCACCACCGAATAGGTTTTGTCCTTCTGGATGTTGGCATGTGCCCGCTCGTTGATGAAACGGCTTTGTGGGTCGTCCACTGCCTCACCGGGCCACGAACTAATGAGGTAGTAGTTCACGGCGGGTCGGCAGCTTGAGCAACCATTGGGGGTGCGCCAGTTCATGCCGTTGAACACTTGTTCCTTGGTGGTGAAGTGGTGTTTGAAAATGGCGTCGCGCACCACCTGGTGACCATGGTCTGTGCAACCGCACATGGGCTTTGTTTTGGGCGTGGCCGAGTAGTCTGCACCCGCTGTGCTCATCAGGATTTGTTCGCACAGGCCGGTGCATGAGCCGCACGAGGCACTCGCCTTGGTGTGCTTGCGCACTTCTTCGATGGTGAACAGGCCTTTGGTCTTGATGGCCTGCACAATGGTACCCTTGCACACGCCGTTGCAACCACACACCTCATCGGTGTCGGCCATCCGGCTGGCCTGGCTTTGGCCTTCATGGCCCACGTCGCCAATGTTGCTCTGGCCAAACATCAGCTTTTCGCGAATTTCGCGAATGCTTTGGCCTTCGCGCATCAGCTTGAAGTACCAGGAACCATCCACGGTGTCGCCGTACAGGCAGGCACCCACCAACTTGTCGTCTTTAATCACCAGCTTTTTGTACACGCCGCCAATGGGGTCGGACAACAGCATTTCTTCGGTGCCATCGCCCCCCATGAAGTCGCCTGCTGAAAACAGGTCAACCCCGGTGACTTTCAATTTGGTCGAGGTGACCGAACCTTCATAGCGGCCAATGCCGTACTGCGCCAGGTGGTTGGCACACACCTTGGCTTGTTCAAACAAGGGGGCGACCAAGCCATAGGCCACGCCACGGTGGCTGGCGCATTCGCCCACCGCATAAATCTTGGGGTCTGTGATGGTTTGCAGTGTGTCGCTCACCACCACACCACGGTTGCACAACAAGCCTGCACTGGCGGCCAGCTTGTCGTTGGGGCGAATGCCCACCGCCATCACCACGAGGTCGGCGTCCAGCTTCTCGCCATCGGCAAACTCAATTTGGGCCACTCGGCCATCGGCACCGGCATGCAAGGCTTTCGTGTTTTTGGCCAGCAAAAATTTCAGGCCTTTGTCTTCCAGGCTTTTTTGCAGCAAACCGGCTGCGGTGGGGTCCAATTGCCGCTCCATGAGCCAAGTGGGCAAATGCACCACACTCACGTCCATGCCTTGAATGGCCAAGCCGTTGGCCGCTTCCAAGCCCAACAAACCACCGCCAATCACAATCGCCTTTTTGTAACTTTTGGCGGCCGTCAACATGGCTTCGGTGTCGGCAATGTCACGATAACCAATCACGCCGGGCAAATTGCTGCCGGGTACGGGCAAGATGAATGAATTGGAGCCTGTGGCCAACAGCAGGCGGTCGTAGGCGGCCGAGGTACCGTCCGCGCATTTCACCACGCGCTTCACCCGGTCAATTTCCACCACTTCCTTGCCCACATGCAAGGTGATGTTGTTCTCCTGGTACCAAGCCCAGTCGTTCAACACGATTTCGTCAAAGGTTTGCTCTCCAGCCAACACGGGCGAAAGCATGATTCGGTTGTAATTGGGGTGTGGCTCTGCCCCGAATACGGTGATGTCGTACAACTCGGGTGTGAGCTTCAGCAGCTCCTCCACCACCCGAATACCGGCCATGCCGTTACCGATCACCACCAACTTCTGCTTATGAACAGACATCAGCATTTAATTCACCCAATTCTTAACCAAAAAAAAACGGTGCCCTGCCACCGAAGCAGCGGGACACCGTTGTCCAACTCCGCAAGCACAAGGCTCTTGGAGACCTGTCAATCCACCTGTGGACCGCCGCCGTTGACGGCCCACGACCTTCTATATGCAAGGGGTGTGCCAGGGTTAAATTGGGAAAAATTGCACCGAAAAGAGGATGCAAACCCGCGTTCATGCGCTGGAAGGCTGCATGGGGGTGCACATTCGTCAACTTTGGTGAACTGGGTGGGCACCCAGTTAGTGCAGCGCACCATTCTTTACAGAACGGTGCGCCGGGGATGAATTACTGGCCGCAGAAGCCGGTGGAATCGGTAATGGTGTTGGGCAAGGCCACGCTGGCGCTGACATTCACCGGCACCGGTACGCGGTTAAAACTGGTGAGGAAGACAGGGTTGTAGCCCTGCAGGTTCAAGGTCAACTTGTCACCGGCCTGCAATCGAACAGAGATACCGGGCAATTCCAGCGTTTTTTCGCCGTAACCTTTGATGGGCGTGATTTGGTCATGCAACACGGTTTTTGTACCATCCGCACGCTCAAGTCCCAGGCCGACAAACACCACGGGGGCTTCAGGCGATGCAGGCCCTACAGCCTCTAGCTTGACCGTGGCCTTGGGCACGCCCACGTAGCAACCGGGCAGGTTGGCATTGTTCAGGTTCACATAAACCGGTTGTGCCAGTTGACTACCCTGGGTGGACGACAAGCCCGAGGGCACGCCCAATACGCCCGTGAGCACTTGCGTGGGCGCTGTGAATGCAGAGGCTGCGCGCAAACCGTCCAGCTTGGGCCGGTCTGCCCCTTTGGACTGCACAACAACAGCGGAGGGGTCTGGGCGGCTGTCTTCCAGCACAGCAGCAATTTCAGGTACAGGCACTGGATCAAAGCCCAAGTAGGTTTTGGAATTCGCCTCGTTCTTGCCGATCAGGTTTTGCACCAGGAACTGGAACATCATGTCTTTCAACGGAATGACACAACGGCCTGTGGCCTTGTCATACAAGCCTGCCGGGCATTGGTTTTGGGCTGTTTTCAGCCAAACCAGGCTCTCGTTGAAGGCGTACTTGGCCCCTGTGCCTGCCAATTCACCGGCTGGATCTTTCTGGATTTTCAATGAACTCAGGCTGTGGCCAAACTTCACAAAGAGCAGTTTGCTGTCGGCATTCACCTTGCGGTAGCACTCAAAGTTTTGAAGACCTTCCCGCAGATTGAACAGCACATCGGTGGCACCCTGCACAAAGAAGGCGGGAATACTCTTGAGGGTCATGCCGTTGGGCAGGTTCTGGCTGAGGTCGCAGTACGACACCGAGCCTTGTGAGCCCAAGCGTTTCACAATGGTGTCGTCCACAACACCCGTCGTGTTGGCTTCCACCAAGCCTTGCAGCAAGAACTGGTCATAACGCCCCTTGTTGCTTTGGGCACCGGCGGCCACCAACCCATCCAGATAAGCCGTTTTCGGCACGCCGCCCGGGTTCAGGCTGTAACGCAGGTCATACCAGGTGCCGCCCGGCACCATGGCATCCACCCGGCCATCCAGACCTGCACCAATCAATTGGAATGCACCGCCGTAGCTGCGCCCAATGGTGCCCACCACAGGGTCGGGTGAATTGCCTTTGGTTCTGTAACCCAGGTTGGGCAAGTTTGCTTGAGCCCAGTCCAACACGGTTGAGAAGTCCTTGCCTTCAATGTTGGGGTCCAAAATGCTCACTGTACCGCCCGAGTCGCCATGGCCACGCTGGTCGTAGGAGATGACGTACCAGCCCTTGCGGCCGGCCACCTTGTTCTTCTCGTTGTACGCCAGTTGCAGCACATCAATACCGATCTCAGAAGTCTGCGCCGCCTCGTCAAAATCGAGGCTGGTGGTACGGCTTCCCCCAAACCCGTGCGAATGCAACAACAATGGGGCGGCCTCACCTTTGGCCAGGGTCGGGTAATACACGGTCATGGCGATGTCGGTGCCGTCAAAGGCCTTGATGGTTACCTGCTCTACCTTGGCGGCATGCCCGGTTGCAGCGGCGGTATCTTTGACCTTCATTGGCGTGCTGGCTTCAGCTGGTGTGACCGGAGTGCCTGAACCGCCACCGGGAATAAGCGGCGACTCGGAACCAGACAAACAGCCCGTCAGGCTGACCACGGTGAAGAGGCCCAGCGCAAACCGGCGCAGGGTGATGTTGTGTGCGCCACTGGCGCTGCCCTTGAGAAACATGAACTGTCTCCAGATTGTCATGATTGTTGTGTGTAGGTAATACTCGGTACGGGCTGGCCTAGATTCAGCTGCCTGCGTCGGCTGGCCGACACAACAGAACGAACCCACTTGGGCTTTCCAAGACCCACTCACCCGTCACCCACCCCATGAACTGCCTAGGCTGGCGTTTTATTCATTGCCCACACTGCCATGCCAAAAACCAACAACCTGCTGCTCGGCCCATTGCTGGGCCTTGAGTCCGACACCCATTACACCGTGTGTTTTGCGGTGCCCTCCACCGTGCAGCAAGCAGCGGTGCAGTTCACGATTGGCGGACAGGCAATGAATGCAGCCGCTCAATGCTTAACCACCACTGCACAGTGGGGCTTTTGGCGCGCAGATATTCAAGTGCCGGTCAGCGCAACGGCCCAACAATGTGTGTACACAGTGCTGCTCAATGGGTTGGGTGCCACCAGCCAACAAGGCTTGTCACACTGGGTCTTTGAAGTGCCTGGCAGCAGCCAAGCGCCACGGCTGGCCTATGCGTCTTGCAACGGCTTTTCGGATGCCAAACTGATGAAAAACACCGCACAGCCTTTTGCGTTGTGGGCCAAATTGCTGCAGGACCATGGTCAGCAGCCCTTCCACCTGCTGTTGATGGGTGGTGACCAGGTGTATGCCGACAGCCTTTGGGGCTCAGTCCCACTGCTGAAGCGCTGGAGCGCCTTGCCCAAAGAGCAAAAATGCACGTTGAAACCCAGCCAAAAAGAGCTGGCAGACCTTCAGTCTGCCTACTTCAATCTCTATCTGGAACGCTGGAACGAGCCGAGCACGGCGCAGGCCTTGGCAACCATACCCAGCCTGATGATGTGGGACGACCACGACATTGTGGACGGCTGGGGCAGTTACAGTGACGACTTGCAGCGGTCCGCTGTAATGCAAGCGGCCTTTCAGGCAGCCAATGCGGCGTTTCAACTGTTCCAACTGCGAGGCCGTTTGGCCAACACAACACTGCTGGACCCGCAAGCCACGCACCACTCCGCCCTGTTGAGGTTTCGCGGGCTCAACATACTGGCGCTGGACAACCGCAGCGACCGAAGCCTGAACCGCATCATGGGCGACAACCACTGGCAAACTGTCATCAACACCTTGAACACCCTGATCGGTAGCGACCTGCTGGTCATGAGTGGCGTACCCGTGGTCTACAGGGATTTCTCCTTTGTAGAACAAACGCTGGACACCCTGCCCGGCGACCAGGAATTGACCGACGACCTGAAAGACCACTGGCGGGCCCGCGCCCACCAGGGCGAACGCGCCAGGCTCATCATGCGCCTGCTGGACAACACACGCCAACGCAAATCGGCACTCGGCAAAGCCCGCACTGTACTGCTGTCGGGCGATGTGCATGTGGGCTGCATCGGCGTGGTGCAAGACAGCACCGACGACACGCCCATCAACCTGCACCAGGTGGTGTCGTCGGGCATTGTGCACCCCGCCCCCAATGCCCTGCAGTGGGCGGGCATCGTGGCCATCACCAACGACCGGGAAGAAACCCTGGACGAAAATGGCCACATCCGCAGCCGCATGCTGACCCCGTTTGGCAGCAGCACCTATTTGCGCACCCGCAACTACGCCACACTGCAAGAAGGCACCGATGGCAAGCTGTGGGTGAACTGGGTGTGCGAAAATGGCGACCAACCCCACTACCCGCTGGCCTGAACTCCCCCATGCATGCTGCACCACAACTCGTTCTGGGTTTCGAAAGCTCTTGCGACGAAACCGGTGTTGCCCTGTGCACCACCGAGGGCACCATTTTGGGCCAGGCGCTGCATTCGCAAATTGCCATGCACAAGGACTACGGCGGTGTGGTGCCCGAATTGGCCTCCCGCGACCACATTCGCCGCCTTATTCCCCTCATGAACCAAGTGCTGGCAGACAGCGGCAAAACCCTGCACGACGTGGATGCCGTGGCGGTGACCACAGGCCCCGGCTTGCCCGGTGCACTCATGGCTGGCAACGCCTTTGCCACGAGCCTGGCCATGGGCTTGGGCAAACCGGTCATTCCGGTGCACCACCTGGAAGGGCATTTGTTGTCACCCCTGTTGTCGGCCAATCCGCCCAAATTTCCGTTCACGGCCTTGTTGGTGAGTGGTGGGCATTCGCAATTGATGGCCGTAGAAGGCTTGGGCCAATACACGCTGCTGGGCGAAACGCTCGACGATGCAGCGGGCGAAGCCTTCGACAAAACAGCCAAGATGATTGGCCTGCCCTACCCGGGCGGCCCAGCCTTGTCAGCCTTGGCTGAACAGGGCGACCCCACCCGCTTCAAATTGCCCCGCCCCATGTTGCACAGTGGCAACTTCGATTTCAGCTTTTCCGGACTTAAAACTGCTGTGCTCACCACCGCCATGAAATTGGCAGGTGTGGCCCAGCCGACCGAGACCATGGTGTTGAACCCTCAGGACAAAGCCGACCTCTGCGCCAGCTTTCAGGCCGCCATTGTCGAGGTGTTGGTGAAAAAATCCATCGCGGCCACCCGGGAAAGCCAGCACCAACGCTTGGTGGTGGCGGGCGGCGTGGGTGCCAACCGGCTGCTGCGCGCACAGCTCACTGAGGCGGCCAGCAAACGCGGCATTCAGGTGTACTTTCCTGAGCTTAGCTTGTGCACAGACAACGGTGCCATGATTGCCTTCGCAGCGGCCCTTCGCCTGAAGGCCAACCCCAGCTTGCTCAGCCAACGCAACTACAGCATGCAAACCCGCCCACGCTGCCCCTTGCAAACCGCGCTGTAAGCATTTGCAGGCAAGGCCCCCCGGGCATACACCAATGCTCAAAAACCCCCTTTTTTGGGTATTCTATGGGGCTGGAATTTGGATGTATGCACCATGAACGCCCCCGCCGAACCGTTTACATTGAACAACGCCCTGCGCCAACAGGTCATTGAGGGCCTGAACGGCATTTTGCCGCCTCAGGCCGTGCTGCACGAGGTGGAAGACACCCGGCCCTACGAGTGCGATGGCTTGAGCCTGTTTCGCCAGCTACCGCTGGTGGTGGCCCTGCCTGAAACCGAAGCGCAGGTGATTGCCATTCTCAAGCTGGCGCGGTCGCTGAATGTGCCCGTGGTGGCGCGCGGTGCAGGCACGGGTTTATCCGGCGGCGCGCAGCCGCACCCTGCAGGCATTTTGCTGGGCATGGCCAAATTCAACAAAATTCTCGACATTGATGTGCCTTCCCGCACAGCCAAAGTGCAGCCTGGTGTGCGCAACCTCGGCATTTCCGAAGCGGTTGCGCACCTCAACCTGTACTACGCACCCGACCCCTCGAGCCAAATTGCCTGCACCATTGGCGGCAACGTGGCCGAAAACAGCGGCGGCGTGCACTGTTTGAAATACGGTCTCACCGTTCACAACGTACTGAAGGTGCGCGGCATCACCATCGACGGCGAAGTGGTTGAATTTGGCTCGGAAGCCCCGGACTGCGCAGGCATCGACCTGCTCAACCTCGTGATCGGCTCCGAGGGAATGTTGGCCGTGGTTACGGAAGTGACCGTGAAGCTGGTGCCCAAACCCGCCTTGGCGCAGGTGATTATGGCCAGCTTCGACGATGTGGCCAACGCGGGCAACGCCGTAGCCGCTGTGTTGGCAGCGGGCATTATTCCCGCAGGCTTGGAGATGATGGACAAGCGCGCCAGCCAAATGGTGGAGCCGTTTGTAAATGCCGGTTACGACACCGAAGCCGAAGCCATTTTGCTGCTGGAAAGCGATGGCACACCGGAAGAAGTGGCCGAGGAAATTGAAGCCATGAGCCGAGTGCTCAATGGCTGTGGTGCCACAGCCATCAAGGTGTCGCAATCGGAAGCCGAGCGCGTGAAGTTTTGGGCGGGCCGCAAAAATGCATTCCCGGCGGCGGGCCGCGTGTCGCCCGACTACTACTGCATGGACGGCACCATTCCCCGCAAACGGTTGGCCGACGTGCTGCACGCCATGGCCGATATGGAAAAGAAATACAACCTGCGTTGCGCCAACGTGTTCCACGCGGGCGACGGCAACTTGCATCCGCTGATTTTGTTTGATGCCAACAACCCCGACGAAGTCAAACGCGCCGAAGACTTTGGCGCAGAGATTCTGGAACTGTGCGTGGAAGTGGGTGGCACCGTCACCGGTGAGCATGGTGTGGGCATCGAAAAAATCAACCAGATGTGCGTGCAGTTTTCGCGTGCCGAGCTAGATGCTTTTTTCGCGGTGAAAAAAGCCTTCGACGAACCCGGGTTGTTGAACCCGGGCAAGGTGATTCCCACCCTTCAGCGCTGCGCCGAGTATGGCCGCATGCATGTGCACCACGGCCAAATGCCGTTTTCCGACATTCCCCGATTCTGATTCAGGCCTGGCCCTTTCATGAGCGACTTTCTTGACCACCTGTGCAGCCGTGTTGAAACGGCTGCACGCAATGGCACACCACTCCGCCCGGTGGGCGGCAACACCAAGCAATTTTATGGCGGTCCGCTGCAAGGCGAGGATGTCAACCTGTCGGAATGGACAGGCATTTTGGCCTATGAGCCCACCGAGTTGGTGATCACGGCCAAAGCCGGCACGCCCTTGGCCACCATCGAAGCCGCACTGGCCGAGCACCAGCAAGAACTGGCCTTTGAGCCACCCCGGTTTGGCGCACAGTCCACCATCGGCGGCGTCATCGCCAGTGGCTTGGCAGGCCCAGCCCGCTTGGCGCGCGGCGGCGTGAAGGACTATGTGCTGGGCTGTACCCTGCTCGACGGCAAAGGCCAACTGCTGCACTTCGGCGGCGTGGTCATGAAAAACGTGGCGGGCTACGATGTGTCACGCGTCATTCCCGGCAGCCTCGGCACCCTGGGCATTGCGGTGGACTTGTCCATCAAAGTATTGCCCAAGGCCGTGGCCGAAGCCACCCTGCAATTTGAATACAGCGAAGCCAAGGCCATTGAACAAACCAACGGCTGGCTGGGCAAGCCCCTCCCCATCAACGCGACCGCCTGGGAAAACGGTTTGCTGACCGTTCGCCTGCGCGGGGCCCGCGCTGCAGTGGACGCTGCCGTGAAAGGCCTGGGCGGTGCAGTCATGCTGCCACCCGCGGCCGATGCATTCTGGGCCAGCCTGCGCGACCAAACCCACCCCATGTTTACCGCCGAAGGCGACTTGTGGCGCTTGGCCGTACCAGCCACCCGTGCACCGCTGAACCTGCCCGGCCAAAGCCTGCATGAATGGGCCAGTGGCCTGCGCTGGCTGCGCCCTGCTGAGGGTACATCGCTGGAGCATATTCGCAGCGCTGCACAAGCCGTGGGCGGCCATTCCACCCTGTATCGCAGCAGCAACCCCGAACAACGTGCGCAGGCGTTTCATGCACCGGCCAAAGCCATGGTCGAATTGCAACGCCGCTTGAAACAACAATTCGACCCCGCTGGCATTTTCAGCGTGAACCGCCTCGCCCCCATTCTGTAAGCCACCATGGATACCCAACTCGCCGACTGGATCAAAGACACGCCCGAGGGCCAAACCGCTGAAGCGATTTTGCGCAAGTGCGTGCACTGTGGATTTTGTACTGCCACCTGCCCCACCTACCAAATTCTGGGTGACGAACTCGACAGCCCACGCGGCCGCATTTACCTCATCAAACAAGTGTTGGAAGGCAAGCAAGTCACGCGCAAAACCCAGCAACACCTGGACCGCTGCCTCACTTGCCGCAATTGCGAAAGCACCTGTCCATCGGGCGTGAAATACGGCCAGTTGATCGACATTGGCCGCAAGGTGGTCGATGAAAAAGTGGAGCGCCCAGCGGGTGAACAGTTCAAGCGCAATGCCCTCAAAACACTCATGACCACCCCGGCACTGTTCAATACCGGCATGGCCCTGGGCAAAGCGGTGCGCGGCATTCTGCCGGCCAGCATCAAGGCCAAAGTGCCCGCCAGCCGTTACAACCCACACTTTGCCAGCAACACGCACAGCCGCAAAGTGATTTTGCTCAAGGGCTGCGTGCAACCGGCCATGGTGCCGTCCATCGACAATGCCACCTCGGTCATTCTCGACGCACTCAACATTCAAAGCATGGTGGTGTCTGAAAGCGGCTGTTGTGGTGCTGTGAAGTTTCACCTCAACGACCACGATGGCGGCAAGGCCCAAATGAAAGCCAACATCGATGCCTGGTACCCACTACTGGCCAGCGGTGAAGCTGAAGCACTCGTCATGAATGCATCCGGTTGCGGTGTCACCGTGCGTGAATACCACCACCACTTTGAACACGACCCTGCCTACGCGACCAAAGCAAAATTGGTGTCGGACAAAACCATGGACATTGGCGAGTATTTGCTGAAGCAAAACGCCGATTCAGTGGCTGCCTTGGGCACCCAGGTGAAAGCCGCCATGAACCAGCAGCGCATTCCCCAACGCATTGCCTTTCACCCACCGTGCACCTTGCAGCACGGTCAACAACTGAAAGGCGTGGTGGAAGGCTTGCTGACCAAACTCGGCTTTGAACTCACGCCGGTGGCCGAAAGCCATCTGTGCTGCGGCTCCGCAGGCACGTATTCGGTGCTGCAACCCGAGCTGTCCAGTCAGTTGAAAGAACGAAAACTCAACAACCTGATGGCGGGCAAACCGCAAGCCATTGCATCGGCCAACATTGGTTGCCTAACCCACCTGGAAGGCAGT
Source organism: Limnobacter sp. (assembly GCF_036405155.1). Taxonomy (GTDB): domain Bacteria; phylum Pseudomonadota; class Gammaproteobacteria; order Burkholderiales; family Burkholderiaceae_B; genus Limnobacter. The sequence continues at coordinate 128,890 of NZ_DASWYD010000004.1, read as the reverse complement.
GCGAGTGTGGATGTACGCCATTGGGTGGAGTGGGTGGCGCAAGCGTTGTCGGCTTAACGCCCAAGGTTGAACGCTTAAGGCGCATTGCCGGCGCAAATCACCTTGCGCCGCTGGTAAAACCCCGGGTGTGAATTCGTGATCGGCATCATGGCGAATTCACCGCCATCAATGCTTCGCAACACATCGTCCGTGCAGGCCTGCACGCCGAGTTGGGCCAGCCACTTGCGGGCTTGCTCATCGGCATCCAGCTCAAACTGCCGGTTCACCGTGTTCAACTGCTCCATCAACACGGGCTGTGTTTCCAGCGCATCAAATGCACGGTCTGGGTCGGGCAAACCCACCAAAGCCATGGCCTTTTCACCCAATTGCTTTTGGTGGTGCATGTGTACGTGGGCGTACTCGTGCGCCACCATGAAGAGCACCGCATCGGGCTGTAACTGGTTGAGAAAGTCGGGGTCCACCGTGAGCTCAGGTGGTGAGCTTTCTTCATTCACAAAAGCCCGGCTGTGCGTTTTGGCAATCTCGATTTTTAGATTCAGGCCTGGCACCACCGCATGCAACTTTGACAGGCTTGAATCCAAGTCATTGCTGGACGCTGCCTGAGCAGGCATTCCAACGAGCACAAACAAACCCAACCAAAAACCAAACACTAAACGCTTGAACACCATTCCACCCTCGCTGCCAGCGGACACATGCCTTTAGTGTAATTCAACCCCAGCTTTTAACCCATGAGGTTAAACACCTCTTTCACACGGTCAAAACCGTCCAGCGACTGTGCGCCCAAAGGTCCGCACAGGCTTTGGGTTTCCAGCCACATGTGTTCCAGCATGGGCAGGTCGGTTTGGGACAAAGCCTGTCCATCAAAAGTCAACACGGGCACCTTCGGGTTCAAGGCTGGCGTGTTCAACAAAGCCCGCTCCAGCAGGTCCGCCGGTACATTGGCAAATTCGGCCATCGACAACCACTGTGCTGCCTGCCGGCGGTTGGCCTCGCCGTCCTGCAACCAATGGCAGGCCGTCTGCACTGCGCGCACAATGGCATCCCGTTCGGCCGCATGTGAATAGGCCCAAGCCGTGGAAAAACCCAACACCTTCTCGGGTGCATCCGGCCACAACTGGCTGGACGTGGCCACCATGTGGCCCACCCGCTGGCTCACCGCCAGTGAGCCCCACGGCTCGCCCGCGCAGAATGCATCCACCTCGCCAGTGCGCAAGGCCTGAACCATGCGGATGGGCGGCAATGCCTCAAACCGCACATCCACATCCGGGTCTACGCCTTGCGCACTCAGCCACCGGCGCAACTGCAAGGTGTGCATCGAAAACCGGAACACCGTGCCAAACACCAGCGGTGGCAGCCCTTGCGCTTTGCGGGCGCGAATGGCATCGCCCAACGTATGCCCCGCTGTGCTCGTTTGCAATACTTCCCACAGGGCATTGGACACCGTCACACCATTGCCACCCCGGCTCAACACCAAGGGGGCGCGAATGGACTTTCGGGGCGAACCACCCAAACCCAGCTCCACCGCAATCGCCATGGGCGCCAGCATGTGCGCAGCCTGAATTTCGCCATACACCAACTTGTCGCGCAGTGTGGCCCACGAAGGCTGACGCTCCAGCGCCACCTCCAAACCCGCCCGGGCAAACAGGCTCAAATGCTGAGCCACCACAAACGGGGCCGAATCCGTGAGCGCCAAAATCCCGATTTTTAATGCAGCACTCATTAAAGTCCGCCCCCATCCAACATCTCAAACACCTCGATCACACTGCGCGCGGTGTCCACCAGGCGCTGGTTGCGTTCCATGGCCAACTTCCGCATGGCGTGGTAGGCCTGGTCTTCCGAAAAATTGCGGTGCTTCATCAACAGCCCCTTGGCCTTGTCGATCAGCTTGCGGTCGGCCAACTGCTCCTTGGTGTGTTGCAGCTCGGCCTTCAATGCCTGAAATTCGCGGAACCGGGCCACTGCCACCTGAATAATGGGCCGCACACGGTCCGGGTTCATGCCGTCGGCCACATAGGCACTCACGCCTGCGCGAATGGCCCCTGCAATGGTGTCCTCGTCGTCTTCACCCGAAAACAAAATCACCGGCTTGGGGTTGCTGCGCGACAACACCGCCATGTTCTCCAGGCTGTCGCGGTCGGGCGAGTCCATGTCAACGATGACGATGTCGGGTGCGCTGGCGGCCACATGCTCAGCCAGGCGGTGGGTCGACGTTAGCCGCGACACCAGTTCATAACCGGCATCCAGCAAGGCGCGTTCAAGAATGGCTGCACGTCCAGGCTCTTCATCAATCAGCAACACGCGCAAAGCGCCGCTGCTGGCCGGCTTGGGTGCGCCCGGTTTCCCTTTGTTGGGCATGGCAATTTCCAGGTGGTTCAGGTTTGGGTATTCAGGTCATTGGGGGCCGGTCATGGCCAGCCCCATCCAGAGTATCAACGTCAATGCAATTACGGTGCCAAGCGCGCAATCGTCCAGCCAGCGTCAGTGCCAGTACCGTCAAGGCTGTAGGCCAGGCGGTCATGCAGGCGGGAAGGCCGCCCCTGCCAAAACTCAAAGTAGTCGGGCACCAAACGGTAGCCGCCCCAAAATGGGGGCCGGTCCACCGGATCGCCATTCTGCAGTGCACGGGCTTGGTGCACACGCGCCTCCAGCGCATCCCGGCTTTCAATCACCTGGCTTTGGGGCGAGGCCCAGGCACCCAAGCGGCTGCCAGCCGGGCGTGAGCGGTAATAGGCGTCCGACTCGGCCTCGCTCACCTTCTCCACCCGCCCCTCAATGCGTACCTGGCGCTCCAGCTCGGTCCAGTGAAACAGCAAGGCGGCATGGGGGTTGGCGAGCAGCTCTTGCCCTTTGCGGCTGGCGTAGTTGGTAAAAAACGTAAAGCCCCGTGCATCCACCCCTTTGATGAGCACAATGCGGGCAGCGGGCCTGCCCTGTGCATTCACGGTGGCCAAGGTCATGGCATTGGGCTCGGGCAGTTCGGCCTTCAAGGCTTCATCAAACCAGCGGGCAAACAAATCAAACGGGTTGGGCAAGGCATCGGCCTCGTCCAGCGTGGCCCGGGTGTAATCCTTCCGCAAATCAGCAATTGATTCAGGCTTCGGTGTGCTCATGCAAAACTCCACTGCAAGTCAAAACGGTATGATGACCATTCTTGCACGAGGCCAGCCAGGCATGCACAGCAACGCCGAACTCATCACCGATTTTTGCACCAGCTTGCTGCTGGAAGACGGCCTGTCGAACAACAGCCTGAGCGCCTACAAAAGCGACCTAGAGCAGTTTTCGCATTGGTTGATTGAACACGTTGACAGAGACCACAACCCTGACAACAGCACCAGCCTGCTACAGGCCAACACCGAGCAGTTGCGCAACTACATTCTCGACCTGCAAGGGCTGAAGCCCAGCAGCCTGAACCGCAAAACCAGCAGCCTGAAACGCTTTTACCTGTGGCTGCGCAGCACACACCGCCGCAGCGACAACCCCGCCCTGCCCTTGAGCAGCGCCAAGCAAGGCCTGCGCGTGCCCAAAACCTTGAGCGAAGCCGATGTGGTCAACCTGATTAACGCACCTGATGTGCACACCCCCCAAGGCGTGCGCGACAAAGCCATGCTGGAACTGATGTACGCCAGCGGCCTGCGCGTGAGCGAACTGGTCAACCTGCCAGTTCAAGCCATCGACTTGACTGCAGGCGCCCTTAAAGTGCTGGGCAAGGGCAACAAGGAACGACTGGTGCCCATGGGTGAGCCCGCCCGGCTGGCAGTGCTGCTGTACCTCAGTCAAACCCGGGGCGAACTGTTGCAGGGCAAAACCTGCGACCAGCTGTTCGTGACGCACCTGGGCAGCCCCATGACGCGCCAAGCCTTCTGGAAAAACATCAAGCGCTATGCCGTGCTGGCCGGCATACACAGCCCCATTAGCCCGCACGTGCTGCGGCATGCCTTTGCCACGCACCTGCTGAACCATGGGGCCGACCTGCGGGTGGTGCAGTTGCTGCTGGGCCATGCCGACATTACCACCACGCAGATATACACCCACGTGGCCAAAGAGCAACTTCACCAGTTGTTGAACACCAGCCACCCCATGGCCAGGTAAAACGCGACGTTGGTGACTGCTTATGCCCGCAGCTGCTGGCGGGGGCGGGGATTGGGAGAGCCATCATCAAACCCATCGTCACGACGGCGTGCAGGCGCGCCGGGCTTGCACACACTGGGTGGCGAGGCCTGAACGCGGGTTTGATCGGATGCTGCCGATTCAGGGCTCGGGGCGTTGAAAGCCGCCAACAGGTTTCGTCCGGCCCCAACATGCCCCCCAATGTTCAAATGAAGCGGTACAACTGGCGAATGGGGTAACACCGGTAGAGCCCCCATGACATGGGCCTGCAAGGCTGCTTGCAAAAAGCCAGGTGCAGGCGGCACAAACGCTGGCATGATTTGATCGGGAGGCGTGTGTGGTGAACCTGCAGGTGCTGGCCACTGTGGCACCGCAGGGGCCAACGGATTTAACCCATGGGCCATTTGCGCCGCCACTGCGGCCATGGGAGCTTGCGGCTCGGGCGGTGTGGCTGGGGAATGCTGACCAGGCGCGGCGGCATGTGCGGCCGGTGCTACGGCCTGCTGAGGCTGCACATTGAGCAGGGGCAGGTTAAACCCAAACAGACCCGCGGGAAATTGATTGTTCATGATGTCGTTTGTCCACCGTTAAAATGTTTGGTGGTTGGCTTGCCAAAACAAGTTCAGAGGGAAACCCGCAAGTGCTGGTTTGCGGCACAATACGCAAAACAACAACGCGCAAAACAACAACGGAGACCCCCCACTGTGATGCCCTTCATTGCCGCCCTTGTGATTGCCTACCTCATTGGCTCCGTGTCGTTTGCCGTGGTGGTGTCCAAATTTTCCGGCCTGGCCGACCCCCGCACCTACGGCTCTAAAAACCCGGGTGCCACCAATGTGCTGCGCAGCGGCAACAAAAAAGCAGCCTTGTTCACTTTGCTGGGCGATGCATTGAAAGGCACCCTGGCCGTGGGGCTGGCCTACCACTTTCAAGACACCTACCAATTCACCCAAAGCGATGTGGCCTGGGTTGGCTTGGCCGCCTTTATCGGCCACCTGTACCCCATCTTCTTCAAGTTTGAAGGTGGCAAAGGCGTGGCCACCGCACTGGGCGTGCTGCTGGGCCTCAACTGGGTGCTGGGCTTGGCCACTGCGGTGACTTGGTTGGTGATTGCTTACTTCTTCCGATATTCATCCCTGGCCGCCTTGGTGGCCAGCATTTTCGCCGTGTTTTACAACGCCCTGTTGTTTGGGCTAGACGGCCAAGCCGCCGCCGTGCTGGTGATGGCGGCCCTACTGGTGTACCGCCACAAGCAAAACATTGCCAACCTGATGGCGGGGAAAGAAAGCAAGATTGGGCAGTAAAAAAACTGACCGACCATACCGGGTACATACCTAGCCGAATGTGCGGGCGATGCGCTGAAATACGTTGCTGGCCACAGGCTGTTGCCCTTGTTTCGAAGCATCGCTTAGTTCGGCCAGGTATGCAGTCAGGTCAGGGTTTTGCTTGCCCTGAATGATTGTTTCCAAGCCCCTACCGGAATCGTCTCTGGCCTGTATATTGGCCCCCCGCTGCACCAACCAGCGCATAGCGTCTACCTTTCCATCATCTGCTGCGTGCAACAACGGGGTTTGCCCATTGAAGCCCTTCTCCTCCAAACCGTGCTTTAATTCATTCACGCAATACGCCAAGGTGGGCACGTCACCAAACTGGGCAGCCAGGTGAATGGCTTTGCACGAGTCGGCGTCAGCTGCGTTTACGTTGGCCCCCCTCTGCACCAACCAGCGCACATTGCCCACCTTTCCACCCGTTGCTGCGTGCAACAACGGAGTTCGCCCATTGAAGCCCTTCTCTTCCAAACCGTGCTTCAATTCATTCACGCAATACGCCAAGGTGGGCACATCACCACACTGGGCAGCCCAGTGAATGGCTTTGCGCGAGAAGAGGTCAGTTGCGTTAACGTTGGCACCCTGCTGCACCAACCAGCGCACATTGCCCACCTTTCCACCCGCTGCTGCCAGCAGCAATGGGGTTTGCCGAAACGAGCTCTTCTCTTCCAAACCGTGCTTTAATTCATTCACGCAATACGCCAAGGTGGGCACATCACCAAACTGGGCAGCCAGGTGAATGGCTCTGCTCGAGTCGGCGTCAGCTGCGTTAACGTTGGCCCCAGCATCGACCAAGGCGGCCATCGCTTGAACTTGTCCAGCACTAGCGGCGCTCAGTAGAGCAGTTCGCTCTAATTTATCCCTCGAATCCATGGGCAGCTTTTGCACCTTGGCCAACCAGCGCAACACGGTTATTTGCCCATGTGTTGCTGCGGCATGCAGCAGGGTTTCGCCATCTGCATTCACGATATCAGACGGTAAACCACGGCACAGCAGTTCATGCAACTGGGCCAGGTCGCCCTGTTTAACTGCAGCAAAGGCAGCGTCTGCATAACGCACTTTGGCCAAGCTGGTGGGGGTCACATCCACCGCTTTGAATTGCGCCAGCAGTTCCTCACTGGGGCTGCGCCGAAGGCTGGTTTCAGCAGGCTGCGTAGGCTCGGTTACCTCCGCCACAACATTATTTGCAGTATGTGGCACCAGGCCCCGAACCTGCGCATCGGGGTGCTTGGCCAGCAAGGTGCGGTAAGGGCTGTCCGCTGGCAATGTGGGCAAGCGGTCTGCCAACTGGGTGTATAAAAAGGCGTGTTGATCGCTGTTCAGCGCTGGCTTTGCCAAACGCCCCAGCATCAAGGCAAAGTCCTTGTGCTGCTTCAACATGGCCATAGCCTCCGCCTTGCCCTCCAGCCAATGCCTTAACTCCGCCTTCAGTGGCCAATGGCTGGGCAGCGCATTCATCAAGGTTTGGTAGTTGTTCAATTGCTTGTTGAGTGCTGTATACGCTTTGGCCAAGCCCGAGGTGTGTTGAATCAGCAAATCAACCAGACTGTTCAGGGCGGTATCCACCTGCACGCCTTGCGCTTCCGCTTTCAGGCTGCGCAGGTGCAAATCGCCCAAGGCCTTGTCCAGTTGGTCAACCTGTTTCAGGGTATCCTCTGCTTCAGCAGGCCACTCGTGCAAGGCCATCAACAATTGCTCAGTGGTGCGGCACAGCCCCCCCATTTGCACCAGCCGCTCACGGCCTTTCTGTAAATCTTTCTGAGTGGACAACAACTTGGGCTTGGCATCGGCCATGGCCTTGCCAGCCTCTTTCAATTCATGCGCCAAATGGTGAAGCCGCTCAAGCCCACCCAAGTGGTCCACCAAATTCAAATCGGTCATGGGGCTCAGATTAAAGCCCTTCGCCGTGCTGCAATCAATTTTTGCTTGGGTTTTGACGCGCAGCTCGTTGTAGGTATTCACCGCTTGGCTCAGGGTGGGTATGGGTGTTTGAAATACCTTGGGGCACTGTTGCGCCAAGGCAGCCAAGCCCGGCATGGCGTGCTCCTGCAGTACGTCCACCACATTGGTCAAGTTACTGACCCAAGCCACCGAACCAGCGGGACCATTTGCAGAAAGTTGACCATACAACAAGCCCTGCTCACGGGGAGTAAGGGTTAGCAGCGAAGCCTGAGTAACCGTGTCCAAAGGGTTGCCCGATATATTAATAACGCCAGCACCTTGGACCGCCCCACGCAGCGTTGCAAGCTGTGCCAGCACCCGGTAATCGTTGGGTAAGGTAGTTAAGGCCAGTCCACTCAAATCCAAGTGAGGCCGTGTTTCATTTTTGTCCAGGTAATTCTGTATACGACGGGCCCCTTCCAAACGGCCACTGCGCTCGGCACCGGTGGCCTGGTTCACCCAGGCATTCAGCCCAGTTTTAAATTGAGCAAGGCGACCATTGGGCTCATTGCTTGAGCCTGCTGCATTGCCTGTATTTTGTGCATCGGTTAGCACCAAGGCCGCTTGGCGGGCGGGCGACTGACTGCGTGAAATGCTGGGGGACATGGCAGGCCTTGAATTTGAAAGGCCTTAGTGAACTGTTTGAGGTAAAAGTTCAAAGGAAACTTTGGTCTGCAGCTAAAAAACAAAGTGGACGACTAGGCTTTGTCACTGGCACCTGGTAATAAATTGGCTCCGGAGGGAGAACGATGGACAGAGGCATCAGAGCCTTCCCCCAACGTTGAGGGCGACAGGGGATGCGAATCCGTGGATGTTCCCACTGACACTGGTTCATCCAGCATTTCGGCCACCGACCAATTCAGGGATTTTTCAAAGCTATTGAGTTCGTCCTTACTCATGGTCGTTACCCTGTGTTGCTTGAGGAAATCATGCTCACGCTGGCGGATGGGCCGGTGTACCCAGTAATTCATGGCCCTCACACGGTGTTCCTTCGCAGCAGACGCAATAAACGAGTTCAATACCGAATCATCCAGCAGTTGGGAAAACTCGATCAAGGCCAAGGTCATCTCACGGAAACGATCAGTCTCCATCCGTCGTTGTGATTGAAAGACTGGGTTCTTTAAGGTGAAATCCGTTCTCACAAACAGCCTTTGAAAACCAAGGCTAAAATCGCCAAATGTATTGGTTCCTTTATAAGGTCGCATCGCCGTATGAAGCTTGCCGATCTGAATCGGATGTATAAAAGCATCGACACCCTCCTGTTCTGCAAGCAAGCCCTCAATGGAACCATATTCAGCGGGCTTCATATGGTAGGACTCTGGGGCCACCAGTTTGCGGGTATCACGATCATAGGAAAACACCAGTTCGTCCAAATGTTCCCCAGCGATTTGCCGAATGGTCATCCCCGCACCAAACAGATCTTTTTCCAAACTAAGCTGCGCGGTCTTTTTGCGATAATATTCGGTACCGTATCGGTAGCGGCACTCCGGATTGGGGCCACCTGTTCGGAGATCCGATATCGCAAAATCCAAATCTGTGAGCTTGACGCACATCGCCCCCTGAGACTCTAAAAAAATCATATTCTCTGGTTTAACATCCTGATGCCGCCCATGGGCGCCGCCGTCACCCACACCATACATAAAGTCATTGATCGCAGCCACGACCTCAAATGCCCACTCCACGGTGTAACGATATCGTGTCGATGCATTTGCAAAATCTTTGACGCCTTCCAAGAGGTCTTTAACTGCGCCCATATCGTTTTCAGCGGTCAACGGGGGACGCTTTAAACGATATGCCTTTGTTGCTGCCAACTTACGGAGAATATCAATACGAGCCTTTTCCAGTGGCCCTTTGTTGTTTTGAAAAATCCAACGCAAAACCGATAGCCCCTGAATGGGTCGCTTGAGGTTTGTCAGGCCCAACTCCATCGCGCAAATATAACCAGGTCGGGAAAGTTTGCCGTCACTGCGTCGGGCCGAATTTTTTGGTCCCCATGCATGAATACGGAGAATCCAATAACTCGGTTTTGACATGAGGGCACGCTGGATCCGAGGGGAGGGCACCACAATCTCCCCCTTTCCCTTCTGGCGCAACTTTTTGATTGAACAGTATTTATCCAAATGGGTAACCCGCCCAAGGCGAACCACACCGAAAGACCCTTCACCGAAGTCAGTCCGCTTGGCCGGAACAATTTTGTTAAAAACCCGATAAACCCGCGCAGAATCTTCAAATGGCCGAAAAGGCTTAGTGGCTGTCCGAAAAACCGGGTACCTCGCCAGAAACCGCTCGGCCTCTTCCTCGCCAACCCATGTTAGTAACTCGATCGTGCAGTTACCGTGCCTGTAAAGAGAGTGAGGAGGCATAAAATCCGGAAAGCCGTTTTTAGCCCAAGCAGATTTCCGAAGCGATGCCGTATCGGTCGAGCTGAGCTTGCGATCCAAAAACTGGGAATACAATTTGGCTGAGCAACTCAATGCTTTGTAGATGCGTGTATTGCTGGCAACGGTGTTTTTCTGAATAGCCAATTCGCTGATGCTTGCGAGTTGATCCAACTCAGACTTGCAAACCAACCGAGACAATCGTTGATTTGCACTCAAACCGACCACCGCTTCGTAAAGCGCCGGGCATGCACGATCTGGATCCCGCTCAACACGATTCATTAAACGATCGGCATTTCTCGAATAATTATCGGTGGCTTGAAATCCAAGGTGATCGAATAAATGCTGATTGATGTTACTCATTGTGAATGCTGTTGAGTGGCGATTTAGGGGACTTATTACTCTTCGCCACCAGATTTTCGAGATCCACTAGCTTTATCTCCAGAATAGGCATCATTCAACGCACAGTGATTACCTGTTAGTCCATCTTTCCACTTTTCTGCCGAAGTTCCTGCCGAAGTTCCTGCCGAAGTTCCTGCCAAACTTCCTGTCGAAGTTCCTGTCGAAGTTCCTGTCGAAGTTCCTGCCGAACCGCTGGCGGAGGTGTTCCCGGAACTGGCTGCGGTGCTATTTGAAGACGCTCCCCACGATCAGCCGCAGATTGAATAAACATCAAACTCAGCAGCCGTCCAACCTGCTTACGGTCTTGTGGTGAACATACCCGGTCAGCACCGCCGCGTTGCAAACGCATCATGACATCGAAAAGATGGGTGCCCAATGTTCCCTGCTCAAGCTGCTGTTGCCCTCCTACACGAACAGCACGAGTGCCTAACGCTAACGCGAATTCCTCACGGGCATCTCGCGGTAACTTGCTAATATCCTTTGATCGATAGGCATTGGCTGTCACTGCAGAAATGGCCAACGTGCTTAGCTGTATTAACTGATGGTTGGTGATTGGCTGACCATTGAAATTCAGCTTTTCTAGCCATGGAAATTCAACCTCTGCAGGAACATCGCCATGCAGCGGAATATTGTTCTCAATTGCTGCGGGTTGATTGGGGTTCGGTTGAAGTTCCTTCCACAATGCATCGCGAGTCGCCAAATTCAACAAGAACAATCGATTGTCCTTACCACTCTTCAGCTTGCCTGGACTATCGATGAACTTGCTTTCCAGACTCGATTTTGTATTGCTTGAATATGAACGCTTGAGCAGACCATCATTGGCTTGGTTGGCCAAGCTTTCAAACGACTTGGAAAAGTTTTGCGCTTTTTCAAGAATTTGATCATGCTTTCGCAAATCAACACCCGCATTGCTTAATTGTGCACAGTAATAGCCATAAACTTGCTGATATGCGTTTTTGCGCTCCTCGATGGATTTTGGCGGCTTGGTGACTGTGCTCACCAATTTTTTTGCAAGCCTTTCCAGTTGAATTTTTTCATCGGATTCACTGTCCTTAAATCGAACCAACAAAGCATTTTCATGGGTCTCAATATTCAGCTTTTGGCTGTACTCTTTAATTGCTGGGTCGTGATCATTGCTACTCCGAATCGACCTGACAAAATTCTGGGCTAGTTCGTTTGTGGCTGCTCGCATGGCCGTCTTCCGCATCCAATTGCCCTTCCGCATGCCAAAAGCGGTCCACTGCTCTGTTGCCCTAAGGCTGGAGTCTTCGATTGCACTGCTGCCGGGGTTGTCCAACGCTATGTCAACCGCTGATGTTGATAAAAAGCGGCCCAATAAAATATTGGACGCTGAATTTAAATCGGTGAAGCCCCCATTTTCAGGGTCAAGTACCCGCTGCTCCTGGAAGATAAGGACTGCTTTGGTCAATTCAGCTGGCCTAACCGGCGCATAATTTGCTGTGTCCCCTTGCTGCAATTTGAGTAGTACTGAGGTCAAAAAATCATTGACCAATGTGGGTACCCTGCCTGCAGAGTCGGGGCGATTTCCCACACAAGTTGCAAGCCTTAAAAATGACTGCATGGACTTGTTCATGGCTATTTCTAGCGCTGATGGTTGATTATTCTCGCGGCTTCGGGCGTATTGCGGCAAGACCATGGCCAAGTGCGTCTGCCATGCATTAAATATTGGTTGCAGATGCTGATGATCCGCACGAACGAATCTGTTGATTTTCTGAAAAAATTCATCCGGATTGCTGAGGTCTGTATCTCGCTCAGTTGCAATATTTTTGAAGTTACGCTGCACATGGTCTAGAAGCCTTTCACGGATCGAACCGGTTGGAATACCGTCGGTCAACCCACTTTTCAGTTCAGTGAAGTAATGTTGCTTTGACTGAAATTCAAGGGCGCTTAGTGCAGCTGTAATTTGGGGATCTAGAGCAGGCCCACCACTTCCCTGTGCCTCATTTCCCTGAGTTGCAAATTTGCTGAGATTTAAAAGCAAATCACTGACTGCTTCATTTTGATCAATGGTTGGAGACAAGATTTCTGTGTTCAGCTTTGCCAACACATTGTCTTGATGCCTCTGAATGATTCGTTGAAACTGAAGAAGCTCAGTCTGAACCCGATTATTTCCAGGGGTTTGCAAAACGTCGTCTGGTTTCATCGTGACGACTCTCTTTAACACCTTGAGCTGAAAGGTGGTTTGATTTGGAAGAAGTGGACTAAGCTCACCAGACGCCAGTAAATCACTGGCTGTTTTTTTTGAGGAAGATGGAGTTGCAGACTTTACCTCCTGCACGATGGGAGGCTCCTTCTCATTTGATTGGCGGACAGGTGATCTTTCTTGTACTGGACTACCTGCCCGGGAACCCGAAATTGGTTGTTCTCCAACAGACTTGTCCTGAGTGCCTGAAGACCTGGTAACCACCTTGAGGCTTAGGGGCGTTGTGTTGATATCCTTCGTGATTTTTTCTAATTTACTCAGCTCGTAAAAACTCATGCTTGCCAGCTCTTCACGCGTGGCCGCCAGAAGTATTTCACCAAGCCCTGATTGACGTATACAAGCAAAGGTCGGATCTGTCGCCGGGCTCTCGAACCAACTAATCATCAACGCTCGAGCAATGTTGTCGATGTGTGGTCTCATCGCCGACACCTTTTGAGCCCTTTTCGAGACGTCTTGCATGAACTCGGACAAACACGTCAGTGCTTTAGGATCCAAGTCTGACTTACGACATAAATTAGTGATCTTCTCGTGAATGGATCGCAACTCTTTTCGGGACTCACGACTACTTGATAAAGACAATTTCTCCAATTCGGCTAATTGATTCAACAGTTGCGACTTGGTCACTTCAGTCATTTCAGACATCCTCGAATTGTTTGATTAAACAGCAGAACGAAACCATTGACTCAGGGGATTATGAAATTCCCAGCGCCTGCTCCAACCGGCCTTTTTCATCAACCAGTCGCTTGTATTCGTGGATCTTTTTGTTGACCTCTTCGTCGGTGATCAGGTTGTTGGATCTCAAATAAACCCATCCTTGTTCTGGACCAAAATTTTCCTCCAGAACACCAATTGATTCGTTCACACAAGACAATTGGTCTCTCAGCACTGCTTTCTGCCCGTCGGTCTGCTCGTCGGTTAAATGGCTTGCGGTGGGTTGCCGGGTCTGCAAAGTCACTGCAGGCTTGGCCTCCTCCTGAGCCTCACGCTGCTGGGTTGCACTGACCACGGCATTTGCACTGGCTGGCGCACTTGGAACACCATTTGAACGCGAAGTTTCACTGGGGGAAACCAATGGCCTCACAGCATCGATTCTTTGCTCAATTCGGCTTAAGCGGCCATTCAAACCGATTTTTTGTTCCTCGGACAAAAAGGGATTATTTGACATGTAATGCGCCACGATGTCCCGAACATCCTCCAGCAGATCCAGGTCATTTTTACAGATACTTTCATATTTACTGTCTTCGCCCAACGGAAGAAGGCGCAACAGTTCCTCTGTCACCCCACCGGGTGAAACCAAGTTATGCACCGCCCTGTTGATAGACGACACATCCCCTTCTGAAAAACCGTCTTTGGAAAAATAGCGCTGAAATGTTTCCGGGGTGACCTTTTTATTGATTGGGGTTGTCATGGGCGCTCCAACACATCATTGTCCATACCGATTGCTCAGGTACATTTTCTTTTGGTGGACAGGCTAGACAAACAAGTTCACCAAATCTGTAAAACAGATGCACAACCAGTCAACAAAGCTTGCTTCTGCAGAACCACCCTCTGGTTTAACCAAGGTGAGCGACCAAAAACGCCCTGCGGGTGAAACCCAAGCATCAAAAACAACATCATTTGTAGGTGATGTTTGCATCAACCAAGGTTCACTGGGGGGCCTGCTTCTGCAGAGGGAGGGTTCGATTTGATTCTTCCGCAGCGCTTGCGGCACATTGCCGAGGTTGCACCCACCCAAACCCCTGCATGCCCTGCGCTGCCCTAACCGGAGACCCTTCATATGGCCATCGGACAAGAACTTTCATCCATCGACTTTCAAGCCATGATTGGCGGACCGCTGAGTGCGGTCATCAAGGCGCAGGCACAGTCTGCCCAAACCTCGGTCGACTTCATCAAAAGCGTGGGCTTCAATGCGGCCGATGCGCAAACCGACCCCGGCAAGCCCACCATGGTGTCATTCAAGTACGACAAGCCCGTGGAAAGCAAAGACGCGCAGGGCAACATCACCGTGACCGCGGTGCCGTTCAAGCTGGAAGTGCCCATATTGACGATGTTGCCCATTCCATTTATTCGGGTGGAAGAGACCACCATCGACTTCAACGCCAAAATCAATTCGGTGACCGAGTCGACCACTACCAATTCCTCAGACCTCAGCGCCTCACTGGCAGTCAAAGGGGGTTGGGGGCCTGTGTCGGCTGAACTGAAATGCTCCTACAGCAACAAAAAGAGTAATACCAGCGGCGAAAAAACCGAACGCACCTACAGCCTGCAAATCCATGTGCGGGCCGTGCAGGACGAATTGCCGGCTGGTCTTGAAAAGCTGTTGTCGATTCTGGAAGACAACATCAAGGAAACCAAGGTTTAAGGCGGCACTGCCCGCTTGACTGCAACTGAACGGATCAGACCATGAATGATTTGGGCGATATTTTGGGTTCACTCATGACAGGGCTGATTCGCGCCCGGCAAGCGGCCGACCTGCAAACGGCGGCGCTGGCCGAGCTTTATAAGGACAACCCGTTGCTGGAGGGTTTGTCGGTACCCCGGGTGCGCATACCCGAGGTGAGCATCGACCTGCCTTTGATCATTGAAAGCCACGAAGCCGGTGAGGAAGGCGAACTCAACGAACCGTCCAAGGTGGTCGATGCCACCAGCAATCGTCTGAAAAACACCTTGGCCAACACCAACATCAAACTATCGGCCAACTTTCAAAAGGCCTTTGCAGACACAGCCAAGCTGCGGTTAACCGAGGTTCAAAAGAGTAACGACGCCGTGTCGAAAGAGCTGGTGTCGCGCACCGTGCAAGACGCCTTTGTGGAAACACTGAAGAAGACCAACACTGAGCTGTCTGCGCAGGATAAACTGGCCGTGGTGAAAGACATTCGCACCGAAGCAGGCCTGGCTGCACTGGCCAAGCCGAGCATTCCCCCACGCATTTTGACCAACATCCGAACAGCAGACATTAAAGACAAAGCCACCGGCAACAGCGTGGTGCGCTTAAAAATTACCCTGACCGAGGAAGGTGTGGAATGGGTAACGCAAAGCAATGACGCAGGCGGCGTAAACCGCACCTTGACCCCGGAATAAGTACACACCATGCAGGCACTGGCCCGTGAGAAATTGCTGACCGCCCTGCTGTCGCTGGGTGAGGTGGTGACCACTTACCGAAAGGACAGCACCCGATTTGTGGCGGCTTATTTTCAGTGGCTGGAAAATACCGATGAACAGGTGGGCCCATTGCGTCTGCCTGTCAGCGGATTGATTCAAAGCCAAAAAAGCCAGTTGCTGGCCATTGAAGACGGCCTGATACCACCGCACATTCAGACCGAAGGCAGCAGTGTTCGCAAACGCCAACGAGCAGCCACCGCCGCATTGATCGACACCATGACATTGGCTCTGCAAGACAAACTGCAAACCATTGACCGTAGCTTTGATGATGCGCAAGACAAACTGGCCCAGTGCCTGGCCGTGGTGATGGGGCAGCAGTCGGATTTTTTGGTCAACCTTAAGCCGGACAACACCGGTGTGGCGGCAACCTGGCTGGCCATGACGGGCATCAAAGAACTGGCACCGGTATTGAATTACCTGACAGCCAAATATCCACGTGCAGACCGGGAATACTGCCTGCACGCCGTGTTGTTGAATGCGCTCAGTTGAATGCGCTCAGTTAACGCACACGCACGGTAAACAATTACCCGCCCCGGCTGGCATAAAAATCAGCCAGCGCTTTGGCCGTGTACCTGGGCTTCTTCCCCTTGCCCATGCCCTTGCCCGCCGCAACGTGCTGTGGGCTGCCTTGGGCCACCAACTGCCCGCCGCCCACACCCGCTTCTGGCCCCATGTCGATCACCCAATCGGCCTGGGCAATCAAGTCGAGGTCGTGCTCTATCACCACCACCGTGTGGCCCGCATCCACCAGGCGGTGCAGCACGGCAATCAGCTTTTCTACGTCGTTCATGTGCAGGCCCACCGTCGGTTCATCCAGCACATACAGGGTGTGGGGGTTGACGCGGTTGTCACGAACCTTGGTCAGCTCTGTCACCAACTTAATGCGCTGCGCCTCACCACCACTGAGGGTGGGGCTGGGCTGGCCCAGGGTGAGGTAACCCAAGCCCACATCGGCCAACAGTTGCAGTGGCTGAGCAATGCTGGGGTGTGCAGTAAAAAATGGTGCGGCTTCTTCCACACTCATGTTGAGAATGTCGGCAGCGGTTTTGTCACGCCAGGTCACCTGCAAGGTATCGGGGTTGAAGCGTGCTCCCCGACAGGCCTCGCAGAGCACTTTGACATCGGGCAAAAAGTTCATCTCGATGGTTTGCATACCCTGCCCTTCACACACCGGGCAACGCCCTGGGCCGGTGTTGAAGCTGAAACGGCTGGCTTCAAAACCCCGCAAGCGGGCTTCGGCAGTATCTGCCATCACCGTACGAATGCGGTTCCAAAAGCCAATGTACGTGGCCGGGCAACTGCGCGGGGTTTTTCCAATGGGGGTTTGGTCCACTTCCAGCACACGGGCCACGGCCGGTGCATTGTCAATCGCATCGCAAGCAAACCAGTTTGAATGGACGCCCCCGCGTTTGCTTTGGGTGGCCACGGCTTGCCGCATATTGGCCAACAGAATGTCGCGGGCCAGGGTGGACTTGCCCGAGCCTGACACACCGGTAACCGCCACCAAGCGGCCCAATGGAATGTCCACATCCAGACCTTGAATGTTGTGCAGTGTGGCGTTGCGAATGCGCAGCTGTTGCGTGGTTTTGTCCACTGGGCGGCGCGGTTGCAACAGGTGTGGTATTGGTTGCTTGAGGTAACGGCCGGTGAGGGAATTGGGGTCATCGCGGACCTCGGCCACACTGCCTTGCGACATGATGGCCCCACCCAGCTTGCCCGCACCTGGGCCAATGTCCACCAAGCGGTCAGCACGCAGCATGGTGTCAATGTCATGCTCCACCACCACCAAGGTGTTGCCCTTGCTGCGCAATTCATCCAGCGCATCCAGCAGGCGATGATTGTCACGGGTGTGCAGGCCGATGGTGGGCTCGTCCAGCACATAACACACACCACGCAGGTTGGTACCCAACTGGCTGGCCAGGCGAATACGCTGCGCCTCACCACCACTCAAGGTCGGTGCACTGCGGTTGAGGTGCAGGTAATCCAGACCGACCTGCTTCAAAAACTTCAGGCGGCCGGCCATTTCAATTCGAATGTCTTTGGCAATGGTTTCTTCGCGCGCATCCAGCTTAAGGGCCTCCACCCAGTGCAATGCATCGGTCACGGTTTGGTCGGCCAGCTCGGCAATGCTTTGCCCTTTAAACTTCACAGCCAGGGCCGTGGCGTTCAGGCGTTGGCCATCACATTGGCCACACACCAAGCCGCTGCCGAGGTAGCCAGCGTCATCGGTTTCGTCGTCTTGCTCACTGCGGTCTTGCTCAGCCAGCCAGCGCCCTTCTTCACCCGTGGTGTCGGCATCAAAGCCATCCACCTTTTCGCCAACACCAAAGCAGCTTGGGCACCAGCCGTGTTTGCTGTTGTAGCTGAACAAGCGGGGGTCAAGCTCAGGAAAGCTGCGTGCACAACTTGGGCAGGCGCGTTTGGTTGAGAAAAACTGAATGGTTGATTCAGGCTCACGGCCTGAGCTCGTACTTTCAACCATCACGGTGCCTTTTCCAAACTCAAGGGCACGCGCCAATACTTCGCGCAGTTTTTTTTCACCCTTGGCATTCACGGTGAGTGTGTCTACCGGCACTTCAATGTGGTGTTCTTGATAACGGGCCAGTTTGGGCCAAGGGTTGGTGGGTACGTATGCACCATCCACCCGCAAGCGTTCATAACCCCTGTCGACCGCCCATTTGGCGATTTCGTTGTAAATACCTTTTCGGCCTTGTACCAAGGGAGCCAGCAAAGTAATTTCCTTACCCTTGTAGGCCTGCATGATTTGCGCCAGCATCGAGTCCATGCTTTGCGGGGCAATGGGCACTTCGCACGTGGGGCAATGTTGAATACCCAGCTTCACAAACAGCAAGCGCAGGAAGTGGTACACCTCGGTGACGGTGGCCACTGTACTTTTACGACCACCCCGACTGGTGCGCTGCTCAATGGCCACCGTAGGTGGAATGCCAAAAATAGCGTCCACCTCGGGCTTGGCAGCAGGCTGCACAAATTGGCGTGCATAGGCGTTCAGGCTTTCCAGATACCGGCGCTGACCTTCGGAAAACAGAATGTCAAAGGCCAAGGTGGATTTACCGCTGCCTGATGGACCGGTAATGACCGTCATTTGCTCACGGGGAATGGTGAGGCTGATGTTTTTCAGGTTGTGTTCGCGGGCGTGCAGAATTTCAATGCCATCGGTACTGGCGCGGCGTGTAGTTGACACTTCATACAGTGCATCGGGCTCACGCGCTGAGCCTGCGTGTTCGCCTGCATTGAGATCGGCAGCTTTCAGCAAATTGCGCTGCTTGCGGTATTGCGCAATGGCCACACCCGTATGGCTGTGCTTGTGTTTGGCCAATGCGTCGGGCGTACCCTGGGCCACCAACTCACCCCCAAACTCGCCCGCCTCGGGCCCTAGGTCGATTAACCAGTCGGCCGCACAAATCACATCCAGGTTGTGCTCCACCACCAACACACTGTGGCCGGCCTGCTGCAGCAGGCGCAGGCTCTTCATGAGCTTGGCTACATCGTCAAAGTGCAGGCCGGTGGTGGGTTCGTCAAACACAAACAGATCGCCCCGCTTGGCCACTTTCTGGCCGCTGACGGTGGGTTTGAGTTCAGCCAAAAAGCCAGCCAGCTTCAGGCGTTGGGCTTCGCCACCGCTCAAGGTCGGCACGGGTTGCCCCAGGCGCAGGTAGTTCAAACCCACTTCAGCCAAGGGTTGCAATGTTTTGCGCAAGGCACTGTCGTGATCAAACAGGTGCAGGGCTTGGTCCACGGTCAGTTCCAGCACTTGGTGCATGTTCAGCACCTGGCCCTTGCGTTCAATGGTCACTTCCAGGGCCTCGGGCCGGTAGCGGGTGCCGTTGCATTCACCACAGCGCAAATAGACATCGCTCAGGAATTGCATTTCCACATGCTCAAAGCCATTGCCACCGCACATGGGGCAACGGCCATCGCCACTGTTGAAACTGAAAAAGCCGGGGGTATAGCCCCGCTCCACCGCCACCGTGGTTTTAGAGAATATTTTGCGAAGCTCATCAAATGCGCCCACATAGCTGGCGGGGTTGCTTCGCGTGGTTTTGCCGATGGGGCTTTGGTCCACGAAGGCCAGTTGGCCGATCAACTCGGCACCATCCAGGGAGTCAAACTCACCTGGTGCTTCGGTGGGCTCGCCCTTGATTTTTTTGAGTGCGGGCACCAGCACGTCTTGCACCAGGGTGGACTTGCCTGAACCCGACACCCCTGTGAGCACCACCAGCCGATTCAGGGGCAGCTTGAAATCAATGTTTTTCAGGTTGTTGGCGCGCACACCGCTGAGCAGCAAGTGCTGCGCACCATCGCCCAGCGCTTTATCAGTGGGGGCCACCACTTTGAGGTCGCCCTTGAGGTAACGGGCAGTCAATGAGTCCGCCGTTTCAATGGCTGCCGGGGCTCCATCAAACACAATCTGTCCACCCGCCTCACCGGGGCCTGGACCGATGTCGATGAGACGGTCGGCCTGGTTCATGAGCTGCGGGTCGTGCTCCACCACCACCAGGGTATTGCCCGCCTCTTTTAGGCGTTGCATGGCCGTGGCCACGCGGGCAATGTCGCGGGGGTGCAGACCCACCGAAGGTTCATCCAGCACAAACAGGGTATTCACCAGCGAACTGCCCAAGGCAGTGGTCAGGTTGATGCGCTGCACTTCACCACCACTCAGCGTGCGGCTTTGCCGGTCCAGCGTGAGGTAGCCCAATCCCACTTGAATGAGAAACTGCAAGCGGGTGCGAATTTCCTGAAGCACCAGGTCGCTGGCTTCGTCGAGCGCGCCGGGCAATTGCAGGTTTGCAAACAGCTGGGCCACTTTCACCAAGGGCATCATCATGATGTCGTGAATGTTGTGGCGTGCATCGGCATGCGGCAGTTTCCACAACAGCGAGTCGGGCTTTAGCCGTGCGCCGTTACAAGCTGTGCAGGGGGTGTAGCTGCGGTACTTCGACAACATAACCCGCACATGCATTTTGTAAGTGCGGGTTTCCAGCCATTCAAAAAAACGGGCTACGCCATAAAACAAGGGGCCATCCCAGTTGCCATCAAAATTGGCATCACCCTCAATCACCCAAAGTTGGTGTTCTTCGGGCAGGTGCTTGAAGGCAATGTCGGTGGCTATGCCGCGCTGCTTGGCGTATTTCACCAGGTCCTTTTGGCAAGGCTTGAAGCTTTCGGTTTGCCAGGGCTTGACGCAGCCCTCAGCAAGGGATTTGTTTTCATCGGGAATCACCAGACCGTAATCAATGCCAATCACCCGACCAAAACCCCGGCAGGTTTCGCAAGCGCCCAAGGGGGAATTAAACGAGAAGTGGCTGGGCAAGGGCTTGGCATAGTCGATGTCGCAAGTGGCGCAATGCAAGCCTTCGGAGAAACGCCAAGGTGCGGCAGCCTCACCATCATCATCGGGCAATGCAAAAATGTTCACTTTGCCTTTGCCCCGGTGCAGGGCCGAGGCGATGGCATCGCTCAAACGGCTTTCTTCGGTGTTGCCCACGCGGAAACGGTCCTGCACCACGTCCAGAATTTTGTGGGTGGGTGCATTGCTGGCCACCGTTTTTTTGGACTTGGCACCTTTGGGTTTGCTGGTTTTTTTACTGTCTTTTTTTGGGTCAACCACTGCATCAGCCAGTTGCACCAAGGTTTCGCGGTGCACACGGGTGTAGCCCTGCGCACTCAAAAAGTCTTCTACATCCTGTTCGCTCAAGGTCAGCGGCACGGTGACTGGGAATGTAATCACCACACGGGGGTCGTTCTGTGCAGCAGCCCGCTCACGCAGGGTGGACTGAATGCTGGCGGGTGTGTCTTCGCGCACCCACTGCCCGCATTGGCGGCAGTGCAAATGGGCAGCACGCGCGTAGATCAGTTTCAAGTGGTCGTTGATTTCGGTCATGGTGCCCACGGTGCTGCGGGATGTGCGTACCGGGTTGGCCTGGTCGATGGCAATGGCAGGCAACACGCCGTCAATGCTGTCCACATCGGGTTTATCCATGCGGTCCAGAAACTGGCGCGCATAGGGCGAGAAAGTTTCAACATACCGGCGCTGGCCTTCGGCATACAACGTGTCGAACACCAGAGAGCTTTTACCGCTGCCACTGACCCCGGTGAACACGGTGATTTCGCCGGTTTTAATATCGAGGTTGAGGTTTTTGAGGTTGTGCTGCCGGGCACCGCGAATGCGGATGAGCTTGCCCAGGTAGGTGGATTCGGTGGCGGGGGAAGGTGCGCGCTTGCGTGTCATCGGAAAGCCTGCGGAGTGGGTTACTGCAAGCTTTTGATTGTAAACGCTGGGGGTGAACGCGACTTTGGGTCAGCCTGAAACTGCCGACCCAAAATGGTCATTCTATGTGAGCCAATCATCGCCTTTCCAATACGTGGATTAAAGACACCTCACCAGTGGTCTGCGACATAGGACGGATAGCGCTGCGCACGTTGGTTGGCCTGGGTCACGAGATAGTCTGGATCTTCTGAGAAAGGCGACACACGGCTGCGAACCGCCGAAGATTGGATGGAAGTGTGCAGTGTTTTGGTAGCCCCAACCGTTTTGCGATAGGCATCCGCGATCTTTGCCACTTTCTCGGACGGGGCCACGCGCAAGTTGGCATCGCCGTAGGCCAACGCCAATGGATGGTGTTTTTCGGAACCGTCAACAGCATGGCCTTGACAGTCGGGTGCGTCGGTGGGGTCGAGCACCGCTGCAACCAGGCTTTCAGCAAAGCGCACATGGTCTTTGAAGGTGCCAAGCTCCTGCTCCCGATCGAACAATGAGTAGGGGGGCTTTCCCTTGCGGATGCATTTAAGGTCCTCGTCGTAGGTTCGGAAAATGGCCTTGAGACCAGCCTTCAAATTGCTGCTGAGTTGGTACACATTTTTTGCGGAGGCTTTGAGTTGGGGGCACGCTTCACGGCCAAGCGATTTCACCGCATCTTTGAGTACCTTCGCCTGCGCCTTGATTTCCCGAACCGGCCCCAACCAGTCGTTAAACGCGCCAACGCTGCTGAGCATGTCGTGTTGCAAACCCTGTGCTTTCAACTGCATGCAACTGCTTTCGGCGTATGGCATTAAGGCCTCCATGATTTGAAATGGACCCCTAAGTAGCACTTTGCAAATGAATGGTTCGAAACGCCTCAGTTCTGCAGACGCCAGGCCTGGACGTAAAAAAACCGGGCACAGGGCCCGGTTTGGCTGGTGGATTGGGGCTGCTGGCTGCAAACCCTGAGGTGTGCTGTGACTGCCCGGCGTTTACTGCCCAGCAGAGGCCAAGCGGCGCTTGCGCACCCCTGCAGCCAGGGTTTCCAGCACCTGCAGGCTGTCATCCCAACCCACGCAGCCGTCGGTAATGCTCTGGCCGTAGGTGAGGGGCTTGCCCGGCTCCAGGTCTTGGCGGCCTTCCACCAAGTGGCTTTCCACCATCACACCCATGATGCGGCGGTCGCCAGCAGCCAACTGCTCGGCAATGTTGTCGCAAACGCCCACCTGGTTTTTGGGCACTTTGCTGCTGTTGCCGTGGCTGGCATCAATCATGATGCGGGCAGCCAGGCCCGATTTGCCGATCTCAACAGCCGCTGCTTCTACGCTGGCTGCATCGTAATTGGGCGCTTTGCCGCCGCGCAAAATCACATGGCAGTCTTCATTGCCGGTGGTGCTGACAATGGCGCTGCGTCCTTCCTTGGTCACGCTCAGGAAGTGGTGGGGGTGCTGGGCGGCCTTGATGGCGTCCACTGCAATTTTCACGTTGCCATCGGTGCCGTTTTTGAAGCCCACTGGGCAGCTCAGCCCACTAGACAGTTCGCGGTGAATCTGGCTTTCGGTGGTGCGGGCACCAATGGCACCCCAGCTCACCAGGTCGGCAATGTACTGCGGGGTAATCATGTCCAGAAATTCGGTACCGGCGGGCAGGCCCAGGCTGTTGATGTTCACCAGCACTTCACGGGCAATTCGCAAACCCTTGTTGATCTGGAAGCTGCCGTCCAGGTCGGGGTCGTTGATCAAGCCTTTCCAGCCCACGGTGGTGCGGGGCTTTTCGAAGTACACCCGCATCACGATTTCGAGGTCTTCCGCGTACTTTTGGCGATAGGCCATCAGCTTGCCAGCGTACTCCATGGCGGCCTTGGTGTCGTGGATGGAGCAAGGGCCCATCACCACGATGAGGCGGTCATCAGCCCCATGCAAAATTTGGTGCAAGGCCTTGCGGCAGCCCGACACCGTTTGAGCGATGGCCTCGGTGATGGGCACCTCTGCGATGAGGGCTGCGGGGGTTTGCAGCTCTTTGATTTCTTTGATTCTCAAGTCGTCTGTTACCGTGTTCATTGCCAATTCTCCTGAGCGCTGGCGTGTTTTTTATCAACCCGTTTTCGCGACCCATGGGTTAAAAAAAAACCGCCAGGTATTCAGAGCCTGGCGGTTTTGGGTGTTTGGTACTTCAGTGTGTGTTACGCACAACCCTCGTCCGCCGCTTGCCAAAACCAGGCAAAGAAGCTGTAAAACGCGTAAAAAGAATGGGCGTGGGTATATTTCATGCCTTTACTCTAAACGATTTTTGCTGTGCCGGGCAAGCCAAGTACCGGATTGTAACAAGGTTTTCTGTGGTCTCGCTGACACAGCGCAAGCGTCGGTTAAGCCCTTTACTGCGTTCCACCCATCACCAAACCGTCAATCCGCAGGGTTGGTTGCCCCACACCAACGGGCACGCTCTGGCCTTCCTTGCCACAGGTACCCACGCCGTCGTCCAGGGCCATGTCGTTACCGACCATGGAAATTTTGGTGAGTGAGTCTGGCCCGTTGCCAATCAGCGTGGCGCCTTTCAAGGGGTAGGTGATTTTGCCGTTTTCAATTTTGTAGGCCAGCGAAGCCGAAAACACAAACTTACCGCTGGTGATGTCCACCTGGCCGCCGCCAAAGTTCACGGCGTACACACCGTCCTTCACGCTGGCGATGATTTCTTCGGGCGTTTTGTTGCCATTCAACATGTAGGTGTTGGTCATGCGGGGCATGGGCAGGTGGGCAAAACTCTCGCGGCGGCCATTGCCGGTCACCGGCATTTTCATGAGACGCGCGTTGGTGATGTCCTGAATGTAGCCCTTGAGGATGCCGTCTTCAATCAGTGTGGTGCACTCGGTTTTGTTGCCTTCATCGTCAATGTTCAACGAACCCCGGCGGCCCGCCAGTGTGCCATCGTCCACAATAGTCACGCCCTTGGCGGCCACGCGTTGGCCGATCATGCCCGAGAAAGCGCTGCTGCCCTTGCGGTTGAAGTCGCCTTCCAGACCATGGCCAATGGCTTCATGCAGCAAAATGCCGGGCCAGCCCGAGCCCAGCACCACGGTTTGAGCGCCTGCCGGTGCAGGTTTGGCTTCGAGGTTGACCAAGGCTTCGTCCACCGCCTTGTGGGCATGGGCCTGCAAAAACTCATCGGTAAACCGGGCAAAGTCGAATCGGCCACCCGCGCCAGAATTGCCGGTTTCGCGGCGGCCTTTGTGCTCCACCACCACGCTCACATTGATGCGAACCAAGGGGCGAACATCGGCGGCCAGCACGCCATCGCTGCGGGCCACCAGCACCACGTCGTAGGCGCCCACAATGTTGGCCATCACCTGCTTCACGCGGGGGTCCCGCTTGCGGGCAAACTGCTCCAGACGCTTCAGCAGGGCCACTTTCTCGGTTGAACTGAGGGATGGAATGGGATTGAGCGGCGCATACAGCGCCAAACCAGCATTGGCGGTAAAGCCTTTGCCTGTTTTGAGGTTACGGTTGGCGGTTTTGCCCAGGGCGGCAATTTCACGCACGCTTTTGGCCGCCGCCAAGATGGGCTTCAAAGCAATGTCGTCGGAATAGGCAAAGGCAGTTTTTTCGCCGCTGACCGCGCGCACGCCCACGCCTTGCTCAATGTTGTAGCTGCCGCTTTTGACAATGCCTTCATCCAGGGACCAACCTTCCACGCACCCATACTGAAAATACAGGTCGGCAAAATCCACCTTGTGGCTGAACATTTCGCCAAAGGCCTTGTGCACCACCTGCTCGTCGATGCCGTAGGGCGTCCACAACAGGTTTTGGGCAATGGCGAGGTTTTCGATGGATGGGTCAACAACGTTCATGAATGGATGTTCCTTTTACAACACGCGGTGGGTCAGCGCTGGCAGGCTGGCCCGGATATCGTTCATCTTAGCAGGGTCCACGGTGCCCATCACCACACCCTCACCGTCGGCTTGCACAGCCTCTACCTCACCCCAGGCATTCACCAGCATGGAATGCCCATAGGTGCGGCGACCATTGGGGTGCAGACCGCCCTGCCCGCAGGCCAGCACATAGCATTGGTTTTCAATGGCGCGGGCGCGCATCAACACCTCCCAGTGGGCACGGCCGGTCGTGTAAGTAAATGCAGCCGGCATCAGGATCAGGTCCAGCGGGCCTTGAAGCTGCCCCATGCGGCGGTACAACTCGGGAAAGCGCAGGTCGTAACAGACTGACAAGCCGACATTCAAGCCAGCCAATTCGGCAACCACGGGCGTGTTGCCGGCTTTCAACACCCGGGCCTCGTCGTAACTCTCGGCGCCTTTGTTAAAGCAGAACAGGTGGATTTTGTCGTAGCGGGCCACGCACTGGCCTGTGCTGTCGAAGGCCAGGCTGCTGTTGAACACCCGCGGTGTTGCATCGGGCAGATCGACCTCGGGCACTTTCAGCGGCAGCGTGCCCGCCACGATGTTGACTTGGTTGCTGGCCGCCACTTCGGACAAAAATGTTTGGATGGGCCCGTGTCCATAGGCCTCGGCAATGGCCAGTTTGTCAGTGTCTTTGTGGCCCATCAGGCAGAAATACTCCGGCAACAGCACCAACTCGGCGCCCTCGGCGGCAGCCCGCTGAACAAGGCGCTCGGCGGTTTCCAGGTTGCGCTCTAGCTCGGGGGTGGAAATCATTTGCAGGGCAGCAACGCGCACTGCGGCAGGCGTGTTTGGGGTCATTCATCC
Organism: Limnobacter sp.; assembly: GCF_036405155.1. GTDB lineage: Bacteria > Pseudomonadota > Gammaproteobacteria > Burkholderiales > Burkholderiaceae_B > Limnobacter. The sequence goes on along the minus strand of NZ_DASWYD010000004.1, from coordinate 102,375 downwards.
TCCTCGGGCATCGCCGGTTTCACCCGACTTTTTCAGGCGTTCAATGGTAGGTGATGCCCATGGACCACTGACCTTGTACTGAACCGAGAACACCTTGGAAATGGGGTCTTTGAACAAAAAATCTGCAATCAGAGAGGCAATGCCCACTGCGGGGTTGGCTGCAATCAGCGAATACACCAGCGACCCCCCGGTGGCGTTCAAGTCAGGCAACACCACCACGTTCAGGTTTTGCGTTTCTTTGTCAAGGTCGAGGGTGCCGTCCATCAGCACCGTGGCGCTGGGCGCCGTCATTTTGAAATTTCGGGTGGTGGCTATGCCTTCATTCAGGGTGACATCGGCCTCAATGGTGTCGTAGGCAAAACCTTGGGAAAAAATGTCCTTGAAGTCCAGCGTAAAGCGCCGAGGAATGCTTTGCAGTGACAGCACGCCCAGCAACTTGGCGGCACCCGGGTCGGCCTTCAAAAACTGGCCTTTTCGGCTACTTAGTTTGAACTGCCCACTCAAGCTGTCGTAATCGATGCTGGTGGGCCCATCGTTCCAACGCAGACGGCCGGTCAAGGTGCCTTCACCGCCCTTGAAAACATCATTCATGCCCAAGCGGGCCAGCAACCCACCGGCGTCTTTCACGGTTTGATTGATGTCGAGGTCTGTGCGTTGGTTAACGAGGCCCGGGGTGTACTGCCAAACGCCTTTCGCTACAGTCACGGACTCGGGGTTTTCAAGTTTCAACTCCTCCAGACGCCATTCGCGTTGCCGCTGCGGGTTGGACAGCACTTCATCCCGGGTTTGGTTGAATGCCCGCACCGTGAGCGCACCCATGCGCAGGTCGTTCATCACAAACTCATCGGCCTGCACATCCAGTGCAGGAATGCTGGATGCGGGTTCATCCACCAGCTTTTTCACCCCGCCATCCAGCGACTTCGGAATGGTCAGCTTTTTGAAGCGTGCCAGCACAGCGCCTTCCGGGCGGGCTTTGTCTTTCACCCAGGACAAGTAGCCATCCACACCTTTGGCTGCCACATCAAACTGCCAACGCTTTTCAATGGTGCGGGCCGTGAGCGACACGCCTTCAAACGACTTGCCACTGAGGTTGATTTTGTCTGCGCGCAGGCGCAGGCGCACCCGGGCTGAGCCATCCCCTTGCTCTGCCAACCAGTCGCCCAACAAACCGGTGGGGCGTTGCGCGCTGCCTTTGTGGGCCGAGGCCTCACCAGAAATTTGATCGACAATGTTGCGCCATGTGTCGACATCCAGCGTGGCCACCCGCACGTCACCCTGAATGCCAGCAGCAGGCACTGGCAAGGGGGTGCCAATCACAAACTGAAGTGAATCAACGTCGGTTTGTTCACCACGGTCACTGACCACCGCACGCAATTGGCCTGCCATGGCGGCGCTGTTGGTGCTGCCATCTGGCCCCAAGTCCACCGTCCACCGGCCCGTGTTGTTGCTGATGGATTGCTGGATTTTGAGGGGCAAACGAACATCCGCCTTTTTACCCAATGGCGCGGGAAGTTTGACCTCCAAGCCCTGAAGCTGGCTGTTGATGTCGATGTCCAGCCGATTGTTGCGGCTGCTGACCATGACACTAAAAGGCGTTGAGCCGGACAAATACGGCTCCATCAAGGGGTTGAGGTATTGGGCCAAACCAGCGGCGCGGGCTACACCCGTGGCCCGAATTTCCATGCGACCGTTGGCGTCGGTGGTGCCTTTGATTTGAACAGGAGCACCCAGGGCCTGCCCCTGCAATTGGTCGATTCGCAGGCCTTTGTTGGAAAAGGCAATGCTGCCGTCCAACGCAGTGACCTTGGGCATGCCACGCACCAGTTTGATGGCGTTGCCCTTCAATTGCAGGTTGCCTTTGACCTCGGTGTTTTGAACAGCATCCAGGGGGATGCGCAAGCCCAGCAGCAACTTTGCATTGCCCTCCGCATCCGCTTTGCTGAGTGCCTGCCCCAAGAGGCCACTCACCGGGCTGTTGTTGACATACGCCACCATGTTCTTGAGTTCGCCTTCACCGTGGCCATCAATGGTCAACAGTGTTTTGGTGGCCCCCAAATCGGCAATTTTGGCTTCCACGTTGCGCAGCGGCACACCCTGGGTTTCGGCGGTGTCCGCCACAATGCGCATGGCCTTGCCTTCAAACACGGCCCGGCCGCGAATGTTGCTGATCTGGGGCCACTCGGGTGCAAATTGCAGCACACCTTCTGAAAAGGGAATGTCGATGTTGAAACGCCCCGGATACTTGGCCTCACCGTACGGAAAATCACTGACCTTGCCCTCGATCACAAATTGGCCTTGCCGGGCCACACCACCTTTCAGGCCGGTCTGTAACCAGCTGCGGGCCGATTCACCCACCACCAAGGGCAAATACTTGGGCACTTGTTGAACCTGGGCCTGTTCAATCGAACCCCGGAGGTTCATTTCATCTTCCCCCTGCTCAACAAAACGGTAAGTGCCCTGCACATCAGCTGTTAAATCGGCGTTATGTACCCGAAGCTGTTGAACGGTGAGGTCAACCGGCGAGCCGGGTGTGAACAGGTTCGCCCAGCGGCCTTCACCTTGGAGGTCTGCAAATTCCAGCGAGGGGGTTTCAAACACCTCAGGCAGCGCCAAACTGCTGTTCTGGCCGTTGATTTGCCACTGGCCTTTTTGGTTATTGCCCCTGAACGAACCACTGAGATGTCGAAAACCTGTGACCTGCTTGCGAGCTGGCTGGCCTTTGGTTTGAATCTCGCTGGTGTGCAGCAAGGTCAAGTCCCGAAAAACCACATCGCTTTGAAAGGCGAGATCAACGGGCGCAGATTCCTGGCCAGCATTCCCACTTACCGCGGAAATCGGTGTTTTCCAGGTTAACAGGGCTTTGTCGAGACGGCCGGAAATGTCGTAATCATCGAGGCGCGCCAAGGCCTCGGCCTGCCCAATGTGCGGGGCCAATTCACGGGCCACAGCTCGCGCTTGCTCAGCATCCAGATTTTGAACAATCAGTGACCAGTTCAAGGCACTTTGCACTTCAGCCCTGGCAAAGCCCACATTACTAGGGCCAAACTGGCGTTGCCCACTCAGCTGCCCGGTCAGGTTTTTCAAGGTGACTGCAGTGGGCTTGAACAATGAATGCTCACCCTGCACCTCCACCAAGGCACTGGCATGGGTCAAACGAAATGGCGAGGCATCCACATCCGGATTGGACAGGCTGAAACGCTCCACCCGGGCATCCATGAGGGAACCTTGAACAAGACCCTCTGCAAAATCCAGCCAGATTCGGGCGTCGGCAGCCTCCAAGCCCACGTCCAGTTTGAACAGTTTCAGCAAACGGGCGATGGGCTCCGAATTGTCCAGCTTCAGGCTGGTAAACACCACGCCGGACCAATTCCGGACATTGCCGGGTTGGGTCGACCACAAAGGCGTGCTGAATCGGGACTGAACGCGGATGGGTTGCTGGCCCAAGGCAGGCAACACCAGCTCGCCCCCCAAACGGTGCTGCCCAAACGCATTGCGGAGAAGGACCTCACCCTGTGTAATGGCCGCGTTGGGCCAGAGGCCTTGGTCGTCTTGCCACACCACTTGAATGTCGTTCAGCAACACGCGCCGCTGACGCAGCAACCAGTCCAGACCAGGGTTGTCGGTACGTCCGTCCGGCTTGATGTGAATGCCAGCCACTTCAAACACCCCGTCATTCAACCGACGCACTTGCAACACGGGCGAATGAATTTCCAGATTGGACAAATTGGGGTTGAAAGCCAGCAAACTGGGCAGCGACCAGTCCATGCGAACCAGCGGTGTTTCAAAGCCGGGCGTGCCATCAGCCCTTGAAATGGTGAGCCCTTCCAGCGTGATTTGCGGACTTAAGCCCCGCCATTGGGCCTTTAGCGCACCCATTTTGACGGGCTGACCGGTTTGTTCGCTCAACCACTGCTCCAGGCGGGGTCGATAAGTATCCACCTGCGGCAACACCCACCACTTGAGCGCAATCAAGGCCATGCACAACGGGATGTAGAGGGAAGCCAACACCCAAAACGCCCAGGTGCGCGCCCGGCGCCACGGGTCAACCACAGCCAGTGTGGTCATTTCAACAGGGGTGGATTCGTCCAGCAAACAGTGCTTCCAACAAGAAGTGGTACATCGTGTACGCTATTGTAAAACCAAGCACCCTTACCGTACCGCCACCACATGACCCTCCCCATGGATTTCTGCCACGCTGTGTGGCCCGCCCATTCGCACTACGCCCAACGCTGGTTGAACCGTTTTCCGGACTGGAACACCGACACCGACCCGGGGCTGGACCTGATCACGCTCATCAACCGCTGGCTGGAACCGGCGCGGGGCCTGAGCGACGAGGCGGCGCTGATGAAGGCACTGCGGCTGGCCCGCCAGCGCAGCATGCTGGAAATCATGAAACGGGACCTGTTGAAGCAGGCGGAACTCTTTGAGGTCACCGAGGCCCTGTCCTTTTTGGCCGATGCCTCGGTGCAAATTGCACTCAACCACTGCCACGCTGCCCAGGTCGAACGGTATGGTGAGCCCGAGCAGCAAGACAGCCTGATGGTGGTGGGCATGGGCAAGCTGGGGGGTCTAGAACTGAATGCCTCCAGCGACATTGACCTGATTTTTTTGTACAACCAGGACGGCGAGACCCTGGGTGGTCCAACCGGCCGCAAACAGTCCCATGCAGAATTTTTTACCCAAGTGGGCCGCAAGCTGATCAAATTGATTTCGGAAGTGACCGAGGACGGCTTTGTGTTCCGGGTGGACATGCGGCTTCGCCCCAATGGCGACTCGGGCCCCCTGGTGGTCAGCCTGGACATGCTGGAAGAGTATTTCATGGTGCAGGGCCGGGAATGGGAACGCTATGCGTGGATCAAGGCGCGGGTCATCAACTGGACGGTGAACCCCAGCCAGGACGAGGCTTTTCAGCAAACGCTGAACAACCTGAACAGCATCATTCGGCCTTTTGTCTACCGGAAATACCTCGACTTCGGCGCCATTCGGGCTCTGCGGGCCTTGCATGCGCAAATTCGCAGCGAGGTGAACAAACGTGAGCACCAGCACCCCGGCACCGTGCACGTCAAACTGGGCCGCGGCGGTATTCGCGAAATTGAATTCACGGCCCAGGCTTTTCAGCTGATTCGGGGTGGGCGCGAACCCAAGCTGCAACGGCGGCGCACAGTGGACGTACTCGCGGTGTGTGTTGAACTGGGTTTGCTCAATGCTCACGAATTTGAACGCATGGTGGCGGCTTACCATTTTTTGCGCGATGTAGAGCACCGCCTGCAGTATGTGGACGATGCCCAAACCCACCGCTTGCCTGCAGGTGATGCCGAGGTACAGCGCATTGCCTTGTCCATGGGTTTTGACGATGCTGCGCTGTTCCAGCAAACCCTGACCGAGCACATGGCCTTTGTGGCCGATCACTTTGACCTGGTGTTTGGCGACAAAACCGAAGACGAAGAAACTGCGGACCTGTCCCTGCCCTGGCCGGAAAAGCTCACCCAAGGATTTAAAAACCCGCAGGCAGCCCAAGACCGTTACCAACAGTTTATCGAGTCGGGCCGCTACCAAACGCTGCCCACTGCCCACCGGGAACGGGTGGACCGGGTAATGCCGGCTTTGCTGGCAGCCTCAGGCTCATCCAATGAGCCCGATACCTGCTGGAAATTTTGCTGCGACCTCATTGAGACGGTGTCGCGACGCGGCGCTTACCTCTCGCTGCTGGACGAATACCCGGTGGCGCGCATGCGCGTCAGCCGCATGCTGGCGGCCAGCCCTTGGGCGGCACATTTTCTGATTCGCCACCCCATTTTGCTCGATGAGTTGCTGGACAGCCGCACCCTGCTGGCACCCCCCAACTTTGGCCAATGGAAAGCCCAGGTTCGGGAAGCCTTGGCACAGGCCGTGACGCCCGACGGGCAACCCGACCTGGAGCGCCAGATGGACCTGGTGCGCGAGCAACACCATGCACAGCTCTTCCGGGTGTTGGCACAAGACCTTGAAAACCTGCTGACCGTGGAAGTGGTGTCGGACCTGTTGTCCGAACTGGCCGACTGCACATTGGAAGTGGTGCTGGAAGCCGCGTGGAGCCAGGTGCCCAAACGCCATGTGGAGCAACCCAAATTTGCCATCATCGCCTACGGCAAACATGGCGGCAAAGAGTTGGGCTATGCGTCCGACCTGGACATGATTTTCCTGTTTGAAGACGACGACGAGCGTGCACCCGAACTGTACGCGAGCCTGGCCAAACGCGTGAACCGCTGGCTGACCACCCACACCGCAGCGGGCACCCTGTTTGAAACCGACTTCCGCTTACGCCCCAATGGAGAGGCTGGTTTGTTGGTGAGCACCGTGGACTCATTTGAATCCTACCAACGCCGTGAAGGCGGTGTGGGTGCATGGTTTTGGGAACACCAAGCCCTCACCCGCGCGCGCTTCTGTGTGGGCGATGCACACATTGGGCAACGGTTTGAAGCCCTGCGGGATGAAATTCTTTGCCTGCCCCGTGACTGGGCTGAGGTGAAACGTGAGGTGATTGCGATGCGCCACAAAATGCTGGAAGGCCACCCCAACCCGACTGAACTGTTTGATGTCAAGCACGACCGCGGCGGCATGGTGGATGTCGAGTTCATGGTGCAAGCCTTGGTGCTGGGCCATTCACACCAATACCCGGCGCTCACCAAAAACAAGGGCAACATTGCCTTGCTGAAAAAGTCGGGTGATTTGGGCTTGATACCCGCAGACCTGGCGCAGACAGTGGCCGATGCCTACCGACTGCTGCGTGCCAAACAACACGCCCTTCGATTGGCTGGCCATGAAAAAAGCCGCAGCAGCGACCCCGCCATGATGGCCCTGCGTCAGCCCATCCAAGCCTTGTGGGCTGAGCTGATGGGTGAAGACTGAACCAGGCCAATTGACGCAGACGTGTTTTATTTGGGCACCGCGACCTGATACAACCGGGCTTGAACGGTGGCGGTTTTTCGAGCCAGGAAGGGTGAGCCCCGGCGTTTGTCAAAGTAACGGGGGGCAGGCAGCATGCTGGCCAGTCGGGAGGCTTGGGCAGCGTTCAACTGGCTGGCATTGACGCCATAGTAATAGCGCGATGCGGCTTGCGCACCGTACACCCCATTGCCCCATTCCACCACGTTCAGGTACACCTCCAGAATGCGGCGTTTGCCCCAAATCGCCTCCAACATGAAGGCAATGACCAGTTCCTGCCCTTTGCGGATGTAACTGCGCTTGCTGGTCAAAAACAGGTTTTTGGCCAGTTGCTGGGTGATGGTCGACCCGCCATGCGTGACCTTGCCGCGCCGCTGGTTTTTTTGAATGGCCACTTCGATGGCCTCGGGCTCAACACCATAGTGGTTCATGAAACCGCTGTCTTCAGCCGCCACCACAGCGCGCTTCAGGTTCATCGAAATTTGGTCGTACGGCACCCACTCGTGTTTGAGCTGCGCACTGCGGTCGGTTTTGCGCATTTCTTCCAGGCGAATGTTCATGAAACTGGTGCTGCTGGGGTTAAAGCGGGCCCAGTATGTGATTTGCGCCAAGTACCACAACTGCAGCAACACCACTGCACAAAATGCCCAGAACAGCAACTTGAACACCCAGCGCACCGGGGCGAATACAACACCGCCGGCGCCTCGTTGTGTATTGCCCCGTTTAACCATGTTGCTGCCCCAACCCTTGTCGCATGCGGGCCAGGGTGGCCAGCCCATCGGGCGCACGCCCAGTCCAAATTTCAAAGGCCAAAGCCGCCTGAAACACCAGCATGCCCAAACCGTCGCTGGTGGGCAATGCCGGGTTCATGCTCGCCACCTTGCGTACAAAGGCTGTGGGCTCTGCACCGTACATCATGTCGTAGGCCAACACCGCGTTGTTGTACCAAGCGGGGTCCACTGCAGGTGCCTCACCAGCCAGGCTGGCCGACGAGGCATTCACCACCACGCGAGGCAAACTGGTGGATGGGGCTTTTGCATCAAAGCCAGCACCTGCAGAGGGCAAGCCAATACTGCTGGCCCGCTGGGCCAGGGCCTCAGCCTTGTGAACCGTGCGGTTCAAAATGGTCAATGCCTGCACACCGTGGTTTTTAAAGGCGGCCATGCAACCACTGGCAGCACCCCCGGCCCCCAGCAACACCACTTCACAATCGGCCAGGCTCAACTGCTGAGCCTGAAGTTGCCGGTTCAGGTCGCGACACAGCCCACCGCCATCGGTGTTGTCGGCACGTATGCCTTCCGAAGAAAACACCAGCGTGTTGGCCGCTTCTGCAAACCGCGCACCCTCGCTAAACTGGCTAGCCAATTCAAAGGCCGCCTGCTTGAAGGGCACGGTGACATTCGCACCCGCCACACCCGCTGCTTGCAAAGCGCGCACTGTGCCTACAAAGCCATCCAGCGGGGCCAGCACACGCTCATACTGAACAGGCAAACCCAACTGACTGGCAAAATCCCGGTGAATGGCTGGGGACTTGCTGTGGGCAATCGGGTTGCCCAAAACCACCAAACGCAAAGGCGTGCTCATTGTGTCTACTCGGTCCGTATTTCGTCACGGCTGAATACCCAGGTTCGGGTAATGGCCAGCACATCAATTTTTTGCCGCATGTCTGAGGAAAACGGCGGAAACGGCGCGGATTGCCGAAGAATGCGCACTGCCGCACGGTCCAAAATGGTTGAGCCTGACGACCGGTCAATTTCCACTTCCTCTAAACTGCCATCCGCCTTGATGTAAGCAGTTAATCGCAGTTTGCCGTAAATTTTTCCTTTCAGCTCATCGGGATAATGGGCATTTCCCACGGTTTCCACTTTGTGCCGCCAGGCTTCTTCGTACATGGCGAATATATACGGCGATGTGCGTGGGGAAAAGAAATGCTTGCGTGGCCGTTCGTTGTAGGTCTTGATGTTGTCGGCGATTTGGGCCTGCAAACGCTTGATCTCCAGGGCACGCTGGGATTGGTTGTCCTGGCCGTTGCGGCTGTCTGCCGACTCGATGGACGACTTGCCATCCGCATGCCCAAGCGCTGGGTCTTTGGGCGAAAACCGCAGGCCACCACCCGTCAGCTCACGCTGTAAGTGCTCCAATGCCTGCAACTTTTTCTGGCTGGCCACCAACTCGCGCTGCATCACCTCATCTTCAGCCTCGCTGGGCAAGGTGGTTGCGCGGCCTTTGTCCGCTTGCCCACCACCATCGAGTGCAACCTGTGCCAAGGCCTGCGCCTGGTCGGGCGACTTGGCGGATTTGGCATTCACCAAAATCACTTCCAGGGGTGCGCGCAGGGGTTTGTCCGCACGGGGCTTCACAAAGTGAATGCTGAGCAGCACAGCATGCAACACCACAGACAGCAACAAGGCTTTCTGAAGGTTGAACATGCGGCCTTGGAAACCCATCACCATCAAGCGGCAGCCTCCCCATTGTCGGGTGCCACATCCGCAGCTTCCCCAACAGATTCACCAACCGGTGAATCACCCACCAGTTCATCCAACTCCTCATCATCCAGCAAACGGGTCGGCGTGCCTTTCTTCAACGCAATCAACTTGCAGGACACCGTCAAGGTCAATTCATCGACCTCGTCCAGCTCCACCTCCACCTGCACACCACGGCCCGGTGAGGTGACGCCCACCAAGCGGACAAACAGAGGGATTTCATCCAGCCGTACCAGTTCGTCTTTCACCACCACCCCATCAAACTGTTTGCGGTTGCGCTGTTGAATCCAGCGCAGGCACCAGTAGCGTTCCATGCTTTGCTGGAACTCGGCATACGCCTTGTAGGTGATGTCGAAGCTGTTCACCGCCGACAGCAAGTCGGCATCGGTGGCGGTGTACACCGGGGCTTCCGAACGCAGCACCGAAATGAGTTGCTGCTGGTTAACCAAATCCACATAGCGGCGCAGGGGTGAGGTGCTCCAGGCATACTGGGGCACACCCAAACCCGCATGGGGTGCAGCATGGGTGGACATGCGCACGCGGCCCATGGGCGGTTGAATTCGGTAAATGCCGGTGACCTTGTGTTGATTCAGAAAGCCGCCCCACTCCCGGTTCACCAAAATCATCCATTCGGCCACCAGAATGTCCAACGGCGCATCGCGGCGGCGCGGCACAATGTCCACCGTGCCATCGTCGTGAACATAAAAGTTGAAGTCGATGCGGGCATGTTTCTCGGGTTGTCCACGCACGCGCTCCCGCTCCGCCTTCAGGGCCTTGGCACAGGTCCACAACACCTTCAGCGCCGGTAAAAACTCGCCCACTGCAGGCAACTCGGTGAGCGACGCATCTTCCAGCACCTCGGCACTCAAGGCCTCGTCCAAGTGGTTGTGGCGCAAATTGGCGGCAATCGGCACCTGTTCAATCACGCTGGTGTGGGTGCCAACCACCTCGCCGGTTTCCGTGTCCACGTCCACATAGAGGCTGACAGCTGGCACGGTGCGGCCTTCGGCCAAGGTACTGAACTCCACGACATTGGCGGGCAGCATGGTGATTTTGTCGCCCGGTGCGTACACGGTGGACAAGCGGTCCCGCGCCACTTTGTCGTGCGGGCTGCCACGCTCAATCAGCAAGGCCGGTGCGGCAATGTGTACCCCCACGCGGGCGCGCTTGCCCTCCAGCAGCACCACGCTGAATGCATCGTCAATTTCCGTGGTGGAAATGTCGTCAATTGAAAAAGCACGGACCGAGGCCACTGGCAATTCAGCCAATTCCTGCGGTACGGCGGGCGCGGGCAAATCAATCTCGGTACCCCTGGGGAAATGCACGGCCGCAAAACGGGCCCGCATCATCTCGTGCACGCTCTTGAACGCACCGCACTCCAGCAACAACACGTCGGGCGAGCGGCCTGCGCGGGTGCACGCCAGCATCAGGGCTTTGTACTCTTGACTGTTTTTGTCGGGCCGCACCAGCAGCAGAGCGGCCTGCTTCAAGAATGGGTCGGGCAATTCCCGTCGCACCAAGGCTTCGGCCCAGGCCTCCTGCTGCTCGGCCTGCAAACGCTTCTTTTCAAGACCAGCCAATGCCGCCTGCAAAATATCGGCGGGTGCGGCCTTGTACATGCCACGCCCCTTGCGGTGAAAATGAATCGGCGCCGAATGCAGGGCCAGCAAGGTGGCGGCCTGCTGAACCACGTTCGGCTTTTCACCAAAGTATTCTTGAGCCATTGCGGTGAACTCAAACTCATCGGCCGGTGCGCAGTCGTACAGCAACTGAGTGTCCACTTCCTTGGACAGGGCGTCGATGCTTTCTGCAAACTCGGCCATGTCGGGTGAATCAAACTTCAGGAAGATGCTGTTGGCTTTCACTTTGGTGCGTTTGCCATGCAAGGTTTCCACCTGGTAAGCGTTGCCCTGCTCTTGAAGCACCCGCCCTATTTTGAAGGCGCCGGCTTCTTCGAAATACACATTCATGCTGTGTCCTGCTTAAAAAGGTTTAGGGTGGGAAGAAACACTTCCATCACCCACAGCGGCGTGCGGCCCGGGCGGCGTTCAAACCGCGCACATCGGGCATACACCATCCGCATCGCATTCAAATTCAAATCCACCGGCAACCCCGCGCATGCCGGTTGCCTGCGGAGCAATTGTTGTATCCACGGCGTGCTGGCGGGCAAGCGCGCAAAGCGCAAAGGGCCGCGCCTCACGAGCGGATCGGTGAACAACACCGACCCCAAGGAGCGCTTTCCCAGTCGACTCCAAATAGGCCAGTCGCAGGCTTTGCCGTTCAAGGTCATCACGGTTTGCGCCAACACCACCACCTGGCCACCCACTTTCAAGCGCACCAGCCGCTGCCGCATGGTGTGCCGCCGTGTCGCCAGGTCATCAGGCACTGTTCGTGGCGGCACCGCAGCCAACCCTTGCGCCACGGGCTCCACCTCAAACCCCCGTTGCAGGCTTTTTAAGCGCACAGTCAGTGAGCCTGTGGTGCAGGCCCAGTCGCGCGCCCAGGTCGGCCAGGTGGCCGGGCATGCAGCATGCCAGCGGTTCACTGTCATGCCAACCCCATAAACAGGCGCACAAACGGCAGTTGCTCGTCATAATCGCTCAGGGCATGGTCTGAGCCCTGTATGCGCAATTGGTGGGCCCCTGGGTAGCGGGCCACCATGCTGGCAAAACTCAGCACCTCATCCCCGGTCGCCGCCACCAGCAGGTAGCGGTCTGCCTGGGTCAACTGCGTTGTTTCCATGGCCCGAAGCTCGTCCAGGTAGGCTGGAACAAACTCGATTTCCTCATCGGAAAAATACACCGCCTTGCGGCCAATCTGTTCTTGCAAATCGTTGTAAGGCTTCACCGCCGGGTTGAGCAAGGCAACGCGTGCATTGAGGTGGCGCTCGCCCAACACCGTGGCATAAAAGCCGCCCAGCGAACTGCCCATAAACCCCAAGCGCAAGCGGGGGTTGTTGTGCAGTCGAACCCGCAACTCGTCTTCAACCAAGGCCAGCGCCTGCGCCGGTGAGGCGGGCAAATCAGGCACCCACAGGCGGTCGCCCTGGCCTGCTTGCGCAAACGCATCAATGGTTTTTTGGGCTTTCACAGACCGCGAGCTGGAGCGAAAGCCGTGCAAATACACCACCCAGTCCAAGGGTTGAGGCGGTGCGGAAAATCCACCCGGGCTTTCCAGCACAAAAGGCCACATGGTCAGGCAACCTGCTGGCGTTGGGCCAAGGCATCCAGCAAGCGCTGGTGTATGCCGCCAAATGCGCCGTTGCTCATGGCCACCACCCAGTCACCCGCACGTGCATCCGCCACCACCCGGCCTATCACCTCGTCCAGGTTGGCACTGGCAAACAAACGTTCGCCCAGTGGGCTCAGCGTGTCGTTCACATTCCAGGTAATGCCTGCGGTGTAGCACAACACGGCATCGGCCATGTTGAACGAGGCTGGCAAGGCCTGCGCCAGCGTGCCCATTTTCATGGTGTTGGAGCGCGGTTCAAACAAGGCAATCAAACGGCCGGGCTGGCGGTTTTCGCGCGCAGCCTGTTCATTCATCAAAGCGCGGGCACCCGCCAGCGTGGTGTCTATGGCTGTGGGGTGATGGGCAAAATCATCGTACACCCGCACACCATCGGCCTCACCCCGCAATTCCATGCGGCGCTTCACACCCGGGAAGTTGGACAACGCATCGCATGCTGTGGCCACTGGCACACCCAGCGCTTGGGCCGCAGCCATCACAGCCAGAGCGTTGTTGATGTTGTGCACACCCGACCAAGCCCAATCCACAGTACCTGCCACAGCGCCTTGGTGCAGCACCTCAAAGCGGGAAGCGCCCAGCGGCCGTGCCTGCCAGGCCACATCGTTGCCCAGCGCCCCTTGCCCCTGCACACCAAAATGGTCCACTGGCGTCCAGCAGCCGCGCCTCAACACCCGCTGCAGGCTGTCTGTATTGGCTGGACAAACAATGCGCCCTTCACTGGGCACGGTGCGTACCAAGTGGTGAAATTGGGTCTCAATGGCCGCCAAATCGGGGAAGATGTCGGCGTGATCGTATTCGAGGTTGTTGAGCACGGCCACACGGGGCCGGTAATGCACAAACTTGGACCGCTTGTCGAAAAAGGCCGTGTCGTATTCATCGGCCTCAATCACAAAGGTGGGCCCTTCGCCCAACCGCGCTGACACATCAAAACCACCGGGCACACCGCCAATCAGGAAGCCGGGTTTTTGGCCGGCCCAGTCCAGCACCCAGGCCAACATCGACGCCGTGGTGGTTTTGCCATGGGTACCGGCCACCGCCAGCACCGTGCGCCCCCGCAAAATGTGTTCGCCCACCCACTGGGGGCCACTGGTGTAGGGCAAGCCCTGGTTCAAGATGGCTTCCATCAAGGGGTTGCCTCGCGACACCACATTGCCCACCACCCACAAGTCGGGCTGTATGGCCAACTGTTCCACCCCAAAACCCTCGGTCAGCGCAATGCCTGCCTGGGTGAGCTGCGTGCTCATGGGCGGATAAACATTGGCATCGCAGCCCGTCACGGTGTGCCCCAGCGCCTTGGCCAGCTGGGCCACGCCACCCATGAAGGTGCCGCAAATTCCGAGGATATGGATGTGCATTCTTTCGTCCTGTCAGAGCAAGTGCATATTGTAGTGCCTCCGAATTTGGATACACTCTGGCGATGGACGAATTCACCCCCCCGGAAGACGATCTGCGCCGTGAAATTGCCATGGCAGCGGCCCGATTGATTGCTGAAGATGGTTTGGACTACGGTTCGGCCTGCAATCAGGCGGTTCGCAGTGTGGCCGGCCGTGAGCGCCTTCCACGCGACCGCATTCCAACCCATGCCGAAATTCAGGATGAAGTGCGGGCCTATCAAGCCCTGTTTTTGGCCGACACACAGCCCCGCGAGCTGCGTGAACTGCGCGAAATCACCCTGCAATTGATGCAAAAACTGGCCCATTTTGAGCCGATTGTGTACGGCGCACAGGTCAACGGCACTGGCAGCGCCCATTCCGACATCCACCTGCTGGTGTTTGCAGACGATGAAAAGGAAGTGGACTACTGGCTGCTCAATCAAAACGTGGCGTTTGATGCCTGCGAGGATGCCTTGTTGGCTGGCAAGGCTTTTCCAGCGGTGGCATTCCAGTGGAAACACCGGTGGGTGCAACTGGGTGTGGCCAACCCTGCGCAGCGGCGTGGGTTGTTGAACCGAAACCATGGCGATGGGTCTATGTTCCAAACAGACATTCCGGGCTTGACCCGCTTACTCGAGGCATCATGAACAAGAAGTGGATTCCTGCATTGACCGGCGTTGCAGCCTTGGCCATTGGTTTTTTCGCATCCGTGCAACTGGGCCTGTCCCCTGTCAGCACTCAAACTGCTTACCCGCTGGCCGGTCAAACCTTTGAAACCCCTCAAGGCACAGCCTTGGACATGGCAGCACTGAAAGGAAAAACCGTGGTGGTGAACTTCTGGGCCACCTGGTGCCCCCCCTGTGTGGAAGAAATGCCAGAACTCAACGCCCTGTACCCAGAACTGAAGGCCAAGAACATTGAATTGATCGGTATTGCCATTGATTCACCCTCGAACGTGAAGCAATTTCTGGAAAAAACACCGGTAGACTACACCGTGGTACTGGGTGGCCTAACTGGAACAGAGCTCGCCAAAAAACTCGGCAATACCCAGGGCGGGTTGCCCTATACCGTCGTTTTGAACGCAGATGGTGAAAAAATCCTCACCAAAGCCGGCAGAATCCATGCCGATGAAATCAAGGCCGCACTCACCCGGTAAATTGTTGTATGCTCACGCAAGTTCGAAATTGCTGCATGTGCACCATGAAAACGCGCATTGTACTTTCGGCAGTACCAACTAGAAATAGATCGCAATTGGGCGCACACTGAGCGAACTTAATACAACATTAAGCGCAAATGGGCAGCACCAAGCGACACACCTCGATGGCCCGTCCCAAGAGTCGGGCCCAAACGATCAACCTCCTCGATGGAGTCGTAGATGGACCTCAGAAAGCTTAAAACCCTCATTGACCTGGTGGCTGAATCCGACATTTCCGAACTGGAAGTGACGGAAGGCGAAGGCAAAGTGAGAATTGTGAAAAGCCAGCCCGTGCAATACGCCATGGCTGCCCCAACCATGATGGCACCCGCAGCCCAACCGGCGGTTGCAGCTGCTGCACCGGCGGTGGCCAGTGCACCGGCCGCTCCGGCCATTGAAAGCGGCCACAAGGTGACATCACCCATGGTGGGCACCTTGTACCGCGCCCCCAGCCCCGGCGCCTCCAACTTTGTTGAAATTGGCAGCACCGTTAAGGAAGGCCAAACACTCTGCATCATTGAAGCCATGAAATTGCTCAATGAAATCGAAAGCGACAAAGCCGGCGTGGTGAAGGCCATTCTGGTGGACAACGGCCAACCTGTTGAATTCGGTCAAGCGCTGTTCATCATCGAGTAGGTCGGAGGACGATCACCATGTTTGGAAAAATCCTGATCGCCAACCGGGGCGAGATTGCCTTGCGCATATTGCGAGCGTGCCGAGAGCTGGGCATCAAAACCGTTGCAGTGCACTCCACGGCCGACATTGACGCCAAATACGTCAAATTGGCCGATGAATCGGTGTGCATTGGCCCGCCCTCCTCCAAAGAGAGCTACCTCAATATTCCGGCCATCATCAGTGCGGCCGAAGTGACCGACTCGGAAGCCATCCACCCCGGTTATGGCTTCCTGTCCGAGAATGCCAACTTTGCAGACCGGGTTGAAAAAAGCGGCTTCGTGTTCATTGGCCCCCGTGCCGAGTCCATCTTGCTGATGGGCGACAAGGTGTCCGCCAAACGCGCCATGATTGCAGCGGGCGTGCCTTGCGTACCGGGCTCCGAGGGCGAGTTGCCCGACGATCCCCGCGAGATCGTGAAAATTGCCCGCCAAATTGGCTACCCAGTCATCATCAAAGCCGCCGGCGGCGGCGGCGGCCGTGGCATGCGGGTGGTGCACACCGAAGCAGCACTGCTCAACGCCGTCACCATGACCAAAACAGAAGCCGGCCAGGCGTTTAACAACCCGGCCGTGTACATGGAAAAGTTTTTGGAAAACCCACGGCACATTGAAATCCAGGTGCTGGCCGATGAGCACAAAAACGCAGTGTGGCTGGGTGAGCGGGACTGTTCCATGCAGCGCCGCCACCAAAAGGTGATTGAAGAAGCGCCTGCACCGAACATTCCACGCCGGTTGATTGAGCGCATTGGCGAGCGCTGTGCCGAGGCTTGCCGGAAAATTGCCTACCGGGGCGCCGGCACTTTTGAATTTTTGTACGAAAATGGCGAGTTCTACTTCATTGAAATGAACACCCGCGTGCAGGTTGAGCACCCGGTGACCGAACTCATCACGGGCGTGGACATCGTTCAGGAACAGATCCGCATTGCAGCCGGCCAAAAACTGCGCTTCCGCCAACGCGACATCGAATTCCGTGGACACGCCATTGAGTGCCGCGTGAATGCCGAAGACCCGTTCAAATTCACCCCCTCCCCAGGCCCCATCAAGGCTTGGCACGCACCGGGCGGCCCGGGCGTTCGGGTAGATTCGCACGTGTACTCCGGCTACAACGTGCCTCCACATTACGACTCCATGATCGCGAAAATCATCACCTTCGGTGAAGACCGCAAGCAGGCCATGGCCCGCATGCGCCAGGCACTGGCCGAAACCGTGGTGGACGGCATCAAAACCAACATCCCGCTGCACCGGGAACTGATGGACGATGCGCGCTTTATCGAGGGCGGCACCAGCATCCATTACCTTGAGCACAAGCTTGAGCATCGCGTTGTGAAATGACATGAACCTCGTCCAAGCCACCCTCACCCTGCCCTTCGATCTGGCCGACCAGGTGTCCGATGCCCTCATGGAACTGGGTGCATTGGCCGTCAGCCTGGAAGATGCCAACGCCAACAGCGAAGACGAACAACCGCTGTTTGGCGAGCCCGGCATGGAACCGGAGCAAGCCGCTTGGGGCACCAACCACGTGGTGGCCCTGTTTCGCAACCGGGCAGAAGGTGAGCAGGTGTTTGGCGAAATTCTGAGCCTGTACGCCGAAGATGCGGCCGATACCGCCTTCACCATGGCCGACATCGAGTTTTCCGAAGTGCCACAGGAAGACTGGGTTCGGCTCACGCAATCGCAATTCGACCCCATCGAAATCACCGAACGGCTGTGGATTGTGCCCTCGTGGCACACCCCGGAAAACACGGGCAACCGGGTCAACCTGGTGCTGGACCCCGGCTTGGCGTTTGGCACAGGTTCACACCCCACCACCGCCCTGTGCCTGCGCTGGCTCTGCCAACACACGCTCAACGGGCAGGCTGTGCTCGACTATGGTTGTGGGTCTGGCATTTTGGGTATTGCAGCACTCAAGCTGGGGGCATCCCAGGCCATCGGCGTGGACATTGATCCCCAAGCCGTGGAAAGCACGGCCTACAATGCCCAAAACAATGGTGTGAGCATGCCCTGTGGCCTGCCCGACTTTGAGCAAGCCAAGCGCACATTCCCGGTGGTGGTTGCCAATATTTTGAGCAATCCGCTGAAAGTGTTGGCCCCATCGCTGTGTGGGCATGTGCAGCCCGGCGGGCACCTCGTGCTGTCGGGCGTGTTGGCCCGCCAGGCCGACGAAGTGATTGCACACTACGCCCAGTGGATGCCCATGCAGGTGTGGGCCGAGCGCGACGGCTGGGTGTGCCTGCACGGCACGAAACCAAGCACCCACTGACGCCAGGCGCACTCCATGAGCCTGGCCACGCGCTGCCCCCACTGCAACACCCTGTTCAAGGTCACGTCAGGGCAACTGCAAATTCACCAGGGGCAGGTGCGCTGTGGCCATTGCCAGCAGGTGTTTTCAGGCATTGACCACCTCACCGCGGCCGATGCCGATGCCTGGCAAACCACGCACATCAGCGTCCCCAGCGCGGTGCAAGCCACCCCAACAGCACCCGAGTTTTTGGGCGCGGCAGCCCGCCCCTCAGCTCGTAAAGTTCAACTGACGCGCCCGCAGCGCTGGGCCACAGGCCTGCTGCTTGCCCTGCTGCTGGTGCAAAGCCTGTGGTGGTGGCGCCAAAGCTGGATGCAACACCTGCCCGTGTTTCAGCAAACCAACCTGCCCGGCTGGGTGCTCAAGCTGGCTGCGGGCAAGCCCGGCAACGCTTTGGTGGTGGATGGCAGCGGCCTGACGGCACTCGACGAAAACACCCTTCGAGTGGACCTGACCTTGAACAACCAAGGCCGCCTGCCTGTACAGTGGCCCGTGTTGAAGGTCGAACTGCTGGACCCCCAAGGCCTGGTGCTGGTCAGCAAATTGATCCAACCCAGCGAATACCAGCTTCGGGATGCAGCAAAGACAGCAGCTGCGGAATCGCCCAGCGCAGCCCTTGCAGCGCCCATCCGGGTCCATCAAACCGTGGAAGTGCTGGCATACTTGAACACCCGAACACTGAACGAGCAATTGCCTGAAAGCGCCACCACGGGGTTTCGGGTTGCATTGCTCGACCCCCACTGACCTTTTTACCGGCGACACCCCACCATGAGCAGTCCACGCGTTCTGATTTGCGGCTCCATCGCCTTTGACACTATCATGGTGTTTGAAGGCCGTTTTAAAGACCAGATTTTGCCTGACCAGGTTCACATCCTGAATGTGGCCTTTTTGGTGCCCACCCTGCGCAAGGACTGGGGCGGTTGCGCTGGCAACATCGCTTACAGCCTGAACATGCTGGGTGGCTCGGCCGTGCCCATGGCCACCGTGGGTCACGATGGTGCCGGGTATGTTGAACGCTTGAAAGGCCTGGGCATCGACACCAGCATGCTGCGCATGGTGAACGACGAGTTCACGGCACAAGCCTTCATCACCACCGACCTCGACGACAATCAGATCACTGCATTTCACCCCGGTGCCATGAGCCACTCCCACCTCAACACCGTGGCGCAAGCCGGCCCGATTGCCTTGGGCATCATCGCCCCAGACGGACGGGACGGGATGATTCAGCATGCTGAACAATTTGCCGCCGCTGGCATTCCGTTTGTGTTTGACCCGGGCCAAGGCTTGCCCATGTTTGGCAAACCGGAGTTGGAGCGTTTTCTGGAACTTGCCACCTACGCAGCGGTCAATGACTATGAGGCCAAAATGTTGTGCGACAAAACCGGCCTCAGCCTGGAGCAGATTGCGACCCGGCTGAAAGCCCTGGTGGTCACGCGTGGTGCCGAAGGCAGCTGGATATTTACAGAGGGTCAACGCCTGGACATCCCATGCGTTAAAGCTGAAACAATTGCCGACCCCACTGGCTGTGGCGATGCTTACCGGGGTGGTTTGCTGTATGGCTTGTCGCAGGGCATGCCCATCCGCAAGGCCGCCCAGTTGGCCAGCTTGATGGGGTCGTTGAAGATTGCGCACAAGGGTGGCCAAAATTACCGCCTGACCCGCGAAGACATTGCAGCGCATTACGCCACCGCGTTTGGCGAGCAACTTTGATTATTTGAAAGGAACCGTTCACCATGTCCAACCGCTTGAATTCACGCATCAAAACCACCGCAATCGTCGCCTTCATTGCCCTGACTGGCCTGGCGGGCTGTGCCACTCAAAGCACTTCTGGGCAGGTGTACCGCGAGGGCGAGGCACGCCGCGCGCAAATCATTGAGCAGGGCGTGGTTGAAAGCGTCCGCAATGTGACCATTCAAGGCGACACCAACAACGTGGGCACCTTGGCCGGTGGCGTGCTGGGCGGCATGGCTGGCAGCAACATTGGCGGCGGCAGTGGCCGTGCAGCGGGCGCCATTTTGGGTGCTGTGGCCGGTGGCATTGCAGGCCAGGCTGCCGAGCGCAACCTGTCCAACCGCCCAGGGCTTGAAATCACCGTGAAAATGGACAACGGCACACTGCGCGCCTATGTTCAAGATGCGGACGAGCAGTTCCGCCCTGGCGAACGTGTTCGGATTGTCAGCAACGGCGGTGTGTCGCGCGTTAGTCACTAAGCGAGTCCACAAGCAAGCTACTCAAAACTACATCACCCCACAATCCGTTCTGCGGATTGAACCAGGCCCGTCCTCTAGATATATTCAGAGGGCGGGTTTTTTATTGGGCATTTCAGATTGGCGTTTTAAAAGGACGGGTCGTGAACACATACATCAGCAGTTCAGCCAAAAATCATCAGCGAATTTTATGGGTGGTTAGCGCGTTTTTCTATTTCACCCTGGTGAGCTTTGGCTCCACCCTGATGCAAGACCTGCCCACGGCCTACCAGCAGAGCCAAACTCCGTATGCCGCGTCCAGTGAACAAGACCGCGCCCGCCTGAAAGAACTGCAAGGCGTGCAGGAAAAACTGGACAGCCAAACGGCCCCCATCAACACCCACCTCAAGGAACTGCAATCGCAACGGGATGCCCAAAACAGCGTCTATCAAAACCTGAAAGCGCAACAGCGGTCCCTGCTTGAAAGCCGCACCGCCAGTCAGGATGCGCAGTACAACGACAGCATCAAAACCTTGAACGCAGAGGTGGCGCAAGCACTGAAAGACCTTCAAGGCCTGGACGAACAAATTGCCAAAGACAAGAAGTCACTGTCGGATTTGCGGGAAGGCGCAGCAGTTCAAATACAAGCGCTCAATACCCTGAAGGGCACCATGGACGAGGCAGAGGCCAAAGCCAAACAAGCCTTTGACTTGAGGGTGTTTTTTATTCGCCTCGCACTGATTGTGCCCTTGGTGCTGGCTGCCGCCTACGTGCTAAAAAAGCACCGCAAAGGCACCTACTGGCCCTTTGTGTATGGCTTTGCCGCCGCGGCCTTCACCTTCTTTTTTGTGGAGCTAACGCCCTACATTCCAGACTTTGGTTTTGGAAAATACGTGTACAGCCTGTGCGCCATCGGCCTGACGGTGTTTGCCGGGGTGAAAACCATACAGGCATTGAATGACTACCTGGCCCGGCAAAGGGAACTGGAAAAAACCAGCAGCCAGGCCCGCAAGGCGATGTTGTCAAAAGACACCCAGTACGACGCGTCGATGAAAAAACTGAAAGCCGGTACTTGCCCCAGTTGCGAGAAACCGATTGCGGACTTTATCAAAGAGCACGAAGGCAAACCCCTGCACTGCCCACACTGTGGGTTTGGCATTAAAACCCGGTGCGCCAGTTGTGGTGAAGTCAAAAACTCGCTGACCAAGTTTTGCGCCCACTGTGGCAGTGCAGAGTCGGGTTTGGCGGACGATGCCGCTTAAAACCCGGGCATGACCCGCTGCAGCACCATCATCACGATTTGCAGGATGAGGAAGAACACCAGCGGCGACAAGTCGACGTTGCCGATGGATGGCAACACCCGCCGCAGCGGCTCCAGAAAGGGCCGCGACAACTCGTTGAGAATGGCGGCCATGGGCGAAAACGGGTTGACCCAGCTCAGCACCACCTGCACCAGCACAATGCCCATCAACAGGTATGCAATGTTGCGAATAACCCAGAAAATGGCCAAGGGGATTGAAAAGGTGACCAACGCTGCCACGCCTGGACTGCTTCGGGACAAGGCAACCGACAGCCCCACCAGCACCATGTGCAACACAAACGAGACCAGGAATGCCCCCAACACCGAGGCCCAGTCCACACCACCATAACCTGGCACGCCTTTGCGCAAGGGCTTCACCAGCCAATCGGTCATGGAGAAAATAAACGGCGACAAGGGGTTGTTGGGGTGAATTCTCACCCATTGCATCAAGGCCCGCAGCAGCAAGCAAAACACGACAAGGCTGGCGGCTGTCTCAAGCACCAGGCGCAAAATATCAATCAGCAGCATATGCCCCCGTAAAACTGTTAGGGCCGTGAACCCGTGGGGAACGGCCAGGTGGTGGTTGCACCTTTCAGTTTACGTGGTTTTGCAGCGCCCGAACGCCGGCGACGTGCAGGCTTGACCGGGGTCAACAGGGCCAAGGGGGTTACCTCGCCGGGTGACAGGGCAGTTTTGGACGGTTTGCGAGACGAGCTTGCAGATTTGATCGGAGTGGTCACAGGACTGCTTTCTTGAACAGGCTGGGCCTTTGCTGCTTCCACAACCACGGGTGCTTGAATCACCGGGGCAGGCGCTTGAACAGGCTTGGCCACAGGGGGTTGAGTGGGTTTCTGCGCAACCTTGGGCGAGGGCTTGGCCACAGGCTTGGTTGGCACAACTGAATCCGCTATTTTACCGGACTTTGCAGGACTTTTCACCTTTTTGTCGGGCACCGCCTTAAGGGTGGTCTTGACGGCTTTCACCACCGGCACGGCTTTTTTAACAGCCGAAGACTTCACGTCGCTTGCTTTGGATTTCGCAGAATTTTTTGCGGTGCTCACCGCTTTTTTCACAGCGGCCTTCACCTTGGACACCACCGTGCTGGCGGTCTTCTTGGCGGTCGCTTTTGGGGCTGGCTTCGCGGTGGCTTTCACAGCGGGCTTGCTTGCCGACTTGGCCGAGGGTTTGGCCGGGCTTTTTTTGGTGGCCACCACCGGGGCCGCTTTCTTGGGCGCCGGCTTTTTTGCCTCGGTCTTCTTTGCCACTGGCTTAGCTGCAGGCTTGGCTGCGGCAGGCTTGGTGGCTGGTTTCGCAGCAGGTTTCGCTGCCGGTTTCACTGCCCCCTTCACGGTGGACTTGGCCGCGGGCTTCACGGCAGGCTTGGATGATCCTTTGGCTCGCTGAGTGGCTGGCATGCAAACTCTCCCATCTTGTTCTTAGAATTGCTCTGAGAAGAGTAGCAGTAAGGTCTTGAATACACAACAAATAGCCGAATGTAAAGCGCCGACACCAACAGGGAAATGAGCCAACAAAGCCACAGTGTTGCCAACACATGGCTCAAGAAATGAGCCCCGCGCACCAGTTGCACCAGACCAACAACCAGGCTGAGCGACAACACAGCCACCGACAAGGCCCGCTGGTGGCGCCCTGCAGGCCATGCCAAGGCGCGCCGAATGCGTGGTAGAAAAAACACCCCCAACCACATGAGGCCCACGCTGGCATGCCCGCTGGGAAAGCATTTGCCAGATCCAGCCTGTGACAAGTCAACGGAGGAGGCATCGTAAAACAAGGGCAACCAGGTGCTTTGGCCACCGTAGGCTTGCAGGTCCCAGGGGCAACTGTGCATCGACTTGGTCTTGAGCAGACTGACCACAGCCGCCGACACCATGCTGCTGATCAGCACAAACAACGCCTGGTGCGACCAACCAGCCTTCCGCACAAAACGCTGAACCAACACCCACGCCAGCAAACCAAACCACAGCACGGTGCTGAAGTGCTTCAGGCGGTTGTGGAGCAGTTGCTCGGCCCACCACTGGTGCTGTAACGGAAACGCATGCTGCGAACTGGAGTAAAACCAGTCAGCCACGGTGAAATCCAAGTGGGTAAAGCGGTTGATGTACACAATCAACGCACCCAGCAGCAGCAACAACACGGCTTGAACCCCCAGGCCTTCCTGCTCGACACCCCTGTATTGCTGCACGCTTTGTCCCTCTCAAGTTGGGCAAAGCGTAAGCAATCGGAATTAAGCAAACATTAAGCCGTCTTCATCCACCGGGTCTTTCAGCAATACTTTCTGGTCGTGGTAGTAGTCCTGCTTGTTGCGCCAGGGGTGCGTGGCGCCTTGCCGGGGCAACTGGTCAGCCACCCGTTTCAAATAGTTTGAACTCAAACCACCCAGCACCGTCAGCTCATTGACCACAGGCACATCGCCTGCATGCGGCGTGGCCACGGTCAGGCCGTGCTTGTCCATGTGCTTGAGCAGGCGGCACACAAACCCGGCGGCCAGGTCCGACTTCAAGGTCCAGCTGGCGTGGGTATAGCCCAGCACCACCGCAGCATTCGGTACGTCTTGCAGCAGCACACTTTTGTAGAACATCTTCTGGCCCAGGTTCACCGGCACGCCGTCTTTCATCAACGCCATGCCGCCCACCATCTGCACGTTCAAACCGGTGGCCGTCACAATCAGGTCGGCCTCCAGCAGTTCTCCCGACTTCAAGCGAATGCCTTCCGGCTCAAAGCGTTCAATCTGGTCGGTGACCACATCAGCCTTGCCGCCCCGCAGGGCCTTGAAAAAGTCGCCATCGGGCACCAGGCACAGGCGCTGGTCCCAGGGCATGTAGCTGGGGCTGAAGTGCTTGATGTCCACATTCGAGCCTTTCAACTGGCGGGCCACCATCTTCAAAATAAACTTGCGCATGGCCGCTGGCCGACTTTTACAGGCCTTGAACATGACGTGCGCCAAGCCAATGGTGCGTGTGCGGTTCAGTTTGTAGGCCAGGTTGGCAGGCAGGGTTTTTTGCAGCACCTGCGTGATGGCATCCACCGATGGCAGCGAGAAAATATAGGTGGGCGAACGCTGCAGCATGGTCACGCGCGCGGCTTTGTCCACCATGCTGGGCACCAGGGTCACGGCTGTGGCACCACTGCCAATCACCACCACCCGTTTGCCGGTGTAGTCCAGGCCCTCGGGCCAGTGCTGGGGGTGCACAATTTGACCCTTGAAGGTGTCTTCACCCGGGAAGTCGGGCTTGTAGCCTTTGTCGTAGTTGTAGTAGCCGGCACAGCACCAAAAGAATTTTGCGCGGTAAGTTTCCTCTTCGCCCGTGGCATCGTTGACCACTTTCACAATCCAGCGCTTGGCGCGCGAATTCCAGTCTGCACTCACCACCTTGCGCTGAAAGCGAATGTGGTCAAACACCTTGTTTTCGGTGGCCGCCTCGTGAACATAGTCCCGGATGTCGGCCCCTTGGGAAAAGAAGTGCGCATTGCGCCAAGGCTTGAACTTGAAACCAAAGGAAAACATGTCCGAGTCGGACCGCACACCGGGGTAACGGAACAAGTCCCAGGTGCCGCCAATGTTGGTGCGGCGTTCCAGAATCGTGAAACGGCGCTTGGGGCATTCCTTTTGCAGGTGGCAGGCGGCGCTGATGCCCGACAGGCCAGCGCCCACAATCAGGATGTCTTCTTCAAAGTGGTTCATGTGTCTCGCAATGTATAGGAATATTTGTGGACCCTAGATTGCTGAAATTTGACAGCGAAGGGAAGTCCTACAAGCCCTCTTCCGCTGCTTTGTCCGAAAAAATGAATCTGGACCAATCACTGCCCCTCGGGACTTCACCCATTGCCCTGCAGCGCTGCATTCGCCACACTGTCGGTCTTGAAAAACCTTTCTGGAGAACTGTTCATGGCTGAAATTGCCCGCCCCACCGTGCCCACCGTACTGCCCCCGGAATACGGCACACCGCTGACCGCCGCCCAAGCCGCACAAATGATGAAGGCCGCTGAGGACTGCGCCAATGCCGAAGGCTGGCCCATGGTGATTGCGATTGTGGACAGCACCGGCAGCCTGCTGATGCTGCACCGCCACGACAACGCCCAGCGCGCCAGTGTGGACATCGCCATCGCCAAAGCAACCTGCGCCGTGAACTTCCGCCGCGAAACCCGCGTGTTTGAAGAACTGGTGGCTGGTGGTGGTTTGGGCACACGCCTGTTGGCCATGCCCGGCATGACCCCACTGGAGGGTGGACTTCCAGTGCTGCTCAATGGCAAAGTGGTGGGCGGGATCGGCGTATCCGGCATGCATTCCACACAGGATGCCTTTGTGGCCAAACATGGCTTGGCCGCCATCGGTGCGCTGTAAACATTAAAACGCGAACAGGAGACCACCATGAGCGCAGTGCCCGTTGCAGAGCACCATGTCAAACCCGGTGAACGTTACCGGCACTACAAGGGCGGTTTGTACGAAGTGATCTGCGAAGCCATTCTGGAATCAGACGGCAGCAAAATGGTGGTCTACCACCCGTTGGACAAAGGCGACAAGCACCAAGCCTGGTGCAGGCCCCTGTCGGTGTTCTTTGAAAAGGTGATGGTCAACAACCACCCGGTTCAGCGTTTCACCAAGGTGGACAGCGACTCCTGACCCGCCAGTGCCCGCGCGATGTAATCGCGCGGCACGGTGGGCTTGGGCACGGTCATGTCGAACCAGCTGCGAACATTCTGGTCCAGCCCCACGCCGTGCATGTAGTTGTACAGGGCCTTGTTCAGGCCCTTGCCCAGTGCGTCGTGGTCAACCCCGGTGGGGTCGACAAAGCCCACATCGTTTTTGGCAAATTTGCCCTCGGGCAGCGGCAACAAGGTCACCCCATAGGCTTCCGGGTTTTTGCCCACGGGCGAGTGCACCGTGCAGGCAAACCGGTGAAAAAACCCCGATTGAATACACCCTTCCGCAAACAACTGGCGCACATACTCCAGCGCGTCCACCGTGTCTTGAACGGTTTGTGTGGGAAAGCCATACATGAGGTAGGCATGCACCAGAACACCAGCCTCTGAAAACGCCTTGGTGACCCGCGCCACCTGCGCCACTGACACGCCCTTTTGCATCAGCTTCAGCAAACGGTCTGAGGCCACTTCCAAACCACCGCTGATGGCAATGCAACCGCTTTGCGCCATCAGTTGGCACAGCTCGGGCGTGAAGGATTTTTCAAACCGGATATTGCCCCACCAGGAGATGGACACCTGCCGTTCCAGCAGTTCATGCGCCAGCGCCTTGAGCGACTTGGGGGGTGCAGCCTCATCCACAAAATGAAAGCCGGTTTGCCCAGTTTCTTCCACAATGCGTTCAATGCGGTTCACCAACTCGGTGGCGGTGGCGGTTTCGTAGCGGCCAATGTAGTCCAGCGACACATCGCAAAAACTGCACTTTTTCCAGTAGCAGCCATGGGCCACCGTCAGCTTGTTCCAGCGGCCATCGCTCCACAGGCGGTGCATGGGGTTCAACATGTCCAGCAGGCTGAGGTAACTGTGAATGGGCAAACCGTCCCAAGTGGGTGTGCCCACCTGTTCAAACGGCACATCGGGTTCGGCCCAATTCACGTACTTCACCTCGCCAGCATCGGTTCGCACAAAGGTGCGCACCAGGCGCTGTGGGCCACGCTTGCCCTGCAAATGCTCAATCAGTGCCAGCAGCGGCCGCTCGCCTGCGTCCAGCGTGATGGTGTCCACATAGTTGAACACCCGGGGTTCGGCCAGCTCGCGCAGCTCGGTGTTGGGGTAGCCACCGCCCAGCGAAATGTGGGTGTTGGGAAACTCGGCCTTGATGGCCTGGCCAATGCGCAGTGCTGCATACATGGCACCGGGAAACGGCACCGACAACAGCACCAGGTTGGGTTGGTGTTCGTCACAGGCTTCTAGGGCCAGGCTCACCAGCACATCGTCCACCAAGGTGGTGTCGCCTTCCAGCGCCGCTTCCATGGGGTCAAAGCTGGCTTGGCCGCTGGCCAGGCTTTCGGCATAGCGCACAAACTCAAACCGTTCATCGATGGCGTCGCGAATCACATCGGACAAGTCGTTCAAGTACAGCGTGGCCAAATGGCGGGCACGGTCTTGTGCGCCCAGTGCCCCAAAGGCCCAAGCCAGTGAATCGCCCCCCTCGTCCACATAACTGTTGAGCGACTCAAAGCGCTCACCCTCCGGCAAATAGTTGCGGGTGTTGATGCGGTGGGCCAAGGTGGAGTCGCCACCCTGCAAAAACCGGATGGTGGGCCCAATGGTGGCGCGGTATTGGTCGAAGCGGCTCATGAAGGCGGCCACGCGCTCAGTCACTTCGGGTTGCGCTTCAATTTCGTCGGCAATCGCATCCAGCCCTTCCGGTGAAAACAGCCTCAGCACCAAGCCCAAGGCAATGTCGGCCTGCACGGCATGAATGCCCTGCGAGCGCAAAAAGCCGGTGAGGTAGGCTGTGGAGGGGTATGGGGTGTTGAGCTGCGTCATCGGCGGGATGAGCGACAACACCGTGAAGGTGGATGCTGACATGCCCGAATTATCGGGCATGCCTAGCCTGTGGGTCAAATCCGGGTGGGGCGGGTCAGGTAGGCCACCAAGGCAGTGACCACGCGCCGGGGCGTGAAGCGCACGCTTTGCGCCATCAACCAGTTCATGAAGCCCTGGATGAACACCCGCTTGCCGCCCATCATGGCGTGATAACCCTCAATGGCCACCTGCTCGGAAGTGGGCAAGCGTTTGTTCTTGACCATGGCCGAATGGTGCATGTCGGCCTTGTCCTGAAAGCCCGATGCGGTTGGGCCAGGGCACAGGGCAGTGACGGACACACCGTGCGGTGCCAACTCCTCGGCCAAGGCCTCGGAGAAGCTCAACACATACGCCTTGGTGGCGTAGTACACCGCCATGTATGGACCGGGCTGGAATGAAGCGGTGGAGGCCACATTCAGAATTTTGCCGCGGTTGGCCATGAGGTCGGGCAAAAAGCGTTTGGTGAGTATGGTGAGCGAGTCCATATTCAAGCGCATCATGGCCAACTCGTCTTCCAGGTTGGTGTCCTTGAACTCGCCAAACACACCCACACCGGCGTTGTTCACCAGGTAATTCAGGGTAATGCCTTTGGCGCGCACAGCCTCCACCAACTCGCTGGCTGCACCTTGGCGCGACAAGTCGCCGGGCACGGTTTCCACCTGCACACCATACTGGCTGCGCCACTGGGCGGCCAACTCATCCAGCTTGCCGGCGCTGCGCGCTGAAATCACCAGCGACACGCCCCCTTTGGCCAACTGTTCTGCAAAATGCAATCCAATACCGGACGAAGCGCCGGTCACCAATGCCCACTGTTTCATGGTGATTCTCCCATTGTAAAAATACCGATGCGTTTAAACACATCAACCTATTTAACCTTTAAAAACCCGGGTTCACTGAATATCCCCGGGCGCGGTTCCTTCACAAATGTCAGGAACAGGCCACTTCCGCCTGTTCAATCAATGTCTTCAACTGCCCAATGGGCTCATCCCACACCAAGGTGTAGTAGTTTTCGCGAGACTCTTTTTCAACAGCGATCAACCCGGCCTCCTTCAACACCTTCAAATGGTGCGACACCGTGGGCCGGGAAAAACTGACCCGCTCGCTGATTTCGCTCACATTCAAACGATCAAACTCGGCGAGCAACAACAAAATGGCTTGCCGGTTGACGTCACCCAAGGCGTGAAACAGCGGCGCACACCGGTCCAGCGACTTTTTGACGTCTTTCAAGGTCCAGTGCTGCTTGGCGGCTTTGCTCATGTATGTTGGTGCTCGAGGGTTTAAAACGCGTTGATGCGTTTAAACACATTAAAACAGAAATTGAATACCCTGTCAACGGTGCTGGCTTCGATACTGCTCCAGCAAGCCGCCTGAAAACACCTGCTTGAAAAAGATGGGGGTTAAAAATGTGGTCACAATGCCCATCAACACCAATGTTGAAAACATGGTAGGGCCGATAAACCCTTTTTGATAGGCAATGCCCGCCACCACCAGCTCCATCACGCCCCGACCATTCAACACACAACCCAGGCCAATGGCTTCACGGGAGCCCATGCCGACGATGGCCCCGCCCAGCCAGCCCGAGAGCATTTTGGTGAATACGGAAATAATAATCACGATCAGGGGGAAATCCCAATCGCTGAGCGAGAACCAATGAAACTCCAGGCCGAGGTAAGCAAAAAACACCGGTGCCAAAAAACCGTTGGTAATCGATCCCAAGGTGTTTTGCAAATCGGTGTAGCGGGACGCCAAAAAATGCCGCTTGTCCAAAAACAAGGCACCAAAAAAAGCACCAATCACAAAGTGAAAACCCAAGGCCTCGCTGATGGTGCCAAACACCAGCACAAACACCACCACAATGCCGAACAAAGCCTCGGGTCCAAAAATGCGAATGGCGGCCTCAGGGAATGTGGCCACACTGAAATTGCGTGCATCCAGCCATTCCAGCAGTTTGTTGAGTGCAAACACCACAGCGGCAAATGCCATCAGTTTCAGCGTGGCAATGCCCACCGTGTCCAAGGCGTCATTCACCGTGATTTTTTCGGGCAGGTTCAACACAATGCCCAACACAAACAGCGCAGCCACATCATTCACAATGGCTGTGGCCAGGGCGTACTTGGCAATCGGCGTGTGCAGCACACCCAGGCTTTCCATCAACTTCACAGCCACGGGCAATGCGGTAATCGAAATACACAAGCCCAAAAACACCATGCGCATCACGTCCAACTCGTAAGCCTGGGCAACCACAATACCGCCCGCAAACGGAATGGCAAAGCTGAGCGCAGCCAAGGCCAGGCCGCGGCCTTTCATGGCGCTCACGATGTCGGCCAGCCGCATTTCAAGCCCGGCACTCAAAATGATGAGAAACACTGCCAGCTCGGTAATGCCCGCCAAGGCCTTGTTGGGGCTGATGAGGCCCAGCACTGCCGGGCCCAGCAACACGCCCGCCAAAATCTCACCGATCAACTCTGGCTGGTTGTAACGGGCAAACAGGCGGCCGAATAACCGGGCGGCCACAATCAAGATCAATAGGCTGGACAGTAGTGACATGGCAGAGAATAAAAATGGGTCGGCTGAGTTTAGCACGACCCATTTCCACTGCGGACACCCCCGAGGAGGACCTGCTGGTCAAGAACCAATGCGAGATGTGGGCGAAAAAATCACCGGGCCCAAATCCTTGATGCCTGCATTGAAGTCATCCATGGCATTGCCAGGGTAAGTGCGGCCAATCGAAGCAGACAAGCGCGCATTGTTCAGCGCCCGGTTGGCTGCGTCAGCATCGGTCAACACCTTGATGAGTTCGTCGTCTGAAGTGCCGCTAACCAAGCGTCGAAATTGCTCACGGTCACCCTGCTCCAGCAGGCGGTAACCAGCCTCACCAAAGCGTTGTTTCAACAAGTCAGCCCGCTCATCAATGGCCGCTTTGTTTTGTTGAATGTTCAAGGCCTTGATTTTTTCCCAATTTGCTTTGGAAAAATCAAGCAGCCCCAGAATGTCTTCCAGTAATTTGGCTTGCGCATCATTCAGCGCAATGTTGCCATACGACGTCTTGATCGCTTTGTCTTTCGGCAAAAACTCAATGGCCTTTTCAATAATCATGGCCTTCAATTCATCGGCCTTGCCACCCAGCAAATTGAGAATCAAACTGCGGGTGTTGGTGAACATGTCGTCCACCTGCTGCTGCGACAAATACTTGGCGTCATCCCCATAAATTTGCTGAACCAAGGAATCCCGCTTATCCCGATCAGCCAGGGCCAGCGCGCTGTCCAGGTCCTTGATGTCTCCATCTTGAGTTTTCAACAAAAACGCATAGGCCACTTGGTCCATGCGGTCCACGGACACACAGCCCTGCAGCAATGCCACACTCAGCAATACGGGGGCAATCCAACGCATCATTTTCATAGTGCCCCCTTAAAACGAATACACCACAGAAACACCAACGCGGTTGTAATCCGTTTTGGAATTGCCCAGCCACGTGGATGCATTCACACCAGCCGTCCAGTTGGCATTGATTTTGTAATCAACCCCCAGCCCCAAGGTAAACCACTGCTTGTCCAGCGCTGGCTCGGTGGGCAGCGGCTGACGACCATCGGTGAAATTGCTGGCCAGGTTGGACTTGAACATCCACCCATTCCCAAAGTTGTAATTGGCCCCCACCGACACGGTGTCGATGTCCACCACCGCCTGCTGCGTGGGTGGGGTGTTGCCGTTGCCATAATCCTGATGCTGGTTAGAGCGCACATGCGAATAGCCCGCGCTAAACAACCAGTCCTGGTAAGGCATGAATGCGGTGATGAATGCACCGCTCACATCGGTGTCGCCAGTGGTGTCGGTGGGTGGGCCACCCAAGGTGAACTGGTAGCTGCCCGACAAATTGTTTTGACCATAAAACGCACCCACAGCCAACCAGTCCAAAGGCATGTAACCGAGGGTCAGCGTGTATTGGTCCTGGCTTGAGTTGCCAGTCAACTGCAACGGGAAGGCCACAATTTGCGAATCGGTTTCGTTCTTGACGTAGCCCACCGACAACGCTCCAAAGCCTTTGCTGCCCAAGCGGCTCGACAGCGTTGCCGTCACATCCGTGCCGTCAATGGATGAGGCAGGCAGGCTGGCATCCTTCGAATCGGCCTGGCTTTGCCCCACGTCCAACTTCACCTTGATGTCCGAGAAAAAGGGCGGATCAATCTCACCCAGCGGCTTGATGTCCCGTGGCCCCGTGTACGCACCCAGCTTGGGTCCTTTGGCAGGCACCAGGTCCGAGGGAATTTGCTGCGCCATCACGGCCACAGGCAGGGTCAACAGGCCAGCGGCCAACAGCGCTTGTTCAAGCAATCGATTGGAAAGTCTCATCACTACAATCCTCGGGGCAAAATATTGGGTTGCTTGGTTGGCAATCAGCTGCCAATTCGGGTGGTTGGAAATGAAGTCACCGGTTGCAATTGCTGCAGCAATGAATCGGCTGTGAAATACGCGGTGGGCCGGTTGTCGAAGGCATAACCACGAACTTCATTGTCGTAGCCGTACTCACCCAGCGCGGCTTGCACGGCGTCCACCGCGGTTTGGTCGTCGGTGAGGAACTTGGCCAAGGCCGCATCGTCGTGCACCAGGGTGGCCAAGGTGCGCGCCCGGCCCGATGTCAAGGTGTTGAAGGCGGCCTGCCCCACACGCTGTTTGATCAGTGCCAAGCGCTCATCAATGGCGGCTTTGTTCAAACCAATGTTCAACTGCCGAACGGTGGGCCACGCCTTGATGGCCTGATCGATTTCCAGCTTGCGTGCTTTCAGTTCATCCATCATGCCGGGCTCAGCCTGCAGCGTAACAAACCCGCCCTTTCCATTCGGAATTTCCACTTTTTTACCAGCCAACAGGTTGTCCATGTACACGCTGAGGTACACATCAAACCGGGCCGCCACATTCCACAAAAACGCGCGTGAATCGGCAAACATGCTGTCGCGTTGCGCCGGGGTCAGGTAGAGGTAGTCATCGCCATAGGTGAAGTACAGCAAGGTGTCCCGCTGTTCCTGCGTCAGCGAAGCCAGGGCCTCTTTGCCGTTTTCACCTTTGAGAACACTGCGAAAACCGGGCACAATCGAGTTGGTGAAATCCATGATGGCGCAGCCACCCAGCAGGCCCAGGCCGAGCATGCCGGCCACACACCAGGACAGAACACGGTTTTGAAACGCCACACGGGGTTTGATGAGGAACGCGAACATGCGACAGGCCTAAAAACTGAACGGTGGCCCAGTATAGGTTTCGCCGACAAGGCAGAAAATCGTACAAAAAGACGAGATGCAGGGTATGCCTCCGGCCAGCTTGTCACCCACATTGCAACATGAAACAACTGACCATCATTTATCATTCTGTGACAGGCGGAACCCGGCAAATGGCCGACGCCGTGGCACAGGGCGCCCAAAGCGAGCCCCACTGCAGCGTGGTCTGCCTGCCTGCGCAACAAGCGAACCCCGCACACGTGTTGCGCGCCGATGGTTTGGTGTTTGCATGCCCCGAAATGTTGGGCAGCATGTCGGGACTGATGAAAGACTTTTTTGACCGGTGCTATTACCCGGTGCTGGACAAGCTCACCGGGCGAGCCTACGCCCTGCTGGTGTGTGCGGGCAGTGATGGACAAGGCGCTGTGCGGCAAGTGCAGCGCATTGCCACTGGCTGGCGCTTAAAGGCAGTGGCCGAACCCTTGGTGGTGTGTACCCATGCACAAACACCCGAGCGGATTGCGCAAGCGAAAATGATTGATGAACCCGACCTGCAACGCTGCCGCGATTTGGGTGCTGCCGTTGCAGCGGGCTTGAGCCTGGGAATGTATTGAGGACAGGATGAAAACAAACATGGCCATTTACCCGACATTGTTGATTGCACTGCTGATAAACGCTTGCAGCAGCGTGCCAACCTCCCCAACCACTCGTCTGGCTGCCGAGCGGCAAGCCGCGTGCGAGCAACTCGAGGCTACCCCTGCAACTAACGGTCTTCAATTGTTGAACACGGAGCCCGCCACCGTGCATGGCCTGCCCGACGACAGCCCCCTTCAACACTGGCAGCACATCACCTTCTTTCCGTTCAAATTGCCCACCCGCTTTGGTTTGCAGCAATGCCCCAGCAATGGCCAGCGCTACCTCACGGTGGATGCCAAGGCCTCGGCATCGTCCCTGGTGTTTGCCATGAACAAACCTGTGGGCAACAACAGCCGGCTGCGCTGGAAATGGTGGGTGGCCGAAGGCAACCCCAAAGCCCAAACCCGCGACCGTGCGCTGGAAGACTCACCCGTGCGCGTGGTGCTCACCTTTGACGGCAACCGCAGCACACTGAGCGAAGCGGACCAAGGCTTTTTGCAGCGGCTGGAAATGTTGACCCGCCGCCCAGCCCCCTTTGCCACCTTGATGTACTCGGTGGCTGGCGGTGTTGAACCCATGGAGATTGTGACCTCGCAACACACGCAGACCGTGCGGATTAAAGCAGTGCAAGTGCGTGGCGAGCCCCAAGGCGAAGGCCAGTGGCGGGCGTTTGACCGCAACATTCACGAAGACTATGTGAAGGCGTTTGGCCAAGCGCCCGGCAAGCTGCTGAACGTGGCCATTATGGGCGACGCCGACAACACCCAAGGCAGCAGCCGCGCCTATGTGGCCGACCTGGAGTGGGTGGGCGATTAAAACGCCTTGCTAGGCAAGGCGCATGGCCTGGTTCATGGCCTGTTGTGCACGGCCACCCATGTCTGAGCGAAACTGGTTGACGATCCAGCGCAGCGTGGTCACCTCAATGGTTTCTTGCACCAAGGCCAAGCGTCCCATGAATTGCAACATGCCATTCAATACGCTGCGCACAGCCTCCAGAAATTCCTTTCCTGCATAGTAGGCTTTGGTCAATATTTCGCTGAGCAAGTCGGCCGCCGTAAACAGGTTGCTGAAAGTGGATTGCAGACATATCAACGTGACATAGCCCAAAGCCTTGGCCAGCTCAACCAAAGCCCGGTTGATGAGCACCAACACGGTTTTGCTGAACATGTGCCCACCGCCCACCTTGGCCAGCTCTGCGTTTAAATCGCGAATGCTGGCCCGCAGGTAATTCTCGGGCTGGGGAAAGTCGCTCCAACTGGTTTTGCGGCTCATGGGCAAATAGCCCTCGCTCATGAAGTGCGCTTGCAGGCTGATTTTGTCGGAACCGTTGTCCACCAGGTATTCGGAGGTGCCGCTGGACCCATGCATAAAGGGATACAGGGGCATCATGGGCACCACATCGCAAGGGTTCACCGCGCGGTAAATTTTGGATGCGGGTATGTGCCGCGTAATATCCGCCGCAAATGAATGAACACCCACCCGTGGCGAGCCAATGGTGTAGAGGTGCACATCAAAGCCATGGTCGTACAGGGCCACCGCATTGAGGTTGGCCAAGGCACCGCCCAAACTGTGCCCCATGCAGTGGATGGTGCTGGGCCGCTTGCGCCCGCCATCGGTTACAAAATGCACCAGCTCTTGCTGATAACCCCGGAATGTTTTCAAGAAGCCCCGGTGGACCGGCAAATTTCTGGGGCCACGGCTGACACCACAGTTTGCATCGGTGCCCAAGTCGAATTTGTTGTCTTCAAAGTTGGTGCCCCGTGTGGCCAATACCAGTTCGCCTGAACGGCCGCCTATGCCTTGGGCGACGAAGCCAAAGCCGGTGAGCTTTTCCAAATTGAAAAGGCCAGACTTTGCGGTGAGCAGGGAGAACTGATCCGTGTTCAATTGAAGCCCTTTGGTTGGCGCCGCTGACTTCAACAGAAACTCTGCCTCCTTACGAACCGCCACATTCGACTTACCGGGCGACTCTGATCTGACGGATTGATAAGTACCATCTGCCTCATAAACAAACTGAGATAGCGCGTGGACTTCCATGGGCTTCAAAGATCTATTTGACATTGGAGCTCTCCTCAATGTTGTTCAGATGACATTTGATGACTGGAAAGGTCTGATCAACCAATGTTCGATCAGCAAGGTCGCAACGCATCTGGATCAATGGAACCCCAAACTCGGCCGACACGTCATAAGAGTTTCTGGTGAAGTAAACCAAATCCGATTTTTGATCGCCCTCAACCAACCGTATCCGGATACCGACGCTGGGCACATGCAAATACTTGCTCAACCAACCAAAGTCCGCCCCCCCTCTAACCTCGGGTAAGGTGAACCGGCCCTGCGCATCCGTAACGGCATAGTCGGTGCGTGGCGTTTTTTCCATGTTCCACTTCAATCGCCGTTCTATCTTCAAACCGGGCGCGGGCTTTCCATGGTCCAGCAGTTGGCCTTCAATCGGCGAGCACAGTATGAGATTGTCCAAGCGCATGGCCAGGGCTCCTGAGGAAAGAAACAGCAAACAAAGGGCCGACAACCACAACCAGAATCGAAGCGGTTTTTTGAACATGGGGAAATAGTTAGGGTGGAATAGCGGCTAAGGCTATCACCATGGCTTCAAGGGTGAGAAGCCGAGGCCACACGCGACACAGAGAGGGATACCGCACCGCCCTGATTACAACGTGGATGTACTGTGGCCAACCTGGAATGGTTGAGAGGCGGGTCTATTCAATCAGCACGACTAATACTGTCGACCACCCTGGGATTGCGCCTTGGCGGCCAGTTCCTGCGCTTTGCCTTTTTGGGCTTCCGTCAGTGTGGGTGAAAGCCGCCGCACAGCCTTGCCCGCCTGTTCACTTCCGCCACGGTGACCCAAGAGGTAAAACGCATAGGCTTTGATGAGGTCTTTTTTCACACCAGAACCCTGCTCAAGGCACTGACCATAGCGCGCCTGCGCCTCCGTGTTGCCCTGCAAGGCGGACTGCTCGTAGAGGCGCGCCGCTGCCGTGGTATCGGCCTTTACACCGCGGCCAAACGCCAGCAAGTCGCCCAACCGAACCTGTGCGCGGTCATCGCCCTGATTGGCCGCCATGGCAAACCACTGTGCCGCCTGCGCCAGGTCTTTTTTCACCACAGCCCCCTGTAAATAGGCCATGCCCATCTGGTACTGCGCATTGGCGTCGCCCCCTTCGGCTGCACGCTCCAAACCAGCCAGTGGCGGTGTTGAATACTCCCCCTTTAAGGCATCGGGGGTCAAAATGGGTTTCACCGAGGTTACGCCACCGGGCGGTACAGACTGTGCAAAACAAGGCAGTGCGAACACGCAAACAACAATGGCAAGGCAAGCTTTCATGGCGGCGGAGAACGGGGCAATAAGCCTGACTTTGAATCAAAGCGGGCGCAAACACAAGCGGTCAGCAAATAAACGTTCACAACCCGTGCCGTTTAGCAGGCTCATGAATTGAGCCTGGTCTTGTGCGTTCAGTTCTGCAAAGTCACGCCGCAACCAACCCAAACACTTGGCCTGGTATGGAAAGGTTTGCTGCACCCACGGTTTGCCGTCCACCTCGGTGTTCACCTCTTTGCTACCGGCCTGCAAGGCCTGTTCGTTGGCCAGCATGACCGGTACATAGGTTCGGCCCATTTCAGCCAACAGCTCGGTGAGTGTGGGTGGCAATGCAGTGGGGCTTAACCAATCGGCATCCGAAGGCTCCAGGCCGCTGAGGTCTTCCACCAGTTGGGTCCACGCCACCACGCGCGGTGCTGTTTGGCAGGTTAAAGCCATGGGCGTTGGGTCGAACAATGCCAACTGGCTAAGTTGCCCATACAACGCAAAGTCGCTTGCGCCCGGCCTGCGACCCATCAGGAAAGCGTTGCTGGCCAAGTGCCGTTCCAGAATACTCAACAAGCGCGTGTAGCTGGCCTCAATCAACGGCGCCGTGCCAGGGTTGGACCCAACCACCCCCAAGCGAGACACCTGCCGCCCACCAAATGCCTGCGCCACCCACGCCAACTCGTCGTCGCTGGCTTGAATGTTCATGGGCAGGGGCACAATGCGACTGGCCCGGTCCACATCGGCCGGGAAAGCCCAGCGGTAATGGAACATGGGCTTGGTGAGCCATTCGTCTGCGTAGTCTTCCAACAAACAGTCCAGCAGGGCCAGCACCGGGTTGTTGGGCACCACCGCCCTGCCCGTTTGAACAGTTTCCAGACGACGAATCAGCGGGGTTGAATCGGTGACGGCTTGCAGCGCACCGCCCTCGCCGGGCAAATAAAATGTGGGCAGCAGTGCGGGCTTCGCAACGGGCAAGTTGGCCTTTAAATCGTTGTTGACCAAATACCGGTAAGGCACGTGGCGGTATCGCAGCAGCGCCAACATTTTGCGGGTGTAGGGCGAGCCCGGAGCACCGCTGAATGCAATGCGGGTTGTGGGGCTGGTGGGTGTTGTTGTCATGGTGTTGCCTCCTCCTCAAGGGGAGGATAGCGCATTCACAGCTGCCCAAGTTCAAATAAAAAAGCGGGACAATGTGCCCCGCTTTTTTGAGTTCAATGCATCAGCTCATTTAGAACTTGTTGTTGATGACTACATCATTCAGTGCCAGCTGACCTGGCTTTGGCCAAGGCTGTTTGGTGCCTTTGCCGATGGCAACCATGGGGCCCATCACATGGTCTGCCGGCAGGTTGATCAGCTTGGCCACCGCCTCAATGTCAAAGCCAATCATGGGGCAGGAATCGTAGCCCAAGCCCTTTGCAGACAGCATCAGGGTTTGCATGGCCATGCCGATTGAACGCTGTGCCTCATCGCGCTGCAGCCAGTCGCGGCCATCGTGGAAAGGGCCCATCCAACCGACCAACAGGTCCGCCACTTCCTTGGGCGCCTTTTCCCAATAACGCGCGGGGTTTTTCTGCCAGGCTTTGGTGTCGGCGGTCATGATGATCAGCAACGATGCATCCGTGATTTGCGCTTGGTCGTTACCCAGCTTGCGCATTTCTTGACGCAAGGCCTTGTCGCGTACCACGACAAAACGCCAGTGTTGAATATTGAAGCTGGTGGGGGCCTGAATGGCGGCCTCCAGCATTTTGGTTTCGTCCGCAGCGGGAATGACAAACTCGGGATCAAAGCCCTTGATTGCGCGGCGCTGGTAAATTGCATCAAACAAATCCATGTGTACTGCTCCTTGGTTACTGCAATAAGAACCGCCAGTGTAACGCTGGGGCGTTTCATTTTGGGGGTGAGTCGCATTGCTTCTTCTAGGTACTTTTTATACGCACATGGATTGCCCTGCTTATGGTTGGGGGATCACCCCTCCATTAGCAGCCATAAGATGTGAACTGTAAAAACCAATGTAAATGACTACACAATTTTTGCCGCCGCGTTCTTTTATTAAACGAGATTTCTCTGATCTGCTAATAACTGAAACCACCTAGGTTTCTCGCGGCCCTTGTAAAACCAGTTTACAAGCTCAAACGCGTATAACGGGTATTGCTCTGGATCATCTACCAGAAGATCTATAAAAAGACTTTCGGAGCCCGATAATTGATGAACATCCTTATTCTTTAAGTGCATCGTTGCATCCCTTGCTTTTTTTAGCTTCTTAAAACCTTCCCATGGCGTTTTTCCTCTAGGCGTGGGAATCTTTAATATATCCGGGAGGACTATAGCTACTTTCTCCTCCGTCGATAGTGCTCTTTCAGCATCTATTGGGGTATACACATGCAACTTACCTTTTCTTTTTATTCTAATGTCACCCTTTGCGTTGTGAACGATTTCATTGTTAACAAATGCCTCAATAGCCTGAAAACTAAATGTAACAACCACCATAGCTTGTTCAAAATAGTCATACAGAAATGGTATGTTCTGCATCTGTATCGCTTGTGCTGGCCCCCCGGGCGCGACGACCTCAATCCTAGCTAGACGCGACTGTAATTTTTTCGCCTCCCGAGAGTTTTCGAATGCGATATTAAATGACAGCGCGCTTGGATGTGGCGTGATGAATGATAGTTTCCCATGTGCCTCACTTTCGGTGGCAGTAGTCAAATAAACACCTGCACCCTTCTTATGCGATGGCCCGCCAAAATACGCCGGCGGTATATCTTCGGCTAGAGTCGTCACTACAGCAATACGCCAGTCGCCCAGTCCATCACTTGACATCACGCATCTCCTATACCCTCGACCTAAGTTAATTTATAAAACGATGATGCCGTAATTTACTTGTTTAAACATAGTAATTTAATGCCGTAACGAATTCACTGTGGATATCCGATAAGTAGGAAATGAAAGAGTGACAATCTACAACTAATGATCCGCGATAAAAATTTTGGACCTAAAATTCCATCAAACCAAATATCTACCCCACCCGTCGATCAATATATTCAATGTACCCCGGGCCTGCAAT
This sequence comes from Limnobacter sp., assembly GCF_036405155.1. Taxonomy (GTDB): domain Bacteria; phylum Pseudomonadota; class Gammaproteobacteria; order Burkholderiales; family Burkholderiaceae_B; genus Limnobacter. The sequence continues at coordinate 61,935 of NZ_DASWYD010000004.1, read as the reverse complement.
CGCCTGCCCTTGGTACTCACCCGTGTAACTGTACCCACCCACATATCCACTACCCAGCCCATACGTCAGCGGTGTATCAACCACACCCTGCAGGCTCATCACATGAGCCCCATTCTTTTTAATCTCCCACCGAAACCGGCTGGGCACTTTCATGGCAATGCCATCCGGCGACACCAACTCATCGGCTGCGTATTCCTCCACCACAAACTGCACATCGCGGTAGGTCAAGCTGTAGGCTGTGCTTGACCGCATATACGCCGCCGTAATGATGGGCACACCCTTCACCATGGCCTGTGTCATCAGCAGTTGTTCGCTGTTGGGTAGGTTCACCACATGGTAGGTAAAAAAGTCCAGCGGCACCTTCAGCTGGCTGGCCAGGGGTTGGTTGCGCAGCAGGTAGGGGCTGGGGCAGCGGGCATATTCAAACGTGCATGCGCCCTGTATATGCAACGTTTTGCCGTGGAGGGTAATGTGGCCGCTGTAGTGGCTCAGCAGGCTTAGGTGGTCGTACACCGGGTTTTTCACAAACCACGACACCTTGTCCGTACACCGCAGTTCAATGCTTAGCTCAAAGCCAGCCCACTGCGCCTTCACGGTGTAGTTGGGGTATTGGCCGGTAATGGTCACCTCCTCACCAAACTGAATGTGGCTGCCGTCTGCCACCATGTGGCATTGCCCGGCAATGCTGTAGCCACCAAAGTGGCTGGGGTGGGTGGCGGCGGTGCCGCACACCACGGTGGCGTTGTTGCGGGGGCTGGTTTTTAGGGCATGGTCGGTGTCAAACGCCAACGCGCCGGGCGTGCCAATCACCGACATGATGCTGAAAAACCGGTGCGGAGCAGGCAGGTCTGGAATCATCACGCCGTAGTGGGTCCAGCCGTAATAGCGCGAGTTCACCTCGGGCACCAAGATGTCGGCTTGTGTAAAGGGCTTACCTTGCGCGGCGTCGGCCCGGTCAATTTTGCTGAGGGCAGTGGCAGGCAGTTGGCGCAACAGGGCTTTGATCATGGCGTGGTTGGACTGTGATGGGTGGCTGTGCGGTTAGTATGCCTCACGGACCGTTTTGGCGTTATGCTGGGCGCTGTTGTTTGTAGCACCGTTGCATGCCATGTCCACGCTTTCTGAAGAAGACATTTCCCGCATTATTGAAATGGCCTGGGAAGACCGCACGCCCTTTGAGGCGATTGAAACCCAGTTTGGCCTGAACGAGTCGGCTGTGATTGAGCTGATGCGCACCCACATGAAGTCTTCCAGCTTCCGCATGTGGCGCAAGCGCATGCATGGGCGTAACACCAAGCACGTGAAGCTGCGCAGCAGCGATGTAAACCGCCACCATTGCCCCACGCAGTACAAGCCGAAATAAACAGGACGGTGCCTAGCGGCTTGCCGCTGAATCCATCATGGAGTTCACACCATCGTACAACGCTGAAAGCACCGCATTGGCCTGGAATACACGCTTCCGTGTTGCCTGCCCCCGCTGCGAAACAATACCCAACGCATGCAACTTTTCCAAACCGTTGTTTGCTGCTGCAAACGTTACATCGCACAGCGCCGAGGCCTGTTTCACAGTCAAAATAGGCCGCCCCAACAGCAACGCTGCAATCTTTCGGGCGGAAGCATCGCTGCGCACACCAGCTTGATCCAACTGAATAGACCACTGCGCTTGCAAGGCTTCCAATTTGTCGATAAGCGCAATGGTGTGTCGACAAGATGCAACCACACATTCATAAAACAGCGTTAACCAGGGCGACCAATTCAGTTTCATTTGAACTTGGAGCAAGGCATCGTAGTAATCCTGCTTGCGCAACTTTAAAAAAGTGGCGAGATGTATTCCCGGATATCCCTCGGCCTCAAGCATTAAGGGGATCAGCATGCGCCCCGTTCGCCCATTGCCGTCCAGAAACGGGTGAATTGATTCGAATTGGGCATGAACAATGGCGGCCCGCATGAGCAGTGGTGTGGCAAGCGGGCTGTCCTGCTCGTAGTTCATCAACGTCAATAGGTCATCCATCAACGGCTTTACACACTGGGGCGGGGCGGGAATAAAGCGCGCGGTTTCCATGTGAAAACCGCCGATGTAATTCACACTGTTTTTGTATTTACCCGGCAGCCTGTCGGGGTACTGTTGCATCAAACGTTGGTGAATATGCGCAATCAACTGGTGACTAAAACCTTTGAACCTTGGTTGGCGCACTTTTTGTAGCGCCTCCTGCAACGCCACTACATACGCCAGTGTCTCGGCTGCATCGGGGTTTGTGTCGGCCTCAACATCCGTTGTATTTTCATGCAAAAGCAAGCCATCGAATGTGGTTGAAGTACCCTCAATCTGGCTGCTTTCTACGGCCTCGCGTCGATTCAGCATAAAAAGAATCAACTCAGCCATATCCGGGCTTTTTTTTAAGCGCATCACCAAATGCGACAACTCAGCATGCGCAACCCCCGAAATAACGTAGGTATCGGGAAGCTGTAGCAAATGAGGAACTGGTGGTGGAACAACAGCAAAACAACCTGACCGGCCCGGAACAGGAACGCATGTTTTTTGCAGTGTTGGATGCAAGTCAGATTTACGCAATCTATAAAACCGCCATCAATATTTATAGTTTAATAACCATAAACTATAATAAACAAACAATCAATGATAGGTTCACAAGCGGTCCGCCATAAAAAAAGCAGCCCGCAGGCTGCTTTTTAAAAATCAGGGCATTGAACCGAATCAATCCCAGCTGAGTGCTCCACCGGTTTGGTACTCGGTTACGCGGCGCTCGAAGAAGTTGGTTTCCTTTTTCAGGTCCATCATCTCGCTCATCCACGGGAATGGGTTGGTCGCGCCTTCGTACAGTGTGCCCAGGCCAATCTGGTTTGAACGGCGGTTGCAAATAAACTTCATGTACTCCATAAACTGGGCCGAGTTCAGACCCAACACACCACGGGGCATGGTGTCTACGGCATAGGCGTGCTCAAGCTCAACAGCCTTGCGGAACATGGCCTTGATCTCTTCCTTGAACTCGGGTGTCCACAGGTGTGGGTTTTCCAGTTTCACGGTGTTGATGAGGTCGATACCGAATGTGCAGTGGGCAGACTCGTCACGCAAAATGTACTGGAACTGCTCGGCAGCACCAATCATTTTGTTTTGGCGGCCCAGTGCCAAAATTTGCACAAAGCCCACGTAGAAGAACATGCCTTCCATAATGCAAGCAAAGGCAATCAAGCTCTTCAGCAGTTTCTGGTCGTTTTCCAGGGTGCCGGTTTTGAACTCGGGGTCGGTCAACACGTCAATGAACGGAATCAGGAACTCGTCTTTGTCCCGAATGCATTTGATTTCGTTGTACGCGTTGAAAGTTTCGGCTTCGGGAATGCCCAGGCTTTCCACAATGTACTGGTAGGCGTGGGTGTGAATGGCTTCATCAAACGCCTGGCGCAGCAAAAACTGGCGGCACTCGGGCGCTGTAATGTGGCGGTAGGTGCCCAGCACAATGTTATTGGCGGCCAGCGAGTCGGCCGTGACAAAAAAGCCGAGGTTGCGCTTCACGATGAGGCGCTCGTCTTCGGTCAACCCGTTGGGGTCTTTCCACAAGGCGATGTCGCGGTCCATGTTGATTTCTTGCGGCATCCAGTGGTTGGCGCACTGGCTGAGGTACTTTTCCCAGGCCCACTTGTACTTGAAGGGCACCAGTTGGTTGACGTCGGTGGTGCCATTGATCACGCGCTTGTCGGCTGCGTTAACACGGCCAGCACGTGCGCCTTCAGCAGCAGGCTGCTGCACAGGGCGCGCCGCTTGCTGGTACAGGCCTTGACCTGACGCAACAGACCCCATGGCGGGCGGCATGGGCATGGCAGCAGGCTTTGTAGCCGCTGCAGGTTTGCTCATGGCCGCGTCAAATTCATCGTCCCAAGACAGCATATTTTTAACTCCTTAACCAATACACTGTATATAACAACAGTGCCATTATGTTCATTTTTATTTAATTGGGCAAGCCTTGAAGGCTCACCCAAATCGCTGGTCTTTTACTCAAACTAACCTTACTGGCAGGCCTCGCACTCTTCGAAACCGGCGTCGCCTGGGCGCAGTGTGCACACCTTGCCTTCAATTTCAGGCTCGGGCAGGTTGGGCACCACGCCACCGGCTGCCGCACCGGCAAAGCTGTTGCCGCCACCGGCACCGTCGGCACTCACCGAGTTCAGCTCGCCACCGCTCAGGGTGGACTTTTCGGCGTGTGTTGCGCCAATGGTGCGGAGGTAGTACGTGGTTTTCAAACCGCGCAGCCAGGCCAGTTTGTACGTGTCGTCCAGGCGCTTGCCGCTAACACCAGCCATGTAGATGTTCAGGCTTTGGGCTTGGTCAATCCACTTTTGGCGACGGGCTGCCGCTTCCACCAACCAGCGTGGGTCCATTTCAAACGCAGTGGCATACAGGCGCTTCAGGTCTTCGGGAATGCGGTCAATTTTCATGACCGAGCCGTCGAAGTACTTGAGGTCGGCAATCATCACTTCGTCCCAAATGCCCAGGCGCTTCAGGTCGCGCACCAGGTGCTCGTTCACGATGGTGAATTCGCCGCTGAGGTTGCTCTTGACATACAGGTTCTGGAACGTGGGTTCGATGGACGCTGCCACACCAATGATGTTGGAAATGGTGGCCGTGGGCGCAATGGCCACACAGTTGGAGTTGCGCATGCCGTGTTTCTGGATTTTGGCGCGCAGGCTGTCCCAGTCCATGCGGGCTGAAGTGTCCACTTCCACGTAACCACCGCGCTCTTCTTCCAGCAGCTTGATGCTGTCCAGCGGCAGAATGCCTTTGTCCCACAGCGAACCTTTGTAGCTGCTGTACACGCCACGCTCAGCGGCCAGGTCAGAGGATGCTTCGTAAGCGTAGTAGCAGATGGCTTCCATGCTTTCGTCGGCAAACTCAACCGCGTCGCGGCTTGCGTAGGGCTTGCGCATAACATGCAGCGCATCCTGGAAGCCCATCATGCCCAGGCCCACGGGGCGGTGGCGCAGGTTGGAATTGCGCGCTTTGCCCACGGCGTAGTAGTTGATGTCGATCACGTTGTCCAACATGCGCATGGCGGTGCGAACCGTGTTGCGCAGTTTGTCGTGGTCGATGACCATGCTGCCATCGTCGGCCTTTTTCAGGTGGGCCACCAGGTTCACGGAACCCAGGTTACACACCGCGATTTCGGTGGGGCTGGTGTTCAGCGTGATTTCGGTACACAGGTTGGACGAGTGCACCACACCCACGTGTTGCTGCGGGCTGCGAATGTTGCAGGGGTCTTTGAACGTAATCCAGGGGTGGCCGGTTTCAAACAGCATGGAGAGGATTTTTCTCCAGAGCTTGGCGGCTTCCACTTTCTTGAACAGCTTCAGGTCGCCACGGGCGGCCTTTTCCTCGTAGCCCACGTAGGCTTTCTCGAAGGCCTTGCCGTACAGGTCGTGCAGGTCGGGCGTGTCAGAAGGGCTGAACAGGGTCCATTCGCCATTTTCCATGACGCGCTTCATGAACAGGTCGGGAATCCAGTTCGCGGTGTTCATGTCGTGCGTGCGGCGGCGGTCATCACCGGTGTTTTTGCGCAGCTCCAGGAATTCTTCAATGTCCAGGTGCCAGGTTTCCAGGTAAGCACACACAGCGCCTTTGCGCTTGCCACCCTGGTTAACAGCCACGGCGGTGTCGTTGACCACTTTCAGGAATGGCACCACGCCTTGTGACTTGCCGTTGGTGCCCTTGATGTGGCTGCCCAGTGCGCGCACGGGGGTCCAGTCGTTGCCCAAACCACCGGCAAACTTGCTCAACAATGCGTTTTCCTTGATGCCTTCGTAGATGTCGTCCAGGTCGTCACCAATGGTGGTGAGGTAGCAGGAGGACAACTGCGAACGGATGGTGCCGCTGTTGAACAGTGTGGGTGTGGAGCTCATGAAATCGAAGGTGGACAGGATTTCATAGAACTCGATGGCGCGGGTTTCGCGGTCGATTTCGTTCAGTGCCAGGCCCATGGCCACACGCATGTAGAAGGCCTGGGGCATTTCAATGCGGGTGCCTTCCACGTGCAGGAAGTAGCGGTCGTACAGGGTTTGCAGGCCAAGGTAATCAAATTGCAGGTCGCGCTTGTAATTCAGGGCGGCGCCCAGTTTTTTCATGTCGTACTGCAGCAGCTTGTTGTCCAGCAGGCCTGCGTCCACGCCTTTGCGAATGAACTGGGGGAAATACTCGGGGTACACCTCGGCCATTTCGTCCTGCGCAATTTCGCGGCCGATGATTTCTTTGCGGATGGTGTGCAGCAGCAGGCGAGACGTCACCAGTGTGTAGCTGGGGTCGGTCTCGATCATGGCGCGGGCGGCCAGAATAGCGGACTTGTAAACCTCGTCGACCTTCACGCCGTCGTAGAGGTTTTTCAGGGTTTCTTTCAGCAGGTGCTCGGTGTCGATGTTCTCGAGGCTGACCGCAGCGCTGTCGATCAGGCTCTTCAGTTGAGCCACATCCAAAGGCTTTTTGATGTCGCCATCGACCACGTTCAGTTGGTGCTGCGTGGCTTGCTCCACCTGCTTGGCGGCACGCTCTTGGGCACGGCGCTCGCGGTACAGCACATAGGCGCGGGCCACTTCGGCTTCGCCAGAACGCATCAGGGCCAGTTCAACCTGGTCTTGAATGTCTTCAATGTGGAAAATGCCGCCGGAAGGTTGGCGACGCACCAGTGCGTTGACCACGCCGTGGGTGAGCTGTTCAACCAGTTCGCGAATACGGGCCGATGCGGCACCCTGGCCACCATTAACGGCCAGGAAGGCTTTGGTCATGGCCACAGCAATTTTGCTGGGCTCAAAACCAACCACAGCTCCGTTTCGGCGAATGATTTTGTAATTTGCATACGCGCTGTTGTCGGCCTGGGGCGTCGCGGTTTCGGACGCGGTCGACATAAGGGGCGCGTTCATCGCCAAATCAGAGGTTTCATGGCTGGTCTGCATGCACTTTTCTCCTGGAACAAGCGTTGAGGAATTGGTTTTGGTTTTTATGGATGTACAACGGACAATGCAGGTGGGCTACAGCTTGGATTGGGTGAAGTGCCGTTTTTGCCCGACCACTATATATTGTGTTTGTGTTGTGATCTCAAACTAATTCTAGTGGTTGATTCGGCTTTTGGCAAACCTTTTTTATCCCCAACTTACCCACAGACTTATGCACAGTGGACAACCTTGGGAGAGGGTGTGGATAACTGCACTGCAACAAAAAACCGCCCCTCGGGGCGGTTGTTTTGGGGCTTACAAAGCCAACTCATAAGTGATTGATTTCCGCAGGCCTTTCCACTCAAAAAACGGCCCAGGGTCGGTCTTTCTTCCCGGTGCAATTTCGCTGTGCGCCAAGATGTATTTCAGTGGATAAGTTTTTTTCAACTCCACGATGAGCAACTTCAGGCGATCCATTTGGGCTGGCTCAAATGGGGTATACACGTCGCCCAGCAATTCAATGCCGATGGAAAAGTGGTTGAAATTTTGTCGGTCCATGGCGCATGAAATACCCGCATGCCAGGCCCGGTTGTCGGCGCTGACAAACTGCGTCACCGAACCATCGCGGTCAATCAGGAAATGGGACGAGACATGCAAGCCGTGCAATTCGCCAAAGCTGTCGTGCAGGCTGGTGTCAAGCCGGTTCAGGAATAGGTCTTCAATGTATTGTTTGCTGCGCCCCCGCTCGGGCAGGCTGATGCAATGCACCACCACGGTGTCGATGCGGGTACCCAGGGGGCGGGTGTCGTAATTGGGGCTTGGCATGCGCGTGACCCAATCGGCCCGCAACCAGCCATCGTCGTCAAACCACATAGCCCTGTCCTCAGTGTTGCACTCAGTGAATTTTCTCGCCAGCAGCCTTCGCATGGTCAAAGCTGCAATAAAAACGACCCTGCATCATCACGCCTTCGTGCATGGGGCTGTAGGCACCACAGTGCTTGCAAGGCAGGATGTTGTCTACAGGATTACGGCCAAGACCCTGCTTTTGTTGAGGGTTGCCGGTGGGTTTATCACCCAGTTGCTTGCGTTGCCAGCTTTTGAAAAACACCCAGCCCAGCAGGGCCAGCACCACCAAAAACAGAATGCGGCCCATCAGCCCACCCTTTTCAAAATGAATTCGAGCACAAACTGGGTACCGAAATACGCCAGGAACAACACGGCATAACTGCCCAGGCACCAGCGCAAAGCCACTTTGCCGCGCCAGCCCAGGAACATTCGCCCACCCAGCAGCACTGCAAAGCTGAGCCATGACAACACCGAGAAAATGGTTTTGTGGTTGAGCTTGCCGACCGACCCCATCCAGGTTTCGGAAAACACAAAGCCAGTGAGCAAGGTCAGCGACAGCAGCACAAACCCGGCCCACAACTGGCGAAACAGGATGGACTCCATGTTCATGAGGGGGGGCAATTGGTCCAGCAACTTTTCCCGCAGGGCCCGCTGCTCGGAAGACCGGGCGGTGAGGTGGTGCAGCGCCTTTTCCTGATAGGCCATGACCAAGGCATGCCCCGCAGCAATACCCAACAAACTGTAGGCCGCCAAAGCGATCAGCAGGTGGATTTGAAACAGCGTGTCGCCCGCCATGCGGATTGCCACATCCTCGCCCAGTACCAGGGGCAGCACAAAGGCCAAGGCACACAAGGGGAACACCAGCATGTCCAGAATGGGCACGTGGTTGAAAAAGTTTTCGACAAAGGCCACCAGCGCCGTGAGCCAGGTGACACACATCAGCCCGATGACGAAGCCGAAGTGCATGCCGTCGGGCTGAAACAGCACCCGACACAGCAGGTAGCCCGAGGCCAGCAAAGCCAATGCGGCCACCCAGCGGCCCAAGGCCACCGGCACAGCCTGTTTGCCCAACACCCCTGCAGCGGCCAAACCACCGGAGGCTGAGAGCAAGGGCACTGCGAGCGCGTACAATAATGCGTTGTTCATCGTTTCAGTTTACTCGATTCACGGGTCCGCATTCATGTTTGAAAACCTTTCTGATCGCCTGACGCGTGTCGTCAAGACCATCACCGGCGAAGCCCGCATCACCGAGGCCAACACCCAGGAGATGCTGCGCGAGGTGCGCCTTGCCCTGCTGGAAGCCGACGTGGCCCTGCCGGTGGTGAAAGACTTCATCAACCAGGTGAAGGAACGCGCGCTCGGCGAGGAAGTGCTGAACAGCCTGACCCCGGGCCAGGCGCTGGTCGGCATTGTGAACGAGCAGCTCACCAAGTTGATGGGCGAAAAAACCGAGGACATCAACCTAGCGGCGCAGCCCCCGGTGGTGATCCTGATGGCGGGTTTGCAAGGTGCGGGTAAAACCACCACCACCGGCAAGCTGGCGAAGTACCTGAAAGACACGCTCAAGAAGAAAGTGATGACCGTGTCAGCCGACGTGTACCGCCCTGCTGCGATTGAACAGTTGAAGACAGTGAGCGGACAAGCGGGGGCAGAATTTTTCCCGTCCACCGTGGACCAAAAGCCAGTGGACATTGCACTGGCTGCGTTGAACCACGCCAAGCGCCAGTTTTTTGATGTGCTGATTGTCGACACCGCAGGCCGCCTGGGTATTGACGAAGCCATGATGAACGAGATCAAGGCCCTGCACGCAGCGGTAAACCCGACTGAAACACTGTTTGTGATTGACGCCATGTTGGGCCAGGACGCAGCCAACACGGCCAAGGCGTTCAATGATGCCCTGCCGCTGACCGGTGTGGTGCTGACCAAAATGGACGGTGACTCGCGCGGTGGTGCGGCGCTGTCGGTGCGGCAGATCACGGGCAAGCCCATCAAATTCATGGGTGTGGGCGAAAAGCTGAGCGGCTTTGAACGCTTCCACCCGGAACGGGTGGCCGGCCGAATTCTCGGCATGGGCGACATTGTCTCGCTGGTGGAGGAGGCCAAAAAAGGCATCGACCAGGCCGAAGCCGAGAAACTGGCCAAAAAGCTGAAAAGCGGCAAGGCTTTCGACCTGAACGACTTCTTGGCGCAAATTACCCAAATGCGCAAACTGGGTGGCCTGCAAGGCCTGATCGACAAACTGCCCAGCCAATTGATGAAAGGCGCAGGCCAGGTGGATGCGAATGCCGCTGAAAAACAGATCAAGCGGACCGAGGCGATTATTCTCTCCATGACCCCGCTGGAGCGCAGCAAGCCCGATTTGCTGAAGGCCACACGCAAGCGCCGCATTGCTGCGGGTGCAGGTGTACAGGTGCAAGAAGTGAACCGCCTGCTGGCCCAGTTTGAACAAATGCGCGGCATGATGAAAAGCATGCAGAAAGGCGGACTGGCCAAGATGATGCGCAAGATGGGTGGCGGGAAAGGATTTCCACCGGGGGGAATGCCGCCAGGTGGTGGTTTTCCAGGGATGTAAGCTCGAGGGGAGGTGAACCGCGCAGGCCGCATGCACCGAGCCCTCAGCAATACCGGTATGCCCGGCGCCGAACAGTCAGCCCCCCGATCGGTTTGACCCGCACAGCATTTGAACACACGGACCGAGATGTTTGAGCCACGCAGTGGCGAGTTATCGGGACGGTTCGACATGCGCGGGGCAACCTTTGCCTTCGGGGGGCGTTCGGCACGGGCTACCGGTATTGCTTGTGGGGCAATCTACAGACACGGGCTGCCGGTGTTGCTGGGGGCAATCAACAAGCACGGGCTACGGAAAAACCTCAATGCCTCGGCACATATCGATACCGCCAATTTCTGTCCAAGCGGTCGTACACCAAATTCGGATACGTCATGCTGCCCAAGCTGCCGTTGTAACGCGCCAGCGCGCGGTCTAAATTGCCGTTTTCCTTGTCCAGGTAATGCCGCAAAATCAGGCAGCCATAGCGAATGTTCACGCGGGGCTCAAACAACTGGCGCGCATCCCCGTTGGACAACAGATCGGTCCAGAATGGCATGACCTGCATCAACCCGCGCGCCCCGGCACTGCTGATGGCGTCTGACCGAAAATTGCTCTCCACTTCGATCAGCGCAAACACCAACTGCGGATCGAGCCCCGCGCGTTGGGCTTCGTAGCGTATGGTTTTAATCAACTGGATGCGTTCACCGAAACTGGGGATGCGTTTGGCCAAACGCTTGCTCATTTGGGCCAGCCAGTCCAAGCGCTGGTCGGTGTTCTGAAAAATTGGGTTGATGGGACGCGTGTCGTCAATCACATTGCGCAAGGCCAAGCGTACGCTGTCGGCCATGGGCTCATACTGCTGCTGAGCCGCTTGCGCAACCGGCATGTTGCCCAGTGTCAGCAACAACCACAACAGGCAGGCTCGCAACATGAGCCCGGCCTGCCGGAATGACCACCCCTCAATCAATGCGGCGCTCAACCAAAGCCTGCTGAACCACGCCCAAAATATCTGCCAACGCCACATCTCGCTTCTCAATCTTTCCGTCGCGAGATTGGAACTCAACCAGACCATTCTGCAAACCTCGGTCACCCAATGTGACGCGCAGGGGTACCCCAATCAGCTCCCAGTCGGCAAACATGACACCGGGCCGCTCATCACGGTCATCCAGCATTACATCCACGCCGGCCGCCTTCAGCGCCTCATACAATTTGTCTGCTTCCAGTTTGACCTGTTCGCTTTTTTTGTAACCAATGGGGCACAACACCACTTCAAACGGAGCAATGCTCAGCGGCCAAATAATGCCGCGGTCATCAAAGTTCTGTTCAATGGCGGCACCCAGAATGCGGGTCACGCCAATGCCGTAACAGCCCATTTCCATCACGGCGGGCTTGCCGTCTACATCCAGAAACGTGGCTTTGAGGGCTTCGGAATACTTTTTGCCCAAATAAAACACATGCCCCACTTCGATGCCGCGGCACATGGCCAGCACACCCTTGCCATCCGGTGACGCATCACCTTCGACCACATTGCGAATGTCGGCCACTTCAGGCTCGGGCAGGTCGCGGCCCCAGTTCACACCGTACAAATGGTGGTCGGCCTCGTTGGCACCGCACACAAAGTCGGCCATGGCGGCCACGCTGCGGTCGGCCACCACACGCACATTGCTCACGCCCACTGGGCCGAGGAAACCAGGCTTGGTTCCGAAGGACTCGACAATTTCGGCCTCGGTGGCCAAACGCAATTCCTGCACACCGGGCAACTTGCCCAACTTGATGTCGTTGACTTCATGGTCACCACGCACCAGGGCCAAAATGATTTGTACGGTTTTTTTCTTGTCCACCACCATTTCATTGGCAAACACAACCGACTTCACCGTGCGGGACAAAGCCAAGCCCAACTGCTTGGCAACAGCCTCGCAGGTTGAATTGCCGGGCGTGTGGACTGCGGCCATGGGCACAGTGGCTGCGGGGCGCTGCTCATTGCACACGGCCTCGGCCAGCTCGACGTTGGCTGCATAGTCCGAGCTTGGGCAATAGGCGATGGCGTCTTCGCCGGTGTCGGCAATCACGTGAAATTCATGGCTGCGGTTGCCACCAATCGAACCCGTGTCGGCCGCCACGGCGCGGAAATTCAGGCCCAAGCGGGTGAAAATGCGTTGGTACGCGCCATACATCACATCGTAGGTTTTGAGGGCGCTGGCCTGGTCGCGATCAAAGGAGTAGGCGTCTTTCATCACGAACTCGCGCCCGCGCATCACACCAAAACGGGGGCGAATTTCGTCGCGGAATTTGCTCTGGATTTGGTACAGGTTGAGCGGCAACTGGCGATAGCTCTTCACCTCTTTGCGCACCACGTCGGTGATCACTTCCTCGTGCGTGGGGCCAATCACAAAGTCGCGGTCATGGCGGTCTTTCAAGCGGAGCAGTTCAGGACCGTACTTTTCCCAGCGACCGCTTTCCTGCCATAACTCGGCTGGCTGCACGGCGGGCATCAGCAGTTCGATCGCGCCGGCCCGGTTCATTTCCTCGCGGATGATGTTTTCCACTTTGCGAATGCTGCGCAAGCCAATCGGCATGTAGGTGTACACACCGCCGGCCAGTCGCTTGATCATGCCTGCCCGCATCATGAGCTGGTGGCTCACAATTTCGGCATCGGCGGGGGCTTCTTTCAATGTGTTCAAGAAAAACTGGGTGGCGCGCATGGAAAACTCGTGGAGCGGTGTGAATTGAGGCCCCTATTTTACGTTTAACCGGTGCACAGGCTGGGGCGGGCATGTACAAACGCGGACGCGTGCTTATAATGGTTGAGAAATGTAAGACATTGCGGGGCGCGTATGCTGGACAAAGAAGGCTACCGTCCCAACGTAGGCATTATTTTGACCAACTCCAAAAAACAGGTTTTTTGGGGAAAGCGGATTCGTGAACATTCCTGGCAGTTCCCGCAAGGGGGCATCAAGCATGGTGAATCGCCAGAGCAAGCCATGTTCAGGGAGTTGCATGAAGAAGTGGGCTTGTTGCCCGAACATGTAGAAATCATTGGACGAACCAGGAATTGGCTGCGGTACACCGTGCCCGACCACTGGATCCGACGGGAATGGCGAGGAAGCTACAAAGGCCAGAAACAGATTTGGTTTCTACTGAAGTTGGTTGGACGGGACTGCGATGTGAGCCTTCGGGCCACAGACCACCCCGAGTTTGATGCCTGGCGTTGGAACGAGTATTGGGTTCCCCTTGAAAACGTGATTGAATTCAAGCGGGATGTGTACAGACAGGCATTGGGGGAGTTGGCAAAACTGCTGTTTTCCAGAAATGACCCCCGGCGACAACCCAAGGGTGAACTTTGGGAGGTTGTGAAAAAACCAGAAGAATCGGGACAAAAACCCGAACAACAGACCTCCGGTTAAACAACCGAAAACGCGAGTGGCCGAGCCCCTCGCGTTTTTTTTCAAGGGTTTACCCTGTATCAAAAAACAAACGATCGTTTGAAATTAGAACAGGCTCTCGGGTGTTTACAGTTGTTAATCGCAAAATTGATTGATACATTCACCGATGTAAATATCAAAAACAGCTGTAGACAAACACCACCGAGGAGCACCTGATGAAGAAGATCATTCCAGTTCGCCGCGACGTCAAAATCAACCTGGACGAGTCCCGCGTGAACAACTGGCACGAAGCCGGCCCCCATGTGACCCACTTTTTCAATGCTTTGTCGGTGCTGTTCCCCGCAGGCGAGCGTTTGTTCATGGACTCGGTGCGTGCATTCAAAGACCAGGTCCAAGACCCTGACCTGAAGAAAGCCATTACCGCCTTTATTGGCCAGGAAGCGCTGCACAGCAGGGAACACGAGGAATACAACGAGATGATGGACCGCAGTGGCGTTCCAGCGTTGAAGCTGGACCGCATGTTGTGGAAACTGCTGGGCGGCTTGCAAGGTGCATTGGGCAAGAAAATGGCACTGGCTGGAACGATTGCGCTGGAACACTACACGGCGATCATGGCCAATGCGGTGCTGTCCGATCCCAACGTGACCGGCAAAAACTCGGACGAAGGCTTCCGCCAGGTGTGGCAGTGGCACGCGTACGAAGAGACCGAGCACAAGGCTGTGGCCTATGACGTGTGGAACGAAGTGATGCCCGACAACGTTTACAACCGCTTCATTCGCCGCTTTGGCATGGTGCTGGCCAGCGTTATTTTCTGGCCCGTCGTGATGTACTTCCATGCCCGCCTGGTGTTTGCCGACCCCAACACCAAAGGCAGGCATGTTGAAGGCTACAAAGCAGTGGCCAAAATTTTATTGGGCAAAGGCGGTATTTTCCGCAATGCGATTGGCGATTTCTTTGACTATTTCCGCGCTGACTTCCACCCCTGGATGCACGACAACAGCGCATTCCTGGATGACATCGACGCGTTTGTTGCGCAAGTGAACAAAGCCATGCGCAACCCCAACGATGAGGTGAAGAAAGCGGTGCGGGCGCGAATGGCCAAGAACGTGGCGGCAACGGCAGCGTAAGCACATCGCCCCGCAGCAACACCGGGGGGGCTGACTGTTCGGCGCCGGGCATACCGGCATTGCTGGGGGGCGGTGCAGGCGGCCTGCGCGGGTTCACCTCCCCTGCAGCGACAGTCAGGACAATCTGCAAAACCGTGACAAGCAGGCGCGGTGGGCCAAGCTCAGCGAGCTGGCCCAGAGGTCGATTCCCGACCGTCTCTTTTGGAGGGTCGACCTCAGCGATCGCGAGGCTCAGGTTTTGAGCCACAGATTGGCCGTCGCCAAGGGCGAGGTAACCGCGCAGAGCCGCAAAAAACCCAATCAATGCAATTAACGCAGCACACTCAACACCGCATCCAAAAACCGCTTCGGGTTTTCCAAATGCGGATAATGCCCCAAGCCAACCAAGCGCACCGTGGGGTGCCCGGGCACCAGCTCTTCAAACCGGTCCACCATGTGACCGCCTGAAATCGGGTCTTCCACCCCATCGACCACCGCCAATGGGCATTTGGATTGTTGCAACGCGCCCACCCAACGGCTGCGGTTGTCTCGACGCTCTTGCATGTAGCGAATCAACTGGTGAAAGCGGCGGTTGCCGTTGTTGAAGGTCATCTGCGCCCAGGCATCGTCAATGTCCTGCTCTTTCAACTCGGCCGAACACACATTGCGCAAACTCTCGCGAAATTTCGCTTTGCTGGTGAAACGCGACAACAGTGGGCCCAAAGGGCTGAGCAACAAGCGCTGTATCAACAAGGGGCGATGGGTTTCTGGAAACAAACCACCATTGAGCAGCACCAACTGCTGAATCTCGAAGCTCAAACGCCCTTCATTGTGCCGCGCCAGCAACTCTTGCCCCACGGTGTCGCCCACATCGTGGGTGAGCAATGTGGCCTGGCGCAGACCGTGGCTGGCCATGAGGGCCTCGGCAATGTCGGCTTGCTGAAAAATGCTGTACTGCCAGTCCACCGGCTTGTCTGAGCAACCGTAGCCCAGCATGTCAAACGCCAGCAAACGGTAACGTTCTGCCAAGGCCGACCACACCGGTTCAAAGTCGAAGCTGGAGGTTGGAAAGCCGTGAACCATGAGCAACACAGGTTTGCTCAAGGCGGCAGTGTCGCCGGTGGCCGAGTCCTGATAAAAAATAGAAAACTCGCGCCAAGAAAGCGTTTTCCCCGAGGATCGCCAGTCTTGTAAAGTCATGCGCAGAGTCTCCGTCGGGGAAATGTGAATACAAAAGGGGTATGTTGAAACGCCTAGCTGAGAACCACCATGTTGTCGCGGTGAATCAGCTCGGGCTCATCCAGATAGCCCAAGATGGACTCTATCGCGCTGGTGGGTTGCTTGGCAATTTTGTTGACCTCGGCGGCTGAGTAATTGACCAGACCGCGCGCCACTTCCTCACCTTCGGGGCTTAAGCACGCCACCACATCACCCCGCTGAAACTGCCCTTGCGCCCCGGTCACGCCGATGGGCAACAGGCTGCCTTTTTTGGCACGCAAGGCTACGGCGGCCCCGGCATCCAGCAGCAAGGCGCCCTTCATTTTCAAATGATCGGCCATCCACTGTTTGCGCGCAGCCAAGCGACCCATGGGGGCTTTCAGAAAGGTGCCCACGCTTTCGCCTTGCATCAACCGCACCAGCACATTGGCTTCGCGACCGCTGGCGATGACCGTGGCAGCGCCGCTGCGCGCTGCGCGTTTGGCCGCCAGAATTTTGGTGATCATGCCACCAGTTCCTACACTGCTACCCGCGCCACCGGCCATTTTTTCCAGCTCGGGGTTACCAGCGGTGTCTTCGTGAATGAATCGGGCATTCGGATTTTTCCGGGGGTCTGAGTCGAACAGGCCCACTTGGTCGGTGAGAATAACCAAAGCATCGGCTTCGACCAGGTTGGTGACCAAAGCGCCCAGTGTGTCGTTGTCTCCGAAGCGGATTTCATCGGTCACGACCGTGTCGTTCTCGTTGATGATGGGCACCACCTTGTGGTGCATCAACGTGGTCAATGTGCTTCGGGCATTGAGGTAGCGTTCACGGTCTGCCAGGTCTGCATGGGTGAGCAGCACCTGCGCACAGGTCATGCCGTGGGCTGCAAAACCCATTTCATAGGCGTGGACCAAACCCATTTGACCCACAGCAGCAGCCGCTTGCAATTCGTTGATTTCTTTGGGGCGCTTGGACCAACCCAAACGCTTGAGCCCCTCGGCAATGGCACCCGAGGACACCAGCACCACTTCACAGCCCTGGGCTGTGAGGGTTGCAATTTGGGCAGCCCATGCCTGAATGGACTCCATGTGAACGCCCTGCCCGCCATTGGTCACCAGTGAGCTTCCCACTTTGATCACCAGGCGTTTTCCGTTCAATGCCTTGTTGTTGTGTTGGCCAACCTGCTCGGTCATGGATGCATCAATCCTCGGCATCAGGGTCTTGAAGGTGCGTGGGCAAACCGTTGTTGACGGTGCCCTCGCGGAAGCGAACATCCACTTCGGGTGGGTGCTCAATGTTCATTTGATGAACCAGCTGTTCGTACACGGCGCGCATCAGGTTTTGTGTATTTTCGCCAGTCAGACTGGAAATGGCGTGCACAGCCCCTGTCCAGCCAGTGGCCTTTTTGTATCGCTTCACAAAATCGTCGATTTTGGCCTGGCGCTCGTCTTCGGCAATCATGTCGATTTTGTTCAGCACCAGCCAACGGGGCTTGGCGTGCAAGGCAGGGTCGTATTTGCGCAGCTCTTCCACAATGGCCACCGCCTCGCGCACGGGGTCTACGGCCTCGTCAAACGGAGCCAAATCCACCAAATGCAACAGCACGCGGGTGCGAGAGAGGTGCTTCAAAAACTGGTGGCCCAAACCAGCGCCTTCAGCTGCACCTTCAATCAAGCCAGGCACATCGGCAATCACAAAGCTTTGCGCATGGCCAATGCGGACCACGCCCAGGTTTGGGTGCAAAGTGGTGAACGGGTAGTCGGCAATTTTGGGGCGTGCGTTGGACACGGCGGCAATCAGCGTGGACTTTCCCGCGTTGGGCATGCCCAGCAAGCCGACGTCGGCCAACACTTTCAATTCCAGTTGCAGGCGGCACAATTCTCCGTCTTTGCCTTTGGTGAATTGGCGGGGGGCCCGGTTGGTGCTGCTTTTGAAGTGGATGTTGCCCAGGCCGCCATCGCCGCCTTTGGCCAGCAACACACGCTGTCCATGCTCAGTCAGGTCGGCCACCACCAAGCCGGTGTCGGCGTTGATCACGGTGGTGCCCACCGGCATTTTCAAAATGATGTCGTCAGCGGCCGCGCCATAACAATCGGCGCCCCGGCCGTTTTCGCCATTTTTGGCGCGGTACTGTTTGGAGTAGCGGTAGTCGATGAGGGTGTTCAGATTGCGGTCGGCCTCGGCAAAAATGCTGCCGCCCTTGCCCCCGTCACCACCATCAGGCCCACCTTTGGGAATGAATTTCTCACGACGAAAGCTACCAGAGCCGTTGCCGCCTTTGCCTGCAAACACTTCAATGGTTGCTTCGTCAATAAATTTCATGCTGTTCTGCTTTGGAATGAAAATAGCCCTGCAAGGCAGGGCTATCGAAATTTAGCACAGCGCAAGGCCCCTGTGAGACTGAACTGGGGCCCTCTTGTGTGCGCCGGGCATTGCGGAGGATATTAACCCTCGCTGGCAACCACGCTCACGGTTTTGCGGCGCAGTGCGCCCTTCACCGAGAACTGCACCTGACCATCGGTCAGGGCAAACAATGTGTGGTCTTTGCCCATGCCAACGTTGTCGCCAGCATGGAAACGTGTACCGCGCTGGCGAATGATGATGCCACCAGCGTTGATTGCCTGACCACCGAACACTTTCACGCCCAGTCGTTTGGCTTCCGAATCACGTCCGTTGCGCGTAGAGCCGCCGCCTTTCTTACTTGCCATGGTTCAATTCTCCTGCGTTCAGGCGTTGATGGCCTGGATCTGGATTTGGGTGTAGTTCTGGCGATGGCCCTGACGCTTTTGATAGTGCTTGCGACGACGCATCTTGAAGATCTTCACTTTGTCGTGACGACCGTGTGCCAATACAACAGCCTTGACCGAAGCCCCTTGAACCAGTGGTGTACCCACTTTTACGGTGTCGCCGCTACCGACGGCCAACACTTCGTCCAGAGAGATTTCTTGGCCAATGTCTGCAGGTATCTGTTCTACTTTCAATTTTTCGCCAGCAGCAACTTTGTATTGCTTGCCGCCGGTTTTTATGACCGCGTACATAGTTGACCTCAAATGGGAATTTTCAATTGCTTCATGCCGACAGCGGGTAAAAACCTGCCCGGAACAAGCCCAAGCAACGCTTTCAACATGGAGAGCCGCATATTATCGCCCAAAAAATGAGCAATGTCAAAGGCTTGGACACTCCAAATTGTAAGAACCCCGGGAAAGCCCCGGAAACAAAGCGGACACCCCGTGTGCAATTTTGCAAAAACCCTCAAGTACAATAGGCGCTTGCCGAATCGACCTGCCCGGGCCTGAAGCCCCGGCGGCCAGACAACCCTCCGTTTGCATCCAGGACCATGACTTCAGAAACATTGAGTGTAAAAAGCGTGCTGTTGCCCATCGCTGGCGACATGAAGGCGCTTGACCAGGTGATCCGCACCAGTCTGCACTCCGAAGTCAGCCTGATTAACCAGATCAGTGATTACATCATTGGTGCGGGCGGCAAGCGTTTGCGACCTGCCCTGCTTCTGCTGATGGCGCGCGCCCTGAATGCCAACACCACGCAAATGCGCCACGCCACCGAGCTGGCGGCCATTGTGGAATTCATCCACACGGCCACGTTGCTGCACGACGATGTGGTGGATGAGTCCGACATGCGGCGCGGGCGGCTGACAGCCAACGCGGAATACGGCAATGCCGCCGCCGTTCTGGTGGGTGACTTTCTGTATTCCCGCTCGTTCCAGATGATGGTTCAAATCGGCCTGATGGAAGTCATGGATGTGCTGTCCGAAGCCACCAACACGATTGCCGAGGGCGAGGTGCTGCAGTTGCTGAACTGCAAAGACCCCGACGTGACCGAAGCCCGATACATGCAGGTGATCGACTTCAAAACAGCCAAGCTGTTTGAAGCGGCCTGCCGGCTGGCTGGCATAGTGACTGGCCAAACTGCAGAAACCATTGCGGAATTGGGCCGATATGGTGCCGAGGTGGGCAGTGCCTTCCAGTTGATTGATGATGTGCTGGACTATGCGGGCGACAGCAGCGAACTGGGCAAAAACGTGGGAGACGACCTGCGTGAAGGCAAACCGACCCTGCCCCTCATTCATGCCATGCAGCACGCAACGCCCGCCGTACAGGCGCAAATTCGGCAGGCCATCGAACAGGGTGGCACTCAAAACGTGACGGACATTCTGGCGGCCATTGAAAGCTCGGGCTCGCTGGACTACACGCGCAACAAGGCCCTTGAACTGGCCAACCAGGCCAAACAACGCGCAAGCCGCTTGCCGGAATCCAACTTCCGACAGTCCCTGGTGGACTTGTGCGACGTGGCGGTTGCCCGCACCAGCTAAGCAAGTGCAGGCGTGCCGTGGGCGGGTGTGCCACGCGCCAGTTTGTTTTACACTGACGTTTTCCGGCCAAATCCTGATCCGCTTTGAGCGAACTTCCCCTTTGGGCGCAAACTGCGCTGCTGGTGGGCCTGCTGCTGGGCTCCGGTTTTTTCTCGATCGCTGAAACCAGCATGATGGCGATCAACAAGTATCGCCTAAAGGCCTTGGCTGAGCAGGGTGTGCGAAGCGCGCTGCTCACCCAAAAGCTCCTGGCACGGACAGACCGTCTGCTGTCCACCCTGCTGCTGAGCAACAACCTGCTGAACACGGCCACCACCGCGGTGGTCACCTCGCTGACCATTTCCTGGTACGGCAACAATGAATGGGCTTTGTCGATTGCAACGGGCTTGGTGGCCTTTGCCATTATTGTGTTCGCAGAAATCACACCCAAGGTGATTGGCGCAGCCTACCCAAACCAGGTGGCACTGCCGGCCAGCTACCCCATCGCGTTCTTCATGCGACTGTTCTACCCCTTTGTTTGGCTGATCAACCAGTTTGTGGAGGGCATGTTGTCGCGGTTTGGGCTGTCCTCCCGCCAAAGTGGCGAAACCAGCCTCAACGTGGACGAGTTGCGTTCATTGGTGCTTGAAAGCGGCCATTACCTGCCCCACAAGCAACGGTCCATCCTGATGAACCTGTTTGAGCTGGAATCGCTGACGGTGGATGACGTGATGACGCCGCGCACGCGAATGGAAGTGCTGGACTTCGCCAAAGACGAGGAAACACTCGCGCTTGAAATTGCCACAGCCCACCACAACAAGGTGCCACTCATTGAGGAAGACTGGGCCACCGTGCTGGGCATTTTGCACATGCGCCGAATGTTGGGCCTGTTTCAAAATGGTGAGTTTTCCAAAGAAAACCTGCAGAAATTGATTCAACCGGCGTACTTCATTCCGAGTGGTACGCCAGTCAACATTCAATTGCAGGCATTTCAGGAAAACAAGGAACGCATGGGCCTGGTGGTGGATGAGTATGGCGAAGTACTCGGGATGGTAACGCCTGAAGACATTCTGGAAGAATTGATCGGCGAATTCACCAGCCATGCCCCGGTGAACCAGCATCGCGCTGAAACCGACGAGGACGAGCGTGCAGTAACAGTGGATGGAGCGATCGACATTCGGGAACTGAACCGAAAATATCACCTGAACTTGCCCACGGACGGGCCTCGGACGCTCAATGGCCTGTTGCTGGAGCACCTGCAAGACATTCCTGAATCGGGCTTGGGCGTGAAATTGCACAACACGGTGATTGAAATTGTGCAGGTGGCCGACCGCAGTGTTAAAACAGCCAAGGTGTTTATTCCCCGGAAAAAACAACCGGGCAGGTGATGGAATATTGGGCCATTTTGGCCCACAGTACGCAGGCAATGAGCGCAACCACAGCGCAAAAACTGCGCAAACATTGTTAGACAACAGGGATACGCATGAGCATCAGCAGTGCAATGGTCAAAAGTTCGGGACTGGTGAGGGCCCTGGTGGCCCAAGGCCATCTGGACAGCAGCAAGCTGGATGAACTGACGGCGCAGGAGGCCAGCGGCAAATCCGTGGCCGAGTGGATAGTGTCCCAAGGTGTGTGTACGCCAGAGCTATTGGCCAAGTCAGTGGCCCGCCATTTTGGTTATCCCTGGATGGACTTGAACCAGTTTGACCCGGCCTTTGCCCTGTCCATGGAGCCCGAACTGAACCAAGCCAACCGGGGACTGGAAGCCTTGGTTTTGGCCAAGCGCAACGACTCCATCAGCGTTGCAATGGCAGACCCCACCGAGCTCTCTACCATCCAGCAATTGAAATTTCGCACGCAGCTTCAAGTGGAACCTGTGGTGGTGGAATATGACAAGCTCATTCAGGTGATTGGCCAGCAGGTGGGCAACCCTGTGGACGAAGGCCTTCTGGCCGATGGTGACCTGGATGACACCGGCCAGTCTGAATCGGCCGACCCTGACGTGGACGATGCACCGATTGTGCGGTTTGTTCAACGCGTGCTCACCGATGCACTGAAGAAAGGCGCCTCCGACATCCACTTCGAACCGTACGAAAAATCCTATCGCGTGCGCTTCCGGATTGACGGTGTTTTGCAGGAAGCCTCACAGCCACCGCTGGCTGCGCGGGCCAAAATTGCAGCGCGCATCAAAATCATGAGCCGGCTAAACACCACGGAAACGCGGGTGCCTCAAGACGGTCGAATCCGCCTCACGCTGGGCAGCGACGAACGCAAAATTGATTTCCGCGTGAGCACCCTGCCGACCCTGTTTGGCGAAAAAATCGTGATGCGTCTGCTGGACTCCACCAAGTCGGTGGTGCGAATGGATCAACTTGGCCTGGACCTTCAACAACAGCAAGCGGTGGAAGCCGCACTGGCCAAACCCCACGGCATGATTTTGGTCACAGGCCCAACCGGCAGCGGTAAAACCGTGTCGCTGTACACGTTTTTGAACCTGCTCAACAACGACACGGTCAATATCAGCACCGTGGAGGACCCTGCAGAGATCAATCTGGCAGGCATCAACCAGGTCAACATCAATGAGCGAATTGGATTGACCTTCGCGAAAGCCCTGCGCGCCATGCTCCGCCAAGACCCTGACGTCATCATGGTGGGCGAAATCCGGGACCTCGAAACCGCGGACATCTCGATCAAGGCGTCACAAACAGGGCACAAGGTGCTGTCAACCCTTCACACCAACGACGCGGCATCCACCATCGTTCGCCTCAAGAACATGGGTGTGGAAACCTACAACATCGCCTCGTCGTTGAACCTGGTGATTGCGCAACGACTGGTCCGCAAACTTTGTGCCTGCAAAGCACCCCATCCCGATGGATTGCGCAGCCTGGTGACCAGCGGCCTGTTGCAAGAAGCCCCCCAGGGGGATTGGACACCCTTTTGTGCGGTTGGCTGCGAGGCCTGCAATGGCACAGGATATGCCGGTCGAACAGGAATTCATGAAGTGATGCCCATCACCGAAGCCCTGCAGGATTTGATTATCCAGGGGGCCTCTGCACTGGCCCTTGAAAAACAGGCCAGGGCAGAGGGTGTGAAGAGCATGCGGGAGTCGGGATTGGACAAAATCCGACAGGGCATTACCACCATTGAAGAAATCCTGAGCGCCACCAAAGAGGAATAGCCACCCCACTCCACTGCGAGGTCTGAACGATGAGCGCACAACCCAAAACAGCCCATGCATCCAGAGACCTCGTGTTCATGTGGACAGAGACAAAACCAACTGGCAAATCGGGGAAGTGTCGCAGCGGGGAAATTCGAGCCAAATCGGAACAACATGCCCTGTTCCAACTCAGCAAGCAAGGCATTCGACAAGTTCGATTGAGTCGCCAAAAGGTGGCCCGGGCAGGGCGAGTATCCCCTGTGGTGGTGTGTGCATTCGTTCGTCAACTGGCCGTGATGATTCAATCGGCTGTTCCATTGGCTCAAGCCTTGAGCCTGATCGCCGGCGGCATGAACACCCGGGCAAAACGCGGCATGTTGGAGGTGGTGCGGGCGATTCGAACCGATGTCGAAAGTGGTCAACGCCTAAGCGATGCCATGCGCAAACACCCCCGCTGTTTTGACACCCTGTTTTGCAACACCCTGGCCGCGGGCGAACATGCCGGCGAGTTGGACACCACGCTGGAGCGGCTGGCCAGCCACATGGAAAAAAGCCTGCGCATTCGCCAAAAATTGCGCAAGGCCATGGTCTACCCGGGCATTGTTATTCTGGTGGCCATTGCCGTGTCTGTGGGCATGCTGACCTTTGTGCTGCCATCCTTTAAAGCGGTGTATTCGCAATTCAACGCCGAACTGCCCGCATTGACCAACGGTTTGCTGGCCGCCTCCGACCTGTTGATCGACCACGGCCCATTGGTGTTTGGTTCGGTTGTTGTGGCACTGGTGACCTTGTTTAAGGCGTATCGGAAAAGCCCACGGTTTAAGGATGCCTGTGACAAGTTGTTGCTGAAGCTGCCCGTGTTCGGCGAGCTGATACGCACCGCTGTGCATGCGCGCTGGATGCGCACCTTTTCGACGCTCAGCGCGTCCGGCGTGCCCATCACCACCGCATTGGAATCGGTTGCCCAAGTGGCTCGCATCCGCATTTTTGAGGAAGCCACCATGAACATCCGGCAGGGCGTCGCCGCAGGCGCCAGGGTCTCCGAGGGCATGGCGGAGTCCGACATATTCCCGCCGGACACGGTTCAAATGATCCGCATCGGTGAAGAGTCAGGGCGACTGGACAATATGCTGGAACGCTTGGCCAACCAGTTCGAGGTGAAACTGGATGACCAAGTTGATACACTGTCGACCATCATGGAACCCATGATCATGTGCGTGATCGGTGGTCTGGTCGGTGTGCTCATCGTCGGCATGTACCTGCCCATATTCAAGATTGGAGGTGTGGTTTGATCGATTGGTCGGCGCTGAGCCCCATTCAATGGTGGACGCTCAGCGGACTGTTGGGGCTGTGCGTGGGCTCATTCCTCAATGTGGTGGCCTACCGCCTGCCCATCATGATGGAGCGCGCCTGGGACCGCGAAATGGCTGAAATTCAAGGTCGTGAACCCGAGAACCACCCGCGCCTGAATCTTCTGTGGCCCCCCTCCCATTGCACAGCCTGTAAAAAGGCGCTCAAACCGTGGCACAACATTCCCGTGCTGTCCTTCGTGTTTCTAAAGGCCCGCTGCGGTCACTGTGACGCCCGAATTGGCTGGCGTTACCCCGTGGTGGAGCTGGGCTGCGCAGCCCTGTTTGTCGGTCTTGCCGCCTTGCACCCCGCCGGTTGGACTGCATTGGCTTTGATGGGCTTTGCCGCCACCTTGCTGGTGCTGGCCTTGATCGACCTGGACACCTATTTGCTACCCGACGACCTCACCCTGCCCTTGTTGTGGGCGGGCTTGCTGTTTAACCTGATCGGCGGTGTGCTGCCCTTGAACCAGGCTGTGATGGGTGCCATGCTGGGATACGGCTTGTTGTGGGTGGTCTACCACGGCTTCAAACTGGCCACAGGGAAAGAGGGCATGGGCTACGGCGATTTCAAACTGCTCGCCGCTGTGGGCGCCTGGTTGGGCGCCATGTCGGTGTTCACGGTGCTGTTGTTTGCATCGGTGTTCGGCATTGTGTTTGGGTTGGCCATCCAGAAACTGCGCGGCAAACGCAACCATGAGGCATTTCCCTTTGGCCCCTGCTTGGTCGCTGGCGCGCTGGCCTGGATGGCTGGGCTTAACCTGCTCGACTGGTTTTGAGCCCCTCCTCCATGCACATTCAAAAACCTCGTGATGTTCTCGCCATTGGTTTGACCGGTGGCATTGGTTCGGGCAAAACCACGGTGTCCAACCGCTTGGCTCAACTGGGCGCCAAAGTGGTGGATGCCGATGAAGTGGCTCACAGAATAACGGCAGCCGGTGGTGCTGCCATGTCAGCCATTGAGGAAGCCTTTGGCCCGGCAGCCTTGCGACCCGACGGCGCCATGGACCGGGATTACATCCGCAAACTGGCCTTTGATCAGCCTGCCGTGCGCAGTCACCTCGAGCAGATTCTTCACCCGATCATCCGCCACACCATTCAAGAAGAATTGCAGGATGTCACGGCCCCCTATTGTGTGCTGGTCATCCCCTTGCTGTTTGAGAAAGGCGGATGGCACGAATTCATGGATGCTGTGGTGGTGGTTGATTGTCCGGTGGACGTTCAGTTTGCACGGGTAAAAAAGCGCAACGGATGGCCCGATTCGCAAATTCATGCAGTGATTGAAGCACAGGCGTCACGGGCGACCCGTTTGGCAGGTGCCGATTTTGTGATCGAAAACCACGGCGACGAGGCTGATTTGATTGCCCAAGTGGATGAACTGCATAAAAAACTCATAAAAATTCAAGCAAAATGACCACAGCATTTGCAAGAAAACCACAGGTGGTCCACAATCACGGTTGAAGATTCACCTTTTAATTGCGACAAGTCGGTGACCCAAGTACTAGACGGACCCCACACCACAGCGCCAGTCAGTCAAATGACCCGATACGAGTTTCCGCTCAATGAGCGCATTCGTACGCTGCTGCGCCTCGAGGATTTGTTCAGCAAATTTAATTTTTTCGTTTCTCAAGACCATCGCCTGGACCACCACACGGCCCTGCTCACCCTGTTCGAAATCATTGAGGTGGGCTCGCGCGCAGACCTGAAAAGTGACCTGCTTCAAGAGCTGGATCGGCAACGGACCACCCTGTCTCAATTCAGAAACCACCCCAATGTGGATCGCGATGCGCTGGAGGAAACACTGGGCGGCATTGACTGGGCCGTGGGTGAGTTGAACCAATTCAATGGACGACTGGGCTACCACCTGCGCGACAACGAATTTCTGATGATCATCCGCAGCCGATGCAGCATTCCCGGTGGGGTGTGCGAATTCGACCTGCCGGGCTACCACCGCTGGCAATCACGCCCAGCCTCGGCACGGCGCAACGATATTCAGGCCTGGTTTGACCCCATGCGCCCTTTGGCCAAAGCGGTCGAACTGGTGTTGAAAATTTTGCGCAACAGCGGGGAAATGACACTGGCTGTGGCCGAACAGGGCAGTTTCACCCAACAAATGAGCGGAAAAACATACCAGCTGCTCACCATCGACTTGCCCGCCGAACTAGAGGTGGTGCCAGAGTTCAGTGCCAACAAATACATGCTGTGGGTTCGGTTCAACGTGCCCAATGCCAACGGCGTCAGCAAAAACAACCCTTACCTGGATCCGGTTGAATTCCGAATCCGGCTCTGTTCGCTTTAAGCAAACTTCCGCATCATGGCAATGCCGTGTGCCCCATGGGCGCAGGCCTCGTGCATGTCTTCCATCGCCAATCCACCAATCGCAAACACCGGCAAGCGGGCTTGTTCGGTCATGGCATCAAAACCATCCCAGCCCAGGCCGTCTTGGCCGGGGTGCGAAGGGGTTTCCTTGACGGCTCCCAACACGGCGTACCGCAAACCCAGGGCATGGGCTTTGTCCAGCGACTCTTCCGAATGGACCGAAGCGCCCCACGCTGTGAAGCTGGCCGATTGATTTGTGTCCAATGAATGCAGGTGCTCCTCCGTGAGGTGGACCGGGTGCGCAGCGACAGTGGCCGCATCCAGCAGACCATCCGCCACGGCGACCATCAAGGCCTGTCGGGTGGCGGAATGAATGAGCAATGAACAGTGCGGGAATTGTTGCGCCAAGGACTGAACCTGTTCGAAAGCCTTGACCAAAGCACCACCGCACAAACCTGGCTCCCGAAACTGCAGGAACACCGGCTCATTCACCTCAGACAAGCCTTTCCGTAAGCGCTGGGCACAGGCCTCGAAATTGGCATGAAAGTCAGTGAGCACCATCAGGCGTGGCTGGGCCAACACGGGCAACAAAGGGGCTGTGGCAGGCAATATCGGTGAAAAATCGGAATCGTTCAGACTGGCCCAGGCAAACTGCTGGCCTTCCAATGATTTGGGCTCGCCACGGTACGTCCAAACCCGGTACAAGTGCAGCCGCACATGGGCATGCTCGTAGTCATGTTCGACGATAAACCAGCGACCACCAGCCAGGCACTCAATGTCCAGTTCCTCGCGCAGCTCACGCACCAAGGCCTGCCAAACGGTTTCACCGGGCTCCACCTTGCCTCCCGGAAACTCCCAGTAACCCGCATAAGGTTTGCCTTCCGGTCGACAGCCCCACAGCACCTGCCCCCGGTGGTTGAACACCACCGCCACGGCAACATCGATGCGCTTTTTCTCGCCTTGGGGTGTGGCCATGCCAGGCTCAGCCCTTGAGCTGTTTGCTGCCCACCCAGTGCTTGGCAAACTGGTAGGCCAAACGGCCACTGCGGCCACCGCGATCAATCGTCCAACGCAGGGCAATCAAGCGGGCTTCATCGTCCATGCGCAGACCGAAGTGTTGGAGCCACACGGCCACTGCAGCCAGATACTCATCCTGGTTAAACGGGTGGAAAGACACCCAAACACCAAAACGGTCTGACAAGGACACCTTCTCTTCGATGCCTTCACCGGGACGCACCTCGCCATTGTCATGCTGGGTGGCCAGGTTGTCTTTCATCATTTGCGGCAACAAATGGCGGCGGTTGGATGTGGCGTAAATCAGCACATTGTTGGAGGTCCCGGCAATCGAACCATCCAGCACACTTTTCAGTGCCTTGTAGCCAGGCTCGCCTTCCTCAAACGACAGGTCATCGCAGAACACGATGAATTTTTCCGGACGCCCACTGACCAGGTCCACCACGTCTTGCAAAAACAGCAAATCAGATTTGTCGACCTCGATCAGGCGCAGGCCCTGTGGCGCATAGCGGGTCAACATGGCGCGCACCAGCGACGACTTCCCAGTGCCCCTCGCGCCTGTCAGCAACACATTGTTGGCGGGCAAACCCTGAACAAACTGGCGGGTGTTGGTGTCCACCTTGGCCAATTGAACATCCACATTTTTCAAAACGCTGGCATCCAGCGGGCTGACGGTGGTCACCGGCTCCAGACGCAACTGGCCGGCACGGTGGTGCAAACGGTAAGCCACCGATGCATTCCAGTCGCTGGGGGCTCGCATCACGCCCTGCTCCAGCGCTTGGGCGATTCGGCTCAATTGCTCGACCAGGGCTGACAGTTCAGTTTGCTGCATGGTTCAACGGCCTGTTAGCTGCGATAGTCCGCGTTGATGGACACATAATCGTGTGAAAAATCGGTCGTCCACACGGTGGTGGCAGCGTGGCCCCGACCCAGCTGAACGCGCACCGTGATTTCGGCTTCGTTCATGACAGCTTGGCCCTGCTCTTCCCGATAGTCCGGGTGGCGACCGCCGTTGATGGCCACATGCACGTTGCCCAGGTACAGCTGGATTTTGGTTTGGTCGAGGTCATCAATGCCGGCATAACCCACGGCAGCCAGGATACGGCCCAGATTGGGGTCGGATGCGAAAAAGGCGGTTTTTACCAAGGGCGAATGGGCAATCGCATAGGCCACTTTCGAGGCTTCGTCCAGATTGCCGGCCTGCTCCACGGTCACCGTGATGAATTTGGTCGCGCCCTCACCGTCACGCACAATCGCCTGTGCCAGCACAATGGCCTGGGCTTTCAGGGCCTCAAACACCGCTTTGGCCTCTGGTTCATCGCCCGTCTGAATATCCACAGCCGACGATGCGCCCGTGGCCAGAATGATAAAGCTGTCGTTGGTCGAAGTGTCGCCATCAATCGTGATGCGGTTGAACGAGGCATCGGCAATCTCGGTGGTCCAGCGGGACAGCACCGCCTGCGAAATGCGTGCATCGGTGGCCAGGTAGCCCAGCATGGTGGCCATGTTGGGGCGGATCATGCCTGCACCTTTGGACACGCCGGTGATGGTGATGTTGCCCGTACCCACCGCCAAGCGGGTGCTGCTGGCCTTGGGCAAGGTGTCGGTGGTCATGATGGCCGTGGCTGCGTCCAGCCAATTGGCCTGGCCCAAACCGGCCACTGCCTGGTCCACACCGGACAACAACCGGTCCATGGGCAGGTTTTCAAGAATCACGCCAGTTGAAAACACCAGCACCTGCTCGGGCTGAATGTTCAGCAAACTGGCCACCTTGGCGGCAGTGGCTTTGGCGTCGGCCAAGCCGCGTTCACCCGTGCCCGCGTTGGCACAACCCGTGTTGACCACCAACGCCCGAATTCCCTTGCTGGCCTTGAGGTGCGCTTGGCACACCTGCACAGGCGCCGCGCAAAACCGGTTTTTTGTAAACACGCCAGCCACACTGGCATCCTCGGCCACACGCATCACCAACACATCCTTGCGGTTGGGCTTGCGGATGTGGGCCATGGCATAACCAATGTCCAGCCCAGCCACCGGAAACAGTTGCTCAGCTGCGGGAACGGTCAAATTGACGGGCATGGTTCAGCGTCCTTCCTGATCAGTAGAGTTTGCCGTGGCACTGCTTGAATTTTTTGCCTGAACCACAAGGACAGGGGTCGTTCCGCCCCACCTTATCGCTCACGCGCCGAGGCGCATTGGCAGGCGCAGCCGCTGCGGCAGGTTCGGGTGTTTCGTCCTCACCGGTGGCTGACGGGTGCTGAAACTGCAAGTTGTCGATGTGGGCGGCCTGTTCTTCGAGCGCCTGTTCGGCAGCTTCAACCTGCTCGGCCGATTGCACACGAACCGTGAGCAGGGTTTTTGCAACCTCATCCCGAACCCTGTTCAGCAAAGCGCCAAACAATTCAAAAGCTTCCCGCTTGTATTCTTGCTTGGGGTTTTTCTGGGCGTAGCCACGCAGGTGAATACCTTGACGCAAATAATCCAGTGCGGCCAGGTGTTCGCGCCAGTGCGTGTCGATGCTTTGCAACAGCAAAGACTTCTCAAAACGGGCAAAGCCCTCCTGCCCCACCATGGCAACTTTGGCCGCATAGATTTCATCGGCCATTTGAATGATGCGCTTCAGGAAGTCTTCATCGGATGACTTTGCATCGGCTTCCAGCCACTGGCGCACAGGCGCTTCAATCTGGTAATCGGCCAGCAGGTCCTGCTCAAGCCCTTCCAGATCCCACTGCTCTTCCACCGACTCTTCCGGCACATGCATGCGGAACAGGCCTTCCAAGGCACCATGGCGCAGGTTGGTCATGGTCTCGGTGATTTCGCTGGACTCGAGAATCTCATTGCGCTGCGCATAGATGATTTTGCGCTGCTCGTTGGACACGTCATCGTATTCCAGCAGTTGCTTGCGGATGTCGAAGTTGCGGCCTTCCACCTTGCGCTGGGCCGATTCAATGGAGCGGGACACAATGCCCGCCTCAATGGCCTCGCCCTCGGGCAGCTTCAACCGTTCCATGATGGCGCGAACACGGTCACCGGCAAAAATGCGCAGCAGGTTGTCTTCCATCGACAAATAGAACCGGGATGAGCCAGGGTCGCCCTGGCGGCCGGAACGACCGCGCAACTGGTTGTCGATGCGTCGGCTTTCATGGCGCTCACAACCGATGATGTGCAAACCACCCGAGGCAAGCACCTGCTCATTGCGCGCCTTCCATTCAGCGCGCAGCTTGTCGATGGTGGCCTGCTTGGTCTGCTCGTCCAGCTCGGTGTTGTTTTCAACGGCGGTGATTTCCCGTTCCAGATTGCCGCCCAGCACAATGTCAGTACCGCGGCCAGCCATGTTGGTGGCAATCGTGATGGCCTTGGGGCGTCCCGCTTGCGCCACAATTTCTGCTTCCCGCTCGTGCTGCTTGGCGTTCAGCACATTGTGCGGCAGCTTTTCTTTCTCCAGAAAACTGGAAATCAGCTCGGAATTTTCAATCGATGTGGTGCCCACCAACACCGGTTGACCGCGCTCATAGCAGTCCTTGATGTCCAACAAAATCGCGTTGTATTTCTCACGGGCGCTTTTGTAGATTTTGTCCTGCGCGTCCTTGCGCTGGACTGGGCGGTGTGTGGGAATGATCACCGTTTCCAGCCCATAAATGGACTGGAATTCAAACGCTTCGGTGTCAGCCGTGCCGGTCATGCCAGACAGCTTTTTGTACATCCTGAAGTAATTCTGGAACGTGATGGACGCCAGCGTCTGGTTTTCGGGCTGAATGCGCACCCCTTCCTTGGCTTCCACGGCCTGGTGCAAGCCATCGGACCAGCGGCGACCTGGCATGAGGCGCCCGGTGAACTCATCCACAATGATGACTTCGCCCTGCTGGACCACATAATGCTGGTCTTTGAAGAACAGGTTGTGCGCCCGCAAGGCCGCCATCAGGTGATGCATCAGCGAAATATTGGCCGCATCGTACAGACTTGCACCTTCGGCCAGCAAACCCATCTGCCCCAGGATTTGCTCGGACTTTTCATGCCCGGCTTCCGAGAGGTGAATCTGGTGGCCTTTCTCGTCCACCCAGTAATCGCCTTCAGGCTCAGGTTCAGTGGGCTTGGGCTCTTCCTTCATGCGGGTGAGCATGCCAGGCACTGCATTGAGCTTGAGATAAAGGTCGGTGTGGTCATCGGCCTGACCAGAGATGATCAGCGGGGTCCGCGCTTCATCGATCAGGATGGAGTCCACCTCGTCAACAATGGCGTAATGCAAGCCGCGCTGAACACGCTCAGCGGTGCCATACACCATGTTGTCGCGCAGGTAATCAAACCCGAATTCGTTGTTCGTCCCATACGTGATGTCGGCTGCATAGGCGGCCTGCTTTTCATCGTGGGGCATGCGGGAGAGATTACAGCCCACCGTCAGGCCCAAAAAGCCGTACAGCTTGCCCATCCAGGCGGCATCGCGTGAGGCCAGGTAATCGTTCACGGTGACCACGTGAACACCCTTGCCTTCGAGCGCATTCAGATAGGCAGGCAGTGTGGCCACCAGTGTTTTGCCTTCACCCGTGCGCATTTCAGAGATTTTGCCTTCGTGAAGGGCAAGACCGCCAATCAATTGCACATCAAAATGGCGCATCCCGTATACACGTTTCCCAGCCTCGCGCACCACGGCAAAAGCCTCTGGCAGCAAGCTGTCCAACGTCGCCCCTTGGGCCAAGCGGTCTTTAAACTCCTGGGTTTTGCCCCGCAACTGGTCGTCTGTCAAAGCGGACAGCGCGGGCTCCAGCGCATTGATTTGGGCGACAGCTTTGCGATAGGTTTTCAGCAGACGGTCATTGCGGCTGCCGAAAATCTTCTTCAGGGTTTCAATCATGATGGTGATGGCCGATTCGCCCGTGGAGGGCGGTGAAGCAGAAAACCAATCGACGCGGGCAAACCCGCACCAATTCCAAAAAATCAGCCTAGAAGTTTAGCACGCGAAGATTATTCAAGCGGCTTGATGGTGTTATCCGAGAGGATGCCGTTCAGCGCGGTTACAGTGCTTGGGCCAGGGCGGGGCAGACCGTTTTTGGCGAGAAATTCCTGTGGGTTTTTAGCAACGCCTGCCACACGCACTTCGAAATGGAGGTGTGGGCCGGTGGATCGACCTGTGTTGCCGACCAAGGCAATTTTCTGGCCCAAGCGCACGATGTCACCCTGCTTGACCAGCAGTTTGGAAGCGTGCGCATACCGGGTTGTGGTCTTGGAGTCGTGCTCGATTTCGATCATGTTGCCATAACCGGGGTGAAACGATGCAGTGACCACCACGCCGGACGCTGCAGCCAGAATGGGCGTTCCAACGGGTGCAATGAAGTCGATGCCTTCATGCAGGGAACGACGCCCGGTGATTGGATCAATACGGGTGCCAAAATTACTGACTGCGATGGTGTCGATCAACGGCGACTCATTGGGAATGCTCTGAATACGAACCCGCGCGGTTTGCAAATCGGCGTCAATGATGCTGTACACATCGGCCTGTTTTTCAATTTGCTGGGCCACTTCCTTCAAGGCTGCTTTCACCTCGCGAAAGTTGAGCGACTTCTCATTGTCCTGCTGCAAACCACCCTGACCGATTTGAGCGGTCTTGAGTACCTTGCTGTCCATGCCATTGGTCTTCATCAATCGGGTGCTGATGGCGTCCAACCGAGCCAATTGCGCGCGCATTTCGGCAATTCGAATGGCCATGGCATCCAGCGGCGTGCTGGTGTCAGCCACGGCGTTGTGCCTTTCCAGTTGGCGGGCGTAAACCACCTCCTGAACCACCGGAATGTCTTCACCGTAGTAAGCCGCCAAAAACAAACCGGCTGTGGTGAAGGCCAAGGCGGACAAAACCAACCCGCCGACCACCAAGGCCAGCTGCGTAGCACTTATACTGATGGTGCTGATGCGGGAAAAAGGACCCCGCATGAGAATCAACTGCATGTTTAACCTCCTCAATTCGCGCATTCACCCCTGAAACTCCCGGGTGGACGTCACGGACTGCAAAGAGAACCCTCGGTGAAGCCCAAGCATTCTCATTTTTCTCCACTGACCAGCCTGCTTCAGAACAGCGAAACAGGTTCTCTGATTGCGCGCGCTGCGCAATCCAGTCGGCTCGAAAAAACGATCAAAGGCTGGCCCGCCTTGCGGGGTGTTGCCTTCAGTGTGGGACCACTAAAAAATGACCAGCTGAAACTGTTTGTGGGTACTCCGGCGGCCCTGACCCGCTTGAGACAATCCCTGCCCAGTCTGATCACACATCTTCAACAGTCGGGATTGAATGTTAATCATATCCAACTGCAAATACAAACAAATCCTTTGGTCTCTAAACAATTGAACCGCAAACCCAAGCGCGCGGTGTTCACCGACGCGGCCCGCAAGGCCTGGCTTGATTTAGAAAACAAACTGCCCGACTCACCCGTTAAAACCGCGACTTCGGCCTTGAACCGGCATCACAAGTTCAAGTAAAAAATGAAGAGTTGGCCGTAAACCTTGACCCATGCGGCCTCATCTTATTGGACAAACGTGGCTTATGCAACAGCCCAGTCACTTCGAAACACGGTTGGCGTTTCCCGGATGCTTTCGAAACTGACCACTTCAAAAGCGGAAGGGTCCTTGACCAAAGCACGAATCAACTGATTGTTGAGCCCGTGGCCGGATCGGAACGCCTGGTATTCTCCAATGATGGGATGCCCGATCACGTACAGGTCACCAATCGCATCGAGCACCTTGTGTTTGACAAACTCATCGTCGTAACGCAAGCCGTCGGCATTCAAAATGCGGTATTCATCCATCACGATGGCGTTGTCCAGATTACCGCCCAGCGCCAAGCCCACGTTGCGAAGCATCTCAACGTCCTGCGTGAAACCAAAGGTGCGCGCACGCGCAATGTCTTTGATGAACGAGGTGCTGGAAAAATCAATTTCCAACATTTGACCCGTCTGGTCGATGGCGGGGTGCCCAAAGTCAATCTCAAAGGTCAGCTTGAAGCCATCGTATGGCTTGAGACTGGCGTACTTCAGGTTGGCACCTTCCCCTTCGCGAACCTCAATCGCCTTTTTGACCCGAATGAACTTCTTGAGGGCAGACTGTTCTTCCAGACCAGCCTGTTGTATTAAAAACACAAATGAAATGGCACTGCCGTCCATGATGGGCACTTCCACCGCATCCAGGTCGATGTAAGCGTTGTCAACGCCCAGACCGCACAAAGCCGACATCAAGTGCTCAATGGTCGAGACCTTGGCACCTTCGCGCTCCAGGGTCGACGCCATGCGGGTGTCGCCCACGGCCATGGCATTGACTGGAAAATCAACGGGCACGGGCAAATCCACGCGGCGAAACACAATGCCGGTATTGGCCGGCGCCGGGCGCAGGGTCATGGTGACCCGCTTTCCGGAATGCAGACCAATGCCTGTTGCACTGAGAACCTGTTTGAGCGTTCGTTGTTTCACGTGTGTGTCCTGTGGTTGTCCGGCGAAGTTTAATGGCAGGGGAATGCAAACCCAAACACTTTCATGGAGTCTTCTTTCGAATTTCCACCTGCCACCGCACAACTTCGGCGAAAAATAGCCTAAGTTTCGGCTTTTTCGCCAAATTACAGCTGCGACAGTAGTTTTTCTGCTGTGCTGTTCTCAAACGTACCGGGAGGATCCAGGTTGACCACTTGAACCACCCCATTTTTGACCAACATGGAATAACGCTGTGAGCGCACCCCCATGCCACGGGCCGTCAGGTCGAGCTCCATGCCGATTTTCCGGGTGAATTCAGCAGCACCATCGGCCAGCATGCGCACTTTTCCATTGGCGCCCTGCTCTTTGCCCCAAGCGCCCATCACGAAGGCATCGTTCACAGACACACACCAGATTTCGTCCACGCCTTTGCTGCGGAAAGCCGCTGCCTGCTGGACAAAACCGGGCAGGTGCTTGGCTGAGCAGGTTGGGGTGTAAGCACCTGGCAGGGCCAGAATGGCCACGGTTTTGCCGGCCGCTTCCTTTTGTACATCGAAGGCATTGGGGCCTAAGGAGCAGCCGCCTGTTTCTTCGTGGAAAAATTCGTATACGGTGGAACTGGGTAACTTGTCGCCCGCTTGAATGGCCATGAAACAACTCCTGAAAAATCCATAGAAAAACCGGTGCGTTGCACATATCGCAGAGGGACGCAGGCTCGCAGTCTTCGGCAAAACTGCGAAAACCGCCTGTTAACCCTCTGCGGCGCGGATAGGACACGGCTGCGGTTCCAGGGAACCTACAGCATGCGCAAACGCCCGGCTTTTAGTCTAAATCAAATTTCAGCGACCCATCATTAGTCCGCTTGACGGCGCAAAAATGCGGGGATGTCGAAACGGTCCATGCCACTGTTTTGCAAAGCCTCCACGCGGGTGGCCGCGCTTTCACGTGGGTTTCGGAACACGGCTGGAATCGACAAGTCTTGCTCAGACTGTGTACCCACCGCATCGTAGGTCCCAGTGCGGGCAACCGGCACGTACTGTTCGTTGCTGACCAGTTTGGGCTTTGCTGCCTTGCGACCAAGGCCGGTTGCAACCACCGTTACGCGCAGCTCGTCGCCCATGGACTCGTCGTAGGCGGTACCAAAAATCACGGTGGCATCTTCGGCCGCATAAGCACGGATGATGTTCATGACCTCTTTGGTTTCCTTCAACTTCAGGCTTCGGCTGGCGGTGATGTTCACCAACACGCCACGGGCACCGGACAGATCCACACCTTCCAGTAATGGAGAGGCAATGGCCTGCTCAGCTGCTTCACGTGCACGGTCAGCGCCGCTGGCCGTTGCGGTGCCCATCATGGCCTTGCCCACTTCCGACATGATGGTCTTCACGTCCTCGAAGTCGACGTTCACGTTGCCTTCCACGTTGATGATTTCAGCGATGCCGGCGCAGGCATTGTGAAGCACATCGTCAGCGGCAATGAAGCAGTCTTCCTGGGTTGCGTCGTCGCCAACCACTTCCAGCAGTTTTTCGTTCAACACAATAATCAGGCTGTTAACCTTGCTGGACAGTTGTTCCAAACCTTCATCGGCCACCTTGCAACGCTTGGTGCCTTCAAACTCGAAAGGCTTGGTGACCACGGCCACAGTGAGAATGCCCAACTCCTGGGCCACCTCGGCCACCACGGGGGCAGCACCAGTACCGGTACCACCACCCATGCCAGCGGTGATGAACACCATGTGTGCACCACGCAATGCATCGCGAATGCGATCGCGGTCTTCTTCGGCAGCCATACGGCCAGCCTCGGGCTTGGCGCCTGCACCCAAACCGGTGCGGCCCAGCTGGATGAGCACGTGCGCGCCGGTTTTGGCCAGAGCCTGTGCATCGGTGTTGGCGCAAATGAATTCAACGCCGCTGACACCCTGGTTGATCATGTGCGCGACTGCGTTGCCACCTGCCCCGCCAACGCCCACCACTTTGATGACAGTCCCTTTGGTTTCTGTCTCGAGAATTTCAAACGACATGGTTATTGCCTCCTATCAAAGCTACTTCGCCGAAAAAACAGTTAAAAAAGAACACTCAAAAATTACCCAAAAACCACTCTTTCATTTTTTGCACGGTCTGCTTCAAGCCACCGCCTTGCGACGCAACACGGCGCCCACGCAAGTGCTGCGCACGGGCCTCCTGCAGCAAGCCCATGGCGGTTGCAAAGCGGGGGGTTCGCACCATGTCGGCCAAACCACCGTCGTACTCAGGCACACCAATGCGCACCGGCTTCATGAAAATGTCTTCGCCCAATTCGGCAATGCCAGGCATCAGGCTGGTACCGCCGGTCAACACCACACCGGAGGACAGCAGTTCTTCGTAGCCACTTTCACGCAGCACTTGCTGCACCATGAGGAACAACTCCTCAACCCGTGGTTCGATGACAGCGGCAAGCGCCTGTTTGGACAAAGTCCGTGTGTCGCGCTCACCAATGCCCGGCACATCAATCTTGGCGTGTGGGTCGGCCAGCACCTGTTTGGCCACACCATTGCGCAATTTGATTTCCTCGGCATCGGGTGTGGGTGTTCGCAGGGCCATGGCAATGTCGTTGGTGATTTGATCGCCAGCGATGGGAATGACCGCGGTGTGCCGAATGGCGCCACCCGTGAAGACCGCAATGTCGGTGGTGCCACCGCCAATGTCGATCAACACCACGCCCAGCTCTTTTTCGTCTTCGGTCAACACGGCCATGCTGGAGGCCAAGGGCTGCAGCATCAGGTCCTGCACTTCCAGACCACAGCGACGCACGCACTTCACAATGTTTTGAGCGGCCGATACAGC
The DNA here is from genome assembly GCF_036405155.1 of Limnobacter sp. Classification (GTDB taxonomy): domain Bacteria; phylum Pseudomonadota; class Gammaproteobacteria; order Burkholderiales; family Burkholderiaceae_B; genus Limnobacter. Next base: position 23,510 of record NZ_DASWYD010000004.1, on the reverse strand, counting down.
ACCGGTGACAATGTGGACACGGGTTTCCAGGCGAACGCCGCTCATGCCCAAGGGCTCGCGCACATCCTCCTGCCCGTCCACAATGAACTCCTGCGGCAACACATGCAAAATTTGCTGGTCTGTTGGAATATTCACCGCCTTGGCTGTTTCAATCACACGCGCCACATCGGCCTGGGTGACTTCACGTTCCTTGATGGCCACCATGCCCGAGGAGTTGAAGCTGCGGATGTGACTGCCTGCAATCCCGGTCAACACGGTTTTGATCTTGCAGTCTGCCATCAGCTCGGCTTCTTCCAGCGCAGCCTGAATGGACTGAACAGTGGCCTCAATGTTGACCACCACCCCTTTCTTCAACCCGCGCGATTCGTGCTGTGCAACACCGATCACTTCAAAGCGACCGTCGGACTGCAACTCGGCCACCATGGCCACGACTTTGGACGTACCAATGTCCAACCCCACTATCAAATCTTTTGGCTCTTTATTCATGGCGTGCAAACTCGTTTATCTCTTTCAATTCAATTTCACGCTGGCGGCGTTTTGTACTTTCAGTGCCGCCATGCGATCGCCCTTTATTGCCACACCCCGGGGATACCGCAGATCAATGCTGACGATCTTGGGCATCACCTCTTGTTCTATTCTTGGATACAACTTCAGCAGTCGCTCCATCTTCTGGTCGATGGAAAAATTCTCCTGCTCACGACCCAGTTCAATGTGCAAACCTGTGTCGGTGTCCATCGACCAGCCATATCTATCGGACAACTCAATTTTTTCTGGCCACATGCCCAGTGTTTTAAGGCGCTCAGACGCTTTGACGTACATCTTGGCCACCATCGCTTCACTGCCCGCTGGGCCGTTCAGTTCGGCGAGGTTGCGCTCGTCACCTGCCTCGGCCAGGTTGGCCGAGAACACTTCGCCAAAGGTGTTGACCAGGCGGGATTCACCCCAGGTGGCCAGCGGCGTGTGCTCCTCAATCTGGATGCGCAAGCCATTGGGCCATGCGCGTTGGATGGAAGCCTTCCTCACCCAGGGCTGCGCTTCAACAAGCTTGCGAATGTTCTGCAGGTTGGTTGAGAAAAAACTGCCACGAACCTGCGGCAACACCTGCGACTGAAAACCAATCAGATTGACGCGATCGACATCGCCTCGCAGTTCGATGCGGCGCAGTTCAAACACCGGCCGGTTGATGACCCATTGAACGCAGGCATACCCCAGCAACACCATGGCCAGGGCAAAAAAGAAGCCGGCAATGATGCTCATGAGTTTGTCGTCGTTCCAGATGGCTCCCAACATCAGCGCTTGTCCTCCAGGTTTTGTCCAGAGGCTTTGAGCCGTGCGCTCGCCGCAATCTTCAACACGAGTTGGTCATAGTCCACACCACTGGCGCGTGCACTCATGGGCACCAGCGAATGGTCTGTCATGCCGGGTGAGGTGTTCAGCTCCAGCAACCAGGGCGTGCCCTGCGCATCCACCAACACGTCGGCCCGGCCCCAGCCCGCACAACCCAACACCTGGTAGGCCTTCACGCACAAATCTTTCACGCGGCTTTCAAGCGCATCATCCAGGCCGCTGGGGCAGAAATACTGCGTTTCGTTGCCAATGTATTTGTTGTGATAGTCATAGTTGCCATCGGGTGCCTGTATGCGAATCACTGGCAATGCATAGGCGCCTTGCCCCTCGCCCATCACGGGCACCGTCAACTCCATGCCACTGATGAATTTTTCAGCCAGCACGTTGGGGTCATAGCGATAGGCCATGTCAAAGGCGGCTTGCAAATCCTCCTCACACTTCACCTTGGTCAAACCCAAGGTGGAGCCTTCCTGCGCAGGCTTCACAATCAAGGGCAAGCCCAAGCGCTGCACCACCGCCTTGGCATCAAAACCAGGCTGCAGGCGCACATAGTCGGGCGTGCTCAGCCCCTCACTCAGCCACACCGCTTTGGTCAAAATTTTGTCCATGGCCAAGGCGGATGCGGTGACACCGCTGCCTGTGTAGGGAATTCCGAAGCTTTCCAGTGCACCTTGAATGGTGCCGTCCTCACCAAAACGACCATGCAGGGAAATCACTGCGCGGTCAAAGTGACCTTCCAACAGTTCAACCATGCTGTGCTCTGCGGGATCAAAACCGTGCGCATCCACACCCTGGCGTTTGAGCGCGGCCAGCACCATGCTGCCGGACTTGAGCGATACCTCTCTCTCCGCTGATTTGCCACCGTAGAGCACCACCACCTTGCCCAGTGACTTGGGGTCTATGCGGCCAGTCATGCCTGACCTCCATCCGCCTGGTGTGCAACAAGGCGTGCAGGCAATGCGCCAATGGAACCTGCGCCCATCGTGATCACGAGATCGCCATCCCGTGCGACATTCAAAATCGTGCTTTCCATGTCCTTCATGTCTTCAACAAAAATCGGTTCCACGCGCCCGGCCACACGAACAGCGCGGGCCAGTGATCGTCCATCGGCCGCCACAATCGGCGACTCCCCTGCGGCATACACTTCCGACAGGATCACCAAGTCCGGCGTACCCAACACCTTGACGAAATCTTCAAAACAGTCCCGGGTACGGGTATAGCGGTGCGGCTGAAACGCCAGCACCAAACGTTTGTCTGGATAGGCACCGCGAGCGGCCGCCAGTGTAGCGGCCATTTCCACCGGGTGATGCCCATAATCATCGATGACCATGAAGTACCCTCCCTCTTTGGCAGGCACCTGGCCGTAGTGCTGGAAACGTCGTCCAACCCCGTTGAATTTCTCAAGCGCGGCCACAATTGCGTCATCGGGCACGCCCACCTCGGTCGACACTGCAATGGCGGCCAATGCGTTGCGCACGTTGTGCTCGCCCGGCAAGTTCAGCGTGATATCCAATGCAGGCTCATCTTCTCGGATCACGGTGAATTTCATTTGCCCGGCGCAGGCCTGTACATTCACCGCACGAATCTGCGCCTGCTCAGACAGTCCATAGGTCACCAAGGGTTTGGACACAAAGGGCATGATTTCGCGAACACAGGGGTCGTCCACACACACCGCTGCAATGCCATAAAACGGCAGGCGCTGGGTGAACTCCACAAAGGCCTGCTTCAAGCGCGCAAAGTCATGGCCATAGGTTTCCATGTGGTCGGCATCAATATTGGTGATGATGGCAATCACTGGCATGAGGTTCAGGAATGAGGCATCCGACTCATCGGCTTCCACCACCATGAATTCGCCCGTGCCCAATTTCGCATTGGCCCCTGCAGAATTGAGGCGACCGCCAATCACAAAAGTGGGATCCAGCTTGCCCTCCGCCAAAATGCTGGCGACCAGGCTGGTGGTGGTGGTTTTGCCATGTGTACCCGCCACGGCGATGCCTTGCTTCAAGCGCATGAGTTCGGCCAGCATCACGGCACGGGGCACCACGGGAATGCGCTTTGAACGGGCAGCCAATACTTCGGGGTTGCTGCCCCCAACCGCGGTGGAGGTGACCACCGCATCAGCGCCTTCAATGTGTTCAGCCGCATGCCCAAGCTGAACAACGGCACCCAGTTTGGCCAAACGCTGGGTGACGGCAGAGTCGGACAAATCCGACCCACTGACTTTGTAACCCAGGTTGATCAATACCTCGGCGATTCCGCTCATGCCAGATCCGCCAATGCCCACAAAATGAACGTGTTTGACTTTGTGTTTCATCGTGTTGAGGCCACCTGTTCAAGAACATCTGCCACATCGCTGGTGGCCTGGGGTTTCGCAAGCGCGCGGGCTTTTGCCGCCACGCGCATACATTCGGTGCGGGTTAGAGAACCCAGCCAGCCTGAAAGCGTGTCGGCGCTCAGTGCATGTTGCTGACGCAACCATGCTGCCTGCTGGTCGACCAAAAACTGGGCATTGCTGGTTTGGTGATCGTCCACCGCGTGGGGAAAAGGGACAAACAAGGCCGCTACACCGATGGCAGCTACTTCTGCCACCGTCATGGCGCCAGCGCGGCAAATCACCACATCGGCCAGGGCCATTTCAGTGGCCATGTCGTCAATGAAGGCAACGGTTTTGGCGGACACACCGGCGGTGCGGTAATTGGATTCCAATTCGTTGAGGTGTTTTTCGCCCGCTTGGTGCGTAACCTCCGGACGCTCGGCTTCCGGCAGCATGGCCAAGGCTTTTGGCACCACACTGTTGAGCGCCTGAGCACCCAGGCTGCCGCCCAACACCAACAGGCGCAGGCGCCCTGTGCGGCCTTCAAAACGCTGTGCAGGTTCGGCCTGCGTGGTGGCCTCTACACGCACGGGGTTGCCCACCCACTGCGCGGGGGTCAATGCCTTGGGGAAAGCCACCAAATTGCGGTCCGCCAACTTGGACAACACTTTGTTGGTGAGCCCGGCCACTGAGTTTTGTTCGTGAATCACCAACGGAATATTGCGCAGGCTGGCCATCATGCCCATGGGGAAGGCCACATAACCGCCCATGCCCAACACCACCTGGGGCTTGCAGGCGGACAAAATGCGCAGTGATGCCCAGAATGCGCGCAACAACTTCAGGGGCATCAACAACTGGCTCAACAGGCCCTTTCCACGAAAACCGGCAAACACCAAGGCATTCAGGGCAATGCCATGCTGGGGTACCAAACGGCCCTCCATGGCGCTTGGGTTGCCCGCCCATTGCACGGCCCAACCCCGGCGCATCAATTCTTGCGCCACGCTGATGCCCGGAAAAATATGCCCTCCAGTTCCGCCGGCCACAATGAGTGCGGTTCGCTGGTTCATGCAGCACCCCCACGCATCATGGTTCTGTTTTCATAGTCGACGCGCAAAACCAGCGCCAACGCAACGCAATTCATCATGATGGCAGACCCACCGTAACTCATCAGTGGCAGGGTCAAACCCTTGGTGGGCAACAAGCCCAAATTCACGCCCATGTTGATGAACGTCTGCACGCCAATCCACGTGCCCACACCTTTTGCAAACAAGCCATTGAAAGTCCGCTCCAGGGCAATGGCCTGGCTACCGATGGCAAAGCACCGCCGCACGATGAAGGCAAACAGCAAAATCACCACGGTGACGCCGACAAAGCCCAATTCCTCGCCAATCACGGCCAGGATGAAGTCGGTGTGCGCTTCCGGCAGGTAATGCAGTTTCTCGACACTGCCGCCCAAACCCACACCAAAAATTTCTCCGCGGCCAAACGCAATCAATGAATGCGACAACTGATAGGCCTTGTTCTGGGCGTTGTCCCCACTCCATGGGTCGAGGTAGGCCAGCAGACGGGCACGGCGGTAATCACTGAACGCAATCAACAAAGCGAATGCTGCTGACAGCATGCCGATGCTGCCCAAAAACACCTTGGCGTTGATGCCACCCAAAAACAGAATGGCAAACACCACCGTCACGATCACGATGAAGGCGCCCATGTCGGGCTCAAGCAACAAGAGCATGCCCACCAAAAACATGGCCACAATCATGGGCAGCAACACCTTGCCGATTCGCTGCATGTAGGCCTGCTTGCGCACGGTGTAGTCCGCAGCGTAAATGATGGCGCACACCTTCATCAGCTCAGAGGGCTGAATGTTCAGTACGTACAGGGACAACCAGCGCCTTGCACCGTTGACGTCCTTCCCAACCCCAGGAATCAATACCAACAGCAGCAAGCCTAAACACGACAAAAACAGCAATGGCGCCAATTGCTGCCAACTCTTCATGGGAATCTGGAAGGCAAAGAATGCGGCGGCAAAAGCCACCACAAACGAGAAGGCGTGCCGTACCAGAAAATGGGTGGTCGAGTAGTTGGCATACTTGTTGGAGTCGGGCAAGGCGACCGTCGCGGAATACACCATGACCAGACCCAAAAACAACAGCGCCAACACTGCCCACACCAGGCTTTGGTCCAGGCTTTGTTGTTGCCCCACACCACTGGCACCGCTTCGGCTCAACCCATACGCGGAGCCTGCACCGGCCACACCAGCCGGGATCAAACTGTGGGCTGGCATGCTGGGGCGCTCACGCTTGAACCATTTGCTCAGCATGGTTGACCTCCATCCATGGCCAATTGGCGCACGGCATCCACAAACACGGCAGCACGGTGTGCATAGTTCTTGAACATGTCCAGGCTTGCACAGGCTGGGCTCAGCAACACACAATCACCGGCCACGGCCAAACCATGGGCCTGCTTCACGGCGTCTTCCAATGTGGCGGTGTGCACACACGGCACACCGGTTGTGGCCAAAGCAGATTCAATCTGGCGGGCATCTTTTCCAATCAACACCACTGCCTTGGCATACTGGGCCACGGGCGTGGTCAACGGCGCGAAGTCCTGCCCTTTGCCATCCCCACCGGCAATCAACACCACCGGGCGGGCCAAACCATTGAGGGCTGCCACAGTGGCACCCACATTGGTGCCCTTGCTGTCGTCAAAGTAGTCCACGCCATTTAAAGCCAAGACGAACTCGACCCGGTGCGGCTCACCCTTGTAACTGCGCAAGCCGTGCAGCAGTTTGGCCATGGGTAAACCCAAACCTTGACACAACGCCAGCGCAGCCAATGCATTGGCCGCATTGTGCAAACCCACCACCTGCAGTGCATCGGTGGGCATCAACATGTTGTGGCCCACCTCGACCGGTTCTTGCCGCGCACGCCGAGATGTCAGGGCTTCCTGCAACGCGTAAGCTTGCGTCAACCACAGCATGCCACCTTCGCGCAACAGGCCGAAATCGCCCGGCTGCGAGGGTGCATTCAATCCAAAGCTCACTCGGTGAGCCCCGGCTGGTAATACTGCGGCGTTGACGCAAGCATCGTCCCGATTCACCACCGCCACCGATTGTTCTGAATAAATGCGGAATTTGTCCCGCGCATATTCGTCCATGTCGGCATGCCAGTCCAAGTGGTCCTGGGTGATGTTCAACACCACCGATGCATCGCAGCGCAGGCGTTGCGTCCAGTGCAACTGGAAACTGGACAACTCCAGCACCCAGATGTCCGGCAAATCATCATTGAGCAAACACTCACGCAAGGCGTCTAGCGCTGCTGGGCTGATGTTTCCGGCGGCCAGGGCCTTCTTTCCAGCATAGGCGGCCAGGCACTCCACCATTTTCGTGGTGGTGGTTTTTCCGTTGGTGCCCGTGATGCCCACCACCTGGGGTGCATAACCCCGGCTCTCTTTGAGGCTCACCAATGCATCGGCCATCAAATCCAGTTCCGACTCCACGGGCGTTCCGTGGGCCTGTGCAGCCGCCAATACAGCCTGCATCAAGGGGTGCGACGGAGGTAAACCGGGCGACACCACCACACGGCCAAATGTCCAATCCAACCCTTCCGTGCTGGTGTGCAGCGGAATATCGACGCCCAATTCACGCAATTGCGCCAAACCCGGTGGCTGCTCACGCGTGTCCACCACCGTGAGTTGCCCACCTTGGGCGATCACCCAACGCGCGCAAGCCAGCCCAGACTCACCGAGCCCGACCAGCAACACCGATTGATGAACCATCAACTCAAGCACGTTCCAAATTCCTTTGCATCAGCGCAATTTCAGGGTGGACAAACCAGCCAGCACCAACATCATGGTGATAATCCAGAAGCGAACCACGACCTGGGTTTCCTTCCAACCACTCAATTCATAGTGGTGGTGCAGCGGGGCCATGCGGAACACGCGCTTGCCACCGCTGTATTTGAAGTACAGCACCTGGATCATGACGGACAGGGTTTCGGCCACAAACACACCACCCATGATGAACAACACCACTTCTTGACGAACAATCACGGCGACTGTTCCCAGCGCACCGCCCAAGGCCAGGGCACCCACGTCGCCCATGAACACTTGTGCCGGGTAGGCGTTGAACCACAAAAATGCCAAGCCTGCACCCGCAATGGCCGCCAGGAACACTGCCAACTCACCGGCACCGGGAATGTAGGGCAGAAGCAAATATTTCGAGTACACGGCATTGCCAGCCACGTAAGCAAAAATGGCCAGGGCCGAGGCCACCAGCACGGTGGGCATGATGGCCAGGCCATCCAGACCGTCGGTGAGGTTGACCGCATTGCTGGTGCCCACAATCACGAAATACGACAGGGCAATAAAGCCCCACACGCCCAAGGGATAGCTGATGGATTTGAAGAACGGAACAATCAAATCGGCATTGTTGGGCAAGTGCATGGAAAAACCGCTGTCCACCCATGCCATGAAAATTTCAGGCACGCCTTGACCACCTTGGGCTGACACCGCAAACGCCAGGTAGAAGGCGGAAATCAAACCAATCACGCTTTGCCAGAAATACTTCCATTTGGCGGGCAAGCCTTTGGGATTGCGGTACACCACCTTGCGGTAGTCGTCCACCCAGCCGACCCAACCAAAACCAAACGTCACAATCATGACCACCCACACAAACCGGTTGGACAAGTCCGCCCACAGCAAAGTGGACATCCCGATGCCAATCAGCACCAAAGCGCCGCCCATGGTGGGGGTACCGGCTTTGGCCAAGTGGGTTTGGGGGCCATCGTCCCGCACAGCCTGACCGATTTTGTACTGGGTCAATTTGCGGATCACCATCGGCCCAGCCACCAAACCCACCAGCAAGGCGGTTCCGCAAGCCAGCACCGCGCGCAGGGTCAGGTAATTGAACACGCCAAAGGCGCGAATGTCAGTGGCCAGCCATTTGGCCAGTTCAAGCAACATGCTGATCCCCTTGTCCTGGCTCAAAGTGCTGCTTGAGCGCGTGCACAACCCGTTCCATTTTCATGAACCGGGAACCCTTGACCAGCACAGTCCACTGACCGTGCTGCAAACATTGAATGGTGTCGTTAATCAATTGATCCAAACTTTCAAAATGTCGGGCACCTTCACCGAAGCTGCCCACTGAATGTTGTGTGGCCTCACCCAAGGCATACAGATGCTTGATGCCCAACTGCTTGGCCACGTTACCCACTTCTTGGTGATAGGCATCCGATGCATCGCCCACCTCACCCATATCGCCCAACACCAGCAGGGTGTTGCCCCCCTGTTCAGCAAGCACCGCACTGGCAGCATTCACGGAATCGGGATTGGCGTTGTAGCTGTCATTGATCAGCAGCAAGCGGGGGGTTCTCAAAGCCACCTGCAAGCGGCCGCTGACAGGCTGAAACATTTCCAGGCCCGCTTTTACGGCTTTGTCGGTGCAACCACCTGCCGAGGCCACAGCCGCTGCACCAGCCGCATTCATGGCGTTGTGCAAGCCCAAAAATGCAGGTTTTAACCGAATAACACCCCGAGGGGTTTGAATGTCGAGCTCAGCCGATGAGCCTGACAACATCGGCTGAAAATCACCACCGTGGCCAAATCGAATGCAACGTTGCTGGCCAGCCTGACGAACCCAGATGGCGTCGTGCGGCGTACCCGCCGGAAACACGGCTGCGCCACCTGTTTGCAGATGCAAAAATGCCGATCCATTTTCTTCAGCCACCGCAGCCACCGACTTCATGAATTCCTGGTGTTCACGCTGGGCATTGGTCAGCAGCACCGCATGGGGCTGTACCAAAGCGGCCAAATGGTTGATTTCCCCGGGGTGATTCATGCCCATTTCAATCACGGCAGCAGTGTGGTGCGCACGCAAACGGAACAAGGTTTGCGGTACGCCCACATCGTTGTTCAAATTCCCCTGGGTGACCAAAGTTGCCTCGTCACCAAAGTGCTGCTTGCAAATGCTGGCCAACATTTCCTTGCTGGTGGTTTTGCCGTTGCTACCCACCACGCCAAACACCATTGGATTGAATTGACTGCGCCATGCCCAAGCCAAGGCTCCCAAGGCCAAGCGAGTGTCCTTGACCACCAGTTGAGGTGTGGTCACATCCAGTGGTCGATCAACCACCAACACCGCAGCGCCTTGAGCCACCACATCCGGTGCAAAGTCATGCGCATCAAACCGCTCACCCTTCAAGCACACAAACAGATCGCCTGGCTGAACCTGGCGACTGTCCGTTTGCACCTGGCGAACCACGTCCGGCAAATTCGCAGGCGCAGGTTGAACCAGATGGCTTGTTAAGCCTTTGAGAATGAGTGCGCGCTGCATGTGGAGCTCAGACATGGAGACCTCGCTCAGCCAATGCGGCACGGGCCACATCAACATCGGAATGCGGGCGAACGTCTCGACCCACCGTTTGGGTTTGCTCGTGTCCCTTGCCAGCCAACAGCACCACATCCACAGCCTGTGCATGCAGGATGATGTCTTGAATGGCTTTCACACGGTCCACTTCAACATGCAGTTTGTGAACATGGGCAAGACCCACACCCGCCACGATCTCATCCAGAATGGTTTGCGGGTCCTCTGTTCGGGGATTGTCCGATGTCACCCACACAGCATCCGACAATTGCGAAGCCACATTGCCCATCTGTGGGCGCTTTGTTTTGTCGCGGTCCCCACCGCAGCCAAACAATGTGAGCAACCGCCCATCACGGGCTGTGCACACCGCTCGCAAGGTATCCAGCACGCGTTGCAAGGCATCGGGCGTGTGCGCGTAATCCACAATCACACAGGGTTTGTCAGACACCCACTGCATGCGCCCTGGTGCTGGCGACACATTCGCCAACGCCTGAGCCAACAGCGCAGGTTCAAACGAACCGTCATTCAATGCGGCATACACCAATGACAGATTTTCGGCATTGAAATCGCCCACCACACGGGCTTCAATCGTCTGCGTGTCATCACTGGTCTGCAAAACAACCTGCAAACCGTTGGGCTGGTGCGCAATCGAAACCATGCGCACATCGGCACGCTCACCCCGGCCCACAGCCGTGACAGCAACACCCTGGTTATCGGCCACCGCCCGAAAATGCTCACCGAAAGCGTCGTCCACATTCACCACCGCGTGTGTCAAACCAGGCCATGTGGCCAGTTGCAGCTTGGCATCGCCATAGGCTTGCATGGTGCCGTGGTAATCCAGGTGGTCTTGGGTCAAATTGGTGAACAGCGCGGTCGAGATTGGAACGCCAGCCAATCGACCTTGATGCAGGCCAATGGAGGATGCTTCCACGCACACAGCCTGAAAGCCGTCTGTGCTCAACTCATGCAACAGGTGGTGCATGCCCACCACGTCGGGCGTTGTAAGGCCTGAATGGGGCTTGAGTGCATCGGGCGCACCGTAGCCCAGCGTACCAATGACCGCAGCAGGCTTACCCAACGCGCTCAAGGTTTGCGCCAACCAGCGCGTCACGGTGGTTTTTCCGTTGGTGCCCGTCACGGCATACACCGTCAACCCCAAGCGTGCCGTGTCGTAATAGCGCTGCGCAATCTCGGCCAACAGGCTTCGCAAATTCAACACCGGCAGCACTGCGGCGCTTTGATACACCCGGCTGTCTTCGTAGTCCACCAACACCAGTCCGCAGCGCTGATCGCGCAGCAAGTCATCGGCCAGGTTACGCGGATCAAAGGACTGACCGGGCACCGCCAACAACACATCGCGTGGTCCACCCAGGCGACGGTGGTCAGTTACCAGCGCAGAGCAATCGGAGAAAAAGCCGAGTTCATGCAACTCGCTCAACACCTCGTCCACGGAGTGCAGGTAGGCGCTTTTCACATGGCCTCCGGCGCAGGGGCTTGTACCATCTTGCGCAACTGATCACCGTTGCCCACCGCATCGGGCTGTACATTCAGACGGGTCAACACGCTTTTCACGATGGTTGAAAACACCGGTGCAGCCACCAGGCCGCCGTAATACACACCGGTGGAAGGCTCATCCACCATCACCGCCACAATCACGCGGGGGTCCGACACCGGCGCCAACCCCACATACGACGACACGTATTTGTTGATGTACCGCCCACCTTCCTGCTTGTGTGCCGTACCGGTTTTACCAGCCACGCGATAGCCCTGCACCTGTGCACGGGGCGCCGTGCCGCCAGGTCCGGAAGCGAGCTCCAACATGTGCAACATGCTGGCGGCCACATCGGGGCTAATCACTTGCTGGCCCTGCGGCATGTTGTGGTCTTCATGCTTGATCAAGGACACCGGCACAAACCGGCCCTTGTTGGCAAAAATGGTGTAGGCCTGCGCCAACTGAATGAGTGAGACCGAAATGCCATGCCCATACGACATGGTGGCTTGTTCAATGGGTCGCCAGGTTTTCCAGGGGCGAATTCGCCCTGCAACAGAACCCGGGAACGAAATGGCTGGCGCTTGCCCAAACCCCACCATGTGGAAGAAGTCCCACATGTCTTTTCTATCCAGGTCCAAGGCGATTTTTGTGGTGCCAATATTGCTCGAGAACTGAATCACCTCATCCACAGTGATCAGCCCATGGGCCTTGGTGTCGTGGATGGTGGCTGGGCCAATGCTGAGGTGCCCGTTGCCGGTATCAATCTTGGACGTCGGCTTGATCTTGCCCTCGTTCATGGCCAGGGACACCGTGAACGGCTTGAGCGTGGAGCCCGGCTCGAACATGTCGGTGAATACGCGATTGCGCAGTTTTCCACCATGCAGATCGCTGCGGTTGTTGGGGTCGTAGGTGGGGATGTTGGCCATGGCGAGCAGTTCGCCCGACTTGGCATCCAACACCACAGCCGCAGCGGCTTTGGCTTTGTGTTGCTCCACCGCTTTCTTCAACTCGGACAGCACGATGTACTGCACATCGGCATCCACCGACAGCACCATGTCCTGACCATTCACCGGCGGTCGCAGTTCGCGGGTTTCCTCAATGATGTTGCCCAGTCGGTCCCGCAGCACACTGCGCTCACCATTCTCACCGGTCAAGGCTTGGTCAAAGGCCAGTTCTACACCCTCTTGCCCGCGGTCTTCAATGCTGGTGAAGCCCACCAGGTGGGCCATGGTTTCGCCTTGTGGGTAGTAGCGCTTGCTCTCCACAATGAAGCCCAAACCGGGCACCTTCAACGCCCGTGCCTTGTTGGCCAGATCAGGATCAACCTGACGGTCCAGATAAACAAACGCTTTTTTGGCATCAGCCCGAATCTGGCGAATCATCCGGTCGGGCTGCTTAATGCCCAAAACGGAAGCCAGTTCACGCAGCTTTGCATCGGGCACCTGGCTGATCCGACGACCGTCGTACCAAATGGTTTGCGCCGGTACACTCTGGGCCAACACCACATTGTTGCGGTCCATGAGCGTGCCACGAGAGGCCGGCAGCGGCAGGGTACGCTCCATCCGCTTGGCGCCCTGCTCCTGCAGAAAGTCATTCGATACGATTTGCAGATAGGCTGCCCGGGCAATCAAACCCCCAAACGCCAAAAACAGGCCCAGCAAAACCAGACGAGACCGCCACGCTGGCAATCTCGTTTCAAGCACTTCTGAACCCCCAAAGCGAACCGCTTTACTCATGCGACCCTCCCGTGTCGAAGGGCATGAACACAATGGAACCCGGCTGCGGCGGTGCCATCTTCAATTCGCGCCGCGCAACCTCATCCACGCGCTCACCTTTGGCCAAGGCCACCTGCTGCAACTGCAAACGGGTAAAAGCCACATCCAGTTGCCGCTCGGCCTCTTGCTCAGAACCCAAGGTCACAAACAAGGTTCGGGCCTCGTGCTGAAAGTCCACCACTTGCATGGCGCAATAAATCACCAAAGCCAGCAAAAGAATGTTCAGCCTACCCATGGACCACCTCCGCCAGCTTTTCAGCCACCCGCAACACAGAACTGCGTGCGCGCGGATTGCGTGTGCACTCCTCGGCATCGGGCTTGATGCGCGCCAATTTTTTCATCAGTGGCTTGGGGTCGGGCAGCGGCAGTTTTCTCAGGCGTGCGTCCTGTTGAGATTTCGGATTGGCCAGCTTTTCAATGAATTGCTTGGTGATGCGGTCTTCCAGCGAGTGAAAGCTGATGACCGCCAGGCGTCCCCCCACCTTCAACCGTTTGAATGCGGCAGTTAGGCCCTGTTCGAGCTGCGCAAGCTCCTGGTTGACGTGAATCCGTAGAGCTTGAAAGGTGCGCGTGGCAGGGTCCTGCCCCGGCTCGCGCGTGCGTACTGCCCCTGCCACGATCTGGGCAAGGTCGAGGGTTGTAGTGATCGCCCGCTCTTCGCGGCGAGCAACAATCGCTGCTGCAATCTGAACAGCAAACCGTTCTTCCCCATAATGTTTTATTACCTCACTGATGTCCCGAGCCGTGGCCCGAGCAAGAAAATCGGCCGCGGACTCTCCCGCCTGCGGATCCATGCGCATGTCCAAAGGACCGTCTTTTCTGAAACTGAAACCCCGTTCGGCCTGGTCAATTTGTGGCGACGACACCCCAATGTCCATCAACACGCCGTCGACCTGTGGCACACCCAGGGTATCCAAGGCCTGCTCCAAATCAGCAAAGGCACTCCGGTGCCCTTGAAAACGGGTATCCAGAATGTCGCTCATGGCTTGCACCGCCTGGGGATCGCGATCCAGCGCCAGCAAGCGCCCGCGCGGCGACAAACGCGCCAGAATGGCCCGAGAGTGGCCTCCCCGACCAAAGGTGCAATCCAGGTAAACACCATCGGGGTTGTGCAACAGGGCATCCACCGTGGGCCCAAGTAGCACGGGTATGTGGTCATGGGTACTCACCTTCAGAAGCTAAAGTCGTTCAGTGAATCAGGCATGCCAGCGGCAATGGCCTTGTCTTCTTCCACCTTGAGCAGCGTGGAATCCCAGATTTCAAAATGGCTGCCCATGCCCAGGAGCATCACGTCTTTCGACAGCGATGCCGCGTCGCGCAGTTCGGGCGAAACGAGAATACGCCCCGCGGAATCAATCTCCACGTCGGTCGCAAAGCCCAGGAAAATACGCTGCCAAGGCCGAGCGGACATGGGCCAGGCAGCGATCTTTTCGCGATGCTGCTCCCAGACCGGCCGAGGAAACATCAACAGACAGCCGTTGGGGTGTTTGGTGAGCGTCAAGGCCCCCGCGCACTGATCCATCAGTGCGTCGCGATGCTTTTGAGGCACATTCATGCGCCCTTTGGCATCCATCGACAGGGAAGAGCTGCCTTGAAACACGCGTTAAAAACCCCACAAAAATACACAAAAACCCACGAATCACCACTTTACGCATTCCCATGAGCGTTGTAAAGGCGCCCAAGGCAAAAACGCCTTTACAACCAATGACTTAGATGGGTTATCTTGAATTTTTTTAGGGAAAATACCGAGAAAAAATAAAGCCCTATCGAGACAACTGAAAGTAATGTCTCAAATGAAAATATTTGTCAGAAAACTGGGGGGATAACAAAGATGGGTGAGAAAGTGCGCCTGTAAGCCGGATTCTGTTGACCTGTCGCCAGGCCCGACAATCATTCCTCTAGGCCTGCAATTGCTTGCAGGCTCAAGCCACCTACCCGCGCGCTCGGGGAGCACCGTCCAGACCGTGAGGCCTGTGCGCGCCTATTTGGTGTTGCTCCAAGTGGGGTTTACCTAGCCGATTCTGTCACCAGAATCGCGGGGGTCTCTTACACCTCCGGTTCGCCCTTGCCTGTGAAGGTTGCCCTCCCATCGGCGGTGTGTTTTCTGTTGCACTGTCCGTCACCACGGTTGCGGTTGCCCGCAGCAGCGGCGCCTGGCCGTTAACCAGCACCTTGCTCACTGGAGTCCGGACTTTCCTCTCCTTCTTGCGAAGCAGCGACTGCCCGGCGCACTCTCAACTTGAAAGTGTAGAGCCATCCCAGCGCAATGCCAATCTTTGATCGGGTTTATTGGCGGAAAGTGTTGGCTTTGGGCGAAAAACCCGCGGGTCGGCGTAAAAGCCCGGATCCTGGTTTTCAGCCCACCAACCGGGCACGCCCAGCACGGGCAAAGGGCTCAACTGTGCAGGCGCACTGACCCGGCGTAAGACCTCAGTCAACAAATGGTCTATCGAGGGGAGTTCACCACATTCCATCACCACCGGCAGCACCTTGGCACACAAACCCTTGTGCGCATGGTCCAGCGCATCGAGCAAACCATGACCAAACACCAGCAACTGAATATCAGTCCCCCAGGCCATGCGCTGTCGACCAAACAGGGTTGACCAATCATGCTGGACAAGGGCTTGAACCACGGCTGGGTCACGACACAACAAAACACCCCCGCTCTCATCCAGCAGTGTCAGGGCATCGCGCTTGGTGTTACGGCCATTGCCCGGCAAGGGCAGGTCCTGACGAATGGCCTCCTGTACATGGGCCTGGTTCAAAGCCCGCTTGAACCTTGGGAAGGTCTGCCACACCACACCGTTGTACCAGTCATGGGCCAAGTCCCGGGTGGGTATACGGCCCTGTTGGCATTGGGCCTCATAGGCCAACGCACCGAGACTCTGGTTGGAAGATTCAAATTGAACATCGCCCTCCAGGCTCATTGCTTGAGCCCGGCGATTCAAACGCGCTGCAACGGAGCCCGCTTCGTCGCCGACCCATGCAGCTGTTGGGCCACCATAGGGTTGCAACCAGGGTTTCACGGCCATGGGTTTTACATCAAGCCCGTGCAGTGACCGACCAGGGCAATGTCTCGCCAGCCCGCAACGGCACAATCCCGCTGTCGGTTACAAAAGGCAAGGTCTCGGGCACCGTTTCGGGCGTGCGCTGCAGCGTGAACTTGCCCGCATTCACGGGCAAACCGTAAAAGGCGGGGCCATTGCGGCTGGTGAATGCTTCAAACTTTTCCACAGACTGCAACGCACCAGCGGACTCAAAAGCCTCGGCATACAGGCCCAAGGCATAGGGCGCTGAATAACAACCAGCACAACCGCAACTGGCCTCTTTCAAATGCCGGGCATGGGGTGCACTGTCGGTCCCCAAGAAAAACTGTGGCAAACCCGAGGTGGCTGCTTTCAACAAAGCCAAGCGGTGCTCTTCACGCTTCAAAATCGGCAGGCAATACCAGTGAGGTTGCAAGCCGCCCTTGAAGATGGCGTTGCGGTTGTACAGCAAATGCTGTGGGGTAATGGTTGCAGCCAATAGCAAACGGCCATGCTCATCGCGCGTGGCCTGCTCAGTCACATACTCTGCAGCCTGTCGTGTGGTGATGTGCTCAAACACCACGCGCAATTTGGGAAACCCTGCCCGCAATGGCTTCATGACCGACTCAATGAATGCTGCCTCCCGGTCGAACACATCCACATGGGCATCGGTCACTTCACCATGCACCAGCAGTGGCATGCCCAAGGCCTGCATCCGCTCCAACACAGCCGAACATTGCCCCAAGAGGTCAGACACCCCCGCATCCGAATTGGTGGTCGCGCCCGCCGGGTAAAGCTTCACCGCATGAACCACGCCACTGGCCATGGCACGGTCTATTTCATCGGCAGGGGTGGCCCCTGTCAGGTACAACACCATCAGCGGTTGAAACTGCTGCATTTGCGCGCAATCGGCTGCAGAGTACTGGCCGCTATCGCACGCCTTTTGCACCGCCGCCAAAATACGCTCACGGTACGCCATGGCCTGCTCGGTGGTGGTCACCGGTGGCTTTAAATTTGGCATAACAATGGCACGCCGAAAATTCAGCGCTGTGGCGGCCACCACATATTCCAAGGCCTCACCGTCTCGAAGGTGCAAGTGCCAGTCATCGGGCGGTGCAATGGTCAAAGTGGTGAGTTCAGTCGACAAAGCCATGACAAATCCTGTGATGTTCAAGCCCCGTATTTTAACCTGCCACCGGGCACTGGCTGCTCACAAGGCGATCAGGGCTGCCCAATCAAAATCAACCGCAAATCATTCACATTGGTTTGCGTCGGGCCGGTGATCAGCAATCGGCCCAACCCATCGAAAAAGTCATAACTGGTGTGCTGTTCCAAGTGAAAGCGGGCCGACAAACGCTGTTGCTGAATGGCCTTCAAATCGCCTGGCAACAGCAGCGCACCGGCATGGCCACCCACACCATCAATGCCGTCTGTGTCTGCCGCCAATGCCGCCAACGGAAACACTTCCGGCTGCGCCCTCAACTCATGCACCAAAGACAGCAAAAACTCTGAATTTCGACCACCCTTGGCCTGCTTCATTTGCGTGTCGCTCAATGTGACCGAGCATTCACCGCCGCTCAATACGGCCAACGGCGTTGCAGGCCAACCGCCCTGCTTGAGCATCACCTGCTTCACCAGTGCCGCATGCACCTTGGCCACATGGCTGGACTCGCCCTCCACTGTGTCACCAAAACTCAGCACCTGGTAGCCCTTCTGCTGCAAATACAGTCCCACCGCGTCCAACATCTTTCCGTTGCTGGCCATGATGTGCGAGCGAATTTTCCGGAACACCAGTGAACTGGATTTGGGCGTCTCCTGAACCTGACCTTTGCAGCCCTTCTCCAGGTGCCTCATCACAGAATGGGGCGCCTGCACATTCCACCGTCGAATGACATTGAGCGCATCCTGATAGGTGGTGTCGTCGGGACAAAATGGCCCGGATGCGACCACCGCAGGATCATCACCCGGCACGTCCGACACGATCAACTGAAACACCGGTGCGCGACAAGCCTGCGCCAATTGCCCGCCAAGGGTTTGGGTCACATGCTTTCGCACGGTGTTCATTTCATCAATCGGCGCACCACAGGTCAGCAATGCACGGTTGAGCTGTTGAAGGTCCACAAACGGAATGTCCTTCACAGGCACACTCAGCAAACTCGAACCGCCGCCCGAAATCAGCGCAATCACCGGGTCGGTGGGCTCAATGGATTGCAACAACTGCAGCAAGCGCCGCGAAGCACGCTGCCCTTCCTCGTCCGGCACAGGGTGCGCCGCTTCCAGCACCTCCACATGCTGCGTTGGCCCGCCGTGCCCACGGCGAGTAATCACCATGCCACTGAGCACCTCATCCTTTCCTGCACAAGCCTCAACAGCCTGAACCATGGATGCGGCGGCTTTGCCTGCCCCAACAACCCAGATGCGCTGGCGTTCAGGAGCCATGCTGGCCAGCCAAGGCGCAATTTTTTCAGCCCATACACCTGGCATTTCCAGAACGGGTTGAGCAGATGCCACCGCGACGTTGAACGATTCACGCAACACAGACTCAAAAAATGCATTGGCGGCAGACATGCGAGCTTCCTGAAAATGAAATAATGGACAACACGAGTGTTCTCATCCAACGGTTATGTGTCAACTTCTGGGCATGAATTGCAACACCCCAACGGACATCCAGTTTTCGTTCGAGGGGTTTGCCAAACGCGGCGGCCTCACCGACGAGCACGGTGACGGGTGGGGCATTGCATTTTTTGAAGGCAATGCAGCCCGGTGTTTTATCGACCACAAACCGGCGGCCAGTTCCCCGGTTGCAGAACTTATCCGCGCATACCCCATTCGATCCACGCACGTCATATCACACATTCGCAAAGCCACGGTGGGCGAAGTCAAACTGGCCAACTGTCACCCCTTCATTCGGGAACTGTGGGGCCAGGCCTGGGTGTTTGCACACAATGGCGACCTGAAAAACTACAGCCCCTCATTGCACGGCGACTTCCTCCCCATCGGCGACACCGACAGCGAACAAGCCTTTTGTGAAATTCTGCAGGCTTTAAAGCAGGCCTTTGGCAAGCGCACTCCACAAAACCGCCCTGCACTGGCCGACGTCGAACGGGTGGTGCGTGAGACATGTACTCGAATTGCACAGCACGGCACCTTCAACATGCTGCTGTCCAACGGGCAGGCCCTTTTTGCACACTGCTCCACCAAACTGCAATACATCGTCCGTGAATACCCTTTCAAACAAGCCCACCTCATCGACTGCGACCTGAAAGTGGACTTTGGCCAAGTGACCACCCCCCAGGACCGGGTGGCGGTGATTGCGACCACCGCACTCACTGATGACGAAGTGTGGACCTCCTTTGACGCGGGGTCACTTCTGGTTTTTCAGGATGGACAGGCTGTGATCAAGGATGGGTCACCCGTGCCCCACTGACGGCGAACATTTGCATCCTGTTTTCCCAGCCACTGCGCAGCTGAATACAGCCGCGAAAAGTCTCGGCCACACACCTCAAAAAGTCGCTTGAAACCCGGCACATCGTCGTCATACAAACCAGCCACTGCCAATTTCGCATTGTTCAAATCGACCGACATGTAGGGGTCAAACCCAGGCCAACCGCCCCAGCTCTGCTTCAAGAGCGCATAGTCCTCACGAAGCTTCGCAAACCGGACTGTCTTGCGCCGCGCCTTCTCCTCGGCTGACAACCCATCATCGTCATACACCGCTTTCAAATCTGCCCGGGCATTCGCCATCAACTGCCGAAATGCAACCCGTTTGCGGTCAAAACCCGCATACCGCTCTTTTAAAGGTTGCCGCGCCGGGTCGGCGAGCCATGCATTCACACCCAATTCCTCCACAGCGCTTGCAAAGCTCTCGTTGAACACCGTGTCATCGGCCACATACAACACCTGGTGGGCCAACTCGTGAAACACCATGCGCGCCAACTCGCCTGCGGGGAATCGAATGAACGTGTTCAAGAGCGGGTCGGGCGTGTAACCCAGTGTGGAATAGGCTGGCACACCAATGACAGCCACATCCATGCCCTCTGCCCTGAATGGTTTTGCGTAAGCCTGTGCATCGGCTTCCGCATAAAAGCCACGGTATGAAATGCAACCTGTCACCGGGAAACAAGACTTCTTCAACTCCAGCGAATCGGCTGGGGCAATCACCACATTCCAGACCACATAGGGGCGACCAATGTCTGCATACCGCCGGTAACTCCGGTTGTCCGGCAAATGCAGCACATCCACTGAATACTGCCGAATCTCCTGCGCGTAGATCAGCTGCCGCCGAACCTGTTCCGGCGTGTGTGGGTCCTTCAACACATCGGCTACATCGCGCGATGCCACCAGTACCTTGATGTGCCCTGTCGTGGCCTGCCACAGGTATTGCGTGGTAGAACACCCACCCAGCAAGCCCACACAAACCAGCAGCATCGCAGTCAATCGGCCCATGGTTCTGGCTCGACCCATTGCTGTTGACCCATTCAAACCCACACACGCCATCACCCAGCTCACTCCTTAAACAACCCACGCACTGGCCTCTGCGGTTGCCAGCACCTGCAAAACCTGCGATTCTTGAGGTTAACTCGAATTCCCATGAACTGTGCTGTGAACCCAACCAAGATCGACGCCTGGATACAAACCCGGCGTGACATCCATGCCCATCCCGAACTGCGGTTTGAAGAGAATCGAACCGCGCAACTGATTGCAAAACGCCTGGAAGAGTTGGGCTACACCGTGGAGACCGGCATCGGAACCACTGGCGTAGTTGGCGTGATTGAAGGGCGCATACAGCATGACTCGCCACGCATGATAGGCTTGCGCGCCGACATGGACGCGCTACCCATTCAGGAACGCAACTCATTTGGACATGCATCGCTGTACCCCGGAAAAATGCATGCATGCGGCCACGACGGCCACGTGGCCATGTTGCTGGGTGCTGCCCAAGAGTTGTCAGAGAATCGACAATTTGCAGGCAAGGTCGCATTGATTTTTCAACCTGCCGAAGAGGGCGGTGCAGGTGCCCAGCGCATGATTGAAGACGGGCTTTTCGAGCGTTACCCCTGCGATGCTGTGTTTGCGATGCACAACTGGCCGGGCTTGGCAGCCGGCGAATTTGCCGCGCACCCTGGCCCTGTCATGGCATCCAGCAACGAGTTTTCCATCACCATTCACGCCAAAGGCGCCCATGCCGCCATGCCCGACCTCGGCGTGGATCCAGTGGTGATTGCAGCTCAACTCATATTGGCACTGCAGACCATCGTCAGCCGCACCTGCCGGCCAGTGGACCCTGCCGTGGTGTCTGTCACCCAGGTCAACGCTGGTGAAGCCATCAATGTGATTCCCGATCGCGCCGTGCTGAAAGGCACAGTTCGCACTTTCAGTCACGATGTGCTCGACCTGATCGAATCACAACTGAGAAAAATCAGCCATGACTTGTGCAGCGCCATGGGTGCGCGGGCAGAAGTTGAATTTAACCGAAACTACCCTGCCACCATCAATGACCCTGACATGGCCGATTTGGCGCGCAGCACCTTGGTCGAACTGGATGGTGTTTCAAAGGTTCATACACAGCTCCCACCCACCATGGGTGCAGAAGACTTTGCATTCATGTTGATGCAAAAACCGGGGGCTTATTTGTGGATTGGCAACGGGACGGGCGACCACCGAACAGCGGGGCACGGCCTGGGCCCCTGCACCTTGCATAACCCGAGCTACGATTTCAATGACAGTATTTTGCCCCTGGGCGTGCGCGCATGGGTCGCGATTGTTGAACGCTTCTTAAGCCCTGCACGCTAGCCTTTCGGAATTGCGCTGGACAACTGCGCTCAACGACGGCTCACTTGGTAACCCAAAACAGCCTCAAATTCGTCCTGTCCTTTTCGGCGCCCCATGACCAACAATTCGCCGGGGACAGGGTTCAGTGCTATGTCAAACACGCGGCCCTGTTTGGTTTGACGCTGCCATTTCCGCCCCTGTACAACAGCCATCTCCTCGTACACGCCACTTTCAAATACAAACCGAGCGAGGCGGTCGGGCGAAATCAATTTTGACGAGGGCGCTCGAAGCACCTTGACCGGGGAATTCGTTGGCTCATACCAATCCGGCTGTGCAGCGCCGCGCTCTGCGACCTGTAGCAAGTCGTCTGGAGGAAACCCGGCAGCAGCCATGAACACGGCCTGCTCTGACAGCTTTGAAAATGTTTGAAATGTCGTTGAATTGTGGAACGACTCATCCGTGGCCGACTGAAGCCCACTCGGATAACTTTCCCAGCGCCGAAGAGAGAAATGACTCAGCCTTGCCAGAGCCTGGGGCATTGCGAAAAAAAGATCAGTATCTTCTCGAACGAAACGTCCACCATCGACATATCCGGCACCCCAAGTGGTGTCGACAATACGCCATTCACCATTGAGCCACACCTCATTCCACCGGTGATTGGCTTGCTGTCGGCGCACATCCCCTGCGCGCGCAACCCCTTCCACCGTCCGCACCTTCAAACCAGCCAAGGCCATCATCCGCAATGTGACATCCGCAAACACGGCACAACTGCCTCGTCCGTTGGCCAACAGATCGGACAGTGCTTTGGTCGATGGGTCACCAATACGCGCTGCAGCGCGTTCATCGTGCCGCATGTGTTGGGTAATCCATCGATATATCCGGTACGCCTTTTCGCTGTCCGTGTTGGCCCCACGCACCAGCGCTGTAACAAGTTGCAGAGCGCGGTCAGGCTGTTGTATCCCTGTGTTGCCCACATCCGACATGGACGCTAAACGCCCCATTGGAGACGCTGACAGCGTTGCCGATAGATCGCCCCCTGCGTACGAAGGCGCATGGACCATGATCAAAACCAACATCAAGGCGAAAAATCGTTTCTGAAAATGAGGCACAGCGACAGCAAAAAAGAGAGGGATTGAACACAGGGATTTTATAAGGCGCCGAAGAATAACGGACGCATAGCCATGCAAGGTGACTTTCCCTATACAAGGACTTCCGTTGTGGTGTTTGAACCGAGAAGTAAAAAACCCCCACACCGAGTGGATGTGGGGGTTTTTTGGAATGGAGAGCCTGACGATGTCCTACTTTCACATGCGAATGCACACTATCATCGGCGCTAAGGCGTTTCACGGTCCTGTTCGGGATGGGAAGGGGTGGTTCCACCTTGCTATGGTCGTCAGGCAAAGAGGGTTGGCTGCAAGAG
>NZ_DASWYD010000003.1:0-294667 GCF_036405155.1 Limnobacter sp. | reverse complement strand
CATCTGACGACTTTAGGAGTCGATACTCCATCCCGCTCGCCACCGCGATCTGCTGAGCGAAGTCCTTCTTAGCTTGCACCACCGCATCCTCAATCTGGTTGTCGGCCTTCACTTCGACGATCACATACTTCAGGGTGCCATCCGGCTCTTCGCGCTGGAAGATGAAGTCCGGGTAGTAGCTACGAACGGTGCGCGAATCCGGGTCGATGTACTGGATGAAAAAGTCGGACTGCCCGTGGGTCAGCATCCCGGTGAAGTAGATCTTCTTCACGCGCTGCTCGCGCAGCAGATCCCAAAACAGCCAGTTCTCCGAGCCGGAGTCGAAGCAGTAGGTGTCGAGATGAAAGCTCTTGGCGCGCTCCTCGTCCTTGATTTGCGCGTCGCTCATCCGGACGATCTTGTCCTTCGCCGCCGACACCTCGTAGTAGCCATTCGGGGGCAGTTTGATCAGATCGACCTCGTGCTCCTCGGTTTGTTGCGACTCGTCCAAGTCGTAGAGCTGGCGGAAAAGACGCGGAATGATCTCGTCGTACAGCAGCTCGTTGAACTCGTTTGTAATGGCCACCAGTTCAGCGGAGCCTTCCTTGGTGGCGTCGAGCAACTCTTCGATCTCGAGGGGGCTTCGGTTCAGATAGCGCGAGACCTCAGCCACCAGCGAGAGCAGTGAGAAGGCCCGTTTTTCCCGGCGCGAAGTCAGGTCAAAGGTACGGCTGCCGGAAGCGCGCACCGCGTCGGCGGCCGTCAAACCGTCCTGCTGCGTTTCAATCAGCCGGTACTTCTCGACCAGTTCGCCCCACTTCTGCGCGTCTGCCCGTTCAGGCATCAACTCTTGCCCGGTCACCAACTGCTTCTCGCGCATCTGGTATTGCTTGCGCACGCGCACCAGTTTTATCTTGACCGGTGGCTCGACCACCCGGATCTCAACGCGCTCCTTGTCCTTGCCAGTCTTCTGCAGTTCGTCAGCGCTGATGCGGAAGTTCTGCTGCAGCTCGTCATTCAGGGTGTTGAGGTTGTCGTCCGAGAGGAATACGTGGCCGGTGTGCTGGGCCTGCCCGATGGCGCGCAGGCACCGCATCGTGGCTTGCAGTACGAACACCTTGGATTTGGGCTCGCGGAATAGGCCCACGCCGAACAGCGAGCGACAGTTCCAGCCTTCCCGGCCCTTGTTGACCAGCAGGATGAACTGCTTTTCGGACCCTTCGGTGTCGAGGCGGTTGAACTCACGGATGTCATCGTTGGTAGTGAGCTTGTCGTCACCCACGTTGACCAGGATGCGCGAGGTGGGGATACCGTGCTTGAGCAGCGCACGCTCCACCGCCGGTCGCAACTCTCCGGTCAGCTCATCGATGGTGGCTGCAAAGAAAGCCAGCTTGGGCAACAACCCTTCCGGGCGAAGGTCACCCGATTCCTTCAGGAAGTTCTCGATGGCGATGTCGACAAACTCGTCGGTACGGGTGTTGGCGTAGCCGTGCAGCGTCACCTTCTTGAGGAAGCCCTTGTCGATGGCTTCTTTCAGTCCGTAGGCGTAAACCACTTCGGGCAACACCTCGCGCCCCACATAGGGCGTGCCGGTGTAGTTGTAGCAGGCCACTACCCGCGTGCCCGCCGCACTGAGGCTGGCGGCCAGGATGTCGATGGTGGTGCGCAGGCTGGTGTCCGTTTCCTTGGCCCCCACACCCATGTCCTTGGCCAGCGCCTTGCCAAAGGCGTGGTGGGCCTCGTCCACGAAGATACCCAACTGCTCCAGGCGGCGAAGTTTCTCGAATCGCTGATTGGTGGTGAGTTCGCCTTCTTCTTCTGGCTGGTCGAAGTTGTAGAGGTCGGCGGCATCGGCATAGACGCCGGTGGCGGCGAGGGTTTCGCCGGTCGCGCCGAACAGCTTGTCGACCGAAGTCTTTTCCTTGTGCTGGCGCTTGAGGATGATCTTCTGCGTGTTCGAGACGATGATGTTGAAGCGCGAGCGATCCAGCGTGTCCAACGAGGTGCCTGCTTCTTCGAGGTAGTGGAAGCGCAGGTGCGTGGTCAGGAAGTTGACGTACTCCGGCGGCACGACGCGGGTTATGTCGAAGGATTCGATTTCCTTCAGTGACTGCAATACTGTCTTGTCGGGCGCGAACACCAGCGCGTTGTGGCAGTAACGCGCGTCCTTCTCGAATTTGTTACCCAGCAGGAACTCGTAGAAGATGCAGGTTGCCATCAGGATGGTTTTGCCCGTCCCCATCGTCAGCGCGAAGATGTAGTTCGGGTAGGCGCGTGAGTTTTTGCGCATAGCCGCGAACACGGCCTTGTACTGATCCTGCGTGATCTTATCGAATAGTCCTACTTGCCCAGCGCTGCCCGATACCACTCCACCCTCGGCACGATCAGCGAAGCGGCCTTGTTTTTCAAACCAGTGCTGAAAGATTTCCTCGACCTTGGCGTTGCCGAGGAACTCTTTGAGAAAGACGTAGGTTTCCAGCGCCTCGAACTGCGGCTGGCGCAGGAAGGCCTTCGGATTCTTCTCCGGGTTGTTGAAGTCGAGGAACTTACGCGTAAGCTCCTTGTAGTGCGTGCGGATCGTGCCCCGGTTGGTCTGATAGAACTGCCAGAGAAACTGGAAGAAGGCGAAGTCGAGCGAAGCGCTCACTGCCTTGGCTGCTCGCTTAGTCGCCATTGGCTACACTCCCTTCCCAGGATTCCGACAGCAGATCGGTGATCTTCACGCGGATGGTGCCTGCGTCGCTTGGAACCTTGTATGCGCCCTTGACCATCTCGTTCTTGCCCGGGATGTCCACCACCGCTGGTTGCAGCACTGCACCGTCGTAGTTCCAGTCGATCAGCACCGACTCGACCAACTCCTTCCAGTCCTCGACCGACTCCTTATGAAGCGAGAGCTTTTGCAGCAAGTTCATCGGGTAGAACTTCTCGATGATCAGCTCGCAGTTCTTGATGGCCACCTTGGCTTGTGAATCGCGCTTGAATTCCAAATTGGCGTTGTCGCGGAGAATGTCCACCACCTCGACATCAATCTTGAAGGGCTTGGCGGCCAGCTCCAGTTGCGCAGCCAAGTCCGGCTCGTGGCCCATGCAGATGAGGGTGATCTTCTCGACCGGGCGGTTCGAGAACTCGTGCTGCTTGCGCTCCCACGCCTTGTAGTCGAAGCCAGCGATCAGCTCGTTCAGATCGGCGCGGGTGGCGATACGGTTGACGGGCATGATCTTGAACATGCGCCCATCCTTCTCGCCATCGAACACAGTGCTGAACTCCAGCTTCTGCACTTCCAGAGCCTCGATCAGCAGTTCTTTGGCCTGAACGGGGTTGCGGAATATGTCGTAATGATTGACGTTAAAGACCTCAAAGCCGGTATAAAAAACTTCCGTCCGATCAAGATACATCTGACGCAAATCATTGCCTACGCCAATGAGGCGTTGAACGGCGGTCTGAATTGCTCCCGTATTTATGTCAGCACCGATAAACCGGCGCCCCAGCTTCATAGAAACAGCCTGGGTTGTACCAGAACCCATAAAGCAATCAAGCACCAATGAATCTTTATCGGAGGATAAAGAAATAATCCTTGACAGCAATTCTTCAGATTTTTGAGTTGGATACCCTTGGTCATCGCTTGACCATGAGTCGATGAACTTGAGATCAGTCCATAGGCTGCTTACCGGGAGGCCGGGCATTTCATCGAGATACTGTTTGTATCTCGGCATCCCATTCTCTGTGAAATAAATTCGACCTTCGTCTTCAAGCCTCTTTGCGTTTTCTCTTGTGTAACGCCAAGCACGAGTATGTCCATTCCACTCAAAAACCGGCCCCCTTCCACCTGGCGCGGTAGTTGATCTGGAAAGCCAGCGCCGCCCATCAGGGTCTTTGTAGCGGTAATATGTTTCTACATATTCATCGGAATACGGAGAATACTGAGGATTCCAAATGTGTTCGTCAGTTTTTGTGTATGCGAAAATTGTGTCATGGATGGTGCCTATTGTTCCAGCGTCGCCATGCGCATGACGTCGTTTGTAAACAATCTCAGCCAACAATCGTTCAGAGCCAAACACCTCATCTAACAAGCATCTGAGATGATGTGACTTATGCCAGTCACAATGCAGGTAAATAGTTCCTTGCTTTGAAAGAAGCTCTCGCAATAGGACGATTCGTTCAAACATGAATTGCAAATATTCATCGTTTGTCCAAATGTCACCGTATTGCTTTTCTTCGAATGTCCCCGAACTTGAAGACACTTTATTGCCACGCAATTGCACCGTTTTTTTGTAATCTGCTTTCGAGTCAAACGGCGGATCGATGTAGATCAGGTCCACCTTGCCCCGAAACTCCTTCAGCAAGTGGCTCATTACCTGTAAGTTGTCGCCCCAGAAGATCTTGTTGCGCCAGCCATCCACCTCTTCGCCGTGGACTTCTTTCAACTGTGCTGGGTAATACTGGGTCGAAGTGAATGGGCGCTTTCCGCGCCAGTTGAGCATCGGATAGCCCTTGATTGGTTCGAACTCGTACTTCCCGACGCTGGTGGTGCTGCCATCAGGCGTGTCCACTTGCAGGCTTTCCTGCGCAGGGGTGTTCTTGCTCATCAGTCGTTTTTCCTGAATTTCCAATTTTTGTTGTCGCAGTAGGCGCGCATGTCGCAGCTCAGGCACAACTTGGCCGGGCGCGCTGCGATCTGGTAGTCCTGCCGCTCGATACGCGAGACGATGTCGTCGAAACGCGCGATGGTCTTGCCAATGGCCCGGTCGTCCTTGGTGAACGACACGTACGGGTTCCCACCGTCCTCGCCGGTGTAGTACAGGTGCATCCGGCTGACCTTATGGCCGGTGCGTTCTTCCACCAGATGGGCGTACACCTCAAGCTGATGTTGGTACTGTCGCAGGCGATCCCGATCCTTCTCCATGTCGGGCTTCTTCTCCGACTTGAAATCGATGATCTCGACCGTGTCGTGTTCCCCTCGGATCAGATCGACGCTGCCCTTCAAGATGTACTGCTCCTTGATGAGCGAAATCTCCACTTCTGCTTCCTTGATGCGATCCCAGTGGCCGTTCTCGCGCTCGAAGTAGCGAAGCACGTGTAGCAGCGCTGCTTGTTGGGATGAGGGCGCGAGGTAGACGCGCTCCTTCTTAGACAACATCGCGTAATTGGCCGAAAACCAGCCCTTTAAGGCGTCAAAGGTGATCGTGCCTTCCTCGCCACGCAGCACGGTCTTGTGGATGTCCTCGATAGTTTGGTGCACCAAGGTACCGAACAGCATCGGACTTTCGCGGATGGGCGCGAATTCCAGTTCTTTGAAGAAGCGGTACTGCTCGGCGCAGTTCTCGAAGACTGTGATGTGCGAGGTGAACGAGTATTCGCGCTTGAGGTTGATCTGCTTGACGGCCTCGTAGGTCCGTGCGGATAAATCAACATCACGCCAGCTCGGCAGCTCGTTGAACAAACGCTCGAAGTACTTCGACGGCGACTTGCCTCGCCCTTGCTTCTCCTGCGCCGCCAGCACCAGCAGGTTCTGCGCACGCGAAAAGGCCGTGTAGAACAGCCGCCAGAAGTCGAAATTCTTGATGAGATCGAGCGGCTCGAAGCGCTCTTTGGAAAGGTAGCCGCCATCCTCCAGCAACACGTCCAGTGGACTGTACTGCTTGCGCGGTACGGCTTCCAGAGAGCCGCACACTACTACCGGAAATTCCAGTCCCTTGGACTGGTGGATGGTGAGGAAAGAGACGCAGCCTTTGGGCGCGTATTCAGCTTCGTCCTCGTACTCGCCGATGCCACCATCGACAAGAAAGCGCATGAACTGGTTGAACAGATCGCGCAGGTTTTTTTCCAAGAATTCCGGGTTGAGCACGCTGACGTAGTGCAGATATTCGAACTTGGTGACCAGCTTGGAGAAGGTGCCGAGGTTTCGCGCGGCGCGCCCTTTGTCCACGTCTAGCACTGCCTCGTCCGTGAGAAAGCGCGAGAACAGCGGGAACTGCAGAAGTTGGTAGAACAGACCGGAAAAGGAGTAGTCGGTATTCTGAGTCAGGACTGCGTGGCGTTTGGCCAGCGGGCGCGCCCAGTCCAGTAGTGGCTTGTTTTCCGGTTTGCGTAGCTCGTCCGTGAAGGGCTTGAAGCAAAGCTGGTCGTAGTAGTCCCAGATGGGGAGCGTGACGCCATCGGCCCATGCCCGAACCTTGGGAAACTGAGGGAACAGGAAGATCAGTGCGCCGATCATCAGGCGGATTTCCTCGCGCTCGAAGAACATGTTCGAGCGAGGTGAAAACACGGGAACGCCCTGTGCTTCGAGGAAGCGCGCCAGTGCCACCACCTTGTCGTTCTTGACCGAGCGGAAAAGGAACGCGACCTGATTCCAGTCCGCAAGCTGGCCCGAGGACTTTAGGCCAGTGAGGAAGCCCAGCACCTCTGCATGCCAGTTGGTGGCTTCGTCCTTTTCGTCACTGGCTGCCAATCGCACCGCCGTCGGCAGGTCGGGAAATTCGTCCTCACGAGGCACGATCTGCTTAGCAAAGCGAAACACGCGCGTGCCGTCTTCCCAAACCTGCTCTTTCATCCACTGGTTGTAGAAGCGAATGATGTCTGGGTGCGAACGGTAATTGACGGTGAGCTTGACCTGCTTGCACTGGCCATCGTCGAACAGCGCCGGGAACTCCAGAATGTTGCGGATGGTGGCTCCGCGAAAGCGGTACAAGCCTTGGTCGTCGTCTCCCACCACGCACAGATTGCGGCGCTCTCCGGCAAGCAGCAGAAGAATGCGCTCCTGAATCGTGTTGGTGTCTTGGTACTCATCCACCATCAGGTGGGTGAGCTTTTCGCGCAGTTGCCCCAGCACCTCGGGGCGCTTTTCCAGCAGTTGCAGGGCCTCGTACTGGATGCCGGAGAAATCCAGTGAGTTGTGCTCGTGCAGCAGCTCCTGGTACTTGGCAAAGCAGGTGGCCAGAGCTCGGATTTCCGGCTCAGGGGCTGCCGCCAGCGAGGTGGCATCAAGTGCCTCCTCGCCGACCTTGTTGAGCCACTTCAGCAGATTCTCTGACTGCGCCCAGCGGCCCGTCTGGTCATCGCCCATGACAAGCTCGGCGTCTGGTAGCTCGCGGAAGTCCTTGATGTGCTGGTAGAGGAAGTACTGCTGGTCGAACTGGTCGAACAGCGTGAAGCTGCGTTTGAGCCGTGTGAACTCGCGGTAGTCCTCCAGCAGTCGCAGGCAAATGGAGTGGAAGGTGCCGAGGTACATCTCGTTCAGATTGAACTGGATGTTCAACTCGGCCAATCGGTTGGAGATGCGAGTGGTCAACTCGCGTGCGGCCTTGTCGGTGAAGGTGACGACCAACAGTGACTCGGGCGCGATGCCTTTGTGGGTGATGAGATAGACGATTCTTTCGACCAGCGTGAAGGTCTTGCCTGAGCCCGGCCCAGCAATGATGAGGACCGGCCCATCAGTGGCCAGGATGGCCTCTAGCTGCTGTGGGTTGGCCTTCGATTGGAGGGCGGTAATGCTAGATGTCATTCCGCGTCCTCGTCATCATTTATCGTCGCCTTGCCGATGCGACTGGCGATCCATTTATCAATGTCGCCACGCCTGAAGCGCCACGTGCCGCCGAGCTTGAAAGCAGGGAGCTTTCCGCTCGCCGCAAGGCGATAGACCGTGCGCTTGCCTGCCTTCAGGTAAGCAGCAACCTCATCAATCGTGAGGATCTCGTCCGGCTGTTCGCTCATCTGGTCACCTTTGGGCCTCTGCTACTGGGTTGGTCTAATGCAGTATCTTGTCATAAGATGGCATG
Source organism: Limnobacter sp. (assembly GCF_036405155.1). Classification (GTDB taxonomy): domain Bacteria; phylum Pseudomonadota; class Gammaproteobacteria; order Burkholderiales; family Burkholderiaceae_B; genus Limnobacter. Next base: position 286,913 of record NZ_DASWYD010000003.1, on the reverse strand, counting down.
AATGGACAAACTTGGGCAAACATGGCATCCAAGATGATGTTGTGAGGCCGCATTCAGGAGGAGTTGTGGCATCCAACTACGAAGCGATTTGCGAAGAGAACCGAGAGAGCTACGGCACCAAAGGCGCTCAGAAGTCAGGAAAACTGGCTGCTGGGCTTTACGACGACCGTACGCACTTCATCTTCGAACTGCTGCAAAACGCAGAGGATGCTCTCGGTCGGCGTGGCGAGTGGCACGGATCACGTAAGGTTGCTTTCACCCTGGACCCGGACCGCCTGACACTCTCGCATTTCGGCAAGCCGTTCGATGAGGCTGACGTCCGTAGTGTCTGTGACATCGCCGAGAGCACAAAGAACGAGTCGTCGATTGGGCGATTCGGCCTCGGCTTTAAGTCTGTTTACACTGTCACCGATCTTCCGGAAATCCACTCCGGCGAAGAGGACTTCGCCATTGAGAACTACGTGTTCCCGATGCGGATGGCACGTTCGGCGCGGGCCGCTGACGAGACGCAGATCATCCTGCCCCTGAAACCGGAGGATGCGAGCGCAGCACAGGACATCACCACAGGGTTCCGAAACTTGGGCCCGGCCTCGCTACTGTTCCTTCGCCACATTGACGAAATCAACTGGAGCGTCGAGGGTGGTGCTTCCGGGTTCTATTTGCGTAACAGCCCTGAATCGCTCGGTCTTAATGTTCACCGCATCACGGTAATCGGCAAAGAGGATGATCTGCCAGAAGTCGATCAGAATTGGCTGGTCTTCCACCGCGAGGTGTTTTCCCCCGAGGGGCAGAGGGTAGGACGGGTAGAAATCGCTTTCTCACTAGTTACTGTGAAGGATGCCCCAGGTCGCTGGGCAGTACAGCCCCTGGCCAAGTCGCCGCTGGTGGTGTTCTTCCCGACAGTGGTTGAGAGTCACCTTGGTTTTCTAGTACAAGGGCCGTACCGCACGACGCCAGGCCGCGACAACATTCCGCCCGGCGAGCCGTGGAACCAGCATCTGGTCAAGGAAACGTCCAACCTGCTGGTGGAGGCGATGCGCTGGATGCGGGACAAGGCAATGCTGGATGTCGCCGCGCTGCGCTGCCTGCCGCTTGACCGCGAAAAGTTCCCAAAGGAATCGCGGTTCGCGCCGATGTTTGATGCCGTACGGCAGGCGTTTCAGGAAGAGGAGCTCCTTCCGACCTTCGACGATAGGCATGTCACCGCCCATCAGGCTAAGCTGGCGAGAACGCAGGAGTTGCGGGAGCTGTTCAACCCGGAACAGGTTGCGGTGCTGTTCGATTCGGAGGTCGCCGCTTGGCTGTCCGCTGACATCACCCAGGATAAGGCACCTGAGATTCGGCAGTACCTGATGCGCGAACTCGACATCGACGAGATCACGCCGACAAAGCTGGTGCCAAACCTGACCAAGGTTTTCCTTGAGGCGCAATCCGACGAGTGGGTGTTGCGACTGTACGAATTCCTGAGCGGCCAGGAGAAGGTACTGCGTCCCCACCTGGGCACTATTCCGCTCATTCGACTCGATGACGGGACGCATGTCGTTACTCGCGAGAACGGAAGGGCCAAGGCATTTCTGCCCAGCCCCATTGCCACCAGTTTCCCGACGATGCGCAGAGCGGTGTGTATGACACCCGAGGTGCGCTCGTTCCTTATCGCGCTGGGTATCACCGAACCCGACCCGGTGGATGATGTCGTTTGGAACATTCTGCCGAAGTACCAACAGCAAGAGGTGGAAGTGGTAGACGAGGCCTACTCTGCCGATATCGAGCGCATCCGTACGGCCTTCAACACCGACTCAACCGCGCAGAAGGAAAAGCTCCGGTCGGCCCTGCGCAACACCACTTTTGTGATGGTGGTAGATACCGGCGATGGCAAAGGCTACTTCGCCAAGCCCGGGGAAATCTACATCGCTACCGACCGCCTGCAGCAGCTTTTCGCAGGCGTGCCCGACATCTTGATCGTCGACAACGAATACGACTGCCTGCGCGGTGAAGACATTCGTGACCTGTTGGTGTCCTGCGGCGCAAGCCGCTACCTCATACCCCAAGCAACGTCATCGGGGCTGGGCCATTCCGAGAAAGCGCAGATTCGCAGAGAAGCAGGCCTTGAGCGTGCGAGCTGGGAAAGCCCGCCAGAGGACTTCACCCTTCGCGGGCTGGCGCAGTTGCTGGAGTTCCTACCCACTCTCAAGCCTGAGGATGCCGCAGCAAGGGCGAAGGTATTGTGGGAGGCGTTGGCTGATCTGGAGGCGCGCGGTACCGCCGCCTTCTATGGCTCCTACAAGTGGGGCTATTCACACGAGACAAAGACCGCCCGATTCGACGCCGCCTTCGTCCGGACGCTCAATCAGGTTGCCTGGGTGCCGAATGCCGACTGCGAGCTTGTGCCTCCGGGGCTCGTCGTGTTCGACACCCTCGGCTGGAAGCCCAACCCGTTCCTGCTGACCAAGATCACCTTCAAGCCGCCGATCATCGATCAGCTTGCCAAAGAGGCAGGCATCGATCCGGCGATTCTCGATCTGCTACGAAGAGACCCCGCTATCGTTGCCGAGCTGACGTCCCGACTGAGCGCGAATCCAACGCCAGAATCGGAGCCAGCGCCCGAGCCGGAGGCCGACGAGCCGTCCGACAGCGACGTGTACGACGACGCGAAAGATCTGTACGGCGACGACATGCCGGATATCCCGCCCGGCACCCCTGATCCTGATGGCGGTGACGGCGTGGGCACAGGTGCGGGAGGTGGTGGCCAAGGGCGCACTGGCACAGGCACTTCGCGCGGCGGTGGCCAGGGCAATGGAGGTGGCCACGGCGGCTCAGGCGGCCACAGCACCTCCGGAGACAACGGCGGTGGCAAAGGCGGTGGCAAAGGCGGCGGGCAGGGAAAGAGGACACCTGGCCACGCAGGGGGGCGAGCATTCATTTCCTACGTCGGCACGCACACCGATGATGATGGACCCGATCCCGATGGCCTCGATCAGGCGGAACGGATGCAGATCGAGGGTAGCGCAATCGACCTGATCATCGGTCTTGAGCCTGCACTGTGTCGCACTCCGGAAGGCAACCCAGGTTTTGACCTCTTCGAGGCCGACAGTAGTGGCATGCAGATTCGATGGGTCGAAGTGAAGTCGATGACGGGCACCTTGAAAGATCGCCCCGTAGGACTGTCACACACGCAATTCGACTGCGCACGCGAAAAGGGCGATGCGTACTGGTTGTACGTGGTCGAGCGCGCAACCGATCCAGCAAAAGCTCGGGTACTCAAAATCCAGAATCCAGCTGGTTTAGCACGAACCTTTACGTTCGATCACGGTTGGAGCCAAATCGCTGTAACAGATACTCTTACCTCAGTGGGAGCTGTTAAGTGATTGTCGCCCTAGTTTGACAAAGGAACCTGACAGATGAGTATTTATGCAGGATATGACTGTCGGTACGGCATGAAAGCTGGAGCTGGCGCTTGGAAAAAAAAACGGAGGGGAAAAAAATGATTGACCCAGCCAGCCAGGCTCAACTGAAAGAGGCTATTGCGGATTGCATTGGTACCGACCACGGCGTGCTGGATATGCTACGTGAGGAGATACACCCGCTGAAGAGCGCCACGCGCCGAATTCAGCCGCGCGCCACGACGTCGATCTCACTGGTTGGCACCGATGGGGGAAATAACCAGCTTCAGTTTGATCCCTTTCTGATTCAGTTGGTCCGAGTCGTGGATAGCAGCAACAATGAGTACTGCCTGGAGGCAGTTTCGCCCACGACACCGGTGCAGAAACTCAACCAACGCCAGTTCGCGTCGGATGGCACGCCAAAAACGGCACTGGGTGAAATGATGGCCTTCCTGGGAGTGAATAGCCTGCAGTCGCTCTCCCACATGATCCGGCCGACGGATAGTGGAAAGCCGGTTTCTCCCAGCTGGGTTCAGGTCTATCGGGAGTTGGTCGAGTGGGCGATCCTATTCAAGATACTCGACAAGGATTACGGCACTGACACTTTGATCATCTGCGATGGACTTCTGCGAAGCAAGGTGTTCGCCAAGGACCTATTCCAGAGGCTGCTCCAAGGGATGAAGGAGCGTATCGATAGGCAATGGAGCAGCAGCCGGCGGCGGGTATATCTCGCGGGTGTGGCCAAGCACAGCAAGGTGCTTTCTCGGTATCGCTTGGCGATGGCTCTGGAAGGCGTCCTTCAGACTGATTACCCCGCCTACGTCGAGGTACCCCGCGAAGTTGAAGAAAAAGCCTACGTCTGGTCGGAGTTCGCACGAGGCGATGACCGAACTGGCGAGGGTGGCGAAATCAACAAGTTTGTCGGTGGCAAGATGTTCCTAGTGAAATTTGGCTCCCACCGCCGCGATCCAGTATGGCCAATCGACATCTTTGTCCCACAAGTTAGCGAGTCCCAGGCAATTCTCGGGTCAATGCTTGCGGATGCGATCAACGGTTTTCCAGTCCCCCATTACCCACGCTGCCTGCAAAAGGCGCATGAAAATGCGGCGCTGGTCGATTTCGACTTCGATATTTTGCAGGACTTCATCTACGAGGGTGTGCGTTCGAGTCTCGGCGGCGACGCGGGTACATTGGATGCGTTTCAGCTACAGGACGCCGATCCTGCGCAGCGTCGGTACGGATAAGGGAGAACAACATGGCAGAGATCCAACTTTTTCCTAGAGATCAGGTCGTCGGGATTTTTCGTGGTTTTCAGCAGGGTGGCATGGAGTTTCATGCTGACCTTGTTTTGCCGTATAGAAACGACTTTCAAAATATTCCTATGCACGGACAGTTCCTTATCGTGCAATTGGAGACCACAGATGAAGCTGTATTAGGACGAATCGCGTCTTTCTCTTCAGAAGGGAAATTATCTTTCGGGTCTGGGGAAGAGTTCAATATTCGTGCGGTTCGGGAAGAACGGCCTATCCCCGAAGATTTGCGTGAGCAGTATCTGAAATACAGAATCAATATCCGCGTGCTGGGGGTTCTGCGCAAGAATGGAAAGGGACTGACCTTTGTTCCTTCGCACCGACGACTTCCTCATGTTGGCAGCAAGGTTGCATTCCCGAGTGATGAGGTCCTGCGTGAGATCGCTGGCCACAATATTGATGGCGCGCCCATAGGGCATCTGGCGTTCGGTGAATACATTTATGCGGCGGGCAACAAGACATTCCAGTCACAAGAATGGATGCAGGTGGTAAATCCGGAGGTGCTGGTTCGCTTCCCGATTGAGTCATTGGTATCTAGGCGAAGCTTCATCTTTGCCAGGGCAGGTTTCGGCAAGTCGAACCTCAACAAACTACTGTTCTCCAAGCTCTACGAAACGACACCATTCGTCACCAAGAGGGCCAACAAGCGGGTTCCGGTGGGCACGGTCATCTTTGATCCTGATGGCGAGTACTTCTGGCCTGATGACAAAGGGCGGCCAGGTCTCTGTGATGTGCCCGCGTTGGAGGATAAGGTAGTGGTGTTCACGGATCGGAAGAATCCGAGTCCGTTCTACCAATCCTTCGTAGCCGGGGGAATCAAGCTTGATATTCGCCGTCTTCGACCTGGTGATGTCATCTCCATTGCGCTGGGCGCTGAGCGCCAAGAACAGCAGAACGTGCGGAAACTGCGAGGGCTTCCTCAGGATCGATGGGAGTCGCTAGTCAACATCATCGACACTAACGGCAACACCACTCCGCTCGACGATATCTGCGCGTTACTAGACCTTGATCCGCAACGACAGGAGGCAGAAGCACTGGCGGCCAGGGGAAACATGACAGCAATCGTGAAGATGCTTCATGACAAAAGCAGCCAGCTTATGGACATGCTGGTTCAGGCGCTCTCAGAGGGAAAACTATGCGTTATTGACGTCTCCCAGATGCGTGGTGGCCAGTCCTTGGTTCTCTCGGGCTTGATCCTGCGGCGAATCTTCGATAGGAACCAACAAGAGTTCACTGCAGCAGACCCAAAAACGATCCCGACAATTGCTGTCGTCGAAGAAGCACAGTCGGTTCTGAACGAGAATGCACCGGCTGCCGAGCCATATATCGCTTGGGTCAAAGAGGGCCGCAAGTACGATTTAGGAGCGCTGCTTATCACGCAACAACCAGGCAGCATTCCAGTAGAGATCCTCAGCCAAGGGGACAATTGGTTCATATTCCATTTGTTGTCCGCTGCAGACCTCACGTCGCTGAAACGAGCTAACGCCCATTTCAGCGACGACTTGTTGAGTTCCCTTTTGAATGAGCCGATCCCCGGCCAAGGCGTTTTCTGGAGTTCTGTAGGTGGCAAGCCTTACCCGGTTAGTCTCCGCGCGCTGTCGTTCGAGAGAATGTACTCAATGCGTGATCCAGATTACAACCAGGGTACTGGTGACACATATGCGCAATCGCTTCGCAGCACATTTTCGGGGATGAGGCAGACGGCGGTAGTCTCTCAAGTCCTAGAACCTACTGGTTCAGGCACCCTCTTCTCGGCAGATACCAGTTTCGAAGAGTCTGAGCCCGTCGACGTAATGGCAACTTTGGAACAGCGAGCAATCGATGCCTTAAGAGGTGATGCCGAACTACGCCAGAAGCTCGCTTCCTCCAATGGCATGCCTTGGTTTGGAGTCCAGCAGTTCCTGATTGATCACTTGCCTGAACAGTTGGAAGACCGACGTCAGTTTGCTTATAACCTTGTTTCGAAGGCAATGAATTCCGTATTTGGCCCACAGCCTACCGCATGGGAAACCTTTAAGAATCCAGCAACAGGTAAGACGTGGATAAAGACCCACTAGCGCAGCGCGTTAAGCTCTTTTTCGGCTTCTTGCCAGGGCAGCCGTCGCTTGCCTGACTTCATTCGGTCAAGTGCCTTGAAGGCGTCGTCGACTGTCAGCAACTGGTTCTCGATCATGGCGCATAGCAAGCCTATGGTGCCCATGACGTTGACCTGTTCCTTGTTGGCAACAGTTCGCAAATTGGTGTCACCCGTGAGTAGGGTGCAGTCCTCCTGCTTCGCAAGCGCCAGTGCCAAGTAGTCGTTGTGACTGGGCTTGGGCCCGTTTTTCGCTGGAAGCAGGTGGTTGTGCTGACCTGGCAACTGCTGGGCATAGGCCACGAAGTCGCCGCTGACCTCCATGACCTGCAAGCCCAGCTCTTCAAGACCCGGACTGCCCGGCTCGATTTCTTCGAAGTACAGCAGATCAGGGATGCCAAACTGCATCGGAAGCTGAAAGAGCGTCTCCATCAACGCTCCCGCTTCCATATCGATCAAGATGTTCGCATCACTGATGAGCAACCGCATCCGATGACTCCAGCTGGCGTTCTTTGTGGAAGCGCATCATCGGGATGCCCAGCAGTTCTGCCGCCTTGCCTTCGGAAATGTATTGCTCGGCCAAGGCGCGGTACACCAACTGATCAAACAGTCGTGGATGCTCTTGCGGCAGTGGTTCGCCAGGCTCGGTCTTACGCCAGCCCTTTGCCGAAAACCGCTTGAACATAGAGAGGTGAGCGGCCTCGGTGATCACGCCACACTGTTTGGCGCGTTGCAGCCATCCGGTCATCGAGAGACCGAACTCGTGCTTGAGCACATACAACTCTTGCCATTCCAGGGCATGGCGTTGTGCGCCAAGCAACTGCAACACCGCAACACGCGGAGCCAGGAATGCACCGGCAAACCGGTCGCAGGCTTTCTCTTCGTTGATACCGTCGGCCAGCCGTCCTTCGAGCAGCAGGTGCCCCAGCTCATGCGCCAATGTGAAGCGCTGCCGATCACCGGGCCAGCGCTTGGAGACAGCTACGACCGGATACTCCCGGCCATCTTCGGTTCTTGCCTTGGCCGTCAAGCCAGAGAAGCCCGGGTTCTCTTCATCGACCACGATGACCAGCAAACCAAGGCCTTCGAGGGTGTCGGTAAGGTCAGCAATCGGATTCAAGCCCAACTGCCAAGCGTTGCGGACCGTATCTGAGAAGGCATCGATCTCATCCAGCGAAGTGATGTGCTCCGACAGATTCGCAGGCGGTGCAAATGCCGGGAACGGTAGTTCGGGAAATGCACCGAGCAACTCCACGCGCTTTTCAACCAACTCGACGACCTTGATCTTCAGGGCATCCTGTGCAGTCTTGCCAAAGGTCGAGAGCTTACGGAACTCGGGCTGGAGCAGTTCAATCGCATGCGTGCGAAAGAAGTATTCGGTACGGATACCGCAGGCGCGAGCCAACTTGAGCAATTGAGTCGACGACGGCGTCAACAGCCCCTTCTCATATTTCTGGATGGCAGTGTGAGAGACCCCAACCTGTTCACCCAACGCACTCAAGGTCAGACCTGCCGCCAATCGTGCTTGACGAATGCGATCTGCAATCATAGTGCCCCCTCAGGTTTGGTTTAAATATACTAAAATTATACCAAATACTTAAACCAAAGAGAACTCCGAATCCTCCTGGCTACCTTGACAAGAATCGTGAAGGACTGCCCCTGGCAGTCAGCTCACCGGACTAATACAAGTCAAATTTTTGCGGGAAAGTACGTTTTCTGCGGGAAAAGAAAAAGGGTTCCGATTTCTCGAAACCCTTTCTGTGTTTGGCTCCCCGACCTGGACTCGAACCAGGGACCTGCGGATTAACAGTCCGTCGCTCTACCGACTGAGCTATCGGGGAAAGAGCCGAGATTATAGCAGCGAAAATTTTTTGTGCAAGCGCGAATCGGTGCGATTCACCAATTTGCGCGACTTTTTTCAAAAAACTGTCGCAAACCTCGAAAACCCTTCACCGAAGCCTTTAGGCCAGGGCTGTGGTAATGCGGTCGCAGGCCTTTTTCAGGTTGTCCATGGACGTTGCAAATGAAATGCGGAAGTAACCCTCAGCACCAAACGCGGAACCCGGCACCACAGCCACGCCGGCTTCCAGCAGGTAGGCGGTCAGTTCCAGGTCGTTGGCAGCCTTGATCTTTCCTTCTGCAGCCAGCTTGGTGATGGCCTTGCGGGCATCCACAAATGCATAGAACGCACCTTTGGCCTTCAGCGTGCTGATGTTGGGGCACGCATTCAGTGCAGCAGTCACAAATTCATTGCGCTCACGGAAGGCTTTCACCATGGGCACCAGGCAACCCTGGTCGCCATTGAGCGCAGCCTCGGCGGCCACTTGAGAAATCGATGTGGGGTTGGAGGTGGACTGGCTTTGCAGGTTGGTCATCACGTCGATCAACTTGGCCGGGCCAGCGGCATAACCAATCCGCCAGCCGGTCATGCTGTAGGCCTTGGACACACCATTCAGCACCACGGCACGGTCTTTCAGGCCGGGGCAGGCATTCACGATGTTGACGAAGGGCTCACCGGTCAGGTTGATGTGCTCGTACATGTCGTCCGTCGCCACAATAATGTTGGGGTGCTTCAACAGCACTTCGCCCAGCGCAGCCAGCTCTTCCTTGGTGTACACAGCGCCCGTGGGGTTGCTGGGGCTGTTGATCATGAACATTTTGGTTTTGGGGGTAATGGCCGCTTCCAGTTGGGCGGGCGTAATCTTGAAGCCCTGCTCAATGCCGGCAAACACCAGCTTGGGCACACCACCGGCAATTTCCACCATGTCGGCATAGCTCACCCAGTACGGGGCGGGAATCACCACCTCATCACCATCATCGATGGTGGCCAGCACCATGTTGAAAATACACTGCTTGCCACCCACACCAACCACCACTTCATTGGCTTTGTATTCCAGGTTGTTGTCGCGCTTCAGCTTGGCGATCACGGCGTTTTTCAGGCCGGGGGTACCGCCCACGTTGGTGTATTTGGTGAAACCGGCATCAATGGCTTTCTTCGCCGCTTCCTTGATGTGATCAGGCGTATCAAAGTCAGGCTCACCAGCACCCAGGCCGATGATGTCCTTGCCCTCGGCCTTCAGTTGGGCGGCCTTGGCTGTGACAGCCAGTGTTGGAGAGGGTTTGATCGTAAGTGCGCGTTTTGAAAGCATGATTTCGGTCTGTCGCTCGTGAAAATTGGAAAAGTCAAGTCTGGAAATAAATTCTATTTCAGACGATAATGCTCGATTGGCATATCACAAATGGCGCTGTCGAAGTGCAGAGTCGCATTCAATGTGGTGTTCAACTCAGTGTGATGTTCAGCGGCCCCGTGTTCCAAACCGTGCAAACCCATGATTCTACGGGAAAGAACATCGCCTTGAAACACCTTTGTTGCAGCACAATAAAAAGCCCGATCAACTGTGGTAGCCCGGCATCACGATTTTAACATGACCCAAGGTTTCGTCTCTTTTCCAGACAGCCCATTCCAGCTGTACCAGCCCTACCCACCGGCTGGCGACCAGCCGACGGCCATCGCCAAGCTGGTAGAAGGCGTCAACGACGGCGAGTTTTTCCAAACCTTGCTGGGCGTGACGGGGTCGGGCAAAACCTACACCATGGCCAACGTGATTGCACAAACCGGCCGCCCTGCCCTGGTGCTGGCACCCAACAAAACACTGGCTGCGCAGTTGTACGCCGAAATGCGGGAATTCTTCCCCAAGAACGCGGTGGAGTACTTTGTCAGCTATTACGACTACTACCAACCCGAGGCCTACGTACCCAGCCGCGACCTGTTCATTGAAAAAGACAGTTCCATCAACGAACACATTGAGCAGATGCGCCTGTCCGCCACCAAAAGCCTGCTGGAACGGCGCGACACCATCATTGTGGCCACGGTGAGCTGCATCTACGGTATCGGCGACCCGTCGGACTACCACGCCATGATTTTGCAGCTGCGCCATGGCGACAAATTCAGCCAGCGGGACATCCTGAAGCGGCTGATTGCCATGCAGTACAAGCGCAACGACCTGGATTTTTCCCGGGGTACCTTCCGTGTGCGGGGCGACACCATTGATGTGTACCCGGCCGAACATTCCGAACTGGCGGTGCGCATTGACCTGTTCGACGATGAAATCGACGGCATTCAGCTCTTTGACCCGTTAACCGGCAAAATTCGCCAAAAAATTCCGCGCTTTACCATTTACCCGAGCAGCCACTATGTCACGCCGCGGGCGACCGTGTTGCGGGCCATCGAGACCATCAAGGAAGAGTTGCGCCAGCAATTGGACTTTTTTGTGAAGGATGCCAAGCTGGTGGAAGCCCAGCGGCTTGAACAGCGCACCCGGTTCGACCTGGAAATGTTGCAGGAATTGGGTTTTTGCAAAGGCATCGAGAATTACAGCCGCCATTTGAGCGGTGCAGCCCCCGGCGAACCGCCTCCAACGCTGATTGACTATCTGCCCAAGGACGCCCTGCTCATCATTGACGAAAGCCACGTCACCATTGGCCAATTGGGCGGCATGTACCGCGGCGACCGCTCGCGCAAGGAAACACTGGTCAACTTCGGCTTTCGTCTGCCATCTGCCCTGGATAATCGACCCTTGCGTTTCGAGGAATTCGAGTCCAAAATGCGGCAAACCGTGTTTGTTTCAGCCACGCCCTCGAATTACGAGAAAGAGCACTCCGGCCAGGTGGTTGAACAGTTGGTGCGCCCCACCGGGTTGATCGACCCTGTGATTGAGGTGCGCCCAGCCACCACCCAGGTCGATGACCTGCTCAGCGAGATCCACGAACGGACCCGCGCTGGTGATCGAGTATTGGTGACCACCCTCACCAAGCGCATGGCCGAAGACCTCACGGATTATCTCAGTGACAACGGAGTCAAGGTTCGCTACCTACACTCCGACATTGACACGGTGGAACGGGTGGAAATCATTCGTGACCTGCGTCTGGGTGAATTTGACGTGCTGGTGGGCATCAACCTGCTTCGGGAGGGGTTGGACATACCGGAAGTGTCTCTGGTGGCCATTCTGGATGCCGACAAAGAAGGGTTTTTGCGCAGTGAACGCAGTTTGATCCAGACCATTGGCCGGGCCGCCCGCAACTTGAACGGCAAAGCCATTCTGTATGCCGACCGCACCACCGACTCCATGGCACTGGCCATGTCTGAAACTGCTCGCCGGCGTGAAAAACAGATTGCATTCAACACAGCCAACGGGATTGTGCCCCGAGGCGTTAGCAAAGAGATCAAGGAACTTATCGACGGTGTGTTTGATCCAAACGCTTCCAAGGCCAAAAAGGCCGAAAAAGCGCTGGAGACCGCCCCGCTGGGAGAAAAGCAGTTGGCCAAAGAGATCAAGCGATTGGAAAAACTCATGCTTGAACATGCCAAAAACCTTGAGTTCGAGAAGGCAGCCCAGGTTCGTGACCAACTGGGGGTATTGAAGGAACAGGTATTCGGCAGCAAGGGAGAAAGCAACATCACCTCCCTTGATGCAAAACGTGCATAGCTTTATTTCATTGAAAAATCTTGAAATAATGGTGCGCGGCTCTATTTATATGTGATGGCTTCAGCGATAGGAAACCAACGATGAAAAGCAAAGTCTTGTTTGTGTGCATGGGAAACATTTGCCGCTCCCCCACAGCGGAAGGCGTTTTCAGGCACATGGTGACAGAAGCCAAATTGGACCATGAAATCAGCGTGGATTCAGCCGGTACCCATGCATACCACTTGGGCAACTCACCCGACCCACGGGCCGTGGCCGCAGCCGCCAAGCGCGGCTACGACATTTCGGGATTGGTATCCCGCCAGGTGACGGCAGAAGACTTCCGTGACAGCGACGTCATTCTGGCCATGGACTGGGACAACATGAGCCTGCTGCAACAGCAGTGTCCACGCCAGTACGCGCACAAAATTCAATTGATGATGCGCTACGCCACTGAGCACGATGAGGCCACCGTGCCAGACCCCTACTACGGCGGCCCGGACGGCTTTGACACTGTACTGAACTACATTGAAGACAGTTGCACAGGCTTGCTGGAAGTGTTGCGCAAGCGTGTGTTTCAGTTTGCTGCGGCTTAAATCGCTGATTTAACTCAGCGAATAGAGGCGTTTTGAGAAGCCGCTGGCTGAAAGGCTGGCGGTTTTTTATTGCCCGTGCACTAGTGAAGCTCTTTTGGCAATAATTGCAGCCTGATCCCGTTTATTCCCCACAGCAACACCGGTAGCCCGTTCCGAACGCCCCCCGAAGGCAAAGGTTGCCCCGCGCTTTCGAACCGTCCCGAGAACTCGCCACTGCGTGGCTCAGACATCTCGGTTCGTGTGTTCGAATGCTGTGCGGGTCAAACCGATCGGGGGGGCTGACTGTTCGGCGCCGGGCATACCGGTATTGCTTGGGGCGTGGCCTGCGCGGTTCACCTCCCCTGCAGCGACAGTCAGGACAATCTGCAAAACCGTGACGAGCAGGCGCGGTGAACTTGCCCACCGGGCAAGTTCAGAGGTCGATTCCCGACCGTTACTTTTGGAGGGTCGACCTCAGCGGTCGCGAGGCTCAGGTTTTGAACCACAGATTGGCCGTCGCCAAGGGTGAGGTAATTGCGCAGTGCCGCATTCCATACACCGCGAAGGCGAGGTAGCTGTGCGCAGTGCCGCTCAGGACACCGCACTTTAAGCACCATCAACCAAAGAAATCCTTGACCTTGTCCATCCAGCTTTTGGCACGGGGTGAGTGTTTATCACCATCAGCCTCGCAGCTTTTATCAAACTCGCGCAGCAATTCCTTTTGTCGGTCGGACAAACGCACCGGTGTTTCCACCACAATGTGGCAGAACAAGTCGCCCTGAATGGAAGACCGCACACCCTTGATGCCCTTCCCGCGCAGGCGGAAGGTTTTGCCGGTTTGAGTGCCCTCGGGAATGTCGAAAGATGCCTTGCCGCCCAGTGTGGGCACTTCAATGGTGCCACCCAACGCCGCTGTCGCGAAGGACACCGGCATTTCGCAATGCAAGTCGTCGCCATCCCGCTGGAACACTGCGTGTTCCTTCAGGTGTACCTCCACATACAAGTCGCCTGCCGGTCCACCATTCACACCGGGCTCGCCCTTGCCGCTCAAACGCACCCGCATGCCGTCATCAATACCGGCAGGAATTTTCACTTCCAGGGTTTTGGTGGTTTTCTTGCGGCCTACGCCGTCGCAATCTGGGCAGGGCGATGGAATCACCTTACCGGTGCCATGGCACTTGGGGCAGGTTTGTTGCACGCTGAAAAAGCCCTGAGTCATGCGCACTGCACCAGCGCCACCGCAGGTGGAACAGGTTTCAGGCTTGGTACCGGGCTTGGCACCTGAACCATGGCATGTGCCGCAGTTGTCCCAGGTGGGCACACGGATTTGCGTATCAAATCCTTTGGCGGCCTGCTCCAAGGTGATTTCCATGTTGTACTTCAGGTCGGAGCCCCGGTACACATTGGACTGACGACTGCGCCCACCGCCAAAAATATCGCCAAAAATATCGCCAAAGGCTTCCGAGAAGTCCGAGAAACCAGCACCACCGCCACCACCGGCACCCATGTTCGGATCGACACCAGCATGACCATAGCGGTCATAGGCAGCGCGCTTCTGCGGATCAGTCAGCATTTCATAGGCCTCTTTGGCCTCTTTGAATTTGGCTTCTGCGTCGGCATTGCCTGGGTTGCGGTCCGGGTGGTACTTCATGGCCATTTTGCGATAAGCCTTTTTCAGCTCATCATCGGTGGCGTTTTTTTGTACACCCAGAATGTCGTAAAAATCCCGTTTTGCCATGTCTGTCTCGTTGGGGAGAAGGCTCAACCCATGAGCCTCCAATTACACAAAAAGGGCGGAACCGAAAAACGGTGGTCGCCCTTTGAACAAGGCGGGCTTTCCGAAGAAAACCCGCTGTGCCGCATCACTTGTCTTTCACTTCCTTGAAGTCGGCATCGACCACATCGTCGGCGTCAGCCTTGGATGAAGACTCGGCACCACCACCAGCCGCGCCGCCCGCTGCACCCGCGGCGGCACCAGCCGCTGCTTGCTCAGCCTGCATGTCGGCGTACATTTTCTCACCCAGCTTTTGGGCGGCCTCAGCCAATTCTTTGGTTTTGGCATCAATGGTGTCTTTGTCTTCACCCTTGGCAGCCTCTTCCAAAGCCTTGCAAGCAGCCTCAATTTTTTCCTTCTCACCGGCTTCCAGCTTGTCGCCGTATTCACCCAAGCTCTTGCGAGTGCTGTGTACCAGTGCATCGGCTTGGTTCTTGGCTTCGGCCAGTTCACGGCGCTTTGCGTCATCGGCAGCGTTGGCTTCTGCATCCTTCACCATTTTCTGGATCTCGTCTTCCGACAATCCGGAGTTGGCCTTGATGGTGATTTTGTTCTCTTTGCCGGTGCCCTTGTCTTTGGCCGACACATGCAAAATGCCGTTGGCATCAATGTCAAAGGTCACTTCAATTTGTGGCACACCACGGGGTGCGGGTGGAATGCCTTCCAGGTTGAACTCACCCAGGCTCTTGTTGTCGGCCGCCATTTTGCGTTCGCCTTGGTACACCTTGATGGTGACTGCAGGCTGGTTATCATCGGCGGTGGAAAACACCTGGCTGAACTTGGTCGGAATGGTGGTGTTCTTGGAAATCATGGTGGTCATCACACCACCCATGGTTTCGATGCCCAGGGACAATGGGGTTACGTCCAGCAGCAGCACATCTTTGCGGTCACCGCTCAACACCGAACCCTGGATGGCTGCACCAGCGGCCACGGCTTCGTCTGGGTTCACGTCTTTGCGGGGTTCCTTGCCAAAGAAGTTTTTAACCGCTTCCTGAACCTTGGGCATGCGAGTTTGACCGCCCACCAGAATCACATCATCAATGTCGGCTGCAGATACACCCGCGTCTTTCAGCGCAATCTTGCAAGGCTCGATGGTGCGGGCAATCAAGTCTTCCACCAAGGCTTCCAGTTTGGCACGGGTCAGTTTGGTGGTCAGGTGAACGGGTGCACCGTTGGCCATCGCGATGTAAGGTTCGTTGATTTCGGTCTGCTGCGACGAAGACAATTCAATCTTGGCGCGTTCGGCCGCAGCCTTGATACGCTGCAGCGCGATCGGATCTTTGGACAAATCAACGCCGTTGTTCTTCTTGAACTCGTCAATGATGTGGTCAATGATGCGCTGGTCGAAGTCTTCACCACCCAGGAATGTGTCTCCATTGGTAGACAACACTTCAAACTGCTTTTCGCCATCAATGTCAGCAATTTCAATGATGGACACGTCGAATGTACCGCCGCCCAAGTCGTACACAGCAATCTTGCGGTCGCCCTTCTCGCTCTTGTCCATACCAAACGCCAGGGCCGCCGCCGTGGGTTCGTTGATGATGCGCTTCACGTCCAAACCGGCAATGCGACCAGCGTCTTTGGTGGCTTGGCGCTGGCTGTCGTTGAAGTAAGCAGGCACCGTGATCACGGCCTCGGTCACTTCCTCGCCGAGATAGTCTTCAGCGGTTTTTTTCATTTTGCGCAGCACTTCGGCAGACACCTGGGGTGGTGCCAACTTCTGGTCACGAACTTGCACCCAAGCATCACCGTTGTCAGCCTTGATGATGCTGTAGGGCATCAATCCGATGTCCTTCTGCACTTCGGCATCGCCAAATTTGCGACCGATCAAACGCTTCACCGCATACAGCGTGTTCTTGGGGTTGGTCACGGCTTGACGCTTGGCCGGCGCACCCACGGTGATTTCACCGTCTTCCATGTACGCAATGATGGAAGGGGTTGTGCGGGCGCCTTCCGAGTTTTCGATCACCTTGTAACCGCCGGCTTCAAACACGGCCACGCAAGAGTTGGTGGTCCCCAAGTCGATACCAATGATTTTTCCCATGATTTCTCCGTATTCCAGAATGTCTGTTGAATGTCTGCTTAAGCCTGATGTGGGGTTTTACCCAGTCAATTCAAGCCCTTGTCAATTTAAAAACTGCGATGTGTGCGCTGGTTATTGCGCCACCGACACCAAGGCCGGGCGCAATACACGTTCATTGAGCAAATACCCTTTTTGCAGCACCGCCACCACATGGTTGGCAGCCACTGGCGGCTCCACCGAATTGCCGGGCACCATGGCCACGGCCTGGTGCTGATTGGGGTCAAACTTCTCGCCCACCGGATTCATCAACTTCACCTTGTTGCGATCAAATGCCGCCTCAAGCTGACGCAACGTGGCTGAGACGCCTTCTTTGAGGGCTTCAAAAGTTTGGTTTTCGACAGTCAGCGCCATTTCAAGCGTGTCACGCACAGGCAGCAGGCTTTCGGCAAACCCTTCGATGGCAAATTTGTGGGCCTTGGCCACGTCTTCTTGGGTACGGCGGCGGAGATTTTCCATGTCAGCGGCCAGGCGAAGGTACACCTCTTTGGCTTTGGCGGCCTCATCCTGTGCGGCGGCCAACTGCGCACGCAGTTGATCCATTTCGGAAGTTTCAGGTTGATCGGCAGCTTCTGTGGACTGCTGAGGCTGCGACACAGCGTCGTCCTGCCCAACGTGTTCTTCGGGAGTCGGCTTTCCAGTCGGCTCTGACATCTTTTTTTCCTCCGAATCAATAACTTGGGGCGAGGTTCCGCCCAACATTGTCCGGAGGTGGGGATAGACCCTGTTATTTCAAGGGTCTTTGATTGAATTTTTTAAGGCAATTTCACGGGTTTAGGTGCTTTGGCCGTCCCGGGCACCCATGGCCAGCGCCAAGCGGCGGCTGGCAGCCAATTCAGCGGCCATGGCTTCTTCATAGCCCATGTCCACCGGCCAACCCTGAAGGTGCTGGGCCACAATTTCCGACAGCATGGCGGCTGCACCGTCGCTGTCGTTCAAGCAGGCAATGTAATGAAACTCGCCACCCCCGGCATGCAGGAAATCTTCGCGGCCTTCCTGGTTGATCTCCTCCAGGGTTTCCAGGCAATCGGCCATGAAGCCGGGGCAAATCACATCAATGCGTTTGGTGCCCGCCTGCCCCAGGGCTTTTAAGGTGGCATCGGTGTAGGGTTCCAGCCATTTGGCCTTGCCAAACCGGCTTTGAAAGGTCACCCGGTAATTGGATTTCTCCAAACCCAAGGCTTCTGCCAACAGGCGCCCGGTTTTGTGGCACTCGCAGTGGTAGGGGTCGCCTTTGAGTAGAGCAAACTCGGGCACACCATGAAAACTCATGAGCAGCACATCGCCGCCGTCAAAATTTGGGCGACCGTGCGCACGCCAATGGGCCAATACACTGTCAGCCAGGGCGTGAATGTAGGCCGGGTGGTCATGGTAGTGCTTGACGAAGCGAAGCTCGGGCAGGTTGCGAACCGGCGCAGCCCATTGAAACACCGCATCCATCACGGATGCCGTGGTTGCCGCAGCATATTGGGGGTACAGCGGGAACACCAACACCCGGTCATAACCAGCCGCCCGCAATTCGTCCATTTTGCTGGCCACCGAGGGGTTGCCATAACGCATGGCCAATTCAACCTTGACCTCCCAGCGGCGGTCTTTAAACCCCTCACACAGGCGCGCCACCTGTTGGTGACCAATGGCCAACAATGGTGAGCCTTTCTCGGTCCACACGGTGGCGTATTTGGCCGCCGACTTCTTGGGCCGGAAGGGCAGAATGAACAGGTTCAGAATCATCCACCACACCAAGCGGGGAATTTCCACCACACGCGGGTCCGACAGGAATTCCCGGAGGTATCGCCGAAGTGACGGGGCGTCCGGGGCGTCGGGCGTGCCGAGGTTGACCAGCAGGACAGCAGTTTTTTGGGGTGTACCGTGACGAAATGGGGCTTCAGTGCGCATGGGGATGAACTGCGGAACAGGATGACAACAAGTCAACGAGTATACGCAAAAAGCGCAACAGGTGAGCCTGCCCGCTTTGCACGCCCAAGCAAGGTGATTGGATAACCTTTAGTTGGGGTCCGACAACGCCGAAGACACCAGTTTGGCGGTGATGTCCACAATCGGAATCAGCTTTTCGTAGGCCATCCGGGTGGGCCCGATCACGCCCAAGGTGCCAACCACCTCGCCATTGATGGAGTATGGCGACGAAATCACGCTCATTTCCTCCATGGGCACCAGGCTGGAATCACCCCCGATAAAAATCTGTACACCTTGGGCGCGGTTGGAGCTTTCCAGCAAACGCATCAATGCCGTGCGTTGTTCGAAAACGCCAAACAATTTTCGCAAGCGGTCCATGTCCGTGGACAGGTCCTGCACATCGAGCAAGCGGTGTTCGCCCGACAGCAACACATGCTCCTGCTGGCTCTGCTCTGCTTCCGTGCCTGCATTCACCGCAGCCTGCATCAACGCACTGATGTCTTGGCTGATCTGGTGCAGCTCTTCGGTCAAACGTTCCCGGGCCTGCGCAAAGCTCAAGCCAGAAAAATGCTGATTGAAAAAATTGGCTGCCTGGGTCAACTCAGACTGTGTGTAAGGCTTGTCGACAATCAGGATGCGGTTTTGTACATCGCCATCGGGCGTTACGATGATCAGCAGCACCTTTCGGTCTGACAACCCCAAAAACTCCACCTGACGAAACAAAGCGGAGCGCTTGGGCGAGGTAATTACCCCGGCAAAGGAGGACAGGCTGGACAGCAAGTTGACCGCTTTGCTCAGCACTCGACTGGGGTCATCACGCTGAATACCGCCAGACAGCACCTGTTTGACGTCCTGCTCCAAAGGCTTCACCGTGAGCAGCGAATCCACAAACATGCGGTAGCCCTGCGGTGTCGGAATGCGGCCTGCCGAGGTGTGCGGCGAGGCCACCAGTCGCAGCTCCTCAAGATCGGACATCACGTTTCGAATGGTGGCCGGGCTCAAATCCAGGGTTGAATACTTGGACAGCGCCCGTGAGCCCACCGGGCTGCCCTCGGCAATGTAGCGTTCAACCAGGGTTTTCAGGAGGGAACGTCCCCGTTCGTCAATCATGGGTGTCACTTCAAATGCACGTTGCGATACGATTAAGCCTATTTCGACACTTTACGACAAATTCGGGACCTTCAGAATGCCAAAAACACCAGGCAAGTGCATTGCAGTGTTTGCCAAACATGGGGCCTCCCATCGCCAGGACAGCTGGCGCAATGTCGTGGAGCTATTGCTGAACAACCAGTTCAAGGTGCTGGTGAGCGACAGCATGCTGAATGCACGCAACATGACAGCGGCCAAACAGCAGGCTGTTGGTTTCAAGTTTGCGAGCATTGAAGAGATCCGGAAGAAAGCAGACTATGCCGTCATCATGGGTGGCGATGGCACCTTTTTGGGCAACGCCCGGAAGCTGGCCGACACCAACATTCCGTTGCTCGGGATTAATCAAGGGCGCCTGGGTTTCCTGACGGACATTCGGTCCGACGACATTGACCCAACCCTGATTGATACATTGAATGGCGACTCCATCGCTGAAAGCCGCCATTACCTGACCGGGCAAGTGTTGAGAAATGGAAAAGTGATTGCGGACCACATCGCCTTGAATGATGTGGTGATTAGCCGCGGCATTGTGGGTGGCATGGTGGAGTTGCGGGTGGAAGTGGATGGCCACTTCATGTATGACCTTCGGGCCGATGGCTTGATTGTCTCGACCCCCACCGGCTCTACCGCTTATGCCCTGTCGGCCGACGGCCCCATTCTTCACCCCAGCCTGGCTGGCATCGTGATTGTACCGGTTGCACCGCATGCACTCACCAACCGCCCCATCGCCTTGCCGCAACATTGCAGCATTACCATCACGGTCACGGGTGGCAAACAAACCGGTGTGCACTTTGACATGCACACCAATGAGCGGGCCAAGGTGGGCGACCAAGTGCGCATTGAAGTGTCGGAGAAACCCATTCACCTGCTACACCCGGGCCGTTACGATTATTTCGCGATGCTGCGCCAAAAACTGCACTGGAGCGCCACCCCCACGGAAGTAGGCCATCGCACACGAGGACTTCGAGACAGCGGACATGCTAAGTAGTTTAACCATTCAAGATTTTGTCATTGTCGACAAACTGGACCTGCAATTTGACGCAGGCATGTCGGTGCTGTCTGGCGAAACCGGGGCGGGCAAATCGATTTTGATTGATGCCCTGTCACTGTGCCTGGGTGCCCGGGCTGATGCCTCACAAGTTCGCGAAGGCAGTGAACGCGCCAACATCACCGCTGTGTTTGAGCTCAACCCGGCTGCACAGGCCATTTTGGATGAGCAAAGCATTGACTGCAGCGAAGGTGAATTACACCTTCGCAGGGCTATCGACAGTGCGGGCCGTTCCAAAGCCTATGTGAATGGCACCCCGGTGCCTGCCTCCTTGCTGAAACAACTCTCTGAAACCCTGATCGACATTCACGGTCAGCATGCGTTTCAAACCTTGGCAAAACCCGGTGAGCAATTGCGCTTGCTGGATGATTTTGCGCAGTTGGGCTCACTGCTTGAGCCTGTCAATCAACGTTACAAAATTTTGCGACAGGCGGAAAAGCACCTCCAGCAAGCGCAAAGCAGTCAAAACGAGCGTGCGGCGCGGCTGGAAAACCTGCACTGGAAATTGGACCTGCTGGACAAAGTCGGCCCCAAAGCAGGGGAATGGGAAACCTTGAGTGCCGACTTTGACCGCTTGAGCCATGGCGCAGAGTTGATAGAAGGCACGCAGGCCGCCAACGCAGCGTTGACCGACAACGAAGGTGCAGTGCTCGACCAACTGTCACACCTTATTCAGCAATTGGGCGCGCTGGCCAGTCGCGATGGACAACTCGAATCGGTGGTCAAAAACCTGACCGACGGCGAAATATTGTTGCGCGAAGCCAGCTATGAACTGGCCCACTACATCAAACACACCGACCTGGACCCAGACACCTTGGCCGAGGTGGAAAGCCGCATGGCGCTGTGGCACGACACCGCCCGAAAACTGCGCCTTCCACCCGAATTGCTGCACGAGGAACTGGCGTTGGTGCGAGCGGAAATTCAAGGGCTTGAAGAAGGCTTTGACGTGGAACGCCTGCAACTGGAATTGAAAAAAGCCGAGGACGCCTACACCACCGCAGCCCATCAACTGACCCAGGCACGCTTGGGTGCGGCCAAGGCGCTGTCGACCGCAGTGACGCAGTCCATGCAATCCCTCAACATGCAAGGTGGACAATTCGTGGTGGAGGTTCAGCCGGGCCCTGCCTCAGCCACCGGCAGCGATGTGATTGAATTTCGCGTGGCAGGCCACCCGGGCGTTACGCCACAGCCCATCCAGAAAGTGGCGTCGGGTGGCGAATTGGCCCGCATCAGCCTGGCCATCACGGTCAACACCGTCACCAGCACACCGGTGCCCACGCTGATATTCGATGAAGTCGACAGCGGGATTGGTGGCGCCGTGGCTGAAACGGTGGGCAAGTACCTGCGTCAATTGGCAGGAAACAAACAGGTGCTGTGTGTCACACACCTGCCCCAAGTGGCCGCCCAAGGGCATCACCACTTCAAGGTGTCCAAAGACATTGCATCGGGCACCACACGCTCGCAGATTCGTCGCCTGGACAAAAACGAAAGGGTTCAGGAGGTGGCGCGCATGTTGGGCGGCGTCAGCATTTCAGAGGCCACCCGCACTGCAGCCTCGGAAATGATTGAATCGGCAGGCGCTTGAGGCTAGGGCTTTCGGCGGTTCTCGCAGTCTTTTTTCGTGCATGACCCATACAGCGCCAAAGCATGGTCGTGCAGGTCGAAACCGCGCTCTTTCGCAATGGCTTTTTGGCGCTTTTCAATTTCAGCATCAAAAAACTCCACCACTTTGCCGCATTGCACGCACACCAGGTGGTCGTGATGCTCACCCTCATTCAACTCGAACACCGACTTACCCGTCTCAAAATGCTGACGCGCCAACAGGCCAGCCTGCTCAAACTGGGTCAACACGCGGTACACCGTGGCCAAGCCAATGTCCAGGTCTTCTTGAAGCAAGAGCTTGTAGACGTCTTCCGCGCTGAGGTGACGGTGTTGGCCGCTTTGAAACAGCTCCAGAATTTTCATTCGGGGCAGGGTTGCCTTCAGGCCCATGCTTTTAAGGTCGGTGGCTGTTGTCATGAGTTTGGGTCCGTCTCGTCTTTTGTTGCGTGCAAGTAGCTTATGATAACGTCTTTGGCGGGCGGGTCGAGTGGGCTTTGTTGCTCCCTTGCATTCAGGTCCGGTTTCATCCTTTCTATGATGATTTGACCACCATGGGTATTTTACGTCTGAATCGGCTCGCCGGTATTGCGCTGTGTCTGTCGGCCTCCGCCTGTTCTTACCTCAACACCAGTTACGTGCCGCAGTTCATCAAACCCTACAAGGTTGACATTCAGCAAGGCAACTTTGTGACCGAACAGGAAACACAACGCCTGCAAATCGGCATGACGAAGGACCAGGTGAGATTCATCATGGGGACCCCGCTGTTGAACAGCCCTTTTCACGCCGACCGCTGGGATTATGTGTATCGCCTGAACCGGGCTGATGGATCGTTTGCACAGTTCCGTTACACCTGCATTTTTGAAAACGATAAGCTGGCTCGCCATGGTGGCGAGAACCTGCCAACCGACCAAGCGGAGTTTTTGACGGGCCCTTCCAGTGGCATCAAACGTCCGATTGCACCGGTTAGCCCTGCATCAAAACCAGAGCAGAAGCCGAGCCCAACCAGCACCCAACAACAGGAAACACCAGCGGCCTCGGGCTCTGGCAATGTAACGGGCACCGAAAAAGCCCCTGTCCTCAACTGACTTGCATGCTGACTATTTATGACTGAAGCCATTCGAATTGCCATCGCCGGCGCCACAGGCCGCATGGGCAAAACATTGATTGAAGCTGTATTGAACCACCCTGCCTGCACCTTGGCGGGTGCATTCGACATGGCCGGTTCGCCCGCGCTGGGCAGAGATGCCGGCGACTTCATGGGCATACAAACAGGCGTGACCATCACGGACCAGATCGAGACCGCCTTGTCCAAGGCGCAGGTGATGATTGATTTCACGCGCCCGGCGGGCACCCTTGAGCACCTCAAGGTGTGTACCAAACTGGGTGTGAAAGCGGTCATCGGCACCACGGGTTTTGAAGGTGAACAAATGGATGCCGTCAAAGCCGCGGCACAGAAGGTGTCCATGGTGTGGTCGCCCAACATGGCCGTTGGCGTGAATGCCACATTCAAATTGCTGGAAGTGGCTGCAAAAATACTGTCGCAAGGCTATGACATTGAAATCATCGAAGCGCACCACAACAAAAAGGTGGATGCGCCATCAGGCACTGCCCTGCGCATGGGCGAGGTGATTGCCAAGTCTTTGAACGTGAAGCTCAACGAGGTCGGTGTGTTTGCGCGTGAGGGCATTACCGGTGAACGCGAGGCTGGCACCATTGGATTTTCCACCATTCGGGGTGGGGACATTGTGGGTGACCACACCGTGTTGTTTGCAGGCATGGGCGAACGCATTGAAATCACCCACAAATCGTCCAGCCGCATGACCTATGCCCAAGGCTCGATTCGCGCAGCCCAATACCTGATGGACAAGCCCACCGGTCTGTACGACATGCAGGACGTGCTCGGATTGTCACAATTTAAGGTCTAAGATCAATTTTCTATCGGAAGACCTTGCCCAATCAGGGTTTTCCGGTTGTATAGTCATGGTCATGGCAGTTTGAGACCCAACATTCGATGGAGTGAGCCCAATGGCGCAATCTCTGCTTGCAAAACTGGATGAACTACAGGACAAGGTAAGCACCTTGGCAAAGGCCCTGGAGCAAAGCCGGCATGAGCAGCACAAATCCCAAGAACGAGTCCAGCAATTGTCCCGCGAGAATGAGCAACTACGCCGAAAGGTGGACCATGCCCAGGGGCAAATCAACCAGATGCTGAACCAGTGGTTTCCTGAACTCGAACTGAACTCGGAGAAATAAGTGGACACTCTTCTGCTGAAGCTGATGGGCCGGGAATTTCGCATTTCCTGCAAACCCGAAGAGCGTGCCGCCTTGCAGCAAGCTGTGAATATCGTGGAAACCAAGATGACCAGCATCCGCAATTCAGGCCGTGTGGTGGGCTTGGACAATATCGCGGTGATGGCTGCCCTGCAGATCGCGCACGAATCCCTCACAGGAAGTAATCAAGACAAACCTGTTTTAGGGCTGGACATTGAATCGATTGAGCGTAAAATCGAGGCTATTGAACAACTGGTGGACGCAAGCCTGACACCCGGCGAAGCCCCAAAGAATGCCAGCCTGTTCTGATTGTTTCATCTCTGCCGTGTCTGTGTTGGTCAGCATTCCGTGAACCAATATCTGTGATCCCGGTTGCGGATTTTTTACGAGTCGGTGTGATTCCCACTTCTGTCTGGGAAACCTGAAGACTCTGACACTGCGACCCACTTGAACCTTAGGTTCAGGGATCGGACCAGCGCACCACTGGCAGAGACCCTAATACAAAAAAAGCGCCAACCCTTCAAGGTGGCGCTTTTTTTATTGGACAATGACCGTTGGGCAAACTGACCAATGGCAAACGGACAAATGGGTCAGTCTCTTTCATTCTTCAAATATCCAACACTCCATGATTGATCCTATTTTCATCGCTGCGCTGCTGGTGCTGGGCGTATTCAGCGGTGTACTGGCCGGCATGCTGGGCATCGGCGGCGGCATGATTCTTGTGCCGTTCCTCAGCTTTCTTCTGCACAAACAGGGCGTGCCTGCAGACCATGTGGTGCATGCATCCATTGCAACGTCGCTGGCCATCATTGTGTTCACCAGCATTTCCAGCATGCGGGCCCATCACCAAGCGGGCGCCATTCGCTGGGACATCGTTAAATTCCTCACCCCGGGGATTTTGATCGGTGGATTTATCGGCTCCAAAATTGTCTCGTACCTGCCGACCAAAGAGCTGGCGCTGAGTTTTGGCGTTTTTGTGATTTTTTCGGCTTACCAAATGTTTGCTGACAAAAAACCCAAACCGTCTCGCACCCTACCGGGTGCTGCTGGCATGGTGGGTGTGGGCAGTGTCATCGGCGGGGTGTCCAGCATAGTGGGCGCTGGCGGCGGGTTTCTCTCCGTCCCGTTCATGGTGTGGAGCAATGTGCCAGTGCGCAACGCGGTGGCCACATCCGCTGCGCTGGGTTTTCCCATCGCGGTGTTCGCCAGCATGGGCTACATCATCAACGGCCTGCACCTTGAGGGCATGCCGGCTGGTTCATTGGGCTACATCTACATGCCGGCAGTGGCCTGCGTGGCCGTGATGAGCATGCTCACAGCCCCACGGGGTGCCAAGCTGGCCCACAGCCTGCCTGTGGGGCGTATCAAGCGGGTGTTTGCTGTGCTGCTCACCTTTGTGGCCTTGTCGATGATTTACAAGGCCATCACCGGTTTTTAAGATTGGGGCGCCATGGTTTGGAGCGCGGTGGGTTTGCCGCGCGACCACACCAGCAAGGCCAAGCCCAGCAAAATCATGGGCAGACACAACCACTGCCCCATCGACAGGCCGAGGGACAAGGTGCCCAAGAACCGGTCGGGTTCACGGGCATATTCCACAATAAAACGGGCGCCACCATACCCCATCATGAACCAGGCTGAAATGGCTGCGCGAGACCGGGGCTTGGACGAAAACCACCACAGCCAGGCAAACAAGGCAAAACCTTCCAGGCTCATTTGATACAACTGGGAGGGGTGACGGGGCAACAAATCACCGGCCTGCGGAAACACCACGCCCCACCAGCCATCGGTGGGGCGTCCCCACAATTCACCGTTGATGAAGTTGCCCAAGCGGCCAAAAGCCAAGCCCAGTGGAACCGAGGGTGCTACAAAATCCATCAAGTCAAAAAAATTCCAGCCTTTGACTTTGCAGTAAATCAGGCAGGTCAGCAAAACGCCCAGAAAGCCCCCATGGAAAGACATGCCGCCTTCCCAAATCGCCAAAATTTCGGTGGGGTTGTGAAGGTAGTAGTCGGGCTTGTAAAACAACACATAGCCCAAGCGCCCGCCGAGAATCACGCCCAGAACACCCCAGGTGAGCAAGTTGTCCACGTCGAGCTCCTTGATGGCCGGGAAGAACTTGAGACGGCGTTTGGACAAGGTGATGAAGGCAATAAAACCGGCGAGGTACATCAGGCCATACCAACGGACGGCCAAGGGGCCGATTTGGATGGCGACCGGGTTGAACTCTGGATGAACAAACATTGGGGATCTCGTTGAACAGGGTCGGAAGGCAACGCGTTGGCGTCATTGTACCCTCTGACCTTGCAAGTGCCGTTTGGTGCCCGTCAGGCCTGTGTCAATTCATCAGGCCACACTGCGCCGCGAACCGGTTTTGGCACGCCCGTTCACAAACCGGGAACTTTTCCTGATTTTGCCGGTATTGAGCCATACACGGGCAATTCATTGAACAGGCAGCAAAAAATCCAGTTTGCCGCATGACAAAACAGACCAATGTCTGCCAGAATACGTTCCGAACCGTTACTAGAAATGAAAACCGTCACAGAGTGAGGAGTTGATGATGAAGAAGCAAATGGGTGTGTTGGCCGTGGCCGCTTTGGTAGCAGCGCTGCCGTTGACCGCGAGTGCAGACGAAGCGCTGGCCAAGAGCAAGGCCTGTTTGTCTTGCCACCAAGTGGACAAGAAAGTGGTAGGCCCTGCATTCAAGGATGTGGCCGCCAAGTACAAGGGTGACAAGGCTGCGCCTGCCGCACTGGCCGAGAAGGTCAAGCACGGTACAAAAGGCACTTGGGGTCAAATCCCAATGCCCGCTCAAAACGTGACCGACGAAGAAGCCAAGAAACTGGTGGCTTGGGTTCTGTCCCTGTAATACCACAGCGCAGTACCGAATAAAAAAAACCCCGCAGTGGCTTGGGCCCTGCGGGGTTTTGTTTTACACCAAACGTTGATCAACCAACCATTATTGAATGATGGTGAGTGGTGTTTTGCCCTTGGGACCATAGGTGTTCACGGTCACCGGAGCGTTTTTCACATCGCCATTTTCATCAAAGGTGATGGTGCCAATCACGCCTTTGTAGCTGATGGTTTTCAACTTGGGCAGATATTTTTTGGGATCAGCCGACTTGGCCTCTTTCATTGCCATCCCCATGGTCATGGTGGTATCGTAAACAAACGGTGCATACACCTGGATGTCTGACTTGAATTTATCCTTGTAACGCTTTTCGAATGCGGGTCCACCAGGCATTTTGGACAAAGCCATGCCACCTTCGGCACACATCACGTTGTCACCCACATTGTCACCCCCCAGCTTGCTCAACTCGGTGGTGCAAATGCCGTCGCCGCCAATCAGCTTGGCCTTGATGCCCAACTGCTTCATCTGGCGCAACATGGGGCCGGCTTGTGCATCCATGCCACCGTAAAAAATTACATCGGGGTTTTTGGCTTTTACCGAGGTCAAAATGGCGGCGAAGTCGGTGGCTTTGTCGTTGGTGTATTGGCGCTCCAGCACCTGGCCCCCACCCGCTTGTACCTGCTTGGCAAAAATATCGGCCAGAGGCTGGCCATAGCCAGTGCGGTCATCAATCACCACAAACTTCTTGGCTTTCAAATCGGTGGTGGCAAACTTGGCCAGGGCAACGCCCAACACACCATCGTGCGCAATCACGCGGAACACAGAGTCAAAGCCCTGCTTGGTGATTTTGGGCGTGGTGGCCGAGGGTGTGATTTGTGGAATGCCACAGTCGTGGTAAATGCGGGATGCTGGCACCGTGGTGCCGCTGTTCAAGTGACCAACAATGCCATTGACTTTCATGTCGCACAATTTCTGCGCAACGATTGCACCGGTTTTGGGATCGGCTGCATCGTCTTCAGCCACCAACTCGAACTTGGCAGTGCCGCCATCCAGTTGAATTTTCATGGCATTCAAATCGTCGATGGCCAACCGTGCACCCTGCTCGTTGTCTTTGCCGTAGTGGGCCTGTGGGCCTGACAGCGGCGCAATGTGGCCAATCTTGACGATCACGTCTTTGGCTTGTGCTGTGCCAACCATGGCCAAGCTGCCGATTGCTGCCAATACTGCCGAGCCGATCAGTGTGGGTTTGTTCAAACTGCGCATTCTGCTTCCCCCGAATTTGTGTGTTGTGAATGGAATCGAATTTGCTTCTTCTTTCAATGTAGCATCAAAGGCGGTACTGCTGGCAAGGGTCGAATTAACTGGCCCGTTTCTGATTGGCTTCTCGCAGCAAATGCATCCTTTGTACTATCCTTCAAAAAAAGCACACCCTTCCGGAAGCAAGGTTTAAGCCACTTTGCACGGTTATCCGGTTGAACATCCAGTGGTTGGGGACACGCATCGGATTCATGGACACACTCATACAGCAGATCATCAACGGCTTGGTATTGGGCAGCATTTATGCGCTGGTGGCCTTGGGCTACACCATGGTGTATGGCGTGCTGGGGCTCATCAATTTTGCCCACGGTGAAGTGGTGATGGTGGGCGCCATGGTGGCGTTCAGCGCCATCTCTGCGATTGCAGGCGTCAATCCCGATTTACCGGGCTGGTTGCTGTTGTCCTTGGGCATGGTGGCGGCCATCCCGGTGTGCATGGCCGTCAGCTTCACGGTGGAAAAAGTGGCCTATCGCCCACTGCGAACAGCCCCTCGGCTGGCCCCCCTGATTTCTGCCATTGGTGTGTCGATCACCTTGCAGACGTTGGCGATGATCATTTGGGGCCGCAATTACCTCATCTTTCCCACCACGCTGTCGCAAGACCCGATCACCCTTTTCACCTTTCACAACGCTGTGGCCGACGCGCCCGCGCGAACCATTTCACTCACGCCCGTTCAACTCACGATTGTGGTGCTATCGTCCCTGTTGATGGTGGGGCTCACCACACTGGTGAACCGCACCAAACTGGGCAAAGCCATGCGGGCCACTGCAGAAAACCCGGCCATTGCCAGCCTGATGGGCATCAACCCCAATGCCATCATCTCGGCCACCTTCATGATTGGTGCTGCACTGGCTGGTGTGGCCGGCGTCATGGTGGCCGCCAATTACTCGGTGGCGCATTTCTACATGGGCTTTTTGCCGGGCCTCAAGGCTTTCACAGCGGCTGTGCTGGGGGGCATCGGCAATATTTATGGCGCCATGCTGGGCGGTTTGCTGCTGGGCTTGGTGGAAAGCCTGGGCGCTGGTTACCTGGGCCAATTAACCGGCGGGTTTTTGGGCTCGAACTACCAGGATATTTTTGCCTTCGCAGTGCTGATTTTGGTGCTCACCGTTCGGCCGTCCGGGTTGTTGGGTGAAAAGGTGTCGGACCGCGCATGATGAACAAAAACCTTGGCAAACAAATCGCTGGCCTCTTGTTGGTGACTGTTGCACTGCTTGCCTTGCCGTGGGTGGTGGGCAACATGGGCAACAGCTGGCTGCGTATTGTGAACGTGGCTTTGCTGTACGTGATGCTGGCACTGGGCCTGAACATTGTGGTGGGCTTTGCTGGCCTGCTGGACTTGGGCTATATCGCGTTTTACGCCGTTGGGGCCTACCTGTACGGTTTGCTCAATTCCCCCCACCTCACCGACAACTTTGAATGGATTGCCGCCCTGTTCCCCAACGGCCTGCACGTGTCCCTGTGGCTGATTATTCCCATGGGTGCTGCAGTGGCTGGATTGTTTGGTGTGTTGCTGGGCGCACCCACGCTCAAACTGCGGGGCGACTACCTGGCCATTGTCACCTTGGGGTTTGGCGAAATCATTCGCTTGTTCATGAACAACCTGAATGCACCGGTGAACATCACCAATGGGCCTCAAGGCATTTACATGATTGAGCCCGTTCGCATCGGCACCATCCGGTTTGAAAAAACCGTTCACCTGTTCGGCATCGACATCCCCGCCCTGCACTTGTACTACTACCTTTTTCTGGTCCTGGTGCTAATCATCATGGTGGTTAGCCTGCGATTGCAGGACAGCCGCTTGGGCCGTGCCTGGACAGCCATACGCGACGATGAAATTGCTGCAAAGGCGATGGGTATCAACACCCGCAATGTGAAGCTGTTGGCATTTGCGTTGGGTGCATCTTTTGGTGGCGTTTCCGGCGCCATGTTTTCAGCGTTTCAGGGTTTCATCAGCCCCGAGTCGTTTGGCTTGATGGAATCCGTCATTGTGCTGTGCATGGTGGTGCTGGGTGGCATGGGTCACATACCCGGCGTTATTCTGGGTGCGGTGTTGCTGTCGGGTTTCCCGGAGATGCTGCGCCACGTGGTGGCCCCGCTTCAAGAGCAGTTGTTTGGTGAGGTGTTGGTGGATGCGGAAATCATTCGCTCGCTGATATACGGGCTCACCATGGTGTTGGTGATGTTGTACAAACCCCAAGGCTTGTGGCCGGAACGCAAGGGGCGCAACAGCCCCTCACATGCGGAGGCTGCTGCATGAACAACACGCTATTGAGCATTCGCGGGTTGACCAAACGGTTTGGTGGTTTAACCGCTGTGGATGCGGTGAACCTGGACATTGCTCAGGGCACCATCACCGGCTTGATCGGGCCCAACGGTGCTGGCAAAACCACGTGCTTCAATTTGATCACCGGTTTGTACACACCCGATGAAGGGCACTTCGAATTCAAGGGGCACCGCTTTTTTCCGCACAACCCCAGTGATGTGGCCAAACTGGGTATTGCACGCACATTCCAGAATATCCGCCTGTTTCAAACCATGACTGTGCTTGAAAATGTGATGGTGGGTTTTCACACCCAGAGCAAGGCAGGCGTGCTGGGTGCGGTGTTGCGTTTGCCTTCACAGCGTGCCGAAGAACGGCGCTTGAAGGAAGAATCGCTTCGGTTATTGGATTACGTGGGCATTGCGCAATATGCGAATTACCTGGCCTCGGAGCTGTCGTATGGGCACCAGCGTCGGCTTGAAATTGCGCGGGCCTTGGCCATGAACCCCAGCCTGTTGGCGCTGGATGAGCCGGCAGCGGGCATGAATGGATCGGAGAAAGTACAACTGAAAGAACTGCTGCTGCGCATTGCCAAGGACGGCAAAACCCTGTTGCTGATTGAGCATGATGTGAAACTGGTGATGGGCATTTGCAGCACGGTGACCGTGCTGGATTATGGCAAGGTGATTGCGCAAGGCCAACCCGCCACCGTTCAAAAAGACCCTGCCGTGATTGAGGCTTACTTGGGAGGTACACACCATGCCACTTGAGTCCGCAGAGCAAGGTCAGGCGCATGGCATGAGCCCGATTTTATCGATTGACCAATTGACAGTTCATTACGGTGGCATTCAAGCCGTGAAGGGATTGTCGTTCGAGGTGATGCGCGGCGAACTGGTGTGCCTGATTGGCTGTAACGGTGCAGGCAAAACCAGCACACTCAAAGCGCTGGCTGGGCTACTGCCCTTTCAGGCACAGCGTGCTGTTTACAACAATTCAGTCGACTTAAAAGCGTTGGCTGCGCACCAACGCCTGGCTTTGGGCATGGCGTTGGTGCCGGAAGGCCGCGGCGTTTTTGCCCGCATGACGATTGAAGAAAACCTGGACTTGGGGGCCTACTGCCGCCACGACAGTGCAGGCATTCAAGAAGACAAAGAACGCGTGTTTACGTTGTTTCCCCGTTTGAAAGAACGCCGCAAACAATCCGCAGGAACACTGAGCGGTGGAGAGCAACAAATGTTGGCCATGGGCCGGGCCATCATGGGGAGGCCAGACTTGTTGCTGTTAGACGAACCCAGCATGGGCCTGGCACCCATCATGGTTGAGAAGATTTTCGATGTGGTGAAGTCCATCCACGCGCAAGGCTTGACGGTGCTGCTGGTGGAACAAAACGCCAACATGGCACTTCAGATTGCCGACCGGGCCTACGTGTTGGACTCAGGCCTGATCGACTTTCACGGAAAGGCCAGTGACTTGATTCGGGACCCACGCGTGCGTGAAGCTTATTTGGGCGAGTCCTGAACGTGATTGTCGGCTTCTGAGGTGAATGCGTCGGCGTAAAACTCATCCTCGGGCAGACCGCACACGGTCGTGAAGTCTTTCAAAGCCGATTCCACCATGATTGGCACGCCGCAGGCATACACCTGGTGACCGGACAAATCCGGAAAATCCTGCATCACCGCGTGATGAACAAAACCCGTTCGGCCAGCCCAGTTGCAAGCGGGTGTGGCGTGTGACAACACCGGCACAAAGGTGAAGTTGCTGTGCTCTTTGGCCCATTGTTCGGGCAGCTGCGCCATGTACAAATCGGCCCGCGTGCGTGCGCCCCAATACAACGTAAACTGCCGTGTGTTGTTTTTAAAAAACGCCTGTTCCAGCAACGACTTGATGGGTGCAAAACCAGTGCCGCTGGCCAAGAGGATGACTGGCTTGCTGGGGTCGTCGCGCAAAAAGAAGGTGCCCATCGGGCCTTCAAAGCGCAATATTTCCCGCTCTTTCATCGCGCCAAACACATGGTCTGTGAACAGGCCACCGGGCATGTGGCGAATGTGCAGTTCAATGCCGCCTTCCTGATAGGGTGCGTTGGCCAATGAGTAACTGCGACGCGACCCATCCCGCAAAATGAATTCAATGTACTGCCCAGCCAAAAACTGCAGCACCTCGTTGGCAGGCAACTGAAGTTTGAGCACGGCCACATCGGCAGCAGGCTTCTCGATGCTCTGCAAGCGGCACGGCATTTTTTTCACCGGGATATCGCCCAAGCCTGACAACTCGCGAACCTTGAGTTGAACCGGACCCAGCGGTTTTGCGCAACAGGTGAGGACTTTGCCGCGAACCTTTTCTTCATCGGGCAGCGCGCGCAACTGGTAGTGGCCATAGTCCACTTTGCCATCCACCAGCTCGGCTTTGCAGGAGCCGCATGCGCCGTCCTTGCAGCCGTATGGCAAAATAACACCAGCGCGCAGGGCGGCGGTGAGGATGGGCTCATCGGCCTCACACTCAAACTGCCGTTGACTGGGAACAATACTCACGCTGTGAATCATCAAACTGCTGCCTTCAAAAAAAACCATGCACCCAACGGGTTTTTCAGCCGGGTCAAGCCACGCCTGTTTCGCCGACAACGACTATTGATCGCCGGGTGTGGCCAGGTGGGTTTTGCGCTGTTGAACCATGACACCAGGCGGCATTTTATCGCGACTTGCAGACCTGGGGAGGCTGGTGTGGACAAGCGGATGCGCATTCGCCAGCATCGCGCACAGGCCCTGCCCTGCGACTTGAACAACACACGTGACCTGCTAAAGGCACTCAGCATTGCCCACCGAGTGTTGTGGATGGCTGCACCCGACACATCGCAACCCGTGGACACCACGCTAAAGCGGCTGGCCTTGTACGCTGCAGCCCGGAACCAGGCCTGGCATAAACCGCGCCTGCACCTCACCTACATTTCAACAACCGGCGTGTATGGAAACGCTGCGGGCCAATGGATTGATGAACGCACACCCGTCAACCCGCAATCGGACAGGGCCCGCCGACGGGTCCACGCTGAACAGCAGGTTCGCCTGGCCAGCCTCTTGGGGCACAGTGGGCACATTCTGCGTGCACCAGGCATTTATGGGAACACCCGTTTGCCACTGGACCGCATTCGTGCCGGCACACCGGCGATTGTGGACACGGAAGACTCATGGTCCAACCACATTCATGAACTGGACTTGGGACGCTTGAGTGTGTGGTGCAATTTCAAGGGTGGTGCGTGGCGGGTGGTCAATGCCTGCGACAGCGAGCCCTGCAAAATGGGCAACTATTTTGATGCGGTTGCAGACGCCTACCACTTGCAAAGGCCACCACGCTTGTCCAGGCTTGCTGTGAAAGAACGCGTGAGCCCGATGATGTGGAGCTTCATGGCCGAGTCACGCCGTATTCGTTCCATCGAACGGGCCAAACTGGGGTTCTGGCTGCTGTACCCCAGTGTGAACCACTTTTTAAGCAAACATACTGCTTAGGTTTTTGTCGATTTCGGCTTGAATTTTGGACTTGAATGCCTTCAGCATGAAGCCCAAGGAAATGTCCAGCGTCACGTCTTTGTCCGTCACGTCCAGGGTGCCTTTGACCCCAGACCGTGTGAAGTTCAAGGTATTGCCCACCCAGCGGCTTTCCAGCTGAAATTCTTTTTCAAGTTGGTCCACCAGCTTTTGCGCCACTTTTTTTGCCTCGTCCAGCGACAGGTTGTGGGTGCGATGGGCGTGAATGTCAGACATGGTGCACTCTTCGTGGTGTTTAACAAGCCTGTAGTTTACTGCACTGCCCGTTGGAATTGGCGAATTTCAGGTAGCCCTGAACCAGAAGTCATAAGCCATTTTTGAAGACGGGGTGACATCGTTTTCAAACCCAACCACTCTTTTTGCAAACCGCATTTGCGAATCGATGATGCGTTTGAAAATAGGGCTGGCTGCAGACTCTTTTGCAATGATTTTCCGCCACGCATTCAGTTGGGCTTTCAGAATGTCTTCGGGTGTGTAGTAGTAACGCACACCCTGCTTGCGGCGCATGTCTTCATAGTCGTTGGAAAAACGGTCCGCCGCTTTCCAGCTCAGGTCGGAGGAAGACGCCTGCAACGCATAGCGGATGATGGACCGCAGGGGGAACGAGAGGCTGTCAAACCGGCTTTTGTTGAAAATCACCTCAAACACTTCGCAACTTTGGTGGAAGCTGCGAATCATGCACACTGGCGTGACATTTGGAAAACCCAATGCACGGTCCGAGCTCGGGTTGTTGAACTCTCCGGCATCGATCAGACCTTTGTCCAGCCAGGGCACAATGTCAGCTGGCTGCAAGGCAGTGGGGTTTGCGCCCAACTCGCGGTACACATCAGCCGCCAAACCCACCGCACGAAAGCGCAGGTGCTCCATGTCCTTCAGGGCGTCAATCCGCTTTTTGAACCAACCCAAGGGCTGTGCAGTCAATGGGCCGTACAGAAAACCCTGAATGTTCAGGTTCATTTCTTTCTGAACCAGCTCGTCGTAGAGCTGCTGACCGCCGCCGTATTGAAACCAGGCCAGCACCTGATTGGAGTCCATGCCGAAACTTGGGCCGCTGCCGAACAATGAAAATGCCGGGTGGCGATCGTGCCAGTAGGTGGGAACGCCGTGGCCTCCATCCAACTGGCCTTTGTGGACCGCATTTTGAATGCCGAAAGCTTTGACAATGCTGTTGGTGGGGTACACATCGATGCGCAACTCGCCGCCAGACATGTCGTTGACCTTCTTGGCAAAGTCCTGCGCAAACTCGTTGAAAATATCCCGTGTGGGCCACGTACTTTGAAACTTCAGCACGGTGGGCTTGATGGTTTTGACCACGGCAGGCGCTGCCGTTTCAGCCTGCGCTGGGGCCTGCGCCTGCGCCGGGGCTTGTGCCCCCACCAGAAGACCTGCACCCAAACCCAAACTGTTTTGAACAAATTCACGCCGGCTGCGGTTGCTCATCAGGCTTCCTTGATGATGACCAGGTGAACCCGGTACGGACCATGTGCGCCCAACACAATCGTTTGCTCAATATCGGCGGTGCGAGACGGCCCGGATACGCAGTTCAGAGCGCGTGGCATGGCCATGCCTTGGGCCCGCATCCGGGCAAACACATCTTCGAGGGTGTGTGCAATTTGATGTTCATGCACCAGGGCGATGTGGGTCTCGGGCAGCAAATGGGTGCTGGTCGGTGTTTCGGGGCTGCTGGCCAACACCAGCGTGCCGGTTTCAGCCACAGCAAATGCGGTGCCGCTAATGCCCACACGGTCATCACCCGTGGGCGCCCCCCATCGCACTGGCATGCCCAGTGCGCTCCAATCCAGGTGCTTCAATGAGGGCCATATCACCGCCTCCCCCTGTGCAACCAGTCCTTGGTGCGCCAGGTAATCCCGGCAACTGTTGACGGCCTCTTCAAGGGTGGCAACCCGGTCCACCGAGCACAGCATGGCTTTGGACTTTTCAACGAACAGGGCCACCACGTCATCCACAGGCGACGGCTGGGGGCCCCGACGGTGCTGTTCCATGTATTCCCGGGCCAACTGGGCTTCATGGGGCTTTCGGGTGTCTGGCCTGCCCTGCAAGGCACGGGTTCGCTTGAAAATGGCCTCGCGGGCTGCACTGGTGTCAAATTCGTCAGCGGGATGGGTCACAAGCGAATCCAGAAATAGTGAATATGCTTGGATTATAGGAAATAGACTGCGGCTCTGCGCTTGGGGTTTCCCCACATGCCTTAGATGAATTTGGAAACCTTTCTCGCTGCAAGCGCTTGGGGATGGATTACAATGCAGCCTTGATTTTTCACCTGTTGATGTTGCGCCATGACACACGTTGTTACCGAATCCTGCATCAAGTGCAAATACACGGATTGCGTGGATGTTTGCCCTGTGGATTGCTTCCGTGAAGGCCCCAACTTTCTGGTCATTGATCCGGACGAGTGCATCGATTGTGCTGTGTGCATCCCGGAATGCCCAGTGAACGCCATTTACGCCGAAGAGGATGTGCCAGCCGACCAGGTGAAATTCATCCAAATCAATGCCGATCTGACCAAAGACTGGCCCAG
Source organism: Limnobacter sp. (assembly GCF_036405155.1). Lineage (GTDB taxonomy): Bacteria > Pseudomonadota > Gammaproteobacteria > Burkholderiales > Burkholderiaceae_B > Limnobacter. The sequence continues at coordinate 249,774 of NZ_DASWYD010000003.1, read as the reverse complement.
CATCACCCGGATGAAAGCGCATTTGCCCGATGCCGACGACTGGAAAGACGTCAAGGACAAACTGCAATACCTGGAAAAGTGACCCGCGCATTCATGCTCGGCCACCAACCATGACATCGCCCGACGAGAAGTACACCCGAGAAACCATCACCGGTATCCGGGTGTGGGTCCCGGGAAAGCTCTTCTCTTTCACCTGCACGCGGCCAAACGGCTTTCGCTTCACAGCGGGCCAATTCGCACGGCTGGGCGTTGACAACACACTGAACATCCCTGGCGAACCCGACATCATCTGGCGCGCTTATTCCATGGTGTCCGGGCCATTTGACGAGCATCTGGAGTTTTTCTCCATCGTGGTGCCCAACGGGGCATTCACCTCGCACCTGAGCAAGCTCAAGGTAGGCGACACCGTGTGTGTGGACAAAACCAACTTTGGTTTTTTGACCACGGCGCGTTTTGAGTCTGGACGCCATTTGTGGTTGCTGGGCTCGGGCACCGGGCTCGCACCATTCTTGTCCATTCTCCACGACCCTGCCACTTGGGACCAATTCGAGAAAATCATCCTGGTGCACAGTGCACGCACAGCCGAAGAACTGGTTTACCAAGCAGAAATTCAGGCGTTCACGGATCACCCATTGATGAGCGAACTGGTGCCAGACCTGAACAGCCGATTTGTCTATGTACCGGTGGTGACCCGTGAGCGGGTGGCCAATTGCCTCACGCAACGCATCACGCAACTGATTGACAACGGAGAATTGGAACAGGTGACTGGACTGGCTTTTGAACAGACCGACAGCCGTTTCATGATTTGCGGCAACCCAGAGATGGTCACAGATATACGCAAGTCACTAAAAAACAAAGGGTTTTCTCCAGCAAGACGCAATTCACCTGGCGAAATTGCGGTTGAAAACTACTGGTGAACCAAGCCCTCCGGGAACTTGTTGCATTGCAGCAATAATTGTTCGATAATCGACAGACTGCCGTCAGCTTGACGGTCTACCTTGTCGATTCATTCATATCCTGGCCAAGTACCGGAGGTTGCATGCTGTATCAATTGCACGAGTTTCAACGCGCATTGCTCAACCCAATGACCATTTGGGCCGAAGCCGGCGCAAAGATGTACAGCAATCCGTTCAGCCCCCTGGCCCATTCGCCTTTTTCACGCCGCATTGCCGCTGGTTTTGAGTTGATGTACCGGTTGGGCAAGGAATACGAAAAACCCGAGTTCGGTATCAAAACCGTGAAATGCGAGGGTCGGGAGGTTTCCATCGCCCAAGAAATCGTGGTGACCAAACCCTTCTGCCACCTGATTCATTTCCGCAAACTGATCCCCAGCGAAACCAAACCGTTGGGCCCACAGCCCAAAGTGCTGGTGGTCGCCCCCTTGTCGGGTCATCATGCAACATTGCTGCGGGATACAGTGCGCACCCTGCTTCAAGACCACGATGTGTACATCACCGACTGGGTAGACGCGCGCATGGTCCCGTTGTCTGAGGGCGCCTTCCACCTGGATGACTATGTGCATTACTGCATTGAATTCATCCAATTGCTAGGCCCGGACGTCCACCTGATCTCGGTCTGCCAACCCACAGTGCCGGTGATGGCGGCTGTGTCGCTCATGGCCAGCAACAAGGACCCGAAACAGGCCCGCACGATGACGATGATGGGCGGCCCCATTGATACGCGGGAAAGCCCCACCTCGGTGAATGACCTAGCCACCAAGAAGCCCTACTCCTGGTTTGAAAACAATGTGATTTACTCGGTGCCGCACACCTACCCGGGTTACCTGCGCCGTGTATACCCCGGGTTTTTGCAGCATTTGGGGTTTGTCAGCATGAACCCCGACCGCCACGTGCAAAGCCACTACGACTTTTACATGCACCTGGTTGAAGGCGATGGCGAAAGCGCCGAAAGCCACCGCCAGTTTTATGATGAATACAATGCGGTGCTGGACATGCCCGCGGAATATTACCTGGACACCATCAAGACGGTGTTTCAGGACCATGCACTGCCCAAAGGCCAGTGGACGGTTCGGGATGAATTGGTGAAACCATCCGACATCAAAACCGTGGCTTTGTTTACCATTGAAGGCGAACTGGACGACATTTCCGGCCCCGGCCAAACCAAAGCAGCACACAAGCTGTGCACCGGTATTCCAGCAGCCAAGAAGCAGCATTTTGAAGCGCCCGAATGCGGACATTATGGTATCTTCAGCGGTCGCCGTTGGCGCGAAATGATATACCCCAAGATCCGTGAATTCATCGCTTCAAACGCCTGACAATCTGGCTGGGCAGCTCGACGATTGCCTGCCCCAAACCCAATGCACCCAGTGTGGATACACTGGGTGCTTGCCATACGCGCAAGCCATGGCAGCAGGCGAAGCTGACTTGAACCGTTGCCCGCCCGGCGGTGAGCAAACGGTTGTGAAACTGGCCCGCATATTAAACAAACCCGCCAAACCCATCGACCCAAGCTGTGGCATTACCCTTGAACGCCACATGGCGGTGATTCAGCCCGAACATTGCATCGGCTGCACGCTGTGCATCAAGGCCTGCCCGGTCGATGCGATTGTGGGCAGCAGCAAACGCCGACATGCCGTGATTGCCGAGTTGTGCACCGGCTGTGAACTGTGCATACCCCCCTGCCCGGTCGACTGCATTGACATGGTGTTTGTGCCAGCCTACGCCACCTGGACCACTGAACAGGCCCACGCGGCGCGGGCTCGCATGAATCAACGGGCTCAACGACTGGTTCGGCAACGTGCAGAGCAAGCCGCGCGATTGGAGTCCAAGGCCATTCACAAGCTGGATGGATTGGCACACAGCGACGACCCGGATGCAGCCAAGAAAAAAGCCATTGTGGAGGCCGCGCTGGCTCGCGCCCGTGCTCGTCGACAGCAAGGCAACAACACCGCGCCCAAACCATGAACAAAGCCAAACGCACCGAAATTTTTACCCGCTTTCGCGCAGCCAACCCTGAGCCCAAAACAGAGCTGGAATATTCAACACCCTTTGAATTGTTGGCAGCGGTGTTGCTGAGTGCGCAAGCGACCGACAAGGGTGTCAACCTTGCCACCCGCAAACTGTTTCCGGTGGCCAACACGCCAGCCGCGATTGCTGCGCTGGGCGTGGAAGGCGTCGAAAAATACATCAAAACCATTGGCTTGTTCCGCTCAAAGGCCAAACACCTGGTGCAAACCGCTGAAATACTGCGTGACCAGTACAACGGTGAAGTGCCAGAAGATCGGGAGGCGCTGGAAAGCCTGCCCGGTGTTGGTCGAAAAACAGCCAATGTGGTGCTGAACACAGCGTTTGGTCACCCCACCATGGCGGTGGATACCCATATTTTCAGGGTTTCGAACCGGACGGGCATTGCACCGGGCAAAGATGTTCTCGAGGTTGAAAAGCGCCTGCTGAAATTCATTCCGGAAGAATTCATGCTCAATGCCCATCACTGGCTCATCCTGCATGGCCGTTATGTCTGCAAAGCCCGCAGCCCAGAATGCGGACGTTGTAGTATCGTGGACCTCTGCGAATACAAAAAGAAAACCCAATGAGCCACGCCATCTGTGTCCGCCGATTCGAGATCGCCACACTGGACAATGCATCGTCCGTCATCGACGAAGCTTTGGCGAACGCCGGGCTGCGCCGCCACAGCGACTACGTCAGCCGGGTTTGGGTGTTGTGCACGCCCCATTTTGCCCAGCTGATGCATGAAGTGGCTCAAGCTGCAGTGGCCAAAACCCAATGCATGAATGTGTGGGGCGGTTGTGTGTCCGGACTGGTTGTTGATGGGACAGTGACAGGCAATGAACCCGCCATTGCAGTGGCTGTGTTTGGCCATGCATTCGAGACGGCTGGCCAAGAAGGCGAGACGTTCGACAGCGTTCGTTTGCAGTTGTGTGAACAAGACCCGTCGACCCACAGCGTGGACTTTGCGCATGTGAATGAACCCGGTGCTGTCGTGTTGAATGCAGATTGCCTGGGCATGCTGTCCTACGGTGCCAATTACGCAAAAATGCCCAGGGTTCACCACGGGCGGCTGGCGGGTGATGCCACGGCAGAGATGGTTCTCAAGGTGTCCAAACCACTGGTGCTGAATTCAGAGGGTCTCGAGTTTTTGACCGGGCCTCAACGTGTGGATGAATCGAACGGCTTGTTCCTGATTCAAGTGGATGGCCTTCCAGCAGCGCAGGCCTTGCAATGCCCTGCAGAACAGACCAAACCAGTAGGGCTGAGGCTGCAGGTCTGTCATGACCATGGCGAGAGTTGGATCCCGGTGATGGACATTCATGCAGACGGCACCCTGGGACTGGCCGCGCCTGTGGTCAAAGGCCAACTGGTACGCTTGGCCCGCCGCACCACGCAAGCCATCGAGCAGGACATTCCAGCCTGGCAGACGGCAGCAGCCATTCGATTTGACCATCGACCACCAGCGATTGGCGTGTTGTTTGCTGGCTTTGAACGCAGTGCACTGTGCCATGAAACCGATAGGGACATCAGCGCTGTGCTCAATGCCTTCCCCGACACCCTGTGGATTGGTGCTTTGGGCCAAGCAGCGTGGCTGAGCGAAGGCGCAACGCTGCTAACCCCGCCACGCAACAACCGCCTGAGCATTTGCCTGTTTGACCCTGCCCATGTTTAATCCCACACGCGACCAAGCCCGACTGTTTTTCCTGAACACCTGGAAAAAATACCATCAAGAGCAGCCTATCTCCGAAGCGGAAAGTTTGGCCTTGCAATGGATGAGCCGTCACCCGGAATATTTCCCCACCTTCGATGCAGACCTGGAAGAAGTACTGGCCAGAGACTATTCCGTTGAGGGTGGAGAGGGGAACCCGTTTTTGCATTTGTCCATGCATTTGGCCGTGGCCGAACAGGTGAGCATTGATCAACCACCAGGCATTCGGAGCGCTTTTGCCAAGCTGTGCGAAAAAATGGGTGACGAGCACCAGGCTGCGCACCAGGTGTTTGAATGCCTGGCAGAGCAAATCTATCAACAGCAGCGAAATGGCGTGCCGTTTAGCAGTGAGCGGTACATTAACTGCATCATTGACCATTGCATGTAGGCGGCAGCTTTAAAGTACCACTGGTTGAGCTTCCCGGAGCCATGCCAGCAGCCATTGTTTGTTTATTGCCCTCCCCCAAGCAAAACCGGCAGCCCGGTCCGAACGCCCCCCGAAAATAAAGGTTGCCCCGCGCTTTCGAACCGCCCCGAGAACTCGCGCCAGTGGCGCTCAGACATCTCGGTCCGTGTGTTCGAATGCTTTGCGGGTCAAGCCAATCGGTGGGCTGACTGTTCGGCGCCGGGCATACCAGTATTGCTGGGGGCTCGGTGCAGGCCGCCATACAGGCTGCGACCACATAGAGGGGTTCAACCCTGCACCACCAACAAAAAAGCCACCCGAAGGTGGCTTTCTCTCAGCTCAACACACTGCAGCTTACTTTCGCAGGTACAAATCGCCATTCAGCGATGCAAAGTAGGCCGTGAGGTTGTCAATGTCGTCCTTGCTCAACGCCGCGGCCATGCCAGCCATGATGGCGTTTTTACGACCACCACTCTGGTATTCCTTCAGTGCATGGGCCAGGTAGTCTTTGTGTTGACCAGCCAGCTTGGGGTAGGACGGGTCAACAGGCTTGTTCCAGTCGTTGTTGGCTGCGTGGCAAGCCGCGCACTGGGCTTCAGCCTTGGCTTTGCCAGCGGCAATGTCGGCTGCTTGAACAGATGCGCAGGCCAGCAACAAGGCGGCCGCCAATGCGAATGTCTTCTTCATGGTGCAAAAATCCTTGTGATGTCCGGTGATTATTTGGCTTGGGAGTAATACGCGGCCAAGTCAGCAATGTCCTGATCGGTCAGGGTCTCGGCAATGCCTCGCATGGTGGGGTGGCTGCGGTCGCCCTTCTTGTAACCTTGCAGGGCCGCCTCAATGTATTTGGCATTTTGGCCGCCAATGTAGGGCACGCTGTACACTGTTGGGAAACTGGCTTTGTAGCCAGGAATGCCATGGCAACCGATGCACATGGAATTTTTGGACTCCGCTGCTTTGGCGTTGCCTTCCACTGCCTGGGCGGGCGCAGCAAAACAAACAGCCAACAGGCCACCCGCGGCCAAGGCACGTGCTGCAGAACTCATCAAACCGATACGTTTCATCACACTCTCTCGTCACTGTCGTTGTTATTCGATGGAGGCCAGCACCGGCTTGACTCGTTGGCACTGGACAAACTCTGGCATTTTACGATCGAACGGGGTAGGCGTCTATGCGCCAAACGCGAAAGCCCTGTTTTGGATGGATTATTCGACAAATTCCTGTGCAATTTGAACCACATTCCAACGTACACTTAGACAAATCCCCGACGTATTACAAGGAATTGCAAAAATGCGATTTGAAGGTAGTAAAACCTACGTAGCCACCGATGACTTGAAACTGGCCGTGAATGCCGCCATCACCCTGCAACGCCCGCTGTTGATCAAGGGTGAGCCCGGCACCGGTAAAACCATGCTGGCCGAGGAAGTGGCGGCTGGCCTGGGTGTCGAGCTGTTGCAATGGCACATCAAGTCCACCACCAAAGCGCAACAAGGCCTGTATGAATACGATGCGGTGAGCCGCCTGCGCGACTCACAACTGGGCGATGAACGGGTCAAAGACATCAAAAACTACATTGTGAAAGGTGTGCTGTGGCAGGCCTTTGAGGCCGACAAGCCTGTGGTGCTGCTGATCGACGAAATCGACAAAGCAGACATCGAGTTTCCCAACGACCTGCTGCGGGAAATTGATCGGATGGAGTTTTACTGTTACGAAACCCGCGAATTGATCAAAGCCAAACACCGTCCGATTGTCATCATCACGTCCAACAATGAAAAAGAACTACCCGACGCTTTCCTGCGTCGCTGCTTCTTCCATTACATCCAGTTTCCTGACAAAGCGACCATGGAAAGCATTGTGGATGTGCACTTCAAAAACCTGAAAAAAGAGTTGCTGGATGCGGCCTTGTCCAGCTTCTTTGGCATTCGCGCCCTGCCAGGCCTGAAGAAAAAGCCCACCACCTCCGAATTGATTGACTGGCTGCGCCTTCTGCTGGCTGAAGACATTCCAGCCAGCGCGCTCCAGGCCAAAGACGGCAAAGACGCCATTCCCCCGCTGCATGGCGCACTGCTGAAAAACGAGCAGGACATTGAGCTCTTTGAGCGGCTGGTGTTCATGGCGCGCCAAGGTCGATAACGCGAGAATGGCCCAAGGAATATTCAACCGTGTTGCTTGATTTTTTCTTTCAGCTGCGTGATGCAAAAATCCCGGTCACGGTGAGGGAATACCTCACCCTGCTGGAAGGCATGAAGGCCCAGTTCATGGCACCCAGCTTGGACAATTTCTATCACCTGTCGCGCCTGACACTGGTGAAGGATGAGCGCTTTTTCGACCGCTTCGACCAGGTGTTTGGGAATTATTTCAAGGGCATGGAAAAGAACATGGATTTGTTCGCCCAGCTGCCCAAAGACTGGCTGGAGAAACGCTTCAACCGGGAATTTACGCCGGAGGAAATGGCAGCCATCGAAGCCATGGGGGGGTTGGACAAGTTGATGGAACGCCTGAAGGAGTTGCTCAAGGAACAAAAGGAGCGGCACGAGGGCGGCAACAAATGGATTGGCTCGGGCGGCACATCCCCCTTTGGCAACAACGGCTACAACCCGGAAGGCATCCGGATTGGTCAGGAGGAAAGCCGAAACCGGAAAGCCGTGAAGGTGTGGGACCAGCGCTTGTATCAGGATTATGACGACGATCTTGAAATTGGCACCCGCAACATCAAAATGGCCCTGCGAAGGCTTCGCCGCTTTGCGCGGGAGGGGGCTGAAGAGGAGTTGGACCTGGACAGCACCATTGAGTCCACTGCCCGCAATGCCGGTTGGTTGGACCTCAAAATGCGACCTGAGCGGCACAACTCGGTCAAGGTGCTGCTGTTGATGGATGTGGGCGGCTCGATGGATGACCACATTCGCCGCACTGAAGAGTTGTTCTCTGCCGCCAAAAGTGAATTCAAACACCTGGAGTTTTATTACTTCCACAATTGTGTGTACGACTTCCTTTGGAAGAAAAACCACCGCCGCCACAGCGAACGCACCAAAACCTGGGACCTGCTGCGTACCTACAACAGCGATTACCGCCTGATATTTGTGGGGGACGCCACCATGAGCCCTTACGAAATATTGCAGCCCGGTGGCTCGGTGGAGTACAACAACAAAGAGGCGGGTGCGGTGTGGTTGCGGCGTTTTCTGGACCGTTTTCCGAAGGCTGTGTGGCTAAACCCCGAACCGGAAGGTTTGTGGCAATACCGGCACAGCATTGAAATCATTCAGAATATTCTGGAACACAAGATGTACCCGCTGACAGTAAAAGGCCTGGAACAGGCCATGCGGACCCTGAGCAAGTAAACGCTGAGCAAAGGCTCTAATCCAGCAGTCAATCTGTCAACGTGTACACCAAGACGAGGGGCACCGCGTTATTGCCTCACAAACACCCTTTTGAGTGGAGATCAACATGGAAGGCAAACGCACACACCCTTTATTCATTACCGCTGCTGCTGCGGTTATTTTGACCTGCGGTATCGCCATTGCCTCAATGACGGGATTATTGCCCAGCAGCAAGGCGGAAAACCCCTTGCCGGAAGATGTGGCTGCTGTGGACAACAACACATCCGCAAAAACCGCCGAGGCTGACAAAGCCGGTAGCAAACCAGCCACAAGCCACAAAACAACCACCACACACCACAGCACATCGCCTGCATACAGCGGCGACTCCAGCCCAGCGCCTGCACAAGTGGCGGCCGTTTGCCGTGATTGTGGTCGCGTGTCGGATGTTCGTGCCATCAAGGTCGAAGGTGAAGGAACCGGCCTGGGAGCCATTGCGGGCGGTGTCGCCGGTGCCTTGCTGGGCAAGCAGTTTGGCAATGGTCGGGGCCAAACAGCCATGACCGTTGCAGGTGCCGCTGGTGGTGCCTATGTGGGCAACAAGATTGAAAAAGATCGCCGGTCTTCCACCGTGTATGACGTGGTGGTCACGTTCGACGATGGCACCACACGCACCTTCCGCGAAAACAACAGCAGCTGGCAAGTGGGTGACCGTGTGAAAGTGGTCAACGGTCAGATCGCCTCAGCCTCCTGATTCGACCTCCGCGGAAAAAAGCCACCCATGCGGTGGCTTTTTTTATGGGGGCGATAACTCGTGGAACCGAACAGCGCCGCAATGCAACCTAGTGGGTCAAACACAACAGGAATGTTTGCATGACCATCGGCCTGAACCCACAAGCACTGATCAAGACACTGGCTGGCTGGATCAACCAGCAGCGTAACCCCTACAAGCCCAGTGTTGATGCATCAAACGCGTCTTCAAACACAAACAGCCCCCACATCCACAAAGTGGCGGTTCCATCCAGCCAACACACGGCCTGGGCCGAGTTTCAATGGAGCAGTCCAAACGTCGTTGAACTCACCTGCGTTCACCAGCTGTATGCCTTGTCGGCACTGCCGGAATCCTTTCAATTGGACGAGGAAATGCACCAATTCAACCGCTTGATGGAAAACACCCAGTTGCCGGTGTGGCTGTGGGCCAATGCGCACTCAGACCAGCTTGAATTGCGCTGGCAAGAGCGTTTGGTACACCCTTTCCAGTTGAGCTGTATCGAGCGGGTGTTCTCGCACAGCGTCATGATGGCCAATGCCCTGTGCACACGCTATTGTGAAAAATTGCCTCGCCCAGCCAACCAGGCACTGCATTAAAAAACCCCGCACAGGGCGGGGCTTTTTGAACAGCAGTGGTGACTTCAGGCTTTCACGGTCAACAACAGCATGTTGAGTCGCCGCACAAATCCTGCCGGGTCTTCCAAGGTTCCGCCTTCGGCCAACACCGCCTGGTCCAGCAGCACATTCACCCATTCGTCGAAGTGGTCTTTCTCAATCTTCAAACGCTGAATGAAGGGGTGCTCCGGGTTCAACTCCAGAATCGGTTTGCTGTCTGGGGCCTTTTGACCAGCCTGCTTCAGCAGGCGCTTCAAATGCTCGCTCATGCCCATTTCATCGGCCACAATACAGGCCGGACTATCGGTCAGGCGCAAGGTCACACGGGCTTCCTTGATGCGGTCTTTCAGCAGTTCTTCCACGCGCTTGATCACGTCCTTGAACTCGCCCTCCACTTTTTCCCTGGTTTCCTTGTCCTTCTCGTCTTCCAAGGCACCCAAGTCAAGCCCACCTTTGGCGCAGCTTTGCAGGTCTTTGCCCTCAAAGGCTTGCAGGTAGGACAGCATCCACTCGTCCACACGGTCGGACAGCAACAGCACCTCGACACCCTTCTTCTTGAACACTTCCAGGTGCGGGCTGTAACGCGCAGCTGTGTAGGTGTCAGCGGTCACATAGTAAATTTTGTCCTGCCCTTCTTTCATGCGGCTCACATAGTCTGCCAATGACACGGTTTGCGCATCGGAATCGGTGTGGGTGGACGCAAAGCGCAGCAATTTGGCAATGCGGTCTTTGTTGGCCGGGTCATCGCCCATGCCCTCTTTCAACACCTGGCCAAACTCGGTCCAGAAAGTGGCGTATTTCTCAGGCTGGTTGCTGGCCAAGTCTTCCAGCAGGCCCAGCACCTTTTTCACCGACCCTTCACGAATGGCCTTTACATCGCGGCTTTCCTGAAGAATTTCACGCGACACGTTCAGTGGCAGGTCTGCTGAGTCAATCACGCCCTTCACAAACCGCAGGTAGGGGGGCAGCAGTTGCTCAGCATCGTCCATGATGAACACGCGCTTCACATACAGCTTGATGCCTTTCTGCTGGTTGCGGTCCCACAGGTCGTAAGGGGCCTTGGCAGGTACGTACAGCAGCGAGGTGTATTCGGAACGGCCGCCCTCTACACGATTGTGGGTGTAGGCCAATGGGTCGGCAAAGTCGAAGCTGATGGACTTGTAGAACTCGTTGTACTGTTCTTCCGTGATATCGCTTTTGGAACGGGCCCACAGGGCATTGGCCTTGTTGACGGCTTCCCATTCGCCAGTGGGCTTCATCTGGCTTTCTTTTTCATCCCACTCCTCTTTCACCATCTGAATGGGCAAGGAAATGTGGTCGGAATACTTGGTCAGAATGGACCGCAGCTTCCAGGCAGACAACAACTCATCTTCATCGGCTTTCAAGTGCAAAATGATTTGAGTGCCGCGGCCGGCTTTCTCAATGTTTTCCACCGAGAATTCGCCATCGCCTTTGGACTCCCATTCAATGCCTTCTGCCGCTGGCAAACCGGCCTTGCGGGAACGCACGGTGACTTTGTCGGCCACGATAAACGCCGAGTAAAAACCCACACCAAACTGACCGATCAGCGCAGCATCTTTTTGCTGATCACCACTCAGTTTGCTGAAAAATTCTTTGGTGCCCGACTTGGCAATGGTGCCGAGGTGGTCGATGGCGTCCTGGCGGCTCAGGCCTATGCCGTTGTCTTCAATCGTGATGGTGCGGGCGTCTTTGTCGAAGCTGACGCGGATTTTCAACTCGCTGTCGTCTTCAAACAGGCCAGCATTGTTGATGGCTTCAAAGCGCAATTTGTCGCAGGCATCCGAGGCGTTGGACACCAGTTCGCGCAGGAAAATTTCTTTGTTGGAATAGAGTGAGTGAATCATCAGATGCAGAAGCTGTTTCACTTCTGTCTGAAAACCCATGGTTTCTTTCATCGCACCCATCGCGTTCTCCTGAAATTGGCGGTTTTGCTTGGAATACCGCAGGAGTTGGGGATGGGTGCGTGATTTTCAAGGGGTGTTAAACCACCTTCAACAGGATTTCTGCCTTGAACTTGATGTCCAGTTCGCGGCCTTTGCGACCGCGTTTGCCCATGCGCTCGGCCAATTCTGCAGGCTTCAGGATTTCCTCCCGCTCCTTGCCGCCCCGGCCAGTACCGCGCACCGTCAAACTGTCGTTGGGCCCGTAGGCCACGCAGGCCAGCAAGGCATCGCCATCGTCCAGGGGCAATAGCTGCACACCCCGGCCTCCACCGGCCAACTGCTTCATCTCATCCAGCATGAACACATGGAAACGACCCGACTCGGCCAGCACTGCCACGCGGTCATCGGTTGCGCTCAGTAGTATCGGTGGCAACAAGCGCTCACCGTCATTCAGGCTGATGAACTGCTTGCCCGCCTTCACACGGCTGTCTAGGTTGGCAGCTTTGCAAATAAAACCATAGGCACCGCTGCCAGCCAGCATCACGGCCTGTTCGGCATGCGCTGCAAAGGCATGCACCAGCGTACCACCGTTGAGGTCCACCACGCTGGGGGCTGGAATGCCATCGCCGCGCCCTCCCGGCCACGTGGCCACCGGTACGGAAAACACCTTCCCACTGGCTGCACCACCGCCAAACAAATAGCTGTTGTCCGTGGTTTTGCATTCAAACGCGCCGTACAGGGCATCGCCTGTTTTGAAGCTGAACTGCGCAGCATCATGGCCATGGCCTTGCCGGTTCCGGATCCAGAATTTCTGCGACACAATCACGGTGGTGGGTTCTTCCGGCACCTTCAGGTCAATGCTGGCCTTGGCGGCTTCCTCAATCAGGGTGCGGCGGTCATCGCCATACGTGTCCGCATCTTTGCGAATTTCCTGAATGATGCGGCTTTTCAATTTCCCTTCATCGGCCAGCAAACCTTCAAGGTCGGTTTTTTCTTCCGCCAGCTTCTCCAGTTCCTGCTCGATCTTGATTTTTTCAAGACGTGCCAACTGGCGCAGGCGAATTTCCAGAATGTCTTCTGCTTGCCGCTCACTGAGCTTGAACGCCTCAACCAAGGCGGGTTTCGGTTCATCGCTTTCACGGATCACCTTGATCACTTCGTCAATGTTCAGCCAGGCAATCAACCGGCCTTCCAGCACGTGAATGCGGTCATTCACCTGCGCCAGGCGATGTTGGCTGCGGCGGGTCACGCAAACTTTGCGGAATTCAATCCAGTCCAGCAACATGGCCACCAAACCGCGTTGGCCGGGTCGCCCTGCATTGTCGATGCTCACCAGGTTGATGGACACATTGGTCTCAAGGCTGGTGTGGGTCAGCAGCAGGTTGGCGAATTCATCAACCGACACATTGCGGCTTTTGGGTTCAAACACCAAACGCACCGCATGTTCCTTGCCGGACTCATCCCGAACCGCGTCCAGCACCGACAACACCTGCGCTTTCAGGTTTTGCTGCTCGGTGCTCAGGCTCTTCTTGCCGGTTTTCACCTTGGGGTTGGTGAGCTCTTCGATTTCTTCCAGCACCTTGGCCGAGCTGGTGTTGGGCGGCAATTGGTTGACCACCAGCTGCCATTGCCCACGGGCCATTTCTTCAATGGTCCAGCGCGCGCGTACTTTGATGGAACCGCGACCACCCTCATAAATTTCCCGCATCACCGTGGGGCTGGAAATGATTTGCGCGCCGCCCGGAAAATCGGGGGCAGGCAACAAATCCATCAAAGTGTCCAGGCTGGCATTGGGGTGCTTGATGAGGTGCACCGTGGCCTGCGCCACCTCGCGCAGGTTGTGCGGGGGAATGTCGGTGGCCATGCCCACGGCAATACCGGATGCACCATTGAGCAATACAAATGGCAGGCGTGCCGGCAACAGCTTGGGCTCTTGAAAGCTACCGTCATAGTTGGGCACAAAATCCACCGTGCCCATGTCCACTTCGTCCAGCAGCAGCTTGGCAATGGGGGTGAGTCGGGCCTCGGTGTACCGCATGGCCGCTGCACCATCGCCATCGCGACTGCCAAAATTGCCCTGCCCGTCAATCAGCGGGTAACGCAGCGTGAAATTTTGCGCCATGCGGACCAGGGCCTCGTAGGCGGCCTGGTCGCCATGCGGGTGGTATTTACCCAGCACATCGCCCACCACACGGGCTGACTTCACGGGTTTGGCATTGCCCCCCAGGCCCATTTCATTCATGGCGTACAAAATGCGGCGTTGTACCGGCTTTTGCCCATCTGCACATTCAGGCAAGGCACGGCCTTTCACCACCGACACAGCGTAATCCAGATAAGCCCGCTCGGCATAAAGCCCCAGCGTGATGGTGTCTGCGTCTTCCCCGCCCGGCGGGGTGGCATCCAAACTCAGTTGTTCCATGGTTCTATATGATCGAAATGGTTGATTAAGCCGAAAACTGCCGCTGCCGGAGGGTTTCAAACAGGCACACCGAGCTGGCCACCGACACGTTCAGGCTTTCCACGCTGCCCACCATGGGGATTTGGATCAGCTGATCGCATTTGTCACGGGTCAATCGGCGCAGGCCATCCCCCTCAGCACCCATCACCCAGGCCACCGGGCCTTTCAAATCCACATCGTAGAGGGTGTCCGTGGCCTCACCAGCCGCACCAATGCACCACACGCCGGCCTCCTGAATCTCCTCCAGCGTTCTGGCCAAATTGGTCACCATGATGACGGGCAAGGTTTCAGCTGCGCCGCAGGCCACTTTGGACACCACCGGTGTAATGCCCACGCTTTTGTCCTTGGGAATGACCACGGCCTGCACACCGGCTGCATCGGCACTGCGCAGGCAAGCACCGAGGTTGTGTGGGTCGGTGACGCCGTCCAGCACCAACAGCAAGGTATTTTTTCCGTTGCGCTCAATGATCTCGAACAAGTCATTGCTCTTGGAAATTTCCTTGGCGAACGCCACCACGCCCTGGTGTTGGCGATGCCCCGCTGCTTTCTCCAGGCGCTCAGCGTCTGCCCCGGTGGCTTTCACACCACTGGCTTTCACCTTGTCGATGAATTGCTGCATGCGCTTGTCTTTGCGGGACTGCTCATACAACACCTCGTCCACACTGGACGGCGCCGTTTTGAGGCGCGCCAGCACTGCATGAAAACCATACAAAATGGCCACGGGATACTCCGGAATCAGGATTCAATAGGGAACGTCGACCAGCCTTGGTGTGCGCCCCGGCATTTCACCGGTGCGCACACACCGCTTATTTTTTACGGCCAGACCGCATTTTAGACCCTGAAGCGGGTTTGGCTTGGGCCGTGCGCTTGGCTTTCTGGATTTCTTCCTTGCGCTTTTTCTCGGCAGCCGTTCGGCTGCGACTTTCGGTGGCGGCGCGTTTTTTATTGCTGCCACGGCTGCCAGCACCGGCTTTGTCTGCCTCCGGCGGAAGCACCGGGGCTTTTCGTCCGCTCTCTTCGACGGCCGCGGACAGGGCCTCAGTGTTGTTGCGCCGCCCACCTTTCTGGGCCTTGCCAGCGGGCTTGCTGGCGGGCTCCTTGAACAGGGTTTCAAACTTCACACCCTGAACCAGGCGAAACTCAATTCGCCGTGCATCCAGATCAACCCGGGAAACCTGAACATGAATCGGGTCGGTCAAGCGGTAACGAATGCCACTGCGTTCGCCGCGCAACTCATGCAGGCTGTCGTTGTACTGGAAGTACTCGTTGCCCAGTTCGCTGACATGCACCAAGCCTTCCACGTACAAGGCGTTCAGGGTG
Organism: Limnobacter sp.; assembly: GCF_036405155.1. Lineage (GTDB taxonomy): Bacteria > Pseudomonadota > Gammaproteobacteria > Burkholderiales > Burkholderiaceae_B > Limnobacter. Next base: position 234,309 of record NZ_DASWYD010000003.1, on the reverse strand, counting down.
ATAAACAGGCCAAAAGAGGTCACACCCGTCACATGGCCCAGAAAGGTATCGCCCACCCGTTCTTTCATGAAGAAGCACTTCAACCAAGACAACACATCCCGCGAGGCTTCATCAGCGCGACGCTCAGTGGACGAAAACCAAGTACCGCACTGGTCCCAGCGCGCCATTTCCTCGACTTTGTCAACTTTGCGCTTGGGGTTGAAATCTTCAAACTCGCGGTCGTCCAGTGGCATGGGCACATAACGCTTGCCCGCCAGCAAAGCCTTGATGGCCCGGTGCACCATCAGGTCCGGGTATCGGCGAATGGGCGAGGTGAAGTGTGCGTAGGCCTCGTAGGCCAAGCCAAAGTGCCCGCTGTTGTGCGGTGTGTAAATGGCCTGCTGCATGCTCCGAAGAATCATGCTTTGCAGCAGGTCCTGGTCGGGCCGACCAATCACCTTTTTCATCAGTGTGGCGTAGTCCATGCTGGTTGGGTCGTCTCCGCCCTCCAGCGTAAGGCTCACCGACCTCAAAAATGAACGCAGGTTTTGCAACTTTTCAACCGTGGGGCCCTCGTGCACGCGGTACAGGGCCGGGTGTTTGCTGCGTTCCAGGAAGTCGGCTGCACACACGTTGGCGGCCAACATGCATTCTTCAATCAGCTTGTGCGCGTCGTTTCGGCGCTTTGGAACAATCTTGTCGATCTTGCCCTCGGCATCCAGCATCACCTGCGTTTCCACGGTTTCAATTTCCATGGCACCGCGCTTCTGCCGGCTTTCCAGCAGCACTTTGTACAGCGTGTACAGGTTGTCGATGTCGCCCAACAAACCGTTCAATGATTTTGCAGTGAGGCTTTGCGGGTCGCTCAGCGCATCCCACACCTGCGTGTAGGTCAGTCGCGCAGCCGAATGAATCACGCCGTTGTAAAACTGATAGGCCTTCAACGCACCTTTGGGGCCGATGATCATGTCGCAGACCAGCACCAGGCGGTCTACCTGTGGATTCAACGAACACAGGCCGTTCGACAACTTCTCGGGCAACATGGGAATGACCCGACGCGGGAAATACACCGACGTACCACGCTTCACGGCTTCGTTGTCGATGGGCGTGCCGGGCTCCACATAGTGGCTAACGTCGGCAATGGCCACCAGTAAACGCCAACCGCCTTTGATGCTGTCTGCCGGGGTGCAATACACCGCATCGTCAAAGTCGCGCGCGTCTTCACCATCAATCGTGACAAAGGGCACATCGCGCAAATCGACCCGGCCCTTCAAATCCTTGTGCTCCACCACATCGGGCAGGCTCTCTGCCTGGTTGATGGTGAGGTGATCAAATTCATACGGCACATCAAACTTGCGCACGGCAATTTCGATTTCCATACCGGGGTCGTCGAGGTCACCCAGCACCTCCACCACGCGGCCAATCGGCTGCGAGTGCCGTGTGGGTTGCTCCACGATTTCAACCGTGACCACCTGCCCAGGTATGGCTTGGCCCACATCCTTGGGGCTCACCAAAATGTCGTGCTTGATGCGCTGGTCCTCGGGCACCACAATCAGAATGCCGCGCTCGGACACCAATCGTCCCACCAGCTTGTTGGTGCGTCGCTCGGTCACCTCCACAATCGTGCCTTCCGGTTTGCCACGGTGGTCGGTCCCCGTGATGCGAACCAGCACGCGGTCGCCATGCAACACTTTTTGCATTTCGCGTGGACTGAGGAAAATATCAGGACCGCGGTCGTCGCGGTTGAGGAAACCAAAGCCATCGCGATGGCCCAACACCTTGCCCGCCACAAAATCCAGCTTGGTCGACAACAATAGAAGGCCTTTTCTATTGGGCATCAGTTGACCATCCCGCTCCATGGCGGTGAGGCGCTTCTCAATCACAGGTATCTGATTCTCTGTGAGTTTCAGGTGTTCGTAGACCTGTTCACGGGTGAGGGGATTGGGGCTTTGCCGCAACACGGCGAGGATGTCTTCACGACTGGGAATTTTTATTTCGTATTTATGCATTGACAAAAGTTTTTAATTCATTAAAATTCACGGCTCATCACCTGTTGCCCAGGTGGCGGAATTGGTAGACGCGCTAGGTTCAGGTCCTAGTGGTGGCAACACTGTGGAGGTTCGAGTCCTCTCCTGGGCACCAAGCAACAACATTCAAGTTGCTCATCAACTGCGTGCAGTGTACAGCACAAAATCATTTTCCCCCGAATCATTTTCAATTCAAACCATCGAAATCGCGCACTTCGAACGGCTGGACTATCCATGCGTCGTCGGTCATCCAGTGCGCGGCAAAGTCGGGCTTGAACACCGAGTGCGGCTTGACCCAAACCACGGCCGTTTTTAAGGCATGAACAGCTGGGTAATTGGCTCGCACGTGGTGAACCAATGCTTCCAGGGTGTGGCCAGAATCGGCCAAATCATCGACCAGCAGCACGCGGCCTGCCAGGTGCCCCACACAGGCCACTGAAGCAGACACGCGCAACACACCCTGCACCGTGCCCTCCCCGGCCTCACCAGCGCCGTATGAAGTGGCTGCAATGACCGCCATGGGGCAACGCAAAGCACGCGACAATCCATCGGCCAAAAAAAGGCCGCCACGCGACACACCCAACACCCAATCCGGCTGGAATCCATCGTCTTGAACGTTTGCAATCACCTGATCAATCAGCTGGTGGTATTGCGCGTAATCAACGTAAAGCTTGCTCATCAATCTCGATCGTTGAAATAAAAAATGCACGTGGATTGAACAATCGCACGTGCATCTTCAGTGGACCGTTCACGCCTGGCCAATTGGCACAGGCGCACCATCCATTAGACCTTAAAGGGGTGACGAAGAACAATCGTTTCGTCACGGTCAGGGCCAGTGGAAATCATGTCCACAGGCACACCACACACCTCTTGCATGCGCTTGAGGTAAACCTTCGCTTCTTCGGGCAAGCCTTCATAGGTTTTCACACCGAAGGTGGTGCCGGTCCAGCCCTTGAATTCTTCAAAGATGGGCTTGCAGCCTTCCACCTTGTCGCTGCCAAAGGGAAGAATGTCCGTCCGCGTGCCGTCGGCCAGTTCGTAGCCCACGCACAGCTTGATGGTTTCCAGGCCATCCAGAACGTCCAGCTTGGTGATGCACAAGCCACTGACGCCATTCAACTGAATGGTTCGGCGAAGTGCAGCCGCATCAAACCAGCCGCAGCGGCGTGGGCGACCGGTGACCGACCCAAACTCATTGCCCTTCTTGGCCAGGTACATGCCCGTGTCGCAAAACAGCTCTGTCGGGAATGGGCCGGAACCCACGCGCGTGGCATAGGCCTTGGTGATGCCCAGCACGTACTGCAGCCGCTGCGGGCCCACACCGGCACCCGGTGAAGCCGCACCCGCGATGCAGTTGGAGCTGGTCACATACGGGAAGGTGCCATGGTCGATGTCCAGCAACGCGCCTTGCGCGCCTTCAAACAACAGGTTCTTGCCTTCGTCATTGGCTTTTTGCAGCAGGCTGGGCACATCGGCCACCATGTTCTTGATTCGGGGGGCCAGCGCCATGGCCTTGTCAAACACCGCTTGCGCGCTCACAGGCTCGGCGCCCAAGTATTGGGTGAGTACAAAATTGTGGTAATCCAAAACCTCAACCAGCTTGGCCATGAATTTTTCAGGATTGAACAGGTCCTGAACACGCAAGGCCCTGCGCGCCACTTTGTCTTCATAGGCAGGGCCAATGCCGCGGCCAGTGGTTCCAATTTTGCTCTCGCCGCGCTTGGCCTCACGGGCTTTGTCCAAGGCCACATGGTGGTCCAAAATCAGTGGGCAGGCCTCGCTGATTTTCAAGCGGCTTTCAACCGCAATGCCACCAGCCTGCAACTCGTCAATTTCAGACAACAAAGCCTCGGGGGACAACACCACACCGTTGCCGATAAACACCTGTACATCCGGACGAAGAATGCCCGAGGGAATAAGGCGCAACACTGTTTTCTTGCCACCAATCACCAGCGTGTGGCCTGCATTGTGGCCGCCTTGGAAGCGCACCACACCTTGGGCGTGGTCAGTCATCCAGTCGACGACTTTGCCCTTGCCCTCGTCACCCCATTGGGTACCGATCACCACCACATTGCGAAAACTCATTGCACTTTCTCCTGACTTGCACCCATGGGTGCGACTGTCCACGTCTGGTTGACCAGCACCAACTGCCGGTCACACACAAATTCTTCTTCCTCGGGCGCAGCGCCGGGCAGCGTCTGCAACACAACCTCGCCTTGGCTGCGCAACTGGCGAATCACCGCCATCAGCGCGGTGTCGTACATCCAAGGTGCACGGATGGCCTTTTTGGGATTGACCTGCGCACGCTGCAAAGCCACCAGTTCACGCAAATCCACCGAAAAGCCCGTGGCTGGCCGCGCGCGACCAAACACAGCCCCCACGTCGTCATAGCGCCCACCACGCAACACGGCATTGGGGCATGCCTCGACATACGCCGAGAACAAAAGGCCGCTGTGGTAATCAAAATTGGCCAGGTCGGCCAGGTCGGCCAGCACGGTGGGCATGGCGCTCACCGTCTCGGACAGACGGTCCACCAACAACACCATGTCATCCAGAATGCGCTGTACACCCGGCTTGGCCGGCAGCGTGGCTTTGGCGCGCTTGAGCACACACTGCGCACCACCCACCGCGCCGTACAAGTTCAACATCGCCAACACGGCACTTTGAACACTGGGCGATGCGTTGCGCAACAACACCTTTAAGCCAGGTTGGTCCTTTTGGGCCAAAGCATGATGCACATGGCGCACGGTGGCTTCGCACAAGCCCTCGCCGTCCAGCACCGCAGCCAACAAGCCGGCGTGGGACAGTGCCAGGCGATAGTTTTTCAGGCCGGACAGGTTCAATGTGTCCACAGCCAGGTTCAACATTTCCAAGTCGGCCTCAATGCCGCCACAGCCATACAACTCGGCGCCACACTGAAGCGGCTCGCGGGTGGTGTGCAATCCCAAGGCCTGGGTGTGCAACACCGGCCCGCAATAACACAGTCGGGTCACGCCCTTGCGGTTCAAGATATGGGCATCAATGCGAGCCACCTGAGGTGTGGTGTCAGCGCGCAAACCCAACATACGGCCACTGGCCTGGTCCAACAACTTGAATGTCTGCAGGTCCAGCGATGCATCGGCTTTGGCCAGCAGCGACGTGGTGTATTCCAGCATCGGCGGCATAACCAGCTCGTAGCCGTATACACGGAAACGGTCCAGCAGAATTCTCCGCAACTCTTCGATGCGACGGGCCTCGGAAGGCAATACATCGGCAACAGACTCGGGCAACAGCCAGGCAGACATGGTAATTCCAACGCTTGCGCGTGTTTGTAGTTTCAATGAAGCCAAACGGCAAAAAGGGGCCCCATCCGCCATTCAAGGCGGTGAGCCCACGTGCACCTGAGGTCTACTCTGGTTGCGGCTTGGGCAGGTTGCGGGCCTGTCAGAGACCCGAAACCCGCACTGTCTTCACTTGCCCTGCGATTGCATGAAGCGGAAGAAGTCCGACTTGGGATCGACGACCATCACATCCTGCTTTGAGGCGAGCGACTTTTTGTACGCCTCCAAGCTGCGATAGAAAGAGAAGAACTCCGGGTTTCGACCAAAAGACGCATTATAAATCGAAGCGGCCTTGGCATCACCCTCCCCTTTGATAGTTTGTGCTTCTCTGTACGCTTGGGCGAGGATCACCTCGCGCTGGCGATCTGCATCGGCGCGAATTTGCTCAGCCTCAGCCCCGCCCGTGGCCCGCAAATCGTTGGCGACGCGCTTGCGCTCCGCTTCCATGCGACGAAACACCGACTCACTGACTTCCGGCAGCAAATCCACCCGTTTCAGGCGCACATCCACAATTTCAACACCAATTTCCCTGGCCTCATCCTTCACTTTTTCAACCACAGAACTCATGACCTGGGTTCGCTCACCAGAGATCATCTGCGCCACGGTTCGTTTGGTGATTTCTTCGTTCAAGGCGGACTTGACCACCTGCGTCATGCGACTGGCCGCCAGGCGAGAATCGCCACTGAGGCGAACGAAATACAGGCGAGGGTCCACGATGCGCCACTTGACGTACGAATCCACCAACAGGTTTTTCTTTTCTGAGGTGATGAAACGCTCGGCTTCGGGTGTGTCGATGGTTTGAATGCGTTTGTCGAAAAACGCCACATTCTGGAACGGTGCAGGCAGTTTGAAATACAAACCAGGTTCGGAACGCACCTGGTCCACCTGCCCCAGCGCGAACACAATCGCGTACTGGCGTTGGTCCACCACATACAAACAGGTGTTGGCGAAAAACAGGCCAAGCAATGCCGCGGCAATGACTACAAAAATTCTGGGCATGATTAACGAACTCCTCGATCACGGTTGCGCAATGCATCGCGCATGGCATCGACATCCTGGGCGGCCCGCGTGCTTTCGGCAGACTCCCCTCTGGACGGCGCGCTGGAGGCATTGGCACCGTAGTTGCCTGTGTTGGCTGTGGGTGCAGACGGCGTGGTTTTCTCCATCAACTTGTCCAAGGGCAAATACAGCAACTGGCTGTTGCTCTTGGTGTCCACAATCACCTTGGTCACATTCGAGTAAATTTCCTGCATGGTATCGATGTACATGCGGTCGCGGGTCACCTTGGGCGCTTTTTCATATTCACCCAACACGGCCTTGAACCGGGCAGCATCACCTTCAGCCTGCGCCACAACACGCTCACGGTAACCCTGCGCCTCTTCCTTCAGGCGCGCAGCCGCACCCTTGGCCCGTGGAATCACGTCGTTGGCGTATGCCTGGCCGTCATTCTTCAACCGTTCACGGTCTTGTCCGGCCTTCACCGCGTCGTCAAATGCAGCCTGAACCTGCTCCGGTGGCTGGACGTTCTGAACCGTCACGCTGGTCACCAAAATACCCGTCTGATAACGGTCCAGGATGGTTTGAATCACCTTGGTGGCAGCCAGCGCGATTTGCTCGCGCCCTTCGTAGAGCACAAAGTCCATCTTGTTGCCGCCCACCACTTCACGGATGGCTGTTTCGGCAGCCATTTTCACGGTCTCATCGGGGTCAACGTTGTTGAACAGGTACGCACCAGGGTCTTTCAGCCGATATTGAACGGCAAACTGGATGTCGATGATGTTTTCGTCTTCGGTCAACATCAAGGATTCGCGCGGCACCTTGCTTTTGACATCGTTGCGATAACCCACCTCAATGATTCGCACCTGCGAGCTGTTCACGATTTGGTGGGACTGAATGGGGTACGGCATGCGCCAGCGGAAACCGGGCGGCTCGGTGTGGCTGTATTTGCCAAACTGCAATACCACGCCTTCACTGCCTTCCTGCACGATGTGAAAACCACTGGCCAGCCAGACCAACACGCCAGCAACAATACCAAACACGATGCCCCTGCCCGGGTTGGGCATATTGGGCGTTGAACCGTTGCCACCGCCAAACGGGCCCTGAGGCCCACCACCCTTTTTTCCAAACAACCGGTTCAGGCGATTATTAAAGTCACGCCACAATTCATCCAGGTCGGGCGGGCCATCCTGCCGGCCACCTGGGCGTCGATTGTCCTGATCATTCTGGTTGTTGGGCTGTTGACCATCACGGCCTCCGCCCTGAGAATGTCGCCCCCAATCCGGATCATTCATTGACATGCTGGTTCCTACTGCTCAAAAATTGTTGTTGTTTGATCAGGCCCATTGCGGCTTGTCGGCCTCGGCACCCAAATCCCGGGTTTGAGCGTAAAACCCGGTGGCCAGTTCCGTCAAAACCTGTCTCAATTCAGTCAAGCCCAGCCCATAGCGTGCACTGACTGCGACCGACAAAATCTTACCATCCTCGTCCCGCTCCACTTCCACAGCCCGCTCGCAGGCATCGATTTTGTTCCAGACAATGATTTGGGGCACATCGGCGGCATCAATTTCCGCCAGCACCTTGTTGACCTCGGTAATCTGACTGTGACGCACAGGCGAACTCACATCGACAACATGCAACAACAGATCGGCATGCACAGTGCTCTCTAGCGTGGCCTTGAAGGCCTCCACCAGCGAATGGGACAGATCGCGGATAAAACCCACTGTGTCAGACAAGGCCATGTCGATTCGGGGTGCCAAATAAACGCGTCGGGTGGTTGTGTCCAGCGTGGCAAACAGTTGGTCGGCCGCGTAGGCCTTGTCGCTGGAGATGGCATTGAACAGGGTGCTTTTCCCGGCGTTGGTGTAGCCCACAATGGCCACAGTGAACTGCCCGCGGCGTTCTCGCTGACGACGCTGGGTTTGCCGCTGTTTCTGCAGTTTGTCCAAGCGAGTTTTCAGTTGCTTGACCTTGACGCCAATCAGACGGCGGTCGGTTTCCAACTGGGTTTCACCAGGACCGCGCATGCCAATACCGCCCTGTTGACCGGTCAGGTCAGAACGGCTACGCACCAAGCGGCTGGCGAGGTATTGAAGCTGCGCCAACTCCACTTGCAGTTTGCCCTCATGGCTTTTGGCGCGAATGGCAAAAATGTCCAGGATTAGGCCGGTGCGATCAATCACCCGCACATCCAAAGCGCTCTCGAGATTTCGTTGTTGCGCGGGGCTTAGGCCGTGGTTAAAAATCACCAACTCAATGTCATTGGCAAGGCAATAATCCCGAATTTCTTCGGCCTTACCAGACCCGATGAACAATGCAGAGTCCGGGGTGCGGCGTTTGGACGTGAAAACACCCACCACCTCTGCCCCTGCCGAGGAGGCCAACAGCGCGAGTTCGTCAATACTTTCCCGAAATTCGTCTTGGCCCAGGTCAAGGGCCACCAGTGTGCTGCGCGTCATTCAATGCCTTGAGAAATTTCGGGCAAAGCGCAGCAACACCGGACAGCGTGCAAGGTGCTTATTCTTTGACCTCGGGGGTAAACGTCACTGAGCGGCCGGGCACCACAGTGGAAATGGCATGCTTGTAAACCATTTGCGTGACTGTGTTGCGCAACAGCACAACGTACTGATCGAAGGACTCAATTTGACCCTGCAGCTTGATGCCGTTGACCAAATAAATGGACACGGGAACGTGCTCTTTGCGCAGCAGGTTGAGGAAGGGGTCTTGTAACAGTTGCCCTTTATTACTCATAACAGCTCCAGACTGTGTTGTGATTATTAAATGTCAGAGCTTTTGGCTCGTCACGCTTAGTTTACAGAAAGCATGAACGGGTGCCAAATTCAAGCCCGTATTTTGCTGGTAGTGACACCTGTTTTGGGTATTTGGTTCCACATTTGGTCAAGAAACGGTCAAAAAACGGTCAGGTGTCCGGGTTTTCGAGCCAATCGGCCAAGCGGGGGCGATCAATAAACTCGCTTTGCAGTTTCATCATGCGGGCAGTGCCCTGCGGCAAACGCTCGGCATAGTCGTCATTCAAGGTGGTGTCCAGCCACAAGGCCTTCACCACAACCGCTGCGCTAATGCGGGCTGGGTCGCAAATCAGGGCAAACCGCTCCGACCCTCGACTGTTGGCCAAAGGGCCCACCACGCCGTGCTGGATGAGCGCACTCAGGATGTGGTCCAGTTGGTCGGGCGGCACCTTGGTGAATACGCGCAACTCCTCCAGGGTCATGCCGGGCAAAGCCTGTTGGCGCGACTTTTCAAGCTCGGCCAGCACAGCCAACCCTTGGTACCAGTCCTGCCCGGGGCGAACAGCATTGTCCCAACAGCCTGTGCGGGCCACAGGCAGGGCTGCTGCGGTACTGGCCCCCAGAAGGACAATAATCCACGAAACGTAAATCCACAGCAGGAAAATGGGAAACGCCGCCAAGGCGCCATACACTGCCGTGTAGCTGGGAAAATGGGTGATGTAGGCGGCAAATGCGCGCTTGGTCACCTCAAACAACACCGAGGCCACCACGCCCCCGGCCAGCGCATCTTTCCAGTGGACCGCCCGGTTGGGCACCACCCGGTAAATAAACGCGAACGCCACAGCCGTGACCAACATGGACACCAGGCTTAGCACCGGTAACCAGCCCCCCTGGCTGGAGTCGATGCCTTTCAGGTTTTGACCGATCACCGCGGTGGACAGGCTTAGACTAAAACCAATCAACACCGGTGAAAAACTGATGACCGTCCAGTACAACACCACCTTGTTGGCCAGTGTGCGCGGCCGCTTGACGTTCCAGATTTGATTGAACACCCGGTCAACCGTGAACATGGTGGTGAGCGCTGTCAGCACCAAAAACAGCGTACCCACTGCACTTAAACCCTTGGCCTTGGCCGAGAACTGGTTCACATAGGTCAAGATGGTGTCGGCGATGTTTTCGGGAAAAAAACTTTCCAGCATGTAGCTCTGCAAGGAGGTCTGCATGCGTTCAAACATGGGAAAGGCCGTGAAAATCGCCAAGGCCACGGTGATCATCGGCACCAGTGACAACACCGTGGTAAATGTGAGGCTGGCGGCCACTTGGGGCAAATTCTGGTACTTGATGCGACTCCAAACCAAGCGCGTAAACGCCACCCACCAAGCTGGATTGACCGGTGTCAACTCGGCCTTTTTGGCCAACAAGGCCATGCGGGCGGCACCGATAAAACCGGTTTTCTTTTTGTCCAAACTCTTGAGTTCGGTTGGGGGCTTGGGCAAAGCAGCAGTCATTGGCTTCAGTACAATGGGGTCTTGAAGCCTGATGATACCCCTTTCAGCATGATCGACATATTGGTTTTGTATTACAGCCGCCACGGTGCAACCGAGCAATTGGCCCGGGAAATTGCCATGGGCATTGATTCGGTCAAAGGTGCGTGCGCCCGCATTCGCACCGTGCCGCCGGTGTCAACCACCTGCGAGGCCACAGCGCCAGACATTCCAACCGATGGTCCGCCCTATGCAGAATTGAGCGACTTGAAAGAATGCGCCGGCCTAGCCGTGGGCTCACCCACGCGGTTTGGCAACATGGCCGCAGCACTAAAATACTTCATCGACGGCACCGCTGGCGCCTGGCTGGCTGGCGACCTTGAAAACAAACCCTTTTGCGTATTCACCACCACATCCACGATGCATGGCGGCCAGGAAAGCACGCTGCTGTCCATGGCACTGCCATTCATCCACCACGGCATGTTGTGGATGGGCATTCCCTATTCCGAACAAGCGCTGAACGACACTGAAAGTGGCGGTACGCCTTATGGCGCCAGTCACCGGTCTGGCCCCAAAGGTGGCTTGCCGCTGAGCGAGCATGAACGTCAATTGGCCCGGGCTCAAGGCATGCGCCTGGCCAAAGCCGCTTTGGCCCTTCAAACGTTGAATGAAGGCTGAACCATGCTGGACATCAATACTCGACGGCAACACATGCACCGCACCGCAAGCGGACTGTTGATTGCGCTGATTGCACTGTGTGTGGTGTGGGAACTTTTTGCAGCACCCCTGCGGCCCGGTGGTTCGTGGTTGGTGCTCAAGGTATTGCCACTGCTGTTGGTTCTACCGGGCCTGCTGAAGCAACGCGTGCGCACTTACCAGGCCACATCGCTACTGCTGTGGATTTATTTTGCCGAGGGCGTGGTGCGCGCCACCTCTGACCCAGCCTGGCCGTCCCGCAGCATGGCCGTTCTGGAAGTGTTGCTGTGCCTGGGCCTGTTTGCCAGTGTCAGCCTGTATGCACGCACCTTCAAAAAGCCCAAGGTGGAGTTGAACAGCGCACCATGACCGAATTGTTGCAAGCCTTGACCAGTGCAGTGCCTGGCCTGAATATCATCACCGACCCCGATCGAATTGCTCAGGCCTGCACCGACTGGCGCAAGCGGTATGCGACCACCGCGCTGGCTGTGGTTGAACCCCACACCACGGCACAGGTAGAAGCATTGGTCAGACTATGCAGCCAACACGGCGTTGCGGTGTGCACGCAAGGCGGCAACACCGGGCTGGTGGGTGGTGCCGTGCCCGTGGCCGACGGCGCACACGCCACACGCCCCCACGTGGTGCTCAAAACCCATCGCCTGCGAGAAACCCTGACGCTGGATGAAGCGAACCTGACCCTCACCGCCAGCGCTGGATACACCCTGCATGACATTCAGGAATTTGCCGCCGCCCACGGCTTGCTGTTCCCCCTCAGCCTGGCCTCAGAAGGCACATGCACGCTGGGCGGCAATTTGGCCAGCAATGCGGGGGGCGTGGCTGTGCTGCGCTATGGCAACACCCGTGAATTGTGCCTTGGGCTGGAGTTTGTGAATGCCCAAGGCGAACGCTGTGGCGACCTTCGCGGTTTGCGCAAAAACAATACCGGTTATGACCTGCGACACTTGCTGATTGGCTCGGAAGGCACATTGGGCATAATAACGACCGCTTGCATGAAGCTTTACCCCGCCCCCAACAGCCGTTGTGTGGCCTGGCTGCACGTGCGGCACATTGACGCGGCTGTCCAGGCCTTGAACCATGTCCAGCAGCATGCCTTCAATGAGCTCACCAGTTTTGAATGGATGAACGCAGCCGCGATTGAGTTGGTGCAAACGCACTTCCCAGCGAAGGCGCCTGTGGGGCCATCAGGCTGCGACCATGTGTTGGTGGAGTTTTCCTCACTGGGTTCCGAGGATGTATTGCAGGAGCGCGTGACCAATGTGTTGGGTGAGTTGATGAACCTGAACCCGGCTGTGTTGAATGTCACCCTGGCCAAGAATGACAAAGAGGCTGAACGACTGTGGGCCCTGCGTGAAAACATTTCAGAGGCCCAGGCCAAAGAAGGCCTGAATGTGAAACACGATGTGGCTTGCCCGGTGTCAAGGCTTCCGGAGTTTCATCACCAGGCGTTGGCTGCGATGGATGAGGCAGGCTTGGCCATGCGACCCATTCTGTTTGGTCACCTGGGTGACGGAAATCTGCACTTCAACCTGTCTGCGCCCAGAGGCACGGATGCCAAGGCCTTCCTGGCGCAACACCAAGCAGCGCTCAACGACATGGTGCACACGGCCATTCAGGCCTGTGGAGGAACAGTGTCGGCTGAGCATGGCATTGGTCAACTGAAACGAGACCTGCTCAAAGAAATTACAGCAAGCCCCAATTACCGGGCTTTTCAGGCCATCAAAGCTGCACTGGACCCTCACAACCTGTTCAACCCTGGCAAGCTGGTGGATTACTGAAACAGTGGAGCCGGGGTCAGGACCACTTTTTCTGGGAGAGGTACCCCCTGTTTCAAAGCCTCGCGTTGGGTATCGGCCCAACGCAACTTATCCTGCAGGCAGGCCTTGGTTAGCTTGTCACCTCGATCCAAAATCCGGTTGATCTGATGGGCTGTTTCGAGACTGCCAAGACGATCAAACAAGCTGGATGACGCTCCATCATCCAGTTCCATCAAATGGGTGGACAACACAGAGACGGCCCGCTGAATCGCGGGTAATTCGGGAGCCGAGGAATGTGTTTGCTGGGGCTGGCTTGATACGGTGCGCGTATCACACACGACCGGCGTTGATGTACAGGCATTGGAAAACGGACTGGAAAACATGAATGTCTCTAAAGGTCTTATTTACAAGAAACCTTTAGTAACGGGATATCCGTTGAAGTTCAGGCAAATTGACTGACCTGTTGAAGTGCCTTTTCAACCACAGACCAACTGTTGGCTTTGAGCTGAGCCGCATCCGACAACACTTGGCGATACAACCTTCCGCCCGCTTGACCGTGAAACAGGCCCAACCACGATTTGGTCAGGTTTCGAATGCTTTCGCCCTGGGCCATTTCCGCTTCAACATAAGGGCGCATCGCTTGAATAACGTCCGTGCGGGAGCGATCAATGTCAGGCTCATTGAATGAGCCCGATCCAACACCAGTATGCTTTTCAATGAGTGCGTCGAAACTGGCCAGCAACCAAGGGTTGGTGTAAGCCTCGCGGCCAATCATGCAGCCGTCGGCCCATTCCAGATGCGACTCAATATCTGCCAACGTCTGAATGCCACCGTTCAGAATGATCTGCAGGTGTGGAAACAGGGTTTTGAGTTCTTTCACCACCGCATAGCGCAGGGGTGGAATTTCCCGATTTTCCTTGGGAGACAAGCCTTTGAGTACTGCATTGCGGGCATGCACAATGAAGGTTTGGCAACCCGCTTCGCTGACAGTGCCCACAAAGTCGTGAAGCTGCTGAGTACTCTCGATGTAATCCAGACCAATGCGGTGCTTCACCGTCACATCCAGTGCGCACGCATCGCGCATGGCTTTCACGCAATCGGCCACCAGTTGAGGTTCGGCCATCAGGCAGGCACCAAACGCACCTTTCTGAACACGCTCGCTGGGGCAACCACAGTTCAGGTTTAGCTCATCGTAACCCGCGGCTTCCACCCACTTGGCACACTGGGCCAAATCGTCAGGATCGCTGCCACCAATTTGAAATGCGACGGGATGTTCTACGGTGCTGTAGGCTAGAAAACGTTGTCGGTCCCCGTGAATCAGCGCACCGGTGGTGATCATCTCGGTGTACACCCAGGTGTGGCGCGATATTTCCCGGTGGAACCGCCGGCAGTGCCGGTCGGTCCAGTCGATCATGGGCGCAACGCTGAGTACCCGAGGCTTCACGATCATGCAGCTTCGCGGCTGGCCTTCTTGCGCTCGTGCTCTTTCAGGTAACGCTTGCGAATCCGGATGTTCTTGGGGGTAATTTCCACCAGTTCATCGTCAGCAATAAATTCAACCGCGTATTCCAGATTGAGCGCAATGGGCGGTACCAGGCGAACCGCTTCGTCCGTGCCGGAGGCACGCACGTTGGTCAGCTGCTTGCCCTTGATGGGGTTCACCACCAGGTCGTTATCACGGCTGTGGATACCAATCACCATGCCTTCATACAGGGCCTCACCGGGGCTCACAAACATGCGACCACGGTCTTGCAGCTTCCACAGGGCGTAAGCAACCGCGTCGCCATCGTCCTGGGAAATCAACACGCCGTTGTGGCGCTCGGCCACGCCACCTTCACGCACAGGGCCGTATTGGTCAAACACGTGGCTGATGAGGCCAGTACCGCGCGTCATGGTCATGAAGTCGCCCTGAAAACCGATCAGGCCACGGGCTGGAATTTTGTATTCCAGGCGAACACGGCCTTTACCGTCCGGCTGCATGTCCAGCAAGTCGCCCTTGCGGCGGCCCAACTCTTCCATCACAGCGCCCTGGTGGCTGTCTTCAACATCCACGGTCAGGTTCTCATAGGGTTCGCACTTCACACCGTCAATTTCCTTGTAAACCACGCGCGGGCGGGACACGGCCAGCTCATAACCTTCACGGCGCATGTTTTCCAGCAAAATGGTCAGGTGCAGCTCACCACGACCAGACACTTCAAACACCGTGTCGTCGTCGGTCTGCTTGACGCGCAAAGCCACGTTGGACTTCAGTTCGCGTTCAAGGCGGTCGCGCAGTTGGCGGCTGGTCACAAACTTGCCTTCACGGCCCGCCAAAGGCGATGTGTTCACCATGAAGTTCATGGTCAGGGTGGGTTCATCCACGCTCAACACGGGCAGTGGGTCCAGGGCGTCGGCCGCACAAATGGTGGTACCAATGCCAATTTCTTCAATGCCGTTGATCAGGCAAATATCGCCGGCTTCGGCCTGGTCCACCAAAACGCGCTCCAAGCCACGGAACTTCAACACTTGGTTGATTTTCCCGGTGAACGGAGTGCCTTCCGGGCCGTTGGCGCAAATCACTTGCTGACCAGCGCGCACGGTGCCGCGCTTGATACGGCCAATGCCGATCTTGCCCACGTAGCTGTTGTAGTCCAGCGAGGTGATCTGGAATTGCAGGGGTCCAGCGGTGTCGTCGTCCCGCACGGGCACGTACTGCAGAATCGCTTCGAACAGCGGGCGCATGGTGCCTTCGCGCACATCGGGTGTGAGGCCAGCAAAACCGTTCAAGCCCGATGCGTAAATAATCGGGAAGTCGAGTTGTTCTTCGTTGGCACCCAGCTTGTCGAACAGGTCGAAGGTTTGGTCAATGACCCAGTCTGGACGTGCGCCCGGACGGTCAATCTTGTTCACCACCACGATGGGCTTCAAACCCAGGGCCAGGGCCTTGCGGGTAACGAAACGGGTTTGCGGCATGGGGCCTTCCACGGCATCCACCAGCAGCAACACCGAATCCACCATCGACAACACACGCTCCACTTCACCGCCGAAGTCGGCGTGTCCTGGGGTGTCCACGATGTTGATGTGGGTGCCTTCGTACTCCACCGCGCAGTTCTTGGCCAGAATCGTGATGCCACGTTCCTTTTCGATGTCGTTGCTGTCCATCACCCGTTCTTCGAGCTTTTCATTCTCGCGAAAGGTGCCGGATTGGCGAAGAAGCTGGTCCACCAAGGTGGTTTTGCCATGGTCCACGTGGGCGATGATGGCGACGTTGCGTAGTGCGCGGGTCATAGTGTTACCTGAATAAGTCGTTCTGGCCTGAGCAACACGCCCTTGCCGTCGGTTTCTAAATTTCCTGTGCCCAAAAAGGTCGGTTGCCCGCCCTGGGTCGTGTTGTTCTGTACTGCATACACCCGGACGCGTCCCGGTGTTTCCCCTGCGGGTGGCAAGGCCAAACGCTGGCCATGCAAAAATCGTTTTGCCAGGTCCTGTTCCAGCATCAAGACAGGCAGACTGCTCAACAAGCTGTCGACCGGCTTTAATACAGCATCCAACTGGTCAAACTGCCCGTCCAATGACTGCAACTGCTCGACATTCAACGCCTGCCCGGTGTGCAGACCACCGATGGCTGTACGCCGCAAAGCAGTCAGGTAACCACCAGTACCCAAGGCCTTGGCAAGGTCTTCGGCCAGCGTGCGAACATAAGTTCCTTTACTGCAGCACACGGCAAAGCCCAACTCGGTGGCATCCGCATGGTGCTTGAGGCACATGACATCCAGTCGATGGATGACGATCGTTCTGGCCTCGCGCTCCAGCTCAATGCCTTGGCGTGCATATTCATACAGCGGTTTTCCGTCCTTCTTCAAGGCAGAAAACATGGGCGGAGTTTGCGCCACTTCACCCAAAAATTGTTGGCAAACCCCTCGAACTTCCATCTCGGTCAGTTTTGCCGGGTCTACACCGTCCACAGGGGTGATTTGCCCCTCCGCGTCGCCCGTCGTGCTCACAAAACCCAAGCGGACGGTGGCCTCGTAGGTTTTGTCTGCATCAATCAGGTCTGCCGCGAATTTGGTGGCTTCACCAAACATCAGCGGCAATAATCCACTGGCCAATGGGTCGAGCGTACCGGTGTGGCCGGTTTTTTCAGCCCGATACAAGCGTTTGATCTGTTGCAAGGCCTGGTTGGACGACAACCCGGTGGCTTTGTCGAACAGCAGCACGCCCGACACCGGACGACGGCTGGCTTTCACCATGGTCAGGCCGAGCCCTCTCCGCTGTCCTTCAACACACGGTCAATCAATTGGGACATTTCGGCGCCCCGCTCCACCGACACATCGTGCTTGAACCGCAAGGTCGGCACGGTGTGGATGTGCATTTTCTTGAAAATCAGGTTACGCAGGTAACCCGCAGCCTCATTCAAGGCTTTTTCACTGTCTTCGGCGCTGCCGGTGAGGACTGAAAAGTACACGGTGGCATACGCATAGTCGGGCGTGAGCTCGATGTCCGTCAGAGTCACAAAACCCAGACGAGGATCCCGCAACTCCCGGGGAATCAACTCGGCCAGGTCTTTCTGAATTTGCTCAGCCACGCGAATACCGCGGGCTGGTGCTTTCTTTTTGTGACGCATACGTTCTCTCGATGCCCTGTCTGCAAGCCTTGCGGCTTACAGGGTACGGGCCACTTCCTTCACTTCAAAGGCTTCCAGAATGTCGCCGACCTTGATGTCGTCGTAGTTGGCCAACTGCAGACCACATTCAAAACCTTGACGCACTTCTTTGGCATCGTCCTTGAAACGCTTGAGCGAGGCCAGTTGACCTGTCCAGATGACCACGTTGTCGCGCAGGAGGCGGATGCCGGCACCGCGACGCACCAAGCCTTCGGTAACCATACAACCCGCCACGGCACCCACTTTGGAAATTTTGTAGACCTCGCGGATTTCCACGTTGCCGATGATTTCCTCTTTCTTGTCCGGGGTCAGCATGCCGGTCATGGCCGCCTTGATTTCGTCCACAGCGTCATAAATGATGTTGTAGTAGCGAATGTCCACACCGTTGTTCTCAGCGGTTTTGCGGGCACCTTGGTCAGCACGGGTGTTAAAGCCGATGATGACCGCCTTGGATGCAACCGCCAGGTTCACGTCGGATTCGCTGATACCACCCACGGCCGCGTGAACGATTTGGACCTTCACCTCGTCGGTGGAGAGCTTCAACAGCGCATGGGCCAGGGCTTCCTGAGAACCCTGAACATCGGACTTCAACACGATGGCCAGTGACTTGACTTCGCCCTCGGTCATTTGCTCGAACATGTTTTCGAGCTTGGCAGCCTGCTGTTTGGCCAGCTTCACATCGCGGAACTTGCCCTGGCGGAACAAGGCAATTTCACGGGCCTTGCGTTCATCGGGCAATACCATGACCTCTTCACCAGCGGCGGGAACGTCGCTCAAACCCTGAATTTCAACGGGAATGGAAGGGCCTGCGCTGTCGATGGAGCGGGCATTTTCGTCCAACATGGCGCGAACACGGCCGTAGACGGAACCTGCCAGAACCACATCACCCTTCTTGAGGGTACCGCTCTGAATCAACACAGTGGCCACAGGGCCGCGACCCTTGTCCAGACGGGATTCAACCACCAAGCCTTTGGCCGGTGAGTCCACGGCTGCTTTCAATTCCAGCACTTCGGCCTGCAACAGGACGTTTTCCAGCAAGTCATCAATGCCCTGGCCAGTTTTGGCAGACACAGCAATCATGGGTGACTCGCCACCGTATTCTTCCGGCACCACTTCATGGGTAATCAGTTCTTGCTTCAGGCGCTCTGGGTTGGCATCGGGCTTGTCGATTTTGTTCATGGCCACCACCAACGGTACACCAGCCGCCTTGGCGTGGTGAATCGCTTCAATGGTTTGTGGCATCACGCCGTCATCGGCCGCTACCACCAAAATCACAATGTCGGTCGCCTTGGCACCACGGGCACGCATGGCGGTAAAGGCCTCGTGACCTGGGGTGTCCAGGAAGGTGATCATGCCGCGCGGTGTTTCCACATGGTAGGCACCAATGTGCTGGGTAATGCCGCCTGCTTCGCCAGAAGCAACCTTGGTGCGGCGGATGTAGTCCAGCAGCGATGTTTTACCGTGGTCCACGTGACCCATCACGGTCACCACTGGAGCGCGAGGCAACAGTTCAGCCTCGGCGTGGTCAGTGCCCATTTCGTCGATCAGGGCTTCCGGGTCATCCAGCTTGGCAGCAATCGCCTTGTGGCCCAGTTCTTCGGTCACGATCATCGCTGTGTCTTGGTCCAGCACCTGGTTGATGGTCACCATCTGGCCCATTTTCATCAGGCACTTGATGACTTCAGCCGCTTTCAAGCTCATCTTGTGGGCCAATTCGCCCACAGTGATGGTCTCGGGCACATGCACTTCCTTCACCACGGGTTCAGTGGGTTGGTTGAAGTTGCTGGACTGGTCCTGCTGGTGACGGCTGTTCTTGCCTTTGGGGCCTTTCCAGGCGGCTGCACCACCACGCCCCAGGCTGGTGGTGTCACCGCGGGTTTTCAAACCTCCGCCACGGCGCTTGCCCACTTCTTCCTTGGCGACCAAGGTGCGGGTGCCTTTCCGGTTGCGATCATCATCGCCGCCAGCATCAGCGGCTTTTTCAGGCTTTTTGATGGTTTTTGCGGGTTCTACAGCCGCGGGAGCGGCCTCTTCCGGCGCTTTCATCACGCGGGCGGGCTGTTGCATCATGCGGTTAATGGCTGCAACTTCAGCTTCGGCCGCACGACGGGCACGTTCTTGCTGTGCACTGGCCTGCGCGGCAGCCTCAGCGGCTTTTTTGGCTTTCTGTTCGGCCTCCAGGGCTTCCGCGGCACGCTTTTCGAGGGCTTTGGCTTGCTCGGCTTTGGCTGCCAAGGCAGCTTCGTCTGCGCTGGCATCGGCATCGGCTGTGTCAGCGGCAGCGGTTTCCTGCTGGGCCTTTTCAGCGGCTTCGTGTGCCAGGCGTTCTTCTTCGGCACGCTGACGGGCTTCTTCCTGAAGCTTCAATTCACGCTCGCGCTCCTGCTCAAGGCGAGCCTGTTTTTCTTTCAGCTCAGCCTCCTGGCGTGCCAGCAACTCGGCTTGGCGCTTGGCCTCAGCCTCACGACGGGCTTGTTCGGCCGCGTCGATCATGGGCTCGGCAGCCGCCTCGGTACCTTCGCCGGGAACACCGTCGCGCTGAACAAACACGCGCTTTTTACGAACTTCAACCTGTACCGTGCGCGCACGACCACCCGGACCCGCTTGCTTGATTTCGCTGGTCTGTTTTCGAGTGATAGTGATCTTTTTCTGGCCACCTGCAGAACCGTGGGCCTTGCGCAGGCTGTCGAGCAGCATGCTTTTGTCGGCCTCAGTGACTGCATCGGACTCGGATGCTTTGTTCACACCTGCAGACTTCAACTGCTCCAGCAATACATCGGCTGGCATTTTCAATTCGGCTGCAAACTGTGCAACGGTGGTACTGGTCATCTACGCTTTTCCTTCAAATTCCCTTTGCCAATCACGCACCGCCTTGTGGACGGCGCAGACAGTTCTCGCAGTGCCTTGGGTGCGAGCCCCCTTCCGTTCAGTTAAACCAGTGCGCTCGGGCCTTCATGATCAGGTCTCGTGCACGCTCGTCGGATACACCAGTCATTTCCATGAGCTCGTCCACAGCCAATTCCGCCAGGCTGTCCCGATCGGAAATACTGTGTTCAGCCAGCTTGGCGATCAGTTCCGCGTCCATGCCTTCGAGGGATGCCAAATCAGCAGCACCTTCCACCATTTCTTCGCGGGCGATGGCCTCCGTCAACAGCGCATTGCGGGCGCGTGTACGCAGCTCCTCAACGGTTTCCTCATCGAACGCTTCAATGTCCAGCATTTCAGCCAAAGGCACGTAGGCCACTTCTTCCAGGCCGGTGAAACCCTCTTCAATCAGAATATTGGCCACTTCTTCATCCACGTCCAGCTTGGACGTGAAGAGTTCACGCAGTTTTCCGATTTCTTCCTCGGAGCGTTTGGCGGACTCTTCGGGGGTCATGATGTTGATCTGCCAACCGGTCAGGTCAGAGGCCAAGCGAACGTTCTGCCCACTGCGACCAATGGCCTGGGCCAACTCGGCTTCATCCACCACCACTTCCATCACGTGTTGGTCTTCATCCACCACAATGGACTGCACGGTGGCTGGAGACAAGGCACCAATCACAAACTGGGCTGGGTCTTCGGACCACAACACGATGTCCACACGCTCGCCACCCAACTCCTGGGTTACAGCCTGAACACGGGAACCCCGCACACCCACGCAGGTGCCAATGGGGTCGATGCGGCGGTCATGGGCCAGCACAGCAATTTTTGCGCGCATGCCAGGGTCGCGGGCTGCCGCCTTAATCTCCAGGTTGCCCTGTTCAATTTCAGGCACTTCCATCGCAAACAATGCCTTGATGAACTCGGGTGAAGTGCGGGACAGAATGACTTGCTGACCACGCGCATTGCGGTCCACTTTCCACAGGTAAGCACGCACGCGATCACCTGGACGCAGACTTTCGCGGGGAATCATCTGGTCGCGAGGCAGGCGGGCCTCAATGCGGCCGCTTTCAACGATGGCGTCGCCACGTTCCATGCGCTTGACCTGACCAATCACGATTTTGTCACCGCGGTCGAGGAAGTCGTTCAGGATTTGCTCGCGCTCGGCGTCGCGAACCCGCTGCAAAATAACCTGCTTGGCCGCCTGGGCGCCAATGCGACCAAATTCGATGGGCTCGAGCTCTTCTTCGACAAACTCACCCAGTTGAATATCCGGATTTTGTTCGCTGGCGCGCTCCAACAGCACTTGGTAGGCGGGATCATAAAAATCTTCCTCGCTGACCACTTCCCAGCGGCGGAACGATTCATAGTCGCCCGTGACCCGGTCAATCGACACGCGCACGTCCACTTCTTCGTCGAAGCGTTTTTTGGTCGCAGAGGCCAAAGCCAATTCAAGCGCACCGAAAACAATGTCTTTGTCCACATTCTTTTCACGCGCCAGGGCGTCAACCAACAAAAGCAACTCACGGCTCATCACAGGGCTCCTAAAACTTGAGATGGGGGACCAAACGGGCACCGGCCAGATCGGCGATTTCGAAGTCGAGCAGATAGGGCTGGGCTTTCTTGCCTTCGGGCGTGACCAGCAGGCCCCAGGCTGTTTTTTCCCCTTTCTGCAGCAACCCTTTGAACTGCTTCTGGTTGTCGATGGCGCGCTTGAATTTCAAGGACACCTCTTCACCCAGAAAACGGTTGAAATCGCGCACACGGCGCAACACCCGATCGACACCTGGGGAAGAAATCTCCAGGCGCTCATAATTCACGTTCTCAACAGTGAACAAGTGACTGAGCTGGTGACTGACCTTTTCGCAATCTTCAACGGAAATACCATCAGCGGAGTCGATCATGATGCGCAAAAGGCCATTGCCCTCGCGTTCAATGTCTGCAATTTCAAGACCCAGCGAGACGATCACCGCCTCTGCTTGGTCGACCCAGGCCTCGGACCACACGCCCGACCAGGTATTGCCGACAAATTCTTCCGGATTAATGACACCCATTGCTTTCCCAGTGCACTCACTATTTCGTTGGCAGGCAACTCACTTTGAGCGGCACAAACCCTCGTTCAACAGTTTGATTCAAATCGCAAAACCAAAAAAAAATGGGCTGAAAAGCCCACTTCATTTGAGACACCCATTGTTGTGTTGGGGCTCAGGCAGTCCAAAATTGTAATGGAAACCGCCTTAATTTTCAAGCATTTTCGCTGGTTTGGCCCCAGCGATCGGCGTTCTCAGCCTGCCATGGGAGGACGCTTGCGTCGGCGCTGACCACCACGGGCATCACCATTGCCGGACGAACCGCCAGCCACATTACCCGCTGCATTGCCCGAGCGGTTACCTGAACCGCCGCCACCAAAGCCAGCCGAGGCTGGCTTGCCGCCCCGCTTGGGCCCAGCCGATGCTGATTTGTTGCCATTGGGTGCACTATTGCCGTTGGGCGCACGATTTCCGTTCACATTGCCATTGGTATTGCCGTTTGCGTTGCCGAAACCGGCTCGATTGGCGCCAGGACGGCCTGCATTGCCACCAGAGCGACCCACACGGCCACCATTGGCACCCCGCATACCGGCTGTGGCGCTGGACAAGAGGTTGGAGTTGGAGCGGGATGCAGCTGCATCGGCACCCGACACCGTGAGGTAATTTTTGGGTTGAGAAATGGCCAAACCGGGATCAATCAGCGGTTGCTGGCTGCGGCGCTTGCCGTTTCGACCCTGCTGGTTTTTGATGTCACGGCGCACGGCACCTTCTTTGGCAGACTCGTCCACTTTCAGGCCCAAGGACTGGACCCAGGACATGGCTTCCAAAGCCTCCATTTCCATCCACTTGCCCCGCTTCAGCGTGGACGGCATGAGGATGTCGCCAAACCGCGTGCGAATGAGGCGACTCACGGTGAGGTTCAATGCCTCGAACATGCGACGCACTTCACGGTTGCGCCCTTCTTTCAGGCCAACACGGTACCAACGGTTGACACCTTCGCCGCCGGCCGGCTCGACATACAGAAATTGTGCAGGACCATCGTCCAGCGTGATGCCATCCAGCAACTGCTGACGCTGCTCATCGGACAACTCACCCAGAATGCGCACAGCGTATTCACGCTGAACCTCATAGCGGGGGTGCATCAGCCGGTTGGCCAACTCGCCAGAGCTGGTGAAGAGCAACAGACCTTCGGTGTTGAAGTCCAGGCGCCCAACCGCCAGCCACTTGGCATTGGAAATTTTTGGCAGGCGCTGGAAGACCGTTGGGCGACCTTGCGGGTCGTCCATGGACACAATTTCACCGGCTGGCTTGTGGTAGATCAACACTCGGGGAGGTCTGGACTTGTTTTTGCGCTGAACCATTTTGCCGTTCACGCGGACCATGTCGGTGGGTAGAACACGCTGGCCGAGGTGTGCAGGCTCACCGTTGACCGATACCCGACCAGCCGTGATCAATTCTTCCATTTCGCGGCGGGAGCCCATGCCACTGTCGGCCAAGACTTTGTGCAACTTGGGGGCCAACTCGGGATCCAGCCTGACGTTCAGTTTGCTGCGGTTTTTTCCGGCCTTGGACTCAAAACCTGCTTTCAAGCCCTCGACCTGGCTCAACACCTCGGCCCATTCCGGTTCATTGTCCTGGGCAATGGCAGGGGCTGCCTCCATTGGTGCATCCTGCACCTCCAAAGGCATGCGCTCAGCTTGCTCGGAAGGCTCTGCTCCCTCCAACCAGGCGGGCTTGGTGGTGGGGTCAGCCTTCTTGCGTCGTGGTGTTCTCATCATCGTTTTCTGTGGTGGGGCCATCGCCTTCAAAGGGAATGACTTTTTGCAATTCATCGGCCATCAACTGGTCTTTTTCACTGTCCAGTGGTGGTAGGTCGGCCAGGCTCATCAAATTCAGGTCGGCCAAAAACTGGCTGGTGGTACCCCACAGCGCGGGGCGTCCAGGTGCGTCTCGATGGCCAATTGCCTCGATCCAGCCGCGGTCTTCCAAGGCTTTCATGACCTGCGAAGACACCGTGACCCCCCGGATGGATTCGATATCACCCCGGGTCACGGGTTGCTTGTAGGCAATGATGGCCAAGGTCTCGAGTGTTGCCCGGGAATATTTGGGCGGTTTCTCGGGATTCATCATCTCGAGATAACGCTTCACGTCATCTCGGGTTTGAAAGCGCCACCCTGTTTTGAGTTGAACCAATTCAAGGCCACGGTGAGTCCAGTCCCGGCGCAAGTCCTCCAGCAGGGTATTGAGGACGGCATTGTCCAGCGTGTCTTCAAACAGGCGTGACAATTCTTTCAGGGCGATGGGCTCTACTGCACACAGCAATGCCGCTTCTAATATGTTTTTAGCGCGCTGGGGATCCATCCACGCGGACTCTCTTCAAGATAGATTGTGAACCAAAGGTTGGGAAACACTGCCGGGTGACCCGACCGCCGGGGAAGTAAAGGTGCGGAAGGGGAGCGCTTTGATAATTCTTGCTGCGCTGCTGGGCATTTAAAACCGATGGCGCATTGTAACCACGTTATGAGCCGAGTAGCAACAGGGATGTTGGACTGGCCCCCATGCAAAAAAATGCGGCGCCTGCACAAGGCTGGCACCGCGGTCTGAAAAGCCCCGACAGGACTGGAGACCTCTTTAGTGTATGACTGCATGCGCGCCAACACATCCCCAATTGGCGGTAACAGTTATCCACACAAAGCGGGGAAAACGTTCTTCATTTTTTGTGGATAAGAATTTCAGTCGATTGATTTCGCGGTGTTTTTACTAACTTGATTAAAAACTGAGCAACACCTCTAACCCCTTGAAGTGGGTGGAACACCCAGCCGTCAACTCAATTTTTTTGCCAGCGATAACCCACGCCCGCGGCTTGAATGCGAGCCCAAACCGCTTCTTTCTCTTGGTCTGACTTGAACAGCCACCCATCCACCTCGTCGAGCGTTCGACCGCACCCCATGCAGACATCGTCGCCGAGGTTGGTGGAACAGAAACCGACACAGGGGGTGTCGGCCTCGGGCCAAACAGGGAGGTGGGCGTACTCGGAAGAATTTGACTGCGACATGTTCAAACCCCGTTATGAGCGGTTATTGGAAGATGGATGACCCGGTCTGAACTCGGGTTTAAGCCGAATGTACAAAACCTTTTGAACCTCGGCCACCACGCTGCCATCGGCATGGGTGATTTGGGCGTGGAAAGTGTACAACACCTTCCGACCATCAGCGGCTTGCGCCGCGATCTCACTCAGCTGGGCCTCAGTGATTTCGTAGACGCCACGCACCAGGCCTTTGCCCGGTGCCACAAACCGAATGGTGGCCTCTTGATCCCACACGAGGTAGCGATTGCCCAACCGCTGCATCAGCAACAACATGTAAAACGGGTCCGCCATGGCATACAGTGAGCCACCAAACTGAGTACCCACTGCGTTTTTGTTGCGGCGGGTGAGCGGCATTTCAACCACCAGGCGAGAATAATCGGGTGCGATGTCTTTCACGCGAATGCTCGCGCCCCGCAAAGGCGCATACAGATTCATGAGGTGCTTGAGCACCACCGGGGACATCAGGGTTTTCTTGAGCGCTGAACGAAGCACGATAAAAATTTTTTGTGGAAAAGATTCAAGAGGATAGCGGACTTGAGCAGGGATTTATTCACATTTCCGGACATGTGCACTTGCAACAAACTTGGAAACGCGCTATAGTTTCGTTCTCAACAGACGCGGGGTGGAGCAGTCTGGCAGCTCGTCGGGCTCATAACCCGAAGGTCGTAGGTTCAAATCCTGCCCCCGCAACCAAATACGAAAAAGCCCGGTTTTAAACCGGGCTTTTTTATTGTTCTGCGGCAACACGCTTCATTACTGCTGTGGAATTTGATTGGCCAAGACATGGGGAACTGCAAGTTATTCCCAAAAACCGGCGTCAATTGCAGCCTTTGATGACTAAAAGCTGCCGCAGTGCTTCCTGCCGCTTTGAAACCCCTTGTTGGTGAACTGCAGCCTGCGCCTGCGCATTCTCTGTCTGCGCGGTGCTCAACGCGTTGGACTTGTTGGTCTCTTGGTATATGCTGGCCATCGAAGGGTCAACCACGCTACCCACGGCGGTCAGCGCCGTTGAAAAAACATCCAATGTGCGCATGAACGATGCCTGATCTTCCATATACGCGTTCATCTCCGTGTGGTGCCGTTGCCAAGCTGTGACTGTCTCCAACTCGGCACGCATTTGGGGACAACCCATACCCGCATACGTCTCAATCGATCCCATTTGAGTAGATGGTGGAGGTGGCGCCGTGGCACAGCCAGCAATAACGGCTGACGCAATCGGCATAAGTCGACAGAAAAATTTCATAGTGGATGCCGTCCTTTGGAATGGCTGGGTTCAAATTCAGTAATGACGAGTCGGCTTGCAGGCAAGGCCCGCGTTTTTACAAGCCTGCGCAGCGGCCTCATAGTCACGCGTCAAGCTGGCTCGGGTTTCTTGAGTGGATGTGCCGGGGCACTGTCTGTCCATTAGGTCGAGTGCGGTACTTTTCAGATAAAGGACTGTCTCCAGGCGAGGCTGGACTGGGGCATCGGCAGGGATACGAATTTGCGCAAGTTCCTTGCTCAGGCGGCTACAGTCGTGCCCTGAACTGACCCCACTGCTATCGCCCAGATTAACGCTGCCGTTGTTTGAAACAGATCCTGACGATTGAGGATTATCCCGACTTCGCCTGTACTGCACACCGGACGATTCCGGTGCGGTGGTCTGTGCGTCGGTTGCCTGCGCGAGGTTTTCAAGTGTGACTGTGCTACGAACCTCGCGCGCAGCACTTGAAATGCGTGCCTGCTCAGCACGGGCCGCTTCAATGATGCGCGCCAGGTCGCCAGATTCCTTTTGATAGTCAACGGCCGCTTTGTTGGTTTGCGCAACAGCCTCGCCGAGACTTTG
The DNA here is from genome assembly GCF_036405155.1 of Limnobacter sp. Classification (GTDB taxonomy): domain Bacteria; phylum Pseudomonadota; class Gammaproteobacteria; order Burkholderiales; family Burkholderiaceae_B; genus Limnobacter. Next base: position 206,835 of record NZ_DASWYD010000003.1, on the reverse strand, counting down.
TTCTTGGCCTAGGCGAGAACTTCGGGTCATATCCGCAACTGAGCTCACGGTATTGTTCCAGTCCTGTCGGCTTTGTTGTGCGGTTTCAGCCGACGCTCTGCGCGCAGACTGCTGCCGCTGGTATTCGGCCTGTTGATTAGCAGCTTGTTGAGCTTGGAGTTGAGTAGCACGGCGATTGTAGGCCTCTCGTTCGGCGTTGCCTTTTGCCATGTCCTGCTGGTATTTTTCAACGCGCAGGTTTTGTTGCTGCTGCTCTGAACGACGGTTCAATTCGGCCTGAATGTTGGCACGTTTTTCATCGGTGTCACGCTTGTTTTTTGCGGCGACAACACAACGTCGCGCCTCATCTTGGTGCCGGGCACCCTCATCCTCTATTTGTTTGAAGTGCGGGCGATATTTGTCATTGATGTTGACCACACAGTGCTTGTGCCAGGCAAAGGTGTTGTTGATCTGGTCGATTCTTGCAGCGCATGCATTGTATTCGGCATCTTTCTGGCTTTGAAGCGCTCGACGTCTGTTATCAAAACTCTTGTCATTGACTCCGCACGCCAATTCGTCTGCGGTCATGGCATGCGCACTTTTCGCACACGCCCCAAGCGTAACGGCAAAACAGGACACCAGCAGAAATTTGGCCACTTCCAACCGCGTTTGAAGCCCGAGGCGCATGGTGCTCCTTGTGGTATTTATTAAAAAATAGGGTGAGTATGGGGCGTGGAATATTCAGCCGAAGCCGTCGCGGAGTTGCCTAAATTTGCGCCATGTACACATTTAGTGTATGAACTGCATCCACCAGAAGTCAAGCACTGAACACTGGAAATCACGATGCGAGTTGAGTGATAATCCTGACCTTCAGGTCAGTTGCTCATTCATCGACTTCTTCATCGGATTTTGCCCATCATGCTGTTTTGGTTCGTTATCGGATACTGGGTTATCTCGGTTGCCATTGGGTTGTGGGCAGCAACACGCGTCCATAACACCAAAGATTTTGCCGTAGCTGGTCGGCATCTGCCCTTTTACATGGTCACAGCCACGGTGTTTGCCACATGGTTCGGATCAGAAACGGTGCTGGGCATACCGGCCACATTCCTAAAAGATGGGCTGAACGGCGTCGTCGCCGATCCATTTGGCTCATCCATGTGCCTCATCATCGTCGGCCTTTTTTTCGCAGCCCCACTGTACCGAATGAACCTGCTCACCATCGGTGACTATTACAAAAAGCGTTTTGGGCGTGGCGTTGAAGTGACCACCACCATTGCGGTTGTGGTGTCATACCTGGGCTGGGTTGGCGCGCAAATCACTGCGCTGGGCCTGGTGTTTAATGTGGTGTCAGGTGGCTCCATCGACAAAGTCACGGGCATGTGGATCGGCTCGGCCACCATTCTGATTTACACCTTCTTCGGCGGTATGTGGGCTGTGGCCGTCACCGACTTCATCCAGATGATCATCATCGTGATTGGGATGTTATGGATCGGTGGCGAAATTTCCGGCATGGTGGGCGGTGTGGGTGTGGTCATTGACCATGCGCGCTCGGCCGGGAAGTTCGAATTCTGGCCCAATCTGGATTTGAAAGCGATCATTGCCTTCGTGGCGGCGTGGACCACCATGATGTTCGGTTCAATACCCCAGCAAGACGTTTTCCAGCGGGTTCAATCCTCAAAGACCGAGAAGATTGCGGTGTGGGGCTCCGTGCTGGGTGGCAGCCTTTATTTTCTGTTTGCCTTCGTGCCGATGTTTCTGGCGTATTCAGCCACGCTGATTGCACCCGACATGGTCGCGTCGCTGATCAACACCGACCCACAGCTGATTTTGCCTACACTGGTCATGGATAAAGCACCGCTGTTTGCGCAAGTGATGTTCTTTGGTGCACTGCTGTCCGCCATCAAGAGTTGTGCATCGGCCACGCTGCTGGCGCCCTCCGTCACCTTCACCGAGAACATTCTTCGCCCCATGGTGGGCCAAATGACCGACCGAAAGCTGCTGCTGTCGATGCGAATCGTGACCTTGGTATTCACGGTTCTGGTGACGCTCTACGCCATCAACTCCAAAGCCAGCATCTTCAAGATGGTTGAGAACGCCTACCAGGTCACACTGGTGGTCGCGTTTGTTCCACTGACTTTGGGCTTGTTCTGGAAACGCTCGACCAACCAAGGGGCTTTGTTTTCGATTGCCTGCGGGCTAATGGTCTGGCTGCCCTTGTCCATCTTCGGCCCGGAAGACCCCTTCTGGCCACCCCAATTCGCTGGTCTGTTGGCCAGCATGCTGGGCATGCTGGTGGGCTCGCTGGCGCCGCAATGGATAAAGCACCATACCATCGACCGAGATGGCCATGCCCATCACCACGCCGCCATTGAACCCCATCACATTCCACAACACCCGCATGCCCGCTAGAACTTAACCTGCATGAATACCCTGATGGATCTTCAGAACAGGCCGGGTAGTATGAACCGGCAGTTCACAACAACGAGTTCAGGAGACATTCATGCGGGCATCCATCAAAAGCGCTTTGACCACACTGGCCATCGCACTCACCTCCGTCACAGCGTTCCAGGCGGCCCACGCAGCGCAGCGGCTTCCAAAAATTGATCCAGCCAATTACAACGACGCGCAGAAAGCCGAGGCTGAAAAGTTTTTGGAGGCCCGAAAAACACCTGTGTTTGGTCCGTTTGAACCATTGATGTACTCGCCGGACTTGATGACCCTGTCCCGCTCCATGGGGGACTACCTTCGATACAAACCGTCGATTGGAACCAAACTGAGTGAGTTGGCCATTTTGGTGACTGCCAAAAACTGGGATCAGGATTATGAATGGTATGTACACCAACCCATCGCGCTCAAAGTGGGCATTAGCCAGCAAACCACCGACGCCATTGCCAAGGGCGTGAAACCCAAGGACATGGATGCTGACCAAGCGCTGGTTTACCAGTTTGCATGGGAATTGAATCACAACAAATCAGTGTCGGACAAAACCTATGCAGCGGCCGAAGAGCGCTTTGGTCAACAGGGCGTGGTGGATTTGGCGGGCATTTGTGGGTACTACTCTTTTCTGGCCATGGAACTGAACATGGCGCAATATCCATTGCCTGCGGGTGGAAAAGGCATTCCCCGCTGACATTACGCGGAGAGCTGTGTCGATGGGCTTTGCCGATAAGGCAAAGTCCATCACCGCCGCTTCCACACAGTGACTTCACTCAGGGTGTGCTGGTGTTTCCGACGAGTTTCCCGAATCACAAACGGCACGGCTTGCGGCCCCTGAACAAGCTCAAACTGTGAGCCCAGAATGTCTTTCAAGCCATCCAGCGTGGTGTAGGACTCACCATCTTTTTTAAACCCGCCAATCCACTCGGCACGCGGTGTGTAGTCTTCCATCCAGGTGTAGGGTGACCCCAGCACCAGCAAGCCGCCCGGGTTAAGGCGTGAGGCCACATCGTCCAGGAATCGTCTAGGCGAATACAGTCGGTCAATCAGGTTGGCCGCAAGAATCAAATCAAAACCGGTGAAGTGGCCTTTCAAGTTGCAGGCATCCCCTTGCCAAAACTCGACCCGCTTGGCGGCATCGGCCAGGCCCAAGTCATCGAGGCGGCGCTCGTGGTAGCTCACCAACTCACCTTCGTCGGGCATGGTGTAGCGAACAGAACCCGTTTCCAATAGCCGTGTACCCACCTGGATCAGCATGGCCGAAAAGTCGATGCCGATCACTGTGTTGAACACCTTGGCCAATTCAAAACTGGAGCGCCCGGTGGCACAACCCAGGTCCATGGCCCTGCCGTTGCTGCCATTGCCATGGCGAATATGCGCAGCAGCAGCAAGGTCGGCCATGGCCTTGGCGAAATTGGGAACACCAAACGCCGGGTCGCCGTAATGGAACTCCGCATATTGCGACACCAGTGTGTCGTTTTCGTAGGTGGACAAGGGGTTGATGGCTGGGGCGTTGCTCATGATTTAGCGGACCTGGGTACGAAAGAATTTCAGTGTTGCGTCTGCACAGTGTAATCAAATCAACAACTCTGCACGGACAATGCCCCACTACGCGTTGGGATTCTTGAGCAAAATGGCCGCACCCAGACCCCCACCAGCACAACTGGACACCACCGCATAGCGCTGCCCCTCGGCCTGCAGTCGATTGGCAGCCGTGCTCAACAGGCGAATGCCAGTGGCTGCAAACGGATTGCCCAACGCCAAGGAACCACCCCAGGCATTCAATCGATCCAGCGGCAACTGGCCCGGGACTGTGCCTGAATGGTATTCGTCGGCAAACTCAGGCCGGGCCATGCAGGCCACATTTACCAGAATTTGGGCCGCAAAGGCCTCGTGCAATTCCCACACGCCAATGTCGTCCATGCGCAAACCATGGCGTGCCAACAACTTGGGGATGGTGACTGCTGGGCCGAGTAACATTTCGGTTTCCAGGTCTTTAACGGCGGAAAACTGGTAATCGACGACCACGGCTTTGGGCGTCAGGTCCATGGACTGCGCAGCCTTCTGGCTGGTCACCAACACGGCGGCTGAACCGTCGGTAAATCGCGATGAACCAGCCGCTGTAATCACGCCCTGTGCTTTGTCAAAGATGGGTTTCATCTTGACCAACTTTTCCTGTGTGCAGTCTGCACGAGGGGTGTCATCGTGGGTCACCGTGGTGTTCAGGCTGGGCACATGAACCGGCACAATGTCGTCTGCATATCGCCCTTCCGCAATGGCTGCCAAGGCCCGTTGATGACTGCGCTCAGTGAACGCATCGCAGTCAGCGCGCGACACTGAAAACTTTTTCACCATGGCTTCGGCACACACGCCCATCACTTTTTTGGTGGTGAAGTCGGTGCCCTTGGGCATTTCCGGAAGCAGATCGCGAGGGCGCAAGGCGGCCACCAGTTTGAGAATATTTTTGGCAGAGCTGTCCTGCCGCACTTTCATGGCGGCACGGCGAATGGTTTGGGAGAAACGAATGGGAATATCCGAAAAACTTTCCACACCACCTGCAATGCCTGCTTCGATACGTCCCAAGGCAATCATGTCGCACAAATTGGCAAACCCCACACTGGCCGACAAGCCCGCCATGGACGTGGTGTACGCCGGAATGGTGGCCGGCAATCCGGCGGTGAGCATGCTTTCGCGAGCCACATTGGAGGTTTCGATTTCATGCAGCACCGTGCCCATGGTCACCATGCCGATGCGGCCTATATCCACGCGGGTTTTGGCCACCAAGCCTGCAATCGATTGAGCGGCCAGCTCATACGTCATGAGGGGCGAATAAGCACCACCAGAATCCAGAAACGGGGTGCGTGCACCCGCCACCAACACCACGGTATTGGGCGTACTCATGCGCGCTGCTCCAGGCTGCGTTCCAAAAAGCGGCCCACCATGTGCAGGCTTCCATCCTGGGCCATCAGCCGAAGGCTGCGCCAGCCCTCAAAGTCAGCCTTTGTGCCCACCTGCACGGCCAGGTCGGCATTGGGCAGGGTGAGCGGTTTAATCCAGCGCACATCCAGCGCAGCAATCGTGTAGCCTGCGTTTTGCACACACTCATGGGTGCGGGCGAGTTGCCCAAAGCCATGCAAAATGAGGGTCTTGAAGCGGCTGCGCCGCCCCACTGCGGGCCAGGTGTGAATGGGGTTGAAGTCACCGGTCAACATCGCAAAGTTCAAGCCATCGTGAAACTCGGCGCTCCAACGGCCCACCGTGGTGAACGCTTCCTCATCGGCCGGTTTGCTGGTGGGCTTTTTGGACTTCGATTTGCCTTGGGGCACGGTGGAATAACTGTCGATGACCATGGCCATTTCGCGCGCGGCAGTCGACACCCGCACCTGGGTGTGAATGCGCACACGGTCTGGTTCCACACTCACATCCATCAAGCTGCCCGACAAGTGCAGGCCTTGCCCGCGCGGCAATGGTTGGTGGATTTCCATGCGCAAACCCTGGTTCAACAAAGCCAGCAAATTGTAGGGCGCCAAGGAACCCAAATTGGCCAGCATGGGCATGGCGAAGTGGCTGCAAAAATGGGGGGGAATTTCGCCATCGTAGCGGTCCGTGTCGGCACCGCTCCATTCCACATAGCTGTTAACCAGCGCGTCGGACATGGGCCGTACGCTTTGCTCCAAATGCACCGGCAATGCGGGTAACCGGGAGGGCCGCGTAACGGGATTGGCATTGCGAACAGCCGCCATGCCCATGCTGCGAATGTTCGCCAGGTGATGCACAAGGTATTTGACCGGGTAATCCAGTTGCATGGGGTTTGCTCCTTACAGGCCCAATTGTTTGCCAATGATCTCGTTCATGATTTCATACGTGCCGCCACCAATGGAGGCAATTCGGTTGTCGCGATACAAGCGCTCCACCAGTGATTCACGCATGTAGCCCATGCCACCAAAAATTTGAACCGCTTCGTAGGTGATGAAGTCTGAGGTTTTGGTGGCAAAGTTTTTCGCCATGGAGACTTCTTTCAATGCATTTTTTCCAGCGTGCATGCGGGCTGCCACGCGATACGTGAACTCGCGGCTGGCTTCCAGTTGGGTGGCCATGTCGGCGATTTTGTGGCGAATCACTTGGTGCTTGGACAAAGGCTTGCCAAAGGTGGTTCTGTTTTTGGCATAGTCGATCGCAGCATTCAAGGCGAGCTCGGACATCATGTTGGCATAACACGCCAAGCCCAAACGCTCACTTTCAAAATTGTTCATGATCATCAGAAAGCCACAGTTTTCCTGACCAATCAAGTTGCTTTTGGGCACCACCACATTGTCGAAAAAAAGCTCGGCAGTGTCGCTGCACCACCAGCCCATTTTTTTCAAAGGCTGGCCCGTGGTGAAACCGGGCATGCCTTTCTCCATCAACAACATGCTCACCCCGCCATACCCTTCCCCGCCGGTGCGTACGGCCACAGTGTAGTAGTCCGCGCGAATGCCCGAGGTGATGTAGGTTTTTGAGCCCGACACTTTGTAATGGTCACCACAGTCCACCGCACGGGTGGTCAAATTGGCCACATCCGATCCACCGCCCGGCTCAGTCACAGCCAGCGAAATAATTCTTTCACCGCGCAACACCTCAGGCACAACCCGCTGCTTCATGGCGTCACTGCCCCACTTCGCAATGGGTGGCAATGCTATGCCATGGGACATCAGGCTGGAAAAAAAACCGCCCGAGCCTGCGCGCAGCAGTTCTTCGGTCACCACCAGCATCATGAACACATCGCCTTCGGAGTTGCCACCCAATGCCTCGGGGTAGCCAACACCCAGGATGCCAGCCTCACCGGCCAGTGTGTACAGCTCGCGCGGAAAGGTGCCAGCCTCCTCCCAGTCCTGAATACCAGGGCTGACATGGCGCTCGACAAAACGGCGCACGTTGCGGCGAACTTCCTCGTGGGTTTCATTGAAATAAGTGGTGTACATGGTGGTCTCGTGGGGCGATGAAATGCTGGGGGTTAGGGATGAACAGTGGGCAGACTGCTGAGCTGGCGGATGCGATGCAGGTATTCCGGTGGTCGTTGTATGGTGCCCTGCCCCAGCCAACTGGCGGCAGCCTTCAGGGCACTGCGGCCTTCAGGCAAGCGGGGGGCAAACAGCAAAAAATCATGAAACATGTCCAACCACACATCAACGTGGCATTCATGCCCTGCGCTGCGCGCCTTTTGCACCAGTTGCAAACTGTCGACCATGAACAACTCGCGAGCACCGCATTGCACGTACACCGGTGGAAATGATTGCAAGCTGCCCAACAAGGGGGACACCTTGTTTTGCTGTCGATCGACGTTGCCCACATACGGGTCGGCGAACATGCGTTTTAACCACGCCCGGGCTTTGATTTCGTCCGCACCCAAAAATGCATCAACCACTTCCGGGCGGGTATCGCTCATGGCCAGTGATGGGTCCAGCCACGGTGAGCTGAGAAATACACGGCTGGGCAATGGCAAGCCTTGCTCAATCAATGCATGGCACAGGGCCATGCTGAGGTTGCCACCGGCAGAGTCCCCGGCCAATACCAAGTCCTCGGGTGCGTGTTGTTCCAGCAAGGCTTTCCACACCGCGACAACATCGTTCAAACCGGCTGGAAACGGCGATTGGTCCATCAAGGTGTAGTCGGGCACCCAGGCTGTGGCAATGCCAGCCCGCTGACACAAACGGCCAACAAAATGGCGGAAATCCCGCGCACTGCCAAACGCAAAACCACCGCCGTGCAGGTAGAGCAATACCAGACGGTCGTTGGCCACTGGCCGGTGGTTTTCTATCACCTCCACCGGAATGTGCTGCACTTGAATGGCGTGGTGCGTGCACTGCGCCGGTGGCTTGGACAGGGTGTGCAACAGGCGGGTCATGAATGCACCCACCCGCCACACCACATGGGGGTTGGTGGCTTGCAAGAGGCGACGCTGGCACAAGCGAAGAAACAGGGTGATGACTTTGGCAAACAGGCTCATGCAGCCATGTTGGCGTGGTGGTCGTCAAAGGCCAAGGGCAAAGCTCGACAGCATGGGGGTAAATAGCGACATTACTGCCGATATTGAGCCTGGTATTCCTGGGGTGACATGCCGAACCAGCGCTTGAACGCCCGGCGGAAATTGGACACCTCCTGATACCCCAGGCTGAGGGCCACCGACTCCACCGTGTGGTTGCCTGTCTGCAAACTGATTTGCGCTTGACGAGCCAGTTCAGCATCACGCAACCGCTGGTAAGTGGTGCCCTCCGAACGCAGATTGCGCATGAGGGTTCGCGATGAAGCGTGAAAGTGGCGGGCGACCTGCTCACAGGTCCAGATTTGACCTGGATTGGAGCGAAGAATTTCGGTAACCCGTGCAGACCAGCCTTGAGGACGCTGCTGTTCCAGCAACAGTTGCTCACAGCGCGCCAGTGCCAAGGCGTAGGTTTCCAGGTCCGCCATGGGGTTGGGCATCAGTGCCAGGCCTGCCGGCACCACAATCTTGGTTTGAGGCCGATCGAACTGGCAGGGTGCACGCAGGTAATGCACGTATTCTGCTGTGTAGGCGGGTGCCGGATAGGCCAATTCAATCCGAATGGCCGGGCTGGGGCGACCAATGATCATGCCCAAGTGATTGACCATGGTGGCCAACACAGCCTCACAGAAAAAGCGCCCCACTTCATCCAGGGGAACCGCCATGCGGACGATGACCGCGAAATGGTCGTTGCCCACATGGCCTTCCATACGGGCAAAGCCGCCGCGTATGTCGTGAAATTTCTCGGTGGCTTTCCAGGCTTGGCCCAGGGTTGGCGATGAGGCAATGGCAGTGCCCAAAGGGCCATGGGCTGCCAAATGCAGGTTGGCCCCCCAACGCAACCCCAGTGCGGGGTTGCCACTCAGTTGCAGCGCATTGCGCACAATCGTGGCCTGCGTATCCGCATCGATGTGGGTGTTGAGTTCCACCAAGTCACGGGGCGTGAGCCGCGTGCCCCGAAGCAACGCCAATTGCCCTTTGTGGTCCAGGCCTTGTTCCCGCGCCAACGTGCGTGTGTAGGTGATGGGAAAAACCACTTCACTCACAGCCTGCAGCCCTCAAACGGTGGTGTATTGTGCAACCCAGGCTTCGGACTCGGCCCACAACCGTTCAACCAGCGCTTCGTCGTCGGCTGCCTGAGAATACCTTACCGGCTTGCAGCGGTCGTAATACAAACCGGACTGCCCCGCTGCTTGCGGGCTGGTGGCGCAGTACAAGGTGGTTTGCGCGCCGTCCTCGGGCGAAATCATGAACAGCTTGATGAGCGGCTGTAAAAAACCGGGAACACTTCGCCACACCTCGGTTGCAACCACGCCGGGGTGCAATGCATACGCCGTGATGCCCGTGCCCTTTAAGCGTTTGGCCAGCCCTTTGACAAACAGCATGTTGGCCAGTTTGGCCTGACAGTACTCCTTCAAGCCACCCGGGCTTTGCGTGGGCTGCCTTAGGCTGTCAAAGTCCAACCCCTTAACCCGCAAGTGCGCACGGCTGGACACCACCACGATGCGGGCTGAGGGGGCTGCTTTCAATGCAGGCATCAGCAATTGGGTCAATAAAAAATGGCCCAAATGGCACACGCCGAAGGTGAGCTCAAATCCTGAGCTCGACAAGCCCTTGTTGCCCGCCAACCCTGCATTGTTGATGAGCAGGTTCAGGGGCATTTTCTTGTTCAAAAAATGCTGTGCGCAAGCCTGTACCGAATTCAAATCTCCCAGGTCCAGCGATACAAATTCCGCCTTGGCGGTACCGCCGCTGCGCTGCTGGATATCCCGCAGAACCTCCTCAGTTTTCGACTGGTTTCGGCAGGCCAAAAAGACATGGTAGCCCTGCAAAGCGAGCGTGGTGGCGGTGACACGGCCTATGCCGGTGTTGGCACCGGTAATCAATGCAACCTGACCATTGGGCGTCACCATGCGACTGGCTGGGTGAGTCATTGTAGAAATTCCTTCAAAGGGTGGGGCTGTATTCATCAGCGAGCAATACGGTCACTGGCAAACCATTGAGCGCGGCGTTGCCCGACAATTCATCGAGCCAGCGCTCGTCGGTGAGGTCGTTACAACTTTCACCGGCATGGGCCTGTGCAATGCTTTGCCGTACACCCGGCCGGTCGTGACCCCAACCGTGCGGCACACTGACCACACCGCGCATCACGGTGTCGGTGATTTCAACCGGCAGGCGAATTTCGCCCACTCGGCTCACAATGCGCACCGCGCCGTCTGTACCTACACCCAACTGCTTTGCATCATCCGGGTGAAGCATGGCCGTGCAACGGTCGCGCCCCTTCACCAAACGTTCGCTGTTGTGCATCCACGAGTTGTTGCTGCGAATGTGCCGTCGACCAATCAAGCGGTGCGTGCCCTGAAGCACTGTCTCACCGCCCTGCCCTTGGTGCGCCAGTGCATCCACATAGCTGCGGGCCGCCTGCATCACAGGCTCGGGCGCTGCATCAATGTGCTTGTGCGGTGTTTGCAAACGGTCGGGAAAGCTGGGCTTCAACGGCCCCAAATCAATGCCGTGTGGGTTGGCCTTCAATGCAGCAAAACTGAGCTTGTGTTCGCTGTTCATGCCATACGGGCCCATTTGCAAGCCCATGTCGAGAATCATCTGGGGAGGCATGGAAGGCCGGCTGGGCTTGCCCGACTTGGCTGCAAAGCAGCTGGCCAAGCGGTCCATCAACTCCCAATCGTCCAGCGCTCCCGTTGGCTTGGGCAAGGTGGCCTCGCTGTATTTGGCCTGGTTTCGCACACCAAAGATGTTGAAAATCAGGTCGTAATGGTCGTGCTCCAACGGTGACGTGGTTGGCAAAATCAAGTCGGCATGCCGTGTTGTTTCGTTGATGTACAGGTCTATCGACACCATGAAATCCAGACTGGCCAGGGCCTGGTCCAATTGCCGACCATTGGGTGTGGACAACACCGGGTTGCCCGCCACGGTCACCATGGCTCGAATTTGGTCTGGGCCCTCGGTCAGTATTTCCTCGGCCATGATGGAGCATGGAAACTCGCCCAGAGCCTCTGGCCTTTGACTGACACGGCTGTGCCAACGGGCGTAGCTGCCAGGCTTGCTGTTGGGGGCTGCAATCAAGTCCAGTGCAGGGTGGGTGACCAAAGCCCCACCCACTGCATCCAGATTACCGGTGACGAGGTTTAAAACTTGAATGGCCCATTGGGCCAGCGAACCATGGCGCTGGGTGCAAGCCCCCATGCGCCCATAGGCCACGGCCCGGGGTGCTGCAGCAAACTGGCGGGCGATGTTCACGATCTGCTCGGCCGGGATGCCACAGTCGGCCGCAGCCATGGCCGGTGTCACCGTGCAAATCACTGCCAAGGCCTCATCCAGACCCTTGGTGTACGGGCTCAAATGGTGAGCCCGAACCAGGCCTTCTGAGACAATGGTCTGGATAACGGCGAACAAGAACGCAGTGTCGCCACCCGGCTGGATGGCATGGTATTGGGTGGCCAGTTCGGCGGTTTCTGTTTTTCGGGGGTCCACCACCACCAGTTGTCCACCCCGTGCCTTCAAGGCTTTCAAGCGGTGCGTCACATCGGGCACGGTCATCAAGCTGCCGTTGCTGGCCAGGGGGTTGGCACCCAGCATCAAGAAATAATCGGTGTGGTCGATATCGGGAATGGGCAACAACAGTTGGTGACCGTACATCCAGTAGGCCATCAACTGGGCTGGCAACTGGTCAACCGACGTGGCTGAAAACCGGTTGCGGGTTTTGAGCAGACCCAGAAAATTGGGACTGTGCGTCATCAGGCCCCAATTGTGTACATTTGGGTTGCCCTGGTACACACCCACCGCATTGGGCCCATGTTGGGTTTGAACTGCCAGCAGGCCTTCACAGGCGCGTTCGATGGCCTCATCCCACGAAATTTCAACCCACTGACCGTTTCGTTTCAAGACCGGTTGTCGCAAGCGATCGGGATCCTCATGGATGTCCTGCAAGGCGACAGCCTTGGGACAAATGTGCCCACGGCTGAATGGATCGTTTTCGTCGCCTTTGACTGACACCACACGGCCGTCGTTGACCTCGATCTTCAGGCCGCAAATAGCCTCGCACAAATGGCAGGCGCGGTAGTGGGTGCTCATGGGGGTCTCCTGTGTGGGTGTGGACACTGCGGTGTCTCTACTATCATTGTTGCATGAAATAATGCACCATCGTGACTAGCCGTATTCCACCAAACCAAAAGCACCATGCGTGAAATCAGAACCGACATTCTCATCCAAGCCAGTAAAAAAGCCATTTGGTCTGCACTGACAGACTTTGAGCACTTCCCTGAATGGAACCCGTTCATCACGAGAATTCGCGGAACCGCCACGTTGGGCGATACAGTCCGCTTCCATGCCCACGTGAATGGACGGCTGTTTAAATTTGCAGCGAAAGTTCGACGGTGCGATGAGGGGAAGAACCTGACTTGGGGCGCACCCGACAACCCGTTGCTGGCGGCGCTGTTTGCAGGTGAGCACTATTTCACCATTGAGGAGTTGTCACCGGAACAGTGTCGTTTCATTCACGGCGAACGGTTTTCCGGGGTAGTGGCCCATGCCATGTGGTCACAAATTCGCCTTGCTAAACAGGCTTACCTTGCCATGAATGAGGCGCTCAAGCAGCGGGTGGAGTGTCCGATACAAACCATTCAAGACTAGGATCACCCTTCATGCGCGCATGGTCAATCATGCAGCGCTCTGTGGCTTGGTCAACCGCTCCAGGTCACCCAACCAGCGCAACGCGAATTCGCGTTCATCCCCACACATTTCCACACTGGGTTGCAGCCCCCCACAACATGCAGGGCGCTCGGGTTTGCCAAACAATCGGCATTGCATGGCCTCATCCAGTTGCACACAGGGCACCCCTGCAGGTTTGCCCTGAGGCATGCCGGGTATGGGGCTCGTGATGGACGGTGCGATACAGCAAGCACCGCACCGGGCGCGGCATTCCATGGGCAGGTTCATTAAAAAGTGGGGGAGCCCCAAAATAGCGGGGGGTGGCATTCAAGGCTGCACTGTAGCCCAAAACTTGTTCAATTTTAAGGCTTTATTCAACCGATTGGGTTAACTCTATTTCACATACAGTGACTCAAAACCGGGCATGACGAACCCATCCAATCCAACAATTCCGATCCCGGAACTCTCGACACTGGGGAAAAAACACCATGATCATTCTCTCTCGGTCATCGTTGACCAAACAGATTTCCGTCTTTTCAGCCGGCGTGATTCTGACCACCATGGCTGTGCTGACGACCGTGGTGACCATCACCGGTCATCAGGACGCCATGGAAGGGGCGCGAACCGACCTGAAACAACAATCCCAAACAGTACAAAAAGTGCTGGATGGTTACTTTGATGCGGTCAACACCCGCGCAGAACGACAGTTTCGATTGCTGGAACAATGGCTGCCTGGCGACCTGATCGAACAAGCGCAACTCATCAACACGAACGGACGTGACTTGCCAACATTGATGATTGCGGGTACACCAGTGAACGGCAACACCGACCTGTTGAATTCGTTCAAATCACTGACAGGCGATGAAATTGCCTTTTTGTCGGTATACAACGGCAAGGTTTACCGGGCCAGCACCTTGCTGCGCAAGGACGGCAAAGCCATGCATGGCAGCGAAATTTCACTGACCGACCCCGTGGGTGCAGCATTGTCTGCCGGCAAGGACTACAGCGGCTTGACCGTGCGTGGTGGCAAATATTTCTTCAGCAAAGTGAAAGCCATTCGCGATCCTCAAGGTCGCGTGTTTGCAGGCTTGTCGATCCGCATCTCCCTGGACAGTGAACTGGGTCAAATCCGCGAACTGTTTGGCAACCTGCACATTGCAGACACCGGCATGGTCGGCATCGTTCGCGTGGGCGGTGATGATACTGGTGGCGGTGAGTGGGTTCTTCACCCATCCCTGGAATCCAAAACCATTCTGGAAATGCCCAAGGATTCGAGCTGGGCAGCCAGCACGCTGGACACCATCAAAAACCAACCCGAGGTGGGTGAACTGGCCGTGAACCTGCAAGATGGCTCTGCCACCGACACCATGCTTTCAACCGCATTTTCCAAATCCTGGAAATGGTTGGTGGTGGTCACTGCACCCAAAAGCGAATTTCTGGCCAGCAGCAACCACACGCGTAACCAGATTATTCTGGCTGGTATTCTCGCCTCGCTGGTGTGTGCCGGTGCCATGTTCTGGTTGTTGAAAAACCGCCTTCGTCCCCTGACAGAGGTGGCCGATGCATTGCACCGCCTGGGTCAAGGCGACCTGAGTGCGCAAGTGAAAAACGCCCAGAATGACAGTCGCAACGAAATCGATGTGATTGGGGTCTCCCTGAACAAAACCAGCGAACAGGTGCGCAACCTGATCCGCGGTGTGGAGACAGCTTGCGACGAAATCGCCCAGTCCTCAGAGGCCCTGGTTCAGCAAGCACGCGTGGCGAAAGATTGCTCCGAGCAACAATTCGATGCGTCGTCCAACATGTCGGCCACGGTTGAAGAAATGCACGCCACCGTGTGCCAAGTGGCCGACAACGCCGCTGAAGCCGCAGCAGCCAGTGGCCATGTGATTGAAGAAACAGCTCGTGGCCGTCAAATGGTGGGCGGTACTGTGAACGACATGAGCACGATCTCTGCACAGGTGGAGCAATCCGCTGCAGTCATTCAATCGCTGGGCTCCAGCTCCCAACAAATTCTGAACATCGTGAATGTGATTCAGGAAATTGCCGACAAAACCAACCTGCTGGCACTGAATGCCGCCATTGAAGCGGCGCGCGCCGGTGAACAGGGTCGAGGTTTTGCCGTGGTGGCCGACGAAGTGCGCAAACTGGCTGAGCAAACCAGCCAATCCACACAGGAAATTTCGAGCACCGTCGGTAACATCGTTCACCAAACTGAACAAGCCGTTGAAAAAATGGCTGCGGTGCGCCTGGGCGTGTCCGAGGGTGTTGAACGGGCCCATCAGGCAGGCTCGGCACTTGACGAAATCGATACCTTGATTGAACGCTCTGCCGTACGAGCAAACGACATTGCCCACAGCACCGGGGAGCAGAAGATTGCCACCGAGCGTTTTGCCGAGGCGGTCATGAAAATCACGGAACTGGCACAACGAAACAACTCGGCCTCCGAAAGCAGCGAACAAGCCGCCCGCCAAATGACCGAGTTGTCTCAGCGATTGAAAGCAGCACTGCAAAAGTTCAAGACAGCCTGAACCCTTCCCCCATGACCTGTTCCTGCCCTGCAATCGCCCTATAATCGGGCGATTGCACTGTTGGGACGGACACCATGAATTCAGAATTAGCCAGCCAGACCTTGGTGCTCAGCGCCGGTCTGGCGATTACTTTTTCATGCCTGCTGGGCTTCGTGATGCTGGGCATCCTTCAACGCCTTCATGACAAGCCAGGCTCTGTCAAAGTGAATCTTCGCCAAATTGGCGCGGCCCATTTGGACTGGATCATGCTGGCACTGATGCTGGGGCTCATCACCCTGTACATTCAAGTGTTCAAACTGCCACAGGTGCCGCACTGGATTGTTTGGGCCTTCGTCTTCGGTGCCTGGGTCAACCCACTGTCCTACCTGTTTCGCGCCTTTGGCGTGAATGCCTTTGTTTTTGCTGGCCCACCGCTACAACGCCTGAGTGCAGCCTTGGGCGGTGTTTCCACGGCGCTGGTGGTGTCGGCTTGGCTGGGTCTGTTCTGGCAAACCTGGATCACGCGCTAACACAACCCATCGCTGCACTCGAAGAGCCCTTGCATGACTGCCCCTCGTCGATCACCCCTGGCCGATTGGCCCTTTCTCGCCCTGATGGCCTTTCGGATTGGCATCACCCTGAGCTATCAAATCGTGACAGTTGCCGTGGGTTGGCATGTGTTCAGCCTGACCAACAATGTGCTCACCCTGGGCTGGGTGGGCCTGGCCGAGGTCGTGCCGTATTTCGCCACAGCCCTGCTGGCTGGCCACTATGTGGATACCTACTCTCGCCAAAAACTGACGGTGTTGGCCGCGGTCATTCATACCCTGCTGGCGGCTGGCATTGCCTTCTTCACCCACACCCCGCACAGCTGGACAGTGGCTTTTCTGTATGGGGCTGTGGGGGTGAGTGGTGTCAGCCGGGCGTTCGTGCGGCCCTTGTACCAAGCCTTGATGGCCTCGGTTCTGCCCCGTGAACTGTATGCCCGTGGCAGTGCGGTCAGTGCCACCGCCTTTCAGGCTTGCCTGGTGCTGGGCCCCGCCGCCAGTGGCCTGGTGATTGCCGGGTTTGGCGTCACTGCCGCGTATGGCTTGGCCGCTGTGTTGGCAGCCTTGTCCCTGCTGGCCTGCTTGTTCATGAAAACCGTGTACGAACTGCCGCAAGCAGCACCGGCACCCGTGTTCAGCAGCATTCGGGAAGGGCTTAAGTTTGTATTTGGCCACAACATCATTCTGGCAGCGCTTTCACTGGACATGTTTGCCGTGCTGTTTGGTGGCGCAGTGTCGATACTCCCCGCCTTCATTGCCCAAGTGTTGCACGGCGACCCAGCCATGCTGGGCTTGCTGCGGGCTGCACCCGCCATTGGCTCCACTGTGGTTGGCGTGGCCTTGGCACGCTTCACCATCGATCAAAAGGCGGGCGCCATCCTGCTGTGGTGTGTAGCCGGCTTTGGGGTTTGCATTATCGGGTTTGGACTGTCCACCACGGTGCACATGGCTTTTGTGTGTCTGCTGCTGTCTGGGGCTTTCGATGGTGTTTCGGTCGTGGTGCGTTCTACCATTCTTCAACTGAGCACGCCCGATGACATGCGGGGCCGCGTGTCGGCCATCAATGGCATCTTCATTGGCTCATCGAATGAGCTTGGGGCGTTTGAGTCGGGCATGGCGGCCAGTGCGCTGGGGCTGGTTCCCTCCATCGTGGCTGGCGGCGTGGTGACGTTGCTGGTGGTGTTGGTCACCGACCGCCAATCACCGGGACTACGGCGACTCAACATGGCTGACCTGGTGGGTACCCACGTCCGCCACTGACGTGCAATCGCTGCCAGAAACCAGCCGAAAATCCGAAAAATCAAACCATTAAAAAATTTTACACACTCACTTGATTGTAGTAATTTCCTCCGATACCATGTCAGCGTTTTACCTACAAATGATTAACCATAATTAGGTAATGTTTCTACAGGAACAACCACAATGACAACAGACATCGGTACACAAGGCAGCATCGCTCAGGCATCGGACGTTCGGGGCAACGTCACCCTGGTTCGTGAAGGTCAACCTCCAATGCAACTGACCAGTGGCATGGAAATTCGCAGCGGGGACGTGCTGCGCTCAACCCCTGGATCCATCGCCATGGTCAGCATACCGGGCACTGTTGGACAAATTGCCTCCGTGCTGGAAGTGTCCAGCGGTGCGGAGGCCCAGTTGCACCTCGAACGCAGTCCAGGCCAAGATGGCCATGTGGTGGTGGAACGCGTGAGCCCGGACAATGTGGGTGATTTGGCCCTCACTCAAGACATGGCTGGCGACAATCAGGCAGCCGTGATTGCAGGGGAAGATGGCGCAGACGGTATGACGGGCCTCGTGGGCGCTGGCTTGCTGGCAGGTGCTGGTGGTGGCCTGCTCTTCCCTGCGGCGGGCGCAGCAGCCGCATTTGTAGCGCTGGGCGACGGTGGTGGTTCAGACACCCCGGTGGACAATCCGCAAACAGCCGACCCCATTATCACGCCTGCCGATAGCGCAGGCGGTTTGACCGCCACGGTCGAGAATCTGAGTGAACACCTTGACGCACTCACTGCCCCAGTGCCGGTGGTGGGCACGCTGGTGGACACAGTCACCGACGTGCTCGCCGGCAATGGCGGCAGCGACAGTCTGATTGGCCTGTCGGTGGGCGGTGTGACCAATACGCTCCTGAATTTGAGTGATCAGTTTGCCAGCGCAACCGACGGGGTTCCTGTGGTCGGAGACGCGGCCGACATCCTTCACGCCATCATCACCGGCAGCAACGATGGTGGCCTCGCAGGCATCGCATCCGGGCTTGGTGGCGGTCTGGATGGCGCGTTGCACAGTACACCGCTTGCACCGCTGGGCGACGCACTCAACCTGGTGCTCAACGGGGGCGATGCAATTCCGGTTGAACCGCTCAGCGGTGGTTTGGTGGGTGGGCTGCACGTGGTGGCCGATGGTGTCGATGGCCTGGCCACAGGAACACCTGCAGAACCTCTGGCCCACATGGTGGCCGATTTGCTGGGCACATCGGGGGTTGCGACACCTGAATTGATCGGTGGGGGCACGGTTGGACTGTTAACCGGCGCAGGTGGCGCAGAGGCCTCTTCGGCATTGTCGTCGCTGCCCGTGGTCGGTCAATTAACCTCGATTGCATCTTCGGCCGCTGCAGAATCCCCTTTGGGCGGCGCACTGGATTTGAACCACTTGCTGCACCCCAGCGTTTGACCACCCTGGCCCGGTGAACCTGCTCCGTTGGGACTCGTTCACCGGGTTAGGTCAACGCAATCCTGCAGACTTGGTCCATTGACACCCAATAGACATCCCGATTCCAACCAGGACAGGGAAACACAACACCTTGCATGTGCCCCGGCGTTTTGATGCGGGCCAGCTCATGACCGCTCTGCAGGTCCAGTGCAACCACGTGCTCGGTCAAATACCGATAGTCATTGATCCACAACACGCCCGACCGGTCCATGAGCAGCATGTGGCTTGCGCAGCCAAAACCAGACTTGCTCCACAACAGTTCGGGAGCTCTCACGGAATCGGCCTGAAAGCGCCAGGCTTTCAACACTGTGTTGGCAGAGTCGTAGCCCAACACCACGCCGTGGAGCGGACTCACCAGTGGCGGGTTGGTCACACTACCCCCCATCAAGCCCGACACATCACTGCGCCACACCTGATCGGGATTGCTCAACGAGACGCGCACCAGCCGATTGGCCGTGGGAGACACCCCTGCACCCACCATCTTGAACAGGTAGCGGTGATGACCATTGTCCATCAACCAAGCGGAGTGTCCATCCAGCACCATGTCCCAACCAAAGGTATTGATGGACGTGCCCATGTAGTCTGGAATCCAGTCTTTGTCCAGGCTCAAACCCTGAGCCTGATCATCCACACGGTAACGGTACAAATGGCGCATGCCAGCCACGTACACGGTGTTGCCGCTGGCGCTCAGCCGGGCAATCGATGGTTCAGCGCATTGAATGGGCCGGCAGACGGGCAGCAAGGTGTCGGGGTGCAACACCTGAATGCAGGCTGCAGTGGTTTGCGACAGGTTTTTGGTGACAACCCAGCCATTGTCCAAGACCACAAACGAATTGTGTGGCTCATCGATCATCAACTCACGGTGGGCGATGACCTGCAGCTGCCGGTTCAACAAATGCGCATGGCGACCATACACCACCAGGATGTTTCCGGAAGCCAGCATGGCCAGGCCACCCGGCCACATGGGGCCACCGGGCAAGCGCGGCGACTGGCGAATGGTTTTCAAGGTGATCGGGTCAATCTGATCCACCCGTGCCGTGGTTGGCAGCCCGAGCTTTGCCCGCAAGGCCGAATGGGTCAGCAAAAAAACTTCCCCGGGTTCGCCCAACACCACCATCGTCGAGAGTTGGGTTCGTCGATGGGTCAATTGCAACCGTGCATTTTCTGGCCAACCAAACCCAGGCCAATTTTGTAAACGCGCAGGGCCAGCATCTTCAGTTGGCCAAGGGCTGTTGAAGTAACCGGGAAAGACAGGATGACTCGACATATTGTCAATATGTAAATAATTTTGGGCAGTTTAACTCAAATACCCTACAAACCGATCGGTAACTTGCTGACAAATCACCGCTTCCCTGTTCAGGAAATGTTGGATTCTGGCAATTGAGGCCCATTATTTGAGGTGTTTGTCCGATGAACGTCACAGGAAATCCGTATGATTCGGTCTGACTTCTCAACATTCATGACGAACACTCCATGACCACACGCGTTGACCCCAACAGCCCCAAAAACTGGGCTGCCATCATTGTGCTGTTTGGCACAGCCATTGCCGCTCTCACTGTCATTCCTGCATATGCCTGGTTTCACGACTTTTCGACCGCAGCTTGGGTCAGTTTCGTGGTGTTGGCCATTCTGAATGGCATGTCCATCACGGGGGGGTATCACCGGCTGTGGGCGCACCGCACTTATGAAGCCCATTGGCTGGTGCGGCTGGTGTTCATGGTGTTTGGCAGCATGACGCTGCAAAACAGCATTCTGATTTGGGCCTCTGGCCACCGCACCCACCACCGCCACGTGGACGACCCCGAACATGATCCCTACTCTGCCAAGCGCGGTTTCTGGTTCTCCCACATGGGCTGGATGCTGAAACGGTATGAATCCGGCGCAGACAACTTCAGCAATGCGCCAGACCTGTTGAAAGATCCACTCGTGATGTTCCAGCACAAGCACTATTACGCGCTGGCTTGGGGCACCAACCTGGGTATTCCCCTGCTGATCGGCTACTTGGCCGGTGACGTGTGGGGTGTATTGCTGCTGGGCGGCTTGCTTCGCCTGGTGTGGTCTCACCAAACCACCTTCTTCATCAATTCGCTGGCCCACATTTGGGGTCGTCGCCCATACACCGATGAAAACACAGCCCGTGACAATGACCTGCTGGCCATCTTCACCTACGGCGAGGGTTATCACAATTACCACCACCTGTTCCAGTATGACTACCGCAACGGCGTTCGCTGGTACCAACTGGACGCCACCAAGTGGCTGATCGCCAGCTTGTCCTGGGTTGGCTTGACGAAAAACCTGAAACGCTGCCCCAAATTCGCGATCGAAAAGGCCCGTGCCAGCATGCAGTTCAAGCGGGCGCAGGAAAAACTCGACGCACAACCCTCCACCGTTCAAGCCCAGCTGGAAGCCTTCAAAGAACGCCTGAGCCTGGAGTATGACCATTTCAGCAAGGCACTGCAGGATTGGGCCAAACTGAAAGAAGCTTGGTATGAAGACACCAAGAATTCACTCAAAAACGGCGACACACTGAAAGCCTACAAAGCCCGGTTCAAGGCGCTGGAACGCCAAATGAAAGCCCAGCGCAAGCGCCTGCAAGCGCTGGTGGCCGAAGTGCCCAGCCCACGCCTTTCCATGGCCTGAGGCCCAAAGGTCTGCACTCGGGGGCTGTTCTGGTTAGCCCCCATTCGAGTGAACCCCTAGTTTCCTTTACAATAGTCGGTTTCGGCGCTCTGCCCTGTATCGGGCAGGGTGCGCCCAATTTGATCCATTGCTGAGGTTCTAGACATGACAGAACGCACCACCGTTCATGGCCTGAAAGTGGCCACCAAGCTGTACAACTTTGTGAACGAGCAAGTGTTGCCCGGCACAGGCATTGAATCCGCCAAGTTCTGGGCTGGTTTTGACGCCATCGTCAAGGAACTCGCGCCCAAAAACATTGCCCTGCTGGCCGAGCGTGATCGCATCCAGTTGGAAATGGATGCCTGGCACAAGGCCAACCCCGGCCCCATCACCAACATGCCCGCTTACCAGGAATTCCTGAAAAAGATTGGCTACCTGGTTGAACAACCCGCCAATGTGAAAGCCACCACCACCAACGTGGACGACGAGCTGGCCACACAAGCAGGCCCCCAACTGGTGGTGCCCATTCTGAATGCCCGTTACGCACTGAACGCCGCCAACGCCCGCTGGGGTAGCTTGTACGACGCCCTGTACGGCACCGACGTGATTTCTGAAGAAGGCGGTGCAGACCGCGCGGGTGCATACAACCCGGTGCGTGGCGCCAAAGTGATTGAATTTGCCCGCAACTTCCTGGACCAGTCGTTCCCCTTGCAAGGCGGTAGCCACAAAGATGCAGCCGGTTACGCTGTTGAAGGCGGCGCACTGAAAGTGGCCCAGAAAAACGGTGGCGTGGCCACACTGGCCAACCCTGCCCAATTCGTGGGCTATCAGGGCGATGCAGCCAACCCATCCTCCGTGCTGCTGAAGAACAACGGCATCCACTCCGACATCATCATCAACCGCAACACGCCGATTGGCGCATCCGACGCAGCCGGCGTGGCCGACGTGGTCATGGAAGCAGCCCTGTCCACCATTCTGGACCTGGAAGACTCGGTTGCTGCAGTGGATGCAGACGACAAGGTTGTGGCTTACAGCAACTGGCTGGGCATTCTCAAAGGTACGCTGACCGAGTCCGTCAGCAAGGGCGGAAAAACATTCACCCGTGGCTTGAACGGTGACCGCAAATACACAGGCGCAAACGGTGAGCCTGTGACCATGCATGGTCGTTCGCTGCTGTTCCTGCGCAACGTGGGCCACCTCATGACCAACCCTGCCATTTTGTACGACGGCGACAAGGAGATCCCCGAGGGCATCATGGATGCGGTGATCACAACCACCATCGCCCTGCACGACCTGAAGGGCAACGGAGCCAACGGCATTCGCAACAGCCGCAAGGGCTCGGTGTACATCGTGAAACCCAAAATGCACGGCCCCAAGGAAGTGGGTTTTGCGGCCGAACTGTTCAGCCATGTTGAAAAGCTGCTGGGCCTGGCCGACAGCACCGTGAAGCTGGGCATCATGGACGAAGAGCGCCGCACATCGGTCAACCTGAAGGCCTGCATTGCCGCTGCTGCCAGCCGTGTGGCCTTCATCAACACCGGTTTCCTGGACCGCACTGGCGACGAAATGCACACCGCCAT
Source organism: Limnobacter sp. (assembly GCF_036405155.1). GTDB lineage: Bacteria > Pseudomonadota > Gammaproteobacteria > Burkholderiales > Burkholderiaceae_B > Limnobacter. The sequence continues at coordinate 183,755 of NZ_DASWYD010000003.1, read as the reverse complement.
GCAAGCCGGCGCCATGATCCGCAAGGCCGACATGAAGAGCAGCGCCTGGATTGCGGCGTACGAAAAGAACAACGTGCTGGTGGGTTTGAGCTGTGGCTTGAAAGGCCGTGCACAAATCGGCAAGGGCATGTGGGCCATGCCCGACCTGATGAAAGCCATGCTGGAACAAAAAATTGGTCACCCCAAAGCCGGTGCAAACACCGCCTGGGTACCCAGCCCGACGGCTGCGACACTGCACGCCCTGCACTACCACCAGGTGAGCGTGGCTGCCGTTCAAGCCGAACTGGAAAAGATTGATGCCGATGCAGAGCGCCCAGGCATTCTGGCCAACCTGCTGCAAGTGCCCGTGGCCACCAACACCAACTGGTCGGCCGCTGAAAAGCAGCAGGAGCTGGACAACAACGCCCAAGGTATTTTGGGTTACGTTGTTCGCTGGGTTGATCAGGGTGTGGGTTGCTCCAAGGTGCCCGACATCAACAACGTGGGCCTGATGGAAGACCGCGCCACGCTGCGTATTTCCAGCCAGCACATCGCCAACTGGATTCACCACGGTATTGTTACGGAAGCCCAAGTGATGGAAACCATGAAGCGCATGGCTGCCGTGGTGGACCAGCAAAACGCTGGTGACCCCCTGTACAAGCCCATGGCTGGCAATTTTGAAAACAGTGCTGCGTTTAAAGCCGCTTGTGACCTGGTGTTCAAGGGACTGGAACAGCCTGCTGGCTACACAGAACCCCTGCTGCACGCCTGGCGCCTGAAGGTAAAGGCCGCTGCATAAATTTTGGTTGGTGGGCGCCCCACCGGGCGCTTGTCGTGACACGAAAAACCCGACCCACAAGGTCGGGTTTTTTTATGCAATAATCCAACACAGCAAGCGAGCGCCCACCGGGGCTTTTGCACCCACACACAGAGGCGCCGCTGCACATAAAAAATCCAAGGGTTTGGCCGACGCATCCAGACCCATGCCACAGGCAGTTGAGGATATTGTGAAAGCCACCATTGCTGGAAAATTCCAGGGTCGCCTCGCGCCCCTTGGAAACATGCGTCAAACAGAACCACTCTTTGAATTGTGGCTTGCATTTGCCGGGCTGTTGTTGTTTGCGGCTTATTTGCTGCTCGACAAAGGCATCTGGGCAGCCCTGCTGCAAGCCGACCCCACTTACCTCACCGCACTCATCGTGATCCTGTTCACTGCCGCCACAGTGTGGGCAGGCGTGCGGGCTCATGAGCTGGCGCGACAACGCCGGGCCTTTGACGAATTTGAACAGTCACTGGACCAGGGCATTGAACCCGCGCAGCGGTGGCTCGATGCTCAACCCACGGGCGTATGGGCCCAGGCCTTTGTCAACGGTGCCTTGGCCAAAGGCCCCCACTGGCGCGACCATGGGAAGATGACCGACCTGCTGGCCGAGCAAGCTGCAGCGCCACATGAAATGGCATGGTGGTTGAATGGCATTTTGCTGAAGCTCGGCCTGCTGGGGAAGGTGATCGGCTTTTCCATACTGGCTTTACAACTGGGCGCCATGGACAGTTTTGATGCTGGCCAAACAGCCACGGTGCTCAAAACACTGACCGGTGGTTTGGGCATTGCGCTGCTGACCACCATGACAGGCTTGGCCGCCAACATGTTGCTGGGGCTTCAGCTGATGCGCCTGGACCGTTTTGCAGACAGCCTCACCGCCAAAGCCATTCACATCGCTGAAACCCGGCTGCAATACCTGGCTGACCCCGCAGGACGCTAAACCGTGGGCATCTCCAGAAAAAAGCCACGGGAGCCTGAGGCCGACCCGTTCTACGACATGTTGTTCAACATGTTGATCGCTTTCGTCTTCTGCTTTGTGATCGCCTTGCTGGCCTTCAACCCGAAATTTGCCAAGACCGGCGATATTCCGGCGCACGCAGAATTCATCATCACCATGACCTGGCCCGACTTAAACCCAAACGACCTCGACACCTGGGTGGAAAACCCGGCGGGTCAGGTGGTGTGGTTTCGCAACAGGGACGCCGGACTGATGCACCTGGACCGGGACGACCGGGGCATGGTCAATGACGTGATCATCGTCAACGGCAAGGAAGTGGTGAACCCACTGAACCAGGAAGTGGTGACCATCCGCGGCTTTGAAGCCGGGGAATACACCGTCAACGTGCATTACTACGACTCCAAGGATCGACAACCCGTGCAGGCCAGCGTCTCGGTGGTCAAGGTCAACCCCCGTGCAGAAGTCATCTTCTATGGCACGGTGGACCTTGAACGCAAAGGCGATGAACGCACCGCGGTTCGATTCAACCTCGGCCCCAATGGCGAAGTACTCGGCATCAACACCTTGCCCAAAACACTTGTAGAAAGGACAGAAAAATGAATTCCACCGTGGTCTTGGCCCTCAGCATCCTGTTTGCCGTGCTGGCGTTTCTGATGCTGTGCATGTGCCTGTACAGCAACATTCGCCCGCGCTACAAACTGTTATTGGTGGTGGCTGTTTCTGCCGCTTACTTCGAAGGTTATGGCCTGTTGAAAAACAGCCAGGGCTGGGCGTCGGCCGATGACCTTCCGCCGCGTTTCGTCTTGCTGGCCACGGTGATTGAAGAGCCCAACAAGAACAAGGAAAAAGGCGAAATTTTTGTGTGGGTCCAGGAAATTGCAGGCAATCGGCCAGCCGGTGAACCCCGGGCCTATCGATTTGCCTACGAGAAGGGCTTGCACAGCCTGTTCTCAGAAGCCATGAAAAAAGCCCGCAACGGCAACTCGCAAATGGGCACCGTCAAGCCACGCAAAGGGCCGAAAGGCAACAATTTCCTGAGTGGCAATGCCGCAGCTGAAGCGGACCGCATTCGCCTGTCCGACCTGCCATCCCCCCAGTTGCCCGAGAAGTGAGAACCCGACCATGACGACGTTGAAATTGGCCGCGAAGTTGAAATTTGCTGCATTGGGCACCGTGCTGGCGGCAGGTCTGGGCTATTGGACCTGGCTACACATGGGCCCCACAGCAGGCTTGGCAGACCGGGATGACCCAACCCTGGGATACTTCCCACTGACCGTGGGGCGCAGTTGGACCTACCAGGTGGAAACGGACATGACCGACAGCGACATTGATCCGGAAATCACCCTGAGTGTGGACCGCAAGGTGGAGCTGGACGGTAAAGCCACCTGGGTACGGCGCAGCATTCAGGGGGCGGAGTATTACATACAACGAGATGCCAAATCGGTGTACCGCGTGGCCAGCCGAACCGATGTGGAGGAGCAAGCCACTCTGGATAACTCACCCCGCACCATCCTGAAAATGCCGCTCAAGCCGGGTACTCAGTGGGATGGCGGCTTTACAGCGCCCTTTCTGCTGCGCAGAACCAGCGAGTTTCCCAACAACCTGGTGCACAGCCACAAGGCACTGATGAGCTTCAGCGTGGTGGCTGTTAACGAAACCGTGGAGGTGCCCTATGGCACATTCAAAGGCTGCATTCAGGTGAAAGGCGAGGCGTCCCTGCGCCTGTACACCAGCCCAGTGACGGGCTTCACCGATGTGCCACTCATCACACACGAGTGGTACTGCCCCAACGTGGGCCTGGTGAAATTTGATCGGGAGGAAAGAGTGGCGGGTGGTGGCGCATTCATGACGGGCGGCAAGGTGAGCTATCAACTCACTGACATGACGGAATAAATATTGCGGAATCCGTGTCTGGAGCCAAAAACCGACATGAACGCCTGTCGGTTTGAATCTTTTTGCACACTTGGCGAGTAAACCTTTCATTGAGTTTGAATGATGCGATTCGCCAAACGCCATGACCCCTCTGCCCACCCCCGTTATTCGCCGTGCAGCCTTACCCGCCCTGTTCCTTTCATGGCTGGTGCTGTTGGCCGGCTGCAATGGCAGCGATACCCCTGCGACCGACAGCCGCACCAGTGCAGCGGGTTCCACGGTCAACAGTAACCAGGTGAACCCAGCCAACCAAAACCTGAAGCTGGACCTGAGTTGCGACGACGCTGCTTACCCGTCCACCCTGTTTGCGCAATGCGAGGCCACCAATGTGGCCCACACCTATGAGGCCAACCGGGAACAACTGAACCCCGCCTTTTTGCAACGCCTGCAGGCCCAAAACCAGGCCAACCTGCAAAACCTGCTGCAACGCTCCATCAGCGACCCCAGCTGGGTACTGCCACCCGCATTCGGCAACACCGGGGTAACGCCTTTGTGTGCAGCAGGGTTTGGGCCCTGCGTGGGTGACCCCTTCCGCTACCCCGGTGTGGATGGGCCCGATGGAAAAAATTTCTATGAACAAGAAGCCGAGGTGCAACCCGTGGTGTATTACGACCAGGGTTGCGCGCGGATTTCCGGCCATGTGTGGCGGCCCCGCAATGCAGGCAACGCTCGCCTGCCGGCCATTGTGATCAAAAACGGCTCGGTACAGGCCAGCGAGCAACTCTACTGGTGGGCCGTGCAAGCCTTTGTGCGGGCGGGCTATGTGGTGCTGACCAACGACCCACGTGGGCAAGGCTTGTCGGACGCATCCACCCCCACGGGCGAACAGGGCGGAAACTTCAACGGTGCCGTGTTTTTTCAAGGGCTGGTCAATGACATTGATTTCTTGCTGTCCAGCCCCAGCAAACCTTACCCGCATGAAGCCACTTGCAGAGGCACTTACCCCACCAAAACAGCATCTTTCAACCCCTTCAATGCGAACGTGGATGCGGACCGAATCGGGATTGCCGGACACTCCTATGGCGCCGGTGGCGTAACCTGGGTGCAAAGCTATGGTGCTGCAGACTCTCTGCCCTGGCCTGGCTTGGTGACACCCACCAACCCCGTGAAGGTCATCGTGGCTTGGGATGCACTGGGCTCACGCAGTGCGCCCAACTCAGCCACCCTGACCAGCCTGGCGCCATCCAGTGGTGCGTCCGCATTGCCGGTGGACAATCCACTGACAGGCCCAAGCGGCGCACCACCCGTCAGCGCCCGCGTGCCCGCTTTGGGCTTTACCTCAGAATATGGTTTTACCCCAGTGCCCTTTGTACGCAACCCGGCCCGGGATGAACACCTCGGTGGATATAAGCAGTGGAGTGCCGCCAATGTGCCGGTGATGCAAGTCACCATTGCAGGCACCACACACCTGGACTACTCACCCGGCCCGGTGCTGCCCGCCAGCTCCTGGTGCCCCAAGATTGAGAACAACGCCTGCGTGGGTGGCTGGGCCAAGCCGATGATTCTGCATTACACATTGGCCTGGATGGACCGCTTCCTGAAAAACCCGGGCGAACCGGGTTACGACAGCGCAGACCAGCGTTTGCTGGACGATGCGCAGTGGGCTCAACGCATGAGCTTCCACTTTGCCAGTGCCCGCAAATTTTCAACCCGGGACGGGCTGCCCATTCAGAGCGACGACATTCGCGCGCTTTATCGATAAGCCGATGGTCTGCTCACCGGCTGGGTGTGCTTACACCACATCCAGCGCCGGTACATACTGCTCATCGGGCACATGCACCCACCGCCCGGTGTAGGTTGCGATGGGCCACAACACCAACGGCGTGAGCAGCATGTGGGCATACATCCACAACCACTGGCCGTCATAGGCATCAAACAGCGCTACCTTGGTGGCCTTCACCACCCAGGTGAACGGCAGGTACGGGTGCAACCATTGGAACAGCTCGCCACTCAACTGAATGGGCACAATGGCACCCGACGAACTGAGCTGCAAAATAAGGAACAGCACGGCCATCACCTTGCCCGTGTCGCCCAACCAACGCACCAGGGCCATCACGATGCTGACAAACACAATGGATGCCGTGAACAGCGTGATGGTGAGCAATGCCGGGTGTGCAATCGAAATGCCCAGCACCAAGCCCACCGTCAGCAACATGATGACCACCTGCCCCGCCACAATGAAAGACGGAATCAACATTTTGCCGATGCACTTGGACCAGTTTCCCTGTGCCGCCAAACTGAGTGGCAATTTGCGGTAGTGAAACAGAAAGGAGGTCATGACCGCCCCCACCCACAGCGACAACGGAATGAAATTGGAGCCGAACGCACTGCCATTGTTTTGCACGGGTGCAGCCACCTCAACCCGGGTTTGCACCGTTGCCGAAAAACCAGCCGGGTTAATGGTTGGAATGTTGAGCTTGGCTGGCACCGCTTCGTCGAGCAGGTTCAGACCATTGGACAGTTGGCCGGCCCCATCGGCCAATTGCGCCAAGCCATTCTCAAGTTTGCCCGAGCCTTCTTCCAGTCGATTCAGGCCTTGCGACAACTGGCCTGTGGCGCCGGCCAAGGTGTTGAGTCCATCACCATAGCGGTCCAGGTCGCTGGCGGCGGGCATTTTGCTGTGCATGGTGCGAATGCCACCGGCCAATTGCCCCATGCCATCGGACAACTTCACCACCCCATCGCGCACCCGCGCGCTGCCATCGGCCAGGCTGTCGCTGCCCCCTTTGGCCTTGCCCAAGCCATTGCCCAGCTTGATGGAGCCCTCTTCCAGCTGTGCAGCGCCGTTGGACACTTTGGTGCCAAAAAATGGAATGCTTGCAGTTTTGGTTTTGAGCTCCGTGAGACCATCCGTCAATCGCACAGAGCCTGCTTTCAACTCGCCCAAACCCTGGCTGAGTTGGGCATTGCCCTCGGCCACTTTGGTGGCACCCTCCTTCAGTGCAGCAAGGTCGGCGTCTGCAGGCAGCTTGGCATTCATTTGGGCAATGCCGCCGCCCAACTGCTTCATGCCGTCGGTGATTTTCAAGCCCGAGTCGCGCAACTGCCCCGCACCGGCACTGATTTTTACACCCGCATCCCGCGCTTTGCCCAAGCCTGCATTCAGCTGGGTAGAACCCTCCGAGGCCTTCTCCAGACCCGCCTTCAAGCGTGCCGCCCCCGCATTCAGTGCGCTCACCCCTTCCTTTAATTTGGCCACCTTGATTTCTGAATCGGCTGCAATTTCCGATACCTTGGTCCAGCGGCGTTCATTGAGCAATTCGTTCAAACGGCGCGACACCTCGGGCGCAAACTTTTTGGCCACATTGGCACCGGTGTAATTGTTGCCCTCGGACGTAAATACCACCAGTTCGCCAGCGCCACTGCGGCTGGCCCCCACGGCCTCTGCGCTGAAGTTCTCGGGAATGATGAGTGCAAAATCCACCTCGCCGTCCCGCACCATGGCGCGCGCCTTCTGCTCATCCGGTTCCAGAATAAAACCCAGTTTGCGATCCGTCTGCAATTTGTCCGTCAGGGATTTGCCCACATTGATGGGCTCGCCTTTGTAGGCAGTGCCTGCATCGTGATTCACGATCAGCACCGGCAACTGGGGCGCTTTGGACTCCGGGTCCCACATGCTGGAAATGTAAATGGTGGCATACAGCGCAGGGATGAAACACACCCCAAAAGCCGACAGCCGAAGCCGTGGATAGCGGCGCAGCAAGCCCCAGTCTGCGCGCACAACCGATTGAATTTGCCGGACAAAGCCCATGGTGCGCAAGCTCCTGCCTGAATTGTTCAGGTCTGTGTGTTGTGGCCTGAATTTTCAGGCATTATTTCGCCATTCTAAATGCACACACAGGATTGCAACATGAGCCAATTTGAAAACGTGACCGTGGTGAAGGCCGCCAACATCTACTTTGACGGCAAAGTGAGCAGCCGCACCGTGTTGTTTGCCGATGGCAGCAAAAAAACACTGGGCCTGATGTTGCCAGGCGAGTACGAGTTCGGTACATCCGAGAAAGAAATCATGGAAATTCTGGCTGGTGAGCTGGATGTTTGCCTGCCCGGCACAGGCTGGCAAACCATTCAGGGTGGTCAGTCCTTTGAAGTACCCGCCGATGCCAAGTTCCAGTTGAAGGTGAAAACCCCCACCGACTACTGCTGCAGCTATTTGGGTAAATAAGCCCCTAGGAATCAAAAAGACCGGCTAATTAGGCCGGTTTTTTTTCGCTCAACAGAGGTAGCTTTTGACGGATTAATGAACTGAGTGATAGCTTGCATGCTTGGAATGGATCTTCAATAAATTCAAATATGGCTGGTTCCTTAGATTCAACCCTTCAATATCTCCGCAAAAATGCAGAAGCCGGTTCGACCGGGAAGTGTGCCAAATTTATTCGATTAGCCCAAAAGCAGGCAACTTCAATTTAGACCACCCCCCTGTTTCCGCAAAGGACTACGGGCCTACACTTGCTGCTGCTGGATTCGTTGAACATCAATTATCCGGTGACATGTTGGTTGGCCGTTGGGCTTGCAAAGTTTATCAGCCTAGTCGTGGGGATATCGCTGTTATCCCTGCTGTCCCCGGTGGCGGACCTCATGGACATATCGCGATGTTTGACGGACAAGACTGGTATTCAGATTTCAAACAGAATGATATGTGGGGTGGTCCGAAATATCGTCAGGCTAAACCATCAGTCCAATTGTTCAAATACGCCCCACAATGACTTTCATAACATTACGTAGCTACTTAATTCTCGTGACATGTTGTCTGCTCGGCTTGGCTGCATGTTCAGCAACCACACCCAAGGCGCAGGCACAGGCACTGGTAGACAGATACCTGTCAGCCAAAGCAGACAACTCCAGCATCAACCGTGCAGACACCGTTTATTCCAAAGCCCTCAGCACCTTGATCAAAAAAGACCAAACATCGGCTGGCCCCGGTGAGCTGGGCCGATTGGACTTTGAACCCCTGTGCAACTGTCAAGACACGGGCGCCATTCAAAGCGTGACCATAACCGATACAGACGGCAAACCCCCGCAGTGGTTGACGCTTCAGATTAAATGGGAAGACCGCTCGCCCACCACACCCATACTGCTGCACTTCATTCAGGAAGATGGGCAGTGGCGCATTGATGATGTGGTGTCCAATGACATCCCCAGCCTGCACACCTTCCTATCGGCACCCTAGTTCATCACCTCATTTCTCCACAAAAGCCCGTTCAATCACATAATCGCCCCGTTCGCCTTGCCGGGGGCTAATCTTGAACCCACGCTCATCCAGAATACGGCAGCTATCTTGCAACATGCTGGGGCTGCCGCATATCATGGCGCGGTCTTTCGCGGCGTCCAAGCCATCGAGCTTCAGGTCGTCAAACAGTTTGCCGCTCACGATCAAGTCCGTGAGGCGCCCGCGGTTTCGATAGGGTTCGCGGGTCACGGTGGGGTAATACAACAATCTTTCTTGCACCAATTCGCCAATGAATTCCTGGCGGGGCAACTCTTGCTGAATAAAGTCTGAATAGGCCAGCTCGCTCACAGTGCGCACCCCATGAATCAGTACCACCTTTTCAAAACGCTCGTAGGTGTCGGGGTCACGAATAATGCTCATGAACGGGGCCAAACCAGTGCCTGTTGCCAGCAGGTAAAGGTTCCTACCATCATTCAGGTCGTCAATCACCAGCGTGCCCACCGGCTTTTGGCCCACAATCAATTGATCACCGGGTTTTAAGTGTTGCAATTTCGACGTCAAAGGCCCATCAGGCACCTTGATGCTCAAAAACTCCAAATGCTCTTCGTAATTGGCACTGGCAATGCTGTAGGCCCGCAGCAGCGGCTTGCCATCCTGCTCAAGGCCAATCATCACGAAGTGCCCATTGCGAAACCGCAGGCCCGGGTTGCGCGATGTTTTAAAGCTGAACAAAGACTCATTCCAGTGGTGCACTTCCAACACGGTTTCTTTAGCCAAACTGCTCATGGTGTTTCTCCTGTGTGTGCAGGGCTTGTTTGCTTGGCCAACTCGTGGAGATAGGCCCAAGGGTAAATGCCCCGCTGATGTCCATCATCAAAAGTAAAAGTGAGCGCATAGTGCCCCACCACATCCAGGTACTGTATTCGCACAGCAACATTCGACTTAAATTCGGGCTCAAGTGTTGAGCCTTTACGTTGAGCAGCCACACATGCTGCACAGCGGCAAGCGCGCCTCAGCGCAGCATGCGGTATTTCGCTCTGTGTTCCATCCGCCCAACTCAGCATCAGCAAACCCGCTTGTTGGTGGTTCACCACCTTGGTGGGTGGCAAGTTGTGCAGGCCACTCACCGCAAGGCCTCCACACCCTCTTCACCCAAATGCCAATTGGCCGACAAGCTACTGGCATCCAGCTCACCCCCCATGGCGGCTAGGCTTTCCTCCCGAATCAGGCTTTTGAGTTGACGGTGCAAGGCCGTGAACACGGGGGAAGCCGTCATGGCTGGTGTTCGGGGGCGTGGCAAATCCACAGGGATTTCCGCCTTGATTCGACCTGGTCTGGCTGTCATGACATACACCCGGTCGGACAGAAAAATGGCTTCTTCAATGTCGTGGGTAATGAACAGCACCGAGATTTTCCATTGCTGCCACATGTGGGTCAGAATTTCCTGCATCACGACCCGGGTTTGGGAATCGAGTGCCCCAAAAGGCTCGTCCATCAACAACACCCGGGGGCCAGTGGCCAGTGCCCGCACAATGCCCACACGTTGCTTCATGCCACCGGACAACTGGTCGGGGTAGTGGTTCTCAAAAGGCAGCAGGCCCGCCAAGCCCAACAGCGTTCGTGCTTTGGTTTCACGCTCATGGCGCGACATGCCCTGAAGCTTCAAGCCAAACTCCACATTTTCACGGACCTTCAACCAGGGGAACAGGGAATACTGTTGAAACACCACGCCGCGCTCGGCCGCTGGCCCGGCAATCGGTTTGCCGTCCATGGTGACCACACCGGCGTCGGGTTTAAGAAAGCCCGCCACAATGTTGAGCAAAGTGGATTTACCACACCCGGATGGGCCCACCACCGACACAAACTCACCGGGCTCCACATGCAGCGACACATCCGACACCGCTGTGAACTGGCTGCCCTGCTGGGTAAACGTCACCTGAATGTGCTGCAAGTCAATGTGGCCTGTGGCCACCGAATCATCCCGTGCATTCATCGCTCACTCCCTTTTCCAGCCAGGCTTAACCAAGGCATCAACAAGCGTGACACCCACACAATGGCGCCACTGCACAACAGGCCCAGTACACCAATCACCACCATGCCCAACACAATGTTGGGATACTCAATCAGCGAATAGGCCTCCCAGGTGAAATAGCCCACACCAAACTGGCCGGAAATCATTTCCGCAGCAATCAGCGATACCCAGGCCACCCCCATGCCCACCGCCAAACCGGTGAACACACTGGGCAACGCCGCTGGCAACACCACTTTGGTCAACACCGTGAACTCGCTGGCACCCAAGGCCTGTGCGGCACGTAGCAACACCGGGTCCACGCCCTTGACCCCTGCCATGGTGTTCATGAAGATGGGAAAGAAAGCACCAATAAAAGTGATAAACACAATGCTGGTCTCGGTGGTGGGCCACAACATGATCGAGATGGGCACCCAGGCAATGGCTGGAATGGGCCGCAACACCTCAAGGGCTGGAAAGAGCAAACCCCGAAGAATTTTGAAGCGACCACACACCAAGCCCAAGGCCACACCCAGCAGGGTTGCAATCGCAAAGCCTTCCAGAATGCGCTTCACACTCATGCCAATGTTGGTTTGAAACCGGTGGTCGCCCGCCATGCTCACGAAGTTGCTGAACACGGCTTCGGGCGAAGGCACATTCGTAAAACGAATATAGAAGTTCCACTTGTACAAGGTGGCAAAGTGCCAGAACAGCAACAGGGCTGAGATGGACATGATGGCCAACAACACACCCGGCAATTGCTTGCGACCAACCATCAAAAACCGTGCCCGAAAGCCCAAAGGCTGCACTAGCGCACTGGCCGTGCTGGCTTTCAAACCAAGGCTGGAACCTGCACCACCCCCTTCTACCGCCACCAGTGCAGGTGTATTCTCACTGCCTGCCTCATTGGCCCCGGTGGCCTCGACCGCCGCCACCGGGGCATACTCCTTCGCGGCTTTCGCCTGAATTCCAAGAATGCTCGCCATCATCATTTCTCCGCAGGGTGGATGAATGTTATTTCTCGGCCAGTGCCAAGGCGTCCGGGTACAAGCCAACCTTTCCGCCCACTTTGGCTGCGTAGGCTTCGGCGTCTTTCTTCAACAAAAAGGGTGTGATGTCCGCACCGCCCTTGCCACCTGCCTTCAAGGCGTAATAGGCCTTGTCTGCAAACACCTTGATGCGCATGCTTTGGTCATACACATAGGCCACACCAATCTTCTTGCCTGCACTCTCTGCTTTCTTGATGGCTGCCAGCGTGCAATTGGCCGACTTGTACGCGGTAATGGCACCGCCTTCAATCCACACCTCACCCGCCTGTCGTGGATTGAGGATGTCACCGCCGCAGAGTGGGTCCTTTCCGCTGATTTCGTAATTGCTCTGGCTCACCTTCTGTTTGTCGTAATCCAGCTTCAGGTCGGCAAAAGCCTGCTTCAAGTAACTTTCATCCACCCAGGCATCGGCGTCAAAGTCCTTCACACGCCCCATGCGCTTTAACACGCCATGGTCGTACTTCACGGTTTGAACCCAGCGTGGCTTGATGGTGGGGTCCAGCGTGTGAATGCCACCTGGGCCTAAAAACATGTAGACCACTTCTTTCTCAACCCGGGTCCACTGCTCAATTTTTTCTGCGGCTTGCACCGGGTTTTTGCGTACCCAGTTGTTGGCTTCCATCAAGGCCTTCAAATACGCCACCACAAACTCGGGGTATTTTTTGGCGAAGTCCTCGCGCACCACCACACCGTGAAATGTGGGCACCCGGGTTTCAGCACCATCGAAAATTTTGCGGGCGAAACCGCGATACGGCAGCAACTCGGCAAAGGGCACAAAGTCGGCGTGACCATCAATGCGCTTTTCCTGCAAGCTGGATGTACCCACCTCCGGGCTTTGGCTCGACAGCTCAAAGTCCTCGGGTTTCAAACCACGGTCTTCCATCGCCTTCAGCAACATGCCATGCGCTGCAGAACCAAACGGCACCGACACCTTCTTGCCTTTCAGGTCCATCAGGTCGTAATACGGCGAGTCTTTGTGAACCACGATGCCATTGCCGGCCCCGTCGGCGTTGTAGGCAATGATGGCAATCAAGCGGCTGCGGGTTTCGTTGCTGGCCTGAAAGGTTGCACCATTCACCAGCAGTGGATAATCGCCCATCATGCCAATCTGCAAGGTGTTGGCCACCATGCCATTGGTCACGGGCGGGCCAGAGGTAAAGTTCTGCCACTCAATCTTGAACTGGGTGTTTTTGTATTTCGGAATTTTGGCCAGCTCTTTCTCCAGCAAGCCCAATTCCTTGATGACCACACCGCCTGTCACAGTGTTGGTGGTGGTGTTTTGGGTGCCAATACCCACGGTGACCACATCGGCCCATACAGTCAGCGGAATGGCGCACGCCAGCACCATGGCTGAAGTGGCTTTAACAAGGCCGCGCAATGCGGCAGTGCGTGTATCTGTTCCTGGTTTCATGTCAACTATCCTTGTGTTGCGTTTGTTGTTGAACACTGCGTTGTGTGGTGGATGACAGTTGAATGAATGGAAGAATGTGCACGGTCTTCAAGATTGGGTTTGTGGACACTCCTCTTCCAGGTACTGCAGTTTTCCTTTGACATCGGCCCATTGCTCTGCATCGGCCATGGGCTCTTTGGCAGCGCTGATGACCGGCCATTGCTGCGCAAGCCGGGCATTGATGGCCACAAAGGCCTGCTGATCGGCTGGCAAGTCCGTCTCTTCGTAAATGGCACTGGCCGGGCATTCGGGCACACACACACCGCAGTCGATACAACCAGTAGGGTCAATCACCAAAAAATTGGGCCCTTCATGGAAACAGTCCACCGGGCACACCGACACGCAATCGGTGTATTTGCAACGTATGCAGGCTTCGGTAACGACAAAGGTCATGTGCGTTCTCCCGAGTTGTGTTGAAGGGTGATGTTGGTCAACGCCAAGCGAGCCAGCTTGCGCACATCGGGGTCGGTATCGTCCAGCGCTTTTTCCAGGGCAGGAATGGCCCGGGTATCACCGATTTCCCCAAGGGCAATGGCCGCCTCTTTGCGCAGGTTGCTCACGGTGTCGGTCAGGGCCTCCACCAACGCTGGCAGTGCCGATAAGGCTTTAAACCAACCCAGGGCCCGCGCAGCACGCACCCGAACCTGCCAGTAATCGTCTTTCAGGGCTGCAATCAATTCGTCGGTGGCTTGCACCATGCGCATCTTCCCCAAGGTAGCAGCGGCTTCTTCACGCACCATCCAGACCGAGTCACCCAAGGCACGCACCAGTGACGGCACTGCACTCACCTCGGTGCTGTAGGCCAAGGCCCCCACCGCAATCCGCCGCACCTCACCATCGGGGTCGTGCGCAGCCACCTCGGCCAAATGGCCAATCGCATCGGTGCGCTTCAAGTAGCCCAGCACACCCACCGCTTCGCGGCGCACAGCAGGGTCTGGGTCTTTCAACTGGCCCAGTGCGGGTGCATACGCCTCATCCACCCGCAAGGCCCGCACGGCTTTTAGGGCAGCTGCCCGAACACCCGGCTCTGCATGGGTCAAGAAGGGAATCAGTGGCGCGGCCGATGCCGATTCTTTCAATTCAGCCAGCACGGTGGACGTGGCTTCGCGAACCTCTGCATCTGTGTCCAGCAGGCATTGGGCCAGCGCGCTCACCGTGTCCAGGTCTTCAAACCCCTCCAGGGCTTTCACAGCCTCCATGCGCACCGATGCATCCGGGTCTTTCAACAGGGGCTGAAGCAGTTGTTCAATGTCATCTTCATCGCTGTAGGGCAGGTCAATCACCGCCAGCCTGCGCACCGCAGCGTCTGGGCTCATCAAGCGAGCCTGCATATCCAACATGTCTGTGCTCATGGTGGGCCTCAACGCAACAGGAATGGAATATCAACATGGATGGCGCCCGTGGGGCAGTCCGTCTCACACGGCAGGCAATACCAGCATTCATCAAATTTCATGAATGCCTTGCCCGTCACATGGTCAATCGCCAATACATCCAGTGGGCATACGTCCACGCACACCGTGCAGCCTTTCTCGGCAATGCACTTGTCGTTTGCTACTTTGACCGGTACTTGGGTCAGGGTTGTTGCCAATGTCATGGTTCACCTCATCGGTTCAATCGGTTGTACGGCTTGTCGTTCATTCACCAGCGACGCATCAAGCCGCCTCACCCACCACCCGCAAGCGCTGGTAGGCATTCTTTTCCGCTTCATCAATCGGCACGATGTAGGGCTCAATGTCTTTTTTCTTCATCGACATATCGCCTTGCGCATTTTTGTACAGCAGGGTGTGACAGAACCAGTTGGCATCGTCGCGCTCCGGATGGTCCACATTGAAGTGGTACAGGCCCCAACGGCTTTCGGTTCGGTACAGCGACGACACTGCAGCCATTTCCGCGCAATCCAGAATGGAGGTGGCTTCCATGGCCCGCATCAGCTCGTGCGGGTTGGTGGCCACCATCGCTTTCAGGTCTTCGCGTACTTCTTGCAAACGGCGCAGGCCAATTTGGTACTTACGCGTTACCTTGGGCGGCTGCAGGTAGTCATTCACCAAGCGACGTGTCTTGAACTCAATCTGGTAAGGCGTCAGGCCCGAGGTGCGCAACAACGGGGCTTCAATGCGGTCATGCTCGGCCTGAATCTGGCTTTCATCCAGCGGTGTAAAGTCAGTGGCTGCACAATAGTCGGCCGCATTCTGGCCACAAATTTTTCCGTATACAAAGGCACCCAGCATGTAGTTGTGCGGCACACTGGCGCAATCACCGGCCGCATACAAGCCGGGAATGGAGGCTTCGCCACGCGCGTTGATCCAAATGCCCGAGGCACTGTGCCCACTGCAAAAACCAATCTCGGAAATGTGCATTTCAATCATTTCCTTGCGGTAATCGTTGCCCCGCCCTTCATGGAACCGGCCCCGGCTGGGGCGTTCATTGGTGTGCAAAATGGTTTCAATCTCACCAATGGTTTCTTCGGCCAAATGGTCCAGCTTCAGGAACACGGGCCCATTGCCACTCTGCAACTCGCGGTAAAACTCCAGCATCATCTGGCCGCTCCAGTAGTCGCATTCAATGAAGCGCTCGCCAGCCGCGTTGGCCGTGTACCCACCAAAGGGACCTGTCACGTACGCACAGGCTGGGCCGTTGTAGTCCTTAATGAGCGGGTTGATCTGGAAGCATTCCAGGTTGGCCAGCGCTGCACCGGCGTGGTATGCCATGGCATGACCATCGCCGCAGTTGGTGGGGTTTTCATAGGTGCCCATCAGGTAACCAGATGCTGGCAAGCCAATGCGCCCGGCAGCGCCTGTGGATATCACGGCTGCTTTGCAACGGATGACATAAAAGTCGGCTGTGCGGCAGTCAAAGCCCATCACACCCGTTACCTCACCATTTGCCCCGGTAATCAGGCGGGTCACCACCACCCGGTTGGTCACTTCAACCCGGGTTCGCTTCAACTGTCGGTACAACACACGCTTCATGTGGTGACCTTCCGGCATGGGCAACACGTAGCTGCCCAAGTGGTGAACTTTGCGCACCGAGTAGTCCCCGGTTTCGTCCTTTTCGAACTTCACGCCCCACTTGTCGAGCTCCTGAATCATATCGAAGCTGTTGGCGGCATAGGCCATCACCGCTTCCTGGTCTACAACGCCGTCGTTGGCAATCGTGATTTCCTTCACGTACTGCTCGGCTGTGGCGTGCCCCGGAATCACGGCGTTGTTCAAACCATCCATGCCCATGGAAATGGCCCCGCTGCGCTTCACGTTGGCCTTGTCAATCAACAGCACCCTCAGCTTCGGGTTTTTCTCCTTGGCCTTCACAGCGGCCATGGGGCCGCCGGTTCCACCACCAATCACCACCAAGTCGTATTCCAGATCAATCCGCTTCATGTTTCACCTCGCTCAGGACCGGTTGATTCGCAGGCGATACTGGAATGCATCGCCCCTCAGGTACAGGTATTCAAAATCGAGGGGCACATCACCGGCATGGGTCAAACGCTCCATGCGCAGCAAGGCACTGCCCTCATTCACTCGCAATTGATGTGCCAGCGTTTCGTCGGCCGTGATGGCCTCAATCTGCAGGTCAGCATGGGTCAGGTTGTGGCCCAAATCGTTTTCCAGAATGGCAAAAACGTCCCGCACAGCCAGATCTTCCTGAACCAGTCGCTCACCCACCGCTTGCGGGAAATAACTCACATCCAGCGACAAAGGCTCGCGGTTGAGAAACCGCAAACGCTGAATTTCAAAAACGGGCTCACCTGGCTTCAAGTGCAGGCGACTTGCGACGTGCACCGTGGCTGGCACCACTTTGGCGCTCAGCACCCGTGCATGGGTTTCGTAACCCGACTGGCCCATGGCCTCGTTGAAGCCCTGCAATTTGGACAGGCTTTGAAACGCCTTGGGTTTGGACACAAAGCTGCCCTTGCCCATCACCTTGAAAATCAGCCCTTCTTTTTGAAGGTCACCCAAGGCCTGCCGCACAGTGATGCGGCTCACGCCGAACTGCCGAATCATTTGCGCTTCAGACGGCATTTGTGAATGGGGCGGGTAGGTGCCATCCAGAATTTGTTCCCGCAGAGCCTCACGCACCTGCGTGTACAGGGGCATGCTGACCACGGAATCTGTCAGTGAAACCACCTGTGAAGACGCTGTTGAATTCTTCATAACCACCCCGCTGCACCACACTTGTTATGACAGGTTATGACATGCAAATGCCATGCCAATCATGTTGCACTGCACTGGTGCGCCAGCACCAAGCCAAACACCCACAACTGCGCACACAACGCAGCACCCAACACCCACACTTTCCAACCGGCCAATTTCAAATCATCCCACCGCGTCGATAGCCCCAATGCCGCCAAACCCAAAGCCAATGCACACTGCGCAAGCTGATTCAACCAAGGCAAAACCCACGCTGGTACCCATGCCATTGAATTCAGTAGCACCGCCAGCACAAAGCCCCACAAGAAGGCAGGAACACGAACCGGTGCATGTTTTTGACCCTCAAATGGTGCGGCGCGCAACACCAGCACCAAGGTCGGTGCCAACAAAAAAACCCGCATCATTTTGTCCAGCACCGCCACCGGTGCACTGTGCCCGCCCACAAACAGTGCAGCAGCCACCACATGCCCCATTTCGTGAATGGACAAGCCAATCCATGCGCCCGCTTGCGCATCGCTCAAGTGCAGGTTCACAGCCAACCAAGGCAAGGCCACCATGCTGAGCATTCCAAATACCAGGGCGGTGGCCAAGGCGGCGGCGGTCTCGTCACTGCGCCCCTTCCAGCCGGACTCGGTGGCGGCAATGGCTGCTGCACCACAAATGGCACTGCCCATGCCGACCAACAACCGTTGCCGGGGCGACAGGCCCAACCAGCGACCCAGCACCTGTGCGGTGGCCAAGGTGCTCAGCACCATCAACATGGCCGAGGCCATGCCCCACACACCCTGCCCCAGCACCTCTGACAGGCTGATCTGAAACCCAAACAAGGCCAGGCCTGTGCGCAATGCAATGGTTTTGCACCAGCGCAGACCCTGTTCATTCGACGCAGGTACCGGCAAACCGGTGTTGGCCCACACCACCCCCAAGGCCATTACCAAGGGCAACAGGCCCAAACCCAGCGCCTGCGCTTTGAAAGGCACCGCCAATACCCAGGCCACAGCGGTCAGTGCAGCGCACAACAAGGCCCCCATCCACCCCCGCAGGGTGTACCGGTTGTGCAAAGGCTGGGAAATAACGCGCATGGCTGCTGGCTCTTGAAGTGATGCTTAAGCCACATCATGGTGATTTTTTAATCATTCTTATAGATAATGGTTTTTACTGATTCATAACTTTTACTCATGTATGAACCTACACCTGCTGAAATTGTTTGTGATCGCCGTGCGTGAGCAAGGCTTTACCCGAGCTGCCGATGTGCTGCAGCTCACCCAACCCGCCGTGTCCAAAGGGGTGCGTGAACTGGAAGAACAACTGGGAACCACCCTGCTGGAGCGACAGGGCAAGCGCTTTCGCCCCACCGAGGCAGGCCAGGTGCTGTATGACTACGGCCGGGCGTTGATGGCCATTGAACGGGAAGCGTCCGAAGTGTTGCGGGGCTTTCGTAACCTGCAACACGGCACACTGGTGATTGGTGCCAGCACCACAGTGGCCGATTACTGGCTACCGGCCATCATCGGTCAGTTTTTAAACCAACATCCCACCATTGAATTGAAATTGCGCAGTGCCAACACCGACACGGTGCGCAATTGGCTGGTGGATTGTTCAGTGGATGTGGCCCTGGTGGAAGGCGCCATTCACGACCCTGCCGTGGAAAGCCGCCCTTGGCGTACTGAAGACATGGTCTTGATTGCACCAGCACAGTCAGCGCAAACCAGCAAGCGACTGAACCTGGAAGACAGCCTGTGGATGGTTCGCGAGCCCGGTTCTGGAAGTCGCGAGGCTGCTGAACAGGCGCTGCGTGAGTTGGGTATTGAACGCCCCAATCTGGTGGAATTGAACAGCAATGAAGCCATTTTGCACACCGTGGCTGCAGGTTGTGGTGTGGGCGTGGTTCCCAAAATCATGGCCAGAGATGCGTTGGCTTTGAAGCGGGTTCGCCGCCTGCACCCGACCGGCGTGCAATTGAAGCGAACCCTGTACCGCCTGAGATTACCCAACAGGCCACAAAGCAATGCGGCCTTGGCTTTTGAAGCCTTGCTGGGTGAGCCAAGTCGACCTCAAAAAATGTCCTGAACCGCATCCACCACAATGGATGTGCCCACTGCAATCAACAGGAGGTCAGCCCCCAACTGCACATACTTGTGCCCCGCTGGTGGGGCTGGCAGGCGAATGCGCAACTCATTGGGAACGTCGTAATAGCGCAGGTCGCGGGGCAGGGCCTGGCCTTTGTGCCACTTGCGGGCCTGGCCGGGTGGCTGGCAGCCATTGCCTTTTTTGGCCAAGCCGGGTGGGCAGTGGCCTTTGGCAGCCTGGCCACCGTAATAATCGCGAACGGTGCGAATGTCCGCCCCGCCAAAACTGAAGTTAATCGACGCGTTGATGCCACCCGAATCACGGCGCTCGCGGTCACGGTAGCGGTCGCCGTCATCACCGCGTGATTCATATTGATCACCACGGTCCTTGTGCTTACCCGAGTTGCCGCGGCCGTTGCCATGGCCATTGTCACGATCGGGTTTGTCGGCATAGGCAGTGCCTGTCATCAAGCCGAGGCCCAAGATGGCTGCGGCTAGCATTCGCAATGGGCGAGTTGTCATTTGTCATGCTCCTGAAGGTTGTTGTTCTGTGCAAAACCATGATTACGCTGCCTGCTCATTGTATGCCAGCCACTGAAATGAATGCGCCTATAATGTGGTCATCAGCATCGCCTCGATGCAGCATCGCACCCATTTCATGAATGACACAGCTGGCTTGCTGACCTTGTTAAGGTCAAGCCGTGACAACACGTTGGCCCTGATCAACAGCCTCAGCGCTGCGCAACTGCAGGTGCCCTATCACCCCGGCATCAACCCGCCGGTGTGGGAAATGGGCCATGCGGCATTTTTCTTTGAGCGTTTTCTGTTCCAGATTCTGGACAAGGCGCCCTCAGTCAACCCAGCGCTGGACGATATTTGGGACTCCTTTGAGCTGCCCCACGAGGACCGCTGGAATCCGGGTTTGTTTCCCAACAAGGACGACACCGAGGCCTATTTCCGTCTCATCCTGAACCGGGTCGAGGAGCGCATCCAGTCCAAAGCACTGACCCCCGAGGACTTGTACCTTTACAAGTACGCCATTTTCCACCTCAACATGCACATCGAGTCATTGATGTGGTGTCGGCAAACGCTTGCTTACCCACCACCGCCCAGCGCAAAGCCCCCACGAATCGAACCTTCCGCCATACCGGCCGCGTTGGGCGACGCGCAGATTCCATCTGGCCTGTATCGCATTGGCATGCCTGCGCAGGCTGCTGACTATGCGGGTGCAGACTTCTGTTTCGACAACGAGAAGCCTGGCTTTTCCAAACAGGTGGATGGATTTGAGATCTCAAAAACATTGGTGAGCAATGCCGAGTTTTTGGCTTTTGTTGAAGACGGTGGCTATCAACGCGAAGACCTCTGGGGCTTGGGTGGCCGACGCTGGCTTCGTCACCAAGGCCAGCAACACCCGGTGTACTGGAAAAAAGACAACAGTGCATGGCTGGAACGCCATTTCGACCGGTGGCTGCCTTTGCAAACCGATGCACCCGTCAAGCATGTGAGCTATTGGGAAGCACAGGCCTATTGCAACTGGGCAGGTCGCCGCCTGCCCACTGAAGCAGAATGGGAAGTGGCGGCCTTGGGCAATGCCGAAGGTCAACCATTCAACACCTTGCCTTGGGGCAAACACATGGACACCCGAAGAGTGGACATGGATGGCGCCCATTTTGCACGCTTGCCGGTCACCGCCCTGCCCGAAGGCGACAGCCCGTTTGGCTGTCGTCAGATGATCGGCACCGTGTGGGAATGGACATCCGAGCAATTCATGCCCTACGACGGCTTTTCCGTGGACATGTATCCATTCATGTCCACACTGCAGTTTGGTGACCACAAGGTGGTGCGGGGTGGCTCGTGCGCCACCTCATCCATGCTGATTCGTGGCACCTATCGCCAGGCCTACCTGCCCGAACGCAACGACGTTTTTGTGGGGTTCAGAACCTGCGCCCTTCACCCCTCTTTTTAATCCGTGGTCTTTCCGTCAGGACAACCTTATGAAAACCCGCATCACCGAGCTGCTGAAGATTGAACACCCCATTGTGTGCCCCGGCATGACGTATGTGGCCAACTCCACCCTGGTGGCGGCCACCAGCAATGCAGGCGGTTTGGGCATTTTGGCGATTGGTCACCTGACACCCGACGAAACCCGCGAAGAAATTCGGCGGGTGAAAAGCCTGACGACCAAACCCTTTGGCATCGGCTGCGCGCTGATGATGCCCGGTGCCTGGGACAATCTCGAAATTGCGCTGCAAGAGCAGGTGCCGGTGATCAACTTCTCGCTGGGCAATGGTTCGGAGGTGTGCAAACGCGTGCATGCCTACGGCGGCAAGGTGATTGCGACTGTGGTGAACGCCAAACACGCCTTGGGCGCGGAAAAAGCGGGCGTGGACGCCTTGCTGGTGACGGGTCATGAAGCCGCTGCACACGGTGGCTCCGTCACGTCCTTGGTGCTGGTGCCAGCCATTCGCCAAATCACGCAATTGCCGATTATTGCTGCCGGGGGTTTCAGCAGCGGCAGTGCATTGGTCGCAGCCTTGTCACTGGGTGCTGACGCCGTGGCCATGGGCACCCGCTGGGCTGCCACACAGGAAAGCCCGGTGCACGACAACACCAAGCAGGCGATTGTGGCCAAAGATGTGTTTTCGACCATCTACTCCGCCAACTTCGACACCCTGCCCTGCCGTGTCATGGACACCCCCCATGCACGGGCAGTCACCAAAAAACGCCTGTCGTTGGGTCGTGCCTTGGTAAGGGCCCTGAAAGCGGCGCGTGACAACGGCAAGTCGCTGGTCAGCATCGTGCGCATGGCCTTTCAACAGGGCTTGAAGGACACGCTGACCCTCACGTTCTTTGGTGCTGCCGTGGGCTCTATCCGCAGGGCCACCATCGACGGCAACTTGAACAATGGTGTTCAGTTGATTGGTCAGGCTCAGGGCTTGGTGCACGACATTCCCACCGTGCAGGCCCTCACCGACCGCATCATGGAAGAAGCACGGGCCAGCTGCATGAGCCTGGCCCGCTTTGCCGATTGAATATCCAACCGGGATCAGGCCATGCGCGCCTCCTCCCGTGTCTTCCAGAGTGAGAACAACACACCGGCCAATATCAGACCGAGGGTGACCGACAGCGAGAAGGCCGCTGGAATTTTTCCGATGATGTTGACCAGGAAAATCTTGGAACCAATGAACACCAACACCAGGGCCAAGGCGTACTTCAGGTACTTGAAGCGGTGAATCATTTCGGCCAGCGCAAAGTACAAGGCGCGCAGGCCCAAAATCGCGAAGATGTTGCTGGTGTAGACAATGAACGGGTCGGTGGTGATTGCAAAAATGGCCGGCACCGAGTCCACCGCAAACACCAGGTCCACCAATTCAATCAACACCAGGGCCAGCAGCAAGGGCGTCACCCACCGCACGGTTTTTCCGGTGGCCGGGTCGGGCAGCTTTACAAAAAAGGCATTGCCATGCAGCTTGTCGGTCACCTTCAGGTGCTTACGCAAAAACTTCAAGATTGGGTTCTTCGAAATGTCCGGATCATGGTCAGCCATGAACCACATCTTGAAACCGGTGATCACCAGGAATGCACCAAACAGGTAAAGGATCCAGCTGAATTCCTTCACCAAGGTAGAGCCCAAACCGATCATGATGGCGCGCAGCACAATCACGCCCATCACCCCCCAGAACAACACCCGGTGCTGGTACTGGCGCGGTATGGCAAAGAAGCCAAAAATCAGCGCAATCACAAACACATTGTCCATCGAGAGCGATTTCTCGATCATGAAACCGGTCAGGTATTCCATGCCGCTTTGTGGCCCCAGGTACCACCACACCCAGGCACCAAACAACAGGCCAGCGGTGATGTAACCGGCTGACAACAGCAGGCTTTCCTTCACACCAATTTCATGGCTGTCTTTGTGCAACACCCCCAGGTCGAGCGCCAGCAGGGTGAACACCACCCCCATGAACATCAACCACAACCAAACAGCCTGTCCCATGAAGTCTTGGGACAGCACACTCACCACGCTTTCCATGACAACGCTCCCGGTTAAAGAATTCCATGGGCGAAGGTTACGGAGAGCGATGCTTCGAAACCAGCCGCTTTTGCAGAACCATTGCTTCGGTTTTATCGAACAACGGGACGGACAGCCTGCACAACTGCCGCTAAGATAGAGAAAACACAAAACACCCACGAGGACGACATGAGCATTCCGGCACGCCAACCCATTCCACGCCTGGACGACAATTATTCGGAGGAAGCGGCCAGCACCCGCCGCGCATTCCTGAGCGCCCAGACCGGGGCCAGCCTGCTGCACACCGCCCACTATTCGCTGCCGCCCGACAGCCTGCGCAACAACACCGAGAACTTCATCGGGGTGGTGCAAATGCCCGTGGGTGTGGCCGGGCCGGTGCTCATCAACGGTGAACATGCCCAAGGCTGGTTTTATGTGCCCATGGCCACCACGGAAGGCACACTGGTGGCCAGCTACAGCCGGGGCATGCGGATTGTGTCCGAGTCCGGCGGTGTGAAAACAACCGTGGTGGAAGAATTCATGCAGCGGGCACCCTTGTTTGAATTTGAAGACGCCCGTGCAGCCAAGCGCTTTCTGGCTTGGGTGGATGCGCATGAGGCCGACATACGCCAGGCCGCCGAGCGCACCACCCAACACGGCAAGCTGATGCACATCCAGCGCTGGCAAATTGCCCGCATGGTGTACACACGGTTCAACTACACCACAGGCGATGCAGCCGGGCAAAACATGTGCGGCAAGGCGACCCACGCCGCAGCGCAGTGGATGCTCAAAAACAGCCCCGAGACCATCACCCACTTTGCGCTCAGCGGCGCCACGGAAACCGACAAAAAGCATTCGCACATGAACCTGATGCACAGCCGAGGCAAACGCGTGATTGCAGAAGCTGTGATTCAGCGCGAGGTACTTCAACGCCTGGCGCGCACCACACCCGAAATTATTTTCAAACAACGGCAACGCAGCGCGATTGGCAACCAACTGGCGGGCTCGGCTTACAGCGGCCCGCATTCCGCCAATGGGATTGCCGCCCTGTTCATTGCCACCGGGCAAGACGAGGCCAATGTGGTGGAAAGCCATGCCGGGTTTGTGTTCATGGACTTGACTGCAGATGGCAACCTGTATTTTTCGGTCACCCTGCCCTCGGTGATTTGTGCCACGCGGGGTGGTGGAACAGGGTTGTCCACACAGGCCGAATGCCTCGCGCTGCTGGGTTGCCAAGGCGAAGGCAAGGCCAAAAAACTGGCGGAAATTGTGGGGGCTACCGTGCTGGCCGGCGACCTCTCCCTGCTTTCGGCCATCATGGCCGACGAATGGGTGTCCTCACACGACGCCTATGGGCGCAACCGCTGAGCCTGAACCAAAACGGTCAGATGGTGGGTTTACCAATCCTGCGCCAAAAAACCACTGACACTGGCGAGCACAGCGGGGGCTGACAAAATTCGCCGGTGACCCAGGTCGGGAAACGCCATCAAGCTGGAATTTTGCCAAGCCGCGTGACCGAGGTGTGACCAACGGATATCGCACACCCGGTCATTCTCGGCGTGTATGAACAGACCCGCATGCTCAAACGCCTGCACCTGCCGAGGCAGGTTTAACGCGCGCGCGTCTACCCCCCGTTCCACCAGAATTTCGACAATGCGCTCCAAGTCCTCTCCAGCAAAACCGAACTGGGCTGCAATGTGCTCAACAAAATCCAGGTAACGGCCGGGTGGTGAAATCAACACAGAGCGGTCACACCGCAGGCCATCCGACAAGGCCTGCACAGTCACCGCGCTGCCCACCGAATGGGACACCGTGGCATGAATGGGGCCAATGTGATCGACCAAGGCTTGGAGTGCCTGCGCACTGTGCGGGATGCTGGTCCAGGCACCGCTGGAATCACCGTGCGCGGGAAGGTCCCAGAGCACACAGCGGTAACCCGCCTCGACCAGTGTCGCGGCGATGGGCTTCAGGTCACTGGCAGCGCCTTCCCATCCATGGGTCAACACCACCACAGGGCCAAAGCCAAGCACCGCATAGGCCAGCTTGCCACCGGTCCATTCCAGATGTCGTACAGGCACACCCAGGTCACCCAACGTCGCTTTCAATGCACTGGCGCGAGGTGTGAGCATGGCGGTCACAAATTCTTGAAGCTCCGCCTCGCGCAGGGTGTGGGCAATCAGACCATACTCCAGGTCTGCATGGGTATTGTTCAGCGGCGCATTCATGGCACAGGCCCTTCGAAAAATGGAATGGACCTACTCTAAGAAAATTCCCGCTGCTGAAACAGCGGCTGGACTGCACATCACTGTTGCGTGGCTTGCATGAATACGGGGAATTTCAACCTTAAACACCTTCTGCGATGCGTCGGAAATAGGACAGGTGAGCAGCCGATCCAGCAGGCCACCATTGCTCAAACAGGCTCAACCATTGAGCCTGATCATAGGCCACGGGCAGCTGTTCACACCAAACACCATCCCGGCGCACGCGCGCCACCGCTGCCCCTTCAGTCCATGGCTGCAGACCAATCCGGGTAATCATGCCCGCCGTGTTGCCCGCCACACTGGGCATGCCTGCTGCGCCATTGTTGCTAATCAGTCCAGCTGGTTCATTCAAAAAACCAGCCGTGCAGGTGTGGCTGCTGGCAAACACTTGCACGCCAGCCGTCATGAACTGGGCAGCCCGCCACAAGGCCTCGCGCGGGTCATCGAAGTGGCTGGGGTCGAATCGCCAACCCGCCAGCGATTCCGAATCGCCGTGGACCACACCCACCCGCAGCTTTCCCACCTGGTAACGCCGATAAAAAGGCTGTGCGTTCAACTGGGCAATCCAGTCCGGATTGCGCTGCGCCACTCGCTTCAAGGCGGTGTGGATCAGGTTGGAACGGTCCACCACGCCTTGATCCACATGGTCAGGATAGGCACAACCGCAATCGGGTGCATCCAGCGGCTCACCCAGTTCAGCCTCCACATTGCCAAGCACGCAGTCGTGCTGAAGCACCTGGGCATTGATGCCAACAAAAGCCTCATCGGTGGTGTTGAACCAGTTGAAATCGCCATTGAAGCAAAGACGCACTGGCCCAGGTTCAGCGCTGGCCATGCGCAAAACTTCCTGCAAGGCAAACGGGTTGCCGTACAGGCCGCCAATGACATACAGGGTGTTGCACACCGTGACGGGTGACTGCCCCACGGCATGTGCACCATAGCGGTAACGGATGGGACAACTGCGGCCCGCCTGGTTCAGCATGGTGTCTTTTTCAAACATACAGGGTATCCAGTTGGTGTTGCCCCAGTTGACTCACCGGGCAGTCCATCACCAACTGCCCCTGCTGCAAACCCAAAACACGGTCGGCCAACCTGGGCACCAGTTCCACCTGGTGAACCACGGTCAACAAGGTGGTGCCCGTGCTTGCCTTCACCAGCAACTCACACACCTCGTCGGCCGCAGTGGGGTCCAGGGCAGCGGTGGGTTCGTCGGCCAGCACCAGTTGGGGTGCCTGCATCAACAAGCGGGCAATGGCCACTTTCTGCCGCTCACCGCCCGACAAACGGTCTGCACGGGTATTGGCCAGGTGCTGCGCATTCACAGCGGCCAAGGCCGCTTGGGCCTGGGCAATTTCACCAGCGTTGAAAATGCGACACCAACTGCGCACCTTGGGCATGCGGTGCAAACCACCCACCAACACGTTTTCAAGCACGGTGAGGCGCGGCACCAAATGCAAACCCTGCAACACCTGACCAATGTCGGCACGCAAGTGTCGCAGTGCTGGGCTTTTCGGCTGAGGGTATACCGTGTGGCCGTTGACCCGAACAATACCCTCCACTGGTTTTACAAAACCGTTTAACACCCGCAACAAGGTGGACTTGCCTGCACCATTGCGCCCCAGCACCGCCACCCGTTCGCCGGGCGCCACGGTGAGTTGGGGAATGTGCAACAACACTTTGCCCTGCGCCTGCACAGTGACGTTGCTCAGTTCAATCATGGCGGTAACCGAACTCATTTACAGCAAGGCCTGGCGAATGCGGCGACTAAGTGCATCAAACACCGACACCATCACCACCACGACCAGCAAAATAGTGGACAAACGCCCCCACTGAAACAGGGAGACCGATTCGGAAATCAGCAAACCCAAACCACCAGCACCAATCAAACCCAATATCGTCGAGTCGCGAATGTTGTACTCCCAAATGTACAGGTGGCTACTCACCCATTGCGGCAATACATTGGGCCACACCGCCCAAAAAAAAGTTTGTGACCCACTGGCACCCACGCCCCGCACCGCTTCAATGGACGCCATGTCCAGTGTTTCAATCGACTCGGCGAACAACTTGCCGTAGGTGCCCAGGCTATGCAGTGCAATGGCCAAAATGCCCGCAGTGGGACCCAAGCCCACAATGCCCACCAACACCAGCCCAAACACCAGGGTGTGAACAGAGCGCGAAATGGCCAACACAGACCGGCAAAGACTGGCCAACACACGGGGTGCGTGAATGTTGCGCGCACTGATTACGGCAAATGGCAGTGCCAACACCGCTGCCATCAGTGAGCCCAAGGTGGCAATTTTGAAAGTCACCCACGCAGCCACGCCCAGTTGCTTCAGGTACTGGGCTTCAACGTCGCGGCGGTTTTCGACACGCAGCACAGTGCCATCATCGCTTTTGTATTCCAGCTTGGGGTTGCCCAACCACACATCCAAAAAACTGGGCCGTGCAAACTCGCTGGCGGTTTTCACCAGGTTGGCCCAAGGGTTGCGGCCTGTGGTCAAATCACCCGCTGCGCCCAGGCTCCACAGGCAAGCCAACACCACCAGGGCATACACAAACACCAGCCCGAAGAAGCCGGGCCGGCCGCTGAACACACGCAGGGTCATTTGGGTTGCAAGCGCCCTGTTGCCAAGCCCGCATCACGAATCGGCTTGTAATAGCTGTTGTCCTTCTTCACAAAACCGGTGTAACGCGGTGGCAGCAGGTTGGGCTGCTTTTTCAGTTCAGCGCCAATGCCGGTCAAAGCCGACTGCAGTTTTTCAACAAAGGCTTTGTCCTTGTACAGGCTTTCGCTCACCGCAACAGCGTCGTTGGGCAAGGGGTCTGAAGTCCAAATGATTTTAGAATCCTGGGCCTTGATCAAGCCGTCTGCAATCATGGCATCCCGATTGCGGTTGTAGTCCGCACCAGCGTCCAGTGTGCCTTCCACCACCTGGGTTTCTATGGCCTGGTGTTTGGTGTAAATCACCTTGGAAAAATAAGTGTCGGGGTTAATGCCCTGCTTCTGGAAAAAATGGAAGGGGATCAAGTAACCCGACGTGGACCCCTTGTCACCAAATGCGAAGGTTTTGCCTTTCAGGTCTGCCGGGCTGTTGATGCCGCTTTTGGGGTTGGTCACCATGATGGCAAAGTACTCGGGCTTGCCTTCGTACTCGATGGTGGCCACAGCCTGGGCCTTGGACTCATTGTTGGCCAGCACATAGCCCCAAGGGCCCATCAGGGCAATGTCGGTTTCACCGTTGGCCAATGACTTCGCCAAACCTTCCCAACTGTCCACAGTGCGCAGTTTCACGGGCTTGCCCAGTTTTTTTTCCAGGTACTGGGCCAGTGGTGTGTAAGTGGCGTCGTTTTTGTCCTTGTCTGGCTGGTACAAACCCACACCGAAATTGATCACATCCTGCGCCTGAGCCGGCGTTGTGATCATTGTCAAACCACTGACCAGTAACGCTGCCGCAGTCAGACCCTGAAAAAACTTTTGCATGAAATCTCCCTTGTTGTTGTCAACAGTGCCGTGTGTACAACGGCTCGGTCTGCATTCTGGATGCATCCCCCACAGTTCGCTTCAAGCCAAGTGGAAGTTACACGGATTTTTTCTGAAGATGCGCAGACCACGCACCATACCCACCCTCCAGGGTTTTGGCATTCAGAAAGCCAGCTTCCTGCAAAGTGCTGGCCACATGATTGGCTGTGACATCGCCAGGGCATGCGCACATGGTGACAATCACGTCTCCCGCGCCCCACTGGCTGGCCTGCGCCAACACCGTGTCCGGATTGGCATCCAGCCAACCCGCCAAGGGCTCGGCTTGCTTGATCGGTTCAGGCCGCAAATCCAGTAGACGAACAGGCTCATTGACTGAGCCCAAAAACTGTTGGAGGTCTGCTGGAGAAATGCGGGGCGATTTCATCTTGGCGGCATAAGCCAAACGGCGAGAAATCTTCCACAACAACCACACGGACACGATGAGGCCAACCACCAGCAACATGGCCATCCAGTTGCTTCGGAAGACATCGAACAGGGCTGAAACCTGGTCCTGAAAAAGCCAGCCGGCCAGCATGGCCGCAAAAGCCCACAAAAATGCCCCCAAGGCGGAGGCCAGCGTAAAGTTCAGCACCGGCATTTTGACTGCACCAGCAATCGGTGGTGCCACTGTTGAGAAGCCTGGAATGAATTTGGCCAGCACCAAGGACCATGGCCCCCAATTGCGAAAACGCAGCTCGGTGGTGGACACACAAGACTCCGGATTGATCGACAGACGACAGAGACCCGACAAGACCCGATAGCCGTAGTACCGGCCCGCTGCGTACCAAACCCAGTCGGCCAACAACGAAGCCAGGGTGGCAACCATGGCCAAGACCACCACATTGGCCCATGACGTGCTCAAACCTGCCGTCACAACCATGGTAGGTACAGCCGGTACCGGGGCACCCAATTGCTGAAGCAGAACATTCACGAACACCAACAACTCCCGTGTGTCTGACACGCCCATACCACCACCCATGACATTCATGTAGAGAACTCACTCGAGATTGTGCAGCAGAAATTGTCATCTGTATGGCTCAAGGTGACGTTCTCTCATGACCACGTTTAACAGGAGTACTGAACATGGCCGATCTCGACTACTACAAAGCCAAAATGAATGCCCAACTGGCTGAATGGAAAGCCGACCTCGACAAGCTGAAAGCCAAAGCCGACAGCGCGCATGCCGATGCCAAAAAAGACCTGAATGAATCGATCGACGCCCTGGAGGCCAAGTTGGAGCAAGGTCGCCAGAAGCTGGATGAGGTTCGGGAATCTGCTGGCGATGCGGTGGAATCCCTGAAAGACGGTGCCAACAAGGCCTGGGAAAACCTGAAAGAGGCTTTTGACCAAGCCAAATCAAAGTTCTAAGCAACATTTCGCTCACCCTCTCACCCGCTTCAAGTTACAAGGTTGTAAAGTTGAATGCGGGGAGAGAAAAGGTCTGCGATGGTGCAGAACGGAACAGAACACAGCGCAATGCACAAAAAAACGCAGACCCGGATGAAGCCGGAAGCCCGGGAAAAACAGCTGCTGGACATCGCACAAGTCATCTTTATTGAAACCGGCTACCAAGGCACCACGGTGGAGGACATTGCGCAGGCAGCAGGCGTGACTCGCCCGGTGATTTACAATATTTTCGGCAGCAAAGACGCCATCTATCTGGCTTGCCTGAAGCGGGCCCGAGAACTGCTGGACGATTACATTCGACAGGAAATCTTGAAGTCGACCGACCTGGAAAGCCGCATTCGATCAGGCTTTGAAGGCTATTTCCACTTTGTAGAGCGCGAACCTGCTGCGTGGCGATTTCTCTACGCGGGTGGGTCTGCTGTGGCTGGTCCGGTCGCTCAAGCCGCGTTGGACATGCGGTTTAACACCGTGAACAGGATCACGGTTCTGTTCAATGAACTCCGGGGCACAGTCACAGAGGACCAGATTCTGATGATTGCTCACAGTTTGTCCGGTGCAGGCGAGCAATTGGCCAAGTGGTGGGTTACCCGGCCAGACGTTCCTCGTCAACAAGTGGTCAACACGCTGATGAACACGATTTGGAATGGCATATCCAGCCACCTGAACAAACAAAAAACCTAAAATCAGCCACTTGCGATTGATAGATATAATTTATTCCTAAAATTAGATCATTAAATTTTGCAATCGCAGCATTTTTCGCTACACTGCAGGTTCTCTGAAATTTCACTGGTTTTTAACCCAATCAAGAGGACCTGAACATGTCTTTGATCAATACTGAAATCAAGCCCTTCAAAGCAACTGCATACTGCAATGGCAAAGAAATCCAGCTGACCGAAGCCGACGTGAAAGGCAAGTGGTCCGTGTTCTTCTTCTACCCCGCCGACTTCACTTTCGTGTGCCCCACAGAACTGGGCGACCTGGCTGACCAGTACGAAGAACTGAAATCCATGGGTGTGGAAGTGTTCTCCGTGTCCACCGACACCCACTTCGTCCACAAAGCCTGGGCCGACGCATCGGAAACCATCGCCAAAATCAAGTTCCCAATGATTGGCGACCCCACAGGCCAAATCACCCGCAACTTTGGTGTGATGATCGAAGAAGAAGGCCTGGCACTGCGCGGCACCTTCGTGATGGACCCACAGGGCAAGATCAAGGTTGCTGAAATTCACGACCTGGGCATTGGCCGTGATGCTTCCGAACTGAAGCGCAAAATCCAGGCTGCCCAGTACGTGGCCGCCAACCCCAACCAGGCTTGCCCAGCCAAGTGGAAAGCAGGCGACGCAGCCTTGACCCCCTCGTTGGACCTGGTCGGCAAGATCTAATCCAGCCGCCCCGCTTCAACTGAAACACCCCGAGTAGTACCCGCAAACCCGCCCCCACAAGGGGCGGGAATGCCCTCGATTTGCCTGGAGAAAAAGCATGCTTGACGCCAACATCAAACAGCAATTGAAAACTTACCTGCAAATGCTGCGCCACCCCATTGAACTGGTGGGCTCGCTGGACAACAGCGACAACGCGCACAAAATGGAAGAGCTGCTGCTTGAGATCAAGGAGTGCTCCGACAAAGTGTCGGTTCGCTTGGACGGCGACCATGCCTTGCGCCCCTCCTTCTCCATTGCCAAGGCTGGTGAAACAGGCCGTGTGCGGTTCGCCGGTTTGCCCATGGGGCACGAATTCACTTCCCTGTTGCTGGGCCTGTTGCATGTGGGTGGCCATCCACCCAAGCTGGACGCCGATGTGGTCGAACGCATCAAAGGTTTGCAGGCACCCGAGGGCGGTCTTGAGTTTCAGACCTTCATTTCATTGTCCTGCCACAACTGCCCCGATGTGGTTCAGGCCTTCAACACCATCTCCGCATTGAACCCGGGTTTCTCCCACACCATGGTCGATGGCGCTTTGTTCCAGCCACTGGTTGAACAGCGCAAGATCATGGCTGTTCCCGCTGTGTTCAAAGGCGAACAGAATTTTGGCAACGGTCGCATGGCGCTGGAGGAAATCCTGGCCAAGCTGGACACCGGTGCCGCTGAAAAAGAGGCTCAAAAGTTGAGCCAGAAAGGCGAATTTGATGTGCTGATTGTGGGTGGTGGCCCTGCCGGCGCCGCCGCAGCCATTTACGCCGCTCGCAAAGGCATTAAAACCGGTGTGCTGGCCGAACGTTTTGGTGGCCAGGTGCTCGACACGCTGGGCATTGAGAACTTTATCTCGGTGAAAGAAACCGAAGGCCCCAAAATGGTGGCCCAACTGGAACAACACGTCAAAGCGTATGACGTGGATGTGATGAACCTGCAACGCGCCAAGGCCTTGCAAAAGGTGGGCGACAAGCTGGAAATTGAACTGGACAACGGCGCCAAACTGAACGCCAAAACAGTCATCGTTTCAACCGGCGCACGCTGGCGCGAAATGAACGTGCCCGGCGAACAGGAATACCGAAACAAAGGCGTGGCGTACTGCCCGCACTGTGACGGCCCCCTGTTCAAAGGCAAGCGCGTGGCCGTGATTGGTGGTGGCAACAGCGGCGTGGAGGCTGCCATTGATTTGGCTGGCATTGTGAAACACGTCACGCTGTTTGAATTTGACACCAAACTGCGGGCCGATGCCGTGTTGCAGAAAAAGCTGCACAGCTTGCCCAACGTGACGGTTATTCTGAATGCGCTCACCACCGAAGTGAAGGGCGATGGCACCAAGGTCAATGGATTGGTGTACACCGACCGCGCAACAGGCGAGAGCAAACAGGTCGAGCTGGAAGGCATTTTTGTTCAGATCGGTTTGCTGCCCAACACCGAATGGCTGAAAGGCACACTGGAATTGTCCAATCGTGGCGAAATAGTGGTGGATGCCAAGGGTCAAACCAGCCTGGAGGGCGTGTTTGCTGCCGGGGACTGCACCACAGCGCCCTACAAACAAATCATCATCGCCATGGGTGAAGGGTCCAAAGCAGCCCTGTCTGCCTTCGACCACCTCATTCGTCAGTAAACACCGCTGTTCCTCGAGTACCATCGCATACAATAGGGCCTGTGATTGACACAGGCTCTATTTTTCATGTTTTCCCGTGCTCGCATTCTGTTCGCTTTCCCCTTGGCAATCGCTGCAACATGGGCATCGCCCGTTCACCCTCAGGACACCGAAAAGCCAGTGAGCGAGACTGAATTAAGCACCTGCCTGACCCAGGAAAAAGAGGCCATGAAGCGGTTTTCTGCCTTGGAGGTGCGTGCCGAGGTGTTGCGCAACCGGGAACAGGAACTGAAAACCACGCGCGAGGGATTGGAGTCTGAAAAGGCCGTGATGGCCAAGCGAAAATCCAGCGCAGACGACATCAGCAAATACAACGCTCGCATCGAAAAATTCAACACCGACAGCGATCAATTCAACCAAATCAAAGACAGCTTTGACAAAGAACGACTGGCTTACGAGTCCTGGATTACCCAGACACTGAAGCCCGCCTGCGGCAAGGTTCAAAACCGAGCCATCCCAACCTTGGTGATTTTTTACGCCTGCAAATTCGACCAAGCCAACAGCCCGTTTGAGCAGGTGCCCTTTTGCCAAAGTCTGGACAATCGGGCCGAGCTGACCAAATGCGTCAAGTCAGCCGGTTCAAAGGCCAAGGCGATTGACCAATGCGGGCTCAAGCCCTGAGCCTCACAGCATGAGTCGCGCCAGCACTTTTCGACTGTTGCTGCTGGCCATGATTTGGGGTTGTTCATTCATCTTCTTCAAGATTGCCGCAGCAGAAATCCCGGCCCCCGCTTTGGCGTGGATGCGCGTGTTGTGCGGTGCTGTCTTTCTCGGTCTTCTGTTTGTAGCGCAAGGCAAGCAAACCCGTCTGCGGCAAGAATGGAAACCCATGGTATTGATTGCAGCGTTTGCAGCTGCCTTGCCCTTCTGGCTGTTCGCCTACGCAGCGCAAACCATCAGCGCGTCCCTGCTGGTCATCATCAATGCCACAGCCCCCATTTGGTCAGCCATTATTTACGCAACCTGGACCCGCAGCACACCCAAAGCCACCGTGGTATTTGGCCTGTTATTGGGTGTGGCGGGTGTGTCAGTGATCGTGGGCGGCGGGTTGCAACATTTGCAAGGCGCCCACCTGGCCTGGCATTTGCTGGCCGCTTTTGGTGCTGCGGCC
The DNA here is from genome assembly GCF_036405155.1 of Limnobacter sp. Taxonomy (GTDB): domain Bacteria; phylum Pseudomonadota; class Gammaproteobacteria; order Burkholderiales; family Burkholderiaceae_B; genus Limnobacter. The sequence goes on along the minus strand of NZ_DASWYD010000003.1, from coordinate 148,789 downwards.
TGCTACGGCATTTCCACCAACATGGCCTTGGGCTTTGGCCAACACATTGACGCCAAAACCAACGCCCTGGGCTGCCTGGTGTATGCAGGTGTTTTGCTCAGCCCAGTGGCACCTTTTTACTGGCCTGCCCACATGCCCAGCAACGCAGCCATTGCTTCAACCGTGGCTGTGGGGGTGTTGTGCAGTGGGGTTGCTTATTTGCTGTATTTTCGCTTGGTCGATGAAGTGGGACCCACATCAGCCCTCACCGTTACCTTCCTGATCCCGGTGTTTGGGATTCTCTGGAGTGTGTTGTTGCTGGGCGAAACCGTGGGCTGGAATACGCTGGCTGGCGGTTTGCTCGTGGTGGCGGGCACGGCCTTGGTCACACGGGACAAAACCGGCCGAGCTGCCCCCCCTATCGACTGAGAATCACGCTCTGGCAATCCATTGAATTGACATTGACAGTCACCTGATTCAGGCTGATGCCCAACACTTGCAGCAGGGTATCCAAAATGCCACCCACCGTCGCCAGCACAGGACTGAGTGCAACCTTTAGCGCGGGCTGAAGAACTGCCAACAAACCATTGACGGTTGCAGTCAACAGGGGGCCCACAATGGGTGCCACAATTTGTGGGTTAAGGTTCAAATTGCCCAGCAAATTGCCCAGCGACTGGCCTGCACTCAGGTTAACGGTGCGGGTAAATGGGGGCACACCATCAAAATCCGCCTCGGTGGCATTGGGGCGCAAGCTGGCCGAGGCACCCAGGTTGACCCCGGTGGTGATCAGGCCCAACAGCGTGACCGACAAAATTTGCGCCGGTGCCCCACAGGTTAAGGCACTGGAGGTGGTGTACAAATTGGATGCCGCACTGCCCACACAGAGATCCAGTGCAGACGGCAGGATGGTCATCTGCATGCTGTTCTCGGCCCGAGGATAACGGCACTGCAAATCATTCACTTCGGCGATGCCACCGGCCACACGCAACTGGGTTCGCATGTCGAGCGCGCTCACCGACACCAAACCAATGTTGATGTTCAAAGGTTGGCGTATGCGAACATCCAGTGCCACCTGGGCGGTACGGGCCTCGGCGATCGGGTTTTTGTTGGGCAATTTACGCCCCACAAACACCTGCGGGGACTCCAAAACGCGCACCCCCACATCGAGATTCAACAAACCAGAGGTGATGAGCAAGGTGTAGCCCACACCCTTGACCGAACGCAACAATGCCACTTGAGCCAACTCGCCCAAGTTGACATTCAATGGGGTATTGGTGCGGCCTGACAGGTCAACCGCCAACAAGTCTCCCACTTTCATGTTCACTGAATTTAAAGGCCCGCTGAGCAAACCCAATATACCTTGTGCCTGCGTTTTGTCGGCAGCACTGCCATTGCCAACACTGAGGCCTTCTTGAAGAATATTGAGTGCACTCAACTGCAGGTTGAGCAAATCATTCAAGGTGGCCACACCCAGCTTGGCTTGCAGGTCGAGCAAGTTGATGGCAATGTCGCTGCCCAGCAGGGCGCCCCACTGCGCCACGCTCAAGTTGATATTGCCCTTGCCGAGGGCGGTCAACAGACCATTCAACAATGCGGACTGCTGCGTGTTCAAGTTCAACAGACTGGAACCCACCGCCCCCACCACTGTGGGCGCAGCAGTCGCCTCGGCCACCACCTGCAAACCCTGGCCTGCGAAGAACGGCAATATCGACGCCGTCGTTCTCTGCAAAGTCACCCTTGCGGTAATGGCATTCTCGCAATTGGCCGTCACCGCATTGTTGACAATGCACTGAACTGTCAACACATCGGTGGGCTTCACGCCATTTTGGCTGGCCACCGCTTTGGCATCCGGAAATGCCGGGCCATCGGCCATTTGACGGGCGGCTGTTAAGGCAGTGAGGTCGGCAATGCCTTGCAACTGGTTCTTTTCCCACACGTTGTACCCCACCGCCAGTACACCCAATGCCCCCAACGACATGGTCAGCACAAGCGCAGTCAGCATGGTGTAAATGCCCGCTTGCCGGCCTTTCAGCACCGCTTGACTAGCCATCATTTGGCTCGACACGTGTGGTGGCTTGGGCCGTCAGGCTGGCCGGCAATGGCAGAAATGCGTAATTGGCCACCAAGGGATTGGTTTTGTAATTGGGGTAGGTCAACGTCAGTCGAAGGCACACTGAGTCGCCGCAGGCAAAGGGAGTGACCGTCTTCTGAACGCGATTTTTAAAATCGCCGACATAGCTGGGCAATGCCGAGTTCAGAGACTGCATGGCCGCGGTCTCGTAATCGCTTTGGCTGTATCCGCTGCGGTAAACCGTGACTTGCCGGGCGGCTTCGGTGGCTGCGTTGCTCATCACAATCATGGCGCCAAACATGATGGTGTATTCAACAATGCCAAACACCACCAACAACAGAATGGGCAGTGTGAGTGCCATTTCAACCAGCAAAGCACCTGCCTGCCGAGCCGACAGCTTGTGGGTACAGCCTTGAAACCGCTGAATGTGGGTAAACATGCGAGCCCCGCGACCTGTGTTGTAGTCTGCAAACCATGGTAATGGCGACAGCGACAAACCATGCCCCGAACTGCGTGGAAAAAACAGGGCAATTGGATTGAAACGCTGACAACATGTTCTGCAAACGTTTGTTTTTATGATTGATTTTTAAAGAAATTGGAATTTCTTTAAATTAACAATTTAATTTCATTGCGCATTGAATTGTAATGACTATTTGTATTTTTGTCAGTTTTTTTACTGACAACACGGACATAAAAAAACCCGTAGACATAAAAAAACCCCGGGCTTGGCGCACCCGGGGTTTTTTAGAGGAGCCAGCGCTCAGCCAGCCCAAAAGCATTTAATCGTCGTCTCGTCCACCGCGGCCATGTCCACGGCCATGACCATGGCCATCATGCTTGTCGCCCTTCCAACCACCACCGCGACGATCATCCCAATCATGGCGTCCGTCCCAGCGGTCTTCACGGCGATCGTCGCGGCGTCCATCCCGATAGCCATCGCGGTAGGCTTCACGGCGTTCGTAACGAACTGGCTCGCGGTACACCCAGCGGTTGTTGATATAACCGTTGTTCCAACCGTCGTAGTCGTGGGAACGAACAAAGTACACCGGCCGCGCACAGGCGCCGTAGCGGCGACATTCTTTGTCCCAATGCTTCAGATGCCCCGGTGGCACATGCAAGTACAGTGGTTGTACGTACCCAACGGGCTGCGCGATGACCAAGGGCTGCGCATACACCAACTCGGGATAACGCTGGTTGGTGATGTTGACGCGACCATACACACCTGGTGCAACAATGCCATCAATGCCAATGGAAATGCCCAAGTCACCTGCTTGTGCCGGGGCCACCGCGAAACCGGCAGCGCCCAGGGCGGCTGCAAAAACCCATTTCACGATTCGCAAATTCATGTTCAACTCCTGTGACGAGATGTCAACAAAAACGCATGGCATGGCGTTTGGTTGACTCCGTAACAACCCGACCTCGCGTCAACAAGGAGATAACAATGAAAAAGGCAATCCGCGCCACATCCCTGGCTGTTCTGCTCAGTTTCGGCACCACTTTTGTTGCAGGACCAGCCATGGCGGCCATGGTGGGTACAGAAGAAGCGGTGGTGGCTCATCAAAACCGTGATGAACTGAAAAAGTTTTTCGACCGTGAAGACATTGCCAAAGCGCTGCAGGCCCATGGTGTCTCCGCCGACATGGCTAAAGCCCGAGTGGACGCCATGACCGACGAAGAAGCCCAGAAGCTGGCTGCACACATCGACAACGCGCCAGCGGGTGCAGGTATTGTTGGTACACTGTTCGCCGTGTTCATTATTTTGTTGGTGACCGACATCCTGGGCTTGACCAAGGTATTCCCGTTCACCCGCTCTGTTCGATGAAATTGCATCAATTTGATCGACTGACAAACCCTTCGGGGTTTGTCAGCCACTGCCGCACACTCTTGCTCGCCAGTTCATTGGCCCTTGGCGCCTGCTCCATACTGCCCACCGTGCCCGACGATGTGAAAGCCGTCACGGCCCAACAGCAGCCCGTTGAACTCAAAGAGGTGCCCTTCTTTTCCCAGGAAGATTACTTTTGTGGTCCATCGGCCTTGGCCATGGTGTTGAACCATCAAGGCGCCAAAACCACACCAGACCAACAAGCCAAGCTGGTGTACGTACCAGACCGCAAAGGCAGTCTGCAGGTCGAAATGCTGGCCGCACCAAGAACCCAAGGCTACTTGGGTTATGAGGTGGACCCCAATGCGCAAGCGCTGTTCAAGGCGCTGAATGACAATTATCCGGTGGTTGTGTTGCTGAACCTGTCGCTGCAGTTTGCACCGATGTGGCACTACGCGGTGGTGGTGGGTTACGACCCCAAAACCGATGTTGTTCTGCTTCGCTCGGGAAAGAAGGAGCGGGATGAAATTCCCTTGGCCACCTTCCTGAAACTTTGGGAGCGCAGCAAGAATTGGGGGTTTGTGGTGTTGAAGCCCACCGACAAAATTCCCGAATTTGCCACCGCACAGGGGTATTTGAACGCTGCGGTTGCACTTGAACGGTCGGACTCCAAGGGCGCGTTGAAAGCCTACCAGCAAGGCATGGAGCGTTGGCCCAATGAGCCGTGGTTTTATTTTGCAACCGGCAATATTCAAGCGGGCAACAAGCAGTTCAAAGAAGCTGAAACCAATTACAGCAAAGCGGTGTCTCTGTACCCGGACATGGCCGATGCCTGGAACAACCTGGCTGAGGTTTTGATTGAATTGGGCAAGAAGAGCGAAGCGCGTGCGGCCATCAACAAGGCCATATCGCTGGGTGGGCCTCGCTTGGCCGCCTACCGGGACACCGCACGGAAGCTGGATTGACATGCCGGTTTGGCTGGAAGCGGCGGTGGGTTACCTGGCCGCCTGCCTCACAACCGGCGCGTTTGTGCCGCAGGTTTGGTATTGCTGGAAAACGCGAGACACCCGAAGCATATCCCTGGGCATGTACTGCCTGTTTTGCACAGGCGTGCTGCTTTGGTTGGTGTATGGCGTGATGGTTGAGCAGTGGCCTGTGGTGGCTGCCAATGCGGTCACCTTGGCGTTGGCCAGCTCTATTTTGTGGCTGAAAATTCGCGACAGGCAGGTGAAGCCATGAAAGCCATCGTGACCGGCCACAGCCGAGGGTTGGGCAAAGCCATTGCCCTTGAATTGCTGGGTCGGAATGTGCCGGTGTTGGGCGTGTCGCGGACGATTGCGAGCCTGTCGGCTCACCCGCTGTTGACCGAGGTTGCACTGGACCTGTCCAACACGGAAGCGCTGCTGCGCTGGACGGATGGCCCAGATTTAAAACTGTTCATGGCGGGTGCGGATGAGGTTGTGCTCATCAACAACGCTGGCGTGGTCGAGCCCATTGGCCCATTGCAGCGACAAAACCTGGCCTCTATTGCAAAGGCTGTCCAAGTGAACATCACCGCCGTTCTAACCCTCAGTGCCGCAGTTGTTCAACACTGTCAAGGTGATCAACCCCTGCGCATTGTGCATGTGTCCAGTGGTGCAGCACGCAGCCCCTACCCGGGCTGGAGTGTGTATTGCGCCACCAAAGCCGCCCTGGACATGCACGCGCAGGCCGTGGCTGCAGACCACACCAAAGGCCTGCGCATCTGCAGCCTGGCACCCGGCGTGATTGACACCGACATGCAAGGTGACATTCGCGCCAGCAACATGGCAGACTTCCCCAACTTGGCGCGCTTTCAGGCCTTGAAAGCCCAAAATCAGTTGCAAACGCCTGAAGCGTGCGCCCATGCCTTGGTCAACTACACCTTGGGGCCTACTTTTGGCCAGTCTGCCGTGGCTGACCTCCGCCAGGTCGGTTAGTGCTGTATCCGTGATTACCCGAATTTGACTGATGCAGCGCATCATGAAAGAATGAACGTTCATTCAGTTTTTCAAATTCACCGAGGTAGTACCCATGTTGACCGCGTCCAGAACTGCAACAGCCATGGCTGTGTTGGCAACTGTCAGTGCTTTGGCCCTGTCGGGTTGCGGCAAAAAAGAGGTGGCCAATGCGGCCACAGCCCCTTCGCTACCCAAAGTTGCGGTGGTGAAAGTAGAGGCAGCACCCACATCCCTGTTCACTGAACTGCCTGGACGCACCAGCCCCTATTTGATTGCAGAGGTTCGCCCACAGGTCACCGGCATCCTGAAAACACGCCAATTCACCGAGGGTGCAGACGTCAAGGCTGGCACCTCGCTCTACCAAATCGACGCCTCCACCTACCAGGCCGCATACAACAGCGCCAAGGCCGCCTTGGCCAAAGCGGAAGCAAACCTGGTGACTGCGGATGTGCGCAACACCCGTTTTCAGGACCTGGCCAAGCAAAATGCGGTGAGTCAGCAAGAGCGGGATGACGCCTACGCAGCCCTTAAACAGGCCCAGGCCGATGTTCAGGCCGCCAAAGCGGCTTTACAGGCTGCCGAGATTAACCTCGGGTACACGCAAGTGCGTGCGCCCATTTCCGGGCGGATAGGTCGATCCAACGTCACGGCGGGTGCCTTGGTTCAACAGGGTCAGGCACAAGCCTTGTCCACCATTCAACAGCTCGACCCCATTTATGTGGACCTCACCCAGTCCACCACCGAATTGCTGCAATTGAAACGGGACTTGGCCAGCGGTGTACTGAAAACCGCCGGGAAGGACGCCGCCAAAGTGAAACTGCTGCTGGAAGACGGCTCCGAGTACCCGCAGGAAGGCAAGTTGCAATTCTCGGAAGCCACGGTAGATCCCAACACCGGCACGGTCACCTTGCGGGCAGTGTTCCCCAACCCAAGCAAGCAATTGTTGCCCGGCATGTACGTGCGCGCTGTACTGCAGGAAGGCGTTCGTCAGAATGCGATTCTGGTGCCTCAGAAGGGAATTGCGCGTGACAACACCGGCGCAGCGGTGGCCTATGTGCTGGGTCAGGGCGATGTGGTTGAAAAGCGCAAGGTGGTGACCGAACGCGCCATTGGCGACAAATGGCTGGTGTCCGAAGGCCTGAAAGACGGCGACCGGCTGGTGGTGGAAGGCATTCAGAAAATCAAGCCAGGCAAGCCTGCCGAAGTGCTGAACACCGATGCCAGCGCACCAGCCAAACCGGAAGCCGCGTCACCCGCACAGCCTTCCGGCAAATAAAACCGCCTTCAGACCATGCCGACAGGCTCACCCGGTGAGCCTGTTAAAAAATCAGCAGGAGCAGTTCCATGTCACGGTTTTTTATTGATCGCCCTATTTTTGCCTGGGTGATCTCCATTGTCATCATGCTGGCGGGTGTGCTGGCGATTTTCAAATTGCCGATTGCGCAGTATCCGTCGATTGCGCCACCCGCTGTGACCATTCAGGCCACGTATCCCGGCGCCTCTGCCAAAACGCTGCAAGACTCGGTCACACAGGTGATTGAGCAGCGCATGACCGGCCTGGATGGCTTGCGCTACATGAAGTCCACCAGCGATTCCACCGGCAGCATGCGTTTGGAACTTACCTTCGACGCAGGCACCAACCCGGACATTGCCCAAGTGCAGGTTCAAAACAAGTTGGCACTGGCCATTCCGGTGTTGCCACAAGATGTTCAGCGACAAGGCGTGCGCGTGACCAAAAGTGCAGCGGGCTACCTGCTGGTGATTTCGTTCACCTCCACCGATCCGAAACTGGACTCCACCGACATCGCCGACTTCATTTCCTCGAACATCCAGGATGCCATGTCGCGCGTGACCGGTGTGGGTGAAACCCAAGTGTTTGGCGGTTCATACGCCATGCGCATTTGGCTCGACCCCAACAAGATGAACCAGTTCAAGCTCACCACCAGCGACATTAAAAACGCTATCCGGGCCCAAAACGCCCAGGTGTCTGCCGGTGAACTGGGCGCATTGCCTGCCGTGAAGGGCTCATCACTCAATGCCACCATCACCGCGCAAAGCCTGCTGCAAAGCCCGGAGGAGTTCGAGAATATCGTGCTGAAATCCGCCGACGATGGTGGCGTGGTGCGTGTGAAAGATGTGGCACGGGTCAGCATTGGTAGCGACAACTATGGCTTTTCTCCACGCTACAACGGCAAGCCCGCCTCGGGCATTGGTATCCGTTTGGCTTCGGGTGCCAACGCACTGGACACCGCCGATGCCGTGCAGCGCGAAATGGAACGCCTCACGCCCCTGCTGCCCGAGGGCATGAGCTGGACGGTGGCTTACGACACCACACCATTCGTGAAGCTGTCGATTGAGGGCGTGATTCACACCCTGGTTGAAGCGATTGTGCTGGTGTTCTTCGTGATGCTGCTGTTCCTGCAAAACTTCCGCGCCACACTGATCCCCACCATTGCAGTGCCCATCGTGCTGCTGGGCACATTCGCGGTGCTGGCAGCCTTTGGGTTTTCCATCAACACCCTGACCATGTTTGCCATGGTGCTGGCCATTGGTCTGCTGGTGGACGATGCCATCGTGGTGGTGGAAAACGTGGAACGGGTGATGGCTGAAGAACACCTGTCGCCCCTGGAAGCCACGCGCAAGTCGATGGATCAAATTACACCCGCGCTGGTGGGCATTGGCCTGGTGCTGTCGGCGGTGTTTATTCCCATGGCCTTTTTTCCTGGGTCTGCCGGTGTCATTTACAAGCAGTTCTCCATCACGATTGTGGCGGCCATGGCCCTGTCGGTGATTGTCGCTTTGGTGTTGACCCCCGCGCTGTGCGCCACCTTGTTGAAACCCCATGACCCCAACCACAAGCCCAAAGGCTTTTTTGGCTGGTTTAACCGCACCTTCGACCGTGGCAATGAAAAGTATCAAGGTGTGGTGGCCCGCATCCTGAAACGCTCAGGCCGGTTCATGGCCATCTACGGTGCTTTGGTGCTGGTCATGGTGTTCATGTTCACCAAGCTGCCCACCTCCTTCCTGCCGGACGAAGACCAAGGTGTGTTCTTTACCCAGGTGCAGTTGCCTTCCGGCGCCACGCAGGAGCAAACCCTGAATGTGCTGCGCAAAATGGAAAAGCATTTTCTGGAAACCGAAAAAGATGCGGTGAAATCGCTGTTCACCGTGGCGGGTTTCAGTTTCTCCGGCACCGGTCAAAACTCGGGCTTGGGCTTTGTACGACTCAAGCCGTGGGACGAACGCCCGGGCGAACAAAGCGAAGCCAAAACCGTGGTGGCGCGTGCCATGAAAACCTTCTCGCAGTGGCCTGAAGCGGTTGCGCTGGCTTTTGCACCGCCCCCCATTCGCGAATTGGGCAATGCCACCGGTTTTGATGTGTTTATTCAAGACCGGGGCGGCGTGGGCCGGGAAACCCTGCTGGCTGCACGTGACCAATTGCTGGCAGCGGCATCCAAAAACCCTGTGCTGGTGGCGGTGCGCCCCAACGCACCCGCCGATACCTCGCAATATGAACTCGACATTGACATTGCCAAGGCTGGTGCACTGGGTGTGAACATGGCCGAAGTGAACGACACACTGAGCACGGCTTGGGGTGGCACGTATGTGAACGACTTCCTGGACCGTGGACGCGTGAAGAAAGTGTATGTGCAAGGCGATGCGCCCTTCCGCATGCTGCCCGAAGATTTGAACAAGTGGTATGTGCGCAATGTGCGGGGCGAGATGGTGCCGTTTGCCAACTTTGCCAGTGCGAAGTGGACCACCGGCGCACCGCGCCTGGAACGCTACAACGGCCTGCCCGCCGTGGAAGTGCTGGGGCAAGCCGCACCCGGCCGCAGCACCGGCGATGCGTTGAAAGCCATTGAAGACATTGCCCAAGAACTGCCACCCGGTGTTGGCATTGAATGGACTGGTTTGTCCTACGAAGAAAAACGGTCTGGCTCGCAAGCACCGTTGCTGTATGCGCTGTCGCTGCTGGTGGTGTTCCTGTGTTTGGCTGCGCTGTATGAAAGCTGGTCCATTCCGTTTGCGGTCATGCTGGTGGTACCACTGGGTGTGGTGGGTGCCCTGCTGGCTGCTGGTGGCCGTGGTTTGGCCAACGATGTGTACTTCCAGGTGGCCTTGCTGACCACCGTCGGCTTGTCTGCGAAAAACGCGATTTTGATTGTGGAATTTGCCAAAGAGTTGGTGGAAGGTGGCAAAGAACTGTATGAGGCCACGCTGGAAGCCGTGCGCATGCGCCTGCGGCCTATTCTGATGACGTCGCTGGCTTTTGGCCTCGGTGTTGTACCACTGGCGGTGTCCACCGGTGCAGGCTCAGGCAGTCAACACGCCATCGGCACCGGCGTGTTGGGTGGCACCATTTCTGCCACTGCATTGGGTATTTTCTTTGTGCCCATGTTTTTTGTACTGGTGCGCAGCAAGTTCAGCAAGCCCAAGGAGGTTGCACAGCCATGAGTGCACAGTTGGATCGCAAAACCTCGGACAAAGCCGAACTGCGTCGGCAACAAATTCTGGATGCAGCTGCCGAGTGCTTCAAGAAACGCGGCTTTCATGGCGCCAGCATGGCCGATATTTCAAAGTCATTCGGGATGAGCTGCGGGCACATCTACAACTACTTTGAAAGCAAGGAAGCCATTATTGAAGCCATGGTGGCTCGTGACTTGGAACACACACTGGGCAGGCTGGCCACGCTGAGCGAGGAAAAAGACCTGCTGAAGGCCCTGCTGCTTCGCACCGACGAGGGTGTACAGCGCCGGATGGTCAACAGCGGCATGGATGCCGAAATACTGGCAGAAGCCGGACGCAACCCCAAAGTGGCCAAGACGGTGCAAGACACCGACCGTGAAATTCGCGAGCGCTTGGCAGCGTTGGTGGAGCACATTCACCACACGGCGGGCTCACAGCCTGATCCTGACACCGTGCGCGCCAAGACCACACTGCTGATGGCGATTTTTGATGGTTTGATGATTCGCGCCATTCGCGACCCTGAGGTGGTGAAACAAAACCTGGGGCCAACGGTTCGCTTGATGATTCAGAATTTGTTGGCGGGGTGAGCAGCGATCACACTGTATTGATCAATTTTACGAACGGTACCTACTACCGCTTACGAAATGGTCGCTCGCGCTCTTTGTCATACTTACCCATGGAAATGGTCACCAAATAACGCTGTTCATTCGGGTGACGTTCATCCTCAAAGCAGCTTGCAACAATCATTAGCTGATACTTTTCCCCAGCGTCCCAATGCGTGGTTCTGGCCCGGCAATCTTTTAGCGCTTGAATCCAAAATGGACTAGCTTCATAGGCTGGAAAATTTTCTGGATCATCCAAATCCCATCCTGACTTTCTCAACTGGTCCTGAAGATTCAAAATGATGCCGAGAGTATCTTTCAGAGGTAGAGGTTCAACTTGGGGGGACATCCGGATAAATTCAACAAGCCCCTTGTCGTCAAAAGACACCGTGAAAAATTTTGCTGGTGGGGTTACAAAACTGTACTGCTCATCTGCAAACCGCAAATACGAGAGTTGCTCGGGTTGCCTATACCAGTTGTGTCCGGGAATCTCATCACCAATCGTCGCTGTTGAACGGGCCTGCATGTCTTTCCAAGGCTCGCCAATAATCCGGGCGATTTCCTTTGCAGGCATCAGATGGTCAATCGCTTTGCATGCGCCGATGTAAAAGACGGCCAAAATTGCCGCAGAGACGAACCAGTGTTTTCTAATCCAGCGCAGGGCTACCGAGGCATAGTTCATTGAATTGGATGACCTTGTGCAATATCGCAAATGGCGTGTTTTATCGCTTCCGAAACGGTCGCTCCATTTCCTTGTCAAATGCTCCAAGGGAGATCGTTACCAAATAGCGCTGTTCATTGGGATGACGTTCGTCCTTATAGCAGCTAGCAACCACCATCAATTCATATCTTTCCCCGGCGTCCCAATAGGTGCTATTCGCAGCGCAGTTTTTAAGCGCATCAATCCAGAATGAATTGTTTTCATAAGCGGGGAAACCAATCGGATCATCCAAATCCCATCCTGACTTACGCCATTGCTCCTGCAGATTCAAAATGATATTGAGCGCATCTTGGAGTGGTAAAGGTTCTATTTGGGGAGACATGCGAATGCTGTCAATCTTTCCTCGATTAAAGCCAATCGCAAAGAATTTTGCAGGAGGTGTTCTGAACTCATATTGGGGATCGGCAAAACGAAGGTAGGCAAGATCTTTCGGTTCTCGAAACCAAATTTCATCGGGAATGTCATCGCCGATTCTTGCCGTTGAGCGTGCCTGCATGTCTTTCCAAGGCTCGCCGATAATCAGAGCAATTTCTTTGGCAGGCGTCAGATACTCAATAGCTTTGCACGCACCGATATAACCGAACACCAGTATGCTCGCAGATAAGAACCAGTGTTTTCTAATCCAGCGCAGGGCTAGCGAGGCATAGTTCATTGAATGGGGCGACCTTGTGCAATATCGCGAATAGCGCTCTCCACTTGTTGACGGCTTGGGCTGTTCAGGAGTGAATGAAACTGACGAGCTGCGCGCAGTACAAACGGCATTCGCTCATCAAAATTGGCGAGGTTAGCTACGGGGCTATTGCTGAACTCAATACTGCGGCCATCCGGTAACGGTCTACATTGATTGGCCAGTGTTAACTGCACCTTCTCTTCAAAACTGGTTGATATACCGGTGACGTAAGCAAATGAACTGAACGCTTGGTTGGTTCTGAGAAGTGCAGTCATCGCACTGTCGTCATAAATCGTAGGCTGCAAAATATTGAGTTGTTCATGCCGAGCTAGAAGACGAACGCTTTCAGCAATGTCACCACTCTCAATCGCTTCAAAGGCAGGAACAATTTCCTTGAAGTTTAGGCCAAATTGAAGTTTTTCCCTCACTGGCCACAGCACTTGGAATCTCGGATTTGTTGTGATTTGCTGACGTACCCGCAAACACTTCCTCATCTCCTTCAACCCCCGCTTTGCATAAAACATGTGCAAAGGGTAGATATCCAAAAACAGGGTGGTGTTGCCCAATGCCAGCGTGTCATAAATGTATTTACTGGAAATATCGATAGCTGCCATGCCCCCAATTACCGCCGCCATACCCATCTGCTCGTTGGGTGACATTCCCACTGGCCCAGCTTGTTTGATGCGATGTCGAGCTTCGTCAATGGTATTCCGATTGTCCACCGCATGCAGCAACCCACACCCCACCTGCTTCGAAGCAAACGCGGCCAGCCCGGCCCACTCAAACCGTGGGTCGCTAAGCCAAAGGGCGGCATAAGCCGCATTGATTCGCCGGTTTCTCGCGATGGGGTCGGCAATCAGCACACCACCGGGCGCCACAATGTGTTCGGCCTCCCGCTGGTAAATGCGCCACAGGCAGTCACAGGTCAGCACGGGTATGTCGGCCACCCAGCGGTCTTTGCCATCGTAGGCCAACGTGTTGTGGCAACTGCAATCGTCCAGGTCACGGGTGCCTTGGTGCAGGGCCATCTTGTCGCTGGTCAGGTTTTTGAAGGCTTGGCTCATGGGACAGACTGAACAATCAATTTGGCTTCAACGGTTTTTTTCACCACCAAGGGGGCAGTCATGCCCTCGCCATCGGAAACGCCGGTTTCTCGCCCTCCGTTGGACAGCTCAATGGCATACGGAACACCCACCAGGGGCTCCCGCGTCTCATGGTGGCGTAATTTGAATTGCACCACCCGTTCATCGGGCTGATGTTTAACCGGGGTGGGTGGCAACTGGGCAGGTGGCAATGCTGGGCTTTGACCCGTGATGTTGGCGTGTTGCGTACTGCCTTGCGAGGGCACCAGGCTTGCGCCACAGGCTGTTTTCATGCCGGCATACGCCAGCGGAATGTCGTTAAAACGGTGGGTGGGGTTGCCCTCCACAATTGGAAACACCCCTTTGCACAAAGGGCAAGCCACCTTGTGACCCAGGCCCGCCACGGGCCTGCCCTCCACCACATACACGGGGAAGCCTTCCAGCACGGTGCCACCATGGGTGGTGGTGTCGCCTTGGCGTATCATCAATGGCATCGCGAGTTTGCAGTACACACATAAACTACGCACGCTAACACGGGGCCCATTGGCATCAAAAAGTGGTCACCCACAGTGATTGCAAAGGGTTGGTTCTGCCCATGGCTCCACGCTGCCCAGCCAAGCGGGCCGGGGTATACTCGCTGCTGCACATCACTTCCATACCTGCCGCTTGAACACCTTTGCTACCCACACTGCTGGCCAACACCGCTTCCGCACAGGCTTGTGGTTGCTTGGCTTGTTTGCATTGCTGGGCGTGGTAGCCTGGGCCCTGTGCGCTGGCGACTACCCACTGACTGTTCACCAAGCACTGAACGCCCTGTTGCACAAAGGCGACCCCACCGCCATTGCGGTGGTGAACGATTTGCGCCTGCCCCGTTTATTGGGTGCCTTGCTGGTGGGGGCAGCGCTGGCGGGTGCTGGGGCGGCTTATCAAATGTTGTTTCGCAACCCCTTGGTGTCGCCCGACATTTTGGGAGTGAGCACCGGTGCTGGCCTGGGCGCTGTGTTGGGTATTTTTTTGAACTTGCCGCAGGCCGGCGTGCAGGGTTTTGCATTTGCAGGGGGCCTGCTCACCGTGGCGGGCGTGGTGCTGTGTGCTCGCGGGGTGAAGCGGGGCGACCCGCTGCTAAGCCTGGTGTTGATTGGCTTGGTGATGGCCTCACTAACGGGTGCTGTCACCGCCCTGCTCAAAGTGCTGGCCGACCCATACAACCAACTGCCCGCCATGACCTTCTGGCTGCTGGGCAGCCTGGCCAATGCGAACATGAATCAACTGTTGTGGATACTGCCAGCGGTGGTGCTGGGCGTCATCGGCCTAACCCTGCGCCGCTGGGGCCTGAACGCATTGGCATGGGGTGAAGACGAGGCACGCGCGCTGGGCTTGCCTGTAGCCCGCATACGGCTTGAGGTGATTGTGTACTCCACCCTCATCAGCAGCGCGGTGGTGTCCGCCGTGGGTGTGGTGGGCTGGGTGGGCCTCATCATCCCCCATGCAGCCCGCTTGCTGGTCGGCCCCAATTTTCCGCGTTTGTTCCCCGTTTCGCTGTTGTTGGGTGCGCTGTTTCTGGCGTTGGTGGACACCGCATCGCGCGCCTTTACAGCCTTTGAAGTGCCGCTGGGCGTGATCACGGCATTGTTGGGCGGCCCTGTGTTTTTGGCACTGCTGATGCGGCGCGGTGGGGTATCGGCATGAGCCTGAAGGCGAACCATTTGGCCGTTGGCCATGGCCCCTGCGCTGTGGTCGAACAGGTGACTTTCGAATTAAAGCCAGGACACGCCTTGTGCTTGCTCGGGCCCAACGGCAGCGGAAAATCCACCTTGCTGAAAACCTTGCTGGGTATTCTGCAACCCTTGCAGGGTGAACTGCAGGTGGATGGCAAAGACTATGGCCAATTGCCGGGCAGCGCTTTGGCCCGCCAACTGGCCTATGTACCCCAGCACAAAGACGACCCTTTCGCCTTTGCCTGTGAAGACGTGGTACTCATGGCCCGCAGCCACCAATGGCGGGGCCTGGGCGGGGCGCTGATGGGGCCGCGCAACGCGGATCGCGAAGCCGCCCACGCTGCACTCGCAAGGCTGGGCATTGCAAGCCTGGCACAACGCGCATTCAATCAATTGTCGGGTGGGCAAAAACAACTGGTGCTGTTGGCGCGGGCCCTGTGCCAAAACAGCCGCTACATTCTGCTGGACGAACCCACTGCCAGCCTTGACTTTGCCAACGCAGCCCTCGTGATGAAGCAACTGGAACAATTGCTGGCGGATGGGGACCATGCCGTGCTGTGGACCAGCCATGACCCCCAACAGGCCTTGCACCTGCAAGCCGATGTCATGATGTTGCACAAGGGCCGCGTGCTGGCGCAGGGGCCAGCCAGTGAAGTGGTTCAGGCTCAACACTTGAGCCTGCTTTACAACCTGCCGATTGAGGTGGTGCCTACCGCCTCGGGCCCCTGGATTAAAGCACAGCGCAACTAGGCCTCCTCAACCCCTGTAAGCCTGGCCCCAGTAGTTGTAGGTGAATATTTTGGGGCCTGGCACATAGCCTGTGTTCAATTCATCCAGCTTGAAACCGGCTTCACGCAGCAGCGCTGGAATATCCCGGTTCAGGTGGCAGCCACCGGCCAGTGGGCCCCACATGGGTTGAATGCGGTTTTGCCAGCGGTGAATGTGGGCATCCGGCGCAATGCCATGCTCACAAAACAGCAACACGCCATCGGGCTTGAGCACCCGGCGCATTTCACGCAGTGCTGGCAAGGGGTCGGGAATGGTGCACAGGGTGAATGTCATCACCAGCGTGTCGATGCTGGCATCGGCCAATGGGATGGTGTTGGCGGGCAAACCCAACAGCTCCACGCTCAGGCCAGCCTCTTTCATGCGTTTGCGGGCCAAGGTATGCATTTGCATGGCTGGGTCCAGGCCCAACAGCTCGGTCACCTTGCTCGTATCGTAATGGCACAGGTTCAAGCCAGTGCCAATGCCAATTTCCAATACTCGCCCACGGGCACGCGGCACCACCTTGGCCCGCTGCTTGCCAATCGCTTTCATGCCGCAGGCCATGTCAATGAGGTGGGGCAGTACGGCTTTGTCGTACCAATTGGCGATCATTCCCATGCGTATTGTCCTGCTGTGCAGCCTGTAAAAATTGCGTTAGTCTCCTCCACAGAATACAAAAAAACAGACGGAGACAAACCCATGAAAGCCCATTTGCGCCCGGTGGCCTCACCGATTGGCCGATTTGCACAGCACGCGCTGCCCATTTGTTTGGCACTGGCCTTGGTGGCGTGCTCAAAAACCCCCAGCACTGCGGTGGATGCCAACAGTGCAGCATCGGCCACCGTGCAAAGTTTCAATGCCGATGTCGCCAAACTGCCCTTCATGGGCCAAACCCAGTCACTGGAAGATGCCCAGCGCGGGCTGATTGCCAAGCCCACTGGGCAAATCAAGAATGCAGCCGGAAAGGTAATTTGGGACTTTGATGCCTTCAATTTTTTGCAAGGCCCTGCCCCCAGCACCGTGAACCCCAGCCTGTGGAAGCAGGCCATCCAGAACAACCAGGTGGGTTTGTTCAAGGTGGTGGACGGCATATACCAACTGCGCGGTTTCGACCTGGCCAACATGACCCTGATTGAGGGCAAGACAGGCTGGATTGTGGTGGACACCCTGACCTCGGAAGAAACTGCCCGCTTTGCCATTGAATTTGCCCGACAGCATTTGGGCAACAAGCCGATCACCGGCATTGTGTTTACCCACAGCCACATTGACCACTTTGGTGGTGTGCTGGGCTTGGTGAGCGCCAAGGAAGTAAAAGAGAAAAATATTCCAGTGGTTGCACCCGAGGGCTTTATGGAAGAAGCCACCAGCGAGAACGTGTTGGTGGGGCCAGCCATGGGGCGCCGCTCCATTTACATGTACGGCAACACCCTGCCCCGCAATGCGGAAGGCCTTGTGGACAACGGCTTGGGCAAGGCGGTGGCCTATGGCACCGTGGGCATTTTACCTCCCACTGTGCTGGTGAAGGGCAAGGCTCAAACCGTGAGCCTGGATGGTCTTGATTTTGAATTTCACAACGTGCCAGGCAGTGAAGCACCCGCCGAATTTGTGTTCTACCTGCCCCAGTACAAGGCCTTTGGCGCAGCCGAACTGTTTGGGCATACCCTGCACAACCTGTACACACTGCGGGGTGCCAAGGTTCGGGATGCCCTGAAGTGGTCCAACTACATGAACGACGCCATGCAGTATGCCGCCGATGCCGAGGTGAGTTTTCACCAGCACAACTGGCCGGTGTGGGGCAAAGCCAATATTGCCAACTTCATGGAAAAGCAGCGGGACACCTACAAGTTTTTACATGACCAAACCGTGCATGATCTGAACCAGGGCCAAACTGCCTCGGAAATTGCCGACAGCCTGAAGCTGCCCAAATCGCTGAATGAATTCATGAGCACGCGAGGGTACTACGGCACGGTGAGCCACAACGTAAAAGCCATTTATCAGTTCTACATGGGCTGGTACGACGCCAACCCGGCCAACCTGAACCCCCTGCCCCCGGTGGAGCAAGCCAAGCGCTATGTGGAGCTGGCCGGTGGCGAAAGCAACTTGCTGAAAGCAGCACAGGTCGCCTATGACAAGGGTGAATACCGTTGGTCAGCCGAGTTGTTGAAGCATGCGGTGTACGCCAACCCAGACAGCAAACCGGCACGAGAACTGCAGGCCAAGTGTTTTGAACAGATGGGCTACATGGCCGAGTCTGGACCGTGGCGCAATGTTTACCTGACGGGCGCCAGGGAGCTTCGACAAGGAGCCCCCAAGGACGCCATCAAACGCAGCCAATTACTCAACATGCTGGAGCAAACACCGGTGGAGCGGTTTCTGGAAGCCATGTCTGCTGCGGTGAATGCAGACAAAGCAGAAGGCGAGGACCTGACCATCAACCTGAGTTTTTCAGACACGGGTGAGAACTATGTACTGCACATCAAAAACAGCGTGCTGCACCACACGCTGGCCCCACGCAGCAAGGACGCAGCAGGCACGCTGGTGTTGACCAAACCCTTCTTTCTGCAAATGATGATTGGCGAGGCGGGTGCGAAAGACTTGCTGCTGTCCGATCAAACCAAGATTGAAGGCAGCACGCTGAAAGTGGGCAAGTTTTTTGGCATGCTGGACAAAGCCGAGGGCAACTTCAACATCGTCACCCCCTGATCGCCAATAAGAAGGTCAACCGCGACGCCCGCGGTTGACCAACACCCCAAACACGGCCGCGGTAAAAAACACCAAGCCCCCATACACGGCCGCTGGCAAAGCCATTTGCGGGTTGTTGAGTAATGTGGGGCTCATGGCCATGGCGATGGCCAGCGTGCCATTGTGTATGCCGATTTCCATGCCAATCGCAATCGACTGACGCTGGTCAATGCCGGTGAAGCGCGGTACCCAATACCCCACCGCCAGGCTTAATACGTTGAAGGTCAGCACCACGCCGCCAATGATGGCAATGCTGGCGTACAACACGCCCCATTGGGTCACGGTGACCAACACCACCACAGCAATCAGAAAGAATAGTGAGAAAGCCCGCACGGGCTTGTCCATGCGTGCTGAAAAGCCAGATGCCTTGTGACGGATGAACATGCCGATCATGACGGGAATCATGACAATCGCAAACACCTGCAACACTTTGTCGAATTGCAACGGCAACACCGCACCGTGCGCATAAAAGTACATCAGCGCCAGGTTCACGATGAAAGGCATGGTGACAATCGCAATCACGGAATTGATGGCGGTCAGGGTGATGTTCAGGGCCACATCCCCATGCGCCAGGTGGCTGTACAGGTTGGCCGAGGTTCCGCCGGGTGACGCCGCCAGCAACATCATACCCACAGCCAACTCAGGCGGCAGCTTGAACAACAGGCACAGCGCAAAACACACCGCAGGCAACAACACCCCTTGGCACAGCAAGGCCACCACCACCGCCTTTGGGTACACCAGCACGCGCTTGAAGTCATTGAGGGTGAGGCTTAAACCCAGCCCCAGCATGATGATGGCCAGGGCCACAGGCAGCCCCACCGTCAGGAAAACGCTTTGATTCAATCCCTGTCTCCGGAATGTTTTTGTTGTTTTGAATAATGTCCCGTGAGTGTCCCCGAAAGGCCTGCCACCGCGCAAGCCGGTAATGTTGCAGGCCCAGTCACCCAAAACAGTGATTTTTTCGAGTCCATCCTCCACGCCACATGTTGACAACTGTTTACCTGCGTCTGCACACTAAGCGCCAAACTGACAATAATCATTTTCACATTGACGGAGACCTTTGTCATGAATCTGGCCGACTCCAAAGCCCTGGCGCAAACCGTGGGCACCAACCCCGCCACAGGCCAAGCACTGGGCGCACTCGTGAACACCCCGATTGAACAGATGCCCGCGATTTTTGAATCGGCCCGGCAGGCGCAAGCCCTGTGGGGTGAGTTGAGCTTCCGCCAGCGTGCGCGGCACATTCGCAAAATGCGCGAATACATTGTGAACAACGCGGACCGCCTGGCTGGCATTGTGAGCCAGAGCAGCGGCAAAACATTCATGGACGCACTCACCACCGAGGTGCTGCCCTGCACCCTGGCTTGCAACTGGTACAGCAAGAATGCCGCCAAGGTGTTGAAGCCCCAACGGCGCGAGGCCTCCAGCATCATCTGGATCGGCAAACGCTCCTTGGTGACGCACGAACCCCTGGGCGTGGTGGCCATCATCAGCCCTTGGAACTACCCCTTGTCCATTCCCTTTGGCGAAATCGTGATGGGCTTGATGGCCGGCAACGCCATCCTGCTGAAAGTGGCTGCCGCCACGCCGATGGTGGGCAAGGCCATTGAAGAGATTGTGGCCGCTGGCGAACTGCCCCAAGGCCTGTTCCACCACATTGTTGGCCCCGGTGCCGACATTTCCACGGCATTTTTTAACCATGGTGTGGACAAGATTTTCTTCACTGGTTCGGTGCCGGCCGGCAAAGACCTCATGGCGCAAGCCGCCAAAACACTGACACCGTTGTCGCTGGAGCTGGGCGGGAAAGACCCGATGATTGTGCTGGAAGACGCCGACCTGGAAAGGGCGGCAGCCGGTGCAGCTTGGGCCGGTTTCCAAAACAGCGGGCAGTCCTGTGCCGGTGTGGAACGCATTTACGTGCACGCGTCTGTGTACGATCGCTTCGTGGCCTTGCTGTCTGAGAAAACACGTGCGCTGCGCCAAGGTGTACCCAACGCGCAATGCACAGTCGACGTGGGCGCCATGACCACCGCCAAACAACGCCGCCTGGTCGAACGCCATGTGGAAGAAGCGGTGGCTGCTGGAGCGAAGATTGAAGCCCAGGCTCAATTGCAAGCGGGGCTGCAGGGTGAGTTTTTCCCGGCCACCGTGCTCACGAATGTGAACCACAACATGGCGGTGATGCGCGAGGAAACCTTCGGCCCCGTGTTGCCGGTCATGAAGTTCAACACGCTGGATGAAGCCGTGGCGCTGGCCAACGATTGCACCATGGCGCTGTCAGCATCCATTTGGACCCGCGACACAGCCAAGGGCAAGGCACTGGCCAAACGGGTGCGTGGCGGTGTGGTGGTGATCAACGACCACCTGTACACCCACGGCATGTCGGACCTGCCTTGGGGTGGCCCCGGCGAGTCGGGCATTGGCCGCACACACGGCCCGGAAGGCCTCATCGAAATGAGCCGTCTGAAAGCCATCAATTGGGACTTGTTGCGCGCGCGCCGCAACCTGTGGTGGTACCCGCAGGACCGCGCCACCTACAACGTGCTGAAGCACGCCATTCGACTGGGCTCGCCCCGCAGCATTGGCGAGTTCCTGCTGTCCGCTGCGCGCGTGGTACCTTACATGATTAAACGCATGTACTTCTAACAAGGGCTGAATGGACGCACTGACCACCGACGAACTGGATACCGCTTCAGGCCTGAAGTGGTCAGTGCCCAATCCCTTTGTGGCCAAGGTGCAGGTTCAAGACGTGCACATGGACGAATACCGCCACACCAACAATGTGGTGTACCTCAGCTGGATTCAGGACATTGCACGGCTGCATTCAGCCACCCAAGGCCTGACCTTTGATGACTATGTTCAACTGGGTATGGGCTGCGTGGCCCGCAAGCACGACATTCACTACGTGCAGCCCAGCTACGCTGGCGACACCTTGTACGTGGCCACCTGGGTACAACGCAACGAGGGCCGCAGCGACATGTGGCGGGCCACTGAGTTCATCCGTGAACGCGATGGCGCGTTGATTGCCAAAGGCCTGACCCAGTGGGTGTGTGTGGACATGGCCACCGGGCGGCCCAAGCGCCAGCCGGCCGTGTTTTTATCCGCCTACGCCACGCACCCGGCCCCAGCAACCCTCTAAACCGTATTGGATGTTCGCCATGTTGACTTTGAATGTGTCGTTGTTGGCCCGCGCCTTCGTGGTGTTGTGGTTTGTGATCGGTGGTGTAGGCCATTTCGTGGCCACACACTTTTTTGTCAGCATCACACCACCTTGGGTGCCTTATCCCACCGAGGTGATTTGGGTCAGTGGCGTGCTGGAGTTGCTGGGTGCGACCGGCTTACTGATTGCGACCACCCGTCGGCTGGCCTCGGCCGGGCTGTTCCTGCTGACCTTGGCTGTCACGCCGGCCAATATTCACATGGTGATGCACCCCGACCTGTTTCCCCAATTTCCGCTGGCTCTGCTGTATGCACGCCTCTTGGTTCAGGTGTTTTTGCTAGTGTGCATTGTCAAGGCAGGTGGGCTAGACTGTACACACAGCAGTACAGCAGGAGACAGCTCACCATGCCCATCACCAAAGGCGTACAAGCCCTGATCGCGGAAGCCCGCGCAAAAATAAAAACCTTGAGCCTGGACGAAGCCAAAGCCAAGCTCAACAACCCCGATGTGGTGTTTGTGGACATTCGTGACCCTCGCGAACTGGAGCGGGAAGGCATGATTCCCGGCGCTTTTCACGCCCCCCGCGGCATGCTGGAATTTTGGGTGGACCCAGCCAGCCCCTACTACAAAGAGATTTTCGGCAGCGGCAAGGAATTTGTGCTGTATTGCCAGTCGGCCTGGCGTTCCAGCCTGGCCACGGCAGCCTTGCAGGACATGGGTCTAACCCCTGTTACCCATGTTGAAGGGGGCTTTCGCGCCTGGAAGGAAGCCGGCTTACCCGTGGCTGAAAAGCCCACCAAACCACAGTAGGCCTGCCGCATGAACACGCCCACCGAAACACCGACGCAAGCGCTGCCCCTGTTCCCATTGGGTACGGTTCTGTTCCCGGGCGGCATTTTGCCCCTTCAAATTTTTGAGGTGCGTTACCTCGATTTGGTGCGGCGCTGCCTGCGTGAACATTCTCCATTTGGCATCATCAGCCTGCTGGAAGGCCATGAAGTGCGCAAACCGGCTGAACAACTCAGCTTGGCGCGCTTTGGCACCCTGGTGCATGTGGAAGAGTGTGAAGCGCTGAGCCCTGCCCTACTGCGCATTCGCTGCAAGGGCAGCCAACGCTTTGAGCTGGTGGATGCCAGCCAGGAAAAAAGCGGTCTTTGGATGGGGCGTGTGCGGGTGCTGGAACCCGAACCAGAGGTACCCGTACCCGATGACCTCAAGGCCAGCGCACGTCGATTGAGCGAGCTACTGGATAACCTGGAAGAACAAGGTGTGGCGGCCGAACAATGGCCGTTCGAGAAGCCCTACAGGCTCACCGATTGCGCCTGGGTGGCCAACCGTTGGTGCGAAATTTTGCCGTTGGAGAAAGACACCAAACTGCAGTTGCTGGCGCTGGACAATCCTTTGCTGCGACTGGAGTTGGTCAATGATGTGCTGGTGGAGCAAGGCTTGGTGTAAGCACACCAGCCTGTCCACGCATGCTTGTCAATAACGGCGCTTTGCGGGGGCTGGCCCCGTGCCACGGTTATCAATGTGCCGGAAAGTGATGCGCCCTTTGCTCAAGTCATAAGGCGACATTTCAAGCGATACACGGTCACCCGCAATAATGCGGATGTGATTCTTGCGCATTTTCCCTGCGCTGTACGCAATCAGTTTGTGACCGTTTTCAAGGGTCACCAAGTAGCGGGAATCCGGCAGAATTTCATCCACCATGCCATTCATTTCAAGCAGTTCTTCTTTGGCCATGCCAAATCCTTCTTAAGCGGCGCGAATATTGGACGCCTGAGGACCTTTGGCGCCTTGTGTCACGTCAAACGTCACACTTTGCCCTTCAGACAAGCTCTTGAATTCCGAGCTCTGGATTGCGGAATAATGGGCGAAAAGGTCTTTGCCACCATCGGATGGGGCGATAAAGCCAAAACCCTTGGCATCGTTGAACCACTTGACTGTACCTGTAGCCATTCTTGAAACTCCTGAAAAAACAATGAGGGGTGTTGCCCCGATGGGACGACAGTCAAGAAGGCAAACGGATGAAAGGCAGAATACCGCGCATGGCGGATAAAAAACCCAGCAGCAAAAGCTGGTCTTGAAGATCGCGTGGTTGCACTATCCTCTCGTTCTGCAACAATTGCAAACATTATCGACATTTAATTTCCCGAAGGATTCCAATGGCCGGTCAAACCGAAATCACCAACATGGCACTGTTTTGCGACTTCGAAAACGTGGCCTTGGGCGTGCGCGACGCCAAATATGCCCAATTCGACATCCGCAAAGTGCTGGAGCGCCTGCTGCTCAAGGGCAGTATTGTGGTGAAAAAGGCCTATTGCGACTGGGAGCGTTACAAAGAATTCAAGTCAACGATGCACGAAGCCGCATTTGAACTGATTGAAATTCCCCATGTGCGGCAATCTGGAAAAAATTCGGCTGATATTCGCATGGTGGTGGATGCCTTGGACTTGTGCTACACCAAAGCGCATGTGGACACCTTCGTCATCATCAGTGGGGATTCCGACTTTTCCCCCTTGGTGTCCAAGCTCCGAGAGAACAACAAGCACGTGATCGGCATCGGCGTGAAAGACTCCACCTCCGATTTGCTGAGCGCCAATTGCGACGAATTTATTTTTTACGACGACCTGGTGCGCAAGCAAGAAACCAAAAAGAAAGCAGCCGCAAAAAAAGCCCCTGCCAAAACCACCACGGACAACACCAAACCAGCGGAGCCCAAAACCGATGACGACAAGCGCCAAGAGGCCATGGACTTCCTGGTGGAAACGGTGGAGGGACTGATTTCCGAACGTGGGTCGGATGAAAAAATTTGGGGCTCTATGGTGAAGACCACCATGCAACGCCGCCGCCCGGGCTTTACCGAGTCCAGCTATGGCTACCGCTCATTTCGCGAAATGGTGCTGGATGCACAAAAGCACAAGCTGCTGGTGCTGGTCCGGGACGACAAATCGGGGCAATACATGGTTCGATTGGTGTCGGACGAATGAGCAACTTTCAAATTTGGGTGGATGCCGATGCCTGCCCAGTGGCCATTAAAGAAATTCTTTTCCGCGTTGCAGACCGAACACAGACGCCCGTCACCTTGATCGCCAACCAAATGCTGCGCACGCCCCCTTCACGGTGGATTAAAGCCATTCAGGTGCCGCGCGGTTTCGATGTGGCCGACAAACGAATCGCTGAAGAAGCCCAAGCCGGCGACTTGGTGATTACCGCCGACATTCCATTGGCCGCGGATGTCATTGCCAAGGGGGCCTTTGTGATTGACCCCCGTGGTGAAATGCTGAGCAAAGCCAATATTGAAGAGCGCCTGACCATGCGCAACTTCATGGACAGCCTGCGCAGCAGCGGTGTGGACACGGGCGGCCCTCCGGCACTGTCCAATTCAGACCGACAGGCTTTTGCCAACCAACTCGACAGGTTTTTGGCCAAGCTCAAATAGCAACTGTTTCTTGAAACGAGTGATGCAAGCGGCCATGCGCTTGTAACCCTGTCAGTGAATCACTCAATATCGTGTGTTGTCCGGCTTGATTTTTTCAATCGTTACAAAGCCTCCGATTGACAACCGTAACGCTACACGATACATTTTGAATGATTAAAACTTTCGCACACAAAGGACTAGAAAAGTTTTACCTAACAGGTTCGAAAGCTGGTATTCGCCCAGACCATGCCAATAAACTACGGCGCCAGTTGGCACGCCTTGATGAAGCGCACTCACCACAAGACATGGACATTCCAGGCTGGAATCTACATTCACTCGACGGTGTTTTAAAAGGCCACTGGTCAGTTTGGGTGAGCGGGAACTGGCGCATGACATTTCGTTTTGTCGGGGACGATGTCGAGATTGTTAACTACCTTGACTACCACTAAGCATTTCACATGAGCAAATTATTCAATCCGCCCCACCCTGGCGAAAAACTGAAAGAGGATGTGTTGCCGGCACTCGGACTAACCGTCACCAGTGCAGCCAATGAATTGGGTGTATCTCGCGTTGCACTGTCGCGGGTATTAAACGGGAAAGCCGGAATCAGTGCTGAAATGGCACTCCGATTGGCGCAGTGGCTTGGTGGAGACGCGGAAATCTGGCTAAGGGAGCAGCTTCAATACGATCTCTGGCATGCCAAAAAAAAGGGACGCATTCGGGTCAAGCCCCACAAACAAGCGGTGAGCTAAGCCCACCGCATGAGCGTTTCAACAGTTGGCTCTCGAGGCTTACTGACCCAAGGAACCAACCCACCGCCGATACTGGCGCGTTCTGAACACCGTTTCCAACTGTTGCTTGAGCAATGCCTTCAAGGGAGACACCTGTCCGTTGGGCTGCCGCCCCTTCCCCATTCGGTGAAGCTGGTATTTCACCATGGCCATGTAAGCCAGCGATGCCAACACCTTGTTCTTCCAGGTGATGGGGCGCAGTTCGGGTGCGGCCTGTTGACCCGCTTTCCATTCGGCGGGCAGCATGGGGTTAAGCGCCAGCGCGGTGGCAATGCCCACCATGTCGATGCCGCTGTCCAGCACTTGTTCTGCTATCGGTAATCTGCGAATACCGCCCGTCACCATGATGGGCACCTTGGCCACTTGGGCGATGTCTTTTGCAAATTCCAAAAAGTAGGCTTCACGCGCCAGTGTGCGCCCGTCGCGCGACTGGCCTTGCATGGCGGGTGCCTCGTAGCTGCCGCCCGACAATTCAATCAGGTCCAGACCCAAGGGGTTCAACAACTCGATCACGCGCTTGGCATCGTCTTCGCTAAACCCACCGCGTTGGAAGTCGGCGGAATTGATTTTCACTGAAACGGAGAATTGCTTCCCAACCTGGCTGCGTACCCCTTTCACCACCTCGGTGAGCAAGCGTGCCCGGTTTTCAATGGAGCCGCCCCACTGGTCGGCGCGCTTGTTCGTGATGGGCGACAAGAACTGGCTCAACAGGTAACCATGTGCGGCGTGAATTTGCACACCATCAAACCCGTATTGCTCGGCCAACACAGCGGTGCGAATGTACCGGTTGCGAAGGTCTGCAATGTCGGCCTCAGTCAGTTCTCGCGGCACAGCAAACTGCTTGGAGAAACTGCCCATGTCCAACGCAACGGGCGATGGGGCCACCGTGGGCTGGCCCAGGTTGGCCTGCATTTGCCGCCCCGGGTGGTTGATCTGCATCCACACCTGCGCGCCTTTGGCTTTGGCGGCTTTCGCCCAGCGCTTGAACAACTCGGCATGCAAATCCGACTCCAGCACCACACCGCCGGGGCCTGTCATGGCCCGGTGATCAATCATCACGTTGCCCGTGATCATGAGGCCCACCTCACCCGCAGCCCATTCGCCATACAGGCGAATCAGCGCTTCGGACGGCGCATGGTCTGCATTGGCCATGTTCTCTTCCATGGCAGCCTTGGCCAAGCGGTTGGGCAGCTGCGTGCCGTTTGGCAATGTCAGGGGTGTAAAGGTTTTCACGGGCGTCTCCGGTTTGGCAAATGTCGTTGCAATGGCGAAACTTTAAGCTTAAAGTTAACTTTAATGTCAATACCCTTTGCTCAAACAATGAAAATCGGTGAACTCTCCAAACTCAGCGGCCTGTCGGCAGCGACCATTCGTTTTTACGAATCCAAAGGCTTGATTACCGCGGTGAGTCGCCAGTCCAATGGGTATCGGGAATATCCGCCCGAGGCGGCTTCCATCCTTTCCATCATCAGCAGTGCCCAACAAACAGGCTTCACACTGGATGAAATTCGACAGGTGTTGCCCGGCGACCTCAGCCACTGGAAACACGATGAATTGCTCAGCATGCTGAAAAAGAAGGTGGCCGACATTGAAACCCTGGAAGCCAAACTGGCCCAGGGCAAAGCGCAACTGAACAACATGATTGCGCTCATTGAAGACAAACCTGCCGACATGGATTGTGATGACAATGCCAAGCGCATTTTGGGCAACATGGGTTTGCTGAAGGCACCGCGGCCTGCTGGCTAAGCCGAGGGTTTGCCCACCATCACCAACCCCAAGGCGGGCAGTCGACACTCCACGGCCTGCATTGCAGTGAACTCAATCACCAACTCTGGCTGTGGTGCCGCGTGCACCCGAACCAACCCGGCCTGCACAGCGGCAAACAACGGTGGGGACAGCGATGAAGCATCCACAAGCCCAACGGACACCGTCTGCATACCCTGAAATGCCAGCGCGTGGGTTGTGGGCTGCAAGGCGTTGGCTGAGGCAATTTGTGGCCAGCTCAGAGCAAACAACAGCGGCTCGTGCAGTGGATTGTCCTGCGCAAAATAGATCGATTTTTCCGTCGGTAAATAATCCGGCTGATAAAGGCAATATTCAAACGGCAAACCATCAGGGGCCGACGAGGCCGGTGCAAAACACAAACCAAATGGATTGGCCCCGCTCTTGCGTCCAGCCCAGCGCTCCCACAGCTGCGTGCGCTGAGTTTTCGGTGATGTGGCCTCATTCACACTGTGAACCCACAAACACTCCAGAAACCCATGCTCAAAAAATACACGGCGGTTGGCCGTTCCCTGCCCCGGGTGCACATTGCTGCTGCCCTCTCTAAAGCCAGCTTCCAACAAGGCATTCAACTCGGGCGCACCCGCATCGGTACACACCATCACATGGTCGAGAACAAACGGCATACCAAGCACCTACCCATCAATCCACTGAACTGCACAACGAAATTCAATGCTTTGCCGCAAAGGCTCCAGCGTATCCGCACTGTTCCAGAAAGCACTGTGGGGTGTGCTCACCCACTCATCCACCAACGGGGCCGAGTCGTATGTTTTAAACACCAGTGCCTCGTCCACATTCAAACCTTTCACGTAGCACCATTTCAGGCTGGACGAGTCCTTCACCAAATTCATCGAACCCGTACGGTCGGTATACACCAGTTGGCAGGGCCCGGTAAACAGCTGGCCATGCCCAGGGATGCCGATGGCCAATGGCGGGTTGGTCACCGCTGCGTTCAGGGGTACCCACACATTCACAATCCAGACTCGCCCACAATGCATGTCCCACGTTGTGTTTCTTTGAATGCAGGCACGGCCAGAATCGGGGGTGTAATCGCAGTGGGCCAATTGCACCGATTGCGGTGTTGACATGCGGCTGTCGCGGCCAACACCCGGGGATGAGTCCACTGTTTGCACACGTCGCACTGCCGCGTCAAACACCTGAACCCGCTGCCCACCAGTCAAGCGCAGCACCACATTCTCCACCGCTTCAACACTGCTGCGATGTGGCAAATCCACGTCATCCAATCGCATCGGTTCAATGGGTGTCCAGGTCCAACCCTGCGTGTGCAACTGGGGCCTTTGCGTGGCTGGCCGACAATCGGTTATCCATTCCAGACGTGAACGAAACGGATTGCGATTGTCGCCAATGACCTCACCAGTGAGCATGGACACTGCAGCGCCCTGGGCATGGGCACTCAAATAATGCATGGGTGCCTGCGTGTCGTGGGGAGTCAAACAAGGCATGATTTAACTCCGAGGGCTGGATTGTTGAACCAAGTCGATCAAGGCTGCATTAAAAGCCGCAGCCTCGGTCGCAAACGGCGCATGAAAGGATTGATGAAACACCGTGAGTCGTGCCATCGGCGTGCTGTCCACCAGATCTTGCACCAGCCCCAACGGCACCAAGGGGTCTTGCTGCCCCTGTGCAAACAACAGGGGCACGCGCAGCGCCTGAAGGGTCGCGCGGTGATCCACCTGCCGACCCAATACATACCGACGCAACGGCACAGGTGTCAGCATGGCATTGGCCACCCATCGGCCATACACCGTGCGGTCCACGGTGTTGCCCAGGTTGTCTTGCGCCCAGGCCAACACGCCAGAAACCTGCGCTGGCTGAGTCTTGGCAACCAAACCTTGAAAGTGGGTGTCCGGTTTTCCAGAAGGCTCGCTGTGCGTGATTGCATCAACCAGCATGACCGAGCGAGTGCGCTGCTCACCATACAGTGCGAGGTAATCCAGCGCCACAGCTGCACCATGACCATGGGCCACCAGCGTGACGTTTCTCAAACCCAAATGGTGAATGACGGCAAACACGTCATCGGCCCACACATTGGCCGACAGATAACCCGAAGGCTCCATGGGTTTGGACGACTGGCCATGCCCCCGCAAGTCCATGGTGATCAATCGGTATTCCTGCAATGCCGGTGCGTGTGTCTGGGCCTGCCAAACATCACCGCTTTCAGCCAAACCATGGATAAACAAGACAGGCGGCCCGTTCGGATTGCCGTATTCAGCAATCGACAAACGCACACCATTGCCCGAATAAATGGAATCGGACGGCAAGGCATCAACCTTGCAAGCGCCCAACAGCAATACCCCCAGCATGGCCAGCAGCCAGCCTGTGACGGTGTAACGCTGCACCACGCAGCGCAGCGATAAAGAAATGGAATGCATGGTTGTTACCTGGGTGGATGGAGTGGATGACCCACCCACGGTAAACCGGTGGTTGCAAACGCAGCTTGAAAGAAATGAATGGCCCCATCAAAACAATTTGACCTGCGCTGGCTGCACACAGTGAACACTGAAGGCCTCAACCACACTGGAGCAACATGCATGCACACCACCGCCACGCCGCACATTGATTTGTACTTCGACTTCTCAAGCCCTTACTCTTACTTGGCGGTTGCGCGAGTACACCGCATCACAAAACCACTGAACATTCAGGTTCGGCTGTTGCCCATTGCCTTGGGTGCCATTTTTCAAAAGCTGGGCTGGCAATCCAGCCCATTTTTGGCACAACCCCGAAAGCTGGACTACATGTGGCTGGATGTGGCACGACAAGCACGCAAACACCAGATTGAGTTTCGTCAACCGACTCAGTTTCCCGTTGGCAGCATACGGGCTGCCCGCATCGCCAGTGCTTATGCGGACGCCCACTGGCACGACACATTCTGCCAACGGGTGCTGCAAGCCTATTTTGTTCACAACCAAGACATTGCGCAGCCCGAGGTGATTTCCCGAATTTTGCAGCAATTGAACTTAAACCCGGATGACATCATGGCCCATGCTGGCTCGGATGAGGCCAAGGGCCTGTTGCGTGAGCGCACGGAACTGGCAGACCGCCTGCAATTGTTTGGCGCCCCCAGCATGGTCGTGGGTACCGAACTGTTTTGGGGAGATGATCGACTGGAAGACGCCGTGGCATGTTGCCTCAGCAATCACCCGGTCGGGCTCACGGCATGAGCCTGACCCCAGTTTTTACCCCAGATTGGACATTGCTGGACTCTACAGTCAGCCCCGTGATGGCATTGTTTTCGCCCATGCAACACCGGCATCACCGGGGTAGCGACTGGTATACCTGCACAGTACAGGCAACCCATTTGAATGCAGCTGGGCAGTTGCATGGCGGCTTTTTTTGCACCCTACTGGACCTGACCATGGGCCATGCGGCCTGGCATGCAATCCAGGCCCGTGGCAGCATTCGCACCATGGCCACTGTTGCGCTGAATGCCACACTGACCAGCCCGGCCCACGAGAACGACATCCTCACGGTGCAAGTCAAGGTGCTTCGCATTACCCAGACCTTGGTGTTTGTAACAGCCCTAATGCGCTGCAAGCAAAGGCCATTGGCGCAAGGCACTGCAACCATCCATTACAGGCTGGCCACCTGAGCAGCCAGCCAGTCATACAGGCGGCGAACCTGAGCCTGTTCCAATGCCTGCGGTGAGGCGCACACATAAAATTGCTTTCCTGTGTTCCAACCAAAATCTGTCACCTGCACAAGCTTGCCGTCGTCCAGTTTTTGCTCCACCAATGCCCTGGGCACCAAGGCGATGCCTTGGGCCAGCTCACAGGCCTGCAACAGCAAATACACATCGCTGTAAAACGGACCACGCTGGGGCTCCTCACAGACCACGCCCTGCGCAGCAAACCAGTCGCACCATTTGTAAATGGCCTGGCGCAACAGGGTGGCTTTCAGCATCTCGGCGGGCTCGGCAACCCATGGGTTGGCTTTCAAATAGGCCGGGCTACACACCGCCACCAGGCAGACCCCCATGAACCTGGATTTGACCAAGCCGGGCCAATCGTCTGCCGTGCCCATGCGCACCCCCACATCGGCCTCGCCGCCTTTCAGGTTTACATAGGTTCCAGTGATGGAAATTTCCAGATCAATCTTGGGGTTCTCGCGTTGAAAGGCCGTGAGGAAGTGACTCACCAAATGGGAACCCATCATGGGTGGCAAGCTGAGCCGCACCCGCTGAACCGCATTTGACTGCACAGTGTTTACCACCTGTTGCATACCCACCAGCACAGACTGCACGCCCGGAAGCAGCATCAATCCAGCCGCTGTTAACTCGGTTTGAGTAGACTGCCGTTGGAACAGGATGGCACCGAGTCGACTTTCCAATTGCTGAATGCGATGGCTGATTGCACTTTGCGTGATCGACAACTCATCGGCTGCCTTGGAAAAACTCTTGTGGCGGGCGATGGCCTCGAATGCAATCAGCTCCGGCACGCTGGGCAGCTTGCTGGCTGAATATTTGGGCAAACGACTGGGCATTGAACATCCTTCTCAAGCAGGGCCAGGCCTCTTCGGAAGGTCCGGGTTCATCACACACCAGGGCGCCGCACTGGTCACGAAAAAGTCTAGCATGGGCCTGTATTGACGGGGCTCATTCAAAGTTCCCGCCTTGATGCCCAACATACCCGGCATGCGTTCAAACCGGGCAAACAACTGCGAGCCACAGTGTGGACAAAACCCCCGGCTGTGCTGGCTTGCCTTGTCCGATGGTGAGCTGTAAAAGCGCGGCTCACCTTCAACCTGCACCGCATCGTCCCGAAAGAGCATGGCCGGTACAAAAGCACCACCCGAGGAGCGCTGACAATCCCGGCAATGGCAGTTGCCCATGAACATGGGCTGGCCAACCGCCTCATAGCGAATTGCCCCGCAAAGGCACTGGCCGGTGTATGGTTTGTCCATGGTGTCGTCCTTTTAGAACGGCGTGCCGTCTTTGCGGCTAAACACCCAGGCACCATTCACAAATTGCGCAGCCAAATCATCATCGGGGTAACTCACCGAATCACCATCGCTGCGGTCCCCCACTTCCAGATAGACAACATCCTCGGTACCCTCATTCAACAGGGTGTGTGCATCGCCCGTGCCTGCGGGAAAGCCGGCACACATGCCAGGGCTCAACACTTGCCGTCCCGCATTGGTGTGCAAAACCGGGTTGCCCTGCAGCACATAAATAAATTCATCCTGCCGCGAGTGGGCATGCCGAAAGGAAGATGCAGCCCCCGGCGGCAAACGGGTCAGGTTCACACCAAAATTTTTCAAACCAAAAAAATCGCCCAAAGCGCGCTTTTCCCGGCCGCGTATGCGCGCATGCAAATTGGGCGGATACACCGATGGCCTGGCGCGCAACGGCACATCAGTTGCCAACACAGCAGCAGGTTTCAACGATTGCATCAGGTGGCCCTCAACACGGTTAAACACTGGGCCAGTGTACTGTCCACAACCGCAGGCTGGGTGCATTGCAGCATGAATGATTTCGATGGGGGTATGAACACAATCCATGCTATTGCTGCAGAACCAAAGCCTTGCAATACTGGCAACCGAGGCGTTACCCCACCAACCCATTCAGCTGTAGCATCGCCATGTACAACCCCACACAATTTCAGGAAGACCGAGCGCCCGCCCTGCTGGCGCTGATGCGCGACTACCCCTTGGCGACCGTGGTGCGCCAAACAGCGGATGGACTAACGGCCGACCATGTACCCCTGCTGTATGAAGCCAGTGACACCGGTTTGGGAACGCTGATTGGCCACGTGGCCAAAAACAACCCGCTGTGGCAAGCGCCTGCCGAGGAAGAACTGCTGCTGGTGTTTCAGGGGCCGTCCACCTACATTTCGCCCAACTGGTATGCCACCAAAGCCGTGCACCACAAAGTGGTGCCCACCTGGAATTACGCCGTGGTGCATGTGCACTGCACATTGCAAGCCGTTCACGAACCCGCCGAGTTGCTGGGCATTTTGACGACGCTGACACAACACCATGAAGCCACGCAACCTACACCGTGGCAGGTGGCCGACGCACCCGAGGAATTTACTCGCACACTGCTGAACCACATTGTGGGCATTCGCTTGAATATTCTGCGGTGGCAAGGCAAATGGAAGGTGAGCCAAAACCAGCCACCAGAAAACAGGCAAACTGTGGTTGAAGGGTTGATGAAAACACCCACCGAGACGCACACAGAGATGGCGCGCATGGTGCAATCGAACAACAGAGGGGACACATGAACACCACACAGCGCTGCATTGGCGCCATAGCCACATGCTTGCTCATCGGCTTGCTGGCCGCCTGCGGCGGCTCAGACAACTCAACAGGGGCCATCAACGGCCGCACCACCGCCAGCGGCTTTACACCCAACCCCTACGGCGCCTACCAAAGCACCGTTTACCAAGGCACGCAAAACTGGTTGTGCCACCCTGAGTTAACTGGCTTGCGCAATGTGTGCCTGGGTAACTTCGACACCACGGTGGTGCCTGCTGGCAATGCACCGGCCACCATCAAACCTTACAGGCCAGCGGCTGCACCGGCAGTGGATTGCTTCTATGTGTACCCCACTGTGAGCCCCGACCCCGGAGAAAACTCCGACCGAATCACCGACCTTCAAGAGCAGCAAACCACTGCCCTGCAACTGGGCCTGTACGGCAGCGTGTGCCGCCAGTTTGCACCGGTGTACAAACAACGCACACTGACCACGCTGGCCCTGCAAAGTTTTGCCAGCAGCGCACTGCCCGACAACTTTGCCGCCAACGCAGGCGAAGTGGCCTATGCCGATGTGCTGGATGCCTTCAAGCACTACATTGCCAATTTGAGCGAAGGCCGCGGCTTTGTACTCGTGGGGCATTCGCAGGGGTCAGGCCTGTTGCGGCGTTTAATTGCCGAAGAAATTGAAACCAAACCTGAACTGCTCAACCGGCTGATTGCTGCACACATTCCCGGCTCGAATGTGTTGGTGCCCATTGGGCAGGATGTGGGGGGCTCGTTCAAACAAGTGCCCGCCTGCCGAAGTGAAAGCCAAACCGGTTGCGTGATTGCATTTTCCACCTACCGCAAAGGCGACCCCCAACTGGCCAACCCACGCTTTGGCTTAAGCACTGTGCCCGGCACGCAAGCCTTGTGCGTCAACCCCGCTGCACTGGCCGGCGGCGCAGCCACCACCGACCCCCACATACCGCGCGTGTTGCCCCCTGTGTTTCAGGCGTTGCTCATTCCGCGCGGCACCGGTGGGCCGTATGCCAACCCGGTGAACAACCTCACCATCAGCACGCTGTACTACAGCATGCCCAACCAGCTCAAAGCCGAATGCAAAGTGGGGCCCAACGGTGTGAGCTACCTGGAGCTTGAAATATTGGCAGACGCCGCCGATGGGCGTGCCGACGACTACCCGGGTGAATTTATTGGTGGCATGAACTGGGGTTTGCATTTGCCAGAATTGTCGCTGGCGCAAGGGGATTTGGTGCGCTTGGCTGCAACACAATCGGCTGCGTGGTTGGCAAAAGGCCGTGCGGATTGATGATGGCCGCTATTCGGCCAAAGCGGTTATTTGCCGGTTGAGCTTTCGAATTTGATATATTTGCAATATATGTTACAGTATAAGCAACTTATATTACAAGCCTAGGTTGATCATGTTGACCGACACAATCGAATCCAAGGCGGAGATTGATCGCTCCAAAGCAGCGGTCATGATCATGAAACTTTTCGACCTTTGGGGCTTACAAACCGAAGAGTCCACCGCTTTGCTGGGGCTGGCCAAAGACAACCGCACAGCGTTGGCCAAGTACCGCAAGGGAGACCCCATCTCCAACTCCAGGGACAGCCTTGAGAGGCTAAGCCACCTGTTTGCCATCCACAAAAACCTGCGACTTCTATACCCACAAAAAGAGGTTTGCTACGCCTGGATGAAAAAGAGAAACCTGGTGTTCGATGGCTTGACACCCGTAGAGGTTATCGATCGCTTCGGCTTTAGAGGTTTGTTGATGGTCAGATCCTACCTGGACCGGGCCAGAGGTCACTGATGGCAGACGCTCAAACCATTCTCGGTCAATCCAAGAATGTGGCCTTCGACGGCACCGTGTACCGCAACATTTGCTCTTTGGTGTTAAGCCAGGACTTGTTTGACGACATTGCCGATCCGGAAGATTTTGCAATGGCGCAAGCCATTGAAGAATACGCCAAACCCCCACACTTTGCGAGCCATCAACCCATCATTCACCGCCCCTTTGAAGAAGCCGACTGGAATGACTCGGTTGATTATCCTTTCGAGAACTGGCAAGAATCCAGGTTTAGTACCGGCAAATTTGGTGTTTGGTATGGCGCCTCTGATTTGATGACGGGTGTGTATGAAACGGCATACCACTGGATCAAACGCATGGTCGATGAGGATGGGCATTGGGCCGAGGGACGGATTGCGCAACGCAAGGTCTACAGCGTGGACTTGAAAGCCGTGCTGATTGATCTTCGCACCACGTGCAAAAAGGTGAAGGCACTGACCGACAAGAACGACTACACCCTCACCCAATCCATTGGCAAGGTTTTGAGTGAACAGGGCCACCCTGGACTGCTGTCCAAATCGGCCCGCTGTGATGGTGATATTCAAGCCATTTTTACCCCAAGGGTGTTGTCAAATCCGAAGGTGAGCTGCTGGTTTGAATACAGGATTGAGGGTGACCAAGTGATTGCGAGCAGTGGATCAAACTCGACATCAATACACATCAAGATCGATCAGTTGGTTGCTTGAAAGAAGTGATGCCCCAACGACTCAAGGATCAGAAAAACAGATTACCGGTCGAAAGAGGATGCGGGTCTGATTTCGGCAGGAGCTGCTACTTGAGGTATTGCAGTTGAGTGTCAGCTATTCGGCCAAAGCTGTCGTTCGGATTGCCACAATCGTGGGACAGTTACCGGTCCAAAACGTTAGTCCTGAAAGGCGCGACATTGCCGGACGCTCAGCTGGCCGCCACTCCACTTCGCGATCAGATCGGTGTGGAGATTCCCATCTGCATCGTCGACAATTCGGAAAATTCAACATAATGTGTCCTACTAAGGGGGATAGTGATGACATCGATTAATGCATTTGTAGGGCATAGCTTCACCGAGGACGATGCAGTCGTTGTTAACTCGGTTCTAAATTACTTATCACGTGTAGCCGAGTTGCATCCATCCTTTTCATGGACTCACGCAAAGCACCCCGAACCGATTTCGGTTGACGAAAAGGTATTGGCTATATTCGAAGGAAAGAACCTATTTATTGGCATCTGCACACGTAAGGAACTAGTCGTTACTTCCAATGCACTGTCATCATGCTGGCTGTCTCGACAGAAACAGGCAGTCGAGACGACTGCTCTTGTGTGGAAGACGTCCGACTGGATAATCCAGGAAATTGGATTCGCCATCGGTCGTGGCATGGACATCATTCTTCTCGTCGAGGAAGGTATCCGCTCGCCAGGTACGCTACAAGGAAATCTCGAGTACATTCCGCTAAACCGAGATGCTCCCGAACGATCATTCGACGCTTTGCTGGCAATGCTAGCCTCTCTTACCCCCCGACCAACTAACGGTGCTGCCACAGCCTTGCCGCCAAGCACAACCGAGCTCTCCAAATCGACCGAGAAATCTGAGAGTGACTGGATTACACCCACGCCTGAGTGGGCTCAGAGCAACTTCGAATTTGCAATGATGCATTGCGTCGTAACGAAGAACGATCAGGCAAAAGAGCTTGTCGACAAGGCGTTCCTAGCATCAAAGGTTGGGGCTTCTTTTGAAGCTCAAAAGGAATGGTCAGCCTACAAGGAATATATCTGTATCCAACTTGGGTGTGGTGGCGATCTCTCAAGGCTTGAAGCCATTGCAGCTGAATTGCCAGAAAACACCAACGTAACGCAGCGTCTCGCAAAAAGCTATGCCCGATTTGACGAACACGGTAAAGCTGCGTCTCTTTACCAGAGCATCGCAGGAAAGGCCAAGTCGGCTCTCTCCCAAATTGAACTATATGGCCAAGCTGCCCTAAGTCTTGAGAGGGCAGGGAAGAAGGTTGACGCCGATCGATTGGTAAGCCAAATCCGGATGCTCAGCGCCGAAGCAGGTGAAGGTGAGATGGATGTTCTACTCGCCGAAACGGAGATAGCAGCGCTTCGAAAGGACGATGATGCGGAAATTGCATTGCTTGAACGGCAGCTTGAACTTAATCCCTCTGACAGCGATACCCGATTTTCCCTTGCTTACAAGTACTCAACTATTGACCGGGATGACATAGCTGCTTATCACTACTCACAAATTCAAAAACCTACGAGAACTGCCATTGCATGGAACAACTACGGTGTCGCGCTTCAAGCACTGAAATTGCCAGTGAAAGCTGTCGAGGCGTATCGCAATTCTGCTAGCCTCGGCGAAACACTCGCCATGAGCAATCTTGCACACCAGTTTTTGAACGCTGGCTTTGTTGACGAAGCCAAGCAGATTCTTGCTGAAGCTTTGAGCATCCCTAACCATCACAAGAACGTTGACAAGGCCCTAGGTATTATTCGTGACCGTGTGGACGATGAAGAAAAGCGGGAAATCTTGGTATATGACAAGGCGAAGGCTGTCAGCAAATTCTTCCGATCTTTTGGGCAGGCACGAATAAAACCTCTCACGATCGGATTGCAGGGAGCATGGAAATGCCCCACCTGCGATGTCATAGTTCAGATCGATGGGACATCTTTCGTAGCCCATGGCACATATGAGGTCAAGACAGCCGGACTTCTTGCCGCCGCGCTCATGGATACAAGGACTATTGACTCCACGCCGCTGAAATACTTTTTAGAATATAGGGGCGAACTCTGCGGTCAAACGATCAGCGGAACCGTTTCTCGCGAACAGGTTGGCATCACGAAATCGGCTGGTATTTCAACACTGCTCAGTGCCGAGACAAAACCGACGTTCTTGATGTGGCTCGGCGATGCCGGAACTGTGATGTATGTCATGGAACGTCCAACGCCGGAAGAATCTCGCTTCTACCAGTTAAAGCGAATTTAGTTTCGACGACTTCGAAATTACCGACGCGCGGTCGTTTTGTTTCCTGTCAAACTCAATTCCGGTGATAGATTCGCGCCTGCCTTCGGAGTTGAGTGGTGCCAGCGGCAGCTTTGGCCGAAAAGCCGTCATTCAGTACCTGATCTAAATTTCTCATTGACCGAAAATCGACCAAAGCAGCCAATCGACATAATGAATCGAGTATCCATCACTTACAGCAGATCGTTAACTCACTTCCAGCCCTGGATCCATCGCTCTTCGTCCAGTAGTTCACGCCAGTGGATAATCTGCGAATTCCCTGAATAAACAGCTTCCAGCACAAACTGCTCCGCTGGAAGTTTATCGTCGTCAGGTGGAACAACGCCGCTCACAATAAAATGCTTTTCTTTGCGCAAAGGAGTTACGGCGGTCCATTTGCTCAACAAAAGTTTTTTGGGGTTTAAGCGTCGCATAATTTAAACAGGCTTAAGTACACCTCGACTACTCCGCAAACAACGGCGCTTGGCAGCTTTTACACAACCGGTACTCCGCCGTGCCATCAGACCACACAATCAGTATTCTGCCGGTGCGGTCCAAAGTCCAGGTACCAGTCTTTCGGTTCCAAGTTAAGGTGCCAGTCGCGCTGCAGTTAGACGCATCAAGGTCATGCGCATACACCCGCTCGCTCACCAATTCCGACCCAGCAATGGCCGCCTTCGCCAACGCAGCATCCACAGTAAAGGTGGAGCACACTTCGGCTGTCTCATCACTGGATATAAAGTGGGTCAACACGCCTGTTTTATTCACTGTTAATTGCATGGTTTGGGGCTCAGCCTGCAAAGCAGCGCATGCTGCCAACAGCAAAGTGGATATGGCAATCCGAAAGGCCACAGCATTAACCCTCCAGCCAGTACTGGGTATCACAACACATCTCCAACCCCTTCGCAATCGGCGTCACCTCAAACTCTGGAAACCGCTGTTTGAATTTGTTGGAATCAAAAATGTTATCCACCGCATAGCGGGGCAATAACTCGACCGCATCACAAATTTGCTGATTGAACATGCCAGCCAAAACAAGCTGCCATTTTTTCACGACGGTGTACTTGGGCTGTTTACCAAACGTCTTCGCAGCCAGTTGAACAAACTCGCGGTAGGTCAGCCGGTTGTCGTCACAGGGCAAATGCCAGGTTTGTCCAAACCCATCAGGTGTGTTGCCAAGCAAAGCCATGGCTCTACTGGCGTCGGGCGTAAAAATGAGCGTCCGCAATGTGTCGTCCGCCAAAAACACTTTGGCTTTTTTACCGGCTTTCAGCGGTTCAATCACCGTGGTGTTGGTAATGCTTTGGGTCAGCCCTGGTCCATAAAATTCTGGTGCGCGGCAAATCAGTCCGTCTACCCTGCCCGCTTGCATGGCCTGCAACAAGTCATTCGCAATCTCGGCACGCACTTGGCCTTTCAAACCGTTGGGCTGAAAAGGGCAGTCTTCAGTTTGCACCTCGCTGGTTTGCGGGTACATGTAGGTGTTGTCGAAGAACACCAACTTCGCCTTGTGCTGCTCACAGGCGGCAATCACGTTGTGCATCATCACCGGCCATTGGGCAATCCACAAGTCGGTGTTCATCGGTAAACCCACGGTGAGGTAAGCCACGCTAGACCCTTCAACCGCCCGCGCTGTTTGCGCAGCATCCATCAAATCGGCGGGCATCAATTCGTCGGTGCCGTTTACCTGCTTGGGGTTGCGGCTCACCAAGCGAATGGTCTCATTCGTTTTACTGGTGAAATCGCGGTGCAGACAACGCGCCAGTTCTCGGCCAATTTGCCCGTTGGCACCCAAGATGGTTTGCATGTCAGTGTCCCTTCCTTGTTTACGATTGAAGCAACCAACAACGTCAAAAGGTTACTGATTGAGTGTGTGTTTTCAAGCGAACGTGTAGAGCCAACGAATGTTAGCCCCAACAAAGACCTTAATTTACCTCAGCATGGCAGCGTTCATGTTGGCTGGCTGCAATCATGCGCAATCCACCGTAAGCGGCGCTGGTCTCACAGAGTTCTCTATCTAGGGTGTACGGGGAAATAGAGTGGGATTAGCCACGGAAGCAGCTGAGGGTGTGTTGACGTTCAAAGATGGAAAATACAGTTGGACAGAAAACCCCAACTGAGGCGCAGTAAACAACAGGTCAGCAGATGCTACCTGGAATGAGCTTTCCCTTTTTAAGGTCAATTCCGATGTAGCAGATGTAACCATCGCTGGGGGTGTAGGTGCAGGCAATTGACCCGTCCGACTTCATGCGAAAGCGACTGCCAGGGTCCTGCAAACAGGTATCTTTTGAATCACTGCCCAACTGGTTGAAAATATCTTCAGCAGCTTGACTTGAAATTTCAATTGAAATTTTTGCGTCTTTCTTTGTGGGCTTTGCGGGATCACCCAATGAGCCCGAATAGACCATGTACTGAGAATCCATTTTTTTGAATTCTTGGGCCATTGCTGAATTCACCGATAACAAGGCGATGCAAGCGATGTAAATCAAGCGAGTCATGCAGGTGGCTCCATGTAATGTGGGCATGGTTAATAACCCTGTTGGCTCAGTGACTGGCCTCTGACAGAGTGAGCCGAACTTCCACGCTATCAAAAGGAACAAATACCTTTTTGGTATCCTCTGTTCTCAGCACAAGGCCTAGCTCAATCAATTTATTGATATCACTGTGCACATTTGAATAATTTCGCCCAACCAGTTTGGCCAAGGCATAGATTGACTGTTCGCCCGCTTTCCGCAGGTCTTCGAGCAAGGCAATTCTAGCTGTACTTAACTCGCTCAGCAGCAGCTTCGATGATTCGAATGACAGGTGATAGTTACCACGCACTGCTTTACCCGAATCTACCTGACGAGCCGTTTTGAGAAGGCTATTCACCAAACCGCCTTTCGGACTTACATCAATGATCGCTTTCATGAGCAGTACCCCAAGCTTCAATATCATGCTGAAAATCTGTCAGCAACGTTTCCAAATCTCGAAATCGATAGGGAAACTCATGACCATTGATATGTCGATGGTCCCCCTTTCCCAACTCGTTGTCGTATCGCACTCGGCACACGCCGGGCAATCCGTAATACAAGCGATATTTGTAGGAATGAGTACAAGGCTCAAGGCGGGCGGGTAGCTTCCACACAACCACTTCGACAATCGTTCCGTCTTCTCGAATTTCCTTCGCCTTGAGAACTGGAATTGCTTTCATATATTGTACGTAAACAATATATTGTTTTCAAGCAATATAGTGTTTTTAGATATGCTCTGAATGGATGATGAAAAATTGGTAACCATCCCCCAGGAAAGATTCCACCTAAACAACCCTATTCACTGTGAATCAATAACCAACTGAACCTTCTAAAAACTAACACCCCATGTTCAACGATCAACTCTTTCTGGCAGGCATACTCGCCAGCATCACCCCCCTAGCAACCGCCGCTAACAACATTCAATGGGTGGATGGCCCTGCCTTGGTCATCGGCAACACATCAAACCTAACAACCAACGCAGACGCGCCGACCACGTTGGAAGCGTTTGTGCGCAACTGGTCTCAATTCGAAATCCTGGTGCCTAAAAACCAGTTTCCAATTGCAGCCCCAAATTGCAAGCAGACCGTCCAGATTCGGTTCAAAGGAATTGAGCCTACAACGGCAGACATCAATGCCGTGCAACAAGCCCGGTGGAATTTGCTTCAGGCCATTCGCACCGAAGATGCGTCTCTGTTTCCGATCACTCTGAAGGTCGACACATCGGCTTACATCGCTAAGGGCAACAATGGGCAATACGCCCTGCGCTATTGCAATGTGTTTGTTGAGTAGAAGATGAATGACAGGGGAAACGCCACCCCTGCGTGCCGCTGTCGCGTCACTGGGCGTGTCGATTCTCCCGGCTTTTCGCTGGCAGGCGAAAAGCTTCGAATCCCCCAGGCGAAGTCCGCAGGGACTTCGCTTCTGCTCCGCCAGAAATGCAAAAAGCCCAGTCAAATGACTGGGCTTTTTGTTGAATTTCTTGGCGGAGAGAGGGGGATTCGAACCCCCGATGGGCTATTAACCCATACACGCTTTCCAGGCGTGCGACTTAAACCACTCATCCATCTCTCCGCGTGGTCAGCCCGCAAGTATAGCAAACTTTTGCCAAAAAGCGCTATGGTTCTCTGGTTTCGAGGGTACGCTCGGGTGTGCGCAGGGTCACAATCATGTCGGGCATTTCCCGCTTGTGCCCGTCAATGGTCGAACCCAGCACCATGGCCAGTGCGCTCAGGGGCACGGTGATGGCACCCGACGCCACACCGCTCAAGCCCCACAGGGTCACGGGGTCGGCATTGAACACGCCCATGAAACTACTGTTGGACAAGGCCAAATAGGTGGCCGAAGTACCAAAACCGGTGCCCATGGCCCACAACGCGCCTTTGCGGGTGGCCCTGCTCCAAAAAATGCCGGCCACCAGCGGCACAAACAGGCTGGAGGCCGCCAATGCAAACGCCGCGCCCACCAGCAGCACAATATTGCCGGGCTGCAGGCTGGTCACCCAGGCGGCCAGCAAGGCAGCCGTCATGAGGGCAATTTTTGACATCGTCACCCGCCGTTGCGAGGTGGCTTCGGGGTCCAGCATTTTGTAATACAGGTCATGCGACAGCGAGGCGGCAATCGCCATCAACAAGCCATCGGCTGTGGACAACGCAGCGGCCAAACCACCCGCCGCAATCAGGCCCGACAGGAAAAAGGGCAGGCCCGCAATTTCCGGGGTCACCAGCACAATGATGTCGGGGCTGAGGCTGATTTCAGCAAACTGCACAATGCCGTCCTGGTTAATGTCCTGAATGGCTGCAAGCCCGGGGGTGATGCGGCTCCAGGCAGCCATCCAGTTGGGCACATCAGCATAGTTCAGCCCCACCACATTGTCGTACACCACCACTTTGGCAATCACCGACAACCAGGGAGAGGCCAAATACACCAGCAAAATGCAGCCCAGGGCCACCACCACCGACCACCGGGTTTGCGAGGCGTTGGGCGTGGTAAAAAACCGAACAATGATATGCGGCAGGGCCACGGTGCCACACATCAAGGTGAAGGCCACCGCCAGAAAACTGAAGGCCGAGGCCCAGTCGGTGGGTTTGCCCTTGTCCACATTCACACCAAAATGCGGCACGCTGGTTTTAACCTTTTCCAGCAGACGCAGGCGCTCTTGTGACCACCGCTTGCGGGCTTCGCGCACGTCTTTGGGGTATTCGTTCAGCACGCGCTCTGCATTCTTGATTTCCTGAAATGTCGAGCCGTCGTAGCGGGCCAGTTCCAGGTTTTTGCGGCGGGCTTCGTAACCTTCTACCCATGAGGTGGGCAAGGCATCCATCAGCAATTCATACCGCTGTGCCTCATGCAGGTACATGCGCCGCACATCGGCTTCTTTGGGGTCGTTCAAAATGCGCTTTTCCTGAATGCGCACATACTCGGCAAAGCCCACTTTGTGGCCCTGCTCCACATCGTGTTTGGGGTTGCGGCTGGAAAAAGTCATCAGCGAACCAATCATCAACAACATGGTGATGATCATGACAATGCACTGGGCCACAGCCGTCCAGGTGACGGCGCGCATGCCCCCCAAAAACGAGCACACCAGCACACCGGCCAAACCAAAAAACACGCCGATGCCAAACTCCACACCCGCAAAGCGCGAGGTAATCAGCCCCACCGCGTAAATTTGCGCAATCACATACACAAAGGAAATGGCAATGGTCACTCCAATGCAGAACAGGCGCACCACGCGCCCATCGTCGTCACCGCTGTAGCGTTCGGCCAAAAAATCGCCCACGGTGTAATACGAAAACTTGCGCAGGTAGGGTGCCACCAGCAGGGCAATCAATACGAAGCCACCCGTCCAGCCCACCAACAGCGCCAACGCCTCAAAGCCGCTGTAAAACAGGGTACCGGCCACCCCCAAAAACGAGGCGGCGCTCATCCAGTCGGCGGCAGTGGCCATGCCGTTGTATATGCCGGGCACGGTGCGCGACGCCACAAAGTATTCGTGAATGTCGCTGGTGCGGCTCAGCAGGCCTATGACTGCATACGCACCCAGTGTGGCAAATATGAAGTAGTAGCCGATCCACTGGCGCGCCACGCCATACAA
The DNA here is from genome assembly GCF_036405155.1 of Limnobacter sp. Taxonomy (GTDB): domain Bacteria; phylum Pseudomonadota; class Gammaproteobacteria; order Burkholderiales; family Burkholderiaceae_B; genus Limnobacter. Next base: position 103,869 of record NZ_DASWYD010000003.1, on the reverse strand, counting down.
CTCCATGACGGCGGCGCTGCCAATGCACACCATGAACGCGAGCGTGAGCACCGCAAAAAAGCGGGTCAAGCTCAGCGTGAAGCTCATGGTGTGGGCGTGCTCTCGGTGAGACTAACTTGGTTGACCTTCGTTGGCCTTAGTTGGCCTTACCCAACTGGTCCAGAATCGCCGGGTTCTCCAGAGTGGAGGTGTCCTGCGTAATCTGCTCACCCTTGGCCAGGCTGCGCAGCAAGCGGCGCATGATTTTTCCTGAGCGGGTTTTGGGCAGGTTGTCGCCAAAGCGAATTTCTTTGGGCTTGGCGATGGGTCCAATGTCCTTGCCCACCCAGCCTTTCAGCTCATTGGCCAGTTTGGCGCGGGTGTCATCGTCGGCCGGGCGGTCGCCTTTCAACACCACAAAGGCCACAATCGCTTCGCCGGTCAGGTCGTCTGGGCGGCCCACCACAGCAGCCTCGGCCACCAGTTCATTGGCCACCAGCGAGCTTTCAATTTCCATGGTGCCCATGCGGTGTCCCGACACGTTCAGCACGTCGTCAATGCGGCCCATGATGGTGAAGTTGCCGTTGTCTTTGTCGCGCACTGCGCCATCACCAGCCAGGTACAGCTTGCCACCCAGTTCTTCGGGGAAGTAGCTTTTCTTGAAGCGCTCGGGGTCGCCCCAAATGGTGCGAATCATCGAAGGCCATGGGCGCTTCACCACCAAAATACCACCTTGACCGTTGGGCAGGTCGCCACCAGTTTCATCCACCACGGCGGCCATAATGCCGGGCAGCGGCAGTGTGCACGAGCCGGGCACCAGCGGTGTGGCGCCGGGCAGCGGCGTGATCATGTGGCCACCGGTTTCGGTTTGCCAGAAGGTGTCCACAATGGGGCAACGCTCGCCGCCCACGTTTTTGTAATACCACATCCACGCTTCGGGGTTGATGGGCTCACCGACTGAGCCCATCAAACGCAGGCTCGACAAATCGTAGCTCTTGGGGTGCACTTTCTCATCGGCTTCCGAGGCCTTGATGAGTGAGCGAATGGCCGTGGGTGCCGTGTAAAAAATCGTGGCCTTGTGGCGGGCAATCATGTCCCAGAAGCGGCCCGCATTCGGGAATGTGGGCACACCTTCAAACACAATCTGTGTGGCTCCGGCAGCCAATGGGCCATAGGTGATATAACTGTGGCCAGTCACCCAGCCAATATCGGCCGTGCACCAAAACACATCGTTGGGCTTTAGGTCGAAGGTCCACTTCATGGTGAGCAATGCCCACAGCAGGTAACCCGCCGAGCTGTGCTGCACACCCTTGGGCTTACCGGTTGAGCCCGATGTGTACAAAATGAACAAAGGGTGTTCAGAGTCCACCATCACCGGGGCGCACTGGTCGCTTTGCTTGTCGGCCAGTTCGTGCATGTACAGGTCACGGCCGGCTTTCATGCCCACGTCGGCACCGGTGCGCTTGTACACAATCACATTTTTCACGGCGTCGCAGTCGCCCAGGCTCAGGGCCTCGTCCACAATCGTCTTCAGGGGCAATTGTTTGCCGCCGCGCACTTGCTGGTCAGCCGTAATCACGGCCACGGCGCCGGTGTCCACAATGCGGTCTTGCAAGGCCTTGGCCGAGAAACCACCAAACACCACGGAGTGGATGGCACCAATGCGCGCGCAAGCGTGCATGGCGGCCACGCCCTCAATGCTCATGGGCATGTAAATCACAACCCGGTCGCCCTTGTTCACGCCAAGGCTTTTCAGGCCGTTGGCCAGTTTGTTCACACGGGTCAGCAATTCCTTGTAGGTCACCTTGGTCACTTCGCCGCCATCGGCTTCGAAAATGATGGCCACTTTGTCGCCCAAACCGGCGTCGATGTTTTTCTCAAGGCAGTTGGCCGACACGTTCAACTCACCACCGGTGAACCACTTGTAAAACGGCGCGTTCGACTCATCCAGCACTTGTGTAAATGGCTTGGAGAACTTCAGGTTCTCCTTGGCCAGGCGGCCCCAAAAGCCGGTGAAATCGCGTTCGGCTTCGTCGCACAGGGCCTTGTAGGCCGCCATGCCACTGATGTTGGCCTGGCGCTTGAATTCTTCGCTGGGGTTGAACACACGGGTCTCGTGCGAGACTGACTGAATTGCTGACATCCTGTCCTCCAAGGGTTGTTTTTTAATCTGTTGAATGTGGCAGCGCGCACAAAAAGCCGGCTTGCAGCGGCGCCCAGATTGATGGATATCGCCCAACAATAGGCAAACGCTCTTACTGTCACCTTACACACCGCCGCTGTACAGCAAAACGTGTTCCACACCGCCAAGTGCTTGATAGAAAGCCAATTCAGCACAGCGCGGTCTGCTATCATGTGGCACTACTTCATCCACATATTGCTGCACTGCACACTTGCTACAAAATGGAACAGAGACACCACCGACCCCCTGCCCTAGCCCGCCTCATGTTTGCCAGCCGCTGGCTGCAATTGCCCTTGTACCTGGGCCTCATCGTGGCGCAAATTGTGTACGTGTACCACTTCCTGATCGAGCTGTGGCACCTGGTGGGTGGTGCAGCCACCCACACGCTGGACGAGACCGGCATCATGCTGATTGTGCTGGCCCTGATTGATGTGGTCATGATTTCCAACCTGCTGATCATGGTCACCATCGGCGGCTATGAAACCTTCGTGAGCCGCATGCACCTGGAGGGGCACCCTGACCAACCTGAGTGGCTGGACCATGTGAATGCCTCGGTGCTGAAGGTGAAACTGGCGATGGCCATCATCGGCATTTCGTCCATTCACCTGCTGAAAACCTTCATCAATGCCCAGCAGTACGATGTGAAAACCCTGGTGGCGCAAGGCAGCATTCATGTGATTTTCCTGCTGTCCGCCATTGCCATTGCGTACTGTGACAAACTGATTTCCCAACCCCATTCTTCGCCGGAGTCCCACTCATGAGCACCATCAAGCAAGAGGATTTCATCGCCTCCATCGCCGACGCGTTCCAGTACATCTCCTACTACCACCCACTGGACTACATCCAGGCGCTGGGCAAGGCCTATGAGCGTGAAGAAAGCCCGGCTGCCAAAGATGCGATTGCGCAAATCCTGACCAACAGCCGCATGTGTGCCGAAGGCAAGCGCCCCATTTGCCAGGACACGGGCATTGCCGTGGTGTTCCTGAAAGTGGGCATGAATGTGAAGTGGGACAGCACCCTGAGCGTGGCCGACATGGTCAATGAGGGCGTGCGACGCGCTTACTTGCACCCGGACAACAAGCTGCGTGCCTCGGTGCTGCTCGACCCCGCCGGGGCCCGCAAAAACTCCAAAGACAACACCCCCGCCGTGATTCACTATGAAATTGTGCCGGGCGACGACGTGGAAGTGATTTGCGCAGCCAAAGGCGGTGGTTCCGAGAACAAATCCAAGATGGTCATGCTCAACCCGTCTGACTCGATTGTGGACTGGGTTCTGAAAACTGTACCCACCATGGGCGCGGGCTGGTGCCCGCCTGGCATTTTGGGCATTGGCATTGGCGGCACACCTGAAAAGGCCATGTTGATGGCCAAGGAAAGCCTGATGGCCCCTTGCGACATTCACGAACTGCTGGCGCGTGGCCCCCAAAACCGCATTGAAGAACTGCGCCTTGAACTGTACGACAAGGTGAATGCACTGGGCATTGGCGCACAAGGCCTGGGCGGCCTGACCACCGTGCTCGACGTGAAGATCATGGACTACCCAACCCATGCGGCCAGCCTGCCCGTGGCCATGATCCCCAACTGTGCCGCCACCCGCCATGTGCACTTCCACCTGCACGGCGACGGCCCCGCCAAGCTGCAAGCCCCCAACATTTCCGACTGGCCCCAAGTGAGCTGGAAGGCCGACACCGAGAAAAGCAGGCGCGTGAACCTGGACACCCTTACCCCCGAGGAAGTGGCCAGCTGGAAACCGGGCCAAACCCTCTTGCTGAACGGCAAAATGCTGACTGGCCGCGATGCAGCCCACAAGCGCATTGCCGACATGCTGGCCAAGGGCGAAAAACTGCCCGTGGACTTCACCAACCGTGTGATTTACTACGTAGGCCCCGTTGACCCTGTTCGCGACGAAGCCGTTGGACCAGCCGGCCCCACCACCGCCACCCGCATGGACAAGTTCACCCGCATGATGCTGGAAAAAACCGGCCTGATCGCCATGGTGGGCAAGGCCGAGCGTGGCCCGGTGGCCATTGAAGCCATTCGCGACAACAAGTCGGCGTACCTGATGGCCGTGGGCGGCGCAGCTTACCTGGTGTCCAAGGCCATTACCCAAGCCAAGGTGGTGGGCTTTGAAGACCTCGGCATGGAGGCCATCTATGAATTCGAGATCAAGGACATGCCCGTGACGGTGGCTGTGGACAGCACCGGTACTTCCGTGCACAACACGGGCCCCAAAGAGTGGCAAGCCAAGATCGGGAAAATTCCGGTCTCTGTCGCGTAAATTCTCCGTGGCATAAAATGCGCCGGGCTGAACCCATCCAGCTCGGCCAAAAAAAGGCCTCTGCAAGCAAATTGCAGAGGCCTTTCAATTGATGCGGCCCGGAAAGAACCACATCACCCCAAACTAATCGTCTTCAATGGACCACGGCAGACTTGATTTGTTCCAGCGCAGCCGGGTCTTCAATGGTGGTCATGTCGCCTGGGTCCCGCCCTTCGCAAATCGCCTGAATGGACCGCCGCAGCAATTTGCCCGAGCGGGTTTTGGGCAACACATTCACGAAGTGCACTCGGGCCGGTCGTGCCACAGCGCCCAATTGCGAATCCACCACTTTCATAATATCCGCTTCCAGGGCTTTTGCCTTCTCAGGGCTTTCCATGACATCCGAGGTTTTCAGAATCGCGAAAGCCATCGCCACCTGACCTTTGAGCTGATCGGCCACGCCCACCACGGCCACTTCCGCCACGGCAGGGTGGGATGAAATGCTTTCCTCAATTTCACGGGTGCCCAAGCGGTGGCCAGCCACGTTGATCACATCGTCGGTGCGGCCCAAAATGAAGAAGTAACCATCTTCATCCCGAATGCCCCAGTCGAAGGTGGAATACACCTGCCGGGCTTTGAAGCTGGACCAGTAGGTTTTGACGAAACGCTCGTCGTCGCCCCACACCGTTTGCATGCACCCCGGTGGCAAGGGGCCCTCAATGGCCACCACACCTTTTTCATTCACCTTGCAGGGCTGCGCGGTGCCCTCATCCAGCACATTCACATTGAAGCCAAACACCGGCACACCTGGGCTGCCAAATTTGGGGTCCATGTCTTCAATGCCCCGCTGCACACACAAAATCGGCCAGCCGGTTTCAGTTTGCCAATAGTTGTCGATGATGGGTTTTTGCAGGGCATCCGAAATCCACTGCGCGGTGGTCTCATCCAGCGGCTCGCCCGCCAGAAACAAGGCCTTCAGGCTGCTTAAGTTGTACTTGCGCAGCAGGCTTTGGTCCTGTTTTTTCAACACCCGAACCGCCGTGGGTGCCGAGAACATGACCGACACTTGATGGTCCTGCACGATCTTCCACCAAATACCTGCATCGGGCCGAATCGGCACACCTTCGTAAAACACCGTCCCCATGCCGGCAATCAGTGGGCCGTACACAATGTAACTGTGGCCCACCACCCAACCAATGTCACTGGTGGCAAAAAAGTTTTTGCCCGCTTCACCCAAAAACACGTGCTTCATGGACGCGGCCAAGGCCACTGCATAACCACCGACATCGCGCTGTACACCTTTGGGTTTGCCGGTGGTGCCGCTGGTGTAGAGGATGTAACTGATGTCTGTGGACTTCAGCCAGGTCACCGGCACCTCAGCATCTTTCAACTGAGCATGCAATGTGGCGTAGTCTTCATCGCGACCCGCTACAGTCTGAAAGGCTGACAGCCCACGGTTCACCATCAACACTTTGGCGGGTTTGTGCGCTGCGCGTTCAATGGCCTCGTCCAGCAAGGGTTTGTAGGCCACCACTTTGCCAGCCCGGCTGCCGGCATCGGCCGACACAATCACCGTGGGCTTCGCATCGTCAATGCGCGAGGCCAGGCTGTGGGAGGCGAACCCCCCAAACACCACCGAGTGAATGGCACCAATGCGCGCGCAGGCCAGCATGGCAAACGCGGCTTGCGGAATCATGGGCATGTAAATCAATACCCGATCGCCTTTCTTCACCCCCAGCTTTTGCAACATGGCGGCAGCCACCTGCACTTCCCGATGCAACTCACGGAAGGTGTAGGTGCGCTCCTGCTCCACCTCGGTGGACACATAAATCAGCGCCGCTTGGTCGGCACGTGTGGCCAAGTGGCGGTCCACCGCGTTGTAGCACAGGTTGGTTTCACCGCCCACATACCACGCAGCAAAGGGGGGCCGGGAATCGTCCAGCACTTTGTCAAACGGCTTGTGCCAGTCGATCAATTCGGCTTGACGGGCCCAAAAGCCTTTGGGGTTGCGGATGGATTCCTCGTACAGGTTTTGATAGGCGCCCGAGGACTGATACTTCTTGATTGAGCTCACAGCCATGTCTCCGTGTGTGGTGTCAGGGTTGCACCCTTTGTTTGTCGTCCCACTGTAGAAAGTGGCCCTTACGGCACTCTGACGCGATATTTCGTGTATTCTAGTAAATAGGAATGCTTCTTGTTTGCATCTCGATTACCGAGATACAAACGTCCGGCGTGAAGCGACCTCTTTTCCACTGTTTAACCTGAATCATGAGAGTGTCCATGAACATGTCACTGAAACGATTGATGGCCCTGAGTGCCCTGGGCTTGTTGAGCGCCACTGCGCACGCCGAAGACAAGGTATTGAACCTGTACTCCGCCCGCCATTACGCCACCGATGAAGCGCTCTACAGCGACTTCACCAAGCAGACTGGCATCACCATCAAGCGCCTGGACCTGGGCGATGAAGCCCTGCTGGAGCGCCTGCGCAATGAAGGGCCCCGCAGCCCGGCCGATGTGGTGTTGCTGGTGGATGCTGCGCGCTTGTCCACAGCACAAGACCAGGGCTTGTTCCAACCCGTGAAATCCAAAATATTGGCTGACCGCATTCCCGCCCAGTACACCGGCAAAGATGGCCTTTGGTATGCCTTCTCGGCCCGCAGCCGCGCCATTGTGTACAACAAGGCCAACATCGACCCCGCCACCGTCCAAACCTACGACGACCTGGCCAAACCCGCGATGAAGGGCAAAGTGTGCACCCGCAGTGGCGCACACCCTTACATGCTCAGCCTGCTGAGCAGCATTGTGGCCAACCAGGGTGAAAAAGCAGCCACCGACTGGGCCACCGGCATGGTGGCCAACATGGCCCGCAGCCCCAAGGGCGGCGACACCGACCAAATTCGGGCGGTGGCCAGTGGTGAATGTGGCGTGGCCCTCACCAACACCTACTACTGGGTGCGCCTGTTGAATTCCGACAAACCGGAAGACAAGGACGTGGTCGCCAAAGTCGGCTTTATTTGGCCGAACCAAAAAACCACGGGTGCGCACATGAACGTGTCTGGCGGTGCCGTGGCGGCCAATGCGCCCAACAAGGCCAACGCGGTGAAGTTTCTGGAATACCTGGCCAGCGACTCTGCCCAAAAATACTTTGCCAATGGCAACAACGAGTGGCCAGTGGCCAAAGGTGTGAAGCTGGACAACCCCGGGCTTGAATCCCTGGGCCCATTCAAGGCCGATGTGACACCCGCCAAAACACTGGCTGCCAACACGGCCTTGTCGCAACGCATCATGGACAAGGCCGGTTACAAATAAACCGAACCTGTAAGCTGCGCCATCCCCCTGCCCCGCACTTGCGGGGCACATTTTTTACAATTGTGCTGGAAGCTTGTTACACTGCCAGCAACAATGTAACTCACGAGTAATTTGTGAAGAAATCCACCGACCCGAAAAAGACGGCATCCAGCAGTGCCGCGGGTGTGTCGGCCAAGCGCCTGGGTACCCGCAAAGTGCCCAAAGAGCAGCGGATGGAACAAATCCTGGAAGTGGCCGGCGCGGTGTTTTCCAAACACGGCTTCCACTCCACCAGCATGGAAGAGATTGCAGAGGGAGCCGGCGTGACCAAACCCCTTCTGTACCGCTACTTCGGTTCCAAAGATGCGCTCTACCTGGCCACCATCACGCAAGTGGGCAACCATTTGATGTCAGGCCTCAGCCTGCTCATGGCCAACCCCAACGCCACCGAGCGCTTGAAGTTCATCATGTTGAGCTTCCTCACCTTTGTTGAACGCCACCGGGAGGGCTGGTCTGTGCTGTACAACGAGGCCCTGACCAGTGTGGGGCCTGTTGGTGAAAAGGTGACCTTCTTTCGCAACAGTTTTATTGAGGCAGCGGCCCGCACCATTGAAGAAATGAAGGGTGCGCGCAAAGCGGGCGACCCCGCCAACAGCGCCGTGGGCATTCAAGCCATGGCCATGGCCAGCGTGATGGTGGGCGCCGTGGAAGCCGGTGCACGCTGGTGGATTCAACATCCGGAAATTCCCATCCGCGACATGCAGGTGCTGATTGAAAAAATGCTGGTACCCGGCCTGGCCGACTGAATAAAAAAAACCACCGCCTTGTGAGCGGTGGTTTTTTGTTAAAAGCCTGTGTGTGTTCAGGCCGAAATGGTACCCACCATCAATACTTTGGAATCGCGCTCAGCCAACAGTTCATAGCGAGCCACGCCGTTGCTGGTCACGCTCTTCAAACTGGCCTTGGATGGCAAAAACACCGGCTGCTTGAAACTCAAGCTGTACTGCCTGGCCGGCGCGCCCAAACTGGCTTCCAGAATGCTCAGGGTTTTGGCTGCACTCCACATGCCGTGTGCAATCGCCTGCTTGAAACCAAACATTTTGGCGGTTTGCGCATACAGGTGAATCGGGTTGTAGTCATTGGACACCTTGGCGTATTTGCGCCCCTGGTCTTCCGGCACCTTCAGGCTCACATACTGAGCCTGGGCAGGGTCCAGCGACTCGGCGGCCGCTGGTTTGCCAGCGGGTTTGGGCATGCCCTTCACCCGGCACAACACACTCATGGTGCCGCGCCAATGCACATCGTCACCCTTGAAGAACTCGGTGTGCACATCAAATTCCAGACCTTGTGGAATGGCGCGGGTATCGCCAATGGTGACCACCACGTCGTAGGGCACACCAAATTCCAGGGGCTGAATCAGTTCCACCGAATTGTGCAAATGCACCATGCCCAACATGGGGAACGGGTGCTCGGCACGGCTCATGAGGTACATGTGCAGTGGTGAAGCCAGCACCTGAGGTGCAGTCAGGGAAATAAAATCTTCCTGAAAACCACACACCGCGTTGTAGGCACGCACCCACTCCCGATCGATGTACACCTTCTTGACTCGGGCACCCAGACGCACGGCCTGGGTGTCGGTCTTGGGTTTTTTCGTCGAGGTGGTGGCGGCCTTCAGCAGCATCACCTTGCCATTGGGCATCTCGCCGAGTTCAAAGAACTTGGTCGAGGACTTCAAACGGTCGGCGGCGCTCATGGATTACTTCTCGAGAATGGCGGTTACACCGATACCACCAGCGGCGCACACGGAGATCAGACCGCGACCGCTGCCCTTCTCGTTCAGCAGCTTGGCCAGGGTGGCAATAATGCGACCACCGGTTGCAGCAAATGGGTGGCCAACAGCCAGCGAACCGCCTTTGACGTTCAACTTGCTGCGGTCAATTGAACCCAATGGCTTGTCCAGACCCAGCTTTTCCTGGCAGAACTTGGGGTCTTCCCAGGCTTTCAGGGTACACAGCACCTGTGCAGCAAAGGCTTCATGGATTTCATAGAAATCGAAGTCCTGCAGGCTCACACCGGCTTTTTTCAACATGCGGGGCACGGCGTAGGCGGGGGCCATCAACAGGCCTTCCTTGCCAGACACAAAGTCCACACCAATGGTTTCGCAGAAGGTGAGGTAAGCCAGGGGCTGCAAGCCACGAGCCTTGGCCCAGTCTTCCGATGCCAGCAACACGGCGGATGCGCCATCGGTCAGCGGTGTGGAGTTACCGGCGGTCATGGTGCCTTTGCCGCTCTTGCGGTCAAACGCAGGCTTCAGGCCAGACAGCTTTTCCACGGAAGAATCGGCACGCAGGTTGTTGTCTTTGGTCAAACCGTTGAAGGGTACGATCAGGTCGTCAAAGAAACCTTCTTCGTAGGCCTTGGCGGCTTTCAGGTGGCTGCTCACAGCCAGCTCGTCCTGCTCTTCACGACCAATGTTCCAGGTTTGAGCCATCACTTCGCAGTGCTGGCCCATGCTCATTTTGGTGCGGGGCTCGGAGTTGGCGGGTGGCAGGGGTGCCAGGTGCTTGGGGCGAATCTTCAGCAATGCAGCCAGTTTGCCTTTGGTGTCGCGGGCGCGGTTGGCTTCCAGCAGAATTTTGCGCAGGCCTTCGCTCACAGCGATGGGGGCGTCGGTGGTGGTGTCTACACCACCGGCCATGCCCACTTCGATTTGGCCCAGTGCAATTTTGTTGGCCACCAAAATGGCGGCTTCCAGACCGGTGCCGCAAGCCTGTTGAATGTCAAATGCAGGGGTCATGGGGCTCAAGCCAGAACCCAGTACCGATTCGCGACACAGGGAGAAATCGCGGCTGTGCTTGACCACCGCACCGGCCACCACATCACCCAGCTCTTCGCCGTGCAGTTGGAACTTGTCCACCACGCCACGGAAGGCAGCGGTCAGCATGTCCTGGTTGGACTTGCCAATGTAAGCCGTGTTGGAACGGGCAAAAGGAATGCGTGAACCGCCAAGGATTGCAACGCGACGACCGTGTTTCATAGTGTTCTCCTAGATATTCTGTGTGTTGATCAGGCTCACTGCGTGAGCCTGACTTTAGACAAATCAGTTCAATTAAGCGCCGACCAAGTTCTGGCCGCAAACGCGCAGTGTGGCGCCATTCACGCCGGATGCCAGCGGGCTGGCCATGAAGGTCACGGCTTCAGCAATGTCCACTGGCAAACCACCCTGGGACAGGGAAGACAGACGGCGGGCCACTTCGCGGGTCACCACGGGAATGGCTGCTGTCATTTGGGTTTCGATGAAGCCTGGGGCAATGGCGTTCACTGCAATGCCCTTGCCACTCAGTTCCTTGGCCAAAGCGTCCACATAACCAATCACGGCGCTCTTGGTGGCAGCGTAGTTGGTTTGGCCCACATTGCCGGCAATGCCGCCAATCGAGGAAATGCACACAATGCGCGCGCCTTCACCAAACGCTTCACCAGCCAGCAGTTGTTCGTTGCAACGAACAATCGCACCCAGGTTCACGTCCAGCACCATGTCCCACAGGTGGGCAGCCATGTTGCGCAGCATTTTGTCGCGGGTAATACCGGCGTTGTGCACAATGATGTCGATCTTGCCGCCGCGCTCAGCAGCCACGGCAGCCAGCTTCAAACCAGCGTCGGCTTCGGTAATGTCCAGGGGGCACACAATGCCACCAATGGCACTCATGGTTGCACCCAAGGTGCTTTCATCGGCGGGGCGGTCAACGCCAATCACTGTGGCGCCTTCACGGGCCAGCACTTCGGCAATGGCAGCCCCAATGCCGCGCGCAGCACCGGTGACCACAGCCAGCTTGCCGGTCAGTGGCTTCTCGGAAATCACAGCTTTCACGCCCTTGGGGCCACCCACCACGGGCAACACCTGGCCTGTTACATAAGCGGAATGGGGGGTCAGGAAGAAACGCAGTGCGCCTTCAATGCCAGACTCAGCACCGCTTTTCACTTGCAACAGGTTGGCCGTGGTGCCGTTCTTGCCGTTTTCCTTGGCCAAGCTGCGCACAAAACCGGGCAAGGATGCCTGGGCTGTGTCGGCCACAGCGTCTTTGGCATCGCCCTTGGGGCGACCAATCACCACAATGCGCGAATTGCTGGGCAGCTTGCGCAGGCGGGGGTTGAAAAAGTCATACAGCAAACGCAGGTCGGCCACGTTGGCTGCGGCGGTCATGTCCAGCACGTACACGCTTTCGGCCACACCGGCGTCGGCTTGGCTAATACCCACTTCCACCTTGGCTTTGGTGGCGGCCTGTTTGATGCCATCCAAACCGGCCAGGTCGGACGACACTTTCAGGTTGGCACCCATGGCGCTCAAGCCTTTCACCACGGCAGTGGATGCTGCACCGTAGGCCGATGCGCCCACCAGTGCATTCACGCCCGCCAAGGGCTGCTCGGCATAACCCGCTTTGGCACGCTTCAATTGGGGAGGAACGGGCAGACCCAATGCTGCGGCGATCTGTTTGCCAGTGGAAGAATGGAGGTATTCAAGAATCTTGTCGGCCATGAGTCTCGTCCTTGTTGTTTGATTGGATTGGGTTTTTAGGCCATCAGAATAGCCCGGATCGCCCATGTTACTAACGCGTAACTTCGGAGTGTATAGAAACTTCCGTGGAAAATCGTAGAGGGCCTTCTCTAACCCTTACGGGTCACTCGCCAAGCATTGAAGTGCTGAAGTTATCAGGTCACGCCGGGAAGCGCAAAGGGGCGTCGCCAGCCTTCCACGGCGCCAGCTTGGGCATGGCCGCCTCAAACCAATCAGCCGTTAAAAACCGCTGCAGCCACTGTTGCAAAACCGGGAATTCGGTTTGGGCATCGAACCAGGCTTCGTCGGCAATTCGGAATTGGCGCACAAACGGCAATATCGCACAGTCGTAAAAACCGGGTTGGTCACCAAACAACCAGGCACTGCCCTCCCCGGCCAAGTGCGCATCCCAGGTTTTGAGAATATCCACGCACACCTGTCGGTGCGGCAGTGGGTCGCAGTGGTCGTAACGGTTGGGGTATTTGTAACGGTCCAGGGCCTGTTTGAACGGCCCATCGAGCAATGCCAACCAGGCGTCACCCTGCGCAGTTTGCACCAGGTTGGTTTGCAACCAGCCAGCAGGCCAATGCTGGCCAACAGCCCAACGCATCACATCCAGGCTTTGGTCGATCACGGTGCCATTGGTCAGCCACAACACGGGCACTGTGGCCTTGGGTGAAATATCGCGCAGGTGGGCTGGTTTGTCGCGCAACACAATTTCCCGCACCTCCACCGCGCAACCACTGGCCAGCAAGGCCAGTCGCGCACGCATGGCATAGGGACAGCGCCGGAAGGTGTACAGCACCGGCAGCCCCAATTGATGTTGAACAGTTGGGTCAGTCACCACAGCGCAGGCGGGTTACGCTTCGGTGGTTTCGCGCGGGGGCATTTTGCGGCCAATGTGGCGCTCGTTGCGGGCTTGCGCCAAGCGAATCTGCTTTTGCCGCTCGCCAAAGCGCTGCTTTTGGTCTTCTGTCAGGGAGTCATAACAGTGTGGGCAGCCCACGCCTTGAATGTACTTGTCGCTCTGTTTTTCTTCATCGGTAATCGGCATGCGACAGGCATGGCACAAGTCATAGTGGCCCACTTGCAAACCATGCGTCACCGACACCCGTTGGTCAAACACAAAGCATTCGCCCTTCCACAGGCTTTCTTCTTCGGGCACTTCTTCCAGGTATTTCAAAATGCCACCCTGCAGGTGGTACACCTCGTCAAAACCCTGCTCCAGCATGAAGGCAGTGGCCTTTTCGCAGCGAATGCCACCCGTGCAAAACATGGCAATTTTCTTGGGGCGTTTTTCAGCGGGTAAGCTTTTCAGGTTGTTTTCCACCCATTCAGGAAATTGGCGGAAGGTGGTGGTTTTGGGGTCGACGGCATGTTCAAACGTACCAATGGCATATTCGTAATCGTTGCGTGTGTCGATCACCAAGGTATCGGGATCGGAAATGAGTGCATTCCATTCCTTGGGCGGCACGTAGCGACCCACCAGCCGGTTGGGGTCGATGCCCTCCTTGCCCATGGTCACAATTTCTTTCTTCAACTTCACCTTCATGCGAATGAAGGCCTGCTCGGGCGACAGCGAATACTTGGGGGCCAGGTCGGCAAAGCGAGGGTCTGACCACAAGTGCTTCATGAGGGCCACAATGCCTTCGCGCGGGCCACTCACTGTGCCATTGATGCCTTCAGCCGCCAGCAACAAAGTGCCCACAATCTGGTTGGCATGGCACACCTGCTCCAACACGGGCTTGATCTGCTCAAAGTCGGGCAGGCTCACAAACTTGTACAAGGCAGCCACAACAAACTGGCCGCTTTGGGTATCGATTTGCGGAATGGAATCTTCGTTCAAGGTAGTGGCCATGGCAGCACAGCAATTCAAATCAGGTAACCCGGTATTGTACTTCACCTGCCTTTTCAAGACCATGCCCGTGCCAACGGCCTGACCATCGCGCCCATCGCCTCACTGTTAAAACTGCCCGCAAAACCCTGTTTGCTACACTAGCGTCTGTTTCAACACCAACGAGCGCCCCATGCACGCCCTGTGGATCCTGATTGCTTTGGTGCTGGTTTCCGGCTTTTTCGCCCTGTCAGAAATGGCTTTGGCCTCCAGCCGCCGCAGCAAATTGAGCAGTATGGCCGAGCAAGGCAACCCCAAAGCCCAACTGGCCCTGCACATCATTGACCACCCCAACCGCCTGCTGGCTGCCACGCAAACAGGCATTACTGCCGCAGCCTTGTTGATGGGCGTGTACGGCGAGTCGGCGTTGTCCACCGTCTTTGAAGGCGCCATTCAAACCCACTGGCCAGCGTTGGCTGAATATGCCGGCACGGTGTCATTTGTGCTCACCATTGCCCTGGTGACAGCGGTGTCCATTGTGCTGGGCGAAATTGTGCCCAAGCGGCTGGCCATTGCCAACCCGGAGGGTGTGGCCGTTTTTTGCGCGCCCATCATGTCCGCCTTCATCGCGCTGATGCGCCCCGCCATCGCCCTGCTGTCCAAGGGTGCTGACTTGGTACTGGCCCTGGTGCCCTTCAAGGCTGCGCCTGCGGTGAACAGCGTTGAGGATATTCTCGCCTTCCTGAACGAAAACCAGCAGGACGGCGCACTGGCCCCTGAAGAAACCCACCTGATGGGCAATGTGCTTCGCCTGGAAGACCGCCGCTTGGCGGCCGTGATGACCCCGGTGAGCGATGTGGCCTGGATCAATCTGGACGCACCGCTGACCCAAAACCTGCTCACCCTGCGGGAAGCCCCACACTCGGTGTTGCCGGTGTGCAAGGGCAATTTGCAAGAGGTGGTGGGGGTGATGGAAAGCCACGACATTTTGCAAGCGGCCATCGCGGGGCAAATCGATTTCAGTCAGGTGCCGGTGCAACCCGCCTTGTTTGTACCCGCCTCACTCACCTTGGTCGATTTGCTGCGCACCTTCCGCAAGCAGAAAAACACCTTTGCATTTGTGGTGAGTGAATTCGGCATGACCGAAGGCATTGTGACCATTGATGACGTGATTTCCAGCGTGGTGGGCGACATGATGCCAGTGCTGGATGAAGACCTCGAAACATTGGCTGTTAAACGCGAAGATGGCTCTTGGCTGCTGGACGGCCTGCTGCCCGTGGATGAAATGTGCGAGAAATTGCGTCTGCGGGAATTGCCGATCGAGGAGCTTGGCAACTTTCACACGGTGGGTGGATTTGTGTTGGCCGTGCTGGGTCGCAAGCTGGGCCGCATTCCGAAAAAATCGGAAAAATTCAGCTATGGCGATTGGACATTTGAAGTGATGGACGTGGACGGTCACCGGGTTGACCAGGTGCTGGCCTCACCGATGACCACAATCAATGCTTGATTCCGGATGGCTGCCCTGACAGACCTTTGGGCAGTGGGAAGGAAATGTTTTCCTCCACGCCATCCAGATTGCGCACCGACGCGGCCCCCCATTCTTTCAGCCGCTTGATCACCGCTTGCACCAAATGCTCGGGCGCAGACGCACCTGCAGTCAAGCCAACCTGCTTCACGCCTTCAAACCAACCCTGCTCCAGGCTATCGGCATTTTCAATCAGCTTGGCAGGCACACCCAACTTCTCGGCCACTTCGCGCAAGCGGTTGGAATTTGAACTGCTGGGGCTGCCCACCACCAAGACAATGTCCACCTGCCGCGCCATGAACTTCACCGCGTCTTGCCGGTTTTGGGTGGCATAACAAATGTCGGCTTTTTTGGGCTCGCGGATGTTAGGGTATTTGGCCTTCAGTGCTGCAATCACTCTGGAAGCGTCGTCCACACTGAGTGTGGTCTGGGTGACATAAGCCAAGTCATTGGACTGCACCTGCAGGCGGGCCACATCCTCCTCGGTTTCGACCAGGTAAATGCCATCCTTGACCTGCCCCATGGTGCCTTCCACTTCCGGGTGGCCTTCGTGGCCAATCATGATGATTTCGCAGCCCTGCGCACGCATTTTGCTGACTTCCACATGCACCTTGGTCACCAGCGGGCATGTCGCATCAAATACTTTCAACCCCAGGCTCTCGGCCTGAGCCCGAACATCCTGCGACACGCCATGGGCTGAAAAGACCACTGTAGAGCCCACGGGCACATCTTCCAATTCATCGACAAAAATGGCGCCTTTGTTGCGCAGGTCGTCCACCACGGTTTTGTTGTGCACAATTTCATGCTTGACATAGATGGGCGCCCCAAACTGCTGCAGCGCCCGCTCCACGATTTCAATGGCACGATCAACACCCGCGCAAAAACCGCGTGGCTGGGCCAGGCTGATCTCGATGCTCATTACAACACTCCAATCAATTGCACTTCGAAACTCAAGCGCTTTCCAGCCAATGGGTGGTTGAAGTCAAACAGAATGCTGTCTTCGCGGTCTTCCACCACAGTGCCTGCAAACTGGCCGCCGTCCGGTGCAGGAAAATGCACGAAGTCACCCGGTTCAAACGTGGTGCCCTCTTCGGCATAGCTGTTCAACAAGGCCTTGCTGACAGGCCGGTACAAATCGGGGTTGGTGTCGCCGTAGCCGTTCGATGCAGGCAAAATGAATGTGTCCCGTTGACCTGCCTGCATGCCCATCAGGCAGCGCTCAAGACCCTCAGCCAGCTGACCGGCCCCCATTTGCAAGGTGGCGGGCTTGTCTTCAAAGGTGGACACCACCACCTGCTGGCTATCGGCCAGGCGAATGCGGTAATGCAAGGTGACAAAAGACTGCTCGTTCACAACGGGCTTGGAGTCGGCCGCATCGGTCATGGTGGGGGTCCTGCTGTTCAATGTTGATTCAGCCGACATTTTAAGCCATTGCGGGTGCGCGCTCCATGCACATTGCGGGAACTCGTCCGCCAAGCTGTCCACCCAAGTGCCTAAGCCGCCGGGTGTGTACCGGGGCACGTCGTAAACTCCCCAACAGGGCCCGCACATGGGCAAATCATCATGAGCATTCAAGAATGGCCTCAACATGAGCGGCCACGCGAGAGGTTGATTCAACGCGGCGCAGGGACCTTGTCCGATGCTGAATTGCTGGCGATCTTCCTTCGCACAGGCCTGCCGGGCAAAAGCGCCGTGGACCTGGCCCGCGAGATTATTCAAACCTTTGGCGGGCTGCAAAACCTCAACCGAGTCCATTTGAAGGACTGGTTAAAGGTAAAGGGTTTGGGCGAGGCGAAATATGCCCAGTTGCAGGCCTGCCTGGAAATGGCCCGACGCTGCCTGAGCGGCGAGCTGAATGACCCTCAACAGCTGGTGAATTCGCCCGAACGCTTTGAGCAATTCGCGCGGGCGCACATTGGCTTGTCGGGCGTGGAGCAGTTTTTGGTGATTGCGCTGGACAGCCAATTGAAGGTGATTCAGCACCGGGTGCTGTTCTCCGGGACGGTGAACAAAACCGCTGTGTTTCCACGGGAAGTGCTGAAATTCGCGTTGGATTGCCAAGCCAGCCGCGTGATGGTGGCCCACAACCACCCCAGCGACTGCTGCACCCCCAGCGCTGCCGATGACAAACTCACCCGCGACCTGTTCGCAGCCCTTCGCCTGGTGGACATTGAGCTGACGGATCACCTGATTGTTGGCAAAAGCTGCCTGTTTTCATACCGGGAGGCACTGCGAAACCCGTTTTGATGGGCTTGCAGGGCCAACAGAGGCACAACACCAGCGTGCTTGTTCAAACAACTGTCGGATGGATTGGTAAAAAGCAGAAATACCGCTGGGCATTCGGAGGGGTTTTGGGTATAATCCAGCCTTCGTTGCAAAGGTGAGGCTTGATGGCCTTGGGCTTTGCTGTTATACTAATGGACTTTGCTGAATTTGGGGTCATCATGGCTCGCGTATGTCAAGTAACGGGTAAGCGCCCGATGGTAGGAAACAAGGTTTCCCACGCCAACAACAAAACAAAACGTCGTTTTCTGCCGAACCTGCAAACTCGCAAGTTCTGGGTTGAAAGCGAAAACCGCTGGGTTCGCCTGCGTTTGACCAACAATGCCCTGCGCACCATCGACAAGAACGGTATTGATGCTGTTCTGGCCGACCTTCGCGCACGCGGCGAAATCTAAGGCAGGAGTTGAATCATGGCTAAAGGTGGTCGCGAAAAAATCAAACTGGAATCTACCGCTGGTACAGGTCACTTCTACACAACGACCAAAAACAAGCGTACAAAACCAGAAAAGATCGAAATCATGAAGTACGACCCAGTCGTGCGCAAGCATGTTTCGTACAAGGAAACCAAACTGAAGTAATTCAGTTCGGCAAAGTCCTCCAGAGAACCCGCTCGGTGAAAAGCTCGGCGGGTTTTTTGTTGCCCGTGCCTTTTGATTGCCCCCCAGCAACACCGGCAGCCCGTGCCTGTTTATTGCCCCTTGATCAACACCGGCAACCCGTGCCTGTTTATTGCCCCCCAGCAACACCGGCAACCCGTGCCGAACGCCCCCCCCGAAAGTAAAGGTTGCCCCGCGCCTTCGAACCGGACCGATAACTCGCCACTGCGTGGCTCAAACATCTCGGTCCGCGTGTTCGAATGCTGTGCGGGTCAAGCCGATCGGGGGACTGACTGTTCGGCACCGGGCACACCGGCATTGCTAGGGGCGCGGCCTGCGCGGTTAAACTCCCCTGCAGCGACAGTCAGGGCCATTGGCCCGAGCGTGACAAACAGGCGCGGTGGGCCAAGCTCAAAGAGTTGGCCCAGAGGTCGATCCCGACTCGCTGTTTGGAGGGGCGACCTCAGCGATCGTGCGGCTCAGCGAGGGAAACACCAATGGACCGTCGCAAAGGGGTGTGACCGCGCGGAGCCACAAATCTATCCATGCGCAATGCGCACACCAAGCCGACAAACAAAAACGCCCCGGCGAACCGAGGCGTTTCAGCATTCAATCCAGCGATTCAAATCACGCAGCGTACCGGCGAATCCGCAAGGACATGTCCTGCAACCACTGGTTACCGCTCTGCTCAGCTTTCTCACACCACTGCTGCAGATGGGTCAGCATTTGCTCCTTGCTCAGGTTGGTCCGCTCCCAAATCACGCGGAGCTCGCGGCGCATTTCAACCAAACCACGAATGAGGGACGACTGGGCACACAACTGCTCCAGTTCCATGCGCTGTGCATCACTCAGTTTGGCTTCATCGATGGACAACAGTTTTTTGGCCTTGGCCAGCACACTGCGCTCTTGGGCGCTTTTAGCCTGCTGCTTTAAACGGGCAGCCTCTGCGCGGAAGGCTTTGCGCATGGAACTGGCGTAGCGGGCCATCACGTCATACCGGTGGTTAATCACCGCTTGCACAGTGACCAAATCCAGGCTGGCCTTGCTTTTGGACGCAAAGCGCGGCCGCTGGGCCACTTTTTTAACCTTGACCAAACCCAAAAAGCTGAAGATGCGGATGTACATCCAACCAATGTCGAACTCATACCACTTGGAACTGAGCTTTGCCGATGTGGCATGGGTGTGGTGGTTGTTGTGCAGCTCCTCGCCACCAATCAGGATGCCCCAGGGGAAAATATTGCGGCTGGCATCCACACAATCGTAATTGCGGTAGCCCCAGTAGTGGCCAATGCCATTGATCACACCCGCAGCCAACACGGGGATCCACAACATCTGGATGCCCCAAATGCTGACACCGGGGAAGCCAAACAGGATGAATTCCAACACCAACGTTACACCTACACCCTGCCAAGGAAAACGTTCGTACACATTATTTTCCAACCAGTCGTTGGGGCAACCATGGCCATAACGGGCAATGGTTTCGGCATTGTTGGCCTCAGCACGGTAAAGCTCAGCACCCTGCCAAAAGACGGTCTTCAAACCCCGTGTTTGAGGGCTGTGAGGGTCATCGGGCGTTTCACATTTGGCATGGTGTTTGCGGTGAATGGCGGCCCAGGCACGGGTGCTCATGCCGGTGGTCAACCACAGCCAAGCCCTGAAGAAATGGGCCAATGCCGGGTGTACATCCAGGGCGCGGTGGGCTTGTGCACGATGCAAATACACGGTGACCGCCACAATCGTGATGTGGGTGGCAATCAGTGTGTAAATCACCATTTCAGTCAATGAAGCCCCGGTGATCCCGGAGGTCAGAAAATCAGCAATCATGGTCACAATCTCAAAAAAGAGTGGTTCTGTTAACGGCAGCTCTTTTCGTCCTCTGCATGCTTCTGAAGCGGCCGCAATTCAATTTCAGTGCACAACTGTACTTTATAAAGCGAATGATGTTTGGAATTTCTCTTCGGGAAATTTTCAGACGGATTACGCTTTGGACCGTTGCAACACTGCTGCAAAAAACCCGTCCGATTCGCCATCTTCAGGCCACAACCGGAGCATGTCTGCCGTGGTGTCGGCCTTTGAAGGGCGTTCGTTGGGGTTGAGCACTTCCGTCCAGCGACGCAGGCGAAACTCAGGATGCGCCGCCAGGAAGGCTTCCACCACACGCTCGTTTTCATCCTGCAAAACACTGCATGTGACGTAGATCAAACGCCCATCGGGCTTCACCAGTTTGCTGGCGTGCTCGATGATCGACATTTGTTTCTGATTTAATTCTGCCAGACTTTGCAAATCCTGTCTGAATTTTAGATCCGGGTTACGCCGCAGGGTTCCCATGCCCGTGCAGGGTACGTCCACCAACACCCGGTCTGCCTTGCCGTAATACTTGTTCAGGCGTGGGTCGGCCTCGTCATTGATCACCAGGGTGTAGAAGTTGCTCATGCCTGCGCGGGCCGCGCGGGGGCGGAATTTCTGCAGGCGGCGTTCGGATGTGTCCAGCGCAACCACACGACCCGTGTTTTTCATCAATGCAGCAATGGCCAGGGTTTTACCACCCGCACCGGCGCAAAAATCAACCACCAGGTCACTCCGACGGGGGGCCACCAAGCGGCTCACCCACTGGCTACCAGCGTCCTGAACCTCAAAAGCACCCTCCTGAAACAACTCGGTTTTGCCCAACGCAGGCTTGCCATCAACCCGCAAGGCATCGGGCAGGCCTTCAATCGGTTCGCTCTTCACACCCATGCCAGCCAAGGCTTGCTGAAGCTCACCCACGGTTATTTTCAAGGTATTCACCCGCACATCCAACGGGGCTGCCTGCAACACAGCCTGTGAAAAAGTTTCTACGCGGTTTGGACCAAATTGTTCCAGCAGCTTGGCGGTCAGCCAGTCGGGCAAGCAGGTACGGGGTTCAGACGCCAAGTCGTCCGCCGACACGTTGATAACACGGCTTAACCACTCGTTGTCACTTTGACGACCCGCCGACCAAATCGGCTCGGGGGCACCGGACCACAACAGCGCCAACTTGGCCTGACGCATCAAGGCTGGGCCTTCCGCCGCCTGCGCCAGGTGGTTGATGCGGAACCGGTAGCGCAACCAGCAATACACGGCTTCGGCCACCAGCGGACGGTCTCGACCACCCAGCTCGGGATGGTCTTTGAAAAAGCGGGAAATGGTGGCATCGGCCGGCCCCTCGAACTGGTCAAGGAGGTCAATCAGCTGGGCCACTTGGCTCACCAGCCCAAAACGGGACACAGCCCCTTGACGCGGCTCACCCGCGCGACCGCGACCACCGCTCTTGTTGGCCTGCGGCTTGCGGAAGGGGGTATTTTTTTGCTTGGAACCCGTCATGGTTCAATGTCCTTTGTTCGAAATGTCAATCAACAGCGGGGCATCCAGTGCGCCGTTTACCCGCAAGCTGCCCGAGGCTTCCGTCCAGTTCAGTCGACCCGCGCACAACCCGGCCAAAGCCCTGGGAAACAGCCGGTGCTCCAGCTGCAACACCCGCGCGGCCAGGGTTTCGGCGGTGTCATCGGGCAACACCTGCACGGCCGCTTGGTCCACAATCGGCCCATGATCCAACTCGGGCGTCACAAAATGCACCGTGGCGCCGTGTAAACGTACACCGGCCTCAATGGCCTGCTGATGGGTTTTAAGACCCGGAAACGCGGGCAACAGGGACGGATGGATGTTGATCAACCTTCCCAGGTAGCGGTTCACAAAACCGGCCGTCAGCACCCGCATGAAACCGGCCAGCACCACCCAATTGGCCTGAAAACCGTCGACCAACTGCGCCAACTCGGCGTCGAAAGCTTCGCGACTGTCAAACAGGGTGTGGTCCAGCACCGCGGTCTCAATGCCAGCGGCGCGCGCCAAATCAAGCCCTGCGGCTTTGGGGCGGTTGGAAATCACGGCTCGGATTTGGTATTCGGACGTCTCTGTTGCGTGGTCGATCAAGGCTTGCAGGTTGGACCCTCGACCCGAAATCAGAATGACCACGGAAGGAATGGATTTTTGCATGGCGCGAGTTTATCACTGCACGGGGAAAAAAGCCCTTGTTTTCAGAATTCAGGCCGTATAATGGCAGGTTGTTTTGCAACTCGACAACAGCCCCGATTCCGGTATGAAAATCATCCGCCGGCCTGGAACCAGCCATGGTCACCAGGGCGCAGCACTCACCATCGGCAATTTTGACGGCGTCCATTTGGGTCATGCCCAATTGTTCCGTGAAGTGGTGCATGCTGCAAAAGCGCAGGGATTGGTGCCCACAGCGGTTACCTTTGCTCCGCACCCCAAGGAGCTGTTCAGCAACAGTTTCAAGCTGGACCGCATTGCCACGCTGCGCAACCGCATCACCGAGATGAAGCGTTGTGGTATTGAACAGGTGTGCATACTGCCATTTGACAAAGCCATGGCCAGCCTGAGCCCTGAGGCCTTTGTGGACGAGGTACTCGTCGGCCAATTGAACGCAAAGCTGGTGTGGGTGGGCGACGATTTTCGCTTCGGGGCCAAGCGCGCCGGGGACTTTGCAGCCCTTCAAACGCTGGGGCAAAGCCGTGGCTTTGAGGTGCGTGACTTGCCCGAGGTGCAACAGCACGGCCAACGGGTGTCCAGCTCCAGCGTGCGCGAAGCACTCAAAGCCGGCCAAATCGCTGAGGCCACAGCCATGCTGGGCCACCCGCTGGTGTACTCCGGCCACATCATTCATGGCAAAAAGCTGGGTCGCACCCTGGGCTTTCCCACCATGAACCTGCACATTCCTGGCCGGGCCAGCGCGCTCAGCGGCATTCTGGCGGTGTGGGTTCATGGGCTTGAGCCGCAGCCACTGCCAGCCGTGGCCAGCTTGGGCGTTCGCCCCACGGTCGAACAATCCGACCTTATTTTGCTGGAAACCTTCATACCCGGCTGGCAAGGCAATGCCTACGGCAAACTGCTCCACATTGAAGTGGCCACGCACATTCGCCCGGAAGCCAAATTCGACGACCTGGACACCTTGGTGGTCCAGATGCATCAAGACACTGAACAGGCCATGGCATTTCTGGCCAGCCACACCCCCCAATTCACCCCTGCAGCCTGCTGAACCATGGATTACAAAGACACCCTCAACCTGCCCGACACCCCCTTCCCCATGCGCGGCAACTTGCCCCAACGGGAACCCAACTGGGTTGAACAATGGTGCCGCGAAGACCTGTACAAGGCCATCCGCCAGTCCAAGGCGGGCAAGCCCAAGTTTGTGCTGCACGACGGCCCACCCTATGCCAATGGCGACATCCACATTGGCCACGCGGTGAACAAAATCCTGAAAGACATCATTGTGAAATGCCGCTGCCTGGCCGGTTACGACGCGCGCTACGTGCCCGGCTGGGACTGCCACGGCATGCCCATCGAAATCCAGATTGAAAAAACCCACGGCAAGGGCCTGCCTACGCTGGAGGTGCAGGAAAAAAGCCGCGCCTACGCCACCGAACAAATCGAGCGCCAGAAGAAGGATTTCATTCGCCTGGGTGTGTTGGCCGATTGGACCAACCCCTACAAAACCATGAATTTCAAAAACGAGGCCGACGAACTGCGCGCCTTGGGCAAAATTCTGAAGGCGGGGTATGTGTTCCGTGGACTGAAACCCGTGAACTGGTGTTTTGATTGCGGCTCAGCACTGGCCGAAGCTGAGGTGGAGTACAAGGACAAGCAAGACATTGCCGTGGATGTGGGCTTTGCCTTCAATGCGGCCACGCTGGACAAATTGGCCAGCGCCTTCAATGTGCCCACCGACACACTGAAGGCCAAGCCGGGTCAATTGGTTATCTGGACCACCACACCGTGGACCCTGCCGGCCAACCAGGCCCTGAACGTTCACCCTGAGTTGGTTTACAGCTTGATGGATGTGGGCAGCAAGTACCTGCTGCTGGCGCAAGAGCGTGTGAAGCCCTGCCTGGAAAGCTACAGTCTGGAAGGCACTGAAGTGGCCTCGACCACGGGTGCGCAGCTTGAGGGCCTGGCTTTTCACCACCCCTTTTACGATCGCCTCAGCCCCGTGTATTTGGCCAATTATGTGAGCACCGATGCGGGTACCGGCATTGTGCATTGCTCCCCCGCCTACGGTGTGGACGACTTCATCACCTCGAAAGCCTACGGCCTGAAAGACGCCGACATCATCAACCCGGTGATGGGCAATGGTGTGTATGTCGATTCACTGCCCTTCTTTGGCGGCCTGCACATTTGGAAAGCCAACCCGCTGATTGTTGAGAAACTGATCGAGACAGGGGCGCTCATCAAGCAACTCAAATTTGGCCACAGCTACATGCACTGCTGGCGCCACAAAACACCGGTCATTTACCGCGCCACTTCCCAGTGGTTTGCGGGTATGGATGTTGCCCCCAAAGACGGCACTGGCACATTGCGCGAAAAGGCACTGGCCGGCGTTGAAGCCACCCAGTTTTACCCGGCATGGGGCAAGGCGCGCCTGCACGCCATGATTGCCAACCGCCCAGACTGGACCTTGTCACGCCAACGCCAATGGGGTGTGCCCATGGCCTTCCTGGTGCACCGTGAAACCGGGGAATTGCACCCCCGCACCGACGAATTGATTGAAGTGATCGCCCAGCGCATTGAACGCGAAGGCATTGAAGCCTGGCAACACATCACGGTGGAAGAACTGATTGGTGCGGAGGCGAAAGACTACGTCAAAAACCCGGACACACTGGATGTGTGGTTCGACTCGGGCACCACCCACGAAACCGTGCTGCGCGGCAGCCATGCCGATGAAAGCCACTTCCCGGCAGACCTGTATCTGGAAGGCTCGGACCAGCACCGCGGCTGGTTCCACTCCAGCCTGTTGACCAGTTGCATGATCAACGGTGTGCCCCCCTACAAAGCACTGCTGACGCATGGTTTTGTGGTGGATGGACAAGGCCGGAAAATGAGCAAGTCGGTGGGCAATGTGATTGCTCCGCAAGAAGTGACCAACAAAATGGGCGCTGAAATTTTGCGCCTGTGGGTGGCCAGCACCGATTATTCCGGCGAACTCACCATCTCCGATGAAATCCTGAAACGCGTGGTGGAAAGCTACCGCCGCATTCGCAACACCCTGCGTTTTTTGCTGGCCAATATTTCAGACTTTTCTGTAGAGACCCAAGCGGTGTCTGTGGAAGACCTGTCTGAAGTGGACCGCTACGCACTCACACTGCTGGCCAAACTGCAGGATGAATGTGAAGAACACTACACACGCTATGAATTCCACCCCATCGTGAGCAAACTGCAAATTTTCTGCTCTGAAGATTTGGGTGCGTTTTATCTGGACGTGTTGAAAGACCGCCTGTACACCACCGGCGCCAATTCCCGCGCCCGGCGCAGCGCCCAAACTGCGCTGTACCACATCACCCACGGCCTGCTGAAACTGATGGCCCCCATTTTGAGCTTCACGGCTGAAGAAGCATTTGCAGACATGCAAGGCGACGCCAAGCAGCCCTCCGTGTTCTGTGGTGAATTCCATGCAGTGCCGGAAGTACACGATGCAGCGCAGCTTCAAAGCCGATGGCCCAGCCTGCTGGCCCTGCGCGCCCGGGTGGTGAAGGAACTGGAAAACCTGCGCACTGCCGGGCAGATTGGATCGTCCCTGCAAGGCCGGGTGAAACTTGTGCTGCCCGCCGAACTCTATGCAGCATGCGCGGCATTGGGCGAAGACCTGAAATTCCTCTTCATCGTGTCGCAGGTCGACATTGAAGCTGGAGAACAGGAAGTGATTGAAGTCAACACCGCCGAGGGCAAAAAATGTGAACGTTGCTGGCATGTTCGCCCCGACACGGGCGCCGATGAAAACCTGCCTGACCTGTGTGGCCGCTGCGTAAGCAACCTGCACGGCGATGGCGAGGAGCGGGCGCATGTCTAAACCAACACCGCCGAAAGCCAACGTGCAGGCTGCACCCAAAGCGGCACAATCAGGCGCCAAGGTCGCAGTTCGGCCCAACGCACCGGCCAAACCCTCCAAGCGCCCCTCCATACTGCCCTGGCTGGGTTTGAGCATCATCTGGATTTTGCTGGACCAGCTCACCAAGCTGTGGGTGGTTGCGCGCCTGGACCTGGGTGCGGTGGTTGAAGTCACTTCTTTCTTCAACCTGGTGCATGTGCTCAACCCAGGCGCTGCATTCAGCTTTCTGGCCAGCCAGGAAGGCTGGCAACGGCATTTCCTGTCGGGTGTGGCGGTGGTGGCCTCCATCGTGATTCTGTTCATGATGCGCAGTTCAAGCCACCGCAAATTGGCCATGCTCTGCCTGGCCAGCATTCTGGGCGGCGCTTTGGGTAACTTGCTGGACCGCAGCATGCATGGCGCGGTCATTGACTTTCTGGACTTTTACTGGGGTAATTACCATTGGCCAGCCTTCAATGTGGCCGACATGGCGATCAGTATGGGTGCGGTGGGCCTGATCATTGACGAACTGTTGTTCAACAAGGCCGACAAAGCCAAGGGTGCATGAGCAAAAGCGAACTTCCCCAACTTCCTGGCCTGAAGGGCCTGCGACTGGTGCTCGGCGTGTGTGGTGGCATTGCTGCTTACAAGTCGGCTGAACTGACGCGCCTGCTGATCAAGCAAGGGTGTTCGGTTCAAGTCGTCATGACGCCATCGGCCACGCAATTCATCGCGCCCCTCACCTTTCAGGCACTCACCGGCAAACCGGTTTATGTGTCGCAATGGCCAGAAGGTGCCAACGACCGTGGCATGCCCCACATTGACCTGAGCCGGGCCTGTGATCTGCTCTTGATTGCCCCCTGCACCGCCAACTCCATGGCGAAGTATGCACATGGGCTGGCCGACAACTTGCTGGACAACCTGGTGTTGGCCCGCAATTGCCCGTTGGCCATTGCACCAGCCATGAATGTGGAAATGTGGAACAACCCCGCCACACAACGGAACCTGGCACAACTCAAAGCCGATGGTGTGCATGTGTTCGGCCCAGCGCATGGTGAACAAGCCTGTGGTGAAGTGGGTGCGGGCCGCATGCTGGAACCTGAAGAATTGGTGTATGAACTGGCTCAAGCGGTGAGCCCGAAACCGCTTGTGGGTCAACGGGTACTGATTACCGCTGGCCCCACCTTCGAGGCGATTGACCCGGTGCGAGGCATCACCAATCGCTCCAGCGGCAAAATGGGCTATGCCATTGCGCAATCAGCTTGGCTGATGGGCGCACAGGTGACGCTGGTGAGCGGCCCCACCGCCCTGCCCACACCACACGGTGTACAGCGCGTGAATGTCGACAGTGCCAAGCACATGCTGGCCGCAGTTGAAAGCCACATACCCAACACCCAACTGTTTGTGGGCGTGGCGGCCGTGGCGGACTATGGCGTTAAAAACGCCAGCGCACACAAGCAGAAAAAAGTGGACGGTGCTGCGCCAGGCTTGCAGATCGAGTTCGAACTCAACCCCGATATTTTGGCCACGGTGGGTGAGTGGGCCTCAACACGCTACCCGCAACTGACCGTGGTGGGCTTTGCTGCTGAAACCCAGCAACTGGATGAATATGCACAAGCCAAGTTGATGAAGAAAAAGGCGCACTGCATTGTGGGCAACCTGGCGCAGCATGCCTTGGGCGCTGACGAAGTGACGCTCACGGTGTATACGCACCACCATCCACCGGTTGAATTGCCCCACGCCGACAAGTTAACGGCTGCGCTGGAATTGCTGCGCACCTTGCCGACATTACTCCACCAATAAGCCCAACCCATCGCAGCCCCATGAATATTCAAGTAGAACTGAAAGTGCTCGACCCCCGGATGAAAGACTGCCTGCCAGCCTATGGCACGCCGGGCAGTGCCGGCATCGATTTGCGCGCAGCGCTCGAACAACCCTTGACCCTGCAACCCGGTCAAGCAGAGCTGGTGCCCACAGGCCTGTCCATGCACCTGGCCGACCCCAACTACTGCGCCACCATTTTGCCGCGCTCGGGTCTGGGTCATAAAAAGGGCTTGGTCTTGGGCAACCTGGTGGGCCTCATCGATTCCGACTACCAAGGTCCGTTGATGGTCTCCGCCTGGAACCGCAGCAGTGTGCCGGTCGTGATCGAACCCATGGAACGCATTGCGCAAATGGTGATTTTGCCTGTGGCCCACGCTACCTTCAAACTGGTGGATGAATTCGCGCCCAGCCAACGGGGTGAAGGCGGTTTTGGCAGCACTGGGACACGCTAAGCCAAGGAATCGATTTGGTTCTGGGGGAACCACTCCCCCTGGGCACACCACTGACGTGCATACCACCTTGGACACATTGGCATGCACACACACCGTTTGCCCGGCGCCGGGCGAAAAATACACCTGTGGTCCCTGTTGATTTTGCCTTGGTTGGCCGCTGCTGTACTCATGGTTTGGTTAAACAATGCCCGCCAACAGGAGCATCAACATGCACTGACCGCTTTGGCGCTGTCCGACCTCATCGTTCAAAGCCAAGGCCTTCACTGGCTGCATGACACACGAACACCCCTGGCCAATGCGCAATTGGCAGTTGCCGGCTACCCCTCCCCCATGGCGCTTCTCAATCAACTCGATCGCCGTTTGGCCATTCTGGAGCAATTTCCCCACTTCAAGGACAATTCTGCAGCCGGCACCTTGCGCGCATCACTGGAGGGGCTGATCAACATCTACCGAAACAAGTCTGGCGTGAGCGCACAAGCCGATGAACTTCAGCGTAGCCTGAAAGCAGGCAGTCAATATCAGGATGCGCTTCGCACCCTTCAAAACAGGGCCGAGCTGTCTGCATTTGGCAGCAGCCGCATACCGAACATGGTTTGGTGGCTGCTGGCAATCGGTGCCTGGGCAGGGGCAGCAGCCTGCTCGAGCATGGCGTGGCGGGCTTTGCGCGCACCAACAACCAAGGCAGGCACTGGCCCTCAAACCCGCAAGAAACCAGTGCAAATGGGCGGGTGGCTAGAGCCTGCCGCATGGAACAAACGGGTTGGACAACACCTGGATGACTTCTCAGGAAAACCGGAGAACAGTTGTGCCTTGCTGATATTCCGCGTCATGCACTGGGCTGATTATGTTGAAACCTACGGCGAAGAAGCCGCAGAGACGCAGTTTGAGCTTCTGAAACAAACCGTGCTGGGGCACTGTCGACCATGGGACATCTCGACCCGCTTGTCCTCAACCGAATGCGCCATCCACCTGGACCGTTGCCATGCGACCCAAGCCCGTGAACTGGGTAAGCGTTTGTTGAAAAAGCTGGGGGCCGCCAGTTTCGACCTGGAGGTGAAAATGGCAGCCATTGGGGAGGCTCAGGGCATGAGCCTGGATCGCTTGATGGCAGAGGCTGACCTCGCGTTGCACAAAGCCGCTGTGTCGCGGCCAGCACATCGCAAGGTCAAACCAGCCGGGGTTTA
Organism: Limnobacter sp.; assembly: GCF_036405155.1. Lineage (GTDB taxonomy): Bacteria > Pseudomonadota > Gammaproteobacteria > Burkholderiales > Burkholderiaceae_B > Limnobacter. Next base: position 74,019 of record NZ_DASWYD010000003.1, on the reverse strand, counting down.
CTCAACCACCACTTCGGCACCGCTTTCCGACTCTTCACCGGTGGCACCCTCGGTGAATGTCAAGCTGACCTGATCACCTTCTGTGTCGTAATCCACGGTCACCTTGCCACCGTTGACCAACTTGCCAAACAGCAACTCGTCCGCAAGTGCCTTGCGGATGGTGTCCTGAATGAGGCGTTGCATGGGGCGTGCGCCCATCAGGGGGTCGAAGCCCTTCTTGGCCAAGTGCTTGCGCAGTTCGTCGGTGAAAATGGCATCCACTTTCTTCTGGTGCAACTGCTCTTCCAGCTCCATCAGGAACTTGTCGACCACCCGCAGGATGATTTCTTCGTCCAGCGCCCGGAAGGAAATGATGGAGTCCAGACGGTTGCGGAATTCAGGGGTGAACATGCGCTTGATGTCTTCCATCTCGTCGCCCTGCACCTTCGATTCCATGAAACCGATGCCACGCTTGGTCAGGGCTTCTGCACCCGCGTTGGTGGTCATGATGATGATCACATTTCGGAAGTCGGCCTTGCGACCGTTGTTGTCGGTCAAGGTGCCGTTGTCCATCACCTGCAACAAAATGTTGAACACATCCGGATGGGCCTTTTCAATTTCATCCAGGAGCAACACGCAGTGCGGCTTCTTGGTAATGGCCTCAGTCAGCAAGCCGCCTTGGTCAAAGCCCACATAGCCGGGGGGCGCACCAATGAGGCGTGAAACAGCGTGGCGTTCCATGTACTCGGACATGTCGAAACGCAGCAACTCAACACCCAGGATGTAGGCCAACTGCTTGGCCACCTCGGTTTTACCAACGCCCGTTGGACCGCTGAACAAGAAAGAACCAATCGGCTTGTCGGCCTTGCCCAAACCAGCGCGTGACATCTTGATGGCTGCAGACAGGGCTTCGATCGCCGGGTCTTGACCAAACACGGTGGCTTTCAAATCACGGTCCAGGGTCGACAACTTGTTGCGGTCGTCCGTGTTGACCGACTGCGGTGGTATGCGGGCAATCTTGGACACGATGTCTTCGATGTCCGCCTTGGTGATGGTTTTGCGCTGCTTGCTCTTGGGCAAAATGCGTTGGGCAGCACCGGCCTCGTCAATCACGTCAATGGCCTTGTCGGGCAGGTGGCGATCATTGATGAACTTGGCAGACAACTCGGCAGCAGCGGTGATGGCGCCGGCCGAATACTTCACACCATGGTGCTCTTCAAAGCGGCTCTTCAGGCCACGCAGAATTTCAATGGTCTGCTCCACAGTGGGCTCAGACACATCAATTTTCTGGAAGCGACGCGACAACGCATGGTCTTTTTCAAAAATGCCACGGTACTCGGTGAAGGTGGTGGCACCAATGCACTTCAATTGTCCAGAGGACAGCGCGGGCTTCAACAAATTGGAAGCATCCAATGTGCCGCCAGATGCCGAACCTGCGCCAATCAAAGTGTGGATTTCGTCGATGAACAAAATGGAATCCGGATTGGCTTTGAGCTGTTTCAGTACAGACTTCAAACGCTGCTCAAAATCGCCACGGTATTTGGTACCGGCCAGCAAAGCGCCCATGTCCAGCGAGTGCACTTGGGCTGTCTCCAGAATTTCAGGCACATCCCCTTTCACAATGCGCCAGGCCAGGCCTTCCGCAATGGCGGTTTTGCCAACACCGGCTTCACCCACCAGCAGCGGGTTGTTTTTGCGGCGGCGGCACAGCACTTGAATGACCCGCTCCACCTCTTGCTCGCGACCAATCAGTGGGTCGATTTTGCCCTCACGGGCCAAGGCGTTCAGGTTTTGTGTGTACTGGTCCAAGGGGGACTGCTTTTCACCCGACGACTGGGTGGCTTCAGCTTCCTGTTCCTGATTTTCATTTTGCTGCGCCTCGGGTTTGGGTGCGGGCGCTTGCGGCGTCTTGGTGATGCCGTGAGAAATGTAATTCACCACATCCAGGCGTGTAATGCCTTGCTGGTGCAGGTAGTACACCGCGTGGGAGTCCTTCTCGCCAAAAATGGCCACCAGCACGTTGGCGCCGGTGACTTCCTTTTTGCCATTCGACGTGCTTTGCACATGCATGATGGCGCGCTGAATCACCCGCTGGAAACCCAGTGTGGGTTGTGTGTCGACCTCGTCTTGTCCAGACACCACCGGGGTATTGTCCTTGATGAAGGTTTGCAGGTTCTTGCGCAACTCTTCAATGTCTGCAGAGCAAGACCTCAGCACCTCGGCGGCAGAGGGGTTGTCCAGCAGGGCGAGTAGCAAATGCTCAACCGTGATGAATTCATGCTTTTGTTGACGGGCGTCCACAAAAGCCATGTGCAAACTGACTTCCAACTCTTGCGCAATCATGTTTCCTCCATCACGCACTGCAGCGGGTGTTGGTGCTGCCTCGCAAAACCACTGACCATTTCAACTTTGGTTGAGGCGATGTCTTTGGGATACACCCCGCAAACACCTTTCCCTTCACGATGCACCTTCAGCATGATCTGGGTGGCCTGCTCTCTGCCCTTGCCAAAAAACTTCTGCAAAACAATCACAACGAACTCCATGGGCGTGTAGTCGTCGTTCAAAAGTACGACCTGATACATCGGGGGCAGCTTGGCTTTTTGCGCCTGCGATTCCAGTACCGTAGATGGGCTATTTTGCGAACTCATAACTTCATTGTAATCACTTCTAAAGGGCGTGCAACATGGATTAGAGCCCATTACACCGCCTTTATTGTGGACTGAAAATTTTCCCTGTCGAATCAGTGAAATGCTTCTCGGGATGTTGAAGATCGACCCGAGCAAATTGCAGTGTTAAACCGGTGAAGTCAATCACTCGGAGCGGCGAACCGTTTGGGCGACATCACACCACTCTGTCGTAGACAAGGGGTAAACCCTTAAAAATGTATCTATTGTATGGTTGACCCACCTCAAAACTGCTTCAACAATAGCCCTTAAGCCAGTAGGGACTGGCGAGTTGTCGGAAAGTTCATGCGATCCGACCGAAGTATTTGTTTTTAGAAGGAGGTCTCGCGATGGCGACCGGCACCGTAAAATGGTTCAATGATGCAAAGGGTTTTGGATTCATCACGCCCGATCAGGGCAGCGAAGAATTGTTCGCTCACTTTTCCGCAATCCAGGCATCTGGGTTCCGCTCCCTGAAGGAAGGCCAGAAAGTGTCTTTCGAAGTGGTGGACGGACCAAAAGGCAAGCAGGCACAAAACATTATGGTGATTGAGGCGACCAACGCAGCCTGATAACAATCAGAACAAGGCCCCATACCGAAAAAGAAGCCAGTCCCAAGCTGGCTTTTTTTTCGCCTGCTGCTAGCCCATCGTTGACCAATAAAAAAAGGCCCGTCACCGGGCCTTTTTCATGGATGCAATACGAGTCACATGTTGTCGATCATCACCTGACCGAAACCGGAGCAGCTCACCTGCGTTGCGCCATCCAGCAGACGGGCAAAGTCGTAGGTTACCTTCTTGGACAGGATGGACTTTTCCATCGAGCTGATGATGAGGTCAGCTGCTTCAATCCAGCCCATGTGACGCAGCATCATTTCCGCAGACAGAATTTCGGAACCTGGGTTCACGTAATCCTTGCCAGCGTATTTGGGCGCTGTGCCGTGGGTTGCTTCGAACATGGCAACCGAGTCGGACAGGTTGGCACCGGGGGCAATACCGATACCCCCCACCTGCGCAGCCAGCGCGTCGGAGATGTAGTCGCCGTTCAGGTTCATGGTGGCAATCACACTGTACTCGGCGGGGCGCAGCAGAATTTGCTGCAGGAACGCATCGGCAATCACGTCCTTGATGACGATGTCGCCGTGGGCGGCCTTGATTTTCATCCAGGGACCGCCATCCAGCAACTCGGCACCAAACTCACGCTGGGCCAATTCGTAACCCCACTTGGCAAAGGCACCTTCGGTGTACTTCATGATGTTGCCTTTGTGCACCAAGGTCACAGAGGGCTTCTTGTTGTCGATGGCGTACTGAATGGCCTTGCGGAACAGACGCTCAGTGCCTTGCTTGGAAATGGGCTTGATGCCGATGCCCGATGTTTCGGGGAAACGGATTTTGGTCACGCCCATTTCTTCCTGCAGGAATTTGATGAGCTTTTTGGCCTTGTCGGTTTCGGCTTCGTACTCAATACCGGCATAAATGTCTTCCGAGTTTTCACGGAAAATCACCATGTCGGTTTTGTGGGGCTCTTTCACGGGGCTTGGCACGCCCTGGAAGTAACGGACTGGGCGCAGGCACACATACAAATCCAGTTGTTGGCGCAGTGCCACGTTAATAGAACGGATGCCGCCACCCACGGGGGTCGTCAATGGGCCCTTGATGGAAACCACATAGTCTTTCAACACTTCCAGCGTTTCATCGGGCAGCCACACATCGGGACCGTAAATCTTGGTCGACTTTTCACCCGCATAAATTTCCATCCAGCTGATTTTGCGCTTGCCGCCATAGGCCCTGGCAACCGCCGCATCCACCACGTCAATCATCACTGGAGTGATGTCAAAACCTGTACCATCGCCTTCAATGTAAGGAATGATGGGTTGGTCGGGAACGTTCAGTGAGTAATCGCTGTTGACGGTGATTTTTTCGCCAACTGAGGGAACTTTGATGTGCTGGTACATGGTCTCTCCGATGCTTCTAATTGTTAGAGGGATTACTCTAGTGTAGCCCCTCGAGATTCAAACAACCACAATTATTTCACAATGCGAAAATGCGTTCCTCATTGCGCTATACCGCTATGATAACCGCATCTTCTTTCAGATCTCTGACAGCCTTCCGGAACTTGAGAAACTTTCTGACCATGCTTGCCTGCACCAACCAAAACAATGCATCACGCCGTTTGAGTCCACTGGTTTTAATCAGCATCGTGACGTTGCTGTCGGCATGTGCCGGGGATTCACAGGCAACACCCCGCATGCAACCGCCCTTGCCCACCATTGAGCTGCAAGTGGGAAGCCACCACGTTCAAGCGGAACTGGCCAACACCCCCGACACCCGTCAAATCGGCCTGATGGGACGCAAGCAACTGGGCACCAACCAAGGGATGCTGTTTGAGTTTGATCAGGCTGAGACACAATGCATGTGGATGAAAAACACGCTGATTGATCTGGAGGTGGCCTTCATGAACGATGCAGGCACAATTTTGAACATCGAGCGGATGAAAGCAGGCACCGAAGACATTCACTGCTCAAGGGGCCCTTCAAGGTATGCCTTGGAGATGGGCAAAGGGTGGTTTGGTGAAAAAAGCATCAAACCCGGTTTGACCGTACAAATGCCGCGCATGATGAAATAAAAAAGCCAGCCATGAGGCCGGCTTTTAACATCTGGAAGATGAGGTCGATCAAGCGCCGTAGTTGGCTTCGGCGAACTTCCAGTTCACCAGCTTGAAGAACGTTTCCACGTACTTGGGACGCAGGTTGCGGAAGTCGATGTAGTAGGCGTGTTCCCACAGGTCGCACGTCAACAACGGCTTGTCAGCAGTGGTCAAAGGCGTGGCTGCATTGCTGGTGTTCACGATGTCCACGGAGCCATCGGCTTTTTTGACCAACCATGTCCAGCTGGAGCCAAAGTTGCCCACGCAAGATTTGGTGAAGGCTTCCTGGAAAGCTTCAAAACTGCCCCACTTGGCATTGATGGCCGCAGCCAAAGCACCAGAGGGCTGGCCACCACCGTTGGGGCTCAAACCATTCCAATAAAACGTGTGATTCCAGATTTGGGCAGCATTGTTGAACACGCCACCTGTGGACTTCTTGACGATGTCTTCCAGGCTGGAATTTTCAAACTCGGTGCCTTTGACCAGGTTGTTCAGGTTGGTCACATAGGCCTGGTGGTGCTTGCCGTAGTGGTACTCCAGGGTTTCCTTGGAGATGTGGGGGGCCAATGCGTCCATGGCATATGGCAGTGCGGGCAAGGTGTGTTCCATGTTCGGGTCCTCTCTCACTTCAAAATTGAACAGTTGATTCTAACGTGAATTCATTTCAAGGTTGGGTCAGCGTGTCGGTTACGGGCTGAACCGTCTGCACCGCCAGGCCGACACGACCATCCCGCAATGTGGCCACCAGAGAATCGCCAGGCTGCACATGCTGGATGGAGCTCACCACTTGAGCTTGATCGGGTCGCTCCAAGTACGCATAGCCACGTTCCAAGGTACGTTGGGGCGACACCGCTTCCAGAATATTGGCATGCTGGGCAATCTTGCGCTCCAGGTTTTGGAGACTTCGGGCAGACTCTCGGGTCAAGCCATCCTGTTGACGATTCAGACTGTCTTGCAGGCTGCGAATGCGTTGTTGCACCGCCCGCTGACTGAGGTCGACGTGTTGCCGGATAACCATGGCGTGGCGATTGAGGGTTTGATCCAGCACAGGTCGCAAACGGTTTTGCAAACCATTCAGTCGCGCTGCCAACACGCCCACATACGCGGAAGGCGTGACCAAGCCCAGTTCAGCCCGGTCAATGCGCTGCGCCCACTGCTCCACCCGTTGTGTCACCAAACTCTGCAGCCGGTCCCAATGGACTTGAAGATCATTCAATAAGTCCGCTGTGGGCCGGCTGACCAGCTCAGCCGCTGCGCTGGGGGTTGCAGCACGAAGGTCTGCTGCAAATTCAGCCAAGGTCACATCGGTTTCATGGCCTACGCCCACCACAATTGGCGTGTGGCAAGCGGCCACAGCCCTCACCACGGCCTCGGTGTTGAAGGACCACAGGTCCTCGAGACTGCCACCGCCGCGACACAGGATGAGGGTATCGTGCCCGGCTTGGTCCGCCTTGCGCAAAGCATTCACAATCTGGGGAACCGATGCATCACCCTGTACAGGCGTATGGTAAACCGTGAACTGCACATGTGGCGACCGACGTGCCAAGGCTTGTCGCACATCGGCCAATGCCGCTGCTTGCAACGAGGTCACAATGCCCACATTGAACACATGCGGTGGCAGGGCCTGTTTGCGCTGGCTGTCAAACAAACCCTCTGCGGCCAGCTTGGCTTTCAATTGCAAAAATTGCTCGTAGAGGTTGCCCAAACCCGCTTTCTTGAGCACATCGACCACCAGTTGGACTTCGCCCCGTTGCTCGTACAAGGCCAGTTGCGCCAACACCTCGACCTTGTCGCCCAGCTGTGGCGTAAAACCTGTCAACACGTTGCGGGGTCGAAACATGACGGCTTTCAACTGGGCCTGTTCGTCTTTGAGCGTGAAGTACCAATGACCAGAGGACGCGCGCGTGAAGGATGAAAGCTCACCTTGCAAGCGAACGGAACGAAATTGTTCACGGAATGTGTCGTTGAGCAGACGGGCGAACTGACTCACTGAGAAAAGCGGTTTGTTGTCAATCATTTAATGATCCAATCAAGCACTTACAACCACACCATCGGGAATTTTCCACAAACGGCTAGCAAATAACGCAAAGCCCTGCAACACGCCTGAAACAAAGTATTTTCAATGCAAGTTATTGAATTAAATTGAATTATTCAAAATCTGACGAATCACAAAAAGTTCATTTTTTGTGAAATCCTTGACATGTCAAAAATTTAAGCCAATTTTCCCCAAAGTTATCCACAATCCAATGACACCCGGCCAAACCGGAATTTGTGTAATCTGGAAAAGTTCGCTAGAGTCGCGTTCTCTTTCAGAAGGAGTCTACTGTGTGGTCCATTGTGTCTGCCGCCGGATGGCCGATTTGGCCGTTGATTTTTGCCTCCGTGGTGGCTGTTGCCATTGTGATTGAACGGGTGGTGGCCTTGAATGCCAACAAGCTGTTTCCGGCAGACTTGGTGAATGACGTGGTTCGAACCCTGCCCCAGTTTCGGGATGTACAAAATATTCAGCGGCTTCAGCAACACAGCCCTCTGGGCAGCATTCTGGCCAGTGGACTGTTGGCCTGGCGAGAGGGCAAACCCGCCGAAGAGCCCATGCAGACTCGACTGGGCCAGGTGCAACACCACATGGACAAACACCTGGATGTGTTGTCACTGATCGCCAGTGCATCGCCCCTGATGGGTCTATTGGGCACCGTGGTGGGCATGATCGAGATTTTTGCTGTTCAAGGGGCAACCAGCCAGACGCCGGAAGCGCTGGCCGCCGGCATTGCGGTCGCACTGTACAACACGGCGTTTGGTTTGATTGTGGCCATCCCGGCGCTGGTGGCCTACCGTCTGCTTCGCATCCGGATCAACAATTTGCTCAATGCCCTGGAAGACATGCTGCTGCCTTTTGAGCAGGCACTGGACAACACCCGCCCTGCCCCCGCACAACGCAAGGCCTCCTGACAGTCAAGCCGAATGAAGATACGTCGAACCCGTAGCAGCACGCCACCAGAGATCAATTTCATCCCGTTGATTGACGTGCTGCTGGTGATTGTGATCTTTTTGGTTTGCACCACCACCTACGTGCGGCAAAGCCAATTGAAAGTTGAATTGCCGGGAACACAAGCAGCGCAGGCAACCCCACCCAATGAAAAACCCTTGGTGGTGAAAGTGGGTGCGGATGGGAATTACGCTGTGGAGGGCGAACTGATCAACAACGAAGCACTGTTGAAAAGCCGCTTGGACAGCCGGCTGCGCCAGACACCAAAACCATCGGACAGTCGAGTGGTGATCGAAGCGGATGCGGCGGCCACCCATCAGTCCGTCGTCACGGTGATGGATGTGCTGGCATCACTGGGTGTGGCCAAGGTGTCCATCGCCACCGCGTCTGCAAGCAGCAAAACTCGCTGAAGCGGCATGCAACCTCACAAGCACCCACACAACAACCCTGCACGACTGGAACGCTGGCTGAACTCGGTGTGGTACGGGCAACACACACCCGCCAGCCTGACCCGTTTGGGTTTGAGAGCGTTGGGCGTGGTCTACAAGGCCTTGCGATGGGCGACCCGCCAGAACAGCCGCGCAGCAGCGGCCAAGCGGCCCTTCCAGCGTCGTCCGTTAATCTTGGTGGTGGGCAACTTGATTGCGGGTGGAGCGGGCAAAACACCGGTGGTGATGGCCGTGTGCAAAGCCTTGACAACCCGGGGCCATCGCGTGGGCATTGTCAGCCGGGGTTATGGTCGAAAAACAGACACCGTGGTGGTTTACACCCCAGGGCAGCAAGCACCCTTTGATGCTGCAGCCGTGGGCGACGAACCCCTGTTTTTGGCCCGGTCCACCGGGCGCCCCATCGCTGTGGGTGCACGGCGCGCCGAGGCTTTAAAGGCCTTGCTAAGCGAACACCCAGCCCTCGATGTGGTGGTGTCGGACGATGGCCTTCAACATGCAGGACTGGAACGCCATGTGGAATGGGTGGTGTTTGACCGCCGTGGTGCAGGAAATCGACAATTGCTGCCGGCCGGCCCACTTCGAGAGCCGCTGGGCCGCCTAAACACTGTGGACGCTGTGTTGTGCACGCAGGGCACCGTGGAGGAGTTGGCAGCACAATTGAACCAAGTGGCTGATGACCGCTGGCATGCGGTAGACGTACGTTTGACCGGTTTCACGCAAGCGGCAAGTGGACAACAGGTGACGATTGAGGCGGCCCGGTCTGCATGGCAAGGGCTCTCTGTGACAGCGTTCACCGGTTTAGGCAACCCAGACAAACTGTTTGAGGCAATTCGCCAAAGTGGCATCAACCTGTCGGGCTGCATGGGTCTGCCTGACCATGCCGACTACCCGGAGAACTTCTGCAGCACGATGCACGGCGATATTTTGCTGACCAGCGGAAAAGATGCCGTAAAATTGCCAATAACAGATGCACGTTTGTGGGTCGCTGACATTGAGGTCACGCTGCCAGCGGTGCTGATTGATCGCCTAGAGGAACAACTTGGACTCACAACTGATTGAAATACTGGTCTGCCCACTGTGCAAGGGGCCCCTGGAAAAGCGGCCGACGGACGGTTTTTTGGTGTGCAAAGCCGACCGTCTGGCCTTTCCGGTTCGGGATGGTATTCCAGTGATGCTGGTTGATCAGGCCGAGCCCCTAAAAAACTCAACAGAGGGCTGAACGGCATGTTTAAAGCCGTTGTTCCTGCCCGCCATGCGTCAACACGCCTGCCCGGCAAACCACTGCTGGACATCGGTGGCAAGCCGATGGTGGTGCGTGTGGCCGAACAGGCTTTGAAGTCGGGCGCTGACGAAGTTTGGGTGGCCACCGATCACCCCGCCATTGAGACCGCCTGCAAGGCTGAGGGTTTGAATGTGGTCATGACCCGCAGCGACTGGCCGACCGGAACCGACCGACTGGCGGAGGTGGTGCAGTTGCAGGGCTGGGGCGATGACACCGTGGTGGTGAATGTGCAAGGCGACGAACCGTTGATTGACCCGGCCCTCATTGACCGCGTCGCACAAGCTTTGCTGGAGGGCGATCAGGCCATTGCCACCTGCGGCCATCCCATTCACGATCTGGAGGAATTTCGCAACCCGAATGTGGTGAAAATCGCCCTTCGGGACGATGATGAGGCGCTGTACTTTTCCCGCGCACCCATTCCCTACCCGCGCGATTACTTCAACAGCGGCTGCGCCCCGTCCGTTCAACCTTCGGGCCCAATCGGCATACGGCACATCGGTTTGTATGCCTACAAAGCGCATTTTCTTCGGCGTTTCCAGACCTTGCCCCCGGCCCGCATCGAGACACTTGAATCACTGGAACAACTGCGTGCCTTGGCCCACGGCTTCCGGATAAAAGTGTGTATGATTCATGAAGCCCCGCTTCCCGGGGTTGACACTGCGGAAGACTTGGAGCGCGTGCGCGCTCTGTTTGTCTCCCGCTCGGGCTGAAAATCATCTCGAAGCCGCCCCGCCGAAAGTCCAGGTAAGTTTGCTGCAAGTTGAACCCCCTAGACTGCGCGAGGCTTCGAATAATAACCACAGCCCAGAATTCGCTGCCTGTCCATGACCGCACCGAGACCGCGTCGTGACAGTCGGCCAGCCAAATTTAATACTCTTGAGGCGACTATGCGTTTGATTCTTTTGGGAGCGCCCGGTGCTGGTAAAGGCACACAGGCGACATTCATCAAGGAAAAATTCGGGATCCCCCAGATTTCCACGGGTGACATGCTGCGGGCCGCAGTGAAAGCGGGTACACCGCTGGGCATTGAAGCCAAGAAGGTGATGGACGCAGGTGGATTGGTGTCTGATGACATCATCATCAACCTCGTCAAGGAACGCCTGAAAGAATCAGACTGCCAGAACGGCTACCTGTTTGACGGTTTTCCGCGCACCATCCCACAGGCCGAAGCCATGAAGCAGGCTGGCGTGAAGATCGACTTCGTGCTTGAAATTGATGTGCCGCACGGTGAAATCATTGAACGCATGAGCGGACGTCGCACACACCCGGCATCGGGCCGTACTTACCATGTTCGCTTCAACCCACCCAAAGTGGAAGGCAAAGACGACGTGACCGGCGAACCGTTGGTTCAACGGGACGACGACAAGGAAGAAACGGTGCGCAAGCGCCTGGATGTGTACGAGAGCCAGACTCGCCCCTTGGTGGACTACTACGGTCAGTGGGCCGCCACAGGCGATGCCAATGCCCCGCAATACCGAAAAATTGCAGGCGTGGGCAGCGTGGATGAAATTCGCGAACGGGCTTTTGCTGCGTTGGTTTAAGCGGCCTGGTAAGACTTAAAAATGGGAGGCTTCGGCCTCCTTTTTTTGTGCTCCCCGAAAGTGAGTTGACTGCGCGTTACCTCGCCCTTGGCGACGGTCCATTGGTCTTTCCCTCGCTGAGCCTCACGATCGCTGAGGTCGCCCCTCCAAACAGCGAGTCGGGATCGACCTCTGGGCCAGCCCGGCGGCTGCGCCCACCGCGCCTGTTTGTCACGCTCGGGCCAATGGACCTGACTGTCGCTGCAGGGGAGGTGAACCCCGCAGGCCGCGCGCACCGAGACCCCTCGCCCCTAGGCAATACCGGTATGCCCGGCGCCGAACAGTCAGTCCCCCGATCGGTTTGACCCGCACAGCATTCGAACACACGGACCGAGATGTTTGAGCCACGCAGTGGCGAGTTCTCGGTCCGGTTCGACAATGCGCGGGGCAACCTTTACTGCCGGGGGGCGTTCGGCACGGGCTGCCGGTATTGCTTGGGGCACGACTGCGAGCGTTGGCCAAGAGCTATAAACAAGCGCTGGCTAAGGGCATTACTCGGGGTATGTAAACGGCAGACTCGAATCACGCCGGTTTGCGTATCAACTTCCTCGGTGTCAAACCCATCGCAGCCAAAGCGGCGAAATAAACCACACCCGCCGCTGCAATCACCAACAACACCCAAACAATCCGCAAGGCCGGTTCTGCGCGCAACGCAATCCAGTCAAAGTGCTGGTTGGCCAACACCAGCACCACCGCCATCAAGACACTGGCGACCACTGTGCGCAACCAATACCCAGCCCAACCAGGCTTGGGTGTGTACAAACCGCGTCGGCGCAAGCCCATGTACAAAATCAGGGCATTCAACATGGCACCCAGGCCAATGGACAAGGGCAAACCAGCGTGATCAAACAAAGGCACAAAGACCAGGTTCATCAATTGTGTGGCCACCACCACACCGATGCCGATTTTCACGGGTGTTCGAATGTCCTGTTTGGCGTAAAACCCCGGGGCCAGGATTTTGATGAGCACCAACCCCAGCAAGCCCACACTGTAGGCCACCACAGCTTGGCTGGTCATGTGCACATCATGGGCTTCAAACCGACCATAATGAAACAGGATGGACACCAGCGCGTCGCTGAACAAGCCAAGGCCAACGGCTGAGGGCAAAGCCAACACCACGGTGAGGCGTAGCCCCCAATCCATGAGGCGGGAGTATTCTTCTGCGCTGCGGGTGGCGGCGGCCGACAACGATGGCAACAAGACAGTGCCCAAAGCCACGCCCAGCAAGGCGGTTGGAAATTCCATGAGGCGGTCACCAAATGAAATCCACGACACGCTGCCCGGTGCAAGGTGAGACGCAATGTTGGTGTTGATGATGAGGCTGATTTGGGCAACCGACACCGCCAGCGTGGCTGGCACCATGTTTTGCAACACGCGGCGAACCTGCGGATCGGCCCATGCAGCCCCGAGGCGGGAAATACCCGCCAACGGATTGATCCAGCAGCCGTTCACTTTTAACCCCCACCACAGCACCAGCACTTGCAACACGCCGCCCACCATCACCGAGATGGCAAACGCCATGGATACTTGCGGCATGTGGGGTGCCAGCACCAAAGCACCCACAATAAAGCTGATGTTCAAGAGCACGGGAGCAAAGGCAGGCAAAGCGAACGACCTGAACGTGTTCAACAAGCCAGAAGCCAAGGCCACCATGGATATCAGGAGAATGTAAGGAAACATCCACCGGGTGAGCAACACCGTGAGTTCAAACTGCGCGCTGCCCGGCTGTAAGCCGCTGGCCATGCCCAGCACCACCCAGCCAGCCCCGAGGCAACCGACCACCGTGATGGCGAGTAAAACCAGAAACAGCAAGGAACTCACCCGTCTGGCCAGTTCGATGGCCACAGATCGCCCCTCAGCAGCTGCCGTTTGGGACAGGATGGGGATGAATGCCTGGGAAAAGGCACCTTCCGCAAACAGCCTGCGCAACAGGTTCGGAATTCGAAAAGCAATAAAAAATGCATCGGATTCCGACCCGGCACCCAACAAACGGGCGGTGATGGTTTCCCGGACCAGCCCGGTAACCCGCGACAATAGGGTCATGGCACTGACCGAGGCGGCCGACTTCAATAAATTCATAGAAACGATTGTGAAAGGACTGGGTTTTTGTTAAAATCGTGGGTTTCCGAATTCTACACCCTGGATTAGAGCAACATGGCTAACACCGCACAGGCGCGTAAGCGCGCTAAACAAGCCGCTAAACTGAATGCGCACAACTCTGCGATTCGTTCAGCAATGAGAACTGCCGTCAAGAAAGTACGCGCTGCCGTTGAAGCAGGCGACAAAGCTGCTGCACAGGCAGTGTATATCGAAACCACCAGCATTCTGGACCGCGTGGCTGACAAAGAAATTATCCACAAGAACAAGGCTTCTCGCCAAAAGTCCCGTTTGTCTGCATTGATCAAAGGCATGGCTGCTTAATTTCAGCGCCTCTTGATTAAATAGATGTCAAAAAGCCCCGACATGGTCGGGGCTTTTTGTTTTGATTCGTGTGTGCAAATATGGCCGACCGTTATGGCGAGGGTGGGTCGGGCAACAAGCAGGCATCCAGCACCTGCAAATCGTTGTCACGTGCGAAATTGAGCACAAAATTAAAGGCCATCGGTTCCACTTCCCGCAAACGCTCGTCCACCACCACGCACTTGATGTTGTTCATCACGATGGGTAAACAGTAGGGGCTGTAAACCAAGTGCTGTTGGCTGGCTTGACGGCCCGGTGGCTTGAACTGCGACATGACGCCGCACAAACGTTCGGACCAGTCCGATGGACGGAATGTTTTCCCGGTCGAGGTGATACCGAGAATAAACACTTCCTTGGGCTTGACCTTGGGTGGTTCAGCCATAAACACAAAGCTCCTGAGCTTGGGCATTCACCCGACATTGTTGTGCGTTTGTGTATTGTCGGGTGTTTGACTTACATCGGACTGAAACAACGCTGCAAGACGCAGAAATCGTGATCAGACCCGGTCAATTCGGGCATAGGCCGAGTGGTTGTGAATGGACTCGAAGTTTTCCGCTTCCACGGTGTAGTGGCCAATTTCCCTGAATTTGTTCAAGGCAATCGCCACGTCACGCACCAAATCTTCCACAAACTTCGGGTTGTCGTAAGCACGTTCAGTCACGTATTTTTCATCGGGCCGCTTGAGCAAGCCGTAGAGTTCGCAAGACGCCTGCTGCTCGATGCTGGAAATCAGCATGGCAATGTCAAGGTCGTCTTTCAGCTGAACACGGGCTGTCACGTGGGAACGCTGGTTGTGCGCACCGTACTCGGAAATTTTCTTGGAACATGGGCACAAGCTGGTCACCGGCACCACCACGGTCAGGAAAATGTCCTCACCCGCATCAGTACCTGTTGCACGGGCTTGCCCTTCCAGGGTCAGTTGGTAGTCCATCAGGCTGGACACGCCACTGACTGGGGCCACCTTGGATAAAAAGTAAGGCAAAGCCATTTTGATGCGACCAGACGGTGCGTCCAGGCGCGTCAACATTTGCTTGAGCATGCTGCGGAAACCAGCCACGGTCAGCGTGCTGCCTTGGGATTCTTCCAACAATGCAATGAAGCGGGACATGTGTGTGCCCTTCTGCTCGGCAGGCAGGAACACCGTCATCTCGAATTCGGCCACGGAGGGCATGGGCTTTTGGCCCTGCAACTCAATCAGCACGGGGTATTTCACGGATCGAATGCCGACAGACTGGATCGCAATGTGCCGGGTATCAATCGAACTTTGAACGTCTGGAATGGCCTGACCAGTCTCTTGGACCGCGGCAGATTCCAAACCTTTGTCACGTGTATTCATAACTTCCTCATGGTTTTGTGGCTCGGCTTGGGACATGCCGGACCACATTGCTGTGGCGATCAAACAGATCGCCGTAGTACTGCTCAATGGATGCCTGGATACCGGGGGCATCCAGTCCAATGTTTTTCAACAACAAGGCAGGGTCGCCATGGTCGATGAATTCGTCGGGCAAACCGAGCTGCAACACCCGGTTGGTGAAACCCTGCGCGTGCAGGTATTCGGTAACAGCCGAGCCTGCCCCACCCATGATACAGCCCTCTTCAACGGTGACAAAACCGTAACGCTGCTCGGCAAGGCGCTGCAACAGCGCCTCATCCAGGGGTTTTACCCAGCGCATGTCGACCACCAAGGCACCCAGCGCACGGCCAGCAGCCAGTGCAGGTTCACACATGGAGCCAAATGCCAGAATTGCAAGCTTTAAATCATCTGCCTGGGGTTGATGTCGCACCACCGCCTTGCCCAGCTCCACCGTGTCCAGCGATTCGTCGGGCACCAGGCCTGGGCCTGTGCCGCGTGGGTAACGCACGGCTGCACATCCAGGGTACTGGTATGCGGTGGACAAAAGCTTTCTGCACTCGTCTTCGTTGGACGGGGCAGCGATGACCATGTTCGGAATGCAGCGCAGGTAAGCAATGTCGTAATTGCCCGCATGCGTGGCGCCATCGGCCCCCACCAAGCCAGCCCGGTCCAGCGCAAAAGTCACGTCCAGGTTTTGCAACGCCACGTCGTGAATCAGCTGGTCGTAGGCGCGCTGCAGGAAGGTGGAGTAAATGGCCACCACGGGCTTCATGCCTTCGCAGGCCAAGCCGGCTGCAAAGGTCACTGAATGCTGTTCAGCGATGCCCACATCGAAATAACGCGAGGGGAAGCGGCGCTCAAACTCGACCAGGCCGGAGCCTTCTCGCATGGCAGGCGTAATGCCAATCAACTTGCGGTCGGCTGCGGCCATGTCGCACAGCCACTGCCCGAAAATCTGCGTGTAGGTGGGCGGCTTGGGGCCGGTGGCTTTTTGAATGCCAATGCTGGGGTCGAACTTGCCAGGGCCGTGGTACAGCACCGGGTCTTGCTCGGCCAACTTGTAACCCGCACCTTTCTTGGTGATGACGTGCAAAAACAGGGGCCCTTTGAGCTTGCGCAGGTTTTGCAAGGTGGGAATAAGCGCATCCAAGTCATGGCCGTCGATGGGGCCGTAGTAATTGAAGCCGAATTCCTCAAACATCGTCGCCGGTGTCACCATGCCTTTCACATGTTCTTCAAGGCGGTGCGCAAATTCGTACAAAGGCGGGGCAACACCCAGCAAACCCTTGCCCACCTCTTTGGCGGTGTTCATCATGCGGCCCGACATCAATTTGGCCAGGTATTTGTTGAGCGCACCCACAGGCGGCGAGATCGACATGTCGTTGTCGTTCAAAATCACCAGCAAATCAATGTCGGGTGTTACACCGGCGTTGTTCATGGCCTCAAAGGCCATGCCTGCGGTCATCGACCCGTCGCCAATGATGGCCACATGCTTGCGGTTCACGCCCAAATTGCGGGACGCCACGGCCATGCCCAATGCAGCAGAGATGGACGTGCTGGAATGTGCCGTGCCAAAAGCATCGTACTCAGACTCGGACCGTTTGGGAAAACCGGAAATGCCGCCGTACTGGCGCAGTCCGGGCATGGCATCACGACGGCCAGTCAAAATTTTGTGCGGGTAGGTTTGGTGGCCCACATCCCACACCAGGCGGTCTTGCGGTGTATTGAACACATAATGCAAAGCCACCGTCAGTTCGACCGTACCCAAGTTGGAGGACAGGTGCCCTCCGGTTTTGGACACCTGCTCCACGATGTAATTGCGCAGCTCATCGGCCAGTGCAGGCAGCTGGCTGATGGAGAGGCGGCGAAGGTCCGCCGGCGAATCGATTTTCTTGAGCAAGTTGGTCATGATGTTCGGTTGGTGATCAATTCAACAAGCGTTTCCAAGGGGGTGCGGCGGTATTCATCAAACTGTTCACAGGCGGCCATGGCATCGGCTTTCAAGCTGGCCAACCAATGCTTGGCCTCCTGCAAGCCCATCAGGCTTACCACGGTGGGCTTGTTGTTCATGGCATCTTTCCCGGATGTTTTGCCCAGCACTTCGCTGCTGGATTCCACATCCAATATGTCGTCTATGATCTGATAAGCCAAGCCCAATGCGTTGGCATATGCCTCTAAAGCCTGTTGTTCGCCATGCCCGATGTGCGGGTTGGACTGGTAGCCCATTCGAACAGCAGCGGCAATCAAGTCGCCAGTTTTGCGGGCATGCATTTCCTTGAGTTCGCCCAAGCCCATGGCTTTGCCCACATGGGCCAAGTCGATGGCCTGGCCCGCTGCCATGCCCATCAGACCGGCGGCGGTGCTTAAAGTTGCAAGCTGTGCCATGCGCACGTCAGCACTGCCTTGGCGGGAATGGGCCAGCCAGTGAAATGCCGTGGTTTGCAAGGCATCGCCGGCCAGCAAGGCCATGGCTTCACCGTACTGTACGTGGCAGGTCGGCTTGCCGCGCCGAAGAACATCGTTGTCCATGCAGGGCAAGTCGTCGTGCACCAGTGAATAGGCGTGCATGGCCTCAATCGCACAGGCTGCGTCGTGCAAATGTTCAATGGGCGTGGACACAGCATGGCCTGCCGCATACACCAACATTGCGCGCAGGCGCTTGCCGCCTTCCAACAAACCATAACGCACGGCTGCATTCAGCTGTTGAGAAGGCCCTGCAAAATCATTCAATTTGTCGAGCAACACCTGCTCAAAGTCACTGCGGACCTGTTCGAACCAGGAGGGGCCATGCACAAAGGGGTTGTTCAAGCTCAAGACGGCTCTCCGCCCGCATCGCCTGTCAAGTCGGCTTCTATCACCTTGACCTCCTCGCGAACCTGCTGAAGCCGGTCGCGGCAATACTTCACCAACTGTGCACCGCGCTTGTAGTCCTTGACCAACTGGTCCAGACCCAGGCCCTGTTCATCCATGCCATCCACCAAGGCCTCCAGCTCGGCCATGGCCGATTCAAAGGACTCGGGCGGCTGCAACAGGCTATCGGCTTCAGGACTGACCGGCTTTTTGCTCATCGGGGGTGTTTTTCGTCACAAAGTCTTCTATTTTACTGCGACTTTGCTCAAACGCGAAAAGTCTTTGGCGGGAACTTCAATCCGAGGGTACAATCCCCTTTCTCTTTTTGTTCAACCACTTATTAGCAGCAGCCCCGGTTTGCACCCCGGGCCTTGTGGAAGGAGGTCCCCGGCATCATGTCCGATTTGAGCGATTTGTCGAATTTGTCACAGTCGAATCAGCAACCCCATGTATCGACGTACTTTGATGAACGTGTACTCAAAGCTGAAATCGATCAGCTCTATCGTGACGGTCCGGGTTATGTAGGCCACACCCATTGGGTGCCTGAGTCTGGCGACTGGCGCTCCCTGCCCTGGGAAAATGACGGTCGAATTCTGGTCAACAATGGCCAGTCCATCGAACTGCTGTCCAATGTTTGTCGCCACCGCCAAGCGGTCATGCTGAAGGGCCACGGCAATTCAGACAATATTGTGTGCCCGCTCCACCGCTGGACCTACGACCTGAAAGGCGAGCTGCTGGGTGCGCCCCATTTTCAACAGCAACCCTGTACCAAGCTGCAAGGCTTTGACCTGCAAAACTGGCGCGGCCTGTTGTTCAACAGCAGTCGGGATGTGCTGTCCGAGCTGGCCAATGTGCCTTTTCTGGAAGAAATCGACTTTTCGAACTACCAGTTGGACTCGGTCAAAACCAACACCCTGCCCTACAACTGGAAGACTTTCATTGAGGTGTACCTTGAGGACTACCACGTAGAACCTTTCCACCCGGGCTTGGGCCAGTTTGTGAGTTGCTCGGACTTGCAGTGGCACTACGGGGACAACTGGAGCGTTCAGTCGGTGGGCATCAAGTCGGGCCTGCGCCGCCCTGGCACCCCGGTGTACAAGGCGTGGCACGATGCGGTCATGAAATTTGGCAACGGCGTGGCACCCAAATACGGCGCCATCTGGTTCTGCATGTACCCCAACATCATGGTGGAGTGGTATCCGCATGTGTTGGTGGTGTCCACCTTGCACCCCAAAGGTCCGCAGGAAACCCTGAATGTGGTGGAGTTTTACTACCCGGAGGAAATTCGACTCTTTGAACGCGAGTTTGTGGAGGCCGAACAAGCCGCCTACATGGAAACCGCGGTGGAAGACGATGAGATTGCCATTCGGATGGATGAAGGCCGAAAAGTGCTCATGCTGCGCGGCGAGCATGATGCGGGCCCTTACCAAAGCCCCATGGAAGATGGCATGGAGCATTTCCACAAGTGGTATACCCGGCAGATGTACCCCAGCCAACCGGCTTTGAACCGCTTGAAGTAAGTCATCCAACACGGTTCAGTCCGTACCCCCCCCAAAGCCAGTCGTGAAACCACGGCTGGCTTTTTTGTTCGGTTCGGGTCTGAATTGTCCGATTTTGTCGAATGTTTTTCTGGTACATTGGCTGGACAATAATAAAACTCTTGAACCTGAACTGGACCCTTATGGATGACACTGCGTGGGCGGACAGCGCCCCAGTACCTGGCCTTGGGCCCGCCTATGTGCAAATCGGCTTGCGATTGGAGCAGGAGATTGTGCAAGGCTTGTGGGTGGCAGGTGACAGTTTACCCAACGAAAAACGCTTGGCTGAGCGATTCGGCGTATCCATCGGGACCATTCGCCGAGCCATCGAGAACCTGGAGTCTGCAGGGCTGGTTCAAAAAATGCAGGGCCTGGGCACGTTTGTTCGGAGCAAACCTGTCGGGGATGCAAACACCAAACCCACGCCCCCCTTCCACCTGCAAGAGCCATGGGCCAGCCATGTGTTGCAATCTGACCTCAGCACCGAGGTGACGCATCTTGAGAAAAGATTAGCGGATACCGACGAGGCCCGTGCATTGGGTTTGAAGGAAGAGGCTTTTATTTGGCACATTGAGATGCGGCACCAATTCAAAGCGCAATTGGTTGCGCTTGAAACCTTGAGCCTGTCCTGTCGGGTGTTTCCCACCCTGAGCATGGACTTGCTGAACCGTACAAAAGGCAATTTGTACCAATTGGCAGCCGAGGTGTTTAAAACCCGGATTGGGCGAGTGACCGACGAAGTCATGGTCAAAAACCTTGACCAAAACATGGCCACCCTGTTCAACAAGAGCGTGAATGAACCCACGCTTCGGGTTTATCGCATCACGCGGTCTGTGGACAACACGCCGATTGAAAAGCGGGAGGTTTGGCTGGACCCCAGTCTGGCCCATTACCGGGCCACACCGGGGTTGAACTAAGCGCGACGCTGAAGGCGTTCTTGGATAACGCCCACAATGCCTTTCCGGAAGGCCAGCACACACACGATAAAGATGAAGCCGGTCACGATGGTGACCGATTCGCCAATGGAGCGGAACCACTCAATCTGCGTGGCATTGGCAATCCAGGTGCCGGTTTCGCCCAGGCGGTTCTCTAGGGTAACAATCACGACGGCACCCACCACGGGGCCCCACAGGGTGCCCAAACCACCCACCAGCGTCATCAACACCACCAAACCCGACATGCTCCAGTGCACGTCGGTCAGGGTTTCAAAACCCAACACCGATGCTTTGGTGGCGCCCGCCAAACCCGCGATGGCGGCCGACAACACAAAGGCGAGCAGCTTTTGTTTTTCAACGTCATAACCCAGTGAAATGGCCCGGGGTTCATTTTCCTTGATGGCCTTTAACACCTGGCCAAACGGCGAATGCACAATGCGGACAATCAACGCAAAACCAGCCACGCAAATGGCCAACACCAGGTAGTACATGGTGATGTCGTTGTGCAAGTCGATGAGGCCAAACAAGTGCCCGCGCGGTATGCCCTGCAAACCGTCTTCACCGCCCGTAAATGGGGCCTGCAAAAAGATGAAATACAGCATTTGCGCCAGCGCCAAGGTGATCATGGTGAAATAAATGCCTTGCCGCCGAATGGCCAGGCTGCCCATGATGTAACCGATGACGGTGGCAAACAGCACGCCCGCCAGAATGCCGACCTCAAACGGCATGCCCTTGTCGCGCAGCAAGTAACCGGTGATGTAGCCCGCACCACCCAAAAATGCAGCGTGACCAAACGACAACAAACCGGTGTAACCGATCAGCAAATTGAACGCGCAGGCAAACAGTGCGAAACACAGCACCTTCATCAAAAAAACCGGGTAAATGGCCATGGGCGCCACCAGCGCCAGGCCCAATACAATGAGGAGGACTATGCGGTTCATGCTTCACGTCCAAACAGGCCAGATGGCCGAATAATGAGAACCACCGCCATGATGATGAACACCACAGTGGAGGACAGTTCGGGATAAAACACCTTGGTCAACCCTTCCAGCACGCCCAAGGTGAGGCCAGTCACGATGGCCCCAAGAATGGAACCCATGCCGCCGATGACCACCACCGCAAACACCGTGATGATGAGGTGCGAACCCATGAGGGGCGAAATCTGGATAACGGGTGCTGCCAACACCCCGGCCAGCGCGGCCAGTGCCACACCAAAACCATAGGTCAGCGTGACCATGCGCGGCACGTTGATGCCGAATGCTTCCACCAAACGCGGATTCTCGGTGCCGGCGCGCAGGTAGGCACCCAGCTTGGTTTTCTCAATCACAGCCCAGGTGGCCAGGCAAATGACCAAGGAGGCCACCACCACCCAGGCCCGGTAGTTCGGCAAAATCATGAAGCCCAGGTTGGTGGCACCCCGCAGTGCTTCAGGCACCGAGTAAGGCTGGCCCGAGACACCGTAGAACGAACGGAACAAACCTTCGACCATCAAGGTGATGCCAAAGGTGAGCAGCAGACCATACAGGTGGTCCAGTTTGTACAACCAACGCAGCATGGTTTTTTCAATCACAACGCCAAAGACGCCGACCAACAGTGGGGCCAGCACCAGCATCACCCAGTAATTGAGGTTGAAGTAGGCCATGCCCATCCAAGCCAAAAAGGCACCCATCATGTACAGGGCGCCGTGGGCAAAATTGATCACGTTGAGCAGGCCAAAAATAACCGCCAAGCCCAAGGACAACATGGCATAGAACGATCCGTTGACCAAACCCAGCAACAATTGCCCCAACAGGGCTGGCAACGGAATTCCAAAAATATCCATCACAACTCACCATGGAAAGCGGGCTCACCGAGCAACCGGTGAAACCCGCAAATTGACCGTGTGTTTAAGCCCGCATCACTTCCAGGCGGCGCACTTGGTTTCGGCTTTGGTGGTAAAAGCCTGGTCGCCTGGAATGGTTTGAACCACTTTCAGGTAATCCCAAGGCTTCTTGGACTCGTTGGGGGCTTTCACCTGCATCAGGTACATGTCGTGAATCATGCTGCCGTCCACACGGTAGTATCCGTTTTTGGCATACACATCATTGACTTTGCCTTTGCGGATGGCGTCCAGCACTTTGTCTGAATCGTCCGTGCCAGTGGCCTTTACCGCATTCAGGAACTGCAGGGTTGCGGAGTAATCGGCCGCATGCAGGCTGGTGGGCATTTTTTTCTGGGAATCAAAGAAACGCTTGGACCACTTGCGGGTTTCATCATTTTGATCCCAGTACCAGCTGTCAGTCAGGTACATGCCCTTGGTTTGCCCCAAGCCCAGCGCGTGCACGTCGCTGATGAACATCAACAAGCCAGCCAGCTTCATGGTGGAGGTCACGCCAAATTCGTTGGCGGCCTTGATGGAGTTGATGGTGTCACCACCGGCATTGGCCAGGCCCAAAATTTGAGCCTTGGAGGCCTGGGCCTGCAACATGAACGAGGAGAAATCCGACGCAGACAAGGGGTGGCGAACTGCGCCCAACACCTGGCCGCCACTGGCTTTTACCACGGTGGAGGTGTCGTTTTCCAGCGAGGTGCCAAAGGCGTAGTCGGCTGTCAGAAAGTACCAGCTTTTGCCGCCCTGCTTCACCACGGCAGAGCCTGTGCCTTTGGCCAATGCCACGGTGTCGTAGGCGTAGTGAATGGAATACGGGTTGCACTCCTCGTTGGTGAGGCGGGCAGAGCCGGAACCAATCACGAACACGGGTTTTTTCTTCTCGCCAGCCACCTTGGCAATCGCCAGGGCTGTGCCTGAGTTGGTGCCTGCAATCAGGAAGTCCACGCCTTCCTGGTCAAACCATTCGCGCGCCTTGCTGGCTGCAATGTCGGCCTTGTTTTGGTGGTCGGCGTAGATGAATTCGATTTTCTTGCCGTTCACTTTGCCGCCAAAATCGGCGATGGCCATTTTCACGGCTTCCACGCCCGAGGGGCCGTCGATGTCTGCATACACACCCGACAGGTCGGTGATCATGCCGATCTTGACCACATCACCGGACACTTGCGCGGCGGCGGTGCCGGCCATGGCCAGACTACCCACGGCCAACAGGCCGGCTACGATTGGTTTCAATGTCATCTCCTTCTCCTTTCTTTGCTTGTAAGAATGATGTTCAAACACCGAGCAGCGAATGCAGCACCGGCATTTTGTCGTCCAGTTGACTGGATTCGAATGTTTCAACAATCTGCCCGTGCTCAACCACATAAAAGCGATCGGCCAACGGTGCAGCAAACCGGAAATTCTGTTCCACCATGACGATGGTGTAGCCCTTGGCTTTCAGCGTGGTGATCATGCGGGCCAGCGCTTGCACAATCACCGGTGCCAGGCCTTCCGAAATTTCATCCAGCAGCAGCAATTTGGCGCCGGTTCGCAGAATGCGGGCCACCGCCAGCATTTGCTGCTCGCCGCCGGACAACCGGGTGCCCTGGCTTTTCCGGCGTGCCTGCAAATTTGGAAACATCTCGTAGATTTCGGCAACACTCATGCCCTTGTCGGTCTTTGATACAAAGGGCGGCAGCATCAGGTTTTCTTCGGCAGACAAGGATGAAAAAATGCCGCGCTCTTCCGGGCAGTAACCCACACCCAAGTGGGCAATTTTGTGGGTGGGCAGCGCAATCGATTCCTGCCCGTTGATCTGGATGGAACCCGCACGACGGCCGGTTAAGCCCATGATGGCCCGCAATGTGGTGGTTCGGCCCGAACCATTGCGCCCCAACAGGGACACCACCTCCCCTTCTTTCACCGAAAAAGTCATGTTGTGCAGAATGTGAGACTCACCGTACCAAGCATTCAGGCCTTCAATCTTTAAAACGGTTTGGCTCATGCATGGGCCCCTTCCAACTGCCCCGCGCTGGTGCCCATGTAGGCTTCCATCACCTGCGGGTTTTTCGACACTTCTTCATAGGCACCTTCAGCCAGCACAGCACCCTGCTGCAACACGGAGATGCGGTCGCAAATGCTGGCCACCACGTTCATGTTGTGCTCCACCATCAGGATGGTGCGGCCTTTGGACACTTTCTTGATCAATTGGGTCACCCGGTCCACGTCTTCATGGCCCATGCCTTGGGTGGGCTCATCGAGCAACATCACCTCGGGCTCCATGGCCAATGTGGTGGCAATCTCCAGGGCGCGCTTGCGGCCATATGGCAAGTCCACGGTTTGATAATCCGCGTACTCTTGCAGCCCCACTTCCGCCAGCAGTTCCATGGCCCTGTCATTCAGGCGGTGGAGAATTTTTTCGCTGCGCCAAAAATGAAATGCATTGCCCATGGGGCGCTGCAAGCCAATCCGCACGTTTTCAAGCACCGACAGGTGAGGAAACACCGCAGAAATTTGAAAGGAACGAATGACCCCACGCCGGGCAATTTGGGCTGGTTTTTGATGGGTGATGTCCTGTCCGTTGAACAGAATTCGCCCAGAGGTGGGCGTGAGAAACTTGGTGAGCAGGTTGAAACACGTGGTTTTGCCTGCACCGTTGGGCCCGATCAGCGCATGGATATGCCCGCGCTGAACCCGCAAATTCACTTGATTGACCGCCGTGAAACCCTTGAATTCCTTGGTGAGGTCATTGGTCTCCAATACAACATCCGCCATGCCTGCTCCGCCGTGTTTTTTAGTTTAGTGGCGCGGCTCATGTTGTCACGGGGTGTTCGGGGCGTGTATTAGGGCAAACCTCAACAGGGTTTTAATGGTGGTGGTGCAGAATACTGGCCAGGTAAGCCACCAGCACAACCCCGGCCGTGATGGTGGTGACCTGCATGATGCTGGAACGCAGGGCAAGGCGCTGCTGCATTTGGGGAATGAGGTCGGCCACGGCCACGTACAGAAAACTGGCCGAGGCCAGCACCAATGCAATGGGCAGTACATGCTGCAATTGCGAAAACAGGGTGAACCCAAGAAAGGCGCCCAGCACCGCCGCAACACCCGCCACGGCCATCAGGCGGATGGCTTTGGCCCGGGCAATGCCGGCATTCATGAGCACCAGAAAATCGCCTGTTTGTTGGGGAATTTCGTGCAGAACGATGGACAGCGTGGTGAGCAAACCCAATTGCACATCCACCAAAAACGCACTAGCAATCAGCAAACCATCGGCAAAGTTGTGGATGGAGTCACCCACCACAATCAAGAGGCCGCCCCGCCCTGCCTCATGTTTGTCAAAGCCATGTTCATGGTGGTGACCGTCATGCTCGTGGTGGTGGCTGTGGCGAAATATCGCAAACTTTTCCAGCACGAAAAAGAACAACAAACCACCCAACAACCAGATGAATAGATCGTGATGTTCCATGCCTTTGTCCAGCGCCTCAGGCAGCAGGTGCAACAGGGAGGTGCCCAACAACACACCTGTGGACAAGCTGACCATGGGCTCGAGTGCGCGGGCGATGCTGCGCGAACTGAGCCAGGCCGCAGCCAGAATGGCCAGCGCCGTGCCGGTGGCCGAGGCCACCATGACAATCAACAAACTGGAGTGCACGTTGGGTTAGAGCAGGCCACGCCTGCGCAAAAACTGAAGTGCCTGATTGTACGCCTGTTTGGCAGCCGTCGAGTTGTAGGTATTCCGATAATCCGCGTGGAAGCCGTGCTGCGCATTGGCAAACACCTCGATGTGTGTTTGGGCCGCATTCGCATTGCCGGGCGCAGCCTTGACCAAGGCTGTGCGCATGTCGTCGATGGTGTTCAAGGGGATGGAGGTGTCTTCCGCGCCATACAAGCCGAGCACAGGGGCTTTCAGGTCAGCAGCCAGGTCAACCGGCTGTTTGGGTGTTAGCGCGGTTGAAGGCCCCACCAGCTTGCCATACCAGGCCACCCCTGCACGCACCATGGGGTTGTGGGCTGTGTACAGCCAGGTGATTCGCCCCCCCCAGCAGAAGCCCGTCACGGCCAACTGGCCGGTGTTGCCGCCATCACCCGCCGCAAATTCCACGCACTTGTCCAGGTCCTGCATCACCTGGGCATCGTCCATTTTCGAAATCACGTTCTGGAGAATTTCAGCCACGGTTGCATACTGGCCCGGCTCACCATGGCGAAAAAAGATGTCGGGTGCCATGGCGTAAAAACCCGCTTGGGCAAACCGGCGCACCACATCCTCTATATAAGCGTGCACACCAAAGATTTCAGGCACCACCAAAATAACCGGCGGGTGCTTTTTGTGCGCGGGCTTGGCACGGTAGGCAAACATGTCGTCGTCGCCCACGTTCACCAACACCCGGTCTTCAATCAAACCGGTGGACGGCGTGGTGATGGCCTCGGACAACACCGGGCCAGCGGCCATGGCAAAGCCACCCGCCGTCAAACCCTTCAGCACGGTGCGGCGATCGGCTGCCAGCTTTCCGCCACCCGCTAGGGCTTTCAAGTGTTCGCTGTCTGTGTCGTGTTGGTCTTGCATGCTTCTACTCCCCCCGGTTAGTGGGCCTCTTCCCAATTCAGCCCCACGCCACAACCCACTTCCAGCGGCACTTTCAGGTCGGCCACTTGGGTCATGATCTCCGGCACTTTGCCCTGAATCACAGCCAGTTCGGAATTGGGGACTTCGAGTATCACCTCGTCATGCACCTGCATGATCATTTTGGTTTGAAGTTGCTCAGCCTTTAACCAGGCCGACAATTTGATCATGGCCATTTTAATGAGGTCTGCCGAGGTGCCCTGCATGGGCGCATTGATGGCAGCCCGTTCCGCCGCTGCACGGCGCGGTCCATTGGGGCTTTTAATCTCGGGTAACCACAGGCGGCGGCCAAACACCGTGCTCACATAGCCGTCTGCCTTGGCTTGGGCCCGCACATTCTCCATGTAGCGGGCCACGCCGGGGTAGCGCGTGAAATAACGGTCAATGTACAGCTTGGCCGCGTCGCGATTGATGTTCAAATTGGCCGCCAGTCCAAAGGCACTCATGCCGTAAATCAGACCAAAGTTGATGACCTTGGCGGTGCGCCGCTGGTCTGAATTCACCTCGCCCAAGGGCACGCCAAAAATCTCGGACGCTGTGGCACTGTGAATGTCCAGACCATGCTGGAAAGCGTGGATGAGCGCCTCATCGCCACTGATGTGGGCCATGATGCGCAATTCAATTTGCGAGTAATCGGCCGACACCAACACATGGTCAGCCGGTGCGACAAAGGCTTCCCGCACTCGGCGGCCCTCGGCCGTGCGCACGGGAATGTTTTGCAAATTGGGGTCGTTGCTGGCCAAGCGCCCGGTTACAGCCACGGCTTGCGCATAGTTGGTGTGCACGCGGCCCGTGCGCGGGTTCACCATGCGCGGCAGCTTGTCGGTGTAGGTGCTTTTGAGCTTGGCCAAGCTTCGGTGCTCCAACAATTTGGCAGGCAAGGGGTAATCCTCGGCCAGTTTGCTCAGCACCTCTTCATCGGTGGAAGGCGCGCCGCTGGCGGTTTTCTTCACCACCGGCAGGCCCAGCTTGTCAAACAACAGCTCACCAATTTGTTTGGGTGAATTTAAATTGAACTCACCACCGGCCAATTCAAAGGCCTGGGTTTCAATCACCTTGAGCTTGTCGGCGATTTCAGCGCTTTGGGCATCCAGTTTTTCGCTGTCAATCAACACCCCATTGCGCTCCACTTCAAACAACACCTGGCTGAATGGCAACTCCACCGTGTCGTACAGTGTGGCCAGTTCTGGCACTTGCTGCAGCTCAGCCCGCAGCACACTGGCCAAGCGCAGGGTGACTTCTGCATCTTCAGCGGCGTAGCGGGTGGCTGTCTCAATCGGTACTTGTTCAAACCCAATCTGGTTGGCGCCTTTGCCGGCCACTTCTTCATATTTGATGGTGTTGTAGTTCAACCAGCGCAGGGCCAGGGCATCCATGCCGTGGGGCTTGTGCGCTTCCAGAATGTAGCTGGCCAGCATGGTGTCTTCAACCAAACCTTGAACCCACACATGGTGATTGGCCATCACATGCAAGTCGTACTTGGCATTTTGGGCAATTTTGGGGGCCTGCGCGTCTTCAAACCAAGGCTTCAATGCGGCCAGGGTGTCGCTCAAACTCAGTTGTGGCTCGGCGGTCAGGTCCTGATGGCCCAGGGGAATGTAATAACCCACGCCCGGTTCCAGGGCAAAGCACAGCCCCACAATCTGCGCGTTCATGGGTTCCAGCGAGGTGGTTTCCGTGTCAAAGGCCACAGCACGCCGGGCTGACTTGGCCTTGGCCAGTTGGTCAATCAGTTCATGCAACGCATCGGCGGATTGAATGCTCACCGTGCCAATGGAATCGATGGACTGCGTGGGCGCATCAAACAATGCATTGGGGCCAGCGGTATTGGATGCCAAAGATGTTGAGCCCCCGGGCTCAGCGCTTGAGCTCGAGAACAAATCACCGGATACACCGCTTGGTTCTTCAGCAGCACCACCCAAGGCTCGAAACCAGGTTTTGAACTCAAACCGCTGAAACAGCTTTTTCAACACCTCGGCATTTTCGGTGCCAGCTTGCAGTTGGTCTTCAATGTGACGGGCCAGTTCAATGTCACAGTCTGTTTTCACGGTCACCAAGGTTTTTCCGGTGGGCAGCCAATCCAGGGCTTTTTGCAGGTTTTCGCCCACTTTGCCGCCAATTTGATCTGCATTGGCAACCACCCCATCCAGGGTTTTGTATTCGGCCAGCCACTTGGCGGCGGTTTTGGGTCCCACCTTCTCCACACCAGGCACGTTGTCCACCGTGTCGCCAACCAGGGTCAGGTAATCAATAATCTGCTCGGGGTACACGCCGAACTTTTCAAACACCGCATCACGGGTCATGACCGAATTTTTCATGGTGTCGACCAGGCGGATTTTGTCGTTCACCAGTTGCGCAAGGTCTTTATCGCCGGTGGAAATCACCACCTCATCAAAGCCTTGGCGCAGTGCGGTCTGGGCCAGGGTGCCAATCACGTCATCCGCTTCAATGCCGGGCTCGGCAATCACAGGCCAACCCAGCGCTTTGGTCACCTCGTAAATATGGGGTATTTGCGCAGCCAAATCTTCCGGCATGCTGGACCGATTGGCCTTGTATTCCGGATAAAGGTCATCCCGGAAGGTTTTGCCCGGCGCATCGAAAATACAGGCGATACAATTGGACGTGAGCGCGTCGCTCGGGAAGTCTGCCCGAAGGCGGCGAAGCATGTTCACCATGCCGTAGATTGCACCTGTGGGCTCACCAGCCCGATTGCGCAAATCCGGCATGGCGTGAAAGGCGCGGTACAGGTAGCTGGACCCATCGACGAGGAGTAAACGCTTCATATGACAACCAAGAACAAGAACATTCCGACCCTTCGCCACCTTCCATCCAAGGAGCAGTCCACCGCCGTCAAAGCGCGTGAATCGTGGCACGTGCTGGGAATTATGGCAGAGTTCATTGAAGCGACCGAGAAGCTGTCGGCAATTCGGCCGTCGGTGTCCATCTTCGGCAGTGCGCGAACCAAGCCCGAGCACCCGTATTATCAACTCACCGAAAAAATTGCACGTGCGCTGTCGGACTCTGGTTTTGCAGTCATTAGTGGCGGTGGGCCCGGCATCATGGAAGCCGCCAACAAAGGCGCCCACGCCGGACCATCGCCCAGTGTGGGCCTCAACATCGAGCTGCCTTTTGAGCAGCATGGCAACCCCTACCAAAACATCTCATTGACCTTCCGCCACTTTTTTGCACGCAAGGTGGCATTTGCCAAATACGCCAGCGCGTATGTGGTGATGCCTGGCGGCTTTGGCACGCTGGACGAACTGTTTGAGGCGCTAACGCTCATTCAGACCAGCAAAGGCCGCCGCATCCCCGTGGTGCTGGTGGGTCATGCCTTCTGGGGCGGGCTGATTGACTGGATACGCGGTCACCTCTTGGGCGAAGGCATGATCAGCGAAACAGACCTGGACCTGTTTGAACTGGTCGAAACACCCGAGGAAGTGCTGGCCTGCATCTTCCGGTTCTATGAAAAGCGCTCCTTCAGGCCATCGGATGACGAGTCCGAGATGCTGCTCGACCTGTAATGCAGGCGCAAACCCGGGTAAAATCGCCGGGTTTGCTTGCCGCTAAACCATGCGGGGCATCTGATCACTTTCAGGACCATTCATGGCTGTTTTCACCCGCATTACCCACGATGAGCTCAACGCCTGGCTGGCAGGCCGCCCTTGCGGCAGCCTGCAGTCCTTTGAGGGAATCAGTTCGGGCATCGAAAACACCAACTACTTCGTGAACACCAGCAACGGCCGCTATGTGCTGACGATTTTTGAAAAACTTCAAGCCCATGAATTGCCCTTCTACCTGGGTTTGATGGGCCACCTGGCTCACAAAGGGTTGCCTGTACCCGGGCCGGTGGCGGACGAGAGCGGCGCGTTGTTTTCCATGTTGAAGAACAAACCAGCAACGCTGGTGAACTGCCTGCATGGCCGTTCGGTGGACCACCCAAACCCGGCGCAATGTGCCGCCATTGGCGAATTTTTGGCCCGAGCACACCTGGCTGTGGGCGATTTCAACGGTCAGCTGCCCAACCCGCGAGGTTTGAGC
The DNA here is from genome assembly GCF_036405155.1 of Limnobacter sp. Lineage (GTDB taxonomy): Bacteria > Pseudomonadota > Gammaproteobacteria > Burkholderiales > Burkholderiaceae_B > Limnobacter. Next base: position 42,792 of record NZ_DASWYD010000003.1, on the reverse strand, counting down.
TGGGTGCAAGAGGCCACTGGTCATTTGGTTCGTCATGCCCCCGAGGAGGTGCTGGCCTTGCTGAGTGACGAGGTGGCCCATCAGTCGCGCGTTGCAGCCAGCGATGCATACAGCAAGTTGCCCAAGGGCGCCGTGCATGCGGATTTGTTTCGCGACAATGCGCTGATGGATGGTGATGATTTGGGCGGCGTGATTGATTTTTACTTCGCCGGGGTCGACACCTTCCTCTTTGACCTGGCGGTGACCGCGAATGACTGGTGCATCGACCTCGACACGGGTGCACTCAACCCGGAGCGAACCTCCGCACTGCTGAATGGCTATCAAATGCACCGCGCTTTGGAAACCCACGAACAGGCCTTGTGGCAAGACATGCTGCGGTCCGCTGCACTGCGGTTCTGGACCTCACGACTGGTGGATTACTACATGCCTCGCGATGCTGAGGTTCTGACTGTGAAAGACCCGTCTCACTTTGAACGGGTTTTGAAAGCACGCCGTGCCGGTTGCCCGGCCTGCCTTATTTAACCGGGCCACAGGAGTATCCACATGGCCACACACCTGCACATTTGTACCCCCCGCCAGGGCTGGGAATGGCTAATGACAGGTCTCTCCCTGTTTCGCAAAAAACCGTCTGAACTGTTTCTATTGGGCAACACCTATCTGTTCATTCTGCTGTTTGTGGGCATGCTGATCCCCATGTTGGGTGCAGCAGTGGTCACGCTGCTCACGCCGGCTTTGGGCTTCGGCATCATGCTCGCAGGCAAAATGATGAAGTCCGGTTTGCGCGTTTCGCCCTCGATTCTGTTTGCAGGTTTTGGGCAGGCACATCGGCCCCATTTGCGACGTTTGCTTCAACTGGGGTTTGTGTACACCGTCAGTTTTGCTGCCATCCGGCTGCTGGCCAATGCTGTGTTGGGTGGACAGCCCACGCTGGACGTCAGCAATGTACAAAAAATGGATCCGGACCACATCGTCCGGTTTTATGAGTACATGGCCAGTTATCTCAGCGTGGTGGCCTTGGCCAGCCTGCCCGTGATTCTGGCGTTCTGGTTTGCGCCGGTGCTGGTGGTGTGGCATGGCATGTCGCCAGGCCAAGCACTGTTTTCGAGCTGGGTGGCCGTGTGGCGCAATAAGTCGGCATTTCTCATTTATGGCATGGGCTGGATTATTCTCAGTGTGGGTTTTTGCTCAGCAGTGGTGGCGGTGTTCAGCCTCTTGGGCCTGCCCGCATCGCTGTTGAGTGCACTCAACATCCTCACCATGGCGGTGGTCATGAGTGCGTCGTTGGCCACGTTCTACCCCAGCTACACCGCTGTGTTTGAGCACGACCCAGAACACTTCCAGGCACAAGCCTGATCACACCTTGCTGAGCTTGGCCAAGCTCAGCATCAGCCACTTCATGCCTTGGCGACCAAAGTTGATTTGTATGCGTTGGTCGTCGCCTTCGCCCTCATAGGCCACCACAACACCCTGACCAAACTTGGCATGCTCCACCCCGGTGCCAATGGGGTAAGGCCGGTTGGCCGCTTTCTGCGTGTAGGCCTTTCCACCGCCAAAACTGGCTGTGTTATTCCAGGACTTGGCATCCAATGCATCCCACCCCGAGCTCGCAATATGAGCCCGTTTCGGGGTCAGCCATTTCAACACATCTTCCGGCAACTCATCCAGAAAACGCGACCGCAGGTGGTAACGAATTTGCCCATGCAGCATGCGCTGTTGGGCATAACTCAAAAACAGTTGCTCTCGGGCACGGGTAATGGCGACATACATCAGGCGGCGTTCCTCTTCCACCGCCTCCACGCTGGTGCCATCGCCCGCTTCAATGGTGTTGCCAACGCTGTTTTCATGGGGGAACAAGCCCTCCTCCAGCCCAGTGACAAACACGCAATGGAACTCGAGCCCTTTGGCCGCATGGGCTGTCATCAATTGCACAGCTTGTTCACCGGCGGCAGCCGCGTTGTCGCCGGCTTCCAAAGAGGCATGCGACAAAAAGTCGGCCAGTGGTGTGATCAGCTTTTCAGCATCCATCTCGGTGGCTGGGGTGTCTTGGAAATAGCCCTCTGCCACTGCAAACGAGGCAGCTGCGTTCACCAATTCCTTCAAGTTTTCAACCCGGTCTTCACCATCCTTGTCGGTTTCAAAGTGTTGCAGCAAACCACTTTCCACCACCACTTTGTCCACCAGCTCGGCCAACCCCAGGCCCCGGGTTTCAAAGCGCAGTCGTTCAATCAGCTGAGCAAATTTTTGCAGACTGGCTTGGGCACGCCCATCCATCAGCGGAATGGCCCGGTACAGTGAAATACCCTGCTGCGTGGCCAAATCCTGCAGTTGTTCAATGCTGCGCGCACCAATGCCCCGGGTTGGGAAATTCACCACCCGTGAGAAGGAATTGTCATCGTCGGCATTGTCCAGCAAGCGCAAGTAGGCCAGCGCGTGCTTGATTTCAGCGCGTTCAAAAAAGCGCAAACCACCATACACCCGGTACGGAATACCCGCATTGAACAGGGCTTGTTCCACCACCCGCGACTGGGCGTTGGACCGGTAAAGAATGGCAATATCGGACCGGCTCATGCCCTCTTCCGTGATGAGTTTCTTGATGCGGTCGATGATGAAGCCCGCCTCATCCTGATCACTGATGGCTTCATACACACGAATCGGTTCGCCCTCGCCAGCGTCGGTCCACAAGTCTTTGCCCAAGCGGGCCTTGTTGTGCGCAATCAACACGTTGGCCGCTTTGAGCACATTGCCCACCGAGCGGTAGTTCTGCTCCAGCTTGATGCGGTTTTGTACATCGAAGTCGCGCTCAAACTGGCTCATGTTGGCCACCCGTGCGCCCCGAAACGCGTAAATGGACTGGTCGTCATCGCCCACTGCGAAAATGCACCCCTGAGGGCCCGACAAACGCTTTAACCACTGGTACTGCAGCGTGTTGGTGTCCTGAAACTCGTCCACCAAAATGTAACGGAAGCGCTGCTGGTAATGTTCACGCAAAGCCGGGTTGGCGCCCAACAGTTCAAAGCTGCGCAACAGCAGCTCGGCAAAATCCACCACGCCTTCCCGCTGGCATTGGGCCTCGTAGGCTTCGTACAGCCTCACCATCATGCGGTGGTACTCATCGAAAGCATCCACGTCCTTGGGGCGCAAACCTTGCTCTTTGGCTGAGCCAATAAAGTAGGCCAGTTGTTTGGGCTGAAATTTTTCGGGATCAATGTTCAGCACCTTGTACATGCGCTTGATGGCCGACAACTGGTCCTGCATGTCCAGAATCTGAAAAGCCTGCGGCAAACCCGCTTCACGCCAGTGGGCACGCAACATTCGGTTGCACAGGCCGTGGAACGTGCCCACCCACATGCTGCGGGTGTTGATGGGCAGCATGCTGGAAATGCGGTGCAGCATTTCCTTGGCCGCTTTGTTGGTGAATGTCACCGCCAGCACACCGCCTGGGCCCACCTGCCCGGTTTGAATCAACCACGCAATGCGCGCCGTGAGCACCTTGGTTTTGCCACTGCCAGCGCCCGCCAAAATCAAGGCTGATTCTCGCGGCAGGGTAACAGCGGCCAATTGCTCAGGGTTCAGGTTGTCGAGTAGGGACACGTGCACAATTCCAAGGTTCGATGGCTGTTGATTTTAACAGTGTTATTGCCGCAACACCGGTGCAGCCCCAACTCACGCGACGTCGAAACCCACACAAAGCCCGATATAATGAAAGATTGCCCCAAACCCCTGAAAAACCGGCGTTGTTCACCCAAGTGACCAAACCGGCGGGCCTGATTTTTTGCATTCCATCACCACCATGCTCAACCAATACGCCGCCCAAGACATCGAATCGTCCGTACAGGGCCAATGGAAGTCCACCGACGCCTACAAGGCCGAGGCCTTTGCCAAAGACGCCCAGGGCCGGGAAAAACCCAAGTACTACTGCGTGTCCATGCTGCCCTACCCCAGCGGTAAACTGCACATGGGCCATGTGCGCAACTACACCATCAACGACGTGATGATTCGCCAAAAGCGCATGAAGGGGTACAACACCTTAATGCCGATGGGTTGGGACGCCTTCGGCATGCCTGCGGAAAACGCCGCCATGGCCAACGGCAAACCACCTGCCGCCTGGACCTACAGCAACATTGCCTACATGAAGAAGCAGATGGAATCCATGGGCCTGGCCATTGACTGGTCCAAGGAAGTGGCCACCTGCACACCCGAATACTACAAATGGAACCAGTGGCTGTTTTTGAAGATGCTGGAAAAAGGCATCGTCTACAAAAAAACCGGCACGGTGAACTGGGACCCGATTGACCAAACCGTGCTGGCCAACGAACAGGTGATTGATGGGCGCGGCTGGCGCTCGGGTGCGGTGGTGGAAAAGCGCGACATCCCCATGTATTACATGGCCATCACCAGCTATGCCGACGCATTGCTCGACGACCTGAAAGACCTTCAATGGCCCGAACGCGTCAAGCTGATGCAGGAAAACTGGATCGGCAAATCCACCGGCGTGCGCTTTGCCTTCCCGCACAGCATTGCGGGTGCGGATGGCAAACTGGTGCAGGACGGCAAGTTGTATGTGTTCACCACCCGGGCCGACACCATCATGGGTGTGACCTTCGCAGCCGTTGCAGCCGAGCACCCCCTGGCCACACTGGCTGCCGCCAACAACCCCGAGCTGCAAGCTTTTATTGCCGAATGCAAAGCGGGTGGCGTGGCCGAGGCCGACATGGCAACCATGGAAAAGAAAGGCATGCCCACTGGGCTTTCCGTGAAGCACCCCATCACCGGCGCAGACGTGCCCGTGTGGGTGGGCAACTATGTGCTGATGAGCTATGGTGACGGTGCCGTGATGGGCGTACCCGCGCACGATGAACGCGACTTTGCCTTTGCCCTGAAATACGGCATTGAGATCAAACAGGTGATTGATGTGAAAGGCCAAGCCTTTGACGCCACCGCCTGGGCCGATTGGTACGGCGACAAAGAGCACGGTGTTTGCATCCATTCAGGCGAACTGAACGGCAAAAGCCACACCGATGCGGTGAACTGGGTGGCCGACACCATGGCCGCCAAAGGCCTGGGCGAAAAGCGAATCCAGTTCCGCCTGCGCGACTGGGGCATTTCCCGCCAACGCTACTGGGGCACCCCCATTCCCATCATTTATTGCGACACCTGTGGCGATGTGCCTGTGCCCGAAAAAGACCTGCCCGTGGTGCTGCCCGAAGACCTGGTGCCGGATGGCAGCGGCAACCCGCTGGCGAAAAGCGCAGCCTTCTACCAATGCAGCTGCCCCAAGTGCGGCAAGCCGGCGCGTCGGGAAACCGACACCATGGACACCTTTGTGGATTCCAGCTGGTATTTCACGCGCTATGTGTGCAACGACGCCGACACCATGACCGATGCCCGCGCCGACTACTGGATGCCCATGGACCAGTACATTGGCGGCATTGAACACGCGATTTTGCACCTGCTGTACAGCCGCTTCTGGACCAAGGTCATGAACGACCTCGGCCTGGTGAAATTCCGCGAACCCGCCACCGCCCTGCTCACCCAAGGCATGGTGCTGAACGACACCTATTACACCGAAGAAGCCAACGGCAAGAAAACCTGGATCAACCCCGACGACGTGGAAGTGAGCTTCGACGACCGAGGCCGCCCCATCTCTGCCAAGCTGAAAACCAATGGTGCAGCGGTGCACATTGGCGGCGTTGAGAAAATGTCGAAGTCCAAAAACAACGGCATCGACCCGCAGGCCCTCATCGACCAGTACGGTGCCGACACAGCCCGCCTGTTCACCATGTTTGCAGCGCCGCCCGAGCAAAGCCTGGAATGGAGCAGCTCTGGTGTGGAGGGTGCGCATCGCTTCCTCAAGCGCCTGTTCCACTTGGGTGCGAATTTTGAAGCGGTGTTCACTGCACAAACCGCACTGCCGACCAACCTTGGCAAAGCAGCACAAAACACCCGGCGTGAAGTGCACGACATTTTGAAGCAAGCCAACTTCGACTACGACCGCAACCAGTACAACACCGTGGTGTCGGCCGGCATGAAAATGCTGAACACGCTGGATGCATTTGCGCCACAAGCCAACACCGACGATGAAAAGGCCGTGTTGGTGGAAGGCATGGGCATTTTGCTGCGCGTGCTTTACCCGATTGTGCCGCACCTCACCTGCCACCTGTGGCAAGCGCTGGGCTACACAGGCTCATTGGGTGAGCTTCTGGATGCGCCCTGGCCTGAAGTGGATGCACAAGCACTGGTGCGATCTGAGCTCACCTTGATGGTGCAAATCAACGGCAAACTGCGCGGCAGCATTGAAGTACCGGCCGAGGCTAACAAAGCCAGCATTGAAGCCACCGCGCTGTCCAGTGAAGCCGCCCAAAAGTTCATGGAAGGCAAGCCTGCGAAAAAAGTGATTGTGGTGCCTGGCAAGTTGGTCAATATTGTGGTGTAAGGTACAGCAATCAACAAATACAACCATCGGATGGGTTTCACTTTGCAAAGCGTATTCATGACACGAGTCCACACCCTGAGCGCCCTGCTGCTGTCTGTTTGCTTGCTGGCGGCATGCGGCTTTCAACTGCGCGGGCAGTACACCTTCGACTTCGATCGAATTGAACTGCGCGGCATGGAAAAGACCGAAATGAACCGCAACATGAACCTGCAGATGCAGATCATGAACATCGTGGTGAACCCAAGCGATGGGGCCCCGTTGAAACTCACCTTGCTGAAGGAAAAGCGGGACCGCAGCATTGTGACCTTCAGTGCGTCAGGCCGGGCTCGGGAAGTTCGCCTCACCTACGACCTGGACTACCAAGTCACCGACAAAAACGGCGATTTCCTGATTGCCACCACCACCTTGCAGCAACGCCGTGAACTCACCTACAGCGACGATCAAATTCTGGGCAAGGAAATGGAAGAGGCCAACCTGTACACCGAAATGCAACGCGACATTGCGCGTCAAATTTCGGTTCGCCTGGCGGCCTTGAAACTGAACAAGGGCAACGCCAAACCTTGAAACCCATCTCACTGGACCATTGGTTAGACCCTGCCGCAGGCCAACAGCCACTGCCAGCGCTGGTGTGCCTGTTCACTGACGAACCCCTGTTTAGTACACAGGCTGCAGACTTGTACCGCCAACGGCTCAAGCGCAGCACCGAGTATCAACGGCATGTGCTGGACATGGACCGACAGTTTGATGCACAAGAGTTTCTGGCGCAGTTCGCTGAAGCCTCTTTGTTCGGCGACGTGTCGCTGGTCGAAGTTCGACTGACTCAACCCAAGCTCAACAAAGACGCTGCCGAAGCGCTGACCCAGGTTGCCCAATGGATCAAGGCCGGGGAAACTGCTCACCATCTCTTGGTGCTGGGCCCCAAACTCAACAAAACGCAGGAAAAATCGGACGGTTTTGCGCAACTGCTGACACTGGGCTGCGAAATCCAATGCAAACCCGTGACTGCAGAAAACCTGCCTGCCTGGATCGTTCAATCGGCCCAACGCAAAGGGCTCAAGCTGGACAGGGAAACGGCCACCTGGCTGGCCGAAAAAACCGAAGGCAATCTCTTGGCAGCGCATCAGGCCATTGAAAAACTGGCGGTTGAACACCAAGGCCCAGTGCCCTTCGACACCGTTCAGGCCATGGTCTCCAATTCCGCCCGCTTCAACGTCTTCGACCTGGGCCCCAGCTTGCTGGGTGGCGACACCCGCCGGGTGGCGAGGATGATTCAGGGCCTGGAAGCGGAAGGGGAAGCCTCAACTTTGGTGCTGTGGGCCCTCCAAGAGGAAATTCGCGCCATTCGCGACACCCAGATGGCGATTAGAAAGGGCATGGCATTGGCGGATGCCTGCAGACAACATAGAATCTGGGGTGCGCGCCAGAATCACATCAGCGCAGCGCTGAAACGGCACAACCGAACCAGCCTGCAAAATCTGACCGCCTGGTGCTACAGCGCGGAAAAAACCATCAAAGGCATGAAGGCTGGCAACCCCTGGACCCTGCTTGAAATCATCGGGCTGGGCATTGCCGGGGTGGCTCCGCCCCCACACGCATGAACTGAAACGCGCCGAACGCGTCGAACAGGGGTGCAAGGCCGGCACCGAGCAATTGGGCAATACAACCAGGCCACACCGGAAGACCAACCATGAGCATTGAAAACGACGTACTAGAGATTGGACGACAGGCCCGCGAGGCCTCCGCGGCCATGGCCCGTGCCAATACCGACGCCAAAAACAAGGCCCTGCTGGAAACAGCCCGCCTGATCCGCGAACAGCGAGCTGCCCTGCGTGCGGCCAACCAGGCTGACCTTGACCAAGCCAAGGCCAACGGCCTGGAGCTCGCTTTGCTCGACCGACTGGCCCTGAGCGACAAAGCCATCGACACCATGGCTGAGGGCCTGGAACAAATTGCCCAACTGCCCGACCCCATCGGCGAAATGACCGACCTCAAAAACCGCCCCTCGGGCATTCAGGTGGGCAAAATGCGCGTGCCGCTGGGCGTGATCGGCATCATCTACGAGGCGCGTCCCAATGTCACCGTGGATGCGGCCGGCCTGTGCATCAAGTCGGGCAACAGCACCATTCTGCGTGGCGGTTCCGAAGCATTTCGCTGCAACCAAGCCTTGGCCAAGCTGGTGGCACAAGGCCTGGAAGCGGCCGGCTTGCCCGCCGCGGCGGTGCAGGTCATCGACACCACAGACCGTGCTGCGGTGGGTGCGCTCATCACCATGACCCAATACGTGGACGTGATTGTGCCTCGCGGTGGAAAGGGCCTGATTGAACGCATTTCGCGTGAAGCCAAGGTGCCTGTCATCAAACACCTGGATGGCATTTGCCATGTGTTCATTGATGAGTCAGCAGACCTTGAGAAAGCCATCGCGATTGCCGACAACGCAAAAACCCACCGCTACGGCACCTGCAACACCATGGAAACCCTGCTGATCCATCAGCATTTGGCCAAACCCGTGCTGACAGCACTGGGCAAAATCTACGCGGACAAAGGCGTTGAGGTGCGGGGGTGTGGTCGCACCTGCGCGCTTTTGCCAACGGCCAAAGCAGCCATCGAGGAAGACTGGTCCACCGAATACCTGGCCCCCATTCTGTCCATCAAAGTGGTCGACAGCCTGGACCAGGCCATTGCACACATCAACCGGTACAGCTCACAACACACCGACAGCATCGTGACTGAAAACCACAGCCACGCCATGCGGTTTATTCGTGAAGTGGACTCGGCATCGGTCATGATCAATGCCTCCACACGGTTTGCTGATGGCTTTGAATATGGTCTGGGCGCCGAGATCGGCATTTCCACCGACAAAATCCACGCCCGCGGTCCCGTTGGGCTGGAGGGCTTAACCAGTCAGAAATGGGTGGTGTTTGGTCACGGCGAAATTCGCCAGTAACACACCGACCCGCCAACAACACACAAGGAGTATTTGCAATGAATGGTTATCTGTGGGTGAAGTCGTTTCACCTCCTGTTTGTGGCGTCCTGGTTTGCAGGCCTGTTTTACCTGCCCCGCATTTTTGTCAACATGGCCATGGAAACCGATGAAAAGGCCAATGCACGCCTCTTGCTGATGGCGCAAAAGCTATATCGCTTCATGACCCTGCTGGCCATTCCAGCCCTGTTGCTGGGCTTTGCACTGGTGGGTATTTACCAAATAGGCATTGCGCCGCCCAACGGCTGGTTTCACGCCAAAATTTTGGTGGTGTTGCTGATTGTGGGTTACCACCACGGCTGTGGTCGGCTGTTGCGCAAGTTCGAAAAAGGCCTGAACACCAAAACCCACACCTTTTACCGCTGGTTCAATGAAGTGCCTGTGGTGCTCATGGCGATTGCCATCATCCTCGTGGTGGGCAAACCGTTTTGAATACCCTGTCCATCAAACCCGGAAAACCCGTGAATTCAACCCGGCAAAGCACCTTCGAGTGTTTTGCCAGTTGCCCGCGCGGCCTGGAAGCCCTGCTGCAAACCGAACTGGAACAGTGGGGTGCCTCCAACTGCAAACCCGTTCCGGGCGGCCTGCACTTTCAGGCCAGTTGGCGCCAGGCCACACGCATGACCTACTGGAGCCGCCTGGCTGGTCGCATCGGCTTGCAGGTCATGAAAGCCCCCTGCGACAGCGACGAAACCTTTTACAAACTGGCCAAAGCCGTGGACTGGCACAACTGGTTCAAGCTCAGCCACACATTCCGGGTTGACCTCAACAACCTGGGGGCCGATGTCAACAGCCTGCGCTTTACACAGTTGCGCCTCAAAGATGCCATTTGTGACCACTTCATTGAACAGTTCGATGAGCGGCCCAATGTGAGTGTTGAAAACCCGGATGTCCGCGTATTTGGCGCCATTTCGCCCAATGAAGCGGTGCTGTATATCGACCTAGCGGGTGAAAACCTATTTAAACGGGGTTGGCGTGAAGACAAAGGCGTTGCGCCCCTGAAGGAAAACCTGGCCGCCGGCCTGTGGACCATTGTGGCCAACAGCCAGGCTGGCAAAGCCTTGGCGGAAGAAAGGCCCGCGCATTATCTGGACCCTTTCTGTGGCAGCGGCACCTTGGTGATTGAATCGCTGTCGGCCCTGTGCAACCGGGCACCCGGGCTAGAGCGGCGTTTTGCTTTCGAAAACCTCAAGGTGTACGACCCAGCCTGGGGCGAAGAATTGCAGCAAGACGCCAACAAACGCTTCAATGCAGGGCTGGACCGTGCCTTGGCAGAAAAGCACTTCCGCTGGCATGCCAGTGACATCACCGAGGCACTGGTGCAAATGGCCGTGGACAACTGCGACAGGGCCGGTTTTGGTGAACTGGTGGATGAAGGGCTGGTGATTTTTTCGCAGCGCGATGCGTTGACTGTTCAACCACCGGCACCCACGGGCATTGTGTTGTCCAACCCGCCCTATGGTGAACGGGTTAGGGCAAAAGGGGCCGACGTGCCCGAGGACGAGGCCTACCAGCGCCTGTTCAAAGCCTATGGCGATGTGCTGAAGCACCAGTTTTCGGGCTGGACCGCTTTCCTGTTCTCGGGTGACCTGGAGATCAAGAAAACCTTGAACCTGAGCCCCAAACGAAAAGCCCCGTTGTACAACGGGGCCATCGAATGCCGGCTGTTTGAAATACCGCTCACACGCGGCATCTACCGACCACGCGCCGAGGGCACCACCCCCAGCGAGTAAACGGTTTATTCGGCCAACAATTTCTGGATATCTGCCTTGAGGTCTTCAGGCTTGGTGGTGGGGGCGTATCGGTCATACACCTCACCGTTTTTGCGAATCAGGAACTTGGTGAAATTCCACTTGATGGCCGATGTGCCCAAAATACCCTTGGCTTCTTTGGTCAGGTATTGGTAGAGCGGATGGGCATCCGAACCGTTCACATCAATCTTTTCAGACATCAGGAAACTAACCCCGTAGTTCTTCTGGCAAAACGCGCCGATGGCGCTTTCATCACCCGGCTCCTGCTTGCCAAACTGGTTGCATGGAAAGCCAATAATGACCAGGCCGTCTTGGCCCAGCTCTTCATGCAGTTTTTGCAAACCGTCGTACTGCGGCGTAAACCCACACTTGCTGGCGGTGTTCACAATCAGCAGCACCTTGCCGGCAAAGTCCTTTAATTCCAGCGGCTTGCCATCCAATGTTTTCGTAGAAAATTGATAAACGCCCGTGGCCATGTCTGTCTCCCGCGATGAGCCTGTTGAGTCGAAACACTGAGTGTATCGGCTTCATCGACAGAGAGTTGTACCAGTCTTCCAAACATCATGATGCGTTCACCTTCGAGAGCACTGAGGACGCCGTTTCACGGGCAATTTTTCCGGTCACCAACAGGCGCTGTATGGCCTGTTCCATGGTTTGCATGCCTTGCTGCGCGCCGGTTTGGATGGCAGACACCATTTGGGCCACCTTGCCTTCCCGAATCAAGTTGCGGATGGGCGGCGTGGCCAACATGATTTCGTGCGCCGCCACTCGGCCACCACCCTGCTTTTTCAACAAGGTCTGGCAAATCACAGCGCGCAGTGACTCCGACAGCATGGTCCTCACCATGGATTTGTCTGCGGACGGAAAGGCATCGATGATCCGGTCGATGGTTTTGGGTGCCGAGGAGGTGTGAAGCGTGGCCAACACCAAATGGCCGGTTTCGGCTGCGGTCAGGGCCAGTTGAATGGTTTCCAGGTCCCGCATTTCACCAACCAGAATCACATCCGGATCCTCGCGCAGGGCCGCTCTCAGCGCTGCCGAAAACGAGTGGGTGTGCTCGCCCAGTTCGCGCTGGTTCACAATGCAATTCATGGGGTTGTGCACAAACTCGATGGGGTCTTCGATGGTGAGGATGTGTCCTTTTTGATGTCGGTTGACCTCATCGACCATGGCCGCCAACGTGGTGCTTTTGCCCGAACCAGTCGGCCCAGTCACCAGCACCAGGCCATTGGGCTCACGGGCCACCGACCGGAACACGGCAGGGGCCTCCAATTCATCCAGCGTGCGCACCCGGCTGGGAATCACCCGAAACGCCGCCGATGGCCCACGGGCCTGCATGAAGGCGTTCACACGGAAACGCGACAGGCCTTGCACTTCCCAACTGTAATCGTGTTCATGGTCCCGCTGCCAGGCCTCGTGCTGTCCTTCGGTCATCGAGCTGCGAATCAGCTGCATCACTTCGCGGGCGTTCAGCACGGTCTCCGACAAGCGGCGGACATCGCCATCCACACGCACCATGGGCGGCATGTCGGACGACAAATGCAGGTCCGAGCCGCGCAGCTCCACCGTCCAGTTCAGCAATTCAGTCAGGGTCATGAGAAAATAACCTTTGTTGAAACACATTGGGAATGTCGCCAACATTCCAACATCTGCATGAACAGCGCCCAAGAACGGCTCACATCCATACAGCAGCGCATTCGCGCAGCCTGTCAACGCAGTGGCCGTGACGTGCAATCGGTCCAACTGCTGGCTGTCAGCAAAACCTTTCCCGCCGAGTCTGTGCTGGACATGGCCACACTGGGACAAACAGCCTTTGGTGAAAATTACCTGCAAGAGGCTTTGGATAAAATCACCCACCTGGCTGAGCTTCCTGCCTGCAAAGCCCTGCAGTGGCACTTCATTGGCCCCATTCAAAGCAACAAAACCAGGCCGATTGCCGAGCACTTTGACTGGGTACACAGCGTGGACCGACTCAAAATTGCCCAGCGCTTGTCCGAGCAAAGGCCTGCGCACCTGCCACCACTGAATGTGCTGGTTCAAATCAACACCTCCGGCGAGGACAGCAAATCGGGTGTCAACCCAGCCGATGCGGTTGCACTGTGCCAAGCGGTGGCCAGCCTACCCAATCTTCGTTTGCGTGGGTTGATGACCATACCCAGCCCCACCGAGAACACTGAACAACTGCGCGGTGAATTCAATATTTGCCGAACAACATTCAACGCACTCAACGAAGCCGGACTGAGCCTGGACACCCTGTCCATGGGCATGTCGGCCGACCTGGAACTGGCCATTGAATGCGGCTCCACCTGCGTCCGCGTGGGCACTGCCCTGTTTGGCGCACGCCACTGACCCCTCACACAAGGAAGAGCATGAACCACACACTGTTTATTGGCGGCGGCAATATGGCATTCGCCATCATCGGCGGGCTACTGTCGCAAGGCGAAGATGCCACCCAATTCAGGGTCATCGACCCCAGCCCCGAAGCCTCCCGAAAACTCAATGCGCTGGGCATTGAATGCGGCGCCGATTGGCCCGAGAACTTTGCCCCTGAAGTGGTGGTGCTGGCGGTTAAACCGCAAATGATGAAGGACGTGTTGCAAGCGCATGGTGCAAGCCTTGGCGACAGCCTCATCATCAGCATTGCCGCTGGCGTCAGTGTGGCCCAAATCCGCCAATGGAGCGGCCAGGTGGACGCCAAGGTGGTGCGCTGCATGCCCAACACCCCTGCTTTGGTGGGCGAAGGTGTGTCTGGTTTGTACTTCACGGCCAACTGCGATGGCGAAGACCGTGAAGAGGCCACTGCCATCTTCGAAAGCTGCGGCAAGGTTGTGGTGGTGGATGAAGAATCCAGCATCAATGCCATCACCGCCATTTCGGGCAGTGGCCCAGGCTATGTGTTTTACCTCATGGAAGCACTGGCCGAAGGTGCACGCGCGCTGGGCTTTGATGAAGCGAAAGCCAACCTCCTGGTGTCACAAACCTTTCTGGGTGCCGCCACACTGGCTGCACAATCCAGCGACTCGTTTGCAACGCTGCGGGAAAAGGTCACCTCCAAAGGCGGCACCACCTTTGCAGGGTTGGAAGCCATGCGGGCTCATGCGGTGAGCCTGGGCATTGTCGAAGGGGCCAAGGCTGCCATGGCCCGGGCTGAAGAATTGCAGAAAGGGGCTTAAAAAACTGCAGTAAACCTCAGCAGTAGTTGAGCAACAGCCCTGCAAACAGGGCTGCCCCCACCCAGTTGTTGTGCAAAAATGCCTTGAAACACAGCGCACGCTCGCGATTGCGGATAAGGGTGTAGTGGTACCCCACCAAGCCCAGTGCCACACACCAGGCCAGCCAAAACACGGGCTTGAACCCGAGGCTGAATGCCACCATGGCCCATATGCCCAAAAACAGGCTGTAGCAAACCATCACGCCCAGCACATCAAAACGCCCAAAAGTAATCGCCGATGTTTTGATACCGATTTTCAAATCATCCGGCTTGTCCACCATGGCGTATTCCGTGTCATACGCAATGGTCCAAAACAGGTTGGCCAACAGCACCCACCAAGCCTGCGCGGGCACCGCGCCCTGAATGGCGACAAATGCCATCGGTATGCCAAAACTGAACGCCAGGCCCAGATAAGCCTGTGGCATGGGAAAAAACCGTTTGGTGAATGGATAACTGCCCGCCAGAAATGCCGCTGGCACACTCATGGCGATGGTGGCCCATCCCAAGGGCAGCGTGATCAACAACGCCACCAGTGACAACACCGCCGCCAAAACCACGGCTTCACGCGGTGTAATCCTTCCGGCGGTCAATGGCCGGTGCTGCGTGCGCTCCACATGCCGGTCAAAGTCCCGGTCGGCGTAATCGTTGATGGCGCAGCCTGCAGAGCGCATCAGCACCACACCCACCACAAACGCAAACAGCACATAGCCCGAGGGTGGGCCTTCGGCCGCCATCCACAGCCCCCACAAGGTGGGCCACATCAGCAACAAAATACCGATCGGCTTGTCCAGGCGAAGCAGCAGCCAATACTCTCGCAACCGGGCTTGTGTCAGGGCAACCATGCAAACTCAACGGACCATCTGGGGCGAATCCAGAAATTGTACGCCATTGAGTTTGCATTCCAGAATGCAGTTCCGCAAAGCCTCCACCGCCTCACGTCGTCCAAAGCTCTTGCGCCACACCAAGGCCACGGTTCTGCGTGTGTCCGAATCCGCCAGCGGAACATAGGTGAGCAAAGAATTGTCGGGAACGGGGTCTGGAACCGAACTGGACGGCAGCACCGTGATGCCGATGCCAGAGGCCACCATGTGGCGAATGGTTTCCAGCGAACTGCCTTCAAAAGTGCGTTGAATGCCTTCGGACGACTGCGAAAACCGGGACAACTCTGGACAGACGCCCAACACCTGGTCACGGAAACAATGCCCCGTGCCCAGCAACAACATATTCTCCAGACGCAACTCGTCCGAGTCGATCGCTTCGCGGTTGGCCCATCGGTGGCTTTTGGGCAGCGCCACCACAAAGGGTTCGTCGTAGAGCGGTTGAATCACAAAACCGGATTCATTGATGGGCAAGGCCAGCACTGCCACGTCAATCTCCCCTTGCTTGAGCAACTCCAGCAAACGCACCGTGAAGTTTTCCTGCAACAACAGTGGCATGCCCGGGTGGTCCTCAATCATGCGGCTCACCAGCTCTGGCAACAGGTACGGTCCAATGGTGTAAATCACCCCAACCCGCAATGGACCGGCCAAGGGGTCCATGCCCTGCTGCGCAATCGCCTTGATGGCCGATGCCTCTTCGAGAACACGCTGCGCCTGAACCACCACCCGCTCACCCACGGGCGTCAGCGAAACCTCGTTGGACCCCCGCTCAAACAGAGAGACGTTCAATTCGTCTTCCAGCTTTTTGATGGCCACCGACAGGGTTGGCTGACTGACAAAACACGCATCCGCAGCCCGGCCGAAATGCTTTTCACGGGCCAAAGCCACAATGTATTTCAGTTCCGTCAGGGTCATGGGCATTTCCTTGTATGTGCCAAGAGGTTGGCAAATGATCGTCTAATCATTGACGTTTTCTATCACAACGCTATTTTTGATTATTGCAAACATCAAGCTGACTGGCAACCACCGCTCTGCAAGCCGGCGCCCAACGGACTGTGCATCCAGCGGTATCATGACGCCATCTTCACTTTTGTTTCGACAGCGCATTCATGAGCACCCCACAGGTTATTTCCACACCCAAAGCCCCTGCCGCCATTGGTCCATACAGCCAGGCCATTCAACTCGGCAACTGGGTGTTCACATCGGGCCAAATCGGACTCAATCCCAGCACGGGCGATTTGGTCGGCCCCAGCACTGCAGAACAGGCCCGCCAGGCATTTACCAATCTGAAAGCCGTTGCAGAACAAGCGGGTGGCAGCCTGGCCAATGTGGTCAAGTTCACCCTGTTTTTGACCGACCTGAGTGAGTTTGCCGAGGTGAACGCCATCATGCAGGAGTTTGTTTCCGCACCCTTCCCGGCCCGTTCCACGGTGGGTGTAGCCAGCTTGCCCAAAGGCGCCCGTTTTGAAGTGGAAGCCATTCTCGCCCTTTGAGCAGCAACGCCCCGTTTCCTGAGCTTACCCCGCTGCCTGCGCACCTGGCGGAGGCTGTGGGCGGCCTGATTCACGCCCCACACTGGATGGGGCTGGCCCTTCACTTGCCCCTGCGTTTTGAAGACCGGGTCACCGTGACCGCCATGGATGCACTGCAGGTGGGTCAAAAGGCCAATTTGGTGGCCACGGTGGTGGGCTCGGAAATTCAATACAAACCCCGCAAGCAACTGCGCGTGTGGGTGGAAGACGGAGAAGTCTCACTGGTTCTGCGCTGGCTGCATTTTTACCCCGGCTTGCGCGAAAAAATGCCAGACGGTGCCCGCATTCACATCAGTGGTCAAATCCGCCAAGGCTACGGCACGCTGGAAATTGTTCACCCTCAAATTCGTCTGGCACGTGTGGATGAGCAATCAGAATCAGGCTCACCGGGTGAGCCCGACAGATCACAATCGGGTGTACTCGAACCGGTTTACCCCAGCACCGGCAGCGTGAAACAAGCCGACTGGCACCGCTGGATGAAAAAACTGCCAGACGCCTGCTTCATCGACACCCTGCCGCAACCCCTGAGACAGCGACACAAGCTTCTGCCCTGGGACACCACATTGCACACCTTGCATGGCCAGGCAAACCCCAGCCAATTGTTTGACCTTAACCTGCGCACCCATGCAGCCTGGGTTCGAGTGAAGGTTGACGAATTGCTCGCACAGCAACTGCTGCTTCAGGAATACCGCAACCAACGCACACAGGAAAAAGCGCAAGCCCTGAAAAAGGCTGTGCGCAAAGGGCTGGTAGAAGAATTCCTTCAAGGCCTGCCATTCAAACTGACAGGCGCACAGCAGCGGGCCGTTCGGGAAATTTTTGAGGATTTGAAAAACCCTTTCCCCATGCAACGCCTGTTGCAAGGCGATGTGGGCAGCGGCAAAACCCTGGTGGCCGCGCTGGCCTGCATCCGGGCCGTGGAATGTGGTCATCAGGCGGCATTGCTGGCCCCCACCGAGGTGCTGGCCGAGCAGCATGTTTTCAAGCTAAAGCCCCTGTTGGAACGTGTGGGCATTCGCAGCGGAAAACTGCTGGGTGCCATGAAAAAAAGCGAGAAAAAAGCCACGCTGGAGGCGCTGGCCCTGGGCGAACTGGATGTGGTGATCGGTACCCATGCCCTGGTTCAAGACACCGTTGCTTTCAAGTCGCTGGCGCTGGTCGTGGTGGACGAGCAGCATCGATTTGGTGTGGCTCAACGTTTGAGCCTCATCGCCAAGGCAGGCAATGGATTGCTTGCGCACCAATTGATGATGAGTGCCACCCCAATTCCCCGAACGCTGGCACAAACCTATTTGTCAGACCTGGCGGTGTCCAATCTGGATGAAAAGCCACCGGGTCGACAACCCATCGTGACCAAATTGCTCTCGCAGAAAAAGCGGGAGCAACTGGTGGCTGCGATTGAACATGAAATTGAGAAGGGGCAACAGGTGTACTGGGTCTGCCCGCTGATCGAAGAGAGCGAGACGCTGGATCTTCAGGCGGCTGAGGCCACGTATGCTGCCTTGGTGGAACTCATGCCCAAACGCCGCATTGCCCTGCTGCATGGCAAACAGGACAGCAAGCTGAAACAAGCCACCATGGCTGCCTTCAGTGCAGGGAATGTGGACCTGCTGGTGTCGACCACCGTGATTGAGGTGGGCGTGGATGTGGGCAACGCCAGCCTGATGGTGATCGACCAGGCAGAGCGTTTTGGTTTGGCGCAGCTGCACCAACTGCGCGGGCGAGTTGGCCGAGGCAGCTTGCAAAGTGTGTGTGTGCTGTTGTATGGCAGCGAACTGTCGCAAACCGCCAAACAACGGCTCAAAGCCATGCATGAAAGTGACGACGGCTTTTACCTGGCCGAGAAAGACCTTGAAATTCGCGGCCCCGGAGAGCTGCTGGGCAAACGCCAGTCGGGCCTGCCATCGCTTCGGTATGCAGACCCCTTGGTGGACAAAGACCTGCTGGAGACAGCACGGGCGATTGCGCAGCAAATGCCACTCGATGAAGCCAATACACGGCGGCATATTCAGCGATGGACGGAAGACACGCCCTGGTGGTTGAGCTGAGGTTGTGCCGGTAGCCCGTGCCTTTTTGGTTACCCCCAGCAACTTCGGTAGCCCGGTGCTTTCTTAGCCCCCAGCAACACCGGCAGCCCGTGCCGAACGCCCCCCCGAAAGGTAAAGGTTGTCCCGCGCATGTCGAACCGGACCGATAACTCGCCACTGCGTGGCTCAAACATCTCGGTCCGTGTGTTCGAATGCTGTGCGGGTCAAGCCGATCGGGGGGCTGACTGTTCGGCGCCGGGCACACCGGCATTGCTGGGGGCAAAAGGATTCGGTGCAATTTGGTAGCACCGTCTAAGCGGCCTGCACGGTTCACCTCCCCTGCAGCGACAGTCAGGACAATCTGCAAAACCGTGACAAGCAGGCGCGGTGGGCCAAGCTCAACGAGCTGGCCCAGAGGTCGATCCCGACTCGCTGTTTGGAGGGGTGACCTCAGCGATCGCGAGGCTCAGGTTTTGAACAACAGATTGGCCGTCGCCAAGGGGTGTGACCGTGCAGGCCTGAAAAAATCAAAGGCGCTGTAATCACGTCGAGTGGCAGCTGAATATCATGCAGCCCCCAAAAAGCAAAACGCCCCGGCGAACCGAGGCGTTTGAACAGCTGCACCGTAACCGGCCAGTGGGGAGTGATTACTCGCCAGCTTGGTCGTTGTTGCGGAAGGCCAGCTTTTCCTTGATACGTGCGGACTTGCCGGAACGCTCGCGGAGGTAGTACAGCTTGGCGCGGCGAACGTCACCACGACGTTTCACTTCGATCTTTTCGATCAGGGGAGAGTACAACTGGAATGTACGCTCCACGCCTTCGCCAGATGAAATCTTGCGAACGATGAACGATGAGTTCAGGCCACGGTTGCGCTTGGCAATCACCACGCCTTCGTAAGCCTGCAAACGGGAACGGGTACCTTCAATCACGCGCACGCTCACAATCACGGTGTCACCAGGAGCGAATGCGGGAATTTCTTTACCCAGACGAGCAATTTCTTCTTGCTCAAGTTGTTGAATCAAATTCATGAGTATCTCCGAACCATCGTAAACGGCACCTTGTTGTGTTCACATTGAATGAGCGGCCGCCAGAGGATGACCAATCACGGTTGAAAGTTGACAAGACAGACTCGCCAACCACAACCACCTGTTTCAGCCCGGCCTGCGTTTGCTTTTGGACGGTCCATCCGCAGTGGGCGGTTGGGCCTGTTCAAAGGCAGCCAGCAGATCTGGCCGATGACGTTTTGTGAACACTTTCGATTCTTCAAAACGCCAGCCCGCTATTTTAGCGTGGTTTCCTGATAAAAGCACCTCTGGAACTGCTTTATTTTCAAAAACTTCCGGCCGAGTGTAGTGCGGACAGTCCAGCAAACCGGTTTCAAATGAATCCTGCGTGGCCGACTCCGCATGATTCAGGGCCTCCGGCAGCAGGCGCACCCATGCATCGAGCAAGCAGGCCACCGGCAATTCGCCACCGGACAACACAAAATCCCCAATGCAAAAGGTGCGGTCTACGTGGTGGTCGATAAAGCGCTGGTCCACACCTTCATAACGTCCACACAACAAAATTGCACCGCGCCCGTCCTGTTCCAGAGCTCGAACATGGCCCTGCTTCAACAAGGGGCCATGGGGCGTGAGGTAAATCAGGGGAGCCGGCTCCTGAGCCTCCCCGGGCAGCACCTGTGCGCGCGCTGTCCGGATGGCCTCCAAGGTTTTGACCAAGGGCTCAGCCAGCATGACCATGCCGGGACCACCGCCATACGGGCGATCATCCACGGTCCGGTGAGGGTCCAATGTGAAGTCCCGCGGGTTCCAGCACTTCAGGCTGAACAAGCCCCGCTTTAGCGCACGCCCCACCACGCCAAATTCCAACAGGGCTGGAAATTGTTCCGGAAACAGGGTGATGACATCAAACCGTGGGCCGGCCATCAATAGTCTTCCTGCCAGTCGGCCACAATACGCCGGGCAGCCAAATCCACTGTGGGCACATACGCCTCCACAAACGGAATCAGGTGCTCAAGGTCGCCTTTGGTGACTTGTAAAATGGCGTGCGCGCCATGATCAGCCACCTGCGTCACCACCCCCAACTCGACACCTTGCACGTTGGTGACTGCACAACCCACCAAGTCCACCCAGTAAAACTCACCTTCCGGCAACGCAGGAAACCGGGACCTGGACACATACACACGACAACCTTTGAACCGGGCAGCCAGATCTCGATCCTCAACCCCCTCAAGGTGCGCGACCAAACGGTCCGCATGCACTTTGGCGCTCAATATCTTGAAAGGCTCGTACAACAGGTCGTCTTCGGTGGGTTTGTTCACCTTGCGCACGGCACCATCTGCAGTCGGCTTTAGGCGTGAAACCCACCATTGGCGCGCTTTCAGCAACACCTCAGGCTGTTCGGACGATGGCAGCACATTCACCAGGCCTTTCAGTCCGTAGGGCTCACCAATTCGGCCCAGCTCAATCAAATCATCGGGTTTGTTCACCTGCACTCCTCGTTTGCAACCCGCCAATAACAAAAAGTCCGCGAATGCAGGACACTCACGGACTCTCGGCAATTCATCTGCTGTTCAGGCTGCTCAAAAGGGCATTTGCCCTCAGTCAACAACCCAATTAAGCGGCTTTTTGGGACTGCTGCTTTACCAGACGGTCTACGGTTTCGGACATCTGTGCACCCACGCCGGTCCAGTAGGTCAGGCGGTCCATGGCAATGCGCAGGGACTCGGTACCCTGAGGAGCCATTGGGTTGTAAAAGCCGATGCGCTCGATGAAACGGCCATCGCGACGGTTGCGGGAATCAGCAGCCACGACGCTGAAAAAGGGGCGCTTTTTGGAACCACCACGGGCGAGTCGAATGACGACCATAATATCCTCTATCAAAAAACGGTGTGTGAGGTGCCGTTATAACCAAGTATAAAGGCTCAGACCACAGGCACCAGCACAAAATGGAATGTTGATTTCCGACCCGGTTCAGCACTGCCAAACCACACTTGGGCCATTACGAAATCCGATAACCCGCTATTATATCCAGCGTAGACCAAACTCACAAGCTGTCTGACCAAAAATGACCACAAACCCCCAAGAACCCCTTAAATCCAAGTTGCTGTTTTGCTGGCTCAGCCTGATTGGCGGGTCATTTGGCGCCCACTGGATTTACGCCGGTCGCAAGCGCTTTTGGTTCTACATGCTGTTTTTCCCCTTGTCGGCCTTTGCAGGCTGGCTGGACACGATGCGCTATGGCCTCATGCCCGATGAGCGTTTTAACGCCGATTTGAACCCGGAATATCCACCAGACACCCGCCAGACCAGCGGCATGGTGGTCGTGTCGGTTGCATTGGCGCTGGGCCTGTCGGTAACTGCCCTGATGTCACTGCTGGCGATGTTGTTTCAATGGTTTTTTTCGGGCACCGTGGCCTAAAAAAAAGCCCGCCGTGAGGCGGGCTTAAACAGGGCTTGAGGAGACAGAGACACTTGCTGTTGCACGCGGGGCCGAAACCCCGCCTGTACAGACCAAGCAGCTGGCGACCCAGCAACCCGTTGGGCCGCTAGGCGATTCGGTTCAAGGGCCGAATCAGCCAACATACATGAGTGCCCGCCTGCTCCGATTAGTTCGGTTTTTTAAAAAAATCAGCCAAATTTTTTGATCAATCGACTCACATACCGCTGAACACCCTCCTCCACCGAGAAGAATGACCCGGTGTAACCCGCCTTTCGCAAGTTGGTCAGGTCAGCCTGTGTGTAGCTTTGGTACTTGCCTTTCAGCGCGTCCGGAAACTCAATGTAGTGAATAAAGCCACCCGATACGGCGTCTGCCAGGCTGAGTGCGCTCTGGCCATGCGCCACGCGCAGTGTATTCAGGGTACTCAATGCCACATCGTTGAAAGTCTGCGCACGGCCGGTTCCCAGGTTGTAAACACCGCTGGGCGCCGATGAAGCGTGCTCAAAAAAGTGCATGTTCACTTTCACCACATCTTCAATCGACACGAAGTCCCGCTGCTGGCAACCGGCCTCATAACCGCCGTAAGGCCCAAACAGCTTGACGCTGCCACCTTCGCGAAACTGGTTGAAATTGTGAAACGCCACCGAGGCCATGCGCCCCTTGTGTTGCTCTCGGTCGCCATACACGTTGAAGTAGCGAAACCCGAAAACAGGCGCTTTCAGACCCGCCTTGATGTGACGTCGCAAAACCTGGTCAAACAAAAACTTGGAATAGCCATACACATTCAGGGGCTTTTCAACCTCACGGTCCTCAACGAACTGGCTGCTGCCGCCATACACGGCGGCCGACGAGGCATACAAAAACGGGGTACCCGTTCGCTGCGCCCAATCGAACAGCACCTGGGTGTAGCGGAAGTTGTTGCTCATCATGTACAGGCCATTGTGCTCCATGGTGTCGGAACAGGCACCTTCATGAAAAATGGCGTCACAAGGCCCGTATTCACCCCGCTCAACCCGAGCCAGGAAATCCTGTTTGTCGATGTAATCGGAAATTTCGCAATCCACCAAATTCAGGAATTTGTCACCCTTGGTGAGGTTGTCCACCGCCACAACATCGGTAATGCCCCGTTCATTCAAGGCTTTTACCAGGTTACTGCCAATAAAGCCGGCTGCGCCGGTCACGATGACTGTCATGTCAAATCCTCGGTGTTCAGTTCAATTCATGGGGCAAAATGACGGCGGTGCCCAACTTGCCCACCACCACACCACCGGCTTTGTTGGCCAGTGCAACACTGTCGGGCAAACTCATGCCCGAGCCGATGGCACACGCCAGGGTGGCAATGACGGTGTCGCCTGCACCGGACACATCAAACACCTCACGGGCCTGTGCAGGCACATGAAACGCACCATCGTTGTTGAACAGTGTCATGCCCTCTTCCGATCGCGTCAACAGCAAGGCCCCCAAGTTCAGGCGCGTCCTCAAGGTTTGCGCTTTTTCGTGCAGTTCAGCCTCGGTCTTCCAGCTGCCCATCACCTGTTTGAATTCCGAGCGGTTGGGTGTCAATACAGAAGCGCCTGCGTACTTGGCGTAATCGTCGCCTTTTGGGTCGACCAACGTTGTTTTGCCTGCTTGCTTGCACAGGGCGATCATGGCAGCCACATGCTCCAGCGCACCTTTGCCGTAATCCGAAAACACCACCACATCGTGCTTGGCATACTCCTGCTCAAACAGCTCCATTTTGGTGGAGAGGTGTTCGGCGCTGGGGCGTTCCTCAAAATCGATGCGCACCAACTGCTGCTGCCGGGCAATCACCCGCAATTTGACAATGGTTGGAAACTGGGGGTCGTGCAGCAGGCGGGATTGAACACCAGCCTGTTGAAGCATGGTCTCCACGGTCTGACCAGGCTCATCATTGCCCACAACGCCCATCAAACAAAGCTGCGCGCCCAGTGAAGATGCGTTGATGGCCACGTTGGCAGCACCACCCAAACGCTCATCCCGATTGCCCACCAGCAAAACCGGCACGGGTGCCTCGGGGGAAATGCGTTCCACATCGCCGAACCAATAACGGTCCAGCATGACATCCCCAACCACCAGGATGTTCGCTTTGGAGAATGTGCGGGTGTCCACCATGCTTGTCTCGATTGAGTTGTTGTTCGTGGCCGGTTCAGGCTGTTTTTTTCAGGGGTACGGGGTAAAAATCCAATTCCTCGGCACGCCGGGGAACAATCGAGTCCCAATGCGCACAACCGGGGCATTGCCAGTAAAACTTTTTGGCCTGAAAGCCGCAGTGCTGGCAACGGTAACGTTCAAGCCGCTGGGTGTGCTTGGAAATCAACTCACGGGTCAGGCGCAAATCCTGGCTGCGTTCATCGTCGGTCATGTCGCGCAACTGGTGCTCCAGCAGTTTGTCCAGGCCCAGCAAACTGGGCCTTGCACGCACTTGGTCTCGCAGCAAAACAAAAGCCGCTGCCGGCCCTTTCGCCTCTTCGATGGCTTTGGCCAGCACCAGCAGCAAATCGATGGAGGGGTACATGCTGCAATAGGTTTGCAAAGCTGCGATGCCCTCATCCATGCGGTTTAAGCGTTTGAAAGCTTCCCACATTTTGGGACCCACCAAGGGCAAGTACCAGGGGTTTTGTTTCTCGGCACTGCGCCATTGGGCGATCGCTTCTTCGAAGCGGTCTTGCAGAAAGTAAATTTCACCCAGCAACAGGGAGGCGCGCACATTTTTGGGCTCGCTGAGCAACGCATTTTGCAAACCCCGGCGGGCATCATCAAACTGACCGGCCTCGATGGCCTGTTGAGCCTGCTCACAGTAAAAGTGCGCAATGTCACCCGACGGAATGGGCGCTCCAAATTCCCGCAGCTTCTCGGCCTGCTCGATGGCTTTGTCCCAAGCCTTCTCCAGCTCATAAAGCTCCAGCAACTGTCGGGCTGCATCGGCCTTCAAGTCGGTTGCAGCCAAGCTGAAAAAAGCCTTTTCGGCCCGGTCCAGTATGCCAGCCCGCAAAAAGTCCACGCCCAATTCGTAGGTGGCGCGCTCTCGCTCGGACTGCTTGATCTGCTCGCGTGTGCTTAAGAATTGGTGCACGCGGATGGCCCGATCAACCTCACCTTTTTTGCGAAACAGATTGGCCAATGCGAAGTGCAATTCAACGGTGTGAGTGTCGATGGAAGCCACTTCGAGAAACGCGTCAATGGCTTTGTCAGGCTGCTCACTCAACAGGAAGTTCACACCCTTGAAATAGGAGGTGGGCACGCGTTCTTGCGTGCTTTCATCTGAACGCCGGTCCAGCCGGGCAGCCAACCACCCCAGACTAAACAGCACCGGGATGAGGACAAGCCACCAGGTTTCAAATTCCATGCGTGGGCCCCACTGGCAATACCATCGCTTCGTCAGCAGCACCATTCGCACTGGCCGGCTTCACCGCTTTCGCTTGCTCCCGTTCAGCGCGTTCCAACGCTTTGTTGGCCGAAGAAGCTGCCCGCTTGGCACGCAGCCAGGAAGGCAGCAGGGAGACCCACGCAAAGGCGGCCCCGCACAGGAATGCCGTGAGCAGGGCGACCACGAGTTGCACCTGGATTTCAAGCCCAGGCAACCACTTCACGGTCACGATGTCAATGTTTCGGATGGAGAAGGTCAGAACGACCAGGAACAGTGCGATGCGCACCACCCAAGCGATTGCTTTCAATGTGAGTCCCCTTTGACGATTGACGGTGCGCCGTCGCGCAACCGAGCCATGTCAAGGATTACTCCGTGGCCATCCCTCAGCTGGCACTTCAGTCGGCTTGCCTGCAGACCAGGCAGGTCGATGGCGCGATCAGATCAACTCTGTTTCTTGGAGTATAAATCAACTCGCTCGCGCAACTCTTTGCCGGGCTTGAAGTGGGGCACACGCTTTTCAGGCACAACCACTTGCTCACCGGATTTTGGATTGCGGCCCACGCGTTGCGGACGCTTGGTCAGGGAAAAACTGCCAAAACCACGAATCTCGATGCGCTGACCTTCGGCCAAGGCTTGTGTCATGGTGTCCAGAATGCTTTTGACGGCAAAGTCAGTGTCCCGAACCGGCAGTTTGGGAAACCGCTTGACCAACTGGTTGATGAGTTCTGATTTTGTCATTGTTGTTGGCATCAGAGTGCTGCCCAATCAGGAACAACACTTGTTGAATACAAAGTACGACCTGCAAAACAGTGCGGCCGCCCGGCACACGCCGGACAGCCGCACCATCACACTCGATTACTGATTGCCCAGCTTGGCTTTCAGCAGCGCGCCCAGGCTGGTGGTACCAGCAGAACCTGCGCTTTCATCGGCGATTTTCTTCAGGGCTTCATCGGTGTCAGCCTGGTCTTTGGCCTTGATCGACAGCGCAATCGAGCGGCTCTTGCGATCAATGTTCAGAACCATGGCAGTCACGGTGTCGCCTTCGTTGAATGCATTGCGTGCATCTTCGACGCGGTCGTTGGAGATCTCGGAAGCACGCAGGTAACCTTCCACGTCGTCGCCCAGGTCAACCACAACGCCTTTGGCATCCACTGCCTTGGCCTTGCCGGTCACCATGGAACCACGGTCGTTGGAAGAAGCAAACACGGTGAAGGGGTCGCCAGACAATTGCTTGATGCCCAAGCTGATGCGCTCGCGCTCGGTGTCGATGGCCAGCACGAGTGCTTCCACTTCGTCGCCTTTCTTGAAGCGGCGTACAGCTTCTTCGCCGGTTTCGTTCCAGGACAGGTCGGACAGGTGTACCAAGCCGTCGATGCCACCGGGCAGGCCGATGAACACGCCGAAGTCGGTGATGGACTTGATGGCGCCAGAAACCTTGTCACCCTTCTTGAAGGATGTGGAGAACTCTTCCCAAGGATTGGCTTTGCACTGCTTCATGCCCAGGCTGATACGGCGACGCTCTTCGTCGATTTCCAGAACCATGACTTCAACTTCGTCACCCAACGTAACCACTTTCTTGGGATCCACGTTCTTGTTGGTCCAGTCCATTTCGGACACGTGCACCAAACCTTCGATGCCCTGCTCCACTTCAACGAATGCACCGTAGTCGGTGATGTTGGTGACTTTGCCGAACAGACGAGTCTGTGCGGGGTAGCGACGGGACAGACCGACCCATGGGTCTTCGCCCAGCTGCTTCACGCCCAGGGACACACGGTTCTTGTCCTGGTCGAACTTCAGAACCTTGGCTTCGATTTCTTCGCCCACGGTCAGCACCTCGGAAGGGTGACGTACGCGGCGCCATGCCAGGTCGGTGATGTGCAACAGACCGTCGATACCACCCAGGTCCACGAACGCGCCGTAGTCGGTGATGTTCTTGACGATGCCCTTGACCACAGAACCTTCCTGCAGGTTGGAGAGGAGCTTTTCGCGCTCTTCACCCATGGTGGCTTCAACCACAGCACGGCGGCTCAGCACCACGTTGTTGCGCTTGCGGTCCAGCTTGATCACCTTGAACTCGAGGGTTTTGCCTTCGAATGGGGTGGTGTCCTTCACAGGGCGCACGTCGACCAGGGAACCTGGCAGGAAAGCGCGGATGGAGTTCACCATCACTGTCAGACCACCCTTCACCTTGCCGGTGATGGTACCGGTGACCAGTTCGCCAGATTCCAGCGCCTGCTCCAGGCTCAGCCATGCGGACAGGCGCTTGGCCTTGTCGCGTGACAGGCGGGTTTCGCCGTAACCGTCTTCGAGAGACTCGATGGCCACGGAGATGAACGCACCTTCAGCAACATCGAGGTTGCCGTGGTCGTCTTTGAATTCTTCAATGGGGATGTAGCTTTCAGATTTCAGCCCGGCGTTTACAACCACGTAGTTGTAGTCCACGCGCACCACTTCGGCGGTGATTACTTCACCTGTGCGCATTTCTTTGCGCATGAGGCTTTCTTCGAACAGTGCTGCAAAACTTTCGGGGGCTTGGGTAGTTTGAGTTGCGGTCATAACAGTTGATGTTGACACGCCCATGCTGGCGCAAGAGCGGAGTTTCAAAACGCACCAGCACACCATGTGCAGGCACGGCTTCCGTGAAAACCAGCCAATTTGCCCAAAATTTAGGCAGACATCCGGTTTACAAGGGCTTGAATGATATCAAAAAAAGCTTGAATCATCAAGCGTTTAAATACCAGTCGATGATGGTGTTGACCACTTGATCGATCCCGATGTCGGAACAATCCAACACCCGGGAATCCGGATAGGGCTTGAGCGGTGCCACGGCCCGTTGCATGTCGCGCGCATCGCGGGCCACCAGGTCATCGTAAATGGCCTGGAAATCGGCTTGCTGACCACGCCCCTCGATCTGTTTGAAGCGCCGCTCAGCGCGCACCTGGGCACTGGCGGTGAGAAACACTTTCAACTTGGCATCCGTAAATACCACCGACCCCATGTCCCGACCATCGGCCACCAGCCCTGGCGACTGACGGAAATCCCGCTGGCGCTGCAAAAGCCCCGCACGAATATCCGGGACCACCGCCAATTGGGATGCCATCAAACCCGCCTGCTCGGTGCGAATGCTGGACGACACATCCGCACCCGACAACAGCACGTGGTCGCCCTGAAATTCCACCGGCAATGACCAGGCCATCTGGATGAGCGCAGGCAGGTCCTCCGCAGAACTGGGCGTCAAACCGGCCTGCGCAGCGGCCACGGCCAACACGCGGTAAATGGCACCGCTGTCGAGGTAATGAAACCCCAACCGGCCCGCCACCAGGCTGGCCACCGTGCCCTTGCCCGACGCCGTGGGGCCGTCAATGGCAATCACCGGGATCATGGGGCGACCTTTACAGACTGAACCGCCATGCCCAGCGATTGGCACAGGTTCACAAACCCGGGAAAGGAAGTGTCCACCGTTTGTGCGCCGCGAATGCGCATGGTGCCCTGCGCTCGAATGGCCGCCACAGTGAATGACATGGCAATGCGGTGATCGCCCTGTGACTCAATCTCGGTGGCGTTGTAGCGCAAACCAGGCTTTGCACCGAGGCCTTCAATCACCATCCCGTCTTCGGTCGGTTGTGCATTCACGCCGCAGGCCTTCAAGCCATCGGCCATCACGGCAATCCGGTCAGACTCTTTCACGCGAAGCTCTTCCGCACCCGTCAGCACGGTGGTGCCCAACGCATTGGCAGCCGCCACAAAGATCACCGGGAATTCATCAATGGCCAAGGGCACCAATTCCTCTGGAATGTCGATGCCTTTCAACTGCGCACTGCGAATGCGCACATCGGCCACAGGCTCGCCGCCCACCACCGCGTGGTTGGACAGTTCAATGTTGGCACCCATCAGTTTCAGGATGTCGATCACACCTGTGCGTGTTGGGTTCATGCCCACATGCTTCAGGGTGATATCGGCCTGTTCACAAATGCTGGCGGCCACCATGAAAAACGCTGCCGATGAAATATCGGAGGGCACATCAATTTTGGTGGCCTTCAGGCGCTGTCCACCGCGAACGCGTGCGGTTGGTCCATCGGTTTCAACCTCAACACCGAAGCCGCGCAACATGCGCTCGGTGTGGTCCCGCGTCACAGCGGGCTCGGTTGTTTCAGTCACGCCATCGGCATACAAACCCGCCAGCAGCACACAGCTTTTGACTTGCGCTGAAGCCATGGGCAAGGTGTACGAAATGGCTTTGAGGGCTTTGTTGGCTTTGATTTTCAAGGGAGGACGACCACCCTCTTGAGCTTCAATCTGCGCACCCATCAAGGCCAACGGGTCCATGACACGTTTCATGGGGCGCTTGGAGAGGCTGGCATCCCCCACCAGCTCGACATCAAACCCCTGGCCTGCCATCAAGCCGGAAATCAAACGCATGGAGGTACCGCTGTTGCCGCAATCCAGTGGCGCTGTGGGCTGCTTCAAACCATGCAAACCAACCCCATGCACTTTCACGCGCCCCTGGTCGGGCCCCTCAATGTGAACGCCCATGGCCCGAAATGCATTCATGGTGGAAATGGCATCCTCGCCTTCCAGAAAGCCTTCCACCTCGGTGATGCCATCGGCAATGGAGCCCATCATGATGGAGCGGTGGGAAATGGACTTGTCGCCCGGTACACGCGCACTGCCAGTCATGGCTGCGGTGCTGCTGGCATGGAATTCAATCAGGTTTAAATCGGTGGCCATATGGGTTCTCTTTACTTTTGAGCCCACTGGCTGCGGTAGTCCGCCGCCAGGGACAGCACACGTTCCAGCGTGCTTCTGTCATTGTTTTCAATGGCCTTGCGCAACGCACCGGTGGTGGCTTCAAAAGCACTCAAGGCATCCAGCAAGGCTTTGCTGTTGTTCTGGAAAATATCGGCCCACATTTCCGGTGAGCTGGCTGCAATGCGGGTGAAGTCCCGGTAACCGGCCCCACCCTCTTTCATAAACTGGGCACCCTTGGGGTGACTCAACACACTGGCCACATAGGCAAACGCCAACAAATGTGGCAAGTGGCTCACCGTGCCAAACATTTCGTCATGGTCCAGCGCTGGCATGAACGACACCCGTGCACCCAAGGCCTTCCAGAATGCTTCAACCTTGTGCACATGGCTGGTGTGGGTTTGTTCGATCGGCGTCAGCACACAATTGCGGTCTTGAAACAGGCCGGCCGTGGCGGCCTGTGGACCATGGCTTTCACCGCCCGCAATCGGGTGGGCCGGCACGAAACGCGACTTCAACCCCGGGAAGGCATGCTCCAATTCATTGAGCACATGGACCACATCGGCTTTGGTACTGCCCGCATCGAAAAACACACAGTTTGCGGGCAACACCGGCAAAAACTGGGTCAACACCGGTTTGTACTGCTGCACCGGAATGGACAGCACCACGGCATCCACGGTGCGTACATTGGCGTCGCCGGGCCCCACCACACACTCGTCGATCAGACCCAGACGCAGCGCCTCATGGGCGGTTTCCAAACGGCGGGAATACCCCAGCACATGGCCGACCAGGCCTTTCTGTTTGGCAGACAGGCAAATGGAACCGCCGATGAGGCCCACACCAATGGCCAACATGCGTTGAAAATGCCTCGGTTTGCTCACCATGATTTAACCCAGCACCTTCAGGGCTTCGGGCAACACATCCAGAAAACGCTGATTTTCAGCAGGTAGTCCAATGGACACACGCAACCACTGCGGCAGGCCGTAATTGTTAACAGGCCGCACAATGACACCCAAACGCTGAAGGGCATCAAACACTTTCAGACCCGCATCATCGCTGTTGCCCACTTTCACCAACACAAAGTTGCCATACGACGGCACGTACTGCAGCCCCATGCGGTCAAACGCAGATTGCAACAGGTTCAAGCCTTGCTGATTGACCTCGTAGGTTTGCTGCAGAAATTCCGCATCGTCCAAAGCGGCTTCAGCAGCAGCCAGCGCGATGGAATTCACATTGAATGGCTGGCGAACGCGATTGAGCAGGTCGGCCACCTCGGGGCTGCTAACGGCATAACCCACTCGCAACCCAGCCAAACCATAGGCCTTGGAAAAACTGCGCGACACCAGCAAGTTGGGAAACTCCGCCACCCACTGCGTGCTGTCGTATTGGTCTTCCGGCATCAGGAACTCGTTGTAGGCCTCGTCCAGCACCACCAGCACACGGCTGGGCACCTGCTTCAAAAACGCGCGAATGCGGTCTGCCGGCAAAAAGGTCCCGGTTGGGTTGTTGGGGTTGGCAATGAACACCACGCGGGTGTTGTCATCGATGGCGGCCAAAAAACCGTCCAGATCGTGGGTGAAGTGGACGGCGGGTACCACTTTGGACTGCGCACCACAACCCTGGGTGGCCAAGGGGTACACCGCAAAAGCGTACTGCGAAAACACCGCATTGGTGCCCTGGGTGAGAAAGGCCTTGGCAGCCAGCTCTAACACATCGTTGGAGCCATTGCCCAAGGTAATCTGCTCGGGTTTTACAGAATGCTTGGCCGACAGCTTGGCTTTCAACGCAAAACCATTGGCATCCGGATAACGCCCCAAATCGGCGGCAGCCTGTGCGATGGCGGCCTTGGCCTTGCTGCCCAATCCCAAGGGGTTCTCGTTGGAAGCCAGCTTGACCACCGTCTCGGGGTTGAGCCCCAACTCGCGCACCACATCCGACACGGGTTTGCCCGCTTTGTAAGGTGCAATCGCCCGGATAAACTGAGGTGCAAGTTCGGTGAGTTGTGACATGGTGCTAACCTGTGAATCAAAGGGTGTTGTGTGCTGGTGCTTCAGACACGTCAGGCTCATTCCATGAGCCTGATGCACCTGCGCAGCGCATGTTCAAATTCGTTGTGCCGCTGGATAAGAGCCGAGCACCTTCAAAAATGACGCTGTTTTTCTCAACTCATCCAGCGCTTTGGCCACTGCAGCATCTTGCTGGTGCCCTTGCAGATCGATGAAAAAATAGTATTCCCATCGTCCAGTGCGCGCTGGGCGGCTTTCCAAGCGGGTCATGGACACATTCTGGGCATTGATGGGCTCCAGCATTTTGTACACGGCGCCGGGCTGGTTGGGCACCGAGGCCACCAGACTGGTTTTGTCGATGCCTGATGGACCAGGCTGTTGATTGCCCAACACCAAAAAACGCGTGGTGTTGTTGGCATCATCCTGAATGTGTTCCTGAACCGCTTTCAGCCCATACCGTTCCCGGGCAGTTTGACCCGCGATGGCAGCAATGGTGGCGTCTTCACTGGCCAATTTTGCCGCAGCCCCGTTGCTGGACACGGTTTCCTGCTGGATGTGCGGTGCGTTTTGTGCCAACCAGTTTCGACATTGCGCCAGCGCCTGTGGATGCGCGCAAATCTTTTGAATGCCCTGAAGCGAACCAGTTTGGGTCAACAGCTGATGGTGAATGGCCAACTGGACTTCGCCGCAAATGCCCGCGTGGCTTTCAACCAACGCATCCAGGGTGCGGGCCACAGAACCTTCCGTGGAGTTCTCCACCGGCACCACAGCAAAATCCACTTGCTGGGCATCCAGTTGTCGAAAAGCCTCTTCAATGGTTTCCACAGGCTCTGCCTGTACGCAATGCCCAAAAAAAGACCACACAGCTTGTTCGCTGTAGGTGCCCAATGGACCGAGAAATGCAACATGCACCTCGCGCTCCAGCGAGCGGCAAGCCGACATGATTTCCTTGAACAGGGTACTGACATGCTGTGCGCTCAGCGGGCCAGTGTTGGCCTGGGTGAGCTTGTCCAGCACCTGTGCCTCGCGCTCAGGGCGCATCACCGGGGCATCGGTTTTGGCCTTCACGTGACCAATGTCCTGCGCCAGCTTCGCCCGCTGGTTCAGCAAGCCCAAAATCTGCTGGTCCAGCGCATCGATCTGATCGCGAAACTTCAGCAATTCCTGATTGATGTCGGCGGTGGGTTTTTCACTGTTGCCCATGGTCAAGCCACCTCTTGCTCAAACTCGCGCATGAATGCAGCCAGCGCCTGCACGCCCTCGAGCGGCATGGCGTTGTATATGGACGCACGCATGCCACCCACCGATTTGTGCCCTTTCAACTGCACCAAGCCGCGCTCTGCCGCTTTGCTGAGAAAAGTGGCATTCAGCGATTCGTCGGCCAGGGTGAACGGGACATTCATGCGCGAGCGGTCAGCTTTGCGCACCGGGCAACGGTAAAAGCTGCTCTGGTCGATCAGGCTGTACAACACATCGGCTTTTGCGCGGGATTGTTCTTCCGCCCAGGCAACGCCGCCGTTGGCAAGCAACCACTCAAACACCAATCCAGCGATGTAGATGGCGTACGTGGGTGGCGTGTTGTACATGGAGCCGTTGTCGGCCACGGTCTTGAATTCAAAGGCAGAGGGGCAAATGGGCAATGCACGCTCCAGCAGGTCTTTGCGCACCACCACAATGGTGACACCGGCGGGGCCGACATTTTTCTGTGCACCCCCGTAAAGCACACCGTAGCGCCCAACGTC
This sequence comes from Limnobacter sp., assembly GCF_036405155.1. Classification (GTDB taxonomy): domain Bacteria; phylum Pseudomonadota; class Gammaproteobacteria; order Burkholderiales; family Burkholderiaceae_B; genus Limnobacter. The sequence goes on along the minus strand of NZ_DASWYD010000003.1, from coordinate 8,652 downwards.
CAACTGGCGGGACAAAATATTGGACGACACATCGGCCACCAAAGGGCAATCGAATGCGTCGGCCATGGCCTCAATCTGACCATTGAACTCCACGCCGCCGATGGTTTCGTTGTCGCAGAAATGCAGGTACGCCATGCTCTGGCCGTTGACCCGGTCCACCAAATGCGCACAATCGGGCACGTAGGCGCCCGCGGCGGCATCGGCTGCGGCGTTGGCATTGTCAAGCACCACACGGGCTGTGCCGTATTTTGAAAACTCTTTGCTGGTTTTTTTGGACCAGGCGCCAGTGTTCACGAATGCGGCCTGCTCAAACCCTTGCAGCATATTCAAGGGAATGATTGCATTCATGCCAACGGCACCACCCTGCATAAACAGCACCTCATGGCTGTCGGGCACGTTGAGCAGGGTTCGAAAATCTTCACGGGTTTTTTCAAAAATACCCATGTACTCCGGGCTGCGGTGACTCATTTCCATCACCGACAAACCCTTGCCCTGCCAATCCAGCATTTCGGCGGCCGCACGCTGCAGCACCGCTTCAGGCAGTGCGGCTGGGCCTGCAGAAAAATTCCAGACCCGGCCCATCACACACCTTCAGCAGGCTCATCGCTTGAGCCTGTGTCTGCACCACTCTCGACGTCTTCTTCAGCATCGCCTTCGACAATGCGCTGCAAACCGCTGAGCCATGTGCCTTCATCCACACTGATCAAGGTCACACCCTGTGTGGCGCGCCCCATTTCGCGGATTTCGGACACACGGGTGCGAACCAACACACCACCGGTGGTGATCAACATGATTTCATCCGTGGGGTCAACCAACACGGCGGACACCACTTTGCCATTGCGCTCCGAAGTCTGGATGGCAATCATGCCCTTGGTGCCGCGACCGTGGCGCGTGTATTCAGCCACCGGCGTGCGCTTGCCATAGCCGTTTTGTGTGGCTGTCAGCACCGACTGGCCCTCATGCTCAGCCACCAGCAGCGCAATCACCCGCTGGCCTTCCTCGAGATTCATGCCGCGCACACCCCGAGCATTTCGTCCCATGGCACGCACATCGTTTTCATCGAAACGCACGGCTTTGCCGGAATCGGAGAACAGCATCACATCGTGCTGACCGTCGGTCATGGCTGCGCCAATGAGGTAATCGCCTTCGTCCAGGTTCACAGCGATGATGCCGCGCTTCATGGGGCGGGAGAAGTCGCTCAACTTGGACTTTTTAACAGTGCCCAGGCTGGTGGCCATGAACACATATTTTTCATCTTCGAACTCTTTAACCGGCAGGATGGTGGTGATTTTTTCACCCTCTTCCAGCGGCAGCATGTTGATGATGGGGCGACCACGGGATGTGCGCGAGCCCTGCGGCACTTCGTACACCTTCAACCAGTACACGCGGCCAGCATTGCTGAAGCACAAAATCGTGTCGTGGGTATTGGCCACCACCAGGTAGTCGATCCAGTCGTCTTCCTTGGTTGCTGCGGCTTGCTTGCCCCGGCCGCCCCGCTTTTGTGCGCGGTACTCGGTCAGCGGCTGGCTTTTCACATAGCCGGAATGGGACAGGGTCACCACCATGTCTTGCGGGGTGATCAGGTCTTCAGTGCCCAGTTCGGTGGCATTGAATTCGATGGTGGAGCGGCGGGCATCTGCAAACTCATTGCTGATGCCGGTGAGCTCATCCTTGATGATCTGGTTGATGCGTGCCGGTTTGCTCAAAATGTCCAGCAGGTCCGCAATCTGGTCGATCACCTCTTTGTATTCGTTGATGATCTTGTCCTGCTCGAGGCCGGTCAGGCGCTGCAAACGCATCTGTAGAATTTCCTGCGCCTGCTCGTCGCTCAATCGGTACAAGCCGTCGTCTTGCAAGCCCAAGCGGGCGGGCAAACCTTCGGGGCGGAATGCCTTGGCACCGCCCGCATCGGCCAGTTCGGTACGGCTCAACATTTCGCGCACCAGCGAAGAGTCCCAACCACGGGCCAGCAATTCGGCTTTGGCCACAGGAGGTGTGGGTGCCGCCTTGATGATGGCGATGAATTCGTCAATATTGGCCAGCGCAACCGCCAGGCCTTCCAACACATGGCCACGCTCGCGGGCTTTGCGCAGGTCGAACACGGTGCGGCGTGTCACCACCTCGCGACGGTGCTGCAGGAAATAGACAATCAACTCGCGCAAGTTCAGCAACTTGGGCTGACCATCGACCAAGGCCACCATGTTGATGCCGAAGGTGTCCTGCAACTGGGTGTTTTTATACAGGTTGTTCAGCACCACTTCGGGCACTTCACCCCGCTTCAATTCAATCACCACCCGCACGCCGTCTTTGTCAGACTCATCGCGGATGTCTGAAATGCCTTCCATTTTCTTTTCGGACACCAGCTCGGCGATGCGCTCCAGCAGGCTTTTCTTGTTCACCTGGTAGGGCAGCTCGTCGACGATGATGGCAACCCGGTTGCCGCGGTCGATGTCCTCAAAATGGGTTTTGGCCCGCATCACCACGCGGCCCCGACCAGTGCGATAACCCTCGCGCACACCCGCAATGCCGTAAATGATGCCGGCGGTGGGAAAGTCGGGCGCGGGGATGAACTCAATCAGATCATCGACCGTGCAATCGGGGTGGTCGATGGCATGCAAACAGGCCGCCACCACCTCTTTCAGGTTGTGGGGCGCCATGTTGGTCGCCATGCCCACCGCGATACCGGACGAGCCGTTGATCAACAGGTTGGGCAAACGCGCAGGCAGCACCTTGGGCTCTTTTTCGCTGCCGTCGTAGTTGGGCCCGAAATCAACGGTTTCCTTGTCGATGTCGAGCAACATTTCATGGGCAATCTTGTCCAGGCGGATTTCGGTGTAACGCATCGCCGCTGCGTTATCGCCGTCGATAGAACCGAAGTTACCCTGACCATCCACCAGTGTGTAGCGCAGGGAAAAGTCCTGCGCCATGCGAACAATGGTGTCGTACACGGCTGAATCGCCATGGGGGTGGTACTTACCGATCACATCACCGACAATACGCGCCGACTTTTTGTAGGCCCGGTTCCAGTCGTTGTTCAACTCATGCATGGCAAACAGCACACGCCGATGCACGGGCTTCAAACCATCCCGCACATCGGGCAACGCCCGCCCCACGATCACGCTCATGGCGTAATCCAGATAAGAACGCCGCATCTCCTCCTCAAGGCTGATGGGGAGCGTCTCTTTTGCAAATGAATCCATGTGTGTTGTGTGTATTTTGAATGACTGGAACAGTTGAACAGGCGTTGGATGCCGATCCCGCGGGACCGGCGTGAAGCCATGCTTGCAAGCTTTTGATTGTATCAGCCAAAATCAGGGCTTCGCAGCACCCCGGTGCGTTCACACCCAACTAGATGCCGACCATGCAAATCCTCGCACCCCGCTACCTGATCCAAACCCATCCAACGGTTGAAGTGCTTGAAAATACGTGTGTTTTGATTGAACAGGACCAGATCAAGGGGGTGGGCGGACGAGAAGAACTCACCCGGGCGTACCCGCAAGCAACCCTTGTTGAGCTGCCCCACCAGGCCCTGATGCCAGGCCTCATCAACTGCCACACCCATGCGGCCATGAATTTGCTGCGGGGTGCGGCCGATGACTTGGCACTGCACGACTGGCTTCAAACCCGCATTTGGCCGTTGGAGGGTGAACTGGCCGACGGCGAATTTGTATACGACGGCACCGTGCTGGCTGCTGCCGAAATGTTGCTCGGGGGCACCACCACCTTCAACGACATGTACTTTTATCCAGAACAAACCGTGCAAGCCGCGCTGGACGTGGGGGCACGGGTGGTGGCTGGCATCACGGTGATTGAATTTCCAACCCGTTATGCGGCAGAACCTCGCCAATACATTGAACTGGGCCTGCAGGCGCGGGACAAATACCGCGATGAACCCACCGTGCACTGGGCGGTGGCCCCGCATGCCCCCTACACAGTGAGCGATGAGACATTCACGCACCTGGCAACACTGGCTGAGGAACTGGACTTGCCCATGCACTGCCACCTGCACGAGACCGCCAGCGAAGTGAGCGACGCCGTGAGCCGCCATGGGGAGCGGCCCTTTGAACGGTTTGAACGCCTGGGCTTGATCAATGAGCGCCTGTTGGCCGTACACGGCGTCCATTTGAGTGAACGGGAACTGGCCAGCATGGCCAAGGCGGGCAGCACCCTGGTGCATTGCCCCAGCTCGAATTTGAAACTGGCCAGCGGACTGGCCCCCACAGCCAAGGCATTGTCTCTGGGGGTGAATGTGGTGGTGGGCACCGATGGCGCAGCCAGCAACAACAAGTTGGACCTGTGGGAGGAAGGCCGATTGGCCTCGCTGTTGTGCAAGGGGGGTAGCAGCGACGCCACCGCTTGGCCGGCGCACCGCTTGATACAGGCATGGACGGTGGATGCCGCTCGGGCCTTGGGCCTGGAAAACAAAATTGGACAAATTGCCACGGGATTTCAGGCTGACCTGATTGCTGTCAACATCGACCTTGCCCCACACCAACTGCCCCTTCACAATTTGGTGTCCAAACTGGCCTACAGTGGTGCAACGCGCGATGTTCAGGACGTTTGGGTCAATGGCAAGCAAGTTGTGCGAGCGCAACAACTTCAAGGGGCCGCCGCACAATTGCTGGCTGAAATCATGCGAAAAACACAACGAGTGTGGCAGACTCGTGTCGAGAAAGTCGGGCGATAAGCTGGTTACCGTGACATTGCCTGCTGTAAAATGCTTTCCGACTTGAATCCCTATTCTTTCCCAAGGAGCTACAATGAAAAAAATGTCGACTCTCACACAAGTGCTGCTGGCCGTTGCTGTAGGCAGCGCGTCCACCGCCGCTGTGGCCCACACCACTGACAAAAACGAAGCCCTGTCCGGCTACGTGGTTGATGCACAAGGCAAAATTGTGAAAGACGGCTCCGGCGAGTGCATCCGCACCAGCTACTTCACCGCCGCTTTGGCCGTTGCAGAATGCGACCCAGACCTGCTGCCCAAGAAAGCTGCTCCAGCACCTGCCCCTGCAAAGCCTGCTCCAGCCCCAGCACCAGCACCCGCTCCTCAGCCACAAGTGAGCAAAGTGACTCTGGAAGCCGACGCATACTTCGACTTCGACAAGGCAACACTGAAGCCAGGCGGCAAGACACGCATCGACAGCGAAATCCAGAAGCTGGGTGACGTGAACCTGAACAGCGTGATCGCCATCGGCCACACCGACTCCATCGGTACCGACGCCTACAACCAGAAGCTGTCCGAGCGTCGTGCTCAGGCCGTGAAAGACTACATGGTGTCCAAGGGCGTTCCAGCCGACAAGATCAGCATCAAGGGCATGGGCGAAAGCCAGCCTATCGCTGACAACAAGACCAAGGACGGCCGCGCCAAGAACCGTCGCGTTGAAATCGAATTCAACGTAACCCAGAAAGTGGCCAAGTAATCGCCACCCGAAGGTTCTGCCTTGAAAAGCCCGGCTTCGGCCGGGCTTTTTTATTGCCTTGATCGGTTACACTGCTTCACTTCGGCAGCACTTTTACTGTTTCCCCATGAGCAGCGACCTCAATACCCAACCAGGTACCCAGACCAACCCCAATGTTGACCCAGCCGAACTGGCCAAGTTTTCGGCACTGGCCAGCAAATGGTGGGACCCCAACAGCGAATTTCGCCCCCTGCACCAAATCAACCCACTTCGCTTGAACTGGATTGACGAGCGGGCCGGTTTAAAAGGCAAAACGGTTCTGGACGTGGGTTGTGGCGGCGGCATTTTGGCTGAAAGCATGGCCCGGCGGGGCGCCAACGTGCTGGGCATTGACCTGGCAGACAAGTCATTGAAGGTGGCCGAACTGCACAAGCTGGAAAGCGGCGTTCAAAACCTGGCTTACCGGGCAGTGTCTGCCGAGCAACTGGCGCAAGAACAACCTGCGCAATACGATGTGGTGACTTGTCTGGAAATGCTCGAACACGTGCCAAACCCAGCACAAACCGTGCAGGCTTGCGCCGACCTCTGCAAACCGGGTGGCTGGCTGTTTTTCTCGACCATCAACCGCAACCCCAAGAGCTTCATGTTTGCGATTGTGGGGGCTGAATATGTATTGCAGTTGTTGCCCAAAGGCACCCACGCATACGAGAAGTTCATCAAGCCCTCTGAGCTGGCCCAGTACACCCGCCGAGCCGGGCTGGACACATCGGAAATCATTGGTTTGACCTACAACCCGATCACCAAAATCTACAAACTGGCCCGCGACACCGACGTGAATTACATGATCGCTTGCCGGAAACCTGCATGATGATTACGGCTTTGCTGTTTGATCTGGATGGAACACTGGTGGACACGGCACCGGACTTGTGCGGCACCATTCAGGACATGCAAAGCGATCGTGGATTGGACATCACCCCCCTTTCAGCCATGCAACACCTGGCCTCCGGGGGAGCTCGAGCCTTGCTGAAAGTCGGCTTTGGCCTCGAGCCTGCATTTGCCGAGTTTCCCACTTTCAGGGCTGAATTTCTGGCGCGTTACGAGGCCCGGATCGCTCGCGAAAGTGCCGTTTACGCCGGTATTCGGCCGTTGCTGGACGGTTTGGAGGCCCAAAGGCTGCGATGGGGGGTTGTGACCAACAAACCGTTTTACCTCGCTGAAAAACTTCTGGCTGAACTTGGGCTGCTGAATGCCTGCGAGGTGTTGGTCGGCGGTGACACGGCCGCTGCTGCCAAACCATCGCCAGCACCCTGCCTGTTGGCTGCGTCACGTATGAATCTACCCCCATCAGCGTGCGCCATGATCGGTGACGACGAACGTGACATTGTCGCCGGGCGAGAGGCCGGGATGTTCACCGTTGCAGCGGGTTATGGATACATTGCCAGCACCATCGAGGCTTGGAAGGCCGACGTACTGGTGCACAGCACGCAGGAGTTGCAACGCTGGGTGAACGAACTTCAACGGTCGATAGACTGAATCCGTAACCCTGGGTTGATGCCCGAACGGGTGTAGTCAACACTGAAACACCTCACCAAACTGTGGATTCGACTTGTTAACAGCGGTCTGGGGTTCAGGTGAAGCCAAAAACGATTGTTCTGATTGCTCTGACCGTATTGGGCTACAACTTATACCAGCATGGGGTGACCATCAACGACATCAAGCACCAGCAACAGCCATTGTCTGGCATTCAGTTCAAAAAAATCCCTGAGCAGTCTCCCACAAACATCCCGCCTTTTACTGCCAACAACCACACCATCACCCCATTGGCTCGATTCACAATCCGGGCCCGTGTTTTGTCGGTCGAGCAGTACCGCTTTGACAGAGCGGCGGTTATTGCTCCAGTTGATTTGGCCTTGGCCTGGGGACGAATGGCAGACCCAATGTATTACGAGCGGATGGAGGTGTCTCAATCGGGGCGCTGGTATTTTTATCACTGGGCAGGAGAGCCACCCTTGCCACAGCAGGAAATACTGGAATCCTCTGCAAATATGCACATGATTCCGGCCAATGATGCTGTGCGCAATATTTTGAAGCATGTCAGGCGTCATCAGATGGTGCGACTCAAGGGCTTCTTGGTAGAGGTGAACTCACCGGACGGCTGGCGTTGGCGCAGTTCACTGCGACGGGACGACAGTGGTGATGGCGCTTGCGAAGTGGTGTACGTCGAAGCAATCGACATTGAAGCAAACTGAGGATTTGGGTTCGCGTCTTGTTTTTTGGGGGGTAAGCCCCATATACTGGCTATCCCTTGGGGCCGATCCGGTTTCGACGTGGATTGCGAAGCTATTAGGGCGTGTCGAGGACCAGTGACCTCGTTAATCCATCTGGAAAACTTTAAACGCAAACGACGAACAGTTTGCACTAGCAGCCTAAGGGCCGCTAGTCCTCACACCAGCTTGCTGATGGGCTGGGCAGGGTCAAACCTGCGGTGGGGTCATCGCACATCAGATCGCTCTGGATGGGGTTGCGACAATCAGGGCTAAATCAAGCGACTCGCGGTGTCGGTAGGGTGTCGCTTCCCGACCGAGACCGTTAAAACCAAATAAGACGACTACACACGTAGAACTGGTAGTGGAGGATTTGCGGACGGGGGTTCAATTCCCCCCGGCTCCACCATTATTGAAGCCCCAACTGTTCTCAGTTGGGGCTTTTTCTCGTCAGATAGCGACAGTTCCCGCGTGTTTGCGCGGGTTCATGAGGAACCCTGCGGACTTCGCCCGCCGCCCGAATTGCCCGTTCCGGGCCACATTTCATTCTCTCCTGGCCATTCCTCGCTCCGACCTCGCTCCCTGAAATTGGCCCGAAGTCCGCAACGCAGGCCCATACAGATCAAAGGGTTACCCGACGAATCGGAACATCTCAGCTCGCCCTGATGCTGCCCCTGCTTGCTGACACAGCTTGGAAGTTCTGGCTGCAATATTGCCCTCCAATCGCTGTGGAAGGTAGCTCCCTGGGCAAGTGCAATCGGAGCGGGATCGCTGCGTAGGGCCGTGTGACCCCCATCCTGCAGCGTGACCTGATTGGGTCAAGGCCGGGTTGTCATGCAGGCAGTTTGGCTGCAAGCAGTTCGACCTTCTCGATATTGGGCGGAGAACTGAGCAAGGTCGCGGCGTTGGCCATCAAGGCCGCGGCGATCTGGCCGTTCAGATGTGCTTGGCGACCTGCCTCATCGGCAAAGGCATCGAACACACCGAAC
>NZ_DASWYD010000002.1:0-31860 GCF_036405155.1 Limnobacter sp. | reverse complement strand
GTGACCCTGCGGGCCCTGTTGCGCCGCAAGCTGGGCCGGGGTGTCAGGGAGTTGCGACGCGGTGGATGACCAGAAGCGTTTGGTGTATGTACGGCTGGAGACCGCCGGGAAACTGACGCAGGCCAAACGGCGCATTTGGACCTGACAAAACTACTGCCCGCCACGGCGCGCAAGCTCCAGTTTGACCCCGGACAAAGTTTTGCTGGCAATGTCGTGGTTGAGCAAATCAATACCTTGATTGAGCAACGCTGTGCACTGACGATTCGGCGGCTCACCGACCCCGCCGCCGACAATGACGCAGCCGCCGAGCCCACCGTTTGAACTACCGTGCGGACACGGGTTCGATTCAGGGTTTGGGAATTGAACCGACATCCCATCGCAGACGAGCTTGATGCCCGTTTCCGGCGACCAGCATGGCTGAGAAACCTGCTTGCAGGTCTACAATCGGGCAGGCTTTTCGCTCCGGTTCGCAGCAACCCGCAGCGCTTCGATTCCGTACTTTCAATAGTCGTTTGATGCGGGGTACCACCCCACCACCAATTGAAGTCAAAAGGCCACCTCACGGTGGCCTTTTTGTTGATTTGTCACAGGCTAGATGGCTTGCCAGGCTTGCGCAACCCGCATCTCCAAACCCGTGCCCTCAAACCGCCACAGGTGTAACCAACCGTTGTCCACCAACTGCCTGACCACAGCGTGTTTGGACAGGATGGCATCGATGGCCTCTGCAGGGGCATCAATCACCACAGTGAGTCGAACAGGGTCATGAACCCAGCGCTGGCCATCATGCAGGGATTGGGTGGACAAACCGATCCGCAGGTCTCCTCCGTTGCCTTCAAATACGCCAATATGCCCCCCCACCACGTTGTGCAACAGTTTGTTCCCGCTGCCCAATCGCTGGGGGTCACAGGTGGAGGCATGGTATTGCCAATTGATCCAGTGAGTCACCAGCATCGGGGCGGTCATCAACAGTTCGAGCACACTGCGATCAGGGTCTTGCACCGGGTCGTAGTCGTGCAAAAACACGCGGCCTTGCAAATCCAAACCGCGGGTGCGACTGCGCGGTGCCATGATGAATGCCGCATTGCCCGCCAAACCCCACTCAGGGCGCGTTTGAGCGCCATCATTGGCGCGGCGGCGAAAACGTTGCAACAGGCTTTGAGCCGGCGCATCGGTGGGCAAACCCAGTCTGGCTGCACGCTGCCGGCGAACCACATCACCAGCGGCTTGGAAATCGGCTTGCACACGCTGCCACTCGGCCAAGGCCTCGGGTGGCAACAAATCCAGATCAAAGACCTGCAATTCATCGGTGGTGGTGTTGTGCAAGGCACCCACAAACCGGGTATTGGCGGGAATGGGCAAGCCCCGCTGGGCCAACCCTTGGCGTACATCCGCCCGGTTCAGCAGGCGGGCCAGCGCCCGGGCATTGACCTCGCCCGACTGGCCACAGCAAGCGCCGCAGTCCAACGCGGCAGCGTGGGCATTGTTGCTGGTTTGGCTACCATGGCCCACCAACAATACCCACGGGGCGAGCTGCTGGGTCAGGCCCATCGCAGTCAGAATACGCGCCGCCAAATCGACCTGAGCCACCGAATCCATGGTTTGTAAACCCGGCCGGCAATAGGCCCGATAACGGGATGGCAGGCCAATCAGGTCATCGCTTTGGCGTGCTGCGTCACTGGGCCGCAACCAACGCCCGAGCTTGCCCAAATAGCCAACGCCTGCGGCCTCCACATAGGAGTATGCCGCACCAGGCCAACGGCTGGCCGCACCCCACTGCGCCAGCCGCTGCAAACCCCGTTGACGTGCTTGCCCAGCCTGCTCAGTGGATTTGCGGATGTTGTCCGGTGTGGACTGCGGGTATTCGATCTCGTCCGACACACACAGGGTTGGTGCCAATAAGCCGGGCAATTGGGGGCGCTGAAAGGTAGAACCCAAGGGGTTGTATGCCACGGGCAACCCGAAAAAACCGGCAAAACCCAATGTTTGAATCGCCGGATTTTGCTGTTCCAGAGCGCGGCGCAGGGGCTCGCTGCGAACGTCGATGCAGAAGGCCGCCTGTAAAGCCACAGAGCTGACTGTGCTCACCGAGTGAGCCTGATGGTCGCCACTCAATGTGCTGGCCAACTGGCGCTGGTAAGCCCTGTCCCAAGCCTGTTGCCAAACCTCATCCACACACAGGCCTTGCTGTGCAGCCTGAAGGCGTTCGGGCGCATGCAGCCAGTCGGCCTTCAGGGCCGCAAAGGCCCGTTCGGTTGCTGCATCGTGTTTGCATTCCAGCAAAATGACGCCCCACGCCAGGCGAATGGCCAACAACTCGCGCAGGTGTGGGTCGTGCTCGCCTTTGAGCCCAGCCTGCCACCCCAGGTAGGCGCACCACGACGCCCAGCCCTGTACCGTGAGCAACACAGACTCCAGATAATCAGCCCACACAGCCTTCGGCAGACCGAGGCGTTGCACCACCCAGCGCTCGGCGTCCTGCCAAGTGGCCGGCAAAGCACTCAGACTGCGGCTCATGTGGGGCAGCCCCATCAGAACACCTATGCCATGGTCATGGGTGAGCGTTTCCCGCCAGAACGCATACAAACCGCCGCTGCGTTCAGGTTGCCAATCAGCCTGTTGACGGTCGAAATAGGCTGCACAGGTTTGGCTCACTTGGTGGGAAATGGCTTCACGCCACGACAGGCGAGTGTGGCGCAGGGGGTCATCATCCAGCACATCAATCAACAGGGGCAATTGCGCCAAGGCCATGGGTTGACGAAGCGCATCCAGACATTGTTGGGCATCCAGCGGCTTGGCAGAACCCAGGTCTGAGTGCTCAATGGCCCACTGCAAATCTGCCAGTCCGATCCGCTGTTCTTGCCAGGCCTTGTGGACTTCAATGCGGGACGGAAACACTCGAATACCCGCCAGCACGGCCATGCGCGCCGCCACCTCGCGCAGCGGCCTGCCGATGCGTTGCCAATGCGGGTTCACCGCGATGGCTTGGTCCAAGGGCCAAGTGGGGGCAATGGCGCCACAGGCACTGTGCACAGCCTCATCGAGCGCCTGCTGCTCAGCCTCAGTCCAGCCCTGCTGGGCAAAGTAACTGGCATACAGTTGGGTGGGGTCGGTGATTGCATTCATGTTGAAACATCCTTATTCGCTGCGCATGGCCGCACTGGAACCCCAGGCTGTCGGCCAAAACCGAAGTGCCAAACGGGTGAAGTATTCATCCACATAAAAGCCGGCGTAGCTCCAGCGTCGAAATGTGTTCATCCCGGTCCAGCCCAGTTGCAATGCAGCCAGCAGGGTGTACAGCAAAGCCATACCGGCCAACACCCAAACGCCCAGCGAATGAACGGGTTGATCCAGCGTGCCAAAGCCCAAACCATGGGCCAGCGAGGCAATCCCGGTGAGCCCTGCCACCAGCGTTGCGCCAGTGAACAGGCCATACAGGCCCGACCCCAGTGGGTTGGATTGGGTCTTGGGCAGCCAGAGCAGTGGTGCCCAAGCCAGTCCCAAAACACCGCTCCACCACCAAGGCCAGTGGATGGGTGCAAACCACACTGCCGAGAGCCACTGCACACCCGCCACCAGCCCAAGCGCCAAAGGTGCGGCCAGCAGCAGGCTGGGCTGCCAAACGGTTTGACGCCCCTGCATCAACTGGACGCGCGTTGACTGAACCACACCGGACGCCGACAAAAAGGCATGCGCCTTGTAGAGGGAATGACCGATGAGATGCAAAGCCGCGAGGGAATACAAACCCAGACCACACTCCACCACCATGAACCCCATTTGGGCAACGGTGGACCAGGCCAGGCGCACTTTGATGGTGATGCGGGTCAGCATCACCAGGCCCGCCAGCACGGCGGTTAACAGGCCCACCCCCACCAACAGGGTTTGTGCAGCGGGCACTTCACTGAGCAAGCTGGACAAACGGATAAGAACAAAGCCGGACAGGTTGACCACACCGGCATGCAACATGGCCGAGACCGGCGTGGGTGCCTCCATCACTTGAATCAGCCAACCGTGAACCGGAAACAGTGCCGTGCGCAACACCACCGCAATGGCCAGCAACACAGCAGCCCATGTCAGTGCAGTGTCGGGATTGTGGCTCAACAAATAGGCCTCAAGCCCGGACAAACGCAGGCTGCCGGTGGACCACCCCACCAGACCTGCGCAGGCCAGTAGACAAACATCGGCCAAACGATCCGCGATTTGCTTTTTGTGCGCTGCCAATTGTGCAAACGGGCGCTCGGGGTAAAAACACAGCAGTTGTTGAAGAATGATGCCCACCAGCGCCCAACTGCCGATCAACAGCAACCAATGGTCTGCGAGCAACAGGCATTGCACAGCAGCCAGCAAGCCAGCCAATGCCAGCGCATAGCGCTGTTGACCGGGTTCACCCTGCAAATAACGGGCTGAGAATGCACCGATCACGGTGCCCAGGCCTTGAACCAAAGGCGCCATCCATACCTGTTGCGCAGAGCGCTGAAACACCCACCAAACCTCACCGCTGGGCAATATCAAACCGCCCAGACTGCACAACACCGAGAACGTTGACAAGATGGAAAAACAACGCCATGCCTGGCGGGGAGAACGGGCTTGTGCTGCCATCCATCCACAAGCCATCAGCATGGCCACGGTGGGCGCCATGCCGAAGAACCAAGCCAAAACCGTCAGTGACATCATGTTTCTATCCCGCAGTGCAACAGGCGCCATGATGATGGCCTTTTCTTGTTCTGTAAAATACAATGATCAGAACCTTTTAATCGATTTATACGAACAATGAACCTTGAACAGCTCAACTTCCATCACTTGTTCTATTTTTGGCGGGTGGCCAAAACCGGGCACCTCACGCAGGCCGCTCGAGAGCTGCATACGTCACAGTCGGCGTTGTCGGCGCAAATTCGCCAATTGGAGGACCGATTGGGCGAACCACTGTTTCAGCGGGAAAACCGGCGATTGAACCTGACAGAAATCGGGCAGATTGTGTTGGCCTATGCCGACAACATTTTTGGTCTGGGGCAGGAGTTGCTGGGGCGCTTGGAGGGACGAAGCGAAGGCATGATCCGACTTCGTGTGGGCAGCGTAGCAACCTTGTCTCGAAACTATCAGGAAAACTGGATTCGCCCCTTGCTGGCCAACCCCAAGGTAACCCTGACCATTGAGTCGGGGCTGCTGAATGATTTGCTGGACCGCTTACTGCAACACCAACTGGATGTGGTGCTGGCCAATGAAGCTGTGCCCACCGACCCCAACCGCCCTTTGCATTGCCAGTTTCTGGGTAGCCAGACCATTAGCTTGGTCGGCCCTGCGAAACGCTGGAAGAACCGGACATTGCGCATTCCAGAGGACTTGCAAGGCCTCGAGATGGCTCTGCCTGGCCCCCGCCATTCCTTGCGCGCACAGTTTGACGCCCTGTGCCTGACTGCCGGGGTGAAGCCCCGACTGCGCGCCGAAATTGATGACATGGCGATGCTGCGCCTGATTGCGCGCGACAGTGGCTGGCTGGCACTGCTGCCCGAGGTGGTGGTGCAGGATGAATTGAAGTCAGGCTTGCTTCAGCGGGTGGGGTTTTCAGACCAATTGGCCGAATATTTTTATGCCATCACCAGCCCAAGGCGACACACCAACGAGGCGTTGGAACTGCTGCTGAAACGTCGGAAAACCGAATAAGCCCACTTTTTAATCAAGCTAAAGAAAAGCTCTGCCGGTCAACCACTTCCAACGGTTATCCACAACCCTGGGGTCAGTTATCAACACATTTGGTGGACAAATGCAGGTTACTTTTTCGTGGAAGACCAACCGGCCTGGATTTTCTGCTGTCGACGGCGCCCTGCCTGCTTGAACAAACCCAAGGCCTTGGCGCTCCAGTTGGGCGCCAACGAGGCGAGCTTCGCAGTGGCACCACGCCAGGCTGGCAATGACACCTCCACACAATGGGTGTCCAGCGCTTTGAGAATGGCCGCCACCACTTCGTCGGTGCGAAGAGCGCGAGGCCCTGAGAAGGTCAATTCGGTTTGAGGCTTGCCCAATTGGATATCCAGCATCGGGGTTTGAACGGCATCTGGACAAATGGTGGTCACTGCAATACCGTGCGGGGCCAATTCCAGAGCGGCACTCAAGGAATAACCGCGCACTGCAAATTTGCTGGCGCTGTACAAACTCAATCCAGGTACTGGCGACAACCCAGCCAGGGACGCGATGTTGATGATGTGACCCGCGTGATTGGGCAGCATGTGCTTGACCGCAGCCTGAACACCAAATACCGTGCCTTTCACGTTGATGTCCAGATGAAAATCAACTTCGCTGGCCGTGGCCTCATGCACCCAGTTTTCTTTCAGTACACCGGCCACATTGCACAGCACATCCAGGATACCCCACTCGTGGACCACCGAATCCAGCAATGTCTGCCAAGCCTGGGCGTCCCGAACATCCAGCGCAGCCAAACGGAGCTGATGTGCGTCGGCGTGACGCTTCAACAACTCCAAACCTGCCGTGTTGATGTCACAAGCGCACACCCGGTGGCCTTGCTCCAGCAACGCAATAACCAAAGCCTGACCAATGCCGGAAGCCGCACCAGTCACCACAAAATTCCTCATCAGGCCGCCTTTTTCAATGCAGGGTTTGAGATCAATTGACCGCTTTCAAATTCACCCATGCGCAACGTGGGTGCCGTCCCGGGAAACAACCAATGACCAGCCGACTCCGAAGAAGGCATGACATTTGGAAAACGTGGGTCCAGAAAACAGGGGCCCGCCATGGCCTTTTCCTGCACCATCGAGATGTACTGATCCACCACGTACTCTTGGGTATTTCCATTGATGATGACTTCAGCACCCGTGCGGGCTGCGTAATCAGCCAGCCCTGGAATGCGTGATTGAGCCGGCGCATAGGCATCCAGACTGACGCCATTTTCGCTGGTGACCAAGATACCCTGCGGTGTGTTGACCACAATCGAATGGTTGCCCTCAGTGTGGC
Source organism: Limnobacter sp. (assembly GCF_036405155.1). GTDB lineage: Bacteria > Pseudomonadota > Gammaproteobacteria > Burkholderiales > Burkholderiaceae_B > Limnobacter. Next base: position 24,897 of record NZ_DASWYD010000002.1, on the reverse strand, counting down.
CTTTGGTGCGCACCAAGGCCACAGAACCGTCCCCCAGAAATACACTGCCTTCCAACTGAATCACCCGGTTCTCCGGAATACCGCGGATACCGCCAGGGCAGTACCATTGGTTTTGCCAGGGGATCAAGCCGTGTGCGCTGGCCCATTCTTCCTTCATGACCAGCAGCTTTGCGTTCGGAAACAATCCGGGCTCATCCGGTGAGCCCAACCAACGGGTCAGGTTTTGTGTGTGCAGGTGGTCGTAGGTGATGTAATCCACCTGCTCAGGCTGTATGCCCAGGTTGGCCAAGGCACCCAGCACCGTATTGGTTTTGCGCAGTACCAAAGCTTCCATGACAGGCACCAGTGGACCAGCCTTTTTGTCCAGTTGGGCAAAAAAAGGCGTGGCGCGCTGGTGCTCCCAATCGGATGGGCTGGCCAGCAGCGTTTTAATACCATCAGCCGTGTGGAACTGGATCACGAAGAGCTTGTTGCACAGGTGAACAAAGGGCGCCAACCCTGCATACGCATTCAGGTACGCAAATTTGCTGGGGTACGGTACACGAACCAACTCCATGGCTTTGTAAAACTGCACCGTGGGATGCGTCAGCATGTCTTGACGGAACATTTCGCCAGCACGACGCACCGCTTCAACCCGGTCCATCGGGCGGGCAGCATCTCGCGTGCCGTCGAAATGATGAATGGCTCGCGTCAGCGTGGATTGTGCAATGTGAGTCGTCACTGCCATGGTTTGTCTCCTGTTCCGGAACGTGGCAAAAATACAGAACAATGCGGATTGTTGGATGCAGCGATTGCCCCTTACACTGCAGGCGAGTTGTTATTCGACAAGGCATCTTGTCACAATATACCATGACCTCACACGCCCTTCCCGCATCAAAACGGGTGTATCGCGGACAAGATTCTGCCACCCGGGCTGACGAACGCCGCCAGCGCTTGAAAGAAGCCGGACTGGCTTTGTTTGGCACACGCGGTTATGCCAACACCACCATTGAGGCCTTGTGCTCGGAGGCGAAGGTCACTGCACGGCATTTTTACGAGGAGTACCCCAGTCGCGAAGCCCTGTTGATGGCGGTCTACAACGACATTCTTCAAGACTTGAGCGCGGGCGTGTTGCAAGCGGTGTTGGCCAGCAACGCTTCCATGGACGAACAAATTGAGTTGGGCGTGAAAGCCATGGTGAAGCACTACCTGAAAGACCGGCGGCGGGCCCGGGTGGGTGTATTGGAGGTGGTGGGTGTCAGCGAAACCATGGAACGGGCACGGCGACACGCCATCAACACCATGGCGGGTTTGTTTGAGCAGTTCATGGCGCAACTGGCGGCCCGCGGTGAATTGCCCCAACGCAACCACCACCTGTTGTGCGTGGCCTTGGTGGGCGGCCTGAATGAATTGCTGGCCGACTGGTTGATGGCTGAGAAGCCGTTGAGCATTCCCAAACTGAGTGCGGAAGTGGGCGCAATCCTGCGGCTGGTGATGAAAGGTCTGCGATAATCCGTTGGGGTCGGCGTGGCCCATCACAGGGGCAGATTGAACATGGTTCGGGGGGTTGTTTATTCGGTGTTGGCCTCATCCCTGTTTGGGTTGATGTATTACTACACCTCGCTGTTGCACCCCTTGTCCAGCGAACAAATTTTTGGCTGGCGCATGCTGCTCACCGTGCCCATCATGGGGCTGATGATTGTGCTGCTGGGCGAAACCCATCAACTTCAAGACCTGTTGCGCCGACTGCACCGGGAGCCCATTCTGTGGATTACCCTCCCCACATCGTCGGCCCTATTGGGTTTGCAGTTGTGGCTGTTCATGTGGGCACCTGCCCATGGCAAAGCACTGGAAGTGTCGCTGGGCTATTTCATGCTGCCGCTCACCCTGATCGCCATGGGACGGCTGGTATACGGCGAGCGCTTAAGTGTATTTCAAATGGTGGCTGCTGGCTGCGCGGCCGTGGGCGTGGTGCATGAACTGATTCGGGTCGGTGGCTTTTCGTGGGCTTCACTGGCGGTGTGCATGGGCTATCCGTTTTATTTTTATTTGCGTCGCCGAATGCACACCGACCAATTGGCTGGCTTGTGGAGCGACATGTTGCTCACCCTTCCCTTGGCCGTCTACTTTGTGTTTTGGGGGGAGTCCGGCCAACATTTAAAAGCCCAATTTGAATTGCGCCCAGTGCTGTCGGTCTTGGTGCTGGGCTTGGGCACCATCAGTTCAGCCGCGCTGGTCAGCTACATCTTGGCCAGCCGCCGTGTGCCGTTCAGCCTGTTTGGACTGCTGGGCTACGTGGAGCCGGTGTTGCTGGTGTTTGTGTCGCTGCTGCTGGGCGAGCGCATTGGGCCATCCGAGTGGTTGACTTACATTCCCATCTGGTTGGCTGTGGGCGTGTTGGCGTTGGAAGGCTTGGTTAAATGTCGTATTTGAGCACTCTGCAGCGGCCCCAACACGACTTGCGCCAACAGACCGGCACACAAGGCCCAGAACATGTCGGACTGGGTGTCCCACACATACCCTTGCGTGCCTAAAAAATCATCCGCATTGCCACCCATGGCCAAGGCGGCCCACCACTCAATCAGTTCATAGAAGGCACTGAAGGCCAACACCACACAGGTGATGAGAAAAAACCGCATGGCTGCGGTGCGCACCTCGTTTCGGCGAATCAGGATTTCCCGCACCAACAAGGCGGGCACAAAGCCCTGCATGAAGTGCCCGATTTTGTCATAAGGGTTGCGGGTCATGCCCAGCCAGTCTGCAATCTGAAACCCAAGTGGCACGCGTGCATAGGTGTAAGCCCCGCCCATGATCAACACCAGGCAATGCACAAAAACCGCGATGTACAACACCGTGGTTAACGGAAAGCGGCGATGGCTTGCACACATCAAGGGCAAGGCAATCAACACTGGCAACACTTCCATGAGCCAGGTCATGCGGTCGTAGGGTTTGTAAGCCGACACCAGCAAAGCACCCAGAATCAAACCCAACCCCACCAGCAGCCAAGGGCGTCGAGGGTCCATGGATGATTGGTCGGAATCGGTTGGGCTCATGCGGTGCGCCTGTGGGTGCTCATCAAGGGTGAAATATCGGGATCGCTGGCAAATGCATCTTCGAAAAAGCCTACCACGCTGTTGACCTTCAGGGAGGGGCGGCGCGCCGGTTGAAACACCACATTCAGCGGCAAGGCAGAGGGTTGATAACGGGCCAAAATGACCTGTACCCGGCCTGACCGCAAGTCGTCACCATAAATCCACAGGGGCGAATAGGTAATGCCCACGCCTTCCAGCACAGCTTGGCGAATGGCTTCGGAACTGTTGGACTGAAAATTGCCCTCCACCGCCACTTCAATGGGTGCGTTGCTGCGCGAATAAAACACCCACTGATTGGGGTTGGCAATACCGGTGTAAATGAGGGCATTGTGGTGGCGCAAATCACTGGGGGTTTTGGGCTCGCCCCGCGCTGCCAAATAGGCTGGCGAGGCAATGGCTGCACGGGTAACCGTGCCCATGCGGCGAGCAATCAAGCGGCTGTCTTTCAGTTCGCCCACGCGAAAGGCCACATCAATGCCAGCGGCCACCAGGTCAACAAAACTGTCATCCAGTTGCAAATCGACTTTGAGTTTTGGAAAGCGTTCGTACAGGGCCGGCAACCGCGGCACAATGTGCAGGCGCCCAAAAGCCACCGGGGCAGCCATGCGCAACAAGCCACTCAACTCATGCTCGGCCCGGTGCACTTCCAGCCGAGCCTCCTCCAACGTGTCCAACACCTGCAGGCAACGTTCGTAATACAGCGCACCCGCCTCGGTCAGCGAATGGCTGCGTGTGGAGCGCACCAACAACACAGCACCCAATTGGGCCTCCAGGGCTTGAACCTGCTTGCTGACGGCCGATTGTGTGGTGTGCTGCTGACGGGCCACGGTGGAGAAGTTGCCACTTTCCACCACCCTGACAAAGGTCTCCATCAAACGCAAACGGTCCATTTGCAACACCACTCATTCCCGACAGGAATAAATACTATCACTTTTACTGACTAGCCCTAAGCTTTTGGAATACGCATAATGAGCGCTCTTTGATGCACTGCACACAGTGAACAATCCGTATTCAGGAGTACCCATGAACAAAACAATCGCTCAAACAAAACTGTTCCAGCCTGGCCGCATTGGCAGCATCGAGGTAAAAAACCGCATCGTGATGGCCCCACTGACCCGCGGCCGCGCCGATGAAGCCGCAGGCGACATTCCTGGCAGCCCCATGAATGTGGAGTACTACCGCCAGCGCGCCAATGCCGGTCTCATCATCAGTGAAGGCACCCAGGTTGCCCCGGCTGGCAAGGGTTACATGGCCACACCCGGCATTTACTCGGATGCGCAGGTGGAAGGCTGGAAGCCAATCACCAAAGCCGTGCACGACGCGGGCGGTAAAATCATTGCACAAATTTGGCACGTGGGCCGCATTACCCACCCAGACCTCACCGGCGGTGCACACCCGGTGGCCCCGTCGCCCATCAAGCCCAATGTGGTGGCGTATACCCACAATGGCAAACAGGAAGTGCCGGTGCCCCATGCACTGACGGTGGACGAGATCAAACAAGTGGTCCAACAGTTCCGCAAGGGGGCCGCCAATGCCCTGAAGGCGGGTTTTGATGGTGTTGAAATTCACGGTGCCAATGGCTACCTGATTGACCAGTTTCTGCGGGACGGCGCCAACCAGCGCACCGATGTCTATGGTGGCAGCCCGGAAAACCGCATTCGATTTGCACTGGAAGTGGTGGATGCGGTGATTGCGGAAGTTGGCGCCGGTTGCATGGGCATTCGATTGTCGCCACTCACGCCATTCAATGATTTGTCAGACTCCAACCCCCAAGCCACTTTCGGCCTGTTGATTGAAGAGCTGAACAAGCGGGGTGTGGGCTTCATCCACATGATTGAAGGTTCCACCGGCGGTGACCGCAACCTGCCCGGCTTTGACTATGCCTGGGCCCGCGCACACTTCCAGGGCACCTACATGGTCAACAATGGCTACACCCGCGACATGGCCATCGAAGCCGTTGAACAAGGCAAGGCGGATGCTGTGTCATTTGGTCGGGCTTACATTGCCAACCCGGATCTGGTTCAGCGTTTCCTGAGCGATGCGCCATTGAACACACCCAACCCACAAACCTTCTACACCCCCGGGCCCGAGGGTTACATTGACTACCCGGCACTGGAAGCCAGTACCACCGCCTGATGTTGATGACTCAGAGCCCCTACCCCCAGGCTCAATGAGGTAAACCCGAAGGGCCTGCGTTGACACAGCGCAGGCCCTTTGTGTAGGTTAAGCGCCTCCACACTCTCTTTGCGCCTCCAGAATGTCCAACCGCGATTTGAATGCCCTTCGAGAAGCCTTGGTGGCCTTTGCAGACGCGCGGCAGTGGGACACTTACCACTCACCCAAAAACCTGTGCATGGCCCTGTCTGTGGAAGTGGCTGAGCTGACAGAACACTTTCAGTGGAAAACGGAAGCCGAATCCCGCACACTGCCGGACGCTGAGCGCCAGGCGGTGACGGATGAAGTGGCCGATGTGTTGCTCTACCTGCTGCAAATCTGCAACAAGCTGAACATTGACCCCGTGGAAGCCGGGTTTCAGAAAATGGCCAAAAATGCCCTGAAATACCCGGTATAACCGAGGGTCAATTTAGGCTGTATTCAGGTGCTGCGCATGAAAACGCAGATGCTCTTCAATGAAGGTTGAAATGAAGTAGTAGCTGTGGTCGTAGCCATCCTGATAACGAATGGTGGCCGCGTATCCCTTGCGTTGACAAACCTCTTCCAGCAGGTGGGTTTTTAACTGCCCTTCCAGAAAGTTGTCGGCGGTGCCTTGGTCCACCAGCATCGGCAACTGGTTGGCACCCGATTCAATCAAGGCCACTGTGTCGTGCGCCGCCCATGTGCTTCGGTCGCTGCCCAAATACGCGGTCAACGCTTTTTCACCCCAGGGGCATTGGCTGGGTGCCACAATGGGAGCAAACGCACTCACCGACACAAACCGCGATGGGTTGCGCAGGGCGGTGGTCAGGGCACCATGCCCACCCATGGAATGGCCACAAATGGCACGTTGGGGCCCCAACTTCAGGGCAGGCTCCACCAGTGCGGGCAACTCATCGACGATGTAGCTGTACATGCGGTAGTGGCTGTTCCAGGGCGCTTGCGTGGCGTCCACATAAAAACCTGCACCCAGGCCCAGGTCGTACGCAGCATTCGGGTCACGGGGAACGTCATCACCACGCGGGCTGGTGTCAGGCATCACCAAAGCAATACCCAACTCAGCAGCCACACGCTGTGCACCTGCCTTGGTGGTGAAGTTTTGGTCGGTGCAAGTGAGGCCCGACAACCAGTACACCACGGGCACCGCCTGGCCTTGCAATGCGGCAGGTGGCAAATACACACTGAACTGCATGGTGCAATTGAGCACGCCAGAGACATGCTCATACTGGTTTTGCAGCCCCCCGAAACAGCGGTTGCTGCTCAGTTGTTTCAAGGTCGACATGTGCGCAGCCTCAATAGTGAATCACGCTGCGAATTGATTTGCCTTCATGCATCAAGTCGAAGGCCTCATTGATTTTTTCCAGTGGCATGGTGTGGGTAATGAAGGTGTCGAGATCAATTTCATCATTCATGAAGCGGTTCACATAGCCCGGCAATTCAGTGCGGCCACGCACACCGCCAAAGGCGCTGCCCCGCCACACACGGCCTGTCACCAACTGGAATGGGCGTGTTGAAATTTCCTGCCCGGCACCCGCCACACCGATGATGACGCTTTCACCCCAGCCTTTGTGGCAGCACTCCAGTGCAGCCCGCATCACTTTCACATTGCCGATGCATTCAAAGGAGAAGTCCACACCGCCATCGGTCATTTCAACAATGACGTCCTGAATGGGCTTGTCAAACTTGGCGGGGTTCACAAAGTCGGTGGCGCCCAGCTTTTTGGCAATCGCAAATTTGTCTTCATTCAAATCGATGGCAATGATGCGCCCTGCTTTGGCCTGCACCGCCCCGATAATGACCGCCAAGCCAATGCCGCCCAAACCAAACACGGCCACCGTGTCGCCCGCCTTTACTTTGGCGGTGTTGTGCACAGCGCCGATTCCGGTGGTCACTCCACAGCCCAACAAACACACTTTTTCAAGCGGCGCATTGGGGTCAATTTTGGCTAGCGAAATTTCGGGCACCACGGTGTGTTCAGCAAAGGTGGAGCAACCCATGTAGTGGTAAATCGGTTTACCGTCTTTCGAAAACCGGGTGGTGCCATCGGGCATGAGTCCCTTCCCTTGAGTGGCGCGCACGGCCTGGCACAAGTTGGTCTTACCGCTTTTGCAGAACTTGCATTCGCGGCATTCGGCTGTGTACAGCGGGATCACATGGTCGCCCACCGCCAGGCTGGTCACGCCCTCGCCCACCGCTTCCACAATGCCGGCGCCTTCATGGCCCAAAATCGCCGGGAAAATGCCTTCGGGATCGTCCCCGCTCAGGGTGTACGCATCGGTGTGGCACACACCGGTGGCTACAATCCGAACCAACACCTCGCCTTTTTTGGGCAACTGGAGGTCCACTTCTTCGATGGTGAGGGGTTTGCCTGGCCCCCAGGCTACGGCTGCGCGGGTTTTCATGGAATTCATGGTGGACGCTCCTTTACAAGCGAGTTTTGAAACGAAGTCCATTATAGGCAAAAGCCGAAAGGGGCCCTGATGTGATAGTGTGGCAACAGAATTTTTAATTCCTCTGTAACCCAATGCCCCAAGCCAGCGAACTGCCAATTGAACACGGACTGCATGCGTTCGAGAGTGCGCTTCGGCCCTTGTGGTTGCAGGCTCAAGGGGGCGATGAACACGCATACCGTCTGGCCCTGGACATGATGGCGCGCAGGCTGCGCGGGTTTTACGGCAAAAGGCTGCAGGGCTTGCCGGATGAGGTTGAAGACCTGGTTCAGGAAACCCTGCTGGCACTGCACATGCAGCGGGGTACTTACGACCCCAAGTTGCCGGTCAGCAGCTGGATGTTTGCGATTGGCCGGCACAAGCTGGTGGATTTGTGGCGGCGGCGTGGTCGACGCGAGCGCCTCAACGACTCCCTGGACGATGTCGATGAAGGTGATTTGCCTCAAGTCCACGAGGAACATGCCGTTCAGAAGGACTTGCAAACACTGATGCAGCAATTGCCCCAAGCGCAGCAACAGGCCATTGTGCTGACAAAAATCGAGGGCCTTTCCATGGAAGAGGCGTCCCAACGTTCGGGCGTATCCGTATCCGCGTTGAAGGTACAGGTGCACCGAGGCTTGAAAAAACTGGCTGAACTGGTCAGGACACTGTCATGAAAACCGATGATTTGATCAACATGCTTTCCACCAACGCCGGGCAGGCGCCTTCTCGCCTGGCCGAGCAACGGTTGGGCAAAGCGGCCCTGCTGGGCATCGTGGCTGCGGCCATGTTCTCCGTTGCATGGTTGGGTTTGATTCCCCCCGCCTTGTTTTCTGAAGGCGCCCCTTGGTTAAAGCTGGCCTATGGCTTGGCCATTGTGATGGCCAGTGGCCTTTGGCTAAACCGCTTGGGTCGCCCTGCAGCATCCGACCGCGAGCCCCGCGTGTTGGTGTTGGGCATCCTCTTATTCATGCTGTTGCTCGCAATCATTAGTTTTCTGGCCACGCCCATCGATCTGCGCGCTCACGCCATCCAAGGGCATTCTTGGTCGTCCTGTCCCTGGTCCATCATGAAATTGTCCATTCCAGCCCTGGGTGCAAGCATTTGGGCCATGCGTGGACTGGCGCCGACCAAACCTCGCTTGGCGGGGTTTGCAACCGGGCTGTTTGCCGGTGCAGCCGGTTCGATTGGTTATGCGCTGGCCTGCGACGAGACATCCACACCGTTCATTGCGATTTGGTACACGCTGGGCATGCTGGGGTCGGGGGTATTGGGCGCTTTGATCGCGCCCCGTTTTTACCGCTGGTAACACCGCAGGTACATCAGCCAAGGCCTTTACCGGGGTGGGTCAACCCGGCTGGAATCGGATGTGTTGATGCGATACCAGCCTGCAATACTGTACCGGTCTCGCAACGCGGGTTTTACTTCGTGGGGGAATTCCTCACTCAAAAACACCGCCAAGGTGCCCTGCTCTGGCCACACCTCCGCCAATGTTTCGCCTTGATCACCCGGTTCATACAACACCATGCTGCCACCATCGCTTTGTTGCCAACTTGGATTTAAGTAAGCCACCACCGACACCACCCGGTTCGATTCACCTCGAAAGGCATCCACATGGGTTTTGTAAAAAGCACCGGGTGCATAGTGGGCAAAATGGGATTCGAATGAAAACAAGCCCAGAAACAATCGGCGATTGATGGCCTGCTGTAGCTCTGCAGCAAAGGCCAGCCAATCACGCGTGGCGGTGTCATCAGGTTCAATCCATGCAATCGAGTCTCGGCGAATGTCGGCATTGGTGCGGTGAAGTTCAGACCGCCCAATGCCGGCAGACCGCAGGGGTTGATGCTGAAGCGCCATCAACAAATCGTGGCAGAGGGTGGGACTGAGGGCCTCGGGCTGGATACTGAACCCGTTTGCATAGAGGTCATCCGCAATGCGATCGAGCAATTCTGGGTTGTACAAGGCGGGGGTCGTCATGAGCGGTACACAAGCCACCAAACAAATGGTGGCAGTGTAACTCAGGCATGGGTCAGCAACTCACCAATGGCCCGGGACAGCGAGGCCGAGTCGAATTTCTTGACATACACATTCACGCCCGCCTCAATGCCGCGCCGCGCATTTTCTTCGGAGGTCAACGAGGAATACATCACAAAGGGAATATTTTTGAACCGGGGGTCGCTTTTGAGCTTTCGGGTCAAGGTACAACCGTCCATCACGGGCATTTCTTCATCGACCAAAATGAGCGAGACCTCATCGCGCAGTGAGCGATGTGCCTCATCAGCACGCTCGGCCAATTGAAGCAATTTGGCCTCCGCCTCCACGCCATTCACGGCATGGGCATGGTCCAAGCCCATGGTGTCCAGCACTTCGCCAATTTTCCGGCGGGCCACCACAGAATCATCCACAAAAAACACGGGGGCTTTGGATGCGATTTCAAACCCGGTGTTGACCTTGCCTTCCTCACCCTCCGGCAATACACGCTGGCAAACACTCTCGATGTCCACGAGGGACACCAAGGCCCCTCCCTGCAACATCACCGTGCCAAACACATACCCTTCCTGTCGCTCAAAACGTTGGGGGGGCTGCACATCGGACCAAGGCACGCGAATGATTTTGTCCACACTGAACACCTCAAACGCCACGGAGCGAGAGGCAAACTCGGAAATGATGAGTTTTTTGTTGGGCAAACCGGTGGACATGCCGATGGCTTCGCCCAGGTTCACCACGGGCATCACCTGCCCACGAAGCGAGATGACGCCGTTCATGGCGCCTTGTTGACCCGGCACTTGCGTCACTGGCATCAACTCGGTGACTTCCCGGATTTTGAAAACATTCAGACCAAACACCTCTGCACCGCCCAGCGAAAACAGAAGGATTTCGATCATTTCGCGGGTGGATTGTTCTGTGTGAATGGAATGTGAACTGGCCATGGCTTAAGCACCGGTATTGAGCATCAATGCAAGCATTGTGCAGGCCAAACCGGCATTCCAAAACACCTAAAACAGGTGGAAAACTGACGCAATCGCCTTGATTGCTCGCGCAAGCAACCCATTCAAGGGTGCAAACCCCAACCCATTCAGCGGCTCAAATAACCGGCCAGTTCAGACTGCGGGTGGGTCAACAAAGGCCCGATCTGGGGCAAAGCAAGGTTGCTGATGGGCAGGGCGCTCAGACCATTGTTGATGAGTGCGGAACTTGCACCGTAGTAATCCACTGCAAACAGCGGGTCTGTCGCTTGCTGAAGTGCTGAGCTGCCCGAGTGGTCTACCACGTCCATCAACAAACCCTTGACCTCACCGCGAACGGACTGTTGGAAAAAGTCGTGTGTGGACTGGTTCAACTGCTGCCCCACATCGTCGATGAAGCCTCTGACAAGCCCCTGTCGTTCACCATTGAATTCACCGGACAAGTCCGCTTGAGCTTGCTCGGCCTGTTCAAGCAGGCGCCCGATCAACCCGGACAACCCGTCCACGGCCAAGTCGGAGGTTCCGATACCGTCGGTCAAAGACGGGGCGGTGGAGGCAACGGGTGCCGCATCGCCAGAACCCGACATGTCCAAATAATCCGATTGCAGTGACTCTGGAATACTGCTCGCACCGTCGCGAAGTGGATCAGCCCCCATGGGGCCGGCGAGACTCGCGCCATCCCAGGTTGACATGGCGGGTTGCAAGGCCGCAGCACCGCTTGGCGATGTGGCTTTGTGAGCCAGTACCGTCGAATTAGACGGCAACACCTCTGGGTGGCCACCTCCAATGGTCGGCAGCCCTGTTGAGTCTGTATCCCGCCCGGAATGGCCACCTGACGCTGAACTGAAATGGGCCGACGACAACGCAGCCGATGGCGTTGCAACCAGCATGAGCGCGGCCAATGTGGCTGACTCCCGCTCCAGGTGGCGAATGATTTCGGTGAAACGTGGCATGGCAAACCCTTTTAACTTTACAGAAAGTTTAATTAGGTCTGACAAGCGCCAACAATCCGCAAATTGATATATTTGCGCCCCATTTCGTAGGGTGTTTTTTCTGAATTTGTCGGTAAAAAGCGCAAATTACCCCTCATTACAGGGGTTCGGTCTCTTCCTTGGCCACGTAGAACCATTCCTGCCCAGCCTGAGACGTGGTGTTGGGGAAGACAATAAAACCATCGCGCGGCGCCCTCACCTCTTCTCCGTTTTGGCGCAAACCGATCAACTCACCTTTGCTGATGCGATCAAAGCTGGACCACGAGCGGCAAAACTGGTCATCCGCATGGCGTTTGTCAATCACCTCGACCAAGGTGAGGTGTTGATAGTCCCGCACTGGTTGGGGCACCTGCCCAGCGATCAAGCCCAAATGAACCAAGGTATTTTCAATGGCGGTGTAGGCCACTGCCGGCCCTTGGGGGTCGTCATGCTGCCCGCACTCCAGCGTGACCGCATAGCCTCCACTGGCGCGCATGCATTCAGTGGTGCCCATGCCATATCGGGGGTCGGTGTTCAGGCCCTGGCCAGACAAACCATGGGCCTTGATGTAAGCCACACGATTGGCCACACCATTGGCATACGTTTCCAGCCAACCATCAACAAAGCGCGACACGCCCAAACGCAGGGCCAAATCCCGCTCTGCGCGGGCATGCCGGAAAGGCTGCAGTGGCCCGCCATTGTCAGCAGGACCAAACAAGGCAAAAGGTTGGTCGCCTTTCTGAAAACTGTGAATGTCCAGCAGCACCTCATGCTGTGCCAGCAAAGGACACAGCCAGTTGGCCACATGGTCTTCAAAATCCGCGGGCGTTGTGGTGGGTGTCAGGTTGCGGTTCAGGTTTCGATCGCCATTTCGCTGTTGACGGTTATACGCCAGCGGATTGGTCACCGGAACGAAAGTGACCTGCCCGGCCAACAGCAAGCGGTCGCCACGCTCAAATTCCCTAATCATCCGCAAAATGGCCCGGGTTCCTGACACCTCATTGCCGTGGACGGCTCCAAGCACAATCAACTTGGGCCCAGGCTTCAAAGCCGTGAAGCTGACCGACTTGAACTGCAAGGGGTGAGGAATGGCAGGGAGTTCGGGAAACATGGTGAATTGGCCTGATGCGTCAGAGTTCTGTCCAGTCTGCGCAGGTTACCACAGACAAAAAAAGGGCAGCCGAAGCTGCCCCAGGATCGCTGATTTTCTGATTCGAATCAGTTCAGGCCTTTTACCACCGATGGACCAAACCGTTTGGTCACGGCGCCCATCGCCAACACCCGAATCAGCGCTGGAATCAGGATAATGGCCCCAACCATGTTCCACAGGAACATGAAGGCCAACAACATGCCCATGTCTGCCTGGAACTTGATGGCCGAGAACGCCCAGGTGAACACACCCAAAGCCAGGGTTACCGCAGTCAATGCCACGGCCACACCAGTCGTCCGCAGGGTTTCGAAATACGCCTGCTTGAAGTTCAAGCCTTTGGCCAAAAAGCTTTCGAGGCGGTTGTAGATGTAAATGCCATAGTCCACCCCAATGCCCACGCCCAGCGCAATCACCGGCAAGGTGGCCACTTTGATACCCAGGTTCAGTTGAACCATGATCACCTTGCACAACACCTCGGTGATGAACAGCGGAATCATGATGGCCAACATCACACGGAAGCTCTTGAATTCCCACCACACCAAAAGACCAATGATGGTGTACACCAACACCAACATGGTTTTCTGGGCCTGCTCCACCACGATGTTGGTGGCAGCCTCAATGCCGCTGTTACCAGCCGCCAAAATAAACTTGGCATCGTCCGAGTTGTTCTCGGCAGCAAACGCTTCCACCTTGTCCGTTACCCGCTTCAAGGTTTCCGCTTTGTGATCCGCCAGGAACAGAATGACCGGCGTCATCGAGCATTTGGCGTTGTACAAGGCTGTGGGAATGTTTTTGTGCGCGCCGTTGGAAATGAAGCGGTCACGCGTGATGGACAACCACTTGGGATTACCGCCGTTCAGGGCAGCGATGATGTTTTTCATCACCGTGAACAGCGATGCACTGCCTTCCACGCCCTCCACGTTTTCCATTTCCCACTGGAAGCGGTCAACCGCCGACGCCACCGGGTATGCGCCGCACTCGCCCTCGGGCGTTTCAACCATCACCACAAACACATCCGAACTGGTGGAGTAGTTGGACACCAAGAACTTCACGTCCTGGTTGTAGCGGGAATCTGGACGAAGCTCGGGGGCACCAGGATCAAGGTCACCAATTTTCAACCCGGACGACAACACCATGCTGATGGCCAGAATACCGCCGGCAACGGCCGTGGCCGCCAAGGCCACTTTCTTTTCAGTCAAGCGTGACAGCGCGTGGGAAACCTTGTGGTCACCGCCCTCTTGCTTGGCCACCTGCCGCAAACCCGAGGGGGTGACATCGGCATAGCTCATCAAAACGGGCAACAGAAACATTTTGGTGAAAATGATCACGCCCACACCAATCGATGCACTGATGGCCAGCTCGCGAATCACACCAATCTCAATGACCAGCAATGTCGAAAAACCGACTGCGTCTGCCAACAAAGCCACCGTCCCGGGAATGAAGAGCAGGTGGAAGGTGGCCTTGGCCGCATCCATTTTGGTCGCGCCATGGAAACGCTCTGCCGCCATCGTCCGCACGTTCTGGATGGCATGGCTCACGCCGATCGCAAACGTCAGAAAGGGCACCAGAATCGAATACGGGTCCAAGCCAAAACCCAGCATGCTGACAAAGCCCAGGTGCCAAATCACCGCCAACGAACAACAGAAAATGGTCGCAGCCGTGCTCTTCCAGCAACGGGAATACCAGAACAGCAAAATAACGGTGAGTACAAAGGTGATGACAAAGAAACCCGCAATGTCCTTGGCCCCTTCAATCAGATCACCCACGACCTTGGCAAAACCGGTGATGTGAATCGACACCTTGTCGTTTTGGTATTTGTCACGCACCACCTTTTCAATGCGCTCAGACAATTTTCCGTAACTCAGTTTTTCACCAGTTTCGGGATCGACCTCTAGCAATGGCGCCAGAATAATGGCGGACTTTTCATCGTTGGCCACTAAGGAGCCAATGCGCCCAGACTTTTCGACATTGGAGCGCACCTGCTCAATCTGCTCGGGTGTGCCCTGAAAGCCCTGGCCGATCACCGGCCCCATGCGAAGGCCCTCTTCGGTCACCTGGCGCCACATCACGTTGGGTGTCCAGATCGAGCTCAAATTTCCACGGTCAACACCGGGGATGTAAAAAACTTCATCGGTGATTTGCCGAAGCGTTTCCAAAAACTCCGCTTCATAAATGCTGCCGTTTTTGTTTTGAACAGCGATTCGAAGCACGTTGCCCAAGGGACGGAGCTCGTTTTCGTATTTCAGGTAGTTGGCGATGTAAGGGTGGGTCACCGGCACCATTTTCTGAAACGATGCATCCGGCCGAAGCTTGGTGGCTTGCCAGGCAAAAAACACCGACAACACAGCAAACAGCACCAACACCGCTTTGCGATGTCCAAACAACAGGCTCGTGAAGAACCGCTCAATCTTGCTCAATTCTTGATCATTGCTCATGGGGTTTCTTCCAGTTCTTATTGGGGCAGGTCAACTGTGCGAGGGCCACCTTGACCGCTCAGCACCAGTGTTTTGCCAACCAGGGCCATGCCGGTTACGGGCTTGCCCTCCTTGTTCATCACCATGGTCAACTGGGTGCCTGTCGGGTCCGTCTTCACCAAGCGGCCTTTCTGGTCAACCAGCAACACCGAGTTGCCCTGGGCAATGGCCTGAACAAAACTCTCCTTGGTCGGGCTTTGCATCTTCCACCAGCCAGCGGCACCAGGCCCCATGCGGTAAACATTGCCCGAGAAACCATATGCATAAATCGTGGGCTCACCTGTTGAGCTCCGTAGCACTGCCGTGCCATAGAAGTGGCCGTTGTAGCCCGTGTCCAAGCGCTCCCATGTTTGTCCAAAATTGTTGGATCTGTAAATTCGGCCTGCTTCACCGGCAATCAACAACAAGCCTGTGTCATCGCCGTAAATGCCGTTGTAGTGGCGGAAATCGGGGTTGTTCAACCGGTCCGCAATCAGTTTCCAGTTAGCGCCCCCATCGGTGGTTTCAAAAATCTGACCGTAGCTGCCAACCACCCAGCCTTGGTTCTCATTGCGGAACCACAAACCCAGCATGGGTCGGGCCGGTCCAAAACGGGCACCCGCCTCGGCATCCTCCAGCGCAAACTGCGCTGCTTCCAGCTCGGCGTCCATCTTGCTTTGTTGTGCAGCAGGCAGTGCATCGTAGCGTGCCTGCACTGCGTCATATTTGGCTTTTGCAGCAGCGACCACCTGTGCATTGGCTTTGTTGCCATCGAACACACGGGTCCAGCTCGCGCCTGCATCGGTGGACTTCAAGACCACACCGTCGTGACCGGCCATGTAAGCCACCGAGTCACTGGCGAACTCAATCGCCGTCATGTTGATGGACACGGGCACCTTGGCTTGTGTCCACACGTGGCCATCCTGGTCTTTCGCCCCATCCTTCGGCTCTGGCGCAGAAAAATCACGGCGCAACACAATACCGCGCTCGCCCACCACCACAGCCACATTGCCGCGCGATGTCACATTCAACATCAGCGCTTTGGCTGCTTTGGGCGCCACAATGGCAGGGATGTCCATGGGGTCTTTAAAGGCCTGTGCAGGTTGCACAGTTAATCCGAGCGCCAACAATACGGCGCCCACACCGCAGGCCCGTCGAATAAGCGCGGGCTTCAAAGGCTTTTTCATGCCTACTCCAATTGAAAACCCAGGGGCCGTCCCTGGGTCAGTCTCGATGTGTTGATAGATTCGAGCCCTTCTTGGAGTGGGTTGCAAAGCCTCTGCACCCACCCCAGGCTTCTTTAAATTGCTTTATCGGCCCACGCGGCGCAGGGCCGCAGTTGAGAAATCGGCCACCGAATACTTGGTACCAAATTCAACGGGCTTTTCTTCATTGGTCAAGGCATTGACCAGGTAACGACGGGCCTGGAGGTCATAGATCACCTCGCCGGCTTGGGCAAAGGTTGGTGCGTTGTACAACTGCACACCAAACACTTCACGAACGCGCCACAGGCCACCGCGGGAGTCATATTGGTCACCATGCAAAATGGTCCAGCTGTCCTCGTCGATGTAAAAAACCCGCTTGGAATAAATGTGACGAGCACCCGGCTTCAAGGTCCCCTCCACCACCCAAACCCGGTGTGGCTCGTAACGCACCAAATCCTGGTTCACATGGCTTTGACCCAGAATCTGGCTGTACTTCAGGTCTTTGCTGGTCAACTTGTAGTTGTTGTAGGCAACAAACATTTCCTTCTTGCCAATCAACTTCCAGTTGTAGCGGTCTGGTGCACCGTTGAAGGCGTTGAAGTCATCGTTGGTACGCAAACCATCTGCACCAATACCCGGGCTGTCATAGGCCAGTTCAGGCGCGCGAATAACCCGGCGCTGCCCCGGGTTGTATTGCCAGGCCAGTCGCGGCTCTTGCACTTGGTTCAAGGGCTCATGCACCAAGGCCACCTCACCCGCAGCATTGGCTGGGGCCAGCGTTTTGTTCATATAATAGAAAATCCGGTTGGGTTCCGGATCATTCATATACGATGCGAACGCAATGGTCTCTTCACGCTTGCCCAGGGTATAGCTGCCATTCGTTTGAACCGGGAAATCTGCGGAGATGCGATGGATGGACCCACCCAGGTCACGCATGATGTGGTTCCAGATCACCTGCACACCTTCGGTGGGAATCGGGAATGGCACGTTGGACTTCTTCAAGTTCAAAATACCATTGCCACCCTCAGCCAGCTTGATGGACCCAGCCTCTTCCTTGGCGTACTTGTAGATGTCAGCCCGGTAGGCCGCAGTACGGTGGCTGGGGTACACCACCATTTTGTAGGTCGGGAAGCGCTTCATCAACTCCATTTGACCTGGCGCCAGTTTGTCTTTGTACTGCTCCATGTTGGCAGCGGTAATTGTGAACAGCGGCTTTTCATTGGCAAACGGGTCAAGGTAACCCTTGTTGGCGTCAAAACCGGCGGGCGGCTTGGACAAACCACCGTCCCACGCGGGAATGGTGCCGGAAGCATTGCCTGCTTTCTCAGCACCCATGGGGGTCAATGTTGTGCCGAGCTTGGAATAATCGGCACTTTGGGCAAACGCAGTTGTACAGGCAGAGGCCACAACAGTGGCCAGCGCCAGTCGCCTCAGACTGGTCTGAATCATGGATTTGTCTCCTTCACTTGAAAAACCCAACAATTTTTCTTGTTTTAACAACGAATACTTACAGGTTGGCACCCACTACAAGGGACAGGAAGTCCCGGTCCTTGAATGGATCGTAGTAAGCCTTGTCATTAAACATGCTGTAGTTCATTTCTGCAAAATATTTTGCAGATTGCATTTCAGCACGCAGGCCAATACCGAGGTTCATGCGGTCCTGAAGGAACACGCCATCGGCAGAATAACCTTTGAAATCATGGGAAAAGAACAGCCGGGGGGCCAAGTTGATGCCATACACCACATCCGGGTAATTCAACACAGCCAGTGCGCGGTAGCCAAATGCCGTCTTGGTCGCATAACCGTCCACGGCGCAGTTTCTCGGGTTGGGGTTGATGCTGCGGTCGCAATTTCCACCGTTGTAGGTCACGTGGGCACCCGCACCAAAGGCCGGGGAACGACCAAAGCGCTCCTCGGTGTAGGGGTCACCAATGTCCTTCCAAAACTGCCCACCCAGTTCAGCCACAATGGCCAGTGAGCTGGCACCCAAACGACGCGGGAACAAAGCAATGGTTGAGACCTGCGCCTGCACCTTGTCCAGTGGCTTGTAGCCGTTGAATACCGATCCCACAGGCTGGCTGAAGTACTTTGCCCCCAAGGGCCCTGTACCGTTGGCTCCGCCTTTCAACAGGTCTGCCGTGTTGTAGCCGGCTGGGTAGCCTTTGGTGTAACTGACTTCACCAAACACCGAATAACCTGAAATCTCGGTAGCAGCTGACAAACCAGCCACCTGGATGTTCTCTTTGCCGTAATCAAAGAAATACGACAGGGGGTTGACCACTTGCTGCGGCCCGACCGCCAATCCATTAAAGACCGAACCAGGCACATTCGATGGCGTCTTGACCAGGCCCAAATTGGGAATGCGTTGGTGGTAATTCACCAGATACGCACCAAACTCCGTACCGATAGAACCTGCGTAAAAGCGGCCAGCAAGGCCCATCTGCCCTGTATCCTTCGGGCGGCGGTCCCTCAACTGACTCATCCGGAAATTCAAGGTGCTCAAGTCAGCAGGAAGTCCTGTGATACCCCCCAACGCTGTTGTGAGCCCGGCCAGCCCCCCCGTGGTGCTGGTGTCAAAGGGTATCCCGTTGACTCGAACTGTTCCGCCTCCATAGAAGCTTTGGCGATCGTCATAACCCGTGAAATCAATCTCATTGCCGCCCACCCCCAACACACCCGGGTTTACAGGGGAACCGGCAAAATTACAATTCAACAAATCCGCTTGCGAAAAGTAGGTACCGCATCCATCCACCACCACTTTCTCATGGTTCACTTGGGCAAACGCCTCAAGCGACAGGCCATCCGTGGCCTGCAGGTTCATGTAAATCTGGGGAATGGGCAGGAAAACCTCTTTCAACTGAGCACCGGGACGCCGGAGCGCTGCCGAGTCAAAGTTTGAAAACTGGTTCACACCGCCCAAAATAAACAGGGCTTCACCCCAGGTCACCACCTGGTTGCCCATTTTGACGGTCAGATTTTTATTGAACGGTTGAAAGTCCGCATAGGCATAGGCATCCAGCAACTGGGCATCTTCAAATTTGGAGCCTTCCTCGTACTTGTCGCCGGGTAATTTCTCTCCAGCCTGGAAACCAGTCGCAGCAGAGCCATGCGGTACGCCCCGGCTTTTTTGTACAAAATCGGAATACGCCTTGGCCCGAATGAACACGCCTTTGTGGTCTTTGCTCAGCTCCAGCTCACCAACCACCTTGGCCGCCGAGCTAACGATGTCGCCCTTCTTGAAATTCAAGTTCCCGTCATCCACGGTGCCGCTGGACGCCGTTCCACCATTCCCGATAAAAATCAGAGACTTGTCCGCTTCCTTCATCCGCTGGGCGGCACCCACCGTGACCTCCATCGCCCAACGGCCCTCAATGCCACCCGGGGCCTGAAAAGTGCCTGCGGCGCCAGCCACGCCTGGCAAAAACGCCACGCTGATTAAAAAAGCCAATCGGGAAGGCAACGGAAAAGCTGCGGGAAGCGAACGAAAACTGGCGCGAGTCATGCATGTCTCCTTGTTGGGCCTTCAGGCCTCTTTGCCCAAGGCGTTGGGCTGTGCGGTATTTGGGTTTATGGGGTGTTACCGACCAGTATTCCAAACAGATTCATAAATCGAACTTTACTGACAGAACAATAGAAATCTACCTATTTTACATTGTGTACATTTCCTTGAATCCATGTCAAACCAACAAACGCACCCGCGTCGAACCTGGCTTCTATTCGCAAGTTTCCGGTTGTCATCGTCCACAGTAGGCAGCACACTCGCATCTCTCCATGTCAATGTCGCACACCATGCCGAAACACACTGTTAAAGATCATTTCTCATTGATTGAAGAGGCCGTGCAGCGCATTCAAACTGACCAGGCTGTTTTGCCCAAACGGAGCACGCCAGAACATGCCTTGTCTTTGACCGAACTGGCCGAACAATTCGGGCTCAGTGCATTTCACTTTCAAAGACTATTCAAAAACTGGGCCGGTATCAGTCCGCAACACTTCCGGCACATGTTGTCCCGCCAACGGGCGCTTGAGAGACTGCGAGAGGGAGAAACCGTGTTGATGGCGGCATTGGAGGCAGGGCTGTCCTCGCCCAGTCAGCTTCACGACCTGACAGTCAAACTCGAAGCCATGACACCGGGGGAAATTCGGCAACAAGGGCAGAACATCGTGTTCACGGTGGGAATGTCCGAAAGCCCGATGGGCTGGCTGTTCTCAGCCCACACGGAACGAGGTTTGCATCGATTGGAATTTGCAAGCGACACAGACTGGGAGTCATGGACCGCCCAGTTACAACGACAATGGCCCAAGGCAGAAATACAAACCGCTCACACCGCAGCCGAAGCCTTGTCAAAGCGGCTTTTTGACGGCCCATCAAAAAACCCCGGCCCCATTGAACTGCACCTGCAGGCCACACCTTTCCAACTCAAAGTTTGGGAAGCACTGATTCGCCTTCCGTCCGGGTACGGTATTTCATACGGCCAACTGGCCAAAGCCTTGGGCATGCCCAAAGCAGCCAGAGCAGTGGGCAGCGCCGTGGCCAACAACCCCGTTGCAGTCCTCATTCCCTGCCATCGCGTTATTCAATCAACAGGGGTGTTGGGTGAGTATCGCTGGGGTATGCATCGAAAGGCCCTGCTGACCGTGAGGGAGGATTTGGAACGCCATAGCCCTGCATAGACTGCCGATGGTCAACGTCGTCGCAGCAAACCGTCTTCAATCATTTGATCAAAGTGTTCGCAAAGCGTCTCTGTTAACAGACGATACTGCACACCCAAAATGGACTGCGAACGGCTTGTGTCAAATGAAAATGAGTAGCCCACGTTTCTGTCAATAAAGGCGCGGCTCACCCCGGCCGCAATCGGCGCGACCCAACGCACCAACCACTTGGGCAATTCCTTGGTTGGCAAAGGGTACTGTGGAAAGCGCCCCCGAAGTATATTGGCCATCTGCAGCAAACTGACCACAGGCCCACTTAGAATGAAACGGCCCTGCGCATCGGGGTTGAAGCCCGCCAAAATATGCGCCGCAGCCACCTCGCGGACATCGACCAAACCAAACTCCAGGTGCGGCACACCGGTTCTCTGCCGGCCACTGCCCAAATCGCGCATCACATCAATGCTGGTGGACTGAGTATTTTTGGTCAGCGAAGGCCCCACCACCAAACTCGGGTTAATGGTCACCAAATCCCAATTGGATTGCGCCTTGTTGATTTCCCAGGCTTTTCGCTCCGCCATCACTTTGGAATAGGAATAAGGCTGATGGTCTTCAGAACTGCTTGTGTTCCAGTCTGACTCGGTGAATACCTGGCCCTTCTTGGTCAATGCCTCGACTGCATCACCGTAGATGGATGCGACAGAACTGGTTAACACCACCCGACGAACGCTCCCGGCCCGATTGCACGACTCCAACACGTTCCGCGTTCCCTCCACGGCTGGACGCACCAAGGCCTCGTATGGATCTTTAAAACCTTTGATGATGAATGGTGAAGCAGTGTGTATCACAAGCTCACAGCCCCTGACCGCCGCATCAAACGCTCCTTCGTCAATCAAATCCGCCGAAAACAACTTCAGCTGACCTGGAGCCGCTTTCGCAGCCTTGAGGAGATGATCGACAGACGACGCCTTGTCGGCATCCCGGACCGTGGCATGCACCGTCAACCCCTGTTCGAGCAAATAACGAACAATCCAGCTGGCAATGTATCCGGAAGCACCCGTTACACAAACAGGCTTGCTGCGGTCAATTGTGGGTCTTTGCATGTCATTCCTCAAAAATTGTGTTAAAAATTCTGCAGTCGTCCGCTGGGGCGAATCATTGCCTCAACCCCCTAGGTGTACCCCATGAAGCCCATCCGAGCCATCACCGCAACGCTCAAAGTACTGCCCTTGTTTATTTTGAGTGGCTGTTCCGCACTACAGCTGGTCAACTCAGTATCCCGAATCTACACCGCTGACACACGGGAAAACATTCCCTTTGATTCAAATCCAGCACTGAAATTTGACCTTTACCTGCCAGCGAAAGTCGCGGATACCACCACCCCGACACCCGTGGTGGTATTTTTTTATGGCGGCAGCTGGAACCGAGGGCACAAAAGCGACTATGAATTTGTCGGCCGGCGCTTGGCTTCCATGGGCTATATTGCGGCGGTTCCCAACTATCGACTGTATCCAGAAGTCAGCTACCCAGACTTCCTTGTCGACAATGCAAAAAGTGTCCTGGCGGTTGTGAAGGAGTTGCAAAAATCAGAATACGCCCCTTACAACCCCGATTCCAAAGTTGTCCTGATGGGGCACAGCGCAGGCGCCTACAACGCCGCCATGCTGTCTTACGACGAACGGTGGCTGGAACAAGTCGGGCTGTGCATCTCAAACACGGTGAAGGGATTTGTGGGTCTTGCAGGTGCCTACAACCTTTACCCAATCAACGATGTCGAAGTTCGTCCAGTTTTTCATCACCCCAACTACCCCAAACAATCTCAACCCATCGACTTCGCTCAAAACGCTCAGGTTCCGTCCCTCATCCTCGCACCAGAGTCTGACAACCTGGTCAGCATCGAAATCAACAGCCTGGCCCTGCACAAATTATTGGACCGGGCAGGCGCACCCAATCGCTTTGTGCAGGTCAAAGGCACAGACCACATCAGCCTCATCGGCACTTTCTCCCCGGTACTGTTTTTCAAAGGGAGCACCACGCAGCCGATTGCCCAATTCATTGAAGCTCTGGCGTCAAGCACCCCGCTCAAGCAACCCGCGAACGAGCACATCAACGCATCTGCCCATTGAGGGTTTTGTGGGTTAACGGTTGACCTGAATCCGGCATGACGACAGGCGCACCAATCGCGTCGGATCGGTAGAGACCACGGTCTAAAAATTGAATTGACGAAGGCATTCCGCCACTGTCAATCTTTGAAGTGACCAAGAAGTTACATAACAACAAATCACAGAGACAAGATTCATCATGTTCAAAAAGACCAATACGGTGGCCGTGCCCAAAAACATGGGTTCAGTCACACAGATCGACACGCAGGCCGAAATCAGTCCCTATGACGTCAACATGACCCGGGACAATGTGGAAGCCATTTGGAACAGTGTTGAAGGCTTCTACAAAACCGGTTTGCAGCCCGGGATGACGATGGTTATTCGCCGCCAAGGTGAGATCGTTCTGAAAAGGTCGATTGGACATGCGCGCGGGAATCCCCCCCCGCGACATCCGGATCCAGATCCATCTACCGTGCTCATGCATCCAGATACCCCCATATGCCTGTTCTCGGCGTCCAAGGCAATCACTGCCATGCTGATTCACAAGCTTAAAGAAGAGGGCAAACTGAAGCTTCACGACACTGTCGGCACTTACATCCCGGAGTTCGCCTGTAACGGCAAAGAAAACATTACCATTGGGCAGGTACTCTCACACCGGGCCGGTGTGCCGATGATTCCCATGAAGAACCCCCACCCCTCGCTTCTGTTCAAGTGGAACAGCGTGATTGATCTGATCAACTCCGGTCACACATCACAGGGGGATGGAAAAACACAGTCGTACCATGCAATTGTTGGTGGATACATCCTCGGTGAAATCGTGCGCCGCATCACCGGCAAACCTGTGGAGGATTATCTCAAAGCGGTGATAGCCAAACCGCTGGGTGCCACTTACCTCACCTATGGACTTCCCAAACAACACCAAAACAAAGCTGCATTCAATTACAGCACCGGCGCCGCACCAGCGTTTCCCATCAACTTGCTGGCCAAACGTGCCCTCAATATTGATTTCGAAAAAGTTGCGAGCATTTCAAACACGGAAGGATTCATGGATGTCAGTATTCCAGCTGGCAACATATACGGCACGGCAGACGAGGTGTCCCGGTTTTATCAAATGATGTTGGATGGCGGCCAATTCAATGGAAAACAGGTGTTTGAAGCGGACACCATCAAAGACGCCATCAAACCAGCCGGTCCCTTGACCGTTGATCAAACCCTCCTGATCCCCATGCGTTTTTCCAATGGTTTCATGCTGGGTGAAAATCTTTTCTCTCTGTTCGGCGTTAAAGCCAAAAAGGCCTATGGGCACCTTGGACTAATCAATATCGTGAGCTGGGCAGACCCAGCCAGAGAGCTGTCCGTTGCCTTTTTAAACACAGGCAAGTCGCTGGACCCACGTACGTTGCCGGCGCTGGGCAAAATCCTGGTCTCCATCAGCCAGAACTGCAGCGTTTTACACAAGTAAAATCTCGCTTCGGCCAACCAGGGGCCAACACTAAAAAGCCAACCTCAATTGAGGTTGGCTTTTTTATTGAACACCGATCCGATCCAGTTTGAATCGACAGAAGTAAAAAACCCCCAAGCTTTTGAGGCTTGGGGGTTTTTTGGTATTGGAGAGCCTGACGATGTCCTACTTTCACATGCGAATGCACACTATCATCGGCGCTAAGGCGTTTCACGGTCCTGTTCGGGATGGGAAGGGGTGGTTCCACCTTGCTATGGTCGTCAGGCAAAGAGGGTTGGCTGCAAGAG
>NZ_DASWYD010000001.1:0-482519 GCF_036405155.1 Limnobacter sp. | reverse complement strand
TCATTTACTTTATTACCGTGCGAGCACTGACACTTCAATCGTGAAACCAAAGCGTCGTTTTCGAAACAAAAACAACACCCGTCTCAATCGGTCAGCGCCCACACTTATCGGCTGTTAACTTGTTAAAGAACATTCGAAACTTATTCACGCTACAATCTTCAAATCGCTTCGAAAACCGCTTGCTTGCTTCGTTTCGCGCTGCGTGTCGTGCAGCAGAGAAACGAGATTATGCACACCTCTTCCCAACCTGTCAAACACTTTTCGGAAAAAAATCACATAAAAGTGATGCACTGCACCAGGGTGTTTTTCACTTACAACAACAGGGCAAAAATAAGCCCCTGACGCGCAAGTATTTTTCTGACACAACCCGAAAAAAAGTTGAGGCCCGAAGGTCCCAAAATTTTTTCAAATTTTTTGATTTTTTTGCCAGACGACCCGCACAGCGCAGCGGCTGAACTCATTTAAGGCGACATTGAAGGGTTGGTTAAGCCCTTCAATGCACCACCGACGGCTTATTTGTTCTTGAATTCGGGCTTGCGTTTGCCCACAAATGCCGCCATGCCCTCTTTTTGGTCCTCGGTGGCAAACAAGCTATGGAACATGCGACGCTCGAACAGCATGCCTTCGGACAAGGGGCCTTCAAATGCGCGGTTGACGCTTTCCTTGGCCATCATGACCGACGGGATGGAATAAGCGGCAATCACGGTGGCAGCTTCCACGGCTTCATCCAGGCAACGGTCGGCGGGCACCACTCGGGACACCAAACCAGCGCGCTCGGCTTCGGCGGCGTCCATCATACGGCCAGTCAAGCACAGGTCCATCGCCTTGGCTTTGCTCACGGCACGGGGCAGGCGTTGTGTACCGCCGGCGCCGGGAATGATGCCCAACTTGATTTCGGGCTGGCCGAACTTGGCGGTATCGGCACAAATGATGAAGTCACACATCATGGCCAGCTCGCAGCCACCGCCCAAGGCAAAGCCACGGACTGCTGCAATCACGGGTTTGCGGACCGACTTGATGGTTTCCCAGTTGCGGGTGATGTACTCGCCCTTGTAGACATCCATATAAGAGTAGTTGGCCATGGCGGCGATGTCGGCCCCGGCTGCGAAGGCCTTGTCGCTGCCAGTCACGACCATGGCACCAATGTTGTCGTCGGCATCAAATGCCGAGAGCGCCTGACCCAGCTCGGTCATCAACTGGTCGTTCAGTGCATTGAGCACCTGTGGGCGGTTTAGGCGCACGAGGCCTACCTTGCCGATGGTTTCTACAAGAATGCATTCATAGGTCATGGGTGTCTCCTGTTGATCTAAGCCATGTGGATTTTGTGCAAAAAGTCTACCCCGCAGACGCGCTGTTCGGTCTCGCTGGTGATTCTTGTCGTGACTTTATTTTCTGTCTAGGACAAAATACGGAAATTAAGCAGTTTTTTGGAGAAATCAGTGCCGTCGCGTATTTTTGTCATGGGCGCAAACAGTGCCATCGCGCAACAATTGATTCGACGCTGTCGCGCTGCCGGCCAAACTGTGGTCGCCGCAGGCCGAAACCGCGCTGTATTGGAGGCGCTGTATGGCGACGATGATGGCGTGATGTTGCTGGAGGTGCAGGCCACCGATGCCGCGTCGGTTGAGGCCGGGTTTTCAACATTGCAATCCAACAGCATCGCCATTCACGGGTACGCGCATTGCGTGGGTTCAATTTTGGTGGCCCCCTTGGTTAAAACCACAGCGACCCAGATGGCTGATGTGTTGTCGGTGAACTTGCTGTCGGCCTGCTATGGCTTGAAGGAATTTTTGAAACTGGCCAAGCAACAGGGCATTGGCGGGAGTGCGGTGTTGGTGTCGACCTGCGCGACCGGCATCGGCGTTGCCAATCATGAGGCGATTGCAGCCGCCAAGGCTGGGGTCGAGGGCTTGGCTCGAAGTGCAGCGGCCACGCATGCAGCAGACGGGATACGGGTGAATGTGGTTGCCCCCGGGTTGACGGACAGCCCGATGGCCCAAGCCTTTTTAAAAAGCGAGGTGATGCGGGCGGCCAGTGAAAAACAGTACCCGCTGCACGGTGTGAACTCGCCGGACGATGTGGCCAGCGCCATGAATTGGCTGTTGAGCGAAGAGGCCCGGCGCATCACCGGAACCGTGATGAATGTGGACGGCGGCTTTCGAAACACCCGTCCATTGGTGAAATAGGCAGCACGACTGCGCAGGCAGACACTTTCAATGCAAGAAAAACGGCAAGGACCTTATTCAAATGCAGCAACGATTCCTTCCCGATTTTGCGCCGACCCGGCAGGCCGCTTTGGCTGCAGTCGCCCGGGTCAACCCGGTGGCGTACAGCAAGACTCGAAATTTTCTGGATGGGGCCGTCACTTACCTGGCCCCCTGGATTACCCATGGATTTGTGAGCGTACGCGAGGCGACACAAGCCATTCACCAAAAACACCCGTTGAATTTTGACGACAAACTGGTGTTTGAATTTGCCTGGCGCGAATTCTTCAAGCATGTACACGGTGAGCTGGGGGACGGCATATTGAAGGATGTGCGTCGCCCAGTGTGGGGCGGACGCTATGCCGGCGACATGCCAACCGACATTCTGGAAGCTCGAACCGGCGTGGCCGCCATCGATGCGGGTGTACGGCAACTGTACGAGACGGGCTACATTCACAACCACACCCGGATGTGGATCGCTTCATACACGGTACACCTGCGCAAGGTGAACTGGCGCGCTGGGGCAGACTGGATGTATGCCCATTTGCTGGACGGCGATTTGGCGTCCAACCACTTGAGTTGGCAGTGGGTGGCGGGCACGTTCAGCCACAAGCCCTATGTATTCAACGCTGAGAACGTGCGCAAGTACGCGCGCCACCTGGACTGCAGCGGGACCAGCATTGACACCGATTATGAAAGTCTGGAGGCGACCGCGCGCAGCAAGCGGGATGTGGGCCCGGAGCGTGGTGTTCAAAGCATGGGAGTGGATGTGCCGGGCTTGCTGGGCTGCGGCGCGGACTTTCTCGAAGAACTGGACAGACTGGACGTTCTGCCTGAGTTGAGCGGCGCAGGGAAATCTGCATGGGTCGACGCCCGGCAGTTGGGAGCCGATGGGATATCGTGGCTGAACCGGATGCAGTTGCCGGACGATGCGGCTGTGCGGTGGGTGCACCCTTGGGACCTGGGATGCCTGGAGAAACAGGATGGCGCCTTCAAGATTGGCATACTGGACGCCGCATTTCATGCTGAACACCCTTGGAATGCGCGTCGCTGGCGCTTTGTGCTAGAGCCGATGCGTCGCCATTGTCAATCGATTTTGGTGGTGGACAGCCGTTGTACGGGGAGCATGGACCAGTTGCGGGAAGCGTTGATGCAAGCGGGCATTTCGGGCGACATTGAACACACGCTGAACCCGGGCTACAAGCAACTGCACCAGGCACTGCCAGCACGGTGGCGTAAACAAGCCAGCCTGTTGCCCAACCCGGGCAGTTTTCAGCAGAGCTTTTCGCGGTTTTACCGGGAAGCAACTGCCATGGCTGGCTCGCTGGATGAGGCGCTCGGCGAATTTGAATTGGAGACGCAACAACCATGACAGGACAAACATCAAGCCGGTGGATGGACATCTTGGGCTACGCGGGACTCATTCCTTTCCTGGGTTTGGCTGGATTGACTGCGCTGCACAGCGGCACCGAAGTGGCCAATGACTACGCACACATCAATGTGCTGTACGCACTGTGCATTGTTTCTTTTTTGGGTGCTGTGCATTGGGGCCTTGCTTTGATGCAATCCAACCTGCAACACCCCACCTACCTGGCTGGACTGACTCCGGCAGAATTCGAGACGCGCAGCTTTGTGTGGGGTGTGACGCCTTCGCTGTTGGCGTGGATTTCAGCGGCGTTTACACCAGCCTATGCAACCCTGTGGGTCTTGACCGGCATTTTGGCGTTGGTATGGCTGGCCGACCAAGCCATGCTGAAACCCATGAAGGGATTTGCGCGGTATCTCCGACTGCGCAACCACCTCACAATTGGCGCGATGCTGGGGTTGGTCCTGACGGCTTGGTTCGCTTAAATGGTGTAGTCTTTGGCTGGTTAAAATGACACCTGAGAAGCCGGAGACAACATGTTCAAAGCAGTATTTCTACAAAAAAACGAGCAGGGCGAATTCAAGGCCAGCATTGAAGAACTGAGCGAGAGCCAGTTGCCCGAGAGCGGCGATGTGCTGGTCGAAATTTCCCATTCCACACTGAATTACAAAGACGGCCTTGCGATTTGCAACAAGTCGCCGGTGGTTCGCCAGTGGCCGATGGTGGCCGGTATTGATGGCGCTGGCAAAGTGTTGGAAAGCGCTCACCCCCGTTTTAAAGTGGGTGATGAGGTCATCCTGAACGGCTTTGGCGTGGGCGAAACCCACTGGGGCTGCCTGGCTGGCAAGGCCAAACTGAAAGGCGATTGGTTGATCCACCGCCCTGCCGGTTTGAGCGCGGAACAGGCCATGGCGATTGGTACAGCGGGTTACACCGCCATGCTGTGCGTGCTGGGCTTGGAAAAATCTGGCGTAAAGCCAGAGCATGGCGAAATTTTGGTGACGGGTGCCACCGGTGGTGTGGGCTCAGTGGCCATCGCCTTATTGAGCAAACTGGGGTACACCGTGGTGGCCACCAGCGGCAAACCCGAGCAAGCCGAATTCCTGAAAAGCCTGGGTGCGCATGATGTGATGGACCGCAATGCCTTGAGCGCAGCCGGTAAGCCATTGCAGAAAGAGCGTTGGGCCGGCGTGGTGGACTGTGTGGGTTCGCATACCCTGGCCAATGCGTGTGCGCAAACCAAATACGGCGGCACGGTAACTGCCTGCGGTTTGGCGCAGGGCATGGACTTTCCGTCGTCGGTTGCGCCGTTCATTTTGCGCGGTGTGACATTGAAGGGCATTGATTCGGTGATGGCACCGATTGCGGTTCGTGAAGAAGCCTGGACACGATTGGCCAAGGATTTGGATTTGAACAAGCTGGCCAAGCTGTCTCGGGTGATTTCGCTGGAAGAGAGTTTGGGTGCAGCAGCGCAGATTATGGCGGGCACCAACACCGGCCGCGTGGTGGTGAAGGTTTAAGTGCCATGCTGAAGTACACCGTCCGTGTGGCCGACCCCAAAGGCCACTATTTGCATGTGTCGCTGGCATTCGATTGGGAGGGCGACTCGCCCGACCAACCGGTGTTGCGCTTACCCGCCTGGATACCCGGCAGTTACATGATCCGGGAATTTTCCCGGCATGTGATCTCGGTACAAGCCCGGGCGAATAGCACACCGGTGGCTGTTCAGAAGTTGAACAAAGACCATTGGCAGTTGACACTGGGCTCACCGCGTGAGCCTTGCCAGATTGTGTGCGAATGGACGGTGTATTGCTGGGACTTGTCGGTGCGTGGTGCGCATGTGGATGAGACCCATGCCTTTTTCAACGGCACCAGCCTGTTTTTGTGTCCAAAAGGCTTTGAACAAGCGCCGATTGAACTGACACTGACGAAAGAAGCACCGTGCCGGCAAGCGACCTGGACGGTGGCCACTGGCTTGAGCGCACTGACCGCCATTGGGTTGACGACCGAGCTGAAGACAGGCGAGTCCATCACCTACACCGCCCCGAATTACGATGCCTTGATTGACCACCCGGTTGAGATGGGTGAGCTGCAAGTGGGCCGGTTTGAGGCGTGTGGCGTACCACATGTGTTTGCGGTGTATGGCGCCGATGCAGACCTGGACATGGCGCGACTGTGCAACGACCTGAAGCCCGTGTGCGAAGCCCAAATCGCCCTGTTTGACCCCGAGAAAAAACAAGCCCCTTTCGAACGCTATTGCTTCATGCTGCACGCCACTGACAAAGGCTATGGCGGCTTGGAGCATAGAAACAGCACCGCGCTGCTGTGCGCACGCACTGACTTGCCGCAACAAGGCGTGGCAGAGGCGCCCAAAGGCTATGAAGAATTTTTGGGCCTGTGCAGCCACGAGTACTTTCATTCGTGGAATGTGAAGCGCATGAAGCCCGCGGTGTTTTTGCCGTATGACCTGACCCAGGAAAACTACACGCGGCTGCTGTGGATTTTTGAAGGCTTTACCTCGTATTACGACGACCTGATGTTGGTGCGGGCCGGAAAGATGGACGAGGCTGCCTATTTGAAGGCTTTGGGCAGAACAGCGACGCAAGTGTTGAAGAACCGGGGGCGCTTGGTGCAAAGTGCGGCCGACAGCTCAATGGATGCCTGGACCAAGTATTATCGCCAAGACGAGAATGCGCCCAATGCCGTGGTGAGCTACTACACGAAAGGCGCGCTGATTGCGCTCTGCCTGGACAGCCATATTCGAGCCAGTACACAGGGCACACGCAGCCTGGATGACGTGATGCGCCTGATGTGGCAAAAAAAGGGAAGTGAACAAGCGGGTTTGGGCGAATCGGAATTTCCGGCTTTGGTGCAGGAAGCAACCGGTGTTGAGGTGAGCGCGCTGATTCAACAGTGGGCTTACAGCACCGATGAACTGCCGCTGCAGGACAGCTTGCGCACCTTGGGCTACCAACTGGACACCAAAACCGAAGGTGCCCCGGT
Source organism: Limnobacter sp. (assembly GCF_036405155.1). Taxonomy (GTDB): domain Bacteria; phylum Pseudomonadota; class Gammaproteobacteria; order Burkholderiales; family Burkholderiaceae_B; genus Limnobacter. The sequence goes on along the minus strand of NZ_DASWYD010000001.1, from coordinate 475,946 downwards.
GTTTGTGGGCATGATGGTACAGTTTTCCAGCGAGGGCATGCAGGTGAAACAGGTGCTCAATGGCAGCCCTGCGCATGTGGCGGGTTTGTCGGCTGGTGATGTGGTGGTGGCGCTGGACGAGCGAAGAGCCACGGAAGCCCAGTACAAACGGCGACTGGCCGCTGCGAAAGCGGGCGATGTGCTTACACTGATGGCCTTTCGGGCTGAGCGCCTGATGACCTTCAAACTGACACTGGACAATGCGCAGCCAACAGAGTGGTTGATTCGCAAAGATGAGTCCGCTCAAGGTGCGGTTGTTGCACCTTGGCTGGATGCGCGTGCCTAGCCAAACAGCTTGGCCAGTGCTTCGCCGGGCGACGGTGCACGCATAAACGCCTCGCCCACCAAAAATGCATGCACACCCTGACTGCGCATGCGCTGCACGTCCTCGGGTGTTGAAATGCCACTTTCTGTGACCAGCAGGTGGTTGGCACCCACCTTGTGACGCAGGTTCAACGTGGTGTCCAGCGACACCTCGAAGGTGCGCAAATTGCGGTTGTTGACGCCCACCAACGGTGTCTTCATTTGCAAGGCAATGTCCATTTCGGCTTCATCGTGCACTTCCACCAGCACATCCATGCCCAGCTCGTGGGCACAGCTTTCGAGCTCGAGGAGTTGGGGCAAATCGAGTGCAGAAACAATCAAGAGAATGGCGTCGGCCCCCAAGCCGCGCGCTTGCACCACCTGATAGGTGTCGATGATGAAGTCTTTCCGGATGGCGGGAAGGCCACTGGCCTGACGCGCCATGTCCAGATACTGGGGCGCACCCTTGAAATACTGAATGTCGGTGAGCACAGACAGGCAGGTGGCGCCATGCTCGGCGTAGCTTTTGGCAATGGCTTCAGGGTCGAAGGGTTCGCGGAGAATACCTTTGCTGGGACTGGCCCGCTTGACCTCGGCGATGACGGCTGGCTTGCCCGCAGCCACAGCCGATTTCATGGCCTTGATGAAGCCTCGGGCGGGCTCCAGGCGAGCGGCCTTGGTCAGCCACTGAACCTCGGTAAGGATTTGTTTGCCCAGCGCGATTTCTTCACGTTTGGTGGCGAGGATTTTGTCGAGAATGTCGCTCATGGGGACCTCAGCGCGAAACCAATTGGGTGAATTCAACAAACTCGCGCAGCTTGCGCAATGCAGCCCCGGAGGCGACTTGCTGACGTGCGAGCTCAACTCCCTCTTGGAGACTGTTCACCAACCCTGCCGTGTACAAACCGGCTGCACCGTTGAGTAACACAATGTCGCCCACCGCCCCGCCCTTGCCTTCCAGGGCATGAAAGATTTTGTCGCGAGACTCTTCCACAGACCGGGCCTTCAACGCGTCGTGCGAAGCGCGCTGCAAACCAAAGTCTTCAGGGCGAACCGTGTACCGGTTCACAACGCCGTTATTCAGCTCGGCCACCTGCGAGTCGCATTCAATGCACAGTTCGTCCATGCCGTTGTTGCCATGAACGATGAGCGCACGCACCGAACCCAACCGAGCCAGCACCTGCGCCTGAAGGTCGAGCAGATTGGCGCTGTACACACCCATGACCTGCCGCTTGGCCAGTGCCGGGTTGGTGAGTGGTCCCAAGATGTTGAACACGGTGCGAACGCCGAGCTCTTTGCGCACTGGGCCAGCAAAGCGCATGGCGCTGTGGTGGTTGGGCGCAAACATGAAACCGATGCCCACCGACTGGATGCACTGGGCAACCTGCTCGGGCTTTAGGTTGATGTTGACGCCGAGCAGCTCGAGCACGTCGGCACTGCCAGAATTGGAGGACACACTTCGACCACCATGCTTGGCCACCTGACCGCCGGCCGAAGCCAGCACAAACATGGATGCGGTGGAAATGTTGAAGGTTTGTGCACCATCGCCACCCGTGCCGCACAAATCGACCACAGGGCTGTCGGCTGGCAAAACCACGGGGGTAACCAGGTCACGCATGACTTGTGCCGCAGCGGCCACTTCATCCACCGTTTCACCCTTGACACGCAAAGCCACCAAGAGGCCAGCCACTTGAACGGGCGTCAAACCCCCGTTGAGCAGTTGCTCAAAGGCTTGCCGGGTGGTGGCATAGTCCAAATCATGACCAGCCAGAAGCTGGTTGAGGGTGGCAGAGAAGCTGAAGGTCTCGGACATGGTGATGCGTTGAAAGTTGGGTCAGGCGGCGTGGTGCTGGGCCACGCGCTTGAGGAAGTTGCGAAGCAGGTCGTGCCCACGGTCGCTCAGAATGGATTCCGGGTGAAACTGCACCCCTTCGACGTCGAACTCGCGATGGCGAACACCCATGATTTCGCCATCGGCTGTTTCGGCCGTGACTTCCAGGCAATCGGGCAGGCTTTCACGCTCAATGGCCAAAGAGTGGTAACGGATACAGGTGAGCGGATTGGGCAGCCCCTCGAAAACGCCGACATTGTGGTGGTGAACGGGGGATGTTTTGCCATGCATGATGGTTTTGGCCCGCACCACCTTGCCGCCAAAGGCTTCACCAATCGCTTGATGGCCCAGACACACCCCCAACACCGGCACGACGCCGGCGAAGCGTTGGATGACTTCGATGGACACACCCGCTTGCGCTGGGGAACAGGGGCCGGGGGACACACACACCGCTGCAGGCCTGAGGGCCAAGGCCTCGTCCACGCTGATCGCGTCGTTGCGCACCACATGCACCAACTGCCCCAGTTCGCCAAAGTACTGAACGAGGTTGAAGGTGAAGCTGTCGTAATTGTCGATCATCAGGAGCATGGTGCGCCTACGGATGGGGAAGTAAACCGGGGAAATTCAATTCTCCCACAGATCGACCCACAACCGGGGCGCGCGCAGCAACTCAGGTCACCAACAACGGCAACAGGCCCGCACAGTGAACATTCAAAGCAGACAAGGCATTTTCGATTTCACTGGTGCGGCGGCCCGGGCGGCCCAAATAATGCCTTAGCCGTGTGATGGCCTGGGTCATGGAATGAAAGCCCAACAAGGTGGCCTGCTGGTAGAGCTTTTGCAAAGCCCTGTCGGTGAGTGGCTCGGAACGCAGTGCTGAAACATCCTCCACAAAGGCCTGCACGTCTTCGGATTGGGCGTACTGCGCGACACGCTGGTTCATTTGCTTGAGTTGGTCCAGCACATGGTTGAGTGCGTCCTGCAGCACATTGGCTTGCAGGGGTTTGACCACCAAACGTTGAACACCGGCCGCCTTGGCCTGCAGCACTTGCTCCCGCTGAGGGTGCGTGGTCATCATCAGGGTGGTGGTGAAGGCCAGCTGACCTTTTTCGTTGGCCAGGCGCATGAGGTGGGCACCATCGCCGTCGTGCAGGTTCAACTCACAAATGACGAACGGAATGTAGTGTGGGCCAGCAAGTTGCACGGATGCATCGTTGCAGGCATCCACCCAGTGAACAAGACCGGGCCACTGGGGTTCCAGTGTCTGAATAAGTTCAAGGGCCGACTGGCGATCATCCTCCAAAAGCAACAGCTTCATGCATCCTCCCGTTAACTGCTGGCGCACTGTGTACACGTTCAGTTAACGCGAGAATAGGTGAAGGTGACTTTTCCCTATTTGGGGGAGAGGTCCGTTCTGCTCCTTCCGAGGGCTATTGTTTAGCTGAGTTCGCCGTCCAGCCCGTGTTGAACCAGTTCGGCAGCACGCATCACAGCGCGGGCTTTGTTCTCGGTTTCCATCCATTCGCTGTCGGCCACCGAGTCGGCCACCACACCTGCACCCGCTTGCACGTAGAGCATGTTGTCTTTCACCACACCACTGCGGATGGCGATGGCCACATCCATGGTGCCGGTGAAACTGAGGTAACCGCAGGCACCACCGTAGACGCCGCGCTTGGTCGGCTCTAGCTCATCAATGATTTCCATGGCGCGCACTTTGGGCGCACCCGACAACGTGCCTGCCGGGAAGGTTGCGCGCAACACGTCCATGGCCGATAAACCGGGCTTGAGCACACCCTGCACGTTGCTCACGATGTGCATGACGTGCGAATACCGCTCGATGACCATTTTCTCGGTGACTTGCACGCTGCCAGTTTGCGCGATGCGGCCTACATCGTTGCGGGCCAGGTCAATCAACATGACATGCTCGGCAATTTCCTTGGGGTCAGCCAACAACTCGTCAGCCAAAGCCAAGTCCTGCTCGGGCGTTTTGCCGCGAGGGCGCGTGCCAGCGATGGGGCGCAAGGTGATGAGGGATTGGTGATCCGCTTGTTGGTCTTGTCGCACCAGAATTTCGGGCGATGAGCCCACCACCTGAAAGTCGCCAAAGTTGTAATAAAACAAGTAAGGCGAGGGGTTGAGCGAGCGCAGCGCACGGTAGAGGGAGAGCGCACTCTGTGTGAATTTTTTGGACAAGCGTTGGCCGATCACCACCTGCATGACGTCGCCGGCTGCGATGTATTCCTTGGCCTTGGCGACCATGTCAAAGAAATGGTCTTTGCTGAGGTTGTGCTCAATCGGGGTGACTTCGGATGCACCGCTGAGAGGAATGGCTACGGGTGTGCGCAACTGCGCCATGAGGCGCTTCAATTCAGCCACACCATCCTCATAAGCATGCGCCTGCGCGGGATCGACAAACACGATGAGTTGAATGGTGCCTTTGATGTTGTCCACCACCGCCATGCGGTCGGTGAGCATCAGCAGAATGTCGGGAATGCCGAGGTCATCGGCTTTGCGGCTCTGTTCCAGACGGCCTTCGATGTAACGCACCGTGTCGTAACCGAAGTAGCCTGCCAAGCCGCCGAAGAAGCGGGGCGCACCCTCCACAGGCGGCACTTTGAACCGTGCATGATACTGCTCGATGAAGGCCAGCGGATCACCAGAGAATTGCTCGGTGACGGTGCGTTTGCCATGGCTGTCGGTGTGACTCACTTCAACACGGTGCTCAACCACTTCAATGGTGGTGCTGGATGGCAAACCGATGAAGGAATAACGGCCTGAGCGTTCGCCCCCCACCACCGATTCCAGCAGGAAGGTGTTTTTTTGGTTGGCCAGTTTGAAGTAAATCGACAGGGGTGTGTCGAGGTCGGCGTAGCACCGGGCAATCAACGGGATGCGGTTGTAGCCCTGGGCAACCAAGGCATCAAATTCGGAACGGGAAATCATGGGTTCACCTGGCTGGGCTGTTGGGCGCGCACACGGTCAGCGGCCTGCAACAGGGTGTCGATGTGGCCATCGCACGGGGTGCTTTGAATGGGCCGGCCTTCGTTGTAACCATAGGGCAACAGCCAACAGGGCACGCCGGCGGCCTTGGCGGCCTGTGCATCGTTGAGTGAGTCGCCAATGAACAATGCATCCGCCGGGGCTACGCCCAAGCGCTCACACGCTTTGAGCACGGGTAGAGGGTCGGGCTTTTTGCGCTCGTAAGTGTCGCCACCAACAACGACGCTGAAATACTCGGCAATACCGCTGCGCTCAAGCAATGGGCCGGTGAACCGCTCGGGTTTGTTGGTGACCACGGCCAGCTTGAAGCCAGCTTGTTGGAATGCAGCCAGCCCCTCACGCACGCCCCCGTAAAACTCGGCATGCTGGCCATTGATGTGCTCATAGTGGGCATGCCAGATGGCATTGGCTTTGTCGAACAGGGCAGCATCAGCCCGACCATCCAGCGTACCGGTGAGGCTGCGGTGAATGAGGTTTTCAGCGCCCTTGCCCACGTAGGTGGCAACGGTGTGCTCGTCCAGCTCGGGCAATGAAAGATCGCGCAGCATGGCATTCACGGCAGCGGCGAGGTCGGGCACGGTGTGGAGCAATGTGCCGTCCAAATCAAACAGGATGGCGCGGATGCTCATGCGGCCCCCTGCCCTTTCACCCCGGCCAACTCGGCGCGCATGGCGTCAATAACCGCTTTGTAATCGGGCTTGCCGAAAATGGCGGAGCCCGCCACAAAAGCGTCTGCACCCGCTTTGGCAATGGCGGCGATGTTGTCTGGCTTCACGCCACCATCCACCTCCAGGCGAATGTTGTTGCCGCCCGCAGCCACATGGGCATCGATGCGGCGGCGCACTTCGGCCAGCTTGTGGAGGGTTTGTGGAATGAAACTTTGCCCACCAAAGCCCGGGTTGACCGACATCAAGAGCACCAAGTCCAGTTTGTCCATGATGTGGTCCAACCACTGCACGGGGGTGGCCGGGTTCAAGACCACACCGGCCTGGCAGCCCTGGTCACGAATAAGGCTCAAGGTGCGATCCAGGTGGTCGGTGCCCTCTGGGTGCACACTGATGATGTTGGCGCCTGCCTTGGCAAAATCGGGAATGATGCGGTCGGCCGGGCGCACCATGAGGTGCACGTCAATGGGTGCTGTGGTGTGGGGGCGCAAGGCTTCACACACCAAGGGCCCGATGGTCAGGTTGGGCACATAGTGGTTGTCCATCACGTCGAAGTGAATCCAGTCCGCGCCCGCAGCAACCACGTTCTTGACCTCCTCGCCCAGGCGGGCAAAGTCGGCCGACAAAATACTGGGGGCAATCACGAAAGAATTCATGGACATCAACCTGATGGAGTGCGGGGTACGGCGCTAGGCGCAAAGCAATAGTTTAATCGAAACAAGCTGCCAGACAGGGCTGGGACCGCGACACCCGGCTGGCTTCGACATTGACAGTTCAGCAAGGCCAATTGTGAAATTGGCGGTTTGGGCTCATACTGATCGGCCGATTACCGTTAATTAACCCACACCGCCACACCGGGCGCGTTCCAGCGTGCGCCAAGAACCACAATGAGCAGCGATTCACCCTACCAGTTTGAAGTGCGTGTCAGCACCCAATTTCTTGATGAGCAAAGCGACAAGGAGAAAGGGCCTTACGTGTTTGCCTACACCATTGAAATTGAGAATGTGGGCACTGCCACAGCCCAACTGGTGAGCCGGCACTGGATCATCACCGATGCCTACAAAATTGTTCAGGAAATTCGCGGCGATGGCGTGGTTGGGGAACAACCCACCTTGAAACCCGGTCAGATGTTTCAATACACCAGCGGATGCCCCCTGCCCACGCCGGTGGGCACCATGAAAGGCGACTACACCTTTGTGGGCGAAGGTGGCGAGCAATTCCAGGTGGACGTTCCGGAATTCATGTTGTCCATGCCCCGGGTACTGCATTAAACCTGTGGTTTGCTCGGCTCTGGCGCCGAAGGTGCGTCGGTGGGTTGCGCTGTGGTCTGCTCAAGGGTCTCTTGCTCCAAGGGCTCGTCGGGCGGTACTGCATGATCAACACGGGCCCGCATCGTCCACCACATGATGAACACGATGGCGCCCAGCGCCAACACCATTTCTGCAATGAGTAACCACATGTTGATTGATTCCCTAAAGACGCTTCGGCTTGGGCGCTGGATTGCCCAGATCACCCTGGCTGGCATTGTAGCGGGCTGCGCGACGCAGCAGATTCCTCCACAGACCCCAAAGCCAGTGAATTGTTCCTGCCCGGCCCCAGAAGAAAAGCCGGCGGAGAAGCCCCCTGCACTGCCATTGCTGGAAAAATCGAGCTTCTCGCAGCTGCCCGGTTGGGCCAGCACCAAGGGGCAGAAAGCCGCGCTGGATGCCTTCATGGCGCAATGCGGGGTGTTGCAGCGGCGCAAGGCCAGCCCCGCTGGCTTGGTGGAGATGTGCAGGCGTGCGCCAACGCTCAACACCGATGAAGAGGCCCGCAACTGGATGGAAAAAGAACTGGATGTGTGGCAGTTGCAACAGGAGGACGGTCGAAAGGAAGGTTTGCTGACGGGCTACTACGAACCCTTGCTGAATGGATCGCGCAAGCCCACAGGCCGCTTCAATGTGCCGCTGTACGGTGTGCCTTCGGACCTGATCACCGTTAAGCTGGATGAACTGGTGCCCGAACTGAAAGGCAAGCGCATCCGAGGACGGGTTGAAGGCAACACCCTGGTGCCCTATTACGACCGCGCCGAATGGGAAACCAATGTGGGCCCAAAGCGTGGCAACGTACTGGTGTGGGTGGACGACAAACTGGATGCATTTTTGCTGCAGGTGCAGGGCTCGGGGCGCGTGAAGTTGCCCGATGGCAGTGTGATCCGCCTAAGCTATGCAGACCAGAACGGCTACCCCTACAAGGCCATTGGGCGTGTGTTGGTGGAATGGGGTGAACTGACCACCGCACAGGCGACCATTCCGGGCATTCGCGCTTGGGCTGAGAAGAACCCGGCCAAAGTGGACAAGTTGCTGAACAACAACCCCAGCGTGGTGTTTTTTGCGGAAAACACAGTGCTCAGCCCCGAACAAGGACCGATTGGGGCTTTGGGCCTGCCGCTGACAGGGGAATTCAGCCTGGCTGTGGACCGCAGCCTGGTGCCCTATGGTGCGCTGATGTGGCTGGACAGCACCAACCCCGTGAACCAGAAACCGATGCAACACGCAGCACTGGCGCAGGACACCGGCGGCGCCATTCGTGGCCGTGTGCGCGCAGATTATTTTTGGGGCACCGGCCATGCGGCCGGAGAAGCTGCCGGGAAAACACGGCAAACCTTGCGGCTGTGGCTGCTGTGGCCCAAAGGGGTAGACCTGCCCAAGACGGGCAACGATTAACGCTCGACGGCCCGACCACCGGTGTTTTTCAACAATTGAACCACCGCAGCCACGCTGCGGTTCCAGAGGTTGATGCGGGCGGTTTCGGCGTTCAACTCGGCCACCTGGGCCGAGATCACGGTGAGTGCATCGGCTGTACCGGCCTTGTATTGGTTCTCGGCCACTTCGCGGGCCAGTCGGGCCGATTGCAGGGCCTGCATTTGCGACTCCCGTTCTTCCGCCAAATAGCGAATGGCCGCCAGGTTGTCTTCCACCTCCTGAAAAGCTGACAACACGGTTTGCCGGTAGGTGGCCGCGGTTTGATCGTAAGTGGCGCGTGCCTGCTCAACTTGTGCAGATCGAGCACCCGCATCAAACAAATTCAAAGCCAGCGCAGGCCCCACCGACCAAAACCGCCCAGGTGAAGTAGTGAGGTTGCTCCAACTGTTGCTGCGAAAGCCGGTGCTGGCGGACAAATTCAAACTGGGAAAATAGGCCGCACGGGCCACACCGATTTGTGCGTTGGCAGCGGCCACCTGCCGCTCGGCGGAATACACATCGAACCGGCTGAGCAACAACTCGGAGGGCAACAAAGCGGGGGTTGCCGGAATGGCGGCCTGCTCAATCGACCAGTCGCCGCTGGGGTTCAGGGCCAGCGCAGCGGGCGCTATGCCCAACAAAACAGCAATGGCGTTTTCAGTTTGCACCCGCGACAAGGTGGCTTCGGACAATTGTGTGCGGGTGTTGTTGAGCAAGGTATCGGCCTGCGCTAGGTCCAGCTTGGACGCCACACCGGCATTCAAGCGGTTTTGGGTGAGCGTGCGAAAGCGCGTGTAGGCTTCGACACTGCGCTGTAAAAGGGCCTCTTGCTCCATGGAGGCCCGCCACAAAAAATAGCTTTGGGCGAGCAAGGCCTGTGCGCTGACCCGGGCAGAACCCACGAGCGCCTCGGCGGACTGGGCGCGTGCATCGGCTGCATCCACACCACCGGACAACTTGCCCCACAGGTCCACTTCCCAAGCCGCTTGGGCTGACAAGGTATACAGGTTGGTCACCGGCGATTGCATCACTGTGGTGTTACCCGTGTTGCCATTGCGGCTGCGGGTTGCGCCCAGGTTGCCATTCAAGGTGGGGAAGAGGCTGGCGCGTGCACCGTCAAGTGCAGCCCGTGCGCTGCGGTATTGGGCTTGTGCAATGGCAATGCCCGGGTTGTTTTGTGTGAGCTGTTCTTCAAGCTGGTTCAAGACCGGGTCGTTGAACACCACCCACCAATCGGCACGGTACTGCACCTGCCCGGCTGTGGGGCGCCATGGCCCGTCCTGTTTGAATTCGGCGGGCACCGGTGTATTCAGTGCGGGCGTGGTGTAAGTGGGTGCCAGGCTGCAAGCGCTGAGTGGCAGTAGCACAACGGGCACACACCAATGCGCGACGCGTTTGGACAAAGCAATCATCGTTTTGACTTCCCTAGATAGCGGTCCAGCAGGATGTACACCACCGGCGTGGTGTACAGGGTCAACAATTGGCTCATGAACAAACCGCCCACAATAGCAATGCCCAGTGGGGTGCGCAGTTCGGCACCATCCCCACTGCCCAAGGCCAAGGGTACGGCACCCAGCATGGCGGCCAGTGTGGTCATGAGAATGGGCCGAAAGCGCAGCACCGCCGCCCGATAAATGGCGGGCGCAGCCGATGAGCCCATGCGGCGCTGCCGGTCGATGGCGAAGTCGATCATCATGATGGCGTTTTTTTTCACAATGCCAATCAGCAAGAGCACGCCAATGAGTGCAATCACACCGAACTCTTCACCAAACAGCATCAGCCCCAGCAACGCCCCCACACCGGCAGAAGGCAATGTGGACAAAATGGTGAGCGGGTGCACCAGGCTTTCGTAGAGTATGCCCAAGACCAAATAGATGGTGACAATGGCCGCCAGAATTAGCAAAGGCTGGCTGGACAACGATTGCTGAAAAGCCCCGGCACTGCCCTGAAATGTACCGCGCAAAGCCACCGGCGGCGTGAGGCGCTCGTAGGCTTGCTGAACAGCTGCCGAGGCCTCGCTGAGCGAATAACCGGGGGCCAAACCAAAACTGATGGTGGAGGATGGAAAGCCGCCATCGTGGCTGACCGACAGCGGTGCATTGCCTGGCACCACCCGGGCAAAAGCCGACAGCGGCACCTGACCGCCATCGGGTGTGGAAAACCGAATGGCCTTTAAGCTTTCTGGCCCTTGAAGGTAAAACTCGTTGAGACCCAACACCACCCGGTATTGGTTCAACGGGTTGTAGATGGTGGACACTTGGCGCTGCGAAAACGCATTGTTCAAGGTGGTGTCGATGTCGCGCACATTCAGACCCAAGCGGGCTGCAGCATCTCGATCAATCACCAGGTTGTTTTGCAAACCTTTGTCCTGCTGGTCGGTGTCAATGTCCACCAACTGTGGCAAGGCGGACATGGCCTCGCGCACTTTGGGTTCCCAGTCGCGCAGCACACTCAAATCATCGGCCAGCAGCGTGAACTGAAATTCTGAACTGGTTTGCCGTCCACCAATGCGGACGTCCTGCGACGGGGTGAGAAACAGCGAGGCGCCCGGCACGTGGGCCAATTGCTTGCGAAGCCGCCCGAGCACCTCCACCATTTTCGCGCTGCGTTCTTTCAGGGGTTTCAGCGTGACGAACATAAAACCGCCGTTGCGGCGCCCACCACCCACAAAACCCACCACCGCCGACACATCGGGGTCGGCCTGCACAATGGCCATGAGCTGGTTCATTTTGCCTTCCATGGCCTGGTAGGAAATGCTTTGGTCACCGCGGATGAAACCCAGCAAACGGCCCGTATCTTGCTGCGGGAAGAAACCCTTGGGAATGTGAATGTACAAGTACACATTGAGTGCGACGGTGGCCATTAGCAGAACCATGACCAAGCCGGTGTGGCGAATGGACCAGGCCAGACTTTTTCGGTAAGCGCTGCGAACCGCTTGCAAGCCCTTGTCGAGCCATGCCATGACGCGGCTGAAACGCCCTGCCGAAGACTCGGCGTGATCGGGCTTGAGCAGTTGCGCAGCCATGGAGGGCGTGAGCGTGAGGGACACCACCAGCGACACCACAATGGCTGCTGAAAGGGTGACTGCGAACTCTCGGAAAAGCCGCCCCACAATGCCGCCCATGAGCAACACCGGGATGAACACAGCAATCAGCGACAGGCTGATGGAGATCACGGTGAAGCCAATTTCACGCGACCCGTCCAGCGCTGCACGGTAGGCCGATTTGCCACGCTCCATGTGGCGCACAATGTTTTCCTGCACGACGATGGCGTCGTCCACCACAAAGCCGGTGGCCACCACAATCGCCATGAGCGACAGGTTGTCCAGGCTGTAGCCAAGCAGGTACATGATGGCAAACGTGCCAATCAGCGACACCGGCACCGCCACACTCGGAATGACCGCCGCGCGCCATTTTTTCAGGAACAGCAACACCACCATCAACACCAGCGCCACCGAAATCAGCAGGGTTTTTTCCACCTCTTTCAGAGAACCGCGAATGGTGGGCGTGCGGTCCAGTACCACATCCACACTGATGGCTGCAGGCACCATGGCCCTCAGGTTGGGCAGCAGTTCACGAATGCGGTCTACTGTGCCGATGATGTTGGCACCCGGTGACCGGTACACCACCAGCACCACGGCAGGCTTGCCATTGGAAGCCCCGTAGGTGCGAATGTCCTGAACCGAATCGGACACCCGCGCCACATCCTGCAACTGGATGGCTGCGCCGTTTTGATAACGCACCACCAGCGGCTTGTATTCATCGGCCTCGCGGGACTGGCTGTTGAGGCCAATCTGCCAATAGTGATTCACACTTTCAACCAAGCCCACCGGACGGTTGGTGTTGGAATTGGCAATGGTGTTGCGCACGTCCTCCAGGCTGAGGCCTTTGGCCGACAAGCGGTTGGGATCGACATCGACCCGAACAGCGGGCAAAGCACCACCACCAATATTCACCTGCCCCACGCCATCAATTTGCGACAAGCGCTGCGACAGAATGGTGGAGGCGTAGTCGTACAACTCGCCGCGCGTGTGGTGCTCGGAGGTGAGAGCGAGAATGAGAATGGGTGAGTCGGCCGGGTTGACCTTTCGATACGTGGGGTTGCTGGGCAAACCCGATGGCAGCAGCGAACGAGAGGCATTGATGGCCGCTTGAACTTCCCGGGCTGCACCATCAATGTCGCGGTCCAGGTCAAACTGAATGGTGATGCCGGTGCTGCCTTGCGAACTGCTGGAGGTGATTTCAGTCACCCCTGCGATGCGGCCCAGTGCCCGTTCCAGCGGCGTGGCCACCGTGGCAGCCATGGTTTCTGCACTGGCACCGGGCAAACTGGCCTGCACACTGATGGTGGGAAAATCCACCTGCGGCAAAGGCGCCACCGGTAGCGCAAAAAAACCCAGCATACCCGCCAGCACCACCCCCAGACTGAGCAGCACAGTGGCCACCGGCCGATGGATAAAAATGGCCGAGAACCCCATGGTCAGCCCTCAACCCGATCGCGTTTTGCCCAGCGGTCCAACGCCAGATAAACCACTGGCGTGGTGTACAAGGTGAGCAACTGGCTCAACAACAAACCACCCACCAGAGCATAGCCCAGTGGCTGACGCAATTCCGAGCCAAAACCGGTGCCCAACATCAAGGGCACCGCACCCAGCAGCGCGGCCATGGTGGTCATGAGGATGGGGCGGAAGCGTAGTAGGCATGCCTGATAAATCGCTTGCTCGGGCGACAGGCCGTCGTTGCGTTCGGCATCCAGCGCGAAGTCGATCATCATGATGGCGTTTTTTTTCACGATGCCAATCAGCAAAATAATGCCGATGATGCCGATGATGTCCAGCCCCGAGCCAGTGGCCCACAAAACCAGCAAGGCACCCACACCCGCCGATGGCAGTGTGGACAAAATGGTGACGGGGTGAATAAAACTTTCGTACAACACACCCAACACGATGTACACCGTCACCAGGGCAGCGAGGATGAGCAGCACCGTGTTGCTGAGCGACGATTCAAAAGCCTTGGCAGCCCCCTGAAAACCAGTCTCGATGGACACCGGCAAACCCATGGATTGCTGAACAGACCGAATCACCTCCACCGCCTCGCCCAGCGACACGCCGGGCGCGAGGTTGAAAGACACGGTGGCCGATGGAAACTGCGCAATGTGGTTGATGGCCAATGCAGTGGGTCGCTCTTCAATGCGGGCCACGGAGGACAGCGGGACTTGGGTGTTGTTAGTACCCGGCACGTAAATGGTGGCCAGCGCATTCAGGCCTTCGTCGGGGTCTGTCTGCCGCTCCAGAATGACGCGGTATTGATTCGACTGTGTGAAGATGGTGGAAATGAGCCGTTGCCCAAATGCGTTGTACAGCGCATTGTCGATGGCCGAGACAGTCACACCCAAACGCCCTGCGGCCACCCGGTCAATGTTGACGTAGGCCTGCAAGCCTTGGTCTTGCAGGTCGGATGCCACATCGCGCAATTGGGCTTGTTGCTGCAAAGCCTCCACCAGGCGCGGCACCCAGTCACTCAGCGTGTCCAGGCTGGGTGTGGTCAGGGTGAACTGGTATTGCGTGCGGGACACGGTGCCTTCAATGGTGAGGTCTTGCACGGGTTGCATGTACAGCGCAATGCCCGCCACCGATTTCACGGACTCTGTGATGCGTCGAATAATCGCCTCGACCCGGTCGGCACGCTCATCCAGGGGTTTGAGGGCAATCTGGATGCGACCGGAGTTGAGCGTGGTGTTGGTGCCATCCACCCCGATGAAGGAGGTGAGGCTGAGTACGGCTGGGTCTTTGAGAATGACCTCAGCCAACCGCTGTTGCCGTTCAGACATGGCCGCAAATGACACCGACTGCGGTGCCACGGTGATGCCTTGAATAATGCCGGTGTCTTGCACCGGGAAGAAGCCTTTGGGGATGAAAACATACAGCAGCACAGTGAGCAGTAGCGTGCCCAAAGCCACCAGCAAGGTGGTGGTGCGGTGCTTCAACACCCACACCAAGCCAACCGAGTACTGTTCAATCAAGCGATCGAAAAACGCGCCAGTTTTTTTGTAGAACGCGCCTTGCTCGCTGTCGGGCGTGTGTTTGAGTAAGCGTGCACACATCATCGGCGTGAGGGTGAGCGACACCACGGCAGAAATCAGAATGGCAATGGTAAGCGTGATGGCGAACTCGTGAAACAAACGGCCCACCACATCGCCCATGAACAGCAGCGGGATGAGCACGGCAATCAGCGACACAGTCAGCGACACAATCGTAAAACCAATCTGCTTCGCCCCCTTGAGAGCCGCCTCCATGGGCTGCATGCCCTCTTCCACGTAGCGGGCGCAGTTTTCAATCATGACGATGGCGTCGTCCACCACAAAGCCGGTGGAAATCACCATCGCCATCAAGGTGAGGTTGTTCAATGAAAAACCGATTTGGTACATCACAGCAAACGTACCAATCAACGACACGGGCACCGCCAAACTGGGAATGAGTGTGGCGCTGGCACTGCGCAAAAACAGAAAAATCACCAAAATGACCAGCGCCACTGCAATCAGCAGTTCAATTTGAACGTCGGCCACCGAGGCGCGAATGGTGTTGGTTCGGTCGCTCAGCACATCCACATTCACCGACGACGGCAACCCCTCCTTGAGCTGCGGCAGGGCCTTTTTCACTTTCTCGGCCACATCAATCACATTGGCGCCCGGCTGGCGCTGAATGTTCAAAATGACCGCTTCTTGCGTGTTGGCCCAAGCCGCCAGGCGGGCATTTTCAGCACCATCGATCAAGGTAGCCACATCAGCCAGGCGAACGGGTGCGCCGTTTTTGTAGGCAATCACCACCTGCCCGTATTCCTGGGCGGTTTTGAGTTGGTCGTTGGCATCAATGGTGGAGGCGCGCAAGGGGCCATCAAAGCCGCCTTTGGAAATATTGACGTTGCTGGCACCAATGGCGGTGCGCAGTGCGTCCATGGACAAGCCCAGGCTGTTCAAGGCCTCGGTGTTGACCTGAATGCGCACAGCCGGGCGTTTGCCACCGGCAATGCTCACCAAACCCACACCCGGAATTTGGGAAATTTTCATCGCCACCCGGGTTTCAACCAAGTCGTACATGCGCGTGACAGGCAAGGTGGGGGACGTGACCGCGAGCGTGAGAATGGGTGCATCGGCGGGGTTGACCTTGCTGTACACCGGGGGCAACGGCAGGTCGGACGGCAGCAGGTTGGACGCTGCATTGATGGCCGCCTGCACCTCCTGCTCGGCCACATCCAGACTTAAATCCAGATCAAAGCGCAGGGTGATGACCGACGCCCCACCCGAGCTGCTGGACGACATTTGCGACAGGCCGGGCATTTGGCCGAACTGCCGCTCCAGTGGCGCAGTAATGGATGATGTAACCACCTCGGGACTGGCACCCGGGTACAAGGCCGTGACCTGAATGGTGGGGTAATCCACCTCGGGCAATGCAGCCACAGGCAGCAGTCGATATGCAATAAGCCCCACCAGCACAATGGCCAGCATGAGGAGCGAGGTGGCCACCGGCCGAAGAATAAACAGGCGTGAGGGGTTCATGGCTGCCCCGCCTTATTGCTCAGGTTTGTGACCCTTGCCACGCTTGGGTTTGTTGCCGGCAGAAGGCGCAGCAGCACCAGGCTTGATCACCTCGACTTTTGCACCGTCCTTCAGTTTGTCGGTGCCATCGCTGACCACCAGGTCGCCGGGCTTCAACTCACCTTCCACGGCGGTGTAGTCGCCTTCCACGTAGCCCAGTTTGACGGGCACCATGGCCACCGTGTTGTCAGCCTGCACCTTGTACACAAAGTTGCCTTTGGCCCCCCGCAAAATGGCGCCATTGTTGACCACCAAAGCCTGCGGCTGAGTGCCCAACACCAGCCTGATATTCACAAACTGATTGGGAAACAGCGCCGTGTTTTTGTTGGGGAACTCGGCCCGCAATTTGAGTGTGCCGGTGGTGGCATCAATCTGGTTGTCGATGGTCACCAGCTTGCCTTGCGCCAAGGGGTTGCGAAACTCACGGTCCCAGGCCTCTACATCCAAGGGCTTGCCTTCTTGAAAGCGGGACACCACATTGGGCAGTTGGGCTTCCGACACGGTGAACAACACAGTCATGGGGTCGAGTTGCGCAATGCTGGTCAGGCCGTTGGCGTCGGACGCTTTCACCTGGTTGCCCGGGTCCACCTGCCGCAAACCAATGCGGCCAGAAATGGGCGCGGTGATGCGGGTGTATTGCAACTGCAGTTGGGCATTGTCCAACTGGCCTTGGTCGGTTTGCACCGTGCCCTCCAGTTGCCGCACCAGGGCAGCCTGCGTGTCCACTTGCTGCTTGGCAATCGAGTCCTGCGACAGCAGGTCCTGATAGCGTTTGAGGTCAAGCCGGGCATTGTCCAGTTGGGCTTGGTCGCGCATCAACTGGCCCTTCACCTGGGCCACCTGTGCCTTGAACGACCGTGGGTCAATTTCAGCCAGCAACTGGCCCTCGCGCACCAACTGACCTTCCTTGAAATGCAGCTTGAGCAGTTCACCATCCACGCGGGAGCGAACCGTCACCAAACTGCGCGGCGTGGCAGTGCCTATGGCATTAACCAGAATGCGGACATCGCGCTGCTGGACTTCCAGCGCAGACACCGGCTGTGGCCTTTCCATGCCACCGGGCCCACCAAAACCGCCCATTTTTTTGCCGGCCCCAGGCTCACCGGATGAGCCCACACCGGAGCCTGAACCTGCATGGCGATGCGTAACGTACCAAGCCCCACCGCCGATGGCCCCCAACAACACAAGCGCCACAACAAGCCGACCTGTTTTTGAACGAATGCCCGAGCGTGGTGCTGCTTCACTGCGAGTCATGGTGCTGCCTGGAGTCGTGGGTTATTTGGGTCGGGATGCCAAAGCCACCCGACGGTTCAGCTCAGAAGCGGGAATGGCCCCACTGGCGCGGGTTCCGTCCTGAAAGAAAATGGTGGGTGTGCCACTCACGCCCATGCTGCGGCCCAAGGCGACCAAGTCGTTGATGGGCGGGTTGCAATCGGTTTTACCACTGGGAGGCTGGTCATTCATCATCCAGTCGTCCCACATTTTGGCTTTGTTGTCGGCACACATAATCTTCTGGGCCTTGTCCAGCGAGTCTTTGCCCAACACCGGGAACACAAAAGTGTACACGGTTGTGTCCTGCAGCTTGCTCAGGGCTTCTTTGCGGAAACGTTTGCAATAGCCGCAGTTGGGGTCTTCAAACACAGCGATTTTGCGGGCACCCGTGCCATACACCGACTTCAAAGCCAAGCCAATCGGCAGGTCTTTCTCGAAGTTGATGGCGTTGAGCTTGTCCATTTTGGCCTCGGTGAGGTTGGCCATGGATTTGCTTTCCATCAGGTCGCCCAAAATCATGTGGCTGCCACTGGCATTGGTGTACAGGATTTTTTTGCTGCCGCTGTGGTTCACCACCACTTCAAACAGGCCGTCGATGTAATCCACCTTTTCCACTGACAGTACTTTGACACCCGATGCCCCCAAGGACTCATTCATGGCGGCGGTGATGCGGTCCACCTGCGCTTTGCTGGCGGGCGATGCGATCGCGGTGTTGCCCACCCATGCGCTGAAAACCAGCGCAACAGCGGCCACGCTGCGCGAGAAGGTGGATGAAGAAAAGGCAAAAGACGGTCGAATCATGGTTGTTGCTTCAAGTCGAGGTTTGTTTAGGACCGCCGCAGCGGCATTTTGTTCAATTTGGCAAGTCCACGGTACTCAGCTAGCGCATGGCCTGTTGGGACAACCAGCGCTTGAGCATGGGGATTTGGTTCACCAGTTGCATGCCTTTGTTACGCACAAAGGCAGCACCGGGCAAATCAAGCCGAAACAGCGTGTGCAGGCCATCGGTGATGAGGTGAACTGGCGCACAGGCCGCTTTTCGGCGACGCTCCCAAGCCCGCCACAATTGCTCATCGGCCAAACCCAAACGCTGCACAGCCAGTAAACGTTTACGTGACGATAACAATTGCGCCAGTTCCGCCACATCCTCCAGACCCAGATTCAGCCCCTGCCCCGCCAAAGGATGCACCACATGGGCCGCGTCGCCCATCAGCACAACGCCTTGGTCGAACCACACCGGTGCCACGCCGTGTTTAAGCGGGAAGGCGTAGGTTTTTCCACAGGCAATCAAATCGCCGTACAAGGTTTTGACAGCCCCCGCCGACACTTCCGTCACTCGCCGGGCCATGTCTTCTGGCGACAATTGAACAAAAGGCTGTGACTCGTGCAGAGGCATGGACCACACCATGGACACGTACGGGCCGGGCAATGGCAGCATGGCCAAAATGGAGTCGCCCACAAACCATTGCCGGGCGCACCCGTGGTGCGGTTTTTCTATAGCAAAGGTGGTGACCACGCCTTCGGCGCTGTAGTCGTCCAGTTCAAAATCAAGTCCTGCCTGCCGGCGCGTGTCACTTTGTGCACCATCGGCCGCAATCAACAAGCCGGTGCGGATGGTTTTGAGGTTGGACACCACGGCCCACCCCCCTTCCCGCTCGCGGGAAAGACCCTCGACTTTGGAATCTACCCACTCAATGGCGGGCTGATAACGCATGGCCGCAAACAGGGCTTCAAACAGGCTGCTTTGCTCGATGATCCAGGTGAGCGTGTCAACCCCGGTGTCGCTGGCCGAAAACCGCAATTCACCCTGGTTGTCGCCGGACGAATCGCCCCAGATTTGCATGTCGGTGACGGGCTGCACCTTTTCGCTGGGAATGTTGTCCCACACCCTGAGCTTGTCGAGAATGCGCTGGCTGCGGTGTGACAGGGCAAACACCCGCGGGTCGAAACGCTGGTCGGGGTTGGGCACAAACTGGGGCGGTTTGCGCCCAACCACCGCCACCTTAAAACCATGCGAAGCCAACACCAGCGCAGCAACCAAGCCAACCACGCCGCAGCCAATGACTGCGGCATCCGGTTGTTGCACTTTTTGATGTGGAGGGGTGACCGATGGAATCATGGGTTTGGGCAATGCGCTACACGGCGCGCCAGTCAACAAAACTTGAACATCGTACCGCGATTTTGCACACGCGGTTTGCTTCTTGGAAAAGTTTCAGATAAACTTGCGGGCTTCGGTGATGTTTGGGTGCCCTCTGTGGTGCACAAACGCTTGCCGGAAAGCGTGGCCGAGTAGCTCAGTCGGTAGAGCAGAGGATTGAAAATCCTTGTGTCGGCAGTTCGATTCTGTCCTCGGCCACCACGCTTCCCCAGTTCCAATTCTTTATTGAATTTTGGAACTCGAAAACCTTCCTTCTCCCAGCTTTCCACCAAAAAATACTTCCAGTCTGAACGTGAGCGCCCAGTAATCCTTGATGTTGGGTTCGGTTGGCATGTGCCATTCAGGCACCACATCCAGGAAGATGAATTTTTTGTGAATGTCTCGCCGCCAGTAGGCCTGAAGCACGTAGTCAAATACGCTGTTTTGACGGGCCGTGTCACCCAAGGCAATGAGGGCGTAACGCAGGCCTGTGCGCGAGTCCAACACTTGGTTGTACTCCAGGCTTTGAGAAAAGGCTGTGGCGTGGCGCTCTTCCTGCCACTCTGCCTGGCCCACCAGGCGCACCGATTGTGCCTCGCTCAAGGGGTGATTCAGGTCGTAATACACCCGCGCCACATAGCCGCGCTTGTCAAAGTACGTGAGGCGGTTGAAGCTGTTTAACTCCCAGCGGTCTTCATCGTCCAGCACAAACCGCCGCTGGCTGGTCACCCGAATGTACGGGTCAAGGGTGGAGCGAACCCGCACCCCCGTACCCAAGCTGTTTTTCCAGCGGTCCACGCCATCGCCGGTGCCACGCTGCTCGAGGCCCAAGCCGGAATTGTTGCCCTCCAACTGGCGGTCCAGAAAGCGGTTGGCGCCGTTGGGCTTGGCGGTGTTTTGACGGTCCAGCAGGTCATCTGCTTCATTTTCAATCAGCAAACGGATACGGCGTTTGGCCGTGGGCAGGTCCAAACGAAAGCGCACGCTCAAGCTACTACCCGTGTTGTTTTGGGTGGTCACCAACTCTTGCCGAACCCGCAGGTACGACTGGTTGTCCACAAACAGACTGTCATCGGTGCCAAAAAACCGGTCAATGCTGCGCGAGGTGCTGTCGACAAACTCGCTCAAACCATAGTGCACTTCGCGAATGCGCGGCTGCATCCAATCTGGCAAATCTGAATCGGCTTGGGCCCTGTCAGACACAGTGTTCTGCGGGCTGTCTGTGTCAGCCGCAGTGGCACATTGGCTACCGACCAGGAAGGCAGCAGCAATGATTGCTCGAAGAGAACGCATCGCGTGGGGTCAGTGTGTGTGTTTTATCAGCCCTTGATGACGCCTTTTTGAACCGGCAGCCACCAGGTGAAACCGTACACCAATGTTCGGATGGTGATGCGTGCTGTGGATACCCCCGAATGGCGCAGACGGGACATGGCCAGAGGAACTTCCAACACGTGGGCGACAAAGATGAGAATGGCCAGGGTATCGAGCCAGGGCAAATTCAGTTTGAGAATGGGGGCCACAATGGCCAGTAACCAAAACGCGATGAGGCCACCTTGGAGGGCGCGCCACAGGGCTGGGTTGTTCATGGGTTTTGTCTCTGTTTTTGTTGTTGAAATTTGAGTGTAGCGCATGCGGTGTTCAGCGCGTCAAGACAGCGGTAGAAAAACAATCCATGCCATTGATCTGCACGGTCACACGGTTCAGGTCCAGGCCAATCACATCCAGTGCCGTGTCCAGGGTACTGCCCACCACATTGAGCGCAGCTTTCAGAGGGTTGTTGATCAACAGAATCGGCAAGTTCAACCCCAAGACATTGGCGCTGAGCGTTGACCCCAGGCTGTTGACACCTTTTTGGGCTTCAAAACTGTACGAGTTGCTCAGAACCGGATCGGGATAGCCCGCGAACTCGACATTGCTGGCGCTGGTGCTGGTGAGGCTGGTGTTGACATTCGCCACGGTGGGTATGCTGAGACTGGCGGTGATCGGGGTGGAATACAGATCGGCAAACGTGGCTGAATCGGACTGCGGCAAGCGGCACTCAATGCCCTTGATGTCAACGCGACCGCCCCCGGATGTTGCTGACAGGTCCATCAAATTGTTGATCGACGTGGACACACTGATTTGTTCGGCTTTTGCCGATGCCAGCACAGCCCCACTTTGAGCCGATTTTTTGGCCACGAACATTTGCGGTGGACTTAGCACGGAGATGCGTAGCAGGTTACCGATGTTCACCTGAATGACCCCTGCAGGGATCCCGGTTGCAGCACCCAAGGTTGATGCAAAGGCCAGGTCACCCAAGCGCACGGTCGCACCCGTCAGGTCACCAGCCACTGCCGTGGATGGGCCCGTGAGGATTTTGCTCATCTGAAAAGTGACGTTGTTGAGTTCGCCACCGTTTGGAATGGTGACGTTGGGCGCACCATTGCCAGCCACATTCAAGGCCGCTTTTAACACCTTCGCTGCGGTCACATTGGCATTGAGCAAAGTGTCCAGATTCAAGGAGTCGCCTGCCTGGAACAGATTCAGTTGGGTGCCCAACTGGAGCAGATCGATCTGCGCGTCCGAGGTGAGCAATTGTTGAAAGCCCACCGCATTCAAATTCAAGCGGGTGCCCAACGCGCTGAACAGGGGTGACAAAGCGGAGCCTTGTGTATTGAGTGTCAGCAGATTGGTGCTCACAATGCCGCTGATGAATGGCGTCACGGTGGCCTCTGCAATGGCCTTCACTGGTTTGTTGGTGAGGAATGCGGCCGGCACGGTCCGCGTCACGGCGACCAGCACCGATTGCTGGCAGTTGCCCGCGGACAAGGTGGTGTTGGTGCCCTTGACCACGCAGTTGACGGTGATTTGGTCCGAGCCTGCTTTCAACCCGTTCTTGGACGCGTAGTCGCGGGCGGCCTGAAAGCCTGTGGCTGCGTCGTCAATCTGGCTGGCCGCCACCTTGGCGGTGAGGTCGGCAATCCGTTGTACTTCCTCGCGTTCCCACACCACCTGCCCCACGCCAAACACGCCAAAGGCGGCGATGGTCATGCCGAGAATGAACAAGGCCAACAAATACGTGGCTCCCCGTTGGCGCAAAGCGGAGGAGCGGCGGTAAAACCGTGGTTCAAAAGCGTGCATGGTGCAACATCAATGCGGGAGTTAACCCGATTCTGCAACAATTGCTTACAAATCTGAACCCTAAAGAGAGGGGTATACCCAAATTATTGCGAACTGGTGCGTTTGCCAGCGGTTTTAATACGGGCGACCAAAGCCTTGGCCACACAGGCGATCAACTCCATGGGAGAGGACATGCGCAGCACCTGGGCATCGGCCCCTGCCTTTTGAAGTGCCACTTTGTCCATCCACTGGTCGCGTTCCTGAATGAACACCACCCCCAAGTCTGGGTGCTTGTCCCGAAGATGGTCCAACGCGCAACGGGCGTGGGTGGATTCAGGCGTGTCGCACAGCATCACATCCACCGTGTGGCCTTGTTGCAAAAAGAGGTCGGCGGCTTCCAACCCGTCACAGGCCGTGACTCGGGCAAATTGCCCGGTGTCCTGCAGTTCCTGCTTCAGTTGTTGTCGGCTAGCCGGGTTGCGATCCACCACCAGCACTGTTGTCATGTCCCCACTCACGCACGGTTATTTGCCAGTTTTTAGCAAAAACGGTGCCTGAGGATTTGGGCCGGCCATGGCAGAAGCAAGCCTTGTTTTGGTGCAAAGGCTGGGCCTACGGCTCAACTGCGCGACAGGGTGTTTTTCACCTCGCGCCACAGCTCGGCAATTTCAGCGGCTGCCTTTGAGTGGGGTGCGGCTTCGCTCACCGACAAGCCCCGGCTTAAACTGGTGACGAAATCGCCCCGCTCATGGACGATGGTTTTGAACACAGGCACCCGGGTTGCTTTCAACAGCTCAAAAACAATGTCCGGATTTTTGCTGATGGGCGATGCGCCATTGATGACCCAAGACACCCGCGCACCCGCCTCTTCTGCCCATTCCAGGGTGCTGGTGGCGCTGTGGATGTCCAGTGGGCTGGGTTTGGTGGGAATGATGACCAGGTCCGCCTGCCCCAAAGACTCGCGAATCCATTTTTTGTCGGTGGGCGGCATGTCGAGAAACACCGTGTCGTAGCCCTCGTCCTCCAACTCACCCAGGGTGAGAAACACATCGGCCGGGTTGCCCTTGACGACTGAGGGATAAGCCCGATCCCGAAGACTGGCCCAAAACAGGCTGGAACCCTGGGGATCGAGATCGACCAGCGCCACTTTGCGCTTGCCTTGTTGACTGGCCTCGGTGGCCAAATTCAACGACAGGGTGGTTTTACCGGCACCGCCTTTGCGGCTGCTGACGATCACTGTCTTCATAAAAGCCCGTCCTGCTGGGGAATGAATGAGAAGGCGAACGCCTATTCTAGCGTGCCCACGCAGTGGGTAAAGAGGGCGTGCACCGTCTGCGGCAGCAGGGGCATCTGGATGGTTTGTGCCGCCTGCCACAGCGGGATTTGGTCGACCAGCAGCTGGCTGCCCACCCAACCGTCTTGCCCGCCTAACAACACAAAATGGTTGGCATCCGGGTGAGACAAACAAGACCAGTGCCGGCTTTGCGAACCATAGCTGGTTTCATCAAACCCGGTGATCAGGCCGTGGGCGTTTTTCATCAAGGTCTCGCGCGAGCCTGAGGCCGGAAAGGATCGAGCAGAAAACAGCTTGCCCAGAATGGGCAGATAACCCAGCACATGCCGTGGCCGTATTTTGTGCAAATTGCCCCACATTTGCCAACGTTGCGCCATGCGGCAGGCTTCGTCCACACAGGCGGGCACGTGCTGGGTGCGCTCTGCAGTGGTCAACGACTCAAGGTCGTCCATCAGGCCATCGGTGAGGTAAGTCCACTCATGCATCAGGCTGGGCACCCGGCCCTTCAACCGCAGGCGGGCCAGCAGGCGAACCAGCGCGGTGAGCAAAAATTCCATTTGCAAGGCAGCCATGCTGTCGGCGCTGTACTGGCCATTCCAGTTCAACAGTGCGTTGCACAGCACCCGTTGGTCCGTGTTGTGAATGTGCGGCAAGCAAAACTCGGCCATCTGCCCAGCCAAGGCAGCCGCCTTGGGTGAAGTCACATCGCGTTGTATGGCCAGCAGTTCCGGTGTGGTAAACCGCCCTTTGGCGTCCAGCAATTGCCGGGCGCGGGCCACGCGGTCATCGCCATTGAACAAGAAACCCAAGCCGGGTGCATCGGCAGGCCGGTTGTTGGCCGACACCAAATAGCCCGCCACCGGGTTGATGACTTTCGGAAAATCATTGGCACAACGGCGTTGTGCCCAACTGGCAGCCGCTGAATCACTGCTGAGTATCCAGTCGTCTTCAGGAAAACCGTCCCGATGGGGCAAGGTGGCGGCCAGCACATGGCCAATGTTGCCGTGGCGGTCTGCAGCCAGCACATTCAAAGGGGTGACGCCAACACCCGCCATGGCCGCATGCACCTGGCTCACGGTGTGAGCCCGCATGGTTTGCAAGAAGCTCGTGATTTCGTCGGTGACCCAATGGCCCGCCCAACGCAGCGCCAGGGTTTCGCGGCCAAACAAGCGCCCCAGGGCTTGGCAGTCGGTCAGCACCGGGCCATGGCGGGAATGGCGCAAGCGGCGTCGCCTGGACCATGAAAAACGCACCCGAATGCGCGTCTGCACGTCGATGCAATCGGCCTCGTCCTGTTCGGTCAGCCGAACACAATCCGATGCGGCAGCGCGCAAGTTGGTGCCGCCCCAGGCCACATCCAGATTTCGCCCCAGGCCCAACACGGGCACCCCCGGAAACATGAGGCCAACACACTGGTAAGACGGACTGTGCAAACCCACCAGCATCCACACATTGGGCAAGTGCTGACCCAGGTGCGGGTCGTTCATCAACAGCGGGAAGCCAGTGGTGGTTTTGTGGGCCGACAGTGCAAATGCATTGCTGCCCGAGCGCCCCAGCTCGGACAAAAAGTCGGCCAGGCGCTGTGCCACCGTGGGTTGCGTGGTGGACTCGGGCAGGTCAAAACTGGTGAGCACACCAGCCCCCACCTGCCGAAGCTTGCGCCACCAATGCACAAAGTCGTGGTTGTGGCGTTGCTCAATCAGCGAGAAATAAATGGACCAATTGACATCGGCCCCAGCCAGTCGCCCCAACAACAACACATCCAGTGGCGTGTAGGGCTCGGGCTGAATGCCCAACAGCTTTTCATCCACACCACGGGGGCGTTTGGACTGCACGGCGTTCAACCCGTTCACGAATTGTTCAACCCACTCGCGGCTGTCGGCGGGCATGGCCTCCCACATGGCGGGTGCCGATTTGGCAAAGTCCAGCAGGCGGATGAGGTGGTCCATGTCGACAAACCCACTTCCCCCCATTTCGGACAAGCGCCCCTGCGCCAAGCGCTTGAGGAACTGCAACTGTGGGCCACGTTGAAACTCGGTGACCACACCCAGTGCAAAAGCCGCCTGTGGATCACTTTGCGCGGTGATGTAGGGCACAAAATGGTCGTTAAACCGAATGGTGGTGCCAGGTGGCAGCGCGATGCTGAGCGCGTTGAATTGCTCTAAGCGCGCTTGAAGGGACAGGGTTGGGTAGCGCACAGACAACCAACCAAAACAGCTGGCTGCACTGGCCAGCAAGCGGGCCACCGCCCGTAAAACACGGTTGCGGGACGGGCCCAGGGTTTTGAACATGGTTCAGCGGTGCGAAAAGGCCGGGGTGATGCTTTACCGCAAACCGTAAGAAATCAATTTGCCCAGCCGGCGTTGAAACACACGCTGTTGGCGTTGCTGGCGGATGGATTGAACACGCTGGCCCAGTTGGGTGGCCAAGGTGTGAATGTGTTGAATGGCTGCGCGCATGGCAAAAAGAATGAACTGGAACGCTTTTCAGTGTGCCCCCGCCACATGACAATGGCGTGACAGGGGCTTGCCATGCTTGCTGGGTTAAGCGGCCTTGCGCCCTGATTTGGCCGACGCACGCTCCAATTCCTCGTGCAGGGCCACAAACTCCTGCGCAAGCTTGTGCGAGGGCATGAAATGGATCATGGGCTGCGAGGCTTCGTGACTTTCGCGGATTTTGACCGAAGACGACAGCGTGGTGGGCAGCACCGGCAAGCCTTCCTCCAGCAACTCAGCGACCAGTTTTTGAGGCAGGCTGGCACGGGGCTGGAATTGATTCACCACAATGCCTTCCAGAGCCAAGCCCGGGTTGTGATCGGCGCGAATTTCATTGAGCGAATCCAGCAGGTTGTACAGAGCCCGGCGAGAAAACTCGTCGCAATCGAACGGCACCAGCACGCTGTTGGCGGCAATCAACGCCGAGCGTGAAAAGAAGTTCAACGCGGGTGGGGTGTCGATGTAAATGCGGTCGTACCGGCTGCCCAGCTCGTCCAGCGCCTCGCGCAGTTTGAAAATCTTGTAACGGCTTTCCAGCTTCACCTGCAGCTCTTCCAGCGCGGGGTGGCTGGCCAACACGTCGAGGTTTTCATAGGGGGTTTCGCTGATGAATTCACTGGCCTGCTTGGGGCGAATTTTGAAATTCAGCGCCTGGTCGAACAAGTCGGCCAATGAGTATTCCAGTGCCTCACCGCCCTGCCCGGTGATGTACTGGGTGCTGTTGCCCTGGGGGTCCAGGTCGATCAGGAGGGTTTTAAGACCCGCATTGGCCGCAATGGCAGCCAGGTTGGCGGTGATGGTGGACTTGCCCACACCGCCTTTTTGATTGAATACCACGCGACGCATGCGCCTGCTCCTCTGTGTGATGGCTTGTGAGATTTTTCACTAATGTATCAAGTTTTTAGAGGATCGTGCAGTGCAGCATTGCCGATGGGGTTGTGAAAGCGGCCGGCATAAAAAAACCCGGCCAAGGCCGGGTTTGAGGTCACGGCCCGTGAGCCGCGAAGTTCTGTGGTTTTTAGAAAGAATAAGATGCAGACAGGCTGATAAAGTCGCGGTCGCGGAACACGTCGTAAGCAGCCGAGTTCACGAACTTCACGTAGTTGATGGAGGCTTTGGTGTTGGCATCAAACTCGAAGCCCAATCCCAAACCCAGCGCCTGTCGGCCCTCGTTGAAAGCTTGACCCGGTTCGGGTGACCAACCATCCACATCATGCGCCCACGAAATTTGTGGGAACAGGTCGATGGAGCCGATGGCATCGCGGTACTCGCCCGTCAGGCGGGCGCGGTAGCCCCAGGCAAAGTCGGTGACAAAACCGCCAGAGGACACCGCATCGGGTGCAGACAAACTGCCGTTGGCGGTACCGAACACGGGGCTGCGTCCATAACGCGCACCCGCAATACCACCCGCACCAGCCACACCCTTGGCCTCGGGCAAGCCCGATACAAAGGTGGCTCCAACCTCGGCCAGGAACAAGTAGCGGCTGGCGCCCAGCACGCGGTCAAACTGTTTGATCACCGAGCTTTGGATTTGTGTGACGTCGAAGGTGTCGTAACCACTCACCTTTTGCCCGGCTGCGGCAGCGTTGTAACGCTGGCCGAAGTAGGACGCACTGCCGTACCCTGCATTCAGTACGGACAACAACAAGTCGGCCGTGTTCAACTGCAGTGGCACATCCTTGGAGTAAGTCACTTCACCCGACCAAGCCCATGAACCCACGTTGGTGGCAAAGCTCAGGCCGAAAACACCGATGTCCTCGGGATATTCCAGCAAGTATTTTGCAGAGAACGGGCTGGCGGTGGTCTGTTTGACGGCACTGATGATGGGCAGACGGCTGTGATACTGGGTGTAATAGGCACCAAACTCAGCACCCAAATCGGTGGAATACTTTCTCAGCGCCACACCAAACTGGCCGTCATTCTTGGGCTGAACATCCAGGGTTCGGAACACGCCCACACCGCCTGTCAGGGCCGCGTTGGAATCGGGCCCCACAGACACAAAATTACAACCATCGCCAGCGATGTCGTTGGACGCGAAGATTGTTCCACAGCCTTCAGTGACCGTTTTGCGCCACTTCAGCTGATAAAAGGCTTCCAGACTGGTGGTGTCGTTCAGTCCCAGATTGAAGTAGAGATGCTCCGATGGAGTGAACGCCTCTTTCAGGTCAACACCGGGGCGGCGAAGAGCCGACAAGTCCAGGGTGTTGATGCCACTCAAAGGACTGAAAATCAGCGTGCTTTCGCCCCAACCAATGACTTGGCGACCCAGGCGAACGGAGAGGGGCATGCCGTTGATGTCCGTATTTTTGTAACCATAGGCATCCAGCAAATCGATGCCATCAAAACGGCTGTACGGGTTAAAACCACTGTCGTTCAATTCTGTATTGGGGATGTAGCCATTGGGAGCGTGCCCTTTGGCCACGGCACGATTGTTCAGCGCATCGTCGTAAAACCACTTCACACGCGTGAAAAAGCCATAGTCATCGGCTTTCTTCAATTCAAATTCATGAATGCCCTTGATCACTGTCGAGAAACGGTCGCCTGCATCGTAGTTGAGGTTACCGTCGTCGGTGGTGGTACTGGCACCCCGTCCACCCATGCCGTTGTTGGCACCAATCAGGCGGGGATCACGCCCCTCGACCCGCCAGGAACTGCCCACACTCACCGTGGAGTTCACGGTCAGGTCATAGTCACCAAGCTGGTAGTTTTCCGCATGGGCGGGCAAAGCCGCTGCGGTCAAAAGACCCACTGCAATCATGCTGCGCACAGACGCACTGGTACGAGAACGCGAAAAAGACGCGAGTTTGGACATGTCACCTCCGTTGCACGCCCTTGGGGGCGTTGTTTTTAATCATTTTTTGAATCGTTGTACTGCCACCCTGCACCAGTTCCTCCAAACCGCCGCATTAGAAGCAATGTTCTAAAAATGTATCACCGGAATAAACATTGTGGAAAGCACTTAAAACGATTGCCCCGGTGCAGTGGTGAATTCACTACAACACCGGAGCAAGAATGCAAACAAATGTAAGAAATGTTCCGCAGTCGTTACTTCAGGATCGGCAAGTTCAAAGTCCCCTTCAGCGCCACCACGGGCGACACCAAGTCTCGAGAGCCGGTGGCCAAATACTGCGGGTGATAACCATAGACCAGCAAGCCGAGCTTTTCGCCATCGGCCAGTCGCTCAGCCACGCCATTCAGCTCGACATGCCGCTTGCCAAAGCCTCGAATGGCCGTCACCTGGTCATCGATCAAGCGCCACGCACCGTTTCGGTTCACGCCCAAGCCGATGAACAACATGGGGTCACAGCCGGGGTCCAGGCCGAGCAGGCCAACGGGCGAGGTGGTGATGGCGGTGTTGAATTGTGGGCAGGCCGGGTTCATCAAGGGGGCAGCAGGTGGCGCAATCTCCAAGCTTCCGGTGGTAATACCAGCCAAGGTATTCACGCCGGCTGGCAACTCAATGGGGAATACAGCCGGTGCAACCGGGTAACGCAACAGGCCGCCTACCGAACTGAGCAATACCGAGGCTGGGTCGGCACCCGGTGTGAAGTCAATATTCACCGGGGGAATGGCCGATTGCGTGTTGCCACCCTTCACCGCAGGGCCGTTGGCTGCAAAAAACGCGTTCTCGTCCACCCACACTGCTGCGTTGGGGCTAGCCTCAGTGGCGCCCACGTCATCGGTCAGGCTGACGCAAATCTTGCCCTTGTTGGCAGCCAATTCGGTAAAGCCTTTGTTGTTGGCGGCCTTGGCAATCGCTTGTGCTTCGCTGGCGGTGAACAGCTTTTCGACGAGGAAGGCGAACTGGGCGTCTTGAATGCTGAGTGCGCCACAGGCAAACGGGCCTGCAGGCCTTTGGAACTCAATTTCATTCAAGCCATTTTGAGCACCCTGAGCGGCCAGGTCAGCCAGGCCGGGCACCATGGAGGGCGACAGGGGCAGAATGTGGCCACTTTGGTGCGTCAGCAGACGGACATCCGCAGCCTTGCCTTTGCTGTCCTTGAGTTTGCGGTAGCACTGCACGTTGTGCCAGGCGTCGTTGAAGTTGAACAGTGTGTCGCGGAAGCCTTGGGTGAACAGCACGTCCACCGCAGGCGGTGTTTTGGGTGCCAGGCCCGGCGTTACGGTTTGTTGCAGGAAGGTTTGGGCACCGGGTACTTCGGCATCGCACCAATAGCTTGGGCTGTGGTAGCGGAAAAACTCCTTGGCACCATCCGGAAAGCGATTGGCCAGCGAGCCGCGCAGCAGGGTTTCGCGAATCAACATGTCCTGCCCGCTGGTTTGCAGCGCTTGCACCTGCCCGGCCTGCAACTTGGGTTGCAGCGAACCACTTTCACCACCAGCCACCAGCAACAAGGCCCAGCCAGACTTCACCGTGCCCAGGGGTGCAATCTCGCCCTCGGCGGGCTTGAAGTCTTTGATGCCGTAGGCTCCGCCCGGGTTCAGGCTGTAACGCAGGTCGTTCCAGGTGATGTCGGGTGTCATCGCGTCCAGCCGCTGCTTGGGGTCGATGTTGTTGATCAACAGTTGGTAACCACCGCCATAACTGCCGCCGGTGGAGCCCAGCACCATGTTGAGCTTTTTATTGCCCACGGGTTTGTCGTTGGCATAGCGCAGCCAGTCCAGGTGGGTTTCTGCCCAGTCCAGAATTTGGAGCAAATCCTGGCCTTCAAAGTCGGGGTCCATCACCCGCACGGTGCCGCCGCTTTCACCAAAACCACGCTGGTCGATGCTGATCACACCAGCCCCGGCATCCACCAGGCGCTTGAGCAAACCCGTGGCGGTGGTTTCACGGCTGCCGCCGTAGCCATGGCCGTGCAACACCAAGGGGTTGCCTTGCTTGCAGTTGAAACTGGCTGGCTCAAACACCGTGAACGCGATGTTGTAACCGCTGGCCGACTGAAGGTTGACGCTGTAGGTGCCGCCACCAGCGCGTGGGCTATCGGCATTTTTACTACAGGCAGGTGCTTCAAATTCGCGGGTGGCGCCCGCAAAGTCGGGGTTGGCCGAATTGGCGGTGAGCACCACCGGCACCGGTGTTGGGTTGGGGTTTTCGGTTGGGGTGGTGGGGGTGCCGCTGCCGCCGGGGGTGTTGGCCAGCAGGGCGTTGTCGCCACCGCCAAGGCAACCCGTGAGGGAAAGGCAAAGCAGGCCTGCAGCAACGCTGTTGCCCAGGCGGAGGGGGTGCTTCATGTGTGATGTCTCCGAATTTCGCCTTGTACCAGGCTGTTTTGGCGTAGTGACAAATCAACACGCCGCATTGGTGGTACACAGGCCACTCAATATTCGGATTCAGCACCACACAATCGAAGGTGCAATTACCCTCGCTCGGAGTTCACACCGTGATCGTCTTCAGGGTATGGCGCTGGCTTACTGGCTGACACAGCGTGGTTATTGAAATTGTGGGATTCAACCCCTAACTCACCATTTAGAACGCGAGTTAAATCGGGGGCCTGTTTAACATCCAAATTTTTCGCAGTCAGGGCCGCACCAAGCGGCGGTATGCTAGACGGTGCATTCTGAAGTTTGGACAACACCGCCGCGTTTTTCCGCGCTTTGTTGGACAAACCAAACAGCAATGTCGGGTCAGTGCTAGCACCGCTCCACGGCTGACGAATTTCAAACACTTTGTGTTCTTGTACCAAGTAATCTTCAAGCTCACCGCCACGCTCAGCCGAGATCACATAGCTATTTTTTTCTGATTGCCCACTGTTTTTTCTGAGTGCCTCAATACGATCTGGAGGCAACAAATCGGGCTTTGCAAGAAGAACTTTTGCCCCATCCCCTCCTTTGGCCCACTTGAGTAGCGTCGACAGCGTGCCCACCGAGCAGTATTTTGCGACGCCAGCATCGTTCAATTCATGCACGGGCAGCACACTTAAAATCAACATACTCTGCTCTGCCAAAGTCATGCCATCTTGCTCTTCAACCAGAGCCTTCAATGCCCCCTCTGTACGGTCCTTCCATCGATCAACAATTTGCTTGACACTGCTGGCTCGGTCAGCATGAAAATCCTTGTTTCTCAACGAGTCCCGTATACCCACTTTGTTCAATTTGGTGCGCAGGTCCAACGCAACTTTCTGCCCTTCTGAATTCAACCCAGCAACCACAAATCGCTCAGTCAGCATTTGGCGATAATCAGCGTAATTTTTTGAAAACTCTTCGTTTGGAAAGTTGATACCCAAGCTATGTTTTAAATAATTAAAACGCGACTGACCGCTTTTCATCGCGTTTTCTAAAACAGCTGAATTCTGCAGCAGGTCAATACTTTGAAATGCCCGCTCATCCTTATGAAACTGAGTAATTCGTGGCGGGGTTAGCCAGTCAGATTCAAGTGGTGTACGCAATTGTTCACCGAAGTTGGGTGAATGAAAATATCGGTTCTGCTCCCCCTTTGATCCTTTTTCAGCGGTGGCCTTTTTTGCCGATGACCACAACTTGGACATCAGCGCTTTCCTGTTTCGCTCAACTGCAAAACCGCTCAAATTTTCCAACGGGGAGATTGATCGCTCCTCTGCAAAGTACTCCAATGGCATCGCAGCAAGCAATAAAAGTGCCTGATTCTCCTTGGACAAAGTAGCAATCTGTTGAGGAAAACTCTCATCTTTCGACCTGGTAAACTCACTTCTCAGGCTAGCGCCTAACACCAGCGCCGACCTCAGTACGCGAAAGACTTCAGCCTTGTGACCTCGGTTAAGTGGCGTGTCTACGCCATACTTGACATCTAGCGCTGTGGTGAAATCAGCTCTGCTCAATGGCGGCGCGAAATCACGACCATCCGGCCAGCGCCCTGCGATTGCCGATTTCAAAAAAATAACCTCCTGAGCCGACAACTTGCGATCCGGAGATTGCTGCTTCTCGTCAAGCCTGCCAATTAGCCATTCAGCCTTGCCAATTGGATCTGAAAACTTGGGGGGATCCATACCCATAAACGATTTGGACAATGCGCGATAACGAAAGGGGTCTTTAAAAATTTTGTAATCAACCCCCCAGCCTGGCTTAACCTCGCGCTTTGAGGATTTGGACGTGCCAGCTTGACTAGACCTTAAGCCGTCAAAATCAGAGCCATCAGGAGCAACGTCGTTGAAGGTGGTTTTTATTTGTCTCGGACTGGCGTTGGGGATTGCCGATCGAGACACTTGCCCGAGCAAATTGCTGCTTAATCTACCTGCCAAATGCACGATTTTCCCAAGGGCTTGCTGAAACGCAGCGCCACGGATCGACAAATTCAATGGAGCTGCTACACCGGTATTTGTATTCGCTTGGACGGGCGAAGAGCTACTAAAAAATTTAACCATGACTCAGGGATTCCGGATATCGAGGCGCGGCATAGCGCAGGGATATCGTTAAGTACCTGAGTCACAAGCCAAGTTCAAAATGGAATTCACCAGTCAAAGTTGGTGGTAAGCCCTAAACCAATCCACAAAGCGCTGCACCCCCTCCTCCAACGAGGTATTGGGCTTGAATGCAGTGGCCTTTTGCAAAGCGGTGGTGTCTGCACAACTTTGGCTTTTTTCCAAAATTGGGCCGGTGATGAATTCCTTCATCGCCGGCTTGCCCAAGGCCTGCTCCAGCGCGGCAATCAACTCTTCAATCGACACAGGGTGGTTGTTGCCAATGTTGAGTACACGCCAAGGTGCACTGCTGGTGCCTTGGTTGGGCAGCTCAGTCAGCCAGGCAGGGTCAGGCTGCGCGGGGGTGTCACTGGCGCGGACGATACCCTCGACCAAATCCGCAATGTAAGTGTAGTCGCGGGTGTTGCTGCCATCGTTGTAAATCTGGATGGGCTTGCCCTCCAGAATTTTTTTCACAAAGGCAAACAGCACCGAGTCTGGCCGGCCCCAAGGGCCATACACCGAGAAAAACCGCAAGCCTGTGGTCGGCAGTTTGAATTGATGGCTGTAGGAATGCGCAAGCAGCTCGCAAGCACGTTGCGTGGCTGCGTCCAGCCGCTGCGGGTGGTTGGCGCTATCACGCTCGCTCATGGGCTTTTGAAAACCAGCCCCGTACACCGCATGGCTGCTGGCGTAGGTCAGATGGTGAATCTTGAAATGCCGACACGCCTCCAGCAAAGCCAAAAATGCCGTGATGTTGTTCTGTACGCAATCTTGCGGGCTGGAATTGCTGAGGTATTTGTCGGTTTGCCCAGCCAGGTGAATCACCCGCTGCACCTTGTAGGTTTCCAGCGTTTCCATCAACTCAGGGCCGCTGCACAGGTCGGCCTTCACGCTGTGGTACTTCGAGCCAGTGGCTTTGGCCACCTCTTCCAGCATGGCAAGGCGCTCGCGCTTTAAGCGGGTGTCGTAGTGGGTGTTCAGGTTGTCAAAACCAATCACCTTGTCCCCGCGCTCCAGCAAGGCCTTGGTGGTGTGGTAACCAATAAAGCCCGCATGGCCCGTCACCAGCACGGTTTGCTTTTGGTCGGCCTCTTTGGTGCCTTTGGGGTCAATTTCCTGCAATTCAGCCATTTCCTGGGTGGGCGTGCCCACAGCCCCAGTGGCTGCTGTCGTTTTTAATCCACCTTGGCCGGGAATGGCCTCCATGCGCGCCGTGCGAATATCCATCGTGATTCCGCTAATTGGGGGATAAACAGCACCCCTATTTGGACAATTGATTTGAAAACCTTTCTGCACACTAGGTCCATTGCGAAATGCAAGCACATGAAATTTCTATCAAATTCAAGACAGGAGGCCCTGAAATGGCTGCACCCACCGCACTGATCAAAGACCTGGAAGGCGAAGTTAGCGTTACCCGAAACGGCGAAGTTGTCAACTTGAAAGCAGGCGATACGCTGTTGCCAGGCGATGTGGTGAAAACGGGTGCCACAGGCCGCCTGTCGCTGGAATTCCCTGGTTTGGCCGGGCAAGTGGCTGCAGCGGGCATCATGACCAGCAATGGCAAAATCACCTTGGGCGAACAACAAGGCCCTCATGGAGCACAAATGGTGGTGGCGGAAGACGGTGACTGCTTTGAATTCACAACCGACCTGGCGGAAAACGCCGCCGCTGCGGAAAGCGACGGTGCGATGGGCTTGTTTGGTGCATTGGCTGGGGCTGGTGGCGGTGGCGCATTGGGCCTGGGTGCACTGGCAGCTGGGGCGTTTCTGGCCGGTGGCGGCGGCGATGGTGGCGACTCCGGCAGCAACCTGAGCACCTCAGGCTCGGGCGGCAATGGCGGAACAGGCTTGGGTGGTGGATTGAACAGCGGCGAGTTCTCGACGCAAGACAGCCCCCAAAGCCTGCAGGAATTTGCCAACCAAAACCTGACACAAGACAACCTGCAGACGTCGCTGCTGGACCCCATCGTGAACGCGGTGCAAAACAGCGCAAGCGACCCCGCCTCCACACCCGACAACTTGTCGACAGGTGGCCAAGATGTATTGATGGGCGGCGCACAGAATGTGCATGACCTGTTGGTGGCCACCACAGGCCCGGGTACCCCCCAAGCCGATTTGGTGAACCAGTTGGTGAGCGGCCTGGACTCCACGCCGCTGGGCGAACCCCTGGCCCCCATCACCCACGAACTGCAAGGCCTGGTAAATACCGACATCGGCCTGAACACCATTCTGGATGCAGCACCGCTGGACGGCCTGACTTCCGGTGGCTTGGTGACCTCGGTGGTGAACACCGCCAGCGAACTGTTGAGCCCGGTTGCTCAGCAAGTGGAGCCAGTGGACGTGGTGTTGGACCAATTGGGCCTGTTGGCCCCGCAGGTGGACACCGTGTTGGATGGACTGGTTGGACAATTGACACAAGGCCTTGAAACAGTGATGTCCGGTGGTTCCAGCGGGCTGCCTGATTTGAGCGGCGCACTGAGCCAACTGAACCCGGATGCACTGCCCATTGGTGACATTGGCTTGGGCGGCTTGCCCACCAGTGACCTGCCAACCACAGGCTTGCCGACTGGCGACTTGGGCAGTGTGTTGACCACGATTGTTGACACAGTCAGCAGTGGTGGATTGCCGACCAGCGGATTGCCAACCGAGGGATTGCCAACCGAGGGATTGCCCACCAGCGGCCTGCCTGCTGAGTTAGCCCCACTGGCTGGCCAGGTGGAAGGCTTGCTGGGCGGTGCAGATACACTGACCAATGCTTTGCAAGGTGCCACTTCGGGTGCTGCAGGGGGTGGCGACATCATCAACACCGTGACCAGCGGAATTTCGTCGGGTGCCGACGCACTGGGTCACGGTGGTTTGCCAATCGACCCCACCCACCTGAACACCGGCGTTTAAGCAAGACTCACTGGACATTCAGAACGAACAGAGGCTCACGGTGTGAGCCTCTTTTTTTAACCCATTTTAATCCAGCTGGCACGAATGGTTTTACCGGCGGCAATCGCTTTTACAGTGTTGCCCTCGGCAATCAGCTCAATGCCTTCGCTCTTGATGGTCACCACCTTGGCCTGGCCTGCATTCACAATCACCGTGGCAGTGGCATAGCTGCCATCCATGGCACTGGTGTTGACAGTGTAATGGCCATCAGCTTGCGCAGCAAACAAGAAGGCTGGCAAACCTGCACCGGCATACACCTGGGTGCTGCCCGTGTTCACGGTTTCAGCCTGCACATTGCGGGCCAGGGCTGTACCGGCTTTCAGGTTGTCCACCTCCAGCATGCGGATGCGGGCCATTTCAGCTTCCAGGCGCTCGGTGTAGGCCGCCTTCGCACGCACTTGCTCAGCGGTGAAATTGCTCACCACCAGGTTGGGCGTTTTAACGGTGAGGGTTTGGCCATCCTCGGAAACGCTGAACTGGGTATTCCACTGGCCTTCAATTTTGTCCAATCGCCCCTCAGCCGCCAGCATGCGTTTGTCGATACGGCCCATGGCATCTTCAAGCACCACAATGCGGTCGGTGTTGGAAGATATCTTGAGTGCATTTTGAGCAATTTTCTCGATGTTCACATCAATGGCTTTTTGCATCGAGTCCATGCGGCCAGTGGCCTCGGTTTTCCAGGTTTCCAGCAAACCAACCCGGCCATCCAGTGCCACCACACGCTGATCGATTTGAACAATGCGCTCGCCCTGTTCCTTCACGGTTTTGTTCAAGCCAACCACCTGGTTGTTGAGCTTGCCAACACCGGCAGCTGCAATAGCCCCCAAGGCACCGTAGTCCACCGTCATGAAGCCGAGTGCATCATAAGACACTGCGTTGGGAAAGAGTTGTGCAATTTCCTGCGCGATCACACCGTACCGCATTTTCTGCGTGGGGTCGGCAATGAAACGGTATTGATACGCGTTGAGTTGAGTCAGTTTGCCCAACAAGTCATCGCCCAATTGAGCAATGTCGGTTTTCAGGCGGCGGTCAGAACTTGTGTTGAATGCAGTGGCCTTCACGGACCCACTGACTTGCAATTTGTTGCCACTGCCATCATCACCGGTTTTTGCGATCACCACCACATCACTGCTTCGCCCCAAAGCCACCGTGTTGCTGGTGGTGACGGTTGCTTTGGAACCCAAAGCCGTGGCGAAACTCAACTGGGTGGAGGTGCCAGGCATGGCGTAGGCCCCCAAGAACGTGTTGTTGCTGCCGGTGATATTGGCGTTGCCGGCACATCCGCAATCATCGGCATAACCAGCAAAACGACCCAGTGCTACGTTGGACTGGCCTGTGGTGTTGTTGGCCAAGGCAAAGTTGCCGATTGCAACGTTGTTTGCACCAGAGCTCGAATACAGAGAGCGCATACCCACAGCCACACTTTCCGTACCTGCACCGTTGCTGTTAAGGGCATCTATCCCCACCGCCGTGTTGAACGACCCGGTGGTGTTACCGTTTAGTGCAGCACTACCGACCCCCACGTTGTATCCACCAGTGGTCGTCGAGCGCAATGCATTCGCACCAAAGGCCGCGTTATTGACCCCGGTTGTGCTACTGCTCAAGGCGCGAAAACCGAATGCAGAGTTGTCTGCACCCGACGTGTTGGTGGTCATTGCAGCATTCCCGAAAACCGTGTTGCCGCCGTTGCCCGACTGCGCGGCACTCAGGGTGGTGCTGGTTCCCACAACGAGGTTGGGGTTTACTACGTTATTGGGATCAGACAACAAGAGACGAGTCACCGATGCTTTACCAGTCACTTGCAACAACGCACCGCTACCGTTGGTGCCAGTTGCACCAATCACCGTAGTGTCTGTGGTACGGCCCAACACAATGGTGTTGCTTGTTGAAACCACGGAATCAGCCCCAATCGTTGTCGCGTATGACAACCCATCAACCGTGGTGTCCGCATTGGAGCCCAAGGCGGTATTGTTAGACCCATTCCTGTTGGTTAATAAGGTCCACTTGCCAATCGCTGTGTTGCCAGACCCATAGGCATCGCGCATGGCCTCACGACCAATCACCACGTTGTCACTGCCATCGCCAAACTCCATCGCGCCCACACCAACGGCCACGTTACTGCCTCCGGAGGTCAGTGACTTCGCACTCCAAAGCCCAACAGCCACGTTGTAAAACCCACTGGAACTGCTGCTGAGTGCAGAAGCACCCAAAGCGGTGTTGTTCCCAGCAACATAGACCGCAGTGTCCACATCGTCACGGATCAAACTCACCACACCTGTTCGCCCATTGAAGCTCCGTACGCCTGAGTTCGTGATGGTGATGGTTCCTGACCCGTTTGAAATATTGATCCCGTTTCCTGCGGTCAAGTTATTCAGGGAAAAGCCACTGCCGTTACCGATCAGCAACTTGCCGTTGCCTGCCGATGAGGCATTGACACCGGTACCACCGCGTGCGGCACTCAAGGTACCACTGCTGATATTGTTTGCATTCAGGTTGGTCAGCCCACTTCCGTCACCGCTAAATGCATTTGCTGTGAAGGTGCCACCAATCGTCACGTTTCCGCTGACCCCCACATCACCGGTCACCTGTAAAATTTTGTTTTGCAAAATTCCACTGCTGGCGGTGCCAGTTGCACCAATCACTGTGCTGTCGGTGGTGCGGCCTATCACGATAGTGTTGGATGTGCCCACCTGGGCGCCAGCACCCAATGCTGTGGCATACGACAAATTGCCCGACAGCACATCAGCGCCTGTGCCCAGCAATGAATTGTAGTTGCCGGTGGTGACCGCCGAACCAGCGGCTTTGCCTACCGCCAGGTTTTGACCACCAGTGGTTAAATTGTTCAAGGCATAGGCACCCAAGGCCGTATTTTGTACACCCGTGGTCGCCAGGCGCAACGCATCGTAACCCAGCCCTGCATTTTCCCCGCCGGTGGTGATGAGCATGCCCGAATAATTGCCCACCAAAGTATTTCTGCTGGCACTGGTGCTGGTCATCAAGCTGCGTCGCCCAACGGCCACGTTTTGGCCACCGCTGTCGTTGTTCAGCAACGTCTCTCGGCCCAGGGCGGTGTTGCTGTCGCCCGTGGTGTTCAAATACAAAGCGCTTTCACCAATGGCGGTGTTGCTACCCGCTGTGGTGTTGCTCAGCAATGCGTATCGCCCCAAGGCGGTATTGTTGGTACCTGTGGTGTTTTGGTTTAGGGAAGAGCTGCCCACAGCGGTGTTTCCACTCGCGGTGGTGTTGTTACGCAGGGCATTCAGCCCCACTGCAGTGTTGTCTGCCCCAGTGGTGTTGGACGTCAGGCTGGACATGCCAATCGCTGTGTTGTTGCTGCCCGTGGTGTTGGCTTGCAATGCACCACCACCCAACGCGGCATTGTAGGTGCCTGTGCTGTTGTTAAAAAGGCTGAAGGCACCCACAGCCGTGTTGTAGGCCCCAGTCGTGTTGTTGGTCAGCACGTAGTAGCCCACAGCGGTATTGCCGCCATTTCCACTGTTGGCACCAGTCAAGGCGCCAGTGCCCACCGCCACGTTGGGTTGGGTAAGGCCACCGGTGCTATCGGCAACATTCAAGCGCAGCGCTGTTACAGCACCGCTGAAGTTCCCGGTGGTACCTGTCATGGCACCGTTCAAGGTCAGTCCGCCAAAGGTGGGTGTGCTGGTGGTGGCAATGTCTTGCGGCAAGCTGAGCGTGATTGAACCTGCACCGTTGGTCACATTCACTTGGTTGGCCGTGCCGGTGATGTTGGCCAGGGTGTAACCACTGCCATTGCCAATCAACAATTGACCATTGGCTGCTGCCGAACCATCAACACCCGTACCGCCCCTTGCTACACCCAGTGTGCCACTGCTGATATTGCTCGCATTCAGGTTGGTGAGCCCACTGCCATTGCCGCTAAACCCGGTGGCGGTGAACGTACCACCAATCACCAAATTGCCGCTAATGCCTGCATCTCCCGTGACCTGCAAAATCTTGTTTTGCAAAATGCCGCTGCTGGCTGTGCCAGTGGCGCCGATCACCGTGGTGTCCGTGGTGCGGCCCAACACCACGGTGTTGGAAGTGGATACATTCGCTTCCGAGCCCACCACCGTGGCATAGTTCAACTGCGTGGTGGTGCCTGGCATGGCGTAGGCACCTAGAAAGGTGTTGTTGCTACCGGTGGTGTTGGCATTGCTGAAGTCGTTTGCACTGTTTCTGTAGCCCGCATCCTTACCCAATGCAACGTTGTTAGACCCGGTGGTCACACCTTGCAGCGCAGCCAAACCCAATGCCACGTTGTAGTTTCCGCTGGTCGACGAAAACATGGCATATGAGCCCAATGACACATTGCCATTGCCGTTGCTGTTGGCCAAGGCATTGTTTCCGAACGCGGTATTGAACGACCCCGTCGTATTGCTCAACAAGGCCTGATACCCAAATGCGTCGTTGTAAGCGCCCGTGGTATTGGACGCTGCTGCTTGGTACCCAAAAGCTGAATTCTCACCACCTGTGGTGTTCGCTCCCAGCGATGACCAACCGATTGCAGTCAATGCACCCACCGTGGCGTTTTGCAATGCGTATTCGCCGATGGCCACACTTCGCTGACCAAACGTATTGTTCAGCAGCGCGGAATTGCCGATTGCCACATTGCCCCAACCCGTGGTGTTCCCAAGTAATGCGCGGTAACCAATCGCAATATTGTTTGAGGCCGTTGTACTGTTTCTTCCGGCTTGGTAGCCCAGGTTCACGTTCCATGAACCCGTGGTGTTTGCGTTGCCCGACTCAAAACCCATGGCCACGTTGGCAGTGCCGCTGGTATTGGATGCAAGCGCATTTAAACCGACCGCTGTGTTGCCACCTGCGCCGCTGGGTGTGGCAGCCATGGCACCGCTGCCGATCACCAGGTTGGGGTTGGTGACACCGCCCGTGGAGTCGCCAAGAATAAGTCGCTGTGCACTGAGGTTTCCAGCAAATGTGCCGGTGGTGCCTGTCATGGCACCGTTCAAGGTCATGCCACCAAAGGTGGGGGTACTGGTGGTCGCAATGCTTTGCGGCAGGCTCAGGGTAATGGTGCCGGCACCATTCGTCACATTCACCTGGTTGGCAGTACCAGTGATGTTGGCCAAGGTGAACCCACTGCCGTTACCAATCAACAATTGGCCATTGGCCGCTGCCGATGCATCCACGCCAGTACCACCTCTTGCAACGCCCAAAGTGCCTGCGCTGATGTTGTTCGCATTCAGGTTGGTCAGGCCACTGCCGTTGCCGCTAAACCCCGAGGCGGTGAACGTGCCGCCAATCGTGAGGTTGCCGCTGATGCCAACATCGCCCGTCACTTGCAAAATCTTGTTTTGCAGTATTCCACTGCTGGCAGTTCCAGTGGCGCCAATCACCGTGGTGTCGGTGGTGCGGCCCAACACAATTGTGTTGCTGGTTGACACCAATGCATCCGACCCAAGAACCGTTGCATAACTCAGGCTGGTACCACCCGTCACATCGGCCTTGCGTCCCAAAAATGTATTGTTGTTACCCGTTGTCAACGTTCCTCCGGCCAACTGACCCAAAAACGTATTGCGATTTCCTGAGGTCATGGCGTTGCCGGTTTGACCGCCCACACCCACGTTGAATGAGCCAGAGGTCATGGTCGACATGGCGTAATGGCCCACAGCCGTGTTGTAGCTTGAACTGTTGGACAGCGCCCCCAAACCTGAGTTGCCCACAGCCACGTTGTACGGGCCATTGCTGGCAAACAATGTTCTATAGCCTACAGCAACGGATTCATACGCGTTCACGGAGAACATCATGGCACCACTGCCAATCGCAGTGAGCTGGTTACCGCCACTGTTGGTCGTGAGTGCATACGCACCCAAGGCAGTGTTGTCGCTGTAGCTGGTGTTGGCTGCCAAAGCGCTTTTGCCCACAGCCGTGTTGGCCTGTGCTGAGGTGTTGTTTGCCATGGCCGATATGCCCACGGCCGTATTGCCGCCAGAGCCGCTTTGGGTTGCCGTCATGGCACCCGCTCCAATCACCAGATTGGGCGTGGATACGCCGGTTGAATCAGACAGAATCAAGCGACTGGCACTGAGATTTCCGCTGAAGGTGCCCGTGGTGCCATTCACGGCACCATTCAAGGTCAGCCCACCAA
This sequence comes from Limnobacter sp., assembly GCF_036405155.1. Classification (GTDB taxonomy): domain Bacteria; phylum Pseudomonadota; class Gammaproteobacteria; order Burkholderiales; family Burkholderiaceae_B; genus Limnobacter. The sequence goes on along the minus strand of NZ_DASWYD010000001.1, from coordinate 433,098 downwards.
AGGTGGGAGTACTGGTGGTGGCTATATTCTGAGGCAGGCTCAACACAATGGAACCAGGGCCATTGCTCACCAAAACCTGGTTCGCTGTACCCGTCAAATTACCCAGCGCAAAGCCACTGCCATTCCCGATCAGCAGTTGACCGTTTCCGGCTGTGGATGCATTCACACCCGTGCCACCAAATGCTGGGGTCAACAATCCACTGGAAATATTGCTCGCATTCAGGTCCGTTAGACCTGATCCACTTCCCGCAATCGACGTCGCGGTGAATGTACCAGTGCTGGTGATGTTGCCGTTGACTGACACATTGCCAGTAACGGTTGCCCCTCCTGTGGTCACCGTCAATCCATTTTTGGCAGTCAGGGCACCGTTAAACGTACCAGTGCCCCCCACGCTCAAGTTGCTGCTGAGGGTTGCCACCGTGGCCTGAAACTCAGCCATGGTCACTTTGCCTGCAGTGTATGAAATGGCACCAGCGCCGTTGGATGCCGAGTCATCACTGAAAGTGTTTGAAGCACTGGAAACCGGTGTCCAACTGCCCGATTGATAGGCATACAACCGGTTGGTATCACGAACCAACCGCACATCCCCTTCTGCACCGGGTGTTCCAGCAAGGTCCGCGTAAGTGGCCACCGAGGAACGGTATTGCTGCGATGCAGTTTGCTGGGGCTGCTTGAATTCCACATAGTCATCGCCCGCGGCGGTGCGGGTGGCCAGAATTTGTGCGCAACTCGTCTCAATGGCACCGTTCATTCCAGCAGAAACCACCGCATAAACCAACGGCACCGAAGCACCCAGGCCCGCATTGAAACCACCGCCAGCCGAGGAGGTTCCATTGTCCCAAGCGCAATAGCCCAAAGGGCGACCGGCCCCGTCCCGAGTCGGCACACCATACCCTACTGGCACAGTACCCATGTCGGCCGGAAAATTGCTGGCCGGTGCCGCCATGGGCAGACCGCGCAGCGTGCCATTGTTGTCGCTGACAAAGCCCTGCAGCCCCTGATTAACCTGTGACACCGTATTTTTCAAGGTGAATTGCCGCACCAACTGCGTGGCGGTGAAAGCAGCCGATGTTTCGCTGCTGCGAGCCCAGGCCATGGTGGAATACAAACCCATACAAGCCACCATGAGCACCAGCAATGGCGTACGCAGTGTGCGCATGCAGTGCTGTTCATTCAAACATGGGGTGATCAACATAGCGCTCTCCCAAACCGGTGCATCACTGCAAAATAGAAATCACAACATCATCGCCACTGGCCGAGGCCAGGCTACCCAACTGACGCAGCAAACGCTGACGAACTTGCGCACCGCCACCCGCCACTTTGGGGCTCAAGATCAATCGAATACCAGCGGCATCGGTGTGCTCATAAATCCAGGGATTGAATTCTTGGGTAACTTGCGGCAAAGGCACGCCATCACTGAGCTGGCCCAGGTGCAAAGCGCCGCCTGGTGAGCCAGGGCAGGTCACGTTGTTCAGTGCATCCCGATTGGCCTGTGCGTTGGGTGGTGCGGGATAGGCATGACGGGCGTTGAATTGCCCATGGTCACCATCGGGATAAATGGCCCCACACAACAGCACCTTTCCACGAATCACCTCAACCTGTGCATTCAGCTCTTCAACGGTGTCCTGAATAATCTTGGCCTGTTCGTTGGTGAAGTAAATTTTTCCATAGGCCAGGCCCACAATGCCCATCAGCGCAATTCCATACAAAATGTAGGAGGCAATAAAACCTGTTTGCCTGCGCAATCGTTCATGGATTAACCCTGCATTCATCATGGCGACATACTCCTTTTCATGAAAGTTAACGGCAGGGTTTGAGCGGTATTACATCGCTCGAACTGGTGAAAAAAAAACCCGCCATGTCGGCGGGTTTTTTGGGCTACGGCTTTGCGCTTAGTTTTCTTGCACAATCTTGAAGTACAGGTATTTGCTGTCCGATGTTTGAACACATCCCTCTGGCCAGCCACTGGGGTCTGTGCCGGTGGCACCGGCCAAATCGCCATCGCCGGTGATGGTGGTCCAATCGGACAACGCACCACCCGAAACCGGAATGCCGTTTGAACCGTACAGCAGGGTGTTCACGCGCTGGCATACATCGGGCCGCAGATTGGGCAGAAACACCAAGGGGTCGGCTGCGCCTGTGCCAATCGCTTTACCCACAGTGGCGCGGTTGTAATACCAATGGCCGGCCTGGTTGGCCGAAGGTGCGGCAATTGTCACTGCTGTGTTGAATGCAGAGGTCGGCATGATTTGCGGTGATGCATACCGGGCTGCCGGATCAAACAAACCCTGACTGGCTGTGGTTGAAAAGTCCATGGTGTTGGTGACCGTGGAGGAACCAAAGTCACTGGAGAAACGGGCAACACCGTCGCGAAGGTCACTGGCCTGTTTCAAAATCACCGATGCATTCACCTTGGCCTGCTCGACATCCGTTTGAGATGTCGGGCTTCGATTGGCCAGTGCAAACCCGCCCAAAACGGCGGTCATCAAGGCAATGCCAAACAACAAAGCCGCCTGGATAAAACCTGCTTGTTGACGAAACCCACCCTGGGGTAAAGGTCCGTGCGGAAATACATGTCTTTTAATCATGATGTGCTCCTCGATCGTTCGATTGGAGACTCAACCGCACTCAACTCCACTTTGGCTTGCTTGCGGGCCTGCTCCAGTTCCTGGTTAAAACGTTGTAGGGCGAGCGCCTGACGGATCTCGTCCTTGACTGCGTCAAGTTTGGGTTTCTCCAGTTGCTTGATGTCGTCGACATGAAGCACCAGCAAACCATTGCGAAGTTGCAGCACCTCGCTGACTTCTCCCTTTTTGAGTTTGGCCACAACACGCCCGAGGTTGTATGGCAGTGCAGTGGCCGCCGCAAAGCCATCTCCTTGTTCAACCAAAGGCTTGAGCTGGCTCATTGCTTTGCTGTCGCCCTGCTTGATGCTGCTCTGAGTGGTCTGAGCGTCTTTCACATCGCCGCTCAGGTAGTAGCTCACCTTCCACAACTTGAAGTTGTCATCAAGCACATTGACCTTGTAGTAATCCTGGATTTGCTCGTCGGTCACAGCCTCGCGAAGCTCCTGCATCCGCCGAGTGGTGTACAACGTGGACAGCACTTCCCGCTCAGCTGCTTTCAGCGCAGCATTTGCTTCTTTCTGGTAAAGCTCGCGACCTTTCTCAGCGGCCAACACCTTGTTGATGTAGCGGTCAATCACAATGGCACGGTCCACCCCTGAATCCACAATGCCGCGAATTTCCGAGTCGGTCACATCCTGACCGTTGACCTTGGCCACCACCGCAGTCGGCTCAATGCCTTTGCTCAAATTGGCCGCGCTGGCATTGCCCACGCCCTGAGCTTTCGGCGAACCCAACACAGTCCAACCGCCCCAGGCCACAGCAATGCACACGGCAGCAACTGCACCCCATTTCACAACAGGATTGTTGCCGTTGGGTTTTGTCATGTCTTCATTCATGGCGATGTCTTCATTCAATGTTGCGTTTTCATTCATGGTCAGTCCCCCTCAGTTTCACCTGAACTTTCTCAGTCAATCCTTTCACAATCGCCACAGAGGCCTTTCCCTGGCAACCGGCCAGGCAAATTTCCTCCGCGCGCCAAATCACGTTTTTCGACACACCTTGAATGCTGTTGAGTACAAACATGAACTCTGGGTAGCTGCCCTCGTTCTGAATCGAAATTTCCAGCCCGTCTTTCAGCGCTTCAACACGGACCACCGGGCTTAAGCGCGCCAACACTGCGGCATACTCGTCATACAGCTTCTTGGGGACCGACTGCGTCACAAGCTTGAACTGCGGCAACTCGGCACTGCGCTTTTCCTTTTGCTCCTGTTGCACAAAATCCTTCACTGCAAACACCGTCACAATCAGCATCAACACCGCCGCGCTCATCATCAGCAGCGGTGCCAAGCCCATCAATCGGGTGACCTCCGTCAGCAGCAGCGAGGTGTCATTTTTCAAATCCAGCTTCATGGCTTCTTCCCTTGTTGATGTTTACGAACAATGAGTAACCCGTCCATATCCCTCAGATCGGTGGTGACATCCCGACCCAACTGATCGAGGTAATCCTGGCTAACCCAACTGGGAAGAACAATTTCAAATTGCTCGCTTTTGTCTCCCTTGATGGTGTATTTCTCAATCCACCCACCAGACCGAACCACCGTGGCGGTGACCTGCTGCAGCCGCGACAACTGCATGGCCAAAGGCTGTTGAATGCTGATTTTTTCCAAGGTGGCGTTGAGGTCGTTTTCCACAGCACGCACATTCAGGTGCTGGGTATTCCAGGTGCTGGAGAGCAGACCATATGCATGAACGCCGACAAACACCAAAGCAGAAACCGCCAAAGTCGCCAGGGAAACCTTGTGAATCCAGGCACTGATTCGATCAGTCACACCCAAAATGGCCTGCGGAATGCTGCGCAGCGGCTCGCCAGTGGTGTGGGTGATGTTGAACACCGGCAAATCCAGACCCAGCAGGTGGTCTTCCAGAACTTCAGCTTCATTGCACAAAAACTGAACATTGCCTGACTCAATGATCAACGCTGCAGCCCAGTCGCCCAGCTGCTGCAGGTAAACACCATCGCCTTGGTGATGGGGCTTGCCGGGCAAACAGTCCACAAAAGGAATGTCCACATTCAGGCCTGAGCCCATCCATCGACTTTCGACAGCAAAAAAGTACACATAACCAGCCTTGGAATACACCACGGCATGCAGACGATTTGTACCCAAAATGGCATATGCGTGATTACTCACCACGTTGACAGCACTGCCGCTGCCAACAGGCAAACGACCTGCAATCAAATTGCTGTACAGCGTTTTCAGGGCACCCGTGTCCATGTTAACCACCTCCGGACAAGACAACTTCATTCTGCAGATACACCACGGCCAGGCTGAAAATCACCGCAACGCCGGAGTACAGCAAAGACGCAATGAAGGCAATCACTGCAAATTTCTTGGCAGCCGAATTGGCTTTTTCCTCCCGGGTTTCCGAGACCGACAACAAACACTCAGCCAGTTGGTTTTGATCACGGTGAGCACGAATCAACAGACGCTCGCTGCTGTCGAGCAGTGGATGACTGAATGCACTGGACGGATGTTCGCCAATCTCGGACCGGGCGATGATGTCCGCCCACAGTCGACTGACCGAGGGTGTCAATGTGCCCTTGCGAGCAATTTGAACCGCATTCAAGAACGTGACTCCCCCTTGAAGCAGCGAGGCCAATACCCGGGTGGTTGCAGACAAACCTGCGCTCACCAGCAATCCACCCAACACCGGTGTTCGCTCTAAAATTCCAAATGCCTGGGCCCGCACTTTTTCATCGGGAGACAGCAGCATCAATGTGAAATAGAGCAATGCCACAATGAACAAAAATGACAGCACCAGCAAGCCATCATTCACATGCTGCGCCAGGTTCAATGACGCCATGTAGCGGGCAACTTTGGTGGGGTCCTCACTCAAAATCGGTGTTTTTCTCAACTGCTCGATCAAGCCAAACCGCATCCCAATCACCGTTGACACCGCCATGATTAGGTCCAGCGCTGTCCAGGTCACAGCTCCAAACATCAAGCGCAGCGTGGCGGACCCTTTTTCGTAAAAGCCCACCGCCGTTTCCAGCGCCTGGCTGAGTTGACCGGCCGCCTCGCCCGCCCGCAACACAGCCAGCGTTGAATCATCAAACCATTGCAATACCTCCAGTGCCTGCACAAACCCGAAGCCTTGACGCAGCGCGTTCAACGATTCATTCAAAGCCACGCGTGGCTCGCCCAACTCGCCCAGAATGACCTGCTCCAGCGATTTCTCAGGCGACAAACCTGAGCGAACGTTGAACGCCATGGCTTGCAGAAATTTTTGCTTGTAGCTGCGGTTGACGGAGGGCTTGATCAAACGCCACAAACCACTGGCTGGCTTGACTTCCGCGAACTGCAAGACCACGCCCCCTCGATCCATGACCACTTGCATGGCATCGCGAGGCTTTTGTGCAGCAATCACCAGCTCATGCCGAAAATAACCAGCCAATGACGGGTCTGGACGCCCTGTGGCATCCAGCATGCTGGGCGCCAGGTATTGAATTCGAAAGTTGCTCACCGCCATGTCAATCCACCCCCAGCGATTTCATGACTGTTGGCCAATCCAGCAGGCCCTGCTCCAATAGGGTTTGCAAGGTATTCAGGCGGCTGATGAATTCAATGCCGTTCTCCAACACCAGGTCAGCTGGCAATTCCACTCGACCCGCGCGAAATGCCTGAACAAAACGACTGCGGCTTTCTTCGTCGGCAGGAATGTGCAGGGTTTCATGTGCTGCAATGCGCCCTTTGTAACCGCTGCCTTGGCACCGTGAACAACCCAACGCTTTTTTGAGACCGCCTGGCAAAGTCAACAGACCACCCGTTGTTCGCGCCATGTGTTGACCAATTTGTGTGCGCTCTTCTTCGGAACAGTGCTGTGCACACGTGCACAATTTTGGCATCAGTTTTTGATGAATGACCAACCGCAAATAATGGGCAATCAAGAACTCGGAATCTGCACGGTGCACCGGATCGATCATGGACAGAAAACGCTCAGTGACCTGGACGGCACTGTTGGCGTGGATGGTCGAGATGACCAAATGTCCACTTTCTGCAAAGGCCAATGCGGCCCTCGCGGAGTCGGCGTCCCGAATTTCGCCAAAAATCAAAATATCGGGGTCTTGCCGAAGAATGGAGCGCTCCAATTCAATCGCCCTTTGTTTGATCAGCGCCTGCAATTGAATCTGTTTTGAAAATGGCAACAGGTACTCGACAGGGTCTTCCACGGTGATGATGTTCATTTCATCCCGCCGAAAGCCACAGGCCATGGTGTACTGCGTGGTGCTTTTTCCAGACCCTGTGGCACCCGAGATGAAAATCAGGCCACCAGTTTTGCCTTGCTGGAGTGTGATGGAACGCATCAAGTCCAGCATGCGCGGCTGGTTTGGAAACAAGGCGCCGAGGCTGGGCAATTGGGAAGGATCGAGCGCACGCAACACGATCGACTCTCCATCCACCAAGGGTTGGGTGGAAATTCGGAAGTCCACCACACGGCCTTCATGCTCAACAGCCAATCGACCGTCTTGTGCCGTTCGACTGTTCGAAGCGTCCATGCCCGCTTCAATTTTGATTCGCGCAACCAACGATTGCATCAACAGTTCAGGCAGAAGGTGTGTGGGCCGCATCACCGAATCCACGCGGTACACAATCCAGGCGTCTGGATCCGGCTTTCTGTTCAAGTGAATGTCACTGGCGCGCAAGGTCAAGGCCTCACGCAACAAGGCGAACACCAAGCCACGCAAACGCCCAGCTTCAAGCCCCTCGTTGCGCAACTGGGCGAGCAAGCCAAGCACCGAGCCCGACTGCTGAGCAGCCTGAATTTGCAGCATCACCTCTTGGCGGCTGGCTGGTACAACTCGCACCTGCTGGACATTGACACGCATCCGCTGACGGATCCGCTCGACCTGCCGTTTGTGAAGTGGCAGCGCACATTTCAATGTCAGCACACCTTTGCTCAAGTCCTGCGGAACACACACAAAGCGCTGGCAAATGTCCAGGGGCAGCAGTGTCTCCAGGGTGTGGGCATCCGTGGACGATCGGATATCACCGCCATCAGCATCCTGCAGATCGTCTACATTGATGAAGCGGGAACGCAATGCAAGGCTGCCCAATTCCATGCTTCGGCCTTCCGAGCGCATGTGAATGTGCTGAAGGCGAATCAGGTCCAGTTGGGACTGATTCAAACCTGCGCCTGCCAGGTCGTTTTCATCCAGTTTCATGGGATTGCCGCCTGCTGTCCGTTGTCAATTAAAGGGGGCTGATGAGCCAAAGCCACCACCACCCGGAAGCCCGCCGCCCAGGCCGTTGTTGAATCCGCCGCCCCCCCCAAATCCCGAGCCAAATCCACCACCCAGACCACCGGCTGTTCCCAGCCCACCATAGCCGCCATTGCTTGAAATCCGATTGGTCAGCGAGGGCTTGAGGTAGTTGAATGCCTGTGTATCCATCTTCTCCAGATTCTCCTTGGCAGGAACCAAGGCGATGTTTGGTGCAGACTCAATGGCACCGAAAAACACCGTGACCCAGCCCCCCTTTTCACCCATCCACTCCACCGTGACATCCTGCCCTTCCAGTCGTGCCCTCAACTGGTAACCATTGATGTTGGACACCCGGCCCAGCTGCAAACGCAGAACGGATGAGGTGGTGATGGGGCTCACGGTTTGAGCCCCACTGGCAGACCGTGAAGTTCCCGCTGAATTGTTTGCTGTACTGTTGCTGGAGTTGCTGGATGGATTCGGCAGCGCAGCTGCCAGGGTAGCGGACACCAGTTCGCTTCGGCGCAGCACCACAGCGCCACCCACATGGGCACTCACCGTCATTTGACTGAACAAGGCGGCCAGTGGGGCTGGAACAGCCGATGCGTTGAGGGCTTGTTGCCGAACATTGAAGTCCTCTTGCGACAGGCGACTGGATGCACGTTCACGCAAATCGGATGAGGCATCGCTTTCGGCAGATGCAGCGGCCGATGCCGCCTCTCGGCCACGGGCTGCTGCTGGTTGTGCCCCACCAGCGGCTCCACCCGCTCCTGCTCCACCGCCATTGCCCGGCACGCTCCAGGCGGGACGGACCAATGGGTTGGGAATGATCTGTTGTCCCACTGCAATATTCCAAGGCACCAGCAAGGCCAGAAGCAATACACCTTGCAGGCGAGTCAATCCACGAGGGGATTTTGCGCACAACAGCAATTTCATGGCTTATCTCCAGCGGGACGGATCAGGCTCAAGGCCAATGCGGCGGCGTTTCGTTTGTAAGTCACTTTTTCAGTCGTGTTCATGGGACCGTCGAACATCAGCAACCGGGGTCGAATCGTGATGACCAGTTCTGTTTGTTTGGCCACTTCCGCCCTGTTGCGCAAAGCCAGTCCGCTTTGAAAGTCATCCTGGGATCTGGACACGGTGATACCCCCCAACAAAATGGTGTCGCCAGGTCGGCAACGCACCTGGGTTTTCAGTTCACGATCAGCCACCTCGGGCAAATTGAGGTCCACACCCAGGGCGGTGAATTTGGTCAATGCCAACAACTCGGTGATGGAGATGTTGATCCGCGTGTAGATGGTGGCGTCGTGGGCTTCGCCAGTCAGCGAGACTTCCAGGCCAGTGCGAAGGTTTTGTGTGTCCGCGGTGGATTGCGCCACACCATTGATGATTTGGGAGCCAACCCGGGCGACATAGATGGTGGATTGGCCAACGCGGATGGAGCCATTGGTTCCGTTCATCAAGCCAATCTTGGGCTGACTGAGTGTTTTGACATCCCCTTGGGTTTTCAGAAAATCAATCAAAAACTTGCTGGAAAAATTTTCGCCAAATATCAGGGTCTCAATGCCTGTCGAGGTTCTGGACATTTGAGTGAGGCGATCTGCAGTGCTGCTTGCACCTGCAATGCTCGAATCGGGGGCTGAATTCAAACCACGACCGGATTTGTACAACTCCCAACGCACACCCATGTTGCTGTTGTTGTTCAGGTCCACCTGCAACACATTCATGTCATACACAATCAGCGAACGGGTGGCCCGTGCTTTCTCCAGATAAACCTGGATGGAACTGAGCGCGCGCCGGTTGGCCCGAAACACCAGCGAACGGTTGATTCGGTCCAGGTACACATCGCGCGCACCCAAGAATTGCAAAGTGTTGGTGATGCCGGCCATGCTGTCCTCGTTGAGAACGGGGGGCATGGTCACGACGAATTGTTGCTCCGGCATGATGCGCAGCACACCGCTGTCGGTCACCGTCCAGAAAAACCCCATGATCTCGCCCAGTTTGTTCATCACATCCTGAAGCGTGCCATTGAGGTTGTTGAGGGTGACCACACCGTATCGTGCAGCAGCCTCAGGTCCGCCCTCGAAGCTCAGCGGCACATTGGTGTCTGCAAACAGGATTTGAAGAACATCAAACAGACCTCGCTCGGTCACCGACAGGTTGCTCACAGTGCGCGTGGGCAAGGCCCCTTCCGAGAATTGGGGGCGAACCCAGAAGGTGTCGTCGGGCAAGCGCTCAATGGGCAGTGTCACCACCGGTGAAGCCTCATCCTGCACCGTCAGCTCAGGCTGCTTGATGGCTTTGCGGATCAGCTTGTCAGACCCCCAGGGGCGCAATGGGCTACAGGCCGAGAGGTACGCCACTGCAGCAATACAGACCACCGCTTGCTGCACACGCTGCATGGGTCTGGATATTGAGTAGAGTTTCATGGTCACAGTTGTCCTGGTTGCCCGAGTTCAACCAGTATCTGCAAGCCAAGCGGGTTAAACATCCCTCTAAGGAGGCAGCCAAACCACCCCACCCCTCCGGGGTATCAATCGTGGATTGATGCGGGTTTCAGCCCATCAACAGGTGATAAGCCAGGGGAATGAGCACCGCCCCAACCACGCCATGCAAGCCCATGCCCAGGCTGGCAAACCGCCCAGCTTCCGGATGCACATTAAAGGCCCGTGCTGTGCCGATGCCATGCGCCGCCAAACCAATCGTGAAGCCGCGAACCCACCACCGCTTCAAGCCCATGGCATTGAACAGCAAGGTGCCCATGGCCGCCCCCAAAATACCAGTGATGACGGCAAAGATGGCGGTGAGTGTGGGCGAGGCACCAATGCGCTCACTAATGCCCATGGCAATGGGTGAAGTCACCGACTTGGCCCACAGGCTATGGATAAGCTCAGGTTGCAAACCGAGCAGATTGGCCAGACCGACCGAACTGGCAATGGCAATGGCGCCACCCGCCAGCAAAGCCCCCAGCAACAAGACCAACATGCGGCCAGCCCGCCCCTGCACAGCTTGCAGACCGTGATAGATGGGCACCGCCAGCGACACCGTGGCTGTGCCCAACAGAAAGTGCACAAACTGCGCCCCGGCAAAATACTGCTGGTAGCTCCAGCCAGACGCCAGCAGGAAGGACGCAATGAGCAGCACTGCAATCAGCACCGGGTTGCAAAATGGGTGCTGCTTGCTGCGCTGGTAGCACCACACCCCCACCTGGTAGGCCAGCAACGTCAGCAGCAAAGCCGTCAGAGGGTTGCCCGACAGGTAGACCCAAATTTGTGGAATGTCCGACAGTTTGAGTGCATGCTCACGCATCGGTGTCGGCTCCAAAATCGGGCATGAAACGCTGCGCCAACCGGTCCAATACCCAGGCGGTTCCCGCCAGGGTTAAAGCCACACTGCCCGCCAGCACGGCCAGCAAAATCAGGCCTTGTTCAGCCAACACCTTCCAATACACCACCACCCCCACGGCGGCGGGGACAAACAGCAAACCCAGGTTGGCGGTGAACACCGCCGAGGTTTGACCGATGTCGTCTGGCACACCACCCCGAAGAACAAAAAACAACAACAGGCTGAGCAAACCAATCACGGGCCCGGGAATCATGGGAAACAACGTGACGCTCACCAATTCTCCGAATGCCTGGAAGGCCAACAACGCGGTCAAGGGTTTCAACATGGCTTTGTGGGTATCGGGTTGAGAATCGCCCTAGAGTAAACCATCCACTGGCCAGGTTCCCACAAGGACTGAAGATTGCCTACACTGTGCGCATTCCAAGGAGATCACGCATGACCACCCCTTACGCCCTCATCACCGGTGCTTCCAGCGGCATCGGCCTGGAAATGGCCCGCCAATTGGCCAGCCGCAAACACAACCTGATTTTGGTGGCGCGCAACGAACAAGCCCTTTGCGACCTCGCCGAAGAACTGCACCTGGCCCATGGTGTGAATGTGGAGGTTTATTCCTTTGACTTGTCGAAACCGGGCTCGGCCAAAGCACTGTTGAACACCATCGGCGAAGGTGGTTTGGAACGCATTGATCTGTTCGTCAACAACGCGGGCTTTGGCATTCATGACAGCTTTAACAACATCTCGCTTGAAAAAACCCAGGCCATGATGCAGCTCAACATGAACACCTTGTGCGAGTTGACACACGGCATGGTGCCCATCATGAAACGCGCAGGCCGCGGACAAATCATCAATGTGGCCTCTGTGGCAGCATTCCAGCCATGCCCCAATTTCGCCGTGTATGCGGCCACCAAAGCCTTTGTGCTCAGCTTGAGCGAAGCCCTCAACCTGGAACTGCAAGGCACAGGCGTTAGCGTGACAGCGCTGTGCCCAGGTGCGACAAAAACCAATTTCCATGAAGTGGCGGGCAGCAGCAACGCACTGGCCATGAAACTGATGGACAGCGCAGCCAAAGTGGCGCGAATTGCACTCAAAGCCTCAGCTGCTGGAAAAAGCGTCGTGGTGACAGGCCTGACCAACAAGCCCATTCCGTGGGCTTCACGGTTGTTGCCGCGCAGCGTGGTGGGCAAAACCGCGGGGTTTCTGTTCCGGCGATAAGCCGCCAGCAAGCACCTGCTGTCAACCCACTCCCTGGGGTCACGTTAAACTGGCTATCCGTTTCAATTCCAAGGAGCAAGGCCATGACCCCATTCCACCGCAATACCCGTTTTACCACCTTGGCTGCGGGCGTGCTCACCCTGCTGGCCGCAGGCTGTGCCCAACTTCAACCGCAGGCACCCGCACAACCTGCGCCCAACTCACCATTCGCTGTGGCTGGCTGCCCGCTGGCAGCCGAACGCCCTGTGGACAACAACAAGAAAATCATCGGCACTGCCGTGGGCGCCTTGGGTGGTGCGGTGGTGGGCAATGCCATCGGCGGGACCAACACAGTGCGGGGCGCAGCCTTGGGCGGCTTGTTTGGCTACCTGGTAGGCAGTCAAATTGCTGTTCGGGAACAACGGGATGGCTCAGTGATGCTGGACATTCCCGGTGCCGCGCTGTTTGACACCAACAAGACCAACATCAAACCGCAGTTTGCCAGCACACTGGACCAAATTGCAGCCACCCTGCGTGACAATCCCAACACGATTGTGTGCGTGATCGGTTACACCGACAGCGTGGGTGGCAGTGAATTCAACCAAGACCTGTCGGTGCGCCGCGCGCAATCGGTAACAGGCTTTCTGGTTGGCAAAGGCGTGGCTTCCACCCGTTTGACCGCAGCTGGCTTGGGCGAGCGCTTCCCCGTGGCCAGCAACGAGAATGAACAGGGCCGTTCACAAAACCGCCGTGTAGAAATGTACGTGCGCAACTAGGAACTCGGGGGGGTCGGTGGGTTACTCATCGTTTTAATATCCATGAGTGCCCCCAATGCCACCCGCCACATTACCCCTAGACTCCTGGCAATCCCAGCAGCAAGTTGAATCACGGTCTTTGGTTCACATCAAACCCGATATGGGTCCGCTGTCTGTCGGCTCCGAATGTACAAGGGCCATTGTGTCACTGGCACAAAGTTTGGTTGGCGACTTTCAAGCCAGGGGGGTGCCATGCCTGCCCAACCCTCTGGCCTTGAGTACGGTTTTGAATGCACAACTAGAAATGACTGCGTGGAGCTTGCCTAGCTTCATTCACACCTGCGAAATCAAGGGAACTTGGAACCGCAAAGGCTTGAGATTACAACTCACCGATTTGCATCACGACCGGCGATTGCTGGATTACCGCATCAAATCAGATGGCACTGCCGAGGGCCATTTTGGCAGAGCACCGGACACCCACCGATCGGTGCTGCTGCTCGGCAGCCAAAGTGCACGGAATCAGATATTGACCGGCACATGGCATTACACCGGCGGACGGGAACCGGTTGTGCAGTTTTTTAACGGACAAGCTTGGGTTCCCGACCCAGACCAAACCAAGCGTTATCGAAGACTCATTAAAGACTTCCCGAGCGCAGTGGACAGAACGCACTCTTAATCCACTCGCCGGCAAGTCTCAGGAAGTCACGACCAACTCAGTTTGTCTCTTTGGGTTTGTCACGCAGTTCACGACGCAGAATTTTGCCCACAGGTGTTTTGGGCAAATCGTCACGGAACTCAACAAACGATGGGATCTTGTAGCCGGTCAGGTTTTTGCGGCAATGGGCAATCACGTCTTCCTTGCTCAATGCCGGGTCTTTCTTCACCACCACCAGCTTCACCTTCTCGCCGGTCACAGGGTCAGGCACGCCCACCACGCCGCATTCCAGCACGCCTGGGTGTTGCGCAACCACATCTTCAATCTCGTTCGGGAACACATTGAAGCCCGACACAATGATCATGTCTTTCTTGCGGTCCACAATTTTGAGGAAGCCTTGTTCGTCCATGGTGCCAATGTCGCCCGTGGCCAACCAGCCATCCTTGTCGATGGTCTTGGCAGTTTCTTCCGGGCGGTTCAGATAACCCAGCATCACTTGCGGGCCCTTCACACAAATTTCGCCGGGCTCGTTCAAGCCAGCCCACAGACCATCGTCACGGCGCAGGCGCACATCGGTACCAGGCAGGGGCAAGCCCACATTGCCGCGGAAGGCGGGGCGGGGTGCACCATGCAAGGGCGGCACCGACACCACCGGCGACGTTTCGGTCATGCCAAAGCCTTCGGAGATGGCACAACCCGTCACCTTGAACCAACGCTCGGCGATGGGTTGTTGCAAAGCCATACCGCCACTCATGGCAAACTTCATTTTGGAAAAATCACGGTTGCAGAACTCTTCATTGTTCAGGAAGGCATTGAACAACGTGTTCACCGCGGTGATCACGTGGAACTCCTCCTTGCGCAGCACCTTCATGACTGTGCCCACATCGCGGGGGTTGGCAATCAGAATGTTGCGTGCACCAAAGGTCATGAACAACATGCAGTTCACGGCCAAGGCGTAAATATGGTAGAGCGGCAGCATGGTGACCACAGTGATCGGGTCCTTGCCAATGGCCTCGCTCATCCAGGCCAGGCCTTGCTCCAGGTTGCTCATCAAGTTGCGTTGGGTCAGCATGGCGCCCTTGGATACACCGGTGGTGCCACCGGTGTATTGCAGCAAGGCCACATCGTCCAGCTGCGGGTTGGGCTTGGGGTAGCTCACGCCTTTACCCTGCGCCAAGGCCTTCTTGATGGGGACTGCTTGTGGCAGGTTGTATGCTGGCACCATTTTCTTCACGGTGCGCATCACGAAGTTCACGATCAAACCCTTCAAACCACCCAACAAATCACCAAGCTGCGTGATCACGATGTTCTTGACCTTCGTGCCTTCCAGCGCGTTTTGCAGCGTGTTGGCAAAGTTCTCGAACACCACAATCGTGGTGGCACCCGAGTCTTTCAATTGGTGATTCAACTCGCGCACGGTGTACAGCGGGTTCACATTGGTCAGCGTGCAGCCCAATTTCATGGCGCCAATAAAGCAGACCGGGAACTGCACGCAGTTGGGCAACATGATGGCGACCACATCGCCAGCCTTCACACCCAGGCCTTTCAGGTAGCCTGCGAACTGGTCTGACAGTTCATCAACCTGCCGATAGGTAAACTCGGTACCAGCCGACACAAAGGCTGGGCGATCCGCAAATTCCTTCAGGCATTTGGTCATCAACTCCAGCATGCTGTTGTTGCGCACGGGTGGCATGTCGCCACTGACCCCCGGTGGGTAACTTTTAATCCAGTATCGGGATTCAAACAGGGCTTGCGCCTCGGCGCTGACAAAGCCGTTGTATTGAGTGGCCGACACTGCGGCGGCCTCATCGGGACGTGCTGACATGTGGTATCTCCTTGGAAATCGCGCGTGGATGACCGTGGAGACCCTGCTTGCGCCGGCCTGTTTGCTGTCTCCGTGGTCGAGCCCTGTGCCACTCGATTTTTTATAATGGTGTGTAAGTCTTCTACAAGACTCTACGATAGCACCTCTACGCCATATTGGGTAAGTTTGGCGTAAGTTCACCCGACATTGCCTGCAACTTAGAAGTATTTTTCGGTTTGGCGCTATTGCACCAGCAACCCATGACGACGCTGCAGCGCAGCAAGCCACGCTTGCCGCTCATGTCGCCCTGGAATTCCTGTCAACGTATCCACCAGATGTTCCGCATTCCGCACTGCCTTCAACAGCAAAAACTGGTTGGCCACCTTCCCGGTCAACCCCGCGCCCCGAACCGGAAATGCCGCCGCATACTTTTTGCGATGGGCGACAATATCCACATGCGCTGTGGCTTGGGGTGGCAACGCTTTGCTGCGCTGCGTGGTTTTGTTCAGCCAGAATGGAAGCGCCAGCGGCTGTGTACCATGGCCCGATGACTCAGGTTTGATGGCCTGCTCACCCACCAGAAATTGCCAGATGGACCTGCAGGAACTGCCTTGGTGACGCACCAACAAGTCTTTTAACACCTGCATGGCATCGGTGTGACAAGACTGCTCATCGGCCTGGCGGCAAACCACAGGCGCTGCGCTGCGAACACGGCAACCTTCCGCCTTCAACGCTGCCCCAAGCCCAGTGAAACCCGGCGATGTTTCACCCAAAGAATCCAGACTGATGAGGTTCAGCCAACCGTTGTCCAATTGAAGAACCACCGGTACCACATGGTCTTCATAGTTGCTTCGTGGGTTGTAGTAAGGGTTTCGAAGACCGCGCAACACCAAGCCAACCGCGTGCCCCTCGGCAAGCCGTGCGGTGCGATTGAGGTAACGAACCCAGCCTTCACCGTGCGCGGGTGCTGCCGCTGGCAAAATGTGTATGCCGTACTTTCGCTGGTAGTGGTCCGACACATGCGCCCGCGCAACATCAAGCGGTTTCAACACACAGTATTTCACGGGTTGGACATCCAAAGTTGGCGCTAACAGGGAGCACTCCACAAAGGGGTACGGGACGCTACTCGGCATCAACTTCTGCCAACCCTGGCGCAGGCGCCACAGGTGCGCAGTGAGAGATTGCACATTGAGCACTTCATTTGACAAAAGTTCAGCTCGCAAACGGGACAAGGCGGATGGCGGCGTGAACACCAACGTACTGGAGGCCTGGAGGCACTGCACGCCGCGCTGCGCTACCCACTGCTTGACCAACGAGTCGGACAGGAGGTGAACAGCCGTTTGGAGATGGTTGGTGGTCGAAGGGACCAGTGTAGCGACAGGCGCATGCGTGTTGGACGCACTCGGGGCTTGATTGTGTGAAACGGGCATAAAAAGACCTGATTGGACTTTGACACTGTTCGCGCCTTGTGGGCGAAGACCCTACTTAGGACCATCGCCCAGCCCTTTGTTTCACCAATTATTCTAAGTATTTTCCGCAGTGCAGCATAACAGGGGGCCTCACATTAGCCAGCCCGCAACAGACCCCTCGTTTTCACTTCTGCACGAGTCAACACCGGGGTGATGCAAGCGTCCACCGACGCAAACACCTGCTCCCAATGGGCCAAAGGTTGAGTTGCGATCAAAGCCCGCATGTTGTCCAGCATCTCGCGGGCCTGAGGAGTGCCCGGCATTGCCCCTCGACTCCAGTGAATGCCAGCCCACTCCGGTTTGCCCATGGCCTCGCAGGCCACTTTCCAGAACTTGTGTTCCAGCGAACCCACGGCCAGGTGGCGGTTGTCTGCAGTTCGGTACACGTTGTAACAGGCCAGACCACCCGACAACAAATCATCCTGATGACGAGCCGGCTTTCCGCTGAGCATGACCCACATTTGTTCCATGCTCTCGGGCATGATGTTTTGCTTCCACAAGTTGTGGGTCATGGACACATCCACCAAACTGCCCTGCCCCGTGCGTTGCGCTTTGAGCAACGCCGCCAATATGCCCTGCACCGCGTAAGCCGTACCGCCCAACAAATCACCAAACTGAACGGCAGGTACCGGTATATCGCCATTGGCCGTTTGCAAGCCCGCCAGTACGCCACTCAGGGCCATGTAATTGATGTCGTGCCCGGCCTTCTCGGCCAAGGGGCCCTGCTGACCATAGCCCGTGATGCAGCACATCACCAACCTGGAATTGGCCGCTTTCAGCGTGTCGTAGCCACAGCCCATTTCGGCCATGACGCCAGGTCGGAAACCGTCGATCAACACATCGGCTTTCGCTGCATGGTCTTTCAAAATCTGAATACCCTCGGCTGTTCTGAAGTCAGCCGTCACGATTTGCTTCTGGCTGTTCAGCGCCTGATAGAGCATCGGCATGCTTTTGGCATCGTCACCATGGGGTGGTTCGAGCTTGACGATGGTTGCACCCATTTGTTGCAGGATGAGCGATGTGGCTGGCCCTGGCAGGTTGCGAGACAAGTCGAGCACCGTAACACCTTCCAGCAATGTGGGGTCTTGAATGGGGGCCATATTGGGTCCTTTTTTTGAACGAACGATTGATTGAATATTACCGGGTTTTGCTGTGCTGTATGGAACCAAAAACCCATTTAGACACCCTCAAAGGGGGTTATTGATGACTGCCCTCGTGCGCCAGCACCATGCCACAACACGCCGCCTCAATTCATCCGTTCACGAATACTGCTGCGTCCAGCAGTGCTCCGGTTTCGTCGACTCCTACTTTTCAGTCCGAGGCTGAACAACGCCTCGCCGAAATACAATCGCCGGGACTGACCGCACTGCTGCCCGAACACATTTTGAACGCCACCCAGGCCCAACTGCATGCTGTTGATCGGTTTGTTCACTCGGCTGACTTCGTCACATTCAGAAACAACATGCTAAGCGCTCTGGCCGCTTTGCAAGCCATGGACCGGGCGTTACCAGCCAGCACCTTTTCAGACTCACCGTGGGGCCAACTGGCTGAACGACTGGGCTTGGATGGCCCGACACCCAGCGCAGATGAGTTGCGTGTGGACTTGTTCCAACTCTATGAAATCAGCGGCCCACTGCTGCTCAAAATCAGCATGCTCATCCAGCTGGCCCTAGGGTACCAATCCTCGTTCCCACCCCACACGCTCGACCATGTGAGGGCTGCGGTTACAAGCCTGGGCAGAGGCATCAATGTGTGTGGTCCCGGGATTATCCAGAACGTCGATGAGGCATACCGGCAGGTTTCTCAAACACTGCTCCCACCCCGTCTGGACAAGCTCATTTTGTCTGAACGCGTTGAGATTGCGCAGCAAATACTCCTCGAATTCGTCAAGGTACATTTGAAAAATGAAACGAATTTTGCTGGCAATGAAATCCACATGGTGACTGCGCTGCAAAATCACTTTGCTGAGCGGTTCCGTTTGCCCAAGGTGGATGACCGTTACGCAGTGAATCGCTATGTTCACGAATACCAGCCCCATTTGCCTTATCTGCAAAACCAACTGGAGAGGTCGTTGCGAATCGAGTCGGTCATGCTGAAAATCGCCTCACATTTGCTGGAAGGTATCCAGTCAGAGTGGCCCAACGAAGCAGGAAAAGTGGGTGATAAATCCATGTGGTTTCAACAAAAAGCGGATCTGTTGTCAAAGACGTTTGGCAATGTAAAAACGGCTTGGCTGTACCATTGTGATGATAACGGCCTGCCTGCTGGCCCTGCATTGACGCCAACTCCGCTGGCCGCCGGTATTTTGACGAATCTTGGCCAGGTGGGCCCCGACACCTTTGAGGCAGCGAAGATCCATGGCTTCAGGCCTCTGCCCTTCAGAGAAAGCGTCATGCAGGCGGGCCCATTAACGTGGGTTGAATCAAATACCCCGGACGGAAAAGCCCTAAGAGCTTTTGAATTGGATGATTTTGTGAAAGTCATGCCAAAACTGCAGAACGATGATGATGAGCACAGTGAATTTTTGAGCTTCAATCAGGTCGATCAGGCCCTTCTGGAGGCACTGAGAAACACCAATGACGCTGCGTGTGCGTTCTCGCATCAAATCAACTCCGTTTTTAATGGCACTGCAACCACAGCGTTGTATGTCTGCTGCAAGCTCATGGAGAAGAAATTTCCAGGACTGACCGACAGTTGCAAAGATCTGATCACCGAACCAAGGCCAGGACAAGTTGCCGAGTTTTTAATGGGAACACTGAGCCAAACGATGCCCTCTGCAGCCATCAACATGTTGCTGGAGACACCTGACCTTGAAAACCACCACTGGCATAACAAAGCAGGGCAAGACGAAACATTCCCAAGTTACCTGTGCAACATGCAACACTGGCAGCCAGATTCACACGGCCCCCACAGCCTCACATTGTTTCGCTGGGGCCTTGCGCATGTGAATACCAATGAATTACATCCCTGGGAGACCGTGCGCGGTGCGCTTGAACAGGACGACCCATCCTTCATCGAAGCGGTTCGAGAGAAATGGCATTCCGAGGGCCGGGACCTCTCCCAACCCTTGTTCGATGAACTGGCGTATCAAATGAGTCGGCCCAATCCAAAAACCTGGCAGGTCGATCTGCTTCAGCAGTTGATCAGGGACGATTCAGTGACCCAAACACGGTCGATTGGGACTGTCGGATTTCTCAGCATGCTACTCACGTCAAAACTTGAGGAGGCAACAAAGCTGCAAATCCTCAACATCGCGCTGGACAAAGGCGCCCAGTGGTACGGTGCAGACAGGGAAATTTCTACAGCGCTTGAAGCGGCGATCAACCAAGGTCAACACGCATTTGCACTCAACATCATTCAACACCCCGGGTTTGCTCAAGGCCCACACAATGGCGAACGTTTACTCACTATCCTGAACACCTGGCTAGCGAAAGCCGATACACCATCCGCGCTCTATTCAACAATCGTGGAGCGCCTGATCAACCCAGACTTTATCGACAGTACCACCTTGTCAGGAATGACACCCCAACTGTTGTCCACGGCCAGCCGTTCACCCCAGCTGCTCGATTTGTTGGTGAATGCCGGCCTTGACCCCAAGGCAAGAGACGCCGAGGGAAATACCGCCCTGCATTGGATCGCAGGTCGGCCTAGTGAGGAAAATCAAATCAAACGATTGCTGGCGTTGGGTGTGCCTAACACTGCAAATTCAGGGGGCAAAACACCTGCTGAAAATGCAGTGGGCATTCACAACACCAGGGTTGCAGCCTTGCTATTTCAACACCAAGGTCAACTGGATGTGATCGGAAAAGACGGCTATGCGCCATTGCACCGGGCAATCCTGATGACTGCCAACCCCCGAAACGATTTGGAGCGTACCATCAATCAGCAGCGCGTACTTGCCCTGCTGAGCGCAGGCGCGAACCCCAACCTAAAAACGGGCTTACAGCATCGATACAAAGCACCATTGCACTTGGCCTATCGACTTCAAGATCAAGCGCTGATCAATTGTCTACTGCAATTTGGAGCAGATCCCAATCAGCGTGACTTCTACCTTCGGCTACCCGGAGATTTCTACAGATAAAAAAGCCGGGCTCATTGGATGAGCCCGGCTTTTTAGTTGACAGCACGCTTTCTTAAGCAACCACGCGCAGCTTCTCAACGGGTGCGTCGTGTACAACACCATGACCAATGTTGGGCACATTGGCGCATTCAAAGCCCGGTGCATACGTGGCGCCTTCGATGCCGAAGAACTCGGCTGGCGTGAACTCATCCACCATGATGGCTTCCAGGCTCAGGCGGTTGGCACGGTCCAGCAGCACTTTGTCAGCGGCCGTGATGATGCCTTTGGCCAACGCGGCGGCGGCCATGTCTTGCACACTGCCCTTCTCGATCAGCTTGGCACGGCGCGCCTGCAGAATTTTGGTCTGCACCACGTCGGCTTCCTGCACTGCCTGGAAGGCCGCCATCAGGCGTTTAACACCCTTGGTGCGTGCCAGCACCTCGTCGCTGTCCAGCTCGGCCAAGTTGATCTTGGGCATGGCCAAGTCACCCAAAATGCGGGCCGACTGCGCATCGGTTTTGGTGATGGTTTTGGCCACCGTGGGCACCAGGCGATCGCGGCTTGCGCCCACCAGGGGGCTCATGCGCAGGCCAAAGTAACCCACCGTGCGCATCCACTTGCCCAGCAGGTTGTTGCCAAAGTTGGCGTAGATGGCTTCATATGCGCGCTGCACTTTTTCCAGTGAATATTCCATGGCGTATTGCACCAGGGGCAGGTCTTCCTTGATTTCGCCTTCGGCCACATAACGGCGCACAGTCGAAATGGCCAGCAACTGCCAAGCCAGTGCATCGGCAAAGTGACCGGTGAGTTGCTGGCGGGCTTTCAGCTTGCCACCCACATTGATCAGCGCCATGTCGGTGAGGTAAGCATACCGTGTAGAGGCCCAGGCCAGCTTTTTCAGGTAAGGCGTAACACCTTCAATCTGCGGCACATTCGCAATCGCGCCGCGTGTGGCGGTCATGCCAATCAGTCGCAATGTGTTGGTCACCATGTGGCCAATCCAGCCCTTCAGCGCGCTGCTGAAAGTGGGCAGGTCGTTGGCTTCCAGTGCGTTGGCAATCTTGAATGCATAGGGGTGGCAACGCACAGCACCCTGACCAAACGTGATCAGGCTGCGGGTCATGATGTTGGCACCTTCCACCGTAATCGCAACCGGTGCGGAGCAGTAGCCGCGACCAATGATGTTGTTGGGGCCCTGCATCACACCAGCACCGGCCATCACGTCCATGGCGTTTTTGGCCTGTTCACGGGACAGTTCGGTGAGGTAGGCTTTCCACACGGCCGACACCACAGGGGGTTGTTCGCCGTTGTCCAGCGCGCTCAGTGCGTACACCCGGGCACCTTCGGACAGGTAGGCCATGGCAGCGATTTCGGCCAGTTTTTCCTGAATGCCTTCCATTTCAGCAATGGGCATACCAAACTGCTGACGCACCTTGGCATAAGCGCCTGCAGCCGCAGCAGCAGCGCGCACGCCACCCACC
The DNA here is from genome assembly GCF_036405155.1 of Limnobacter sp. Lineage (GTDB taxonomy): Bacteria > Pseudomonadota > Gammaproteobacteria > Burkholderiales > Burkholderiaceae_B > Limnobacter. The sequence continues at coordinate 410,514 of NZ_DASWYD010000001.1, read as the reverse complement.
GCACCAGCCGGCAGCGACACGGCACGTCCACCGGCCAGCTGTTCCATCAGCATGCGCCAGCCCTGGCCTGCACATTCTTGACCACCAATGATTTCGTCTGCGTCAATGACTACGTCTTTGCCCACAATCGGGCCGTTGTAGAAGGCATCGCCAATCGGCTGGTGGTGCTTGCCCATTTCCAGGCCAGGCGTGCCACGGTGCACCAGCGCCACGGTGATGCCCGCGTCTTCGCCTTTGCCCAGCAGGTTTTGTGGGTCGTGCAGTTTGAAGGCCAGTGAAATCAGGTTGGCCACGGGCGCCAGCGTGATGTAGCGCTTGCGGAAGTTCAGCTTGATTTGCACCTTGCCGTCGGCATTTTTGAACGCCACGCCCCGGGCCAGAATAGAGGCTGCATCGGAACCTGCGGTGGGCTCGGTCAAACCAAAACACGGCAGGTATTCGCCACTGGCCAGCTTGGGCAGGTAGTGGTCTTTCTGCGCTTGCGTGCCGTAGTGCTTGATCAACTCGGCTGCACCCAGGCTGTTGGGAATCACCACCAGCGTGGACAGCAACGGGCTGTAGCTGGTCAGCATGGCCATGATGGTGGAAATGGCATTGGCCGAAAACTCCAGACCACCGTAGGCCTGTGGAATCAGGAAGGAGTAGAAACCTTTCTTGGCCAAAAAGTCGATGGCAGCTTGGGGGATCACGCGGGTGGTGGCCACCTCATGCGGATCAAACAAGGTGCACAGCTCTTGCACGGGGCCATCCACGAAGGCGCGCTCGCGTGCGTTCAGCTTGCTGTAGGGCTCGGCAAACATTTTGGCAAAGTCGGGCTTGCCGGAAAACACCTGACCGTCAATCCACACGGTGCCGGCTTCCAGGGCCTGGCGCTCTGTGGCGGAAATCTGCGGCATGGCTTTGGCTTTGATCAAGCCATTCATGATTGCTTTAAACACCATGGTACTGCTCCTGTTTGTCTTTCGTTTTTGGGGTGCGGCCACTGTGCATGCACAGTGGCCGTTTGTGTGGGTGTACACCTCTACACCAGGGTGCACACCCAGCCGGGCCAGCGGCTTAGTCCTGCAGGGTTTTGCCCTGCGCAGCCAGCTCAACCAGCAGGCTGGCGGGTTTGAAGCGCTCGCCATACTTCGCGGCCAGCTCTTCACAGCGCTTCACAAACTGGGGCAAGCCTTTGGCATTGATGAACTGCAACATGCCGCCCGTGAACGGTGCAAAACCCAAACCAAAAATGGAACCGATGTTGCCGTCGGCCACGGTGCGCAGCACTTTTTCCTGCAAGCACTTGGCGGCTTCGTTGGCCTGGATGTACATCAACCGGTCTTGAATTTCCTGGCTGGAAGGCTGTACGGTGGCCAAAGGAAATTCCTCGGCCAAACCAGGCCACAGGGTTTTGCCCGTGGCGGTGTAGTCGTAGTAGCCCTTGCCCGCTTTTTTGCCGATGCGGCCATGCTTTTCAGCAATGGTGCGCATCACTTTCGAACCTGGGTGCTCTGGGAACTTCTGCCCAGCGGCTTCCATGTCCTTGCGGGTTTGGTTCTCGATCAGGATAGAGAGCGACAAGCTGACCTCATCGTGAATGGCCAGTGGTGGCATGGGCATGCCCGATTCCAAACCGGCCATTTCAATGCTGCGGGGGTGTACGCCTTCGGCGACCATGGCAGCACCTTCCATCAGGTAGGTACCGAATACACGGCTGGTGAAGAAGCCGCGGCTGTCGTTCACCACAATCGGTGTTTTGCCGATTTGCTGAACATAGTCGAAACCCTTGGCCAAGGTGTCATCATCGGTTTGCTTGCCGCAGATGATTTCAACCAGCGGCATTTTGTCCACTGGGCTGAAGAAGTGCAGGCCAATGAACTGGTTGGGGCGCTTGGATGCTTCGGCCAGACCAGTGATGGGCAATGTCGATGTGTTGGATGCGAACACGGCTGTGGCAGGAATAACCGCCTCTGCCTTCGCAGTCACATCGGCTTTTACACCGCGGTCTTCAAACACCGCTTCAATCACCAGGTCAGCACCTTGCAGCAAACTGTAGTCGGTGGTGGGGGTGATGAGGCTGAGCAGCTTCTCTTTTTTCTCCGGGGTGCTCTTGCGCTTGGCAATGGCTTTGTCCAGCAGGTTGGCGGAATAGGCCTTGCCCTTCTCTGCAGACTCTTGTGTGGCGTCAATCAACACCACTTCAATGCCCACCTTGGCCGACACATACGCAATGCCAGCACCCATCATGCCTGCGCCCAACACACCGATTTTTTTCACGGTGTTTTTCGCAGGGCCTTGTGGTCGGCTTTGGCCTTTTTTGATGGCATTGAGCTGGTACCACAGGGTGTTCATCATGTTCTTGCTTTCCTGCGACAACACGCAAGCAGCGAAGAAACGGCTTTCGGTTTTCAGGCCGGTGTCGATGTCCGTCAAACCACCTTCAAACACGCAGCTCATGATGTGCTGAATGGCTGGGTAGTTGCCGTAGGCTTTTTGGTTGGCCATGGATGGACCAATCGCCCACACTTGCGCAATGGCGGGGTGCTTGGAATCACCACCAGGGAACTTGAAGCCTTTTTGATCCCAAGGCTGTTGCACCTTGGGGTTGGCCACACACCAGGCGCGCGCCTTGGCGATCATGTCATCGATGGTATCGGCGGTGTCATTGATGATGCCCTTCTTCACGGCCTGCTCAACGCGCAGCTCTGAACCCTGGGTCATCATTTCCAATGCACCCTGAATACCGATGATGCGGGGCAACCGCTGTGTACCGCCACCGCCTGGCAACAGGCCCAGTTTCACTTCGGGCAAACCAAACTTGGCTTTGGGGTTGTTCAGTGCAATGCGGTGGTTACAGGCCAGTGCCAGTTCCAAACCGCCGCCCAGCGCGGTGCCGTTCAAGGCGCACACAATCGGCTTCTCGCATTTTTCCATGCGGCGCAGCAGGGTTTTAAAGGCTTCGGCCAGTTCAAATGCTTCTTCCGGTTTGGTGATGGCATACACCTTGTCCAGGTCGGCACCGGCCAAAAACTCGGGCTTGCCCGATGTCAGCACCACGCCCTTCACGGCGGCGTCGGTTTCAATCTGGCTGAGCACCTCGGCGAAAGGGCCCATCAATTCTTCATTCAATACGTTCATGGAACGGCCGGGCATGTCCAGTGTGACCACTGCAATGCCGTCCTGGCCGAGTTCAAATTTCACTGCACTCATGTGTGTTCTCCTTCGGCCTTAAATGCGTTCGATGATGGTGGCAATGCCCATGCCGCCGCCCACGCACAGCGTGGCGCAGCCCAGGGTTTTGTCCTGCCGCTCCAGTTCATCGAGCAACGTGCCCAGAATGATGGCGCCGGTGGCACCCAGTGGGTGGCCCATGGCAATCGAACCACCGTTGACGTTCACGCGGTCCAAGCTGACACCCAGGTTACGGGCAGTCTGCATGGGTACCACGGCAAACGCCTCGTTGATTTCCCACAGATCGATGTCGGAAGCCTTCAGACCCGCCTTGCGCAGCGCTTTCTGGCATGCGGGTGTTGGACCAGTCAGCATGATGGTGGGTTCAGAACCAATCACTGCGGCTGCACGAATGCGGGCTCGCGGCTTGAGCCCGGCGGCTTTGCCAGCCGACTCGGAGCCCACCAGCACCAGCGCAGCGCCGTCCACAATCCCGGAGCTGTTGCCGGCATGGTGCACGTGGTTGATGTTTTCAACGGTGGTGTATTTGCGCAGGGCTGTGGCATCAAAACCCATTTGGCCCATCATGGCAAACGACGGCTGCAAAGTGGCCAGGCTTTCCACGGTGGCGTTGCCACGAATAAATTCATCATGGTCCAACATCACCATGCCATTGATGTCGCGCACGGCCACGCGGCTTTTGTTGAAACGGCCTTCGGCTTGGGCCTTGGCTGCGCGTCGCTGGCTTTCCACCGCGTACGCATCCACATCAGCACGGGAAAAACCTTCCAGTGTTGCGATCAGGTCGGCCGAAATACCCTGGGGCACAAAGCCCAGTTTGTTGTTGATGCGAGGGTCCATGAACCAGGCGCCCCCGTCACTGCCCATGGCCCAACGGCTCATGCTTTCAACGCCACCAGCCACCACCAGGTCTTCCATGCCACTGCCCACTTTGGCAGCAGCCAGGTTCACCGATTCCAGGCCCGACGCGCAAAAGCGGCTCTGGGTAACACCCGCCACGGTTTCGGCCCAGCCGGCGTCCAGCACCGCAGTGCGGGCCACATCGGCACCCTGCTCGCCCACGGGGGTTACACAACCCAGCACCACGTCGTCCACCAGGCTGGTGTCCAGCTGGTTGCGGTCGCGCAGGGCGGTCAGCAAATTGTTCAACAACCACACGGGCGTTGCCCCGTGCAGGCTTCCGTCCTTCTTTCCCTTTCCTCGGGGTGTTCGTACTGCATCGAAAATCAGTGCAGATGGCATGCTTTGACTCCTGTTGGATTGCATTTCGGTAATCGCCATTACCGATTTGGAAGTGAGTTCTTCACAGTCCAGAATGTCGATGTGCAAACGCACAATCAACCCACCAAGTTACTTTAGAGTATCGACTCTAGGAATTTGGTAATATCCATTACCCATTTTGAAGACCAACCCCCAGCGGGTTGCCCCGAGACTTCGGTATACACTGGCGCCTATGCCAATCCACCCACGACTGTCCGACCGCCTGGAACGCACCGCCAATACGGCCCGCTGGATCGCCCTGGCGAGCCTCGTGGCCGTGCTGGCAGGCTCTGCGTCTGCATGGTTTCTGATCGCACTGGATTGGGTTGGCCAAACCCGGACCACCCACCCCCAACTGGTGCTGGGGCTGCCGTTGGCTGGCCTGGTGGTGGGCTGGGTGTATTTGCGGTTTGGACAGCAGGTGGAGGCTGGCAACAACCTGCTGATCGATGAGATCCACGACCCCAAAAAAACCATTCCGCTGCGCATGGCTCCACTGGTGCTGGGGGGCACGTTGATTTCCCACCTGTTTGGCGCCTCAGTGGGCCGCGAGGGCACGGCCGTTCAAATGGGTGGGGCACTGGCCGACCAACTCACGCACCTGTTTCGCCTGAAACCCGAAGACCGCCGAATTTTGCTCATGAGTGGCGTGAGTGCGGGCTTTGCCTCCGTGTTTGGCACGCCCGTGGCAGGCGCCATTTGGGGACTGGAAGTGCTCACCACCGGCAAGTTGAAGTACGACGCCCTGCTGCCCTGCACGGTGGCCGCTGTGGTCGCCCACGAGGTTTGCCTGCTGTGGGGCGTGGAGCACACCCATTATGTGGTGGCCAGCATTCCGGCCATCAGCCTGTGGGGCCTGTGCGCGGTGGCGCTGGCCGGTGCTGCATTTGGGTTGGGCGGCAAACTGTTTGCCGAAACCACCCATGCATTGGCAGGCTTCATGAAACAGCGCATTGCCTACGCGCCACTGCGGCCATTCCTGGGTGGCTGTCTGCTGGCTGCGTTGTTCTGGAGCTTCCCGCTGGACCGCTATCAGGGCTTGGGCATTCCGGTCATTCTGGAAAGTTTCGAACACCCGCTGGCCATCACCGACTTCATCGGCAAGCTGTCGCTGACCGTGCTCTCGCTGGGCAGTGGCTTCAAAGGCGGAGAGGTAACGCCACTGTTTTTCCTCGGCGCCACCCTGGGCAACGCCTTGGCCCCGTTGCTGCACATGCCGTTTGCGCTCATGGCTGGTGTTGGCTTCGTGGCGCTGTTTGCCGGGGCATCCAACACCCCGATTGCCTGCACCATCATGGCGATGGAACTGTTTGGCAGCGGCATGGGTGTGTATGCAGGCCTGGCCTGCGTCATGAGCTATCTGTTTTCAGGCCACAGCAGCATCTACAAGGCACAGCGGCGCGGGTTGCCCAAGTGAGCATGGCCTGCTGGCTGCGGGTTCAGGTGTCCGAGCCGGCAGCACCATAATCGGCTTGGGTATCGTGCATGAAAAAGCGGTCCTGAATGGGTGCATGCACACCGAGGTTCTTGCACACGCGCAGCAATTGCCAATCCCGGGTCCACAGGGTGGCACCAGGGCTTAGCAACACCGATGCCAACAAATGCACATCCACGTAACCCAAACCCAGGCCATGCAAACCGCGCAGGGTGATCAGGCGCCAAACCTCTTCCGGCGACGCCTGCACCACAGGCTCCAGGTCACTGAGCAGCTTGAGCACATCATCCCGCTGCGTGAGGTTGGCCAAGGCCAGTTCACCCAGCACACAGGGGTGCATCAACACACACCCCTCGTTGAGCAAGCGGACCAACTGCGGCTCACGGTGAATAAGGTGCCCCACCCACACCGAGGTATCCACCAGCACCTTCATGGCTGCATCTGCCGGCGGGGTACCGCTTGAAGGCCGGGCTGCGTGCCCCCCAGCAGGGCCAGGCGACGGGCGCTCTCACGCTGAATCAGTGCACGAAGTGCCTCGCGCAGCAACTCGGTACGCTCGGTGGTGCCGGTGAGTTCCTCGGCTTTGCTCAACAACGTGTCGTCCAGGTTTACGGTGGTTCTCACAATGGGGTCCAGTGCATCAAAAAGCTCATCAGTTGATGCTAGGCGCAGCAACACCCGTTGATCAACGCGCGGCTCCGTTCTGCCTCACACGGGTTACACTTCTGGCCATGAACCATTCCACGCCACAGACCATGTCCACACGCGACGACGGCGCGACCGCCCATCCATCAACCATGCGAAAAGCCACGCTGGAGCGGATTGAAAAATCGGTGCTGGAGTTGTTTACATCGGCTGATTTCAACTCGGTGGCATTGATTGACGTGGCGCGCATGGCCAATGTGTCGCTACAAACCATTTACAAATATTTCGGCAGCAAAGAACAACTGGTGGCCTACGTGCTGGACAGCGCGTTAAGCCGCCTGGCCGACCGAATGATTGATCACCTGGAAGGCATTGAGGACATCCGCGAGCGATTGCGAAAAACCTTGTGGGTGATGCTGGATTATTTTGACCGACACCCCAAGGTGATCGTGATGATGACACAGTCGATTCCGGCGCACCGCTACCGGGATCTGCCTGTGTATGAAAGCCCCCAGCTGATGGCGGCTTTTCTGGGTCTGCTCAAGGACGGACAGCACCGCGGGGTGCTGAACAACCAGGTGTCCAGCAAAGTACTGCTGGATGTGTTCATGGGCATTTTTGGCCGTGTGGTGCAAATGCATTTTTTGCGGCGGGAACCCAACCCGCTGCTGGAACAGTTCGAGAGCCTGTTTGCCATGGTGTGGGGGGCATTGAAAAACCCGGCTTGAGAATGGAACCGCTGGCTGTCAAATCACCACCCAAATGGACGATGTGTTCAACAACGTTCGACCAGACCGTCCATTTCAAACGCTGCGGGTGTATGCATGTCTTCCCTTCCCCACATTGGCCACACCCCCCTGCCAACAGCCCGGGGGCCAGTCCACAACCCACCGCCGACCGTGGCACCTGGGCCGCACCCAACACTGCAAACCCACCTGGCAGCCATGGTGGACTATGCAGATCGACACCTGCCCATGGGAAAAGCCCGATCCGACTGCCTGGAAGCGCTCCGTCGGTATGGGCAACGGCATGCGCGCCGGGGTGATGAACACCCGCCATCGCCCATTGAAGCCACTGCACAGAATGCCTTGGGCGAATTTGTTGAGGCACTGGGCAATCCAGACCTGGGCCAGCACCACAAAACCAGCGCGCTGCTCAACTTGGCACAGGGGCTGGGCGTTTGCAAGGAAGGGGAATGCCTGAACATCCTGGAAAGCACACGAATGCTCAAGGGCAGCGCGGCCGGTTTGAAGATGCGGTGGCAGCAGGCTGTTCATCAATTGGTCGAGCAACAATTGCTTGCTTTGGTTCGACATGAAGGCAGCATTCACCGAAGCGCCAGCCTTGCCAAACAACTCGAAATTCACGATGTTCAAACCCTGAAAAACCACCTGGCGGCTGAATGGGGGCTTCCTGTTCACCAAGACCGACATGCCTCTGCAGCGTTCTGCCAACAGGCTGGCAACATGGCGCGTGCATTGCTCCAACGCACTGTCACGCCACAGGCGGTGGCACGTAACCTGAGTGAACAGTTGGTGGCCATCTTGACCACCGCGCTGGGCAGTGAGCTGCACACAGGCATCCCCAGCAGCGCCCTGAAAGGCGACACGGTGCAACGCCTGCTGCAAACCGAATTTGGTGATGATGTGGACCTGCACGCCCTGCTGGAATTCAATGACGACTACAGCACCGTGCGGTTGAAACCCGATGCGCAAATCGAAGCACACCTTCTGGAACTGGGCAAACAACAAGAACTGCTGGCCAGCCTGCCTGGGCAAGACGGCACACAGCCGCCGGTCGCACTGACGTTTGACGAGGCCCTGCAGCACGTCGAACACTTGCGGGGGGAATGGCCCACCCCAGCACAGCGGTATTCAGCGGCGCTTTACAGCCTAGGCAAGCATTGGGGTCTGCCCCCGCTTGTGGCGGCCACAGCCAACCCAGCGGACGACCCCATGAAGCGGCACCACCGTGACCGTGCCCGGCTTACTTGGACATGATTTTCAGGGCTTCAGAGTAAAAGTCCCGGTGAACCAGAATCAGCACCACCAAGCTGCTGAATGCAATCAACATCACTGGGTTGATCATCCAGGTCACGGAGGCAATGCCGAAATAATAACTGCGCAAGCCGCGGTTGAAATCATCGCCCGCCAGGCTGTTGATTCGCGCCATGCGCTCCACATGCGCATCAATGTCGGGATCGTCCTTGGCATTTTCCGGTGTTGCGCCCACCAGGATGGTGAGCAAGTTGAACTGCCGCAAGCTCCAGGTGAATTTGAAGTAAGCCACCACAAACACGGTCAACACCAACAGCACCTTGATTTCCATCAACCCACGCGGCACGTCGCGACTAAAGGGCAAATCGGATGCGATGTTGACCAGTTGATCCAGCGTACCCAGCAACGCAAACAAACCCGCAATGATGTAGATGGTGGTGTTGGCGTAAAAGGTCACGCTGTTGACCAGGTTGCCAATCAGCGCTGTATCACCGACCCGGTTGGTCCGTTTGATCAACTCTGCAGCCCAGGCCTGGCGATATTCGTGCGTGGTGCGGCTTAAGCCTTTTCGACCAAACCGTTTGGAGCCCTCCAGCAGGTAACCGTAACCACGAAAACACACTAGAAAAAACACCAAAGAAAACCAATCCAGTGGCGTTAGAAGTGAAAGTGATGCATGAACTGTTGGCATGAATGAAGCATGGGTTGGTGATGAAAAGATTGTGACACAGGTGGAAAAGTTACGAATTGTTGATCCCGATATGGCGTGTTAAGTTTTGCGCCATCACGTGCAGTTTGGGGTGATCAACCGACGGGAGAAGAGCAGAAATGCCAAGACAGGTGGGGTTGAGAAAATGGGTGCACGCATGGAGCTGCGCTGCGCTGCTGCTGGTGGCCCACGGGCTGTTGCCGAGCAAAGCCATGGCCAATGATGGCAATCCAAACGTGGAAGAAGCCATCCTTGAGCATTACGACGAATGGCGCGGCACACGGCACAAATTGGGCGGAACCAGCCATGCCGGTGTGGACTGCTCCAGTTTCATCCAGAAGCTGTACGAGAAACATTTCGGGATAGAGCTGCCCCGAAGTTCGCGCGAGCAAATGCAACTGGGCACCACGGTCGACAAATCAAATCTGCGCACTGGTGACCTGCTGTTTTTCCGCACGGGCCCCACCCTGAAGCATGTGGCGGTGTACATCGGCAACAACCGCTTTTTGCATGTGTCCACTCGACGCGGTGTCATGCTGAGCGACCTGGATGAAAGCTATTGGCGCAAGCGGTTCCTCAAAGCCCAGCGGCTCATGTGATGAGCCGCAAATTTCTTAAAACATACCATCGGTGATTTACCGACACCCCTTGAGCCCCCCATCTTTTAGGGGGTTTGAGATTTGTTCATTCTGACAACAACTTACAAGGCTGTAAGCGGCAAAACGGTCTTTCACCGTTCGAAACCGGTCGATCTCAAAACCACCATTTTTAACAATGTGTCTACATTTGACACAATTTGACACTTCAAACATTAGAAAGCGTCGCAAAATAAATCACTAAATGCCTGTAATAGTGCGGATTTTAAGTTTTGAGCAGGTGCTCTATTCTTGATTTGTACAGGTTGCCAATCGACCTGAAACATATTCCAAGAAGAGCGTGTGCCCATGAGCATCACTTCCACAAGTTGCAGAGAAAGCCAACGGGTGTATGAGCTGAACGCAGCCTACATTCAATTGATCCAACATTTGCAATGGAACAAGCAGGTCGACGAACTGGCCGAAACGTTGCACATGGATGCAGACCTGCTGGCTGGCCTTGCACAAGCCGATGAGCCCGGCATCCAGGACTTGCTCAACGGCCGCACCACCACCTTGTTTTCACTGGAAGTGTCAGCCACTGAATTGACGGATCTGCTGGCCGAACAGGCCGAGCGCAAGGTGTCGGTGCTGGGCAGTTTGTTCACAGCCAATTCACTGATGCTGGAGGTGGCCGCCACCCCATCCCGCGCATTCATCAAGTGGGTGCTGCAGGAAATCCAAAGCTGGTCGACCTTTAGTACCACCACAAACTACCGGTTCAATTGTTCGCAGTCGGTGGTGGAACAAATTGCACGACTCGACGCCGCTAGTGTGCTCAAGCTGGCCAAATCCGCAGCCACATGCACAAAGCCACGTTTCACAGCGGCCCATTTGCAAGTGCTGGGCAAAACAGGCCTGGTGCCTGTTGGCTTGTTGTTTGATTGAAGGAAACGACCCATGCAGGAATTCGCCAGCGTTGCCAATCACTTCTTCTGCCAAAAGGTAACCGACCAGTGGATTATTGATCGGCTGTTTGGCCACGATTTGCGCCAGGTGGAAGTACGTCAGGCTGTTCACACATTCTTGAACGGGCGGGAGAACAAAGAAATTCAGCAGTACATCAACAAGTTCAAGAACCCGAACCGAAAGGGTTCTGGCGGTACATACTGCCAAAACCCGATGCGGAACAACCGGGACTTGGCGTTGATTTACACCGTGCTGTGTAAACAGATCGTCAAACTGGAAACCTGCTATCGGCAGCAAATTCAACCGGAGAGCCCACTGGCGCAACACCAGCGCCTCATGCTGATGGCAACCCTGCGGGTGTGGGACAGCTTCAAGAATCAAGAATTGGTCACCAAGAAAAAAATTCGCCTCATTGATTTGGTCGCTGTCATGAGTTACTACCTGCACAACGACTGGCAACTGGCACAGTGCAACTACTGCAACAGCATTGGTAGTCGAATGGATGGTATTCAGACTCCTTGCACGGTTTGCGCTGTTCGGCAGGAAAAGAAAGCGAGCCTTCGCTTGGCACAGGCCCGGGAGTCGGTGCGCATTTAATGACTTTGGGAATGAGCAAGCATGAGAACTTGCAGGGAATGATTGACGGGCTCACAGTGTGAGCCCGATTTTTTTATGCAATGAAATTAAAGAGCGACAGCTTGGCGATGTTGGAATAGGACAACTGAAAAGCCTGCGCCTGCGACTGCCCTTGCACCAATTTGGAAATGGCATCCGCCACATCGGTGTCGACAGCGTCTTTTTTCATTTGGGCGTAGGTGGACTGGTCTGATGAATTGATGGCCTCATTCGCATCCAATGTGGCCAGTCGAATCCCAACCGCGGTTCGGGAATTCTGAACCTTGTCGAATACCGCATCCAGCTGGCTGGCCACTGGGGCCAATTGCGCGGCACTGGCGTTGTTGTTCAACAAGTTGATGGCGTCGTCCAGCAGCGAAAACACATTGACCTCGGGTGTGGCAGTCAGCGCATCGGCGTCTGACAACACCACGGCCTCGCGGGCGGTCAGGCCCAAATTGACAAAAATGCCGTTGCCCACTTCCACGGTTAAACCAGCACTGCCCGCACTGGCAGCCACCTCACCCTGGTACACCGGAAAGGTCGGGCCTGGGCTTTGAACTGCAAACGTTTGCTGATCCTCGGACTTTCCTGAAAACAAATACCGGCCTGATAGGTCCTTCTGATTGAAGGTTTGCAGCAGATCGTCACGCAGGGATTGCACGGTGATGGCGATGGTTTTTTTATCGGCCGCGCTCAAGGTGCCGTTGGCCGCTTGAATCATGCGCTCTTTGACATCCACCAGGTTGTCTGAGGCGCGGGAGAGCCCGGTTTCGATTTGCTCGAGCTGTGTGCGTGCAAACACAATGTTGCGGTTGTATTGAGCTGCGCGGTCGATGCCCCGCTGCGCCTGAATGCCCTGGAACAGTCGGGTTGGGTCGTCCGATGGACGGTCCACCGACACCCCGGAGGCAATTTGCTGCTGTAGTTCAACCAACTGGGCTTGCACATCGGTCAGCTTGCCCACATTGCCTTGGAAATATTGAAGTGACGATACACGCATCATGGCTCCAGTGCTTAGCGGACAGCGGTCAGAAGGTCGTCGAACAGCTCTTTGGACAAGCTGATGATTTTGGCGTTGGCACTGTAGGCCTGCTGATACTGAATCAGCTTGGCAGCCTCTTCATCCAGGTTGACGCCAGACTGTGCAGATTGCTCGGCATTCAGGGATTCCAACACCCCCAGGCTGGTCTTGGCGGAGTTGTCAGCCACGCGCACATCGTTGCCCACGGTGGTGAGCAGGCGGCTGAATGTGTCGCGCACGGAAATGCCGCTGCTGCCTGCACGCTGGAACAGGGTGGCCTGGTCGAGCACGCGGGTCATTTTCAACACCTGCGTGTTGTCGCCCACCGAGGCACTGGGTGCACGGGTGGCCACCTGGTCGGTGCCCAGGTTTTCCAGTCGGAGATTCAGTGCAGCCTTGGCTGTCAGCTTCACCTGAAAACTGTCGCCCGGCACAAATGCGCCGCCCGAGATCGAGAATGTGAATGCATCGGGCACTTGGTAGTTGCCGCCCCCCAGGTCGGTTGCAACCTGACCGGCCGACTTGGACCCCAAGGGGCGATAGCGCACCTCGGGTGTGCCCGCATTGTTCAAGACGAACACCTCGTACTCGTTGGACTGCAACGTGCTGGTGTTGACTGTGCCCACCGCCAGGCGTGTGTTGGCATCGCTGTTGAATGCATTGGCCACCACCCGGGAAAAGCCATTGTCCAGGGGGTCGCTGGTGTTTTTCGCAAACGAGAGCAGCGGCTTGCCAGGCACATTGGCAGCGGGCGGGCCTGGATCATCCACCAGCTCAACGCCACCGGCCTGGATGGCATTGACCTGATCATGAATGCTCAATGCCATCAAACCCAGGGTGTTTTGATACTGATTGATCGCCGTATCCCGAAACTCCAGCAAAGCAGACAGTTCGCCACGGCCGAGGTTTTTGTTGGCAAAGCGAATGGGGGCGCCACCGGTTTCAGGGTCGCGCGCAATCACGGTGGTTTCGGGGTCGCTGGCATCAGACAGGGCCAGCAATGAATATGCTTTGTCGAATGTAACCAGCGGTTGACCCTGGCGCATCAGGATATTCAATTCCCCACGCTCGCCTTCAATCACCTGAACATCGACTTTCTCGGACAGTTGCAAAATCAAATCCTCCCGCTGATCCAGCAGGTTCAGCGGAACCCCTTTCCCGTCACCCGTCAGGTATGACTTCGCAATCGACTTGTTGAGGTCTGCAATATTGCCGGTGAGGTCGTTGATCTGGTTGACCGTGAATTGAATCTGTTCGGTGTTGTCTCGCCGGATGGCATCAAACCGGCCACTGACGCTGTTGAACTGCTCGACCAGAAACTGTGTGCTGGACAAGAACTGTTGACGGGAGGGATTGTCCGCAGGTCGCAGGCTTAGGTCCTGCGCGGCATTGGTGAATGCCGTCATGGCATCGGCCAAGGCGTTGTTGCCATCGGCAAAAATTTCATCCACACGCGACAACTGACCTTTCAACGTCGATGCATAGTGTGACTCGGAACCTGTTTTCAAAATCTGGTTGTACAGGAACTGGTTGGTCACCCGGTCAACCCCAGTGCTTTGCACACCCTGACCCACATAACCGCCCAGCAAGAACTGACTCAGGCCTGAAGCCTGTTTCAAGACTTGCCGCTTGTAGGCCGGGTTGTTGGCGTTGGCCACGTTGCTGGACGTCACCGAGAGCGCATCCCGCGACGTGAGCAAACCTGACAAACCCACCGATAATATGCTCATGCGCTGTGTTCCAGTGTTATTGCGAATCAGGTGGATCTACGGTTTTCGGGGCACTGAACTGTAGAATCATCTGCTCGATTTGCTGCGCAAACCCCAGGCCCTTGCCCGCCAAACTGTGGGCAATTTGCTGATTGAACATGCCCTGGTAACTCTTCATCGCATCGGAAGAAAACAAGCCGTCTTCAGTGCCCTCGCCAGCTTTGGCGGCTTTCAGCAACTCCGACAACAACAGCGCTTCAAATTCCTGTGCGGCTGCCTTGGCGGCCTGGCGCTGCTGATCGGGTGTTCCGGTGCTCAGGCGCTTGAGTTGCGACAGGCCCTGTGAATCCCAGTACGCTGTGTTGTTGCCCACATCACCGCTGGCCATCAAATCACCTCGATTTCCGCGCGAATGCTGCCGGAACGTTCAATGGCCTGGAGGATGGAAATCAGGTCATCCACGGTGGCGTTCATTTTGTTCAAACTCGTCACCAAATCATTGAGGTTGTCCGCCGCTTCCAGCTTCATGACCTGGCCACCTGTGCGCGTGATGTTGATGTCGGTTCGGTTTGCAACAATGGTTTGACCATTGCTGAAGGGGCCAGGCTGGCTGATGAGCGGTGTCTGGGTAATTTCAACCGTGAGGCTGCCATGGGCCACCACCACTGGCGACAGTTTCACCGATTGGTTCATGGCCACTGCGCCTGTCTTTGAATCGACCACCACGCGGGCAGCAGGGCCAGTCGGTTCAATGGGCATGGCCTGAATGGACGCAATAAAAGCCACCCGCTCATTGGGTCGAATCGGTGCCTTGATGGAGATGGTTCGGGCGTCCATCGGTTGGGCGGTGTATTCACCAAACTTGGCGTTGATGTTCTCGGAAATGCTGTAGGCATCGCCAAAGTCGCTGCGCAACAATTCCAGCCGAATGACTTTGGGGTCATCGCCGTTGTTGTCCACCGCTTGCTCAACAATGGCGCCGTTGGGAATACGGCCATTGCTGAGCTGATTGATTTTTTTCAAATTGCCGTTGGCCTCAGCGCCAGCCCCGCCCACCACCACCTGCCCTTGTGCCAGGGCGTACACATTGCCATCCACGCCCTTCAACGGTGTAATCAACAACGTGCCACCGCGGATGGAGCGAGCATTGCCGATGCTGGAGACCGTGACATCAATGGTTTGCCCAGGTGCCATGAATGGGGGCAGGATGGCGGTGACCATAACACTGGCCACGTTACGGGTTTCCAGCCGAACGCCGTCGGGCAATGCAATGCCTTGGCGAGCCAGCATGGTTGCGGTGCTTTGAGAGGTGAAGGGCGTTTGCGTGGTTCGGTCACCCGTGCCATCCAAACCCACCACCAGGCCGTATCCGAAAATCTGGTTGGGACGAACGCCAGCGATGCTGGTGAGGTCTTTGATGCGCACGCGCTGTTGCTGGGCCTGAACCCCTTGCGCCAAGAGCGAGAGGGCGGCGACGGTCAAACACAGCAAACGGTTGCGCAGGGTCATCATGACAGGGGTCCACTAAAACGGTAAAACACTGAGAAACACGCGGGACAAAAAGCCCATCATCTGCACATCGTCGATGGTGCCGGAGCCCACCACTTCAATGCGTGCATCGGCCACATTGGTCGATACCACGCGGCTGCCAGGCTTCAAGGTGAAGGGGTCAACCACGCCATAAAACCGAAGGGTTTCAACCTGACGATTCACGCCCAATTGTTTTTCACCCGCCACGCGCAGGTAACCATTGGGCAACACCTCAATGACTCGGGTGGTGATGGTGCCATTCAATGCGTTGGTGGCCGAGGTGCGGCCATCGCCGGAAAAGTCCTTGCTGCCCGATGCACTGCCGTTCAGACCGTTAAAGCCCCCAATGCTGGGCACGTTCACGCTGGCTGAATCGCTGCGTTTGGCTGAGGTTGTTTTGGCCTGGAGGGCGGAGGTGCTTTCCTGAACATCGATCACCACCACATCGCCAACGTACTTGGCTTTGTTGTCTTCATACAAAGACCGGTAGCCTGAACTGGAATAGATGGCGCCTGATTTGGGTGGAATGCGCATGCCGGCCATGTCTTCAAACAAGGCCTGCTGGCGGGCTTTCTCGGCCTGCCAGTCTTTGGGGTCGGCTCGCCCCTGCGCACCCATGGTGCTAACCCCGGCCTCGGGCGGAAAATCCACACGCGGTTCAAATCCAGCACATGCGGTGAGCAACAGCAACAGCCACGGTGAACAGTGCCAGGGTTTGCGAAACAGCGCGTGCATGGTCAGTGCTCCAGCGGCTTACAGTTGGCCCAGGCGTTGCAGCATCTGGTCCGATGCGGTCACAGCCTTGGAATTGATTTCGTAAGCACGTTGCGTGGAAATCAAGCCCACCAACTCTTCGACCACATTGACGTTGGAGGTTTCGACATACAACTGTTGCAAGCGGCCTGCACCATTGACACCGGGCTCCAGTTCCTGAGGTTCACCAGAGGCTTCTGTTTGCAAATACAGGTTACCGCCGATGGAATTCAAACCAGCCGGATTGATGAAGGTGGCCAGGTTGAGGCGGCCCAATTCCTGAAGTTGAACCTGGCCGGCCAGGCGAGCCGACACCTGCCCATCGGCCGCGATGGTGATTTGCTCGGTTTCCGGCGGCACTGTGATGGGGCCTGACACGGGAAAACCAGCGGTGGTCACCAACACCCCTTCTGCATTGAGCTGAAAGCTGCCGTCGCGAGTGTAGGCGATGGTGCCGTCGGGTTGCTCCACCTGGAAAAAACCGGCGCCATTGATGGCCACATCCAGCGGGTTGCCCGTTTGTTGCAAATTGCCTTGACTGAAATTTCGCACGGCAGCCACGGTGCGAACACCGGTGCCCACCTGCAGCCCGGTGGGAGCCTTGGTTTGGTCGGTGGTGGGTGCACCCGGCTCACGCAGGTTCTGGTACAGCAAGTCCTCAAACACCGCGCGGGACCGTTTGAAGCCGTTGGTGGAGGTGTTGGCCAGGTTGTTGGAAATCACATCCAGCTGGGTTTGCTGGGCCTCCAGGCCGGTTTTGGCAATGTACAGGGATCGAAGCATGGCAAGTCCTCGCCGGGTTGATTCGCTTTAGTTGAACTGCAAAAGGCTGTCGGCCTTTTGATCGCTTTCCTTGGTCATGCTGACGGTTTTCATGCTGACGTCGAATGTGCGCTGGGCTGCAATCATTTCGACAATGGCCTCCGCTGGATTGACGTTGCTGCCTTCCAGATAACCAGCCCTCAGGCGCACGTTTTGAGCCTGCTCGGGCGCCACTGCACCGGCCTTGGGCTGAAAGTAACCGTCGGGCGCGCGTTCCAGTGTATTGGCTTCCGGATTGACCAATCGCAGTTGACCAATGTCCTGCAAAGCCACATTGTTGCCGTTGCCATTGCGAACAGACACCAGGCCGGTGTCGCTGATTTGCACCCGTGCACCTTCTGGAATTTCCAGCGCGCCGCCCTCGCCCAACACGGGCAGGCCATCGGTGTTTACCAAGACGCCTGCATTGTTCACCACCAGGGAGCCGGCACGGGTATAGCCTTCTGCACCATTGGCCCGCTGCACCACCAGCCAGCCTGGTGTGCTGACTGCAATGTCCAAGTCCCGTCCGGTTTGTTGCATCACACCCGGTCGGGCGTCGTAACCGGTCACGGTTTCTGTGGCGAAGGTCCGGGTGTCCAGCCGCGCTTCACCACTGGGTGTGAGGGCGACCAGCGGCGTGCTGCGCAAGGCCACCACCTGGGCCCGAAAGCCACTGGTGTTCACGTTGGCCAAATTGTTGGCGATGTTTTCCTGCCGTGACATGGCCGCTGCGGCTGCATTGGCTGCCAAAAAACCCACTTTGTCCATCAGAACACCTTCACAATGTCACTCATCTTGATCGAGCCGCCGCGGGCGGTGCCAATGGAAAATCCGGATGCGCCGTTGTTGTCAACGCTTTGAATGACGTCATAGCTGTAGGTGGACAGGGCGGTCATGCTGTCACCGCTCACACCCTGCACATCGAAGGTGTAGTTGCCGGCGGGCAGTTTGGTCCCATTGTCGTCTTTGCCATCCCAGGTGAATTCACCCATGCCACGGGCGGTTCTGCCCAAGTCGAGGTTGCGCACCACTTGGCCGGCGCCATTTTTGATGCTGACCACGGTACGGTCATACGCGCCATCCACCCGGAACTGGCCCGCTGTGGGCTGGTCTGAATAGGTCAGGCGATTGCCTTGCACCAACACCAGTTTGTCCACCAGGGCCACCGCCTGCGAGAACTGGCCCGCAGCGATGATTTCACCGAGACCTTCCATGGTTTTGTTCAAATTCTGAATGCCCGACACGGTGTTGAGCTGGGCCATCTGGCTGGTGACTTGCGCATTGTCCATGGGTGCCAGTGGGTCTTGGTTGCGCAACTGGGCCACCAACAATTCCAGAAAGCGGGTCTGGATGGCTTCAACATCTTCGGGTTTGCCCAACAAGCCGGCCGTGTTGTTGGCCTTCTGTGCCGAGCGTGCTGCGGTGGAATCAACGGATGCAACCATGTCCAACTCCTGTGTGGGTTGATACCATCATGGCAAATCGGGCGCAGGGGATGAGAAATGAAATCGGTGATTTCAAACCGATTTCAGTTGTTCCCCAGGTTGAGGGTCTTGATCATGAGGTTCTTGGTGGTGTTCATCACTTCGGCATTGGTTTGGTATGAACGCGATGCCTCCACCATGTCCACCATTTCCTGGGCGGGGTTGATGTCGGGCATGTACACATAGCCTTGGGCATCGGCCAACTGGTGCTGTGGGTTGTAGATTTTTTTCGGATCAATCTTGTCGTTCAGCACTTCCTTGGCGCGCACCTGCACCGCGGCGTTGGCTTTGTTCATGCCGCGTTTTTTCTCCAGCACCGCTTCAAACACCACGCGCTTGGCTTTGTAAGTGTCGTCCTGTGTGGCTGACACGGTGCCCGCGTTGGCCATGTTACTGGCAGTGGCGTTCAAGCGCTGGCTTTGTGCGCGCATGGCCGATGCGGCCACTTTGAAAGAATCAAACAAAGACATGGTTCACCTCACTGTGTTCAAACAGCTGTCGATTGGATCAATTGCCCGTGATGGCACTGCGCATGGTTCGAACAAGGCCAGACAAAGACTGGCTTGCCGCCTCGTACTTCACGGTGTTTTCTGAAAACGCGGCGCGCTCAATGTCCATGTCCACCGTGTTGTTGTCCAGGGACTTCTTTTCCACTTCACGGAATTTCAGCAGCAAGTCGCTGCCATTGACGCCCTTGCCTTTTTTAACCAGGTGCGCGGGGTGTGTGGCGGCGGTGTTGATGGTGGAACCGGATTTCCCCCCTGTTTTGGCTTGGCGCAGGGCTTGAGAAAAATCAAAGTCCACAGACTTGTAATTGGGTGTGTCGGCGTTGGCCATGTTGCCCGCAATCACCTCCTGCCGCGTGGCGCGCAGTTTCAGCGCATCAGCATACGTGCCCATGGCTTCGCGAATTTTATCGACCATGAAGAGCCTCCACATTGGCCAGTTTGATTTGACTCAGTTCAATCAGGTGGGCAATGTCGTCCCGCCACACGCCCACGTTTTGCAGTGTGCTTTTCAATCCGGCGAATGACTCCACCAATTGAACTTCCTGGTGTGCAGACAGATAGGCACCGTCGGCCGGCGTGGCCTTGGTGTGCCGGTCCCACGCCACGCGATAGGAACCCAGGTTGTGACTGGGGTTGGGGTTGTGCTTCAGGGCTTCATCGCTGAGCACTTGTTCATAAGCCTTGAGCGAACCGAGTGAGCGGTCCATGGCCAGTTGGTCGGCCTTGCTGGCAAATTGCTGTGGGGCGTCGAAATAATCGCCACAGCGCATCAACACATCCAGCAGGGCTAGCGTGCCCAGCAAGCCCTCGTGGTGCCGCGGCCCTTGCGCAAACACCGCCAGGAAATGCAGCAGCAACAGGTCCATGGGCTGCTCTTCCAGAATGACATCATTCCAGCCCACCACATGCCCCTGCCCCAAGGCCTGCCACAGCGGAATGCTGGCACCCCAGGTTCCACCGGGGCGCACCGGGCACTGCAAAAACTCATAAAACGATGCAGCGGGCAAAAAGCCATGGCACTGGTAAAACCGCATGTTGAAGGCGGTGTTCTGACGCAAACCAGTGTCGCCACCTTCGTATTCCTTGATCAGCTCCTGCGACACAACACGGGCTTGCTTCAACAGTTTTTTGTGCATCATGGAATAACGACTCACCACTTCACCCACCCAGCTTTCAATCAATGTGGCGTGGGACAAGTTCGTGGTGAAGACCCGTTCAAACCATGCTGAAAACGGCTCTTGCGCAATGTGCCGTTTGGTGAGCGGGTGAATACGGCTCATGAAGAGTTCTGCATCTTCATGGGGTGCAACCAGTTGGCGTGGGCGAAACAGGTGAATGGCGGTGGCGCTGAGGTAACCCTGGCTTTCGGTGGGCTTGAACAGGGTGTGATTGCGATGGGCTGGCAAACCGGACTGCCCGAGAAACAACTCATGCTCCAGGGTTTCCTGGGTGTCGAGCCGAACAAAATCGGGTTGAATGACCAGGGACCGGTTGCGGCCCATTTGCCCCATCAGCTTCCAGGAATTGAGCATGGAACCCACGGTGACATTGCGGCCCAACAAGGGCAGCATTTTCAAGGCATCGCGGGTGCGGCGTGAAATTTCGGTGGGCTCAAAGCGCTTTTCCTGCTGGTACAACGGCGGAAATTCACGCTCCAGCGACTCCACCCAGTCTTCGAATTCCTGCTCATTGAACAGGGCCGAGCGGGTGTGACTCACCAGCTCGGTGCTGGCTTGCACCTGAAAGTCCAGCACCTGAGTACTGGGGTCAAACACCGAGGGCTTTAATTGGGTTTGCTGTTGCTTTTCGGCCAGCACGCGGGACCGAAATGCCTGCACCTGAAACTCATCGAGAAAGAATGTGGCCAGGTCAAGCTGCGCCCGCGATTGCAATTCCAGGTGAGCGGGTGTGGCCATGAATTGCGCCAAAGGCGCTTGGGCCACGTCGACTGCTTTTTTGCGCACGGGCGGCGCCTTGGGCACCACGGGGTCTGGCTGTGCTGGTGGCTTTGCAACCACCTCGGTTGCCTTGGGTTTTCGGGGCGCGCGCTTGGGTTTGCCTGCGGCAGCCAGTACATTGGCCTGGGTGCGGGCGCGCTGCTTGATGATTTCCAGGGCGTGCAAGTCAGCAGCCAGGCCACGCAGCGGCTGCGGCTGCGGCGCGGGGTTGGCTGGCACCGAGGTGGCCGGTAATTGTCCCAGCTTCAATTCCACAATCGGCTTGATTTGCTTTTTACTCTCCACCTCGGAATCCAGGTCTTCCCAGGTGTCGGGCAGCTCTCCAGGCTTGCGTTCAAGACCATAGGGCTTAAGCGAGATGCTGGCGGATGCTGCATGGCTGGACAGTTTTTTTTCGATTTGCGCAATGAACTCCGCGCGGTTGACCATGCTGCGGGCGCGGTTGCCGATGCTCACACTACTGGCCTCGCTGGCGGCTTCGGTGCTTTGCCCCAGCGCAAACGGATTGGGCAACTCCGGTGGCATGGGGGCCTGCATCAGGGGGTCTGCATCGCCAGGCGCAGCCAAGCCCATGCCCTGGTCAGCCTGCTGCTGACGGGCCGTTAGCATCTTCGACAAGCGCTTGGACAATAGCTCCCGACTTCCCATGTGCCCTTCCTTCACCCGATATCGGCCCATTCAGGCTGATTTCAATTCTTGTGCAATGTGAAGTTCAGCGTAAAGTGTTTGAGAAGAAATGACACAAACGAAATCCCCGAAAAACAGGGCATTTGAATGTCGAGCATGAACACACTGAGCACCTTTGGTACACCGGAATCCAATGAACAGTTGGCCGCGGATCAACGCATCTCGGGCTTGCGGTCCAGGTACCGGTATTTCGATGAATTCAATGAACGGGACCAGACCAAGCTGTTTCAGGTGATGGGGTTGCTCGGCTTTTTCCGCCGCAAAGGTTTACCCGAGCTGGGGTTTGAATCGGCCATGGTGATGCTGCTGGTGGCACAACGGCAGTCGGAAGGGAAAACAACCACCCATGCCCAATGGCAAACCATTTTGGGCTTGAAAGGCGATGCAGCCGCGCGGGTTGCCCTTGAACTGGGCTTTGCCATGAAGCCGGTGCGCAGCGGCAAAAACGCCGACCGCGGCGACACCCATGCCCTCACCATTCCAGCGCATGGCTTGCTGCAATTGCTGGGCAGCGGCGACGAACACACCGAACTTCAACTGACCGCCAGCGGAAAAAAAGTCATCGAGGATTTAACCCGACTGTCGGTATTCAAAGACTAAACCTTGGGCGAAGGCAAGGGTTTCGGCGGCTGAGCCTAGCCTGTGTTGGGCGTGCAACTCGGCCAACAGGCGTTGTGTTTTGCCCGCCTGTAACCCTTGGGGGTTCCATCGGTGTATTCGATGGCCACCACACCCAAGTACTGAACGCTTTTAACCCATGCGCAATGCGGACAATCGCCTTGCTGCACCAAACTTTACGGATTGTTGTGTGCGCTGGATTGGCATACAACGAGGTTGTTTGAACCCCGTTACCACCCATGCTGACTTACCTATTAAGGGTGCGATTGAAAGGCGACACCCAGCAGATCCGCCCCCTGGACCCTGCCTACACACTGGAAATTGAACAGGCAGGCGATGCCGACTCGGGCATGGCCCGGGTAACGTGCCGGGTGCTGGAACGCACCCTGTTGTCGGCCATGGCCAAGGTGAAAGACGACCTGCGGCTTCAACTGCCAGGCATGCAATTGGTGGAATTTGAAAGCTGCAAGCGGGAGTACCCGCCGTTGCGGTGAGTCAACATCCAGAACAAGGCGATGAGCGCCCAACACGGGCGCGCCGAACACCCCACAGCCCCAACAGCAACACCAAGCACTCAGCAAACCTCAAAGCACCACCACCGCCACCACCCGATGAAGAGGGTGCAGGGGCTGCTGCCTGGCTACCACTGGGCTGTAGCGTTGGGTCACTCACGGCGATGTTTCGCGTGTTTGGGTCCAGCGTGATATTGGACACAAAAGTGGACTGTCCTGCTGCTGCAGGTTGATAGTTTTGGCTTTGAACGGCCCGGTCAGCCTGGAACCGCAACGTGTAGGCACCTGGCACCGACACGGTGACCAAAAAGGACTTGCTGTCGGGGCTGTAAGACACTGCGTACGTATTGGCAGCCACAGCACTGTCATTGGCTGTCATTTGAACAGACAATGGGTCGACATTGTCCACTGTACCGGTGAACTGAACACTGCGTGATTCTGGTGGGTTTTGCCCACCAGCCTCTGACCCTGCATCGGGCGCTGTCACCGAGGGTTGATCCGGTTCAACCGTTGAAGGCGGCGGTGGCGCATTCGATGAGCCAGGCGACGGGGCAGCAGGTGCAGCTTGAGCCAGCAAATCCTCACCGGTCACTGTCTTCAAAAACTCCACGGTGTTCAAAATGGTGCCACAGGGGCGCATGTTGTTGCTGGGTTGGGTGTTGGCACCACAAAAATCACGCTGATCTTGGTATTCGTACCCCGTGCTCTTCAAGGCATTGATGATGGCTTGTCGATTGCTCATGCTTTGTAACAAGCCAATTTTGACGGCACTGGCCAACACGGCAGACACCAGCGGTGTTGAAAAACTGGTACCGGTCGCGTAGGAAAAACCACTGCTGTTGGCATTGATGCTGGGGTCGGTCACTGGCAGCAGGTTTGCGCGCGCACCTTCGCCGCCCAATGTGGCAGTGATCAACGCCGGACTCACGTTGCTGTAGGTGGCGCTGCCATAGCTGGTGGTGGCTGCGCCGACGGAAATAACACCATTGCAATTGGCTGGCGAGCTGGGCACCCTGGTTGAGCCGTATAAACCATCGTTCCCGGCGGCTGCCACAATCAGCGCTTGGGTGTTGTTGTTCACAAAGTCGATGGCGGCTTGTTCAAACTGGGTACAGGTGCCCTGACCGCCGAGTGAGAGGTTGATGACATCGGCTGGTTTGGCATTGGCTGGCAACACCGGAAAAAAATCGTGTTGTGTGTCTTGCCGGTCTTCCTGAACAAATCGCTCATACAAATCGACGGACCACACCAAGCCCAGCATCACCGCGAGGCTGTTGCCACCGGTGTCAGACAGCACCCGGATTTGGGACACCTTGAAATCGGGGTTGATACCGGCAACACCCACCGTGTTTCGACTGGCGTTGATGAGCGATTGCACCTTGCTGCCATGGTAGAACGGCTCGATGCCATTGGGTCCTGAGTTGGCGGGCTCCATCGCATTCGGAAACAAGGCGGCGTTGTAATTCAAGCGCCCAGCCTGCGTGTCCAGTGGCACCCCCTCTACAAAGTTGGCCTGTACGTCGAACTGGCCCGCCAAATCGCCATTGGCCACCACACCGGAATCCAACACCGCCACGCGTACGCTGCGGTCTGTTTGTTTGGCAGTGCGTTCCATCACACGAACAAACTGGCTGTTGTACACGTTGCTGGTGGATTCGCTGGCGCCGGTGTACAACGCAAACTGGGGTGTGTAACCCGGGTCGCTGAACTGGTGCAGGCTGTACCGGCGGTTCTCAGAAACGGACACCACACCCGGCATGTTGCGCAGGCGTTCCACCGCCGACTGTAACTCGGCCCGCGTATTCACAGTTGGCAATTGAACCAACCAAAACCGTTGCAAAAGCCGACCACCCACAACGGCTTGAAGCCGAAGTGTGTCCAACAACTGCTCGACGTTGGCGCGCACCACGCTGGCTTGTGCTGTTGCACCGGCCACGGGTGCCATCTCAACGAATACGACACGTTCATCGGCTGTCAGGCTTTCCGGTTGAGGCACTGCAAGGGAGGTACCACCCGATTTTTTTTGGAATGCCGTGGTTGAACCAACAGCCACTTGAACAACCAGAATTGCAGACAGTACGGCCACTGCAAATTTACCGCGTGAAAGGTGAATCATTGTTGACGAATTGTTGTGATTTTTTGGGCCACAAATTCTGTGGGGCTTATTCATTCACCAAAATGCCAGAAACAGTTGCACCATCACATGTTCGATTCTGGCAATGTGTTGATGACTTACTCTCCAAAGCGTTTGAATCGCAGTGCGTGCAACGCCTTTTTATAGTCGCCAATCATTGGCGCAATGGCTGAAAAACTCAGCGCCATGTAATGGGGTTAACCAGCGTGGGCGCACCAAAGTCATCGAGGCTCGCTTGGCTTTTCGAAAAATAGAGTTGCCAAAATCGATTCAACGCCTGAATTGTTTCCGGCTTTCTGTAAGACTTCTGTGCATCTTTACCTTGGGCCAATAAGCCGGCACCCAGCACGTAGACACGTGCTGGACCAAAATCAGCCACAGCCTGCTTTTGAAGGAACTTTTGGATTTCTTGTTCAGGCTGCAAGGTTCTGATTTCAGGCCCAGCGTAAAAACTTGAGATGCTAGAATTCTCAAGCATGTCCGAAGCAATAAACACGACCTTGTCCACCGCCTTTGAGGCACGCACCCGAAGGGCGAGCCGTTGCAAGCTGCTCGCAACATCGGACTGGGGAATGGCGCCTGACACGGACTCCAGCGCCTTGTTAATGGCGGTGGCTGCCGTCTTTCGTCCATAGGCTGCCTGGCTTTTCATACACGCATCAAATTTCGGAATGGCTGTGCGCTTGGTGCTATCCCGCTGCGCTGGCGTGAGGGGTGACTCCAGCTTGCCCGCGGAAATCACCTCAAAATAGCGACGATCGCCGTATGAGGAAAACGACGCCACCACATACGATGCGCCTGGCACAATCAGACGACCTGCATTTTCTCGAATGGACTGCCGCAATTTGTCGTCAAATGGCGTGGTTTGATCGATCAACAGGAACAATTCATGCTGACTGTCCGGGGACGGAACGCTAATACCCTCTATGCCATAACAGCTGGGCACGTCGTTTTCAACACCGGCATGGCATAAGCCGGAAGACAGCGCCAAACCAGCTGCTATCAATATCGCTTGGTATTTCATCTTAGAACAGATCATCCATGGCCACCTTGGGTGTTGAACGATCAAGTTTTCGTTGCTTCAACCATGACTGGAGATCGACGTTGGATTGCAAAGCAGGCGGTAGCTGTAAAAACGCTTGTTTCTCCTTCTCCGGATCATTCAGCGCAATCATCTGGGCCTTTACATCGTCAACCGTTGGCGCTGCACTGGCTGTGGCGCTTTTCAACACCTCTGCCGACGATTTTTGATGCATTTCGAGTTCCTGAGAAAGATCACGGGTTAGGTAATCGTCGAATGTTTTGGTCAGTTTCAATTGCTGACCTGAGGTTTCCTCAAGCCTTTGCTGCAAATCCTTCAGACGGGCATTCGCGATGTCCCGAATGGGTCTAACAAGGTTCATGTACTCCTCAAAAGTCGAGCAACCATACACCTCAAAAAATGCCTTTTTTGATTCCCTACCCGCAAAACCAAACCGATAACCTGCACCAATGCCGACCACCTGGGTTACAACAAAAATCGCACCCAGCATAATGAACGCCGCCAATCCTTCACTGAAGTGTGAACTGTCTATTTCCTTGGCAGCCTGGGATTCAACAGCGGCTTGGCCCTGTGTAATTTCGCTAGGCAACCCAGTTTTCTCGTTAAATGGATTGTCCTGCTGGGTGCTGTTGCCGCCAGAATGCCCAAGTGTCTCCTGAATCAATGTGGAGTTCAGGTTTTCAACCCGCATCCAGGTGGACACAATAGCAATGAGAGCAACCACCGTTGCAGTGATAATGACCGTCGTATATCCACCCCGATCATTGGCATTGGACGCAACACGGTTGGCCGTGCGAACGCTGGGTGGGTCTGCCATGTCCACGGCTTGCCGATCCTGAAGCGACACAAGCTGTGTGAAGTACGACTTACCACCGTTGTTTTTAAAAGTCTTAAAGCTGGACCGCAGCAGTGACGTTCTGAAATATTCGTGGCCCGCACTGTGTGTAAGTGCCAACAACAAAATGGCCAATACCAACACGATCGCAAGCGCCAACACAAACTGCGTATTTGCGGTCCCTTTTCCACCGTCCATCCAGCCGGCCAGCATGAAAGAAAATCCAAATGCTTCGGCCAATAAAAGCACCACCAACAACATCCACACAAAGGTAGGTGTGGGTGTACGGCCAAGATCGCCCGCATTTTTTAGATACTCAATTCGCTCCCGAAATGTTTCGCGGCTGACCATTGAGACATAGGACTTGTATTTGGCACAGAGCTTTTCTTCTGCACGGCGCCAACCATTGTTGGCATCGGTGGTGTCTTTGGCCAATCTTGCAATCGTACCCAACAGGGGAAACTGCACCCAGAAATCCATCAGCCGGAAACGAACGCTTGATTTTGTAAGGGCAGCCAGGATCGCACCCAGCACTGACAACGCCATGATCAGGGCGCTGTAGTTTGCCAACGTATTTTTTAATTCTTCCACTTCATCGACTCCCTTTTTACTGATTCAACTCGGCTTTACGATTTGGCCTTGCTGGTATCCATTTGTTTTTGATACAGCTCACCACGCCGGGTGTACAACACATTCATTACCCCTCGTCCGCTGGCTGAATCAGACATCACGAAATCAATACAGTCGAGTTCGCGGCCTTTCAAGAACACTCGATAGAGCAAGCCACGGTCACCTCGATAGGTATTCACTTTGGCCACTTGCCGAATGTCCGCTTGAGCACCTTTTACCGAGTCGTAATTTTTGTAAATCAAAACGGTGGGGTCCTGCGCGGGCAGGCCACCATCTTTTAGAACAGCCACGTTGGTGACTGCCAGCAAGTGGCCATTGGCCGATCCGGTCCATGCCGTGCCATACAGGTTTGGAAGATAATCCGTCACACTGGGCTTGCGGGGCTGGTCGTTTTGAAGGGCTTTCACACCGCGACTAATCCTTGGGCGGTCCACAGAGCAACTTTGCACAGGGCTGCTGTCGTCTGCCTGCGCGGAGCTGATGAGCGAAAACAGCCCCTCAGACTGCGTACTTCCAATATTGAGTGTTGAGAACCGGCCCTTCACGGGTTCGCCGCCGAAATCTATTCCAGAATCGAGCTGCGGGGAAGCCGGTGCTTTAGAGGGCGCTGCGGCCACGCCAGTGGCTTCTTTCCTTTTCGGTTGTTTGGTGGGCGCAGCAGGCTTGCCCACACTGCCCGATGTAGCCCCTGTGGCCCCACCCTGCGGCTTGTCGGTTGGTGGCTCGATGGCCGCTGCCCTGAAGTAAGCCGGGTTGGCCACCCGTTGGCTTAAATACGTGGCGAAATCAGCCTCGGTGGCCAAATCAACAATTTCAACACGGCGGTTGGCAGCTCGCCCTTCTGCAGTGAGGTTGGTCTTGGCCGGCAAGGTTTCTCCTGCACCTTGATAGAAAATTTGAGCACGATCAAACCCTGCCTGCTCAAAAATTTTCGCAACTTCACGAGCCCTGGCTTCCGAAAGCTCTGCGTTGCGTTCGCTAGAGCCTGTGTCGTCGGTGTGCCCCACCAAAAATATGCGCATTTTCTGACGAGCTGCCGCGATGGCCTCGCGGTCTTTAGCCGTGGCCTGGGGCGGAACCTCACCAAAGTACTGGTTGGCCATGGCCCGAAAAGCACGCTGAGCCTCGGGTGTTGGCGTTGAAGCATTGCTGGCAAACTGCGCGCTGGCTGCCTGAATGGAGACACTGGACCCGACCGCCTTATCTAAAGAACTGGCCTTCAATGTCTGAATGGAAAGCTCCATTTGTGCTGTTTGGGCGATTTTGAACAACTCACAATTGCGCTGATCGATGTCACGGCCGATCAAATAGCCCAATGCAGCACCCGCCGCCGCACCTTTTATGGCGCCGCCGGTTTTATCCATTTCATGACCGATCACACTACCCAACAACCCTGTGAGCACTGTGGCAATGACGCGCCCCTGATAGCTGGCACAGGGGTCTGCATTTCCAGTGAATGGGTTACCCCCGTTGTTTCTTTGATACGTAGCGCAGGAGGCAAGAAGAGAAGTCAGCACGCAAGTGCATATGACTGGAACAGCGGATAGTTTGTGCATGCTGTTAGACGGCCGGTTTGGGGTGATTCGTTAACAGGCTCATCGCATGAGCCCGATTTTTTTATTGAAGTGGCTCAACATTCGCCGAAATAACGGCAAACCGAAATACCCTGAATTTGTTACAAATCGGCATTATTCTTAATCACTATTCTTAAAATCAATCATTTGTGAGGATTTCGTTAACAGTGAATAACATTTTGCTGCGGATGGAAAAATAAAGTTCAGTTGCCCTACCCCCGTAACAAGGTAACAAGAGGGAGAAAACCCCCTCGACAACAACGCCAAACAGACAGATCAACGGGAGAGTTAACATGGCAGGAATTAATACAAACGTCGCCAGCTTGTTCGCACAGAACAACCTGAGCAAATCCGGTGCCGCACTGAGCACCGCCATTGCACGCCTGTCGTCAGGCTTGCGTGTAAACAGCGCCAAGGATGATGCAGCCGGCCTGGCCATTTCCGAAAAGTTCCGCGCACAAATTGGTGGCTTCGAAGTGGCCAAGCGCAACAGCAATGACGGTATTTCTGCCCTGGAAGTGGCTGAAGGCGCATTGGGCTCTGTGACTGACAGCCTGCAACGCATGCGTGAACTGGCCGTTCAGGCATCGACAGGTACGCTGACCTCTGCAGACCGTGATCAGTTGACAGAAGAATACGATGCATTGAAATCCAACGTCTCCAGCATCATTCAGAACACCAACTTCAACGGCATCAAGCTTCTGACATCAACCGCCGTTGACCTTGATGTACAAGTGGGCGCAAACAATACCGATAGTCTGATTGTGTCATTGGGTGACATCGAAGGTGCTTTCAGTACTTTCTCTACAACCACAACCACAGGTGTTCTTGCTTCGCCAACATCCAATGCGTTGACTCTGGCAAACATCACCGGAACAGGCGGCGGTGTCGTTGATGGTGTAGCAGCCGTAGCCCAGGGCGCATCCACAACATATGACCTGGACGGTGATGGAATTGCCGACTTACGTGCAAGCAACGCTGCGGGTGGCGCTGATATCATTAGTTCTGTTCAGTTCCTCGACAAAAATGGCGATGCCGTGGGCGATGCCATTGATGTGACCGCCGCGAACACAAATACCGTTACCGCATTGACATTGGGTAACCTCGGACTGCAAAACAAGGCTGCGGTCAATGGCAATACCAGCGTTCAAATCGGCGCACTGAGCTTGAGCCTGACATCGAACGGTACAAACTTCACACTTGGCAGCTATCTGTCGGGTGCGGCGATTGATGGAACAGACGGAACAAATGCCCGTGCTGCAATCGGTAAGCTGGACACGTTCCTGAGCACCATCAGCTCCCAGCGCTCCGTCCTCGGCGCCGGCATCAACCGCCTGGACTCTGTGGTGGCCAACCTGGACACCAGCAGCACCTCGCTGTCCGCCGCCCGCGGTCGCATCATCGACGCCGACTTTGCCAAAGAAACTGCCAACCTCACCCGTGCGCAGATTCTGCAGCAGGCTGGTACCTCTGTGCTGGCCCAGGCCAACCAGATCCCATCGGGCGTACTGTCCCTGCTGCGTTAATCCACACGCGGCAGCAAACCCCGGGCGGTTACCCGCCGCCTTGGGGCTGTATACAGCAGCTTTTCGGGTCAAAACCCTGGTTTTGGCCCGATTTCTTTTGTGGCACGGCTGTGTTTGCGGTGTAGGGTGGTGTTTGTAAAGTTCACATCCCCTTGAGCCGTATTCCACAGTGAGGTTGCAACATGGGTTGAGCCACGCCTTGTGCAAGTTGGCTTGATTGCATGGAGAAACGACTATGCCGCAAAGCACCGACACCACCTTGAGCAGCGCCGTGAGCCAGAACAGTTTGAACTTGATCAAGCCTTTTTCCGCGGAGGCCCCAGTGAACAAGGGGAACCCGGGGGCGGCTGTTCGCGCTCAAACCAGCGAGAGCACGGTGGAACTCAGCTCCGTAAAACGCCAACAGGTGGACACGGCCAATGCCTTCCTGAAAGAACTGCAAGGTGCACGCAGCGTGTTTCAGGCAGCCACCAGCGCTTTTCAGGAAATTCGCCCACTGCTGTTGGGTGAAGGTGGCCCAGCCAGCGACGACACCCTCAAAAAGGCCGGTGACAAATCCCTGCGCCTGTTGAGCGAACTGGCCAATGTGCGGGCCGAGCAAGAGCTGGCCGATGTGCAACGGCGCCTGGCCAATTCCGACACGGCCAACTTTACCGATGTGGTGGAAGCGGTGGCGGTGCTGGCCAAGGTGGCCAAGCAAGGCCTGGATGGGGCTGGCCAAACCGAACTGAAACAACTGGCGCAAGCCGTGAGCCTGGTGAACGAGGCTTTGAACAAGGCGCAAACACGGCTGGAGAAACTGACCAGCACGGTGAGTGCGGCCAGCAGCAAAGCCGAGGCCGACCTGGGCACCCGCGAGGGGCTGGAGCGCGTGCTGGGCAAACTGGGGGAAAGCATGCAAGGCCAGCGAGACAGCGCGCTGAAAGCCCAGGCCAATGTGAATGCAGACATGGTGGCCCGCATGTTGAAAGATTCTGACGCGGGTGGTGCCTAAGCATGGGGATTACTGCAAACGGCTTGGGCTCGGGCCTGGACATCAATGGCATTGTGGGCCAATTGGTGAACCTGGAACGGGCCAAGTTTGCGCCCAAAACCCAGCAACAGGCGGACTACAAAGACCGCATTAGCCAGTTTGGCTTGATCAAAAGCAACCTGGCCAGCCTGCAGGACGCTGCCAAAAAAATTCGGGAGCTGGCTGCCGGCACCCAAAAAACCCAAAACACCAACCCCGAGATTGTGACCCCCACGTTGGTGAACGGCACCAACAACACCTACACGGTGAAGGTGAACCAGTTGGCCACCAAGCAGTTGGTGCAAACCACCGGCTACAACGCCGGCAAGTTGACCACTGGCGTGGCGGCCAGCACGCAAGGCACCCTTCGTTTTACTTTTGGTGCACTGGCGAGCAACGCCAATGGCGTGGCCGATGCAGACACCGGCCGAGCGTTTACCAGCAATGGCACCACGGTGGACCTGGCGCTCACGGCCAATGCCAGTGGCGAATACAACTTGAGTGACATTGCCGCCGCCATCAATGCCGACACCACGTTGAAAACCCGCATCAGCGCCCGAGTGGACGATGTGATTGGCACACCCAACAAGCGCCTGGTGATTGAAAGTAAGGGCACGGGCACGGCACAGGCCTTTCAGATTGGCGATGCCGGGGGTGCCCCCACCAATGGCTTGGAGGCTTTGTTGTTTGACCCGGCCGTTGGCAGTGCGGGGGATGTGACCCAGGTGTCGGCCGCGAAAGACGCCAAAGCGGTGGTGAATGGCAACATTGGCGTGGCCAGCAGCAGCAACCAGTTCAACAATGCAGTGGCTGGCTTAAGCTTTGCGGCGCTGAAGGTGGACGCGGCCACCGCCACCATCACTGGCACCTTTGGTGTGGACAATGCCGCCGTGAAGTCAAAAATTGCCGACTTCATCACCGCCTACAACAAAACCGTTGGCAACCTGAAGGCCAACCAGGACAAGGACGCCAAGCTGTCCAGCGAAAGCCTGCCCGGTCAAATTGAACAGTCCATTCGCCGGGTGTTGGCCGCCGGTGCAGATGTGGGCGGCACCCAAAAATACCTGAGCGACTTGGGCATCAAGATTGATAAAACCGGTTTGATGGTGCTGGATGACAGCGCCAAGCTGGATGCCCTGGTGGCCAGCGACCCCAATGGCGCTGTAAACATTTTGGGCAGCACCAGCAGTGGCAACACGGGCTTGCTGAGCAATTTGGACAAGGTGCTGAAGGACCTCACCGGCATTGCAGGCCCACTGGCCCAGCGCAGCGATTCACTGAACGCGGCCATTCGCCGCATTGACAATGACCGCATTCAATTCAACAAACGGGTGGACCGCATTCAGGAACGGCTGTTCAAGCAGTTCTCGGCACTGGATGCCAGCATTTCCAGCCTGCAAAGCAGCCAGAATTTGCTAACCCAGCGCCTGGGTGCCCTGCAACAGCAACAGCAGGGCTAAAGCCCAGGCTGGACAGGTCAGTATGCTGCTTTCGCCGGTGCTGCGGGTGTTTGCATGGCCCGGTGAATGCGCAACACGGTGGCGGTGCTGGCGGTGGTTTTGAGCAACTGCTGGCGCAGCGACTCTGCTTTCTTCAGCAAGCCCAAACGGGCGCACAGGGTCATCAGCGTAATGCGCCCTTCCGTGCACAGTTGAATGCCCTTGCTGATTTGTTTCTTCACCACCACTTCCAGGTCGGCCCTGGCGCGCTCCACATCGTTGTTCAGGTAGTGGCCGTACACAATCAGCAGGTTTTCGGCCATCTCGGCTTCCGCGGCATCAATCACGCTGCGCATGCGGCCCAACACCTTGTAGGCCTCATCGGGGCGCTGGTTGTCGATTTGGGCTTGGGCCAGGCGGTAAAAGTCGTTGGCCGACACCAGGGTGGTGCCCACCGTGCGGTCAATCAGCCGGTTCAGGTAATTCCGTTTTTTGTCATCGTAGCCTTGCAGGTCGGCCAGTTCGGACAAGCAGCGCAAACGCTTGATGGAGGGCGCCACCACCGCACTCAAGCCTTCCAGCACACTGAGTGCCTCTTCCACGCGGCTGGACTCGATCAGCAAATCGGCCAGTTCGTCATGCGCCTGGATGAAGTGCGGGGCATAGGTGATGGCTTTGCGCAGCCAGCTTTCCGCTTCGCCTTTGTCGCCCTTGATGCGGCTTAAGCGTGCCAAGGTGAGGTCGATCCAGCCGGGTGCCTGCAGCGAGGTGTGGTTTTTCAACAGGGCTTCGGCTTCATCATGCCGTTTGGCCTGCAGCAACACCTCCACCTTCAGGCGGAATACATCCTTGTCGTATTGTGGAAAGTCACGCAGCACTTCATCACACAGCACCAAGGCGGCGTCGTACTGTTTGTAGTGCTTGGCCTTTAAGGCGGCCTTGAGCACCATGCGGCGTGCATGAATGCGAATGACGCGCTTGGACAACTCTTCGGCAGAAAAGGGTTTGATCAGAAAGGCTTCGGGTTCAAATTCCATCATGCCCACCAGCGCGCTGGAGGAGCGGTCGCCCGACACCACAATGATGCTGCTGCCAAAATGGGCGGCCTGCTTGGTGCGAAGTTCTTCCATAACCACGGCACCATTGCGGCGTTCGTCAATGTTGTAGTCACAAAACACGAAGTCGTAATTGCGCTCCAGCACGTAGCGGAAAAAATCGTTCGGGTTGTTCACCACATCAAACTGCGTGCTGCCCATTTGGGCCAGTTCATCTTTCAGATGCTTGGTGGAGGGTGCGCTGCGGTCCAGAATCAGGACGGTGGTGCCTTGCAGGGGCAGCGAATCCTTGAACGCATTGTTGCGCGGCAATGGCTCGCTTTCGCGAATGCCGGTGAACTTATCGATTCGCGGCAGTGATTCCAGAAAACTCACATCTTCCTTGTTGTCGTTGCTGTTCATAGGCCTTCCAGTATTCGACGCTTCAGCAAATCCACTTCCGCTTTTTTGGTGAGCACCAAAATTTCAATGCGGCGGTTAACCGGGTCGGCCGGGTCTTCCACCATGGGGTTGGCGTCGGCCATGCCCACCACGCGAATCACTTTTTGTTCCAGCAGGCCACTGCTCACCATGGCGCGGCGCGATGAATTGGCTCGGTCGGAGGACAATTCCCAATTGGAATAGGTGCCACCGCGGGCGGAGAAGGCAATGCCGTCGGTGTGTCCAGTCACCGTCATGCGGTTGTCGACCTGGTTCAGCACTTGGGTGAGGCGCCCCAGAATATCGGCTGCGTAGGGGCGCAGGTTGGCGCTGCCCGAATCAAACATTGGGCGCTTGCCGCCGTCAATCAACTGAATCAACAAACCTTCCACCGAGTTGTCGAGTTTGATTTGGTCTCGATACGGGCGGGTGTTGGGGTCTTTGTCGATCATGGCCTGCAGCTGGTCTTTGAGGTTTTCCAGGCGCTGCTGATCAGCCTTCTCTTGCTGAATCTTCAGTTCTTGCCGGGCCATCTCCAGCATGCTGGATTGGGGCTTGACCTCTTTGGCTGCCTCTTTTTTGTCCTGCTCGCGGGCTTTGCCACCTTGTGTGTCTTTTTTGCTGTCGCTTTGCGATGCAGACTGCCCCTTGGCTTGTGTGGCCGTGGGCTTGCTGAGCGTGAAGTAATCGGCCAAACCAGCCAGGTCAGACGGGCGCGGAGAAGACAACAGCCACATCAGCAGGAAGAAGGCCATCATGGCGGTCACGAAGTCGGCATAGGCCAGCTTCCAGGCACCAAAAGGCTTGGGAAGCTCATCGTCACTTTGTCGACGAACCAGCACAATGGCTGGCTTGGGGCTGGCGTCTTTCATGACGATTTAACGGGCCTGAAAGATGTTGGTGGCCGAAGCGCCTGCTGCACCACCGCTACCGGTGCCTGCATTGCGCAGTTCCTTGATGCGCATCTCCATGTCGTCATAGCTGGGGCGCACACCGCTGAACAGAGTTTTGCGACCAAACTCCACCGACAATGCCGGCGAAAAACCGTAACCAATGTGCGCCACCAAAATGGCTTGTATGCACTCCAGCTTTTTAACCTGGTCGGCCAGGCGGCTTTCCACAAACTGTCCCAAAGGCCCCACGTAGGCGTAGGCAATCAACACGCCAATGAAGGTGCCCACCAGCGCACTGCCGATCATCACACCCAGTTCGGCATTGCTCACCTGGCCCACCGAGCCCATGACGTGCACCACACCCATCACGGCGGCCATGATGCCGAAGGCGGGCAAGGCATCGGCTGTTTTGTAGATGGCACCGGCTGCCTTGTCGTTTTCCTTTCGGCGCGCGGTGATTTCATCGTCCATGGCGCTTTGAATTTGTTGACCACTCATTTTGGAGGTCACCATCATCCGCAAATAGTCGGTGATGAAATTCAGGGTTTGCGGGTCGCGAACCACGGAAGGATAACGACCAAACAGGTTGCTGGACTCGGGCCGTTCAATGTCGGCCTCAATGGCAATCATGCCCTCACGGCTGAGTTTGGCCAGCACATCGTGCATCACGCCCATGACGTCCATGTATTCGTCAGTTTGCATTTCGGGCTGCATGCTTTTCTTGAGCACACCTTTGAGGATGGTCAGCGATTTCTGACTGGTGCCCAAGTAAAACGCTGCAGCCGCGCCGCCCACGATGATGAGATACTCCGCTGGCTGTAACAGCAGGTAGAGCTGGCCACCGGCCAGCATATAGCCACCAAAAATACTGAGTGTGGCCACGATAAAACTGATGAGTATTTTCATGGTGTGTGCGCAAAGCCTTTGTCAATTCATTATCTGTGGCACAGCGGCCCCGCCGGCAATTTGAAACAGGCTAAAAACAGGTGGTTTCAAACAGGCGACAGGCAATTGCGCTGGCCCCTACGGGGTTTTCAGCAGTTTTCGAACACCGCCTTGTGCATCGACGCGAACACCATCCAGCCCTTCAAAATTCACCCGGGGTGTGGTGGACACATTGGGTGCCAAAGCAAACTCTTTGAGGTACAGCGATTGCTCCGCGTCGTTCAACCAGCGTTTCAAATCATTGGCCCACAACCCGGCCAACGTGGTACCCCGCTGGCCGCTGGCTGAATCCATGGCGGCCAGTTGCCGTTGAAGCAGGCTGGCGTTGCGGGTGGTTTTGATGTCATAAGGGCCTTTCAGTTCGCGGGCGGTAAACAGCCCGGTCTCCATCGCTTGTGCCAGTTGCTTCTTGCCAAATTTGTCAAACGGAATGGTGAGTTGATTGGTGATGTCGATGGAACGGCCCAGGTGAATCAGGCCGGTGTTGAAGTCCAGCTGCGGGTTCAGGCTGATTCGGGTGTCCCAAACCACGGGTGCGGCATTGATTTCACCAGTCAAGGTGTGCTGCAACCGCAGGCCTTTCTGGATCAGCAGGTTGTAGGCAGACTGAACATTGAACTCATGGCTTTTGGCGGTTGCAAAACCACCGCATGACTGCATGGCCGATTGCAACAGGAATTGCAGGGAGGGACTGTGACCCACAAAAAGACTGGTGTCGGTTTTGGTTTTGTCCAGTAACACATCGCCCCATTTCAATGCACCGGTTTCTGCGCTCAACACCCACTGGATTTGATCGGTGTCATCGCTTTCGGCAATCACGCGCATGTCCAGGTCTTTCACGTTGTGGGTATCGCTGCTGATTTGGTCTGCATGCACGTGAAGCTCGGAGTTCAGGGCATCACGGGTGTCCCATTTGAGTTTCAGGCTCACCTGACGAGCCAGAAGGTCATCCGGCTGCTCGGTGACAGCAGCCAGCTTGATGAGCTGTGCAGCCATGTCGAGCTCAATTTGGCGGCTGCCCACTTGAAGCTTGAGTGCCGGTGCCAGCGCGAAGGTGCTCATCCATGGGGAGGGTTGCAGGCTGACATCCACCGAGTTGGCTTTGCGCAAGGTGGTCACGGTCAACAGGGGATCGGTGTCGTCAGAATCGGCGGGGAACCATTGGAAATTGCCGTGCTCGTAAAAAAACGGCACCTGACCCATGGTGTATTTGACCACGCCAACATCCAGCACTTCTGCATTGCAGCGGTTCAGCACCGACACCCGGAATTGTCCGGTGGACACTGGAAAGGAATCGCCCTGCTCAAGGTCACCCAAGCCCAGGCGCAAGTGGCCCAACTCAAGACCCGATTCACCAGCCCAGGATTGAATGGTGTGTTGAAACTGACGGGCCTGGTAATAGATGAAGCCGGTGGCACCGCCACCCAGCAGAAGAAGCAGGAGGAGAAATCCTCCAATAAACGCGGTTTTCTTTTTCATCATGGCGTCCCATCGAGCAATACACTGAATGAAACGCCGCGAAGCTTGACTGAAGTTTGCAGACCCAGTGAGGCGATTGTACGGCGAAGTTGAAATGAAACACAAGCACCCCCAAGGCTGCTGTTCGGAGGAACCATGAGTGCATTGAGCGTGGGCAAAGGAAGCGCAGAACGCATGTTGAATGAGCTGCGGGAATTGAACCTGAATTTCCTGATGCTGGCCCAGCGCATGCTGAACGACAACAAGGTGACCGCCAAAGCGCAATTGGGCCTGCCCGATGGTGTGGCCGACACCCTGATGGACATGAGCACCACGGACCTGATGCGCCTGGCCTCCACATCGCTGTCGCTGTGCACCTTGCGGTTTGACCATGAAAAACTGTGGGCACTGGCCAATGACCAGTCCACTGACCCTCGACTCACGGCCCTGCATGCAAGCATTCTCGGATTTCGTCACCCGGTTGAGCACAAGTTGGCGGGTTGACCATGGGCACTGCGTTGAAGAAAAGCGTACTGGACGATGCGCAAGCCGTTCAAAAGGCTGCCCAGCTGATTGCGCTGGGTGCGCGCTTGCAGGTGATTCAGTCGGAGTTTCCCCAGTTGTCGCGTGACCGCTGCCTGTCGATTTACAAGGAAGTGAAAGGTGAAGCGCCCCAGAAGGGGCCATTGCCGTTTTCCACTGAGTGGTTTTTATTCCGTGCGCCCAATGCCCATGCCAGTTTGTTCATGAGCATCTACAACACAGTGGAATGCGACAACCCGCAGCTTGGAAAAACCGATGTATTGATTGCGGCATACACCTTGTACCTGCAAACGGTGCAGGCCATCGACAACCCACCCATTTTGAGCATGACCCGCGCCTGGAGCTTGTTTCGCCATGTGGCCAGCGGTGTGCTACGAACCATCACCTGCCATCAATGCCAGGGCAATTTCGTGGTGGATCCGTATGATGTGGCGGGGCAGTTTCAGTGTGCGCTGTGCGACATCCAGAGCCGGCCTGGCCCCAAGATTTGCTTTGACAACAAACACTACCAGCGCTATTTGACTGAAGAAGAAAGTGAAGTTTGAGCCTGCACATACAGTGGGCGACATTGCGCATTGGCCGGCAATGTTTGGGGTGGTTCGGAAAACACCTTGACCAGTTTCTCACCCGGTTGAATGATGGCCCACGCCACAGGCTTGCAATCGGCGGGCGGTGTTAAGCGTGCATCCACCCAACCGTCTTTGTAACCCTGCTGATAATCACCCTGCCCCAACACGGATTTCAATGCACTGCGTGACTTTCTCAACTCGGCCAGGAGCATGAGCACCGTGGCTGGGTTGATCAGCGAACCCCGTGCATAGTCACCCGTGATCAG
The DNA here is from genome assembly GCF_036405155.1 of Limnobacter sp. Taxonomy (GTDB): domain Bacteria; phylum Pseudomonadota; class Gammaproteobacteria; order Burkholderiales; family Burkholderiaceae_B; genus Limnobacter. The sequence continues at coordinate 371,206 of NZ_DASWYD010000001.1, read as the reverse complement.
TGCATCACGGGCTTGCGCCTCCAGCGACTCATAAAATCCGTCGTGAATGTCTCGGGGATTGGGGGCTGAATTGGTTTGGCTCATGATGACAAGTACCCGCACACAGGGAAAACATGTCACCACTGTAGACCAGCACCCCGACACACAAAGGGCTGAACAAAGCGGGTTTACCGGGGCTTTTTTGAATCAGCCCGCCAGGCGCTGGGCTGCCATGCCTTTCAGGATGGTTAAGGCCTGGTTGTGCATTTGGTAGGCGCGGGATTCATTGACGCCCATGAGGCTGCCAATTTCCTTGAATGTCATTTCCTGTTCAAAGTACAGGCGCAACACCAATTGCTCACGGTCTGACAAACCGTCAATCAGGTTGAGCAATTCTTCACGGCTTTCACGTTGGGCCAGCGTGTCTTCCAGCGTGTCTTGCTGCTCGGTCAACCGGTCCATCACCTGCTGCACGCCCTGGGTGTCGTCGGCCATGTCTTCCAACGACACCCATTGGGTTTGTTCAAAATCATTGAGCCAGCTTCGGTACTCCACCAGCGGCAAATTCAGTGCAGCGGCACACTCCATTTCAGAGGGCTCCCGGCCCAGTTGGTGGGCCAGCTGCTGGCGCTGGCGTTCCACCTGCTTGCGCATTTGCCGCACCGCACGGGGCAAATGGTCTTTTTCACGCAGGTCGTCCATGATGGCGCCGCGTATCCGGAAATGTGCATACGCCTCAAAGGACGATTCGCCATGGGTGTAGCGCTGCAGGGCATCCATCAGGCCGATCATGCCCACTTGTACCAAGTCGTCCAATTCCACATTGGCGGTCAGTTTGCTGCGGATCTGGGCAGCAATGCGCTGCACCTCGGGCATGTGCCGCTCCAGCAGCGCGGCTTTTTCAAGTGCGTCGAATGTCATCATTCACCACCTGATTGGCCACACCATAACGCAGCCACTGAACTTCCTCTTCCGTTCGGGCATAGGCTTGTTCGTATTGGCGACGCATGGCCCGTTGCACCAGAAAGTGCGCATCGGCCAGGTAGAGGTCTTCGGGAACCCGCTGACCAGTCGACATGTACATCAAATTGAGATTTTCGCGCAGCGCCAGGTCGATGCTGCCTGCAATGTAAGAGCACTCATCGAGCTTGGTGAGCACAGCACCGTAAAAACCGTTGCCGCGGAAGCGGTCTGCCACTTCACTCAAAGCCCGGGGCTGGGACGACACATTCATCACCAGCAGCTTTTGAATATCGTGACGGTCCAGCAGGCCGATCTGCTCGGTGATTTGCACATCGCGGGGGGACAAGCCCATGGTGTCGATCAACACCAAGTGTTTTTTCGACAGGGTTTTGAGGTGCGATTCCAACTCGCCAGCATTGAGTGCCACGTGCACGGGCACGCCAATGACTTTGGCGTAAGTCCGCAACTGGTCAATCGCGCAAATGCGGTAGGTGTCGGTGGTGATCAGGGCAACGGAGGCGCGGTCTTTCAGGGCCAGGCAACGCGCAGCAATTTTGGCAATGGTGGTTGTTTTTCCGCTGCCGGTGGGGCCAACCACAGCGTACACACCACCTTTCTGAATCATCTCGATGTCAGGCTGAAGCGCGGTGAGTTTGCTGGCGATGGCTTCAATCACCCAGGCGCTGGCTTTGACATGGTCCAGTCCCTCCGGAATGCCATCGACCAGCGTGCGGGCCACCAGTGGCGAGAACCCCAGGTCTTGAAGGTCTTGCCAGATTTTGCCGCGCAAGGGGTCGCCAGTGGCCCAGTTTTGCCAACTGATCTGACTGAATTGCTGTTGCACCAAGTTCTTGAGCTGGGCCACTTCCCGAGCCAGTGCCTCGGTCATGTCGGGTTGTGCAGCCTCGCGATTGTCCAGCTCAACACCCTGGGGGCGAGGTTCCTTGTGCGCAGGATCGGACGGACGCTTTCGCGTGGTGAGCTTGGCCTTGGGCACACTGCCATCAGGGCTGAGGTCCAGCGAGGCCACCGCCTGGGCGCTGGCGAAAATCACTTCGACGCCGTTGTCCACCTGCTTGGTCGACACGATCACCACGTCATCACCAAATTCATCGGTGATCAATTTCAAGGCTTCCGCTGAGGTTGCTGCCAATCGTTTCTGCAACACATTCGCACCCAATTATTTAATGACAGACAACACGGAGACTTTTTTGTACTCCGGCACTTCGCTATGACTCAAAATCGTCAGGCCTGGCGCAGCTTTGCGCAGCAGCTGTGCAAGCGCTGGGCGCAAGAAATCCTGCACCAGCAACACGGGGCTTTGGCCCATGGCGAGCAGGCGCTGCGCCTCATGCGTGAGCTTGTTGCTCATGGTGTTGGCCAGGTTGGGCTCAATCGCCACGTCGGCCGGTGCCTGCCCTTGATTGGACTGGATAATCATGTTTTCCAGCTTGGGGTCGAATACCAACACTTGCAAATCCCGGTCGGGTGCAGCCAAGCCTTGAACAATCGAACTGGATAGGGCAATGCGAACCAAGCCGGTGAGTTCAACTGGATGTTGGGTTTTGGGTGCGTGTTCCAGCAGCGTTTCCAAAATGGTTCGCATGTCGCGAATGCTGACCCTGTCATCCAAGAGGTTGTGCAGCACTTTTTGGAATGCCGACAGGGACAACATTTTCGGAATCAACTCGTCAGCCACCTTGGGATACAACTTGCCAAAGTGTTCCAGCAGTTGCTGGCATTCCACGCGGCCGATCAGTTTGGACGCGTGGTTGGACAACAGGTGCGACACATGCGTTGCAATCACGGTGGCTGCGTCCACCACGGTGTAGCCACCGGCCTGGGCGCGCTCGGTCATGTCCTGCTCAATCCAGTAGGCTGGCATGCCAAACGTGGGGTCAACAGTTTGAGGGCCAGGCAAGCGCAGCACCACCTCGCCTGGATCAATCGCCAACCACGCACCCGGCTCAACATCGGCCTGCGCCATGTTGACGCCTTTGATCAGCAGGCGGTAACTGTTGGGTGGCAAATCCAGGTTGTCCCGCACATGGATGGGGGGTGGCAGAAAGCCCATTTCCTGGGTGAATTTTTTCCGGATGGCCTTGATGCGTTTGAGCAGATCGCTGTCAGGCCCTTTGTCCACCAGGGGAATCAGGCGATAGCCAATTTCAAGGGCCAGGGGTTCAACGGGTTTGATGTCATCCCAACTGGCATCGGCCACCTCTTTCATGGCGCGGCTCACGGCCTGCTCGGTGTTGTCTTCCACTGGGGCCATGGACCGCTTTTGCAGCCAGTAAGCCAGCCCGGCCATGCCGGCACCGAACATCAGGAATGGCAGGTTGGGCATGCCGGGAATGAAACCCAGCAACAACAACACGCCTGCACACATGGCAAACACCTGGGGGGACTGCGCCAGTTGCGAGGCCACCTGGGTGCCGATGTCCTGCCCTTGGCCCACGCGCGCCACCACCAAACCGGCAGCCACGGAAATCAATAGCGCAGGCACTTGGGCCACCAGGCCATCGCCAATGGCGAGCAATACATATTTTTGCCCGGCGCTGGCAAAGCCAAGGTCGTACTGCAACATGCCAACAGCCAGTCCGCCCACAATGTTGATGATGAGAATGAACACACCCGCCACGGCATCACCACGAACAAATTTCGACGCACCATCCATGGAGCCGTAAAACTCCGACTCTTGTGCGGTTTCCTGTCGACGCTTCTTGGCCTCGGCCTCGGTAATCAACCCGGCATTCAAATCGGCATCAATGGCCATTTGCTTACCGGGCATGGCGTCCAGGGTGAAACGGGCAGACACTTCTGCAATGCGTCCAGCGCCTTTGGTGATCACCACAAAGTTAATCACCATCAAGATGACAAACACGATAATGCCGACCGCCAAATTGCCACCAATCAAGAAGTGGCCAAAAGCCTCAATCACTTTGCCGGCTGAATCAGTGCCCTCATGACCATGCAAGAGCACCACGCGGGTGGAGGCCACATTCAGGCTTAGGCGCAGCAACGTGGTGATCAGCAACACCGTTGGAAAAGACGAAAAATCCAGCGGTTTTTTGGTGTACAGGGCTGCCACCAACACCACCATGGACAGCGCAATGTTGAAGGTGAACAGCACATCCAGCGCCATGGCTGGCAATGGCAACACCATCATGGCCAACACCAGCAAAATGAACACTGGCGCAGCAAGGGCACGGGCCTTGTTCAGGTCCACCGCGTTTTTCAGGACATCATTCAGGGTGGCTTGGGGCACGCTCATGCCAGCCTCCCTTCTGCAGACTTCAGCAGCAGGGTGCGGGCATACCGACCATTGGCCAGCTCATCCAGTTCTTTTTGCGCACGGCGAAGCTGTTTTTCTTCCAGAACAGCCTCGCGCCTTGCCAGCAATTGCTCCAGCGTTTTCTGCTTGAGCTTCAGGTGTTTCAAATTTTCAGCCGCTTGCCGCAGGTAGGCCTTGTTGGTTTCATTTTGCCGAACCTGCGCAGCCAAGGCCGACATGAGCTTTCCGGCAAACTGATTGTGCGCCTTCAATTCGGTGCCACTGATGGTGTGCGGAGTGAGTTCATCAACCGCTGTGCATTGCCCCATGAATGCCAATTTTTCTGAATACTGGCGAACGTAATCGGTCAGCATGTGGATGCTGTGCTGACCTTTCTCGATGCTGGACTGGATCAAGGCCATGTGCGATTCCATCTCGCTGACTTCGAGACTGATGCGGTCCTTCAACAGTTCAATGGCTTTGCTCATGATTCCCCCACGATGAATTCAGTGTACGGGGGAGCCTTCTTGGCATGCGGGAAGAAATCTGGCGAAAAGCGCCTGTTTCACTGCGCTGTGGCGTCCGGGTTGAACACCCGGGCCAGTGCATCCAGGCTGTCGAGCATGTTGCAGCTTTCCTGAATCCCTTGCTGCAAAAACCCGCGCATGGCAGGCTGCAGGTCGATGGCCTTGTCGACCATGGGGTCGGCACCGCGCTGATAGGCCCCAATCGAAATCAGGTCCTGGTTGGCGGTGCACTTGGAATACAGCGCTTTGAAATAGCGCGCAGTGTCCATGTGCACGGTCTCTGTGACGTTGTGCATCACACGGGAAATGGATTGCTCAATGTCCAGTGCCGGGTAGTGACCCTGCTCGGCCAGCTTTCGGGACAACACAAAATGGCCATCCAGAATGGCCCGGGCTGCATCGGCAATGGGGTCTTGCTGGTCATCCCCCTCGGACAGCACCGTGTAAAACGCTGTGATAGACCCACCCGACGTGGAGGAATTTCCGGCCCGCTCCACCAGGGCGGGCAGTTTGGCAAATACGCTAGGGGGATAGCCTTTGGTGGCCGGTGCCTCACCAATGGCCAGCGCGATTTCCCGCTGCGCTTGGGCATAGCGGGTCAACGAGTCCATGATCAGCAGCACATCATGCCCCTGGTCTCGAAAGTGCTCTGCCAGGGTGCTGGCATAGGCGGCACCCTGCAGGCGCAGCAGGGCTGAACTGTCCGCTGGTGCTGCCACCACCACCGACCGTTTCAAACCATCCTCACCCAGAATGTCTTCAATGAACTCCTTGACTTCACGACCCCGTTCACCAATCAGGCCGACCACAATCCGGCTTGCGGAGGTGAAGCGGGCCATCATGCCCAGCAGCACCGACTTACCCACACCAGAGCCTGCAAACAAGCCCAGGCGTTGGCCCTTGCCCACCGTCAACAATGCGTTGATGGCGCGCACACCCACATCAATCGGTTGACGAACTGGCACCCGCTCAATGGGGTTGACCGCACGTGCAGCCAGTGGCGAGCTGTGTGAAAACCGGATGGGCCCGAGGCCATCCAAAGGACGTGCGTTGGCATCCAGCACACGACCCAGCAACCCGTCACCCACCGGCAGGTGTTTGCTGTGTTGCTGCTCTGGCAAATAGGCGGGCAACCGCTGGTGGAGCCTGGGCAATGGCCACTGTGCCGGCTGCGGCGTGATGCGCAAACCCGGTCGAAGCCCGGCCGTTTCGCCATGGGGCATCAGGTAGGTGTAGCCATCCGAGAAGCCGACCACTTCGGCCTCCAGCATTTGCAGTCCCGCATGGATGTGACACAAGGTGCCCACCGCCAACTCCAGGCCGGCAGCCTGAACCACCAAGCCTTGGACACGCATCAAACGACCGGACACCACCGCTTGATCGGTGCGAACCACCTGCGCAGTGCAATCATCCAGCCAGTTGAGCAAGGCCGATGGTGGCTCAACCGGGCTGTGCATGGTGCAGGTGTTCCGGTTGGTCTGACAAGGCCGAGAACACATTGCGCCAGCGGGTCTCCAGCGAATAATCCATTTGCCCTGCGGTGTGATACACCATGAAACCGCCTTCAGCCAACCGCGGGTCCTCTTTGAAATTGACCGCCACCGACTGCTGAACCTGCGTGGACAACGGGCCCAGCGCTTGCAAGTGGTATTGCATGTTGGCAATGGTGGCCGGTGCAGCAGCCACGGTGATGTACACCACATCCGCCGAGATGGACTGGATGGCGGCTTTCAGCAGCGCGGCAATCGATTCGGGACAACGAACGGTGTGGTCCTGCACGACTTGACGGGCCGATACCACCACCAGGTCCAGCATCCGTTCGGCCAGCCGGTTTTGAATGGCACTTAATTCGGCTTGCAGTTGTACACACACTTGCGCCAAGCGCGCTGCTTCCTCATTGGCCAGCTTCAAACCGTCGTTGTACCCTTCACGGTGGCCATCCTCGTAACCCTGCTCGCGGCTTTGGTGAACCACCTGCTCAACATCGTGCTCTTTTTGTCGCAGGGCTTGTGCCTTGCGAATGATGTCCTCTTCACGCTGCTTGATCAGTGCCTTGTGGGCCAACAAATCGCCAATGGGGTTGTTGGAGTCGGGCGCCAGGGCTTTCCAGGGTGTGGCCGTTTCCACACCTTTCACAATCCGCTTAGACAAAAGCATCCTCTCCCGATCCACCCAACACAATCTGCCCTTCGTCGGCCAACCGGCGAACCACCCGCAGAATTTCCTTTTGTGCAGCATCCACATCCGAGATGCGCACCGGCCCCTTGTTCAGCAGTTCGTCGCGAACCGCTTCCGAGGCGCGCTGGCTCATGTTCTGGAAAATACGTTCCTTGAGGTTTTCTGGTGCGCCTTTCAATGCAATCACCAAAATGGCGTTGTCGATTTCGCGCAGGGTTTGTTGCAAGCTGCGGCTGTCCAGGTCCATCAGGTTGTCAAACACAAACATCTCGTCCTGAATTTTCTGGGCCAATTGATCGTCGTATTCCCGGATGCTTTCCAGCACCGCCTGTTCATTGGCTGTGCCCACATAGTTGAGGATTTCCGCCGCTGTTTTGGTGCCACCCAAGGTGCTTTTCTTGACCTTCTCACCGCCAGCCAGGGCTTTGGACAACACCTCGTTCAACTCGCGCAGCGCATTGGGTTGTACGCCATCCAACGTGGAAATGCGGATGGTCACATCCTTGCGCACTTTGTCTGGAAACTCGTTGAGAATGGCTGCGGCATGATCTCGTTCCAAGTGAACCAGAATGGTGGCGATGATCTGCGGGTGTTCGTTTTTAATCAGCTCGGCCACGCTGGATGCATCCACCCACTTCAGGCTTTCAATGCCCGAGGTGTCGCCCGACTGAAGAATGCGATCAGCCAGGAAACCGGCCCGCTCTTCGCCCAGCGCTTTGTTCAGCATGGACCGGATGTATTGATCCGACGAGGTGCCGATGGCGCTTTGGTCCAAGGTGATTTCTAAAAACTCTCGGGTCACGGAATCCACACGGTCTTGCTTTACATCGCGCAAGTTGGTCATGCGGGTGAGCAACCGGTTTACATCGCGCGGACCGAAAAACTTGAGCACCTCGGCTGCATCGTCCGCACCAAGGCTCAGCATGAAAATCGCCGCTTTGTCCAAACCGTCTTCACGGCGGGCTGGTGCAGCTGGTGTTGCGACGGGCGCAGACGCTGAGCCTGCAGCGTTCTTTCCATCCACGGGTGTTTCAGCATTCACAGGGGCTTGGCTGGCCATAGTCGTTCTCAATCACCAATCCAGGACTTAACGATGTTGGCTGCCAATTCAGGGTTTTGGCGAACCACGCGCTGTACTTCTTCCACTTGCCGGTTGTCGGAGCTTGAAATCAAAATCGGTGGTTGATCTGATTTCCGCTGCAGCACCACAGGCTCGGGCCACAGTGCGGAATCCTCCTCCATCAACGGGTCTTGCTGGACTTGCAGCGGGGCAGGCTTGTCGCCATCCCGTGATTTCAACATGGGCCGCAACAAGCCAAAAATCAATCCCAAGGCCACCGCAGACAATGCCAAAGGCACTGCAGCATTCTTGACCAAGGATTGCCACGGCAATGGCTCGGTCACGGCTTCCAAACTCTCGGGTTTGCCCACGAAACTTTGGTTGAGTACCGACAAGGTGTCACCTCGGTTGGCATCAATGCCCAAGGCATCCGAGACCATTTTCTGGATGGATGCCAATTCGGCTGGCGTAAATGGAACCTCACGGGTTTCTCCCCGACTGTTGGTCACGCTTTTGTAGTTCAACAAAACCGCTGCGTTGATTTGCGCCACATCCACCTGGTTGGATTTGGTCCGCACAATCTCCCGATCCACCTCATAATTGACCAGCGATTCCCGACTTTGAACACCACCATTGCTGTTTGAATTGTTGGCACCATTGCCAGCGTTGGGTGCTGCACCAATTCGTGCCACGGTTTCGCCTGGGGAATTGGAAATCATGCCAGGCACGCCCTGTGGATTCAGCCCGGCACCCTCGGCATTCAAGGATTGCTGCTGGCTTCGGATGCTGGCATTGCCACTCTCATTGTTGGGCTTGTAACTTTCTTCGGACCGCTCCACTTCCTTGAAATTGACCTTGGCGGTGACACTGGCGCGCACATTGCCATCGCCCACAATCGGCACCAGCAAATCCATGATGCGCTTGTTGTAGGTGTCTTCCATTTTCTGGACCTTGGCCATCTGGTCTGCTGTCAGCGAAGCCGGGTCATTCGGACTGGAGTTGGCTGTCAGCAAAGCGCCTGTTTGGTCCACAATGCTGACATCACGGGGGCTGAGTTGGGGCACGCTGCTGGCCACCAAATGGACAATGCCGTCGACCTGTTCCCGGCTGAGGTATTTTCCGCGATTCAGGTTGACCACGATGGACGCTGTCGGCTTTTGTTGATCACGCAGAAATACACTGTTTTTTGGCAACGCCAAATGAACCCGCGCAGAATGCACGGCGTCCAGCGACTGAATAGACCGGATCAGTTCACCCTCCAGGCCCCGCTGAAAATTCACCTGCTCCTGAAATTGGGTCACGCCCATTTTCTGGTTTTCAAACAACTCAAAACCCACCACGCTGCCTTTTGGCAAACCTTGGCTGGCCAATTGCAACCGGGTTTCGTACACCTTGTCGGCGGGTACCAAAATGGCACCCCCGTTGTCGCTGTATTGGTAAGGCACACCCATTTGCTTCAGGGAGTTGATGATGGCGCCGCCGTCTGTTTCATTGACGCTGGTGAACAGCACTTTGTAGTCCGGACGGGTGGACCACAACGTGGCGGCCACCAGCAAACCGAGCAACATCGGCAGTGCAATCAACAAGGTCAGTCGCTTTTGGGGGCTCAGCCCGCGAAGTCCTTTGAAGAGGCGATCCGGATTCCATGCCGCCCCGGCCGTCCCGGCTTGCGCCAGCGGGCCTGGAACAGGCGACAGGGCCTGCGTGGCCACAGCATTGCCTGCATTGGGTACGGTTTGCAGTTCCGACATGACAACTCACAAAAATTTCGGGATTTGAAACTATTGTGTGGATTGCCCTGCGGAACGGGGAAGAAGAAAGAGGGGGTTTTTAGGCGTTTTCATCCGGAAAGGTTTGCACCTGAACCCGGGCGCCGCTCAATGCACGGCTCAATTGGTGGGCAGCGCTCTCGGGCGGCTGCTTGCCCTCTTCAAAAGTCACCGTTAGATCAGTGCTGTGCCGGGCTATCACACCCTGCGCGTGGACTCGCCCCAAGGTGGGCAGTTGCATGCGGATGTCAAACTCAAACCGATTGTAGGGTGTGGGCTGCGCAGCCTGTTCGGCAGACGACTCATCGGGTGGATCGTCGCTGTCTTGCCGGCTGGCCGCGATGGTCAGGTGGATGGGTTCGCCCGTTAGCCCGGGCATCACCAGGCTCAAGCGGGGCGTGTGCAGCAAATTCAATTGCAGGTTGGTTAACCAAGCCGACTTGTTCTGTTCGGGGTTGAACGAGGCCTCCGTTCCCGCCAAGGCCTGGGCCTGCCCCCAATCCGACTGTGGCTCTTCGCCCAGCTCGGTCAAGGTCCACTTGCCTTCTCGCCACAGTCGCACATGCGACTCGTAAAACAACCCGCTGCGCTGTATGGCCAACTGCAGTTGACGGGCCAGCTGGGTCGCGTTGTCGCGCAGGTCATCCGCGCCGCCGTCAATCAAACCCAGGGCTTCGGTCAAGGGGTGCATGCGCTCGGGGGGCCGTTGTTCCCCATCGGCTGGTTCACCCAACAACACGCGGCTGAGCAAGCCCAATTGCGTGGCCATCAACACCAATCGAACCCCCTCGCGTGGACCCATGGCCTGAACCAACTTGCCCAGCAGTTGCCCGCTCTCACTCACATCGGTTTGAACATCCTCGCTGTGCAGGGCCCGAAATGCGGGAAAAGACAGGTCATCGGGTTCTAGGTCACTTGCACCAGACTGCAACAGCGCCTGCCGGCTAAGCACGCCCACAAAGTCAGATGACTCGGTTAACTCACCGGGCAAGTCTCCAGCGCCCCGGAGGATGGAATCTCGCGCGGTGATGTTGACCACCAGGGTGGCACCAATGGCCGGTGGCTTGGCCCCCACGGGCAGCAGCAAACGGACCACCAAATTCCCAACCTTCAACTTGGCCAGCCCTTGGGGGTCGTACCCCATGAACTGGCCACTCAGGGCCCTGCCCTGCAAACGCTGGTTTTGATAATCCTCGCCCACCTGCGCAGCCATGGCACCCTGCACCGCGGAAATGGAATGGGACAACAAGGCCTGGGTTTTTTGTTGCAACTGTGGACTGGGCAGCCCTTCCAGCTTCATGGTGCTTATTCCCCGTAGCCCTTCTCAAGGCGGTCTGCATTGTTTTGCAACACCAGCGCTCGTTCCAGTTCATCGGTTCGCAACTTGACCAACTGGTGGGTCTGATCGTTGTCATTCATGATTTGGCGCAAATACACGGTGCGAAGCAGGATCTCCGATTCCGTCAGCGTTTGGGGATCTTCCGGGTAATTGTTCAGCGACTGGACCAGCTGGCTGAATTGCTGCTCCTGGAGGGCGAATTCATCCCACTGGGATTGCTGTGCTGACCGCAACAGACGCGCGGCCTGCTCGGCAATTTGTGCATACAGGGCAATGACGGGATGGGCATCGGGCTCGGGTCGAAACTGGTTCATGGTCCCGCCCCGACTTACACGCCAGCGCTGGCGGATTTGGCAGCACTGTCGGCCACATGGGCAATTTCGACCCAGCCAGCCCGTATTTCACCCATGATGTCGATGCACACTTGCAACAAGGCCGGGTCATTGCGCGCTGACGACAAGACCAACTGCTGTGTGGTGTATTCGTACAGGCCTTTCAGGCGAAGGGCAATCTCACCGCCCTCCTCCATGTTCAGGGCGGCCATCAAGCCGTCCTGAATGATTTGTATCGCCTTGCCAATGCAGGTGCCTTTTTCAGCATACCGGCGTTCTTCCATGTGGATGACAGCCAGGCGCATGCGTTTGATTGCCTCGTCCATCAGCATGGTTATCAAACCATGCGGCGTGGCTGAAATCACCGCGGTGTTCAAATCCACCGATTTGTATGCCTTGGCACCGTACATGCGCGCTATGTCCACATTGACATCGAATGCATTCACTGTAACAACTCTTTGACGGCGACAGCACAAATGAAATGGTTGATTTTGGTGGGATTTCACATGGCCAATCCGCCACCGGTTTGGAAATAATGTCCACAAGGCCCACTGCCCCCCACAGGACAATTTTTTTCATGAATGCACAGACGGTACTGAACCTTGGGCAGGATGCCCTGCTGACCATGCTGATGGTCTCTGCACCCTTGCTCTTGATTGCACTGATCGTGGGACTGTTGGTGTCGATCGTTCAAGCGGCCACACAAATCAACGAAATGACCCTGTCGTTCATCCCCAAAGTCTTGGCCATCTTCTTTTGTTTGTTGGCCTTGGGCCCCTGGATGCTCAGTACCCTGGTGGATTATTCGCGCCGATTGATCCAGACCATCCCCAGCATGATTGGTTAAGCCCGCCATGTTTGAGATCGACAGTGCATGGTTCAACACCTGGCTCATGCAATGGATGATGCCCTTCATTCGCGTCAGCGCACTGCTCGCCACGGCTCCCCTGTTTGATGCACGCTCGGTGAACCGCCGCGTGCGAATTGGCCTTGCTGCCTTCACGGCATACCTGGTGGCCGGCACACCGGTGGCCAGCTTCGACACCACACAGCCCCTGGTTCCCCTGGTTTTTCAGCAAATTCTGGTCGGGGTTTCACTGGGGTTTTTCATGCGGGTGATTTTCGCCGCCATGGAGGTGGCTGGTGACTTCATTGGCTTGCAGATGGGCCTGGCATTTGCCATGTTCATTGACCCGCAAAAAGCCACCACCTCGCCGATGATCGGCGCGTTTCTCAACATCATGGCCACGCTGGTCTTCCTCAGCATGAATGGCCATCTCATGGCCATGGATGGCATCCTCACCAGTTTTCAGGTGGTGCCCATCTCGACCGATTTCAGTTTTCTCAACCCGTTGAAAATTGCCCAAAGTGGCTTGCTGTTGTTTCAAATCGCCATGCAGCTCACCTTGCCCATCATGGCGTGTGTGCTGTCGGTGAACATCGCCTTGGGCCTGTTGAGTCGCGCAGCGCCGCAGTTCAACATCATGTCGGTGGGGTTTTCGATCACCATCTTCGCAGGCCTGGCGCTGCTGTACCTGTCCCTGCCATTCTTTGTCAGCTTTTTCGAAAGCGCATTCAACACCCTGTTTACCATTCCGATCTGGAATCGGTAGCGCAGTGGCGGTTCAAGACTCGGGGCTTGGCCCAGGGTCCATGCCCAGCGGAATGTCCTGTTCGCCGGGAAACACCGCCTCATCAACCTGGCCCTGCTCCATGGTGTACAAATAGGCCAGCAGCTTGGCCACAGCGGTGTACAGCGTTGGGGGAATTTCCCGGTCAATGTCCACGTGCTTGTAGAGCGCACGTGCCAGGTGTGGCACTTCAATTTGGGCGATGTGATGGGTTTTGCCCAACTCACGAATCTGGTGGGCAATCAGGTCAACGCCCTTGGCCACCACCCGTGGCGCACCCTTGCCATCCTTGTAAGCCAGGGCCACCGCGTAATGGGTGGGGTTGGTCACAATCACATCCGCATTGGGAATTGAGGCCATCATGCGTCGGCGCGACATGTCCCGCTGTATTTGCCGAACACGGGCTTTGACATGCGGATCTCCCTCGGACTCTTTCTGCTCCCGCTTGATCTCCTCCACATTCATCCGCAACTGCTTGAGGTACCGGAAAATCTGGTACGGTGCATCGGGCGACACAGCCACCGCGAACACCAAGGCCAGCACCATCGCGTCCTTCAGGGCCAAGGCGGTTGCCAGTTCAATCGCGTTGGGCAGGGGGATGGTCATCATGCGGGGAAATTCATTCACATTCATCCACACCAGGCCGAACGCCACACCGCCAATCACCAACGCTTTGACGAGGGCTTTCACAAACTCGAACATGGCATGCGCGGAAAACATGTTCTTCAACCCGCTGATTGGGTTGAGCTTGGAGAATTTGGGCTCCAGGTTTTTGGTGACGAAAACCGCACCACCCACCAGCAAAGTGCCCACCACAGCAGCCACAGCCACCGCCAGCAACCAGGGGGAAATCACGAGCAATGCCTTGAGCAGCAATTCCATGAAAGCCACCGGCATGCGGGCGGGGTCCTTGGCATCGGCCACACTCAGGGTGAGGGCCGATTTCATCAATTGCTTGTTTTGGTCGGTCAGGAACCCGGACAGAACACTGACCCCCAACAAACCAACCAGCACCACCAATGCGCCGGCAAGGTCTTTGGATCGCGGTATGTTGCCCTCTTCCCGAGCTTTCTGGATTTTTCGCTCGGTGGCCGGTAACTCGCGTTCGACATCATTGTCTTCCGACATGTCGGCTCACGCGAAACTTTGAATCAGGGAACCCATCAGCAGGTTCCAGCCATCAATCAAGACAAACAGCATCAACTTGAATGGCAGTGAAATCAGCATTGGTGACAACATCATCATCCCCATGGACATCAGCACACTGGAGACAATCAGGTCAATGATGAGAAACGGCAGAAAGATCATGAAACCGATCTGAAACGCCGTCTTGAGTTCACTGGTGACAAAAGCCGGGATAAGCACCGACATGGGCGCATCTTCCACCTTGCTCACGGGTTTTTCAGCATAACTGGCGAACAGTGAAAAATCCTCGGCTCGGGTTTGCTTGATCATGAATGCTGCCACGGGTTTGGTGGCCACATCCACAGCTTGCTGGAAGGTGATTTTTCCGTCGTCGTAGGGCAGATACGCCTGGTTGTACACCTGATTGAAGGTGGGCGACATGATGTAAAAAGTCAGAAACAGACTCAACCCGATGATGACCTGATTGGGCGGCGAGTTCTGCGTGCCCAACGCCATCCGCAACAGGGACATCACAATCACAATGCGCGTAAACCCGGTCATCATCAACAGCAGGCCGGGCAGTACCGTGAGGAATGTCATGAACAGCAGCGTTTGCACGGGCAGCGAATACACGGTGGAGCCGTTGCGCCCCGGGGTGGATACGAAACCTGGCAATTGCTGCGCCCATGCCGGTTCCAGCACCAACAGCAAACCGATCATCAGTGCAGTGGCCAATCCAAATCTTTTCATTGATCCGCCTCACCCTGCGTCATTTCTTCACGAATTTTTTGAAGGCGATTCATCTGCACCTCCGTGAGCTCACCCTCAATACTGTCGATCAATTTCATCGCAGCGTCGAAGTCCTCAATTTCCATGTAGGCGGCCGCCAACTCAATGCGGGCATCGTTTTCATTCTTGAATTCAGGCTCTTCAAACCGCTCAGGCTCTACATCCACCATCGGGTTGGTAACCTCGGCATCGGCCTGCGCAGCAGGCGGCACATCAATGGCATCATCATCGGCATCAGCCCAGTCCGGCGGCGTGTCATCAAAGTCGGGCTCAGGCGGCAAGCTCGCCATCACCGGTGGTGCAGCCTGCGGGGTAGGTTTGGCATCCGCCACTGGCTCATCCATCATCGCTTCAGGCAACTCGGGCCGGTTGGGCAAGGCGGCCACCGGTGTTTGCGGTGCGGGCAATACCGGTTCTTCACGCAGCGCGGAAGGGGCATCCGTTGACTGCATCGGGGCGGGAATCCACTGGGGCCTGTTGCGCAGCATCCAGGCATAACCCGCCACCAGCACAATCACTGCAAACACAATCGTGATGACAAAGTAGCGGATCAAATCATTGCCCCGCGTGGGTTGTGCCGGTTTGGCCACGGGCTGCTGTGGTTGAGTTTGCGCCGAAGGACTTGCCGACGAGGCTGGCGCGGCAGATGCTGAAGCGGGTGCACCCACAGCGGGCGACTGAACAGGCGCTAGCGGCTTGTCCGGCGCACTGCCGGTTTCAGTAACAGGCTGCGCACGGTTGGTCTTTGCATCCGTTTGCAACGTTAAGGTGTAGCTGCTGGGCTCCTGTTCAATGTCCCGACTCACTGCGGCTTCTACCACGGCCTTGCTGGCTTTGATTTGAAACAACAAGGCCAGACGGTCTTTCAACTGACCCATCACACCCAGCGCAGTGCGTGCCTGTTCACGCAGGTTTGGGTCTGCATTCAGTGCTGCATCCGACTTGGCCAGCAATTCCAGGTCACTGGCTGTGGCGCGGGGGGACGGCATCGCGCCATCATTGGTCTGGTCCAACAGCCGCAGCTCAATTCCCTCGGGTGGAGCGGGTTCCAACACCTTGTCAGCGTTGACATCGGCATCTTCCGGTTCGGCCACCGGTTTTAGCACGGGTGTGGGTGCTGGTGGCGCAGGGGGTTTGGGCCTCTGGATGTCACGGGTGCGAACCACACCATTGTCGATTGCATATTCACGCAACAAGGGTCCGTCGGGTGTTGAGGCCGAAAATGTCAACACCACCGACCGTGGCAACGGGTCCAATGCTGTGACACGCAAAAAACCACCCGCTCCCTGCGGCTGCAGGAAAAGCCGGGTTCTGACACTGCCCTGAAAATCGCTGTTGTCGCCACCCACCAAATTCACAACCACCGATTCGGGATTGCTCAACTCCTGGGGGCTGGCTGTCAGTGCAATGTGGGCGATGAACGGCATGCCGGCCTGGGAACGGATTTCCATCCGGCCCAATTCAACCGCCTGAACACTGTGGGACAGCAGCAACCCGGCCATGCCCACTGAAAGAAGAAAACGGAGCATGCCTTAGCCGTTGAGTTTGCGCAGCCGCTCCGAGGGCGTCACGATGTCGGTGAGACGGATACCGAAGCGGTCGTTCACCACCACCACTTCACCCTGTGCAATCAGGCAACCATTGACCAGCACATTCATGGGCTCACCAGCCAGGCCATCCAGCTCCACCACACTGCCCTGTGCCAACTGCAGAATGTGTTTGATCGGAATTTTGGTTCGCCCCAGTTCAACGCTCAGGGTCACGGGGATGTCCAAAATGATGTCGATGTCGTTGCCCGATTCCTCGCTGCCCTGACCGGACAGCATGCCGAAGCGATGCGCCTCAACCTCGCCGAGTTCAGATTCTGAAATCACTTTGCTCGCGGGATCGGCTTGGGTTTTGCTGGTGTCTGTGGTCATGTTGAAACTCAATCCTGAATTAATCGGCTTTGGCAATGTCAGTCAGCTTGTCCAGGTGTTCGGAACCATGCTGGGTCACCAGCGAATACACCTCGCTGAGCGATTTGAAATCCGCACCTCTGGGCGTTCTCAGCAACGTGGAGTCATCACCTGGTTTAATCATTTTTTCCACCTTGACCGCATACTGCCCCCCGCTCACGCCATAAGAACACTCAAACACGGGAACGTTGTCAACGCGGGCCTGCACGGTCGGCCCCATGCTCAAGGGAATGAAATCGCCCTGCTGCAGCGTGAGCACATCAGCAACCGTCAACTGGGTCGATGCCAGGTTGACCTGCAACTCAACTTCGGCCTGCTGCATTTGGCTTTTGAGCATCTTGGACCAACGGCGGTCCGTTTCACCCTGGTTGCTTTGCACGGCCGAGCTCATCGCATCCCGGATGGGCTCCAGCGATGAATAGGGAATGCAAATGTGAATGGTGCCGGAAGTGGCGCCCAATTCAATCTCAAACCGGCTGGACACCACAATCTCTGCGGGGTTTGCAATGTTGGCGAACTGGGTGTGCATTTCCGAGCGCACATACTCTGGGACCAACGGGTACACCGGTGCCCATGCCTTGGCATATTCGGAGAACACCACCTCAAGCACCCGCGCGATGATGCGCTGCTCGGTTGCGGAAAACTCGCGACCCTCAATTTCGGTTTGCAAGCGACCATCACCACCGAACATGGTGTCGACCATGGCAAAAATCATGGTGGGGTCCAGAATCACCAAACCATTGCCGCGCAGTGGCTTGAGCGAAATCAGGTTCAAATTGGTGGGCACCGCCAGGTTGCGGATGAACTCGTTGTACTTGATAACTTTGACAGAGCCCACGGTGACTTCGGGCATTCGCCGCATGAAATCAAACAAGCCGATGCGCAACAAGCGGGCAAATCGCTCATTGATGATCTCCAGCGTTGGCATGCGCCCACGGACAATGCGCTCCTGCTTGGCCAGGTTGTAGGGCTTGACTTGCGACTCTTCCGAATCATCCGAATTGAAATAGGAGTCCTCTCCGGTGATGGCCCGGAGCAGCGAATCCACTTCATCTTGGGTGAGAAATTCAGCGAGCATGGATACTCCTTCAGACCGGCATGCTCATGATGTCACTGTAGGCCTGCAGCAATTTGTTGCGGGTCTGGAGCAAGGTTTGAAACTTGAGTTGTGCCTCATTGGACGCAATGGCCACGTCTTCCACAGACACCTTGGGATCATTCATCTGAAGACCGACCGACAACTGACGGGAGGTGTCCTGTGCCTTGCTGACCGACGACAACACATCACCAAACACCTCGGTGAAACTGGGCGTGCCGGATGCAGACTGAGGACTGATGCCCGACTGTGTACCCAGCAATTGCAAGGGAGAAGCACTGGATAATCTGGACATTTCATTCATGGCGTTGAACCCCTGTACAGGTTTCGGTTACTCTGTGTGCAAAGTATCGCCCAGCAGCCCTTGCGCAACTTTGCAGTAAAACACCGAAAAAACCCAAAGTGATCCAACAATGCCCAACGCCATGACTGCACTGCCCCCGATGTTCGCAAACCGGAAAGCCCCGTGGCTCACACTGCTGATGGGTCTGTTGATGGGCGCTGTGTTGCTGATGACCGCCTGCAGCAAGGACCTGGAGTTTTCTCAGCGCCGGATTGCAGCCCAATCATTTCTGGACGCGATTGCAAAAAACGATCAGGCCGCCGCCACCAAGCTCAGTCTGAACACGGCCGAGCACCGCATGGCCATCAAGCTCTTGAGCGAAGCCGTGGCCCTGCGTATCCAGAATGAACACATTCAATCGTTTCGCTATGTGTATGTGTCAGACACACTGACCGAAACCAACCGCGCCCGGGCTGTGTTCTCACAAGTGGTCGATGGTCGGCCGTCTACGGAAAACGTGGTGGTGGAATTGCACTACTTGCCGCAAACCAGCGCATGGCTGGTCAACAACGTTATCCTGCGCTAGCACGGACGCCCTTCAAACGTAGAGACTGATCCCGCTGGCCTTCACCGGCTCAGTCTCGGCCGGCGCCTCAGCTGCATCGGCTGCCGCTGGCGAATCAGGCTGGTGGAACACACCGCGCCCCTGTTCACCCCGCTGGTTGAATTGGGATTGAGTCTGCCCCTGACTTGCACTTTGACCTTGCCCGGGCGTGCCCGCGTCACTGCCACTGGACGGGCTGTTGACGAGAATATCGCCATTGAATTTCAAGTGCTGGAGTTGATAACCCATGTTCTCCAGGGTTCGCCCCAGTTGTTGAGCGCCGTCACCAAGGCCTGCACCCAAACCAACCCGGTCTGTGTTCATTTCCAACCGCATGGTCCGGTTTTCAGCCATCACCAAGAGGTCAAGGCGGGCACCATCGCGCAAATGCAGGGTGACCTCAACCCGACCCGGCAAACGCATTTCAATGGATTTGAGCGCGTCATTCACAACAGTGATCAGTTCTTCAGCACGGCCAGCACCTCGCGGCAATGCCACCGGCGGCACAGTACTCATGGACGTTACCCCACGCGGCACTGAAACCCCTGGTTGGACTGACTCCACCGGACCCGATACTGCAGGGTCTGCAGTCACAACACCCACTGGGCTGGTGGGTACCGCCACGGCATCGTCAGCGGCCAACACCGAGTGATCTTGATCCGGCTGCGCAGGGTTGGCAGACAACTGTCGCGAAAAACGCTCGCTCTGCTTCATCCATTCCAGGGTTGAAGCGGATACGGGCTCTGCAGAAACCCACACCGAGGCGGACTGCAAGCGCTGGCGGGACGACAGCACAGGCGGCTGCAGTTCCCGCTCCGCCGTGGTCAACGTCGCCAGCTCAACGCGAGGTGCCGGTGCATCATTCACCGGGGGTTGCATGGGTGCGGCAGCGGCAGTATTGGGCTGCGGCCTCGGCACAGCCGCAGTCACCGCAGGCTCTGCTGGCAGTGACTGTGCCGTGAACACCGCAGGGGCCTGCACCGGCTCAGGCGCATCGGCTGCTAAGGCGTTCATCAGTCGGCCAGGCAACTCGGCTTGCACAGGCGGCTTGGGCAGCATCACTGCCTCAGGCTCCACCGCATCGCTGGCGTTTGTGGTCACCTTCAAAACAGGCGCTGCGAATACAACCGCGGTTTCAGTCGGTGTTTGCGTCGGTTTGTGCGTTGGTGCTTGTGCGGGCGTGTACAGCGACAACTGCGCCACTGGCTGAGCAGGCACTGCGGCTGTGGCCGAAACACGTGGCACTGGTTGTGCTGCCCCGGTTGGCAGTTGGACAGCATCCTCAGCCGCTGCAGAGGCCGGCACGTCAAGCTCAGCCGCCTGCACGGGCCGGGCCGGTGCAAGCGTTGTGACGGGCGTTGCCTGCACAGGCACATTGACGGTTGGCTCCACACCCGCGTTGCGCGTCAACACTGGGTCGACTGGCCTTGCAGACTCCGCCACCGGCGCCTGGTTGGGCAGCACGGTTGGCACGGATACCGGCACGAAAGGCACCACGGGGGGCACCATGGTCAACGGCAATGCGGGCGGCCCGGCCACAGAGTCGGCCACATCGTCTACTGTCGCCATCGAATCCGACCTGCCGAGCGGGTCGGCCTCAACCTGCAAACCAGGCAGTGCGCTGTACCCGTTCGGGTATCCATCCATCCACACTGCAGCGGTCGGTGTTGTCGACACATCCAGTTCGACAGGCTTGTTCGTGGCTGGATCGGCACCCTGTGTTGAACGCATTTGCGCCAGGGCAGTTGAAAACGCCAGGTCAATGAGAGCAGCGTCGTCCATGTCGGTCAAATCTTGCCCCGACACCGGTGTTTGCGTCTGTAAAAAATCCACCACAGCCTGCCGCTCATTGGGCGTGAGAGATTGTGCCGGGTTGGACACCGACGGCAACTGCCCCGAAACAATATCCAGCAGCGCAATCATGCAGCGTTCTCCAGGGACAGGGGCGAACGAATCTCCTGCAGGGTGTTGCGCACCCAATCCATCATGGCGTTGCGGCCCTGGGGGGCCAATGTCGTTAACACCGCACAGAATTCTTTCCACTGCACCAGGCTCAGCTCGATGACGTCATCCAGCGCACCATCTGGCCCAGGCAGCATTCGGACCGCCAACACCTGCGGACCTGTCAAGTGATAAAAGCGAAACTCATCCAACACCAACAGCGGGTTGATACCCCCGCACTGAATCAAGGCATCCAACACATCACGACGGGTTGCATGCGTTGGCAAGGCATCCAGCGCTTCCGCGCAACTGGATTGCACCGCTGCAAAAACTCGAGCCAACTCGGTGTCCAGTTCACTGGCCTGCACTTGCATCACGGTCAAGTGCTTTCGCAAGGCGCGCAGTTGAACATCCGAACACATGACCGACCACTGGCCGGCCAGGCTTCGGCGGTAAGTGAGGTAAAACGATTGCTCCTGGAGACGAAGCGTGACCGGAAGATCAATCAACTTGCGATCATAGGCCCCGGCAGAAGCGCCCAGCGGGTAACTTCGAATGTAGAGCTCTTCGATGTGAGGAATGCATTCCACGTGTTGGCTCCCGTCGGTCAGAACGTCCATTGCCTTCAATTGCCACACCTTAACAAAAGCGGTGCGGCGTATCTTTTCAACAATGCGCTGAATTTCGAAGGGTGTGCTGCCAAGTTGTTGGAATGGACTTCCGGTTAAATAAGCGTCATTGGTGCAAGCTGTACCAACCCAACAACATCACAGCGCGAGGCGAAGATGGGCGTATTTCAACAGGGATTAAGTGGACTGAACACCTCACAGAAAAGTCTGGAGGTGACTGCCAACAACGTGGCCAACGCCAACACAGTGGGCTTCAAGGCCAGCAAGGCCCAGTTCGGCGACGTGTATGCCAGCACGCTGTCACGCGCAGACGCAGGCCTGCAAGTGGGCGGCGGTGTCAACATCATGGCCATCAAACAGGAATTCCGCCAGGGCAATGTGGTGGCCACACAAAACCCACTGGACCTGGCCATCTCGGGCAACGGGTTCTTCAAGGTCAAAGGCCAGGACGGACGTGAGTTCCTCACGCGCAACGGGCAATTCCAGCTGGACCGGGACAACACCGTCACCACGGCAGACGGGAAAGACCTCCTCGCATTCCCGCTGGACCCAGACACTGGCAACGTGCTGGACGTGGCCTCACCAGTGACCATCTCAACAGAGCCGATTGCACCCCGGGCAACGGGCAAGACGGAGTTCCGCTTCAACCTGGACTCCCGAACACAGCCATCCGGCATCAGCCCAACCTTTGATGCAACCGACCCCAATTCCTATGCGCAAAGTTCTGCCATTGTGATCAATAACCAGTTGGGCGAACCACTGACGTTGCAGGTGTTCTGGCAAAAGCTCGGAGCAGCCACCACGCCAGCATCCACAGGCCCCAACCAGTGGCGCGTCTACGCCACGGTCAACGACGTTCCCGTGGATATTTCCCAGGAAGCGGCTGCATACCCAGGTGCCCCCACCACCGGCGCCGCGCTGGACTTTTCAACCGACGGCACACTGAACAACCCCGCCAACGCTGTTTACAAAATTGACCTGTCGGCCTTGTCACCAGAATTTGACAGCACCAACACCGACGTCCGGATCGACATGCGTGGCAGCACCCAGTACGGCACCGACTTCCAGTTACAAAACCTGGCCCAGAACGGCTACGACGCAGCCGACTACACCAACTTCACCATTGATGGCCGAGGGGTTCTGACCCTGAACTACGCCAATGGCCAAACCAAAGACATTGCGAAAATCGGATTGTTCCGCTACCGCAATCCCGAAGGTTTGCAACCGGTGGGCAACAACAACTGGGTGGCCACTTTGCAGGCCGGGCCGGAGTTTGCATCCAACGCGGGTGACGCCGGTTTTGGTTTGGTTCAAGCCGGTGCTGTTGAAGAAGCCAACGTCGACTTGACGGCAGAGCTGGTGCAAATGATTGCCACGCAGCGCATTTATCAAGCCAACTCCAAGAGCATTCAGGCCCAGGACACGCTGCTGCAAACCATCACCAACCTGACTTGATCCAGTATTGCGGCAATTCACAGGGCTTGTGCAACTGCGCAAGCCCTTTGCGCTTTCTGGCATACTGCAACACAACTTGATACCCAGTCACTTTGGAGATGACCTCACAATGATCA
The DNA here is from genome assembly GCF_036405155.1 of Limnobacter sp. Classification (GTDB taxonomy): domain Bacteria; phylum Pseudomonadota; class Gammaproteobacteria; order Burkholderiales; family Burkholderiaceae_B; genus Limnobacter. The sequence goes on along the minus strand of NZ_DASWYD010000001.1, from coordinate 348,158 downwards.
CGCCGTTTTCAGCTTTCGCCTTGTTTGTGGCCAGCGCAGTGGCGCATCAACATTACAGCCAGGCCGACGGCAACCCGACGCCGCCCACCGCACCACTGGCAGCCCCCCGCACTACTGATGACACAGCCGGTCGTGGAAAATCCTACACAGCGAAAGATGTTCTGGTATTTCAATCGGCGGAACAGTGTCAGCAAGCAGGCCCATCCGATGCCAAGCTGTGTGGTGACTTCCCCAAACTCAACCCGATTCCCAGCAAAGACAGTGAATGGCTTGAACTGGCCAAAAAGGCGGTGGTGTCCTTTTCCCTCGGATTTGGTCAAACAGATTTCGGAACCAAATCGGCACAATCTGCAGTCAACCTGAACGCTGCCCAGTTTATTCCCGAGGTGTTGCGGGTTGGGTTCAACCCAACCGGATATGCCAACACCAAGCGGGATTTCGACGCTGCCAAAAATACCAAAACCCTGTCGTATGACCTGAAAATTTGTGCACTGGGTGGACGTGTTAGGGCCAGTGTGAGTGATCATGCACCCATCGACCAATGGTCAGCCCCCGATCGTTTCTCGATTGCAGAATCGGCCTGTGAAGAATTGAGCTTCCGGACAGACCCCAGCGTGCTGTCCAGCCTGCTGACGGAGATCACCCGCAGCGATGCCAAGCAATTTGAACTGCAATCCCAAGGCCAGTTGGGTCGAATCATTGGAAAAACCCGATACGCCGGCTCGGTGGCCAGCCTCAAACAACGGATTGATTTGTCCGGTGATCAACCCGTGATCGACTACCTGGACGGCGCCATTGGCTATTGCTCCTCTTACAAAGCCTCCGTGGACTGGAATAGTCAGTGCGCATTGAATGGTGTCGTGATGGATGGCCTGCGGGTGCGCAAACAAATCCAGACGCACCGATCCGTGTTCCCGGGCACCTCCTATGTGGCCTTGTCGATGGCTGATGGTCTGGGTGAAAACAAACAGCCCAAACAAGCCATGTACGACATGGTGGGGCAGGACCTGGCCATCCAGCAGGGCGCCTTTGTACCCACGGAGGGAACCATGACCGTGGTTGGTCGGCAAGGTGAAAAAATCCGTCTTCAATTTTCAGACGAAAAAATCACCGCCACCCGCTTGAATGCCCTGGGTGAAGCCACCGGACAGGCCCAACTCAGTGCCAAACAAATCATGATGGCTGCTGGCCTGGGGCGTTGAAATTGAAGGCAATACCCGCCATGCGCAACACCGACCGCACCGACCGCCTGGGGCGCCGTGCCCTGCTGCTGTTGCTGCTGGTCGGAGCCGTGCTGATTGGCGGGGTGTGGGGTTACCTCACACGGCCTGCGCACAGTGCAGTTGGTCTGCTGGAAATCGGAAATACAGACTGGACAGAGCAACAACTCCACGACAAACTTCAAGCAACCTTGGGTAGCATCCAGGACCCAGCGGTGGCTTTCAAAGCCCTGGAGGACCGCCGCGGAGAAAGCTGGATTCAACCCCAGGAGTCGTTCGAAATCGCCAGTCGGGAGTTGGCCAAGGCCTTGTCTGCCCGTGAATTGCCCAACACCAACCTGATCGAAATCCGGTTGGACACCCACCGGGCTGCCCAGTGGGAACAGGTGCTGGAGTCGGCTGGTGATGCCTGGCTATCCTGGCTCAACATTCAGAACCAGACATCCACTGACCAGCAAATTGAAGCACTGGAAGAAGCCTTGCGGGCCAAGGAGCGGGAAATTTCTGCCGCCTTGTTGGCGGAAAAATCGAACCTGCAACAACACACCGACAGCAAGGCACTGGCTCGATTGCAGCAGCGGGAACGCAGCCTGCAGGCTGCACTGGAAAAAACCTTGAAACAAACACCCGATGCCGGCGTGCAACCACCAGTCGCGGCACAGGCAGCGGTCTACAGCCAACAGGTTTTGCTGCAACGCTTGAAGAACCGTGAAGCACAACTGCTGACTCAGCAGCAACAACTGCAGGCCGACTCGCCGTTGGCCGACAGCCTTCAGTCAGAACTCAATGCCGTACGACTTGAGATGGCACGTCTGCAGGAACAAGTGCGCAGTGTGCAGCAAAAGCTCGATGTCGATCGCTCACAACTGTCGGCCACGGATCGACAATCCCGCATTCAGGCACTTGAACAATCGCTGCGACAAACCCGGGAAGCAATCCAGGCCGCATCCACAACCACCGTGGAAAACGTCGCTGAACCCAAACGCCACAGCGATCAACTGTTCAAAGAACTGGAACAATTGGACAACCAATTGATTGATGCCAAAAAAGCCAACGCACAACTGAAGCTGACTTGGTATAAAAAACCGGCTCAGGCGTCAATCAAATGAAATCTGGTAAAGCACGTCCAGCGCATTGTCGGCGCCGGTTCGGGCAATCAGGCTGAGCTGTCGGGAATACTGATAATTCAATTTGAAAATACTGGCGGCTGTGGTCACCGACTGATCAAAACTGGCGTAAAGCTTGTCGCTGATGCGTTTTCCAATCGTGATGATCCGTTGTGACAACAACGGGTCATCTGCGCCAATCACGTTGGCCGACAGGTCTGCACCAGGCGCCACCGCCACCTTGCTGCCCACCGCCCGGGAATCGGCAGCCGTGAGTGAACCCGTACTCAGCGCCACATCGTCGATGCCCAATTGGCGCGCAATTTTCCGGGTAGGGCTTTCATCATCATTGCCGAAGATGGCAGCCGCCGCCGTTAGCAACAGGGTTTGGTCCCGATCTGCGGAATTGGTACCGCGGCCAATGATCATCCACGAGAGCTTCTCGGAATCGGGTACCGCTGGGTCGCTCACCAGGGTCACCTTGGGCCGCTGGGCAGTGCCCGTGATTTCCACGCCAGCTTCCACCGCCACCCCTTTCCGGACCGCACGCACATTGATGCCCGGGTTTTCCAACGGTCCCTGGAAATTCACCACACCCCGCTCAATGGTCAAGTCCTGCCCATAGGCACGGTACGTTCCATCCACCGCCTGAATGGTTCCAGTGGCAGACAAACGTCGGCCGGAACGGCGATTGCCACTGCCGCCCACCCCCTCCAGCATGCTCAGCTTCAAACCACCTTCCAACCGCGTGTTCAGGCCTTCTGCACTCACATAGAACAGCTTGCCCAAGCGGGCCTGCAATTGCACATCCAACGGCAAGCCCGCCGCACTGGCCGCATTGCGACCCTGGATTACCACATCGTCGCTCAGGGTCGGCACGCCCGAATCGGGCGACTCGACATACGCACCCAGCACCTCGATATCGCCGCGAACGCGAAGAGGCTCGCCCTCGCGGTCGGGCTGCTGCACCTGCAGGCCTGCATCCAGCATCACCCACCGGTCAAAGCGCTGCACCAAGGGCGCGCGTTGGGCCTTCACTGTCAGCACGCCCTTCAAACCATTCAAATTCCATTCACCACTGGCGGTCAGCCGGCCAGTGCCCTGAATCAGGGGCCCCAGTTGCTCAATGCGCTTTCGGGGTGGGCGGCGGTTGTACACATTGAATTCCGCTTGCTCAATGCGTGCTCGGCTCGTGTTGAAATCCACCACCACATTGCCGTCTTCCAGCCGAACCCCCTGGTCCAGCTGAAAAATATCCAGATCCATGAAAAACAGTCGCCCCTGCACATCGGGCTCATTCAATGAGCCTGCAATGGCAACGGCCACCTGACCAGTGCCGTTGGTTCTCACGCCACCACTGAGCAGAGGACCCAGCCAATTCAGTTGATACAGACCTGCCGCGATGCTGCCCTGCATGGGCCCGTTGCTTGCCAAGCCCCAGCGCTGGGTGACCGGGTTTTTTTGAACAGGTACGCGCAGGTTGGCGTTGATGGCGGCGAATTGTGGTGCCACCAGGTCCAACTGCATGGCTGCTGCAGTGCGGTCAAACTGCAAGTGGGCATCGAACCGCTCAATGGGTACATCGATTTGTGAATCCTCCAGCACCTGCAAGCCACCCGACACGTGCTGAAGATCAATCACCCCCTGAACACTGGCTGCGTTGGCCCGATAACGCCAATTCACCCGTGCCACCAAGTCCTTGGGTTCAATCGAGGCCTGGGTTCTCAAAATTGGCGACAACCGCGGAATACCCAGCGCAGGCATCTCACCCTCAATCTGGACCGTCGACCCATCCAGTTTCAACACGGTGTTGCGAATCAGGGTTTTGTCTTCCCCCATCAATTCCAGCAAGCCAACCTGAAGGTAGCGTGGTGCCCAAACCAGCGAGACTGGTTTTTGCAAGGTCAGGCTTCGGGCGGGAGTCCACAACCCTTCCGCTTTCAAGCTTTGCAACACACCCCGCCAGCCCAGCGGCTGGCCCGGCCGGTCTGTTTGCGGCCCCACCCCGCCGCGCAGGCTCAGGTCGACCTTCAAAGGCCGCTGACGGCTAAATGGCGTCAACCCTGAGACCACCTGTGCATTGAAGGTGTGTTGACGACGGGTCCCGGTCAACTGCAGGCGCAGGGTCTTAACCCAGGTTTCCGCCAACTGCAAACGGGGACTACCCGGTAAAGGCTGGCCAATGCCCTCGGCTTGAAGATCCATTGTCCAGGGGGATTCGGGTCGGCTGCCCAAGGCAAATGACCCCTGAATACCCTGAACCACCGCCTGGTCTGCCAATCGAAGACCAGTCACCTGAAGGTCACCCTGCGCATCGGCCTGCAGACCCTGGCCCTTCAAGCGGGCCTTCAGCCGAATATCCCCAGCCAACGGTTGATTGAACACACGCCCCAAGGCCGCCAGCTGCGGCAACTGTGCATCCAGTGACAACACATCATCCGGCGCACCATACGCACCATCCATGCGAACCGTATTGCCCAGCATGTTCAAATCAACCTGCACCTGGGTGAGTCGCTGCAAACTTCCATCGGCCATGGCATGCCATTGAATTGGCGCATCTGCCAAACGTGACGCTTGCAGTTGCGAACGCAGACGTCCCGCTGGCATCCATTCATCCCGAACCGACTTCAAGGTGCCGTCAAACTGACCGTCTCCATTCAGGTCACCTCGAGCCCATGAGGATGCACCGGGTACCCACGCGGCAGGGTTCAGGTGGCTGAAGGTCACGTGAACACGGGCAGGCCAGTTGCCCGCCATGTTCACGTACCCGTCACCCTGAAGCCGCGCGTTCTTTTGCTGAATGTCCAACGCATCAATCGTCCAACGTTTGGCCTGCACACTGCCATTCACGGACACATCAAACGCATCAGCCACTGGAACATCGGCCAACACGGTTGGCCGAATACCCTGGCCACGCAGGGACCAAGTCAATAGCCCATTGCTCAAACGATCGGATGCAGCCTGCAGTTGCACAGAACCACCCGGCCCACGCTCATCGGCCAGTTGAATCGGCTGCACCGTGGCGCTGGCCTGCACGGGAATGCCGTGCTTTAACTGTGCATGAACCTTGGCCACCAAACGGCCCAAGGGCAACCCACCGCGCTGCAGGGCCAATGGGGTTTGGTTGGTTACATCCAGGTTGGCGTTGATCACGCTGAAGTCTGCATTCGGTTCAACCGCAAGGTGGATGTTCAACAAGGCCTTGGGTGCGGCACTGAACCAGTCCCTGGGGTTGAACTGGCGGGCATCCAGCGTGGCCGACTCCACTGGTGCCAAGGTCAACGGGTGCAACACGCCACTGGCTTGAAGCGTCTGCGTCAATCGCGGTTTGCCCGCTTTTTCCGACGGGGTCTGCCGGCCAGTTGCGGTCAGGCTCAACTCGGTTCGGTCGAGCGATCCCGCCAACCGGGCTTGCGCGGTCAAGGCCAGGTCTTGCACAGTCCGTTTGGCGTCGGCCTGGGCTGTCAACGCGTAGGGTTTCTCAAGCACCAGGCGGCCAGACACGGCCAGGTCCGCACCATCCAGGCGGGTTGACCACTGCTCGACGGTCAATGCACCATCGCGAACCACAGCGCGGGCATCCACCTGCTCCAGCGCCACGGACGGAGACACCACCAGCTGATCAATGCGCAGGGCCTGCAGCTCAACATCCAGTGGCAATTCAATCTTGTCGGGCAACTCAATCGGCTTTTCCTCTTCATTGGACGGAAAATTCAGGCTCACCGCTTGAGCCTGGAGTTGCTCGATCCGAAGTGTTCCGGTGGTCAGGGCCGACCAGTCCACACGCAACCTCAAGCCGCTCACGGCAACCCGTTGGGTCTTCCCGTCTGCCCGGGTGGATACCCACTCCAGCGCATCCAGTGAGAACCCCTGCCACACCGTGCCGTCAACCTGGCCCACTTGGGTCTGCGGAATAAAACCCAATGCCCAGCGCAACCCGGCGGAAGTCCCCAATAGCCAGTACATGCCCAAGGCCAGCAGCACTATTCCGGTACCCAGCAACCCAAACAACGCTGTGGCAAAACCCTGTTGTCGGCAGCGCACCCTCAAAATGCCACCCCCAGTGAAAAGTGGATGCGGACGCGGGGCTGGTTGACCGCCTTGGCCACATCCAACGCAATCGGGCCTGCCGGTGTTTTGTAGCGCAAACCCACACCCACTGCTTTTTGCAGATCCAGTTGCGACCAATTGTCAGCCACATCACCCACATCCGTGAACACGGCAGCACCCAGGTTGCCTTTGAACCAACGCGTGTATTCAAGACTGCCAATCATCAGGCGCCGTCCACCGACCAAAATCCCTTGGTCAAGCACCCCGATGTCCAGAAACTCAAAACCCCGCAAACTGTTGGTGCCACCGGCCCGAAACAGATAATCCTGGGGAATGTCGCGCCGCGCGCTGGCGGCAACCGTGCCAGCCTCTAGCCGGGCGGAGAACAGGTTTTGGCGGGATGGGGACCAGAATCGCTGCACGCGGCCATACAGGCGAACAAAATCCTGATCCGAGGCCAATTGCTCGCTGGCTGCGGCCACCTGCCCGTATGCAATGTAGCCGCTGGATGGATTCAACCGGTCATTTACCCGGTTGTGGGTCCACGACGCACTGCTCACCAAAGCCTGCGTCGCACCGAAATTCACACCCAGCGACTGCCGCTCCTCCTGCTGGTAGTTCAAACCCAGGCGCACCTCATTGCTGCCAAACCGGTACTCACGAATACCCCCCACCGAGTTGCGATTGATCTCCAGATTGCTCAAGGTCTGATGATCGGACGCGATGCCCAACGAGTCCACCACGCCACGCCGGGAGGGCGGGAAAAACAGGTCTGCGTAAGCAGACTGGCGCTTCTGTTCCAGACGGGCACCGGTCGACAAGGTGTAGGCCTTGTCCCACAGGTTATTGAACTGGTAACTGGCTTCGGTCCGAAACCCGGTGTTTGAACTGTAGCCAGCACCGAGGCCCAGTCGCTTGGAATCACTTTCCTGAACAGACACCTGAATCGGCACATGCGTTGGCGTTCGGTCATCGGTGTCCACCTTGACATCAACGCCAGAAAAATAACTCGTGTTCTGCAAATCGGACAGCAAGGTGAGCAATTTCTCCTGCTCATAACGGTCGCCAGGTTCAATGGTGTTGTAACGCTCTATCAGGTCAGGGCGATACTTGTTCAGTCCCTCTATTTGCAATGGGCCAAAAGTAAACACGGGGCCGCTGTCATAAACCACCCGAAGTACCACAGAATGCGTCTCAGGGTCCACCTGTGCGCTGCTTTCGGCCAGCGTGGCGGCCGCAAAATCGCGCGAGAGCAAATCCCGCAACAACAGGTCTTTGGACGCGGTCCATTCAGCCTGATCAAATGTTTGCCCCCGGCCCAGCAGCCACAGCGTCTTCAAGCGCTCACGGCGCTCTGCAAACTGCGGCTCATTGATGGCACCGTCAAACTCAATCTGTAGATCGGTCACGACACTGGGGGGCCCAGGGTCGATGGTGATGATCAATCGATTGGCATCGGGAACACGGGAAATCACCGGCGAGAAGTAGCCCCGGGTGCCCAAGGCATCGCGCAGAACAGGCCGCAAGCGTCGAAACAGCTGCCACACATCGCCTTCATCATTGACCGTGGCAGACCGGCGAATCGGTGCCATGGCATTTTGAATCAAGTCCTCAAATTGGGCAGGCACGGTCACCCGCACTTCAGGGATATCCGCCGGTTCCTGAGCCAAGGCAAACCGGTGCCCCAGGAGCGCAACACCCAGCAGCACCGCAACCAACCGTGTCGGGACAAAACTTTTCAAAGCACATTCTTTTTACAACAGACCAATCAGCATGTTAAAGGCTTTTGCCGCTCAACCACCGCCCCAAAGCCGGGCAGCGGGCCAGCGGATTGAAAGTGTGTCGTATCCAAGCATGCATCTGACACAGTCAGTACGTTAAAAACATCCACGCAACACATGTAACAAAATCGCCGGAAAAACAAATCACATTCCACGAACAGATTGATTTAAAAACAAAAAAAAATTTTTCTTTTTTTGAATCCAAACACAATCGGCTGTCAGTAAAACCTGTATCCATTTGAAGTCTTTTTACATCCATTTACTGACGAGGTCCACCATGGCATCTCCCGTTGCAACCATTAAAACCACCACCACAGGCCTGGACGTTTCCAGAGCCGGACAACAAATGACGCTGGGGCAGGACGGCAGCTTGGCATGGGGTGACGTACTGACCAACAAAACCGCCGCTGATATTGAAGTGCTGATTCCCGCCCAATACAAAGGCCAGGGCAGCACATTGCTGACGTTGGCGCCTGGCGCCTCTGCCGAACTCAAACAGATTCCCAGCCCAACCGCTGACGGGTATGCCCGCACCGAAGTGGTTGCGCTCTCCGAAGGCGTTGAGCTGTACGACATTTCAGATGACATCAGCTCAGCGATTTTGACACCCTATGAAGGCACCATGAGTGGCTTGGTGGGTGCAGGGTTGCTGGCCAGCGCCGCTGGCGGCGGTGCCGGTGCGGTTGCCTTGGGTGGACTCGGACTGCTGGGCCTTGCAGCCGCCGGTGGCGGCGGTGGCGACACCATTGTGACCGATAGCGGCACTGGCACGGGTACTGACACAGGCACTGGAACCGGTACAGGAACTGGAACTGGGACCGGCACCGGAACAGGAACAGGAACTGGCAGTGATACAGGAACAGGCACTGGAACTGGGTCAGGCACGGGGACCGGAACAGGTACAGGTACAGGCACAGGAACGGGTACAAGCACAGGAACTGGCACCGACACTGGAACAGGTACAGGCACCGACACAGGCACAGGAACTGGTACAGACACGGGCACCGGCGACACCGGTGGTGCTGGCGTAGCTGGCGGTTTGGCGGCGCTTGCAGATGGTCTCGATTCAACCCCATTGCAACCCTTGAGCGGTGTGGTTGACCCCTTGTCCGGTGGCTTGTTCATGGTCGGTGACGCCCTGAGTGGTGCAAGTGCGCAGGATCCTTCCGGCGTAGTCAATTTGCTTGCACAGGTTGTGGGTACGACCAGCCAACCTTCGATTGGGTCCGATGGCCTGGTGGGCACATTGAATGGCATTTCAACTGGATTGGCGATGGGCGCTGCGGACACACCGCTTTCGGGTTTGGTCGTCCCCCTCGCTGGTGCGGTAGGCTCTGACAATGGATCTGTTTCAGGTGTAACCGATGGTGTTGGTATCGCCGGTACATTGCTGAGCATGGACCAAAGTGCCCTGAATCCGCTCACCAGCGGTGTCTTGGGACCCGTCGTTGGCTCTAGTGGTGACCCTGCTGCCGACAACGGTGTACCTGGAACATTGAATGCGGTGGGTGATGGCTTGAATCTTTTGACCGCACCCGATTCGGCTTTAAATCCCTTGGAGCCCGTCACTACAGCAGTCTCGGACATGGTGGTCTCTGCGGTGGCCGACGGAGTGCAAACGCTTGGACAGGCCATTTACGACAACACAGCTGGTGCAGACCCGAGCGGCGTTTTGCCGTTGGTCGGTGAACTGCTCGGTGCGGACGCAGGCGCTGCAGGTGGCGGCGGAGCGGGTGGCCTTCCCATTCCGACAGACCCAAGTGCACTGACTGATATGCTGGGCAGCATTCCTGGTGCGGACCAACTGCCTATTCCGACAGATCCCGCCGTTCTGACAGACATGCTGGGCAGCATTCCTGGTGCGGACCAACTGCCTATTCCGACAGATCCAAGTGCGCTGACCTCCGCTATCAGCACCCTGCCAATTCCGGGAGCTGACCAGCTACCCATTAACCTGCTTGGTTAATCCACTGGATTGGGTGGCTCGAAAACCCCGCTTCGGTGGGGTTTTTTTTCGCCCTGGCTGGATGAATCCGTTTTCCACGGTCAGTCAGTAAAATACAGACAACAACCCAAATAATGACCCACCACACCGAAGAGAGGCATCCATGAACGACGCGCAAGCACTGGGTAAAATTGCCAGTCCCACGGACAAATTGCTGGTTCAACGGCAAGGGCAGGAAGTGGCCCTGACACAGGGAGATGCCGTCTTGGCCGGTGACATTCTGCAAAACAAGGATGCAGCGCCGGTCGACATCGAACTCAAAGCGCTGACCGAAGGTCAGGCCAGCTCCCTGGTCACCCTGGCACCCAACGCATCGGCTCAACTGTCAGTAACCGCTGGCGCTGAGGGGACTCAGCTGATTGAAGTCACCTCGCTGTCGGACGGGGTCGAACTGTTCGCCATGGGCGATGGTGCCAATGGTGCTGTCATCGTTGCCGATGCTGGCGGATTCAGTGGACTGGTGGGCGCAGGTCTCTTGGGTGGCGGCCTATTCGGCGGGGCAAGCACTGCTGCTGCAGTGCTTGGCGGCGGCGTGGCCGTGGCAGCCGTGGCTACATCCAATGACAGTGGCTCCAGCGCGGCAGCCACAGTCGATACCCGTGTGGACAACGGAACGGACACCAATGCGCCCGGGGACAGCAACAATGGCGGCACTTCGGGAATGGACACCAGCGGCGGGGACACCACTGGCGGTGGAGATACAACAGGAGGAGACACCTCAGGCGGCGGAACCGACACTGGAAGCACCTCACCACTGTCCCCCATCAGCGATGCATTGGCCAATACCCCCTTGGCACCGGTTGGCGATGCCTTGATATCCGCCACTTCTGCATTGCCGCTGGGCCAACTGCCCGCAGATCAACTACCGGTGGACCAGTTGCCTTCAGCACCCGGCGGCGATGCCGGTGGTGGCGACAGTGGCAGCAGTTCACCATTTGCGCCCATCAACGAACCTTTGTCATCCACCCCGCTGGCACCGGTGGCTGATGTGCTGGACATGGTCGGCTCTGCCTTGCCCGTCAGCTCACTGCCCTCACCTTCGGACTCGCCCATACCCCTGCCCTTGCCGGTGTAAATCCACAGCCGAGCCCATGAAAAAAGCCACCGAATCCAGTGGCTTTTTTGTTCATTCAAACTTGTCGAAGTGAACGTTTTCCGGCTTCACACCCAAGGCACTGAACCTGGCGATGGCCGCGTCAATCATGGCCGGTGGTCCGCACAGGTAAGCCTGCACATTGGGCCAATCCAGGTTCAGCTTGTTCAACTCATCGGTGACATAGCCCCGCGGGCCTTGCCAACCTGAATTGGGAGCTTCTTCAGACAGCACCTGCGTGAAATTCAGTGAGCCACGCCAACCTTGCTGAATGCGGGCAATGTCCTCAGCAGCATACAGGTCACGCTGTGTCCGGGCACCAAACAAATAATACGCATCGCGTGTTTCGCCCGCCCATTTGGCCTGGTCCAGCAAACTCAAGATGGGTGCCATACCACTGCCACCAGCCACACACACAATCGGCGCTGGTTTTTCACCTTCGGGGGAACGCAGGTAGAAATCACCAAACGGGCCGCTGACGCTCAAACGGGTTTCTTGCCGGTTGGCCTCAAACAGCCACTCGGTAAACCGGCCTCCCGGCACTTTGCGAATGTGGAACACCAACTCATTCAACTCTTGGCCTTTGGGTGCCACTGCAAAACTGTAATTGCGGCTCAGGCTCAACTCTTCCAGGCGAAGTTCGGCGTACTGACCCGCCTTCATCGGCATGGCATCATCCAGCGCAACGCGCAATTCAACAATGTCATGGGTCAGGTTCTTCTGGCCCACAATCGTGCCGCGGGTTTCCACCAAACGGTCACCACCCGAGGTCAGGTTCACCTCGATTTCCAGGTCTGTTTCCGGAATGGATTGACAGGCCAAAATCATGCCAGCTTTCAAGTCTTCCGCGCTCAGCACATAGCTGGAGTCGGTCAATTCCCGCACTTTGCCGCTTTTGAGCGTGCATTTGCACTGTGTACAACTGCCCACGCGGCAGTTGTGTGGAAAGCCCAACCCGGCCGACAGTGCTGCATTCAAAATCACTTTGCGGCCCTTCTCCACCTCAAAGCTCTGTTCGCCACCAGCCACCGACACCTTGAAAGTTTCACGGTGTTTGCGCTTGGGTGCAGCACTCACAGCGCCGCCTTGTTGCAATCCCAACCATTCCAGCAGTTTCATGTGTGCTCTCCTGTTGAAACAGCGATTAAACCGCAGCCGGGCTCATGGATTGAGCCTGTTGCTGTTTGCCCAACTGGGCCGACTTCAAACCTTTCATACCACTTTTCAGGCTGGCCTCGATCGCCAATTTCTTTTCCTCGGGTGTTGCAAAGTGTTCATCCCAGTGGTTCAGCAATGGCGTCATGACCCGCTTGTACAAAGGCGGCACCAAGGTCAGCAAAATTGTTCCAAGGTAGCCTGTGGGCAGCATGGGCGCATGCCGATAACTGCGCAGGTTCCAGTATTCCTGGTCGGCCTCGGCATGGTGATGGCTGTGGCGGGTCAGGGCATACAGCAAGGCGGTAGACACCGACGCATTCGTGTTCCAGCTGTGGCGGGGCTCTACTTTGTCTTCAGGCCGGCGAACAATGCCGTAGTGCTCCATGTAGTTCACGATCTCTAGCAATGTTTTGCCACCGGCCGACATCACCCAGAACATGGCCACCGCCCACCAACCACCCAATACGTAGGCACTTGCGAACAATGAAAGGCTCATCAGATTGCCGCGCATCATGCGGCTGTGAATGGGGTCCCACACGGAATAGCCAAATTTGGCCAATCGCTGCTTTTCCAGTTTCCAGGCCGAGCGGTAGCCGCCCAACCAGCTTTTGATCACAAAGGTGTACACGTTGTCACCGCGCTGGGCAGTGGCGGGGTCAGCCGGTGTACCCAGGTTTTTGTGGTGACCATACACATGCTCAATCGCAAATGATGCATCGCAGGTAAACGCCAACATCCAGCGGCCCAGAATCATGTCCCGTGGGCTATAAGTGCGGTGTGTCAGCTCATGGCCCACGTTGGTGCCACCGGCACCAAACAGAAACGCACCCGCCACTGCACCAAAAAACCATTGGTACCAGGTGGTGTTGGCTTGAATGGCCAGGCGGTCATAGCCAAACCAGTCTTTCATGAAGCCATCAATGCCCAACACATCGTGGCTGGACACCCCCCAGCTAAACAGCAAGGTGACCCACATCAGCAAGGGCAAGGTCAGCCACAGCATGAAGTTCAAGAAAAATTCGTTGTTAAAGCGTGGCTCGGTGCGGTCTTCCGGCAATAGCAGGTCGCCCACGGCAACCACGAGAACCAGGGCCACAATGCCCGCATACATCCAGGGGCCACCCTGGAACATCACATGCATCACCGCAAAAGCAATGACAGGAAAAGTGGTGAATTTGAGATAGTGCAGCATGTTCGGTCTCCCAAGTTAACGCACGGTTGGAGTATTTTTGGCATCCGAAGATGCGGTGTGCGTGCTGACAGTGTGAAAGCATGTTAACGAGTGTTAACATGCTCGTCAACCCCCTTGTTTTTGCTTCAGAAGTGAGGCTCTAAATCCGAACAAGCGGCCGAATTTGAGGGCTTTTCGATATAATCAGGGCGCTATGACATCCTCCTCCGCCTCCACGCATGGCCGCCAGCGCCTCATTGATGCAGCCCTCAACCTGAGCTACCACAAGCGCAGCTTTTCCAGCTTGGGCATTCGGGAAATTACCCGTGAGGCGGGCTTGTCTGCGCCTGCGTTTTACCGGCACTTTGAAGACCTGGCTGACCTTGGACAGGCTGTTATTCGGGAGGTGGAACAAGCGGTTATTCAGGCATTCACAGAGGTGCGCCTTGCAACGGCCAAAGAGGCCGATCTGGACATTCGACCGATGTTGCTCAAGCGTTTCTTCGACTGGGCAGTCGACAACCCCAAGCCGATTGTGATTGGTGCCTCAGAGGCCTTTGGCGCCCTGGAGAAAATGCGGCTGGGCCTGAAGAATACGCTGCGAACCATCAGCCAGGACATCTGCGCCGACCCACGCATTTCCCGCCTTCTACCCGGCCTGCCGGAAGAGGAAATGATGGAAGTGCTGGAAGTACTCGCCCAGAACATGCTGTTTATGGCGGTGGACTACGTAGAACAACCCGACAATCGCACCGCCATTTTCGAGAAGGCACTGCGCATTGTTGGGGTGTTGTTCGCGGGGGCTCATGCCATTCACGCCCTGCAATCCGACATTCGTTAAAAGAAATTAACAGATAAGTTAAGCTGTCATTCGCGGTCAGTTCTTTCGATTAAAATATTACCAATTCAAATAACATTGGTTTAACAATTTAGCGAAACAGCGGTCAGGAGCCAGCATGCGCATCGCCATCCTTGAAGACGATCTCACCCAGAGCGAAATGCTCAAATGGGTGTTGGAGTCCGTCAATCACAAGTGCTACACCTTTGCCACCTTCAAAACCTTCCAAACTGCACTGTATCGGGACAGTTTTGACCTGGTGCTGTTGGACTGGGTACTGCCCGACAATTCCGGCCCCAAGGTGATGCAATGGATCCGTGAAACCATGCACATCAAGGTGCCGGTGCTGTTCATCACCTCCAAAACCGATGAAGAAAACATTGTCGAAGCCCTGAATGCCGGCGCAGATGACTACATGATCAAACCCATACGCCGGGGCGAATTGGTCGCCCGGGTCAATGCCTTGTTGCGGCGTGCCTATCCCGAGCTGACTGCCCCTGAAGTGTTCGAGATTGCCGGCCTGGAATTCCATCCCAAGTTCAGCACCATCGTGCGCCACACCAACCGGGTGGTCATGACGCAAAAGGAATTCGACCTTGCGCTGTTGCTGTTCCGCAATCTGGGCAAACCCCTGTCCCGCAGCCACATTCAAGAAGCCGTGTGGGGCCGCGACACCGACCTGCCCTCCCGGACCATGGACACCCACATCTCGCGCGTGCGTTCCAAATTGTCCCTCAAACCGGAAGACGGGTTCCGACTGACACCGGTCTACGGCTTTGGTTACAAACTGGAACAAGTGGACGCCGACGGAAAATCCAAAGATTTCAACGCAATCCGCAAGCAACTGGAACAGGGCGCTTGACGGGTTCAGGCCAGCATCGGGCTATAATGGGCTGTTGTACTGCGCTGTGAGCACCATGGAGCTTTTTGCTGTTGGCCTGAATTACCAATCTGCCCCGCTGGCCTTGCGGGAGCGTTTGGCATTTCCGGCCGAACAGCTCGCCGAAGCCCTGCAAGGCATTCGCCAACGTGTTCAAGCCCCTGAAGCGGCCATCCTCTCCACCTGTAACCGCACCGAAGTGTATTGTGCCGCCGCGAACGGCCAACAACTGGAAGCCGACTTGCTGAGCTGGCTCTCGACCAGCAAAAACATTCCTCCCCACGAACTGCGCCCTCACCTGTATGTGCTGCCACACACCGACGTTGTTCGGCATGCATTCCGCGTGGCCAGCGGGCTTGATTCCATGGTGTTGGGCGAGGCCCAGATTTTGGGTCAAATGAAACAAGCTGCCCGCACTGCAGAAGAAGCAGGCACATTGGGGCAAATGCTGCACCAACTGTTTCAGCGCACATTTTCAGTCGCCAAGGAGGTGCGTTCCCACACCGAAATTGGCGCCCATTCTGTGTCCATGGCCTCTGCTGCGGTCAAACTGGCCCAACGGATTTTCGGTGACCTGTCCAAACGCAACGTGCTGTTCATCGGCGCCGGTGAAATGATTCAACTTTGCGCCACCCACTTCGCAGCCCAACACCCCAAGTCCATCACCATTGCCAACCGCAGCGCCGAACGCGCGCACGACCTTGCCCAAACCCACGGTGGTCAAGTAATTGGCCTGGGTCAAATCCCCGAGCAACTCGCCAACTCCGACATTGTGGTGTCATGCACCGCCAGTACCCTGCCGCTCATCGGGTTGGGCATGGTGCAGCAGGCCTGCAAGCGCCGCAAACACGCACCCATGTTCATGCTCGACCTGGCAGTGCCCCGCGACATCGAGGCCCAGGTGGCCAATCTGGATGATGTGTTTTTGTACACCGTGGACGACCTCAGCCAAATTGTTCAGGAAGGCCGTGAACACCGCGCAGCAGCGGTTGAACAAGCCGAAGCCATCATCGAAACCCAGGTACAGGGTTTTATGCGCTGGATGTCAGAACGATCCCTGGTGCCCGTCATTCAACAATTGCACCAGCGGGCTGACGACATTGCACAACTGGAGCTGGAACACGCCCAGCGCTTGCTGGCCAAAGGCACATCGCCCGAGGAAGTGCTTCAGCTGATGGCCCACCGCATGAGCGCCAAATTCATGCATGGCCCCATGCAGGCGCTGCACAAGGCCACACCGGCCGAGCGTGAGCAATTGCTGCAGTGGCTGCCTGACCTTTTTCAAATCAAACACCCCAACGCCTAGATGAAAGACAGCATGCGGTCGCGGCTGGAGCGCCTGACGCAGCGCCTGGCCGACCTCGATGAATTTTTGTCGTCCCAACACGCTGCCAGCGACATGGCGCAGTTCAAGGCTATCACCCGTGAGCGTTCAGAGCTGTTGCCCGCGACCGAGCGCTATAAAGACTATGTGCGGATTGAAAGCGATTTGAACACGGCCCGCGACTGGCTGGCCGACCCGGACATGCGGGACATGGCCCGCGAAGAAATTGCCCACAATGAAGCACAGCTCACCGAACTGGAAGCCGACCTGCAACGATTGTTATTGCCCAAAGACCCGAACGACCACCGCAACATTTTGCTGGAAATTCGCGCGGGGACAGGTGGGGACGAATCTGCCCTGTTTGCAGGCGATTTGTTTCGCATGTACACGCGCTATGCCGAGCGCCGCGGCTGGCAAGTTGAGTTGATGAGCGCCAGCGACAGTGAACTGGGTGGCTACAAGGAAGTGGTGGTTCGCTTTGCTGGCGACCACGTGTACAAAACCATGAAATTTGAATCGGGCGGACACCGCGTTCAGCGAGTACCTGCCACCGAGTCGCAGGGCCGCATTCACACCTCGGCGTGCACCGTTGCTGTGTTGGCCGAACCGGATGAAGCAGAAGCCATTGAAATTAATACAGCTGACTTGCGGATTGATACCTTTCGCGCCAGCGGTGCAGGCGGCCAGCACATCAACAAAACCGACTCGGCCGTGCGCATTACCCACTTGCCGACTGGCCTGGTGGTGGAATGCCAGGATGAGCGCAGCCAGCATCGCAACAAAGACAAAGCCATGAAAGTATTGTCGGCCCGCCTGCAAGACAAAGTGGACCGGGAGCGGCAAGCAGCCGAAGCGTCACAACGAAAAAGCCTGGTGGGCTCGGGTGATCGGTCAGAGCGCATACGCACTTACAACTTTCCACAGGGTCGCTTAACGGACCACCGCATCAACCTGACCCTGTACAAACTGGATCAAATCATGGACGGCGACCTGAGCGAACTCATGGCCAGCTTGACCGCCTTCCATGAGGCGGAACTGCTGGCCGAAATGACGGCCAAGGAATAAGGGCGTGAACACACCCAGCACCATTGATGAAGCACTGCAGCAGGCACGGCGTGCCACCGGCCTGCCCACGCTGGAACTGCGCCTCCTCATGCAAACGGTGTGTGGGTTCAACAACACCCAAATCATGAGCCGGGGCAACGAGACACTGTCCCCCGAAGACCAGGCTCATTTCGTGAGCCTGTCACAACGTCGACAAGCCGGCGAGCCCATGGCCTATATCCTGGGCGAACGGGAATTCTTCTCACGCCCCTTCAAGGTAACGCCCGCTGTGCTTATTCCACGGCCAGATACTGAAGACGTGGTTACGCAAGCCATTGCATGGATTCGACAGCGGCTAGCACAACAACCCCATGACCAGCTAAGCGTGCTGGACATTGGTACAGGCAGTGGGGCCATTGCGCTCACTCTGGCTTTGGAATGCCCAGGCGTGCAGATGGTGGCCAGCGACATTGCAGCCGACGCCTTGGCAGTTGCCCAACACAACGCCCAGCAATTGGGTGTGCCAGCCGTGAGATTGATCCAGGGCGACATGCTGGATGCCGTGCGCACCCACCTGCCCAATGCGCGGTTCGACCTCATCATCAGCAACCCACCCTACATTGAGGCTGGCGACCCGCACCTCGACCAGGGCGATTTGCGCCATGAACCCCCCGACGCCCTCACCGACCATGGCGATGGCCTGCGGTTTTACCGGGTTATTGCCCAGGAAAGCCCCGGTTTTTTGAAGGCTGGTGGCGCGGTGATTGTGGAGCATGGTTACCAGCAGCAAGCGGCTGTGGTCCAACTGTTTGAGCAGGGTCTATTTGCCAGCGTTCGGGGGTTTCCCGATCTGTCTGGCAACCCCCGGGGGGTGCTGGCCAGCCTTGAATTGCAGCGGAACACCCCCATTTCCATTACAATTCAAAGTGTTTGAACCATTTGCCCTGAAAGGAAGTACCCCATGAGCGTCCGCGACACCATTCACCAAACCGTCACCAGCCACCCCGTGGTTTTGTTCATGAAGGGCACCGCCCAATTCCCGATGTGCGGTTTTTCAGGCCGTGCCATTCAGATTCTGAAAGCGTGCGACGCGCAAAATGTGGCCACTGTGAATGTGCTGGACGATGCTGAAATTCGCCAAGGCATCAAGGAATACGCCAACTGGCCCACCATTCCGCAGCTGTACATCAACGGTGAGTTCATCGGCGGTTGTGACATCATGACCGAGATGTTCCAGAACGGCGAGCTGCAACAATTGATTGCCAATGCCAACGCAGGCCAAAAGGCCTGAGCAAAAGGCATTTTGCCTGTGGCGCACCAGCAGTCCGTGACCGTGGCCATCACAGGTGCCAGTGGCGCCTTGTATGGGTTGAAGGTGCTCGACTTGTTGCGCGCCCGTGGCGACACAGAGGTACACCTCGTGGTGTCGTCTTCAGGGTGGCTGACGATTGCCAGCGAAAGTGACCTCAGCAAAGAGGCGATTGAAGCCAAAGCGGATGTCGTCCACAGCCCGAAATCGGTGGGCAACTGCATTGCCAGTGGATCTTTCCCCAGCAAGGGCATGATCATTGCCCCCTGCAGCATGCACACCCTGGCCAGCGTGGCCATGGGCTTGTCTGACAACCTCATTGGCCGTGCAGCCGATGTGTGCCTCAAAGAGCGCAGGCGACTGGTGTTGATGCCCCGTGAAACACCACTGAACCTGGCCCACCTGCGCAACATGGTCAGCGTGACCGAAATGGGCGGCATCGTGATGCCCCCAGTGCCAGCCCTGTATCAGCGGCCCGGGTCCATCGATGAACTGGTGACCCACACCGCCCAACATGCCATTGAACTGTTGGGCTTACCCCACCAAGAAGCCGCTCAACGCCCGGTGTGGTCGGGTATAAAAAACCGCTGACTGAGTCCAGCGTCGCCCGCCAAACCCAAGTCCTCCAACAATTGCGTCAAGCGCGCGGCCGCCTTGGGGTTGCTGCGCTGGTGCTTGCGGGCCAGAATCAGTTCGTTTTTCATGGAATGTTCCCACCCCACTAGTTCAGTCACCGTGACTTGGTAGCCATGCGCTTCCAGTTGCAGGCAACGCAACACATTGGTGAGTTGGCTGCCAAATTCACGGGTGTGCAGGGGGTGCCGCCACAACTCGAACAGGCTGCTTTTACCCAAACCGCCCTGTTTGGCCGCTTTTAAATGGGTGGCCACCTCGGCCTGGCAACACGGTACCAAGGCCATGAGCTTGGCTTGCTTCTTCAATCCAAAGGCGATGGCATCGTCGGTGGCAGTGTTGCAGGCGTGCAGCGCCGTCACCACATCGACCGTATCCGGCAAGTCGGGGTGCTCAGTGCTTTGGGCCACCGGCAGGTTCACAAAGTGCATGCCCTTGTCGAACCCCAATTCGCGAGCCAGGGTATTGGACTTTTCAACCAATTCGGCACGGGTTTCAACGCCAGCCACCCAAGCGCCCTCGGGCTCTGACTTTAACACCAGGTCGTACAGAATAAAGCCGAGGTAGGACTTGCCCGCACCATGGTCCACCAGCGAAATGTTTCCACCTTGCACAGCCCGAATCTCCCGCAGGTGCGGCTCGATGAACTGGGTCAGGTGGTACACCTGCTTCAGTTTCCGGCGACTGTCTTGGTTGATGCCGCCATCGCGCGTGACAATGTGCAAAGCCTTTAGCAGCTCAATGGACTGACCAGGACGCAGACCCAGCGTGTCTTCAAGCGACGGTTTGACTTTGGATGGGGGCTGCTTGGCCATACACCGGGCTCCAGCTTCACGAAAAAACAGGGGAAATGTGGGGAGGGAAAGAATGGTGCCGCTTGTCGGATTCGAACTGACGACCTACCGCTTACAAGGCGGTTGCTCTACCAACTGAGCTAAAGCGGCACTTTGAAGAAGCGCTATTTTACTCGAGTCAAATGACTTTTGCTCTTCGGACCCGGTTTTTTTGCATTTTTTTCATCAGGCCCATCAGACTTCACCACCGCCATGGGCTTTGAATCACTGGCGGGGCCTTCCACAGGCCGAGGCCCTGCACTTATGGGAATGGTGGCGTCCTGCTCGGAAGGCTCGTCGTCCAGCACAAACTGAACCGCCTCATTTCCATCGCCTTCAATTTCGGCCAAAGGCTTGAGCACTTCAAAGGCCATGCCGTGCCCGTTTTCACGGGCGTAAATGGCGCTTACCTGCTCGATGGGCACCATGATTTCACGCGCTTTTCCGCCAAACCGGGCTTCAAATTCCACCCATTCATTGCCCAGGCGCAGTTTGTTGGTGGCCAAAGGGGACACATTGAGCACAATCTCGCCAGCCTTCACAAACTCTCGGGGCACCTGGGTTTTCTCATTCACAGCCACCGCCAAATACGGCGTGAAGCCGTTGTCAACCGCCCACTCGTGGATGGCTCGAATCAGATAAGGCTTGGTGGACACTTCGCTCACGGCTCAAACTCCAGGCACCGGCTTGCGGCTTATCGGCGCATCACTTTTTCGGACGGGGTCAGCGCATCAATAAATGCCGGTTTGGCAAAAATGCGCTCTGCATACTTCATGAGAGCAGCGGCAGACTTCGGAAGTTCAATTCCGTAGTGCTCCAAGCGCCACAACAGGGGGGCCAGTGCCACGTCCAGCATGGAAAACTCTTCGCCCAGCATGTATTTGCTCTTGAGGAACACCGGTGCCAACTGGGTCAGCTGCTCGCGAATGGCCAGTTTGGCCTTTTCCATGGCTTTGGGGTTTCCGCCTTTTTCGATCACGCTCACGTGCTGGAACAGTTCGCGCTCAAAATTGAACAGGAACAGGCGGGTGCGCGCACGCATCACCGGGTCAGCGGGCATCAATTGCGGGTGCGGGAAGCGTTCATCGATGTACTCGTTGATGATGTTGGACTCGTACAGAATGAGGTCACGCTCAACCAGAATCGGCACTTGCCCGTACGGGTTCATGACACTGATGTCATCGGGGCGATTGAACAGATCAATGTCCTTGATCTCAAAATCCATGCCCTTTTCGTGCAGCACGAAGCGGCAGCGCTGCGAGAACGGACAGGTTGTTCCAGAGTAAAGAACCATCATGGTGTAGTCTTCCCAAACAAAAAATGGCCGGGGCGACTTTCGCGCCCCAGCCCAGGATCCAATTCAATGCCGGCGTTTATTTGATGTCTTTCCAGTACGCAGCGTTCAGACGCCAAGCGAAGATGGTGAAAACCCCAAAGAACAAGAGAACAATCACGCCCAAGCGGAAACGGTCTTGGCGTGCGGGCTCGCCCATGTACACCAGGAAGCTGGTGAGTTCGGCGATGGCCCGATCGTATTCGGCCGGCGCCATTGTACCGGGTTTCACCTGCTCAAAACCCACGAACTTGTGAATCGTCTTGGATTCGTCGTGGGGGTCTTTCACTTCCTCGAACTTGGCCACACGCTCGCCTTGCAACTGCCACAACACATGGGGCATGCCCACGTTGGGGAAAGCCATGTTGTTCCAGCCTGTGGGGCGGCTTGGGTCTTTGTAGTAAGTGCGCAAATAGGTGTAAATGTAGTCTGCACCACTGCCAGCGCCCGACGCACGTGACCGTGCAATCACCGACAAGTCAGGTGGTGCTGCGCCAAACCACTTTTTCGCTTCCTTTGGGTCGATGGCGGCCGTCATGGTGTCGCCGACCTTGTCGGTTGCAAACAGCAGGTTTTGCTTGATCTGCTCGTCATTCAGACCAATGTCGTGCAGGCGGTTGTAGCGCATGCTTTCGGCCGAGTGGCAGTTCAAGCAATAGTTTGCAAACAGCTTGGCTCCGTTTTGCAAAGCGGCCTTGTCATTGGTCAGGTCAGGCGCCTTGTCCAGGGGAAATTCACCGCCCGATGCCAAGACCAGTGACGGAATCAAGGCCAATACAGCAAGTAATTTTTTCATTGTTTGATGTCCTTTCGTCTCGTGCCGCTTAGTGCGCTGCGAAGATCACGCGGTCAGGCACAGGCTTGAACTGGCCCATCTTGCTCCACCAAGGCATGCCCAGGAAGAAACCGAAATAAATCAGCGTACACACCTGTGACACCTTCTCGCCCACGGGTGACGGAGGCTGAACACCCAAGTAACCCAAAATCAGGAAGGCCACCACGAACACGCCGTAGAACACTTTGTGGCCGGTTGGGCGGTAGCGGATCGACTTCACCGGGCTCTTGTCCAGCCAAGGCAGGAAGAACAGGATCACGACGGCGGCACCCATGGCAATCACACCCCACAGCTTGGCATCCACACCCAGGAACGGGTACGTAATGGCACGCAGGATGGAATAGAACGGTGTGAAGTACCAGACCGGTGCAATGTGCGGGGGAGTCTTCAGCGGGTCGGCCGGAATGAAGTTGTTGTACTCCAGGAAGTAGCCACCCATTTCCGGTGCGAAGAAGACGATGGCAGAAAACACCATCAGGAACACACCCACACCCAGAATGTCATGCACGGTGTAGTACGGATGGAATGGAATGCCGTCCAGCGGAATACCGTTGGCATCTTTCTTTTCCTTGATTTCAACACCATCTGGGTTGTTGGAACCCACTTCGTGCAGCGCAACCAGGTGAGCAGCCACCAGGCCCAGCAGTACCAAAGGCACCGCAATCACGTGGAAGGAGAAGAAGCGGTTCAGTGTGGCATCGGACACCACGTAGTCACCCCGAATCCAGATGGCCAGGTCAGGGCCAATCACCGGAATGGCGGAGAACAGGTTCACAATCACCTGGGCGCCCCAGTAGCTCATCTGCCCCCAAGGCAACAGGTAACCCATGAAGGCTTCTGCCATCAGACACAGGAAAATGGCCACACCGAAAATCCAGATCAGTTCGCGTGGTTTGCGATAGGACCCGTACAGCAGCCCGCGCATCATGTGCAGGTAAACCACCACGAAGAACATGGAGGCACCCGTGGAGTGCATGTAGCGCACCAGCCAGCCCCAGGGCACATCACGCATGATGTACTCAACGGATTGGAAGGCCTTGGATGCATCCGGCTTGTAATGCATGACCAGGAAAATGCCGGTGACGATCTGGATAACCAGCACCAGCAAAGCCAGCGAACCAAAGAAATACCAGAAGTTGAAGTTCTTTGGGGCGTAGTATTCCGACAGGTGGGCCTTGTAGGTTGAGCTCAGCGGGAAGCGCTGATCAATCCAGCCCATGATGCCGGTGGTTTCCACTTTTTTGTCTGCAGCCATCTTGACTCCTCCGCGCTGGCGTTAGGCGGTGTGGTTGTCGTCCACACCAATCAAAATCTTGGTGTCGGACAGGTATTTGTGTGGGGGCACCTCCAGGTTGTCCGGTGCGGGCTTGTTGGCAAACACGCGGCCTGCCAGGTCGAATGTGGAGCCATGGCATGGACACAGGAAGCCACCCTTCCAGTCATCCGGAAGGCTGGGCTGGGGGCCCGCATCAAATTTTGCGGAAGGCGAGCAACCCAGGTGGGAACAAATGCCCACTGCCACCAGGTATTCGGGTTTGATGGAGCGGTATTCGTTTCGGGCGTATTCGGGGGTTAGTTCGCCGGGCTTGCGCTCGGACTTCGGGTCAGCCAACTTGGCATCGTTGGACTTGAGGTCCTCAATCATTTTGTTGTCGCGGCGAATGACCCAAACAGGCTTGCCACGCCACTCGACTGTTTTCATTTCGCCGGGCTTCATGCCCGAGATGTCGAGTTCCACGGGCGCTCCAGCGGCCTTGGCGCGCTCGGAGGGGGCCAGGGTGCTCAGGAATGCGCCGCCAGTTGCTACAGCTGCCACACCGCCTGCGGCGCCACACGCGATCATCCACACGCGGCGCTCTTTGTCTACAGGTTGATTGTTGCTCATCAAAATAACCCCGAAAGAAAAAACCGTTTTTAACCCGGTGAACCATGGCCGGTCAGAAGGAATGGGTTTGGACTGAACCGGCGTGGAGCAAGCCCGAGGGCACCCCATGCAACCGATGATTGTAACTCAGCAGTTTCGAAACTAGAACCCTTTTTCAGGACAAATCGTCAGATTTCAGCTAGCGGCCACCGGCCCCACAGCAAGCCATTGAGCCAAAAGGATTTTGCTCACACCGTGACAAACAGGTCGTGAAACGTCACCTGCACGCCATGGCGCTGGGCAATCCAGCTTCCCAGGGCCTGAACACCGCAGCGCTCAGTGGCGTGGTGCCCCGCCCCCACCAAACTGACACCGGTTTCCAGTGCCACGTGGACCGAAGGTTCGGACAACTCGCCCGTCAAATACAGATCGGCCCCAGCCAAGGCGGCGTCTTCCACGTACCCGGGGGCACCGCCCGTGCACCAGGCGACCGTGCGGACAAGGCGATCAGGGTCGGAGACGCCCTGAATGTCAGGTTTTCGACCCAAGACGGTCTCCACATATGCCAACAGATCGCCCAAGCGTTGAGGCTGTTGCAAAGCACCGACATGCACCAAGCCCTTGTCGCCCACGGCGCGATCGCTGGGCCAACCCAGCATGCGCCCCAGCTGGATGTTGTTGCCGACCTCGGGGTGTTTGTCCAGCGGCAGGTGGTAGGCAAACACATTCAAACCCGCGGCCAGCGCCAGTTCCAGGCGTTGTTTGCGAAAGCCTCGAACCACCTGCGGGTCGCCTTTCCACATCAAGCCATGGTGAACCAGAATGGCCTGGGCACCTTGCTCAATCGCCAGCTCAATCAAAGCCCGCGAGGCCGTAACGCCTGCCACAATGCGCTGGATGTCGCGCTTTCCTTCCACCTGAAGGCCGTTTGGGCAATAATCTGGCGTGCGGGCTATGTCGAGAAATTCGGCCAGGTCCCGTTCCAACACTTCACGATCGACTGTTTGCTGCACGCGTTGCCCTACCCATCATGATCAAAAAACTCTGGCTCACCTTCAGTCAGGCGCTGGCCGTCCTCCTGGCATTGTATTTCATGCTGGAGACATTCCGCCCAGATTGGGTTTCAATCCTGATGCACCGCAATGCCCATCAATTGGCCGACAGCGGGCCCGGTGAGGGCTATCGCAAAGCGGTCAGCACCGCCATGCCGGCAGTGGTCAATATTTTTACGTCCAAAAAAATGGGGGCCGCCCCGAAGCATCCATTTTTTGAAGACCCGGAAATCCGGAAGTTTTTTGGCGACGACCCGGAGGACAACCAACCCGACGACGACACAGCCTCCAGTTTGGGGTCGGGCGTGATTGTGAGCGGTGAAGGCTACATCGTGACCAACCAGCACGTGGTTGAAGATGCCGACACCATTGAGGTCAGCCTGAATGACGGACGGAAAGCCTCGGCGGTGTTGGTGGGCACCGACCCGGAAACTGATTTGGCTGTGTTGAAGATCACCCTGAACAAGTTGCCAGTCATTAAGTTTGCGCAAGAAGAGCAGGCACAAGTGGGCGATGTGGTGCTGGCCATGGGCAACCCGTTTGGCGTTGGACAAACCGTGACCATGGGCATCATCAGTGCGTTGGGCCGCAACCACGTGGGCATCAACACCTTTGAAAACTTCATCCAGACCGATGCGGCCATCAACCCAGGCAATTCCGGTGGCGCACTGGTGGACACTGAAGGCAACCTGCTGGGCATCAACACCGCCATTTACAGCCGCAGCGGTGGCTCACTGGGCATCGGCTTTGCCATTCCCGCAAAGACAGTTCAAAGCGTGTTGAACCAGATTGTTCGAAATGGATCGGTGACCCGCGGTTACATCGGCGTGGAGCAGCAAAACATCACCGAAGAACTGTCCAAAGCGTTTAACCTGCCGCAGCAGGATGGCGTGATCATCGCAGGCATTGTGAAAGATGGCCCTGCCGACAAGGCTGGCCTCAAGGTGGGCGATATTCTTCTGGCCATCGACAAACAGGCCATCAAGGACACCACGCAAATGCTGAACCTGATTGCGTCGTCTGAACCGGGGCAAAAGCGCGTGATCCGTTTGTTGCGTGAAGGCAAACCGGTGTCGCTGACGATTGAGATTGGGGTTCGGCCAAAGCCGGGGGATTTGCTGAAGAAGTGAACGATTTGCGGCGCGGTGCGGAACTGTACGCACTCCCAGCTTGAGTCAGACCGGTGCGCATCGAAGCCGGGACTTGCCCCAGCAATACCGGTATGCCCGGCGCCGGACAGTTAGCCCTCCGATCAGCTAGACCCGCATAGCATTCGAACACACGGACCGAGATGTTTGAGCGCCATCGGCGCGAGTTATCGGTCCGGTTCTGAATGCGCGGGGCAACCTTTACCTTTCGGGGGTGTTCGGCACGGGCTGTGTCTGCGTAGAAAAACTTATTCCAGAATTTCCTGCCGCTTCTTCCCCACCATGCGAGCCGCCAAAATACCCAGCTCGTACAGCAGGCAAATGGGCACAGCCAGGAACAACTGCGACATCACGTCCGGGGGTGTAACCACCGCCGCAATGATAAACGCAGCCACAATCACATAGCCACGAATGTCCACCAGCTTTTCAACGGTGACCACGCCGAGGTACACCAACACCACCACCACAATCGGCACTTCGAATGTCACACCAAACGCCATGAACATGGTGAGCACAAAGCTCATGTAGGCTTCGATGTCGGGTGCTGGGGTAATGCTGGACGGCGCAAATTCGTTGATGAAGGCAAACACTTTGCCAAACACAATGAAATGGCAAAAGGCAATGCCACTCAAAAACAAGATGGTGCTGGACACGATGATGGGCAAGGCCATGCGCTTTTCATGCTGGTACAAACCGGGCGCCACAAAAGCCCAAATTTGATACAAGGTCCAAGGCAGTGACATCACAAACGCCACCATGGCCGTCAGCTTGATGGGCACCATGAACGGTGTGATGACCCCCGTGGCAATCATCTTGGTGCCTTGCGGCAGGGCCGATTGAATGGGCTGCGCCAACAGGTCGAAAATATGGGCAGCACCGGGGTACATCATCAAGGCCACAAACACGATGGCAAACCCGATGATGGAACGCAGCAGGCGGTCCCGCAACTCAACCAGGTGGCTGATGAAATTGTCTTGTTGGTTCATGTTGTGGGCTTGTGAGGGCCGTCCTGCGCTACGGGGGCTTTTTCCAGCTCAGCCACATCGTCTTCGATTTTTTTCACGGTCTGGTTAACCTGGCTTTCAGCGTCCCGCAGGGTGGTTTGCACGTCGGTTTCCACCTTCCGGGCTGCATCCTGCATTTCAGCTTGCAGTTTGCGCAGTTCATCCAGTTCCATTTCGCGGTTGATCTCGCTTTTCACGTCGTTGACGTACCGCTGAGCCCTGCCCAGCAAGTGGCCCACGGTTCGGGCCACTTTGGGCAATTTCTCTGGTCCAATCACGACCAGCGCCACCACGGCAATCACAATCAATTCAGAAAAACCAATGTCAAACATGGTGTGCGCTGCCGGAAGGGAAAGAACTGCTGATCAGGGTTGTTTTAGTGTTTTTCTTTGGCTTCAACATCAATGGTGTTGGCTTTGTTGGCCGATGCATCGGCAATTTTGGCCGACTCATTGGCTTCTGCCGTGCCTTCGCGCATGCCTTCCTTGAAGCCTTTCACAGCACCACCCAGGTCTGACCCAATGTTGCGCAGTTTCTTGGTGCCAAACACCAGCATGACGATGACCAGCACAATCAGCCAGTGCCAAATACTGAAAGAACCCATGGTTTACTCCTCAATCGAATACGCTTGTTTGGAAAGTTTGATCTGAATTGGACTTGACCAGATCACGAATGTTTCATCAGCATGGGGCCCAAAGGCTGTGTGCCACCCAGGATATGCACATGCAAATGATACACCTCCTGACAGCCCACCCGACCTGTGTTCACGATGGTGCGAAAACCGTCCGCACACCCTTCTTGCTGGGCCAGCTTGCCTGCCATGGCCATGATTTTGCCCAGCACCGGGATGTCTTCCGGTGTGGCATCGGCCAGTGTGGGAATGTGCTTTTTCGGGATGATTAGAAAATGCACAGGCGCCGCCGGATTGATGTCGTGAAACGCGAGGATATCCTCATCCTCGTACACTTTTCTGCTAGGGATTTCCCCTGCCACGATTTTGCAGAATATGCAGTTGCTCACAGTGTCATTCCCCTCATTGTTCTTTTCGGCTGGCCTTTTCAGCCAAGCCTGACAAACCCATTCGACGGTCCAGTTCAGCCAGCACGTCGGCAGCAGTCAAACCATGCCACGACAAAGCCACCAGGCTGTGAAACCACAGGTCGGCGGTTTCGTAAATTACTTTGGTTTTGTCTTGGTCTTTGGAGGCCATGACCAACTCACAGGCCTCTTCACCAATTTTCTTGAGAATTGCGTCCTGCCCTTTTTTGTGGAGCTTGGCCACGTAGGACTGCTCAGGGTCGGCCTGTTTGCGTTCCTCGAGAACCTCGGTGAGCCGAGCGAGCAAGTCAGTTGAATTGGGTGTGTTTGTCATGCGGTTCACTTGGATGGCCGATACATCTCGGCCGGGTCTTTCAACACGGGGTCTTTCGCCACCCAAGCAGGCTGGCCTTGGTCATTGGCTTCCAGTGCATAGTAAAAGCAGCTTTCTCGGCCAGTGTGGCATGCAATGCCACCCACTTGTTCCACCAACAGCACAATCACATCGCCATCGCAGTCCAGGCGAATGTCATGCACTTTTTGCTGGTTGCCGCTTTCTTCGCCTTTGTGCCACAGTTTATTGCGCGAACGTGAAAAATACGTTGCAAACCGGGTGTTGGCGGTGATTTCCAGGGCCTCACGGTTCATCCACGCCACCATGAGCACGCGTTTGCTGCGGTAATCCTGCGCCACCACAGTGACCAATCCTTGGTCATCAAAGGCGACGCTGTCCAGCCAGTTGTCGGTGATCACCACATCCTTGCTCATGCCGATACCTTACAAGCGAACCGTGACACCCGCCTTGGCCATGTGGGCTTTGGCTTGCTGTACCGTGTATTCGCCGTAGTGAAAAATGCTGGCGGCCAACACGGCACTGGCATGCCCTTGCAGCACACCGTCCACCAAATGATCGAGGTTGCCCACGCCGCCCGAGGCAATCACGGGAATATCCACTGCATCGGCCACGGCACGGGTCAGGCCAAGGTTAAAACCAATTTTGGTGCCATCGCGGTCCATGCTGGTGAGCAGAATTTCACCCGCGCCGCGGGCCTGCATATTGCGCGCCCACTCCACGGCATCCAACCCGGTGGGGTTGCGGCCACCGTGGGTGTACACCTCCCAGCCGGGCTCACCATTGGATTTTTCTTTGGCGTCGATGGCCACCACGATGCACTGCGACCCATATTTGGCCGTTGCATCGCTCACCAAATCGGGGTTGACCACCGCTGAAGTGTTGATGCTGATTTTGTCGGCACCGGCATTCAACAGGCGACGCACATCTTCCACTTTGCGAACGCCCCCACCCACAGTCAGCGGGATGAACACCTGTGAGGCGACTGCTTCAATCACGTGCAAAATGATGTCGCGCTGGTCGCTGCTGGCGGTGATGTCGAGAAAGGTCAGCTCATCGGCACCTTGCTCATCGTAACGACGTGCAATTTCCACCGGGTCTCCGGCATCCCGCAGTTCAACGAAGTTCACCCCTTTCACCACGCGACCTGCAGTCACGTCCAGACAGGGAATGATGCGGCTGGCCAACATCAGTAGGATTTTCCGTTCAGCTCATCGGCCAGGGCTTGGCCCTTGGCAAAGTCCAGCGTGCCTTCATAGATGGAACGGCCACAAATGGCGCCCATGATGCCTTCGTGCTCAACGCCACACAGTTGGCGAACATCGTCGAGGTTGGTGACACCACCCGATGCAATCACCGGAATGGTGAGTGCATTGGCCAAGCGCACCGTGGCTTCAATGTTCACGCCGCCCAACATACCGTCGCGGCCAATGTCGGTGTAAATGATGGCTTCCACGCCGTAGTTCTCGTATTTCTGGGCCAAATCAACCACATCGTGACCGGAAATCTTGCTCCAGCCATCGGTGGCCACTTTGCCGTCTTTGGCATCCAGCCCAACAATGATTTGCCCTGGGAAAGCACCGCAGGCATCGTGCAGGAAGCCGGGGTTTTTCACGGCGGCGGTGCCAATGATGACGTAGCTCAAGCCATCGTCCAGATACCGCTCAATGGTGTCGAGGTCGCGAATGCCACCGCCCAACTGAACGGGGATTTGACCGCCCACTGCATCCAGGATGTCGATGATGACCGCCTCGTTCACCGGCTTGCCTGCCACCGCACCGTTCAGGTCAACCAAGTGAAGGCGCCGCGCACCGGCCTTGACCCATTTCATGGCCATTTCGACCGGATCTGCCGAGAAAATGGTGGGGTCATCCATATTGCCTTGCTTCAGGCGCACACATTGACCGTCTTTCAGGTCGATTGCTGGAATGAGTAACATGAGACTGTCTGTAGTGTTGTTCGAGTGGTCAGAAAACGGTCATTGTCCGGGTTTCAGGGGTTCCAGCGCAAAAAGTTGGCATACAGGCGCAAGCCGTCGTGTGCACTCTTCTCGGGGTGAAACTGCGTTGCAAAGATGTTATCCCGTGCAATGGCACAGGTAAAGCGCAAGCCATAGTCTGATTCAGCGGCAATATCGGCCGTATGGGCTGGTTGCGCATGGTAACTGTGGACGAAATAAAACCAGGCGCCATCGTCAATACCGTCCCACAACGCATGGGGTTTGGCGCGGTACACCCGGTTCCAGCCCATATGCGGTACCTTCAAGCCCAACTGGGTGGTTTTGCTGGGGTCAAAGCGGATCACTTCCCCTTTGAACAGGCCCAGGCTGTCGGCAGGCCCCTCGTGACTACGCTCCAGCATCATTTGTTCGCCCACGCACACGCCAAACAGGGGTTTGTTGGTTGCGGCGCGATACACGGCCTCCAGAACGCCACTGTCGCGGATGGCCCGCATGCAGTCGGGCATGGCACCTTGGCCCGGCAACACCACTCGATCAGCAGCGTCAATGACGGCGGGTTCGCTGGTGATACAAATCTCCTGATTCTCCAGCTTGACATGCTGAAGGGCTTGGGCGACCGAGCGCAGGTTACCCATGCCGTAGTCCACCACGGCCACAGTCCGCGAAGTGGTCACAGTGCGCCCTTGGTGCTGGGGATCATGCCCTGTTGGCGTTCATCATGCGCAACGGCCATGCGCAAGGCACGACCGAAGGCTTTGAAAATGGTCTCGCACTGGTGGTGGGCATTCTTGCCTTTCAGGTTGTCGATATGGACCGTGGCCAGCGCGTGGTTTACAAAGCCCTGGAAAAATTCAAAGGTGAGGTCCACGTCGTACTGGCCAATGGCCGCGCGTGTGAAATCGACATCCATGTGCAGGCCCGGACGGCCTGACAAATCGATCACCACGCGAGACAAGGCCTCATCCAATGGCACATAGCTGTGGCCGTAGCGAACGATTCCTTTTTTATCCCCCAGCGCTTTGGCAAAGGCCATGCCCAAGGTGATGCCCGTGTCTTCCACGGTGTGGTGGGCATCAATGTGCAGGTCGCCCTTGGCCTCAATGTGCAGGTCGAACAGGCCATGGCGCGCAATTTGGTCCAGCATGTGGTCGAGAAATGGCACGCCCGTGTCGAGGTGCTTCTCACCCGTGCCGTCGAGGTTGATCTTGACGGTGATTTGGGTTTCCAGGGTATTGCGCGTGACTTCGGCGGTTCTCATGATCATTTGGGTTCTGCGGCTTATTGGGCCACTTATTGAGCCAATTCGGCCAGGGTTTGTTTCAATGCGTCCAGAAATTGCTGGTTTTCGTGTTCAGTGCTCACCGTGACTCGCAGGCAATTGGCCAGCAAGGGGTGCGCTTTGCCCACGTATTTGATCAAGATACCTTTCTTTTTCAGGCCTTCAAAGACTTCCAGTGCATTTGGCAGCCTGAAGAGCAGGAAATTGGCGCAAGAATCAAACACTTCCACGGCAAGTTGCGGGTTTTGAAGGCTTTGCAGCGCCTCCCGCAGGGTTTCGCGGTTGGACTTCAATTGGGCAGCCTGGGCTTCAAAAGCATCAAAGTGCTTTAAGGCAAATTCCACCGCCGTGCGGGTGAGCACATTCACATTGTAGGGTGGGCGAACCTTGTCAATTTGCTCGGCCCAAGCGCTGCTGGCCACGGCGTAACCCAAGCGCACACCCGCCAAGCCCAGCTTGGAAAAGGTGCGCAACACCAGCACATTGGGAAACTCGAGCACGCGGGACATGAAGGACGCATCGGCAAATGCTTCGTAGGCCTCGTCCACCACCACCAAGCCAGGTGCGGCCTTGATGACCTGCACAATTTCCGCTTCCCGCAGGGCCACGCCCGTTGGGTTGTTGGGGTAAGCCAAAAACACCACCTTGGGTTGGTGGGCAGAAATGGCTTTCAACAAGGCGGGCATGTTGAGCGTGAAGTCGGGGTTGAGGTCCACACCCACGAATTGGGCATGGCTCCACTGGCTGTACACCGCATACATCACGAAGGTGGGCACAGGCGACATCACCACATCACCCGGCATGCAACAGGCCCGAATGATGAGGTCAATGAGCTCGTCCGACCCATTGCCAAACAACACCTGTGCGGCTTTGGGTATGTCGGAATGGGCACGCAGTGCGGCTTCCAGCGAAGCCGCTTTGGGCTCTGGGTAGCGGTTCAAGGCAACCGCTTTCAGCGCATCGGCCAAGGCGTCCAGCAACTCAGTCGGCATGCCTTGGGGGTTTTCCATGGCATCGAGCTTGACCATGCCTTGCGCTGGGGCCACGACATACGCTTGCGTGGCTTGCACATCGGCGCGAACTGTTTTTTGCATCAGGCTCATGGGTTGCGCCTTCAGTTGGCTTTTTTGAATTTGGGGCCAACACGGTATTCAGCAGACCGGGCGTGGGCTGGCAAGCCTTCGCCATAGGCCAGCTCGGCAGCCACCTCACCCAGCATGCTGGCGCCTTCCCGGCTGGCGAAAATGATGCTGCTGCGCTTTTGGAAGTCGTACACCCCCAGCGGCGAACTGAACCGCGCTGTGCCTGCCGTGGGCAGGACGTGGTTGGGCCCTGCGCAGTAATCACCGAGGGACTCGCTGCTGTAAGGGCCCATGAAAATGGCACCTGCATGGCGCAACTTGCCCACCCAGGCGTCGGGGTCCTCAACCGACAATTCCAGGTGTTCAGGCGCGATCTGGTTGCTCAGTTCACAGGCTTCTTCCATGCTGGCCACGTGAATGAGCGCACCCCGGTTTTTCAAGGAGGTGGCAATGACTGTTGCGCGCGGCATGGTGTCCATCAAGCGCTTGATGCTGGCCTGCACATGGTCCAGAAATTCTTTGTTGGGCGACAGCAAAATGGACTGGGCCATTTCATCGTGTTCAGCCTGGCTGAACAGGTCCATCGCGATCCAGTCGGGATTGGTGCTGCCATCGCAAATCACCAAAATTTCCGAGGGGCCTGCAATCATGTCAATGCCCACAGCGCCAAACACGCGCCGTTTGGCCTCAGCCACATAGGCGTTGCCCGGGCCCACAATTTTATCCACACGCGGCACGGTTGGCGTGCCATACGCCAGTGCCGCAACCGCCTGCGCACCGCCAATAGTGAACACACGGTCCACACCCGCCAAATGGGCAGCCGCCAGCACCATCTGGTTTTTTACGCCACTGGGCGTGGGCACCACCATGATGACTTCCTTCACCCCCGCCACCTTGGCCGGCACCGCGTTCATGAGCACCGACGACGGATATGCTGCTTTGCCGCCCGGCACATACAAGCCCGCACGGTCCAGCGGTGTGACGCGCTGGCCCAGCCGGGTGCCATCGGCTTCGGTAAACTCCCAGCTTTCGGCGACTTGGCGCTCGTGGAATGCACGCACGCGTTTGGCGGCCACCTGGAGCGCCTCTTTTTGTGCAGCGTCCAGCGTGTCAAACGCCAGCTTCAGTTCTGCGGCCGGAATCTCCAACTCTGCGACAGAACCGGCCTTCACACGGTCAAATTTTTCGGTGAATTCCAGCAATGCAGCATCGCCGCGGGTGCGGATCGCCTGAATGATGTCAGCCACCGCCCCTTCCACCTGGGGGTCGCGCTGCTCTTCATAGGCGAGCAATGCCCGAAACTGCTCGGCAAAGTTGGCGTCTGAGGTCGACAAGCGGCGGATTTGGGAAGACATCATTCAATTCCTGTTCAGGGTGCTACTGGGTACTACAACGGCTTTGCAACAGTGTGTTTGAAACGTTTGACGCTCAACTGACAGCCTGTGCGAACACGTCGAGAATGGGCTGCAAACGCTCCACTTTCATTTTCAACGCCGCGCGGTTCACCACCAATCGCGACGAAATATCACAAATCTCCTCGACTTCGACCAGCTTGTTGGCACGCAGGGTTGAGCCAGTCGAGACCAAATCCACAATCGCATCGGCCAAACCCACCAACGGTGCCAGCTCCATGGAGCCGTACAGCTTGATGAGGTCCACATGCACGCCCCGGTTGGCGAAGTGTTCACGGGCACTGTTCACGTATTTGGTGGCAATCCGCAAACGGGCACCCTGCTTCACGGCGCTCTGGTAATCAAAGCCTTCGGGCGCGGCCACGCACAAGCGGCATTTGGCAATGTTCAAGTCCATGGGTTGGTACAAACCAGCGCCCGAATGTTCAATGAGCACATCCTTACCGGCCACACCGAGGTCTGCCGCGCCATGCTGCACATAGGTGGGCACGTCGGTGGCCCGCACAATGATGATGCGCACATCCGGCTGGTTGGTGCCAATGATCAGCTTTCTGGATTTTTCGGGGTCTTCGGTCGGCACAATGCCCGCTTTTTCCAGCAAGGGCATGGTTTCTTCAAAAATTCGGCCTTTGGACAATGCCAGGGTAATCATTCCGCCACTCGCTTTACATCAGCGCCCAGTTTGCGCAGTTTCTCTTCCATTCTGTCATACCCGCGGTCCAGGTGATAAATCCGGTCAATGCGGGTTTCATCCGCGGCCACCAAACCGGCAATCACCAAGCCTGCCGACGCACGCAAATCGGTGGCCATCACCTGGGCGCCCTCCAGCTTGGGAACGCCCTTCACTACCGCTGTGTGGCCTTCAATTTCAATGTTGGCACCCAGACGGACCAGCTCCTGCACATGCATGAACCGGTTTTCGAAAATCGTCTCGTTGATGACCGACGTGCCCTCGGCCACGCAGTTAACGGCCATTAGTTGAGCCTGCATGTCGGTGGCAAAACCCGGGAACGGCGCTGTGCGCGCACCCACCGCCT
Organism: Limnobacter sp.; assembly: GCF_036405155.1. Taxonomy (GTDB): domain Bacteria; phylum Pseudomonadota; class Gammaproteobacteria; order Burkholderiales; family Burkholderiaceae_B; genus Limnobacter. The sequence continues at coordinate 312,317 of NZ_DASWYD010000001.1, read as the reverse complement.
TTGGCCGACCGTCCATGATGGCGCGAATGCTGCTGCCATCCACATCAATCTGCAAGCCGGCATTGCGCAGCTTTTCCAGTGTGGCGTCCATGCTGGGTGCATCGGCATTGTGCAGGGTGATGTCACCGCCGCAAGCCGCCACGGCACACAGGAAGGTGCCTGCCTCGATGCGGTCTGGCATCACGGTGTGGGTGCAACCGTTCAGGCGCTTTACCCCATGAATGGTCAGCGTGTCGGTGCCGATGCCTTCAATGTGTGCGCCCATTTTCACCAGCATGTTGCCGAGGTCCACCACTTCAGGCTCGCGGGCAGCGTTTTCAATGATGGTGGTGCCTTCGGCCAGCGCGGCAGCCATCATGAGGTTTTCTGTACCGGTTACGGTAACCATGTCGGTCACGATGCGCGCGCCTTTCAGGCGTTTGGCTTTGGCATGGATGTAGCCTTTTTCAATGTGGATTTCAGCACCCATGGCCTGCAGGCCTTTGATGTGCTGGTCCACCGGGCGCTGACCAATGGCGCAACCACCGGGCAAACTGACCGAGGCCTCGCCAAAACGGGCCAACAAGGGGCCCAGCACCAAAATGCTGGCCCGCATGGTTTTCACCAGGTCGTAGCTGGCCACAGGTTCCGTGATTTCCTCGGCGCGCAGTGCCAGGCTGTTTTCGCCGTGCCAGAAGCATTGGACACCCAGTGAGCCCAGCAAACGCAGGCAGGTGTTGATGTCCCGAAGGCGCGGTACGTTGTGCACCTGCACCGGTTCGGCCGTCAGCAAGCTGGCGCAGAGAATGGGCAGCGCTGCGTTTTTGGCGCCAGAAATGGCCACTTCGCCGTGCAAGGGCTTGCCGCCCTTGATCAGAAACGAATCCATGGAAGGGGTTGTCCTTTCGTGTACGTGTTGTTTTAAGCGTTCTGCGCCCACTCGGCGGGCGTCAGCGTTTTCATGGACAGGGCGTGGATTTCTTCACGCATCCGGTCTCCCAGTACTGCGTAAACCTTCTGATGTCGCTGCACGGCGCGCAGCCCCTCAAATGCTTTGGCCACAATCACGGCTTCAAAGTGCTGGCCATCACCACTGACTTCCAGGTGATCGCAGTCCAGACCCTGCGCGATGTAACCGCGCACCGTTTCAGGCAACAACATGGCAATTCCTATCTGATTGATTCAACGGCATTATTATCCCCTCAATTTGTAGCCGGAGACGACCATGCGCAGCGCAATCGTGGTCAAAATTGCCCAAGCCACCATGCCGACGCCCAAACTGAACCAGGGGCTGACGTCGCTCACCCCAAAAAAGCCGTATCGAAAGCCATCAATGAGGTAGAAAAACGGGTTGAAATGCGACACCGTTTGCCACACGCCCGGCAGGGAGTGAATGGAATAGAACACGCCCGAGAGGAAGGTGGCGGGCATGATGATGAAGTTCTGGAACGCAGCCAGTTGGTCGAACTTTTCCGCCCAAATGCCAGCAATCACGCCCATGGTGCCCAGCAACGCCGAGCCAACCACCGCGTGAACCAAAATCCAACCCGGGTGGGCCATGTGCAGGCCCACAAACGCCACTGTCACCGCCAACACACCCAAGCCCACCGCCACGCCACGCACCATGGACGCCAACACATAGGCGCTAAAAAACTCGAAATGCGACAAAGGGGGCAGCAGCACAAACACCAGGTTGCCGGTGATTTTGGATTGAATGAGGCTGGAGGATGAGTTGGCAAAGGCATTTTGCAACACCGACATCATGACCAAACCAGGCACGAGAAAGGCTGCATAGCCCACACCCGGGTAAGGCTCCACCTTGCCGTCCAGCACGTGGCTGAAAATCATGAGGTACAACAGTGCAGTCACCACGGGTGCCAACACAGTCTGGAAGCTGACCTTCCAAAAGCGCAGCACTTCTTTTTTGAACAGGGTTTTCCAGCCAGTCATTTCGAACCCCCACTCATCAACTGCACAAACACCTCTTCAAGGTCTGGCTTTTCAATGGTGCATTCCAGCACATCCAGGTGGTCTTTTCGGCAGGCGGCCAGAATGTCTTCAATCTCGGCTGGGCGCGACAAGGCCAGGGTGTAACGCCCGTCCACCACGCTGCTTTTCAGCACACGATTGTCCAGAGTGGCTGGCAACACCCCATTGATGTGCAGCGCGAGGGTTTGGCTGGCGTGCTTGTTCAACAGGTTGGGCGTGGTGTCCACTGTCAATATCTCGCCTTTTTTCAGCATGGCGATGCGGTTGCACAGGGTTTCGGCCTCTTCCAGATAATGGGTGGTGAGCAAAATGGTGTGGCCCTTGGCATTCAAACCCGAGATAAATTTCCACAGGGTTTGGCGCAATTCAACATCCACACCAGCCGTGGGCTCGTCCAGCACAATCACAGGCGGCTTGTGCACCAGGGCTTGGGCCACCATCACGCGGCGCTTCATGCCGCCAGACAGGGTACGCATGTTGTTGTCCGCTTTGTCGGCCAAGCCGAGCGAGCTCAGCAGCTCGTCAATCCAGTCGTCGTTGTTGGGCAAGCCAAAGTAGCCAGACTGAAACCGCAAGGTTTCCCGCACCGAGAAAAACGGGTCGAACACCAGTTCCTGCGGAACAATGCCAATGCTGCGGCGGGCATCCCGGAACTGGGTTTGCACATCAAACCCCATCACCTTGGCTGAACCCTGCGTGGGCTTGCTCAAACCGGCAATGATGTTGATAAGCGTTGTTTTGCCAGCCCCGTTGGGGCCCAACAATGCAAAAAACTCACCCTGCTCCACGGTGAGCGACACCTCGTGAAGCGAGCGAAACTGACCGAAATATTTGGATACCGAGCTGAGCTCTAGTGCAAGAGACATGATGGTACTGACACAGCCTTGCGCGCCCTGGTTGAGCGCTGCAGATTCACAGGAACAGCGATTGTACCCCGTAGGCCGCCACCAAACTTTGCAACTGGGTTGGCGCGTGTTGAAGTTGGAGGGTTTTGTCAGTTTGAGCACCACCCTTCGAAGCCACCCGCTTCGCGGCCAGCACCACCGCCAGGGCGGTGGAATCGATGTGCTTCACATTGGAGAAGTCCAGCACACGATCGCCCGCCGCCACAGCCTTGGTGACCTCGTCGATGATCTGCTCACCGTTGCGCACGGTGATGGTGTCTGCAGAAATTTTCATCTCAACCCTGACCGTTTTTGGCCTTCAAGCTGGAAATCAAGCCATCCACGCCCGACTGGTTGATGATGGGCTGAAATTGGGCCTTGTAGGAATCCACCAACCACAAGCCCAACACGCTCAGGTCATAAATTTTCCATTTGCCGTCTTTCTTTTCAACCCGGTAGGCCAGGTCGACCGGGGGGCCGTCCTTGCGCAACACCTGGCTGTTGACCACCACGTCGGTGTCCTCGGGACGGGCACGCAGCTTGTCCACTTTCAGGGTTTGATCACCCACCTGGGACAAGGCACCGGCGTAGGTTTTGGTCAACAGAATCTTGAACTGCTCAACAATCGCATCCCGCTGGGCCGGGGTGGCAGCACGCCAAGGTGCGCCCACCACCAACTGCGTCATTTTGCGGAAGTTCACATTGGGCATGACCTTTTGATCAATCAAGGCGTCCAGCTTGGCAGGGTCGGCCACCAACTCTTTCTTGCGCGCCTTGATTTCAGTCAGCACTTCGTTGCTGAACTTCTCAACAAATTCGTTGGCCTGCACATCATCCGCAACAGCGGCTGGTGCGAAACCGAAGCCAGCTGTGCCCAACAACATGCCCAAAAACCACACTTTTACTGCATTTTTCATAATGTTCCCGTGTTTACTACAGTGACTTATCTACAACGCGGCGAAACAACACCGTGTTGACCTCAATGGATGGCTGGCTCGGAAGCATCCAAGCCCAAAGCGGCTTTGGCTCGGGCGCTTTGCGCCAAACCGCCCGGCAGTTCGAATGTCTGTGCATTCATATCCAGCGGCTTGAACACGTCAAGCGCCGCTTTAAACGGTGGATGAGGCTCCATCATCAGGCTGCTCTCGTCGCCATCATCGCTGGGTGCCTTGTCATTGGGGTCGGGAGCGCCATCGCGAATCTGGCTGGCCCGACGCGCCAGGTAGGCATCTCGAACAAAGGCGTATTTGTCCAACGCCACGCGGTCGACCAGGTCGGTTGCTGGCAACAGGCGGGCGCGCTTGTCCACCAAATTCAGGAAGATCAATGAGTTTCGTTCACTCACATCATCGTGGTAGCGCAGCGGGTTCAAAGGTGCATCCACCACTTTGCCGCTGGCATCTCGCAACGTGCTGGGGCCCAACAAGGGAAGAACCAGATACGGCCCGGAACCAACACCCCACACGCCCAAGGTTTGACCAAAATCCTCGTCGTGCTTTTGAAAGCCCAACTCGGACGCCACATCAACCAGACCAAAAATACCAATCGTGGAATTCAATGCGAATCGGCTGATGTCACCACCAGCCTCTTTGGGCTTGCCCTGCAACAGGTTATTAAAAGCCACTGCAATGTCTTCCAGGTTGGAGAAGAAATTGCCGACCACGGTGCGAACCTCAGGTGCAGTCACTGCGTTATAGCCTTTGGCCAAAGGCTTTAACACAACCGTGTCAACGCCCTCGTTGAATGAACTGACACCGCGGTTAAAACCCTCAAAAGGGTCTGCGGGGGAAGGTGCACGCAGGGTTGAACAGCCGGCCGCCAACCCCAGCACGGTCAACACCAACACCAGTTTTTGAATTGAATAGCGCACAAGTAACTCCCACAAAGCCCTGTCTTATTGATTGGTTGTACCGGCAGCACCGGCGGCAGGCGCCGGCTCGGATGCTTTGCTGTACAGGAACTGGCTGATCAGGTTTTCCAGCACCACCGCAGACTGCGTTCGGGCAAACTTCTGCCCCGCTGTCAAATTGTCTTCGTCACCACCGGGCTCGACACCGATGTACTGCTCGCCCAGCAAGCCAGACGTCAAAATTTTCGCCGAAGAATCCTTTGGAAACTTGAAGCCTTCCTCGAGATCAATCGCAACCACGGCCCGGAAAGTCACCGGGTCCAGCGTGATGTTGGCCACCCGACCAACCACCACGCCCGCACTTTTTACGGGCGCGCGGGGCTTCAGCCCACCAATGTTGTCGAACTCTGCCAACACCCGGTACTGTGCGCCGGTTGAAAATGAGCTGAGGTTGCCCGCTTTCAGGGCCAGAAACACCAGGGCCAAAGCGCCGATCAATACGAAAAGGCCAACCCAGAAATCCACTGCACTCTTTTTCATCAATCTGTCCGCTTTTAAAAATTGCCAATCACACGCTGAACATCAGCGCGGTCAAAATGAAGTCCAAGCCAAGAATGGTGAGAGAGGAAATCACCACTGTTCGGGTCGTGGCACGAGACACGCCCTCGGGCGTTGGCTGACACTCATACCCTTGGAACAGCGCAATCGCGTTAACAGCGACACCAAACACCACGCTTTTAATCACACCGTTGAGAATGTCGTTTTGAAAATCGACGCCCGCTTGCATTTGAGACCAAAACGCACCGGAGTCCACACCAATCAACAACACCCCCACCACGTAACCACCCACAACGCCCACGGCGCTGAACAACGCCGCCAACAAGGGCATGGAAATCAGTCCAGCCACCCAGCGCGGGGCGAGAATGCGGGCCTTGGGGTCGACGGCCATCATCTCCATGGCTGTCAGTTGCTCACCGGCTTTCATCAGGCCAATTTCAGCGGTCAGCGATGTGCCTGCGCGGCCTGCAAACAATAGGCCGGACACAACCGGCCCCAACTCGCGCACCAGCGACAGCGCCACCAACAAGCCCAAAGCTTGCTCTGCACCGTAACGGTTCAGGGTGTAGTAGCCCTGCAAGCCCAATACAAACCCCACGAACAAACCAGACACCACGATGATGACCAGCGAGTAATTGCCGATGAAGTGGATTTGGTCAATGATGAGGCGCGGTCGCAGGATGGCTTTTGGCAACAGCATGAACAACTGAACCACCAAACGTGCAAACTGACCCAAACCAGTGATGCTGGACCGAACGCCGGCGCCAACACCGGAGACCAATGCGACGGGGCTCATGCGAAGTCCTCCAGCAGATCGGTGGCCGGGTAGTGGAATTTCACAGGCCCCTCCGGCAACCCCTGGATGAACTGTTGAACATACGGGTCGGTGTTTTCGCTGACCTCTGCTGGCGTGCCCTCGGCCAGCACCTTGCCGTTGGCGATCACAATCACATAGTCACTGATGGCAAAGGATTCGTGAATGTCGTGCGTCACCACCACCGAAGTGGCACCCAGCGCGTCGTTCAGCGTGCGAATCAGGTTGGCCGTGATGCCCAAAGAGATGGGATCCAGACCTGCGAAGGGCTCATCGTAAAAAATCAGCTCCGGGTCGAGCGCCACAGCGCGGGCCAGCGCAACACGGCGACTCATCCCGCCGGAAATTTCCGAGGGCATGAGGTGAGATGCACCGCGAAGCCCCACGGCGTGCAATTTGAGCAACACAAGGTCACGAATGGCCGACTCGGGCAGATTGGTGTGCTCGCGCAGCGGGAAAGCCACGTTGTCGAACACGGACAAATCGGTGAACAGGGCTCCGAACTGGAACAACACGCCAATCCGCTTGCGGAAGGCGTAGAGGTCCTTGGTGGACGCACGCACAATGTTTTGCCCGAGCACACTCACTTCGCCGCGATTGACGGGGTATTGCCCGCACATCAGCCGAAGCAGGGTTGTTTTGCCCGAGCCAGACCCACCCATCACCGACACCACCTTCCCTTTGGGTATCCGAAGGGTGATGTCTTTGAGGATAAGGCGGTCGCCGTAACCAAAATCCACCTGATTGAGTTCTGCTACAAAGCCCATCTGGGCGCCCCTGCTGTTTTTTTATCGCAATTGGATATTCTAACCCGAAGAGACTGAACGCCGGTTCAGTAAGCACCTGCAAACGCGGCCCAACGCCCCCTAAAAGCGACACCATCACCTCCCTGGTATGACCAGGGTTCGGGGCCCCGCAACACATTTACCTACAATCGCGCTTTTCCCGGTGAAACATTAAGGTTCTATGAACTTTCGCGCACATGGCCACCTGGCACTGGCATTTCTGCCGCTGACCTTGATGGCCTGCAGTTCAACAACACCAACCTACCCCTTGCCGGATGCACGTGCGCCTCAAACCACGACAGCGCAGCCACTGAGCCTTTGGGTCGCCGAACCGGCTCACCAACCCCTTGAACACAACCCGACACTCGACCACCCACTGAACCTTCGTATTGAAAACTTGCCAGCCAGCCATGTGCTGGAGCTGGTGGCACAAGACATGCGCATGGGCTACAGCTTCGACGAATGCGGGGCACGGCTGGTGAGCCTGGTGGGGCGGGATTTGCCCTTGAGCGAGCTGATGGCTTTGCTCGGCGAACAAACCGACGCCGTGGTGACACTGGAGAAAGGGCAACTGAAATTGCGTTGCGACAAGGATGAGTTGCGCCTGTACAAACTGGACTATCTCTCGATTGCACGGCAGATGAGCGACAGCTCACGACTGAGCTCTGCCGTGGCCAATCAAGCTGTTCAACCCGGCGAGCGGCGGGAAAGCGGCAATCGGTCTGACCTCACACTCTTGAACGAACAGGACAACAATGTGTGGGAAAAACTAACAGCGGAAATCGAGCAGCTCATTCAGGCTCAAATTCGCCCTCAGGAATTTTCCACGCAGGAACGTACTCGGGAAGAAGACAAAGACCGCGCTTTCGAAAGCAACAAGGATTCAAACCGAAGCCGATTCCTCAACCCACGCCGAACCGCCAGCAGCAGCAACAGCAACCAACGGGAAGTCACCACCACTCGGCGTGAAGTGCGCTCGGGGCGCGTGATCGTCAACCCAGAGTCCGGCACGGTGGCGGTGCTGGCCAAACCCTCGCAACACGCCCGGGTGGCGCAATGGCTCGCCTTGCTTCAGCAGCGGCTGGACCGGCAAGTCGTTCTGGAGGCCGTCATCACGGAAATCACGCTGAACGACCGGTTTGAACGGGGCATCGACTGGAATCTGCTCAAAGATTCAGGCACCCGCGCCGGCTTGCTCGTTCAAGGCTTGAACACGGTCAACCCGGTGCTCACCTTCAGCGCCAGCCGAACCGGATCAAACTCGGAGTCCAGTGTGGTGTTGAGGCTGCTGGAAGAGTTTGGCAAGGCATCGGTGTTGTCATCGCCCCGCATTGTGGCCATGAATCAACAACCATCGGTTCTGAAGGTCATCGACAACCGCGTGTACTTCACCACCGACGTTCAAACCAGCGCCCCCACGCAAAGCAGCCCCGCCTTCTCTACCTTCAACACGCAGGTTCAAACGGTGCCCGTGGGCTTTTTGATGACTGTGACGCCTCAAATTGCCGACAACAATGCTGTTCAGCTTCGGGTTCGACCGACCTTGAGCCGCATTGTGGGGTTTGTTCAAGACCCAAACCCGGCCCTTCGACAACTGAACATTGTCAGCCAGGTGCCTGAAATCCAGACGCGTGAGCTGGAGTCTGTGCTTAAACTGCGGGACGGGGAAATGGCTTTGCTGGGCGGTCTTCGCCAGCAGGAACTCAACAGTCTGGACCGAGGTATTCCAGGCAGTCCGGATGTTCTCGACCCAGTGACCCAAAGCCAGCGCCGCAGCAACAACCAGATTGAACTGGTGGTACTGCTCAAAGCCACGGTGCTGGGCTCGCCTGGCCAGGGCGTCTCAAACCAGGCAAGCACCATGGACCCTGAGTTTGCCCAAAGCCTGCGGTTCGGTCTGTTTTTGGGGCAACAAGGTGACACGGTACGGGCCACACGGCTGATGCGTTTGCTGACCACGCACTATCCGGAAGCGCCCGAGCCTTGGTTCAATTTGTCTCTGCTGGCCCGACAACAGGGCCTCGATGCGCAGGCTGAAGAAGCCTTGCAAGCGGCACGGGCGCGTTGTGTGCAGCAGGTCTGCCGACTGCCTTTGTTGGCAGCCCAATCGCTGGGCGGTGCGTCACCCCCCTTGCCCACCCCACAGCCATGATGGAGATCGAAAGCCCGTTCCAGACGGCGCTGCACTCGGCATGGGGTGCGGTGTTGACCCATGCAAACAACCGTGGCGCCTCGGACCTGCATTTGACGGCGGGTGATGGCCACTATTGCGCCAGCCTGCGAATTGCCGGCGCCATCGGCGATTGGCACACACTGGCAACCGACACGGCCCGCATCCTGATTCAAACATTTAAGGCGGCCTGCAACATGAACATTGCAGAAAGCCGCCGTCCGCAAGACGGGCGGCTGAGTTACCTGGGCCTGGACGTTCGACTGGCCACCCACCCTGGCATGCACGGTGAAAGCCTCGTCATTCGGCTACTCAACACCCACAAAGCCCAGCGGCTTGATGACCTACGCTTCCCTGCGACATTGGCCGAGCAACTTCGCACATTGAGCAAGCTGGAACATGGACTGCTGCTGGTGGCTGGGGCTACCGGTGCGGGAAAATCAACCACGCTGCATGCCATTCTGCATGAATTGGGCGAACTGGCCGGTCGACTGGTGACACTGGAAGAACCCGTGGAGGTCATTCACCCCAGGGCCTTGCAAACCGACCTTTCGCGTCTACCTCAACTGGATGCCGCCGCGGGCCTGCGTTCACTCATGCGGCAAGACCCGGACACCATCCTGATCGGCGAGATTCGGGACATTGAAACCGCTCACCTGACCCTGCATGCGGCACTGACTGGTCATCGGGTGTTGGCCTCTGTCCATGCGCCGGATTGCCTGGGCGCGCTTTACCGTTTGATGGAATTGAGTGTTCCCCTGCCCAGCCTGTTGAACTGCTTGAACGGGGTGTTGGCCCAACAGCTTCGACCCTGCGAGAGCAATCCGGGCCAAAGGCGACCCATCGCTCAATTGATGGATTTCACGGCAGTGGACCGAGCCGAACTATTGGATTGCCAGCGGTTGTCCGACCTTCATCAAATTTTGAATAACCGCGAGGACCGCACGTCATGACATGGCTGAATCGCCGGGTGCCCGATACGGCCTGGATTGACTGGATGCGCCAATGGGCTGAACTCTGCCAAACCGGCCTGAGTGCGCTGGAAGCCCTGGAGCTGAGTGTCGAATTGATGGCCCAGGACGGAAAACACACCCCATTGCCGCGACTACTGCGCCCCAGCCTGGACGCCCTCCAGCAAGGCATGGCGCCCGAACAGGCCTTTTCGAACCGACTCAACACCTTCCCTGAGCCCTTGCAACTGGCGATTCGGTGTGCCCAGGTTCAGGGCGATTGGGGTCAGGCGTTGGCAAGGCAAAGTCAGGAATGGCAGTTGGCATATCAGTTTCGACAAGGACTGCTCCAAACCTTGAGCTACCCAGCTTTGGTGCTGGCCAGCGCATTGGGGTTGTGGGTATTACTGGCCAACACGGTGGGGTTCACGGCAGCACCCGTGCAGCTGGACCTGCCCACCGCATTGCTGGTGGCGGGGCTTTTGGTTGCGCTATTGGGCCTGGGCTTTCGGCAACAGAACCAGCAACACGCCACAGCAGGCTTCAGTCGCCACCTGGGGCGTTGGCGCATCCGCCCAGCACTGCAGGTTCAACAACATTTTTTCACCATGGCCTGCGAACTGGAAGCGGGCATCGACTTGCTCCGCGTGCTGAATCGGCCATTGCGGGTACGGTCCGCCATGGAAAAAGCCTTGGCGGAGTTCAATCACCACCTTCTTCGCAGCCTGCAACGGGGCAACTCGTTATCCAACGCCCTGAAACAGGCACAGGCACCTCAGTTTCTAATCCGGCAGGGCAGCATCGCTGAACACAGTGGCAACCTCCACCAATGCTTTGGCCTGTGCGCGCGAATTCACCAGGTCATGGCACAGCAACGACGCCAACGTGTCATGGCCTGGCTCTCACCGCTGGCTTTGGGTTTGGCCGCCATGATTATTCTGTTGGCCTACCAAACCACCCTGGCACCCTTGTACCAACAATTGGGACAAATGCCATGAGTATTCCAATGGACTGTTGGTGGGTGTCCCGAACAACACAAAACACAGCCTGGCAAATCCAGCGGCTTGAACCGACCAACCAGGGGTGGCAAGCGCATTCAGCCCAACTGTGGACTGATTTTTTGGGTTCTGCAGAGCACCTGAATAGCCTGACCATGCCCTCCACGCTGGTGCTGATCAACCTGCCGGACGAACCTTGCACCGCACAGGGCACCCCACGGTGGTGCACCGTTCGGCAAAGCCCGGTTCGTTGGCATGCGGTAGACCATTCGCCGGCGTTGGCAGGGTTAATCGAGTCCCTCCAGCATTACCCCGCGGGCATTCGCGTGGTCTGCGAAAGCCATTACAGGTCAGGCCCAGACAGTGCGGAATACGTCCAACTGCTGGGTCACGAACACCCTGTCTTTGAACAATGGGCTCAGGGACTGAACCAGTGGCCACCCACGCGCTTGGCCTGGATTCGGTTCAATACCCGGCAGGTGTTGTTGTCGCGCAAACAGTGGCCGCTTCGCACTGTGCTGGCAACCATCGCAGTGTTGGGTATTTGGATGGGCTCCGCCGCACAACAGATGCAAGGCCAGCAACCCGTCAGAGCATCACAACTTACAGCCAAATCCCCGCCAAACAACCAAATACAAACGCCCAAGCAGCCACCATCAACATCCGATTGGCAAGGCTGGAAGGGACAACTGGAGGCATTCGGTGCCCGTGGCAAAAAGCACATCGAATCGGTTGAGTTTGACTGGAAAGACGGCGTTCCGACCACGAGCATTGTGCAGTTGGATCGCATTCCCCGCCGGCTTCCGAAGGGGTGCACCGAAGCTGCAGGCGCCGTGGTCTGCACACCCGCCAACGCTGCAAACCCAAGCGGGGTGCAACCATGACGCCCACCTCACCCTTGGGGCGACTGGTGCATCAACACCGTGCGAGCAACCACGTTGCCACCGTGCTCATCACCCTGTGCGCGGGTGGTGTTGGCACTTTGCTCATCACGGACCAACCGCCGACGCCCAATCGTGCAATACAACCGGCAGCAGCCCCCAATCGCTTTCCGCCCAAGCGACAGACCTTCGCCAAACCGGTCCCGGTATTCATTTTCCGCGAACAACAGGACACAGAAAGCGCAGCCTGGTCGAGCACCTTCAACTGGATGGCACAACACCGCGTTTCATCGGGCCGATGCACCCTGAAACCCGATGCGAATGTTGTTCGCATTCAATGTGTACCCAGCGAGGCGCCAGTGGGCAGCACGACCAGTGCACCTTGGCAAGCATTGGACGTTTCACCCGCAGTATTCAAGGCTGTTCGTGATGTCCAGTCAGGCTCACGCCATGAGCCTGTTTCCAGTACACAACTGATCAACAACCAGGAAAACAATGACGCTGTGCGCCAACAGGGCTGGGTGGATACCCAACAAGGCAAGCGCCATTACGACGCAAAAAAACACAACTGGTTGGCCCCAGGGAAACGCCCATGAGGACAATGCTCACCCGGAGCCAGGCCCGAGGTCAAGCACTGATGGGCACCATCATTTTCCTCGCATTGCTGGTGGCATCCACGGCCGGTTTTTGGACCATCCAGCACACGCAGCATGTGGCCAGTTTCCAGCGCAAGGCCAATACGCGTTTGCAATTGCAAACCATCCAGCAGACCCTGCTGAACTTTGCCAGCCGGCAAGGCATCAACACCCTGACCCAACCGGGCCATTTGCCTTGTCCTGCCGCATCGCCCGGCGGTCAGCCCTTGGTGGTTTGCACCGACAAACGGGTTGGCTTTTGGCCGACCACGGCTGTGATCAAAGTGAACTACCTGGGCAGTGCATTGGGGCATACAGCAGTGCCCAATTCACCGATGCGTCCAATTCAGTGGCATTACGGTGTGTCGGCACAATTGGTGCAACCCAACCCACTGGGGTGGAGCCAATGGGTCAATTTTGATTTGCCAACGCTGACCATCCGTACACCTGAGGGCACACACACCGGGATATCGGCAGTTGTGGCTGCCAATATTCAGGTGGATGGGCCCGACCAGTGGACTGTTCAACCGCCCTACTTGTTGTTGAGTCAGGCTGAGCTAGAGCGCGCTTTGCAGACTGTCGTCCGGGAGCAAGCCTTGTTTACCGTTAGGCGGTGGATTGCCAATCAAACCCAGGTGGCTGCCAGCCATTCCTGGGTGCCGCAAACTCACGAAAACTTGACCATCTCCAACATGCCAGACCGCTGGCAACCCCAAAACTCTGGCTGCCAGTGCCATTGCACCAAAACCCGCTGCACCTGCGGCTGTGCACAGCAAGCCCATTGGGTGTCCATGCAAACCTGCGCAGGCTCAACGGGATGTTCAGGCTCACAACTTGAGCCTGATGGAAGCACCTTGTTTCATTGCATCAGCAGCAGCACCTCAAGTTGTATGTTCAAAGGCCCTGCAGGCCTGAACAGTCGATGGCCTGTTAGCCGCTATGCACCGGAGGCGGGCAGCAACCGGCCCTGCAACCCGGGGCAAAAACCATGGTGCCCAACAAGCCCGGGGGCAGAGGCCTGCGACTGCGAATTCACCTGGCCAGCCTCGGTTCTTGGTCAATTAACCCGCATACAAATGGTTCACGGAGAACACGGATGGACAGCCACCATGACCAATCCATGAAGAGCGTCCGAGGCTTTACCCTGGTTGAGACCGCATTGGCCCTGCTGGTGCTGGGCATGCTACTGGGCCCTCTGATTCGTTTGACGGCCAGCCAGCAAGCCAATGACATCGAAATGAAAAGACAGCAACAGAACCGTGGACTGCAGGAGGCGCTGGAGGCTTTTGTACTCACCCATGGTCGTTTGCCGTGCCCCGCAGAACAAGCCGACGGCCCGGAGTTGCGGCAGGCTGGGCTGTGCGCCAGCACGAGTGGCTGGTTCCCGTCACAAAGTCTGGGGTTATCCACACCATTCAAGCTACGCATGGTTGTGGCCGATTTGGCCTCGGCCGGTGCACCAGCATCAGGCTCGCTGCTGCGTGGGCAGCCTTTTCAATTTCTGTCACCACAACAACTGTCCGAAATCATTTTCAATCCGCCCACTGTCAACTTGGCTGTGGGGCAAGGCCCCTTGCCTGCGCTGCACCTGTGCCAGCAAACCGCAGCAGCCCCTCCACCTGTTCAGTCTTGGGGTTGCGGCAACTTGCCAACCTTGAGCGAAAGCGCGGTGCTGGTTGTTCTTCCTCAACCCGAACCGTCGGGTTTGGACAACGCACTGCGTCAGCACCAGTTCATTGTGCCGCCATCTTCAACGGGCTCGGCGCTGGTGTGGTTGTCCTACGACCGTCTGTTCTGGCTGTGGCTGCAAGGCGGCTGGCTGTCAGGCGGTGCCGCAGCCCAAACCGCAGTGAACTGACGCCTGCGCCACGTTACCCATGCCAATAACCTCTAAACCATTCACACCACGGAATCGACACACCATGAAAAACACCTCACGCCCCACGCTGTCTGCCGGCTTTTCACTGCTGGAATTGTCCATCGCATTGGCTGTATTGGCCATTCTTGCAGGGGGCATTCTCAAAGGCCGTGAATTGATTGGCAGCGCCAAAGTGCAATCCGTCATCAGTGATTTGGCCAGTCTGGAAACAGCCATGGTCGCCTTTCAAAGCCGCTATGGCGCCTTGCCCGGTGACTTTACGGCGGCTGACGCTGCAGGCCTGGGCACCACCGGGGGCGATGGCAATGGTCGAATCGAGGGCAGCGAAGAAGAAGGCCATGTCTTCACACAACTCCAGAAAGCAGGGTTTATTCAAGGCGACTTTTCGCCACCCGCCGCGGCAGATGCCGCCTGCGGCCCAACCAGCTGCATGGCGAGCCGATTTGGCGGGGTGATGGTGATCAGCAGCACACTGGAGGGCCCAAGCACTCCCGAGGGTGCAACCGCAGTGCTGTTTGCTGACCAGGCCCCGGTGCGCCAATTGGCAGAAATCGACCGCAAACTGGACGACGGCAACCCCTTGAAAGGCACCATACAGGTGCTGAATGCCGATGTGGCTGCATGCACCACAGGCGGATTTTGGAATGAGAAAACCGAAGTGCAGTGCGGCGCACTGTATTTGCTGCGCTGAGGGGTGACGCGCTCAACGGTGGGGCGCTAGACATCCTGCCGGCTTGGCTTGCGCCCCAGAATTTTTGCTTCGGCCAGGCTGAGTGCATCAGGCTGGCCCTTCAACACCAAAATGTCCCCGCTTTCCAACCGGGTATCGGGCGATGGGTCTCCACCCCGAATGCCCCGCCGGCGTATGGCATTCACCTCGACCCCAAGGTCTAAGAGACCCAACTCCGACAACGATCGTCCCACCCCGGTTGCACCGGGCTCAATAATCACCGAGTGCAGGCGCACCCACTGGTTCTCAGGGGTGTCGGCTTCATCATCCACACCGCGAAACACCCCCCGAAACATTTGATAGCGCGATTCACGAATATTCCGAATTTGCTTGACCACCCGCGAAACCGGCACGCCCAGAATCATCAGCGCCTGTGAGCCCAGCATCAAACTGCCCTCCAGAATTTCAGGAACCACCTCTGTGGCACCCGCGGCGGTGAGTCGCTCCAGATCACTTTCGTCGGTGGTTCGCACAATGACCGGAACCGCCGGTGCCAGCTGGCGCACCGCCATCAACACCTTTTCAGCGGTTTTGGTTTCCGCAAACGTCACCACCACACAACTTGCGCGCATCAATCCAGCTGCCACCAGGGTTTCTCGCTTGGCAGCATCGCCAAACACCACCGAATCACCAGCGGCTGTGGCCTCCCGAATGCGGTCTGGGTCCAAATCCAAAGCCACATAGCTCAGGTCTTCGCGATCCAGCAGGCGCGCCAAGTGTTGCCCACTGCGCCCAAACCCGCACACCAGCACATGTTTGCTGGTCGACAGGCTTTTTTGTGCAATCTGGTGAAGCTCCAGGGAACGCTGAAGCCATTCCTGGCTTGAAAACCGCAGCACCATGCGATCGGCATGCTGGATCATGAAAGGCGCCGCCAACATCGACAACACCATGCTGGCCGTGATGGTTTGCAACCAGGGGTCGGGCACCAAACCAAACCCCGCAGAGCCGGCGTTGGACAACAGCACAAAACCAAACTCACCCGCCTGTGCCAAATAAATACCGGTGCGCATCGCTGTGCCCGTGTTCGCCCCAAAAACCCGGGCCAAAGCCGCAATCAAGACCAGCTTGGCCACCACAGGAATGACCGACAGCAAAATAACCCAGTACCAGTTTTTGATCACCACCGCCGGGTTGAGCAACATGCCCGTGGTCACAAAGAACAAACCCAGCAACACGTCGCGAAACGGCTTGATGTCCTCTTCCACCTGGTGTTTGTATTGGGTTTCAGCAATCAGAATGCCCGCCACAAAGGCGCCCAGTGCCAGCGACAATTCGGCCAGCTCGGTCAGCCAGGCCAGACCCAGCGTAATGAGCAGCACGTTGAGAACAAACAGTTCCTGGGACTTGCTCCGGGCCACGAAGGTCATCCACCAGTTCATCATGCGCTGTCCAAACACCAGCATCAAACCCAGTACCAGCGCCGCCTTCACCATGGCCAAACTCAAGGTTTTCGGCAGGTGGCTGGCATCTTCCGCCAAGGCAGGAATGATGATGAGCAGTGGCACCACCGCCAAGTCCTGGAAGAGCAAAATGCCCATGATTTGGCGACCATGGGCGGAGTCCAATTCAAGCCGCTCGGCCAGCAGTTTGCTCACAATCGCGGTGGATGACATGGCGGCCGCACCCGCCAACACAAATGCAGTGGCCATGGACACATTGAAAACCCAGTTCAACAACCAGCCCAGCACCATTACGCCCAGAATGGTGAGCGACACCTGCGCCAAACCCAAGCCAAACACCACACGGCGCATGGCATGCAGTTTGGGGAGACTAAACTCCAGACCAATCGAAAACATCAGGAACACCACGCCAAACTCGGCCAGGTGTCGGGTCTCGGGAACATCGGGAACAATCCCCAGGGAGAAAGGTCCGATCAAGGTGCCGGCAAACAAATAACCCAGCATTGCTGGCAACTTCCAGTGCTTGAAGAGGGACACCGCCAGAACGGCGACCAGCATAAGAATCAGCGAGAGCTCGAGAGCGTTGGGCACGTTGAATGCAAAGTTCGGGAAGAGAATTGGCACGGGCTTTGCTATACTGCCGCTAAAACGACGCCATCACAATACCCGCCTTGCTTGAGTCTAACAGGGACCACCATGCCAGACCTGCCGAATCCAGCCCATCACACCGACTTTTTGGCCAAAGCCAAGGAAGCGCTGGACATTGAAGCCCAAGCCATCTCGGCCCTGGTGCCCAAACTGAATGGGCAGTTTTCAGCAGCAGTGCAAGCCATACTGGATTGCAAGGGTCGGGTCATTCTGATTGGTGTGGGCAAATCGGGCTTGATTGCCCAAAAAATTGCCGCCACATTGGCCAGCACCGGCACACCCTCCTTTTTTGTTCACGCCACCGAAGCCTCACACGGCGATTTGGGCATGATCACCGCCGATGATGTGGTGTTGGCCCTGTCCAACTCCGGGCAAACTGAAGAACTGGTGGCGGTGATCCCGGCGATTGCTCGGCGCGGCGCAAAGATTGTGGCCATGACCGGCAAAATGGATTCCACACTGGCCCGCCAGGCTGATTTGGTGCTGGATTGCAGCGTTGAAAAAGAAGCCTGCCCCCTGAACCTGGCGCCCACCGCCAGCACAACCGCTGCGTTGGCCATGGGCGATGCCCTGGCTGTGGTGGTGTTGAAAGCCCGGGGGTTTACCGAGGAAGATTTTGCCCTGTCACACCCGGGCGGCAGCCTGGGTCGAAAGCTGTTGACCCATGTGCGCGATGTGATGCGCCAGGGCGACCGCGTGCCCATGGTGACACCGAGCGCCTCCATTTCCAGTGCCATTTTGGAAATCACCAAAAAAGGACTGGGCATGACCGCGGTGGTCGACGCCAACAAAACCCTGCTGGGCGTGTTCACCGACGGTGACCTGCGCCGCTTGATTGAGCAAGGGCTGGACCTGCGGGGCTTGATCGTCTCGGAAGTCATGAGTGCAAACCCCCGGTCGATTTCGCCCGACAAACTGGCTGTTGAAGCAGTCCGCATGATGGAAGTGAACCACATCAGCCAGGTGGTGGTGACCGATGCTGAACGCCGTGTGGTTGGTGCACTCAATTTCCACGACCTCTTCGAAGCCAAGGTGGTGTAAGCATGGCCATGGACCAAGCCCGTCAAACCGCTGCGCAAGCCGCTGGCAACATCCGCCTGCTGGGCCTCGATGTGGACGGCACACTCACCGACGGTGGGTTGTATTTCGGCAATGACGGCGAAGTGATGAAACGGTTTTCCGTGTTTGACGGACAAGGTTTGCGTCTGCTGATGGACCACGGGGTTAAAGTGGTGTGGATCACTGCCCGCTCCAGCCTGATTGTCGAAAAGCGTGCGCGCGACTTGGGCATCCATTCGCTGGTTCAGGGGTGCAAAACCAAGCTGGACGCGCTGGACAAGATCCGTCAAGAACTGGGGCTGGAATGGTCGCAGTGTGCTTTTTTTGGGGACGACTGGCCCGACTACCCCGTGCTGAAATCCGTGGGGCTGGCCTGCACCACCCCCCATTCCCCTGAACCGATGAAAGCCGTGGCCCATTGGTTGAATACCCGCCCCACGGGGCAGGGTGCGGTGCGCGAGCTGTGTGATTTTATCCTCAGCCACCAGGCTGGGTACATCAACCCATGGATGGGCGCATGAGTTTGATCCGGTCCTTCGCTGGCGTTCTGTCCCAGTTCATTCCGCTGCTGCTGACATTCCTGCTGGCAGCCAGCTCATACTGGTATGCCATGCAAACAGAACTCAGTTTGTTCAACACGCACGGCCAAAAAGATCCCACGGTTGCCGACTATTACCTGCGCAACTTCACGGTTCAAACCCAAGACCTGGCGCTCGACCGTTACTCGCACATTCGCAGCAAGTCCGCGGAGCACATTCCTCAAGGCAATGTGTGGAACATCACGCGGCCCAACATTGAGCAGTTTGAACCGAAGGGCACCACTGTTCAGGGGCAGGCACTGGAAGGCATATACGAACTGGACACAGACCAACTGACGCTGCGCAACCAGGTTGCTGTCCAAGCGGAACGGGACGGCGTCACGACCTACTTGAAATCCAACAGCCTGGTCATGGACAACCCCAAGCAAATGATTCGCAGCCGTGACCAAGTCACCATTGACCGGCCAGGCCAGCACATGGTCGCCAACGGCGTGGAATTCAACAACAACACCGGCGAACTCAAATCGGTTGGCCCGGTGAAAATCAGGATTGAGGCAAAGCCATGAACCATCCCCCAATACCGATGGCGTGGGCACTGGTGTCACTGTTTCTGTACAGTGCCACTGCGTGGTCTTTGGAATCGGACAAAAAACAGCCGACCACCATCGACGCCAACCAGATGAATTACAACGAGAAAGCCAGTGTGAATGTATTCACGGGCAATGTGTTGCTTACCCGCGGCAGTCTGGTCGTTCGAGGCGACAAACTGACCCTGCGGGAAACCAAAGATGGCACCCAACATGCCACGATTGAAGGCTCACCAGCGCGGTTCAAGCAACAGCGGGATTCGACCAAACCCAGTGAGGTGCTGCTCATCAACGGAACCGCCAACCTGATTGAACTGGACGGTGCCAGCTCGGTGGTCACATTGACCGGTCAAGCCAATCTTCAAAAAAGTTCGAACGGTCAGCTGACCGAATCCATCACCGGCAACAAAATTGTGTACCAGCAAAACTCCGAAACCCTCAATGTGGTGGGCGATGGGAATGGCCCCGGGAAAAGTCGCGTACAGGCGGTCATCAAACCACGAGACAAGGCGGAGTAAAGCACATGCTTTCAAAAACACTGACAGGCCAGGGTCGCCTTCAAGCCTTGAGTTTGCGCAAGGCCTATCGCAGCAAGCGGGTGATTGAAGATGTGTCACTGCATGTGGACACCGGCGAAGTGGTCGGCCTGTTGGGCCCCAACGGCGCGGGCAAAACCACCTGCTTTTACATGATCGTTGGCCTGGTGGCAGCCGATGAAGGTTACATCTGCCTTGAAGGCACCGACATCACGCTCAAGCCCATCCACGACCGCGCACGGGCCGGCTTGTCTTACCTGCCGCAGGAAGCTTCGGTGTTTCGCAAACTGACCACCGAAGAAAACATTCGGGCTGTGCTGGAAATCAACCCACCCGCGGACAAAACCGTGGACCAGGCCGTGGAAGACCTGTTGAACGATTTGCAGATTGCCCACATCCGCACATCCTTGGCAGCCTCCTTGTCGGGGGGCGAACGCCGCCGGCTTGAAATCGCCCGGGCATTGGCCAGTTCTCCGCGCTTCGTTCTGCTGGACGAACCCTTTGCAGGGGTTGATCCCATTGCCGTGCTGGAAATCCAGAAGATTGTTGCGTTCCTGAAGTCCAAAGGCATTGGTGTGCTCATCACCGACCACAACGTTCGCGAAACGCTCGGCATTTGCGACAGGGCCTACATCATCAGTGCTGGCCGCGTGCTCGCCTCCGGAACCCCCGAACAAATCATCGAAAACGACGATGTTCGGCGGGTGTATCTGGGTGAACACTTTCGGATGTAAGGCCACCGCCACGCCATGAAACAGTCGCTTCAACTCAAAGTCTCTCAAAACCTCACACTCACGCCCCAATTGCAGCAGTCCATCCGGCTGTTGCAATTGTCCACACTGGAACTGCAGCAGGAAATTCAACAGGCGCTTGCAGAAAACCCATTGTTGGAAGTGTCAGACGAAGATGGCGATGAGAATGGTGCCGACCAGACTGTGAGCTTGGGCGCCAACAGCGAACTGGACGACACGCCCACCGACAGTTTTGACCCTGGTGAAACTGAACCTGCACGCGCAGAACCGGCGGTCGAACAACCCCAGGAACTGGCGCCTGAGGCGGAGCGGGATGCTGAGGACCTCGTCCAACGCGACAGCATCGACGCCATCCAGGACAACTGGGAAGGGGACTGGCGTGACAACAGTGGCACCAATGCAGATGGCGACGAAGAAAAGCCGGGGCTGCAACTGGCGGCACCGGAAAGCAGCCTCTCGCAGCACCTGATCGACCAGCTTCGCATGACCAACGCGTCCGAGCGCGACAAAAACCTGGTGCTGTGGCTGATTGATTATCTCAACGACGATGGTTACCTCACTGTTGAGCTCGAGGACCTCTGGGACACGCTGCAGGAGGTGCCCGACCTGGAGTTTGAAGAGTTGCAGGCGGCACTCAAATTGCTGCAAAGCTTCGACCCACCTGGCGTGGGTGCGCGAAACGCATCCGAATGCCTGCTTCTTCAGCTAAAAACCCGGCAAGACATTGCCAATAACAGCGAACTGTTCAATATCTGCCGTTTGATCATCGCTGAACACCTGGGTTTGCTCGCCCAGCGGGACTACACCAAGCTTAAAAAAGTATTGAACGTCGACGAAGAGCTGCTCAAAGAATGCCACCAACTCATCCGTTCGCTGGAACCCTTCCCCGGGGCCAAATTTCGCCGTGTGGACGACGACCATGTGGTGCCGGACGTCATTGTGCGGAAATCCGCCGGGAAATGGCACGTCCAACTGAACCCTGATGTGATGCCCCGAATCCGCATCAATGAGGTTTATGCGGCCATTTTGCGTTCAAATCGCGGGCAAAGCGCACAACTGAGCGCCCAACTGCAGGAAGCTCGCTGGTTGCTCAAAAACGTTCAGCAGCGATTTGACACTATTTTACGAGTCTCTCAAGCCATCGTTGAACGACAAATCGGCTACTTCAACCATGGTGAAATCGCTATGCAACCCTTGGTTCTGCGAGAAATAGCGGATCTTTTGGGTCTTCATGAATCGACTGTTTCGCGGGTCACCACGCAAAAATACATGTTGACGCCGCATGGGTTGGTTGAGCTAAAGTATTTCTTCGGAAGTCATGTTTCAACCGACTCAGGTGGACAGGCTTCCAGCACGGCCATTCGTGCGCTCATCAAGCAACTGATTTCCTCGGAGGACCCGAAGCAGCCAATATCCGATAGCCAGATTGCCGAACTACTCGGTCAGCAGGGCATCGTGGTCGCAAGACGCACGGTGGCTAAATACCGGGAATCCCTCAAGATCCCCCCGGTGAACATGCGCAAATCGCTCTGACTTTTGCATGGGCAATGCGCAGCAACGTAAGGAGAGTCTGTATGAACTTGAACATCAATGGTCATCATCTCGAAGTTACCCCAGCCATTCGCCAGTATGTGATTGAAAAACTAGACCGGGTGAAAAGGCACTTTGACCATGTGATTGACGCATCGGTTACCCTCTCAGTGACCAAACTGGTTCAAAAAGCAGAAGTCACCCTGCATGTGCGCGGAAAGGATATTCACGCAGAGTCCAGTGACGAAAACATGTATGCAGCAATTGACTCCCTGGCCGACAAGTTGGACCGCCAAGTGCTGCGTCACAAAGACAAGCTGACCAGCCACAGCCACGCCCCCATCAAACACTCGGCCGTCGAAGAAACGGAATAAAACACCTAAATCCCTGTATTTTCAGGGAAAAGCAAAAGGCGGACCCCGTTCCGCCTTTTTTGTTTTTATGGCGTATAATCGGCCCACAATTTTTGAAGCGGGTATCGGGAATCAGTCCGATGAACTTAATCGCAAATCTTCTGCCGTCATCCAACATCGTGCTGGATGCACAGGTCACCAGCAAAAAGCGCGTATTTGAACAAGCCGGATTGGTGTTTGAAAACAACCAGGGCATCGCCCGGGCCAAGGTATTCGACAGCCTGTTCGCGCGCGAACGCCTGGGTTCAACAGGGCTTGGTCAACAGGTTGCCGTGCCGCATGGCCGCATCAAAGGCCTGCGCGAGCCTGTGGCTTGCCTCGTGCGTGTCCAGGACCCCATTCCATTCGATGCACCCGACGGTCAACCCGTCAAGCTGCTGATGTTTTTGCTGGTGCCCGAAAGCGCAAACCAGCACCATCTGGATATACTGTCTGAACTGGCTCAAATGTTGTCGGATCGAGAATTCCGCGAGAAGCTCTTGACAGAATCCAACCCGGACCTGACCCACCAGCTCATCGCCAACTGGGAGCCCTACCAACCCGCGAGTTAAGCACCTGTGAAGCAACTGAGAGAACTCATCGAAGCCAACCGCGACAAACTCAAACTGGAGTGGTTGGCTGGCCTCAACGGCGGCGGCCGTGGGTTAGACCTCCAGTGCTTTGCCTCCTCCGACCTGGTTGGGCACCTCAACACCATTCACC
This sequence comes from Limnobacter sp., assembly GCF_036405155.1. Classification (GTDB taxonomy): domain Bacteria; phylum Pseudomonadota; class Gammaproteobacteria; order Burkholderiales; family Burkholderiaceae_B; genus Limnobacter. Next base: position 289,047 of record NZ_DASWYD010000001.1, on the reverse strand, counting down.
CGGGGCGCATCCAGGTGTTTGGCCGGCAGGAAATTGAATACTTCGCCCGCATCTCTGATGACCGCAAACGCCACCAAATTGAAAAACTGGTGGAAGGCAACCCGCCCGCCATCATTGTCGCAGAGTCATTTGCCCCCCACCCCCTATTGTCCGAGGCGTGCAACACGGCCAACATACCGCTGCTGACCACACCGCTGGCTGCGGCAGAAATCATCGACTTCCTGCGGGTGTACATCAACAAATGGCTGGCACCCACCACCATGATGCACGGCGTGTTCATGGATGTGCTGGGCATGGGCGTGCTCATTTGCGGCGAATCTGGCCTGGGCAAAAGCGAACTGGGACTCGAATTGATCTCTCGTGGTCACGGATTGGTGGCCGACGACGTCGTGGAATTTTCCCGGGTTGCACCCAACTACATTGAAGGGCGTTGCCCTGAACTGATCCGCAACCTGATGGAAGTGCGCGGGGTTGGCCTGCTCGACATCAAGGCGATTTTTGGCGAAACCGCCGTGCGGCGAAAAATGCGCTTGAAACTGATTGTTCACCTGGTGCGCAGGGCGTCGCTGGAACAACACCAGGACCGCTTGCTGACCGAAACCCAGTTTCAGGAAGTGTTGGGCCTGCCCATTCGGAAAGTCATGCTGCCGGTGGCCGCAGGTCGAAACCTGGCGGTGTTGCTGGAGGCAGCGGTGCGGAATACCATTTTGCAAATGCGCGGCATCAACACCCTGGATGAATTCATGGTGCGTCAACAAAAAGCCATGTTGAGCGAGCTGGGCGGAGAAGAGCCGCCCACCATTCCCGATGCAGACTTGGACCACTGAACAACCACCACCCAGGAGCCATCCATGAAAGTGGTTTTGGTCACCGGCATGTCAGGCTCCGGCAAATCCGTGGCCATTCGCGCCCTTGAAGATTCCGGTTTTTACTGCATCGACAACCTGCCCCCCAGTTTCATTGCCGATGTATTGAAACGACTCGAAGCCGAGGGCATCAGCCAAGTGGCGGTCGCGGCAGACGCACGCACCGGCAAAGACATTGTGGATGTGCCCGAACTGCTGCTCAACCTTCGCAAACACGGCACCGACGCGCGGCCCATTTTTCTGGATGCCGACGACGAAACCTTGGTGACACGGTATTCTGAGAGCCGCCGCCGACACCCCATGAGCGCGCGTCTGGGCGAGCAGGCCACGGTGCAGGAATGCGTGGATGCTGAGCGCCTGGCCTTGGCTCCGCTCAAAGCCATCTCCAACAGCATCGACACGTCAGGCTTGCTGCCCAACACCTTGCGACGTTGGGTGCTGGACACAGTGGAAGGCCAAAAGGCCCGCCTCACCTTGGTGTTTGAAACCTTTGGTTTCAAGAAGGGCTTGCCCACCGATGCCGACCTGGTGTTCGATGTGCGCTGCCTGTCCAACCCGTATTACGACAAAAACCTGCGCCCGCTCACAGGCAAGGACGCCGAAGTGATTGCCTTCATCCAGGCGGACCAAAGAAGCAGTGAATTGATTCAGGACATTGAACAGTATCTGCGCAAGTGGCTGCCGTCTTACCTGGACGAGCACAGAAGTTACGTCACCGTGGCGATTGGTTGCACCGGTGGCCAGCACCGTTCGGTCTATGTGGCCGAATCATTGGCCAAACTCTTTCAAAGCCAACCCCTCGCCGAAATCGAGAGCATTTTGTTGCGCCACCGCAGCCTGGGATAATTTGTGAACCACCTTGGGCAAGGGCAAGGCTCCTGCGTCTTTGCACAGGTTCAAGGTCTCGTTGCTGCGCAACACCACCGTTTTAAAGTGCATCTTCCGGTGGGTCAACTCATGCACCAGCCAGGGTTGCGCAGCGGCTGCACTCAGAGCTGAGTTCACAGCATCCGCATTGAACTGTAATTCACCAACATTCAACACTGCATTCACAGGCTCACGCCATGAGCCTGAATCCGAGTCGCATGCAATGCCAATGCAGGGCGCCATCCACAAATCTTTCCAAAGCCCCCGGGCTGTTTGCTGTTGCAGCCAGACATACCCCCGGGCATCAACCACCCAGACCGCCAGAAAATACAAGGCAGGCCGTGGCTTTTTGACTTTGGGCGAAGGCAACAACTCCACCCGCCCTTGGCGCAGGGCCACACAGGTTGACATCAAGGGGCACGCTGCGCAGTGGGCTTTCCGTGGCGTGCAGCGTGTGGCCCCCAAGTCCATCAAGGCCTGGTTGTAGCGGCCAGGCTCAACCCTGGGCACATTGCGTTCAGCGACCTCCCACAACTGCTTGACCATCGGTGTGGACATGGGGTCACCCTCCATGCCGTAATACCGACAAAACACCCGTTTCACATTGCCATCCAGAATGGGCGCTTGTACACCATACGCCAGCGAGGCAATGGCACCCGCCGTTGAGCGGCCAATCCCCGGCAGCGACGCCAGTGCCTCAACATCCTGTGGGAACTGCCCGCCAAACCGCTCGACCACCGCCTTGGCACAGGCGTGCAGATTGCGCGCCCGACTGTAGTAGCCCAACCCTGCCCACAAGCCCATCACAGCCTCACTGGGCGCAGCGGCCAAATCCGCCACGGTTGGAAAAGCCGCCAAAAACCGCGCATAGTAGTTGAGCACAGTGCTGACCTGCGTTTGCTGCAGCATGATCTCGCTCAACCACACTTTGTAAGCATCGCCCGTGTATTGCCAAGGCAGGTGCTGTCTGCCCGCCTGCTTTTGCCAATCGATCAGGGTGCTAGAAAAGGCCTCACCCTGCAAAGGCGCTGGCGCTGTATGCGCACTCATGCCTGGCAACCTGGACAATAAAATGTGCTGCGCTGGTTCATCACCCGGCGCTTCACAATGCCACCGCAACGTTTGCAGGGCTCGCCCTCACGGCCGTACACATCGCAGTGGGTCTGAAAGTGCCCCAACTCACCATTGACCGCCGAAAAATTTCGAAGGGTTGACCCGCCACGCTCAATGGCCTCACCCAGCACCGCCACCACAGCCTGGTGCAAACGCGAACAGTCTGCACGGCTTAACCGGCCTGCCGCACGCCCCGGGCGAATGCTGCTTCGGAACAAGGCCTCGCAGGCGTAGATGTTACCCACACCCACCACGGCATGGCCTGCCAGCAGCAGTGCCTTGATGGACACCCGCTTGCCCCGCGTGGCCTTGAAAAAACCCTCCGGGGTGAACGCGCCGCTGAAGGGTTCTGGCCCCAAGGCAGCAAAGCGCGCACACTGCGCCTCCCAACCCTCGGTGGTCAATACATGGTCCACACTGCCAAAGCGGCGGGGGTCGTTGTAGCGCAAGGCCCGCTGGCGACCATCCCCCGCGCGGAACAACCACTCAATGTGATCGTGCTTTTCCAGGGGCACTGTCGGGTCCACCACTTTCAGCGACCCAGACATGCCCAAGTGAATAATCAAAGCCTGTTGTTCAAAATGCAGGATCAGGTACTTCGATCGACGCTGTACAGCGTTCAAGGGCAAACCATCACAGCGTGCAACCTCCGCCGGAACCGGCCAGCGAAGTCGTCTTTCCCGGACAGTGGTGCGTTCAAGAACTTGCCCCAACAGATGCTGCCCCACACCACGGGCCGTGATTTCAACTTCAGGCAATTCCGGCATGTTGGTTACCCATTGAGAACAGACACATCCGGGGGAGTTGGGCGTTGCAGCCCCAAAGACTGTGGGTCATGTGATAATAATGAACACTGCGTTGGCCTTTGCACACACATCGGGTAGTAAATCATGACATCTTTGAATCGGGTACTGACATGCACGGCTGGCCTGTTGATGGCCAGTATTGTAGCAGGCTGTGCCACCGCACCGCAGTCGACTGAAAACGCATCCACCGACGCGCCCGATGGTACGCGCCAGAATTACCAGCAGCGTGTGGCGCAGTTGGTTGAACAAAACCCGCTGTTTGCACTGCTGACCGCCGAAATTGCCAGCCAGCGTGGCGATGCCTATTCGGCCACACTGGCCTACACCGAAGCCGCCAAACTCGAAAAAGACCCTGAACTGGCCAAACGCGCACTGGAAATCGCCTTGGGCGAAAGCCAGCTGGAAGCCGCCCTGGATGCAGCTCGCCTGTGGCAACAACTGGCGCCCACCGACAAACAGGCCAGCCGCTCGGTTCTGGTGCTTCAACTGGGCACCAACCGGGTAGACGAGGCCATGCCGGCGTTAAAAGCCTATCTGGATGAAGTGAAAGGTGCGGAACAGGCCCACCCCGGGCTCAGTGGGGCTACACCGCACAAAGTGGCCCTCGAAATGCTGCTGCGCATTCCCGACAAAACCAAGGCCTACAACACCGCCATCGCGCTGTTTGGGAACGACCCAAAGGATGCCGACACCCAGTTGCTGCTGTCTCAAATCGCCGAGTCGTCCGATCAGTTTGCGCTGGCGGCTGACCACCTGACCCAAGTGATTGCGGTCTCGCCGCAAGAGCGTTATTACGTTCAGCTGGCGCAAATCATGGAACGCCGGGACGCGAGCCCCGATGCCGCGTTAAAACTGATCGAAGCCAAAGTCGATGAAAACCCCCGCTGGTTTGGCGCCCGCCTGTACTTGGCCCGCACTTACACCCAACTGGAGCAATGGCCCCAGGCCCGTGATCGCTTCCGTGAAATGATCGCCCTTCAGCCTGACAACACCCCGCTGTACTCCAGCCTGGGGTTTGTGCTGTCCAAAACAGGCGACCGCCAAGGCGCTGAAGCCAATTTCAACACCTACTTGAAGCGCACCCCGGCAGCCGAGCGCCAGAATGAAACACTGATTTACCTCACCTTGGCCGAAATGGCGCTTGGGGAGAAAGACATTTCCGGGGCCTTGCGTTGGCTGGACAAAGCGCCCAACGCTCAAAATGACTTTGACATCCAGTTGAAAAAGTCGGCCGTTTACGAGCAGCAAGGCAACTACCGTGCCGCAGCCAAAGTGCTCAATGCCTTCAAGCCGGCCAATGAAGACCTGGCAGTGCGGCTAACCCTGGCCAAAAGCCAGCTGGCTGAATCCAGAAAAATGCCGGAACAAGCCGTTGCAGAGCTGGAAAACAGCCTGAAGACGTACCCAAACCAGCCTGATTTGCTGTACGAACGCGCCATGGTGGCCGAGCGGCAAAACGACTTGAACACGGTGGAAACCTACTTGAACGCCTTGATCAAGGTTCGCCCGGACAACCCCCATGGGTACAATGCCTTGGGCTACACCCTGGCCGAGCGGAACGTGCGTTTGCCAGAGGCCCTGAAGCTGATCAGCAAAGCCGTGGAATTGGCCCCCAACGACCCATTCATTCTCGATTCGCTGGGTTGGGTGCACTACCGCATGGGCAATCTGGACAAGGCCGTAGAAACCCTGCGCAAAGCGTACGCACTGCGGCCTGACGAAGAAATCGGCGCGCACCTGATCGAAGTGCTGTCCAAAAACGGCGAGCAAGACGAGGCACGCAAGCTGGGCGACTCGCTCAAGCAGCGGTTCCCCAACAGCGACAAACTGGGCCGGTTGTTGCAAACACTGTCGGGTGTGTAATCCTCTTGGGCAAACCACACGTTGAACGCATCCCTGTGGATATTCTGGCGAACCATGAATGTGACTAAACCGCACCTCAACAGACTGCTGCGCTGGGCCTGCATGGCTTTGCTGGGCGTGGTGCTAACGGCCTGCAGCAGCCTGAGCAGACAACCGGGTGGCATTGACTGCACAGCCAGCGATGCCAGCTGCCATTACGGCCGGTTTGGTCTGCTGTGGAAAGCCGTCGACGACCAAGGCCAGGTGAAAGCCGAATCGGTGTCGGGTTCCTATGAATGGCGCTCGGGTTATGCTGCGCAAGGTGACCGTCCCCCCGTGGAATTGGCCTACCTGGAAGTGAACTCGACCCTCGGCCCCAGTCTTGGGCAAGCCAAACGAAACGGCAATTACTACGAAGTGCGGGCGGCCGATGGCCGGGTGTACCTGGCACAAGACTGGCAAAGCCTGTTCGACCTGATGTTTCCGGTCTCCCTGCCCGCCGACGCGCTGGTGAACTGGATGAAAAATCCCAATCCGGACAATCTTCCACCCCTGCCTGACCACTGGAAATGGCAAAACAGCGAAGGCCGTTATCGCGTGTTGTTTGTTCAAAACAATACGTCCGGGCGTATTGATCTGATTCCACAAGGCAAAATTGGGCGCTAATCAACGGGGTGTAAGCACCCTGCTCGACACCACGCTGGCCTCGCCTGCAAAAATCAACCTGTTTCTGCACATCACAGGGCGGCGAGAAGATGGCTACCACCTGCTGCAAAGCCTGTTTTGCCCCATCAGCCTGGCCGACACCGTTGTGCTGCAAGTTCAAACATCCAACACGCCCGGTTTGCACATTGAGCGCACCGGCGGTCTTCTCCATATTCCCGAACACAAAGACCTCACCGTACGGGCTGCCCAAGCCGTGTTTGATGTGTGGTCGCAACACCAGCCACAGGGCTTGGCGGTGTCGCTTCACGTGGACAAACGCATTCCTGAAGAAGCCGGCCTGGGCGGCGGCAGCAGCAACGCCGCAACGGTGCTGCAAGCGCTGAATACCGCCTTGGGCAAGCCACTGAACGCCGCTTTGCTGCACAACACTGCGTTGGGTCTGGGTGCAGACGTTCCCTTTTTTTTGACGGGCAAACCAGCCTTTGTGGAGGGAATTGGCGAGAACATCACGCCGATTGATGGCTTCAGTGGGCATGTTCTGGTGTTTAAACCCCCCATCTCATGCCCCACCGGTGAAATTTTTGGTGATCCGGAATTGACACGCGACGCGAAAGACGTCAAAATTGCGGTCTTCGATTCGGCCAGCCGTCTCGAAAGCGGTTCTCAAAACCCGTGTTTGTTGAGCTTCTTAAGCGCCAACACACGCAACGTGTTACAAGCTGTGGTTGAAAAACGTCGCCCTGAGTGGCAGCAGTATTTCAGCAGTTTCAAACAATCGGTTGCAGCGTTTAGCCCGCTTTTGGTTCGCATGACCGGTTCTGGTTCAGCCATGTTTGCTGTGTTTGCAAGCCCAAGCCAACTCAGCAGCGCATTGCAGGCTGTCTCCGGAAACCCGTTGTTGCAGGCAGGCCACGTGTTTGACAGCGCCATTCTCTCATGAGGGTCTGTTAAACCGGTCGAGCAAAGTTTTAGGGGAGTCGCCAAGTTGGTTAAGGCACCGGATTTTGATTCCGGCATGCGAGGGTTCGAGTCCTTCCTCCCCTGCCAAACCACAGAAAGGGCCAGCCATCGGTTGGCCCTTTTTTATTTTTGCTTCAACCCTCACGTTTAGCCCCGGGGACACCATGGCCAGCGACAGTTTGATGATCTTCACCGGCAATGCCAATCCAACATTGGCAGAGTCTGTGGCCAAACAACTGAACATTCCATTGGGCAAAGCCACCGTGGGCCGCTTCTCCGATGGCGAAGTGATGGTGGAAATCAATGAGAACGTGCGTGGGAAGGATGTATTCGTTCTGCAGTCCACCTGCGCCCCCACCAACGACAACCTCATGGAAATGATGGTCATGATCGATGCACTGAAACGCGCATCGGCTGGCCGCATCACCGCAGCCATTCCTTACTTTGGCTACGCCCGTCAGGACCGCCGTGTTCGCTCTTCCCGCGTGGCCATCACGGCCAAAGTGGTGGCCAACATGCTGCAGGTCGTGGGTGTGGACCGTGTGCTGACCATGGACCTGCACGCAGACCAAATCCAGGGTTTCTTCGATATTCCGGTGGACAACATCTACGCTTCACCTGTGCTGCTGGGCGATGTGTGGAAGCAAAAATTTGAAAACCTGATGGTGGTGTCGCCCGACGTGGGTGGCGTGGTTCGCGCCCGCGCGCTGGCCAAACGCCTGGATTGCGATTTGGCCATCATCGACAAGCGCCGTCCACGCGCCAACGTGGCGGAAGTCATGAACATCATCGGCGACGTGAAGGACCGCACCTGCGTCATCATGGACGACATGGTGGACACCGCCAACACCCTGTGCAAAGCGGCCTCCGCACTGAAAGCGCATGGTGCCAAGAAGGTGCTGGCCTACTGCACACACCCTGTGTTGTCCGGTGGAGCCATTCAACGGGTTGAAGAGTCTGACCTGGATGAATTGGTGGTGACGGACACCATTCCATTGTCGGAAGAAGCCAAAAACAGCAAAAACATTCGCGTGCTGAGCGTTGATGAACTGCTGGCGGAAACCATCCGTCGCATCGTCCGCTCCGACTCGGTGTCCTCCCTGTTTATCGACTAAGCATTCGGGCAAACGTTTTAATGGGGCCATTTGCAGCCGCCCCCAAAAAAGTGCTGCATACCTTGGGTTCACTGGTCGCGGTGGATTCAAATTTGGAGATCAACATGAAAGTAGTCGCAACATCCCGCACAGAGCAGGGTTCCGGAGCGAGCCGCCGCCTGCGTCGTGCTGGCCAGGTACCTGGCATCGTTTATGGTGGCAACTCGCAAGCAGCCGCCATTGCCATTGAGCACAACCCGCTGTGGCACGCCCTGCAAAAAGAGAAATTCCACTCATCCATTCTCGACCTGGAAATCGATGGCAAGGCCGAAAAAGCCGTGCTGCGTGACTACCAGATGCACCCCTACAAGCAGCAAATCCTGCACATGGATTTCCAGCGCGTAGACCCCACACAGAAAGTGCACATGCTGGTGCCTTTGCACTACTCCGGTCACCTGGAAAGCCCAGCGGTCAAGCTGTATGCCGGTCAAGTGACTTTCGTTGCCAACCAGATCGAAGTGGAATGTCTGCCTGCCGACCTGCCAGAATTCATCGCTGTGGATTGCAGCACCTTGGACATCACCAAGCGCTCCATCCACGTGACGGATCTGCAGCTCCCTGCTGGCGTGTCCATCCCCAACCATGGCCAGGATGACCTGTCACTGGTGACGGTTAAGATCAAGAACGCCGCAGCCAAGGCCGCTGGCGACGAATAAGCCCTCGGGTTATTCAATGCTTGAGAAGGCAGACCGCTGAAAGGTGGTCTGCTTTTTTTATGTGCGCGGCTTCTGCGCGTATACTCGGCCTGACAACACATTGCCGTGAACACCATGTCCAGCAACACCCCCATCCGCCTCATCGTTGGCCTTGGCAACCCGGGCCCTCAGTACGAAACCACTCGGCACAATGCTGGTGTGTGGTACCTCACCGACTTGGCACGCGCCCACAAGGTTTTCCTGCAGGCCGACAAACGCTTTTTTGGCGATCTGGCGCGAATCAAGTTCCAGGGTGAAGATGTGTGGCTGTTGTTCCCCACCACGTTCATGAACCGCTCCGGTCAGTCGGTGGGTGCGCTGGCCAAATTTTTCAAAATCAAACCGGAAGAAATCCTGGTGGCGCACGACGAACTCGACCTGCTGCCGGGTCAACTCAAAATCAAGAAAGGTGGTGGCCATGCCGGCCACAATGGATTGAAAGACATGGTGGCCCACTTGGGCAGCAATGAATTTTGGCGTGCGCGCATTGGCATTGGCCACCCCAGAAGCCTCAACCTTCAACAAGGTGTTGCAGACTTTGTATTGCACCGGCCCAGCAACGATCAACAAATCGCCATCGACAAAACCATCGAGATTTTACTGAAGCACACCGACCTCATTTTGCAAGGCAACGTTGCGCAAGCGACCACACGGATTCACACCGAGGTAGACGCGGCCTATCAGGCGGTGAAAACAGCATGAAGTCCTTGCGCATCATCGCTGGCGAACGGGCGCGCAAACACATTGAGCAAAACGGGCTTTCGCCATTCGATATACAAGCCATTCCCGGTGCTGCAGGCGGCCCAAAAGGCCTCATTCTCCAGGGGCTGGACCATTTTCTGTTTGGTGATTGGTTTAACCCAACGCACTTGGCGCAAAGGCAAGCACAGGGCGCCAAACCATTGCAATTGATTGGGGCCTCCATTGGTGCGTGGCGCATGGCGGCAGCGGCCAGCAACGAACCTGTTGACGCATTAAAACGCCTTGCCTGGCAATACTGCGAAGCCCAGCGCTATGGCAAAACAGTGAACCGCCACCAAATCACCGAGGTGTGCCAAAGCATGGTTCAACAGGTGGTGGCTGACCAGGCTCACAGCATGAGCCTGCCCGCTCACAAAGAACTTCTGGTCTGGGTCAACCGGGGGTTAAGCCCATTGCACCACGCCCATCAGCAGCGGGAACGCAAACGTGGCTTTGCCGCTGCAGTGTTGGCCAACAGCATCAACCGCAACCACTTGTCGCGCTATTTTGAGCGGTGGATTTTTCATTCCCCTGGCGCTGCCACCGCTTGGCTCGACCAAGCCTTTGACGCCATCCCCACCCACCGCGCAGAGCTGCACCCGCTGAATATTCGGGATGCGCTGCTGGCGTCGGGCAGCATTCCTTTTGTGCTCAACCCAGTGCAGCGTATTGTGAAGGCCATGCCCGATAATGCCCACACGCTACAGTACCACGAAGGGCCCTTTTGGGATGGTGGCTTGACGGACTACCATTTGGCATTGCCCTATCACCGTTTGGATGGGTTGGTGCTGTACCCACACTTCTCGAGCACAGTGACGCCCGGTTGGCTGGACAAGTTTTTGAAACTGCGCAAAGCAAAGCCGGAGTGGATGAGCAACGTGGTGCTGCTGTGCCCCACCGATGAATTTGTGAACAGCCTGCCGGCGAAAAAAATTCCAGACCGAAGCGACTTCAAGCGCTATGGCTTGGACCATGATCAGCGTATTGCGCACTGGAATACAGCAATTGCTGAAAGCCACCGCTTGGCCGAGGAGTTTTCCAATTGGCTGACACAAGTCAACGCGACCTAAGCGCAGAACAGGTGTGCACCCTACCCTCCATAAACCCGGAGAGACTGTAAGTTGCTGAATTGTTTTTGAATGGCTGCATAATTCGCAGCCAATTCGCACCCCTCACACATGCGCAATTTGGAAAACATTCGGATATTGATGGGTACGGCGCTTAGTTCAGGTCTTTGATCCAGGATTGTTCGCAAACCATTCAGCACAAAGTATTCCGTGTCATTGGCTCGGTCGTGTACCAGTCCATCTGCCTTGTGGGTGCTTACCTTGGGCACCAACCGCAGTGCGTGGGCTCTATCTCGACTTTTCACAAGAAGGTCATGATAGCCAAGATAGTAAATTTTATTGTCGGTCAGATTGAGCTGCTTGGCGTATTGCGTTAACGCGGCTTGATGGACACCACGCGGTGCGGGGGGAATTAAATTGAATGTGTAGTTCGATGGTTGACCGTCACCCACCACGGACAGCTTGCCCATGGGGGCTTCGTTCTTGGCATCGGTGCTGGTGGCAACAGGCGGCCTAACTTTGCTGCCCGACATTGAAATGAACCTCAACTGCCCCAGCCCTTCAAAATCAACAATCGTAATCAAAAAGTTTTTGTCCCGTGTGGTGGGCACAAAGTCGTTTCCTGTCAAAAAATTCTTCACTGAGCTCAGGTCATCTGCGTTTCGCTGCAAAAGGTCGCCGGCAGCCTTGCGAAACTGAGCCAAGTCCGCCTGTGCCTCTTGGGTTGGCCCCAGCAAAGCACGGAGCGCGTAGGTTTCCACAGACGTGCCGTTGTATAGGGCATTAACGCCCTTGGCAAAGGTCAAACCTGCCTTGTTTGACTCGCTGGAGAAACGTTGTTGCAAACCACCCAGCGATGACTCATTCCGGAAGGACATTTGTAGGCGCTTTGGGGAAATACCTTCATCCTCCATGAAGGCGGAGAGTTTTCTTTTTTTCCCGGTAGAAAGTTGGGGAGTGATGTCTTGTGGTTTGTCGATGAGCGCCTTGCTCAACGGAGACAAAAACGAAGGCCCTGCGTTTGAACCTTGCGCCTGCAGAATAGGTGCGGACAATTTGCCCGCAGTGCTCACAATGGCATTAGCAGCAGAGGTGGCAACAGAGTTGCCCGGCAGACTGGGTGCCTTGGGGACATCACTACCGGCAACGACCTTGGCGTAACTTAGCGGCATCAAAAGTCCAACAAGTGCAATATACGAACATCTTGGTGGGCGCTTCAGTGGGGAGGGTTCCATGGCACCCTGTGCAAACAAGGTACAATTGCAAACATTCCAGTTTAAATACAAGCCATTGCAATCATGACCCTCAAATGCGGCATCGTTGGCCTGCCCAACGTTGGCAAATCCACCCTGTTCAATGCGCTCACCAAAGCAGGCATTGCGGCTGAAAACTATCCCTTTTGCACCATCGAGCCCAATGTGGGCATTGTGGAAGTGCCCGATGCACGCTTGAATGCACTGGCCGACATTGTGAAGCCCGAGCGCATTGTGCCGGCCACCGTGGAGTTTGTGGACATTGCTGGCCTGGTGGCAGGCGCCTCCAAGGGCGAAGGCCTGGGCAACCAGTTTTTGGCCCACATTCGCGAAACCGATGCGATTGTGAACGTGGTGCGTTGCTTTGAAGACGACAACGTGGTGCACGTCAACGGCAAGGTCGACCCGCTGTCTGACATTGAAACCATTGAAACCGAGCTGTGCCTGGCCGACTTGGGCACAGTTGAAAAAGCGGTCATTCGCTACGCCAAGCAAGCGCGGGCCAACGACAAAGAAGCGGCCAAGGTGCTGGCGATTCTCGAGAAGTGCCAGGCTCAACTGAACGAAGTCAAACCCGTGCGTGCCCTGGGCTTGGACGCGGAAGACCTGTTTGCCATCAAAAGCTTTGGCTTGATTACCGCCAAGCCCGCCATGTATGTGGCCAACGTGGCCGAGGATGGCTTTGAGAACAACGCATTTTTGAAGCGGCTGGAGGACTATGCGGCCAAGCAGAACGCGCCCGTTGTGGCGGTGTGTGCGGCCATTGAAGCCGAAATTGCCGACCTCGACGATGCCGACAAAATGGAATTTCTGGAAAGCATTGGCATGAAGGAACCTGGCCTGAACCGTGTGATCCGTGCTGGCTTCAAGCTCTTGGGCCTGCAAACCTACTTCACCGCTGGCGTGAAAGAAGTGCGCGCATGGACCATCAAGATTGGTGATACAGCCCCAAAAGCAGCGGGTGTTATTCACACCGACTTTGAACGTGGCTTTATCCGCGCCCAAACCATTGCCTTCGACGACTTCATCGCATTCAAAGGCGAAAACGGGGCCAAGGAAGCCGGAAAAATGCGTGCAGAAGGCAAGGAATACGTGGTTCATGACGGCGACGTTATGAACTTCCTCTTCAACGTGTAAACCGCCATGCGCAGGCTGACCATCCTCGCGACAATCGTCGGGCTGGTCGGCTTTCTGTACATCTTGCTCACCCACGGCATTGTTGTGCCGCGCAGTGTGTGGGAAAGCCATCTGCTTGCATTGCAACAGCAGTTTCCAAACGGACGGACCCAACTGGACCGGGTTGTGCTGGCACTTGGGCAACGCCCCCAACTGTTGTTGACAGGCTTTTCTCAAAGCAAACCCGACACTGGTGAGCAATTGAGTGTTGCGCTGGCTCGCCTTGAATTGTCGGACTACGGCTTTCTTCGCGGCGAAACGCCAATCATCACTGGCATCACCCTCAAAGGCATTGACAGTCAGGTTCAAGCCCACAGCAAATGCACAGCATCGGTGTTGTCATGTGCACCCAGTATTCCGATGGAATGGGTTCGCTACTGGAACGATGCCAGTCACACACAGCTGGGCAAGTCGCCAAAACCAACATTCAACCTTGAAAACCTTCGGATTGAGAAGGCGCAATGGCATGCCTTGGGTGAGGCCGACATGCAGGCGCAACTGGACGATTTTCGGTTCAATTCAGGCTCAATCGATGAGCCTGCGACACTCAGCCTGGCATGGCGAATGTCTGCAAACAATGGCACGAAAGCGTATGTGGCTCTTCAAGCATCGCCCGCACGTTACGAGTCGGCCGATGGATCAGTCACTTGGTCTCTCAAAAACCTGCACACCGAATTCAACGGCCAATGGCAAGGTTTTCCGTGGACGGGGACACTGGCACAACAACAGTTGCTGGTCAGCCTTGCACAGGCTGGCGAGCACAACACAGGCGCACCGATTGTTCGCGTGAGCGGTCAACAACTTCGAATTTACCTGCGTCGGGACGATGACCCCGACATCCACCAGGCGGCATTTTCTGCTGGAGAATTTTCCGGTGGCTTGCCCATGCAGCGCTGGTCCTTCAGGCAAGCGGAGTGGACGTTTACCCATCAGGATGCGCAGGCCTGGACCTTCAACTTGCAGTTCAACCCGGCCACACAGCGCATGCAAGTTGAACCCGCCACCATTGAAGGCAGTGAAGGGCTACCGGCACCCGCGCATGTTCGTGGTCCGGACTGCAGTCAACTGGCTGTGGCCAAAAGCATGCGGCCCGACAGCACGGCCATCTGGCAATGGCAACAGTCGTGGTTCAACATTCTGGACGTGACCGAGATTCAGACCAAGCCTGCAACAGCGGATAATCAAGGTTTGCGCCTGTGCTTGCAGCCCACGCTGTAAGCGGCAAGCCAAGCCATTCATTCCTTGGGGTCTGTTGGCAAATAGGGTGTTTTGTCAGGGTGTAGCCTGAAAAACTTGCCCAGCAACTGCTGCTGGTTTTCGGGGTGATTGGGGTCTTTCGGAATGCACTCCACCGGGCAGACCACCACGCACTGGGGTTCGTCAAAATGGCCCACACATTCCGTGCACTTTGAAGGGTCGATTTCGTAAATTTCTTCGCCCATGAAAATGGCCCCGTTGGGGCATTCGGGCTCGCACACATCACAATTGATGCATTCGTCAGTGATGATCAGGGCCATGCTGCTTCACGGTTGGCCATCGCCTTGCCGCGCGGCCAGCTTTTGGTTCAGCCATTGCTCAACCGATGGAAATACAAACTTGCTGACATCACCGCCCAGTGAGGCGATTTCGCGCACAATGGTGCCCGAAATAAACTGGTACTGATCCGACGGGGTGAGGAACATGGTTTCCACATCAGGCAACAAATAGCGGTTCATGCCTGCCATCTGAAACTCATATTCGAAGTCGCTCACCGCACGCAAGCCGCGAATGATCACACTGGCTTCGTTGGCGCGTACAAAGTCTTTCAACAAACCGCGAAAGCCCTTCACCTCCACATTGGGGTAGTGAGACAGCACTTCGCCAGCAATGCGCACCCGCTCGTCCATCGAGAAGAAGGGACGCTTGTTGGGGCTGTCGGCCACGCCGACCACCAGCTTGTCGAATATTTTTGCACCACGGCGAACCAAATCTTCATGGCCGCGCGTCAGGGGGTCAAATGTACCGGGATACACAGCAATGCGCATCGCTGATCTCCAAAATGCCAGGGTTTTATTGTGGATAACCGCTTTGTATCACAGAGCTGGCAGGGCGAACAAATGCGCATGCACTTGGCCAGCTTTTAAATGACGCAGGGCATCAATTTTTGCAATTCCAAGCCGTGCGGCCAAGACGGGCTCATCGGCAAACAGGTTCTCGTGCCATTCCAGGTAAATCAGACCGCCCGGCTTCAATAAACCGGGCAAGTGGGGCGCAATGCGGTCTATGTGGTCGCTGTGAAACGGGGGGTCCAAGGCCACCAGGTCATAGGCCTTTCCACCGCCCTGCCGGGCAAATGCCACAGCGTCTGCCAAGTGCACACTCAAGGCTGGTGCCGTGCCCTGCTGGGGGTTCCATTTGCTCAGCAGGTAGGCCCGGTTTTGCTCCAGTTGTTTGGCAACCACGCGGTGGGCCTCTACCTGCACCACCTCTGCCGCCCCGCGCGAGGCGGCCTCAAAACCCAAGGCGCCCGTGCCAGCATACAGGTCCAACACACGCCAGCCGGTGCAATCTTGCCCCAACCAGTTGAACACGGTTTCGCGGACACGGTCGGGCGTAGGGCGCAGGCCCTCCACCGGGGCCACGGGCAATTGCAGGCGGCGCCAGTGCCCCGCAATAATGCGCAGGCTACCGGCAGCGGTTTTATTCACCGCGGGCTTCATTTGGGCTGGCCGCCCACCACCACAGTCACCAGCTTGTCGGCCTTCACGGCGTTGGCAAAGGCTTTGCGCGCGCTGTCCACCGTCACTTTCTCGATGTTGGCAGTCCAGGTATCCAGGTAATCCAGCGGCAGGTTGTACAAGCCCATCATGGAAATATTGCTGATGAGTTTGCTGTTGCTGTCCACCCGCAATGGAAACCCACCCACCAAGTTGGCTTTGGCCGCTTTCAACTCCTCGGCACTGGGGCCCTTGGCGATGAAATCGAGAATGGTTTTGCGCATCAGTTCCAGCGCTTGCCCGGTTTGCTCCCGTTTGGTTTGCACACCCGCTTGGAATGGCCCTGCATCGCCCGAGGGCATGAAGTACGAATACGCACTGTAGGCCAGGCCGCGCTTTTCGCGAATTTCATTCATCAAGCGAGAATTAAAGCCGCCACCGCCCAGCACATGGTTGGCCACCAGCAAATCGAAATAGCTTGGGTTACCGCGGGCCAGTGTGGGCAAGCCCATCAAAATGTGGCTTTGGGCTGCCGGGTGATCAATCTGTATGGTTTGCCCTTGCATCTGCGCTTGCAACTGCTCGGCCGTGGCGCTGCCCAAGGCAGGTTCGGTCAACGTGCCTTTGGGCAGCGGTGCTGTCAATTCATTGGCCAGCTTTTCGGCCTGTGCACGGGTGATATTTCCCACAATGCTCACCACCGCTGCATTGCCCAGGTAATGGCTTTTGTAAAACTGTCGAATATCGTCGATAGTCACAGCCTTGATGCTTTGCTCTGTTTCCACATAGCCATAGGGGTGCTGCGGGTACAGGGCCTGCGAAAACGCTCGCTGGGCCAATGTATCTGGCTTGGTCAGGGCCTCTTTCAAACCAGCAATGCTGCGCACTTGCTCACGCGCATACACCTGGGCGTCAAACACCGGCTTTTGCAGCACAGTTTTAAACAAGGCGATCGACTTTGAAAACTCGGGCTCAGAGGTCAGTGTCCGCAATTGCAGGCCCGCCGAGTCTTCGCCCGCTGCACTGCCAAACACCGCCCCGGTGTCTGCAAATCCATCAGCAATCTGGTTTTCATCCAGGCCCTCGGCACCTCGGCCAATCATGTCGGCTGTTGCGCCAGCCAAGCCAATTTTGTCTTTGGGGTCGGCACGGTTGCCGGCAAAAAAATCAATGCGCAAATCGAGAATGGGCAAGGCCTCGGCGCGCATGTACATCACTTTCGCGCCGCTGTCGGTTTTCCAGCTTTCAATGGGCAATGCGGCGTGCGCGCTTGCACCCAAGGCCACCAGGCCCACGGTGAGTGCTGTTTTAAAAGGGTTCATCCAGAGTGTCATGCTGTACTTCCTGAAAATGTGCGTCCGGTCAATCCAACTGGGCCGTTCACCTGGCCCATCAATGGACTCATCAATGCGTCAAACCCTTGGGCTTGCTGTGCTTTTCATTGGGGTCAATCGGCAAGGGGAACAGTGTGCCCACCGTCATCTGGTCGGGTGAAAAATAGCGCTGCGCCACGCTTTGAACTTCAGCAGGCGTCACCGACTTCACTTTCTCAATCATGGTGTCAATGTCTTTCACCGAAAAGCCGATGATGACGTTCTGGCCAATCTCCATGGCCTGGCCAAACACGGAATCGCGCTTGAACACTTGTGCAGCCACCAGTTGGGCCTTCACCCGCGCCAACTCTTGATCTGTAATGCCCTGGTCTGCCACCTTTTTCACCTGGGCCAGCAACAAAGGCTCCAGGTCTGCCACTGTTTTGCCTTCCGACGGCGTGGCATCCAAAAAGAACATGGAGGGGCCACGGCCGGTCATGTCGTAGCTGGCGCCCACTTGGGTGGCCACTTTGCTGCCCTGGACCAACTCGCGGTTCATGCGCGCGCCGGAATAGCCATCCAGCACAGCCGCCAGCACCGACAGCGCGTAGGGGTCGCGGTCCTTGTTCACATTTTCAAGCTTGGGCGCCTTGAAACCAATCATCACGTAGGGGTTCTCGGCCGGGGCTTTCACCTCAATGCGGCGCGTGCCTTCTTGCTTCGGTTCATCTTGTGGGCGGCGCTCCTCCAGCTGCTTAGGCTTTACCTTGCCGTAGGTGCCTTCCGCCCAGGTTTTGACCTGCGCGGGCTTCACATCGCCCACCACCACCACGACCGCATTTTGCGGCGCGTACCAGGTGTTGTACCAATGGCGAGCGTCTTTGTAGGTGAGGTGTTCCAAGTCGCTCATCCAGCCAATCACCGGGGTGCGGGTGGGGTTGGCCAGGTAAGCGGTGGCCATGAAAGCTTCATACAGCTTGCTCTGCGCCTGGTCATCGGTGCGCCAGCGGCGCTCTTCCATCACCACCTGGATTTCTTTCTTGAATTCGGCTTCCGTCAGTTGCAGGTTGGCCATGCGGTCGGCTTCCAGCTCAAACACCCGCTTCAGGTTTTTGGCCTGCAATTGCTGAAAATAAGCGGTGTAATCGCGACTGGTGAACGCGTTGTCACGCCCACCCAGTTCAGCCACAATTTTTGAAAAGTCGCCGGGCTTGAGCACTTTGGTGCCCTTGAACATCATGTGTTCCAACACATGGGCCACACCCGTGGTGCCGTTGTACTCATCGATTGAACCGGCCTTGTACCACACCATGTGGGCTGCGGTGGGCGAGCGGTGGTCCTCTTTCACAATCAACCTTAGGCCATTGTTCAAGGTGTATTCAGTCACCTGCCCATCGGCTGCGCGGGCAGCCACGGGGGCAAGCAGGGTTGCGCTCAGCGCCAGCGTCGTCATGGCCGTCGCGGTGAGGGCTCGCCATGGGCTCAGTGCGTGTTTACCGGTTTGCTTCATGCTTCATCCATCCGTCTGCATTGTGGAGCCCCTTAAACGAGGCCTTTTGCCGCAATGGTAGAATAAGTTCTTCACCATGCCAGCCTGTGACCGCGTTAATCGCATTTTGTTCATTGGCCACCCTTTTTTACGACACCACACCGACACACTGGAGCACACTGAATGCAGATCCCCGGGCAGCGACAGGACTGGCTAGGCCGCCTGAAATCGGGCTTGACCAAAACCCGCTCGGGCCTGACCTCCATGTTCACTGGCGAAAAGGTGGACGATGCATTTTTTGAAGACCTGGAAGAACGCCTGCTGCTGGCCGATTGCGGCTTGCCCGCCACCGAATTGCTGATGCAAAAAGTGCGCGACGAGGTGTATCAAAAAGGCATTACCAGCCCGGAGGGTGTTCGCCTGGTGCTGCGCGATGCGGTGTTCGACCTGCTGCGCCCCCTGGAAACCAGCATGGGTGTGGACCGGGCCCGTCCACTGGTCATGATGGTGGTTGGCGTCAATGGCGCCGGCAAAACCACCAGCATCGGCAAGCTGGCCAACCACTATGCCGAAATTGGTTACTCCGTGTTGTTGGCCGCTGGCGATACATTCCGTGCGGCTGCGCGTGAACAACTCGATGTGTGGGCCCAGCGCAGCAATGTGGACGTCATTTCCGCAGAAGGCAGCGACCCAGGGGCAGTCGCATTTGACTCCGTTCAGTCGGGCATTGCCCGCAACAGCCACATTGTGATTTGCGACACAGCGGGCCGCCTGCCCACCCAGCTTCACCTCATGGAAGAGCTGAAAAAAATCAAGAAAGTGCTGGGCAAAGCCAAGGTGGATGCGCCACACGAAATTGTCTTGGTGGTCGACGCCACCAATGGTCAAAATGCACTTCAACAAATCAAAGCCTTTAACGATGCGCTGGGCCTGACTGCCCTGGTGGTGACCAAACTGGATGGCACAGCCAAAGGCGGTATTTTGGCGGCCATGAGCATGAGCACCCGGGTACCGGTGGCTTTTATCGGGGTGGGTGAGAAGCTGGGCGACCTGCGCCCCTTCAGCCCACGGGAATTTGCCAACGCCCTAGTGGGCATTGATGCCGAAGGAAATGCCGCGTCATGATCGTCTTCAAAAATGTGTCACTGAAATATGGCGAACATGCCGCCCTCAAGGGCGTGAATTTCCAGTTGCCCAAAGGCTCATTCACCTTGCTGGAAGGCCACTCGGGCGCCGGCAAAAGCTCCATTTTGCGCTTGCTGGCCACATTCGAGTCCCCCAGCAGTGGCGACATTTTTGTGGGCAAAAGCTCGATTGCAAAACTGAACCGCCGCGAACGCGCCCACTACCGTCGATCAGTCGGCTACACCGGGCTGGACGTCCAACTGCTGCAAAACCGCAGTTGTTTCGACAATGTGGCATTGCCCCTGCGTGTGGTGGGCCAAGCCGAAGCCGACATTCAAAGCCGTGTTAAAGCGGCCTTGGCTAGGGTGGGGCTGAGCCACACCGACCACATGCTGCCCACCGAACTGTCGGGCGGCCAACAGTTGCGCCTGCAAATTGCGCGCGCCGTGGTGAATCGCCCCGCACTGGTGCTGGCTGACGAACCCACCGCCCAGCTGGATGATGACTCCGCATCGCGTGTGGTTTCCCTCTTGGAAGAGTTCAACCGCGCAGGGGTTACCGTGATTGTGGCCACGCATGAGTCACACCGCTTTAACCGCGTGACCCACCGCCTTCGCTTGGGCGACGGTCAAGTGCTGCCCACACCGGCAGACCTGTCCCATGCGGGCGGGCGTGAAGGTGGCGCACAGGAATTCTCGAAAGATTTTTTGAACAAGGCCTATGGTGCTTGAGCAGGCACTGAGCATCCACCAAGCCCCGATCAACCGAACAAGCACCACCACACACCGGAAACACACACATGCGCTGGTTACGACTGCAATGGTTTTCAATTTCAGCAGGCCTGAAGCTGTGGCTGGATGAACCACTGGGCCATCTGTTCAACGCCTTGGTGCTGGCCATTGCATTGGCCATGCCGTGGGCCATTGCACAAGGGCTGAGCGCCCTCATTCCCTCCATGGACCGCGCCGTGGGCGACCCTGAAGTGAGCCTGTATTTCCGCACGGATGCATCCGAAGAGAGCGTGCAGACTGCAGCCACCAAACTCAAACGGGATTTCGATCTGGAGTCGGTCAAGATCGTGACGCCTCAACAGGCCCTGGCAAGGCTGCGTGAACAAAGCCAAACGCCCGACCTGGCCTCCGCCTTGCCGGAGAACCCCTTGCCCTACACCGTGGTGGCCACTTTGCGCGTGGATGCAAAAACCGACACCAACCTCATCGACACCAAAATCGCCGAGTGGAAAAAATTCGCCGGAGTCGAGTTTGTTCAATACGACGCGCAGTGGGTGCGTCGGCTTCAAGGTTTATTGAACAGCGCCCAACTGATTGCCGGCGCACTGGCTGTGATGATTGCAGGCATGGTGTTGGTGGTCACGTTCAACACCGTTCGCTTGCAATTGATTCGCAACCAGGCTGAAGTGCATGTGCTCAAGGCCCTGGGTGCGACTGACGCGGAAGTGGGTCGCCCCACCCTGTGGTGGTCGGTCAGCCTGGCACTGGTGGCGTTTGCTCTCGCCTATGGTTTGGTGGGTGGCGGCATGAACCTGGCCGACGACGCGGTGGGCCAGTGGATCCGCCAGTTTGACAGCGGCTTTCGCTTTCAGGCACCCAGCCTGGTGACGGCCTTGGGCATGGTCTCCATCTGGGTGGTGTTGGTGATGGTGGGGGCTTGGGCCTCGGTGCGCTCCACGGTGTGGCGCATTCATTGATGTGCGGCTGACCTCGGATTATTCAAAATCCGGGGGCAGGTTCATGATCAAATTTCGCACCGCTTTTTGCCAGTCGGGTTGATTCACCCGAAACACCGACTTCAACTTGGTGTTGTTCAACACCGAATACGCGGGGCGTGCAGCCTTGAAGTTCATGTCAGGTGTTTTGGCGCGCACCACGGTGGGCACACGCTCAAGCAGCCCCTGTTTGTGCGCCTGTTCAATGGCCAAGCACGCATAGTCATACCACGTGGTTTCGCCAGCCGCAGTGGCGTGAAAAGTCTCTTCACTGGGCACTTCACCGGGGTGGTCCGGCAAAAAAGACGGCGCCAGTTTACCCAGTTGCTTGTAACGGCTCATGGCCACCACACCCGCCACTTGCAAACCCAACTCGGCCAAAAAATTGGCGGGCGTCGGCGCACCGCGCTGGTCGTCCACCACGGTGAGCTCATCCCGCTCACGGGCTGCCTTCAATATGGTTTTGCAGAAATTTCCACCGCGCTGGGCAAACACCCAACTGGTGCGAAAATTCACCCAATTGCCGCCCACCTCTTCCAGAAACTGCTCACCCTGCAGCTTGGATTGACCATACACATTCACCGGGTTCACGGCGTCGGTTTCAACGTATGGACGGTTGGCCGTGCCGTCGAACACATAATCGGTGCTGTAGTGCACCAGCACAGCCCCCTGCTTTTTGGCCTGCTCAGCCAACACACCCACGGCATGGGCATTGATGGCAAACGCCGCGTGCGCATCCCGCTCCGCCTGTTCCACCGCCGTGTAAGCAGCTGCGTTAATAATCACATCGGGGCGCACGTCCTTGAGCGTATCAATCAATTGGTCCGGGTCAGTCATGTCCACCGTGTCGCGGTCCACACCCACATAGGCATCCAGCGTTTCCAGCAAGGCTGGCTTCACATGCTGCCCCAATGTGTGGCCCAGCTGGCCTTGGCTGCCCAACACCAATACGCGTATTCCCACGATGAATCCCTTGCCTCAAAAAGTTATTGGTCTCGCCGTTGCACCATCTGTGCAACCCAGTCTTGATTGTTCAAAAACCATTGCACGGTTTTTCGAATGCCTGTCTCAAAGGTTTCCTCGGGTTTCCACGCCAGTTCCCGTTCAATTTTTCGGGCATCAATGGCATACCGGCGATCATGCCCTGGCCGGTCGGTTACAAACTGAATTTGTTCAGCATAGCTGCCACCTTGGGCTCGCGGCATGAGCTCGTCCAGCAAAGTGCAAATCAAGCGGACCACGTCCAGATTGGCCATTTCGTTCCAGCCGCCGACATTGTAGGTTTCGCCAACAGCGCCTTGTTCAAGCACAGTGCGAATGGCTCGGGTGTGATCCTCCACAAACAGCCAGTCGCGAATTTGTTGGCCATCGCCATACACCGGCAACGGCTTGCCTGCCAACGCGTTGCAAATGCACAGGGGGATCAGCTTTTCCGGAAAATGATAAGGCCCATAGTTGTTGCTGCAGTTGGTGGTCAGCACAGGCAAACCATACGTGTGGTGCCAGGCACGCACCAAGTGGTCGCTGGCAGCCTTGCTGGCGCTGTAGGGGCTGTTGGGCTCGTAGCGCCTGGTTTCAACAAACGGCGCATCGTCTGGCCCCAGGGTGCCGTACACCTCATCGGTGCTCACATGCAGAAAACGGAACGCCGCCTGCTGCGCCTTGGGCAAACCCATCCAGTAAGCGCGTGCACATTCCAACAAACGGTAGGTGCCCACCACGTTGGTTTGTACAAACGCCTCAGGCCCCAAAATGGAACGGTCGACATGGCTTTCCGCCGCAAAATTCACAATGGCGCGGGGCTGGTGCGTGTCCAAAATTTTGCGAACAACCGCTGTGTCACCAATCGACGCATGCACAAACGTGTGCAGGGGGCTGTCCATAACCGGGGCCAGGGTGCTGAGGTGGCCAGCATAGGTCAGGGCATCCAGCGACACCACCGGCTCAGCATACTGGGCCAGGTGCTGCCGAACGAAACAGGAACCAATAAATCCGGCCGAACCGGTCACAAGTAGGGTCATTCGACAGGAATAGTTCAGGTTAAACTACAGGACAGGGATTACAGAACAATACTGACCCACGCACCAACGCCTTGGAATTCATCCGCAGGCACTGGGCCGATTATATCGTTGACAGAGGACCCCCAACCATGAAACCCGCTATCTTCTCCCGCATTGTGCCCACAGCGGCACTGGCTTTATCGGCTGTTGCGCTAACCGCTTGCGTGGCCGTGGTGCCCACACCATCGAACTCCCCCAGCACCAGCGATGCCACGCAAACCAACGACAGCACCGTACAGCCAGCAACACTGTGCAACATGGAAACACCCGCCACACAAAAACTGCAAGACGGCACCACACTGGCCGAAATTACGCAGACGTGTAATCAGACTGACATCAAGATCACCAACAACCACGCCAAACACCCCAAACGGTGCAGTGTGATCATCGGCAGCCAAGGCAGCGAGCTCTACATTCAGCCAGGGGAGACTCGCAGCCTGACCCAAACCGGGCCAGTGGCCCAGTCGCAGGTGCGCATCAACTGCCTGAACGACTGGAATCGACCCAAGTAATGAATATTGCGGCTCGGCAACCTATGTGGATTCCAAATGGGTTGTCGACAACACCACCCGGCGTTCGGCACCCAGCACATTGAGCAGCACCAACACACGGTCAGCGCCCTTGTGCTGGGCAATCGTCGCCATCAAACCTTCAAAGGGCCCCTCAGCCACCCGCACACGACTACCCACCTCGTGTGGGTTGCCCATATTCTCGAGGTGTATCAACCCATCCTCCGCCAATTGGCGTTGAATCCAATCGACCAACGCATCCGGAACAGGTGCAGCTTTCCCGCCAAACTTCACGAGATCAATGCATCCCTTGGTGGATCGCAGTTTCGAAAAATCATCCACCCCGCTTTCCAGCCTGACAAACAGGTAGCGTGGGAACAGGGATTCGACCACCTCCACCACGCCAGAAGAACGTCGCTTCCGAAGGCTCGCCTGGGGGTAAAAAACCCGGTAATGCTGGCGCTCCAAATTTTCCACTGCCAGTGCCTCTTGCCGAGGCTTTGTGTACATCACATACCATTGGGCCATGCTGTTCATCGCCCGGGCAACGGGCTCAATATCGAGAATCGTGTCTATGGTAAGCACTTGCGGGACGGCTTGAAAGGCCTTTGTAAACCCCACCAGTCATTCCGAAGAGTTAACCCCCCAACCTCTTATTTCTCACCATGCGGCGGCAATTGTTAACCTGCGGCCCTTGCTTCCGTATTCTGGCGACTGTCGGCCCATGCAGTTCACCCCAACGTCTCGTTCCGACTGGCCTGCGCTACACGGTGCGCGTGCACTCAGCATTCTGCTCGTCCTCGCCTGTCACCTGCTCCCGTTGGGGCCCAAAACCGTGGTCGACCTCAACATCGCGGCTGGTCAATTGGGCATGTCGATTTTCTTTGCATTGTCGGCCTTCCTGATTACACACAAACTGCACACCGAACCCTCCCTCACCACCTTCGCCATCAACCGGTTTTTCAGAATTGTTCCACTGGTGTGGCTGGTCCTGCTCATCGATTTCGCCTGGCGCTTGCTCAGTCCAGCCGAGGCAAACCCCAGTTGGCCGGCAGCATTGGCCCATTTGGGCTTCTGGGTCAACAATCAACCCGACCTATTCCTGCCGGAAACACACCACCTCTGGAGCCTTTGCGTTGAGGTTCAGTTTTACATTCTGGCGGGGTTGGCGTTCACGCTGGGCAAGCGGAAAGGTTTATGGATGCTGGTGTTTTTGGGCGTTCTTTTGGCCCTGCACCGTGCACTCATCGGCAACTATTTCAACACCACCACGCCCTATCGACTAGACGAAATCTTGATTCCCCTCATGGTTGGCCTGTATTGGCACCAAGATGGGCCACGTCCGGCCTGGGTCAACCGGATCAAAGGCCTCAACCCCTGGTTTGCCTTATTGGCACTGGCCGTCAGCTGTCTTGCCCCCCCCATTCCGTGGCTCTTTCCCCTGCGGCCCTTGTTGGGCAGCCTGTTCATCGCATCGCTGCTGCTCAACCCCAACGGCGCTGGATGCAGAATCTTCTCCTCAAGTCACCTGCGTTGGGTGTCCGAGCATTCTTACGCCTTGTATGCGCTGCATCCATTTCTGCAAGTCACCTGGCTTGGCAGTGGCGACAAATGGGCCATGTACTTGAAGCGCCCCCTGCTCCTACTGGCAGCAGCAGGCCTTGCGCTGCTGTCGGCCCGAACGGTCGAACGGCAATGCATCCAACTTGGACGCTGGTTCAACCAACGGCTCCGCCACCGCCAAAACCCAACATCGGCTCAATCTGTACACGCATCCCATGACACTGCCCAAACAAAGTCTGTTTGACCTTTCATTCACCGCCATCACCCAGCGCGAGGCGGTCAATGCCATTCAAGCCTGGCTCACTGCTGAAGACAGCACACCCCATCTCGTTGTTACACCGAATGTTCACTTCACGCTCCTGCAACAGCGCAATCCAGCCTTCAGGGCGGTGTTGAACGCAGCCAGTCTCTGTGTGGTCGACGGACGCCCCATTTGGTGGGCCTCCCGTCTCTTGGGTCGCCCCCTGCCTGAAGTCATCACGGGCAGCGATCTGGTGCCGGCAGTGTTCCAGCGGGCGGCCGAAGAATCAAGAGACACAGCACTCCGGGTTTATTTACTGGGTGCTGCACCGGGCGTGGCCAGCAAAGCGGCCATCGCGATTGAGTCCACTTACCTTGGCATCACGGTATGCGGTGTGGACAGCCCACCCATGGGATTTGAGCGGGACGACAAGGAATGCGAGCGGATCTGCCAAGCCATCCGCCGAAGTGGTGCGCAACTGCTCATCATCGGCCTTGGCGCACCCAAACAAGAATTTTGGGCCCACCGGTACCTGAGCTATACCGGCGTGCGTGTGGCCATTTGCGCGGGTGCCACCATCGACTTTCTGGCCGGAGAAAAGCCCCGGGCACCTCGATGGATCAATCAAATCGGGCTGGAATGGTTGTTCAGGGTGCTGAGCGAACCTCGACGCCTAGCCGGGCGCTATGCGCGAGATGGCCTCGCTCTGCCCGGGCTGATTGTTCGTGAATGGTGGAAACTGCGCAAACAAGGCTAGCTAGGCCCCTGCATGGTCCACCTCACGCCCGGACAGGCGAATAATCCGGGCTGGGTTTCCCACCACAGTCGCGCCAGCGGGAACATCTTTCACCACCACAGCCATGGCGCCAATAACGGCCCCATCGCCCACATGGACCGGGCCCAACACTTGGGCGTATGCCCCAAAATCAACGCCTTGCCCTATCGTAGGCACCGCCCCATTGTCACCCTTGTCACCAATCGTCACCCCCTGACGCAACGTGCAATTACGTCCCATCACCACACGGGGGTGAATAAAAATGCCGCCAAAATGCCAAATCCGCAGACCGCCGCCCACGGTTGCCGCTTTCGGCAAACCTATGCCCGTCAACGTCTCCACCACTCGGTAACACAGCCAGTAAAGGCGATTGTGAATGCGCCTGGCAATGCCCTTGGGCATGCGGTCCACCCGTCGTCCGTAGCGGTACAAAGCCAACGCCCAAAGCCCTTGCTCACGCCACAACAACCAGGCAGAACCACCTGCCCGCTTTAAATCCTCCTGCCAATCGGGATCCATTTCCACCGTCCTGAACGCAAAGCCTAGAAATCTAGCGTTGCAGCCAATTGTGCCCCCAAGCTGATTACACCAACCATCACCAGACCGGAGCACCAATTTCACAACCGACCGCCACACCACTACCCTCCACCCTTGCATGAAATTCTGGCCGGGTATCTGCGTGCACACTTCCATGGGGAACAGCCCCAAACCCTCTCAATCATCGCGTAGCCCCAGCACGGCTGCACGTTGTGCGCTGCTCCGTGCAGCGCTCGGTACAGCGTTGGGCCTGCCTGTGTGCACCGCCCATGCGGCTTTTGCAGACACCATAAACCCGGGAATTTCGCCGTTTGCAAGCATTGGCTTGACTCACGACTCCAACCTGTTGAACCGCTCTTCCAGCGGCAGTGGTCCTCAACCGCAATCGGACACAGTCACCCGAACTGAACTGGGCGCCGCATTGGACACCCTGATCAGCCGGCAGCGCATTCGTGCCAAGGTGTCAGTCAATCAAAACAGGCACCAGCAATTCAGCGATCGGGATGTGGACGGCGAGTCCCACGACCTGAGATGGGACGCAGCCCTGGGCGAAACGGTTCAGGGGCAATTCGAACTTTTACGCGAACGGGACCAAGCACCCATTCAAACCGGACAAACCAGCGCGGTTGAACGCATTCAAAACGCACGGCTGGCAAAGCTGGTCTGGGGCTTTCATCCAGAATATGCGGTCACCGCCCAAATTCAAAATACAGACTCGCAGTTTCTGGGCAGCAACAGCCGCGTCGACCCTGCCTTGACCGGGCTCGATCGCAATGAGCAACTGCGCACTATTGGCCTGACGTATTTGCCAGCCACAGGCAGCCAGTTGGGGCTTGCCTTCAAAACCCTGGAGGGGCAGTTCCCCAGCCGCCAAATCACAGGCCCCGGGCAGAGCGTGTCCAATAACTTCCAGCAACGGGAAGTCGAGTTGTCCAGCATCTGGAACGCCTCCGACATCAGCCGCCTTAGTGCGGCCGTCTCGCAGGTGGAGCGCCACCACGACGAGTTGCCCATTCGGGACTACCAAGGTGTCAACTATCAACTCGAAGCGCAATTTCGCCCCACCGCCAAAACACAATTCATCGCTGCATTCGCACGGCAAATCATCGGCGTGTCGGATGTGAGCAATTCCGATGCATTGGCCCGTCAAGTCAGTCTCAGCGTTAATTGGGCCATCACCTCCGCCTTGCTGCTCAATGTCACCCACAGGCCACAAACCCTGTTTTTTAACGGCACAGATGGCTTCTCATCACAAGCGCGCACAGACCGGCTGCGGGACAACAGCATCCGTCTTCAATACAACCTGACACCCAAGCTTCAGTTGCTGGGCATCGCACAGCAACGTCGACGTCAATCCACCCAAGTCAACACTGACTATTCGGCACAGGCCTTCAGCCTGTATCTCAAGTATGTCTTCTGACCCATTTCAGCCTTAAGGAAATCAGCATGTTCAAATCAATCATCTCCGCTGGATTGCTCTGGCTCTGTGTTCTGGGTGCAGTTCCCGGCATGGCCCAGGCCGGTGAGGACAACCCCGATTATCGCCTCGGCGGCGGCGACCTCATTCACATCAGCGTCTTTCAAAACCCCGATTTCAGTGGTGACCGACGCGTTGCCGAAAGTGGCGAAATCACGGTTCCACTGGTGGGTCCAGTGATGGTTGGCAACCTCACCATCCGCCAAGCCGAAGAAAAAGTGGCGCAAATGCTCAGCGATGGAAAATTTGTGGTTCGCCCCCAAGTGGCCATCGTGCCGCTTCAAATGCGCAGCGCACAAGTATCCGTCATTGGTCTGGTGGGCAAGCCCGGGCGTTATCAGCTTGACTCACTGAACATGCGCGTCACAGACGCACTCAGCATGGCCGGTGGCATTGTTCAATCCGCACCCACCGTGGGCCTCAATGGTGGCGATGTGGTCATACTCAAAGGCCAGCGGAACGGCCGCCCGTTTTCCAAAACCATCGACCTGGCCGATATCTTCCTCAAAGGCCAGGACGATGAGGACGTGCCCGTCGTGGGCGGGGACACCCTGTACGTCGCCCGCGCGCCCCAGTACTACGTGTACGGCGAAGTACAAAAACCGGGCACCTACAAAATCGAACGGCGCATGACCGTCCGGCAGGCACTGGCCCAGGCCGGGGGTCTTACACCACGCGGCTCACAGAATGGCATTCGCATCTATCGCAAGGGCGACAACGGGCAGGAAGTCGAATTGAGTGCAGAGCTTGACGAGGCACTGCAAGACAACGACACCCTGTATTTCAAGCAAAGTGTTTTCTGAACACACCCACGCCACAACAACCCCATGAATGACAGGACAACCCCATGACCCTGAATCAATTAATTCTCATCGTACGGGCCCGTTTGCGGCTGGTGGTCACGGTGCTATTGACCATCACGCTGGCAGCCGTCATCACGGCTGCGTTTTTGCCAAAACTGTACACCGCACAAGCCAAACTGGTGGTTGATGTCCGCTCTGCCGACTCTGTGCTGGGTGCACCTGGCCTGCCCTTCACTTCACCCGCCTACATGAACACCCAAGCGGAGTTGATCACCTCGGCGCGGGTCGTGGATTTGGCCATCAAGCAACTCAAGCTCAAAGACAACGCCGAACTCCACACGCAGTGGGAACGTTCCGGTTCTGGTCGCGTTGATTTCGACACATGGCTCACAGACTACCTGATCTCCAAGGTCCAGGTTACCTCCGGCAAAGAAAGCAACACCCTCACGATTAGCGCATCCCTGGGCGACCCTGCCCTGTCGGCCAAATTGGCCAATGGCTTGGCTCGGGCCTACATACAAACAGCCGTTGAATTAAATGTGGAGCCAGCCAAAGAGTATGTTCAGGTGTTTGACCAACAACTTCAGGAAGCACGGGATGCATTGATCACCGCGCAAACGCGCCTGTCCAATTTCCAACGGGACAACGGCCTCGTGGTGGTCAGCGATGAACGCATGGACGTGGAAACATCACGTCTCAACGAGTTGTCCAGTGCATTGACCCAGGCTCAATCACAGCGGGCCGATCAAGCCAGCCGGGCCGCAAGCTCAGGCAACGACGCCTTGCTCCAAGACCCCACCAATGTGATTGTCATCAATAGCTTGCGCACCCAGCTCAAGCAAAAGCAGGCCGACTTGGCCGAAGCCTCCGCACGCATCGGTGAAAACCACCCGGAATATGCACGGCTGAAGGCCGAGGTGGATGCATTGCAACGCAGCGTTCAAGAAGAAGCCACGCGCAACAACGCCACCTTGAATGCGACAACACGCGCCTCATTGGGGCGTGAAGCCACCATCAAACGCGCAGTCGAAGAACAACGCAACAAAATATTGCAACTCAAGGCGCAACGGGATGCGGCCATGACACTTCAACGCGACGTGGATGCTGCCCAGAAGCAATTTGAATTGTTGTCAACGCGAATTGGCCAATCCGAAATTTCAAGCCGGCAAACCACTGTGCATGCCAATCTCATCAGCGAGGCAATCACCCCAACTGAGCCCAGCTCGCCCCGCTGGGGCGTGGTCTTGGTCGGTGCGCTACTGATGGGCTTGCTCATGGGCGTGGGTACTGCCTATGTGTTTGAAGTGTCAGCCCCGTATGTGCGCAGCATCGAAGACTTGCAGCACATTGACCTACCGCCCTTGGGCTTCATCACCCAAGAACCCCTGCTCATCTCCACCAGCCCCACAGCCACGACGGCCTACGGCCGCCTGAAGTACCGGATGCGCCAAACCCTGTTGTCCTGAAACCCTCCAAACGAGACCTACCATCATGACCGAAAGCAAATCGATTGGCGCCATTCTTGTGGATGAAGGACGACTGAGCCCCGAGGCAGCGGAGCGCATTGTTCAAACCCAACTCACCAGCAACCAACTGTTTGGCGAAACTGGCATACGGCTTGGCCTGCTCACTGCCGATGACCTTGAGTTTGCCATCGCCCGGCAATACGATTACTCCGTGATTCTGGACCACCGTGACAGCCACGTATCGGCGCGCCTGGTGGCGGCCCATCAACCCAGAAGCTCGCAGTCCGAAATGTTGCGCAGTGTGCGCACACAATTGCTGCTGCGCTGGCTGGAAACGCCTCAGGCCTGCAAATCCCTGGCTGTGGTCAGTCCAGCCGAAGGCGAAGGGCGCAGCTTTTTGGCAGCCAACCTGGCTGTGGTGTTTGCCCAGTTGGGACACAACACACTGCTGGTCGATGCTGATTTCCGCAAACCCCAACAGCATGAAAACTTTGGCCTCAGCAACAGGCAAGGTTTGTCTACCCTGCTGCAAGGCCGTGGTGATGCATCCGTCATTCACAGCGTGCCCGAACTCAAAAACCTGTCCGTCCTGCCATGTGGCCCCATCCCGCCCAACCCCCAGGAACAACTGTCGCACCTGCGTTTTGCGAAACTGCTCAATGGCTTGGCAGCGCAATACGACATGGTGATTGTGGACACACCGGCCGGACAACATTCCGCTGATGCCACAGCGGTTGCATTGCGTTGCGGCGCAAGCCTGGCTGTGGCCCGCAAGGACCATACCAACACCACAGACCTGAAGATTCTGAGCACCAACCTCAAACGCCTGGGCGCCAATCTATTGGGCTCTGTGCTGCTTGAGTTTTAAATGATCAGCCTACCCGCACCCCGCCAATGCCTGGCCTTGGTCTGCCTGTTGCTGGTGGGCGCCCTCACCGGGGTATACACCAGCCTCTTCAGTCAGTCCTGGGTGTTGGTATTGGGTGTTCCCTTGCTGGTCCCCTTGGTGGTGCTGCTCATCACGCATCCACAATCCCTGTTTTTAATGCTGTTGATCAGCCGCTGCGCTCTCGACCCCATTCTTGAGTCCTCCCGTTTTTCCAGCAACGTTGGTCTTGGCGCTGCACTGAACCTGCTGGTGGTCGCCTGTGCCGTGGTGTGGGGCTTGCAGAAGCTCTCACAACGACAGCGGCCTGCCATGTTGTTGTGGGTGGCCCCATTCGCGGTGATGGTATTGGGCACCGTGATGGCGCCCGACACCATTTCAGCCCTCAAAAAACTCGTGGCCTTTTTGAGCTATGGCGCTGTGTTTGTCATGGGTCATCAGTTGTGCCTGGATCAAGACCAACGTGGCCTGCAAACCCTGCTGCGGGTGGTCATTCTGTCGGCCATCGTTCCACTCACGGTGGGCATGGTTCAGTACGCAACTGGCAACTTGTTTCTCGAGGGCCGGTTGGCCGCAACCTTCACACACCCCAATATCTACGCTTTTTATTGTTTGCTGGTGGTTATTGCGTTGCTTGGGCTTCAACACACCGAAGGGGGCGACCCGGGCATTCGCTGGGCCTTGCTGCCTCTCTTGGTGGCCTCGATTGTGCTCACACAAACACGCAGCGCCTGGGCTGCACTGGTGGTCGCCGGGCTGTTGTATGGCCTGCTGGTCTCCAGACGCGTTTTGCTCTGGATGCTGGTGGCCGTTTCACTGGCTGCCATCACACCAGCGGTTCAAGACCGGCTGATGGACCTTCTGCAAGGCAATCAGGTGGTTCAGTACGCCAAGTTGAATTCATTTGCATGGCGCCAATACATTTGGGAAAGTGGGCTTCGCTGGATGAGCCCGTCGCACTACTGGTTGGGCTACGGCGTTGGCGGCTTCAAGCACTATTCCATCGATTTTTTCCCCATGTCAGGCGGCAATGCTTTTGGTGCCCACAACGTGTACGTGGAACGCTTTTTTGATGGTGGGTTGCTGGCTGTCTCCGTATTCGCCGTGTTTATCGCAAAGCAACTTCAGAAAGCCTGGCAATACACTCGGCAAGTACGAACCCTCGGTCTGTTGTACATCGCCCTGATTGCCTCCTACCTCATTCTCAATTTCTCGGACAATGTGGTGGATTACCTGGCCTACAACTGGTACTACTGGTCAGTGGCTGGGGCCTTCTACGCCATGGCCACGGGCACAGGGCAAGGTGAGCGCAAGGCTGAAGCATGAGCAACCGGCAGTCACTGCGCGGCGCCTATCTACTGGTTGGGGCCAAAGGTTTGTCAGCCGTGCTCGGGCTGCTCAGCACGCTGGTGCTTGCACGGCTGCTAACACCCGAAGACTACGGGCTGGTGGTGCTGGTCGATGCAGCAGTCACTGTGTTGGCCTCGCTCACCGAACTCCAGTTGGCGGCGGTGCTCATTCACCTGCCCCACCTCACCGATGCGCACCTGCGCACAGCCTGGACCATGAACTGTCTGCGTGCTGCACTGTTGGCCACTCTGGTTGTTTTGATGGGCCCAGTGCTGGCGTCGGTGTATGCCAAGCCCGAGCTACAGGGCATCGCCTGGGGCATCAGCCTCTCCTTGTTCATGGGTGGGCTGATCAACCCCAAGATGACGCTCTTGGTGCGCGAGCTGAATTTCAAGAGCGAATTCATTCTCAGCCTGTCGCAAAAACTGACCGGGCTCATTGTCACCGTGGTTGCCGCGCTGGTGCTGAAAAATTACTGGGCCTTGGTGCTGGGTACCATCGCTACGCAAGCCTGTGCGTTGGTGGTGTCGTACCGGTGTGTGCCCTTCCGTCCCGCATTCACACTGGTTCACATGCGCAGCCTGTGGGGCTACTCGGTCTGGC
This sequence comes from Limnobacter sp., assembly GCF_036405155.1. GTDB lineage: Bacteria > Pseudomonadota > Gammaproteobacteria > Burkholderiales > Burkholderiaceae_B > Limnobacter. The sequence continues at coordinate 255,222 of NZ_DASWYD010000001.1, read as the reverse complement.
TGACTGGCTCACTGTTTGTCAAGACGCTCACCAGCAAGCTGGACCAATTCGTGGTGGGCAAGTTGTTCAGCGTCCAAACCACTGGCTTGTATTCGGTGGCCACACGCCTGTCCAACGTGTTGTTCACCGACACACTGGCAGCCGCCTTGCGGGTTATCTCGCCAAGTCTGGTTGCGCACCAGCACCAACCCGCTGAATTGAACCAGGCTTATTTGCGCAGCCTGGGCGTGGTGTGCATGTTGTTTCTGCCCATTGCGGTCATGGCCAGCGCCTTGTCCACACCACTAATCCGATTGGCCCTGGGCACTCAATGGATGGGCGTCGCACCCGCGTTTCAATGGCTGGTGGCCGCCTTGTGCATTGAAGCGATTGGCAGCGTTGCCTTGTCGGTGGTGTTGGCCACACTCAATACAAAGTTGGCCTTTCAGCGCGATGTACTGTCGTTGCTGGCTCGGTGCACCTGCATGGCCGTGGGTGTTTTCACAGCAGGCTTTGAAGGCCTGCTGTGGGGCCGATTTGCCAGTGCATTGCTGGATGCACTGCTGTACTTTCGCATGGCCGCTCAGGTGACTGCATTGTCCTTGTGGACGCAACTGCTGCACCACTGGCCCTGTGGACTGGTCAGTGTTTGGGTGTTTGGCGTTTTGTACCTACTACAAGGCCAGCACAACTGGGTTCAGGTGTCGCCATTTCACACCGCGCTGTGGCTGGTGGCCTATGGTGGGTTGGGCTTGTTGTTGTTGGTCGGCGGCCTGGCGCTGCTGTGGTGGCTTCGTGGGCAACCCCAAAGCACCGAGTGGCTCATTGCCCGCTATGTGGGTCAAACCATCAAGCACCGTCTTCTTAAAAACTCCCTCAATGCAGCACCATGAAGCCGCTTCGCATCGCGTACCTCGTCAATCAATATCCCAAGGTTAGCCACACCTTTATCCGGCGTGAAATTCTGGCGCTTGAAGCGCAAGGCGTCGAAGTGGTTCGGCTGGCTGTGCGCGGTTGGGACAACCCACTGTCCGACCCACTGGACCACAGTGAACAGGAACGCACGCATTACCTGCTCAAACAGGGCGCAGCACCCTTGCTGTGGGCTGGCCTGCGTACAGCACTCAACAAACCCAAGGCGTTTGCACGGGCACTGCAGGCCTGTATACGGCTGTCGCGGCGTGCAGACCGCCCCTGGCCTGTGCACCTGGTGTACCTGCTGGAAGCCTGCATGGCACTGCAATGGCTAAAGCACCACCCCGTGACCCACCTGCATGCACACTTTGGTGCCAACTCGGCCGAAGTGGCGATGCTGATTCGGCTTTTGGGTGGCCCCCAGTACAGCTTCACCGTGCATGGCCCCGAAGAATTCGACAAACCCGAATTCATTCACCTGCGAGAAAAAATTGCCCACAGTGCATTTGTGGTGGCCATTACCGCCTATTGCAAAAGCCAACTGATGCGCTGGGTGCCCCACCACCACTGGCCAAAAATTCAGGTAGTACATTGCGGGCTTGAGCCTGAATTTCACCAGGGCCACAATGCACCGCCCAGCGCGCAACCCAGGCTAGTGTGTGTGGGCCGCCTATGCGAGCAAAAGGGCCAACTGCTGTTGCTCGAAGCAGCTCACCGCCTGCGCAGCCAGGGTGTGGAATTTCAACTGGTGCTGGCAGGCGATGGCGAGATGCGGCCCATCATTGAACAAACCATTGCCGCCTACTCGCTGCAGGCGTGTGTGCATATCACTGGCTGGATCAGTAGTGCAGAAGTGCGGGAGGAATTGATTAAGGCGCGCGCCATGGTGCTGCCCAGTTTCGCCGAAGGCTTGCCAGTGGTCATCATGGAAGCCATGGCTTTGCAACGGCCTGTGCTCACCACGTGGGTCGCTGGTATCCCCGAGTTGGTCACCCACGGTGAGCATGGTTATCTGGTGCCCCCTGGGGACATTGACGCACTGGTGCAAGCCCTGCAGAAAATCATTCAGGCCGACGACACCACACTTCAACGCATGGGGCTGGCTGCACAACACCGTGTACTACAACGCCACAGCATACAGACCGAAAGTGGAAAGCTGTTACAGTTGTTTCAGCGAGGTGCCGCATGATGTGGATCGACCTTGCAATGCTGAGCCTGTGCGCAATGCTGAGCATTCCTGTGGGCTGGCTGTGCATTCAAATTGCGTTGGGGCTTGCCAAACCGGCTATACACCTTGCAGCCACCGAGACAACATCCACCGCAGCACCCCGTGTGGTGGTGCTCATTCCAGCGCACAACGAGTCCATCAATATTCTGCCCACACTGCGCTCGGTCATGCCCCAATTGCAGGTGTCAGACCGGGTGCTGGTGGTGGCCGACAATTGCAGCGATGACACTGCTGACGCGGTCCGAGCGTTTGCACGCACACATCAAAGGGTTGATGTGATTGAACGCATGGACACCACACGCCGAGGCAAAGGTTATGCACTGGCGTATGGCCTTGACCACCTGGCTCAACAGGACGCGCCCGATGTCGTCTTGGTTCTGGATGCGGATTGCATTCTTGCGCAAGGCGGATTGAGCACCCTGTCACACTGCGCACAAAAGCACCAACGTCCAGCACAAGCGCTGTACCTGATGCATCACCCCGCTGGCGCTTCTTTGCAAGCACGCTTGGCTGAATGGGCTTGGCGGGTTAAAAACCTCTGCCGCCCCCGGGGCCTGCAACGCCTGTCTGCCGGCTGCCAACTGACAGGCACCGGGATGGCATTTCCGTGGCCAATTGTTGGCTTGGTGCCTTGGGCCAGTGGCCACCTGGTCGAGGACATGAAACTTGGGCTGGACTTTGCTGCGGCCGGCCATGCACCCCTGCTGGTTGAACAGGCCTTGGTGGACAGCCAATTCCCCACGCGGGAAGACACCCAGCGCAGCCAACGCACCCGTTGGGAACATGGTCACCTCAGCATGCTGATTCAGGACGGGTTGCCTGCCGTTTTGAAAGGCCTGCTGCGCGGCAACTGGCGGCTACTTGCACTGGGGCTGGACATCTGTATTCCACCGTTGGCCCTGCTGGTGCTGCTCAACCTGCTGGCCTTGGGGGGCAGCCTGCTGTGGTGCGCCATTCACCCCACGGCGACAGCCCAGCAAGCATTGCTGTGGGGCCTGGCCAACCTGTGTACGCTGGCCGTGGCCATCTTGGCGGCCTGGTATGCGCATGGCCGGCACAATGTGCCGTTCAATGCACTGCTTCGCATCCCGTTGTACATACTCCGGAAAGTACCCGTGTACGCCCAGTACCTCTACAAACGTCAAATGGACTGGGTGCGCTCACGGCGAGACTGAGTCGAATACCACAAGCCTCTGGGCACTCGGTGACTTACGCAGTCACCAGCCAGGGGCTTTGAAAACCATCATCGACCTGGATCAGCTGGGCTCTGATCCACGGTGCCTTGACCGACGTGTCATCGGGCAACATCACATTGCCTGATCGAATACAAGGCACCACCCGCACAGGTTGGCTTGGCCAAATGAAATCACGCTGACGGCCAGAGCCCAGCCAATCTGTTTGCATCACCACCTGCCATGTCGACGGGTTCATGAAGCGCAACTGGAACAATGCTGAGTCGGCTGCCTGCACCGACACGCGGTAACGCGCACCTGGTTTGACAGGCGCCCAACTGACCGATGCCATGCTGCGGTTGTTGCGGTGTTCAAACTCGGAGCCCTCTGAGGCACCCTCAAACCGAACCGATTGAATCAACGTGTCGAACCGTGCATTGCCCTGCCCTTTCACCCGTACCCACGGGCCACGCATCGAGAGCAGGTTCAAACGCTCACGAAACGCACCAGTGCGGCCATACCCGTCAACCCACGACTGCACCTCAACCACAGGCCGGAGGGCGCGTTGAATGCGCTTCAAATCGTTGGCAACCGCCGTGTTCCATCCGCCTTTGTGCAGGTTGAAATTTGATCCGTTTTCGACATAAATGTAGAACGGGGTGCCCACGTTGCGGTCCACCACATAGCCGCCATACAACTTCAACGTGTTGGCCACCTTGCGCAAATCCAGATTGGCAATCGAGCCCGTGTCAAACCAGTCGGGCAACATCAGCAAACTGCCTTCGGGAATAAAGCCAGTGTTCAGCTGCCAATCCGTATCGGCCGACGTGGCTGGAAACACATAAGGCGTTTGCGACGACAGGCCGTTGTAGGTCAGCGACATGGACAATGCGTGCCTGTAAAAGGGTAGGCCGTCATTGACTTCATGCTTGCGAATCAGACCGGCGATGGGCGGCACTGCAGCGGCGCGGGCACCTTGATAGTAGTGGGCTGGGTCGCCCCAACCCCTGCCGCGCAATTCGGTCCAAGCGTACATGGCAGCCACCCATTGGCCTTCTGCATTTTTTCTCAGCTTGAACAAGGAATGGATAACACCAGCCAGGGGATCAACAATGTCGCAATGACCATCGCTGCCCGTGGCCGGCACCGCGTTGGCAGGCCAACGCGGAATAACCACCTCGGGCTGATGCTCCTCGGCGTCCAGATTCCAAACACCGGCTGAACCAGAGGGACCCACAATACGCATGGGTTGGTCATTGGTGCTGCACAAAAAAGCAGCCGATGAATATGACCCCTCGCCCACCAGTGGGTAGTACTGCGAATCGGGAATTTCTGCATTGCCGAGGCGTACACCGAGCGGGCGGCGGTTCCAGTATGAGGTTGCCGAAAATGGCTGCTCGAATGTGCCAAAACTGGTGCTCGGCAACACCGCATCTAAAACAGGCAACCAAAAGGATGACAGTGCTGCACGTGGCCCCGACAACAGAGCGGTTGCCCCAGAGGTAGCAACCAAACCCAAACGCTTTAACCAAGTACGACGACCAAGCACCCACTACCCCCTACTTCACCGGGGTACTGACTAAGTACCCCGCAACATGGCCAAAGGTGTTTTCACCACCAGGGCCAAATCTGTGGCCAAACTGGCCTGCTGGAAGTATTGTTCATCGTAACGCGCACGGCATGCAAACGTTGTGTCGTGTCTGGCGTGAACCTGCCATACACCAGTCAAGCCCGGTTTGGTGGCCAAATATTTGGCCAAGGCCGTGGAACCATACAAAGCAATTTGATCATGCGCAAATGGCCGGGGGCCAACCACGCTCATGGTGCCATTCAACACGTTGATGAATTGCGGAAGCTCGTCCACACTGGTCTTGCGCAACCAACGGCCCACGGCCGTCACGCGTGGGTCATTTTTCAATTTTTGGGTGCTGTGCCATTCGGCAGCAACAGCGGGGTTGCTGGCAATGAGCGCCTTCAATGTTTGCTCAGCATTGACTTCCATGGTGCGGAATTTCCAGCACCGAAAAATTTTGCCGTTTTTTCCGACCCGACGCTGGGCATACAGGACGGGGCCACCATCCAGCGCCACCAAAGCAACCACCACCAGCCACAACGGCGATGTGAGCAGTAGCACGGTGCTTGCAAAGACCAGGTCAAAAATACGCTTGATAGACGATTGGAGGTATGGCACCACGACCACAGCCGATGCAGGCTGCAAATTGACATCATTGATTTTCATAACAGCACCCCGGCAAGTAGAATTCAAAGCACGCGTGCGCGTGGCGTTTTTGTCTTCTCGCTTCCCAAAGGACTGCACTTTTTAATCGATGTAGCGCATGTTTTCCCGCATTTGTATACGGAACGGAACGAAGGTTAAAACAAACGGGTTCGTTCTGGCTTTTCGCTACCCAGACCGGTATCACCCCCTTTGAAGATACCCAGGCCTGTGCAATGCTGATGCGATGAATCAGCACACTTTCACAATCAACTCCGCAGAGCGTTCGCTGTGCATCTGCCTCACTCCACTGCACGTGCTGATCGCACAGCGGGTGGCTGAATTGCATGGCATCGTGTTCGATATGGGTGTGTACGCCAGCGCTGTCAACGACACGCGTCAACAGCACTACTTCAACGCCATGCGTGGCTTTTGCAAGCGGACAGCGTTTGAGTTGTTGCCGCCGGAGCCCACCCAGCGAGGCTTGATGAAGTACGTGGGTTTGCTTCAATTGCGTAGGCGAATGGTTGCGCGTTTTGCCCGGTTTGGCCGTTTCGACGTGGTGTTGAGTGCCTGCTCAATCAGCCACCACTTGTGGGCACTGCTCACCGCCAGCAGGCCTCAACGTTTGTTTACCTACGATGATGGGTTGCTCAACATTCAAACGGATGCCAGGCACTACCGCAAAACCACCACAGGGCGGCAGCGCCTTTTGCTGAGGTTGGGCGGCATTCGGTATTTCACTGAACGTTTGCTGACCGATTCACTGCGGCACTTCACCATCTACGACCACGCCAACTGGTTTGCGCGCACCCATCGAATTGAACTGCTCGCCACACAGCAAGACCTGCTTGCGCCTGCACAACGCACACCAAGCCAAGTATTGAAAATTTTTGTAGGCCCTTCGCCAGAGCAAGTGGATGAAGTTCGTCCGGCCATGTTGAACTATTGCTCGGCCAACCCCGACGCCTTGGTGGTTCAACACCCACGCCTGCCAACATCAACCATTCCCAGTGCTGCAGCTTTGCAAAGCCACCTGGTGCTGGAGGACCATGTGCAACAGCTGCTGCAAAGCGACCCCTTGCTGGCGATTGAAATCACCGGCGTTGAGTCTTCGGCGTTGGTGAATTTGGCGGGCCTTCCCAGGGTTCGAGTGTTTACCCTGCTACCGCCGACACCCGCGCATGCATCGCGGCTGGAGTTTTTGAGACAGTTCGGGATACAACCTTACGCCCGAACATAGGCCTTCACGTGCGGATGCACGTCGACATGCGCCAACAGCTGGGGAATGGTCATCCAGCAATAGCGGGTGTGTTGCGCCTTGGGTAGCTGCTCAATCCACTGGGTTTCCCCTTGAATACCCAAGTCTAACAGGCTCACCTGATGAGCCTGAACAACATAATGGGTGGGCACACCATCCACACCGGCAAAGTTGTCCGGGTAATGGTGCTCATACAGCCCCTGGAAATATTGCCCGCGCTGAAAGCCTGTCGGCAGGTGAATGCCCAGCTCGTCGAACACAATGCGATCGAATGCATCGTCCAAACGCTCCGTTTTGCGAATCACGCCACCGGGAACAAACCAGGTATGTTGCGCTGGGCGGTTGGATCGCCATCCCAACAGGATTTCGCCGGATGCATTGCGAACGATCAAGTCGATGCTGACCAGCGGTGCAAGGGTGACCACTTGCAACCACTGGTCGGCTGGCAGAAGCTGTGCCATCAGCCTGCAAATGCGCGCTTCAGGTCAGCCATGGCCTCCACCAATGGGTAGTGGTGGTTGCCCACAAACAAGCCATGCTGATCCAGGTAGTCTGCATTGCGCAAATCACCGTGTATTTCGTGGTCGAAATATTTCACACATTCGTTTTTGGCAAAGTTGCCGGCCACAATCGGACGACATTCAAAGCCAGCCTCGTTCAGGCGGCGCAGCATTTCAGCGCGGGTCATGCCGCTGCCGGGGCGTGCAATCAAGCTAAAACCAAACCAACTGCTGGCCCCGGTTTCCTGTTGAATCATCACGAATGGATTGTCGGACATGGCTTCTTGCAGCAAGGCGCCATTCTTGCGACGGTGGTCAATCAGGTTAGGCAGTTTTTTCAATTGCTCAATGCCCAACGCGCCCGACAATTCCAAAGGCCGTACGTTGTAACCGGGCAGCACAAACTTGAATGACTCTTCGAAAGGGTCGTCACTTTTGGTCCCGGTCACCCGGTTGTGCTTGGGCAGGTTGCGTGTCCAGCCATGTGCACGAATGGACAGCAGAATGTGATACAGCTCTTCATCGTCGGTGGTGATCATTCCACCTTCCATGGTGGAAATGTGGTGCGAGAAAAAAGAGCTGAAACTGCCCATGACACCGAAAGTACCAGCCTGCTTGCCTTTGTAGGTGGCGCCCATGGATTCGCAGTTGTCTTCCATGTAGAAAATGTTTCGACCTGCGATCAAGGCATTCAGTGCGTCAAAGTCGTTGGGGTTGCCGAGCAGGTTCACCACAAAAATCATGCGGGTTTTGTCGGTGATGGCCGAGGCCAGCGCCTGCATGTCGTAGTTCAAGGTGTTCAAGTCAATGTCCACAAACTTCACCCGCAGGCCATACTGCTGCAGGGGGTGGTAGGTGGTGCTCCACGACACCGCAGGCACAATCACCTCGTCACCGGCCTTCAGGCGTAGGCGTTCATTCTGCGTATAAAACAGCGCAGCGACCATCAGCAGGTTGGCCGACGAGCCCGAGTTCACCATCACCGCATGCTTGCTGCCAAACAGCTTGGCGAAGTCGCTTTCGAAGGCCTGCACTTTCTGCCCCATGGTGAACATGCCAGAGGCAATCACGGACTGCATGGCTGCGTACTCTGCATCGTCCCAGGTGGCTGTGGCCAATGGATATTTGAAATTCATGCACTCACCTTTTCCAGATAAAATTCAATGGTCTTTTTCAAGCCTTCTTCCAGGCTGTGTGCGGGCTTCCAGCCCCACGCGGTTTGGCGACTCACATCCACCATTTTTCGCTTCATGCCCACGGGTTTGCTCAAGTCGTGCACAAAAGTGCCTTGCCAACCCATCACCCGGGCCACCGTGGCGTAGTAGTCGTTCACTGTGTGGTCATCACCCAAGCCAATATTCACCACCACGGGCATGGCGTCAAAATGACCGATGGCATGCATCACCGCATCGGCCACATCACCGGCATACATGAACTCACGGCGCGCGGTGCCATCGCCCCAAATTTCAACCGTGGGCTCGCCGTTGACTTTGGCCTGCCACACCTTGTGGATGATGGCCGGAATCAAGTGCGAATGCTTGGGGTCGAACTTGTCATGACGACCGTACAAATTGCATGGCACCATGGTTTTGTATTGGCGGTCTGCATGGGTGCGGGTGATGTACTCGCACAACCGCGTGCTGACAATTTTTGCAATCGCATAGCCCTCGTTGGTCGGCTCCAGGGCACCCGCCAAAATCAGGTCTTCAGCCAAGGGGCTTTGAGCCTGTGCCGGGTACATGCATGAGCTGGCCATGTTCAACAATTTGGGAACACCCGCCCCATGGGCCGCCATGATCACATTGCGACCCATGTCCAGGTTTTCAACCAGAAACTCCACCGGGTGTGCCATGTTGGCTTGAATGCCCCCCACCCGTCCGGCGCAGTGAATGACCAGGTTGGGCTGGTGCTGCAGCATGAACGCTTCAACAGCCGCCTTGTTTTGCAGGTCCAGTTCGGTACGGCCCGGCGTGATCAGGGTGTGTCCGCCCGCCTGCTCCAGGCTTTCGCGGATGTTTTTGCCGACCATGCCATTGGCACCGGTGATTAATATTTTCATCGCCTGGCCTGCTCAACGTTCGGTGCTGATTTGCACGTCATACCCGTGCTGCCTCAACAGCGCATGGCGGCGTGCACTTTCCAGGTCGGTGTCCACCATCTCGTCCACCATCTGCTGCAGTGTAATGCGGGGAGTCCAGCCCAGCTTTTCTTTGGCTTTGGTGGGGTCGCCCAGCAGGGTTTCCACCTCCGCAGGGCGGAAATATCGAGGATCGATTTCAACAATCACATCACCGGGCTTCACCGCTGGAGCACGGTCGCCCTCCACGTTGGCCACCACGCCTTTTTCGTTCACCCCTGTGCCTTGCCAGTCGATGCTCACACCCAAACGCGCAGCGGTAAATTCGATGAACTCGCGTACGCTGTACTGCACGCCGGTGGCAATCACGAAGTCTTCCGGGTTGTCCTGCTGCAGCATCAACCACTGCATTTCGACGTAGTCTTTGGCGTGGCCCCAGTCACGCAAAGCATCCATATTGCCCATGAACAGTTTCTGCTCGAGGCCCACAGCGATGTTGCACAGCCCACGGGTAATTTTGCGGGTTACGAAAGTTTCACCACGCCGCGGACTTTCGTGGTTGAACAAAATACCGTTACAGGCATACATGCCGTAGGCTTCGCGGTAATTGACGGTAATCCAGTAGGCATACAACTTGGCCACTGCATAGGGGCTGCGGGGGTAAAAGGGCGTTGTTTCCTTTTGTGGAATTTCCTGAACCAACCCGTACAGCTCCGAGGTAGACGCTTGATAAAAGCGGGTTTTCTTTTCCAGCCCCAAAAAACGAATGGCCTCGAGCAAACGCAGAGTGCCCATGCCATCGACGTCTGCAGTGTATTCCGGGCTTTCAAAACTGACCGCTACATGGCTTTGCGCCCCCAGGTTGTAAACCTCGTCGGGCTGCACCTCAGAAATGATTCGAGTCAGGTTGGAGCTATCGGTGAGGTCACCGTAGTGCAACTTGAAGCGTGCATTTTCAACATGGGGATCTTCAAAAATATGGTCCACCCGCTGCGTGTTGAACAATGAGGCACGGCGCTTGATCCCATGTACCTCGTAGCCCTTGGACAACAAAAATTCCGCCAGGTACGAGCCGTCCTGACCTGTAACACCCGTGATGAGAGCAACTTTTGCCATGATGAAATGCGTTCTCTGTAAATATTTAACAAGCCCAAGACTAGGGGATAAATACGGTTAGGGAAATGCTATTCAGTCAAATAAACGACTGATATATTCATCATTTATTAATTATGCATTGTATGTATGAATACAAACGACGATATTTCACCACCAGCAAACCTCAAAAACCCCTTGGACCTGGCCCATCTGGTGAAATCCCACCGTTTAACTGCCAGCCCCAAGGCGGGAAAACCCACCGGCGGAAAAATGACTGCCGAAACATTGGCCGAACTGGCTGGCGTCAGTCGCGACACGATTTTCCGAATTGAAAGGGGTGAGGATGTGTCGTTTGCCACGGCCATGCGGGTGCTGCGGGTGTTTGGTCTGGCGCTGCATGCTGCAAAGCCCGAGGTGCCTGACCTGTATTCGGCGGCTAATTACTTTAAAACCGACGGGCTCACACCATGAGCCTGGAGCAGTATCCGCTATTGCGGCAACTGCCCCGCCTGGGCGGGCCGGTCAAGGTATTGCAGGTGTTCAATGCAGGCAAAGCCTGTGGTTGGCTGGGCCATGAAGACGGCGGTGAATACTGGTTTCACTATGCCAGTGGAAGCATCGAGCAAGCCGCTGTGAGCGTGCTCATGCCCCCCAGCCGCAACCTGTACCGCTGGCCTGAATTGTTTCCGGTGTTTGAGCAACACCTGCCAGGCCCGGCAGGTTGCGCCCTGCTGCAAAGCCTTTACCCGGAGGTGCCCCTGGGCCCACTGGAGCTTCTCAGCCTGGTGGGGGCCAACACTTTGGGCACGCTTACCTTTGCCAACCCCGATGCGCCGTTTGTTCAAGCCCGAAGCTGGACCACCGAGGCAGAACTGGCCAGGAGGCCATTGGACACCTTGGGCAGCGCTGCGGTGCCGCTATTGAGCAGCCTGAATGCGCAAGGGGACTGCGCCGCGCTGGTGTACGCACACCGTGCTTTCAACCTGCCCAGCGTGGTGGCCTGGGCAGGCACTTTGGCTGCACAAACCGCATGGCTTGAAGACCTGCCTTTGCGACAGCACAGCATACAAACCGGTGAACACCTGCAGTGGGCACTGCGTGCCGATGTGGATGTACAGGGCTTGCGCCAGCCTTGGGAAGCACCTCACAGTCGGCTGGGGCTAAGCCGGGCTGGGTTTGCTGCGTTAAAAAAGAACCCACGCCGCTGGCGTTGGGTTGCGCAGGAGTTGGCTTACCTAAAAACAGCTTAAATGTTTCTTATTATTTACAATACAATATTTTTGTATACAATAAGAAACATCATGTCGAAAAACATTGCCCACACTTTTGAACAATCCGCCGCAGCCGCACAGCGGCTTGGCGCATTTATCGCCAAACGCCGCAAAGCGCTCAAGGTGCCGGCCACGCAAACCGCGCTGGCGGCAGGTATATCCCGCCTCACCTTGCATCGCCTGGAACAAGGCAGCACCAGCATCACGTTGGGGGCCTGCCTGAATACCATGGCTGCACTGGGCCTACTGGGCGCCGTACCTCCACAAGAGAACAGCCATTCACCCATGCTGCCGAGCCGGGTTCGCGTCAATCAATATCCTGAATTGCAAAAATTGGCATGGCAGCACCATGATGATGCGGAAATCAGCCTGCAGGCTGCGTTCAAGCTGTATCAAAACAACTGGCGCCATGTTCAAGTTGCAGCACTCGGCGAAGCCGAAATACAGTTCATCACCCTACTTGAGCAAGCTTTCGAAGAGGCCTTGTTGCATGTTCAACCGTAAACACCATCAATTGATTGCACTGGCGCTGCAAGGCCTCAACGCCCCCAAACTGGCAGAGCACCAGTGCTACTTTGGTCTTGCCAGCAGCCAGTCAGTGGGTTCAATTTGGCGAACTGCGGTCTGATCAATACGGCATCCGCACCCGCCTTTTGGTGATGGGTACACCTATTAAGTTTGAAATCGTGCTGGAAGGTCGAATTCAGTTGGATGCCCCAGGCCCAGATGAGCACATACTCGGTGTTGCCACACTGCGTAAAACAGACCTCATTGCAAGCAAACTGTTGGCCAATTCCGACCGCTGGGCCGACCCGTCCGTCAATACCCGAGACCTGATCGACCTGGCCATGATGCACCCTACACATGCTGAGTTCGAATTGGGCCTCCAGAAAGCCAGACGCGCCTACGGCGACTCCATTCTGAGTGACCTGCATAAGGCCATCCATGCGGTGCAACAACAACCAGAACGGCTGTTAAAAGCCTGTGAACGCATGGCGATACAAATACCGCCCGCGCAGTTGATGCAACACATATTGGCCTTGAACAGTTTGCAATAGCGTTTTGCGGGGCAGCACTTGGCCCGCCAAAACTCCACTCCCCTCTACGGTCGCCCCCACAATCTTGTCGTAAATTAAGGAATATAGTTCCGTAAATTAAGGAATGAAACCCCGTTTATGCCGGAACAATACTCTTTGAAAACAGTGAATTAAAGACACCTCAAGTCACGATTAAGGCTGGGCATCAGGCTCAGTTGACCCGGCGGTGAATCAACCCTACAATCACCGCATGAAAAGCGGTGATTACTTCTATGTTTGGCAGCGTGATGATTGGCCACAGTGGCGCTATCACCATCAGCGGCTTGCCCCTTTGCTGGCCCAGGTTCACCGGGCACAGGGCCGGCTGCAAGGCCGCATGCAGCCGCTGGGGTTCGAGCTGCAAAACCAAGCTGCCTTGAGCGTGTTGACCGAGGATGTCGTCAAAACCAGCGAAATTGAAGGTGAAATACTCAACCCCAATTCCGTTCGATCGTCCATCGCACAGCGGCTGGGTGTTGACATTGGCGGGCTAGCACCCACCGACCGGCATGTTGATGGCATGGTCGATATTGTGCTGGATGCAACCCAACAGCACCATCAACCATTGACCCCAGAACGTTTGTTCGCTTGGCATGCCGCCTTGTTTCCAACAGGCTACAGCGGGCTGAGCAAAATTCGAGTTGGACAATGGCGCGACGACGCCCAAGGGCCCATGCAAGTGGTTTCTGGTCCGGTCCACCGGCGAACCATCCACTATGAAGCCCCCCCAGCCAACGTGCTGAATGCAGAAATGGCCAAGTTTCTGCATTGGTTCAACAAGCACCAACATGACGATGCTGTGATTAAAGCTGGGTTGGCCCACCTGTGGCTTGTGACTGTGCACCCCTTCGACGACGGCAATGGTCGCATTGCGCGTGCGGTGGGCGATATGGCCCTGGCGCGTGCTGAACAGGCCTCGCAACGCTTTTACAGCCTTTCTGCACAAATACAAAAAGAACGAAAGCAGTATTACGATCAACTGGAGGCCACACAACGCGGAAATCTGGATGTCACTGACTGGCTGGAATGGTTTCTTTCCTGCCTTTTGCGGGCCATTGAAGGGGCTGAAGGTCTATTGTCGGCTGTGCTAAACAAAACGTTTTTCTGGCAACACTGGGCTGGAACACCGCTGAACACGCGCCAAGTGAAATTGATCAACAAACTACTGGATGGCTTTGAAGGAAAGCTCACCAGTAGCAAATGGGCGGCGATTGCCAAATGCTCGCAAGACACAGCCTTGCGGGACATCACCGAACTACTGGCCCTGGGACTACTGAAAAAACACGATGCTGGGGGCCGCAGCACCAGCTATGAATTGGCAGGTTTCTAAAACCCCCCTAGCTTCTAGGCTTGTCAACAATGCCCGGTTCAATGCCTTCATATTTTGGCGGGGTTGGAGCGACGTCGGCAGAGTAAGGGACGGGAGACGTCTTACAGCGAAGCAGATTCACTGAAGTTTGTGGAAATTTTGGGTGAATCATTTTTACCAAACCATCTGCACTTTTTTCAAGGTGCATATACCCATCTTTAAAGATGTACATTTCTTTGCTGCTTGGCCGCTGCACTTGCACTTTAACCAGGTTTCGGTCAACTACATAACCGGTTACCCTATCCAACTCCTCGTATGGCTCCCCGTCCGAGTCGCTGCGAAGGTAAAAGTAATGACTACCCCATTGAAAATCAGGCCTTTTGCAAGCAACATGGATATCAAAACCCTCGTGACCAGATGCCACCCACTGACCCAACAACCAATTTTCTTGAACTACAGGCTCACTCGATGAGCCTAATTGAACTTCTGCTGAATTTGAATCAACATGTTTGCTACAGGCTGACGCAAAGAACACACAAGGCAGCAGAGAAATATGAAGAAATTTTGAAATCATGGATGCGCCTTTGTCGTTAAAACAGGCTCAGTCAGCAGAATACCTTTGTGGAGAATATTTGAGTTTTTAAATTTTGTTTGAGCTTCGGGGCCTCTGGGGCTCGCAGGGTAACCACAATGTACCCAACCAGAAGAAGGTATGCCAGATGTGTAATGTTCCAAAATCAACTGGCCATGATTTAGATTGTCCCGAACCCAACACGCCAAGTCGTAGTTGCTCATTCCCCGCACCTCAAAGTCAGCGGCTTGGCCTTTACAGTGCTGGGAAGTAACCGATCCGCCAACGGCTCTGTTCACTGCAACACTTCGATATGCACTGTTGATGGTCAGCCGCGGGCCAAACTCCTCAAACAGCGGGTGAAGAATGTTCATCGCCAATTCACGCAAATTGGCGATGATGATTGGGGACTCGGGCTGGTTCGGTAAACCCGTGCTTGTGACTGTAAGCTCGCGCAACGTGAAGTACTGCGTTACACAGGCTGGAAATTTTGCGGTGCAGGTTTGGGGCATGGCGTGCTGGGTTTTGGCGGAAAGCTCACACACTAGCACCGACGGTTTAAAACCGTAAAAACGCCACTCTTACGGGGGGCTCCATATTAAAGGCTATCAACCCGAACCAAAATCTTGCCAACCTTGGGTGCTATTTGTACACTACTTGCACAACTCACCCGCTGACCGTTCGGTAATCCGAATGCTCTTTGGGCGACAGGCCGCCTTCGGGCGGCTTTGTCATTTATAGACTACCGATCAAATACTTTTGACTGCATTTGTAGCCATACACTTCAGCATTGGTCGAAAACGCCAAGCTCAGCGAATCTAGCTTCGCGGCCTTTCAACAATACCCGGTTCAATGTTGTCGTACTTGGGTGGGGTGGGTGCCACATCGGCGGAATACGGAATGGGTGAAGATGGGCATTTGAACAATACAGGCGAGTGGTTCGGGAATTTCCGGCGAATCATTTTCATTGATCCGTCCGACTGGCGCTCGAAATGCATGTACCCGTCATCCAATATATGCGCCTCGTAACTCGTCGGGCGCAACACATGCGCCTTAATCAGTTTTCCCTCAATAACGTACCCCTCGACTTTATCTAATTCCTCGTAAGGGTCACCGTCTACATCGCCACGCCAATAGGCGTATTGCTTTCCAAACTGACTATCAGGCCGCTGACAGGCCTTGTCCAATTTGAAGTCTTCACCGTTGTCCGTTACCCACTGCCCGAGTAGCCAATTCTCTGGATCTTGCGCTGGCTTAGAAATTGTTTCTGTTGGTTTATTACATGCCAATAGCCCAATGGTGACCACCAGCGTTAGTACATACCCCAAAGTCAACTGCTTAGACCTTAAGATGTTGAGATGAAATTGAGCCTTTAAAAACACCACCTACCCCACCCACTTCAGCACATCGCTCAGTGCATCCACGCCCTTGGCCACGGTGGTCAATACATCCACCGTATGTTTGGCTTTGTCAACGCGCTGAGCCAGGTTGGCCATGGCTGCTTGCAGACCGACCAAACTCGCTTTCGCTTCCTGGGTGAGTTGGCTCAATTGGGCATTCTCAAGCTTCACCAACGCCATGTAGGCCGTGCTGAGCTGCTGCTGGTGCTGTTCGCGCTGGCTTGGGTTGAGTTCAGCAATGTCGATTCGGTAGAGGGCCGCAAACACACCTTGGGTGTGCTTGCGCAGTTGGTGAAGGTCGGTGTTGACAGAGGAGTTGCTCATGGGTTGGCCTGCCGAGTTTGAAGGGTTTGAATGCTGGCTTGCAGCTCAGTGAACACACCGCTCAACTGGTTCATGCTGCCCTGGCCGCGCAGCACATCCAGCCAGGCCTGCTGCATGCGCAGGCTGGCCTGCCGGGCTTCTTCAAGCAAGGCAATGGTGGGGGGTGGTTTGATGCTGTTCATCCATGCCTTTTTCCAAGTTTCGCCCAGCTTCTTGTCAGCGAGGTAAGGCTTTTCTACCTCGTCGCGGTAAGCCACTTCGCGGGCCAATTGCTCCCGAAAGGTGATCCACTGCATTTGCTCCTCCAGCACCTGCTGGTTAAACAGCAACGCCTGCCCCACCACGCTGGCATCCCGTTGCAGCACCAAAGCCACCTCGCGGTTGTGTGCGGCAGTGGCCACATGCCCCGCCAGGCTAGCCACACTATTTTTAATGGGCGTAGCCAAACCCGGTAGATTGGGCACTGCCCCCAAGGCATCGGCCAACGCCTTTACATTTTTTTGGGTGGCAGCGCTTTGGTCTCCTTTAGCGAATGCTTGAAGCTGTGCAAAGTATTGGGCTTGCAAGTCGAGATAAGTATTGACCAGGCTCACAGTTTGAGCCCGTTCACGCATGGCCTGGGTGTGATCTTCCAAAGTTGCCTGGGTGCGCGGCAGGTTGGGTAACAGGTCGGCTGTAAATTCAAGGGAATGGCTAAGCGCTAAGGCGTTGACCTTCTTGAGGGTGGACACATACTGCTGCCCACCTTCAGCCACCTGCTGTGCAGTGGATGAAAAAGGCGGCGTTGAACATGCCGTGGCGCTGAATAGAAGCACTGTGGCAAGTAGATTGAGGCAGATTTTGGGCGACACAACACACCTTTATAGCATGGCAAAGGGCAACACTGTAGAGAAAATACGGACAGGATGAGAAGTGCTGCGTTGGGTGTCACCAGAATACGGGAAGCCCACACACCAAGTCGCTCGGGAAAGCGGCACAGCATTTCCCAACCGAGACGAGATCAAACTGCCCGCCTCCTGCCACAGCCTAGTGCGTGCTGAGGGCTTGGACACCGTGCCCAAATACCCTGCTGAGCGGATCAACACACTGGGCAGCGACAGCGGCGATATGAACACCCGCAAGTACAAGCAGATCGTCTCCAGCATCAACGAGGTGGGGCCGATCGAGCCGCTGTCCGTCATCCAGCCCGACCGCAAAAAGCCTGAGTACCTGGTGCTGGACGGCCACCTACGCGTATTGGCTCTCAAGGAGCTGGGCATGAGTGTCGGCCCCTGCCTGTTCGCAAAAGACGACGAAACCTTCAGCTACAACCACCACATCAACCGGCTCTCGACCATCGCCGAGCACTACATGATCCGCCGCGCCTTCGACCGGGGCGTGAGCAAGGAACGCCTGGCCCGGGCCTTCAACGTCAACCTCAGCTCTATCAACCGGCGCATCAACCTGCTCGAAGGCATCTGCCCCGAGGCCATCACCCTGCTGCAAGACAAGCAGTTCACCCCAGACGTCACCCGCATCCTGCGCAACATGAAGGCCGCCCGCCAGGTGGAGGCGGTGGAGCTGATGATCGCCAGCAACACCATCACCGTGGCGCATGCCGAAGCCTTGCTCAAAGCCACGCCGCCCGAGCAACGCACCGACGTGAAACCAGCCGAGCGGGAGAAGAAGACCGCGCCCATCGAGCAGATCGAAAAGCTGGAGAAGGAGATGAGCCAGGTGCAGGAGAAGTACCAGGAGGCTGAAAGCTCCGACGGTTCCGATCTGCTCAACCTGGTGGTGGCCAAGGGCTACCTCACCAAGCTGCTGGCCAACGGAGCCGTCGAGAGCTACATCGGGCGCCACGAGCCAGAGATCCTGACCCATCTGGAACTGGTGGTGAACACCGTCAGCATCGAAGAAGCCGTGCAGCAGCAGGGGCTGGAGCAACCGGCAGAGGCCGCCAGCTGATGCCCATCGATTATTAAAACGAAAAAGAATTCCGTTCAACTCTCGAACGGAGGCGTTGTTTACGGTAGACTTGCTCGACTTCTTACAAAAGTGCAGTACCTACCGATATCCCCGCTACACCTTAGAACGCGCATGCTGATCGTGACACGGCATGGCGGTAGCGTGCTTAAAACACATTGCGGCCTTTTTACAGCCACCCGAAAGACCGAGACGACGCAAAAGCCATGACCAGCCGCCAAGCCAAGATCCAAGAAGACACCCATTTCCGGATCATGCGCATCTTGCAAAATAACCCGGACCTGACCCAGCGCGAACTGGCCGAAATGCTCGGCATGAGCGCGGGTGGGCTGAACTACTGCCTCAATGCCCTCATCGACAAGGGCTTTGTGAAGATGGGGAACTTTCAGAAGAGCAAGAATAAGTTCAAGTACGTCTACCTGCTCACCCCCCAAGGCATTGCCGAAAAGGTGGCTCTGACCAGCCGATTCCTGAAACGCAAGATGGAGGAGTACGACGCGCTGAAAGTGGAGATTGAGGCGCTGAAGTCCGAGGTGGGTGAAGATGAGGCCAATGGCCTCAGGAAGGCGACCAAATGAAAATTGCCATCGCCGGAACTGGTTACGTTGGACTCTCCAACGCAATACTGCTCGCTCAACACAATGAAGTTGTGGCGCTAGACATCGTCCCCGAAAAAGTCGCACTGCTGAACCAAAAAAAATCCCCGATCGAAGACCAAGAGATCGAAGACTTCCTGGCCAACAAGCTCCTTAACTTCCGAGCCACACTCGACAAGGCCGATGCATACACCGGGGCCGATTTCGTCATCATCGCCACTCCCACCGACTACGATCCCGAAACCAACTATTTCAATACCCGATCCATCGAAGCAGTCATCAAAGACGTTACGGCCATCAACCCGAAAGCGGTGATGGTCATCAAGTCCACTGTGCCCGTTGGCTACACCGCCAGGACCCGAGAAGCTGTTGGTACGCAAAACCTCATCTTCAGCCCCGAATTCTTGCGCGAAGGCAGAGCCCTCTACGACAACCTGCATCCCAGCCGCATCATCGTTGGCGAAAAATCAGAACGCGCAGAAACCTTCGCCAAGCTTCTGCAACGGGGTGCCATCAAGCGAGACATCCCCACCCTGTTCACCGACAACACCGAGGCCGAGGCGATCAAGCTGTTCGCCAACACCTACCTTGCCATGCGGGTGGCATTCTTCAATGAACTCGATACCTACGCGGTCACCCACCAGTTGGAGACACGTCAGATCATCGACGGCGTGTGCCTTGATCCCCGAATCGGTAACCATTACAACAACCCGTCGTTCGGATATGGCGGCTACTGCCTTCCCAAGGACACCCGGCAGCTGCTGGCGAACTACCAGGACGTGCCTCAGAACCTGATTCACGCCATCGTCAAGTCCAACAGCACCCGCAAGGATTTCGTAGCCGAGGATATCCTTAGCAGGCAGCCTCGAACAGTCGGTGTCTACCGCTTGATCATAAAAGCAGGTTCCGACAACTTCCGTTCGTCAAGCATCCAGGGTGTGATGAAGCGGATCAAGGGCAAAGGCGTCGAAGTCGTGATCTATGAGCCCAGCCTGAAAGAGGCCTCCTTCTTCGGATCTCGCGTGATCCAGGACCTCGAAGAATTCAAGCGAGTCTCCGACCTCATCGTTACCAACCGCAAGACCGACGCACTGGATGATGTGGAAGTGAAGATCTACACACGGGACATTTTCGCAATCGACTGAATATTCACTGGAACCCAACAATGACGAGCTACCCTGCCCTCCAATTTGATATGAATTCCCTAGCTTGCCGGCTGCAGGAGTTGAAGGACAAAGGCTTCATCCTCATCGAGGATGCGCTGCCTACGGAGTATTGCGAGTCCATCGCTAGTTTCATCGATGCTCACCTCGACGAGCAAGGCGGCGAGCACGAATCTGGCCACGTCGGTACGATGCAGCGTATTTGGTCGGCCGAGAAGTTCTCGGGCATCGTACTTGACTACAAAGACAAGTGCTCACGCATTCTTAGCACACTGTTTGGACAGCCGCTGCAGCCTCAGAGGATTCTCGCGATGCGGGACAAGGCCATCCCCTTCAAGACGCAAGAGGAACGCGACCGATTCGCCAAGGGTCGCTGGCATTACGACTCCTGGACCGACCAGTACAAGATTTTTCTCTTCCTGAAGGATGTGGGACCGGACAACGGCCCCTTCGAGTTCATCCCCGGCACCAATGGCACCTTCAAGAGGAAACTCGCGTTTACCCGCCCATGGTGGCTATTCAACCCCTTCACCCACTTTACGTCAACCAAGCGTCCGTATCAGAGCATCGCAGACGAGCGTGTGCAGTCGATTATCGAACGCGGTTATCCCAGCTTTCCCCTAGTAGCCAGACAGGGGACGATGCTAATTGTTAACCCATCTGCCTTGATTCATAGAGCCTCGCCTATTAATTCTGGTAGTCGTTATCTTTCTGTTGCTTATTTTTGAAGCCGACATTCCTGTAACTTTTAAAAAAATTATTCAAAATGTTGCAAAACAAAACAATACTGATCACTGGCGGCACAGGCTCATTTGGCAACACCTTTGTGCCAATGACTTTGGCCAAATTCAACCCCAAAAAAATCATTATCTTCTCGCGTGACGAGATGAAGCAATGGGACATGGCAAAAAAGTTCCATGGCGACAGCCGTGTGCGATTTTTTATTGGCGATGTGCGCGATAAAGACCGGTTGTACCGTGCGCTTGACGGCGTGGACTACGTGGTCCACGCAGCTGCAACCAAAATCGTGCCCACCGCAGAGTACAACCCCTTTGAGTGCATCAAAACCAACGTCAACGGTGCTATGAACCTAATTGATGCCTGCATTGACAAAGGCGTCAAAGGCGTGGTGGCACTGTCTACCGACAAGGCCAGCAGCCCCATCAACCTGTACGGTGCTACCAAGCTCACATCCGACAAATTGTTTGTGGCCGGGAATGCCTATTCGGGTGAGCACGGCACCAAATTCTCGGTTGTGCGCTATGGCAACGTCATGGGCTCGCGTGGTTCGGTCATACCGTTCTTCTTGTCCATTCGCGACAAGGGTGTGCTGCCCATTACCGACGAGCGGATGACCCGTTTCATGATCTCTTTGGAGCAAGGCGTCAAGCTGGTTTGGCACGCGTTTGAAGACATGGTCGGCGGCGAGATTTACGTCAAGAAAATCCCGTCCATGAAAGTGACCGACCTGGCCCGTGTGGTCGCGCCCGAATGCAAACAAGAAGTGGTCGGCATCCGCCCCGGCGAAAAACTGCACGAACAGATGATTGGCGCCGAAGACGCCTACTACACCTTTGAGTACCCCGAGCACTTCAAAATCTTGCCCACCATTAACGATTGGGGCAGCAGCCCCGAGCGCATCAAAGACGGCAAAAAAGTGCCCGAAGGCTTTGTGTACGCCAGCGACAACAACGCCGAGTGGATGACAGATGCAGACCTGCAAGCCTGGATTGAAGCCAACCACGAAAAAATCGGGAGCATCTAAATGATCCCCTACGGCCGCCAGGACATCAGCCAAGCCGATATTGATGCGGTCGTGGCCGTGCTGCAGTCAGACTTTCTGACGCAAGGCCCTCAAGTGCCGCTGTTTGAACAAACCGTGGCCAAGCACGTGGGTGCCAAACACGCCTTAGCCGTCAACAGCGCCACATCGGCTCTGCACATCGCTTGCATGGCTTTGGGCCTGGGGCAGGGCGACTGGCTGTGGACTACGCCCGTCACCTTTGTGGCCTCGGCTAACTGCGGCCTGTATTGCGGCGCGCAGGTGGATTTTGTGGACATCGACCACCGCACCTACAACCTGTGCCCCAAAGCTTTGGAGGCCAAGCTGCTTGCTGCAGAAAAAGCAGGCAAGCTGCCCAAGGTGCTGGTCGCAGTGCATTTATGCGGCCAGCCTTGCGACATGGCGGCCATCCACGCCCTGGGCCAAAAGTACGGCTTCAAAATCATTGAAGACGCCTCGCACGCCATTGGCGGCAAATACAAAGGCGAGTTCATTGGTAACAGCTGCTACAGCGACATTACGGTGTTCAGCTTTCACCCGGTCAAAATCATCACCACCGCCGAAGGCGGCATGGCGCTGACTAACAACGACGAGCTGGCCCACCAAATGGCCCTGCTGCGCAGCCACGGCATTACCCGCGACACCACGCACATGACCCACGCGCCAGACGGCCCCTGGTACTACCAGCAAATTGGCCTGGGCTACAACTACCGCATGACCGAGCTGCAAGCCGCCTTGGGCGTGAGCCAAATGCAGCGGCTGGATGCGTTTGTGCAGCGTCGCCACCAGCTGGCCCAGCGATACGACCGGCTTCTGGCCAGCCTGCCCGTGACCACACCTTGGCAGCATCCCGACAGCTATTCGGGCCTGCACCTGTACGTGGTGCGCCTGCAGCTGGACAAGATCACCCAAACCCACCGCCAGGTGTTTGAGGCACTGCGTGAGCAGGGCATTGGCGTCAACCTGCACTACATACCAGTACACACCCAACCGTACTACCAGCGCATGGGCCACAAAATGGGCGACTACCCGCAGTCCGAGCAGTATTACGCCGAGGCTATCAGCTTGCCCATGTATCAAACGATGACCTTTGAGCAGCAAGATCAAGTGTTGGATGCGTTGAAATTGAGTATTGAATGAGATTAGCTATCATCCCTGCCCGCGGCGGCAGCAAACGGATTCCTCGCAAGAACATCAAGTCTTTCCATGGCAAGCCCATGATCGCCTATGCCATTGGTGCGGCGCTTGCGTCGAAGGCCTTTGACCGTGTGATCGTCTCCACGGATGATGCTGAGATTGCGGAGGTCGCCAAAGCCTATGGCGCCGAGTTGCCCTTCGTCCGACCGCCGGAATTGGCCGACGACCATACGCCGACAGTGCCTGTGATTGCTCATGCCATTCGCACCTGTGATGAGCTCGGCTGGAACGTTCAGGACGTCTGCTGCATCTACCCGGGAGTGCCCTTCATTTCGACTGATGATCTGCGCACCGCGCATGAGCAGTTGATGTCAACGGGGGCGAACTACGTGTTCCCAGTAACCGGTTTCCCGTCGCCCATCCAGCGCGCACTGAGGCGCCTCTCAGATGGCACAGTGCGCCCGTTCCAACCAGAGCATGCGGCCACCCGAACTCAGGATCTAGAGCCCGGGTATTTCGACGTCGGTCAGTTCTACTGGGGTCGTAAGCAGGCTTGGCTGGATGGTTTGAACATTCATTTGAACGGTACCACTCTGGTGATCCCGGAATGGCGCGTGGTTGACATCGACACGCCAGCTGACTGGGACCGAGCGGAGTTGGTCTATTCGGCGCTGTTCGCCAAGGGCTTGGTGTGAGGTTTCTTTTTCGAGCTGATGCCGGCACGGCCATCGGTGCTGGGCATGTCATGCGCTGCATGAGTCTTGCGAATGCGCTGCAGGCGCGCGGCGCTCATGCGTGCTTCGTATCTCTCGACCTGCCGGCTCATCTTGAAACTGTTCTACAGGCGCAAGGGCATGAAGTGCGGCGCCTTCCTGAGGCGGTACGGGGTGACGAGTTGGGCGACGCCCGCGCCACGCTGGATGGCGAGCAGTCGTTGGTGGCCTGCGTGGTCGATCACTACCAGCTCGGCCGGGCCTGGGAGGCAGAAGTGATGGCCCATGCACCTGTGCTTGCGCTGGACGACCTGGGGCGGTCGCACACCTCGCGCTGGATGCTCGACCAGAACTACTACGCGGACCCGCAAGCCCGGTACGGGACTGGTTGTCCTGCCAGTGTGCAGCGCCTGCTCGGCCCCTCCTTCGCTTTGCTGCGGAGTGAGTTCGAGCATGCCAGAGCCAGTGCCCGCGTCCGCGATGGCGTCCTGCGGCACGTCTTGGTGTTTTTGGGAGGGATGGACTCTGGCAACCTCACGGCAACTGCCCTCAATGCCATCGATCTTGGCCTGTCGCCCGGCGTTCGAGTGACCGTGATCGCCGGGGCATCGCATCCTGACCTGCCCGGCCTTCGAGCTTGGTGCGACGCTCGTGGCCTCGCTGCACTCCACGTCCAAGTGAGCGACATGACGCCCCACTTGCTGTCTGCCGACCTGGCGATAGGCGCTGGTGGATCGAGCACCTGGGAGCGCTGCGCCTGCGGGCTTCCCACCGTGGCCATCTGTTTGGCCGACAACCAGCGCGAGGTGATCCTCGAAGGCACCCGGGCCGGATTCCTTTGGGGCATTGACCACGTCCCGTCTACCGACGAACTGGCCATCGTGCTGCGTGCCCTGGCCGGTGCGCCGGGTCTGGTTCAGCATATGTCCGAACGATCCCTCCAGATGACGGACGCGCGCGGCGCAAGCCGTGTAGCCGAGTTGCTCTTGCCAAAATCCATGCAAGTCAGAGACGCCACCTCTGGTGATGCCCGGATGATCTACGAATGGCGCACTTCGCCCGAGGTGATGGGCGCCTCGCGCAACGCGGCCTCGTTCCCTTTCGAGGACCACTTAGCTTGGTTGGAGCGGGTGCTGCAGGATCCCCAACGCTTGCTGCTGATCGGGCTCCACGACGGTAGAGAGGTTGGTGTGGTGCGCTTTGACATCAATGGCGACCGTGCCGAGGTGTCGATTTTCCTGGCGCCTGGCACGATGGGGGCGGGCCTGGGCCGAGCCTTGCTTGTCGCTGGCGAGCACAAGCTGCGCGAAAAACATCCCCAAGTGACCCTAGTCGATGCCTGGGTCAACGCAGACAACCCCCGCTCTTTCCACCTGTTTCAACACCTCGGCTATTCCCACCGGATCAGCCGCCTCGAAAAGGAGTTCGCATAAATGCGAGCCAACGTGAACTTCAAGATTGGCCAGCGGCTGGTCGGGCCCGACGCGGCACCTTTCATCATTGCTGAGATGTCGGGCAATCACAACCAGTCCCTTGACCGGGCACTGGAGCTGGTGGATGCGGCTGCCGAGGCCGGCGCTCACGCCCTCAAGCTGCAAACCTACACCGCGGACACGATGACACTGGACTGCCGAAAGCCAGGCTTCGTGATTGAGGATCCGGGCAGCCTCTGGGCCGGCGCCCAGCTCTATCAGTTGTACGAAGAAGCCCATACCCCATGGGACTGGCATGCCCCCATTTTTGAGCGGGCTCGCTCACGGGGCATGATCCCGTTCAGCACCCCGTTTGACGCCACGGCCGTTGACTTCCTCGAATCCCTCGGCGTCGACTGCTATAAAGTCGCCTCGTTCGAGAATACCGACATCCCTTTGATTCAGAAGGTAGCCCGCACGGGAAAGCCGATGATCATCTCCACCGGGATGGCCACAGTGGCCGAACTTCACCGCTCCGTGACGGCCGCACGTGAGGCCGGCTGCGAACACCTGGTGTTGTTGAAGTGCACCAGCACCTACCCGGCATCACCCGCGAACTCGAATATCGCGACCATCCCGCACATGCGTGAACTGTTCGACTGCCAAGTTGGTCTGTCTGACCACACGATGGGAACAGGCGTCAGCGTCGCTAGCGTTGTGTTTGGCGCCACGGTGATCGAGAAGCACTTTACCCTGGCCCGTGCCGATGGCGGGGTGGACAGCACGTTCTCGCTGGAGCCGGCTGAGTTGCGCCAACTGGTCATAGAGACGGAACGTGCCTGGCAAGCCGTTGGATCCGTCAAGTATGGCCCCAGTCAGGCCGAGAAGAAGTCGCTTCAGTTCCGCCGCTCGCTCTACATCGCGCAAGACCTGAAAGCCGGCGATGTGCTGACAACAGACAACGTGCGGGCCATCCGACCGGGCTTTGGTCTGCCGCCTGAGCACTTGGAAGAAGTGTTGGGCACTACTGTGAAGTCCGATGTCGAGCGCGGCACCCCGCTGAGCTGGAACCTGCTGCGCTGAGGTACCGATGAGCACGACTCGTCCTCGCGTCTTGCTGATCGGCTGCGGCAACATCGCCGGCCGGTTCGACATGGCTCGTCCCGCCGATGCATGGCCTGTGACCCAGGCGGGTGCCTTCCGGCGCCATGGCGGATATGAGCTTGCCGCTTGCATCGATCCCGATGAGCAGGCCAGGCACGCGTTTGCGGCTTACTGGGACATTCCCCGCCATGGCTCTTCGTTGGAGGCTCTTGGCGTCATGCCCGGCGAGTTCGACGTGATCGGCCTGTGTTCACCCACGGCTTTGCATCACACCCACCTAGCGGCCGTCCTGCCGCTCAAGCCGCGCGTCATATTTTGCGAAAAGCCGCTGACCCATGGTCTTCAGGAGTCATCGAGGTGGGAGCAGGCCTGTCAGGCACACGGGGTCACTCTGGTGGTGAACTACACCCGGCAATGGGACCCTTCAGTGACCCGGCTGGTCGATGAGGTCCGTTCGGGCCGCTGGGGGGTGGTCAGGTCCGCTGTAGGCTATTACAACAAGGGCGTTTTGAACAACGGTGGCCACTTGGTGGACCTGCTGCTGCGCCTGCTTGGCCCCTTGGAGGTCATTGCAGCCGCGACACCAGTCCACGACCATTGGGACAATGATCCCACGGTGTCCGGCCTCTTGCGCTCGAAGGATGGACACGTACCGGTTTGTCTAGCGCCCGCCCATGCCAAAGACTATGCGCTTTTCGAGCTTGAACTCGTGTGTGAGCTCGGCGTGATCCGGATGCGTAACGGCGGTATGCAATGGGACACCCGACATGCTGAGCCTAGCCCTCACTTCAGCGGATACCGGGCCTTGGCAGGTGTCGCCTCCGCTGACGGCGACTATCTGCAAGCCATGACGCTAGCCGTGACCGAGATCCATCAACACCTGAACCAGGGCACGGCCATCCGAAGCGCAGGGCCCCACGCACTGGCCATTCAGGCTATCTGTGAACAACTCTTGGCGGCAGCGACGCATGCCGTCCCTTCAACCAACTGAGAAAACCATGTCGAACTCCAAACTTGCACTGCTCGGTGGCTCGCCCGTCATTTCAACTCCGCTCCAGGGTTTCCATAGCATTGGCGAAGACGAAGTGGCCGCGGCGAGTGAAGTGATCCGTGGCGGCGTGCTGTCTGCGTACATCGGTGCACCTGGCCCCGGTTTCATGGGGGGGCCCCAAGTGCAGAAATTCGAGGCACAGGCAGCCGCCTACTTCGGCGTGAAGCATGCTATTGCGGTCAACTCCTGGACCTCCGGCCTGATCGCTGCGGTCGGGGCCATTGGCCTGGAGCCAGGTGACGAGATCATTACCACGCCCTGGACCATGGCAGCAACGGCCACCGCAATCCTGCACTGGAATGGCATCCCGGTCTTCGCGGACATTGACCCCGAGACCTTCAACATCTGCCCTAAGAGTGTCGAGAAGCTTGTCACCAAGCGCACCAAGGCCATTTTCGCTGTGGACATCTTCGGGCAGACCGCTGACATGGCGGGCCTGCGTGAGATTGCGGACCGTCATGGCCTGAAGCTGCTTTGCGACACCGCTCAGTCCCCTGGTGCACGGACAGGTGACGCGTACACGGGCACGCTGGCCGACATCGGAGGCTTCAGCCTCAACTATCACAAGCACATCCACTGCGGCGAAGGCGGCGTGCTGGTCACCAACGACGACCGCTTGGCCCATCGCCTCTGCTTGATTCGCAACCATGCCGAAGCGGTGGTTCGCACGGATGACGTGGAAGAGTTGAGCAACATGCTGGGCTACAACTTCCGCATGGGCGAAATTGAGGCAGCTATCGCAGCCGTGCAACTGAGCAAGCTGCAGGGCCGAGTGGAGAGTCGCCAGCGCATCGCCGCTGAACTCAACGCAGGATTGAGTGGACTTCGTGGCCTGACGACACCCAAGGTGTATCCGGGCGCTACCCACGTGTACTACGTCTACGGCATGACCCTTGATATCGAGGCGATCGGCGTGTCCCGCGCACGACTGGTGGAGGCTCTGCGCGCCGAAGGCGTGCCTGCCTTGGTCGTGGGGTACCAAAACCTGCACCTGCTGCCCATGTTCCGCCACAAGATTGCCTATGGCACGAAGGGCTTCCCCTGGACTTCGCCGTACTGCACCAGCGACGTTCAATACGGGCCGGGAGTCTGCCCCACCGCTGAGAAACTGCACAACGAGACCTTCCTGGGCATCAACATCTGTATGAACGAGTTGCTACCCGCTGACGTCGATTTAGTCGTGGCGGCTTTCCAGAAGGTATGGGCCAAACTTGATGAATTGAAGCAGTAATACACCGACCGATTGCACCACAGGTAAAGGAAAATCATGAAACAGTTTTTGGTTGGCAACAGAATTTCCCTGCATGGCCTCCGGCCCGAAGATTTGACCGTTAATTCTCCTTATTACAGTTGGCTTGAAGACCTTTCGCTGGATCAGTATACCGAGAGGAGTTATTTCCCAAATTCCGAATCAAGAATGAGGGCTTATTATGATGCGTCAACCAAGAATCAGTCCTTGATTTTGCTTGGCATATTCGATAATGACTCGGGAAAGCACATTGGAAACATCACGTTTCAGGATATAAATTGGCTGAATAGGCGGGCATTCATTGCATATTTGCTTGGGGATGATTCCTTTTCCGGCAAGGGCATCGTCACTGAAGCGGTCTTGATGATGATGTACTACGGATTCAATCGCCTAAACTTCAACCGAATTTATGGAGGAGTGACTGCGCTACATGCAGCCTCGATGAAGGTGTGTGAAAAAGTAGGGCTCAAGGAAGAGGGCAGAATGAGGCAGCACTTTTTCAGAAATGGAGAGTTCTCTGATTCACTTGTTGTTGGTGCGGTTCGGGACGAATGGATGTCGGAATTTGGAAATAAGGCTAAAGATTTATTTCAGATTCCCCCGACCTATCAGCGGCTATGAAAGAAATTGCAGTTGTCGCAAATGATGCAGGGGCATCTAATATTCTCTTTAGTATCCTTCGGGATCAAGGTCGGAATATTCTTGGTGAATGTACTCTTCACCCGGTAATGATGGGCCCTGCTGCCAATATTTGGTGCCATTATTTCCCGACTATAGATTCCTATCACGATATCAACTCCATAAACGTAAAGCTGGATGGAGTCGTCACGGGCACTGGTTGGTCATCAAGCCTCGAGCACGAAGCTCGAGTTTGGGCGAGCCAAAGGAGTATTAAAACAATAGCTTTACTAGATCATTGGGTAAACTATACTTCCCGTTTTATTAGAAACGGAGTAATGCTGTTGCCGGATGAAATATGGGTGGTCGATGAATGGGCCGAAAAAATGGCCCATGAAACATTTCGAAATGTTGTCATCAGACGATTCGAAAATTCTTATCTCACCCACCAGGTTGCTAAAATACAAAAACCTCCTGCAGATGGGACTTTGCTATACGTACTTGAGCCCGCGCGGGCAGATTGGGGACGCGGTAGGCTGGGGGAATTTCAAGCGCTTGAATATACGCTGAAGAATTTAGGGTTCTTGTTCAATGCGCCCATTCGCCGTATCTTGCTGCGTCCCCACCCATCTGATCCTAGGGGTAAATATGATGGCTATCTTCAATTTGATTCCCGAATCGAATTGAATTTTTCCACTGACATATGTGACGCCATAAATCAAGCTGATGTCGTGGTTGGGGCGGAATCATTCGCACTCACCTTAGCTCTAGCGGCGGGGCGTCCCGTGTTCAGCAGCCTCCCTCCTTGGGGACCGGAACTGCGTCTTCCCCAAGAAGGTATTCTTCAAATTCGCCACATCGTGCCAACATGAAATATTGCAAACGGTGCCTGCAGCCGGACACCCGGCCCAACTCGAAATTCACAACTGACGGAATCTGCCCGGCTTGTGACTATTTCGAACGCCTCCAGTTCGTCGACTGGCAGGAGCGGTACGAAATTCTGCAGGATATTCTCTCTCGATACAAGGGTGTGCGAGCCAGTAAGCATCGTTTCGACTGCATCATTGGGGTGAGTGGGGGTAAGGATAGTTCGCGCCAAGCCTTGTGGGTTCGCGATAAGCTTGGATTGAATCCCCTCCTTGCTTGTTTGAGTTATCCGCCTGAGCAGGTTACGGAGCGCGGCACCAATAATATATCCAACCTGATAGAAATGGGCTTTGATGTTGTAATATCGATGCCCGCTCCGCAAACTTGGCGAAAGCTCATGCGCGTGGCATTCGATAAATTCACTAATTTTGGGCGGTCCACTGAGCTTGCCCTCTTCAGCTCGGTACCCCAATTAGCTATTCATTACGACATTCCCCTGATCCTGTGGGGCGAGAATCCAGGCCTCCAGCTGGGAGACTTGAAGACATTGGGCCGTACAGGCTACGACGGCAACAACCTGCGCTACATGAACACCCTGTCGGGCGGAGCACTCGAGTGGATCCGTGAGGCAGGATTCGAACTCAAAGACCTGATCCCCTATCAGTACCCTACGCCAGAGGATTTCGACCGACACGGCCTACAGATCGTCTACCTTGGTTGGTTCCTGGGTGACTGGTCGTTGGTCAATAACGGCATGTACGCGGCAAGTGCTGGCCTTGAGGTTCGCGAGGACACGGTTGCCAACACGGGCGACCTGCACGGTGTCACCTCGCTTGACGAGGACTGGGTGACGCTTAACCAGATGATCAAGTACTACAAATTTGGTTTCGGCCGTGTGACGGACTATGTCAACGAGGAGATTCGGCTGGGCCGCATGTCTCGGTCCACCGCCATTGAGCTGGTCGAACAGCATGACGATGCGTGTGGCGACAACTACATCAAGGCCTTCTCCGATTACATCGGCCTGTCTGTCGACCAGTTTTGGGCCAAGGTTCATTCGTCGGTGAACCGCCAACTCTTTGATATCCATCCCGATGGGCGGATCACTCGCAAGTTCAAGGTGGGGGTGGGCCTGTGAACCGAAAGACAGTCGCCATTGTTGACTACGGCGTGGGCAACCACACGTCTGTGCTTCGTACATTTCAAGCACTGGGCCACCGCTGTAGAGTGACCAGCGACAGGGAGATCCTGGCGGCTGCCGATGTCTTGGTGTTGCCCGGCGTTGGTGCGTTCCCTGCTGCGATGTCCGCCCTGCACCGGGATGGTCTTGCAAGCTACCTTTGCGAGTTGGCGCGACAAGGCAAGCCCTTCGTTGGCCTGTGCTTGGGCATGCAGCTATTGGCAGACGCATCACTGGAGCATGGCACCACCACGGGCCTGGGGTTGATTCCTGGGACGGTACGTCCGCTGCCCGGCCTAGACTGGCACATTGGATGGAACTCGCTCGAAACCGTACAACACGATCCGCTGATGTCACCCAGTGATGGCGAGTCTTTCTACTTCAACCATTCCCTCGCTTTCGATGTGCCTGCCGTCTACCAAGCGGCAATCTGCCGTGCGCGGGAATCCAGCTTCACAGCCGCGGTTCGCCGCGGCAACGTGGTGGGACTGCAGTTCCACCCAGAGAAAAGCCAGGCAGCAGGAAGGCAGTTGCTGTCCCGTCTGGTGGAGGGCCTTGGCCATGCTTAAGAAACGACTGATCGGCGTGGTCACTGTGAAGAACGGTTGGGCAGTGCAGTCTTTCGGCTACCGTCGTCACTTGCCACTAGGGCGGCCCGAAGTTCTGGTTCAGAACCTTGACCGCTGGGGAGCAGACGAGATCTTGGTCCAATGCATTGACCGATCAAGCTCTGGACTAGGCCCAGATCTAGAGGTATTGGGCAAGATCAGCAAGTTGGGTATCGCCACACCATTGATCTACGCGGGCGGCATCGGCGGCAGGGAAGATGCCGTGAAGGTCGTCAGCCATGGTGCGGATCGGATCATGGTCGATGCCATGGTGTGGGATCTTCCACAAGGGGTAGAGGCTATTGCCCGTGACCTGGGCACCCAGGCCGTGATTGCCCACCTGCCCGTACGCATGGGGGAAGATGGACTGAAGGCCCTGGACTATCGCAATCGGGTCGAACGACCCATAGCGAGTTGGTTGGACCTGCTGCCTCTGGAATGGGTGTCCGAACTCATGGTGACGGACTGGTCGCATGAAGGTATCCCTGCCAGCTTCGATGAACGTTTACTCGCCGTTACGCAACTTCTAGATAAACCGCTTTTGTGTTTTGGCGGTATCTCCAAGGCCGTGCAGTTACAGCGCGTGCTGGCACATCCCGAAGTTGTCGCCGCAGGGGTAGGAAATTTTCTGAGCTATCAGGAGCATGCTGTTCAGACACTGAAGAAGCAGTTGGGTTCAAGCGCCGTGCGGACACCACATTATGACAACACCCTGTGACTCATATGAATAAACGATTGCATTGTGTCCGCTGTCTGTATTCCGTCTTCCATCCACTCGGCTTGGTGCTGGACGATGAAGGCGTTTGCAGCGGCTGCCGTATCCACGAAGAGAAGGACACCTTGGATTGGGGTGTCCGTTGGAAAAAGTTGGAAGACCTGGTCTCTCCCTACAAGGTTGAATCCGGGCGTACCTATGACTGCATCGTCCCGGTCACGGGAGGCAACGACAGCCACTTCATCGTCCACACAGTCAAGAACCGACTGGGCTTGAACCCACTGCTGGTGACGTACAACAAGTACTTCAACACGCCGCTGGGCATCCGCAACTTGGCCAACCTGCGCATCAAGTTCAACTGCGACATCGTGGTCCAGAACGTGAACCCCATGGCCGTGCGTAACATCACCCGTACCACCCTTCGCGAACTGGGCAGCATGTACTGGCCCTGCCTCGCAGGTCAAACGGTGTTCGCGGTGCAGACGGCGGTGCGCTATAAGGTGCCACTCATCATCTGGGGCGCCCACCAGGGGCTGGAGCAGGTCGGGATGTTCTCGCACGAACATGAGGTCGAAATGACCCGCCGCTACCGCAAGGACCACGACCTGATGGGCAAAGAGGCGGATGACCTGCTGAGCATCTTTGACACGCTGAGTGAGGATGACGTCTGGCAGTACCGCTACCCCGACGACGCTGACCTTGCGTCTGTGGGTGTGCGTGGCATCTACCTGGGTAACTACGTGCGCTGGGACCCGAAGGCGCAGCACGAGGAGATGGTGCGGCAGTATGACTACCAAGGCGCCACCTTTGGTCGCACCTTCGATACCTACGACCATGTGGACTGCTATAACTTCATGGACGTCCACGACCACATCAAGTACCTGAAGCATGGCTATGCCAAGGTGACGGACCACGCTTGCCGAGAGATCCGCCACGGCCGCCTGACCCGGGAGCAGGCCTTGGCACTGGTCCGCCACCATGAGGCCCAGCCCATGTCCCATCTCGATAAGTTCTGCGATTGGCTGGGGGTGGACGCCCGTGCGCTGGCCTTCATCTTCAACCAGCATCGCAACCCGAAGGTCTGGCAGGAAATCGCTCCCGGCGAATGGTGCCGCCAGCCAGGTAGCGACTTCACCCAGGGCGACACGCCCCGCTTGGCTGACTCTGGATTCCTGGGCTTTGAAGCCCATGCCCTCTTGCAGAGGGACAAACCAGACGCCTATGTCACCGTAGGCAAGGGCTATCCGCTTTGACAGAGCAAACCCACGGGGCCAAGAAGCTTCCCCGACATTTTCTCGATCATTGGCTACGGGCTTTTGAGAAGTCACGCATCGATAACCACCGGATGGTGACTGGCTTTGTGACGCGGTTGGAGAGTCTCTTGCCACCGGCCTCACGGCCTATTGCTGGACCGGCCTCCGATTACCAGATGGGAGGTGGCTGGCGTTCGTCACCGGATGCGCGCCGCAGCCTTTGGCAGACGCTCGGTCTGGCCTTGCAGGAGCGGCGTTATCTGCGGCGGCGGCTGCCGCGTCGTGGAGAGGCCGCGATGTGGTTGGTGGCTGACGATCGGCGGTCTGGGGTCATCGAAGATTGGGCAGCCCTGGCCACTCTGTTGCGGACCTTCGGGGGGCAATCCGCGCCGCCTTGGCTGACCGATTGGCAGGCAGAAGGGCGGCAGCTTGTTTGTTTTACGCCCAACCTGTTCGCGTTGCGTCCGGCTGACACTGTGGGGACGGTCCACCTGTCCTACCTGTCACTGTTCGCTGTCCCTTTGGCCTGGCCTGGCGCGTTCGTCGTCGCGGTTGGGAGCATGCTCGCCAACCAGCCGCTACGGGCCTTGTCTCGACGCAATGCTTGGATCACCTCGCTGCTTGCGGCCTCGTTTGATGTCCTGTTGGCTCGTCAGGTCCCAGACCGGTTGCTGATGCTCACCAGTAACTCCTTCGTCATCGAACTGCTGCGCTACATGCATGCTGTGTCAGGTCTGGGGGAGGGGGTGACCGAGGTACTTCACGGTATCCCGTCATTGGAAGTTGAAACCTATCACCAGACGCTAGTGGGCAGGGCCACGTCGTCGCTGTCGCATCGTTTGACTTTTGTGCCACCAGTGCCGAGTCTGAAAGTGAACGCGGCGAATGGTCATATTCGAGTGGCGGCGACCACCATTAACCTCAAGATGAATGCCGTAGCCTGGCAGCGTGACCTCTGGAAGCTGGCGGAAGAGTGTGTTCGGCGAGAAAGTGTGCGCGGAGCTGTTCGTGTAGTCGCTCTCAATGGGGCGGGTACTGTTGAAGGCAAACAATATCTGCAAACCGGGTGTTTTGCAGCAGAGCTTGCCATCCTTCGCTATGTGTTGGCGGAGTCTTGTCG
Organism: Limnobacter sp.; assembly: GCF_036405155.1. Taxonomy (GTDB): domain Bacteria; phylum Pseudomonadota; class Gammaproteobacteria; order Burkholderiales; family Burkholderiaceae_B; genus Limnobacter. The sequence goes on along the minus strand of NZ_DASWYD010000001.1, from coordinate 220,295 downwards.
AAGCGGCATCCCAGTTCATGTGCAGTACTCATTGCACCCTGCTCATATCAAGAGTGGCGACGCAGCGGCGATTCGCGAGGCCCTACGTGCCGATGAAGTCGAAGTTCTGGATGACTCGCTTCAAACTTGGTTGGAGTCAGACCTATGCATCTCTATTTTCTCTAGTGCAAGTTGGGATGCTCAGGCACTAGGTTGTGACGTCGTGTTTGGCGTGTCGCCCGATGACCAGTTGTATAGCGGCGACATGTTGGCGTCTTTCCAGCACCCTACCTGTGACCTCACGCTGTTCGAAGTACTCTCCAAGGCCATTGCACGCTTGCCCGAACGACCACGTCCCTCGCCTCATGAGCGGGTGGCCTTGATCTGCGGGACTCCTGGGGGAGTCTCGTGAGCCTCAACCAGTTCAGCGTAGCCGATGCGTCGGCTAACGTGGAGAGGGGGGGCCGTTATCCGCAGCTGGATGCCTTGCGCGGCCTAGCTATTGCATTTGTTTTCGTTTACCACCTCTATCCCAACCGATTGCCCGGTGGTTATGTCGGCGTCGATCTCTTTTTTGTGCTGTCTGGCTACCTGGTAGCTCTGACAGTGCGCAAGGATCACTTCAGCATCCCCAAGTATCTTTGGAGGCGAGTGGAGAGGCTTCTGCCGCCCCTTTTGGCCATGCTCATGGCCTGCATGGCCGTTGGGTTCGTGCTGCTGTTTTCCAGTGAATACGCCCAACTGGCCCGTCATGCATTCAAGAGCCTCTTGTTCGTGCAAAACCTCCAGTTGGAGTCGGAGCTGGACTACTTTGACAAGGAGCTTCAACTCAAGCCACTCGCAAATCTTTGGTCCTTGTCAGTGGAGATGCAGTTCTACCTTTTGGCGGTGCCCCTGGTGCATCTGGTGAGCAAGCGGTTCAGCGTCCGTCAGACCCAAGCCATCCTCGTGGTTGCGATCATTGTTGCGCTACTCGTTTCCACGTTCCTGCATGGCGCCTCGTACTATGACGCTGTGCCCAGGCTCGTTCCGTTCCTGGGTGGAGCCTTGCTGGGGTACAGCATGCCTAAAACTCCTATGCCAGCGCCCCTTTCTGGCGAGCGTTCGAGCTGGGGAGGGATCTCAGCGCTGGCCCTTTGCTTTGTCGGGCTCTTGGCGCTGGCACTCACGCTGGACGGAGCGACTCGATACCCAGGTTGGGTCATCCTCGTTCCCACGATGTTTGCTCTTGGCCTCGTTCAACTCAGCGCCACCTCCAAAGTCTCATCCTTCATCGCGCGCCGATTGGGTTCGCTGGTGTACCTAGGACTGATCAGTTATTCCTTGTATCTGTGGCATTGGCCGATCATCTCGTTTGCCAAGATCCAAATGTCAGGGGACTCATTCTCAACAGTATTGAAGCTGCAGATTGCAATGGTCTCAGTCGTGGCGGGTTGGCTGAGTTATCGCTTCATTGAGCAGGCAGCATGGCCGAAGAGGCTGATCCGTCCGGCGTACGCTGCGGGTCTGATGGGCGTAGGTGGTGTGCTGGCGGCGGTGGCGTTCGTCTTGTCGTCTCATCCAGTGACCTATGCCAAGCTTGCCCAGCGAGATGACCAGGGGCTGGCCAACGCTGCTGCGGCGAAAGGTCTTTACCAGTGGCGTTTCAAGGACAAGGACTGCCAGCAGAGGGTGAGCTTTGATCCACCTCAATGCCGATTTCATGACCGGGGATATCGCCCGAGCATTGCCATCCTCGGCGACTCCCATGCTGGCGCACTCTTTGACGGGCTCGATCAGGCCATGAGCAGTCAGCAGTTGGGTGTCATCCACCTCGGTGCGCCAGGCTGTCCCCCTTTCTACGACTTGAACCACCCGCCGACTCTTTACAAGTCTTGGGAGAAGTGCTCCATCGCCATCAACCCAGCCTTGGATTATGTTCGCAACAACAAGGACATTGAGACCATTGTGCTGTCCGTCTACTTCGACTGGTCACGCAAAGACGAACCCAGCTTTGATTCAGAGTTGATGTACGAAGGCGAGGCCCGCCTTAAGGGGGGCATGGCCTGGAAGGCATCTATGCGCCGCACGCTTTCGGCACTACTGGCCTCCGGCAAGAAGCTCGTGTTTGTGCTGGATGTGCCCCATTTAGGCTTCGATCCCAAATCCTGCAAGACGCTGAGGCCAGTGCTGGGTGATGCGAAACGGCAAGCCGCCTGCCATCAATCTCGGCAAGACATCGATCAGTGGTTTGTCTCATCCAGGCAAGCCCACATCATTGATGCGCTGAAGGAGTTTCCGGAGGTCTTGGTCGTCAATGCAGCGGATGCGGTGTGCGATCAATCCAGATGCTATGGCTTGAAGGACGGCTTGCTGCTGTATTCAGACAGCAACCACCTGTCAGTGGCCGGATCAGTTCTCGTGGGCAAGCTGATCGCAGAGCGAATGAGATCGGCCCAGTTCATCGGACACTGAGCCCCAGATAACTCCTTCCACGCCCTCTGTCTCATGCGAAATCTCCACATCACTGTCCCGGATGCGCCTCGTTCGCAGACCCACCTCGCGCAGATAGCGACTCTGGGGATCAGGGGCGCTAGGTCATGAGGCTGCGCTGCGCCAACCCCACTTTGCTGCTCTACCTGGCCTGGGTCTATGCGCTGCCCGCTGTGCTCAACGGGTGGCTTAGCTACGAGTCCGAGCTCTACGTCAACCCGAGCAATGGGCTGGGCACTTGGTTATATGCTGGCTTGCTGTTCGTCATCGCCGCGGCGTTCGCCTTTCGCCTCGAACGATCCATGGGGCATCGGGCAATTCCTGCCCGGCAGCCGTGGCAGGTGCCTGTCAAGCCGATCATCACAGTCCTAGTGGGTGTGTTGACCGTGGCCAGCCTGGGCGTGGCCTCAGGCCTCTCTCGCTGGCGCTATGCCGAGGAGGGCCTGTCTGGATCGCTGGACCTGATGTCGCTGCTATTCGTGCTGGCGCCCAATGTGTTGGAGCTGATCCTTTTTGCACTGCTGTTCTTCCACTACCAGCTCTCTTCGCGTACGGTGCGGGTGATGATGCTGCTGCTCACCGTGGACCTAGCCCTCACGGCCAGCGGCATCGGCCCGATGCTGGGCGTGCTGCTGGCCCTGACTGCGGCCATCGCGCCAGAGACCATGAGGCGCATCCTGCTCAAGCCCGACCGTGTAACGGCCAGCACGCCAAAGCTGCGCCGGCTGATCTGGATGCTGCCCCTGGTCGGTGGCTTGGGCGTTCTGGCTTATTTGGCTGGCGATGCGGTCAAGAAAGATGTGAGCCTGACCGAAGTGCTAGACACCCAGGATGCCTCCGATGCGTTTTTGCAGTACCTTGTGGGCCGGATCTCTGTGCAGTGGTATTCGCTCGTTGCCGCCCTGCATCAGATGGTCGAGCTCGGTGTCGGGGACCCGCTGAGAAACCTCATGGCCCCAGTCACGAATGCGGGGTTTCGCTTCTCCAGTCTGACGGGCGGTTGGCTTGGTATTGAGCGCCCCTTGGACGGTTCAATGGCACGAATCAACTACGGTCTCATCAACCTATATCCGTTCAATGATCGAGAAGGCACTACGCCAGGGTTGATCGCCACCTTTGTGCTGGCCTTCCCCGTGTGGCTTGGGCCGTTCGCGCTGGCAGGCTACCTTTGGCTCTACGACAAAGTTCAGGCGGGTCTGCGGCGCCGGTTTGCCGGGAGGCCCACCTTGTTTGGTGAATTGCTGCTCCTCTACTTCACCACCGTGTTCTTCTCGTCGCCAGTCGATTTCCTGCTGGTATTCGATCCTATGCTTTTGACCCTGGTTGCTTGGTGCTACTTGGGTTTGAGCGCCAAACCTAAAGGTATATCCCATGCAGCCATTCAATCAAGCCACTGAGGACTTCCCGGCTGTGCGAGCCCGTGTCAAGCGGCAGGGCTTTGCCATCCTGCAAAGCCGTGCGACACCCGAAGCGTGTGAGCACATCAAGGCCTTCATCGACACGTACCCGGCCAAAGACGCCGAAATCAACTATGGTGGTACCGAGAAACGGATTTGGGGCTCGCACACCATGGACCCCATTGTTGAGGCTTTCGGGGAACTCTCCGACCAGGTGATGAGCACAGTCTTCAAGGCACAGGCCAAAGTGAAGACAGTGCTGTCTTACAGCAATTACCCCATTCCTGCAGAAGATCGCCTCATCACGGGACGCTGGCACCTCGACTCTCTGCGACACCAATACAAGCTGTTCTGTTTCCTGACTCGAACCGAGGAGCAGACCGGCCCCCTCGAGGTGGTGCCCGGTACTCACCGCACAGCCTTCAAGCTATGGCCGCTGGCCTCGGGGCAGTACATCTCTCGCGCCGACTTGGGCACCGACAAGCGTCGCTATCAGAAGCTGGATGAGCAGTGGGTCGATGCGCAGTGTCACAAGGCGGGTGGCAGCGTGCCGTTTCTGTGTGAGGCTGGCACTTTGATTCTGGTGGATACCTCTGCCATCCACCGCGCACGGCCGTGCCTGAAAGGGCATCGCTACGCACTTTGCGCCTACTATGATCATTTCTAAACTGCGCGCCGAGTGGCTCTACATCAGCGGGCGAATCGCCGCGCTGCTCTCTCGCCCGGTGATGTTGCTGGCTCTGAAGCATTGGGGCGGCAACGACCTGGCTGCGACGGTAGCCGTGGTTTTCTTGGTCACCATGCTCGCTTCGGCGGTGTCCGGCTTTGACACCCATCGCGGGTTCTACCAAGCCTACTTCGGCGATCGGCGGGTGAAGGGGTTTCGACCATCCTACCGGCTTTACTGTGGTGCGACCACTTTGCAGGTTGCCGTGGTCAGCCCATTGCTGGCTCTTTTCGTGCTGTACCGTTTCGGTGACCCGGCTCTGGCGGCCCTGGTCGCCGTCTACTTTGCCTCTGAGCGGCTAGCCGATGAGGCCCAGCGATTCTTGATTTTCACTGGGCATCGCCAAGAGTGGGGCGGGCGCATCATGGCCAAGGCTGTGCTGCAGCTGGCTGGAGCCAGTGCAGCTGCTGTGCTGCTAGGCCCGGGCGCTGCTCACTTGGCCGTTGGGTCTCTGTTGGTAGGCAACTTTGCCGCCTACGGTTCCAAGTTGCCGTGGCGATACCTGCCTGTTCAGTGGTCAGACTGGAAGGCGGGCGCTGCTTCTTGTTTAAGCCAGCGGCTCTTTTGGCTGCTGTCCATGGTCACTTCATTTATCTCCTACCTTGACCGAGTCGTGGTGATGCTGTTCCAGCAAACTGATATGGCGGTCTACACTCTCATGGTATCGTCTATGTCGATCGTGCAGAATGCGGTCGATTATTTCTTCGTCAGCCTGCGCCGCCGGGAAATCCTTCAAGGCCAGTTGTCGCTGTCAGGCGTGTTCCGCAACCGCCGCTTCTACCTCACGCTGGGCATCGCATCCTTGGCGGGTTGTGTAGCCAGTTGGGTGATGCTCCGCCTGTATCACGGACAGCAGATGGACCACCTCGAGTTGGTGCCCGTCGTTCTGCTGAGCCAGACGGCTCTGTCGGTCACGCTGGTTCTGCGCGAGATCATTTATTGGAATCACAGTGTTCAGCGCCTAGTTTGGCAGGAGGGCAGCTTCATCGCTTGCACCTTGGCTGCGGCGTCAGCTCTTCGGGAGTTGGGGCAAAGCTACGAAGTGGTTCTGGGCATGATCTCTGTGTTCTTCACGCTACGCATGGGCTTGATGATTTGGGGAATATCGCGGGCGAAGAAGCAGGCACCAATCACATGAAACTTAGCGTTGTTATTCCGTTTTACAAAGAACTACCACTCATCGCAAGGGCTGTTGATTCCGTGCTGGCCAACGCAGCTTCTGTGGATGACCTGGAGATCTTCATCTGCAATGATGGGCCTATGACAGAGCATGAAATTCGGGCGCAGCTCAGTGCGGCGGCCAATGCTGTTACGGCAGTGATGCCTAACTGTCATTCCAAAGGCCCTGGCGGCGCCCGAAACACAGGCTTGGATGCAGCGACCGGCGATTGCATCGCATTTCTTGATGCCGATGATTTCTGGCTGCCGGGAAAAGTTGCTGCACAGTTGGCTGCCATCCAGGCCGGTGCCAGCTTCGTGCCCACAGCCTACCGCTTTGACACAGGCCAAACCGTTGTCCAGCCGCCTGTATCGATCGACCAACCTTTGGACGTTTTTCTGCGTCGAGGTGTAGGTACCTCGACCGTGATGATTACCCGTGCCTTGCTGGCCGACCTGCGCTTTAAGGACATTCGATTCGCCCAGGACATCGACTATTGGTATGCCTTGGCTGGCAGCCCCCACTTCCGGTATGCCGCTGTCGATGTCTGTCTGGTCGAGTACAGCACCGGCGGCTCGACCAAAAACAAGTGGGTGCAACTTCAGTACCTTCATAAAGTGCTGCGTATCAACAACGTGCCGTGGCTACACCACCTCCGAGTTATTTCAAGCTATGTGCTGGCCGGCGTTTACAACCATTACATCAAGCGTCTGTTCACCTGAATCAGGCGGCAATGAAAGGAGACCTTATGGTCGACAACCTCATCTGGATCCGTGGCGAGATCATTCGCCAGAGTCAAGCCACTGTGAATGTGCTTTCACCCATGGCCCAGTTTGGGCTTAACGTTTTCGAGGGTATCCGCTGCTACTGGAACCAAGACAAAGGTGAGCTCCATGCCTTCCGCTTGAAGGAGCATCTGGACCGCTTGATGCTTTCCAGTCGCTTGGTTCGCTTGCCTTCGCCCTACACGCCGGAGCAAATCGAGTTTTTCATGAAGACGGCCATACAGGCTAATGATTTCCAGACTGACACAGCAGTCCGCATGACTCTGTTTGGTGATGGTCAGGGAACCTGGAACACCTGCGAACCCGTGTCGATGTTCATTGCGCCCATGGCCAAGTCGCGTACGCGTCTGGACAAGGTCCCGGCACTCAGGGCCTGCATTTCGTCCTGGGAGCGTATCAACGACAATGCTTTGCCTCCTCGGGCTAAAGTAGGCGCGAACTACATCAATGGACGCTACGCGCACCTCCAGGCCCGCCACGACGGCTATGACCTGCCTATTTTTCTGGGGCAGGACGGGAAAGTAGCAGAAGGTGCTGGCGCCTGTCTGTTCATGGTGCGCAACGGGCACTTGGTGACCCCCCCCACTACCTCCTCTGTGCTGGAAAGCATCACTCGGGATACCCTGATGGTGCTGGCTCGGGAAGCAGGTTTGACGGTCGTTGAACGTCCTGTAGACCGAACCGAGCTCTACTTGGCCGATGAAGTGTTTCTCTGCGGCAGCGCGGCTGAAATCTCACCTATCGTCTCGGTCGACGGCTATGCGCTGGGCAACAGCCTGCCTGGACCGATCACAGTCAGCCTGCTTAAGGCTTACCTCGCCATCGCTTCCGGCGAGAATCTAGACCATCCAGAATGGCGAACTGTGGTGCACAGTCGCTCTTGAGCTCCTCGATCCGGCCGGGTGTTCCCGGTCTCCCCCAGTGAATTCCTCTTCTCGACACCCATGAAGCTCACTCGCTCTTTCCTCGACCACGTGGCCACTAAACATGGACCCAGCTTCTACCTCCTGGACGCTCCTCGCTTCCAAGACAACTTCATGCGCCTCACGGGTGCGTTCCGCGCTCACTATCCAGAGACAACAATTGCATACTCGTACAAGACCAACTACGTACCCAGGTACTGCGAGTTAGTATCCCAACTGGGGGGCTACGCAGAGGTGGTCTCAAGCATGGAAATGATGCTGGCGCTCAAGCTGGGCGTGCCCGCTTCCAAGGTTTTCTTCAACGGCCCCTACAAGGAGCACGAGCATGTGCTGGCCCTGCTGCAGGCTGGTGGCACGGTGAACATCGACTCCTGGGAAGAGTTGCAGCGTATCGCGCGTTCTGCCGACCAGCACGACGGCGAGCCCTTCAAGCTGGGGCTGCGCTGCAATTTCGAGGTACACGATGGCGTGTTGTCCCGTTTCGGATTCGACACGGACAGCCAGCCTTTCTTGGACGCGGTTGCTCTGATCGATGGGCATCCTAAGCTGAAGCTGGCTGGCCTGCACTGCCATTTTGCAACCCGGAGCCTGGACTGTTGGAAGAACCGCACCCAGGGCATGATTGCCGTGATTGATCGCTACTTCCGTCACCGCTTAGCTGACTTGACCCACGTCAGTCTCGGCGGTGGCATGTACGGCCATATGCCGGAAGACCTCAAGGTGCAGTTTCCGGTCACCATTCCGGAGTTCGACGACTACGCGGCGGCGGCGGCCTTGCCTTTTGCTCGTTATCTCGACGAGGTCGGAGGCAAACACCGGCCTACACTGATCATCGAGCCCGGTACAGCCCTGGTGGCAGACGCCATGAAGTATGTTTGCCAAGTCAACAGCATCAAGCATGTGCGCGGTCGTACGGTGGTGTCGCTGACGGGCAGCTCGTACAACATCAACCCCAATCCTAATCGCAAGAACGTACCCATCGAGTGCTTCCCGGACCCGGCAGTGGCCGACCGTACCGAAATGAGCGGCGCCTATTTCGGGGGCTACACCTGCATTGAGGGCGACTACCTGTACAAGGAATTCAGCGGTAGCCTCGCAGTGGGTGATTTCATCGCCTTCGACGACGTGGGCTCTTACTCAGTCGTCATGAAGCCGCCATTTATCCTGCCTAACGTGGCTATTGTCGAGCCGCTGGGCGACGGCGAACGCTACAAGCTCGTCAAGCGTCGCGAAACCTTTGAAGACATCTTCCATACCTACACGTTCGAATGAGCATGCGCCTGTTGTACATCACCAAAGATCCGGCCGTTGGTCGGGTCGCTGAGCGCGCGGGGGTCGACTGGATCTTCGTAGATATGGAGTACCGGGGTAAGTCTGACCGCCAGGCCAACCGGGACACCGTGATTTCGGCTCATACCCTCGCAGATGTCCTGGCCATGCGCCAAGCCATCGCGCACTCGCAACTGATGGTGCGCATCAATCCCTGGGGTGAATGGAGTCGACAAGAGGTCGAGGACGTGGTTCAAGCAGGTGCTGACATCATCATGTTGCCGTTCTTCACGACGGCCACCGAAGTCTCTGCTTTCATCACAGCGGTCGACAGGAGAGCGAAGACCTGCCTTCTGCTCGAGACGATGGACGCGATCGCTGCCCTGGATGACATCTTGGCGTTGCCAGGCATCGATTTTGTGCATATCGGTTTGAACGACCTCCACATTGAGCGGGGGACAACCTTCATGTTCGAGTTTCTGGCGGATGGCGGTGTCGACGCGATCGCTGCGAAACTGCGTGCGGCTGGTATCACGTTCGGCTTTGGTGGGATGGCCCGCATTGGCGGCTTGGTGCCACCGGCCGAGCGCATCTTGGCCGAGCATTTCCGCCTAGGCTCGACAGGCGTGATTTTGTCCCGTAGCTTCTGCCATCCTTCACAGGCTACCGGTGGAGAGGCATTTGAAGCGATGTTCAAGGCTGAGGTAGCCAAGGTTCGTGCCGAGGAGTCTCGACTAGCCAACGCTGGTGCCGCATTCTTCGAGCAGACCCGGCTGCAGGTGATCAATGAGGTCGCACAGGTGGTGCGGCAGATGAAGGAGAAGCAAGCGTGACGCAAGAAAGAGGCGCTTCCTCGCTTGCCCTGTTGGCCATCCGCGGCCTTGACCTGCTCTTTTCGCTGACCGCGCTGCTGGTCTTCTCTCCCCTGCTCTTGTTGGTTGCCATCGCGCTTCGATTCTCAGGCGAAGGCGAGGTCTTCTACCGGCAGGTCCGCATTGGCAAGGGAGGGCGTGAGTTCTATCTGCTGAAGTTCGCCACGATGATGAAGAACAGTCCGGCCATAGGGTCGGGAGAGTTGACGCTGCCCAACGATCCTCGGGTTCTGCCTCTGGGCCGCGTCTTGCGCAAGACCAAGCTCAACGAATTACCACAACTCCTCAACATCGTTGCTGGCGACCTAAGCCTGATTGGTCCTCGTCCCCAAACTCGTCGTTATTACAACTGCTATCGGCCCGCCGACCGAGCCTGGATTGACACCATTCGCCCGGGCCTTTCCGGCGTAGGGTCGATCCTGTTCCGCGACGAAGAAACCTTGCTGTCTAAGGTGACCAATCCGATCGCTTTCGACGACCATGTCATAACCCCTTACAAGGGGCAGGTAGAGCACTGGTTCGCTGTAAACCAGTCGGTCAGTCTCTATTTCGAGTTGATCTTAACCACCGTACTGGTCGTGCTGATGCCCTCTGGCGGGCTGCATCAGCGGCTACTTCGCCGCGTACCGCCTCCCCCTGCCGAACTATCCAAGCTGCTTGAATCATGATAAGGATCTTGTCTTGAATGCTTTGAACCTCTTGGGCCGATATGAGCCCCTTTTTGACCACGACATCTCCCAGCATGAGTCTGCCTTGCGCGACATGCTTGCCAACGCGCGCTGCTTGGTCATCGGCGGCGCCGGGACCATCGGCCAGGCCGTCACGCGCGAGTTGTTCAAACGCGATCCGGCCGCCTTGCATGTGGTGGACATCAGCGAGAACAACATGGTGGAGCTGGTGCGAGATATCCGGAGCACGATCGGATACGGCAAAGGTGACTTCCGCACTTACGCCATCGATTGTGGTTCGCCCGAATTCTCCGCACTGTTCCAGGCTGAGGGCCCGTACGATTACGTGTTCAACCTCTCAGCGCTTAAGCATGTGCGCAGCGAGAAGGATCCGTTCACACTGATGCGAATGATTCAGGTGAACGTGTTCAACACTGTGAGCACGCTGCGAATGGCCAAGGCCGGTGGCGCCAAGAAGTATTTCTGTGTGTCGACCGACAAAGCTGCCAACCCAGTGAACATGATGGGTGCCAGTAAGCGAATCATGGAACTGTTCTTGATGAGGGAAAGCCTGACGCAGTCCATCTCGATGGCACGGTTCGCCAATGTAGCCTTCTCCGACGGCTCGTTGCTGCATGGCTTCAACCAGCGCTTTGCCAAGCGCCAGCCGATATCGGCGCCATGTGACGTGCGCCGGTACTTCGTCACCCAGCAGGAGTCCGGCGAGCTGTGTTTGCTTTCTGCCATGCTCGGTGAGAACCGTGACATTTTCTTCCCCAAGCTGAGCGAGAAACTCCACCTCATCACCTTCTCGGAGATCGCCCAAAAGTACTTGCGTGGCCTTGGCTACGAGCCTTATGTGTGCCAAACGGAGGACGAGGCCCGTGGGCGTGCCGAAGCGCTCATCAGCCAGCGCAAGTGGCCCTGCTATTTCTTCAACAGCGACACGACGGGCGAGAAAGACTTCGAAGAATTCTTCACCGATAAGGAGGATCTGGACATGTCCCGCTTGGCCAGCGTCGGCGTCATCCGTAATGAGGCGCAGTTCGATGAGGGCCAACTGCTGCGCTTTGAAAGGACCGTGAACGCCTTGCGCTCGAGCGGAAGCTGGACGAAGGCCCAACTCGTCGAGATGTTCTTCGAGATGTTGCCGGATTTCGCCCATCTCGAAACGGGCAAGTACCTGGATCAAAGGATGTGACTGTGCAGAGGATCCTCGACATCTTTTTCTCTGGCTTGGCCCTGTTGTTCCTCGCGCCGCTTCTGCTACCGATTGCTTTTTTGCTCCGCCTGACGGGCGAAGGCGAAATCTTCTTTTTGCAGGAGCGTGTAGGCAAGGACGGCCAGCCGTTCAAGCTGTTCAAGTTTGCCACCATGCTGAAAAACAGCCCAAATATTGGCACCGGCACGGTCACGATGAAGAATGATCCCCGTGTGCTGCCGATGGGCAAATTCTTGCGCAAGACCAAGATCAACGAATTGCCTCAGCTTTTGAACATCTTCTTGGGCGACATGAGCGTGGTCGGCCCCCGCCCCCAGGCGCATCGTTGCTTCAATGCCTTTCCTGTCGAACTGCGGCGCGTAATTGTTCAGGTAAAACCTGGGTTGTCAGGTATTGGCCCGATTGTGTTCCGAGGAGAAGAAGAGATCCTCGCCGACCACGCCGGATCAGTTGAGTTCTACGACAACGTGATTGCGCCGTACAAAGGTCAGATTGAGGCCTGGTATGTCGATCATCAAACCATGTTCACCTACTTTGCTGTCATTCTGGTGACTGTTTGGGTTGTGCTAGTTCCGTCGTCTGGCGCGGTCTGGCGGGTGTTCAAAGGTTTGCCAGTGCCACCGGATGCATTGAAGGGGCCGTTGAACTATCCAGCCACGGGTGCATGAACCGTCTTTTGCAGGTTTCGTTTTGGGGTGCGTGCTTTTCTTTGGGGGTGCTTTCTTTGCTCCCTATAGAGCATCTTCCATCAGTGGCCTTCGATTGGTGGGATAAGGCGCAACATTCGCTGGCTTTCTTGGTGTTGGGCGGACTGGGTTTGCTGGCGTACTCCGAAAAGCCTGGCCGCATAGTTCCTGGCTTGCTGGTCTATGGCGCGTCCATTGAACTGGCACAAGCCGCCAGCGGTTGGAGCTATGGCGATTGGCAAGATTGGTTGGCGGTAAGCGTCCGGCCAACCGGCGATTGACCGCCATGGTCAGTTATGCAGGCTGCCAGCGGTGGGGCAGTAAAAGCTCAATGTCTTTTTGTTTGGTCGTCGGCAGTCTGGTCAGCACATCCTTCATGTACAGGTAGGGATCATGGCCATTGAGTTTCGCTGATTGGATCAGACTGATCACAGCGGCTGCGCGTGTTCCTGCCCGTTCACTGCCGATGAACATCCAATTGCCTCGCCCAACCGCGACTGGTCGTATGCGATTCTCAATGTGATTGTTGTCAATGGGTACCCGCCCATCTTCCAGGAAATGCGTCAGTGCAGCCCAGCGTTTCAAGCTGTACTCAATGGCGTTGGCAATCTTGGTTCCTGGCGGCACCTTGGCCAAATGGTCGATCAGCCACTGTCGAAGCGTGTCACACACCGGTTTACTTCGGCGTTCTCGCTCATGCTGTCTTTGTCGTGCATCGAGGTGTTTAATTTCGGCCTCAATGCCGTACAGTTGACCAATTATTCGTAAAGCCTCGTGCGCAATATGGCTTTGTGCTGATTTGTTCAAATCAAAGAACTTGCGCCTTGCGTGCGCCATGCACCCGGCCTCGGTGATGCCATATTGTTCGGTGAACAAGTGCTTGTAGCCTTGGTAGTCATCGCACACCAAGGTGCCTTTGAAGTCTTGCAGAAACTCGCTTGCGTATTTGCCAGCTCGGCCCATGGCAAACTCATAAACCAGAAGCTTCGGCTTATCGGGCTCATCAAACCCGGTGCTGCCCCACACCCAGAAGTAGGTCTGGTGCGTGCTGCCCTTGCCGGGGCTTAACATCGGCACGGGTGTTTCGTCACCATGCAGCACGGGCTGCTTGATCATCAACTCGCGCATTGCATCGGCCAGGGGTTGCAGGGCCACGCCGCACTGGCCTGTCCACATCGACAGGGTAGATCGGGAAATACCTAAACCTGCTCGGCTAAAAATGGCTTCTTGTCGATAGTGAGGCAGGTGATCTGCATATTTGTTCACCAACACCTGGGCCAACAAGCCTGGTGTGGCTGAACCCTTGTCGATCACATAAGCGGGCATGGTCTCTTGTTCAAACGTTTCGCATTCATCACACACCCAACGGCCACGGATGTGTTGCTCCACCGTGAAATCGCCCGGCGCGTAATCCAGCTTCTCCGTGATCTCTTCGCCCATGCGGCGTAAGGCACAGCCGCACTTGCAGGTCGTGTTGCGCGGTTCGTGATAGATCTGCACCCGCGGCAGATGCGCAGGCAGCGGTGTGCGTTTGGGGGCTGACTTGGCCGGTGGTGCACTTTGCGCAGTGCTTGGTGCTGTCGTGCTCAGTTCTTTGCGCTGTTGATCAAGCTGCGCCAACTCCAACTCGACGCCAGCGATGTCTTCTTGAACAGATTCTTCAAACAGCTTGGCCTGCTCGCCGACCAAGTGACCTCCCAGTCGTTCAGATTTCTTGCCGTAGGCGCTGCGTTTTAACACCGCCATTTCATGGGCGAGCTTCTCGTACCGGGCGGTGATGTAACGCACTGTACCCTCAAGCCGACTAATCGTGTCTTGCAGTTCACGCACCATGCCTTGAAGATACGCAGAATCTTCAGGTGGTGGGGCTACTGGCGGCTTAGACAAAGTGTCAGACACGTACAAGAAAGGCAATCCATTGGGAACGATTGGATGATGCCTCAAGCGTGCGCCCAGCACCATTGGCATTGACTCGTATTGCTCTTTACGAACCCCTGTGAGTGAAGCCTGTGTGGTTAAAGAACATTGATCCCTGCTTGGAGTTGTGTGATCCGCTGCCAGGGCAACCCGACAATCAGTGCATCGAACTGGTTGCGACTCAAGGCCGTGGTGACCTCCAAATGCGAGGTTCCATGAGACTGCGTCCACACAAACCGGCCTTGGTGCAATCGTCGTGTGGCCAGCCACACACCAAACTCATCGTGAATCAACACCTTCAGTCGGCTCTTGCTTTGGTTGGCAAACAGGTAGGCCGTGTGGGGCATAGCCCGTCCGTGCGCCGTGATCACTAGGCTTAACAATCGATCAACACCGCTGCGCATGTCGGTGGGCTGGGCGTACAAAAAATACTGGTCAACGCGGATCATTTGAACAACGCTGCCAACAGGTTGGCGCATTCAGCGAGACTGGCCTGCTTGGTTTGAATTTGAACCACCAAATCACCGCGACGAACTTGAATATCCAATGACCCAGAGACCGACGCATAGTTACTTGTCTGTGCAACGCCTGCGTCAGTTTCAAAGCGAACAGGTAGAAATTCGGGCTGAGAACCCAACACTGGCGAGCGCTTTGACTGATCGGCCTGCATAGCAAGAGCCTCAGGCTTGGCCATGAATCCAGCAGGAGCAGGCGTTGCACAAAGTGAGCCTTGCTCGAAATCTCGAACCCAACGCGAAGCAGATTGGCATTGACGTCGTTGGCCTGCGCGACAGCAGACAGGGATGCACCTGACCCGCTACACAGTTGAACCAACCTCAATTTGTGTTCAAGCGTGTAATGCCGACGACGTCGACGACTCGGCAGAAGGACTGAGTCTTGACCTTGATGCATAAACGTCCATGATAAATTCGTGGACGTTTATCCTCTAACAACCACGGGTGACAACGCTAGGCGGGTTGACCGGACGCTTACATTGAAAACATGCAGCCCGTCAACGCAAACCCTGATTTGCGCAGTGCCCGCGCCATTGCTGATGAACAACGCATTGAGCAAATACAAATTGTTTGGGATAAAAACAAACAGGTATACGGTGCCGACAAAGTGTGGAAAGCCATGAAACGGGAGAAGTGGGTGGTGGCTCGCTGCACGGTTGAACGCTTGATGCGCCAGATGGGTTTGCGCGGTGTTATTCGCGGCAAGGCACAACGCACCACCTTTGCAGACCCCAAGGCAGCTTGTCCATTGGACCTTGTAAAACGCCAGTTCAAAGCTGACCGGCCCAACCAGTTGTGGGTTTCTGATTTCACGTATGTTTCAACTTGGCAAGGATTTGTCTATGTGGCGTTTGTTATCGACGTGTTCTCCCGGCGAATTGTAGGCTGGCGGGCCAGCCGTTCC
Organism: Limnobacter sp.; assembly: GCF_036405155.1. Classification (GTDB taxonomy): domain Bacteria; phylum Pseudomonadota; class Gammaproteobacteria; order Burkholderiales; family Burkholderiaceae_B; genus Limnobacter. Next base: position 204,800 of record NZ_DASWYD010000001.1, on the reverse strand, counting down.
ATACGCACAGACTTTGTGCTCGACGCACTGGAACAAGCGTTGTGGGACCGCCAACCTGACAGAAATCAGTCACTGATTCACCACAGTGACAGGGGCTCTCAGTACGTGTCCATTCGGTAAAGCGAAGGCCTTGCTGAGGCTGGAATTGAACCTTCTGTAGGCAGCAAAGGCCGACAGCTATGACAACGCACTGGCAGAGCAATGGCCTGTACAAGGCTGAAGTGATTCACCGCAGAAGCGCCTGGAAAACAATTGAATCAGTGGAACTGGCCACGCTGGAATGGGTGGCTTGGTTTAACCACCACCGACTGATGGAGCCCTTGGGTTACATTCCACCCGCCGAAGCCGAGATGAATTATTATCAACAACTCGGTCAGCAGGCCGAACAAACCTGCACTTAAGCAAATTGGCCTCTACGAAAACCGGGGCGGTTCAACCTGAGTTTCGATTTCTTAGGATATCCAGCGATGAAGCGGATTAGTGGTATCGACAGCTTCAAATGGAACACTTGGGCAATCAAGACGCGAGATTTTCATCGCTTTCCCAGTAATGATTTTAGCTTCGTCATCATGGATACCTCTACTGACCCTAACACTTATTGATGGTGATCAAATCAAACAACTTTTTAATGTGAACAACTTCGAGCGACTAAATGATCAAGCAGTCATAATTAGCCAAAACTTCTGCTCATTAACACTCATCAGCCGCAATTAGATGTTGAGAGAATTAGTTCCAAGCAATCCGCTAGGGCTTGCCATCTGAACTCATAGTTGTAAACATAGACGCATTGCTAGCTTCGAGTTTAATGAATTCCTCCGGTACTGCCATTTAGAGGACAAGTTCACCCAGCGATTTTCGCAAAATTTAAGCTACTGATTAGTAGCTTACATCCGCCGAATATTTCGTGAGACAGTCGCCAGTGATCTACCAGTTTCGATGCTCTAGGTAATTCAACGTTTTAGGATTTCTTACTGACGTTTCGCTGTACAAACTAAATCCACGCTCCAACTTCGCCCCACCATCGCGTGTCAGTGGGCGCCACAAGAAGTTCGCATTGCCCGGTATGCTCTTCGTGAAAAAAGCACTGAATGGAATGGTCACGTAAATTCCCTTGTCAAAACTTCCCTCACCGAAATCAGCTGCGCTCACGTTCGTTCGTGTGGCGAATGCACCCATGCGGACACCGTTGTTAAACTCCCGTGACAAATCCACCGTGACGCCCTTGTCACCGGCCAGGTACTGCCCTGCACTCACTGTTGCAAACAGGCCTTCATAGCCGGTGTCCCAATACGCGGTTACATGCCCTGTGTTCACTTGGTATGGCTGGAGCTTAAAGTTTTGCTCAAACGCACGCTGCCGCACGCGGTTAACATCCACGCCAACTGCCAAGGGGCTGCCAAATGGGCGGTACAAGTATTCAGCACCCGCACCAGCAAACATGTCTTCCAGCAAGCCGCCATACAAGCCATAAAAATGGCCGTTGCCCAGGCTACCCATGTGCTTTAAGGTGAAGTTGGGAATGGTGAAGTTGGAGGTAATTGCATATTCCCGCAGGTTGGTGCGCACCTGTGGCAAGGCACTGGCCCCCACCTGCTTGAACTTGGCAAAGTTGTCCAACAGGCGGTAGCTTAGCCGTGCATCCAGCCAAGTGCTGTCGGTGAAATTTAGTCGCGTGTCGTTGGCCAACGAGAACTGGTACAAATACCCGTCAGCCCCACCCAGGATTTGGCGGTAGCCCAAAGAAAAAGTGTTTTTGAAACGCTCGTTGGGCTTTTCGTACAGGGTTTTGTAGGGCAAGTTATAGCCCTCTATCGCGGTTTGGTCAGGTTGTTCACCGTTGGCGGTTTCCAATTCATATTCGGTGCGGCGGGCAACAAACTTGTTGCGGTCAACCACATGCTGCCCCATGTCCACACCATTACGCTCGTAGTCCAGCGTAAACCACTTGATGTCGGCGGGTAAATCTTGGTGCAATACCTCAGCGGCACGCTCCACCGTTTGGTTGTAATACGCAGCGCGGCCGTTGCGTACATTCAACTTCACCTCGCTGCCCCGCTGCTCGACCTTATTCACATTCAGGTCTGTTTGCTGCTGCAGGGTTTGAAGGGTTTGCTTCCAGTCCACCGTGTTGGGGCGTGGCGTGGTGCTTACAGGCAAGGGCTTGGGGTCGCTCAGCTTGGCGGTGCTGAAGGTACTGAGGTTTTCAAACAGGCTGATGGCCACACTGAGGGTGTTGCCCCGCTCAACCCCCACATGCCAATTCACCGAGTTGGAGGCCTTGTACACCACCCCATAGTTAAACCGGCTGGTTTGGGTTTGTGGGTTGGACAAGGGTTCGTTTTTGTAGTCGTTGCCGTCGTATTCCAGCTTGACGGTAAAGTTGTCCCACGGGGTGTGCCACTGCACGCCGCCAAATGGTGCAACACGGCCACGGAAATAGGTTTTGGCACTGAGCTGTCCACCTTGCCCAAAGTTTACGGCAGGGCGTGTATCAAATTGATTGGCCAACAACCCCAGGGGGTTGCGCAAACTGCCCGACGAACCCAAATACCCCCAGGCTAAACCCAGCGATGCATCAAAGTCACCAAACCGTTTGTTGGCCACCAGGTATTCGCTGGAAAACAATGCTGTGCCGCCGATGTCATTTAAACCAACCGCCACCTGCGGCAGGTTAGCCGTTTCCTCCATCAAGCGCAGCTTGATATCAATATTTTTATCCAGGTACTTTTGGTTACCGCTGAAGCTTTGCGGGCCAAACAGGCGGTTGGTAATTTTGGTGTAGCGGAACCCACCCTCCAGCCAATCGAAGGGCTGCAATATAAAGCTGTACCGGCTGTAGGGCTCAACTCGGCTGGCTGTGATGCTGGCACTGCCAGCCGGCCGCATGCGGGCTGTGGGGGTTTGCAGCAAGCCCACCCAACCCCAACTGCTACTACTAATGGGTAAATCGCGTAGCGGGCTTACCGCTTGAGCCTGTGCAGACAATGCACGCCCCCCCCCCACCGCTGGCGCTTGGCCCTGTGTGGCCATGAACTCAGCCACTTGCTGGGCCAATGGTGCACTAACTACACCCGTGCGTGGCACTGCCAATACCCAGGCACCCGGCATGGGCACGGTTTGTTGGCGGGCATTCCACAAACCCACAGACAGGGGGATCACCTGCCCAGTGGGCTGCACCAACCACACTTGGTCAACAGCATGGTCTGCCTGGCATGCTTGAACATACTGGGTTGCTTCAACACCCGGCTGGTATGCAACGGCGCAGTAACCACGGTTGGACACCACACCCACTACCCCGGTGGGTTCCATGGTTTGGACTGCATCGCCCGGCTGTAACCGTGGGTCCCAATTCGGTTTGAGGGCCAGTTCATCAGCATCCACCGACTTCAGCACCAAACGACCCGTCACCGGCAAGCCATGTACCCATTGCAGCAACGCTGGCGGGGCGCTGGCCAGCGTTAAGTTGGTGATAAGTTGTGTTTTTTGCAACGCCTGGGCCTGAACCAAGGCCTGCCGATTGAGCAGGGTGGCGGGTAAGTAAACCCCGTTGGTTTCAGCCAAACCGGGAACCAACTGATTGCGGCGAAGAAAAACCGACAACCGTTCACCGGCTTGAATATTGGATGATGCGGAGACAATGGGCTCACTGGTTGAGCCCACTGGTGCAGTTGCGTCATTGGCCTGTGCGTGACCTGCCCACAAAGCGCCTACCAGCAGGGTTAACAAGCGCGGCTGTATGGAAGAAAGGCGATGCTTGGGGAAGATGGACATAACGGTTTAAAGATTGCGTTGGGCGGTGCGCAGCAAATATTCCACGCACGTGTTGTTGGCCATGCAGAATTGACCGTAAACCAACTGGCCAGTGGTGGGGTCGGTGGCCACAATTTGAGTGAGCGGTAATAGGCTTTGAATGCGGGTATTGCCAACCGCCTGTGGCTGCTCTGCAAAACCTTGCCAAGCTTGGACCTGCAAACCAGCCACTTGTTGGGCGCGTTTGTAAAGCGGCGTGTCAGCAACAACCACCGGGCGGCTGGGCCACGGTTTCCATTGAATGGGCAAGCCATGCACACCTTGCGGGGGAAAACTGAAAGCAGCACTGCTGGCCGTGTTGTTCACCCAAGTGGTTTGTATTTGGGTGGGCAATTGCGCAATACCGCTGGCCCCCATGAAAAAACCCGACTGGGTACGCAGCACCTGTTGCTGGGCACTGGCCCAAGTTTCCAGAAATTGGCCACTACCCGGGGAAGGATCTACCTCGGCCAACACCAACAGGGCAGAAGCTGTGCCGGTTTGTACTTCCAAATACCGATAGGTGGGGTTGAGGGAAACAGTGCGGTAGCTGGGTGCTGTGGTGGACTGGTAATAGGCCTGAGCAACATCAAACGCGGCGCCACCAACTGTGCTGCATGCGGTGATCAACAAAATCAAACCGAGAAAAACGAACCGCACAAACCACCCCAAGATACACCTAATAAAAAAGGCCCCTTGCGGGGCCTTCGCTTGCTTCGAAACCAATTAGTTGCTGGTCGAAGTGGCCGTGGAAGTTGCAGTGGCATTGTCGTTGTTGTTGGTTACGGCCACAGCGGCAGCAACACCCACCGCGATACCAGCCACGGCAGCGGCGCTCAAGCCACCCACGGCGGCGCCACCGGCCACGCCAGCACCAATGCCGGCACCCGCTGCGCTGCCGGCAGTGCCAACGCCGCCAACACCACCTGCAGCACCACCACCCCCTGCAGCACCACCGCTGGCCTCAACGCCAGTGGCAGATTGAGCAAAAGCAACGCTGGTCATGGCCAACAGGGCCGCAGTCACCATCAATTTTTTCATTTGGAATGTCCTCTTACGTAAAAGGTTATAAACGCGCGTTTGATGAAGTTACAGCAAAAACAGCCTTTTGGCAAAACAACGGGGTACCACATTGGGGTTACACCACAACACCCCACAACAACCCGGGTGGTGACATTTATTTGAAACGCCAGGCCTGCCTAAACTGCTGCCAGCGCTGACGGGCTTCATCCGTGCTTTGCGCATTGCGCAAAGCACCTTTCAAGAAGGCAAGCAACACCGCCAAAAAGCCAGCACCCAAAACCGCACCAAACACAATAAGCGCCCGTTTGGGCTTGCTTTTTCGTTCCGGCGGAGTGGCCACATCCAGCTGCTGTACATTGCCGCCGTCTTTCGCTTCATCAGCCTTGGCCAACTCGTACTGCTTGGCCATAATTTCAAAAATGGCCTCTTGATACTTGACTTCACGCAGGGCGCGCACATAGGCCAAGCCTTGGCTGGGCAAGTTGCCAGCATTCAGCAGGCCAATATCGGCACTTCCATTTTTGCCGCCACCCCGGGCTTCCATTTTGGCCAACTCAGCTTTTAGGCCGACCAACTCGGCCTGCACGCGTTGGTAATCGCTGTTTTGCTGGGTGGCAAAGGTGCGCATGGCCCCCAATTGAACCTCGCGCTGGGCAATTTCGGCTTTTAAGCGGGCCACCGCCTGAATCGAGGCCTCCGCCTGGGCTTTTAGCTCCACCAGCCCGGTTTTTTCTGAAACTTCCTTCAGCTTGACCTCGGCCTCGGACAAATCCTGCTTGGCCTTTTGAAATTGACCTTCGAAATACAGGCGGCGCTGCTGGGCTTCGGTAACGGCCACGCGGGTCATCAACTTTTTCAGCACCTGGTAGTAGGCATTGGCCATATCGGCTGCAAATTTCGGGTCTTCATCATCCACTTCAATGGTGATGACATTGCTTTTTTTATCGGAATTCACGCGAACCAGGTTATCCAGCCTCAAATACACGTCTTCACGATATTTGGCCTCGTAACGCTTCAGCAAGTCGAATTGGTCGATGATCATGTCTTTCGCGCTGCGGCTTTTCAGCATGCTGACCACCGTTTCGCCACTGCCGCCCGGTGCACCAACACCCGCTAGGCCAGCCAACCCGCCCAGTGAAGCCAAAGCAGCCGCAGCGGCCCCACCGCCACCCTGTTGGGGTGGAATCAAGGTGGTTTTGGCGGTAAACACCGGCGTTAGCAACAGGCTAACCACCACGGCCACGGCACCCGCAATGGCGGGCAAGCCAAAAATCAGCTTTTTTTCCTGGCCCAGGGTGGTGCCCAGTTCCAATAGGCTGATTTCATCGTCTTCATACACGTCGGTTGTTTGAATGAGGTTGTTCATGCTGCGCCCCCTTATTTTTGCAGTGCGTTGACCGCTGCCGCGCCCAAGCCCACCTGGTAGAAAATTTGGGAAATGTCCAGCAAGCCTTTCATGAACGACACCCGCTCGAAGTCTTCCGGCACATAGATCACATCACCCGGCAAGGCCTTCTCGCCAGTCAGCCCGCTCACAAAGGGAATCCAGCCTTGCTGGGCGCTTTCCACCGTGCCGTTGGCGCGCAGCACAAAAATCGAACCGGTGTCGGAACTTTTGGCGGCACCGCCAGCCAGGTTCAAATAATCAAACACGGTTTTGCCTTTTTGATAGGCAAATGCACCTTGCGTGTACACCGAGCCATAAATGCCCACTTGCCCGGGCACGGCCGGCACGGCCACCGTGTCGCCGTCTTCCAACACTAATGGTGGCAACTCGGCAATGCGGGTGGCATCCGGCTGCACTGTCACCACCACCCGGCCATCGGGCTTGGTGCCGCGCAAGCGGTCCAGGTAAGCACGCTGCTGCACAGCCTGGGCCTGCACATTGGCTGCTTCGGCGGGGTTCAATGCCGACGCAGCATTTTTATTGGTGGCTGCCAGCAACAGGCGCTCGGCTTGGTCCAGCGCCTTTTGGAATTGCTCCTGCTGCTGCTTCAAGATGGATTTTCGCGTGACCTTGGTGCCAAACACAAAAGCGTTTTCAGTGAGCCCACCGGCTTTCACCAACACATCGCGCAGGGTTTCGCCAGGTGCAACCTGGTAATAACCGGGGGCTGATACTTCACCCGTCACCTTGATGAGCGCGGTTTTGCGGGTTTTGGGAATGTCGGCATCTTCCACACTGAAAATGGTGACCACATCGCCGGGTTGCAAGGCCAGGTTGTGTTCCGGGTCTTTGGCCATGGCCTTTCGCAGGTTGAAGGGCACCAGCACCGGCTTTAACTCTTTGCGGTCCAGCCGCTCAATCACCGCATAGTCCCAATTGATGGAGGGCAACAGGTTACGAACAGAATCCTCGGTGGCTTCAAGTTTGTCACTATCCTGGCCCAAGCGGTCTTCAATGCGCTGCAATTCGGCTTTTGTTAGGGTTTTGCTCAGCCGCTTGTCGGTGGTTACAGCCCTGTCGGCCTGCTCTTTGTCGTAGCCCACCAAGGCGCCTTTCTTTTTGAAATAGTCAGGTCGAATAAGCGCATCGTTGTTTGGTATGAGGTCGGCAATGCGCATACCCTCGAAGTACGGGTAACGGGCAGGATCAGCTACGTTGCCCTTCAGGGTGACGTCGTTGGAAAACTCGCGGCGGTTTTGAAACAGGGTAACAATGTCGCCATCTTTCAGCTTGGCTTCAGTGAGCGCACGGGCATAGGCCAGTTGCTCAACCGCGCGGGGTGCCTGGGGGTTTGCTGCGTTGGTTTGCGCGCTAAAGCCCTCAATCAACACTTGGTCTTTCCGCAGGAAGGATTGGTCAACGCCCGAAATTTGCAACACATCCTGCAGGGTTTCGCCGGGCTTGAGTTCAAAAATGGCGGCGGCCGGGCCTTCCACATTCAAGGCCACGCGGGGGCCAGTGGCCCCCACATACACCACATCGCCAGACTGCAGTTTGCGGTCGCCGCTGAGCTGGCCATTGCGCAGCAGTTCATACAGGTCGAACCGGGCCACGGTTTCACCACCGCGGCGCAATTGCACATCCCGAAAACTGCCATTTAAGCCCGGTTGTGCAACACCAAACAACACCGAGGCCAGCGTACTGGTGCTGGCCACGCGGTGCATGCCCGGGGCCAAGGCTTGGCCTGCCACGTAAATATTTACGCCACCCAGCTTGCCCAGCGAGGTGCTGAGCTTGAAGTTGCGGAAATACTTGCCCACCTGGTTGGACAAATGTTGGTCCAAATTGCGGGCCTTTACACCAGCCACTGGAAAGGTGCCCACCGAGGGAATGTTGATTTGGCCATCCCGATCGACCGTGGCGGTGACGGACACATCCACCGCACCCCAAATGCTGATGAAGAGTTCATCGCCTGCGCCAATTTCATAGTCGGACGACACCGGGGTATTGAGGTCGTTCAGGTCCACCGTTTTTTGCAGCACGGCTTCGCCAAACAACGGGAACAGGCGGCCGGTGGTTTCCTGCACAAAGCGCTGGAAGGGGCCAATGGGCCTTTCTGGCAGGGGCTTGACCATGGCCGCTGGTGGTGCCGCATTGAAGCCAGCCTTGTTGGCCTGGCCACCGCTTAAACCACCGTTAGCGCCCACTGCACCACCCCGCTGCAGGCGGTTGGCGTCCATGCCCTGCTGCGGATATTCGCCCGTGTTGTTTGTACCTGCCCCGCCCTGCCCGGCAGCGCCCATGTTTTGTTGGGACATGTCCATGAACGGAAACGGCAACTGGTTTTGCTGGGCCATGGCTGGCAAACCATGCATGCAAGCGGAAAGCACCGCCGCCAGGGCAGCAACACGAACGGAACAGGAATTGAATTTCAACATGGGCTTGACTGGAAATGCAGCCGCATTCAATGCGCGCAAGGGTTGTTGGGGCTGCCAACAGCATAACGGCAATTGGCAGCCGTGTTGGCTTAGGGCCTTTCAGACAGTGCAGATTGATGGGCCTGCCTGCTGCGGAAAAATACACTGCCGCGCACCATGCGCTTGTAAAAACGCTGGTACACCGAGAAGCTGAGCAACAGCCAGGCGATAACCATCAACAAGCTGTCTGGCCAAGTAAGGGCACCCAGCATGGGCACAGCCGCATAGGCCCACATGAATGGGGAGGTGGCTGCATTGCGCTTCCAGGCTTTGGCACCAGGCATGATTTTGCGAGACACCAGCCGGCGGTACACCAAGCTGTGAAGGTGAGACGCATCGGGCGCGCCGGGGTTGTGCCGGCGGCGGCGGGATACACGGCGGTAAATGCTGAACAAGGTTTCAATGACCGGGTAACCACAGGCCAGCAGCATGGCCCAGGGGCTGACCTCGCCCGGGTTGCGGGCCACCAGCAGCACCGCCATCATGGCCACGTAATAGCCCAGGCTGTAGGCACCTGCATCGCCCAGAAAAATAAACCCGCGCGGGAAATTGACCAGCAAAAAACCCAGCACCACGCCAGCACCCAGCAGGCACAACACCATGACCGTGGGGTCGGCCACCTCATACGCGATGAGGCTCAAGGTGCCCAGAATAAGCACCACCACACCACCGGCCAGGCCGTTGAAGCCATCGATGATGTTGATGCTGTTGGACACGCCGGCCACTGCGAACGACGTGAACACCAGGGCAAAGGGTGCGAAGGTGAGAAGGAAATCGAGCCCCGGCACATCCACCTGGCGAATGGCCGCACCCAAAAACAAAGCGGCTAACAGCCCACTGGCCGCCGTGGCCAACAGGCGGATTTTGACGGACACGCGCTTGGTGAAATCTTCCATGAGGCCGATGCCAAAAGCCGGCAGGCCGGCAGCCAGCAGCAAGGTGAGTGTTTGGTAAACGCTGTTGCCCAGCGCAGTGCTTGGCACATTGGCGTGCACCATAAGCAAGCCCACCAACAATGCCAAGCCGCCAATGCGGGGGGTTGGGGTGGTGTGAAATTTTTGTACGCCGGTGGAGCCGTCGAGACTGAGCTTGCCATGCCAACGCTTGGTGGCCGCCAGAAAGGCGGCTGTGAAAAAGGCGCCCAGTAGGCCCAAACCAGCCAGCGGCAGAAATTGAACAGTGATTTCCATACCCTTGTGTATTGCGTAGAGTTATTATTTACAGACTGAAAAATTTACTACTGGGCATTTGCAAGGCGCTGAAACAAACCTGCAACGTTACAGCGGACAGCCAGTGTAGCACCAAAGCCCGTGGGCTTGTATACCCGGTTCAAAGGTCAAATTGTCGGTAGAATTCAGCAAAAAACACACAACATTTCAAACAATTTGGCACTGCAACCATGACAGGCAAAGCACCCATGAAAGGCATTTTACTGGCTGGTGGCAGCGGCACCCGTTTGTACCCAGCCACCCTATCGGTGAGTAAGCAACTGATGCCGGTGTACGACAAGCCAATGATTTATTACCCACTCAGTACGCTGATGCTGGCAGGCTTGCGTGACATTTTGGTGATTTCCACCCCACAGGACACCCCACGCTTTCAGCAACTGTTGGGTGACGGCTACAGGTGGGGACTACACCTTGACTACGCCATTCAAACTGCGCCTGAAGGGCTGCCACAGGCCTACACGCTGGGCGAACGGTTTTTAGACGGTTGCAGCAGCGTGATGGCACTGGGCGACAATATTTTTTATGGCCACAACCTGGCTGCTCATTTAAAGAATGCTGCGGATTTGCACCGTGGTGCGAGCTGCTTTGTTTACCCCGTGCAGGACCCGGAACGGTATGGTGTGGTGGAGCTGGACGCTGATGGAAAAGCTGTAACCATTGAAGAAAAACCGGACCACCCCCGCAGCAGGCTGGCCATGACAGGTTTGTATTTTTGCGATGCAAAAGCCCCCGAGATTGCCCGCAGTTTGAAGCCAAGCTCACGCGGTGAGCTTGAAATTACTGATCTGATGAAGGTGTATATGGCCCGGGGGGAATTGAATGTGCAAGTTCTGGGGAGAGGCCATGCCTGGTTGGACACCGGCACACACGACAGCCTGATTGAAGCGTCGCAATTTATTCAGACCCTGGAAAAGCGACAAGGGCTGAAAGTGGCCTGCCCGGAGGAAGTGGCATGGCGCAACGGATGGATTGATGATGCGCAACTGGAAGCGCTGGCCAAACCCTTTGCGAAAAGCGGCTATGGCAAGTACATGCTGGGCCTACTTGAAAACAGCGTGTTGAAATGAAGATTGCCCGACGTGAACTGGGCGATGCCCTGCTGCTGGTGCCAACGGTGCACACCGACGACCGCGGTTTTTTTTGTGAACTGTTCAATGCACAAACTTTTGCGGAATTGACCGGACTGGAGGTGCGTTTTGTGCAGGACAACCAAAGCGTTTCGCGCCGAGGCGTGCTGCGTGGCCTGCATTTTCAAAAAGCACCGCGCGCGCAAGGAAAGCTGATTCAGGTGGTGAATGGTGCCACCCGCACCGTGGCCGTTGACTTAAGGCGCGAGTCGCCCAGCTTTGGGCAATGGGCTGCTTTTGAACTGAGCTGGGCTCGAAAAGAATTGCTGTGGCTACCCCCCGGTTTTGCGCACGGGTTTTATGCCCGCGAAGACAATACCTTGGTGCAGTACAAAGTGACGGACTACTGGAGCGCCGAACACGAGGTGGTGCTGAAGTGGAACGACCCGGTGCTGGCGATTGACTGGGGGCTGCAGGGGGAGCCTTTGGTCAGTCAAAAAGACGCTGCTGGTGCGTCTTGGTCAACCTTTACGAACGCGCACTCCTAAAGCAGAACACTGCACAGGCAATCACAAACAGCACCGCCTCGCTCATATCGAAGTGAAACGAGTTGAAGCAATTGCCCACTGCAAAAGCCAGCAAAAAACACTGGCCTGGCAGCGCCAGTGCGGGCGTTTGACTGGTGGCTTTGAACAGCAGGCCGTAAAACACTGCATAGGCTGCCAGGCCGACCAAACCGGCTTGAACACCGAACAACAGGAACTGGTTGTGTGGGTTGTTGAGCGCGTAAATTTTGGGCTCTAGCGGGGCCAGATTCAAAGCGTCGCGCGTAGCACCCAAGCCGTGACCAAACCAGGGGTGTTGTACCATGGCGGCAATTGCATGGCTGTAGTAAGTGAGGCGCATGCCGCTGCGCCCTGGTGCAACACCGGTGGCCTGCCATTCACGGTATTCGTCCAGCGCCTGGACCAGCATGGGAAAGTGGTCTACATGGCGGACCAACCACCACAACACCGGCACCCCGAGCAACACAGCCAATGCAGCCGCACGTGCATAGCCCAGCTTGCGGGCCAACAGCACAGCCACAAACACCAGCACAATGACCCACGCGGTGCGCCCTTCCATCATGAACATCACATTGTAGAAAGCCAGCGCTGACAACACAGCCCACGCCACGCCCCGGGCTGTGCCACGCTGGGTATAGGCCCAGTGCGCCATGAGTCCTGCAGCCAAGGCCATGAAAAAACCGTGGGTGATGTGCTGCTTGAAAATGAAGGGGTTTTCCGGGGGACCACAATCCCGAATGTGCAGCGCGTTGCAAAAACCGGGTACCCAGGCATTGCCAAAGCTGAGCGCCAGTGTGAGCAACATGCCCGCCACGAAAGCCAACAGCACTTGCTGCTTGTGCTGGGCGTTAAGCATGGCTGCGGCCACAAAAGGAATGTAGGCCAGCCGCGCATATTTCCATAGGTATTCATCAGCCTGCGCCCAGGTACTGGCGGAATACAACTGGGTGGCGCACAGCCCTAAAAACAGCGCGATGGCCGCCAAACCGGGCGCAGAAGCCAGGTGAGCGCGCAGTGCCTGACGATGCTGGGGCAACGCAATAGCCGTTACAACAGCCAGCAACAAAAACAGGTTGGTGGGCGCTGGCTTGATGGACACAAAAAATGCGGCCAGTGACAAAAACAGTGGGGATAAAAAGTTCATCCGATTCATCATGAGCAGGCCACCTTCAGAAGCAGTTGACGCGCCTGGTCGACCTGCTGTCGCTGTAGCGCTGTGTTCAGTTCTGTCAGTACCTGGTCAAATGCCTGCACATCGAACAACGGCTCGTAGGCCGACAATATTTTGGGGTGTGCGGTTTGACGCGCATTGGCATGGTCGATCAACAGTTCTTCGTACAACTTTTCGCCGGGCCGCAAGCCCGTAAATGCAATGGCAATATCGCCTTCTCCGGTGGTGGGGTCAACAGGTTCCAGCCCAGCGAGTTTGATCATGTTGCGGGCCAGGTCGAGAATTTTCACGCTCTCGCCCATGTCCAGCAAAAACACTTCGCCACCGTCGGCCAGGCTACCAGCCTGAATCACCAACTCCACGGCTTCGTGAATGCTCATGAAAAAGCGATTGATGTCAGGATGCGTCACCGTGACTGGCCCACCCTGCGCAATTTGCTCACGAAACAGGGGAATCACACTGCCTGATGAGCCCAGCACATTGCCGAAACGGACCGCACAAAACCGCGGTTGAGTTTGACCGGCTGCACGGGCCATATCCTGCTGCTGCTGGACAGCCAATTCGGCCCAGCGCTTGGTGGCACCCATGACGTTGGTAGGGCGGACGGCTTTGTCGGTGCTGATGAGCACGAATGTTTCGACGCCGTGCTGCCTGGCAGCTTGCGCCACGCAACGTGTGCCGTGAATATTGTTGTACACGCCTTCGGCCACATTGGACTCGACCAGCGGAACATGCTTGTGGGCGGCTGCATGGTACACGGTTTGTATGCTGTGTTGTGCAAATACAGAATTGACCAGCGTTGGATTGGTGACCGAGCCCAAGATGGGCACAACAGTGCACACGCCCATAGCGTCGATTTTTCGGTGAACCTGGTACAGCGCCGGCTCGCTGTGATCGAGGATAACCAGGCAACTGGGCGACAGTGCGGCAATTTGCCGACACAACTCGCTGCCAATGCTACCGCCAGCCCCGGTGACCAACACCACTTTGTTGCGGATGCAGCGCCCCAGCAAGGCGGGGTCTGCAGCCACTGGGTCGCGCCCCAGAAGGTCGCCAACGTCCACTTCACGCACTAGGTTGACCAGGTTTTTGCCGGAAGCAATATCGGCCAATGCGGGCAGAATGCGCACCTTTAAACCAAGATCTTCGAGTGATTGAACCGCTTGCCGTTTGAGTGCATGACTGCCACCGGGCAGGCAGACAATGGCATCGCGAATTTCGTAGTGGTCGATCAGGAACGGAATGCGTGCGCTGGGGTAAACGCGAATGCCGGCGATGTCCTTGTGAACCAGCTCGGGCGAGTCGTCGATAAACCCGGCCGGAAACAGCTCACGCCCCTGCATGAGGGAATTGGCCAACTGTACAGCGGCCTCGTTGGCGCCATAAATGAGCACCTGCCGGTCGGAAATTTGGCGGCGGGTGGGCAACCACAACAGCCAGCGTGCGCCAAAGCGGGAGGCAATGATGAGCGCACTGAGGATGAGCCAGTAAAACAAGGGCACCGAGCGGGGTGCGGCTTCCAGACGTTGAACGTCCATGAAAAAGACCAGTGCGCTCCACAGCAAGGTGGCTTGCGTGGTGCATTTGACGACGCTCCACAGGGCCTTTTCACCCACATACCGAATGACTGAACGGTACAAACCATTGGCAATAAACACCGGGACAGCAATGACGGGCGCAGCGGCAATGAGCAACCACTGGATGTGGTTGGGCTGTAGGGCCTGCCCCAAGCGCAATGAGTAGGCGGCCCACACTGAAAACAATAGGCAGAGCACATCAAAGGCGATGAGCACCAGCTGTTTGGTGGAGCGTGGCCAAGCGATGATGGCCCATTTTTTATTAATCATCCTGTCGACCTGCTTTCAGGGTTACTGCCAGCGCCACCAACGGGCCATAGGCCAGCAACAGTGCCCAGTGAACAGCCAAGTGACCGGATACATACACCGCAGCCACGGGCAACAACCAAGCCACCAGAATACCAGCCACCGCCAAGGTGACGGGACGGTGGGCTTTGAAACGGCGGGCAGCGATTTGGAACGCGTGGGAACGGTGCGCTTCACCGGGATTTTTACCGCGAGCGACACGCACCAACAGTGTAACGGTGGCATCTGTAATGAACACGGCGAGCAAAATAAGCCAGGCCATGGCCCAATGCAGGTCGACCTGCGCATACAGCAAAATAAAGCCACCAAACGCAAAACCGAGTGCGCCGCTGCCCACGTCGCCCATGAATATTTTGGCTGGCGGAAAATTAAACACCAGAAACCCCAGCGCGGCGGCAGCAAAAACCAGCACTGGCACAACGGCTTGTAACGGCAACTCCGCGCACAACCACAACAGAGCAAACCCGATACTGGCGCCGAATGCCTGTACACCGGCAATGCCGTCAATGCCGTCCATGAAGTTGGTGAGGTTGATCAGCCAGGCCACCATCAGCACCTGAAACAGAGCCCAGCCTGCCTGGGCGAAAGCCAATTGCGGATTAAACACCCATTGAAGCTGGGGTGGTACCGGCAGTTGTAGCACCCACACCAAAACCAGCGCTGCAGCCAGGTGTGCAACGAAGCGAATGCGTGCAGGCAGGGGCTGGTGGTCGTCCCAGTACCCCACAGTCGCAATGGCTGAAAACCCGGCATACAGGGCCCACCACCCGGCGTTGGCGCCAACACCGGTGTTGTTTGCATAAGGTAGGCCACACAGCAGAAACGCCAGCACAATCGCTAAGCCGCCGCCCCGTGGCGTGGGCTGGGTATGCGAGCTGCGGTGATTGGGCAGATCAAGCACGCCCCGGCGCAGGGCGTAGTGACGGACCAGCCATGTGCACGCCATCGAGAGGATGAATGCCGAAACCGGGAGAAAGTCCATCACGCCTGCACCCGTTTCAACAAACGTGCGTAGTGGGCCAGAAAGGCTTCCAGCACCACCGACTGTTGGAACTCGGCTTCCACCCGCAAACGGGCCTGGTGTCCAAATGCTTTCATACGCTCCGGTTGGTCAATGAGTGTGGTGATGGCTTTGGCCAAATCATCGGCGTTGCCCTTTTCAAACATCAAGCCGGTTTGGCCGTCGACCAGGGCATCGGAAATGCCGTAGATGCGACTGCCAATCGACGGAATACCGAGAGCAGCGGCTTCGATAATGACCACCCCAAAACCTTCCCTGTGACTGGGCAACACCAACACATCAGCGGCTTGAAGAATATCCTCGGGTGCCGGTGTGTAGGGGCGGTACACCAAGGCATCCGCCATTGTTGCAGACCATGGCTGGATTTTCTCGAGGATTTGCTCTTCATCCAGCCCAACCAGCAGCAACCGGGCTGTGGGCCGTTGGGCATGCACCTGGCTGAAAGCCTGGGCCAGTTCCAGCAATCCCTTGTCGACATTCAAGCGGCCCAGGTATAAAAACACCGTGTGCTGGGGGCCAAAACCCAGTTGTGAACGTTGGGCTTGGCGAACAGAGGGCTTGGGCGAAAAGCGCACCATGTCAACGCCGCCGATGGAGCCATTGGCCAGCACGGTGGATTTGCGGGCAGAGATGAGGCCCTCGCGAACCAGCACATCCCGCTCGGAATGGCTGACCACGGTGAGGTCGGTGGCGCACCAACCCACCAAGCGGTCCATGAACCGCAGAATGGCCCGCCACACACCTGTTTTATTGGCCCAAATTTCGCCTTGAAAAGTGTGCAAACGAATGGGCACACGCGCAAGAAATGCGGCCAGTATGCCCAGAAGACCGGCTTTGGGATTGACCGTGTGGACCATGTCGAAACGCTGGCTGCGCAGGTAGCGATACAACTGCCAGAGGCCTTTTAAATCCTTGACTGGTGACACAGCTCGCTCGATATCGATGAAATGGATGTTGGTTTTGAGGGGCAGGCTGTTGCGAATCTCTGGGTAGTCTTCCTTCAGGATGAGCGTGACGTCGTACCGCTCGGCCAAGGCATTGAGATGCGGCACCAGGAAAAACTTCACCTGAAGAATGGTGGTGGTGATAAAGGCAATTTTGGGTTTGTGTGCGGGCATGCAATTCACCGTTTGGAGAGCTTTCGCACCACGAATTGAACCATGGACCGTGCAATACCCAGCAGGAACATGGGCTTGCCGGTAAGCAACCATTCACGCAGGCGCAAGCCAATGTCGTGCGCCACGAATTCGCCGATGCGTGCCTTGGACGTGGCTTGGCCGCTGTGAAAGCGGTATTGCAGCAGCACATCGGGCAAGTTGTCGAACTGGACAGCGGGTTGATGACGCAGGAGGCGCAACCAGAGGTCGTAGTCTTCGGAAGCTACACCGTACATGTACCCCCCCACAGCCAACAACAAGCTACGCCGGATACACAGGGTTGGATGAGCCAGCTCGCATTTGAAAGGCAGACGGGACCGAAGCGCCGCATTGCCCGCCAGCTGCCGAGAGACAGCGCCGAAGGTACCGTGTTCATCGATGATTTGATAATTGGAGCCCAGCACATCGAGCGCGGGGTGTTGGGACAGGTGCTCGGCCAACACAGACAAACGTTGCGGCAAGGCAATATCATCACCGTCCATGCGGACCACGTAATTGCCCCGTGCGGCATGAATACCGAGGTTGAGCGCAAACGGCAACTTGCACATGGGCGTGCTCAGCACCTGAACCTGCGGATGTTGGCCATAACGCTGGCGAAGCGCATCTGTGATGGTCATGTGTTGTGGACCATTGACCACCAGCAACAACTCGTACTGCGTGTATTCCTGATCCAGAATGCTGCGAACCGCCATGTCGAGATAAGCATTGTCGACATGGGTGGGCAACACGACCGAGAAAAACGGTAGGCTCATTTGGTGAGCCTCCGCCATCTGGAGGGAACCAGGTCGGCTTCTGCATAAGTGGGATCGTTGTACCAGGGCTGCGGCGCAATTTGAATGCCTTGACTGCTTTGTGACAACCAGGCCCCCCACCAACTGAAGGAGCTGTTGGCAATGATGTGGTGCTGGCAGGCGGCCATGAGTGCAATGTCGTGCGCCGGATGCTGGGCTACACCATCAACCTGCACAGTGGACTGCGGCAGGCGAAGTTTTTGGCGTACCCACGCAAAGTCGTTGGAAAAGACAAAAAACCGCGCATCGGGTACTTCGGCCATTACCCGGTCAATGGCCTGCTGGTAGTAATTGGCACTGCACACTCCGTGTATGCGGAGGGTTTCGGGGTTGCTGACATAGTCGCCACGGCGGACATGCAGCGCTACCGACGGCACGCTGCGCAACTCGGTCATCAGTGCCTGGCCCTGCTGAGTCAAAGGCAATGCCAATGTGAACTCTTGCAACAGCAACGGGCGAATGGCCTGAAAATAGCGTTCACTTTGAAAGTAGCCTGAAAGGTATTGAACCCCCCGGCGGGTTTCAAGGTCTGGCTGATAGGCAAGGCTGGCCTCTTTGTAGTAGGTGGTGGGGCGGAACACCGATACACGTTCGGCCAATTCAATACGCCAAAGGCTGGGTGCCGTGTTATGACTTGTGGCCAGCACAGCTGCCGACAATGACCAGGCGTTGAGCCCATAGCTGTGCAAGGTGTAACGCTGAAATGCGCGTGCATCAATCTGCAGTGCTTGACCGGTACGCTGGGCCAGCGCAAGGGCAGCGGCATACTGGAACATTTGATTGCCCAGGCCACCCGCAATGCGCACCACCAGCGGTTTTGAAGAAGCAGAGTGCATGACTTAAGGCCCCCGCAGCTTGATCTGCAACAGGGCTTTCAGGCCCGGGTTGGTTTTGAGCACATGAACAGCCAAGGCGGTGGCCACCGTACCCACCCATGCGACCTGCAGCAAACCCGAGAACAGGGACTGAACCGGTGGCAGCCAGGGCACTGCCAGCAAGGCCAGTCCGGCAAACAAGGCTGGTATGCCAAGGCCAGACCAGTGGATGGACCAGTCCAGAAGTTTTTTCATTTGATGCGACAGGGCGATAAACAGAACAAGACCGGCCACCGCCAGTGAAATTACCGCGAATTCTACAGGCATTTTGAGCAGGCCGCTGCCCAGCAACAGAGCCATCAAGGTAAGTACCGCCAAGCCATACGGTGCAATAAGGTAACGGGTTTGACGGGTGGCCTGCGCGGCATTGCCCACTACGTTGGACACCACCCGGAAAAACTCCACGAACGCAGCCAACAACACCACACTGGAGGCTGCATGGTAGGCTGGGCCGACAAACAACAGCAATAAAGCCTTACTGCTGAGTACAGTGGCCCCCAGTAACAACAGGTAAATGGGCAACTGTGCGTTGATGAGCTGTGAAAACACCGCACCCATGCCGTTCCTGCCCTGTCCTTCCAGGCCACGGTAAAACAGGGGGATCAAGACTTGCATCAACAGGCTTTCGGCCAGTGTCCAGATTTGCAATGTGAGTGTGAGGGCCACATACAACTGCCCCAAAGCTTCCAGCCCCCAGTAATGCTCACCCACGAATCGCCAGCCAGCGGTGACTATCCACATACAGGCTGTGGACAAGGCCAATGGTATACAAAACTGCGCGTAATCGGCCCGGCTGATCAAGACTGGCGGACCTGAGACGGACCTAACCAGTTGATGCCGAGGCAGGCTAGAGCGCGCGAGCACTGCGCCCACAGCCAGGCCGGTGGCTTGCCCCAGCAACCACAGCGGTGCCGAAGCAGTGTGCCAAGTAAACAGCACCGAGCAGACCAAGCCCAAAGCCACCGACACATTGCTGAGCAACACAAACTGTTTACGATGCCCCAACATGTTGAGCAGGGGCACGTAGGTGCCGTTGTACACCGCAGCCACCACTGCTGCAGCCACGGCGATGCTGGCCATGCCAGGCCATTGGCCTGTTTGTTGTAAGGCCCACATTGCAAAAGCCGATGCGCTCAACAGGGATGCACCCACCACCCATGGCCGATAAGCCCGCAAACGCTGGGCGAGCGAGCCTTCGTCCCACCAGGCGTGCGTGTGACGATTGATCCACTGCCCCACCGGATTGATAACAACGAGGGTGGACAGGGTTTGCGCGCCCAGCATGAGCGCCATATATCCGAACTCGGCACTGGACAGCACCGTGGTTGAGACACGTAAGGCAATCAAGGCCAGCACTGCCGACAGCAGACGACCGCCTGCGATGACGAGGACGTCCCGCGTCATGCGGCCTCCAGGTCTTGAAGCACCTGCCTGACCAGCGTGTCTGCAAAAAACCCTGCGCCAAACGGCGAGGATTGATCAGAGGCCAAATACCGCAAAATATTGGTCTGGTATTGGGCATATACCGCAGGCTGCATGCTCACCAAATGCTGGTATAGGGCCTCGTGGCTATCAAAGGCTTGTCGATCAATAAAACAATCGGCAGGAATGTAGTCGGTGATGTTGGGTGCGCCCCAGTACACAGGCACGCAACCCGACAGGAAGCAGTCAAAGATTTTTTCAGTGATGTAACCCGGTGTTTTTTGAACATTCTCGTAACAGATCGAAAATTTGGTTCGGCGAAGCACCGAGGCCTTGGTGTCCACGGGCCCTCGATAGCTGGGGAAAGGCTTTGCCGGGTTAAGCCAGGGAAAGCGCTGCCGAACCTTGAAGATCAAACTGCCCAGGGTGCCTGCCTTGCGCTGTGGCAGGTGCCAGCCGATGCCATAAAGCGCGAAGTCCTGTGGAGCATAACGCTCAAACCAGCGAATGGTATTGACCCGTTGGGAGTAAAGTTCATCAGGCGACGGGGTGGACACAGCCTTGTTGGCGGAAATCATGCAGGCCAACAGCTTGCGCTCGGCGAATCCCGGTTGTGGCTCGGCCTTCAGCGCGTTGGGAAAATTGAGTTTGATGTATCGCTGTCCGTCCACGAGACCATCGTGCCAGGTGAAAATGCGCCGATACCGATTCAGGTTGTGGGGGTCAAAATTGCCGGGCAAAATTTGCCCGGTTTCCATTTGAAGCAGGTAACAATGGGGGTGATCGC
The DNA here is from genome assembly GCF_036405155.1 of Limnobacter sp. Classification (GTDB taxonomy): domain Bacteria; phylum Pseudomonadota; class Gammaproteobacteria; order Burkholderiales; family Burkholderiaceae_B; genus Limnobacter. The sequence continues at coordinate 184,155 of NZ_DASWYD010000001.1, read as the reverse complement.
TGGATTGAACGTTCAGGTGTAGTTCGAACGCGACCGGATGTTGGCTGTTCAAGTCGGGCGTGTTGACTTCGATACCATACCGCGCAAATTCGGTTTTCAGCTGATGGTAAGGCACCAGGCAATCATCACGATTGAAGGGCCCTTCAAGGTCAAACAAGGCATTGCGGGAAACGCCACTTGCCCGCAGCGTGGCAAAGCGTGTTTTCATGGTGCAAGCTCCACAATCACTTGCGGGACCAACCTTCCCAAACGAATTCGTAATTCCAGTCTTCCCGGTGGGTTTTGGAAAAACTTTGGCGAATGCTTTGACGCTGCTCGACAGCATTGGGCACGAAGTTGTGAAACTGAATTTGCAGATGGTTGAACTTGGGCATCAGGCCATGTTCAATCAAGGAAGGGAATATGAAGAATTCACCCCCTTCCACATTGACTTTGATGAGGTCTACCTCGGGGTCGCCCAACGCATGAAATACCGCACTGGCATCACGAAGCTGCGCCTTGTAAGCGGCATTGTTTTCGCCAAGGCGTACGAAGCTGGAGGCGTCGCCAGTGTCGGTGATCTCAAATTCACCATCGGCATTTGACAAACCATATTGCAGACAAACAATTGATGGATTGTTTTTAAACCGCTCAACACAGTGTGCGTAAAAGTGCGGCACAGGTTCAAACAAATAAACCTTGCAGCCATATCGGCTGTGAATTTCATGGGCAAAATCGCCCTTGTAACCACCCACATCCCAGACAACGGATTGTGCGTTCAATGGGTAATTGACGCGCAACGTGGTGTCACCCTGGTCCTTGAACCAACGCTTGGCTGTGAGTAAAAAGGGATCGCGCAAAATTTCCCGGCGAACAAAATTTTTGAGCTTTCGCAACAATACATTCATATGCGTATATCCGGTCGACAAGACAATAAATTCACACCCACCCCCACTTCTGCCAGTGCATTTTCAGGAATGCATACGTAACCGGTGCGGTAATCAGCCCTGGCAAACCGAAAGCCACCTCGCCCAGAATAATCGCGATGAGCATTTCGGGCACGCTGGCCTGCACGTTGCGGCCAATGATGTAGCCATTCACAAAGTATTCCAGTTTGTGAATCACGAACAGGTACACCACCGACCCCAGCGACACCCAGGGGCCAAACCGAATGGTGAGCACCAAAATGAGCGTGTTGGCCATGATGTTACCAGCCGCTGGAATGAGGCTGGCAATGCTGGTGAACATGAGCAGCAACTCGCGAAATGGCAACACCACGTCGAAGGCGGGCAATATGCCGTAGATGAACACGGCCGTGCAGAAAGTGTTCCAGATGCTGACGTACACCTGCGCACCCATGAGCAAGGTGAAGCAGCGCACGTAGCTTTCCATGGCGTGCACCCACGCATGCGCCAAAGGGCGGCTTGCTGCACCTGCAGCCACGCTGGCGCGGCTCATGAGTGCGGCCGAAACGCCCAAAATAAGCGCAAACACCAACTGAATGAACACAAAGAAGCTGGCACCACCAAAATTTTTAGCGTAGCCCATGAGGTCGCCGGTGGCGTGGCGGGCCATGTCAAAAAACTCTTTGGCGCTGCCCGGCACTTTGCTGCGCACCTCCTCGGGCAGGCTGGCCGCCACGGTGTTCAAACTTCGTATGGCTTCTTCGGCCAGTTGCGGGCCTTGTGTGGCCACGCTTTCAATCACAAAGCGCACCGCAGTGCCCAAACCCAGAATAATGAGCACCAAGGCAGCGATGACCGTGAGGGTGGTTAACCATGTGGGCAAAAACAGGTAAACCGTGCGACTGACTGGGTGTTGCGCCCGCGCTGCCTTGTTGAGGAACAGGCGGACATAGAAACGCCTTGCCAGCCGAGTGAGGGAAAACACGGCCAGGCCGGCGATGAGGCCGGTGCCGATTTTGACCGAGAGCATGAACACCCAGAGGGTGAGCATACCAAGGACAGCGGCGTATTCCCAGCGGACCGTTGCGGGCAGGGGTTCGGTGTTGCTTGTGGTGGACTGGCTGAACTTTGACGATTCACGCATGCAAGGGCTTTGGGGGTGAATGTTGAAGCGACCCGGAAGATTCTATCCCAGTTGCCCTCATTCACCGCGCTGGCTGGCCCCTTCGATGCCAAAACAACAACACACCCAGCGCCAGCAAGCCCACTTGGCCCAAGGCACCCCCACCCCCGCCGCCGCCACCGCTGTTGGAAGCCACAGGAGAGACCTCGGTTGGGGTGACTGAAGGCGAGCCACCGCCCGAAGAGCTACCGCTGCCAGCACCCATGACGGTCGGCATGAAGGTGCGCTCATTCACCCCACTGCCCACCACCCGAACCACGCTGCTGCTGGTTTGGGCGCTGGCAGCATCGGTCACCGTGAGTTGAAATTCAGCGATGTTGGCGGCCAAGCCGCCATCCAGTCGAAGATTGGCCATGTCTTGCCCGGATAGGCGAACCGGGTTGCCATACACCTGTGCCCAGCGGTAGGTGAGGCCGGTGTTTTGCCCGGCGGCGTTGCTGGACAGACTGCCATCCAATACAACACCCCCATCCGACGACACCACTTCCGATTGGGGCACATTGGCCACCGCGCGACCGACGCCCAGCACACGGCCCAGAGCACCCACAGGGTTGAGCAAGCCCGCACCGCAACTGTTGACCGTGCAACTGCACCGCACCGTGCCAAAAAGACCTGAACACACGCCAGCATTGTCGGGGTATGCACGGGCCGAATTGCGCAGGGCGGCTATGAGGTCGCTGTTGCTGGTGCTGGGGTTGGCCGCTTTCAGTAAAGACAAGGTGCCCGCCACCATGGGTGCAGCAAAGCTGGTGCCCCGAAACAGCAGGGTGTTGTTGCCGGCGGGGTCGGGCTGGCCGCGCTGGCTGCCCGCCGCAATGCCACTGTTGTTGGCACCCACATAGCGCCCCTGCGAGTCGCCCGGTGCAGAAATTGACAATTCGGGACCACTGCTGCCTTTGGCGGTGTAGGTGGCCAGGCGACCATCATTTTGTGCGGCAGTGGCGGCAATGGCACCCGGGCACGACGCCGGAAATTGCAGGTTGCCCCCGCTGTTGTTGCCCGCTGACACCACCACCAGGGCGTTGGCTGCCCGTGCATCGGCAATGGCCTGCGCCACACCGGTGGCATCGCTTGCACAGCTGGCGCCCAAGGGCGAGTCGGCCGCGAAGCTGAGGTTGATGATGCTGGCCGGGTTGGGGTTGACGCCGATCAACGGGTCAACACGGCCGCTGCCGGTGGCCCAATACATGCCATCGATGATGTCAGACGAGGTGGCAATGCCACACCGACCCGACACCCGCACCGGCAACACCTTGGCATTCCAGTCCATGCCGGTCATGAAGGCTGCATTGTTGGCTTGGGCAATGGCCACTGAGGCCACAGCGGTGCCATGAAATGAACTCGTGGTGCTGCCGTCGGAGCAGGTTACGCCGGATGGTGGCGCATCACCGGGGTCGGATGGGTCGGCATCGCGCCCATCGCCATCGTTGGAGCCGCCTTCATTGGCCACACCCCCGGTGCCACTGCCGGTGGCGGGCGTAACCTGGGCAACAAAGTCGTACCCGGGCAACAGCCGGCCCTTGAGGTCGGGGTGGTTGTACAGAACACCCGTGTCGAGCACGGCAATCACCACCTTGGCGCTGCCACGGGTGGTTTGCCACACGGTGCGCATGTTCAGCGCGGCATAAGCGCCCTGCCCCAGGTAGCTCGCCTGGTTGCCCGCGTAATTGGGGTCGGTGGGGGCAGCCACCTCGGTGCGGTGAAACACAAAGTCGGGCTGTACAAACTGCACCCCCGGCACAGAACGCAAGGCTGCCGCCAGGGCTGAATCGGTTTGCAAGCTGCCCAAGGCTGGCAATGTGGGCAAGCTGACCAGCACGCTGCCCGGCTGCAGAAGTGGGCGGACCACCTTCAACTCAACCCCCAGACGCTGCTGCAGTTGGGCGAGCAAAGGGGCGGCGGGCAAGCTGCCGGTATTGATGATCCAGCGCTGCGAGGGCGCTGCCTGTGCAGAACCGGCACCCAAACCCAGCAGGGCCATTGCCGTGCCAAACCCTACAAACCGTATCCACTTCACCACCCGACAATCCTCCAGCCCGCTGCAGGGCATTACCTCAGTAATACCCGTACAACAGGCTGAACAGATTCACAGGCCGATCATGCCGCCATCGGTCCGCGTGATCACAATGGTTGCCGAACGCGGACGGTTGGTGGATGAAGGTCCCTGACCCGTGGCCGGATTACCAAACCCGCCACCGGCCAGGGGATATGGCCAGGAGCTGGTGGGGTTGGCGAGGCTGGGGCTTTCTTCTCCCGGATGCTGAATGTTGACGAACAATGACTTGCCGTCTCCACTTTCGGTGATGCCGGTGATTTCACAGTCCTTCGGCCCTACCAGAAGCCGTCGAATGGTGCCGGGCTTGCCCACTTTGGTGGTGACTGTGCGCGTGGTGGCGGGCGTGGTACGGTCTCGGTTGACAATGTCTACGGTTTGTCCGTCGCCGACCTCACCGGGCACCACCGCCAACAGCATACAGTTGGTGGTGTCGGTGAAAGCACCATCGTCCGTTTCAATGAACAGCACGCCGGTTTTCTGGGAGAACCACAAACCATCGGGGCTGGAGAGGAAGTTGTCGTTAGTCAGACCTGACACGTTCACACTGGGCTTGTTGAGGTCGTCCAGTTCGGCGCCGAACAGGTAGATGTCCCATGCAAAGGTGGTGGCGGCCGGCAGGCTGCCGGTTTCACGCCAGCGAATAATATGGCCATTGACGTTGCCATAGGTTGCGGAGGCACCCGCATTCACCACCCCATCGCCATCATCGTCGTTGTCCAGGTAGGCCCGCGGGTTGGCCGCGTTCACGGCAGCCAGTGCTGTGCGGCTGGTGTTGTTGGTCAAGGTCATGTACACCTCGCCGTTGCGCGGGTTGACGGCGCCCCATTCCGGCCGGTCCATGGGCGTGCCACCGATGTGATCAGCCAGAATCCGGGTGTTGACGTACTGGTCCAGCGTACCTTCCACGGTGTAAGGTGTGGCCGACGCTGTGAGCGCACCGGGGTTGCGCGGTGTGATCACCGTGCCGGCGGTAATGGTGCCCAGTTCCAGCCACTGGCCCGAGAAGTCGTCATTGAATTTGGCCACATACAACTTGCCGTTGTCGAGGTATTTGTCGCCCACGGCCAGCCCCCCGTTGACGTCGGCCGGGTCCCAGTTGGCAGCAGACACAAATTTGTAGATGTATTCAAACCGGCTGTCGCAACCCATGTAAAACACGATCGGTTTGCCAGCCTCTACAGGCCCAACCCAGGCACCCTCGTGCGCAAACCGGCCCATCGCGGTCCGCTTTTTGGGTGTGCTGTTGGGGCGGAAGGGATCGATTTCAACGGTGTAACCGAAGGTGTAGGCTGCATTGCGATAGTCCAGCGCACCCTGTGTACCCGTGTCGGCGCGTGTGGTGGCAGCCGTGGTGGGTACAATATTCCATCGGGAAAATGGCTCGCCCGATTGCCCGGCCTCGCTGGCCGTGGTCCAGTTCTCACGTCCGGTCTGGTTGGTGGGTATACCGTAACGACGCAAAGACGAGACGTCGTTGGCAATCACGTTGGTGTTGCCTGCATTCACATTGCGGAAATAGCCGTTCCAGTTTTCTTCGCAAGTGAGGTAGGTACCCCACGGGGTGTAGCCGGCAGCACAATTGTTGATGGTGCCGCGGGTGCGAGTACCGTCGGCTGAAAACTTGGTTTTCATGAAGTCGCTGCCACGCAGGGGGCCGCTGATGTCCATGGTGGTGAATGTGGTGATGCGGCGGTTAAAGAGCGAGTTTTGGACAACGCTCCACAAGCCATTGCTGCCACGGCGAATTTCAATCACGCTGACGCCTTGAATGTTCATTTCCTTCAAACACTCATTGGCATTGCGCGGCGCCGCTGAAGGCCCGTTGACATGCAGGAAAAGCGGCGTAATGGCTTCATGGTTGATACACAGCAAACCATGGTCGGCCACCGTGGGGTCCCAAGAGTTGCTGGCACTGAGCCCAAAGAAATACATGCCGTCATGGTGGTCACCAGACCTGAATTCAAATTCGCTGGGGTTGTTGGCACCATCGGAACCATCGTTTGCATAGGCGGCAACGCCCGCTGCGATCGGGTCACCCAGCTTGTACACCACCTGGAACTGGTAGCCTGGCGCCACCTGCACACTGTCGGCGGTCGAAAAGCTGGTAGCCGAAAATCCAACAGCCTGGAGGCGTGAGGTGCCGCTGGCTGCTGTGGCTGTGCCTTCGCCGCCGCAACCGGCCAAACCCAGGAACCCCAGGGCACCCAAACCCATTCCCCCTTTGAGCAAGCTGCGGCGTGCGGGGTTTTGCAATTGCTTGTTGATGATTTCTTCGAAGGATGGGCTGGACAATACCGCCATCTCTTGTTGAGTCATTGTTGACATACTGGCCTCCTGATAAAGCCAGCCGATTTTCAATTTTCTTCGTGACAAGGCCGTGAGACTTTGGTGAATTTTATGTGTCAGCCCAGACCGGGGGCCCACTTGCCCGCCGTCATGCGCCATGGCACACTAAAAAGCTCAGGGTGTATTGCGGGGAGGCCCTTTGAACAAGGAAGACGGCGTTTTCAAAGCGATTTGGAAGTGGTGGCTGCTGGTGTTTGCATTGGGCTTGGCCGCCGCCTTTGCCAACAAGGCCACAGCGGCTGAACAACCGGCAGAGCGCCGGGAAAGCCAGGCGGTCATAGAGGCCCAACTAAAGGCATTTCAGGACAATGATGCCCAACGGGCTTTTGCCTATGCCAGCCCGAGCGTGCAGCGGGTATTCGGCGATGCCAGTACGTTTTTAACCATGGTGAAGCGGGACTATGACGTGGTATACCGCCCGGCGTCGGTCAAATTTGTGGGCTTTGAACGCAATGGGCGACAAGTGGCCCATTCGGTGCAGATGATTGATCAAAGCCGGGTGCTGTGGAACGTATACTACTTGCTGGAGAAACTGCCCCAGGGCGGTTGGCGAATTTTCAGTTGCGACATTGAAAAAGCCGCCACCGACCTCATCTAGCTGTTATGAGCCCCACCCACGACACCCCAACCTGCCAGATCAACCTGACCGATGCGGCCCAGGAACGGATTCTGGACCTGCGCGACAACATGCACAAACCAGCCATGATCCGCTTGTATGTGCAGGGTGGTGGCTGCTCGGGCTTTGAATACAAAATCGACATGGCCCGCGAAGTGGCCGAGGACGATATCCAGATTTCAGTGAACCCATACATTGAACTGTACGTGGACCCCTTCAGTGCCCCCTACCTGGAAGGCACAACCATTGACTACGAAACGCACACCATGGGCTCGCGGTTTGTGTTTCACAATCCGCAAGCCAAAACCACCTGCGGGTGCGGGTCCAGTTTCTCGGTGGAATAAACACGGTTAGCCACCGTTTTACAACAAGCGGTTGCGCCGAAATTGGGCATCCACCATCAAGCGTTGAATGAGAAATTCGTCTTTGGGGTCGCTGGACACAAAAGTTTGAACCTGCAGCGCGTTGAACACCGCGAACAAGCGATTCACACTGATGGAACCCGGGTTCTTCTCCAGAGAGGACACGGTGCGTTGGTCGATGCCCAACAATTGCCCCAGTGATTTTTGAGTGAGGCCCAGCTCACGGCGGCGGTTGCGGATCACGCCGGTTAAATCGATTACAGCAATTTTTTTGACAGTCATTGGGTGGTGTTCGGTGTGCAGAACCATTCACGGAACCGAAGTGTCACCCATGAAAAAAGCCCCGGCAAACCGGGGCTTGGATGTGCAGAACGGATTAGGGCTAACCCTGTCAAATACTGCGCAAAGCAGCCACGCCTGTTTTGATGTGATCACTCACAGTGGGCTTTACCGTTTTTCCACTGGCGTGAATCAATTCATAATCCGAAGGATTGAAACGGGCCATGCGCAAACGGTACTCCGCATTCAGGCCCGGGTACAGGGTGTTGTTGCGGCCATTGGGGCTAAGGTACCAACTGGCGCACCCCGACTTCCACACGGTGTGCTCGCTGCGGTTGTCCATCACACCGACAAACTTGCGCTCCACGGCGGGCTTCACCGCAATGGCCTTCAAGCTGCGCGCATTGCGCAACTGGATGGCCTGAATCACATAGTCGATTTGTGATTCGGCATACGCAATGACTGATGTATGGCCTGGGCCCGTAAAAGGCCCCACCAGGAAAAACAGGTTGGGGAAACCGGCCGTGGCCACACCTTGATAAGCCTCGGAGCCGTCCTTCCATTTGTCATTCAGGCTGGCGCCACCAATGCCTTTGGCGTCAATCGGTGAACCGGTGTGGCGCACTTCGTAACCCGTGGCGTAAATGATCACATCAAGTTCATGCTCGGTCCCGTCGGCCAGGCGTATGCCCTTCTCGGTGATGCAGTCAATGCCCGTGGTTTCGAGGTGCACATTGGGTTTTTGCATGGTGGTGTACCAGTCGGAACTGACCAACACACGCTTGCAGCCAAACTTGATGGTGGGTGTCAGCTTCTTGCGCAAATCAGGGTCTTTCACCTTTTTGCGCAGGTAACTCAAGGCCAGCTTTTCGGGTTGTTGCTTGAAGAGGTCGTACTTCAAAATCAAAAACGGTGCGGTCAACTCGTTGTACCAGTAAACGCCCAAGCGGTCTTTTTTCATGGCCAGTTTGCTTTGGCGGTAGGTCTGCTTTTCGTCTTCGCCAATGGCGCGGTCAGGGCGCGGCATAATCCAGTTGGCTGTGCGCTGAAACACCACGAGGTTTTTGACCTGTTCAGCAATGGCGGGACCCACCTGCACGGCTGTGGCACCCGTACCGATGAGACCCACACGTTTGCCCTCCAGGCTCACGGAATGATCCCAGGCAGCGGTGTGCACCACGGTGCCCTTGAAGCTGGATGCGCCTTTGAATTCGGCCACCTTGGGTGCTGAAAATGGCCCCACGGCAGTGACCACGTTTTTGGCACGCATGCTTTCGCCATTGGACAGGCCGACTGTCCACACGCCGGTGTGTTCATCGTACTCTGCACCGGTTACCGAGGTGTTGAACTGGATGTGGGGGTAAATGCCATATTTGCTGGCGCAATGGCGCAGGTATTTGTAAATTTCGCCCTGTTTGGCATACACATGCGACCACTCGGCCCAGGGCTCAAAGGAGTAGGAATACAGCGCCGACTTCACATCACAGCCGCAGCCGGGGTAGGTGTTGTCACGCCAGGTGCCGCCCACATCCTGCCCTTTGTCGATGATGCGGAAGTTTTCGATGCCAGCCTGCTTGAGGCGAATGCCCATGCCCAGGCCAGACACACCGCAGCCCACAATGGCCACTTCGAGGATGGGGTTGGTATTGCTCATGAACGGTTTCCTTGTTTTGACTGACCAGCAGCCGAGTGGTTGATGAACGCACTGTACAGACACGACCGCTTTGATCGTGAGTGGCGTGCGTGACAAAGATGGAGTCATTTTGGGCCAAGCGTGACATAATCGAGACATGCCCAAAGCAACCACCACCCCACCGCCCGCCCTGCTGGACGACGCAGCCCTGCGCCTGCTTGAACAGGCCACGGTGGCCCAAGCCTACCCGCTGTTTTTTGCCAACTACGCCATTGCTCGGGGGTTTACAGAGGCACAAGTGCTGGAGCACACCGGACTGACCCTGGCGCAATTGCAGGTGCCTAACAGCCGTATTTCAGCCGCGTTGCATGGGGTGATTGTGATGAACCTGCTGCGCCTGTTTCAAAGCGAGCACATTGCCATCGACATGGGCCTGCAAAGCAGCCTGACCAAAGCCGGCATGATTGGTTTTGGACTGATGAGCTGCGCCACACTGCGCGAAGCGGTGGCCTTGGGTATTCGCTTTTTGCCCACCAAAGTGCCCTTTTACACCATTGACACCAGCGACGATGAGCAGGGTTTGGTGTGCCACATTCGGGAGGCGATGCCGCTGCACCCGGTGCGCAAATTTGCGATTGAAAATTTCATGATTGAGGTGTGGCGGCTGTTTGAGTCGCTGTTTGACCCCACAGGCCAGCACCGCGACGCCACCGGCATTGAGTTGTGGTTTGACTGGCCCATGCCCCCGTATTACGGCGCCTACGCCAGCAGCCTGCCCCATTGCCGGTTTGATGCGCCCAGCAACCAGATTCGCATTCCAGCCCGCTGGCTGGACCTGAAATTGCCCACTGCCAACCCGGTGACGGCGCAAATGGTGATTGCGCAATGTGAACAGGAAATGGCACTGCTGGGCCAAGCCGATGACATCAAGGCGCGAGTGAAAAACCTGCTGATGTGCGGAAATGGCCAATACCCCAGCGTGGACCGGGTGGCCCACCAGCTGCACATGACACCTCGAACGTTAAAGCGCCGCTTGCAGGCATTGGGCAGCAGCTACACCACCCTGCTGGGCGAGGTTATTGAACGCGACGCCTGCCGCTTGCTGGAAAGCACCGCCTTGAGTGTGGATGAGATTGCAGCGCGGGTGGGTTACCAAGACCGCGCCAATTTCACACGCGCTTTTAAAAAACTGACCGGGCGAACGCCCACTGCACATCGGGAATGGGCGAAGGGCTTGCGCCCACAAACCTAACCGAGCAAACGCAACTGCTCGGCCAAACGATTTTTCATCAGCGTGCAGAGGGGTGTGTCCAGCAAGTGGGCTGTTGCATGTACACGTACAGGGGGCGAACGCGGTGGTTGTTAGAAGTAGCCAAGGTCATCCCCCGACTCTTGCCGTGTGGGGCGTGTGCGTTTTGCCGCCACTGTTTGCAACAGGCCCTCTGGCAACGGTGGTGTTGCCGCCGTGTTCAAGCCGAGCGCGTAGAGGGCAGAAAGCACCGTACCCACCCCCACGGCTGGGTCACCTTTCTCAACCCGATTCAAGGTCGGCAACGAGACCCCGATTCGCAGGGCCAGTTGAGCCGCAGTCAGGCGCTGAACCAAGCGCTGGGTACGAATGGCTGCCCCCCAAGACTGCACGTGCGCTTGCACAATGGCAGGCGCTGCCTCTGCGGGAAGTTGTTTTTTTGGCATGTTTCAAATACCTCATAGATGTGTTTTTATAACACATAACAAAATATCTATGAAATAAATCAATTGCCTTTAAGTCAGAAAATGCGCGACCATCGCCTGGGTGTCGGGGTCATGGGGCAGACTGATGTGGTCAGTGCCCTTCACTTTGGCAGCCAGGGGCTCCACCGCAAAATGGCGCATCAAATTGACCGATGACGCATGCGGGACCACATCGTCTTGCTCGGCCAACACAATGAATGTGGGGCAATGCACGTAGCCCGCGCAGTCCTTGGAGTTGAACTTGCTGCGCAGCAGCCACGACACGGGCGCCAGTGGTACTTTGCTTTTGGCAATCGTCTCCAGGCTGTCGTAGGGCGTGAACAGCACCAGCTTGTGCACCGGTGCACTGCTGGCCAGTTGCATGGCCACGCCCGTTCCCAGGCTGCGGCCAATCACCGAAATCCGGTTGAGGTCACACCAGGGTTGTTCGGCCACCCAGCGGTAAATGGCCCGTGCATCGGCCACCAAATGTTTTTCGGATGGCGAACCGCCCGAGTGACCGTACCCGCGGTGATTGAAAAACACCATGGGCAGGTTTTTAAACCCATGCGCTTCGGTCAGCAACCAGCGCACGTCTTCACTGCGACCGCCAAAATAAATGGCGCATGGCAGTTGGCTGCCAGCTCCGCCCAGGCCTTTGGGCATGCGAACCCAACCTTCCAGGTTGACACCGGGGGCCACATTCAAACTGAGCTCTGTAAACTCGGAGTCAACAGCCGTGCGCACGGGCAGCGGGTCGAGCTGCGGGCTGAAAATGTGCCGGGTTTGGCTGAAATACAGATAAGTCCAATACGCGGCAAACCCCATGGAGGCCGACAGGGCCACTCGGGGTACAACGGTGTTGATGCGATGCGTATCGGTCTTCATGATGCTGGGTGCCACAAAAAAACAGTGAAGTTCCTGACTGTGACAACGGCATGACGTGTCACTTCTTGAGATTCAGTGTATTGAAACCGCTTTGTCACAAATGGCTGATTTACAGCCTTTTGGTGCGCCAGTTGCACGATTGGAAGGAATTGCCCACATGACGTGTCACACTGGTTTTGCGGGTGGTGCGTGTAACGGGAAAACTTCCCGGGACAAAGCCGCTAGACTGAACTAGCGTGAACAAACACCCAACAGAGGACGAATGTGATGCAGTTGAAATGGAAAGGATTGGCACTGGCTGTGTCGTTGGTGGCCAGCACCGCTGCCTGCTCAAAAAAACCGGAAGAACCGAAAACCCAGGCACCAGCGGTTAAAGCAGAAGCCCCCAAACCCAACGTGCCTGCGGTGGCTTATGTGAGCCACCAGGATGGCCCCATCACCGTGTATTCGGTGGGCGACTACACCAAGCTGGGCGACATCCATGTGGGCGAAGGTGCCCGTGGTGTGGGCTTGAGTGACGATGGCAGCCTGTTGGTGGTGGCCGTCAAAAGCAGTTCGGACCTGGCCATTGTGGACACCGCCACGCGCCAAGTGGTGAAGCGGGTGCCTGTTGGCAAAAACCCGGAGTTTGTGCGGGTGCTGGGCGACCTGGCTTTTGTGGCGTATGAACCATCATCGGAAGGCGGACCGCCACCCAAACCAGGCTCCAAAGAAGCCAAAGCGCGCGAGAATGCCAAGAAAGACGACGACGATGACAAGCCTGCGCAGATCGCCGTGATCGACCTGAAAAAGGGCGAAAAAATCAAGGAAATCACGGCTGGCATGGAGACCGAAGGCATTGAGTTTTCCGGGGATGGGAAGAACATCATCGTGACCAATGAGGCCGATGAAAATGTGTCCGTCCACAACATTGAAACCGGTGAATTGGTGAAGCGGATTGACACGAAGGAATACGGCATTCGCCCGCGTGGTGTGAAACGCGCGCCGGACGGCAAACACTATGCCGTCACACTGGAGTACGGCAACAAATTGCTGAAGCTGGACAAGGACTTCAATGTGGTGGACACCACACCGACTGGCGAAGTGCCGTATGGTGTGACCTATTCCCGCGATGGGAAGGAAATTTTGGTGGCGCTGGCCCGCGGCAAAATCATCCAGGTGTTTGATGCCGAAACCCTGAACCTGAAGCGGGAAATGCCAGTGGGTGACCGCTGCTGGCACTTCAGCTACACACCCGATGACAGCCAGTTGGTGGTGGCTTGCGGCCGCAGCCGCGAAATTCAGGTGCTCAACGCCCAGACTGGCGAGAAGGTAAAAAGCATCACCGAGGGCGACATGCCCTGGGGCGTGATCATGTCACCGAAGTCGGTCGGCACGCTGGACATGCCGAGCAACTGATGCTGACCTACTGAAGTGCACTGCGCGGCACCACCGGCAGCACCACCCTGGAAGGGTGTTCGGCATCGCTCAGGATGGTCAGTGCGCCGGCAGCGCCCTTCAGCAAGGTCACCAGCGGCGGCAGGCCTTGCGGCAAGTTGCTGGAGGACACCACAATTTGCAGCTGATGGCCTTTCGCAATCATCGCACTGGTGGGGAAAATTTCCACAGGCAACAACATGGCCTCACCTGATTTGACGGGCTGCACGGTAGCCTGCGTGAACGGGTGCCAGGGCTGAATGCGAAGGCCGTTCACAAAACGTGAGCGGCTGTCGTCCACCGCCCGGTGTGACGCAGTCAGCAAACCATTGGTGATGGCGACTGACTTGCCAGTGGCAGGGTCGTAGTCCGACACGCGAACAGACAAGGATGCATCCAGCGAGGCGGTGCTGACCCAAATGTCGGCCGCAATTGGGCCATTCAGGTACAAGTCCTCGGTCAAGACTGGAGTACGAAATGCAGCGCCTTCGTAGGCGTTGTAGGTGTCTTCCGTGAAGCAGGGCAAGGGCACCAACTTGGCAGCACCAGCCGACCACTGCGAACTGCTGAGTGAGCACAGACCAAACACTGGTGTTTGCAGCACCACATTGCTGCCCTCGGCCGCTGCCGGTTTTTCAGCGGTCAGGCCTTTGTTGCCGCGCAGGTAAAGCGCCTGCGCCTTCATTTGCGGATGTGGCCAGTTGCTGGTGGTGGCGTACTTTTCATAGCCCTTCACGTACTGCGTCACATTCGGGATTTTGTCCACACCCACCGGCAAGCCTTTCAAGTATTGGTCGAACCACATCAATTCAATGGTTTTCATGGCCGGTACTCCATCGCGGGGCAAACCGTCGGAGGGCAATCCAGCACTTTCGATGTGTGTCCACGGACCGATCAACAGACGCGTGTTGGTTTGGTTTTTCAACTGTTCAAACCACAGGGGCTCGCTGCGCTGAAACAGGTCATGCAAGCCACCCACCACAAAGGTGGGCACCTTGATGTTGGCGGCTTGCTCCAGCGGTGAACGGGTTTTCCAGAAATCACTGTCATACGCGGTTTGTGCATCGCCGGTGACCGCTTTCACAATGGTCGGCGCCTGAAACGCTGTCACCCCATTGATGAGATGCTCGACCAGGGTTTGGAAACCCTGAACCGGGTTGGCCTGCAAAGCATCGAACGGAATGGCACCCAGGCCGGTTACCAAACCCATCCACAAGGGGATGAAGGTGGGGTTGACCTGACCACCGGTGAACACGATGTCGCGATACCCGTCGCCAATCGGCACAATCGGGAAAGCGGCCTTCACAGCGGGGTGATTCTTGGCAGCCGTCAAAATGGCAGTAATACCCAGGTAACTCACGCCATACACACCCACCTTGCCATTGGCCCAGGGCTGCGCAACCACCCAGTCCACCACCTTGGCGTAATCGGCTTGCTCTTTTTCACCAAAGGCGTCCCACACACCTTGCGAGTTTCCTGTGCCACGCACATCCACCACCACGGTGGCGTAGCCGCGCTTGACCATGAATGGGTCTGCGCCGCCAATGGCTGTTTGGTAGGCGCCAACGGTTTTGTTGTAGGACGTTTGGATCAGGATGGTGGGCAAGCGGGTGCTGGCCGCTGTGCCACTGGCATCGGCAGGCAACGTGACGGTGGCTGCCAACTGAACACCATCGGGCATGGTAATGAACTGTGTGGGCAGGGTGACCGTGTTGGGGAAGTCCTCCGCCCGCTCGTAATTGAACCAGGCTTGGCTGGCTGCGCCCGGCATGACAGCTTTGGCTTGCGTGGGGGTACCACGGGTGCCCAGGGTTTGAATGGACGCAGGGCTGGACTCACTGGGCGACGTGGGCGTTGGTGAAGCGCCCACCACTGGCGAGTCGCTGCCAGAACAGGCGGCCAAGAACAAAGTCAGCAGAGCAAAAGAAAGGGGCAACAGGGGTTTGCGAAGCATGGCGGTTTATTACGCACTTTTGTAGGAATTGTTGGTACTGGCGAACCCCTGAATTGGATGCATAATGAAAGCCCTCATTGTTTGCCACACCGGCCCCAATAAACGCCATGCACCCCATTGATGCCCGGCAGACTGCCCACCGGTTTGCTGTCTGTTTGTGTGTGGCCATGCTTGCCGGCTTCACCAGCTGCCCCCAAGCCCAGCAGCGAAGCGCCCGAGGACAGGAGTTTTATGAGTTGGGCCAACAAATCGGCAAGGCCATTCAAGAGGGCCGGGACGACCAAGCCGAACAAATGGCCAGGCAGCGCCTTGAGATTGCGGGGGAAGGCAATGGCCACATGCAGCGGGCAGCCTATTTCAGCCTGGGCACTGCGTTGGCAGCGCAGGGCCGCGCAGCCGAAGCCGAAATTGCACTCAACAAAGCCTTGGCGATGCAAAGCACCGAATTGGCCGCCGGCCGTGACCTCAGCATCAAGATTTTGGGGCGCCTGGCCGTGGCCCAAAGTCAACAGGGCAAGCTGGCCCAAGCCAACCAGTCCATCGACCAAGCACTGGCCCTGCTCAAGGTGCAAGGGTTTAACAGCCCCGATGATTTGAAGTGGTTCCGGCCGCAGGTGCACAACCTGATGCAACTCAAGCAGTTTGACAAAGCCCAAAGCCGACTGACCGAGGCTTTTGCCATTGCCCGGGGCATGCCAGCCAATGCACCCGACCTGAACTTCAGGCTGGGACAACTGACCGAATTGCAAGGTGAACTGTTGGCCAAACGGGGCGAACACGAGGCCGCGATTGGGCATTTCGATACAGCCATGGCCCTGTATGGTCAGAGAAAAATCGACATCCGCTCCGATGTGCAACGCTGCATGCTCAACAAAGCCGAGAGCTTGTTGAAAACCAAACAGCGCAAGGCAGCAACACTGCTACTGGAGGAGTGGGTTCCAGTGATTCTGTCCTCCAGAGGCCCCAAGCACAACATGTTCGCTCGGGCTCGCGTTCTTCAGGCTCAAGCGATGAGCCCGAACAATCCAAACGAGTCATTGCCCCTGTTTGGGGAGGCGTGGTCGATTTACCTCAACAACGAGGCCAACAGCGAGATGGTGCAAATGCTGCCTCGGTATGTGGCAGCGCTGCAAGCGGTTGGCGATTTGAACACGGCGCGAGAAGTCAGCCTGACAGGCCTGGACCGGATTGACCGCTTGTTTGGACAAACCCAGGGGCTGGACGACAGCATTCGAGAAGAACTGGCACAAACCACACAAATCAATTTTGAAAATGCGTTGAACCTGCTAACCCAGATGAACCAGAAAACCCCCAGCGCAGGCCATGACCGCGATGCGCTGGGTGTGCTGTCGCGCATGCAAAGCCGACTGTTCACCGAGCAACTGCGCAAAGCCGACGTGAAGAGTTACAGCAACAATGCAGTGCTGATGGAAAAGGTTCGGGTATTCAAAACCGAAAATGCGAAGCTCGAAGCCCTGCGCTTGCAAGGGTTGGTGCGCGGACAAAGCGATGTTGAAACGGTGCAGACCGATTCCACCCAGGAAGACCCCCTGGTGGCCCAGCGGCGCAAGGTGTTCGACAATGAATACCGTGAAAAACGCAAGGCTCAGTCGGCCCTGGTGAAAACGCTCGCCGATGATTTGTGGAAAACCTTCCCGCGCTACATGGAGTTGACGCGGCCCCGCGCCTTGGACGTGACGGAATTGCAGAAAACGGTGCTGCGCAAAGACGATGCCGTGTTGAGCTATGCCCTGCTCGACCATGCCGTGCTGATTTTTTTAACCACCCAGCGAACATTCGTGATGCGCAGCGTGCCGGTGGATCGCGCCGAATTGACACGCTGGGTGCGTGAGGTGCGCGCACCCATGGAAAACCCGGGCGACAAGCTCGAACATTTGGCGGACCTGAACCCGGCCACGTTGAACCGCCTGTACAACACACTGATTGAACCGGTTCAGGCCGAGTTGTCGGCTTTCCCCCGCTGGATTGTGGTGGCGGACGGGCCGCTGTTTACCCTGCCCTTTGAACTGTTGGTGAGCCGGTGGGGACCACGGGAGCAAACAGCCTTTGAGGCGCTAAAAGCCACGCAAGGCGACACCTTGGGCCAATACCGTGTGCTCAACTACTTGGCGCGCAGCAAACGCATCAGCTACCTGCCCAGCCTGTCGTCCCTGGTGTCGGTTCGAATGTACAGCAACCCCCTGCCAACGTTTGACACCGAGTTGACCTCGTTTGCCAACCCGTCATTTGGCCAAACCACTGGGGATGTTCAAGAACGCGCGCAGCGCAGCCTGCACAAGCGAGGTGCACTCAGCATACCCCCACTGCCTGAAACCGAAACCGAGGCCCGACAACTGGCGCAGGTGTTGGGCAAAAACAGCCGTTTGTTTTTGGGTGAGGACGCGCAGGAGTTCCGTGTAAAAACCGAAAACCTCGCCAGCACACGCTACCTTCACTTTGCAACCCATGGCTTGCTGGGCAGTGACACAGCCCGACTCAACGACGGGCCCAGCGCCTTGAACCAACCCGCCCTGTTGATGAGCTTGAGCGGCAACATGCGTGGGGAAGACGGTTTGTTGACCATGTCGGAAATTTTAGGCGGCTTGACCCTGAACGCCGAGCTGGCCGTTTTATCGGCCTGCAACACCGCTGGCGAAACCAGCAAAGCCAGCAGTGGCGAAGGGTTTGCTGGCCTGACCCGCGCATTCATGTTTGCCGGTGCGCACCGGCTGATGGTCAGCCACTGGAGTGTGGAAAGTGCCACCACCGAGCGCCTGGTGACCCACACTTTTGAAGGCCTGAAACGCGGAGAAACGCCCGATGTTGCACTGGAGGAGGCCCGCAAAGGCCTGATTCAGGACACCCTGCCCGTGGATGGCGTGGATGTGTCCACCGCCCACCCTTATTTTTGGGCGCCGTTTGTGCTTGTGGGGGATTGAGTGGGTGCCGGGCTGGGCAGCGGGTCGGGCTGGCTGGACCCGACCGACCGCATGATGACCGCACCGGCATTGCGCTCGGCTGCACCGCCATTGACGTTGCGGGCGGACTGCTTGGTGGCTTTGGGCACCAGCACCGGTGCATTGCCCTTGATGGATTTGAGTTCGGTGATGCCCACTTGAAACGTGGCGGGCCCAGTCACGGCGTATTCGGTGCCTTGCTTGTACAAGGTCAGGGTGATTTTTGCACCTGCCGCAAGCTCAACGGTTGAGCCTTCAGTTAAAAAATCCAGCGGCGCCAATACCCCACCCGGTTTGGCTTGGGCGTTGCCCTTCAAGTCGATGATGGTGCCCACCTCGGCAGGTGCAGCCGCCAGCAACACCCGCGCATGGCCCATGAAAAGACCCAAAGAAAGACCCAGTGCAAGCACACCAATGCGCAAGTTTTTCGACAACACAGTCATGGCAGTTTCACTCCGTAAACAGACAAGTCGCTTCGCCCTTTCAGGGACTGTAGCCCCAAGTCGACCCATTGAACAGCCCCTGGGCTGTGCTGCTCAACGGCTGTTACCACCGCATGGGACACCACAATGCCCTGCCCCAACCCTTTGCACAAACCTTCCAGCCTTGCGGCCACGTTGACCACGTCACCAATCGCCGTGTATTCCCGCCGCTGTTGGCCGCCCACAAAGCCCACCACGGCCTCGCCCACGTGTAAGCCAATCCCGATGTGAAGGGTGGGCAATTGCTGGGCTGCAAAGGTTTGGTTTAAATCCTTGAGCGACAACTGCATGCGCTGCGCGCACCGCACTGCCGACAACGCTGCGCATTCAAGGGTGTTGGGCGCACCAAAAAAAGCCATCAGGCCATCGCCAATGAACTTGTCCACTGTGCCGCCCTCGGCATGCACATGCTGGGTCATTTGGTCAAAATACAGGTTCAGCAAATGCACCACACGCTCGGGCGGGGCATGCTCGGACAGGCTGGTGAAGGCACGAATGTCGGAAAACAGCACACACACCGGCGCACGGTTGCCTTGCGCATGGGCTTTGAGCGTGCCGCTGACCAATGCTTTCAACACCTGAGGGCTGACAGAAGTGCCAAAAGCCTGTTGCAGGCGACGGCGCTCACGCAGGCCCAGAACGGCATCCACAGACCAGCGGATGAACAGGGTTACCAACAAGGCCATACCCCAGGAAAATGCAGGCAGCCACCATTGCTGACGCAGCAAAACACCCTGCAACACCAGTGCACCAGCCACCGCCAACACCGCACAGCCCAGCCACAACCGGCTTGACATGCGCCGGTAACCCACACAAGCCAGCAGCCACAAGTCCACCAAAACCCAGGCGGGTACGGGCCGAATACTGGCCTTGTTAAGCTGGGTCAACAGAATTTGCGCATGCACCAACACACCGGGTACCCGCAGGTTTCCGGCATCCCATTGGGCAATGGCGCGGGGCACGCGGTGAATGTCGGTGTCGTCCAATACCGAGCCGATGAGCACAATACGACCACCAAACTGCTGCTGCAACCAAGTGGTATCGGCTTGGCGGGCATGCGCCAGCACATCACCAAGCGGGACGTACGAAAAACCCTGACCCAGACCGTAATTGATCCAACCGTCCTGCGAGGGTTGCAGGCCAAGGGCCTTCAGCAACTCACCGGCAAAGTAATGGGCGGTTCCATCGGCAGCCAACTCGGGTTGACACACCTTTGCAGGCAACACACGCACGCGGTTGTCGCTGTGCACACACAGCATCACCGAGGCCTGTTTGTCGAAATCGCCCACCTGGCGATTGAGCACAGCCTGATAGTCCACCTGCAATTCACGGAATTGGCCCAACTGCGCATCCCAAATGCGGGCCACCACCACCGGCAAGGTTTGGCTGGTGCGCAACAAGCCCTTGAGCAGGGTGCGGTGAAAATCAACCGCACCGTCCCGCGACACAACGCCATCAAACCGCT
Organism: Limnobacter sp.; assembly: GCF_036405155.1. Taxonomy (GTDB): domain Bacteria; phylum Pseudomonadota; class Gammaproteobacteria; order Burkholderiales; family Burkholderiaceae_B; genus Limnobacter. The sequence continues at coordinate 163,921 of NZ_DASWYD010000001.1, read as the reverse complement.
TTTCAGGCAGCACAAAGTCCACACCCACTGCACGGGCCTGACCAGTGGCAGCCGCCTGCAATGCCGTGGCCAGTTCGTCGTGAATCAAGGACAAGGGCTTGTCCAGTTGCTTCACAAACACCTCGTCCACCCCAATGATCCGAACAACCTGATCGGCATTGACTGCGGGTTGCTGGTTCAGTTCAGGCGTGTTGAGCCAGGCATCCAGCAAAGCCAGTTCGATTGGATTGTGGTCGGCCAGCACCAAAACAGCCGCGCACAGCACTGCAGACAGCAACAAACCGGACAGGTGGATGGAACGCAGCATGCAATCAAGAAGCCAACGGAATTGCCAACACGATAACCGCTTTGCCAGCGGATGGGTAATGAATGGCCCAATTCATTTGGCCTTAATTTAAGCGACCTACATTGAGGCTTCACCATTTTTGGACGCATCCGTGTCCCAGGTGGCCAGAGAGCCTCCTTCTGGCCACTGGCTTTTTTTCCAGCCATGCACCGGGTTGCCAACGTGCAGCATCACGGCGTTTTGTTCAAGTCTGCCCGGAGTTGTTTTCATGAAACCCCTGTCCAATGTCGGTTTGATTGCTGTGGGTCTGTTGGCCTTGGCCAATCAGGCTTGGGCTTTGCCGGCCGACATGGTGAGGACAGTCCAGCTGGATTGGGCCAAAGCCATGTACCAGCAACAGGACAAGGCGCAAGAACAGGCGTTGAAAGCCTTGACAGAAAGTCTCCAAAGTCTGGTTGAAACCAATCCGAAAGACCCGGATGCCTACGTTTTGCAGGGGATTGCCCTGAGCAGTTATGCAGTGGCCCATGGCGGTCTTGGCGCGCTGGATTTGGCCAAGAAGGCCCGGCACGCATTCGAGAAAGCGATCAGCTTGGACAGCAAAGCGATGGACGGTGCAGCCCACACAAACCTGGGGGCGCTGTATTACCAGGTGCCTGGCTGGCCACTGGGTTTTGGCAATGACACCTTGGCTGAAGACCACCTGAAAAAAGGCTTGAGCCTGAACCCAAACGGCATCGACGCCAACTACCTTTACGGCGATTTTTTGTACCGCACGGGTCGATACGACGAAGCAGAGTCCGCCTTGAACAAGGCACTATTGGCGCCGAGTCGCCCAGGGCTTGAAACAGCCGATGCTGGGCGTCGGCGCGAAATTCAGGCCTTGCTGGTCAAGGTGAAAGCCAAGAAGTAAAAACCGCACTACACTGCTGAAAACAACAGGGAGACACTTCCGTGCGTGTATTGCTGGTTGAAGACGATGAAGGCATTGCCAGTGGGGTGGCTGAGGCGCTGCGGCGCCGCGCGTATCAGGTGGACTGGATTTCCGATGGTCGACAGGCCCTGAGCGCTGCGCTGGACAACCCTTTTGACCTGATCATTCTGGATTTGGGCCTGCCCGGGCTGGATGGTTTGGATGTTCTGTCGCAACTGCGCCAAAAACAAACATCCACCCCCACCATCATCGTGAGTGCGCGGGACACGACCCGCAACCGCATCGACGGGCTGAATGCGGGTGCTGACGACTACCTCATCAAACCGTTTGATCTCGAAGAATTGTTTGCGCGGATTCACGCGATTGAACGCAGGTCCAGCGGGGCGTCCACCAATGTGTTGAAGCTGTCGGATGTGGAGCTGGATTTGCGGGGCCTGACGGTGCGCTACAAAGGCGCCGAAGTGGTGCTGCAACGGCGCGAGTTCAGCCTGTTGAAAAAGCTGATGGAAAACCCGCGTCAGGTGTTCACCCGCGAACAACTGGAAGAAAGCCTGTACGGTTGGACCTCCGATGTGGGCAGCAACACGATCGACGTGTATGTGCACAACATCCGCAAGAAAATGTATCCCGAGGTCATTAAAACCCTGCGCGGCGTGGGTTATCGGATTGACCCGGCCATTGTCGGCGACACCGCCCGATGAACATCACTGAACACACCGTCATCGAAGGCCGGGACAGCCCACGGGCGGACTCGGCAGCCTACTCCATGCGTACACGCATCATGCTGGGCTTGGTGGTTGCGGTGGTGTTGATCATGGGCATTGCTGGCGTGACCAGCTATCGGGTTGCACTGCATGAGGCTGATGAAATTTTCAGTGCCCGCCTGGCCACTTCGGCGCGTGTGCTGGACACGCTGCTGGCCAAGCAGATTGAGCACGCCACCATCACCAAACCCATCGTGATCCACCTGCCCGGTGGCTTGAAAGACGCTGACCCGGAGGACCCATCCCCATCGGGCCACCCCTACGAAACCAAATTGGCATTCCAGATTTGGAACCATGAAGGTCGCCTGCTGGTGCGTTCGGAATTTGCACCCGATGAACGCCTGGGCTTTGGACGGGAAGGTTTTTTTGAACACCACGTGGGCGACCGCAATTGGCATGTGTTTGCCATGGATTCGCAGGATGGCCACATCTGGATTGAAGTGGCCGAGGAGATGGGCCTTCGTGCCGAGATTGCGGGCGATGTGGGTGTGGTGTTGAGCAGCCCACTGTTCATTGGCTTTGTGGTGCTGCTGGTGGTGGTCAACCTGATTGTATTGGCGGGTTTTCGCCCACTGTCCAACTTGGCCGACACCATCGAAAGCCGCGATCCGAAAGACACCTCCCCCGTGGTGTTGGAGCGCACACCCCATGAAATTGTGCCTGTGGTGGACGCACTGAACCGGCTGTTTGACCGCATGGCCCACGTGATGAAACGGGAGCGGCGCTTCACAGACTCGGCTGCTCACGAACTGCGCACGCCCCTGGCTGCATTGTCGGTGCATGCACAAAACATCAGCAGCGCGCGCAACGAAGAAGAACAAGCGGTGTCGCTGGCCCACCTCATGACGGGTTTAAACCGCACCAAACACCTGGTTGAACAAATGCTGACCTACAGCCGAATTCATTCGGAGCTGGACGGCGAGGTGCCAAGCCGGGTCAACCTGAATGAAGAACTGCGCTACCTGGTCAGCAACCAGCGCACCGTGCTGGACGGCACAGGCCTGTCGATTGAGCTTGACTTGCCCGAGCAGGAAGCCACCATTGAAGCCCGCAAAGGGTTGTTGGAAATGATGATCCGCAACTTGCTGGACAATGCCTGCAAATACACCCAAAACCCGGCAGAACCCGTCAAAATCGGTTTTAATTGGGCCGACGACACCACCATTGAATTGACCGTCAGCAACAGCGCCGAGCGCATGACAGCCGACCAGGCCCAGCAAATTTTTGAACCGTATTACAGAATTCCAAACGCGCGACAGAAAGGCAATGGCCTGGGTTTGGCCATCGTCAAGGAGGTGGTTGAACTGCACGGTTGGTCGCTGGCTTTAAGCCAGGGCCAAGGGCGATTCAGCATAGTGGTCCGCATGCACAACGGAGAATAAAAATGAGCAAGCAAGCCAACGAGAAATATGCCATTGAGCACCACACCATCGCCGTCCATGGCGCCAACCTGCAAGTGCTGGTGGGTGGCGAAGGGCCCGAGGTGCTGTTGGTCCACGGGTTTCCAGACGACCACACCGTGTGGCGCAAACAAATCCCTGCCCTCATTCAGGCAGGGTTCCGGGTGATTGCACCGGACCTTCGCGGCTTCGGGGAATCGTCTCTGCCCAAGTCCAAAAGCGCGTACCACCTCAGCCACCTCACCAACGACTTGGCCATGGTGCTGGATGCCCTGCATGTCGAAAAAGCCCACGTGGTGGGGCACGACTGGGGCGCCATCATCGGCTGGTTTTTCACCATGGGCAACCAAGATCGGGTGTTGTCATACACCGCCATGTCGGTGGGGCACCCGCTGGCCTACGCCAAAGGTGGCCTGGCCCAAAAGCTGAAGGGTTGGTACACCGTGGCCTTTCAGGTGCCATGGGTGTCCGAAGCATTGATCAAGGCGGGCAACTGGACGGTGCTGCGCAAATTCACAGGGCAGACTGAGGAGGCTGAACGCTGGATAGACCGCATGCGCCGCCCCGGTCGACTGACCGCAGGCTTGAACCTCTACCGTGCCAATGTTGATCTGATTTTGGCGCGCAAATACCCGGACATCACCGTTCCCGTGATGGGCGTGTGGAGCGATGGCGATCGGTATTTGGCCGAATCGCAAATGGTGGACAGCGGCAAACTGGTGAAAGGCCCCTGGGAGTACCACCGCATCGAAGGGGCCAGCCACTGGTTCCAACTGGAAAAACCCATGGAAACGAATGCCCTGCTCATCAATTACCTGAAGCACCACGCAGCATAAAAAAACCGTCGAGGAGACACGACCATGAAAGCGGTGGTATGCCAAAACAACGCACTGACCGTGCGGGACATTCCCGACCCAAAACCCGCCAAGGGCCAGGTGGTGCTCAAGGTGCTGCGCTGCGGCATTTGTGGCTCGGACCTGCACCTGAAAAAACACTGCGACCACATGTCGGCGCTGGCCAAGCGGGTGGGCTATCCCCACATTCCTGCCAGCAAGGACGCTGTGGTGTTTGGCCATGAGTTTTGCGGTGAGGTGGTTGAACACGGCCCGGGTACCTCCAAAAAAATCAAGGTGGGCACCCGCGTGTGTGCAGTGCCCATGTTGCGCCTGCCAGACCGCATCGACCTCACCGGCCTGTCATCCACCGCACCAGGCGCCTATGCTGAGTACCTGCTGGTGCAGGAAAAGTTGATGGAGCCGGTGCCCAATGGGCTGTCGGCAGACCTGGCCGCGCTGACCGAACCCATGGCCGTGGGCCTGCATGCGGTCAACCGCAGTGAAATTAAACGCGGCGACGTGGCCATTGTGATTGGCTGTGGTCCGGTGGGCCTGGCGGTGATTTGTATGCTCAAAGCCAAAGGCGTCAAGAAGGTGATTGCCAGCGACTTTTCGCCAGGGCGGCGCGCCTTGGCCCAGCAATGCGGGGCCGACATGGTGATCAACCCGGCCGACCACTCACCCTTTGCCGATTGGCGGGACTACGGTTTTATTGGCGAGCTGCCCCAACTGCTGGAATTGGGCGTGGGCACCCGCGAAAAACTCGGCATGCTGCCCGTGCCCTGGTGGCATGCATGGCGACTGGCCGAAAAGGCCGGCCTCGGCCCCAAGCGCCCCGTGGTGTTTGAGTGTGTGGGCGTGCCCGGTGTGCTGAACCAATTGATGGAAGGCGCACCCTTCATGACCCGCATCGTGGTGGTGGGTGTGTGCATGGAAGTGGACAAGATTGAACCTGCGCTGGCGGTGAACAAGGAAATTGAGCTTCGTTTTGTGCTGGGCTACACCCCCCTGGAATATCGGGACGCCTTGCACCTGATTGCAGAGGGTCAAGTCAAGGCGCAACCCTTGATTACCGGCAAGGTAGGGCTTGCCGGTGTGGCGGGTGCTTTTGAGGCCTTGGGCAACCCCGAGAAGCACGCCAAAATCCTGATTGATCCGTTCAATTCAAGCAGCGGGGAAACCATCTTGCCGGTTTAAGCCCGGGCACCTAGGGAAATACCCCCCTCCAAAGTGAATATATCTTCTGGTTTGTCAACCATTTACAATCACGACCAGGGAGGAGGAGGTGACTGGCAAGCGGGCATGGCGCCCAAGCCATCAGCCACAGGACGGCCATGATTGAACACGCACGCCTCATTGTTGTTGACGATGAGCAACCCCAACTGGATGCTCTGCGTTCCATTCTGGAAGAGCACGGCTTTGAGGTCACCGCCTGTTCCACGCCCATGGAAGCCATCGCAAAGTACCGGGCCGACGCGCATGACCTGCTGCTGACCGATCTGAAAATGCCCAACATCAGCGGCATTGATTTGGTGGCGCACCTGCGCACCCTGGACCCCCAGGTGTGCGCCATTCTGATGACCGGTCACAGCACCGTTCAATCCGCCGTAGAAGCCATGCGCTCGGGCGTTTTGGACTACATCCTGAAACCCTTCAAGTTCAGCGAAATATTGCCCGTGGTGCAGCGTTGCCTGCAAGTGCGAAAGCTGCGCATGGAAAATCAGCGGCTGATCGCCGAACTCACCGCCTCCAACCACCAGTTGTCGGAGATGAACACAGAGCTGGATGCATTTGCAGGGCGCGCATCCCATGACCTGAATTCGGTAATTCACCTGATTCAAGGCTACGCGGCCCGCCTCACCAGCCGATCGCAGGACAACTTCACGGAAGACGAGTGGAAGTACCTGCAACGCATCAAGCAGACCAGCGAACGGGCCAGCACCGTGGTCAAGGACCTGTTGTCATTTGCCCGCTTGGGCCAGGCCAGTCTGGATGTCAAGCCAGTGGACCTGAATGCGATTGCCATGCAGGCCAAAATTCTCACGGAATTGATGGCGGACGGTCCACCAGCCACATGGCAGTTGCCTGAGTTGCCGACAGTTCCGGGCGATGCCTCACTGCTGGAACAGGTCTTCATGAACCTGTTTTCCAATGCATTGAAGTTTTCACGCCTGCGTGACCAACCCAGCATTGAAGTGGGTTGCCGCGATGAGGGAACCCACCACCTGGTGTGGATTCGCGACAATGGATCGGGGTTTGATCCCAGCCAGCAGTCCCGTCTCTTCAAACCTTTTCAACGCCTGCACACCCAGTCTGAATTTGAGGGCAATGGCCTGGGGCTGGCCAATGTGAAGCGCATCATGGAACGGCATCAGGGGCACATCTGGGCTGAATCCATTCCAGACGCCGGCGCCTGCTTTTATTTGAAATTTGCCAAAACGCTGCAACTTGCCCCGGGCGTACACAGCTTGCCGCCTCCCCCTCAGCCACCTGCGGTTGATCGTGTGGTGCCCGACAAACGGGCGGCAACCGACCTGACCCTGGCCTTGCAGCGCATCGGCGGGCACCTTGGGAAAATTGGCGGATGGGCCATTGAATACACACCCAACCGGCATGTGTATTGGTCAGATGAAATATGGCGAATTCTGGATGCCGAGCCGGGCGAGCAAGCCGCCCCCACCTTTGAAACCGGTTTGCTGCTGTACCCGGAGCCCTATCAGGAACGCGTGGCACAAGCCCTGATGGACTGCGTGCAGCACGGCACGGAGATGGACCTGGAGGCGCAGATTCGGACCTTCCAGAACCGCTTGATTTGGGTGCGCCTGCGAGCCGAGGCCGTGTTTGACGAGCAAGGGGTGCTGCAGCGCATTCAGGGCTGCATTCAAGACATCACCGAACACCGCATGGCCATGACCACCCTGCGGCGCATCAACAAACTCTTGCAAACCCAAAACCACATCAACATGGCCTTGCCCAACTTCACCCGGGTTGAGCAGGTGTTTGATGAAATTTGCACCCAAACCGTGTCCACAGGAGAAATTCCCTTGGTGTGGGTGGTGCAGAAGGACCCGGTTCGGGGCGGCTTGCAGGTGGTCTCCAAGGCAGGGAAACACCAGGACATCGTCGACACCATCATGGCCAACACCAATGTGTGTTTTCAAAATGAATGGCTGGACACGCTGCGACGGCGGGAAATTGTGCTGTGCGCCGACACCAGCAACAATCCACATGCACAGGGTTGGGTTGAACTGGCCCAGTCCCGTGGATTTTCATCGTTTGCCATCATCCCGCTGCACCTGCGCGACAAGCTGATTGCCGGTGTGATTTATTTCGGTGAAGGAGTGGCCGCCTTCGACAAAGACCTGGTTGAGATGCTGCAGGCCATTTCGAAGAACCGCTCCATTTCGCTGGAGAACCTGACCAACCAGATTGAGCGAACTGCGACCGTGGAACGCCTGAAACTGCTGGAAACCTGTGTTGAGCGATTCAACGACATGGTGGTGATCACCGAAGCGGAACCCATTGTGGCCGACGGACCCAAAATCCGTTGGGTAAACCAGGCGTATTACAAGCGGACTGGTTTTACGCCCGAGGAAGTGATTGGCAAGACACCCCGCATACTGCAAGGCCCACTCACGCAGCAAGAGGCCCTGCGCCGCATTCACCAGGCGTTGTCCAACTGGCAACCCATCCGCGAGGAACTCATCAATTACACCAAAACCGGTGAACTGATGTGGCTGGATGTGGACATCGTACCGATCGCCAACGAGGCCGGATGGTATACCCACTGGGTGGCCATTTTGCGGGACATCACCGAGCGCAAGCGGGCTGAAAGTGCGCTGAATGCCACCCTGCACCGGTTTCGCTCACTGGCCAATGCCACCAGCGACTGCATTTGGGATTGGGACGTCATCACCGATGAAGTGTGGTGGAGCGAAGGCATTCAAACCCTGTTTGGTTTAAACCGTGCACAATTGGACAACACACCGAAGTCTTGGGCAGACAGGGTGCACGCCGAAGACCGGCTGCGCGTGCTGGATCGAATCACCCAAACCCTGGCTGGCAACGACAACTTCTGGAAAGACGAATACCGCTTCGCGAGAGCCGACGGCAGTTGGGCAGAAGTGGTGGACCGTGGCTTTGTGATTCGCGACGACACTGGCAAGGCCCTGCGCATGATTGGTGGCATCACAGACATGAGCCACATTCTGGAGGTGACCCGACGCAGCAAGTCGCAGTTGGTGAAGATGAACCTGCTCAATGAAATCACGCAGGCCATTGGCAAACGACTGGACCTCGACAGCATCTACAAGGTGGTGGTCAATGCACTGGAGCAGGACCTGCCATCGGATTTTTGCTTCATGGCATCGTACCTGCCCGACGAACAGGCCATGAAGGTGCACTGCCTGAGCAACAGGACCCAAGCCATGGCTTGCACCGTCGGCTTGCTGGAAAACGAAGCCGTGCCCGTGCGCGGTACGCTCATGGAGCTGGCGGCTCAAGGGCAGTTTGTCTACGAGCCGGACATGGTCAACACATCCTGCCCGGTGGCACGCCGTCTGCAGGACAGTTGCAATTTGAACAGCGTGGTGATTGTTCCACTGAAAAAGAGCGACAAAGTGCTGGGTGTCATGGTCACCGCACGACAGCAAACACACGGTTTTGAGAATGACGAGATGTCGTTCCTCATCCAACTGGCTGAGCACGTCGCGCTGGCCCTGGACCAAGCCGAGTTGCTTCGCGAGCTGCAGGAAGCCTATGCCGAGTTGAAACAGACACAGGCCCTGGTGCTTCAGCAGGAGCGCTTGGGCGCCTTGGCCGAAATGGCGGGGGGCATTGCCCACGACATCAACAACGCCATTTCACCAGCGGCCTTGTATGTGGAGTCCCTGTTGAATGCCGAACAGCAGCTCAGCCCCAAAGGGCGCAAGCAGCTGGAAACCATTCAGATTGCCATCGACGATGTGGCCAACACCGTCGAACGCATGGGTCGATTCGCCCGCTCACGCGAGGAAGAGCACCACCTGGAGCCGGTGGATGTCAACCTGGTTTGCCGCGAGGTGTTGGAACTGACCCGAGCCAAGTGGGAAACCACGCCGCGCAAGCAGGGCGTTCAGATTGAACTGCGCACCGAGTTTGGGGAGCAACTGCCCGCACTGGGTGCATCGGAGGCCGAATTGCGGGAGGCCATGGCCAACCTGATTTTCAATGCGGTGGACGCCATGCCCCAAGGCGGGACACTGACGGTGAAAACCCGGCTACGCCGCGAGGGGCGACAGGACCACCTGATCATCGACGTGCAAGACACCGGCATCGGCATGAATGAAGAAACCCGTCGGCGCTGCATCGAGCCTTTCTTCACCACCAAGGGACAACGCGGCACTGGCTTGGGCCTGGCCATGGTGTACGGGATTGTCAAACGGTTCCAGGGTCGCCTGTTGATTCAAAGCGCCTTGCAACAGGGGACCACGGTGTCTATGGTGTTTGAACACAATCCGCAAGCCCGGTTCAACATTCAGTCCATGCAACCAGTGGTGGAAGACGACTTGCCAGACCAAGCACTGGACATTCTGCTGGTGGACGATGACCTCAGTGTGCTGGAGGCTGTCACCGACATGCTGCATGCCATGGGGCACCATGTCACGGCGGTCAACAATGGCCATGCTGCCCTGGCCGCCCTGGGCGTCAGCCTGGAACATGGGGAACGGGTGGATGTGCTGATCACCGACCTGGGCATGCCCGACATGGACGGCAAGGAACTGGCCCGGCAGGTGAAAAAAATCGACCCGAGCATTCACACGGTGCTGCTGACGGGTTGGGGCAAACAGATGAATGCCAACCACGAGCAGGTGCCCCATGTGGACCTGATTCTGGGCAAACCACCGAAGGCAAGCGACATCCGCAGCGCCTTGCGGCTGCTGGTCGACAGCAGCCCGATGTGAAGCGGTTTATTTCAACAAGGCGCGTTGGTCCGCCATCATGCGTTCGGACACCAGTGCCGCATTGATTTTGTAGCCACCGTCGGCCAACTGCTGGCGAATCATTTCAATTTTGTCCGCATCCAGTGGTGCCCGGTTGTCCAGAATCATGGTCCCGGTTTTTTTGGTGATGGACACCACCACATCTTGCCCGTCCTTCTCAGCAGCAGTCCGTATGCTGTTGGGCCGGGCAGACGACAGCACATCGTTTTTCTTGGGATCGGGGACGTTGAACACCACCACATTGTTATTGCCGGTAATCATGAAACCACACAGCCCAAAATTGAAAAACAGTGCAAAATTATCAGACCCGGAATGCGCACGGTATGCCGCTTTTGCCATGTTGAATGTAGGAATCACGCCAACATGCTGAAAGCCACGCCCAGTGCGGCCAAACTCCACACAATCACCGCGCCGGAGGGTAGATCAAACAGGCCCGACAACACAAGCCCGAGGGCGTACGCCAGCCCCCCCAAAGCATACCCACCCAACAGTTTGCGATGGGACCGCCACGCCCGCACAGCCAGAGCCGGCATGATGAGGCTGGAAAACACCAGATACACCCCCACCAATTGCACCGACACGGTGACCGCCAAGGCAAACAGCACATAGAACCCAGCGCGCCCCAAACGTTCACGAAAACCAAACCAGCCCACGAGAATGACCACCGACACCAGTGCACCCCACAGCAACTGATTGGAACTCACCCACAGAATTTGACCAGCCAGCAAATCTTTCAGGTGTTCGCCACCGTGGGGATTGTTGGCCAACAGCAATATGCTGCCACTGGCGGCCAACACAAACAAAGCGCCAATCAAGGCCTCTTGCACCTCGGGCCATTTTTTCTCAATCCAGGTGAGTAGCAAGGCCCCCAACAGCGCGGCCAGCACCGCTGCCGCCTGCACCTGCAAACCTTGCGGTTCAAAGCCCAGGGTATCGGCCAGTACCACGCCCAATGCTGCAATTTGTGCCACCGCCAGGTCGATGAACACAATGCCCCGCTGCAGCACTTGCTGCCCCAGCGGAATGTGTGTGGCCAGCACAATCAAGCCCGCCAACAACGCAGGCCCCAGAATGGTCCAACTGACTGCTTCCCAGTTCATGGTGCGCTCCGTTTGGCTTTTTGAGCGGATGCCTGTGCAGCCAACAATCGGGCAATCGTGTCGTCAAACAGGCTGAACAGGTCCTTGGCCGCAGGGGTACCGCCCACGGTGAACGGCAGCTCCACAGCAGGAATGCCCGCATGCTCGGCCAGCCAGTTGGATGGCCGGTCGCTGCTGTACGCAGCGCGAACCACCATCTGTGCAGGTTGGGTTTTCAAGACCCCCAACACCTCGGACAGATATGACCCACTGGGCTCCACACCCGGCTTGGGTTCCAGGGCTGTTACCTCCTTCAAACCCAACCAGTCCTCCAGGTATGGAAAGCCTTTGTGCTGCACGACAATCGCGGTGCCCTTCAGGGGTGCGGCCTGGGTCTGCCAACGGTCGATGGCAGCCTGCCAGCGCTTGGAAAAGGTTTGATGGGCTTGCTGGTAAAACGCTGCATTGCCCACATCCACTTCGGCCAAACGCTTGGCCAAGGCATCGGCCACCCGCGCAATGTTGCGGGGGTCGGTTTGAATGTGCGGGTTACCGCCTGGGTGCACATCACCCTCAGCCCGGCTTAACCGCGTGGGTACCTCCAGCATGTTGACCACACTGGCCGCCTCAAAGTAACCCGGTTTGCCCGGCTGCACAGCCACATTGCCCGATTGACGAAGCACCACCGGCAACCAACCCACTTCCAGCTGAGATCCAGTGCACACCACCAGTTGAGCGGACCGCATTTTGGCCACCAGGCTGGGTTTGGCTTCAATGTGGTGAACGTCCTGCAAGGCCGTGGTGGCCGAAAACACGTCGACCTTGTCGCCACCCAAAGCTTGGGTAAGCGATGCCCATTCAGGTTCACAAGCAAACACGTTCAGCGCAGCCTGGGCCTGGCCAGCGAAACCCAACAACATCAACAGGCTCACCGCATGAGCCCGAATTAACTTGATACTTCTCAACATATCCCTGTCCTCAATAACTGTGGGCACCATGGGCACCCAAACTCATCTGGTACTGAACAAACAACTGGTTGTCTGCGCGAAGCTGGCTCGACTCATCCCGCGCCAGTTGGAGGCGAATGCGTGAAAACTCACTTGGGTTGTAATCAATCATCCAGCTCAAGCGTTTGGGGTTGTAGCCCGTGAAAGCGAGGTTGGATGTGTTGGCGCCATAATCCACCGAGCCGCCATTCAGGCGGTCCAACCGAAGGCCAGTTCGCCAGCCTTTCACAAACTGGTAAACCCCTTGGGCATACCAACCCGATTGCGAGGCGCGGTAGCTGTCGGTATTCAGCAGCCCATCTTCCGAGCGGTGCATGAATTCAGTCTGGAAGGTAAAGTTTTGATCCACCGGGTTGCCGTTGGGTGCCCATTTGTAGACCAGGTCGGCAATCGCAATCTTGCTTTGGCCATTGAAGGTGTTGGTGACCACGCTGCCCGTGGCATCCACATCCGTCGATTGGCGGTCCTCTGGCGACACTTGAAGGTAGCTTAGCCCCGCGCGCCAACTGCTGCTGATGCCCCAGTCGCCGCCCACATGGCCATACACAGCACCGGCTGCGGTGCCGTTTTTACTGCGACCGCTGGATTCCGCAATTCGACCTCGCCCCATTTCCGCGCCCAGCTCAAGAAAAAAATCCGTCGGGGCCAACCACTTGAGCTGAAGACCATCGTCCGCAAACTGGTTACCCAAAAACGCGGCATACACCAATGGGTTGTCCACAAAGTCCCAGGTGTGGGCGTGGCGTGCATTCTGGTAGCCAATGCCTGAATAAAACCGGCCCATTTTCAACGTGAGGTTGGCGGGCAGGCTGGTGGTTTGCACAAAGGCTTCTTCGACTCCCACGGTGTTGTCGGGTGCCAGCGCCAGGTTCAAGCCGCCATAAAAGTTGGGGTCTACATTGGCATAAATGCCGAGCTCACTTTCGCCCAAATTGAATCCACGGTCTGCGGGGGCGATTTCACCGCCAGCCTGAAAACCAGTGATGTTGTAAGGCTGTGGGTTGCTGCGGGACGCGTAAGTGCCCGACAAAATCAGCGAGATATCGGGGTTGAATGCATTGCTGCCCGCAGCGGCTTGCACGGGCGGCTGGGCAGCGGCCTGTGTGGCCAATTGCTGGGTGCTCTGCAATTGCTGCTCCAGCGCCTGAATGCGGGCCTCGTAGGCCTGTTTCATGGCCTCGAAGTCAGCGCGAAGCTGGGCCAAATCGTTTGGAGAAGGAGAAGCGGACGTGACTGCATTGGGGCCAGCCCAGGCGCATGCGCCAAAAGCCGACAGCAACGCACACGCCAACACGTGTCGTTTGAACATGGGAAAGCTCGCTTAAAAAGAATGAGTCGAATGGACGATCAACAATTCAAGCGAGTGCTGGCGGTGCGCGGGAGTGGTAAACCACACTCCCGTTGGTTGAAGCGAAAACAGCTTGGGCATGCACCTGCGGTGCATTGGCCGCCATGGGTACCAAGTGATGCGCGTGGGCGGGCGGTGCCGATTGAAAGTCGGCCAGGGCCAGGCACTTGGCACACACCTTGGCCGCGGAATGCAGCTCGTCTTTTTGCGACAGGTGGCCTGCCGCCGAACCGGCATTGAAGTCGGCGTTGTGCTGATAGACGTGCGTAACCGCCAGCTGTTGGGCAAGCCCCAACACCAACGCCAAACACATGGATAACCAGACACGATTCAACATAGAACGACCCGCCCGTGGTACCTTAGTATAAACACAATCGACACGTCATCGGTTTAGCCTATAAACGCAGTCAGGATTTTCCATTGGCCTTGAGGCCAGCCCAAACGTTAGACTGATTCAACACTGAAACACCAACCACACTCTGATCAAGGAGGGAATATGTCCGATTTGTCCAAATGCCCATTCCATGCCTCTGCCGGCGCCAACGCCGTGAACACCGCACTGTCAAATGCCGATTGGTGGCCCAATCAGTTGAAGCTCAGCATCCTGCATCAGCACACCGCGAAGTCCAACCCACTGGGTGAAGCATTCAATTATGCAGAAGCGTTCAAAAAGCTCGACCTGCATGCCGTGGTGAAAGACCTGCATGCCCTCATGACCGATTCCAAAGACTGGTGGCCAGCCGACTACGGCCACTACGGCCCGCTGTTCATTCGCATGGCCTGGCACAGCGCCGGTACTTACCGCGTGGCCGATGGCCGCGGCGGTGCTGGCTCGGGCGAACAGCGCTTTGCGCCTTTGAACAGCTGGCCCGACAACGGCAACCTCGACAAGGCACGCCGCCTGCTGTGGCCCATCAAGCAAAAATACGGCAACCAGATTTCTTGGGCCGACCTCATGATTTTGGCGGGCAACGTGGCCTTGGAATCCATGGGCTTCAAGACCTTTGGTTTTGCCGGTGGCCGTGAAGATGTATTCGAACCCTCGGAAGACATTTACTGGGGTGCTGAAACCGAATGGCTCGCCACCAGCGACAAACCCAACAGCCGCTACAGTGGAGACCGCGAACTGGAAAACCCGTTGGCAGCCGTGCAAATGGGCCTGATTTACGTCAACCCCGAAGGCCCGGACGGCAACCCAGACCCCGTGGCCTCTGCCCGCGACATTCGTGAAACCTTTGCCCGCATGGCCATGAATGACGAAGAAACCGTGGCCCTGGTGGCCGGCGGGCACACCTTCGGCAAGGCCCACGGTGCAGGCGATGCCAAACATGTGGGCGTGGCCCCAGAAGGTGCCGATGTGGAAACCATGGGCTTTGGCTGGATGAATAGCTTTGGCAGCGGCAAAGGCGAGCACACCATCACCAGCGGCATTGAAGGCGCCTGGAAACCCAACCCCACACAATGGGACAACGGCTACCTGGAAACGCTGTTCAAATACGAATGGGAACTGACCAAGAGCCCGGCGGGTGCACACCAATGGACCCCAAAGGGTGGTGCCGGTGCCGACACCGTGGTGGATGCGCACAACCCCAACAAGCGCCATGCGCCCATGATGACAACCGCCGACCTGGCCCTGCGCTTTGACCCGGCGTATGAAAAAATTTCGCGTCGGTTCCTGAACAACCCAGCAGAATTTGCCGATGCGTTTGCTCGCGCTTGGTACAAGCTGACCCACCGCGACATGGGCCCAGTGGCCCGTTACCTGGGCCCCTTGGTGCCCAAGGAAGTGCTGGTGTGGCAAGACCCAGTGCCCGCCGTGGACCACGCGTTGATTGATGCGCAAGACGTGGCAGCACTGAAAGCCAAAGTACTGGCCAGCGGCTTGAGTACCGCCGAACTGGTGAGCACCGCCTGGGCATCGGCATCCACCTACCGCGGGTCGGACAAGCGTGGTGGTGCAAACGGTGCCCGCATTCGCCTGGAACCCCAGCGCAATTGGGAAGTAAACCAGCCCGAGCAACTGGCCCGTGTGTTGAGCAAACTGGAAAACATCCAGAAAGAGTTCAATACCTCGGCAAGCGGTGGCAAGAAAGTGTCACTGGCCGACCTCATTGTGCTGGCCGGTGGCGCAGCAGTGGAAGACGCCGCGAAGAAAGCTGGACACACCGTGAATGTGCCCTTTACACCGGGCCGCACCGATGCCACACAGGCACAAACGGATGTGGAGTCGTTCGCCGTGCTGGAGCCACAGGCCGATGGCTTCCGCAACTACATCAAAGCGGGCACCAAAGCCAAGGCCGAAGCGTTGCTGGTGGACAAGGCTCAACTACTGAGCCTGACTGCACCGGAAATGACCGTGCTGGTGGGTGGCTTGCGTGTACTGGGTGCCAACGTGGGTGGCAGCAAACACGGGGTGTTCACCAACACACCCGGCGTGCTGACCAACGACTTCTTCACCAACCTGGTGGACATGGGCGTGGAGTGGAAACCCACCGGCAGCAATGCCTATGAAGCCCGGGACCGCAAAACTGGTGCAGTGAAATGGACCGGTACCCGAGTCGACCTCGTGTTTGGTTCCAACTCGCAACTGCGTGCCATTGCCGAGGTGTACGCCCAACACGATGCCAAGGCCAAGTTTGTGAATGACTTTGTGGCCGCGTGGGTGAAAGTGATGAACAATGATCGCTTTGATGTGAAGTAATCGCCGTTCGCAACTGGCGTTGCATCGAACGACCGCAACACCTGGGGAGGGTGTTGCGGCTTTTTATGGTCCGCTGCTCTGTACCAAACGTTCAGCGCCTTGGATTGCTTTGCTCAGCAGGCTGATCATTGCATCAGCTTCAGCCCTGGACATTGGCGGAAAAGGAGAGCGATAGGAAGTATTGTTTCGGCGATCATGCGCTCTGGCCACAGCAGCAATTTCGCCAGACTCAAACGCCAGGTCTGCGGCAACGCGCAGAATGGCAGTATTCCTTCCGGCATCTTTGGTGCGAACACCATAAAACTCCAGCACTGCCTGAACGATCTGAAAAAAACCTTCGTAGGCCAGGGTGAAACGCTGCAGTGTTTTTTCCTCTGGAAGCAGTTTCACCATGTCGTGGTAGTCTCGTGCGTTTTTAATCAGTGCAGCACATGCATCTGGATTTGCTTGAACCTCCGCAAAAGCATTGGTCTTGATCAGATTGGCGTATTCAGGAGGTCTGTTCATTCAGTTCAAGGTTCCATTTTGGGCCATTGGCAATTTGTTGAACCACGGGATCGTTTTCACAGAGTGTTGCCCATTCATCCGGGTGATAAATCTCGAAGTGAACTGCTCTCTTCAAGGTTTGCTCAAGCGTGGTCAATGCTTGGCTAACACCCAAATAAGAAGGATTACCAATGAGTACCAAATCAATATCACTGGTTCCTGAGTCAGTGCCTTTCACGACCGAGCCATGCAAAAACGCCTGCTCAATATCCTTCCAAAAGGGTTGGAGCGCGTCCGAGACGGGTTCAATGACACCGAACGTCTTTCGAGCAATCGAACAAAGCTCATCAAATAAAAAATAATCAGGATTTGCTGAGATCATGCGTAAGCGGCCACCAGGCCGCTCTTCAATCAATACGCCAGCCGAAATGAGGCGCTCAATCTGTTTCTGGGTACTACCGCGCCCCGATTCAGCAATATCCAGCAAAGCGCCCAGTGAATATCGTCGCTGCGGATTCAACAAAGTTGCCCGGAGTACCTTGCGAACGGACGGCGTGAACAGAAAATCGACAGCAGACATAGTGAATACATATTTTGTGGATTTAAATCCATATTATGTGGATTTACCCAAATACTCAAGCGAATGCGGTAATCTTCACGCTTCACACGCGCAGCACACACCACACCATGAACCCCAACCCCCGCCCACAACCCATCCTGATGCTCAAACTCACCTTGGTGGCTTTGTTTTGGGGTGGTACCTTTGTGGCAGGCCGCACAGTGGCTCAGCACTTGCCCGCCATGACGGCCGCTTTTGGCCGCTACCTGGTGGCTGCCGTGCTGCTGCTGGGCGTGGCCTATCAGCGTGAGGGCGGGCTAAAGCGCTTGAATCGCGACCAGCTGTTGACCACCGCTGCACTGGGCGCCACAGGCATTGCCCTGTACAACATCTGTTTTTTTGCAGCGCTGGCGCACATGCCCGCCGGGCGCACCGCGCTCATCGTCAGCCTCAACCCCATCATGACGGCTGTGCTGGCCAGCATGGTGTTTCGCGAGCGCTTGGGTGCACTGCGCTGGGCGGGCATTGCGCTGGCCTTGTTTGGGGCGGGCGTGGTGATCACCCGAGGTGATTTGCTGGGTACCCTGCACGACGTTAGCCAGTCCCTGGGGCCCGGCGAAGGGCTGATGGCCATCGCGGTGTTGGGCTGGGCCTGCTACACGCTGGTGTCCCGCAAAGCGGGCGAAACCTTGAGCCCCATTGCAGCCATCACTTGGGCAACCCTGTGGGGTTTGCTGTTTTTATTTGTGGGCTCATTGCATGAGCTTGGCAGCGTTCAATGGTCGGCTGTACCTTGGCCGGTGTGGGTCGCCCTGCTCTACCTGGGGGCCATCGGCACGGTGGTGGCGTTTTTGTGGTTTTACCAAGGGGTGCAGCAGCTGGGCCCCTCACGCACAGCGGTTTTTACCAACCTGGTGCCGGTGTTTGGCATTGCTTTGTCGGCACTCATTTTGCGCGAGCCGATTTTGGTGTCCATGCTGGTGGGCGGCAGTATCACGGCGTTTGGGGTTTACCTCACCAACAAGGTGAACATCACGCCGCTGCAAAACCCAAGCGCTGGCGAATAAACGGCACCGCAAGGTCCAAAAACGCCCTGAGTTTTGCTGAAGGCCTTCGACCTTCGTGTTGAAGCGCATTCACCGGCAACGCTTCAGGCCAATATTCCTCCAGGCAATAGCTCAAGCGGCCCTGGCGCACAGCCTCCTCCACTTGGTAGGACAACACCCGTGCAATGCCCAAGCCCCGCTGTGCAGCTTCAATGGCTGCATCATTTGTGCTGCACACCAAGCGCGGGGCCACACGCACCACCGTGGCCTGCTTCCCTGCCCCAAACTGCCATTCCTGCACCGGGTTGACCTGCATGGGGGCAATCAGGCTGTGCTGCTCAAGCGCCTGCGGCGTGGCTGGTTTGCCGTGGGCCTTGAAGTACCCGGGTGAGGCACACAACACTTTGCGCACCTGGCCCAGCGGGGTGGCCACCATACGCGAGTCGGGCAATGGGCCAATGCGAATGGCGACATCCACCCCTTCATCCACCAGGCTGAGCACCGAGTCCTGAAACAGGCTCACCACCTGCATGGCCGGGTGTTGCTGCAAATAACTCACCACTGCCGGCATGACATGCAAACGGCCAAACAGTGCGGGTGCCGTCACCACCAGCGTGCCGTGCGGGGCGCTGGCCAAACCGGTGAGTGCCTCGTCTGCGTCCCGCATTTGCTCCAGCAAAGGTTTCACGGTCTGCAAGTAACGCTCACCAGCCTCAGTCAATTGCACAGACCGTGTGGTGCGGTTGAACAAGCGCACCTGCAAAGCCTGCTCCAACTCGGCCACACGCTTGGTCACCACCGGGGCTGACAGCCTGCAGCGCCGCGCACCCGCTGCAAACCCACCGGTTTCCGCCACCGCCACAAACACCTCCAGCGCATGCAGCTTGTCCACAATTATTTCCATTTTAGCAATTAAGTTCTTCCACATTAACCCATTCCGTATCTTTTGAAAACAATGGAGACTGATTTCACACCGCCACTGCGGTCAACACACCCCCAACTGGAGAACACCATGAGCCGCTTGAACCTCGTCACACCCGCCAACGCCACGCCTGAACAACTGGAATTGTTGAAAGCCATTGAGCAGCAAATGGGTGGCGTGCTGAACTTCCTCAAAGTGTTTGCCAACTCGCCCGACGCCTTGAAAGCCTTTTTGGGCCTGTACGGCATTGCCAGCAGCGGCGTGCTGGAGCCCGCCACCCGCGAGCGCATCGCCCTGGCCGTGGCCCAACAAAACGAGTGCGAATACTGTGTGTCGGCCCACACCGCCATCAGCCGCAAGGCCGGCCTGGCAGCCGACGACATTCTGCAAGCCCGCCACGGCCGCCATGAGCACCCCAAAACAGCCGCCCTCATCGGCTTTGCCAAACAGGTGATGGACACCCACGGCGAGGTGTCTGCAGCCGACCTGCTCACCCTGCGGGCAGTGGGCGTCACCGATGCTGAAATCATCGAAGTGATTGTGCACGTGGGCCTGAACTTCCTGACCAATGTGGTTGGGAAGGTCAGCCAGGTGGACATTGACTTCCCGAAAATCAACCTTCAACTGGCCGCCTGAAACACAGCCCGGGGAGACCACCATGGGACACGCCTTTGCCGACATTGCATTCACCAACACCGTGAAAAACCGCCAGCTTGAAGCGGGCAGCCGTGAACGCTACGCAGCCCTGCAGGCCAGCTCAACGGCAGGCCACGCCCTGGGCCCCCGGGAAAAAGCCTTTATCGAAAGCCGCGACCACTTTTTTCAGGCCACGGTGAGCGAGACGGGCTGGCCCTATGTCCAACACCGGGGCGGGCCGCAGGGTTTCATCCAGGTGCAAGGCCCCAACACACTGCTGGTGCCCGACTTTCGTGGCAACGCGCAGTTTGTGAGCGACGGCAACTTGCACGGCAACAACCGCATCGCGCTTATCCTCATGGACTACGCCCAGCAAAAACGCCTCAAAATTTTGGGGACCGCCACCTTGTTGACCGAGGCGGAACGCTGTTGGCAGATCAACGTGGAAGCCTTTGACTGGAATTGCCCCAAGTACATCACGCCCCGCTTTACCGAGCGCGAAATCGCAGCCATCATTCAACCACTGCATGACCGCATTGCCCAACTCGAAACCCTTGTGAGCAGGACCCAACAACCATGACCCACGAAGCCCCACGCCCACCACTGCCCCCTTTTACCGCCGACACCGCACGGCAAAAAATACGCGCAGCGGAAAACGCCTGGAACACCCGCGACCCGCAAAAGGTGGCCTTGGCCTACACGCCCAATTCTCGGTGGCGCAACCGCAGCGAGATCTTTTCCGGGCGGGAAGCCATTGTGGAATTTCTGACCCGCAAATGGCAAAAGGAACAGCAGTACCGCCTCATCAAGGAACTGTGGGCCCACACCGAGAACCGCATCGCCGTGCGGTTTGTCTACGAATGGCAGGACATGTCCGGCCAGTGGTTTCGCAGCCACGGCAACGAGAACTGGGCATTCGACGAGAACGGTTTCATGGCCGAGCGGCACGCCAGCATCAACGACATCCCCATCACCGAGGATGATCGCCTGTTCCACTGGCCACAGGGCATTCGGCCCGACGAGCACCCGGGCCTGTCGGCACTGGGCCTGTAGGCAAACGCCCGGCTTAAAACTCCGTTAAAATGGGGGTTTGCCATTGCAACACCTGCAGGAAACCCCCATGCCCGCATACCGCTCAAAAACCTCCACCGCCGGCCGCAACATGGCGGGCGCCCGCTCACTGTGGCGCGCCACCGGCATGAAGGACGACGACTTCAGCAAGCCCATCATCGCCGTGGCCAACTCGTTCACCCAGTTTGTACCCGGCCATGTGCACCTGAAAGACCTCGGCCAATTGGTGGCCCGTGAAATTGAAGCAGCCGGCGGTGTGGCGAAAGAATTCAACACCATTGCGGTCGATGACGGCATTGCCATGGGCCACGACGGCATGCTGTATTCCCTGCCCAGCCGCGACATCATTGCCGACTCAGTGGAATACATGGTGAACGCCCACTGTGCAGACGCCATTGTGTGCATTTCCAACTGCGACAAAATCACCCCCGGCATGTTGATGGCCGCCATGCGCCTGAACATCCCCGTGATTTTTGTGTCCGGCGGCCCCATGGA
The DNA here is from genome assembly GCF_036405155.1 of Limnobacter sp. Taxonomy (GTDB): domain Bacteria; phylum Pseudomonadota; class Gammaproteobacteria; order Burkholderiales; family Burkholderiaceae_B; genus Limnobacter. Next base: position 142,370 of record NZ_DASWYD010000001.1, on the reverse strand, counting down.
AGCGGGCAAGGTAAAACTGGCCAACCCCAAAACACAAACCATTGAATTCAAAAAGCTCGACCTGATCGACGCCATGGTGATGGCCGCCGACGACAAAGTGAGCGATGCCGACCTGGCTGAAGTTGAGCGCTCGGCCTGCCCCACCTGCGGTTCCTGCTCGGGCATGTTCACCGCCAACTCCATGAACTGCCTGACCGAGGCCCTGGGCCTGTCCCTGCCCGGCAACGGTACTGTTGTGGCCACGCATGCCGACCGCGAGCAATTGTTTAAAAACGCAGGCCGCCGCATTGTTGAGCTGTGCAAGCAGTACTACGAAGGCGAGGACGAGAGCGTGCTGCCCCGTTCCGTGGGCTTCAAGGCCTTCGAGAATGCCATTGCGCTGGACATCGCCATGGGCGGTTCCACCAACACCATTCTGCATTTGCTGGCCGCAGCACAAGAGGCCAACATCGACTTCACCATGGCCGACATCGACCGCATGTCCCGCGTGGTGCCGCAGTTGTGCAAGGTGGCCCCCAACACCAACAAGTACCACATTGAAGACGTGCACCGCGCTGGCGGCGTGATGGCCATTTTGGGCGAGCTGGACCGTGCGGGCAACCTGCACACCGACGTGCCCACCGTGCACGCCAAAACCATGAAAGACGCGCTGGACCAGTGGGACATTGCCCGCAACCCCAGCGACGCGGTCAAGCACTTCTACATGGCTGGCCCAGCCGGTATTCCCACCCAGGTGGCATTCAGCCAAAACACCCGCTGGCCCAGCCTCGACGTGGACCGCGCCGAGGGCTGCATCCGCTCACTGGAAAACGCCTACAGCAAGGAAGGCGGCCTGGCCGTGCTCCACGGCAATATTGCACTGGACGGCTGCGTGGTGAAAACCGCCGGCGTGGACGACAGCCTGCTGGTGTTTGAAGGCCCAGCCCATGTGGTGGAAAGCCAGGACGAAGCGGTAGAGAATATTTTGAACGACACCGTGAAAGCCGGCGACATTGTGGTGGTGCGTTACGAAGGCCCCAAAGGCGGCCCCGGCATGCAGGAAATGCTCTACCCCACCAGCTACATCAAGTCCAAGGGCTTGGGCAAAGCCTGCGCCTTGCTGACCGATGGCCGCTTTTCGGGTGGTACATCAGGACTGTCGATTGGCCATTGCTCACCCGAAGCCGCAGCCGGTGGCGCCATTGGTTTGGTGAAAAATGGCGACCGCATCCGCATCGACATCCCGAACCGCACCATCAACGTGTTGGTGAGCGATGAAGAGCTGGCCAAGCGCCGTGCCGAGCAGGACAAACTGGGCTGGAAGCCGGTAAAGCCACGGCCTCGCAAGGTGTCGGCTGCGCTGAAGGCCTATGCCATGCTGGCCACCAGCGCTGACAAAGGCGCTGTACGCAACCTGGATTTGCTGGAAGACTAAAGTGACAAGGCACTGCGGCGGTTAATAAAACCACCGCAGTGTTTTTGGTCTCGTGCCGGTCTCATTCAATAAATTTGTCGATGATGCTGTCTGCCCCAATCAGCGGCAGTAACCGAACCAACACCTGTTCCATCACGCCGACATCGGCATCTGCAATGCGCTTGGCCTTGCGTTCTTTCCACGACAAGGTTTGGATCAAACTGGCGGCAACCACAGCGTCTTTTTCCAAAGCACCCTTCAGGTTGCCCAATGGCACTTCTGTGGGCCCACCCCGTATGCTGGTGCTGATTGGGCAGCAAATCAGCAACCCAGTTTGCTGATTGTATTGGCGGGACGACAACACCAAAGCCGGGCGGTACTTGCCAATTTCTTTGCCCTTGGTGGGCTCAAAGTCGAGCCACACCACTTGGTTGCGGTCTGGAACATAAGCAGCAGCCATCAGTCCTCACCAAACTCGGTGTTGGACGGTTTGGCCAGCAAGTCCGCGTGGGCAGTGTCGCTGTTCAGCCCTTCCAGCAAGTCAGCCTCGGAAAACGGCAAATGGACACGGCGGCGCGGCACCTGCGCCAAAGGCTCGATGATGATCTTGCCGTCCAATACTTCGATGTTGACCGGGCTGGACACATCCAGCCGGGCTTCGGCCAACAACTTGCTGGACAAGCGAATGGCTGCGCTGTTGCCCCACCGCTTGATTTCACTGTGCATGGTCACCCCCGCGCCTCAGTTAAATGGCTCAATCAAATGTAGATACGATTGTTTCTACAATACAGATTTTTGCGAAAGGGGTCAAACCTGCATACGGTGAACCCTAAGAACCAGCAAGCTTGACCACCACCTTGCCGCGCGCGCGGCCGCTTTTGCTGCGCGCGTAGGCATCCTCGGTGTGTTCAAAGTCAAACACGCTGTCGATGATGGGCTTTACTTGCCCTGCCTCTATCCATTCGCGCAAGGTAATCAAATCGCGGGTGTAGCTTTCTACAAAAATGAATTGGGCGCGCGCATTGGCCTGGGATAGAAAGCCCAGCTTTGCAGAGGCCATGCCCCAATACGCATTGGCCTGTCCTGCGGTTGAAATAAAGTACCCGCTCTGGCCCATCAAGGCCTTGCACCTTTTCGGGGTTTCAAACGAGGTCACATCAAACACCACATCAAACTCACCTGCACGCTGGCGGTAATCCCCTTGTGTGTAGTCGATCACGGCATCGGCGCCCAAGCTGCGCACCAAGTCCACATTGCGGCCACTACACACACCCGTGGTGTGGCAGCCCATGGCCTTGGCCACCTGCACAGCAAACGTGCCCACGCCGCCCGATGCGCCGATAATCAACACCTTGCTGCCTGCTTTTGCCTTGCCTTTTCGCAAGCCTTGCAAGGCCGTTAATGCCGCCAGCGGCACCGAGGGCGAGGCGCACACCGATTGGCGTCATCGCGCGGGCAATGCTGTAGTTCAACTTCCAGTCTTTCGGGTTGACCGAGCTGGCATGCACTTGCACCAATACATCGGTGCTGCTCAACTTGGGCTCATCGTATGAGCCCATCACCAAGGGTGGGTTTAGCCCCCAGCTTTGAATGGTGATGGCCTTCATGCTGCCGTTTCTCCTTGCTTGAACCAAGCCAACAGGCGCTGTGCAATCGCATCGGCCCGCTCGTATTGAGTAAAGTGCCCTGCACCGGCATACACCTCCAGCGTGATGCCTTTGGGAAATGCTTTGGGGCTGACCACTTCCCACACCGCCTCGGGCATGGTGACGTCAAACTGGCCCCGCAAGGCCAAGGTGCGCACTGGAATGGTTTTGTTGAACAGCGAACGGATGTGAAACCCCAGCGGCATGAATGAAAACATGGACGTTCGGTAATACTCCAATGCAGCCTTCAACACACCTGGTTGCTGAAAGGTTTTAATGACAGACTTCTGCATGCTGGGCATGCCCGCATACCCGGGGCTCCAAAACTTCAACAGCCAAGCCAACAAGGCAAAGCCTTTGCGGCTGATCAACCAGTCGGCAAAACTCCGCAACTGAAAAAACAAGATGTACCAGGCATGCACAATGTACACCGGGCAACGCGTGGCAATTTTTAACCAGCTCATGCCGTAGGGCACACTCATGGCGCACAGGGTTTTGAACAAGTCGGGGCGGTGTTGGGCCATCAGGCAGGCAATCACCGAGCCCCAGTCATGCCCCACCAAATGGCACTGCTGCTGGCCAGTTTCCTTCAGCAAAACCTCCACCAACGTATTCAGTGCATCACGCACAAACACAGGGTCGTGCGCGCCATCCCGCCGTTGGTTCAGGGGGCTGTAACCGGGCAAATACGGGCACACCACTTGGTAGCCTTGCGCCGCCAGTGTGGCGGCAATGCCGCGGTAGCCTTCCGGGTTGTCTGGAAAGCCGTGCAAGCACACCACAAGGGGGCCGGTGGCGCCTGCACGCAATACTGGAAAGGTGAGGCCTGCGGCTTGCACCTGCGCTTCAATCACAGTCAGGCTCATGCGGTGAGCCTGCTTTGTTCGCCAGTGGATTGAACAGGCAAGAACTGGCCATAGCCGTGCTCGGTGCCCAATTGCGGCGCCACCTCACCATGCTCGACAGCCACTTTGCCGTTGATGAACACATGCTCCACAATGCCGGGGTTGCGGTTCACCAAACGTTGTAGGCCAAAGTTTTGCATCTCGGCCCAGTGCACTTCTTCCAGGTTTTGATTGAAGGCTTGGGGATTGATGACCACCACATCAGCACGGTCGCCCACACGCAGTTTGCCAGCATCCAGGCCAAACCAGTCGGCTTGTTCACCCGTCATGCGCCACACGGCTTTTTCGATGCTCATCACAGGCTTGCCTGCTTGAATACTTTCATGCACCAGCTTTAAAAAGCGCAGCGGCAGGTTATAAAAAGCCATGTTGCGAATGTGCGCGCCCGCATCGGAAAAACTGATGAGGGCATGTTTGTGTTGCACCAAGCTGCGCACCACATCGGGCTTGTGGTTGCCCACGGTGGTGTACCAGCGAATGCTGCGGCCAAACTCCACCACCAGGTCGAGGAATAAATCGACCACATGAATGCCACGCGCTTGGGCCACCTCGGCAAAGTTTTTGCCCACCAGGGTGGCATCGGGGCATTCCAGAATTTGCGCATCGCCAAAGTCGCGTTGCCACACGCGCGGGCTCAGCTTTTCGCCGTAGAACTTGCGGAAATTGCGGCGGTAGCTTTCGTCCTTCAACAGCGCGTTGCGGGCCACCTGGTCGCGCAGGTCCAACGCCATTTCGCCGGCGCCAAACTCCTCAAAAAACACCACATCAATGCCCTCGGCGTACACGGTGAACGGCGTGGGCAACAGTTGCCAACGGAAGTTGCCGCCCAGTGCATTGGCCACCCACGAGGCCAACTGGGCCATGGGCTTCACGGTTTTATTGCCCTTCAAATCGATGAGGGCAATCAGTGTGGTTTTGAGTGGCTTACGAAGCCAGCCACCAATGGTCTCGCTGAGGAATTCCAGAATTTGAAACGGGTTGGCTGCATTGGGCGCACCCTGGTGCACGCGATTGTAGCGGCGCAGCAAGCTGTTCAAGCGGCGGGTTTCGCGCCAGCGTGCGTAGGTGCTGGGAAGGCTCTTGGACCAGGCCCGGTCGCCGTCCACCTTGTCCCACTTCAACGACATGGTCGACAAGCCCAAAAACCCGGCCTTCAAGGCCTCTTCCAACAGGGCTTCCATGCGCTGCATTTCTGCTTCCGTGGGCACCACAGACCGGTCGGTTGCCCGCTCCAACCCCATCACGCTCACGCGGATGTCGCTGTGGCCCAAAAACGAAATCACGTTGGGGCCCAAGGGGTGGGTTTTTAGAAAGCCCACCCATTCTTGGGGCGAGTTCCAACGCTTGTGTTCGCGAAGAATGGGCAACACCTTTTCGCGGGGCACCGTTTCCACACGGGTAAAAATGTCGGAGGCGTCTTCGGAGTCGCTACAAATCATGCTGAGCGAGCAACTGCCCACCAACACGGTGGTGACGCCGTGGCGTACCGACTCTGACAATGACGGCGCCACAATCAGCTCGGCATCGTAGTGGGTGTGGGTGTCGAGAAAACCGGGCGTGACCCACCGCCCGGTGGCATCAATCACCCGGGGGCAACCAGCCTCGTTCAGCGGTGTGGGGCTGATGGCCGCCACACGCCCGTTGCGTATCCCCAGGTGTTGAATGGACGCAGGGCCGCCCTGCCCGTCCATCAACAAGCCGTTCTTGATGATCACATCGAATGCTGTGTTCATGCTGTGTCTCCTCATTTCTTTTTTTTCAAAGCGTAAACAAGCTGCTGAAAAAATGCTTGCTCAATTCGGACAAGCGCCTTTGTCGAAATGAGGATAACCCGGCTTACAAGTTCCCTTTGTTCTCCCCGGCCACCAGGCTCAGGCGTCGGCCATCGTTCAAGATGACATCCACCGGCCCATCGGCTGTCAGGGTGTATTGCAGGGGCTTGCCGCTCAAACACACGGCAGCAGTGTCGATCGTCAGGCTGCGCACATTGCTCAGGCTGCCAGTCAGGGTGTTGGCTGCCATCACCGCTTGGGTTTGGCTTTGAATGCGCTGCTGTCCAACCCATGGCACTGGGCTTAGGCCCTGAATAAACCCGGTTTGGTACACCGGCTGTTGCCCACCACAAGCTGGGGCATTCAAATCGACCACGCTGGCACCGCCCGAGCGGGCACGAATGCTGGACACCCAATAGGCCTTGTCGTGGCGGATGTTGTACTGCGCGTTGTCCAAGCCGGCATCGGTGCGGTACAACACCCGCGCCGGGTTTTTAATGCGGCTCCAGGGCTTGGACGCATCGGCCTCTTTCTGCCAATTGTCCAGCGCCATGAAGGTGAGGTGCTCGGCCACCGGGTGCAGGTAAAAGCGATAGGGCACACCCACGGCATCAAAGCGCTGTGCCAAGGCCAGTGAGGTGTTGATTTGCACCAACTCGTCCAGCATGCCATAGATGTTGGCACTGGGCACATGCTGCAGGTTGCCAATAAAGTCGATGATGTTTTCGGCTGCACCCAAGCGGCTGCCAGAAGCCAGCAGCGGTTTGGGTGCCATGGCGGCCAGGTTTTGGGTCAGGCCGGGCAGCGCATTGCCGGGCAAGGGCGTGTTCAACACATCGCCGGTGAAGCCCACCCAATTCACCAAGCCGGCGAAGCGGTCAGGGTACAGCGATGCAAAACGCAAGGCCGCGTAGCCGCCCATGGAGTAGCCGCTGGCAATCACCCGGTCCTGATCATGCGGATAAGTGGTCTGCACATCGGACAACACATCCAACACGTCCCGCTCGGAAATACCGGAATAAAAACCATGTGGACCACGGCCCAATGGGGCCACCAGAATGCGGTTCAAATCCTCGCCAAACTGCTGTTGCATATTGGGCTGGTTGATCTGACTGGCGTGGTTGGCCTCGCAACCATGCATCACCAACTGCACACCGGGCATGGCCTTGGCACTGGCCTTGGGAATGTAAATGCCATACGGCTGATACTTGCCCAGGTAATGGAAATACTGCTCACAGGGCATTTGCGTGTCGCCATGCTGACCTGGAACACCCACCATGTTGATGCCCTCGCCCAGCGTGTACTGCGAGGTGTACACCCGCTGGTGAAAGCCGGGTGCGACTTCGGCGGGTTTGTTAACGCCATTGCGCAGGTCGTCCACATTGACCACTGCTCCAAATTCAGAAATGTCACCCCGGGCCAGTGCTGCGGCCTGCAGGTCTTCCCAGAAGTTGCCCGCACCCGGCGCGAACTGCTGGCCCAATCCGTCGGCTTTGGCTTGCTCGTTGGGGCCACGGAAGGCCACATTCATGACGGTGCCATCTTTTTGCGCCACAGCGGCCTGCACCCGCCATAGCTTGCCCGCAGGCAAGGGCATGCTGCCGGTGATGTGGTTGGTGTCGGGGTCGCCGGAAGAAAACACCTTCAATACCTCCCAACCTGCGCTGGACGTTTTCAGCGGTGTCCAGGCACCGCCACCAGTGGCGGGGTTGTTGTCGGTGTCAATCGCGATGGCTGCCAATGCATCGTCGCTGTTGAACATCGTGTTCAACTCAAAATCCACCAACAACTGGTTGCCCTGTATGCGCAGGGTGAGCTGCACCAAATCCGCCGTGTTTTCCAAGCCCTGCGGATAGCGCTGGTCACCTGCGGTCGGCGACAACAAACCGGGTGTGGTGGCCACGGGTGAGCCGCGTTTGCCCAAGCGGGTGGTGAGGTTCAGCACCGCCGGTGTTTGGGGCGACACGGCACCCGCATCGGCACCGTAGTCGTCGTACACATAGTCGCGGTAAATGAGCGCGCCGCTACACAGGTCTACGGTGCCGGCTACCCAAGACTGCTTTGCGCATTGCTTGGGCATGGCTGTTGCCTCGGCGGGGCTCACCACCGACGAAGGCGAGGTGGATGTTGCAGTGGTTGAATCGGTATTGCCACCGCAGGCGCACAGCCACAGCGGCAACACCCAGGCCAGGTGTTGAACGGGTTTCATGAAGTCTCCAGCGGCGCTGGTGCACCGCCCCTCTGTTGAATTTTTATTGGATTTGTAGGGATTGTACCGGGTTTGGCTTTGTGTGCTGAAAGGCCCGCTCACCGGTGAACCTGAACGGGGAATTGCCCACTCGATGCACCAATGGTTGTATGGATGGCAGATGCCGTGCCCCGCATTGCACCAACCATTACAGAGAGTTTAAACACCATGTTTGTTTGCTTGGCCTCATTCTTTTTTGTTATCGGCCATTCCCTTGCACCGCACTTTTATCAATTGGAGAAAAAAACCTTAACTCCGCTTCAAATCATTATTCCACTTCCCAAAAAAGGAAAAATAGTTCCTGCAATTTCTATCTTTATATCGATACTCATAGCAGCACTCGAACTAATCCCCAAAACAGCCCAAGACCTGCCGATGGAAACCAAGATAGGCATGTTCGGCCTATTTTTTGCATTCCCATGGGTTCTGTACATCACGTACATCGTTAGTGGAATGAAAAAGAAAGATGGGCACTTTTATTTTGAGGAATCAAAAGAAGCACTTAAATTTCTATTCATCATCGTTTGCATATTGGTTGCGGCATCCCGCTTCCTGTGAATCGCTGCATGGCAAAACCTGGCGGCCTACCCATTCGATGAAATTTGTAGCACCGCATACCTGCAGATGCACATGATGCGGCAACGCCTCACCCCCAACGGAGCCCCACCATGCCCTTCGTCAACGAATACATTCCCGAAGCGGACAAGCCACGCTACGAAGCCATTGAAAATGCAGTGATTAAACGAACTGGACCTGTTGGACACAGCCCCGCCCAATATTGGACGATTGACCGGGAAATGGATTTATTTTTGACCAAAATAAAAGGGGGCGGACGGGACGTCGAGCGCAGCCGTTTTGCTGCTTACATTTTCCACAAGGCAGGACGAACTTTTTACATCGAAACTTGGCTCATTGATACTGTGGGTGGTGACAAAGTTGGCCAACCCCGCACGACGACTGAGCGCATCGACCTGTTTAGCGAAATGGATGCATCGGGGCAGTTTTTTAAGTACGACATCCAATCAGACCAAGGCGAAACTATGACTTTACTCAAGGAGGTATTTACAGCCAGAAGAGGGTCGGGGGTGCTCAACACCGAACGCTGTGAGTACATCAGCATTTTAGAACTGGGCAAGGGGGTGTAAGCCATGGCACTGCCACCGAAAGCCGCCTTTCAAGAGTTGGCCAACAACTTTGCATTTTATTTCGACCGGGCCAACCGAACAGCCCTGCTGAACCTGGCCAAACAACGTGAAAAAGAAATGGACTTGAAGACTAAGGCGCGAGAGCGCCTGGCCAGTGCAATTAAAGCGTGGCTAAGGCTGTTGACCCCGATGGGGAGTTGACGACAAGAGAAACAGCGGCTTTTATCGAGAGAGAAAATCGAAAATCTGGAGAAATATTTCAATGAAAAAAACAATTATAGAAACCCTTAGAGTCATGGGGTTTTTGTCATCCCTACTCTTAATAATTTTATCTTACAAGATTTCACATCTAAATCTAGACAAAATTGGAATAATAGTATTTTTAACCAGCGCATTTATTAATGCCGCCCACTGGTGCAAAATCATAGAATCCAAAAACAAAAGCACTAACTCAATTAATGAGGCCATAAAAGCGATCAATCAAATATGCAATGAAAATTCATCCTGCATCAACCGCAAACTAAGACCTCAATTCAAAAACATCAACACACTAGAGTACCGATTTCAAAAACTTGAGAGAAAAGACCTTGTAGCCGCCATGATAGTAATGAATGAAAACCTCAAACAAATAATCCCTATAGTTATATTATTAATAATGCCGATCTGGCTCATCGGAACATCTCACTTTCATTATCAACGATACTACGCCGTGAGCCCAGTACTTCACGACACACTCCTTTATTTGTTAATACTAGCTTTAGGAACTATTAGTTGGCCGATGACCTCTGACGCAATACTAAGCTACCTTATTAAAATCAGATATAAACGACTCATGAAAAAATCGAACATCAAGATCACCCCCTAAAAAAATAAAGAAACAACTCCATATATTTAAATAAAACCACCTTGAGACGCGAAAAAATCAAAAGAAAAAGTGAAACCCGATCAAATCCTTATAATCAACATCAACATGTCACATCACCAATTGAAAACCATCAAAGTAACCTATTAACCAAAACTGACAACTAAGTAACCAGATCTGACAGCCGGTCAGGTTAGATTGGCACACTACGGGGATGACTTGTATGTTCAGCAAGTCGGATCAAACCATGACTTTGTGAAAGTGATGCATCATTTCCAAGGCAATGGAAATACAGAGACGTCATTGAATTTGATCATCTTTGCAGATGGGCAAACGATGGATCTTCAGACCATCAATGCGAACTCTGTAGTTTTAACGGAAAACCCAGAGGACGTATAAAACTCAAACCAAGCCTGCCAACACCCCAGTTGAATTTAATCGACTGGGGTTCTACAGAAGAGACCCCGTTTGAGCAGCAAAGCTAACCCAAAAAGGTCGGATTAACATCACCATTTTTTCAACGTGGTTTAGATCGGCTAAGCTTGCAAGAACAATTTGTTGAGCAGGTCACTCAGCATTAAAAGCTCCAGATACATTAAAAACCACCATCTAAATCCTATGTAAAAACAAGTCCGAACACCGAACAAACCCTATCCGCGCGAGAAACCAACTCATCCCATTAAAACAATCAAGCGCACAACAACACCAGGAGAGTTAAATTGGATGAGTATTTAAAAAATCAGTGTCTCAAGAAATTAGAGACTTAACAAAAACAAACGAAGGACTGGCTTTAATGATATGCATAGGGATATGCCTATTAATGACAGTGACAAATGTTATCGAACATAACGAACTGATAAACATTGACCTCAAGAAAATTGATAAATTCCTAATTTTATGGCCCGGCTGGATTATTGCACTAATCGCCCTTCACATTAAACTCAGACACCTTTTCCCACAAAAAAACACTGTTGAATGAAATAAATTATTTCACAACAATCATTGGATCTACTGTCTTTCACCTGATTAATAATTTTGGATTAATATAAGATCAATTTTAGCACAACCATCTCGACTAATTTAAGTGACAGATTGGCAACCGCAATTCCAGCTCAACCAATGTTTTCTGGCAATTTTAGCCATTACGCACACCATCAACCTATAAAGACCACAACAGGACCAACCCCGAAATTAATTGAAAACCATGACTAAATTGACCTCCAATTTAATTGTTATTATTTCAATCTTTTTCGCCGCACTTATCGTTCATTCCTATGAAGAACAAAAATTAAAATACAAAGATACTTATATAAACCTTTGCAACAATGGTTGCAATTATTATTTCCCTAAAGAACTACACCCAGAAATTTTTTCAACCAACAAGCACAACAACACTTCTGTAGCAATAAAAATAAAGACTGCGAATTTTAATGGCACTATATGGATCAACAAGTTCTCAAGTCCGCTCGAGTACCCGAAAAATTTTGAAGAAAAAGATGAAAGCGAGGCTGCCAGCAGTTTGAAAATTTTTGAATCTTCGATTATTGATAGCGTATATAAAAAGAACTATGGCTACTTCTATGACAAACAGGGAAACAAGACTGTTTTCCTACTATCACAACAAACCGCAATATCCGAAAAAACAACCAGTGACAACATAAAAATACTCTACATAATACCGATAAAGGATTTTTCAAAACTACAAAAAATCGATGGGGAGATAACAGAAATCCTAAAATCACTTAAAGCTCAATAGCTAGTATAAAAACTTAGCCATTTAACGATAAACAGTTTAGATATCTATAGCCCTGGTTAAATTTGATTTACTCGGGTTGTTTTACTACCATGTGAGGCTTGCTTTAATACGCCTTTGCTCCATGCTTCAGTACCAAACCATCCCCGTCACCCCGTTTGCCCAAAACTGTTCAATTGTGTGGTGCGACGAAACCCGCAAAGCCGCCATTATCGACCCCGGTGGCGACCTGGACACGTTGCAGAAGGCCATTGAAAATCTGGGCCTGACTTTGGAGCAAATATGGTTGACCCATGCCCATATTGACCATGCAGGCGGCACAGCCGAGTTGGCCGAGCGCTTGAACCTGCCCATTGTTGGCCCGCACACCGGCGACCAGTTCTGGATTGACCGGTTGGCCGACCAAAGCCGCATGTTCAATTTCCCACTGTCGCGCCCATTCACACCCACCCGCTGGTTGAATGACGGCGACACCGTGACGATTGGCAACAGCACCCTGACCGTGCGCCATTGCCCAGGCCACACACCAGGCCATGTGGTGTTTTATTCGGCAGAGGCACAACGTGCTTTTGTGGGCGATGTGTTGTTTGCCGGCAGCATTGGCCGCACCGACTTTCCGGGGGGCGATTTCGACACCCTCATCGACAGCATCAAGCAACGCTTGTGGCCCATGGGAAACGAGACTGTGTTTATTCCGGGCCACGGCCCGGAAAGCAGCTTCGGCGAAGAACGCAAGCGAAACCCGTATGTACGGGACTTGCAGTTTTAAACAGACAAATTGACGCCGTTGGCCGTTAACGCACAAACAGCCAGATGGTCAGCACCACACCCACCGCGACAATAAACCCGCGAAGAATTTTCTCGGGCAGTCGGTGCATCAGCCAGTTGCCAGTAAACGCACCGCCAACGCCACCGATCATTAATGCAATGCAGGCCACCCAGTCGATGTGATCAGAAAACGCAAAGATGGCGACTGCGGAGGCATTCATGGCCATGGCCAGCATGTTTTTGGTGGCGGCGGCCATGCGCACTTGTTGCCCAGCAATGGTTAAAACCGCCAACATTAAAAAACCGATACCGCCACCAAAATAACCACCGTAAACACCAATCAAAAACTGGGCGCATTGGATGGTGCTGTCCGACAGGGCTTTGCCAGCCTGTTCCGACTTTTTCCTGAAATTGCCCCATGCAAACACTGTTGTGGCGAACAGCACCAACCAAGGCACCAATCGGCTGAAAATACTGACCGGTGTGCACAGCAACAGGACTGCACCTGCAATACCCCCGACGATACTCAGGATGAATAGCCGCTTCAAACTGACACCATGCACGCCACCGGCCAAGTGGCGACCCGCAAAGGACGACGTCAGTTGATTGGGAAACAGGGCCACCGTGGATGTGATGTTGGCTGCCAAGGGGTTCAAGCCCGCCAACAGCAGTGCCGGAAATGTGATGAACGACCCGCCACCGGCGAGTACGTTCTGAGTACCGGCATACAGGCCAGCCAGGGCGACAAGAAGCAGTGCTGCAGCATCATGCTGCGCGAAGAAATGTGTGAACACAGAATGGACTTTGATCAGAGGGTTGCTTGGGCCAACACCAGCCGTTGGGATTGCCCATGTTAAATGGATTTTGTTTGCGTGTTGGTTCGAAGCGGCCCCATAAAACTGGGGATAACCCGACGCGGGATTTGCCGTTCTAAGAACTAGATCTGAACAAAGACCGCTTCCCCCACCGCCGTTCAAGCGCGCCAGACGCCGCCGCCGACAGCAATTTCTGAAAGCTGGGGCAAGCGGCGTGGTTGGGCGCAGGGCACTGCGCAGCATGCCGTAAGCCTTTGCTCATGGCCCGCAAACGTTTGACCGTGGCGTCCAGCTCGTCTGCTTTGGCCGCCAGCAATTGCCGGTCAATGTCAGGCTCCCCCTCTGGCGTCAACATCGAGCGAATGTCGTTCAGAGACAGCCCAGCCCCTTGCCCAAGCGCAATCAAAGCCAGCCGGTCAAACACCGCATCCGGGAATTTTCGCCGCTCGCCTTTCTCGCTCACCGACGCAATCAAGCCAACCTTCTCGTAATACCGCAGCGCTGAGGCGGGTACACCGCTGCGCTTGCTCACTTGGGCAATGTCCATTCAAAAAACCCCTTGACTTGAAGTTGACTTCAACTTTTACAGTGACTGCATCAACGTCGTCAAGTGCACCGGGAGGCGCCATGAACACACTCAACACCTTTCTTCACACCGCAGCCATCGGCTTGGGGGCCACGCTTGTCATGGACCTCTGGCTTCAAGTCCTCAAACGCTTCAACGTTCCCACCCTGAACTTTGCATTCATCGGCCGCTGGGTGGGTCACTGCCTGCAAGGCCGCTTCACGCATCACGCCATCGCAAAAGCCCATCCAATCCAGCATGAACTCGCGCTGGGTTGGTTCACCCATTACGCCACCGGTGTGCTGTTTGCCGGTTTGTTGTTGGCCGTTGTTGGGCCAGCCTGGTTGTCTGCCCCCACCGCCATGCCTGCACTGCTGGTGGGGGTGGGCACAGTGGTGTTTCCATTTTTTGTCATGCAACCCGCCATGGGCCTCGGTGTGGCCTCTTCACGCACCCCCACGCCATTTAAAAACCGCCTGCGCAGCGTCATCAACCACACCGTGTTTGGTGCAGGCCTGTACACCGCTGCATTCATCATCCATTTGCTTGCGCAATAACCTGTCTGGAGAACACACCATGAAACGCATTGCCGTCATTTTTCACAGTGCCCATGGGCACACAGCACACATCGCCCAACACATTGCATTGGGCTCAAGCCGTGAGCCTGATATTGAGGTTGAATTGCTAACATCAGAGGATGTTGCCCAGAACCCCAACGCGACACTCGACTTCAACGGCTTGATATTGGGCTCACCCACTTATCTGGGTGGTGTGTCTGCACCATTCAAGGCGTTTATGGATGCAACCGGCGGCATTTGGCGAAAACAGCAGCTCAAAGGGAAATTGGCTGCCGGGTTTACGGTGTCGTCATTGCCCGCTGGTGACAAGCAAAGCACCTTGATTTCGCTCTTCACCTTTTGCATGCAGCACGGCATGCTGTGGGCGGGTAACCCCATCCTCCCCGAGCAGCACACGGGCGTGCCTTACGACGAGGCCGCCAACCGCCTGGGTTCGTGGACCGGGCTGATGGCACAAGCGGGGCATGGCTCTGCTGCAGACGCTTTTTTACCCGGCGACATCCGCACCGCACAGTTGTTTGGACAACTGTTTGCACAAAGCCTTCAACGGCTTGCACCCAACCCATCAACCCAATAAAACAATCAGGAGCACTCCATGTTTCCCAAACGTTTTGAGCCTTTTTTGTTCAGCGCCATTTTGTCTGGTTTGATGTCCCTGTTGGTGTCGGGCATATCCACGCTGAAAGCACTGGACCCGACCTTGAATACGCCTGCGCTGTGGGTGCCCACGTGGTTGTCCACCTGGTTGTCGGCATGGCTTGTGGCCTGGTGGGTGGCTTGCCCATCCGTCATGGCCATAGCCCCCGTGGCCAGAAAATGGGCAAGCAAACTGACCGGGTGAAAACACCACCTATGCGTACATCAGCGGCGCTACGTGCCGATTCACATCGATGGCCTCTCCATCGGCGGGTATGCGCAGGCGGGCAGCAACACCGGCCTTCTGCGCGGCCGACGCCAACGCCTGCCGCGTGACTGGGCAATGGCTGATCGCCTCCAGGTGATTGGCCACCACCAGCCCTTCACTGATGCGCGCAAATTCCAGCACATCCTCAACCCCCATGATGATGTCGCCACCAAAGTCAAACCGCGCACCCCCGGCCGGCACCACGCTGACTGCGGGCTGGTTCGCCACTACAAACTGCGCAATGTCTGGCGTGAGGATGGTGTCACCGCTCAGGTACAGCGACGGCTCCCCGGGCATTTCAATGAAATAGCCCACGCCGTGTTCCATGAAGGAGCCCACAAAGCCCCGACCATGCACGCACGCGATGGTTCTAATTTGCCCCTCGAAGAACCGGCCCACGCCCTGTTCATTCAATTGCAGCGGTTGCACATTCAGCCCCTTGGATGCCAGGTGCGGCGCATCGTGTGGCGTACAAATCACGGGTATTTGATGGTGTCGAAGCCATGCCTTGCCCGCACGGTCCAAGTGGTCGAAGTGCCCCTTCTGGCAATGGGTAATGAGGCAATGGGTAACGCCCTGCAAGGCAGCTTCTGCCTCGGTGGGCAACTCAACTGTGGGGTTTCTCACCATGCCACCCGAGAACTTCAATGGGGGTAGCGCACCCTTGGGCGCCAGCATCGGGTCCACCAAAATTTGGTAAGGCCCACACTCGATAACAATGGTCGCGTTGCGGATGTGTCGAATCTTCATGTTGGCACCTCAAGGTTTGAATGCACCCATCATCCCAATACAAAGGCCTTGACAGTGATGGCGTAAATTGACATTTTTAGGTCATTTTCTGCCAACCTCTGCCGCTGATGAATATTGGTCTGTTGCTCTACGACGGCTGCATGCCAGCAGGCCTGCTGGCATTCAA
Source organism: Limnobacter sp. (assembly GCF_036405155.1). Classification (GTDB taxonomy): domain Bacteria; phylum Pseudomonadota; class Gammaproteobacteria; order Burkholderiales; family Burkholderiaceae_B; genus Limnobacter. The sequence continues at coordinate 126,100 of NZ_DASWYD010000001.1, read as the reverse complement.
TGACCTGCTGAATGCAGCCAACCGCTTGGCTGGCAAACAGCATTTTGAAACCGTGTGGGTGGGCACCAGCCTTCAACCCGTGGCCTGTGCCAATGGGCTGGAATTAAAGCCTGCCGCCCGACTGCAAGACCTTGAGCCCGACGCTTTGCTTGTTCCGGGGCTGTGGACCGAGTCCCCCTCGGATGTGGCCCAAACCATGGGGCAACAAGCAACGCTGGTGCAGCACATTCAACAATTGCCAAACACGGTGCACGTGTGGAGCTATTGCACCGGCGTTTGCCTGCTGGCAGCCAGTGGGCGGCTAAACCGCCACCCAGCAACCGTTACGTGGTGGCTGGCTGAATTTCTGGAGAAGAAATACCCCAAGGTGCACTGGCAGGTGGACAGCGACTGCCTGTTGAACAACACCGTGGGCACCGCAGCGGGCGTGCATGGGTATTTGATGCTGGCCCAACACCTGGTGCAAAAACACCTGAACACCGCCGCTTATCAAGAGTGGATGAAGTTGATGGTGCTGCCCAGGCCTGTTCAACACCACCCAGCCTTTCGGTCATTTGCCTTCATGGAACAGGCCGACCCATTGCTGCGAAAGCTGGCCGCCATCGTTGCCAAAACGCCAGCCGAGTCCATCACAGTGCCGGCCTTGGCCGCCCGCCTCAACCTGAGCGAACGCACCCTGGCCCGCAAGGTGAGCGATTTAACCAGTACATCGATTGCGGCTTACGCCCGGCTCTTGAAACTGCACCAAGTGAGCGAGCAGTTGATTTGGTCCAGCCTGCCGGTTAGCAGCATCAGCAGCAACCTGGGTTACAGCCACGAGTCCAACCTGCGGCGCCAATTCAAACAGGTCACCGGGTTGTCGCCGTTTGAGTACAGGCGACAGTATGCAAGGCGCTGAGTCAGGGCAGTGAGTCCGGGCACTTAGGGCTGGTACAAAATGTTCAATTGCCGGGCCAAATTCGCCAGCCGGTTGTCGTAGGTCCACATTTGCGCATTCGGCGTGATCAAGGTGGAGGCAAGAAGCAACATGTCCACAATTCCGCAACCTTGTCCAAACAAACCTTTACGCTCAATCAAATCCAGGGTTTCTTGCAAACTGGCTTGTTGGGCCTTCTGCAGCAAGCCCATGGCTGCCAGCGTTTGAACGCGCTGAGGCGGTGTTCCACAAGCAAGCTCACCAAGGATCAACGGGTGAGTGAGCACACAGTCCCTCTCGATCAGTTTTTTCAGATGAGGATTGAAGGCTTTGAAATGCCCGACCCAAACCGAGGTGTCGGCAAGCACTTGCATCACGGTTCGCTTCCATCCTGCCGTCTGGGGATGGGCTGCATGTCAGGCGACTGCCCACCCAAGGCAATCAGGCGCTTACCGGCCTGCACGCGCACAAAGGTCTTCACGGCCTCCCGAAACAAGTCCGCCTTGTCCATGTCAGGGTCGGCCATTTCTAGGGCTTGCCTGTACAAATCATCATCGAGTGTTACGGTGGTACGCATTGAATCAATTGCGTCATTAAAGATGCATTATCACATCTTTTTTGATGCGGGCGCTATTTCCAACCGCTTCCCCCACCTTGGGAACTTCCCACCCCCTTAGCACTCAAAGCGGAAGAGTGCTAAACTAAGCCCCTGATTTCGGTTGTTTTCTGGAGAATCCGGACCTATGACCACCACTGCATTGACATTGAAAACCGCTCCCATGGCCGCTGCCAGCAGCTCGGCCCTGGCTGTTCGCGACCCCTGGGCCCTGGTGGCCCGTGGCCCGCTGGGCAATCTCGATGCCTACATTTCCGCCACCCACCAAATTCCCATGCTCACCCCCGAGGAAGAGCAGGAACTGGGTGAACGCCTGCAGCGCGACAACGACCTGGAGGCCGCCCGCCGCTTGGTGCTGAGCCACCTGCGCTTGGTGGTTGCCGTGGCGCGCCAGTACCTGGGCTATGGGCTGCCCCACGCCGACCTTATTCAAGAAGGCAACATTGGCCTGATGAAAGCCGTGAAGCGCTTTGACCCCAGCCGGGGCGTGCGTTTGGTCAGCTTTGCGCTGCACTGGATTAAAGCGGAAATTCACGAATACATCATCCGCAATTGGCGCATGGTGAAAATGATCACCACCAAGGCCCACCGCAAGCTGTTCTTCAACTTGAGCAGCTTCAAAAAGTACGGCCAAACCCTGTCGCAAGACCAGATCGCAGAAGTGGCCAGCGAGTTGAACGTGCGCCCCGAGGACGTGAGCGACATGGAACGCCGCATGGCGGGTGCCGAGTTCAGCCTCGACCCCGTGATTGATGTGGACAGTGACGAAACCACCCACAACCCGGTGCGCTACCTGGCCGCCGAAGGTGCTGAGCCTTCCGAAGTGCTGGAAGCTGCCAGCCACGAACGCCTGCACGCCGAAGGCCTGCAATTGGCGCTGGAAAGCCTGGACGAGCGCAGCCAACGGGTTATTTCCAGCCGTTGGTTGGCCGGCGACCAAGCCAAAACCCTGCACGACCTGGCCGCCGAGCTGGGCGTGTCGGCCGAGCGGGTTCGCCAAATTGAGGTGGCAGCCATGAAGAAGATGAAAACCGCGCTGCTGAAATACGAAGCAGCTTGATTTGTCATTCACATCACCTACACTAAGGGCTTGTCTTCAAGCCCTTTTTTATTGCCCCGCGCGAGTTACCCATGATTGTTGTCCACCACCTTGAACACTCCCGCTCACAGCGCATTCTGTGGCTGTTGGAAGAACTCGGCCTGCCCTACGAGGTAAAGCACTACAAACGGGACGCCAAAACCTACCTGGCCCCGCCCGAGCTGTTCAAAGTGCACCCTTTGGGCAAAAGCCCGGTGATTACGGATGGCGATGTGACCGTGGCCGAAAGCGGCGCCATCATTGAATACCTGGTGGACAAAGCAGGCGGCAAGCTACGCCCGGCGCCGGGCACCCAAGCCCACCGCGACTACACCTACTGGCTGCACTTTGCAGAGGGCTCGGCCATGCCATTTTTGGTCATGACGCTGATTTTCAACAAAATTGAGCAAGCCCCGGTGCCCTTGCTGCTCAAGCCTCTTATTCTGCCCATTGCCAAGGGCATTTCGGCGCAGGTCAAAAAAAGCTTCCTGAACCCCAACCTGGAAAGGCAGTTTCAGTACCTCGAAGGCGTTTTGGCCAAGCAACCCTGGTTTTGCGGGCAAGACATGACCGCAGCGGACATCATGATGAGCTTCCCGCTGGAAGCCGCCATGGACCGCGCTTCCGATGCATCCAGCAACCTGCCCCATATCAAGGCCTTTGTGGAACGCATTCACGCCCTGCCCACCTACAAAAAAGCCCTTGAAGTGGGCGGCCCCTACGCGTACGCTTAAGCACCATGAACACCACCAATACTTCCGAAAAAGCCCTCCAAGATGCCACCCTGAGCGGGGTGCGCGGCCAAGTGCAATTGATGCGCGACGGCGCCATTTTGCCAGCAGTGGAAGGCATGGCCTTGTTGCCTGGCGACCGCATTGTCACCGAGGCCACCGCCCAAGCAGTGGTGAAATTCACCGGTGTGGCAGAACCCTTGGTGATTGAGCAAGGCTCTGCAGCAACCTTGAACCTGCAAACCCTGGATGGACAGGACGCCCCACAGTGGGTGGCCGCCGACATGCAGGGGGACGGTATTTTCTTTCAGGACCCCAGCGCCAGCGCGCAAGCCCAGGGGGATGACGGTGTTTTTGGACTGGTCGGCACAGGACTGGTGACCGGCGGCGCGTTTCCCATCATTGAAACAGTTGCTGCATTGGCGGGAACAGCCGCCATTGTGGCCGACAGTGGTAACAACACCGACACAACCGCCAGCACATCCACAGACACCTCCGGCAGCGACACCGACACCACGGGTGGCAACACGGGCGGCACAGACACCAGCGGTGGCAACACCGGGGGCGGCGATACAGGCGGCGGCACAGACACAGGCGGAACACCCACGGCGGGTCCACTGGATGCGGTTCTTGGGCCGGTCACCGACGGTGTGGACACCCTATTGACCACGCTGGGGTTTCCCAACCCGATTGGGCATTCGACATTGCCAACGGATGGATTGGGCGGTCTGACTGGCGCATTGCCAACGGTTTAAGTTAACGTTGAAGATCAGCCGGACGAATGTTTAAAGATTACTTTCCGGGCTCTGCGCGGTTACCTCGCCCTTGGCGACGGTCCATTGGTGTTTCCCTCGCTGAGCCGCACGATCGCTAAGGTCGCCCCTCCAAACAGCGAGTCGGGATCGACCTTTGGGCCAGCCTAGCGGCTGTGCCCACCGCGCCTGTTTGTCACGCTCGGGCCAATGGCCCTGACTGTCACTGCAGGGGAGGTGAACCGCGCAGGCCGCTAAGCCGGTGCCACCAAATTGCACCGAGTCTTTTTGCCCCCTAGCAATGCCGGTGAGCCCGGCGCCGAACAGTCAGCCCCCCGAGCGGTTTGACCCGCACAGCGTTCGAACACACGGACCGAGATGTTTGAGCCACGCAGTGGCGAGTTCTCGGTCCGGTTCGAAAGCGCGGGGCAACCTTTACATTTCGGGGGCGTTCGGCACGGGCTACAGGTATTGCTGAGGCTGCAATAAACCGGCACTGGCTACTGGTGTTCCTAGGAGTTGCACGAACGAAATTTAGTCCGCGTTGGTATTACTTCCCGTCGAGAATTTGCGCCACGTCTTCAACCACCGGCACCGGGTCGGCATTGTGGCGAATCAGCAAGCGTGCCCTGCCCTGCTGGTCAAACACATAACTGGCCGCCGTGTGGTCCATCAGGTAACTGCCATCGGGCTGCTCCACCTTCTGCGCATACACCCGCAATCCGGCCAACAATGGCTTTAAATCTTCCGGGGTTCCCCACAGGGCCTGGAAGTCTGGGTTGAATTGGGGCACGTACTTGGCCAGCAGTTCAGGCGTGTCGCGCTCAGGGTCCACGGTGACAAAAATCACCTGCAGGTTTTTACCCTTCTCGCCCAACTTGGCCTTCACCTCATTCCACTGCTGCATCGTGGTGGGGCACACATCGGGGCAGTGGGTATAGCCAAAAAACATGGCCACCACTTTGCCTTTGTAGCTTTCCAGCGTGCGGGTTTCACCCTGCAAATCTTTCAGCTTGAATGGGGCCACCAGAGACGACCCCGTGATGTCGGTGTTCACGAACTTGGCGGGGCCCACATTGCAGGCCGACAACACACCCATACCCAAGCCCAGGGCCAACACAGCCAAGACACGACGACGGGAAACAACTCGCAGGGAAAACATCCAAACCCCCAACAGAACAAACAGACAGGCCGCGCAGCAGGAGCGCGTTACAGGGCCACGTAGTGATCGACCAACAACGCAGCAAACAGCAGCGCTAGGTAAGCGATGGAGAACGCAAAGGCTTTTTTGGCTTTGGCGTCGCTGTAGCGCTTCCAAAGCACCCAACCGTAGCCAATGAAGATGGCATTCAGCACCACCGCACTCACGAGGTAAATCCAGCCGCTCATTTTCATGGCAAAGGGAATCATCGTGGTGGCAGCCAACATCAGCGTGTACAAAAACACATGCAAGCGTGTGAACTCTGCACCGTGCGTGACGGGCAACATGGGTAAACCGGCCTTGGCATATTCTTGCGTCCGGTACAAAGCCAATGCCCAAAAATGCGGTGGAGTCCACACAAAAATAATGAGGAACAGCACCAGCGCCTCGGGCGACACGGTGTTGGTCACCGCAGCCCAACCCAGCACCGGCGGCATGGCGCCCGATGCGCCACCAATCACGATGTTTTGAGGCGTGTTGGGTTTCAAAATGAGGGTGTAGATAATGGCGTAGCCCACGAAGGTGGCCAGCGTGAGCCACATGGTGAGCGGGTTCACAAACATGTACAGCACCCACACACCCAAGCCGCCCACCAGACCGGAAAACACCAGGGTTTGCAGGGAATTCAATTCGCCACGGGGCAATGGGCGCGCGCGGGTGCGAGCCATCACAGCATCAATTTGCTGCTCAACCAGGCAGTTGAACGCCGCAGCTGCACCGGCCACCAACCAAATGCCAAAGGTTGCAGCCACCAACACCTGCGCATCGGGCAACCCCGGCACCGCCAAAAACATGCCGATGACTGCGCAAAACACAATGAGTGCAACCACGCGCGGCTTGGTCAGCGTCCAGTACTGCTTGGCAATGTGTGAAAGGCTGCTCACGGCTGGTTGGCTGCTTTTGGTGGAATTGGCGCTGGTCATGTTGAATAAGCCTTGTCGATCAGACCCCGGCGTGCGGGATCACTCGGTGGCTTGCAAGCCGATAGTTTACCAAGATCAGCGTCACCAAAAGCAGGGCCGCGCCCCCATTGTGCAGAACCGCCAGCCACAAGGGCAAATGGAACACCACGTTGCCAATGCCCATGGCAATTTGCAGAGTGAGCACGCCAGCCACCTTCAAGGCCAGCGCTTGCCGGCCGGGCGTGCGCCACAGGGCCAGTGCCAGCGTCAGCAGAACGGCTGTGACCACGATGGCCCCCATGCGATGGGTGAAATGAATGGCGGTGAGCGAGGCCACGTTCAACAACTTGCCATCGGGTGTTTCGCCCAGCTCGCGCACTATGTGGAAGGCGTGGTTGAACTCCATGGTGGGCCAGTAGCTGCCCTGACAGGTCGGAAAGTCGGTACACACCACCGCTGCATAATTGGTGCTCACCCAACCGCCCAATATGATTTGCGCGCACACCACCAACAGGCCCAGGCGGGCCAGCCACACCAGGCGTTGTGAATCACGAGGTGGAGATACGGTTCTGGCCGCTGTGGTTTGGCGCAACCAGAGCCAAGTCAACAAGCCCAACACCGACATGCCACCAATGAGATGGCCCGTCACAATGGCGGGCTTGAGCAGCAAGGTGACCGTCCATGCGCCGAAGGCACCCTGCAGACACACCACGCCCACCAGGGCGGTTGCCAGCACCGGCGATTGCTTGAGTTCATCTCGCTTGCGCCATGCCATCACGGCAATCGAAATAATCAACAAGCCCAGAAAGCTGGCGATGTAGCGGTGAACCATTTCCTTCCAGGCTTTGGGAATGGACACTGGCCCGTGGTCACCGCCCTGCTGCTGCACGGCGGCTGCAATGTCAGCCGCTGCATGGCTGGGTGTAAGCTTGCCGTAGCAGCCCGGCCAGTCGGGGCAACCCAAACCAGCGTCCGACAGGCGCACATAGGCGCCCAACATGATGAGACCGAAGGTCAACACCGTGGCAAACATCACCAATCGCTTGAAATTCATGACTTCCTCAACCCACGCTTAACCAATATTGGACGCCCACAACAGGCGGCTGATGTCCTTTCGAAACTTGTCGAATTCGAGCTGTGCATTGGGCGGGAACCGCATCATGACATGACCCAGCGGGTCGGCCATGAACACATGGTCCCGAATGCTGCCCACGGCTTCCACACCTTTGGTGCCAACGATGCCCTGGCTCAAAGGCAGCCAATTGGCCAGGTCGGCCTCGCCAGCCCTCACAAAGTGCACATTTGGAAAGGCCCGCAACAGTTGGGTTTCCAAGGGGCCATTGTCGGTCACAAACACCACCCGCTCGATGCGGCTTTGGTCCTTGCCTTTGCTGGCACGGGCTTGTCGCTGGAAAAACAGGGCATTCTGGCAAACCTGGTCACATTGGCTGCTCATGACTTGAATCAGCACCCATTTGCCTTTCAGGGACTGCATGGAAAAGTCGTCGCCGTTGATGTTTTTGAACACCGTGGCAGACACTGGTATCTGCGGATCGAGAATGGTGCCGTAGTTGTTGGTCACATCGGGCTTGTTCACGAAATACAGGTAAAACGCCGCCACAATGGGCAACGCACACGTCAGGAATACCAAAACAATGGTGCGACGACCGCTTCGGGTCGATGATGTGTTGGGTGAACTGGGCAATCCATTCATGGTGTGTGCTCTATCGATTCGATTCAACCGCTAAGCGGAATTCTTTCCACAACAAAAACAGGGTTAGAACAACCAGTGCGACGGTCATGCCGTACCACTGAAATGCATAACCCCGATGCCGGGCCACTTGCTCGGGCAGGCCCACGGTCGCCACGTAAAAACCATCCCGTTGACTCGCCGCCTGACCCGTTTGATCCGCTTCAGCCACCGGCTGCAAAGTGACCACAAAATTGCTCACCGGTTCCTTCAGTAGCTTCGCAAATTCATCGCTGCTGAAGTTGGACCAAACCCGCTGGCCGTTGTCAGTTTCCTCGTGAATGGCATTGGCCGCTCCACCCACTTTGAACCCAAACAACTCGGCTGCCTGCGCAAACCGTGGCAGGATGGTGCCGTTCAATTCTAGGTCAGCACCGCTCCCATGGACGGCTGCCAAAGGCATCTCTGGCGCCTTTCTGGGGTTCGCAGGGTCACGCAACAACAGGCCCCGGTCCACAGGAATGACGTAATGCTGGCCAGTTGGCTGAAACCCTTGTACCACCATGACTGCCGGTGCGCCGCTTAATTGCCGATTGTCCACATACACAACCGCATTGGGCAAATATTGCCCATGCAGCGCAATTTTGCGATAGGACAAATTGTCCAAGTCCAGGGTGGCCGATTGCGGGCTGATGGGAGCAGCTTTCAAAGCCTGCACCTGGTGGTCATGCAAGGCTTGCTTTTCGTCGCCACGGCGGGTCTGCCAATTGCCCAGCGAGAAGGTGCCCCAGGCCATGGAAAACCCCAGCAGCGCAGTCAGTAGCCACTTTGCGCGCGAAAAAGGAAGGGCTGGTTTATCCATGAAACACCGCGCCATGACATACTGCAACGTGCGCACACGCGCACACATTGATACAGGTGCAGTTCATGAAAGTCGTCATCGCCATTGGGTTCTTCATCATTCTGGGCAGTTTGGCTTCAGCCTTTTTCTTTCTGATGAAAGATCGAAGCAAGTCGCCCAAGACCGTGGTGCGGTCGCTCACGGTGCGGATTGGGGTGTCGATTGCCCTGTTCCTCATGATTCTGATTGCCTACAGTCAGGGCTGGATTGAGCCAACCGGTATCCGTTAAACAGCCGTTGGTCAATGCAATCGTCAAAAACAAGGCCACCGGAGTTTGTCCAGTGGCCCTTGGGTACTTCCCTTTAAATCAGTACTGCCGTTATGACTGGCTTACAGCCAGTACACCACCACGTACAGACCCAACCACACCACGTCCACGAAGTGCCAGTACCAGGCAGCTGCTTCGAAGGCAAAGTGGTGCTCGGGCGTGAAGTGACCCTTGATGCAACGGATCATGATGAAGAACAACATGATGGCGCCGATGGTCACGTGGAAACCGTGGAAACCAGTCAACATGAAGAAGGTTGAGCCAAACACGCCAGAGGTGAGCTTCAGGTTCAATTCAGTGTAGGCGTGGTGATATTCATAAGCCTGGAAGCCCATGAAGATGGCGCCCAACAGCACGGTGAGTGCCAAGCCCAAAATCAACTTACCCCGCTGATTGGCCAGCATGGCGTGGTGAGCCCAGGTCAGGGTCAAGCCAGAGCTGAGCAACAGGGCAGTGTTGATGGTCGGGATGGGCCATGGACCCATTTTTTCGAACGACTCGATGGTGCCGGCAGGGCCCGTGTTAGGCCAGTGCGCGCCAAAGTCGGGCCACAGGAAGGATTTGTTGTCCAGGTCGCCCAGCCAAGGCATGGCAATTTGGCGTGCGTAAAACAGCGCACCAAAAAACGCAGCGAAGAACATCACTTCCGAGAAAATGAACCAGCCCATGGACCAGCGGAAGGAGACGTCCACGCGATCGCTGTACATGCCACCTTCGGATTCAGAGATGACGGTGCGGAACCAGCCAAACAGCGTGAAAAACAGGATGGCCATGCTCAGTGCGAAGGAGATAGGCCCCCAGCTAACACCATTGACCCAATTGGACATGCCCAGCACGAAAAAGAACATCGCCAATGCGCCCATGATGGGCCACTGGGACAGGCCCGGCACAAAATAATATGGTGCATTCGCACGCATGGTGGTTTCTCCTATTTCTCGTATGTAGAGGTATTCACTGCTTCTTGAATTCTTATTGTGACTGCCTATACAGCTTCAGGCCGTGGCCACAACCCATTTCACCAACATCACCAACCCGATCACAAACATGGCGGCAGCACCAATACCCACCAAAATGACATGCACCGGGTTGAGCTTTTGCATGTCTTCTGCATGGCTTTTGCCCTTGCGTACCCCAAAAAACGACCACAGCACGGCGGACAGTGTCTGCAGCAATGTGGCTTTGTCGGCCTTCCGGCTGACAGCCTGCTTGATATCGTCGCTCAAGCGGAGCCCTCAGGGTTTGGCCTGCGCGGTTGCGCCAGCCACTTCAAAAAAGGTGTAACTCAAGGTGACGGTGTGAACATCCTTAGGCATTTTCGGATTGATCACAAACACCACCGGAAACTCTTTGCTTTCACCGGCCTTGAAAGGTTGCTGCTTGAAGCAAAAGCACTCCAGCTTGTTGAAGTCAGCAGCCGCCTTCATGGGCAGGTAACTCGGAATGGCTTGCCCCTGCACATCCCGATCCAGGTTGTTTTTGACCTGGTACTTGATCGTCACAATTTCGCCCGGGTGCACCATCATCCGGTGGGTTTCGGGCTTGAACACCCAATTGCCCCGCTCGTTGGCATCAAAAATGACTTCGATGCTTCGGCTGGTGTCCACCTGGGTGTTTTTAACCACCTCAGCGGCATTCACATCTTGCTTGGTCAGCACGTTGATGCCGGTCACCTTGCAAATGGCGCGGTAAATGGGCACCAAGGCATAACCAAACGCAAACATGGCCACGACAATCACTGCCAGCCGCACCAGCATTTGCCGGTGCAAACCTTTTGAAGCGACCTGTTTGCTGCTCATACCGCCTCTTACTGCATCAAATTCAAAATACTGGGCTCCATGATCTTGCGGACCACAATTCCCACAAAGAACACCAACGCAACCGACAACAGAATCAGTCCGGTTTTCCGGTTGCGTTGTTTTTGCTCAGGTGTCACTTCGAGTCCTCTCACTTCACCACGGGGGGTGTTTCAAAGGTGTGGAATGGCGCTGGGGACGGCACTGTCCACTCCAGACCTTCCGCACCTTCCCACGGTTTGGCAGGCGCTGGCTCACCTTGCTGGAACAGCCAGGCTTTCAGCACGCACCACAGGAAAATCAGCTGGGACAGACCAAACCAGAACGCACCGATGGTGGCAATGGCGTGGAAGTCGGTGAACTGCGTGGCGTAATCCGCGTAACGGCGTGGCATACCGGCCAGGCCCAGGAAGTGCATGGGGAAGAAGGTCACGTTAAAGCTGATCAGGCTGGACCAGAAGTGCAGCTTGCCCAGCTTTTCGCTGTACATGCGGCCAGACCACTTGGGCAGCCAGAAGTACGTGCCTGCAAACAAGGCAAACAGTGAGCCGGCCACCAGCACGTAGTGGAAGTGCGCCACAACGTAGTAGGTGTCCTGCAGCTGAATGTCAACCGGTGCAACCGCCAGGATAAGACCCGTGAAACCACCCATGGTGAACACGAAGATGAAACCCACTGCGAACAGCATGGGGGTCTCGAACGTCATCGAGCCTTTCCACATGGTGGCCAGCCAGTTGAACACCTTCACGCCGGTTGGAATGGCGATCAGCATGGTGGCGTACATGAAGAACAACTGGCCAGTGACGGGCATGCCGGTTGTGAACATGTGGTGCGCCCAAACGATGAACGACAGGATCGCGATGGACGATGTGGCGTACACCATGGAGCTGTAACCAAACAGGGTTTTGCGGGCGAAGGTGGGCACGATGTGCGACACGATACCGAAGGCCGGCAAAATCATGATGTACACCTCGGGGTGACCGAAGAACCAGAAAATGTGCTGGTACATCACGGGGTCACCACCGCCAGCGGCGTTGAAGAAGGATGTGCCGAAGTGACGGTCGGTCAGCACCATGGTGATGGCACCAGCCAGCACAGGCATCACGGCGATCAGCAGATAAGCAGTGATCAGCCAGGTCCAGCAGAACATCGGCATCTTCATCAGGGTCATGCCAGGTGCGCGCATGTTCAGGATGGTGGTGATGATGTTGATGGAGCCCATGATGGAGGACGCTCCCAGAATGTGCATCGCGAAAATCGCGGCATCCATGCCGGGGCCCATCTGCACAGACAGGGGCGCATACAGCGTCCAACCGGCTGCAGTGGCACCACCGGGCATGAAGAACGAAGCCGTCAGGATGATGGCGGCAGGCACCATCAGCCAGAAGCTGAAGTTGTTCATGCGGGCAAAGGCCATGTCAGAGCAGCCGATTTGCAGCGGAATCATCCAGTTGGCAAAGCCCACGAAGGCCGGCATCACCGCACCAAACACCATCACCAGGCCGTGCATGGTGGTGAGCTGGTTGAAGAACTCGGGGTGGAACAACTGCAGACCAGGCTGGAACAGCTCGGCGCGCAGCATCAGCGCCAGAATGCCGCCTTCCAGCAACATGGTGAAAGAAAAGATCAGGTACAGGGTACCGATGTCTTTGTGGTTGGTGGCAAACAGCCAGCGACGCCACCCGTGCGGATGGTCATGGGCGTGGTCGTGGCTGTGGTCGTGTCCGTGGGCCAAATCTGCCGCGGTAGTGCTCATACTAATCTCCCAAGCAAATTATTGACGTGCAGCCATCACAGCTTTTGGCTGGACAACCGGGTCAGGACCTGTACCAGCATTGGCCCAGGCATTCCGTGTGTAGGTGATGACAGACGCAATCTCGACGTCTGACAACTGTTTCCAGGCGGGCATGGCATTGCGGCCGTGCAGCAGGATGTCGATTTGACCAGCTTGTGGGCCCATCACAACCTTGGAACCCACCAGCGCAGGGAAGGCGCCAGGAATGCCCAAACCAGTGGCTTGGTGACAGGCAGCGCAGTTGGCGTTGAACACTTTCTCGCCACGGGCCACCAGGTCTTCCTTGGTCCATTCCTTGTTGGGGTCGTCCTGCTTGGCCTTCATTTCGGTCAGCTTGGCTTGAACCCACTTGGCATAGTCTTCCTCGGATTTCACTTCAACCACGATGGGCATGAAGGCATGGTCTTTACCGCACAGCTCAGCACACTGACCGCGGTAAACACCCACCTTTTCGGCCTTGAACCAGGTGTCGCGAACAAAACCGGGGATTGCATCCTGCTTCACGCCAAAGGCGGGAATCATCCAGGCGTGAATCACGTCGTTGGCTGTGGTCACCATGCGGATTTTCTTGCCCACAGGCACAACCATGCTGTTGTCCACTTCCATCAGGTAGTGCTCACCGCGAGGGGCAGCGGTTTCACCTTTGTGGTCTTCAATCTGGTTGCGTGGTGTGGACAGCGTGGACAGGAAGGAAATGCCTTCGCCCTCGCCAGCCAGGTATTCGTAGCCCCATTTCCACTGATAGCCCGTGGCCTTGATGGTGATGTCGGCGTTGGAGGTGTCCTTCATGGCCACCACGGTTTTGGTGGCGGGCAAGGCCATGCCGATCACGATCAGGAAGGGAACCACTGTCCAGATGATTTCGACGGTGGTGCTTTCGTGGAAGGAGGCTGGCTTGGCGCCTTTCGATTTGCGGTGCGCGAAGATTGAGTAAAACATCACACCGAAAACAGCCACGAAAATGACCAGGCAAATCACCAACATCATGGTGTGCAGGTCATAAATTTGGCGTGCAATTTCGGTCACAGGCTCGGCCAGATTGTACTGGCGCGGTTGCCCGGACACATTCTCGGCGAGTGCTGCACCTCCGAAGGTTGTCATCGCAACAGCAGCGGCCGCAGCCAGTGCTCCACGAAACCCCAAGGACGACTTCAACATGGCGATCCTCAATCTCAAAAAAAAGTCCAATCGATCAACAGCTGCTTGACTACAACCAAGCTGGTTTACACCGCACAAGCCGCCCTGGCCAGCGCTGCACGCAATTCTTTGTGCAATGCCGGCTTGTCTTTTTCGGCAATGAATTTGCCGATTTTTACATGTTGGCCTTTGTGACTGATGGTCAGCGGTGCCTTGTAACGTCCGTTGTAATCGAGCCGGGCCCACTGGGGGGACAGCGAAATTTCCGTGCGTCTGGCGCCATCGGCAAACACAAGCCTTAGTTGGTAGGGCGCGAGTTCGATCATTTCGAAATCGGTGGCATGCCTGGCATACACCAGAAACGCCACACCAACCAACAGCAGCTCAAGGCCTGCAAACGGCAACACAATCCAGTAACCCGCAATCAGGAACCCGGTTGCAACAACCAGGGTCGAACTGCAGATGGCCGCATACCAGGCCAGTAGTTGCCGTGGGGACAGGGAACAATTTTTCCGAAACACCCACCGCTCAGACTGACCGGACTCAACCAGATCAACCGCCGGCTTGGACACTGCGTGCTCAACCCGGGGACTTGAATCTTCTGGAATCATGCCCACATACCTCAAAAGAGCAGTCATTCAGACCTACTACAACCATTATTCAGGTGTAGAAGAAACCTTCGAATTATAGGCCCAAGATTTACGGCCAATCAACAAGGCTGGCGCATTCAATCCGTGTTTTCCACGAAATACTTCAAGTACATTCGAGTACATTCGAAAAAGGTCTTTAACAACGCCTACTTGGCGCTGCGCCGACCACCAATGTCCTGAAGGCGAACCGTGGTCACACCGCTTTTTGGCGCACGCTCAACCTTCCACGCATGCCCGTAAACCAGCTCCAAGGTGAGTGGAATGCGGCCTGTGTCATTTTGTCTCAGTCCTTCCAAAACCCCAAAAGCCTGTGTTAAAGCGGCTTTCCCCCTCAAGCCCGTGGACTCAACACCGCCCAGGCCCACCAAATTGTTGCCCATCAAGGCGCGCCAATCATCCAGCAACGCTTGGGGCGAGGTGTACGTCAGCGTGAGCTTTTCCATTTCCATGACCGGGTCGGAAAAGCCGAGCCGGCTCAACAAGTCTCCCACGTCGTGCATATCGGGAAAGTCGGGCATGGGCACGCCCAGCGCTTGCGCAACACCAGCCAGCTCTGCGGCTGTGTCGGGACCAAACAGGGAAAAAAACAGCCCACCCTCGGGTTTGAGCACCCGATGCCATTCTTTCACCTGAAACGCTGGGTCGGCCACATGGTGCAACCACAAGGGAGACCACACCATGGCCATGCTGGCGTCGGGCAGGGGCAATGCTTGGGACGGCAATACAGGTGTGGTGCTGGCCGGTGACTTTCCCCAACCCGACCACAAGCGGGACAGCACCCCCACCACTTTGCTGTGCTCGGCAGGCGGCAACAGCGGCAGCGCCTGGGGTGCACACCGCACAAACTCACGGCCTTCGAACAAGGTTTCGACAGGCCCCAACAATTCCGGGTGTAACCAGCCTTGGTGCAACACCCCTCCCTCGGCTGGGCGCATGATTTGGGCACGGTCCACCATGCGACGGTTCACCTCGCCGAGGATGAATGGCGCAGGCCCCTGAACCCGACGCGACCATTGCCGAACCCAGGCGGCATTCGACCGTTCGCGTTTCCAGAAATCACTCATATGACACCACCCAAGCACCACCAGACCACAAACCCCCGATTGTATCGGTTTTGGTCAAGTGCCCGGCAGACGTTTGAACAAGCATGCCGCTGGCTGCCCTGGCGAGTGTGCGCCGCTTGCGACCAGCCGCTCGGAAGTGGTCAGACCAGTCAACAGACCACCGCCCCTTGGGTTTTGCAACGCTGGCTATGCCAGGCCTGTGTAGGCCCCATGCTGGCCTTGGAGCAGTCCGCGCGCTGCATGCAGTGCGCCCTGCCCCTGGGCCCAAGGCTGCAGGCTTTTGGCTGGACGCGCTGCCGCCACTGCAAAGCAAAGCCTGACCCGAACTTGCAAACCGTGGTGTGCAGCGACTACACCGCCCCGGTGGACGATTGGGTGCAAGCCTTGAAGTACCGAAAAGGCTGGGGCACAGTACCGATGCTGGCCGATTGGCTGGCCGACCGATGGCAACGAGAAGTTCAGTCTGCAACCAGCAGCCATTGGGGGCCGTGCACCGTCATGCCGGTGCCCAGCAGCCCTGCCCGCCTTCGACAACGCGGCTATAATCAGGCGGCGCTGCTGGCCAAAGGCTTGAGCACGCGACTGCGCTGGCCGCTGAACACCGACACCCTGCTGAAAACACAGGACACTCAGGCCCAAGCGGGTTTGGACAAGGCGGGCCGACTGCACAACTTGCAGAACGCATTTCGCGTGGTCAAACCTGTTCAAGCCTTGGGCCCGATTGCCTTGGTGGACGATGTCATCACCACTGGCGCCACCACGGCGGCCTGCATACAGGCGCTGCGGCGTGCGGGTGCGCAGCGCATTCTTGTTATGGCCATTTGCAGGACCCCAGAATGATTCACGTGGTATTGGTTGAACCGGAAATTCCACCCAACACAGGCAACGTCATCCGACTGTGTGCCAATACAGGTGCGCAGCTGCACCTGATTGAGCCTTTGGGCTTTCCGTTGGACGATGCACGCATGAAACGCGCAGGTCTGGACTACCACGAGTACGCCAAAATGAAAGTGCATGCCAGTTGGCAGGCATTCTTGGAGAGCGAGCAACCACCACATGAACGGTGCTTTGCCATGACCACCAAAGGCCAACGCTCGCCGTTTGAAGTGGCCTATCGCAGTGGCGATTACCTGGTGTTTGGCTGCGAAACCCGGGGCTTGTCAGAGGAAATTCGCGGTTGGTTTGCCCGTGAGAATTGGCTGCGGTTGCCCATGCGCCCTGAAAGCCGGTCGCTGAACCTGTCCAACTCAGTGGCGGTCAGCGTGTACGAGGCCTGGCGGCAATTGGGCTTTGCTGGCGGGCGCTAAGCTGCCGGGTCCGCAGCCTGCTCCCATTTTGCACCCCGCGACAGCAAGCGCATGACACCCTCTCCGGGGCTGATGCCTTCAAACAGCGTGGCATTCACAGCAGCGGTGATGGGCATGTCCACGCCCAACTTACCGGCCAACTCATGCACCACCGGCGCGCACTTCACGCCCTCGGCCACCTGTCCAAGCTCAACCAAAATCTGCTCCAGGCTTTTGCCTTGGGCCAACATCAACCCCACCCGACGGTTGCGAGACAAGTCGCCGGTGCAGGTCAAAATAAGGTCACCAAAACCAGACAACCCATTCAACGTTTCAGGCTGGGCACCCAAGGCCACCGCCAGCCGCTTGATTTCGGCCATGCCCCGCGTGATGAGCGCAGCCCGGGCATTGAGGCCCAATTGCATGCCGTCACACATGCCGGTGGCCACCGCCATGATGTTTTTAACAGCGCCGCCCACTTCAGCACCCACGATGTCATCGAGCTCATACACCCGCATGGCTGCATGGTGCGCAGCCGCCACCATGGCCGCTCGATGGGCCGGGCAAGCCGATGCGGCCGTGAGTGCGCAAGGCAGGCCTTTGGCCACCTCGGCCGCAAAAGAAGGGCCGGTGAGCGCCCCGCCGTGGGGTTTGCCCAAAACAGCCTCCACCACTTGGTGCGGCATGAGGCCTGTACCCACCTCAAAGCCCTTGCACAGCCAAACAATGGGGGGCCATTCCTCAAACGGGGCCACGTTGAGCAAGGCCTGCAAGGTGGTGCGCAATGCGCCCATGGGCGTACCCAACACCCACAAACGCTCGGCGGCCGGGCCCTGTAACGCATGGCGGGCTGCCAGCGCAAAGTCGGCCTGGGCCTTTAATTGCGGATTGAGCTTGATGCCCGCCAAATAGCGGGAGTTTTCATGGTGCTGGTTGATGGACTCAACCACTTGTGCATCGCGCCCCCACAGCACCACGCTGTGGGCAAAGGCCATGTGTGTGGCCACTGCGGTGCCCCAGGCACCTGAACCGAAAACGGTGATGTGCATGGGGCCTCCCGTGGCGAATTAGGCGTTGGCAGTCGATGCAGCGGCTTCTTGTGCTGCAGCCAGGCGTTGCTGGTAGAACTGTTCGAAGTTGATGTCCGACAGGTGCACAGGCGGGAAACCTGTGCGGGTGATCATGTCGGCCACATTGGCGCGAAGGTACGGGTAGATCATGCCGGGGCACAAAATGCCCAGCAATGGGTCGTACTGGTCTTCAGGTACACCGGAGATTTCAAAAATACCGGCCTGCTTGCACTCCACCAGAAAGGCGACTTTGTCGCCAATTTTGGCGGTCACGGTCACAGTGACTTCGGATTCAAACACAGTGTCGGCCAAGCGCTGGGCACCCACATCCACCGACACCTCAATGGCGGGAGGATTTTTCTCCAGAAAAATTTGGGGTGCGTTGGGCAATTCCAGTGAAGCGTCTTTGACGTACACACGCTGCATTTGAAAGACGGCTTCTTGGGCTTGTTCGGCCATGTGCTGGCTCCTTGATTCGGGTAATGGTTTATTGGTCGCCGTTTAACAACGGCATCAGTTTGCCCGCGCGGTCCAGCGCGGCCAGGTCATCGAAACCACCGACGTGGGTGGAACCGATGTAAATTTGGGGCACGGTGCGGCGGCCGGTTTCGGCCATCATTTTTTCGCGCTGCTCTGGCTCCAGGTCGATCCGGATTTTTTCAATCGAGGTGACACCGCGCTCGGTCAACAGGCGCTCGGCGCGTTGGCAATAGGGGCACACCGCGGTGGTGTACATGCGAACTGGGGCCTGGGTGTTGCTCATGTGAATACTCCTGCAAACAGTGCCTGTCGGTGATTCGCTCAGGCTTTGGACTTGGTGCTGTTCTTCTTCAAGGGAAGCCCGGCTTCAGTCCAGGCTGCAATGCCGCCATCGAGCACCTGCACGTCGGTGTAACCCTCGCCCTGAAGAATTTTTGCGGCTGGCACAGCGCGTTGACCCTTTTGGCACACGACGATCACCGGTGTGTCCTTGTTTTTGGACACGGTGGCTGCCTTGGCCTTGATCTGGTCCAGGGGAATGCGCTTGGACTGGGCAATCGCACCCACGGCGTTGAAGGTGTCTTCATCGCGAATGTCCACAACCACAGCCTTTTTCTGGTTCAGCAGCAGGGTGGCTTGCTGGGGCGTTACGCGGCGGGCGCCACCTTTCATCAGAGATGGCCACACCAGCATCAGGCCCGAGCTCACGGCCAGGGCGATTAACCAGCTGTTGTGTACCAAAAATTCTTGAGTCATACAGGCTACTTCGAGTGGGTCTTGGACGGCTTTTGATTATATAGCCTTGAATCGGGGCTAAAATGTCGGCTAATCCAATCTTGACCAATCCTGACCAATCCTCTGCCGCCAACCAGCGGCGACGACAAAGGCCTCGACATGTACAAACTCGTATTGATGCGCCACGGCGAAAGCCAGTGGAACCTGGAAAACCGCTTCACCGGCTGGGCCGATGTGGACCTGACCGACAAAGGCCGGGAAGAAGCCCGCAAAGCCGGTGAGTTGCTGAAGTCCGAAGGGTTCAGTTTTGATGTGGCCTACACCTCGGTGCTGACCCGGGCCATTCACACGCTGGAAATTGCCCTGCGGACCATGGGCATGAGCTGGCTGCCCGTGGTGAAAACCTGGCGCCTGAACGAGCGGCACTATGGTGACCTGCAAGGCTTGAACAAAGCGGAAACCGCTGCAAAATTTGGTGAAGAGCAAGTGCTGATCTGGCGCCGTGCGTATGCCATCGCCCCCAACCCCATGACGGTGGACGACCCCCGCTTTGCCGGCAAAGACCCCCGCTACGCCAAACTGAAACCCCAGGAAGTGCCGTTGACGGAATGCCTGAAAGACACGGTGGACCGTGTTATCCCCATTTGGAATGAGGGCATCGCCCCCGCAATCCAATCCGGTAAAAAAGTGCTGGTGGCAGCGCATGGCAACTCGCTTCGCGCACTCATCAAGTACCTCGACGGCCTGTCGGAGGACGACATCCTCAAGGTGAACATTCCCACAGCCCGACCACTGGTGTATGAACTGGACAACAACCTGAAGCCCATTCGCCATTATTACTTGGGCGATCAGGCTGAAATCGAGGCTGCCATGGCGGCCGTGGCAAACCAGGGCAAGGCCAAGTAAACCGGTGATCCCTATTTGTTCAAAGCACCTGCCCATGGGCTGGGTGCTGTCTGCCCTTCTGTGCCTCGGTTCTGTGCCTGTGCTGGCTGCCACACAGCACAACCCGGGGCGCGAGTCTGCCGGTGCGCAAAAAGAGCGCGACGAGGTTCGCAAACAGTTGGAGGCCGTGAAAAAGGCCATTGAACAAACCAGCACGGAAAAAAAACGGGCTGCCAAAGCTTTGGGGGTGGTGGAACAAAAGCTGAAGGACACCGCCGCACGCATTGCTGCACTGGACAAAGAGCGCAAAGCGCTGGAGGCCGAGATTGAGGACCTGAACAAGCAAGAGGCTCAACTGGCCCTGGACCTGGCCAACACCCAGGACCGCTTGGCGCGCGTGCTGCGCAACCAGTACCGACGCACCGAAATCAACCCCACGCAAGCATGGCTGGCGGGCCAATCGGCCAGCCAGGCGGCTCGGGATGGCTACTGGTACGAACGCATTTCAACAGCCGAAAAAGCACTGGCTGAACAGCAAGCCCAACAGGCCGAGGCGCTGGAAAAGCTGCGCCAGGGCCTGGAGAGAAAGCAGGACAAACTGGACGACACCATCGAGCGCCAAAACAAAGCGCAGAAGGATTTGGCGGCTCAACGAGAAGAGCGCAGCCAGTTGATTGAGGACCTGAATTCCAAGCTGAGCGATCAGGAACTGCAGCGCAAGCGCCTGCAACGGGACGAACAACGCCTGACCAACACCATCAACCAATTGGCACGGGCCATTGAAGAAGCCAAGCGCCGAGAGGCCGAGCGTGCAGCGCGAACCACCACCCTGCCCGACATCAAAAAAGGCACACCGCCCAAAGAACGGGAAGCCCGGTCATTCAGCCCGCCGCCCATGCCCAGCACAGGTGAATTTGCCAAACTCAAAGGGCGCATGGTGCTGCCCGTGCAAGGCACCATCGTGGGCCGTTTTGGCGCAACACGGACCAAAGACGGTCAAGGCCCCTCGTGGAAGGGCTTGTTTATTGCGGCGGAACCCGGCCAACCCGTTCGGGTGGTGGGCAACGGGCGAGTGGTGTTTGCAGACTTCATGCGGGGGTTTGGTGAAATCCTGGTGATTGACCATGGCGACGAGTTCTTGAGCGTCTATGGAAACAACGGCAAACTGCTCAAGAAAACCGGCGATACCGTGAATGCCGGGGATGTGATTGCCGAAACCGGTAACAGCAGTGGTACCCTAGACAACGGGCTATACTTTGAACTCAGGCGTCAGGGCATCGCCTTCGACCCGCTTTCGTGGACCAAAGGTCAATAAATACTATGCAGCAGAAGTTACGTACAGTCAGTTTGGTGTCGGCCGGTGTGGTGGCTGGCGTGTTGGTCAGCCTGGGCGTGAGCGCCGTGGCCCAGCGGCAGCAGCAACCGCCCGAGGCCCTGCCCCTGTCCGAACTTCGGCAATTCACCGAAGTGTTTGGCGCCATCAAGAATTTTTATGTCGAACCCGTGGGTGACGACAAACTGTTTCAGGGTGCCATCAGCGGCATGGTGTCCAACCTCGACCCCCACTCCAGCTACCTGGATGCCGATGCGTTCAAAGAACTTCGCGTGGGCACACAGGGCGAATTTGGCGGCCTGGGCATTGAAGTGGGCACCGAAGACGGCTTTGTGAAGGTGATTTCCCCCATCGAGGACACCCCGGCCCAGAAAGCAGGCGTGAAAGCCGGCGACCTGATCGTGAAAATTGATGACAAACCGACCAAGGGCATGAGCCTGTCGGACGCGGTTGGCATGATGCGCGGCAAGCCCAAGACCGAGATCAAACTCACCTTGCTGCGCAAGAACGAGGACAAGCCGATTGTCGTGACCATTGTGCGCGACGTGATCCGCGTGCAAAGCGTAAAAGCCAAAATGCTGGAAGGCGGTTATGGCTATGTGCGGGTGACCCAGTTCCAGGAACACACTGGTGAATACCTGGCCAAGGCCTTGAACAAACTGCAAGCCGAAAAACCCATGAAGGGCATTGTGCTGGACCTGCGCAACGACCCGGGCGGCCTGTTGAATGCTGCAGTGGGTGTGGCGGCAGCATTCCTGCCCCAAAACAGCCTGGTGGTGAGCACCGACGGGCGCACGGAAGACTCCCAACGCAAGCTGGTGGCCTCGCCCGATGACTACCTGCGCGGCAAGGAAAAGGATTATCTGCGCGACCTGACAGCCGTGGCCAAAACACTGCCGATGGTGGTGGTGGTCAACGGTGGCTCGGCCTCCGCATCGGAAATTGTTGCCGGTGCCCTGCAGGACCACGGCCGCGCCAAGGTGCTGGGCACGCAAACTTTCGGCAAGGGCTCGGTGCAAACCATTCTGCCGCTGAACAACAACACCGCCATCAAACTGACCACGGCACGGTACTACACACCGTCGGGTCGCAGCATTCAGGCCAAGGGCATTGTGCCCGACTACCTGGTGACCGAAACACCCAACGGTGATGTGGTTGAGCGGGTTCGCGAGGCTGACCTGTCGCGCCACCTGTCCAACGACAAGGGCGAGAAAGAAACCCCGAGCGAGAAAAAAGCCGACACAGAAACACCCGCCAATGCAAAACCCGTGGTGTTTGGTTCAGATGATGACTTCCAGCTTCAACAAGCGGTGAATTACCTGAAAGGCAAGCCCGTTCAGCAAAACCGCAAGTTGGCTGAGCAACAAGCCAAGCAAGGCAAGTAAGCCCGGCCATGCCGCTGAAGGACCTGAATGACGCGGAGTTGCTTCGCTACTCCCGTCACATCCTGCTGGACGACATTGGCATAGAAGGCCAAACCCGCATTGCCAACGCCACGGTGCTGGTGGTGGGTGCGGGTGGTCTGGGTTGTCCAAGCGCCCTATACCTGGCCAGTGCCGGGGTCGGCACGCTGATCATTGCCGATGACGATGAAGTCGACCTCACCAACCTGCAACGGCAAGTGCTGCACACCACGGCACGGGTGGGCATGCCCAAGGTGGACTCGGCGCGCGAGCAACTGCTGCAAATCAACCCCCTGATCGAGATTGAGCCCCTGAACAAGCGCCTGGAAGGTGCCGAACTGGAGGCGCTGGTGGCCCGGGCCGACGTGGTGCTGGACTGCTGCGACAACTTCAAGACACGGCATGCGGTCAACCGGGCCTGTGTAAAACTGGGCAAACCCTTGGTGTCGGGCGCAGCCATTCGCCTGGACGGTCAACTGGCCTGCTTTGAATTGCAAAACCCGGAAGCCCCTTGTTACCACTGCCTGTTTCCCGAAGGCGACGATGTGAGCGAAGTGCGATGTGCAACCATGGGCGTGTTTGCGCCCTTAACTGGGGTGATTGGCACACTGCAAGCCAGCGAGGCTCTGAAAATTTTGGCGGGCTTTGGCAAGCCGCTGTACAGCACCCTGCAAATTTACGATGCACGGGCCTGCGAATTTACCCGCATGCGCATCCGCAAAGACCCAGCCTGCCCGGTGTGCGGTTAAAACTTCAAACGCTTGATCTGTTCAAACTGACGGATGCGGCTGCGCACCCGCCCCTTGGGCTTGTGGGCAACAAAACCCAAACCGGGCAGCGTGATCCAGCTGGTTTGAATGCCGTGGCGTGACGCCTCGTGCAAATGCCCCAGGGTGTCGTCCACGAGCAGCAAACGCTTGGACTTGAGCGCTGCTTTCAGGTGCGGCCACAAAATGGGGGTGGGCTTGGGCCGCCAGGCGCCATGAATCACCATGTCCTCAATGGACACCAAGGCGTGGTAATGCCGGTGTAAACCCAAAATTTTGGACACCTCGGTGGCGTAGGCCCGGGGCGCGTTGGTGAGCAACACGCGCAAACCGTTGAGACGCGACAGCCTGTGCGGAACGCTGGCATGCCGGCGGCTGACGGCCTTGAGATCGTCAAAACGGTGGGTTTCTGCCAAAAATTCGTGCGGGTTGATGCCATGGTGCCGCATCATGCCCAACAGGGTGGCGCCATAGCGTTGCCAATACTGGGTGCGTGCCGCACTGGCAGCTTCACGGCTGACATTTAACTTGCGGGCCAGGTAATCGGTCATTTGCCGGTTAATCTCCGGCAGAATGTGGGTAGACGCCTCGTGCAGGGTATTGTCCAGGTCCAGCAGATAAACCCGTCCGGCGGTTCGGGCTGGGGGTCGACGAAGGTAACGAATGCGCAAAACAAGCAGTCCAGAATGGAATAAAGACAATCACGAAAGCTCAACGGCGGGTTTTCATCCGGGCTTCGCGCCAGCCGTATTGTGCCATTCCGACACGGCAAACAAAACCGGTTTGGACAACCGCTGCCCGCCAGAGCACTGGGACAACCTGCGTCGCTTGTCCCAGTTGCTGGGCCAGGTGTGCGCGGCAGTGGGTATTCCAGCCAGTGCCTTGAAAATCAACAGCGGCTTTCGCAGCCCACTGTTGAATGCACGGGTTGGCGGGGTGCCGGGTTCGCAGCATTGCCTGGGCCTGGCCGCTGATGTGGTGTGCCCGGAATGGGGCAGCCCTGCGTTATTGGCAGAGGCGATTGCGAGCTCGGGCATTCAGTTTGACCAACTGATTTTGGAATTTGGTCGCTGGGTGCATGTGTCGGCAGCACCAGCAGACCGGCCAGCCCGACGCGAAGTATTGACGATTTACACAGCCGATGAAGGCTATCTGGATGGACTGGTGATTCGATGAGACTGAACTGGACGCGACACATGTTGGGGTCGCTGGTGTGGGCAGCAGCCCTGGTGTCCGGCACAGCGCAAGCGGGCCTGGAGTGCAGTGCACCCGGCAAAGCCCTGGCCGATGCCGACCTTCAATTTTCGCTGACCCACAGCCAGGTGCCTGGCCAGTTGGCGGTCAGCCAGCACAGCCTGCGGGTGGCAGGCAACCATTACACGCTGGAATCGGTGTCGCAGGCCAAAGGCCTGATGGCCTTGATGTTTTCGGGCCAGTTAACACAAAAAAGCGAAGGGCTGGTGGACCCGAAACTGGGCTTTGTCCCTTTGTACTACGCCGAAAAACGGGGCAAGAAACCCTTGGTCGAGTCGGTGGTGAATGAAACACAGAAAGAGGTGCAGTTCAAAAAGAACAACACGGCAGCCCCTTTGGAGAAAGGCCTTCAAGACCGGCTCAGCATGATTTATCAGATGGCTGCGCAACTGCGCTGCGGAGCACCCGCCAAAACCGGCGACGAGATCAAGCTGCGGGTGATCGGTACCGGCCGGGTCAGCACCGAATGGTTTGTGTTGAAGGGCACCGAGGATGTGGTGGTGAACCTGGGTGACCGGGAACAAACCGTGAACGCGCTGAAATTTGAAAGCAAGCCAGAAGACGCGGGCGATGACATTGTGCGCGTGTGGTACGGCAAGCAGGTGGGGTGGCAACCGGTGCGCATTCAGATTCAGGATGCCGACGGCAAGTCACTGACCCAAACATTGACCGGTGTGGGCAATAAGCCTTGAAGGCGAAGGCTTATTGCGGCACTCGCTTGAGCAGATTGGGGTCGGC
The DNA here is from genome assembly GCF_036405155.1 of Limnobacter sp. Lineage (GTDB taxonomy): Bacteria > Pseudomonadota > Gammaproteobacteria > Burkholderiales > Burkholderiaceae_B > Limnobacter. The sequence goes on along the minus strand of NZ_DASWYD010000001.1, from coordinate 100,654 downwards.
CTGCAACACAGGCAGGTTGAGCTGCACGCGTTGACCGCTGCGGCCAATCACCGCAAAGGTGGCGCCCACCTCATCCAACGTCCAGCCATTGGCCACCTCTTCACCCACTGACTTGGACTGCGCAGGTTGCCCCTCAATCGACAACACAGCGGCCCCAGTGCCGTCGCCTGCGGCAAACACGCCCAGCACATTCACCGAGGGCGGCGTTAATCCACCCGCTGTTTCAACACCCAGCAAGCGGGCCTCGGCCGACTGGTCCATTTGAAATTGAGCCGACATGTCGGCGGGCATGGCCTGCGCCACCACAGGCGCCGGGGCCATCCATTGAATCACCAACCAAACCGCCAAACCCGCTGCAGCCGCCCACATGCACAGCGCGAGGGCCTGAAACCAACGGTCGGACAATGTGGGCAAGGCACGCGGCAGTTTGAGGGCAAGTTTCATGGGCAGCTCATGGGGTGGGAACGTGCATGGCGATTAACCACGCCTTGGCTATTGTGCACCAAAAAAAAACCGGACCACTGTATTCGAGTGTCCGGTTTAAGCCATGCTTCAAGGGTTATCGGCGGCACTGCCGCCAATACCGACATTATGTAAGTATCGCCACGGCGCCTAAAGCCCCTGTTCTAGTGACAGAATCAGTATTTTACTTACATGAAAACCCGAGCCCCCATTCGGACCAAACACCCGGGGCTGTCGCCGCCAGCAGTGACGACAGGCCGACATTGCGCCGCCTGCCGATTGTGCGCAAGGCTGCAAAATCGGTGTAACCTTCGGGGTTGATCCTACTCACATTTGCCCAAGAACCGCATGAATACGCTCACAACCCGCTTTGCTGCAACGCCCCGCCACCAGCACCGACAATCCGCCGGCTTCACGCTGATCGAAATCATGGTGGTGGTCGTGATTCTGGGCATTCTGGCCACGCTGGTGGTGCCCAAAATCATGGGGCGCCCTGACGAAGCTCGGGTGGTGGCTGCGCGTCAGGACATCGCCTCCATCATGCAGGCTTTGAATTTGTACCGCTTGGACAACAGCCGCTACCCCACCACCGAACAAGGGCTTCAAGCGCTGGTGCAAAAGCCGACCACCGAGCCCCAGCCCAACAATTACAAGCAGGGCGGTTACCTGTCCAAGGTGCCCAACGACCCCTGGGGCAACCCATACCAGTTCCTTAGCCCCGGTTTGAAGGGTGAGGTGGATGTGATGAGCTTTGGCGCAGACGGCAAGGCGGGCGGCGAGGGAGTCAATGCCGACATTGGATCCTGGAGCCTGTAAGGCCCTCATGGCCTTCGAACGCCCGAAGGGATTCACCCTGCTGGAATTGCTGGTGGTGGTTGTGGTGTTGTCGATCGCCACAGGCCTGATTGTGGTCAAGGGCACGCCCGGCGACGGCAGCCTGCTGCAATCGGACGCTCGACAACTGGCCCAATTGCTGCGCGTCGCGCAACAAGAAGCATTGCTCAAGTCCAAGGCCATTCGATTGGTGGCCGGCAACACAGGATTTGAATTTCAGGAACAAACGGGCACGCGCTGGGTGCCGGTGCAAACCGAGCCTGCACTTCGGCCCCGCACCTGGGGCCACGGGCCGTTCACGGTTCAGTTGTTCACCGAAGGCAACCTCAACAGCTACCTGACTCTGGAGCGAACCCCGGACTTGACGCGCCGAACGGTTGTCCTTCAGAAAAACCGCACCCGGCTGGTGCTGGAAAGCCAGAATGGCGGCCCTTTTGTGGCCAGCCAGCCACAGGTTGTACTCACCAATCCGTCGGGCTCATGATGCGAGCCTGGCGCACGCCCAATCACCAAGGGTTCACCTTGATTGAAGCGCTGGTGGCCATGACCATCATCGCTGTTGCCTTGATGGCCTGCCTGAAAGCAGCTGGCAATATGAACCTGCAGCAGGATGACCTCATCAAGCGCCAGTATGCCCAGTGGAGCGCGCGCAACATGGCCAACATGCTGGCGGTGGCAGGCGTTTACCCGGCCAGTCAAACAGCCCAGTTGCCATGCCCGCAGGCCAACTTTCGTTTTGTGTGCCGCATCGACATCACCAACACACCCAACCCCAACTTTCGCCGGATTGAAATCCAGGTGAAGGACGCCGCTGCCGTGGATGAAAAGTTTCAACTGGCCCGGCTGGTGGTTTTTTTCAGCAGTGCACCATGAAGACACAGCGCGGCTTCACTTTGCTGGAAGTGCTGGTGGCCTTGGGCATTGTGGCCATTTTGGCGCTGCTGTCCTGGCGGGGTCTCACAGAGGTGCTGCGCAGCGCCGACCGAGTCAACCGGGTCGACAACGAGTTGCAAACCACTGCCGCCATTTTCGGTCAACTGGACAGGGATTTGTCCTCCTTGAACCTGGGCACACCGTGGCCTGGTGCCGATCAGGAATCGGTCGCACTGGTGAGCCAGGGCTTGATCATTCGCACCACGCGGCGAGACACCAGCGAAAACGCATTTCGGGAAGAAATCCAGTGGCTGCAAACCGCGCAGGGTTTGCTAAGAACAGTGCGCCGGGAGAACGTCGAAAACAACCCCAACGGCAACAGCGCAGCCAGCAACCCGACCAATGCAGCACCCACCAATGGTTTGCTACCGGTGCAAGGTTTGCGCATCCGTTTGTGGCGCGAACCCGGTGGATGGACGCCGGCTCTGCTGTTGGGCAATGTGTCACCCCTGCCCCTGACCGAGCTGAACCTGCAAGGCAACCCGCTGGCTTCGGCCACAGCGCCTGCAGGCACACCCGCACCAGGTGGCGAACAAACCGGTGGTGAAGGCGACACCCCCAGCCCTTCGGGCCGGGTGCGTGCGGTGGAAGTGGCGATAACGCCCGCCAACGGGCAAACCGTGATGAAAATCTTGCTGACAGGCGGGGTGTACTGATGGCCCAACCCCTGCGCACGCAACAAGGCGCCGCCGTGGTGATGGCGCTGTTCATCGTGGTGCTGTGCACGCTGGCCGTCAGCCCCCTGATTTGGAACCTGTTTGCCACCGCCAAAACCATTTCCGTGACGGCAGCCCGGGACCAAGCAGAACTGGTGAGCCGCAGCGGGGTGGATTGGGCCCGCGTCATTTTGCGGGAGGATGCCCGGGTGTCCACCACCGACACCCTGACAGAACCCTGGGCAGTGCCACTGGCAGAAAGTCGCATCAATGAAGGCTTGATGCGCAAAGATGAAAACGCCACCAACGCCGACACCCGTGAAGTGGTGTTGACCGGCCGGATTGAAGACGCGCAGGGCCGCTTTAACCTGCGCAACCTGGGGCTGGACAACCCTGCCCGCGCCGAGTGGCTGGCTGGCTTTGCCAAGCTGTGCGATTTGCTCGGCGTGAACCCCCAAGACCGCGAGCGAATTGCTGGCACTGTTGCCCGGATGTTCAAGCCACAGACGCCGACCGGACAGGACAAACCGGCGGCTGACCGCCAACCCGCGCTGCCGCCCGCCATCCGCTGGGAAGACTTCCGCGGACGCTACGGCATTGGTGAAGACACCTGGAACCAGCTGCGTCCGCATGTGGTTCTGCTGCCCCGGGCCACACCCATCAATGCCAACACCACCACCCCTGAGGTGTTGTACGCTGCACTGGAGCCGTTAAGCTATGCGCAGGCTCAGTCCGTGATCTCGCAGCGCGACCGGGTGAGCTTTCGCAACATCAATGATTTCAAAGCAGCGCTGGGACCAAATATCCAGGCAAACAATGATTTAATAAGCGTGAACACAGCGTTCTTCCTGATTGAAGGTACTGCACAGGTTGAACAGGCACTGATACGCACCCGTGCCTTGCTAGAGCGCAAGGACCAGAAGGTGCTGGTCATTTGGAGACAATGAGTGAGCAACAAGCAGGCAAGCCTGGTGGTGTGGTGGCCCAACAGCCATGACCAGGCGCGGGCCGACAGTGAGGGGCGTGTGCTGCGCGTGCGCTTTGAGGTGCACGGGGCAGGCGGGAAGCTGCACGGGGGCGAAGAACCCCTGAACCAGCTGCCAAAGGACTTGCCATGCGTCGCATTGGTGGCCCCGTCCGAGGTCACTGTGCTGTCGGTGACACCGCCCAAACTGACCGGTCAAAAACTGCAAGACGCACTGCCCTTTGTTGTCGAACCCTTCCTGCTCAACGACCCCGAAGACAACCATGTCAGCCTGTGGCACAGCTTGGGCGATGGTCAGCGGCTGGCTGCTGTGGTGGGCAGGGCCCACGTGCGCGCGGTGGTCACCGCCTGCCGGCAGGCGGGTTTGCAATTGCAGGCCGTGTCCTGCGAAACCTTGCGCCAACCCAGCAGTCAAGACCGGGTGCTGTGGTTCAGTGGCAATGACCTGCTGGTGGCCGAGCCCGCCGCCCAACCTGCGGTATTGCCGACCACAACACCCGCGGTGTTGACAGCACTGTTGCAGCGCGTGCTGGGCAATCAAAGTGGCGTGATGCTGGCGGCAGACCGTGCTCGGCTTGAAGGCCTCACCGGCACCGCCGACATCCTTCAAAGTATTGAAACCGTGCCTCGCCTGCCCTTGTCGAGCCTCAACCAGCTTCGGGATTGCAGCCTGGTGCGGCCAGAGGAGCTTCGGCGCTTGGGTGTGCGGGCACCGGCAGCCAGCCGCGGAAAGAGGTCCTTGCTGGTCGCATTCATCGGCTTGTTGGCCGTGGGTGTGGTGGGTTTGAATATGTTGGCCTTCAAGGCCCGCAGTCAAAACGCCCGCCTGGAACAAACCATTGCAGAGCGTTATGCACAAGCCCTGCCCGACACCCCCATGGTGGCCGACCCCTTGCTCCTGATTGAACGGGAAAAACGCACCCTGAGCAGCGGCCTGGCAGGCAACAACAGCAGTGGCAGTGCCAGCCACTGGCTGCACGAAGTGGGGGTGGCCATGCAAGATGCCCCCTTCAACAGCTTGAATGACTTGGCCTTTTCCAAAGGCACCTTGAGCTTGCGTTTTGGGGCCAATGTGACCCAAGCCATGCAGGAGGGGGCTGTACAGCGGCTGAAGGCGCGCGGCCTGTCTGCGCAGTGGACCAAGGCAGGGCCCGACAACCAGCCCGTGCTGCAAGTCAAACAGGGGGACCCATCATGAACCTGCAGCAACACATTCAACAGCTGCAGGCTCGCCTGGACCAATTGAACCCCCGTGAGCGCCTGCTGGTGACCTGGGGCGGTGCACTGACTGCTTTGGTGCTGTTGTGGTCATTGGGCCTGGACCCGGCCATTCAAACCCTGAAAAATGCACCGGCTGAACAACAGGCCTTGCAGGACAAGGCGGCCCAAGTGATGCGCGCCGCCACGGAACTGGAGGCGCTGCGCGGTGCGCGCTCACGCGTGGTGGTGCGGGACAGCGAGCTTGAGCCCCGACTGGCCCAACTGCTGGTCGACCAGGCCCTGCAACAACAGAGCACACTGCGGCGGACTGAAGAAGGCGAACTTCGGATTGAATTCACCGAAGCGCCTGCAGCGGGCGTGCTGGCCTGGTTGAACAAAGCCGAGTCGATTTCGAGCCTCACGCTGCTGGAAACCGATTTGAAAAAGGTGGCCGCAGCCACTTTGACAGGGCATGTGGTGTTTCTGCCCAAAGCAGGCAATACACCATGACCCGGCATCGCCAATGGCTGCTACCCGCCTTGACAGCGGTGGGTGTGGCGGTGGCGGCCTGGCCCGCATACAGCCTGAAGCCCATGATCCAATCCACCATTGGCCCCACGCTGCAGGTGTTGGCCATGCGTGGCAGCCTGTGGAACGGTGAGGTTCAGTTGGGGGTGTCAGATGGCGGGCGTGTGTACGCCGTGCCGGGCCCCCTGGCGTGGCAAACCGGGCTGGGCCGGCACGGGCTACAGGTTGCGCTGACCCACCCGCGAATTGCGCAAACCTTGCATCTGGCTGTGGGTTTGAACGGTATCAAGGTGGAGGGCGGTGCGCTGCAGTTTCCCGCCGCGTGGTTGATGGCACTGGGCGCCCCCTACAACACCATTCGGCCTGAAGGGCTGGTGCAGGTGAACTGGCAGGGTTGGCAGGCTGGGCAGGCGGTGGATGTACGCGTGACCTGGTCCGATGCACAATCCGCACTGGCGAGCATTCGGCCTTTGGGCGAATATGTCATCACGGTGACAGGAAACCCCGGTAAACAGTTGGACGTGAACTTGAATACCCTTCGGGGCCCCTTGATGATGGAAGGACAGGGTGCGGTGATTCCGGGCCAGCGGTTTTCTTTTACAGGCTATGCACAGGCCCAGGAAGCCAGCCGCGAGGCCCTCACAGGCCTGCTGAGCCAGATGGGACGTCTGGAAGGCCAGCGCTATCGCCTCGGTGTATTTTGATGAATGCTTTGAACAATAAAGGAACAGTGCTTTGAACACTGCGCGCAATATCCCGGCCACCAAAACCCTGCTGAACCTGTTGGTGGCTGCCCTGCTGGCAGGCGCCGGCTCACAAGCCATGACACCCGTCCTGGCGGCCCCAAACAGCACCAAAGTACAGGGCCAGGCCAGCGACCGGTTTTCGCTGAACTTCGTGAATGCGGAAATTGATGCTGTGGTGCGGGCCATTGGCTCATTCACCAACCAAACCTTCGTGGTGGACCCCCGGGTGCGCGGCACCATTTCCTTGGTGTCGCCCGAGCCGTTGAGTGCAGCCGATGCCAAAAATGCCCTGCTGGCCGCCTTGCGCCTGCAAGGTTTCACGATTGTGGAAAGTGGCGGCGTGGCCCGTGTGGTGCCTGAAAATGACGCAAAAATTCAGGCGTCCAACGAGGTTGACCCCCGCCGTGCGATGAACCAAAGCGGCGGCGCCATTGTCACCCAGGTGTTCCAGTTGAACTATGAGTCGGCCACGGCGCTGGTGCCGGTGCTGCGGCCCTTGATTGCACCCAACAACACGATTGCCGCCTACCCCAACAACAACACCCTGGTCATCACCGACTACGCCGACAACCTGCAACGCATCGCCCGCATCATTGCATCCATTGATGGCCCCAGCTCGGGCGACCTCGAGGTGGTGCCGCTGGAACATGCGCTGGCGGTGGACATTGCCGCCATCCTGAACCGCATGCTGGATGAAGGCAACCGGGGCACCGGCGCTGCGGTGGATGCAGGCCAGCGCCTCACCGTGATGGCCGACCCGCGAACCAACAGCCTGCTCATCCGCACGCCCAGCCAGGCCCGGCTGAATTTGGCCAAAAACCTGATACGCAAACTCGACCAACCCACCAAGCAACCGGGCAATGTGTGGGTGGTGTACCTGAAGAATGCGGAGGCCACCAAGCTGGCCAAAACATTGCAGGGTGTGCTCACCAACAGCCCCATCAAGGTGGACACCGGCTCGGGCTTGAGCCAAAACAACACCGGCACCAGTGGCCTGGGAACCGGCAATTTGAATGGGCCCAGCAGCTTGGGCAACTCAACCACCGGCTCGACTGCTGCCACTGGCGGCCTGTCGGGTGGTTTGGGCGGCGCCACCGGCGGGCAACTGAGTGTGGCATCCGGCAACAATGACGTGAACAACGGCGGCATTGTGCAAGCCGATGCGTCCACCAACTCGCTCATCATCACCGCCCCCGAGCCGGTGTACCGCAACCTGCGTTCCATCATCGAGAAACTGGATGTGCGGCGCGCGCAGGTGTTTGTCGAAAGCCTGATTGTGGAAGTGTCCAGCGACAAGGCCGCTGAGTTCGGCATCCAGTTCCAGGGCTTGTCGGGCGCGGCGGGCAACTCGGCCAAGGTCATTGGTGGCACCAATTTCAACGACATCGGCTCTGGCAAAAACATCATTGGCGCCTCCACCAACCTGGGCTCCATCGGGCGGGGCCTGAACATCGGCATCATCGACGGGCAAGTCAACATCCCCGGCGTGGGCACCATTTCCAACCTGGGCTTTCTGGCCCGTGCGCTGGAAAGCAAGGCCAACGCCAACATTCTGTCCACACCCAACATTCTGACGCTGGACAACGAAGAGGCCAAGATTGTGATTGGCCAAAACGTGCCCTTCATCACCGGCCAATTTGCGAATGCAGGCGGCAACGGTGGGGCCGCCATCAACCCCTTCCAGACGATTGAGCGGCAAGACGTGGGCCTCACCCTGCGCGTAAAGCCCCAGGTGTCTGAGGGTGGCGTGGTGAAGCTGGGTATTTTCCAGGAAGTCAGTTCGGTGGTGGACGCCACGAATGTGTCTGGCATCATCACCAACAAGCGCTCGATTGAAAGCAATGTGCTGGTGGAAAGTGGCAACATCATTGTGTTGGGTGGCTTGGTGGAAGACCGCGTCACCGGCAATGAAGAAAAGGTGCCAGGCATTGGTGACGTGCCGGTGCTGGGGCAGTTCTTCCGTTACGACAACCGCCGCCGCGTGAAAACCAACCTGATGGTGTTTTTGCGGCCAGTCGTGGTGCGCAACGAGGACCAGGCACAAAGCATTGTGACCAACCGCTACGACTACATGCGCAGCCAGCAGCAAACCAACCAGCTGGACAACCGCTTTGCATTGCCCGACATGAAGGGCCCGGTGCTGCCCGATCGTTCACTGCGTGAAATCAAGCCCAACAACACAGGCACACCAGCAGCGGGCTCAAGCACTGCGCCCGGTGGCAGCCAACCCAACAACTTGCAACTGGCCCCTGCTCAACGCATTTTGGTGATTCCACGGCCTGGAAATGCAACTGGAAACAGCACAGGTGGCAGCAACGGCGGTAGCGCCAATTGATGCGGATCGAGGGGCTGTGATGGTGCAATTCAATCCACAATCCGTGTCGCGACTGAATTACGGTTTTGCCCGGCAAAACCAGTTGCTGTGTCTGGATGCCCAGGCCGAGGGTTGGCGCATTGCGTTTGGCCCCCGAACACCCCCACATGCGCTGACCGAGGCGCAGCGCGTGGCACCATGCCCCATCGACTGGGTGTATTGCGCCGATGCTGTCGAGCTGGAAAAAACCATCAACCAGGCTTACTCAAACCAGGAAACCAGCGCCGCCGCGGTCGCCGACGAAGTGGCGGGTGATCTGGACTTGACCCAACTGATGCAGGACATTCCCGCCGTAGAAGACCTGCTTGAAACCGAAGACGACGCACCCATCATCCGGATGATCAACGCCCTGTTGACCCAGGCGAGCCGCGACGGTGCGTCCGACATTCACATCGAAGCCTTTGAAACCCATTCCGCCGTGCGCTTCCGCGTGGACGGCACGCTGCGCGATGTGTTGCAGCCCCGCCGCGAGTTGCACTCGGCCCTGATTTCGCGCATCAAGATCATGGCCAGCCTGGACATTGCCGAAAAACGCCTGCCACAAGACGGTCGCATCACCCTGCGCATCGGTGGCAAGCCGATGGACGTGCGGGTGTCCACCCTGCCAACCGGCCACGGCGAACGCGCGGTGCTGCGCTTGCTGGACAAAGAGGCCGGGCGACTGGAACTGACCCGCTTGGGCATGCCGGCCCACACCCTGCACGACATGGACAGGCTGTGCCGCATGCCACATGGTATTTTGCTGGTGACCGGCCCCACCGGCTCAGGCAAAACCACCACACTGTATGCCGCCTTGTCGCGCATCGACTCCAGCACCACCAATGTGATGACGGTGGAAGACCCAGTGGAATATGACCTGCCGGGCATCAGCCAAACGCCGGTCAACCCCAAAATCGACATGACCTTCGGCAAGGCCCTGCGCGCCATTTTGCGGCAAGACCCGGACGTGATCATGATTGGTGAAATCCGCGACCTGGAAACAGCGCAGATTGCCGTACAAGCCTCACTCACAGGCCACTTGGTGCTGGCCACCCTGCACACCAACGACTCGGTGAGCGCTGTTACCCGCCTCATCGACATGGGTGTGGAGCCCTTCCTGTTGTCGAGCAGCCTGCTCGGTGTGTTGGCCCAGCGCCTGGTTCGTCGCCTGTGCCCACACTGCAAACGGCAGGAAACCAGTGCGGACGGACACACCCACTGGCACCCGGTTGGCTGCGATCGCTGCGCCCACACCGGCTATGTGGGGCGCACCGGGGTGTATGAACTGTTCACGGTGGACGATGCCGTGCGCACCCTCATCCACAACGGCGCAGCCGAAAGCGAGATGCGCACCCACGCACTGAACCACGGCATGAAAACCATGCGGGAGGATGGCCAGCGCTGGGTGGATCAGGGTGAAACCACCCTGGAAGAATTGTTGCGCGTCACCAAAGACTGACGGCGGCGGACACACACCATGGCTGTATTTCGCTACGAAGCACTGGGCGCAGATGGCAAAACCGTGAAGGGCTCGCTGGAAGCCGACTCGGCACGCGCTGCCCGCAACCAGTTGCGCATGCAAGGCATGACACCGATTGATGTTGCGGAGGTCAACAAACCGCAGGCTCACGGTGTGAGCCCGATTCGACGTTTCGCCCGAGAACTGAGCCACCGCGAGGTGGTGCTCATCATCCGCCAATTGGCCAGCCTGCTGCAAGCGCGTCTGGTGTTGGCCCAAGCCCTGGCTGCGCTCATTGAACAGGCTGAAAAGCCACTGGTCCGCGAGCGGTTGTCCAGCATTCGTTCCGATGTGGTGGCGGGCACACCCTTGTCACAAGCCTTGGCCAATTACCCCAAAGCCTTTCCCGAATTGGTGGTGGCCACTGTGGCAGCTGGTGAAAGCACGGGCGAGCTTGGCAATGTGCTCACCAAACTGGCCGATGCACTGGAAGCCCGGCAAGCCCTGTCGCAAAAAGTGAGTGCAGCCTTCATTTACCCGGCTGTGGTCACACTGGTGGCGCTGATGGTGGTGGTGGGCTTGTTGACATATGTGGTGCCCCAAGTGGTGGCGGTGTTTGAGAACACCAACCAGCAACTGCCCACACTCACGATCGTGATGATTGCACTGTCCGACTTTTTACGCCACTGGGGCTGGTTGTTGTTGCTGGTGCTGGTGGTCGCCGTTGCACTGTTTCGCAATGCCTTGCGAAGCACACAGTTCCGTTTGCGGGTCGATGAGCTGGTGCTCGCCATGCCGGTGGTGGGCCCGTTTGTGCGCGCCGTCAACACCGCTCGGCTGGCCTCAACCCTGTCCATCTTGGTGGGCAGCGGCGTACCCATTCTCAAGGCTTTGTCTGCCGCCAACCGCACCATGGGCAACACCGCCCTGCAAGGTGCCATGGGTGAGGTGCAGGAACGCGTGAAAGAAGGCAGCGGACTGAGCAAGGCCATGGGCAAAAGCGGCCTGTTTCCGCCCGTGCTTACCCACCTGGTGGCCAGCGGCGAATCGACTGGGCAGTTGGCGGCCATGCTGGAGCGGGCCTCGGACTCGCAACGCGCCGAAGTGGAACGCAAGGCACTGTGGCTCACCAGCCTCTTGGAGCCTGTGCTGATTCTGGTCATGGGCCTGGTGGTGTTGCTGATCGTTCTGGCGGTGATGATGCCCATCATTGAAGTCAATCAACTGGTGCGCTAGCCATGAGCAACCATCCACCTGAGGCAAAACCTGAAGCGACCATTCGCGTGTGTGTGGTCGACGACGACGAGCGCATGCTGCAGAGCTTGACCCAGGCCATTGACAGTCACCCCGACCTGTCCTTGTTGGCCTGCGCACACACCTTGGCACAGGCTTACGACATGCTCGACCGCCACAGCCCCAATGTTGTGCTGGTGGACTTGGGGCTACCCGATGGCAATGGTCTGGAATTGATCCGTTACATCCATGCCAACAGGCCTGGTTGCGAGTCCATGGTGTTCACGGTATTTGGTGATGAGTCGCATGTGATTGCCAGCATTGAAGCCGGTGCAACCGGCTACCTGACCAAGGACACGCGCACCGACGACATCGTCTCCCGCCTGCTGCAACTGCACGCTGGGGGCTCGCCCATCAGCCCGGTCATTGCCCGCCGCTTGTTGACCCGCTTCCGTGCATTGGAACCCGACCACACAGTCGAGACCAAAGGCACTGAAACACCGGCACCACTGGTCACGCCCCTGTCAGACCGCGAAATGCAGGTGCTGGAAATGGTGGCCAAAGGGTTTATGCAAGCCGAAATTGCCGAGCTCATGCAGGTGTCCATCAACACGGTGAGCACCTACATCAAGCGCATTTACCGCAAGCTCGCCGTCAACTCCCGCACCAGCGCAGTCCATCGCGCCAGTGAACTGGGGCTCATCAGCCTGCGGGAACGACCCTGAACCACACCAGCGCCCTGCCGACAACCCAGACAGCCGGCTGGCCGCGCCGGGTCATTCGCCTTTACCTAAGTGGTGGGTTGTTGGCGATTGTGTTGCTGTGGATGCTGTTTGCACAAATGGCGCGCGGCATACCCACCGACCCCCAGGCACTGCAAGTAACCCATGCGCGACACTTGGCCATGGCCGAATACCAACGCACACCGCCAGCCGAGTTGTTGACTGCACCCGCGGTGACCTTGCCCCATCGTGAAGACACCTTGCTGCAGACAGCGGGCGGCTTTTACTGGTTTCAGTTTGATGTGTTTGCTCACCCAGACCACACCTATGAAGCCATCTACATTCCGCGCATGGCCATGAATGGCGAGGTTTACCTGAATGACGAGCGGGTGGGCTATTTTGGTCCGTTGACCGGGGACTATGCCGAGCGAAACTGGAACCGCCCCTTGTACGTGCAACTCGCCCCCAGCCTCGTCAAACCGGGCATGAACCGGGTGTCGATACAAATCCGCGTGTTTCCGGACTACATGGCTGGCCTGTCCACGGTGTGGGTGGGGTCTGACGAGAACCTTCGAGAAGCCTATTTGTCGCGTCGGGGGCTGCAAATCACATCGGTGTTTTTCAGCACGTCATTCATCATCGGTGCTGGCATTGTTCTGCTGATTTTGGTCGCACTGCGCGAAACCCGAAAATGGAACCTGGTGTTGCTGGCACTCACCTGCATGCTGTGGGGGCTGCGCAACCTTGCATTTTTGGCCACCGAGCCACCGGTAAGCCATGGCCACTGGGTGCAAATTTCCCAAGGGGGCTTGCTCTTTTTTGCCAGCACCGTGTTCCTAATGGTGCTTAACTACTGCAAAGTGCCCCGTGGCCGTTGGGAGCGAAAAGCCTGGTGGACCTACCTGCTCACCTTCCCTGCCCTGCTGTTGGTTCACGAAGAATGGTCATTGCGGGTGGTCGAAGTGTACGGCTCGGTGATTTTGTTGGGTTATCTGTGGTGTGTTCGCCTGTTGTGGCGACATGCCAATCTGAACCAGGCGCTGGACGCACATGCATTCTCATTTGGCTTGCTGTGTTTTTGTATCCTGAGCATTCACGACCTGCTGCTGCTGGCTGGGTATCGCAGCTTTGACGGTTACTTCTTGAACCAGTACATGGGCATCGTGATGTTTCTCGTGCTGAGCTATTTCATGATTGATCGGTACAGCCGATTGCTGAAGGAAGCCGACCAGTTCAACGAGACGCTGCAAGCCCGACTGGCCCGTCGGGAGGCCGAGCTGGCTGCGCAGTACCACGTCATGCAACAGATTGATGCTGAAAAAGTCAAACTTAGTGAACGGCAGCGCCTGATGGCCGACATGCACGATGGCATTGGGGCCTATCTGGTGGCCGCCATCCACCAATTGCGTGGACGCAGCACAGACACCCAAGCCACGTTGACCTTGCTGGAAGATGGCCTGCGTGACCTTCAACTGAGCATCGACTCGCTCGAACCCATGGAACAAGACCTGACCACGCTGCTGGGTTCGTTTCGGTATCGCATCACCAGCACCCTCAAAGCTGCCGGCATTGAATTGCAATGGCAGGTGGACGCGCAAATTCCGCCATTGCCCTATTTGGACCCCCGAAATTGCCTGAACCTGCTGCGGGTGCTGCAAGAAGTGTTTGCGAACATTCTGAAACACGCCGGTGCCAGCCTGATCACGCTACACGTGTCCAACGGAGATCGGTCTGTCGGTGTTCAGATTGTCGACAACGGTGTAGGATTTGATTCAAATGATCACCCGGCAGGGCGCGGGCTCCACAACATGCAGCAGCGCATCGCCTTGATGGGCGGCAAACTGACGGTCACTGCCCAACCCGGACAAGGCACCCGGGTGCTCATTGAATTGCCGATTCAATTGCCAACTTCAACCAGCGTCTGACCTCCATGAGCGACACCCCATCAGCGCACACAGCCGAACGACTGCCAGTCATCCTGATTGAGGACGACCCTGCCACACAAGATCACCTGGCTCGGGTGCTGTCCAGTTCGCCCAGGCTGGAGTTGCTGGGTTGTGCATCCACCGCCAGTGAGGCGTACAGCCTGCTGTTCATGACGGCACCCCGGGTTGCCTTGATTGATTTGGGTTTGCCCGATTTCTCGGGAATCGACATCATCCGCTGGATCAGCAAAAACAAACCCGACATTGAGACCCTGGTCATCACCGCATTCGGCGATGAAGACCACGTGATTCGCAGCCTGGAGGCGGGAGCCAGCGGTTATTTGCTCAAGGATTATTCCTCCGAAGAGCTTGAAAACCACATTCTGGAAGTGGCCCACGGCGGCTCACCCATCAGCCCATTGATTGCCCGCCAACTGCTGTTCCGCCTGCAAAAGCCCGTTCAGCAATCCATCGGGCCTTCAGCACACGTCAGTGAAGCGGCCCGTCACAACCTCATCACCGACCGTGAACTCATGGTCATCCAGCAGGTGTCCAAAGGGTTTACCGTGCAGGAAATCGCCCGGCAAATGGGCATTTCCAACCACACGGTGGCCACGCATGTGAAGCGGATATATAAAAAGCTTCATGTCCACAGCCGTTCCGAGGCGGTTTACGAGGCCTCGCTATTGGGCCTGCTGGACCTGTGACCAAGCCCCACCGCTTTCAGTTCTGGTTTGCCCTTTGGGTCTTGAGTGCAGTGGTGTTGGCCCTGTTGGGCATACTCAAAGCACCGGTGCATGCAGATGGCAACGCCCAGCTTCAGGCGCAAGGTTTCTTGCTCAGTGAGGGCAAGGTTCGCTACACCCGATCCGTGCAGCCTGGCGACCTTGAGTGGACAGCGGATGACGCCAACATCCGCTTGCCCGATGTGTGGAACAACACCCAGCCGAATTTTGAAGGCCAGGCACTGTACAAATTCCGTTTTGATCTCGATCCCGACAAACCAAAACCCGATGCGGTCTTTTTGCCCCGCGTGGTCATGAATGCCCATGTGTACCTGAATGGCAGCAAAATTGGCGGATACGGCCGTGTGACCGGTGAACTGGACCGGTACTGGAATTTCCCGCTGATGTTCCAGTTTCCAACAACCTTGCTCAAGCCCACCGGCAATGTCTTGGTGGTTCAAGTGGCTGGATATAAAAACTACCGTTCAGGCTTGGGGCGTGTTTGGTTGGGCCCCACCGACGCCATCGAACCGCTGTATTGCAGTGCCTACCGCTGGCAAGTGACAGGCTCCATGCTGGCCACCTTGGTGGCCATGGGCAGCGGCCTGTTGCTGGCTTTCTTCTCGCGATATGCCGCCAGCGACCAAGGCCTGTTGTTTCTCGGTCTGGCGGTGATCACATTCGCCTTGCGCAACATTGGATACTTCACAACGTGGGCACCCCTGCCCCAGGTGATGTGGGCAGAGGCTGTGCACTCGCTGCACGCCTGGTTTGTGTGCCTGTACGGTCAATTTCTGCTTCGCTACATCCAACACCCATCCCGCCGATTGCGACAGGCACTGTGGGCCTATGCCGTGTTGGTGACGCTGACCACCTTTGCATTCAGCGGCCGGGACATATTGCAGTTCACTTTGTACATGCTGGCGCCCGTGGTTCCGCTGTTTTTCGTCCTCAACATCATGCTGCTGCGCCATGCATGGATACACCGAGACATGGAGGCCACCTTGCTGGGGGCCAGCTCCATGCTGTTTGTGCTGCTCAGCGTGCGTGACCTGTCCATCATGGTGGACGCGCTGCCAATTGAATCGGTACTGCTGTCCCAGTACACCGGGATTGCCCTGTTCGCCAGTGGCTGCTGGATTCTGCTCAAACGCTTCAGCGTCATGTTCAGGCAGTTGCAGGACGTCAACCAATCCTTGAACTCACAGTTGTCACTGCGGGAACGGCAGCTCATGGATCAATTCATGAAAATTCGCCAGATAGAGCAACAGCGCACCAAAGACGAGGAGCGTCGCCGCATCATGCAGGACATTCACGATGGCGTGGGCTCAAGCCTGGTGTCCGCCCTGAATGAAAATGAAAGTCGCCCCCTGAGTCGCGATGAGATGACCGCCGTGCTGCAGGACTGCCTGGATGACCTGCGTCTGGCCATCGACTCACTGGACCCCCAAAGCGATGACCTGCTGGCCTTGCTGGGCAACTTCCGCTGGCGCTACGAACGACGTCTCAAACTGAGCGGCATTCAATTGCATTGGCGTGTGCAGGACATCCCGAAACTGGAGGGTTACCGTTCCCGGGACTTGTTCGATTTGCTGCGAATTGTTCAGGAAGCATTCGGCAATATTTTGAAACATGCCAAAGCCCATGCCATCGAACTGTCCATTGAACCCATCGACGGGCAGCAGTGCGTGGCGCTGTGCATTCGGGACGATGGCTGTGGGCTGTCCAAAGAACGTATTCAGGAAGGGCGTGGCATGACGCACATGGCCACCAGGGCACGCGCCCTGGGATTGATTTTGGAGCACACGGAAGGCTTGGACGGTCGGGGCTTTGGCCTGCGCATCCAGATTCCGCAACAGCGCCGCTATTGAACAAGCAGCCCGATTACCCCTGCCGACGTGTCCACAACGCCCGGCCAGCCCTGCTGGCATAGGGTCGCCCCAGCACAGTGGTGCTGACCCATTCACCAGCGTCCACCAATGCATTCAGATCGATGCCGGTGTCGTAGCCCATGCCCTGCAACATGTACACCACGTCTTCGGTGGCCACATTGCCAGTTGCACCTTTGGCGTAGGGGCAGCCGCCCAGGCCAGCCACCGAACTGTGAAACGTACGCACACCCACTTGCAGCGCAGCCAGTATATTGGCCAAAGCCTGTCCATAGGTGTCATGGAAATGCCCGGCAATGCGGTCCACCGGCACTGCTTTGGCCACCGCCTCAAACACGGCACGGGTTTGCCCCGCAGTGCCCACGCCGATGGTGTCGGCCACATCAAATTCCTGCACGCCAACATCGGCCAAACGGCGAGCCACATCGGCGGCCCGGTTCACCGGAACATCTCCCTCATAGGGGCAACCCAATGCGCAGGAAATCGAACCCCGCACATGAATGTGATGCTGCCGGGCCAGCTCAATCACCGGCTTGAAACGCTCAATGCTGTCGGCGATGCTGCAGTTGATGTTCTTTTGGGTGAAGGCTTCAGAAGCCGCCGTGAACACCACCACCTCTTGTACGCCGGCCTCAATCGCCGATTCCATGCCCTTCAGGTTGGGCACCAGTGCAGACAGTGATACAGATGCACCGCGCTGACTTTTCAAGCCAGCCAACACATCGGCACCATCGGCCATTTGCGGCACCCACTTGGGCGACACAAAGGCTGCGGCTTCCAACCGGGCAATGCCTGCGGCCAACAAGCGCTGGCACAACTCGACCTTGTGCGCGGTGGCGATGGGTGTTTTTTCATTTTGAAGACCATCGCGTGGGCCCACTTCCACCAGGCTCACCGCTTGAGCCCCTGTTGTCTTCAATGCCATCATTCTTCAAACTCCACCAACTCGGTGCCCTCGGAAACCTGTTCACCCACCTGGTGAACAATGGCTTTGACCACAGCGTCTTTGGGGGCAGTCAGGGTGTGTTCCATTTTCATGGCTTCCAAGCCCACCAAGGCTTGGCCTTTCTTGACCGCATCGCCAGGTTTTACGTGCACTGCAAACACCTTGCCCGGCATGGGTGCGGCCACGCCATGTCCACCATGGCTGTCGTCGGCCCGAATGTGTGCCGGGTTCAGCCACACCAAGGTTTGTTGCAACTCGCCCAAATGAACCTGAAGCTGATCCCGGTGCCAAATCAAATCAAACGGCTGTAAACCCGCCTCGCCGAGTAGTTTTCCCTGTACACGGCGCACATCCCCAACATTCGTCAGGCTCACCTCTTGAGCTTGGTGAACAAGAACACCACCACCCGCCAACTGTGAACGGATGGTGCATGCTCCTGCCGAGAACATCACATGACTTTTGACCACCCAACGGTCTGTATGCTGGGTTTGCCAATGGTCTTGTCGCATCAAGGGTGCGGCAGACGAAAAGCCATCCCGCTGTGCCAAAGGGTCTGCATGTTGCCATGTGGCACCCTGCGCCCAACGTGCCAAACCCGCCAAGGCGCCCAGCACCGCAGGCATGTTCTGGTTGGGCGTATGCGCCGTCGATTCAATGCCCATGCGGTCAATCAAACCTGTGTCATAACCACCCGCCTGAAACTCGGGGTGCAGGCACAACGATTTCAACCACTGCAGATTGTTTTTTACACCCACACAACGCAGCTGCGCCAAGGTTTTGACCATCAGGCTCAAGGCTTGAGCCCGGTCTGCTCCCCACACAATCAGTTTGCCAATCATGGGGTCGTAATGCGGGGTTACCGAGAGGCCCGATGCAATCGCCCCATCCAGCCGGACTGGCTGGCTTCGGTTAAATTCCGCCGCAGGCGGTGTTTCCCACAGCACCACCTCACCAATGGCGGGCAAAAAGCCTTGGTCCGGGTTTTCAGCATACAAACGGGCTTCAAAAGCATGGCCACGGGTTGAAATGTCAGCCTGCGACACAGGCAAGGGCTCACCGGCTGCAATGCGAATTTGCCACTCCACCAAATCGAAACCCGTGATCATCTCGGTCACAGGGTGCTCCACCTGCAGACGGGTGTTCATTTCCATGAAGTAATAATCACCGCGTGCATCCAGCAAAAACTCCACCGTGCCTGCACCCAGGTAGTTCACGGCCCGGGCCACCTGCACAGCGGTCTGGCCAATGGCTTCCCGAAGCGCCTGGCTCAAGCCGTGGGCCGGGGCCTCTTCAATCACTTTCTGGTGGCGGCGCTGGGCTGAGCAATCACGCTCGTACAAGTGCACCACCTGCCCCTGAGAATCGGCAAACACCTGCACTTCAACATGGCGAGGCCGGATAATCTGCTTCTCGAGCATCACGGTGGCATCACCAAACGCATTCTTCGCTTCGCGCTGGCAGCTTTCCAGTGCAGCGGGTAATTCATCTGGCGTGTTCACCACCCGAATGCCCTTGCCACCGCCACCGGCCACCGCCTTGATCATGATGGGATAGCCAATTCGGTCAGCTTCGGCTTGCAAGGTGAGCAAGCATTGGTCAGCACCAAAGTAACCAGGAATCAACGGCACCCCAGCCGGTTGCACGCAGGCCTTGGCTTCGCTTTTGCTGCCCATCACGCGAATGGCTTCCACGCCCGGGCCAATAAACACGATGCCCGCGTCGGCGCAAGCTTGGGCAAACGCCGCGTTTTCTGACAAAAAACCATAGCCCGGGTGAATGGCTTGCGCACCCGCGGCCTTGGCCGCGGCCAAAATATTGGCAATGTTCAAATAACTGTCGCTGGCGGCTGCCGGGCCGATGCACACCGCTTCATTGCACTCCCGCACATGCAAGGCCTGCGCATCAGCCTCGGAATACACCGCCACGGTGGCAATGCCCATGGATCGCGCAGTGCGGTTGATGCGGCGGGCAATTTCGCCGCGGTTGGCGATCAGTATTTTTTGAAACATGGCAATTCAGGTCAGTGGTGTTGTGGGGTCAACAAAGCTCAGTCTTCAAGCGACTTTTGCGCACGCAGCGTGGTGACTGCCCAGCGGGCTGCCGGGTCATCAAAATTCTTGATGTGCACCACATCCAGTTTGGACATGATCTTGTCGTACTCTTTTTGTTTGGCTTCGCTCATTTGCGGATCCACATCGGTGGGTATCCACGGGTGCAGGTAAAACACCTTGGAAATTTTGGCCTGCACCAGCTCTTTGGCACAGCCAAAGCACGGCTGCATGGTGGTGTAGATGTGTGCCCCTTCCACCGAAATACCGAAGCGGGCTGCCACCAGCAATGCGTTTTGTTCGGCATGCACGCAAATGCACAGGTCGTAGCCCGTGCCCGACTGAAACCGTCCACCCGGGTTGCTGCACCGCAGGCAACCACCGTCCAGGCAATTCTTCATGCCCTCGGGCACGCCGTTGTACCCGGTGGCAATCACGCGGTTGTTTTTCACAATCACCGCCGCCACCCGGTTGCCCGTGCAGTTGGCCTTGCGGCGCACCGCCAGGGCAATGCCCATGTAATAGTCGTCGCTTTCGGGTGGGCGGTCGGGGTCGAGTTTCATGGCTGGGGTGTCCGGTTCATTGAGCCCAAACGGGCTTGCGCTTCTGCATGAACGCCATCATACCCTCGGCCGCCTCGCTGCTGCTGCGCACCTTCACCAGGCGCATGGCCACGTCGTGGTGGGTGTCGTCGCTGGTGATGTCCATGCGGCTCACATCGCGCACCAGCTTTTTACATTCCGCCATGGCCAATGGCGCACAGCTGTCCAGCTCGGCCAAAATGGCATCCACCTTGGCGTCGAGTTCCGAAGGCTCGCACAGTTCATGCACCATGCCCATGGCATGGGCCTGCTCGGCCGTGAAGGTTTCGCCGGTGATGAAGTAGCGCCGCGCCGCCTGCACACCCATGGCCTGCACCACATAGGGGCTGATGGTGGCGGGTATCAAACCGCGCTTCACCTCGGGCAGGCCGAACTTCACATTGCGACTGGCCACGAGAATGTCGCTGGCTGACACCAGTCCGGTTGCACCCGCAAAGCACAGGCCATGCACCCGGGCCACCACAGGCTTGGGGCATTCTGCAATGGTGCGAAACAAACTGCTCAAAGTCAGCCCGCTTTGCTGGTTGGCGGCTTGTTGTTGGGCCTGCTGCATCATGTAGGCCAGGTCGGCGCCTGAGCAAAAGGCATCGCCCGCACCGGCCAACACAATGGCTCGGGTGTTGTCGTCGGCACCCAAGCGGCGAAAGGCTTCCACCAGGGCTTCAATCATCTCGCCATTCATGGCGTTTTTTACCTCGGGGCGGTTCAGCGTTAGCCAAACCGATTTGCCCCGGCGCTCCTCCAGCACTGCGGCGGTGTTGCTCATGCCTTGTCTCCGTATTTGGTTGTATGCCAGGGTTACATCCGATACACGCCAAAGCGTGTTTCGGGAATGTCCGCGTTCAAGCTGGCCGATATCGCCATGCCCAAAATGCGCCGTGTATCGGCCGGGTCGATCAAGCCGTCGTCCCACAGACGGGCTGTGGCGTAATACGGCTGGCTTTGCTCATCAAACTGTTTCAGGGTGGGCGCTTTAAAAGCGGCTTCTTCTTCGGCACTCCAGCTTCCACCTTTGCCTTCTATCTGGTTGCGCTTGACGGTGGCAAGCACGCCAGCGGCCTGTTCACCACCCATCACGCTGATGCGGGCATTGGGCCACATCCACATAAAGCGTGGGCTGTAAGCCCGGCCGCACATGCCGTAGTTGCCCGCGCCAAACGAGCCGCCAATCACCACCGTGAACTTGGGCACTTTGGCACAGGCCACCGCCATCACCATTTTGGCGCCATGGCGGGCAATGCCCTCGTTTTCCACCTTTTTACCCACCATAAAGCCGGTGATGTTTTGCAAAAACACGAGGGGAATTTTGCGTTGGCAACACAGCTCGATAAAATGCGCGCCTTTTTGGGCCGACTCGGAAAACAAAATGCCGTTGTTGGCCACAATGCCCACCGGCATGCCATACAGGCGCGCAAAGCCACACACCAGCGTGGTACCAAAACGGGCCTTGAATTCATCGAACTCACTGCCGTCCACGATGCGGGCAATGATGTCGCGCACATCAAAGGGCTTTTTGGTGTCGGTGGGCACAATGCCGTAAATTTCTTCGGCACTGTACAAGGGCTCACGGGGCTCGGTGATGGCCCAAGGCAAACGCTTTTCAGGGCGGCCCAGGTTGGCCACAATGCGGCGGGCAATCTCCAGCGCATGCTGGTCGTTTTCGGCCAAGTGGTCTGCCACGCCCGACAACCGGGTGTGCACATCGGCACCGCCCAACTCTTCGGCGCTCACCTTCTCGCCAGTGGCGGCTTGCACCAAGGGGGGGCCACCCAAAAAAATCGTGGCCTGGTTTTTCACAATGATGGCCTCGTCGCTCATGGCGGGCACATAAGCCCCACCGGCCGTGCAACTGCCCATGACCACCGCAATTTGCGCAATGCCCTGCGCACTCATGTTGGCCTGGTTGAAGAAGATGCGGCCAAAGTGATCACGGTCGGGAAACACTTCGTCCTGATTGGGCAGGTTGGCCCCGCCCGAGTCCACCAAGTAAATGCACGGCAGGTTGTTCTCGGCGGCCACCTCTTGCGCACGCAGGTGTTTTTTCACGCTCAATGGGTAGTACGTGCCGCCTTTCACCGTGGCGTCGTTGCACACAATCATGCAGTCCACGCCACTTACCCGGCCTATGCCTGCAATGGCACCAGCACCCGGTGCTGCATTGTCGTACATGCCCCAGGCGGCCAAGGGTGCCAGTTCCAGAAAGGGCGAGCCGGGGTCGAGCAAACCGGCCACGCGTTCACGGGGCAGTAGCTTGCCGCGCGCGGTGTGGCGTTCGCAAGCCTGCGCACCACCACCTTGGGCCACCAAGGCGAGGCGGTCGCGCAACTCTTGCACCAGCCCGCGCATGGTCGCCTCGTTGTCGGCAAAGCCAGGGCGGTTGCGCACATTGTTGTGGTCGAGCACAGCCATTAGAACGGCCCCTCCACCACCCACTTGCGCAACTGGTCCAAGCGGTCCTGGCCCCAAAACGCCTCACCATCCACCACAAAATACGGAGCGCCAAACATGCCCACCTCCACCGACTCCTGCACAGCGGCTTTCATCTGTTCCTTGATGGTTTCATCGTTGTTGGCGGCTGCCAGCGCTGCGCCATCCAGGCCCATGCCGTCGGCCACCGCCTTCACGCCTTCCTCAGAAGTGATGTCACTGCCCGTCACAAAGTAGGCCCGGTACAGGGCGCGCACAAAGTCGCCCACCTTCTCGGGTTGGGTGGCCTTCAACTTGAGAATGGCGCGGGAGGCGGCCGTCGCGTTGATGGGAAACTGCTTGGGCCAGTTCAACTCCAGCCCATAAAAACGGGCTGTGCGGGGAAAGTCCTTGATGGAATATTTGCCCTTGGCTGGGTTCATCATGGGGGCGGAGTTGCCTGTGCTTTTGAACACAAAACCCAGCAGGGTGGGTTTGTAATTCACCGTGCGGTTACCAGCCTGTGCAATGGCCTCAATTTGCTCGGCAGCCACATAGCTGTACGGGCTGGTGAGGTCGAAATAAAAATCAATCGTTTGTTTGGTTGTCATGGTGGAAATGGCCCCCCAATTGCGATTCAACGATTCTAACGGAGAATTGGGCACAAACCACTTCAGTCCGGCAGCCTGAATCGAATCGCACCGTGCCAAGGCTTCGTCGGGTCAAGCGTCGCGTCTTTCTGCGTCACCCGCAAGCGCCCTTCCTGCGCCAGTTGCCGCCCTGCTTGGCGCACCGGCTCCATCCAACTTCGCCAATCGGCCCCACCCACCTGCCGAGCCACCTCCGAGGGGCAAATGCTGGCCCCCGCCCGGCGCTGGGCCAGCAGGGTCAAAATCGCATTCGGTAAGTCGATATCTGCTGAGTTCACACCACGCCTACCACTTTGTGATTAAGAATTTGGCCGATGGACAGGGTTGGCCTGGGCCTTTATAACGAAAGGGTATCACTCGCTGTGATGACACACGATTTTCAATACCCCGGGAGGTCACCATGTTCCACTGTTACTTGGATTGCAAAACCTTGGTGCGTGCTGCACTGCTCACGACTGCATTGTGCGGCATTCAAGCACAAGCGGGCGTTCAAGAACCAGTTAGCCTGGGCACCAGCCTGCTGAACCTGCCGCAGGTGGCCAGACCAGCGGACGACTTTTTGCGGGGCGACGGACTGGATGGCGTGGACACCCTGCGGGACCTGAAACGTGCCGAAGGTCCCTTTCCGTTTGGCAAAGCACTGCTGACGATTGGGCAAACCCAGTTTTTGGGGTTAATCCCCGACCTGAACAGTTTTGAAGTGAGCACGCTGGAGACGCCGCTGGGCGGCGACTTCCCCGTGGACCAGGAGACGCCCGTGGGCTTTAAGCGGGACAAATTCAACCAGTTTGACCGGCCTTTACTGCGCATGCACAGCACGCCGCCGGGCAGCCGATCACGTGCTGCGCTGGGAGAGTGGGTTTATTGAGGTCAGACTAATTTCTGGAATTCGAGACTAGGTTGCATACAAGTATCGGGGCATATAAAAGCCGATTTATCTATATGGATCGACCACAACATGTATAGATAATTAGATTTTTTATACATTGGGAGGCGTTTAAGTATAAAATCTTTCAAAATTTATGCTTTTATGCCGCCCCTCTTGTGGATCGTATCGCTCATGTCTGAATACAACATTCCGAAACTTCCGCTGACAGGCATGAGCAACGTGGAAACCAAAGCTGTGCTCAAAAAAACAGCTGAGGCGCATCGTTATCTGGCGGAGTTGAAAGGCGTGGCGGCAACCATCCCCAACGAAGCAATTCTGATCAATACCTTGGCTTTACAAGAAGCCAAGGGTAGCTCGGAAATCGAGAACATCGTCACAACACACGACGAACTGTACAAAGCCGATCTCGACGTAGAAACCATCACCTCTGTTGCGGCAAAAGAAGTTCAGAACTATGCCCACGCCCTGAAACAAGGGTTTAACGCGGTTCGTAAAACCGGATTGATTCGCCTAAACGACATCCTGACCGTTCAAGAGGAACTGGAGAGAAACAAAGCTGGCTTAAGGCGATTGCCTGGTACATCCCTGAAAAACGCGATGACTCAAGAGGTTGTATACACCCCACCTCAGCACGCCGATGAGATTGAAAACCTTATGGAAAATTTGGTGAAGTACATCAATGACGACTCACTGTGCGATGCAGATCCACTGATCAAAATGGCCATCATTCATCACCAGTTTGAAAGCATTCACCCATTTTACGACGGAAATGGTAGAACCGGCCGAATACTCAATCTCTTGTACTTGGTCGCAAAAAACCTGTTGAACCTGCCGGTTCTCTATCTCAGCCGCCACTTCATTAACAACAAAACGGCCTACTACCAGCAACTGCAAGGCGTTCGGGACACAGGGGACTGGGAGCCATGGGTCTTGTACATGCTCGATGCGTTGATCAAAACATCGCAGCACACGATCATGCTGATACAGGCCATGAGGGACTTGATGGCGGAATACAAACACCGAATGCGCACAGAATTACCGAAAATATATCGACAGGAACTGCTGAACAATTTATTCAACCATCCGTATACGCGAATTGAATTTGTGATGGATGATCTTAATGTGACGCGGATTACAGCCACCAAATATCTTGATCAATTGGTTACGCATGGTTTTTTGATGAAAGAAAAATTTGGCAGAAACAGTTATTACATCAATCAACCGCTTGTGCGCTTGCTGAGTGAAACTTTGCCCGAAGCGTTGGGCTGAAAGCCTCTAAAACCTTTGGCAGCACCAGCCAAGCAGTAAGTGCCAACGCCGGGTAATGGATCATTCGCTGGAGGAGTCGGTTTATTGAGGGGACTAGGGCGTCCTCTCCCTTTAAATAGGAAGAACAGGTTCGAGCTTCCCCGCCAAACTGCCAATGGCAAAGATAACCCACAACACCCAGAAATATTGCAGGGGTACCCCACAGCAACTGTGACGCGCAACTTGCTTGATCACTCGATTGGTTTCCAAGTCACGCAGTTGCCTGGGCGGCTCGGAATTGAGCATACAACCCACTTTCCAAGTGACGACTGCCGCCAAAGCACAGATCAGCGCGGTTGACCAATTCGGCGGAATTGGGTAACCAAAGTGCGCTGAAACAAGACACAGCAAGAAAACGACAGGTACGGTGAATATCCCCATGGTGAGACCTAGAAAGCCATAGCCCGACCAGAAAATCAGCATGACACCCCCCAGTTATACAGGCGACTGGGCTGACAACTGCGCGAACAACAGCAGCGCAGTGACGACCAACCAAAACACCGACCAATATTCCATCTTGATAAAAAACAGGGAATGTTTGGCTTTCACTTCAGTGATTTCACCCGTGGATTCGTCTTGATAACGACGTGGTGGTTTGGTGTTGAAATACCGGCCCACAAACCATGTCATCGTCATGCAGACCAGCGACCATGCAACAACCAATGCTTGAAATGGCAGCAGCACCCCCACTGCACTCACCGCGGTTTGAAATGTGGACAAAGCGATGAAGGCAACAATGGGTACTAGTAATGTGAGAAACCCAAAACCTGACCAGATAAAAATCATGACTTAGCGCTCAAAGGATAAACCACTAAGTGCTACCAGCAATGTAAAAAGTTCGAGACTTGAAGGCGAGGCTTTCTGACCACAAGAAGACCTTTGTGCAGCATGCACTGCCGAGAAAACCGCCATAAGTATGCTGTGGCTGAAGGATTTTTCAACAGCTCAAGAGGGGGAGAGTTAGGCGCAGACAATCGTTCATCAAAAGTTTAAGAGTACTCATTTCGGTCTGAGCATACGATACAGATAATGATTAGCAGGGGAAAGCGATGATCAAGACCTAAATCAACTAACTTAACTCACTCCATATGAAGTCCACTCGTTTTGCAATTTCCTGATTTAGGTTAACTCTTTCATCAGCAGAATCTCGCCAAACATGGAAATTGGCTAAACCACCATGTGGCCAATACATTGATTTATGGATTTCCTTTAATGATCGGAGGCCTTCCTCTTGCATGACGATACCATGCTGCATATCGTTAATCACGACACAGCATTCTCGAATTTTCTGCGCAAGATAACGCTCACCTTCTGACTGAAGTAAGGTCAAAAGATACTCAAATGAGTCTCTAAGATGGTTAAATGATTTCATTTCAATGGCAATTCGGAGATAACTTCCACCCCAGGAATAGACCAAGGTTTAGAGATAAACGTTTGCATCATTTCTTGACCACCAGCATACACACCCCCCTGATAACCGACCGGACCTTCGAACACAGTCGTTCCTTTGGGAATCTTGATCGCATAGACTGCATCAACTGGTGATCGCCCCTGGAGAACCAAGGTATTTGGATCTATCCATTGTGGCTTAACCGCATTGTCAATCCGGACTTTTGCAACTGATTCTGGAGGGGTTGTATTAAACCATTGCCCCAATGCATTTTTACCCCCACCACCTTTCCCTCCACGGTAATAGATTTTGTCTTCCGATAATACTGTTGCGTTGTACTTACCTGAAGAGAAATTACCTGCTGGCTGACCTGGGAGTTCAGCAAGGGGACCAGGTCTCTCCACCATGTTGTATGCGTACTCCTTACAGGTCAACCCCCACGGATCCACCCACGTCACCGGGTTTGGCACGTACTGGTACACATTCAACCCACCCGCCAATCCAATCGGGTCTTGGGTGGTGAACTGTCCACTCTCGGGGTCGTAGTAGCGGTTCAGGTTGTAGTGTAAGCCGCTTTCTTGGTCCCAATACTGACCTTGAAACCGCAGTTTGCAGGCGGCTGGGTTCTGTTCTTCAGCAGCATCGTCCTTCAACGCCAACCCACCATAGCTTCGGTAGCGGGCTTTCCACACCCACTGGCCTTGGCTGTTGCTCAGTTCACGGGGGGTGCCCAGGTGGTCGGTGTGGATGTGCTGCACTTGCCCATCGCGCACTTGGGCAACGGGTTCAAAGCTTCCGGGCTTGAACACATACTGGGTGCTGTGGCTGTGCTCGCTGCCCTCTTCCACCCGGGTTTCTTCTTCGCTCAGCAGTGTGGGGCCATGCCAGTAAAACTGTACATGGCTGCGTTGGCCGTTTTCCCACTGCACGGTTTTGCTGGCGCGGCGGCCCAGTGGGTCGTAGGTGTAGTGTGAGGTGCATTGCACATGCTTTGAGCACGTCGTACTGCTATGCCCGTTGGCGGCCTTGGTGCCTTAAGCGGTTGCCCTTCTCTTGACAGCTATCCGCCGCGGGCGGGCGGATGAGGTCTTACTCAATCATTTCAATTTTCTCAATATCTTTCCAATCCGGTATACGACCAAGTGATCGCATATGCTTATCAAATGTCGTTCCCGCCTGATCGGAAACAGGTTGGTTTTAAAGCCATAGAGAATCACACTCGAAGCACATCAAAAAGTAATGCTCGGGCATAGTTTTAAGCCGAACGCGCCAAACAGCATCTTGCTCACAGAAGGGGCAGAGTTTCATTTTGGGAAAGCTGTAATAACTTGAGTTGTTGCATCGCGGACCACGCTTCATCAGCCAATACAATCATTTGAGTACGATTCACGTTAAAAATTGAGTGAACCGGTGTCGACGGATCGGAAACCGTGTGCTCCAGTACATGCAACACTCGATTTCCCTGCGCAGAGCCTTGGCTGTTGCTCAGTTCACAGGGTGAACCCAGGTGGTCGGCGGGTATATGCTGCATCTGCATAACATGCACTTAGACCACTGACTCAAAGCCGCCGGGTAGCCGATCAAGCGCTGCGTTGAGGGAGTAGGGGCATTGGAATATCAGAGCAAAGGGGGATCTTCAAATATGAACAATCGGTTCGAGACGCTCCTCCAAACTGCCGATACCGAACAGAACCACTTTGCGATCAGCCTTGGTTAATTAGACCAAGAAACTGGGTGCCTGCCGCTGACTCTTCGATTCGAGGTTGGCCTGCCATGTACGATAGTCACTGCGATTCATGACCAGCGGGTCATCCACCATACACAGTAGCAGCCAAGAGCATCTCTGCTGCCATACGCCATGTGATGCGTTCGACATCGACCACTTCACCCATATTTTTATAGTATCCCGCTATATCATTGGTAAAGCCCGAGAGCCCGCCCAAGAACTGTTCGAGCGTTTTGTTGCCCCATTGATTATGCTGCTCTTGATAATCTTGAATAAGATACTCAACGAACTTGACATAGTCTTCTCGTGAAGCCACCGTCTTGGCGTAATCGAATAAATTGTCACCGATCATTTCTATCTCCCTTTACGAATGGTTATAGAAGTTCCATCGTTCATCGTACTGAACTTGAACAACTCACGTTTCGGAATTGTGTCGAGCTTCTGATATGGAATGTCGATACCAGCCCGTTCAAAGCCGTAAAGTCGTCGGTTATCCAGTGTAAAAATTTTTCCATCCCGCTGGACGATGCGAACAGGATCAATAGCAGCCGGATTAATCTCGCCAACACGCAAATCTTGAATGAAGTCGTCCACCGTTCCATACGGCGGCTTGAACGCCGCCGCTACACTGTCTTGGCTGTATCGGATAGTTCTAGGATCAATCATCCCCGTTTTTGGAAGCTCAGCAAACTCGGCTGGTGTTAGATAGCTGGGCCTTACACCACCAGTTCCATAGCTCTCTTTACTACTCAACCCCCACGGATCCACCCATGTCAACGGGTTCGGCGCGTACTGGTACACATTCAATCCACCCGCCAAGCCTATCGGGTCTTGCGTGGTGAACTGTCCATTCTCGGGGTCGTAGTAGCGGTTCAGGTTGTAGTGTAAGCCGCTTTCTTCGTCCCAATACTGGCCTTGAAACCGCAGTTTGCAAGCGGCTGGGTTCTGTTCTTCAACAGCATCGTCCTTCAACGCCAACGCACCATAGCTTCGGTAGCGGGCTTTCCACACCCACTGGCCTTGGCTGTTGCTCAGTTCACGGGGGGTGCCCAGGTGGTCGGTGTGGATGTGCTGCACCTGCCCATCGCACACTTGGGCAACGGGTTCAAAGCTTCCGGGCTTGAACACATACTGGGTGCTGTGGCTGTGCTCGCTGCCCTCTTCCACCCGGGTTTCTTCTTCGCTCAGCAGTGTGGGGCCATGCCAGTAAAACTGCACATGGCTGCGTTGGCCGTTTTCCCACTGCACGGTTTTGCTGGCGCGGCGGCCCAGTGGGTCGTAGGTGTAGTGTGAGGTGCATTGCACTGTGCCTTGCTGGCGGCGTTCCATGCCCACCAGTTGGCGGTGCAGGTTGTACTGGTAATCAAACTCCTCAGAACCCCGGGCCTCAAACACCCGGTTGCCCTGTGCATCGTACCGGTAGGCCCGTTGGCGGCCTTGGTGCTTCAAGCGGTTGCCCTGCACTTGCCGCGCCCTCAGTGCATTGGGGCTGTTGGGCGGTGGCAGTGCATCTTGAGCCACCGCTTGCTGCGCTTCTTCCCCATGCAGGTGTTCCAGCAGGTTGCTGGCGGGGTCGAATAAAAATGCTTCGGGCGTGGGGCCTTCCACACTGCGCAGGCGGTGAAGTGCATCGTAGTTGTACCGCGCGGCCCAGCGCTGCCCGCTGTGGGTTTCGTCCACCCCCACCAGTTGGTTCAGGTTGTTGTAGTTGTATCGGCGACTACTCAGCAAACCACTGTCAGGCTCACCGCTTGAGCCTGATGACAACAAATCATTGGAAGCACCAACTGCCCTGCGCCGGGTGTTGATGGCTTGCAAGCGGCCTTGCACATCGTACTGCCGTTGGGTTTGCAAGCTGTTGGACAATTGCCGCAGTGTTTCGCGGCCCAATTCGTCGTGGCCAAACTGGGTGAGCAGTTCTTCACCCCAGTGCAGTTCACTCACTTGCCCCAAGGGGTTGTAAGCCAACTGCAGGCTGTGGGTTGCCTGGCCTTTCAGGCCCCATTGCATGTGCTTCAGCCATCCAGCTGCGTTGTACTGGGCTTGGGTTTCAAACTCGCCCTGTGGACTGCGCTGGGTGCTGTGCACCACGCGGCCCAGTGCATCGTATTGCCAACTTAAACGGCGGTGCGCATTGGTGGCGCTCAGTAATTCACCGTGCAGGCCAAGGTCAAACTCGGTGACGTCCTGCACCAGCACATCGCCCTGTGCATTGCGCTGCTGCAGCACTTTGCGGCGCAGTTGGCCCAAGGCATCGCGCTCGTACAGGGTGTGCAGCACCAGGCCATCGCCGAGGTTTTCTTCGCTGTGGGTGAGCAAACCGGCTTTGCTGTAGTGGTGGCGGGTTTGGCGGCCATCAAACCCGGTTTCGCTCACCAACCTTTCGCACAAGTCGTATTCAAACTGGTGGGTTTGGCCATTTTCATTCACCAAGGCCACCAGGTTGCGTTCGCTGTCGTACTGGTAGTTCAGCACTTGCCCCAGGGCGTTGATGCGCCGTGTGGGCTGGCCTAAGCGGTGGGTGTATTCGTAGGTGGTGGCGTTGCCTTGCGGGTCGAGCAGGGTTTCAATCTGCCCCAAGGGGCTGTAGCTGAATTGTCGCGCAGGCCCGCCGGGGGCCTCAATGCGGGTGCATTGGCCAGCCAGGTCGTAGGCATAGTGGGTGGTTTGGCCCAGGGGCTGAACAATGCTGGTGAGCTGCCCCCACGCATTGTAGCGGTACAGCTGGCGGGCCCCGTTGGGCAGCACCACGGCCTGCAATTGGCCGTCGCTGTCGTACACCCAGCGGGTGGTGTGGCCCAGCGGGTTGGTGGCTTGCACGGGCAGGCCTTGGGCATTGTGGTCCATGCTGAGCACGGTGCCGTCGGGCCTTTCAACGCGCGTTACTTGCCCGTGCGCGTTGTATTGGTATCGGTGGGTGTGGCCTGCACAATCGGTTTCTGCCATGGCCAGGCCGTCGGCGCTGCGTTCCCAGCGGTGCACCTGCCCCAAGGCGTTGGTGTGGGCCACCAAGTGGCCGCGGCTGTTGTAGTGCCACTGTTGCAAGGCGCCATCGGCATTGATGTGTTCCAGTAACTCACCGTGTGCGCCATAGCGCCAGCGTTGCACACCGCCTTCAGGGTCGCGCTCGTACACCAACTGGCCGCGTTCATTAAAGCGGCAAGCAGTGCGGCCACTCCGGCTGTCGATGGACACATTGCTGCCGTCCTCGGTGTTCCACTCGTAGCAATAGGTGTAGGTGGGTTGGCCTTCAACCGCATCGCCCCACTGGCTGGTGCAGCGGTGGTGGGTTTCGCCAGGCAGTTGTATCCAGTCGAAGTGAATGCTGTAGCCGCTTTTGAGGGTGCGTTGCACCAAGCGGTGCTGTTGGTAGCGGTAGTGTTCTTCGTGGCCGTTGGGGTCGCGGGCGCACAGCAAGTCGCCATCGGGGCCATGGGTGTATTGCGCCAGGGTGCGTTCATTCAAACCCGCATGGGCATGGTCAGCGCGCGGCAGTTGGGCAATGCGTGTGATGCGCCCTTGGTCATCGGTGTTGAAAGCCCACCGCCACGGCCCTTCCTGCAACATGACCAAGTGTCCATCGGCATTGCGCAACACCTGCAACACTTGACCAAAGGCGTTTTCAATGCCCGTTAGTTGTGCCGTGCTGGTGTTGGAAGAATGGACCTCAAAGTGCAAGGTGTTGCCCGTGCCCTCAGCCGGAGAGAGTGTGTAGCGGTTGGCAGCACGCCGCGCCAAGGTGATGCGTTCAGCGGTGTTGACACAACGCCCACCGATTTCAATGGCACCAAAGGGAATGCGGCGGCCTTCGTCGTCGTGCCAAACAATGTCATTGGGGCCAATGCGCAGCTGGTGGCCCAGCGGGTGAAACCACCCTGCACCCAACTCGCTGCCATCGCCAGCCTCAGCCAAGCTGCTGCGGTAGGTTCGCAGCCAAGTTAACGGAATGAGGCCGGGCCATTGCGCATCGCTGAGTTGAAGCAACTCCTCTCCGTTGATGAGGCTGATCGGTTCGCCGGTGGTTTTGGTGTCTTTAACTTTTGGGGTGTTGGCCCCTTCGGCTTTGGTGGTGGCTGCGGCTGCATCGGCTGTTTCATGGGCTGCTCCCCGCGCAGTTTCCCGGCTAGCCAGGCGCTCGGCCTTCCCTGCTGAACGGGCGGCAGCATCGGCAGTTTCAGCAGCCACTTTGGCCTCCGACTTGTATCGGGCAAAGCGGGCCAAATGTTCCAGCAACAAGCGCGAGAATGGGCCAACACGCTCGGCAATGCGCACCGCTGTTACAGCCAGGCTGCCACCCAAAGTGGCCAATGCAATGAATACCTCAATGCCAATGTTGACCACCAACTCGGTGGTGCCCCGCACATAGGCCAAATGGCCTGTGCTTTCTTTGTAGCCGTCAAAAAAGGCGCGCACTGCGCTGTAAATGGTGGCGTCGCCCATGCACAGCATGAACAAACGCGCGCCCTCTTGAACAACAGCGGATAGTTGCTCCTTGGTCTTGTAAAGGCCCATGCCCATGTCGGCCAGTTGCTTTCGAGCTTCTTCAAACTGGCCTTGGCTCAACTTGTAAAGCACTTCCCATTCAAAGATGACGGCCTTGCCCCACAGTTTCACCGGGATCCAGACCATCTGAAACAGGCCTTCAGCAAACCCCCAGACTGCGCTGCCCGTGCCTTGTGCCAGGGCACCTGCCTCTTGCAACAGTTGTCGAACGCGGCTTTGGCTTTGAAACTCGAGGTTGGCCAGGTCCGCCGTTTTCCAACGGGCCAGCAGGATATTGGCCATTTCACAGACGGCACCATGGCGCTCACGGTCTTCTGGCGAAGCAGCCATGGACTGCAGCTTCGACAAGCTGGCCCAATAGGGGCTGTCGGGGTTTCGCAATCGTAAAAATGTGGCGGGCTCCAGCGGCAGCTTGAGCACCACCAACTGGCCAGCAAACAAGGCTGCGCGTGTTTCTTCGGCGTGGTCCATCCACCAGCGGCCATGCTCATGCCCTTTCGGCAGCAAACCAAAATGACGAAGCGCCTCGCAATCCACCGAGGTACCCGACCCTGGCTTCATCAAGCCGAAGTGCAGCAGTTGGTCCAGCTCGCTGTCGGTGGTGGATTGGCGGTGCAGCACCAGCCAGGGGGTAAGCTGGGTTTTGGGATCCATGAACAGCCACAGGTTGCCCCGGAATTCGTAGCCCAAAGCCGGTTTAACAGCTTGACCAAATACCGGATACAGCGTGGTGAACATAAAAGCCTTCTCAGTCGCAGGGGACCGAGAAGGCTAATGGGTGGGCTCCGTTTGAGCCACTGGCGTCACCCTGCGGGGTGACGGATGATGGCGGGTGTTATGCCGCCTTGGCCACAGGCTTGCGGCTGGCCTTGCGCGCAGGCTTGGCTGCTGCCACGGCCACAGCGCTGAAATCGAGGTATTCGTCCTCAATCTTGCTCTTCTTCAGCACAGGGCGGTCGGCCAGGTAATTGTTTTCAATCGTCCAGGGGAACTTGCCACCTTGCTTGGGCAAGCGGTCCGCAGCACGCTTCATGTAACCCGCTTCCAGGTCAAACATGGGTGTGTCATTCATGTCCACACCGTTGGCCTGTGGCACCACCTTGTTGAACCCTTTGCTCTCCATGTGGTTGATGAGGCGGCACATGTATTCAGCCGCCAGGTCGGCTTTCAGCGTCCAGCTGGCATTGGTGTAGCCAAACACCATGCCAAAGTTGGGAATGCCGCTCATCATCACGCCCTTGTAGCTCATAGTCTGGCTGGGTGACAGGCTTTCACCGTCCACCGTCAGGCTCATGCCACCCAAAATCTGCAGGTCCAAACCAGTGGCGGTCACCACCATGTCGGCTTCCAGCACCTGGCCGCTTTTCAGCTTGATGCCGTTTTCCACAAAGCTGTCGATGTGGTCGGTCACAATGCTGGCCTTGCCCTGCTTCAGCACCTTGAACAGGTCGCCATCGGGCACCACGCACAGGCGCTGGTCCCACGGGTTGTAGCTGGGCGTGAAGTGCTTCATATCGAAGTCTTTGCCCATGCGCAGGCGAGTGGCACCCAGCAACAGGCGCTTAATCGCCTTGGGGCGCTCCTTCGACAATTTGAAAATCAAACGTTGCAAACCAATGTTGCGGGCACGGCCAATTTTGTACACCAGGGTGTCGGGCATGAATTTCTTCAACACCGACGACACAGGGTCAATCGACGGAATGGATGCGATGTAAGTGGGCGAACGCTGCAGCATGGTCACATGAGCAGCCTTGTCGCTCATGGCAGGCACCAGCGTAATGGCTGTGGCGCCAGACCCAATGACCACCACCCGCTTGCCGGTGTAGTCGATGTCCGAGCTCCACTTTTGCGGATGCACCAACTCGCCTTTGAATTTTTTGATGCCCTTGAAGTCGGGCAAATAGCCTTGGTCGTAGTTGTAGTAACCGGTACAACCCAGCAGGAAGTTGCTGGTGAACACTTCGGTTTTGCCGGTTTCTTCGTCCAGCGCTTCCACAGTCCACTGGCACTGCTCAGAGTTCCATTGAGCACTGACAACTTTGCGGCCAAAGTGGATGTCTTTGGTCACACCAAACTCTTCAGCGGCTTCGGTCACGTAGTTGCGGATTTCGTCGCCATTGGCCAACACCTTCTCGCCTTTCCAGGGTTTGAAGCTGTAACCCAGCGTGAACATGTCAGAGTCTGAACGGATGCCGGGGTAACGGAACAAGTCCCAAGTACCGCCAATGGCCTTGCGCCGCTCCAGAATGGCGATGCTCTTGCCCTTGCAGTTCTGCTTGATGTGGCAAGCCGCGCCAATGCCGGACAGGCCAGCCCCAATGATCAGTACGTCGACGTGTGGATTGTTCATGTGTGTTGTCCCCTTATGTGACTTTCTGTATTGTCAGTTGAGAGAATAGTCGCGCGTTGGTCGGCTTGGCTAGGAATAATTCCTCTAAACTGCTTGCGGTACGCCAAAGACTATTACACAGGACAACGGAACATGGAATTCCTTGACACATTAAAAGCCCGCCACAGCGTTCGCGCATTTGACAGCAAACCCATTCCAGAAGCCCTTTTGCAACAGATTCTGCAGGAAGCCGCCCTGTCGCCCAGTTGGTCCAACACCCACCCTTACCGACTGGCCTTGGCCACCGGGCCCGTGCTGGAAAGCCTGCGGACTGAGCTGTATGCCCGCTTTCAACGCACGATTGCCCTGCAACGCGGGGGCAAGCTGAAGCAGCTCACCGGGTTGCTGACCCGCGACCCAGGTATTCCCGATGGCGACGTAAAACCCGTGGTGAACTACCCCAAGGACCTGCAAGGCCGCCGGGTGGAGTGCGGCAAAGGCCTGTACGGCGTGCTGGGCGTGAAGCGCGATGACTTGAAAGCCCGCGACCAAGCCATGGCCGAGAACTTTCGCCTGTTTGGCGCCCCGGCTGCGGTGTTTTTGTTTGTGCATGAAGGCGTGGGCATATACAGCGCACTGGATGCCGGTATTTACCTGCAAAGCCTGATGCTGGCGGCTACGAATGCAGGCTTGGGCAGTTGCGCGCAAGGCGCATTGGGCCTGTTCCGAAGCCCCTTGGACAAACATTTTGAAATCCCCAAGCAATACAAACTGCTGTGCGGCGTGGCATTGGGCTATGAATTGGATGTGCCGGTGAACAAGTTTCAGCCGGAAAAAATTGCGGCGAAGGAGTTGTTGTTGCCAGCAAAGACAAGGCGCTAATTACGACATTACACGTATCAATGCCCGTTCTTTACTTCAGCTTGAGTCGCAGCTCTGCGCAGTTACCTCGCCCTTGGCGACGGCCAATCTGGGGCTCAAAACCTGAGCCTCGCGATCGCTGAGGTCGACCCTCCAAAAGTAACGGTCGGGAATCGACCTCTGAACTGACCTTTGGTCAGTTCACCGCGCCTGCTTGTCACGGTTTTGCAGATTGTCCTGACTGTCGCTGCAGGGGAGGCGAACCGCGCAGGCCGATGAACCGGTGCCACGAACCCGCTCGGTGACATGCCCCTATGCAATACCGTTATGCCCGGCGCCGAACAGTCAGCCCCCCGATCGGTTTGACCCGCAGAGCATTCGAACACACGGACCGAGATGTCTGAGCCACGCAGTGGCGAGTTATCGGGACGGTTCGACATGCGCGGGACAACCTTTACTTTCGGGGGGCGTTCGGACCGGGCTGCCGGTGTTGCCTAGGGGCTTCAAAAAACACTGGCCTGCTGGCATTACCGGCAGCAACAAAAGACACCGATCAAGCTCACACCATGAGCCCAACCCTCAATAGCTCAACCCCAAGGTCATGCCCACACTTTCCTGCCCCATGTCGATGGTCTCAACAGGTCCGGGTACTGGCAAGGCAGACGGCCCCGTCACCCGCACATTGGGCGCTCGCATGTAGTGGGCCGACAATTCTGCGCTGCTGCTCAGCTTGTAGGTAAAGCCTGCCGTGTAGTGCTTGGTCACCACACCGGGTGCCAGAATGTTGAAGGTCACGTCCTCGGGTCCAACCGGGTTATCACCTTTGTTGTAGCCGCCTCGCAGGGTCAGGTTATCCGTCACGCGGTATTCCAGTCCGAATTTCCGAGTGGTTACATCGCTCCACCCAAAGCCAGGCCCGTCGCTGTTACCCAAGCAATTGCAGCCCGGTGCAGCGCCAGCCCGTGAGTTGCCAACCGCGGGCACTTCACTGAACTCCACTTTGGTGATGTCGGCTCCCACGCGCAACCGGGGGGTGACTTTCCATGAAACCCCCAAGCCCTTGTTGGTGGGAATGTCGAAGTCGCCTTGCCCAGCAAACAGGCCCGCGTATTCATTGAACTTGCTCATGTTGATGCGGGGCGAATACGACACACCCACATTGACAGGCCCGTAGGTGCCGTAATAGCCCACGCGGTAACCTTGCCCATGGCTGGAACTGGTGCCCTGGTTGGTCAGGCGGTTGGCGTCCGCACTGTAACCAAAGGTGCCGAACAATTGCAGCCCTTCTGCATAAAAACGCTGGTACACCAACAAGGGCGAGATGCCCACTGCATGGTTGGCGTTGATGCGAAATGCCACCGTGGGCGCCACCACCAACTGCTCCAGATTGACGCCCGCCGGGCCTTGTCCGCACAAGGGGTTGCCTCGACCGCCCGATGCGAGACTGGTTGGACAGGCTGCTGTATTGCCCTTTTGGTAATCGGTGTTCAAGCCGCCATTGCCATAAATGGCCACGCCAGCCGTCACGCGGTCAGTGATCTTCTTGCTAAAACCAAAGTCAGGAATGATGAAGAGGTTGCGGTCACTGCGTTCCGAAAAATCAAATTGACCCAACGGGCCACCGGTGCGCTCCGCACCCCGTCTGGGCACAAAGGCGTCAAAACCGGCATCGAACCGGTTGCCCACGTCCACCAACAACGCCGGGTTGTTGGCAGGTGCCATGGCATCGTCTGCGATCGAGAGCGACACACCGCCTCGGCCTTTGGCCTTG
Organism: Limnobacter sp.; assembly: GCF_036405155.1. Lineage (GTDB taxonomy): Bacteria > Pseudomonadota > Gammaproteobacteria > Burkholderiales > Burkholderiaceae_B > Limnobacter. The sequence goes on along the minus strand of NZ_DASWYD010000001.1, from coordinate 62,575 downwards.
GTGCCATACCCATGGGAAAAGTAACCGTTGGTGGCGGATACCGGCCCCGCCAGCAAAACCAGGCTCAACACCTGCGCCTTGAGCACCGTGGAAACAACGCGGGAAATCTTCATGGCAAACACAGCAGGGCGAACCCGCCCATTCAAACAGCAACGCCGCGAAGTGTACTGGTTTAAACCTGCATTCCAAAGGACAAAGTTGACATACGCTTATAACCGCAAGCTGTCAGTAAATTACTGATCGCGCTGCATTTTCCGGAAACGGTTGGTGAACCGAACCGCCTCGGAATACGGGAAAATATCCTCAATGTGCCCTTCGGCAATTCGTTCCTTCCGGTTCTGCCAAAACTCGTAGGTCAACAAGTCGGCATGTCGCCCCAGAAAGGCCTTGCGCACCCGTCGATCCCCCAGCAAAAACTGACCAAACTCTTCGGGGAATACATCTTTCGGGCCAACCGTGTACCACGGCTCGGATGACATCTCGGCTTCCGGGTTGGGTGCCTCGGGAATTTTCCGGAAGTTGCAGTCATTCATGTACTCGATTTCATCGTAGTCGTAGAACACCACGCGGCCCAAGCGGGTCACACCAAAGTTTTTGAACAGCATGTCGCCGGGGAAAATATTGGCGGCCGCAAGCTGCTTGATGGCGTTTCCATACTCGGTAATACCATGCTCCACTTCAGCATCGGTGCCATGCTGCAAGTAAAGGTTCAGCGGCGTCATGCGCCGCTCGATGTACAGGTGTTTGATCACCACCGTGTCGTCTTCAAAAGTCAGCGAGCTTTCGCAGGTGTCTTTCAGGTGGTCCAGCAATTCCTGAGAAAACCGCTCCAGCGGCAAACCGACATGGCTGTATTCCCAGGTGTCGGCCATGCGCCCCACCCGGTCGTGCCACTTCACCAATTGGTATTTGTGCATCACGCCGGCCCGGTCTATTTCTTTGGAGGGGGCGATTTTGTCTTTGATCAGTTTGAACACATACGGGTAGGACGGCAGTGTGAACACCGCCATCACCAAACCCTTGATGCCGGGCGCCACAATGAACTCATCGTGGCTGTGCTTCAGGTGGTGCAGGAAATCGCGATAAAACAGGGTTTTGCCCTGTTTCTGCAAACCCAGCATGGTGTACATCTCGGCCTTGGGCTTGTTGGGCAACAGGCTGCGCAAAAACTGCACATAGGCACCCGGCGTTTCCATGTCAACCAAAAAGTACGCCCGCGTGAACGAAAACAACGTGGCAATTTGCTGCACATTGAATAACACGGTGTCGATGTACAAGCGCCCGCTGGAGTCGCGAAGAATGGGAATGGCAAACGGCTGTGGCATGTTGCCGTTGATGAACTTGCCAATGATGTAAGCGCCCTTGTTGCGGAAAAACAGGCTGGACAGCACCTGGATTTGCATATCGGGGTCTACCTTGATGGGCCTGGGCAGCACTTGCCGGGCGGCATGCACCACATAGCGCAAATCCCGCTCAAGGTCGACAAACTGCGCATTCAATTCAAAATCATGGATCAGTTGACGAAGGCTTTTGCGCAAACCACCGTACAAGGGGTTGGTGGGGTAATAGCTGCGGTAAGAGGGTGGATCGCTTTCCACATACTCGGTGCTGACCGCTGGACGAACAAACAGAAAGCGGTTGTGAAAGTAATCCCGGTGCAAAATTTTGGTGACGGCCGAATTGAAAAATGTTTCGGCCAACTCGGGCTGCTTGTGGTCAACCAGGTAAGTCACATATCGGGTCTTGATTTTTTCCCAGATGGACTCTGACTGCAGCAGTGGCCCATAATTGCGTCGCAGCAGGTCCACAGCCTCTTTCACGCGCTCGTCGTAAAAGTCAATCCGGTCACGGGCCAAGCGTTGAATGAGGTGCCAGTCACCTTCTTCAAACAATTTCTTGGCCTGCTGTGCACAGTAGCGAAACAAACGGTAGTGCTTGTCAAAGCCAGCCAGAATGTCTGCGGCCACCTTCTTCGACAGCGCTCGCTCTTCTTCTTCCGTCAGGGTGCTGATTTCGCTGAGTTCGCCTGCGTCCAGGTCGTCCAGGTTTTTTGCATCGTAGGGCAGGCTGTGCATGACAAACTCTTACAGGGTCAGTTCAATCGAGGGGCTACCCGCATTGTAGCCCCTGAAACCGGACACCGACTTTGCAGGCATTCACAACGTTTCAGCGAACAACTCCCGTCCGATCAACATGCGGCGAATTTCGCTGGTGCCCGCGCCAATCTCATAGAGCTTGGCATCACGCCACAAGCGGCCACAGGGGTATTCGTTGATGTAGCCGTTGCCACCCAAAATCTGAATCGATTCACCGGCCATCCAGGTGGCTTTTTCAGCCGAGTACAGAATGGCGCCTGCACAGTCCTTGCGCAGTTTGCGCACTGTGTCGGGCGTGGCTTTGTCGCAGGCCTTGCCCACCTGGTACACATAGGCGCGGGTGGCCATCAGGGTGGAATACAGGTCAGCCAGCTTGCCCTGAATCAACTGGAATTCGCCAATGCTTTGGCCAAACTGCTTGCGGTCGTGCACGTAAGGCACGACCACATCCATCACGGCTGCCATAATGCCCAGCGGCCCGCCACTCAACACCGCGCGTTCAAAATCCAGGCCGCTCATCAGCACATTCACGCCGCTGCCCACCCGGCCCAGCACGTGGGTTTCGGGCACTTCGCAGTCTTCAAACACCAGCTCACCGGTGTGGCTGCCGCGCATGCCCAATTTGTCCAGCTTCTGTGCAATCGAGAAGCCCTTGAACCCCTTCTCGATGAGAAACGCGGTGATACCACGGGGCCCCGCGGCCAAGTCGGTTTTGGCATACACCACCAACACATCGGCATCAGGCCCGTTGGTGATCCACATTTTGGTGCCGTTCAGCACATACTTGTCGCCCTTTTTGTCGGCACGCAATTGCATGCTCACCACGTCCGAGCCCGCATTGGGCTCGCTCATGGCCAAGGCGCCAATGTGCTCACCGGAAATCAGCTTGGGCAGAAAGGTTTTGCGCTGCCAGTCGTTGCCATTGCGGCGAATCTGGTTCACGCACAGGTTGGAGTGGGCACCGTAGCTCAGCGCCACCGAGGCACTGGCCCGTGAAATTTCTTCCATGGCAACGATGTGTGCCAGGTATCCCATGCCACTGCCGCCCAACTCCTCTTCCACGGTCAGGCCCAGCAGGCCCATGGCGCCCAGCTTGCGCCACAGGTGCATGGGGAACTGGTCGGACCGGTCAATCTCGGCCGCGATGGGGGCAATCTCCTTCTGCGCAAAGGTCTGGACAGCGTCGCGCAAGGCGTCAATGTCTTCACCCAAATCAAATTGAAGGCCTGGCAAATTCAGCATGAAAGTCTCCTAGAACAACTGTTTTTTCGGAATGATGCCCTACAATCAGGCGCTTGAATCAGCCAAATGACTGAAAAGTCGCCAGAAAACACATGGGAATTGAACGTTTGTTTGAACCGCCGGCTTTGGGCCAACCTGTGCCAGTCGCACCCGGCATTTTGTGGCTGCGCTTGCCCCTGCCCTTTGCGCTGGACCACATCAATGTGTGGCTGATTGAAGAGGCCGACCAATACACCCTGGTGGACACGGGTGCTGGTTTGCCCAATGTGGCCGCCCTGTGGGAAGAGATTGAACGAACCCTGTTTGCCCGCAAGCCGCTGGGACGCATCATCGTGACCCATGCCCACCCGGACCACATCGGCATGGCGGGCCCCTTGGCCCGCAAGCACGGGGTGAACGTTCACATGTCGTCGGCCGAGTATTTCATGGCCCGCGGCCTGTGTGCCAACCTGCCCGGCTTTGATGCCCACAGCCTGGCCACCTTCATGGCCAGCCACGGTTTGGCTCACGAGGAAAAAGCCGAAGAAACCCAAAAGGCGCGTGGTGGGCTGTTTGCCCGGCTGGTGCCTGAACCCCCGTTGGGCTTTCAGCGCATACGGCACGGCGACGAACTGGTGATTGGCGAACACACCTGGCGGTGTATGGCGGGCTTTGGCCACAGCCCTGAGCACATCAGCCTGGTGTGCGAAAGCCTGGGCGTGATGATCAGCGGGGACATGCTGCTGCCCACGATTTCCACCAACGTGAGCGTGTATGCCATTGAGCCCGAGGGCAACCCGCTGCTGGCGTTCTTGAAATCGGTCCAAGCCATGGCCACCCTGCCCGACCGTTTGATGGTGCTGCCCTCACACGGCGTGCCCTTCAAAGGCATTCATGACCGCTGCGCCCAATTGCTGCGCCACCATGACCACCGCTTGAACGAACTGCTGGACGCACTGAAGGCTCAACCTTTGTCAGCCCGTCAGGCCATTTCAGTGCTGTTTAAACGCGAGATGGATGGCCACCAAATGAGCTTTGCCATGGGCGAAGCAGTGGCGCACCTGCATTACCTGTGGCGCAAAGGCCTGGCCCGGCGCACGCAACAGAACGGTGTTTGGGTGTTTGAGGCAACACCCGAAGCCCTTTAAATGAGCGAAACCATCCCCATGTGTTGGGGTCGACGATTTTTACTGAAGCACAGACCATGAGCCAAGCACCGCACACCCTCATTCCCGTCACCATCCTCACCGGCTTTTTGGGCAGCGGCAAAACCACCCTGCTCAACCGCATCCTGAAGGAAAACCACGGCCTGAAAATCGCCGTGATTGAAAATGAGTTTGGCGAGGAAGGCGTGGACAACGACCTGCTGCTGCAAAACGAGCAGGAAAACATTGTGGAAATGAACAACGGTTGCCTGTGCTGCACCGTGCGGGGCGACCTCGTGCGCATTTTGGGTGACATGGCCGCCCGCAAGAAAAAAGGCGAAATCAAATTTGACCGCGTGGTCATTGAAACCACCGGCATGGCCGACCCAGGCCCTGTGGCTCAAACCTTTTTTGTGGACGACGTGGTCGCCGAAAGCTACCTGTTGGATGCAGTGATTACCGTGGTGGATGCCAAGCACGGCATGCAACAACTGGACGAGCACCGCGAAATCCAGCAGCAGGTGGGTTTTGCAGACCGCATTCTGCTGTCCAAAACCGATCTGGCCTCGACCGATGAGGTTCAAACCCTGAAAAAGCGGCTGGCCAAAATGAATGCCCGTGCCGAACAGATGATCAGCGACCACGGCAACGCCCCGGTGGCCAAACTGCTGGACGTGAAGGGCTTCAACCTGAACTCCATCCTGGACATTGCGCCCGACTTTCTGGACGAGGACAAGCACACCCACAACGATGAAATCCAAAGCTTTGTGTTCAAAAGCACCAAACCGTTCGATGGTCAAAAATTTGAAGAATTCATGGGCTCGGTGACCCAGGTGTATGGCCCTGACATGCTGCGATACAAAGGCATTCTCTCCATCAAAGGCAGTGACCGCCGGGCATTGTTCCAGGGCGTTCACATGCTGATGGGCTTGGACTGGGGTCGCAAATGGGAGCCCGCCGACAAAAAAGAAAGCAAAATCGTGTTCATCGGGCGCAAACTGCCCAAGGAGTTCATCACCCAAGGGTTAGAGCTCTGCCTGGCACGTTAACGGCTATACTGGTATATAGTGAGTGGATCGACGAATTAGAGGCCTGACATGACAACGCAAAAAGTGCCCATCATCAGCGAGAAGGAATTGCTCGCGATGCCTGAAAAAGACTACATGAATGAGGTTCAACTGGCCTTCTTCCGGCAGCGGCTTCAGGACATGGAAAAGGAACTGCTGGCCAACGCTGGTGAAACCACCGAACACCTGCGCGAAACCGTGGTGGTTCCTGACCCTGCGGACCGTGCGACCATTGAAGAAGAACACGCGCTGGAGCTGCGTACCCGCGACCGCGAGCGCAAGCTGCTGAAAAAGGTGCAGCAGTCCCTTCAAAAAATCGACAGCGGCGATTATGGCTGGTGCGAAGAAACTGGCGACCCCATTGGTGTGGCCCGTCTGCTGGCCCGCCCCACAGCCACACTGTCCCTGGAAGCCCAGCAACGCCGGGAACTGAAACAACGGATGTACGGCGACTAAGCAACTTGCTACAGTGCTTCGCCCAAAAGGGCGTTTTCCTTCACCGGAAAACGCCTTTTTTCATTTCCAACAGGACAATTCTGACAATCCTGCAAATTTCCTAAAAATTTAACATCGGTAAAAACCGATAAAAATCATTCACTTAAAGAACAACTTTACACAGAGATAAGTTATTTACTGACAAAAACACCGAACTTTGCGAATTGTTCAAGCCATTTCCCTCTGATTTGATGTGGAACGCAACGAAGATTGCGGATGTAAAAAAACCTAAAAAATCATTTCAAACGACGGAGAAAGTATGGCCTTAGACGATCTGAAAAACGGCTTGAACGCTGTTCCTGTGGCAGGAGAAATTCTGGCGGGTGTTCTGGATACCCTGGCAGGTTTTGCGCCAGATGTCCCTTCATTCCCCTCAGCGCCCGAGCTGCCTGGTGTACCGACCAGCCCCGACGCCTTCATCAGCTTGCTGACCGGCTTGGCCGACGGCGGACTGCCCTCGGTGCCCGGTTTGCCTGGACTGCCCGATACACCCAGCCTGCCCGACTTCCCGGGCCTGCCCTCCATTCCCGGTTTGCCATCTGCACCCGAGCTACCCGGCATCCCCACCAGCCCAGAGGCCGTGGTTGATGCACTGACTGGCCTGGCTGATGGTGGTTTGCCATCCCTCCCCAGCTTGCCAGACGCCCCGAGCATTCCCGGCTTGCCAGCGCTACCCACCAGCCCCGAAGCCGTGATGGACCTGCTGAGTGGCTTGGCTTCTGGTGGCCTGCCCGATGCACCGAGCATTCCGGGTTTGCCAGACCTGCCCACCAGCCCAACGGCCGTGGTCGACCTGCTGACAGGCTTGACCGACGGTGGACTGCCATCCATTCCCGGATTGCCAGACGCGCCCGGCCTGCCCGACTTCCCCGGATTGCCATCCTTCCCCTCGCTGCCGGACTCACCCGTCAGCTTCGAAGATGGCACATTGAGCATTGTGCTGGCCAACGACGCAGCGCCAATTTCCGTGTCCGCCTCCCTGAGCGGCCTGGAACTGCCCGGCGCACCGTCACTGCCCTTGCCAGTGTAATGCAGTGACTCTCGGGGCCTTGGGCGCAAGCCGGGTTCCCGAGATTCGTTCAGTGGTATTTCGCCAGCCCCCTCGGCTGGCTTTTTTTATGCATTCTTGAGTTGCAAAGCCCGTTCATAGATGGCATTTTTTGGCAGGCCGGTGGCCTTGACTGCCAAAGCCACCGCAGACTTCAACGGCAGCTCGGCCAGCAATGGTTTCAACCAGTCGTCCAGGCTGACATTCAACCCATCGGCAGTCTCGGGCTCAGGCCTTGCGCCTGAAATCACCCACACCCATTCGCCCCGTTCGGCGTTGGGGTCTGCGCGCACTTCTTCAAACACCGCTGCCCCTGCGCCACGGTAAAAGGTCTCAAACTGTTTGGTCATTTCGCGCCCGGCACACATGGCGCGGTCGGCCAAGCCCAGTTGCGCCAACTCATCGACCAGTTGCAGCACCCGGTGCGGCGCCTCAAACAGAATTTGTGGCTCGGGCAGGCTCATCCAATGCGCCAGCAGGTTTGTGCGCTCTTTGCCTTTGGCTGGCAAAAATCCACGGAAAGTAAAAGGCCCGTCCACCAAGCCGCTGGCCGCCAATGCGGTGAGTACGCTGCTGGCCCCAGGCACTGGCACCACCGGAAACCCCGCCTGCGCCACCACCCTCACCACCACAGCCCCAGGGTCCGACACCGCCGGGGTGCCCGCATCGCTCACCAAAGCAATGCTTTCGCCACGCTCCAGGCACTGAAGAATGCCCTGCGCACTGGTTTGCTCATTGTGTGCGTGGTGGGCCATCAAGGGTTTGCGAATACCCAACTGCTCCAGCAAACGGGCGGTGTTGCGCGTGTCTTCGGCGGCCACGCGGTCCACGCTCTCCAGCGTGGCGCGGGCCCTCAGGGATATATCACCCAGATTGCCGATGGGGGTTGCCACTACATAGAGGGTAGGCTGACGCGATGGGTCAGACTGTCGAACCTCCAGGCCCTTCCCGGAATCATCCATGCGCAGCAAATCTCCAAAAAATGATGCTCAGGCGCCATTGTCCCGCATTCCGTGGGCCCCTGCCAAACCGGCCACATCGCCTGCGTCCATTCCCTCGGCACGGCAACAGCACATTCGTCGCAGTGGTCAGGAAGCAGAAGCCCGTGCGCTGGCCTTTTTGCAGCAGCAAGGGCTGGTTCCCATTGCACGCAATTACCGCTGCAAGTGTGGCGAACTGGACCTGCTGATGGCCGATGGCGACACCGCTGTGGTCGTGGAAGTGCGCAAACGCCGCAGCACCAGCCACGGGCATCCATTGGAAACCATCGACCCCTTCAAGCGCCAGCGCATCAGCTTGTGTGCGCAACTGTGGTGGATACGGCAAGGTCAACGCCAGTACAAGCACCTGCGTTTTGATGTGGTCAGCATTCTCAATGAAGCCCAGCCCCAGTGGATTCGCAACGCCTGGTTGTTGACGCTGTGCAAACCGTGAGGCAATCAAGCAGTCCAGCCAAACGCCCGCACGGTGCCTCACCTATAATAGGCAAACCAATTCCACCCTTGGGGCAACCGCCATGGATCTCATCACTCGAATCACCCACCAGTTCGACGAAAGCATCAAAGCCAAGCAAGCCGCCACCGAAGAAATGGCCGGCGGCATTGCCACAGCTGTCGAAGCCATGGTGGCCACACTGACCAATGGCGGAAAAATTCTGGCTTGTGGCAACGGCGGCTCAGCCGGCGACTGCCAGCACTTTGCCGCTGAATTGGTCGGCCGGTTCGAGCGTGAACGCCCCGGGCTTGCTGCCATCGCACTCACCACCGACAGTTCGGCGCTGACCGCGATTGGCAACGACTACAGCTTCAATGAGGTGTTTTCAAAGCAGGTGCAGGCCATTGGTCAGCCCGGCGACATTCTGCTGGCCATTTCGACCAGCGGAAACTCCAAGAACGTCTTGTTGGCCATAGAAGCCGCTCACCAGCGGGAAATGACCGTGATTGCCCTCACCGGCAAAGGCGGGGGTCTCATGACCCAGGCCCTTCAAGGCGACGACATCCACCTTTGCGTGCCGCACCAGCGGACCGCCCGTATTCAGGAAGTTCATCTGCTCACCATCCACTGCCTGTGCGATGGAATCGATGTCTGCCTGCTGGGAGAAGAAGACCATGCGTAGTATTCAAACCACCGTTCGTACCCGCACACTGACCGCCGTGTTGTGCGCCAGCCTGGCAGCGCCCTTGCTGGGCGGTTGCTTTTTTGGCGCTGCAGCCGCCCTCACAGCCGGGTCCATGGCCGCTGTAGACCGCCGCACGGTGGGCATTCAGGTCGAAGACCGCAATATTCAGCTCAAAGTCATCAGCGCCATCAACGAGAAGTTTGGCGACAATGTGCACGTCAACACCACGGTTTACAACCGACAGGTGCTGCTGACCGGCGAAGTGCCCGATGCCGAGACCCGCAACAAGGTTGAAGCGGCCGCAGCCAACGTGCAAAACGTTCGCCTCTTGGTCAACGACTTGCAAGTGGGCACCCCCAGCACATTCAGCAGCCGCTCCAACGATGCGGTGCTCACCACCAAGGTGAAGGCATCCCTGTTTGATGCGCAGGACGTGTTCGCCAATTCATTCAAGATCACCACCGAAGCGGGTGTGGTCTACATCATGGGGCTGGTGACCGAACGCGAAGCCAACCGTGCCGCGCAAATTGCGGCTGGCGTGGCTGGCGTGGTCAAAGTGGTCAAGGTGGTGGACACCATTTCTGAAGCCGAATTGACCCGGCTAACCGCCACACCCAACAATGGAACCAACCGCGAAGCGGAAAGTCAACGCTAAGTGATGCCCGGGGCGTTCAACGCCCCGGCGGGTTTTTGTGAGTACAACGGTATGAATCAGTTCAAAGTGATGCGCGTGGGTCGCGCTGTGTTCATGGCCGCATCCGTGCTGGTGCTGGCTGCCTGTTTTTCCAAACAGGCCCCGCAGTTGCCCTTCAAAACCATCACCGGCCAGGTGATTGCCCCAACCGATTACAAAGGCCAAGTCATGTTGGTCAACTTTTGGGCAACCAGTTGCACCACCTGCGTGAAAGAAATGCCTGGCATTGTCGACACGTACAACACCTTCAAAGACCAGGGCTTTCGCACCGTGGCAGTGGCCATGAGCTACGACCGGCCCGACTATGTGGTCAACTTCGCCGAAACCCGCAAACTGCCCTTTGACGTTGCGCTAGACCTGGATGGCAGCCTGGCCAAGGCCTACGATGATGTGAAAATCACCCCCACCACTTACCTGATCAACCGCAAGGGCGAGATCATCAAAACCTATGTGGGCGAACCCGAGTTTCCGGCCCTGCACAAGTTGATTCAGCAGGCCCTGGCAGAAAAGTCCTGACAGCGTCGTTGGTGAAGGCTACTCGCCACCACCCCACTGCACATCGTCCATGGCACGGCGGTCCCGTTTGGTGGGGCGGGCTTTGATCCCCAAGGCCGGGTCTTTGATGAGCTTGCGGTTTTCAGCCCGTCGTGCCCGCTCGGCCTTGCTCTCGGCGGTTTCCTGATACAGAGCCTGCGCCAGGGTGGCACTGCCCCGTTTGTCGGACAGGCCCGTGATGGTGACCACCATCTCGTCCCAGCCCACCGGAATACTCAGCACATCGCCCACTTGCACCGCTGTGGCGGGTTTTACACGCTCGTCATTGCACTTGACCTTGCCGCCATCCACCATCTCGGTGGCCAGGCTGCGGGTCTTGTAAAAACGGGCAGCCCACAACCACTTGTCGATGCGAACACGGGCACCGGGTGCCGAAAAATCCACTTTGCCGTTGGGGGTGAGTGCGGGAGAAGGTTTGGTGTGTTTACTGCGGCTCAATCGTCCAGCTCCAGGTCATCTGGCTGAAATTATGACAGAGGCGCTGTTTAAGGGGAAATGGGGGCCACGCCCGGGCCTTTCTCGGTTGGGGCATTGGCCACCGTCACAGCCCCCTTGGCCAGGTACCAACCGGTGGTGGTTGGGCGCATCGCCATCTCGACCGTGAAATTGGGCTCCAGGGTGCTGCCGTACGCCGTGCCGGTGCTCAACACAAAGATGGTGGGATCAAAAGACTCCACCTTCAAGTCCTTGAAATATTTCAGCATGTGGGCATCTTTCAAACTGGCTTGAAAGCGTGCCGTGACCGCATCGGATTGGCCAAAAGGTTTGTTCTCGGTGTAGTCCACCGTGCTTTCAATCCACAAGCGGCCAAAGCACAAGGCGTCATTTTCACCGCTGGGGGCTTTGCGAAAATGCACACCTTCCAGCGCTTTCAAACCCGACGAGGGGAGCACCACCCAACGGCCATCGCGGGTCTGGATGATGTCCAGCAGACCCGACAGGTCCCAGGCTTTCACCTCGCGCCCCACAGCACTGTTCTCGGGAATTTTGTCCCGTGCATACAAGTCGATGGCCTCGCCGGTGGGCAGGCGTGCGCACAGGGCACCATGGCTCAAAATAAAGGTTTCGGCCCGGGCACCGTCCAACAGGTTGTCTTTGGTGAGCATGCTGCGCGGGTTGCATGCAGCCAAACCCAGGGCGAGGACGCACACAGCCACCGCCTTGGGCAGCAGGGTCAGCACTCGGGTCAACGGGGTATTCGGCATGCAGGGGCCAGACAGAATTCGGGAACTTACTGAGTATGCCCCAACCGGAGTCCGGATCAAATGCAAAACAGCCCCTGAAAAAGGCAGCAATTGCCCAGTTGAAAAATAGTGTTACTTGCGCTCCTGTGTGAGTGCCCGGGGTGGTGAATAGCCCAGGGCAATGGCTTGGGCCTCGGCCTGAGCCGCCAAAATCGGCAGGGCCATGGCCCTGTAGTGCAGGGCCAATGCATAACTGGCAATGCCATTGCCCAGCCCCGTGGCGTACTGCAACCAACCCTCATAGCGCAAGCGGCCCACATCGGTTGCCTCGGCTTGGTGCAGCCGCGCCATGCGCATGGCAGCATCTTTGTCGCCGCGGGCCGCCTTCTGCAAATCACCTTGCGCCACTGAGGCCCCGTTGTCAGGGGCCACAAAGCTGGTTTTGAACAAACGCACGTCGCGACTGCGCAGCACGGACAGGGCCTGACGCGCACCGGCCAGGTCGAGGCTGGCCTGCTGGGCACGCCAACCACCGGGATAGTCCCGCAGAAATTGCTCGGCCAGCCGAATCACCTCGGGTGGCCAGGAAGCCAATGCCAATGCTTGCCAGGCCTGCAACACGTCAGGAGGGTCCGATGGCGCAGAACCCACGCTCAGCAGCGGCCCATCATCGACCGACAACGCCACTTTCCGGCGCGCATTGTCCGCAATAAACGGCGATTGGGCCAAGCGTCGGATGGCTGCCAACGGATGGGTACGCATGGTCTGTTCAACCGCCTGCTTGACTTGGCGGAGCAAGGCATCGAAGGTCAATTCGCCAGGTGCGGTCCGCAAAGCCTGCACCAAAGCAGCCGTGTAAAAGGTGTTTTGGTCGGCCGAGGCGGGAGACACAGCCGGTTTGCCCGCCGCGGTGGAAAAACAGACGATGGAGCCCACCGGGGCCTCCACCTGGTTCAAGCCATCGGAATCGCCCAGCGCGGCCCGAAGATCCGTTCGACAGGCATCAATCACCGTGATGTTCAATGCCTCCGGCCGAGCAGGCAATGCCGACAGCAAGCGCTGCTGCAACACCAGGCTTCGCGCAACCAGGTCGCGCCTGGGCGCAGCCGGGTTGGTGCCAGACCCCAGCAGCAAATTGTTGGCCGCCAACTGAAGACCATGGCCCGCATAGTAAAACAGCGTCACCGAATCGGGCGGCGCTTGGGCAACCCGCTGAACAAAGGCTTCTACGGTGGACATCAGCCCCGATTCGTCCAGATTGAGCGCTTGGGTGACATCGAAGCCGCGAAATGCCAGGGCGTCGGCCAGGTCCATCACATTTTTGGGCACTGGCGGCAAGTCATAGGGGCTGGGGTATTGGCCATTGCCCACCAACAAAGCATACCGTTGCGCACCCGTGGCAGCCTTCACGGGCCGGCCAGACTTTCCCTGTGCAGCGGCAGCGAACCGAGGCACAGCCAAGCCAGCGCCCACACAGGCCAAGAGGCGCGCCAGGCATGCCCTGCGCGGCAGGTTGACGCGCAACCCCTTAGGCATACTCGGCCACAACGTCGTCTGCTTTCGCCGTCAACGTGATGTGGGTGATGGGCTGCTTGTCGAGCATGGCGGTCAGCAGGCGCTGGCTGATGCCCGGCAATACCCGGTTGCTGATCAGCGAGCCGACCAGCCGCGCCCCTGAATCCGATTCGCGACAACATGCCACCAGGTGGTCCACGAGCGCATCTTCCACCGTCACGGTGAGGTGGTGAACCCGGCTTAAACGCTCAGCCACCCGCGCCAACTGCAAGCGCACAATGCGGGCCAGCATGTCCCTGGACAGCGGGTAATAAGGCACCACATCCAACCGCCCCAGAAGGGCAGGCGGAAACACCGCCAACAAGGGCTGGCGAAGCGCCTTGGTCAACACCGCCGGTTCGGGCTGGTGGCGCCCTTGCTCGCACAGCGCCATCAATTCGGCAGTGCCCACATTGGTGGTCAACAGGATGAGTGTGTTGCGGAAGTCAATGCGCCGACCCTCACCGTCCTCCATCCAGCCTTTGTCAAACACCTGAAAAAACAGTTCGTGCACGTCCGGGTGTGCCTTTTCCACTTCATCCAGCAACACCACGCTGTGGGGTTTGCGGCGCACGGCCTCAGTCAGCACGCCGCCCTGACCATAACCCACATAGCCGGGAGGCGCCCCTTTCAGGGAGGACACCGTGTGCGCTTCCTGATACTCGCTCATGTTGATGGTGATCAGGTTGTGTTCGCCACCGTACAGTTGCTCGGCCAGGGCCAATGCTGTTTCGGTTTTGCCCACACCCGAGGTGCCCGCCAGCAAAAACACGCCCTTCGGCTTGTCCGGGTCTTCAAGCCCGGCCCGGCTGGTCTGGATGCGGCGTGCAATGTGCTGCATGGCATGGGCTTGGCCCACCACCCGCTCGCCCAAGGTATCGGCCAGGGCCAACACCGTAGCGATTTCATCGCGAACCATGTTGCCCAAGGGTATGCCGGTCCAGTCAGACACCACGGCGGCCACACACTGGGCATCCACCTGCGGAAACACCATGGGCTGATCGCCCTGCACAGTCTGCAATCTCTGTTGCAATTGCTGCAGTTGTTGGCGAAGCACGTGCCGTGTGTCATCCGACGCACCATCGTTTCCACAGGCCAACAGTTGCTGACGAATACCCAACATGCTGTTCATCAGGCTCATCTCCTGAGCCTGCTGGGCTTCCAGTGTTTCAAGCACCTGCGCAAGCGTTGCCCGCTCTTCCGCATTGGTGCGCAGTGTGTCCGCATGGTCTGCCCCCAGATCCGTTTCGCGGCGCAAGGTGTCGATGTGCTGCTGTAGCGCCAAGAGCCGCTGCCGGGCCTGCTGTACGGCTGGCGGTGCAGCGTGCTGCGACACCGCCACCCGTGCACAGGCGGTGTCCAACAGTGCAATTGCCTTGTCAGGCAATTGGCGGGCGGGAATGTAACGGCGGGACAAACGGACCGCCGCCTGAACAGCCTCATCCAGCACCAGCACCGAATGGTGCCCCTGCATGGCCACCGCAAGGCCACGCAGCATGTTGATCGCTTGGTCCTCGGAGGGTTCATCCACCTGAACCACCTGGAACCGGCGGGTGACTGCCGGGTCTTTTTCAATGTATTGCTTGTACTCCGACCAAGTGGTGGCACCAATGGTGCGCAAATGGCCACGGGCCAGTGCAGGCTTGAGCAAATTGGCGGCATCGCCCGTGCCCTGCTGCCCACCAGCCCCCACGAGGGTGTGCACCTCATCAATAAACAACACAGTGGGTTGCTCGGCGGCCTGCACTTCATCAATCACTTGCCGAAGGCGCTGCTCAAACTCGCCTTTCATCGAGGCCCCCGCCTGCAACAGGCCCATGTCGAGGCTGAGCACGCGAATCGACTGGAGCGCTGGCGGCACCTGCCCTTGCACAATGTGCTGGGCCAAGCCCTCCACCACAGCAGTTTTGCCCACACCGGCCTCACCCGTGATCAGTGGGTTGTTTTGCCGGCGCCGCAGCAGAATGTCCACCACCTGGCGAATTTCCGTGTCCCGTCCGGTGACGGGGTCAAGCTTGCCCAAGCGGGCCTGTTCGGTGAGGTCTGTGGTGTAACGTTTCAGCGCAGCCTCGGCACCCAACTGTGACGCAGCCAGTGCGCCACTGGCCTCGCCCGGCACGCCTGCATCTTGTGGCAAAGGCTCGGCCTGCGCTTCAGGCGAACCCGCCAGCCAACCGGACCATTCATCGGCCAATTGGTCCGATGTCAGCCCCTTGAACCGTGGGCTGCAACGCAAAAGTACGGATTTCAGGCTGTCATTGCCCAACAACGCCATGAGCAGGTGCCCAGTGCGCACCTGACTGCAGCCGTGTTTGAGCGAGGCGTACACCCAGGCCCGCTCGGCCAGGTGCGTCAAGTCTTCGGACAAGTCGTGAATGCTGTTCGCACCACCGGGCAACCCGTCCAGTGCACGCTGAACATCGCCCAGCAAGGCCGACAGGTCTAATCCGCAAGCACGCAGCACACGGTGCCAGTCGCTGTCGTCCAGTTGAAGGATTTGCATCAGCCAATGCGCCCATTCCACCTGCGAATTGCCCCGCAACTTGCACAACACGGTGGCCCCTTCCAGGGTTTTGAACGCAGTGGAATTGAGTTTGCCGAACAAGGCGGCTCGACGAATGCTGGTCATGAACACTCCTGGGAAACAGGCGGGATGAGAAACGACAAGGAAACCGGGCGCAATTCAGCGATGGTCGGGCGACCCAAAAAAGCCGTGCGCCCCAGCGCCAGGCCCTGGCCACGGCGCAGTTGCAGTGGTGGAATTTGACGGGCATCGGGCAACAGAGCCGTGAGAATTCGCCACTCTGGGCCCAAGAGCACCCCCAAGGCCTGCCGCAAGGTGGCGTGCTGGCACCCGCCGCGACCCAAGGCAACAAACTGCACCCACGGCAAGGGCCCCAACACCACGCGGACACCCGCTTGCGGATGCCAACACCGGCGACCCAACTGGGCACCAGTGCCCAAGCGACCATGGCCTGCGCTGCGGGGGGCAGATCGAGGCGCCGGCAACCACTGGCCAACGCATTCCGTGATATGGACCGGGCATGCCCACCATGCGGACAGGCCTTTGCGCACCCGCTCGACTGTGGGTTGCGGCTTGACCAGGTGCGCCGCCAAACCTGGCTGAAAATGGCGGGGCAACCCATCGGCCAATGCCCAAGGCCGTGGCGACAAACCCAGCAAGCTGTGCAATGCGCGGTCAAACAGATTGGGCGGTGACCGGTGCAAGCCAATGTGGGGCATGGCTTGTGCCCAGGCCTTGTAAAACAGGCTGAACAAGCGGTGGTGAAACACGTCCAGAAACTCGGCAAATGCCTGGTCTTTTTGATGGTGCGCCTGCTGATGGGCCAATTCAGTCCAGTGCAGTGGCAACGCGCCTTGCGGCCCCAGCAAACCAAAGTTGTTGAGTTGCACCCGCTGCAGCGTGCCGTAGGCCGTATCCGCATCGCCCAAGGCCTGAATGTCTTGGGTGGCAAACCCCAGCAGCGGCAGTTGGCCCAAGCGGGCAGGATCCTCGCGCAACCGTGCACTGTCGCCCCAGGCGGTGGCCGCTGGATTGGCTTCCTCCAGGGCACGCAGAACGGCGTAAAAGTTGGCGTTGGGGGCAATCACACCAGAGACCTCAACCCGTGCTGAGGCCCGAATGTCAACACCTGCCCGGACGGCACACACTGCAAGCGGACCGAGAGGGTACCGTTGACACAAAGACTGCGACGCACATACACCGCCAAGACCTTGCCCAACAATGCGGGGCATAGCCCTTGCAGGCAATCTTCATTGAGCGTCAGGCGCAATTCCAGACCGCGAAACACGGCAGGCCGGCCTTGCTGCACCAGGCGGTGCGTGACTGGCTCGAGTGCGGCCTGTTGAACCGCACGGACCCATTGCAACTGTGCCGGATTTTCCGGGCGAGCAAACAGACTGAGCAGTCGGTGAAATGCATCGGTTTGGGTGGTGCCAGCGCCCAGGCTGTGCAAACCATGGATGTGCAAGGCCAGCAACTCAATCAATTGCCAATTGCCCCGCCCATGCGCCAACGGTGGGCTGGGGCGGCAGGGGCCCCGAACAAAGCGGATGGACTGTACCGGAAAACTGCCGGATGCCTGAAGGTCGGTGTTGCCCTGCCCCAAGGGCAATAGCAACGGCAAGTCGCGATTGGTGCACAAAGCCTGAACCGACAATTGCTGGATGGACTGCTCAACCTGGAGACGGCCATGGGCCACAGACAAACCAATAAACACCTCGGTGCCAACATGGCTGCTGCGCCCGCCCTCGCGCTGCGCTCGCTCGGACAATAAGCTGGCTTGCCGCCGAATGGTGTAATGCAGCGCCGATGGATCGTGCGCCCGCATGGCAGCCTCGGCTGTATACAAGGGCAATACATCCTCCCGACGCTGCGTACCATGCGCCACCACCGATTCAACAGCGAACACCTCGAAGTCCTGCGGTCGGCTTCGATTGGGTACCAAGTGCAATTCGTGCTGGGCCGGGTCCACAGCCACCCGGTCACACGCCATGGAAAACAGGTTCACCACCGGAACGCAGTGCAGCGCGAGGCTCTCTGTGTCCACCCAACGGTCCATTTGCGGGTGGGTATCCTGAAAGCCGAGCATGATTTCAAGCCCACGCCCGGTGGCTTGCTGACAGGCTCGCAACAGGTGCTGAACCCGGAAAAACAGAAAGCGCTCAGGCAGACTGAATACTTCATGCAGCAAACGAAACCCACTGAAGACCTGGTTGTGCTCTGGCAACAATGCCTCAGTGTCTTCGAATCCGGGTGTGGCCAGTGCATCGCCTGGCAATTGAACCCAAGGCTCATCCGATGAGCCCCGAACAGCCACAACAACGGTTTGACAGGCAATGCGCTGGTGTAATTCAAAGGCCCACTCTTGGGGCGCAGACACATAGAAATCCAGTGTGTCCAAGGGCAGGCTTGCCATGGTGCCGGCCCCGGTGCGCTGAAGGCGAATTTGCAAGGCGCTGGCCAAGCGAAGTGACTGGAGGCCAGCGCCCTGGGGCGCCCCATGCTGGACACTGTGCAGTTCAACAGGCCACAGCCTACAAGCCTGCGCACTGCGAAAGGTCACCGGGGTGACAGTGCCTTTGGCGACCATGGACTGAAATTGCGTGCCCACCTCGACGAGCACACCTTTGGACAAGGCAGGGTCTTGCGACTGCAGATGGAACTGCACCACCCCCATGGCCGGTGTGGGTGCCGTCGCACCCGGCATGATTCGCTCCAGCAACTGCCCGGTGAATTCGGGAAACGAGGCCTGCAACTTGAGCTGAGTTCGCGCAGTCAGGAATGCAAAGCCCTCGAGCAGGCGCTCCACGGTTGGGTCTTGAACAGTCTGCGAATCCAGCCCCAAGCCAGCAGCAATTTTGGGGTGGCGCAGAGCGAACTCCCGCGCCACATCGCGAATGTGGGTCAACTCCTGGTTGTAGAGTTCGAGCAAACGCGGATCCATGCGCGTGGTGTCCGCTTAAAACCCGGTGAGCGGCACCAATGCCACACGACCGGTTTCCAAATCAATGTCACTGCGCAGCACCAACTCAACAGGCACCGGGTGTGCATGCAAGGCCGCTGAAATTCGCAGGTGAATCACGTTGTGGTGGTTTAAAGCCGCCCCACCCGCATCGGCCCGCACCTGCAGACTGCTGGCAATGACTCTGGGCTCGAAATGGGCAATCGCCTGGTGAACAGACTGCTCCAGTTGCCTGACATGGATGCTGGACGCCAATTGACCTGCCATGGGTGGCAAGCCATACGCCAACACGCTGTGACGGGCTGGGCCGGACAAACTCGACACATCGCCTTGGCTGGCATTCAGCAAATGCTCCAGATCGTGAATGACCGAGGCCCGCAGTTGGTCACGGGACCAAGCCGATGGGCTTGCTTCGACACCCAAGCCATTCACACTGGACCGCCCCAACAGCCGCTCCAGCAAGGTGGGGCGATGCCACTGGCGCGACTCATTCATAGTGGTCAATGTAGGTGCAAGCACCCGACTTGGCATTGGCACCCAGCTTGGGTGTGTAGACCACCTCAATTTCCTTGAAGGCGATTGAAAAGGACTCGCTCACTTGCCGTTCATCGTCTGCAGCGGCCTGGAGATCGTAATCGGTGATGCGTGCTTTTTTCAGGGTGATCCGCAGATAATCGATGTCGTCAACACCGGCTGGGTCGCGGCATGTGATCACGACCGAGTTCAGACTTTCGGCTGAGCGCAAGGCACTCATGATGGCAGTGCTGGCGCTGTCCAGATTTTTGCGAATGGTGATGGCGCGCACGGAGGCTTTGGAATGCTGCTGCGACAGTGAATGGGCTTGCTGGGACATGCCCCAGGACCAACCCAGAATTTCGCATTGGCCCTCGTGCCCGACCCCAATGCTTTCGCCCCGGATGGCACCTTGGCGGCTGCCATCCAGAGCCAGGAACATGTCGACTTTGGACATGGTAACTCCCGGCCTTGCCGATTATTTCTCGGAGTTGGTGGCGATGTTGAAGGTGGCTTCCACCTTGCCATCTGCACCGCCATCGCGCTTTTGGGGAACATACACGTAGCTGAACTCGGCAAAGTTCAGCGTGATGTTTTCGGTCAGGCGATCATCACCACCCGAGCCGCCCTCGGACACGGCGGTCACCAGCACATCCTTCATGGTCAGAATGATGTACTCCAGCGGTTGCTCACCGGCTTTGCGCACAGTCAGGACCGCCTCTTCAAAATGCTTGCCGTTGCAGCAGGCCTTGATCAGGTTGGGTGTGGACTTGTCGGTGTATTTGGTGATGGACAGGTCTTGAACGCTGACTTTGCCAGCACCGCCCCCACGGGCTGTGTGCGTGGTTCCCGATTGGGACATGCCCCAGCTCCACGACAGAATGTCGATCTCTTTGGCGTGGACCTTGTCCACGGATTCGCCATCCACGCCCTTGATTTTCAGAAACATATCAACTGCCATAATTCCCTCTCAGATAAGTTGTTGGAATACGTGATGCATTAAGAAGCTTTGGCGGATGGCAGCTTGCTGACCAACCGCAAAGACACGGTGAGCCCCTCCAATTGGTAGTGGGGGCGCAAATAGAATTTCGAGGAATACATGCCGGGATTGCCTTCGATTTCTTCGACAACCACCTCGGCTGCGGCGAGTGGTCGCGTGGCCTTCACCGAATCGGAGGAATTGGCGGGGTCGCCGTCGACGTACTGCATGATCCAGTCCTGCAACCAGCGTTGCATGTCAGCCCGCTCTTTGAAGGAGCCGATTTTGTCGCGGACAATGCACTTCAGGTAATGGGCGAACCGGCAGGTGGCAAACAGGTAAGGCAAACGCGCTGCCAGCTTGGCATTGGCCGAGGCATCGGGGTCGTCATACTCAGCGGGTTTGTGCAAAGACTGGGCACCAATAAACGCCGCCAGATCGCTGTTTTTCTTGTGCACCAGAGGGAGAAAACCACTTTTGCTCAGTTCGGCCTCGCGGCGGTCTGAAATGGCAATCTCGGTGGGGCACTTCATGTCCACGCCACCGTCGTCGGTGGGAAAGGTGTGGGTGGGCAAATTGGGCACAGCACCACCCGACTCAATGCCCCGAATTTGTGAGCACCAGCCATATTGCTTGAAAGAGCGGTTGATGTTGACCGCCATGGCATACGCCGAGTTGGCCCAGGCATATCGACTGTGGTCAGCCACCCCGGTGTCTTCTTCGAACGCAAATTCCTCCACCGGATTGGTTTTGACACCATAGGGCTGGCGTGCCAAAAAGCGTGGCATGGCCAAGCCCAGGTATTTGGCGTCATCCGACTCCCGCAGGCTGCGCCAGGCGGCGTAGTCGGGTGTGGAAAAGATTTTGGTCAAATCGCGGGGGTTGGCAAGCTCTTGCCAGGAATCCATCTGCAGGGTGGCTGGTGACACGGCTGACAAAAATGGCGCATGCGCAGCCGCCGACACTTTGGCGAGTTCCCCGAGCATTTCCACGTCGGGTGGTGAATGGTCGAAGTAATAGTCGCCGACCAGACAGCCGTAGGGCTCGCCACCAAATTGCCCATATTCTGCTTCGTAGATTTTCTTGAACACCGGGCTTTGATCCCATGACACGCCCTTGTACCGCTTCAAGCTTTTGGCCAGCTCGGCTTTGGACACATTCATGAAGCGGATTTTGAGAAATTCGTCGACTTCGGTGTTGTTCACCAAGTAATGGAGGCCGCGCCAGGCGCTTTCCAGCCGTTGAAAATCGGGGTGATGCAACACGGCGTTGACCTGCGCAGTCAGCTTTTCGTCAATGGCACTGATCATGCGCTGGATGGAATCCACCACATCGTCCGACACCATGGCAGCACCGCTCAGGGCTTGATGCGCCAAGGTGACCACCGCCGACTCGACCGCCGAACGTGCTTCCTCGGTTTTGGGTTTGAATTCGCGGCTTAGCAGAGTAGACAGTTCGCTGCCGTCCAGTTCAATCAAACCCAGGGCATGGCTTTTTTGCAGTTCGGACATGTCATTCTCCGGTGGGGTTGGACTGTTGCGCATCGGCAGGTGGTGCACCCACCGGTTTCGCCGAAGCCGACAAGGACTTCAACAGGCTGGGGTCGGCCAGTAGCTTGGCCAACAATTCCTCGGCACCGTTTTTTCCATCCATGTAGGTGAGCAGGTTCGCGAGTTGTTGGCGTGCTTCCAGCAACTGGCGCAGGGGTTCTATTTGTCGGGCAATGGCGGCGGGACTGAAGTCGTCCATGGATTCAAAGGTGAGATCAACCGCGAGCTTGCCCTCGCCGGTGAGTGCGTTGTCCACATGGAAGGCTGCGCGGGGGCGAATGCTTTTCATGCGGGCATCGAAATTGTCGACGTCCACCTCCAGAAATTCACGTTCGGCCAATGGCGCCAAGGGCACTTCGGACTGACCGGACAAATCGGACAGCACGCCCATCACAAAGGGCAATTGCACTTTTTTTTGCGCCCCATACACCTCGACGTCGTATTCAATTTGAACGCGGGGTGCGCGGTTTCGGGCAATGAATTTTTGTCCACTCATGGGTAGGCCTCATTAAAAATTGGGATCGTCCAGTGCCCGGGGGTCAACCCCCATGATCCGTGCCACGTCGTTTAACGCGTCGGGGGCCAGGTCTTTCACAAGCTCCAGAAAGTTTTTGTCGATCAGACGCCGGGCACGCTTCAATAGCCATTGTGCTGGGCTGGTGGGCTCGGCCTGTTCGAGGTAACGGCACACACTGTCGATGGCGGCCAGCGCCTGTGCCCGGTTATTTACAACCAACACGGCAACAGGGGCTGGATTAGCACTTTGAGCAGGCTCACTCAATGAGCCTGATTGAAAGCCAGTTTGTAAGCCCGATTCAATCTGCATGGGTGCGCTCACCGCTGGAGAAAGTTCCGGCAAGACTTGGCGGACATGCCGAAGAACGGTTCGAAACGACTCAAGGGCAGACAAGCGCTCGTGGGGCAGCACTTGTGCAAAGGCAGCCGACAAGTCATCGAGCGCGCTGTTGAGGGACTGCACAACCGTTAGCAATTCGACCAACACATCGGCATGGGATTGCATGAACTGCTGCAATTGATCGCGGTTGCAGGTGGACACGGCACCCTGCAAATGGCCTGCCAGTATTTCGAAATCGCGGATGCGTAACTCACCCAGTGCTGCATGGCGATGCACCAGCGCAGACCGCAGGGTGGCAAAGAACGGGCTGCCTGGCCCCATGGATTCGATGACCTGGAGGCGCGGGTAAGCATCGCCCTCGTCCAGCGGCGGGTTAAGTGCCGTCCAGCAGTCGCGAATCAGCGCAGCCATGCCAGCCAACACCGTGGGAACGGGGGCCAGACCTTGGAGTGCCAGTTGTGACTGGGCCAACAGAAGCACCAGGCGCAAGTCACGGCTTTCGTTCAGGAGGAGCTGTGATTCGCGCTCAACAAAAGCCCAGTCGGGTGGTACGGCAGGTTCAAATTGCGTTTCGGGGCGCCCTTGCGCAGCCTGAACCAACGCAAGAAAGCGGTTGTCGTATTCAAGATTGGGACCACAGCCCAGCCCGGGCAGCGGGCGTGACCATGTCGGCAGCATGGGTTCAACCAAGGCCGCCGACTGCAGGTCAGGATTGTGGGTGTGCGCTGCGTTGGTCACAGAGGGCAGGCCAAGTCATCCAAATGAAGTGGCCGACTCTAGCAACCCTGTCAACATTCGAGAAATGCTTCACCTGAGGGCCATCACCCGCAGCGTCACTCTTACCCGCTTTCTACACTGCCCTGTGCGGCTTCCTACCCCCGCCGCCACGCATGGTAGCGGGCCAGCCAGGCGAGCACTTTTTGGGGTGCATGCGCGCGCTTCCATTCACCGGCCGCGTATTTGTTGGCCTCAGACAGGGTTGGGTAAGTGTGAATGGTGCCGAGAATTTTGTTCAATCCCAAGCCGTGTTTCATGGCCAACACAAACTCAGCCAGCAGGTCGCCCGCATGCACGCCCACAATCGTGACACCCAGGATTTTGTCTTTTCCGGGTACGGTGAGTACTTTGACAAAGCCGTGTGCATCGCTGTCGGCAATGGCACGGTCGAGGTCGTCGATCCCATAGCGGGTGACTTCATACGCCACGCCCTGGGCTTTGGCATCCTGTTCATTCAAACCCACGCGGGCCACTTCGGGGTCAATGAAGGTTGTCCAAGGAATGACGGAATAATCAACCTTGAATTTTTTGAACTGCCCGAACAAGGCATTCACGGCGGCGTACCAGGCTTGGTGCGCTGCTGTGTGCGTGAATTGGTAGGGGCCAGCCACATCGCCCGCCGCAAAAATATTGGGGTACAAAGTCTCCAGGTAATCATTGGTGACCACCGTGCGCTGGGTTTCAATGCCCAGTTGCTCCAGGCCGTAACCGGTCAGGCGAGCGCTGCGCCCCACAGCACAAATGACATCATCAAACGCAATGCGCACCTCGCGGTCTGCATGCTCGGCCACGAGTGTTTTTTCGCCACCATTCTGCTCAAAGCGCAGGGCTTTGTGACGGGTCAGCACCTGCACCCCGTCGGCTTGCAGGCTTTGCAGGGCCAATGCAGCCACGTCGTCATCCTCACGCACCAAAATACGGGGGGCCATTTCCACCTGCACCACCTGTGAGCCCAGCCGTGCAAAGGCCTGCGCCAGTTCACAACCGATTGGACCGCCGCCCAACACCACCAGCCGCTTGGGTGCTGCATCGCGCTGGGCGAATGCATCCCACAGGGTGTCGCTGGTGAGCACGCCCACATCCTGAATGCCCGGCAACGGCGGGATGAAAGGCTGTGCCCCTGCGGCAATCACAATGCTGCGGGCGGTGAGCCGGCTTGTCTCCCCATGGTTGTGGCGAATCTCCACCGTCCACGGGTCGACCAACGTGGCATAGCCCTGCAACACCTCCACGCCCAGGCCCGTGTAGCGCTCAATGCTGTCGTGCGGCTCAATGGCGCGGATAACATCGTGCACTCGCTGCATGACGGCTTTGAAGCTGAACTTGGGCTGGGTGGCCTCCAGCCCATAGCGATTGGCCAGGCTCATTTGATGAGCCAGCTTGGCACTTTTGATGAGTGCTTTGGAGGGAACGCAACCGTAATTCAAGCAATCGCCACCCATCTTATGCGCCTCAATCAAAGTCACTTTGGCTTTAACGGCTGCGGCAATGTAGGCGGACACCAAACCCGCTGCGCCCCCACCAATCACAATCAGGTTGCGGTCAAAGCGGGCGGGCTTTTTCCAGCGTGCATACACCCGGCGGGCCTGCACCCGGTCGATGATTTTTTTGGCCGCCAGCGGGAAAAAACCCAACACCACAAAAGAGGCGATGAGGCCAGGCGACAAAATGCCCGACAGGCTGGTGATTTTGGCCAGTTCAGTGCCCGCGTTGACATACACCACCGTGCCCGCAAACATGCCCAGTTGGCTGACCCAGAAAAATGTCCAGGCTTTCATCTGGGTTAAGCCCATCAAGAGGTTGATGAGAAAGAACGGAAACACCGGCACCAGCCGCAAGGTAAACAGGTAAAACGCGCCTTCTTTTTCAACACCGGCATTGATGGCATTGAGGCGGTTGCCAAACTTGGCCTGCACCGAATCGCGCAGAAAATAGCGGGCCCCCAGAAAAGCCAGTGTGGCCCCCACGGTGGACGCGAACGACACCAGCAAGAGGCCCTGCCAAAGGCCGAACAAAGCGCCACCGGCCAGGGTCATGACCGCAGCACCCGGGATGGAAAATGCGGTGACCACCACATAGATGGCAAAGTAAATGCCAGAGACCAACCACGGGGACTCGGCCTGGAAGCGCCGAAAGTCGCCGAGGCTGTTTTTGAGGGAGTCGAGCGTGAGCAGATTTTGCAGGTCGAAGGCAAAGACAGCCACCAGTGCTGCGGCGATGGCCAGCAGAAGAATTTTTTTCATGAACAGTTCCGAGTGTGTGTGCTGCTGGAATTTCGTCGATGTCGTTCAAAAAGTTACGACAAGCGGATTTGGGGTCTACGTTACACTGAGTCCATTGCCTTGTGCAGGAGTTTGAACACATGCCCCACAACACCGCCATTTCTGCGCTGTTCATCAGCCACGGTGCACCGACGTTTGCCTTGGAGCCTGGTGCTCCCGGCGAGGCCTTGGAAGCCGTCGGTCAACGTTTGCTGACGCAGCACGTGCGTGCGTTGATTGTGGTGAGCCCGCATTGGCGCAGCCAGCATTTGCAGGTGACCACCCACGCGCAGCCCGCCATTGTTCACGACTTTTTTGGCTTCCCGAAGGCTTTGTACGGATTAAACCCGCTGATCAACGGCGACCCTGCCCTGGCACTGCAACTGGTGGAGCTGTTGGCCTTGCGCGGTTTACCTGTAGAGGCAGCGCCCCAACAAGGGTTTGACCATGGCGTGTGGGTGCCTTATTTGCACCTGTTTCCGCAGGGCGGGCCACCGGTGGTGCAACTGAGCATGCCAGTGGACTGGACCGCACGGGAGGCCTTTGCAACAGGGCAGGCCCTGTCCGCATTTGCGCACCACCACCGCGCTGTGGTGGTGGGCAGCGGTAGCCTGACCCACAACTTCAGCGACCTGAACTTGGGTGGAACATCACAGGGCAAGGCAGCGCCAACCTACGTGAATGAATTTACGCGCTGGATTGGTGCTCAATTGGAAGCGCGTAACTCAGCGGGGATAGCGCAAGCAGATCAACTGGCACCAAATTTTCACCGGGCCCACCCGGACGATGACCATTACCTGCCCTTGCCGTTTGCAGTGGGTGCCGCAGCAGTTGGCACCTGGGGGTTTGAGGAGTTGCCGGAAGACGTGCGCTACGGCGCATTGTCGATGCAGAGTCATGTTTTCACACGCCCTTCCTGATGGGGTGCCTCACCGCGCGCTGTACTCCACTCCATACTTTTCCAAGCCTGAGCGGATCGACTGACCATACGATGGGTCAATCCGGTCGAAATGCCCCAGTGCGCGGTCCACGATAAAACCAGGCACGCCCTGCATGCTGACCGCGATGTTGTCGCCCAGGCGTTTGCGATGCTCCGCATCCAGTTGCTTGAACAGGGCACGAGGCTGCACATAGTCGTCGCTGGCATCACGTTGATCAAAGCGCCCGGCGTCACCAAACAGGTGCAGGGGTGGCTCCTGAACGGTCGGTGACTGCACCGGCCCACCAAAACTGTTCGGCTCGTAGTAGGCAGCCGGGTTGGGGTTGTTCTCGAAAAAGCGCATCGCACCGTCTTTGTGATAGTGGTGCACCGGGCAGTGTGGCCGGTTAACGGGCAAGGCTTCGTAGTGCGTACCGATGCGATAGCGGTGCGCATCAGCATACGCAAACAAGCGACCCTGAAGCACGCGGTCGGGACTGAAACCGATGCCAGGCACCACATTGCTGGGGCTGAACGCAGCCTGTTCAATTTCGGCGAAGTAGTTGTCCGGGTTGCGGTTCAGTTCAATCTCGCCCACCGGAATCAAAGGGTAGTCAGCATGCGGCCACACCTTGGTAAGGTCAAACGGGTTGTAAGCTGTTTTCAGTGCATCGGCCTCGGGCATGATTTGCACCATCACTGCCCACTTCGGGTATTGGCCTGCCTCAATGGCACCGAACAGGTCTCGCTGATAACTTTCGCGGTCCTTGCCAATCACGCGCTCGGCTTCTTCGTTGCTGAGGGTTTTGTGGCCCTGTTGGGTTTTGAAGTGGAACTTCACCCAAAAGCGCTCGCCATGCGTATTCCAAAAGCTGAACGTGTGGCTGCCATAGCCGTTCATAAAACGGGGGCTGGCGGGAATGCCCCGGTCGCTCATGAGAATGGTGATTTGGTGCAAGGCCTCGGGTGACAGGCTCCAGAAGTCCCAAGCCGCAGTGTTGCTGCGCAGGTTGGTTTTGGGGTTGCGCTTCTGGGTTCGAATGAAATCCGGAAACTTGAGCGGGTCGCGGATGAAGAACACAGGTGTGTTGTTGCCCACCAGGTCCCAGTTGCCCTGGCTGGTGTAAAACTTGAGCGCAAAGCCCCGCACGTCCCGCTCGGCATCGGCGGCGCCCTGTTCACCCGCCACGGTTGAGAATCGCGCAAGGATTGGCGTTTTTTGCCCTACACGCCCAAACACCTCGGCACAGGTGTAGGCCGTGATGTCGTGGGTTACCGTGAACACGCCATGCGCACCCCAGCCTTTGGCATGCACCACCCGCTCGGGAATGCGTTCGCGGTTTTGGTGGGCCAGTTTCTCGATCAACTGCCAGTCCTGCATCAGCAAAGGCCCGTTGGGGCCAGCCGACAGGCTGTTCTGGTTGTCCGCGATGGGGGCGCCTGCAGTGGTGGTCATCACGGGGCATGTCGGTGTGTTCATGTCTTGGCCTGGCTTGCATGGAGTAGATCCATCTTCGACAAAACCAGATGAGGGGTCCAACGGGTTATTCCGCTGGCTATAATCGGATTTTCCGATACACAGGCAGCAAGCCATGAACAGCCGGTTTACGCAGGCCGCCAGCCTCTCACTCAAGCAGCTGAGCTACCTGCTGGCCGTGGCCGAGACTCTGAATTTCACCCGGGCAGCCGAACTGTGTTTTGTGACCCAGTCCACCCTGAGTGGTGGGCTGGCCGAACTGGAACGGCAACTGGGCGTGAAACTGGTGGAGCGGGACAGACAGCGGGTGGCGCTGACACCAATCGGTGCGGATGTAGCCCGGCGAGGTCGTGATTTGCTGGCTGCCAGCCAAGACCTGCTCAACATTGCCAGCCAAGCCAGCGACCCGGCCAGCGGCGAGTTCACCCTGGGTGTGATCCCAACCATTGCACCCTTTTTGTTAAGCCGCATGCTGGCAGGCCTGCGCACGGCATTTCCACGACTGCAGGTCAACATTCGGGAAAGCCAAACCCACGTGCTGCTGGCCGAGTTGGACCAGGGTGAACTGGATGCGGCGGTTTTGGCCCTGCCCATCGACACCGGCAAACTGCATGCGGAGATATTGTTCGAAGAAGCCTTGCAGTTGGTCGCTCCAGCCGATGATCAGCTGGCCCGACATGCGCAGTTCTCATTACAAAACCTGGAAAGTGGACAGTTGCTGCTGCTGGAAAAAGGGCATTGCCTTCGGGACCACACTTTGGCGGCCTGCACAACCCGACCGCAAAGCGATGACCAGCACACCATTGAAGCCACCAACCTGAGCACCATGGTGCAGTTGGTGAATGCCGGACTGGGCTGCGCACTGCTGCCCGACATGGCGGTACAAGCGGGTATTTTGCAAGGCACACACACCACCGTGGTGCCCCTGCAAGCGCCGCTGCCCACCCGGACCATTGCCCTGCTGACGCGGCCCAGCCACCCAAAACTGGAATTCATGACCACGGCACTGGCGCCCGTGCTGATGGGCTGCCGCCACACCAGCTGAGGGTTTGCGCGAGCATCGAGTCCATTGTGTTGCCGTTCGAATGGTCAACTGGTATGATCAGTTGACCAGTTTTATGGAGTGGCACTGCACATGGAACCCATCGACAAAACCGCCATTTCAGACCAGGTGTTTCACCAACTGCAAACGCAAATCCTGACCCGCGCCCTGCCCGCTGGCCATGAACTTCCATCCGAGCGGCAGTTGTCGGCCCAACTGGGGGTGAACCGTGGTGCCATCCGCGAGGCGATTAAGCGGTTGCAACAAGCGCGGCTGGTGAAGGTGCGCCACGGCGGGGCCACCATGGTGGAAGAATTTTCAGAACACGGGGGGCTGGAACTGCTGCCCAGCCTGGTGGTGAACGACCGTGGCCAACTGAACCTGGAACTGGCCAAGGGCATTGTGCTGTTGCGCAAAACCTTGGCGCCGCTGGTGGCCGGCCAGGCGGCTGCCCACCATGGGGAGGCCCTGGCAGCCGAACTGAGCCCGGTGGTGGAAGCGATGAAAGCCACCACCGACCTGCCCACCCTGCAACAACTGGCTTTTGATTACTGGAGTGCCGTGGTGAAGCACAGCGGCAATGTGGTGTTTCGCCTGGCCTTTAATTCCATGAACGAGACTTACCGGGCCGTGTGGGGCTTGATGACCCACCTGATGCAGGACGAGTTTCGGGACATCAACACCCTGGCGCAACTGCTGGAGGCTTTTAGAGCGGGGGAGGTGCGGCGCTGTGAAGTGCTGACCCGCCAACACGTTGAACTGGGCAGTCGCGCCTTGCAAAACAGCCTCAATACCTTGTCGGGCTTGTCCTGATGCTTTGAATACACCCGAGGAGACACGGATGTTTGGACCCCTGGAAATTCCCGCCGCCCTGCTGACCGCCAACGCGGTGGAATGGGCCATGCACAAGTACGTTCTACATGGATTGGGCAAACAGCAAGGCACCTTTTGGGCCTTTCACTTCCATGAGCACCACAAGGCGGTGCGCCAACACGGCTATTACGACCCCAATTACCAACGCTTCCCGTTGGGTCTGCATGCGCAGGGCAAGGAAACCTGGGCTTTGCTGGCCACCAGCGTGGCATTGATCCCAGCATTC
This sequence comes from Limnobacter sp., assembly GCF_036405155.1. Taxonomy (GTDB): domain Bacteria; phylum Pseudomonadota; class Gammaproteobacteria; order Burkholderiales; family Burkholderiaceae_B; genus Limnobacter. The sequence goes on along the minus strand of NZ_DASWYD010000001.1, from coordinate 32,438 downwards.
CCGGTCGCACCCTGGTTTGTGGGCACGCTGTGGTATTGCGCTGGCAATTATTACCGGGTGCACAAAAAGTCCCACAACGACCCGGCGTGGGGCAAAACCCATGTGCCTTGGCACTACGACCACCACATGGGCAACAACCCGGGGGCCAACTGGTGCGTCACCAAACCGTGGTTTGACTACATCATGGGCACACGCATTTTCTCCGCTGGCAGTGTGCGGGAAGACAATGTGCTGGGCCTTCAAAAACTGCCGCGCTGGGTGGCCCGCTGGCTGCCCAAGCCCGAGGCTTTGGCATCCTGAAACAGTCGGCGATTAACGCTGCACAGGCTTTTTGGCCAGCTTGCGTTGCAGGGTGCGCCGGTGCATGTTGAGCGCCCGGGCTGTGGCCGACACATTCCCACCATGCTCATGCAATACACGGGCGATGTGTTCCCATTCCAGGCGCGACACCGACATGGGTTGCAGCTCGGGCTCATCGCTTGAGCCCGCCCGCGCTGACCCTTCATCGTCCAGCGCCTGCACAATGTCAGCAGCCCCCACAGGCTTGGCCAACACATTGTCGGCCCCCAGCTTCATGGCTTGCACGGTGGTGGCGATGCTGGCGTAACCCGTCAGCACCAAAATTCGGGCACTGGGGTGGGCTTTCCGCAGCGGGGCAATCAGGGACAGACCCGAATCCTCACCCAGGTTCAAGTCCACCGTGATGTCGGTGAATGCGCCCCGATTGCCGTGCAACAGCGCATCGGCCCGGTTGCAGGCCAATTGCACATCAAAGCCGCGGCGGGTCAATGTGCGTGCCAGGGTTTCGCCAAAAACGGCATCGTCATCAATCAACAGCAATGTTCTTCGATGGCTCATGCTGCATGCTCCAGCGGCAGCAGGGGCAATTCAACGGTTGCCCGCAGGCCGCCCTGCACATTGGCAAAACTGGCCCGGGCGCCATGACGCTCCAGCAGGGACGACAACAGGTACAAGCCCATGCCCTGGCGGTCGGATTCCACCGTTTCATAGCCCAACTTGGGCAACAACTCGGGCGCAACGCCACCGCCAAAGTCTTGCACCCACCAGACCAAGGCCCCGGGCGTGGTGTCAAAGCCCACGTGGATGGGTGCTGCTGCACCACCATGCGCGTGGCTGTGTGCCGCATTTTCCAGCAGCGTGTTCCAAGCCAGGCCCAACACCGACGGCGGTACCGCAACTCGAAGCCCGGCGTGCATGGACGCTTGGGCCACAACATGCACATGGGCTGCAGGGTGGGCATTGTTCCAGTCGCGCACGGTGGTGGCCCACCAATGCAGCCAAGCGGTGGAATCACGCTCTGTGTCGCTGGGCCGCGTGTCCACCTGTGCGCGCAGTTGTTGCAGAATGCCTTGCACGGTTTGCAACTGGGCTTTCATTTGCAGCAAGTCCCGCTGGGGTACTGGCTCAGGCTGGGTTTCCAGCCATTCATCGGCCAACAAGGCCATGGTGGCCACGGGCGTGCCCAACTGGTGTGCAATCGACGCAGCCTGATTGCCCAAGGCCGCCAAGCGTTCCTCACTGGCCAAGCGGGACTGGGCCATGGCCAGCGCTTGCTCCCGTTGGCGCAATGCGTTGCTGAGCCGCGCCACAAACCCAACCAGAATAAGCACGCTGACCATGAAGTTCAGCCACATACCCACCAAATGGAAATACACCCCACTGGACGGATTGGGCAGCACCAGTGGGATGTATTCGCGCATCAGGATGCTGTAGGCCAACACACTGACCACCGACAGCAGCACCACCTGCCCCAAGGGCAACAGGGCTGCGGCCAAACCCAACAAGGGCAAGTACAGCGACACGAACGGGTTGGTCACCCCACCGGTGAAATACAGAATGAACGAAAACGCGGCCAGATCGGCCAGCAGTTGCGCCGTCACCTCGAACGGCCCCACCCGGTGTTGAATCGAGGATTGCTTCAACTTGGCCCAAGTGAGCATGTTGAGCAGAACCAAACCCCCTACAATCACCCCAAGGGCCGTCCACGGCAATTGAACCCCCAACACCCCGTTCAGGGTGAACAACACCAGCAAATGCGCAGCAATGGCAAAGTTGCGCAAGGACCACACCGTGCGCAATTGCGCATGGCGGTTGACTGGCCAGGGTTCATTGGGGCGGGCTGGGTTCATGGGGTGTCATTCTGACACTGTTTTCCCAACGCGATCACTTGTGGGGTTCTGCTGTGCCTTCCTTCTATGCGACATGGTGTCGCAGCCATCTGCTGCGTGGCCTGCTGGGTTGCCTGCTCAATTGCCTAATTGGCCTGGGCGGCTGCGCCATGGTGGATGTCAGCTCGGTCAGCTCCAAAGAGTTTGTGGCCTTGCGACGTGGCGATGTGCTGACCACCGGAGAGCTGAGCAACTCAACCCGGTCTGCACTGCAGGTGCTGGGCCTGGACGAAAACACCTGCATGACGCAAGCCGAAACCTGCAGAAACAGGCTGGGCAGCGAGCCAGGGCTGAGCGATGAACAACGCATGGCCAGCCTGGCCGAGTTGTGGCTGCAAGAAGCACTGAAACGGGAAACCGAAAGCCGCCTGACACCGGGCTCGACCGCGCTGAAAGTACACACCGTGGCCGCCCACCTGGAAAGCGCCCGGTATGCATACGCCTACTTGTTTTTCACCACACGCGGACCAACCCAGCGGGCCTTGGAAGACCGCCAGGCCCAGGTTCGGGACTATTACAATTTTTCGACACAGCAGGCGGCCATCGGCCTGTTTGGACTGTACCAGGATGAACTGCAGGAGGCCAGCCAAGGCGAGGGCTTGTACCAGCTTGCACTGGAAGATTGGACCATTCGGGGCAGCACGGTGGCCATGAGCCTGAATGCCTTCAGTGGCTTGCCAAAAAGCCTGATGACCGCCACCGAGCTGGAGTTTGGCGGGCTACGCAACCAGTACCGTCGGGATGGCCTGGGTGCCGAACTGGTGGCTGCATTTGGCAACCGGGTGGTGACCAATGCGGACGCCAACACCCCGTGGAGCGAAATGACGTTCCCGGTGTTCACCGTGCTGCTGAAATTTGACGGCAACAGCCTGGATGAGGTGCTGAAAACGCGAAACGTGGAATGGTTGGGCTATGACCCCTATCGCTCCAAATCTACTTTTGTAGCAGGTACCGAGGTGCCACTGGCCGCCAACTTCACCGCAGGTTACGGGCTGTGGCTGGCCCGCTCGGGCTTTGCCCAACAAAGCCTGCTGACCTTGGTGGGCCGGGGCGATGCATTGGAAAAGCCCCGTATTTACCTGATGCAACCCTACGACCCCAAACGCAAAGTGCTGGTGATGCTGCACGGCCTGGCCAGCAGCCCAGAGGCTTGGGTGAATGTGGCCAACGAGGTGCTGGGGGATGCAGTGCTGCGGGAAAACTATCAAATTTGGCAGGTGTATTACCCCACCAACCTGCCGCTGGCTTTCAACAACCGGGCGATTCGGGACGCACTCACAGACACCCTGAAAGCCTTCGACCCCAAGGGGGTTAACCCCGCCTCCAGGGACATGGTGCTGTTGGGCCACAGCATGGGCGGCGTGATTGCCCGCCTGATGGTCTCGGACGCTGGGGACACCTTGTGGAACGGCCTGTTGTCTGAATACGAGGTGACACCCGACCGGGAACAGCGCCTGCGCTCGAAACTGGAGCCCCTGTTGAAATTCTCGGCCATGCCCCAGGTGACCCGCGCCATTTTTGTCGCCACCCCGCACCGGGGCACCGAGTTTGCCGAAAACCGGTTTGCGCGGTTTGTCGCCAGCATCATCCGCCTGCCGGCCAACGTGCTGTCGCGGGTGACCGAGATTGCCCAACTGCTGGTGGACCCCGACTCGGCCTCTCCGGCAGCCCTGACACGGCCCTTCAACAGCATCAACAACTTGAGCGATCAGGACCCCTTTGTCAACCTGGCGGCCACCTTGCCCATTTCCAGCAGGGTGAAGTACCACAGCATTGTTGGCAACAACACGCCTGAATTGCCGCTGGAAGACAGCAACGACGGCGTGGTGCCATACCGCAGCGCACATCTGGAGGGTGCAGCCTCGGAACTGGTGATTCCCAGCTGGCACAGCGTGCAGGAACGTCCACAAGCCATTGTGGAAATTCGCCGGATTTTGCGGGAGCACCTGGCGGCGCAGACCGTTCACGCCATGAAGTGACCAATTTAGAGTGTGGGTGCAAGAGCACGGGGCAAGTCGGCCTTATACTTCGCGCAACTTGTTGATTTCATGCAGTACCCACCCATGCGCAACCCACTGGTCGATTGCCTCAAAGCCTTCGCATCGCAAATCATTGTTCTGCACCATTTGGTGTTGTACAGCCCCATGGCCAAAGAGCTCCAGCCTTTGTGGCCCGGGCTGTTTGCCGTGCTGGGCGACCAGGCCCGGTATGTGGTGCAGGTGTTTTTGGTGATTGGGGGGTATTTGGCGGCACAGTCCATGTGGAAGTTGCTCGCCCAACCGCAAGCCAGCGAGCTGACCACCGCCACCAAGCTGATTTGGCAGCGCTACCTTCGCCTGGCCAAGCCCTATTGGGTGGCCATTGCCGCAGCGGCCCTGTTGGCGGCCGGGCTGTCATGGTTTGATGCGTTTTCAGACCTGGTCGAGCCCCCCACCCTGGCACAAATTTTCTCGCACATCTTGATGGTGCACGACATTGTGGGTGTGCATGCCCTGTCGGCCGGGGTATGGTATGTGGCCATCGACTTCCAACTGTATGCCCTGCTGGTGCTGATGGTGTGGTTGAGTCGAAACCTCAACGGCACGGCGGTGCTGGCCTGGCTGGAACCGGCGCGGGTGTGGATGTTGCTGGCACTGGGGCTGACGGTTTGTTCGCTCTTTTGGTGGAACACCAACCCCAGGCTGGATGAATGGGGCATTTACTTTTTTGGCGCGTATGGCCTGGGTATTTTGTCGTTTTGGGCGGTGAAGAAACAGCGCCGGGCACCGGTGATGGCTTTGGTGGCCAGCATGGTGTTGGCCGCACTGTGGTTCAACTGGCGGGAACGCCTCATCCTGACAGGCATCACCGCCCTGTTGTTGATGGGCAGCGACATCATCCGCCCCTGGGTGGAAAAAGTGCATTCCAGCGCCATTCAAAAACTGGGCGATATTTCCTACTCGGTGTTTTTGATTCATTACCCGCTGCTGGTGCTGACCAGCGGTTTGGTGATGTGGCTGGGCGATGACAGCCTGAGCCTGAACATGGCCGCTTTTGTGGGCACCTGGCTGCTGAGCATTGCCGCTGGTGCCATCATGCACCACACCATTGAACGCAACGCTTAGTTCACAACGGGGCTTTTAACCACACAGGTTTGAGGTGCGCCTCACCCAAATACACCTCCCCTTCCTGCACGGTGCACGCCAGCGCCATGTTGCGCTGGGCCAGCGCGGCCATGGCAGCCCCGTCCTCGGGGGTGATCTGCAACACGGCGACCTTCTCGAGTTTGCTCAACCAGCTTTGGTTGTTGCTCCACCACACCGGGGTTGAGCGGCCGTAACTCACCACCCACACCCGGTCGGCACGGCCGCAAGCCTTGCGCACCCGTGCTTCATCGGGTTGCCCCAGTTCAATCCACAAACGGATGGCTCCAGTGGGGTCAATTTCCCACACGGCCGCTTCGTCTTCGGCAGAAATACCCTTGCCAAATTGCAGGTCTTCCCCGGCATTCAAGGCAAAAGCCAGCAAACGCACCATCATCCGCTCTTCGGTCTCCGAGGGGTGCAGAGCCAGGGTGAGGTTGTACTGGCCGTAGTGGTGGCGATCCAGGTCGGACACATCCAATTGGGCTTTGTAAACGGTTGCGCGCAGGGCCATGAAGAGGGAGCGTTGGACTGGATTGGACAAGCCGCCATTATCCGACTTTTGGGGGATAAAACCGCTTCTTCCGCCCCTTTGTAGGGGTGGAAAACCCAAGACTGAGGGGATAAACCCCTGATTTTCAAGCCATGGGGTATCGCACAGCCTGCCAATAATGAAAGCCTGACCACTGCCTTTCGAGACCGGCATGCGCGACAAACCCATTTACGTGACCCAGCCTGTGCTGCCGCCGCTGGCAGAGTTTGTCCCCTTGCTCGAACAGATTTGGGACAACAAGGTGCTCACCAACAATGGCCCCTTCCACCAACAACTGGAAGCCGAGCTGTGCAAGTACCTGGGCGTTGAACACCTGTCCCTGTTCGCCAACGGCACCCTGGCCCTCATGACCGCGTTCAAGGCCCTGCGCATCACGGGCGAGGTCATCACCACGCCCTACTCCTTCGTGGCCACGTCGCATTCGCTGATCTGGAACAACCTGAAGCCGGTGTTTGTGGACATCGACCCAGTGACCTTCAACCTCGACCCACAGCGCATTGAAGAAGCCATCACCCCCAACACCACCGCCATTTTGCCCGTGCATTGCTATGGCCTGCCCGCCAACACGGCCGAGATTCAGCGCATTGCCGATGTGTATGGCCTGAAAGTGATTTACGACGCCGCCCACGCCTTTGGTGTGCGACAAGGCGGCGACAGCGTGCTGAATGCCGGCGACCTGTCGGTGCTCAGCCTGCACGCCACCAAAGTGTTCAATACGTTTGAAGGGGGTGCGATTGTCTGCAAAGACGCCAAGACCAAACAACGGATTGACTACCTCAAGAACTTCGGCTTTGCCGATGAAGTGACCGTGATGGCCCCCGGCATCAACGGCAAGATGAGCGAGATCAATGCCGCAGTGGGTTTGCTGCAACTGAAAACCGTGGATGAATCGCTGACTCGCCGCCTGGACATTGCCTCCATGTACCGCGAGCTGCTGGCCGGCGTGGACGGTTTGCAGATGCTGAATATTCCTGACAGCGTGCAATGGAACGGCGCGTATTTCCCGGTGTTCGTGAAAGACACATTCCCGATGAGCCGGGATGCCGTGTACCAGCACCTGCGCGACCATGGCATTTATGCCCGCCGATATTTTTACCCACTGATCAGCGACATGCCCATGTACCGTGGCCTGCCATCGGCCAGCCCTGAACGTTTGGCAGTGGCGCAACGTGCTGCTGCCGAAGTGCTGTGCCTGCCCATCTACCCTGCACTCACTTTCAAAGACATTGAACAGGTGTGCGAATGCCTGGTGGCCCCGCTGAAAGACGCCCAAATGCACGCACTGGAAGAGGCCGAACACGAAGCCGAAGACCTGGATGCAGAAATTGCCGTGGATCTGTCGCCCAATCGGCCTGAACACGTGTTTCACCCCTTGGGCAAAACCGCGCCGGAGCTGGACCGTGGCTAAGGTGCTGGTGGTCGACACCAACTTTTCATCGGGCCCGATTGTGGAGTTTCTGCGCAGCCTGGGCCACACCGTGCATTGCTGCGGCGGCAACCCGCAAGACTACCTGGCCAAAAACGACCCGGGCTATGTTCAACTGGATTATGCCGATGCGGATGCACTGCTGGACTTGACCCGTGAACTGGATGTGGATTACCTGGTGCCCGGCTGCAACGACCGTTCGTATGCCAGCTGTGCCGTGGTCAACAGTGAACGGAATTTCCGGGGCATCGACACGCTGGACGCCACACACACGTTGTCGAATAAATCAGCCTTTCGCCGGTTTGCCATGCAGGAAGGCCTGTCCACCCCACAACTGTATGACGAACAGGCTGTGCCCACGGATGTGAGCGTGATGGTGAAACCCACCGATGCATTCAGCGGACATGGCATCACCGTCGTGAAACCGGGCGATGCAGCCGGCTTGCGCTCGGCCATTGAACACGCCAGGCACACCAGCCGAAGCGGCGAGTGCGTGATTGAAACCCATGTGCAGGGGCAGTTGCACAGCCACTCGGCTTTCATTCACAACGGGCGCGTGGTGCAGGACTTTGTCGTGATTGAACACGGTTCAGCCAACCCCTTTGTGGTGGACACCAGCCACTTGGCCATTGATTTTCCAAAAGTGGTATTGAAGCAGTTGCGTGCCGAGGTGGAGCACATGGCTCACCGCTTGAGCCTGACCGATGGCCTGGTGCATGGACAATTTTTGCTGACCGACCGTGGCTTCGCCTGGGTTGAAATGACCCGCCGTTGCCCGGGCGACCTGTACAGCCAGCTGATTGAACTGTCCACCGGTTTTCCCTATGCGGCCAGCTATGCCCGCCCGTTTGTGGGCTTGAATGTGGCCCCCCTGACAGGGTTTGATGCCCGATGGATATTGCGCCACACCCTGACCCTGCCCAAGCGTGCGGTGATGTCGCACCTGGGGTTCAAACGCCCCTTGATGGTCACGCGGTGGGTGCCCCTGGCGGTGAGCGGTGACGACATTGCGCCCAGCCCCAAAAGCCGGATTGCGATTTTGTTTGCACAAGCTGCATCCAGCACCGAATTGCTCGACCTGAGCCTGGCTGCGCAACAGCGCCAGTTGTACGACATACACCCCGCGAGGCCCACATGCCAGTGATGGAACACACCTTGGGCGAACAACTGGATGCCCTGCTGCACCAGCCCAACAACACACAGACCAGTCGCTGGGTTTCTGAGTTTATTGACCCCCGCCAACCCGCTCTTCGCTATGCCATTGGCCGCAATCCGGAAGGGTTGGCACTGTCACGGGAAGTCCGGCTGGACGGCTGGATTGATGACCGATTCGACGGCGCCGAGTGGGCTGGCTTGCCCGTGCTCACCATGAAGCAAGTGCCCACCCACGCCTGGGTGGTGAACTGCTCCACCTCGATTGTTCCAGTGAGTGTGCACAAAGCCCTCAAAGCCCGGGGCTTTGAGCGCATTTTGAGCGTGGCCGACTTTATTCAGCACCCGACCACAGCCCACAGCATGTTGCCCGCTTTTGTTCGCGAGCAGCGCCTGGAGTGGATGAAGCACCAGGCCGACTGGGAAACCCTGTTTGCCCAACTGGGCGATGATGAGTCGCGCAACACCTTGCTGAACACCCTCGCTTTTCGCCTGAGCGCCGACCTGTCCAGCATGCAGGGTTACACCGTTCGTTTTCGGGAGCAGTATTTTGAAGATTTCCTGAACCTCAACCGCGAGGTGTTTGTGGACTGCGGCGGGTTTGACGGCGACACCACCGAGGAATTTTGCAAACGAGACCCGGCCTACCGCCGGGTTTACCTGTTTGAACCCTCGCCCGTGAACATGGCGGCGGCCCACCTGCGCCTGGCACACCACCGCGACATCGTTTTCAAACCCCTCGGTGTGTCGGACGCACCCGGCCAACTGGAATTCGACCCCGATGCAGGCTCGGCCTCGGCCGTTGGCCAAGGCGGCCAGCACAGCATTCGGGTCAACACGGTGGATGCCGAAGTGCCTGAAGCCGCCACTTTCATCAAGATGGACCTTGAAGGCTGGGAACTGAATGCACTGGCCGGTTGCCGCCAACAGATTTTGAAGCACAAACCCAAACTGGCGATTTCAGTCTATCACCAGGCCTCACACTTCCGGGAAGTTTGGGCTCACGTGATGAGCCTGAACCCCTATTACAAGGTCCGCCTTCGCCACTACACCGAAGGCTGGTCCGAAACCGTGATGTTTTTCACGGAGGAATAAGCCATGAGTAAACATACACAGCACCGATTTGGCAAACCCATCCGCGTGGGCATGATTGGTGGCGGCGTGAATTCAGCCGTGGGCCGCGTGCACGAAATTGCGCTCAAAATGGACGGTGAATTTGAATTGCAAGCCGGTTGTTTTAGCCGCGATGCGGAGTTCAACGCCGACAGCGGGCGGCAATACGGTGTGGCTGGCGACCGGGTGTACCCCAGCGCCGAGCACCTCATACAGGCAGAGGCCAATCAACTGGATGCCGTGGTGATTGCCACCCCGATTGACTCCCATGCCGACTACATCCACCTGGCGCTGGACCATGGTTTGGCAGTGATTTCCGACAAACCCCTGCTGGCCAATGTGGCGCAATGCCGGGATTTGCTCACCCGCGTCAACAGCGACACCACCGAGGTGTTTTCGGTGTTCAACTACACCGGCTACCCGGTGGTGCGTGAAATGAAAGCCCGCATTGAACAGGGGCAAATTGGCCAGGTGTTCCGGGTGATGGCGGAAATGCCGCAAGACAGCTACATGCGCCTGAAAAACCAGAACAAAACCACCGCCATTCAGGACTGGCGCCTGCGCGATGCTGAAATCGCCTGCGTGTCGCTGGACCTGTTTGTCCACCTGCACAGCCTGGTGAATTTTTTGTGCAAGGCCAAACCCCTGTCGGTGAACGCCTGGTCGCGCTCCATCAGCGGTGTTTCCCCCGGCTTGATTGACGATGTGGATGCGGTGGTGCGCTATGAGAACAACCTGCTGTTGAATGCCTGGTATGGCAAGGCCGCGCTGGGGCAGCGCAATGGCCTGCGCATTCGGGTGTTTGGTACCCAAGGCAGCCTGGAATGGTACCAGGAAGAACCGGAACTGCTGCGGGCAGCCGACGCCTTGGGCAACCGCATGATTCTGGATCGCATCTCGACCAGCTCCAGCATCACGCCTCAAGGCCGCTACCAGCGCTTCAAGGCAGGCCACCCGGCTGGCTTTATTGAAGCCTTTGCCAATTACTACACCGACATTGCCCGCGCGCTGCGCGAAGGCCAACTCAACCCCTACACCCTGTCGGTTGGCGTGGCCACCGAAGGGCTGGAACTGGCGCAGGCCATTGCCCGTGCCTCGGCCACAGGCCAAACCATTGAACTGGGTAACACCACCCACACCAACCGGAGCATAACCGCATGAACGCACGCCTACCTGACCACACCGTGATTCAAGCCATTCGCCCCAAAGTGCTGTTCAAAGCCATTGAAGACCGCTTTCCCGGGCAGAACGTGGGCTTTACCGTGAACATACCCAGCCCAGACATTGGCGGCATGACCTTGCTGGAAAGCAGTGTGTTGGTGAGCCTCGCCAAGCTGACGGGTGCAAGCTCACTGTTTGAGTTTGGTACCTTCATGGGGGCCACCACCCTGCTGCTGGCGCAAAACACACCCGTGGATGCGCAAGTGGTGACCATCGACCTGCCCCCTGACAACGTGAACGCCAGCCACACTGGCGATGTACTGAAAGACGGCGACGCCAATGACGACTTTTTGCGCAGCGCCTTTGCGGCGCAGGGCGCCCGTTGTCTGGCCCGTGCCGATGCCGCCGTGCACAGCAAGGTGCAGCAAATTTTGCAGGACAGCACCACACTGGATGTGCGCGAGCAGGGTTTTGAACACCAGTTTGATTTCATCTTCATCGACGGTGGCCACCACTTCGACATTGTGAAGAAAGACACCGAGAACGCTTATCGCATGGCCCGCAAGAATGCGGTGGTGCTGTGGCACGATTATGCGTCCAACATCCATTCAGACGTGACCGAGTTCTTGAATGGCCACGCACAGGGTCGCCGCATTTTCCATGTGGAGCACACCATGATTGCCTTTGAACTGCTGGGTGATTTTTCAACCCTGCTGTCAGGCTCATGACACGAGCCTGATTGACCAAGGACCATGTACCGAAGCCCCATCAACCGAGAACTGCTGCAGCGCCTGACGCAGCGTGACAACTGGCAAAGCGCCCTCAAGCTGGGCGCACACGCCGGTGTGTTGCTGTGCACTGCCTGGCTGTTTGTAAGGCTTACCCAAACGCTGAGCGCCACCACGGTGTTGGCCGTTCCGGTGCTGCTGTTCCACGGCATGGTGTACACGTTTTTGGGCTATGCGGGCCTGGGCCATGAACTGAAGCACGGCACGGTGTTTACGTCTACACGGTTGAACAAAGCGCTGTACCGAATGGTGTCATTCCTGACCTGGAACAACCCCGTGTACTTCGACCACAGCCACAGCCACCACCACAAAAACACCTTGCACACCGGCGTGGACTTTGAAGTGAGCCCGGCCCCCTACCCGCTGCTGGAGCGCTGGTGGGCATTTGCCCTGTTTGATTGGGCCGCTTTTCAGCGGGCCACCACCATTGTGTGGGACAACGCCTGCAACCGCGTGAAAGGCCCATTTGGCGAACGCACCTTCCCACCGGGCAGCCCGGCCCGCCAGGCCCTGGTGCAAACTGCGCAGTACACGCTGGCTGGCCATGCCGTGTTGTTGGGCCTGTTTGCCGCCACCGGTTTTTGGCAGGGACTATGCCTGCTGACCTTGGCCCCCTTTTTCTGCACCTTGCCCAACCGCGTGCTGGCCAAACTGCAGCACAGCGGGCTGGCTTGCAACCACAGCGATTACCGCGCCAACAGCCGCACCCTGCTGCTGCCCGCCTTTTGGTCGTGGCTGTACTGGAACATGAATTACCACATTGAGCACCACATGTACCCGGCTGTGCCCTACTGCAAACTGCCCGCATTGCGCGCTGCCATTGAACACGACTTGCCCCCCGGTCCGCACACCGTGCGGGCTCACCTCCACACCTTGCGCACCACACAGGCCCCGGCATGAACACCACCCTCGAAGAGCAATTTCAAGTGCACTACACCGAACTGGCCGAACAGGTCAGCGAACTGGAAAGCGCCCTGCTGCTGCACACCACACCGGCTGAAAAGGCAGTGCGCCTGCTGGGCAAGTTGGTGGAGCAATGTGAACGCAAACCCTACGCCAACCTGCTGCAGTTGAACATTGTCGGCGTGACCGAGTTGTGCACCCGAATCGCTGCGCTGTACATCCGCGTGTTCACCGACTTTTCGCACAAATTCACCATCAATGAGGTGTTTCATCTCACCTGCCAAAAGCGTTTCGTCGGCTATGTGTTTGAGGTGTCGGGCTATGGCAGCCAAGCCCATGTGCTAAAACTGCTCAAAGCCAAAGCCGGTGAAAAGAAAACCCAAAAGATGACCGACAACCAGGCCATGGTGCGCCACCTGCTGCTGGCCACATTGGGCGACATCGACACGGCCGACCTGGTGGAACTTTCACTGGAAGAAACCGAGCCCGCCGCACTCATCACGCTGGGGTTATTGCTCGACCGCCTGCCTGTGACCATGAATGGCGAAGCCGCCCGCAAATTTTTGCTGGAAGAATACAACCCCTTCCATGCACTTCGGCCGATTGAGCATTACGCGCAAATCATTGCCAATGTGTGGATGCTGTGCAGCTACAGCACGGCAGGCCGCAAGCACACCATCAAGCAACACCTCAACGACTGGTTCAAGCGACTGCACAAAGCCAAAGGCATTGCGCCCAAGCCTGCCGGCAGCGTGCCGCAGCCGGGCAATACGCACAACAAACCTGTGATGGCCGTGGTCGCGGAAAGCTTTAATTCCGTGCACGCCATGTACCGCTGGTATGCCCCCATCATCAAACAACTGAAACACGACTATTACATGGTGCTGGTCGGATTGAAGGCTGATGTGGACGAGGATGCCATTGCACTGTTTGACCGCTACATTGAAGTGCCTGCCGATGAAATGAACCTGCAACCCGTGCTCAACCAATGCACACCCGACATTGCCTACTTCACCAGCGTGGGCATGCGGGCCTGGGGCATTTCCATGGCCAACCTGCGGTGGGCACCGCTGCAAGTCATGAGTTTTGGTCACCCGGCCAGCAGCTTTTCAAACACGATGGACCTGGCCTTCATCAACACCCGCACGGTGGTCGATACCGGCGTGGTGAACGAAAACATGCTGGTGCTGGACAGCGAAATCGGCAGCCTGATTGAAAAACACAAGCACCTGAAGCTGCCCGAGCAGACCGTGCTCAGCGATGAATTCGTGTCCATCGCGGTGCCCTGCAACGTGATGAAAATCAACCTGCACTTCATCGCGGCCTTGAAGGAAATTGAACGGCAGGCAGAAAAGCCGTTGCGCTTCATGTTCTTCCCCAATGAATTCGGGCTGGGCCACCTGTCCACGGAAAAACGCCTGAAGGCTCATTTCCCCAACGCGATTGTTGCGCGGCGCACCAGCTATGACCAATACCTGGCCCTGCTGGCACAAAACCACTTGGCCCTAAGCCCTTTCCCTTTTGGCAATGCCACCTCCACCATCGACTGCATGGTGTTGGGCATGCCCGTGGTGGCCTGGTTGGGCGAGGAACCCCACTCGCGCAGCGACTACGATGTGCTGGCAGCGTTTGGCTTGGAAGACTATTGCGTGGCCACCAGTGTGGACAACTATGTGCAAGGTGCCGTGCGTTACATCAACACACCGGGCTTGCTGGATGAACTGCGTGCGCTGGTGAAATCCAAGAACTTCATGGAACGCCACGTGGTGGACGAGAACCCGCTGGCGGAAGAATTCTGCAAGGCCCTGCGCTGGGCACACCAACATGCAGACGAGGTGATCGAGCCCCGTGGTGTGGCCTTCTGGCCTGAAGGCCGTTGGCAGTAAGTTGACAAGCACCAATAAAAACGGCGCAACCGTGAAGGGAGTTGCGCCGTTGAAGTTACAACAACAACCTGTTGTTCTTGTTACCGACCCATGCGTCGCAATGCGGCGGATGAGAAATCACTGACTTCGTACTTCTTGCCAAACTCGGGCTGCTTTTCTTCGTTGGTGAGCGCATTCACCAGGTAGCGGCGAGCCTGCAAGTCATACAACACCTCGCCAGAGGACGCGAAGGTGGGCACATACGGAATTTGCGTGCCAAACACTTCACGAACGCGCCACAGTTGGCCACGGGCATCGTACTGGTCGGCGTGCAACACAGCCCAGGAATCCTCGTCCACATAGAACACGCGCTTGGCGTAAATGTGGCGCTTGCCCGGCTTCAGGTTGGCCTCCACCACCCACACCCGGTGCAATTCATAGCGCAGCAAGTCGGCGTTGATGTTGGTTTTGCCGATGATCTGGGTGTACTTCAGCGAACGGTCGGCCAGCTTGGCATTGTTGTACGGCACGATCATTTCTTTCTTGCCGATCAACTTCCAGTCGTAGCGGTCGGGTGCGCCGTTGTAACCGTTCAGGTCATCGTTGGTGCGCAGACCGTCGGCGCCAATCCCCGGGCTGTCATAGGCCAGCTCAGGGGCGCGAATCACGCGGCGCTGTCCAGGGTTGTACTGCCAGGCCAAGCGGGGCTCTTCCACCTGGTTGATGGGCTCGTGCACCAGGGCCACTTCACCGGCCGAGTTGGCGGGCGCCGTGATCTGGTTCATGAAGTACAGGATGCGGTTGGGTTCCGGGTTGTCCATGTAAGACGCCCAGGAGATGGTTTCAATCCGCTTGCCTGCCGTGAATGAGCCATCGGACTGCACAGGGAAGTCGGCTGAATAGCGGGTTACAGAACCACCCAGGTCACGGAAAATGTGGTTCCAGATGACCTCAATGCCGCTTTTGGGAATGGGGAACGGGATGTTGGATTTTTTGATGCCGGTGACACCGTTGCCACCTTCCACCAACTTCACATTGGGTGCCTCGGCCTTGGCATTGTCATACACGCTTTGGCGATAAGCGGCTGTGCGGCGCGTGGTGTACACGTTGAGCTTGTAGGTGGGGTAACGGCGCATCAGCTCCATTTGACCGGGCGTCAGGTTGGCCTTGTACTGCTCCATGTTGGCCGCGGTGATGGTGTACAGCGGCTTGTCATCAGCAAACGGATACGTGGAAAACTTGTCGATGTTGAAACCCGCTGGTGCCTTGGCAATACCGCCTGTCCACTCGGGAATGGTGCCAGCCGCATTGCCCTTGCGTTCAGCGCCAACCGGTGTCAGTGACTTGCCCAACTCATCCAGACTTTGGGCCTGCGCTGCACCCAGCGACAGCAACAAGGCTGCTGCCAATATGCCCTGGCGCCATGGCCGGGCCGACGAATTCAAACGCATTGATTGTGTCTCCTCATGTTCAGTGGTAGGCCTCACCGGGCCCTTGTTGTAGTAATACTGCAATGGGACGCACCTGGATGTCAACACCATGTAAATATTTAATGTCGGACAGACGACCCTGCGGCCAGTCTATCAGCGCCCCAACACCAGCGTGGGTGGGTTTTGCGCCTGGTCGGCCACACAGGCTGCAAACACGTCAGCCGGCCGCACGCTTTGCGTGAACACCGCTGGATTGCAGTAAGTGCCCACCGGGGTGTAGTCGCCCATCACATCGTGAATGGGTGTGCCTTTGGGCACCCGCTGAATGGTTTGCGGAAATGCCGGGTTCTCCAGCATGTGGCGGTAAATCAGCACCTGGTCGGCATACGGCCCCCAAGGCAACCAGGCAAACCCGTTGGCTGCGGTGGCATTTGCGGGTCGGTCGGCAGGGTCCGAAATCACCACCGTGAAATACCCAGCATCGTCCAGCGGCGTTTGAAAATCGGCAGAGCAGGCGGTGAAACGCTGGGTGGCAAACTCGTTGCCACACAGCGACCAGTAGCGCAGGTTTTCAAACCCCCGCTCAACACCCGCCTGGCTGCGGAAGCTGGGCGCCTTGGCCCGCACCACCGCCAGGCTGCCAAACCGCCGGGAAAAAGTGGTGGTGGTGTAGGCATTGTGGATGTTGCTCAAAAAGCCGCCTGCACCCAGGCTGACAGCACCCGGTGTTTGTACATCGGTCCCGAGCCTGCTGTTGATCACCTGCGTGCCCACTTCACCCAGTCCATAAAACCGGTTGGTGCGGGGTGGGTAGGCCGCAGTCGGAAAATCCAGCGCCAGTTGGTTGGGGTAGTCCATCGCCAACAGGCGGTCATTCAAGCCCAGGGGTGGCAACTGCCCACCCAGGTTGGGCAGCGGTGGTTCTGCGCAAGTGGGCAAGGTGCCCAGTGCCCGGCTACCATCGGCCGTTTCCACCGTGAGTGTGGGCAAGCCCACACCGCCATCGGCAAACTCGCCTTTGGCCGACACATACACCCGGTAGATCAGCATCACCAAACCACTGTTGGGCACCGCCCGGGTGCCCAGTTGAATGTCCCCGGCGTATAGCGTGTTTCTGGCCCTCGGCACAGTGGGCTGTTGGGTGGGTGACGGGCCAAACTGCAAATAGGCCGTGTAACCACCACCGGCCGCCGCAGTTTGGCGGAAGGAATTGACCGCGCCGGCATCGGGCTCAAGCTCCACATCCGCAATCGCATCGGTGGGGCGCTGGGCTGCATCGTATGCATTGAAGGAGAAGTACCGGGCATCGGGAAACTTGCCCTGAATTTTCAGGCGGGTGCCCGGGGTGATGGGCGCGAGCGTGACCCAATACTTGGCAGCACTGTCTGGAAAAGCCACGTTGACTTTGTCGGGGTCGGACGCCACGCCCCAACCACAGCCCACACCGGCCGGTGGCTGATTGCCCCCCATGGCCGACAGCAGGCTTTGCGAGGTCAACACCGGGGGGCCATTGCCTGCACCCGACGCGCTGACCGTGCCGCTCGACCCATCACTGGATCCACCCACGCACGCAGACAAGGCAAGTGCAGCGGTGGTAACCACAATGGGGATGAACAAACGAAACATGGCAGCGGCTCGGTGAGTCAGCATCGATGGTTGGACTGTACGCAAGCATTATCATTTTTACAATACGTACATTTTTATAAGGTTATTGCTTACAAGCCAATGGATAGACGGCCCACCTGGCCAGTCCGGCCCTTACCATCACGTGCGCTTCAAATTCCACAGCACGGTCATGCTCGCCACATCCGTGCCACGTGCATCTTTCACATCCACCTGAACCGGGAAGTTGATTTTCCCTTCCGCATCCAGCAGGCGCTTTAGCTCGTGAATATCGCCTTCCACCCGGGAATGTGCGGTGCAGCGGCCCTGGGCTGGCGCCTTTAACTGAAAATCCACTTGGGCTGCCACCGGCCGAACCTTGAGGATGACCGAGGCAAAACCACCCGCCATGGCGCCACCCGAGCAGGTTTCTGCCAAAGTGAACAACGCCCCCGGGTGAACATGCCCGGTTTCGTCCTGCAACTCCGCCTTGGGTTCCATGGTGCTGCGGGCCTGGCCGTACTCCATCTGCTCCAGCCGCACACCACAGGCTTTGGCAAAGGGCACCTTGCCATCCATTTGCATCTTCACCACCGGGCGCATCAATTTGTTCATCAAACCTTCCATGTGCGCCTCCTCAAGCGGTGGTTGTTGCGGGTGTGAATGTGATGGTGAGCTGCGCGATCGGTTCATCGCCCTCGCTGTGCAGGGTGCTGTCCACACGCACCTCCGTTGGGCTCACCACATGAGCCTGGCTGCTCACCCACACCGCACCCTTGCCGGGCTTGCGAAACTGGATGCTGGACTGAAACCCCGACGACACCAGTGCTGTTCCACCCACGGCTTCTTCGGCGGCAGCGCGCGCACTGGTGTAGGCCACAGTGAACAAGGCACCAGCATGCTGTGTGCCGATGTGGTTTTTCAAGTGGGGTTCAAACGGCAAGTACGTGGCGGCCAACGCTGTGCCGTCGCCCTTGCGGCGCTCGGCGGCCCCCAGCTTGGTGAATGCCATGAAAGGGGCCTTGCTCAACAGGCCCTGCAAACGGGCCAGTACAGATGTGTTCAATCGGGGGACTCCTGTGGGTGGGTTACGCCATGATACCTAGGCGTAACTTACAGAGGCCCTATACAACCTGTCAAACCGCAGTAAATCTGCGCAAAGGCCGGTGAAACCACACCACCACAAAGGCAGCCAGGGAGGTGCAGGCGGCCATGCCCATCACAGCGCCCCACCCCACATGGGCCAGCAGGGCGCTGCCCAGCGCCGCCCCCAGCGACATGCCGGTGAACATGCCCACAAACAGCACCGCATTCAGGCGGCTTCGAGCGCCGGGGTCGATGCTGTAAATCAGGGTTTGGTGGGAAATCAGTGTGGCTTGTACACCCAGGTCGAACACCACCGCCCCCACCGCCAGCACCACCAGCTGAGAATGCACGGGCCAACCGGCTGCCAGGCCCATGCCGGCAAAAGCGACCATCGCCAGGGCAGCGCCCAGGCGCGTCACCACTTGCGGCCCACGCCGGTCAGCCATGTGGCCTGCCAAGGGGGCGGCCAATGCACCCGCAGCACCCGCCAAGCCAAAACTGCCCGCCACGGCACTGCCCATGCTGAATGGCTCGCTGTGCAAATACACGGCCAGCGTTGACCAAAAGGCACTAAAACCGGTGGCCAGCAACCCCTGCCCAATGGCCGCGCGCCGCAAGGCCGCATGCTTCTTCCACAGGCCTTTAAGCGAACCCAACAATTGAAGGTAAGGCAAGTGGGTGACGGGCGGCATGGGCGGCAGCACCCGGCGTATGCACAACGTGATCAACACAATGGTGACGGCGGCCATGCCAAACACCGCACGCCAACCAAACTGCTCGGCCACCAGGCCACTCAACACGCGCGACAGCAAAATGCCGGTCAACAGGCCCGTCATCACCGTGCCCACCACCTTGCCGCGCTGCTGTTCCGGGGCCAGTGCGGCGGCGGAGGGCACAATGTCCTGCGCCATGGTGGCGGTTAAACCAATCAGCAGCGAGGCCGGCAACAGCAATACCAGCGACGGCGAGAACGTGGCCATCACCAAGGCAGCCACCAACAAGGCCGCCTTGATGGCGATGATGTTGCGGCGGTCATGCCGGTCGCCCAAGGGGGCCAACAACAAAATGCCCACCGCGTAACCCAACTGCGTCAGCGTGGGCACCCAGCCGACGGCTTGGTCCGAAGCACCCAGGTTTTGCGCCAACACACCCAGCATGGGCTGGCTGTAATACAGGCAAGCCACGGAAAAGGCCGCACCGGCGGCCAACACCCAAACCAGCAGGCGAGATAGACCTGCTTGCTCAGCGGAGGACATCGACGTTGAAAGGGATACAGCAGGATTGGACGACATGGGCACAGCCTTGAAAAACATCAGCAGCCTGCATCATGGCCTTACTGGTGGTGAATGGGTAGACCCACAAAGGGCAGATTTGTTATACATTGAATGCATGACCAAACCCTTTATACCCGCAGCCCCTGTGTTGCCCGGCACCGGCGAGCGCATTGAGCTCATGCTGACCTTCCTGCGCATTGTGGAGGCCGGCAGCCTGTCGGCCGCCGCCAGCCAACTGGGCACCACACAACCCACCATCAGCCGTCGGCTGAAGGCGCTGGAAGCCGCGCTGGGTCTAAGGCTGATACAACGCACCACCCACACCATGCGCCTGACGCAAGACGGCGAGCGCTGCTACGAGCAAGCCAAAACCTTGCTCACCACCTGGGCCCGGTTTGAATCGGAATTGAAAGGCGCGCGGGAAGAGCCCGAGGGCGTGTTGCGGGTGATTGTGCCGCACGCGTTTGGGCAAGAGCGCCTCATCGAGCCGCTGGCCACCTACCTGCGGCAACACCCTGGCATGGCGGTGGAATGGCTGCTGCACGACGACCGCGCCATTCAAGACTACATTGCCGCCGGCATTGACTGCGCCATCCAGGTGGGTGAGGTGAGCGACCCGGGCTTGGTGTCCATACCGCTGGCCCAGGTGGCCCGCATTGTGGTGGGCTCGCCCGCGCTGCTGGAAGGCCGCCCCGTTCCGCAAGACGCCAACGAACTGGCCGAGTTGCCTTGGCTAGCCCTGCGCACCTTTTACCGCAACGAAGTGGTGCTGACCCACAACACCACCCACAAGCAAAAACGCCTAGCGATACAACCCCGCTTTAGTACCGACAGCCTGTACGCCATGCGCAGCGCCGCCCTGCAAGGCGTGGGCATTGGGTTGGCCTCAGCCTGGGTGATGCGAGACGCCTTAGCCAGCGGCGAGTTGGTGCACCTGGCCCCCGACTGGCAGGCCGAACCCCTGCCCGTGAGCCTGGTGTACCCGTATGCCCACTTTTACCCTGCACGCCTGCGGCGCTTTGTGGACCTTATTCGCGGCGGGGCCAGCAGCATTTTTGGGGAAGACGTGCAGGGTCAGCCCAAGCCAAAAACAAGCTGATAAAATTTGGTGATCGGAATGTGGCTCAGCCTGGTAGAGCACTGCGTTCGGGACGCAGGGGTCGGAGGTTCGAATCCTCTCATTCCGACCAATTAAAACCAGTGCGGCTGGGATGCGCAACACCAGTCGTGTCGCAAAAAGAAGGATTCTGCGACATATTTCCTTGACCTGTCGTCGCCAGCGACATATTCTGCCGATCTGTCGCAAAAACTTGGTTTTGACACCATGACAACAGGAATGGTTATGTCTCCCCACGCTTGGCATCCAGAGCAACCTTATAACAGCCTGCCGCCGCTGCCGCCGGCCACCGAGCTGGAAACGCGGGCTGTGCTTAAGCGTTGCATTACCGCCCGAGCCGCTGTTGCCGCATTAAAACAGGCAGCCGAGCTGATCCCGAATCAAAGCATGCTGATCAATATCATCCCGCTGCTCGAAGCCAAGGATAGCTCTGAAATAGAGAACATTGTCACCACCACGGACCGGCTATTTCAATTTGCCCAAAGTGACAACGCCGCTGATTCTGCGACCAAGGAAGCATTGCGCTACCGCACAGCATTGCATCGGGGTTATCGCTCCCTCACAACGCGCCCTTTGTGCACCGCAACCGCGGTTGAGATTTGCCAGACTCTCAAGGGGGCTGACATGGACATTCGTCGCACGCCAGGCACAAAACTGGCTAATGACAAGACGGGTGAGGTGATCTACACCCCACCTGAAGGTGAAACCGTACTGCGCGATTTGTTGGCCAACTGGGAGCGATTTCTCCACAGCGCCGAAGATATTGATCCACTGATCCGCATGGCGGTTGGTCATTATCAGTTTGAGGCGATCCACCCTTTTATCGATGGCAACGGGCGGACAGGGCGGGTGCTCAACATCCTTTATCTGATTGAACAGGACTTGCTCACCCTGCCCATTCTGTATCTCAGCCGTTACATCATTGCCAATAAGGCGGACTACTACCGCCTGCTGCTGGATGTAACGCGCAAGCAAGACTGGGAGGCATGGGTGTTGTTCATGCTGACTGCGGTTGAAGAAACCGCACGATGGACAACCGCCAAGATCAGTGCAATCCGCTTACTGGCTGATCACACAACCGCCTATGTGCGCGAGACGTTGCCCAAGATATACAGCCGTGAACTGGTGGATGTGATTTTTGAACAACCCTATTGCCGCATTGGCAACCTGGTCGACAAACACATTGCTCAGCGGCAGGCTGCATCACGCTACCTAAAAGACTTGGTAAAGGTTGGCGTGCTCAGGGAAATGCAGGTGGGCAAAGAGAAAGTCTTTATCCATCCCAAGCTCATGGAACTGCTGATTCGTGATCGGAATGAATTCAGCCTCTATGCCCAACCTGCCGGTACTGCGACGGCACCACCCCCACCCAACGCTTGAACATGCGGCTGAAGTTGCTGGCGTCGCCACAGCCCACTTGGGCCGCCACCGCATCCACTGGCGTGTTGGTGTTCATCAGCAACCAACAGGCCTTATTTTTCCGCAATTCGTCGTGAATGGTTTGGAAACGGCTGCCTTCTGCCGCCAATTTGCGAATCAGCGTGCGCCGGGTGAGGTGTAGTCGGCTGGCCACCTCGTCCAGCGTCAGGCCCAAGGTGTCCTCACCACTTTCCAACACCACACGCACCCGGTCAGCCATCGATTCACCCGCGCAAGCGCGGTGCAAGGCCAGCTCACATTCCTGCAAATGGGCGCGCAAAGCCTGTGGGTCTGCCGCAATGGATGGCGATAATGCCACATCGGCCGGCAGGCTGATGCGCATGGCCGGGGCGCCAAACACATTCACCCGCGCCACGCGCTGGTACTGGTCATACCAGGCAGGCTGCTCAAAGGGCCAATGCACGGTGAGGTGGGCCTGCAAATCCAACCCCGTGATGGTGGAAAACAACTGCAACAGCCCGGCCACCAACTGGCCATGCAGGTATTCATTCACAGGGCCCAAAGGCACCACCGGCACCAACTGCAGCTCATAGCGCTCGCCCGGAACAATGCTGAGGGCGGCCAGGTTTTGCCGAAGGCGGGCATAGCGCTGCAGCAGCAAAGCGGCCTCGGCCAGGCTGGTGCTGGCCATCATGGCGGCACCCAGCACCCCGTGTGCGGCCGCCTGGGTGCGAAAACCCACCTCCAGGCCCAGCCAGGGGCAGTCGGTGAGCGCCATGCCCCGCACAGCCAGGGCCTGCATGGCTTGGGCGCTAGTAAAGCCGTTTTGGGTGTGGATGGCCTCCCAGTCCACCGGCAAATGGGCAGTAATGGCTTCGCGGGTAAAACCCCGCCGCAACAGCTCGGCGCACAGCAGCCGCGCATACACCGGGTGCAAGGCGGGCCGCAGGGCCCAATCCACCGTTTGCATCGCTCACGCCCCTGTTTTGTCACTGAATGACGAATTTATGCCACAGAAGGCGGTGTTGCTGTCAAGCCCAAACGCCTACGCTACAAAAAACAACACGGAGACCTGCCCCCATGAGCACGCCCAACAGCGCATTGCCCCTACCCAGCCAGTACCGCGACAACAAAAAGCCCCTGTGGCTGCTGGCCGTGGTAGCCCCACTGGCCGCCCCCTTGGGCCCGGTGCTGTACCTCAACACCGGCAACACCACCTGGCTGTGGATATTTCTGGCGCTGTTTTATGTGGGCTTGCCCCTGCTGGACCGCCTGTTTGGTGAAGACCGCCACAACCCGCCCGAGGCCGCCGTGCCCCGTCTGGAAGACGACGCCTATTACCGCTGGGTGACCTACGCGCTGGTGCCCATACTCACCGGTTGTTTTGTATTCAACATTGCCTTTTTGGCCACCGAACCGCTGGCACCCGTGTACTGGTGGGCTGTGGCCATTACCACGGGCAGCATGCTGGGCTTTGGCCTGAATGTGAGCCACGAGCTGGGCCACAAAAAGCGCAGGCTTGACCAGTGGCTGGCCTTGTGGACCCAGTCGCTGGGGGCTTACGGGCATTTTTCAATTGAACACAACCGCGGCCACCACCGCGATGTGGCCACCCCGGAAGACCCAGCCAGCTCAAAAATGGGCGAGAGTATTTACCGCTTTATGCTGCGCGAGTTGCCCGGTGCCTTCAAACGGGCCTGGCAGCTGGAAGCCGAACGTCTGGAACGCAAAGGCCACAGCCGCTGGAATGCCCGCAATGAAATATTGCAGGGCCTGGCCATGACGGCCTTGGTGCACGGCAGTTTGGTGATTGCCTTTGGCTGGCCTGCTGTGATGGCCTTGCTGGTGGTCAGCCTGTGGGGTGCGTTCCAGTTGACCTCGGCCAACTACATTGAGCACTACGGGCTGCTGCGCAAAAAGCTCGACAACGGCCAATACGAACGCTGCCAACCACACCACTCGTGGAACAGCAACCACCTGGTGAGCAACCTGGTGGTGCTGCAACTGCAGCGCCATTCCGACCACCATGCCAACCCGGCACGGGGCTTCCAAAGCCTGCGAGACTTTCCCGAACTGCCCAGCCTGCCCTCGGGTTACTTCGCGATGTTCTTGGTGGCCTATGTTCCACCACTGTGGTTCCGGGTCATGAACCCCCGTCTGCTTCAAGCAGTGGGAAGGGACGCCAGCCGCATCAACTTCCTGCCGGGCAAAAAGGCTGCGCTGGTGAAGGAATACGGCTTGGCTTAATGTGCCTAGACGGTTTTGAAATGGCGCTGGGTGTCGTTCACCAGCCCATCAAATACCAGACGCTTGGGCAGCGCCTGCGTTAACTGCAACGCGGTGGCCAAGCCCGGGCGGCCTGCCATCGCAAAGCGCCACACAAACTGGCAACCCTGCTCAGTGGGCGTTACCTGGTAGTCTTCCGCAAACTGCGACAGCAAAGGCACATTGGCCTTTTCCACGTAAAACGCATGGCGGCGGGCTTCATCGTCCCAAATAAAAAAGCGTTCCTTCATGCGCACCAGGTTGAACTGCGCACCCACTTCACGGCGTGTACCCACGCCAAACGGGCGCGGTGAGGTGTATTGCACTGTGAGCGCCTTGCACCAACTCAAGGGGCGGTCGGCCACCAGGCCAGCCCACACCTCGTCCGCGGAGGCGGCTAAGTTCATGACATAGGTGAAGCGAATGGGCGCCGTGTCAAAGAATGATTCATCGGTGACAGGCCGAAGGGAGAACCAGGGCAGAGGTAGTTTCATGGTGCAGTGGGTGGTGAATGGTCACCCTGATACTGCGGCCGATGGGGGTTGGATGCGGCGACTTGGACACATCCACAGAGGCAACTCGCTGGCAGGTTTGAGTGTTGTAGAAACTCAAAGCGTCGTTTGAGCCGCTGTACTCCTGCGTGACGAGCACCGAGGCATTGCGACTGACATACACACATGCTCGCGAACCCAAACCCCGCCATTGTTGATTTCACAGGCTTGTTGGGTGGAAGGATGAACAATCGCTAACGGAGGCTCGGGAAACACCGAGACGGGTAATTCCTGCTTCTCGTTGTGAAAACGAATCTCAACGCCTTGCGCCACGCCCACGTATTGCTCAGCAGGCTCAGGCCCCACGGGTTGTCTCGCCACCGGGCTGAGCGTGCACTGCGCCGCAGAAGCAGGGGCCAAGATAGAAAGGCCAACAGCAAAGCCAGCAGCGAACAAGATTAGTAGTGGGCGCATGGAGGTGGGAGAAAAGAAGTGGCGAGGCTGAATTCAAAGCATACAGGTAGATAATCAACGCAAGAAGTTCACCCGACATGCCAGTTAATTTGTGCATCCCGGATTGGCTGGTGTTCACGCCGGTGACGTGGCATTCTTCGTTTTTCTATTACTTTCTACCTGTTTCTATAAATGACTAAGATTTAATATACATGTATATCTAATACAAGATATACTTGCATATCAATCAATATCATCTGTACGGGATATTCCATGGATGCAGTCAGAAACCCCTTCGCACCGGGCGCCGGAAGCAGACCGCCGGAGCTTGCAGGACGACAAGCCATCCTTGAAGATGCACAGACAGCAATTCGAAGAACACTGCTGGGTAAACCAAGCCGATCACAGATGTTGCTCGGTTTACGCGGGGTAGGAAAAACAGTGCTGCTGAATAAAATTGAAGAGATGGCGGACTCGGAGGGACACATCACTTCGTCGATTGAGGCACCGGAGGGAAAGGTGCTCAGTGAACTGCTCGTTCCTAGAGTCAATCAGGTCTTGCGAAAACTCTCGACTCTGGAAATCGCAAAAGTCAAAGCGCATCAGGCTCTTCGGGCCCTTCGGTCTTTCGCATCGGCATTCAAAATATCGTACGGCGATGCAACAATTTCGGTTGATCCTGAAGTCGGTGTCGCCGACAGTGGCGACATGGAAGCGGACCTGTCTGAATTGTTTATGCGCGTTGGGGAGGCTGCAAAGTCTGCCGGCAAAGCGTGGACCCTTCTGATCGATGAAGTCCAATACCTCCGCTCGGACGACTTGGCAGCATTAATTGTGGCACTCCACAAAGCCAACCAAAAAGGCTTGCCCATTTTATTTTTCGGTGCCGGTCTGCCGCAAGTAGCCGCTCTTTCTGGAGATGCCAAATCGTACGCCGAGCGACTCTTCCACTACCCTGCGGTCGGTGCCCTACAGAATTTGGATGCTGAAATAGCCATTCGGCAGCCCGTCCAAGATGAAGATGAAGAGATTGAGGCTGACGCGATTAAAGAGATTGTGACCAAGACAAAAGGCTACCCCTACTTCCTGCAAGAATGGGGCTATCAATGCTGGAATATCGCGGAGAGTTCCCCGATCCGTTTTGAGGATGCACGAAAGGCCGCCGAGGAGGCGACAAAGCGTCTGGACGAAGGTTTCTTCAAAGTACGATTTGATCGATTAACCCCGAAAGAACGAGAATACGTGATCGCGATGGCGAAACTTGGATCCGGGCCTTACAGATCATCGGATGTGGCGGATGCACTTGGTGAGACCCACCAGAGCTTGGGCCCTCGGCGCGCACAAATCATCAGTAAAGGAATGATCTACAGCCCATCTCATGGCGATATCGCGTTCACTGTCCCGATGTTCGATGAGTATCTCATCCGGAACTTTGTGCACAATCCGAACAAAACATAACCGGATAGAAACAAAAAAGCCCCGACATGCGGAGCTTTTCAGTTCAAAACAGTTGGCGCGGCCGGCGGGGATCGAACTTCGGAGGCCAAGGGGAAAAGATGTATCTCATACAACTTACATTCACTCTAAACGACGTTAATTCGCGCTTTTCAAGACGATGTGCATTTCTATACTTTGTTGCTTTCACACACAAACTGTGAGATAACACCATTTAACGTCTCGGTACTATTTCGCTATTTTTGTGGTTTTTGGAGTCTCGGCCCACTTTGCGGCACATCCGTAGGCGACTGAATTTTGTTCGTCACAGACTTTTCAAAGTCACTGCGAGACCACAATGAGCAGCAAAACCGACCAAACCACACCCAGCTTATTCAGTGACTACATCGTCTATGTCGACGAAAGTGGTGACCATGGCATGCAAAATTTGGATCCAAACTATCCAATTTTCGTCCTTGCCTTTTGCATATTTCACAAAAGGCATTACGCCAATCGCGTTGTTTCCGCACTGCACCAATTCAAGTTCCAGCACTTCGGTCATGACTTGGTTGTACTACATGAACACGACATCAGAAAAGAAAAAGGCGCATTCACCTTCAAAAGCAAGCTGCAAAAAACCAAATTCCTGGACGAACTGAGTCAACTAATCAAAACCCACAACTTTATTCTGGCTAGTTGTGTCATCGACAAATCAAAACTCAAAGGCTCGCCTGACCAAAACGAGAACCCCTATCATTTAGCACTAGGCTTTTGTTTGGAAACACTCTATGAGTTCCTGCAGGAGAAGAGTCAGCACAAGCAACTCACCCACGTAGTCTTTGAATGTCGAGGTAAAAAAGAAGACGACGAGTTAGAGCTTGAGTTTCGTCGGATGACCGATGGAGCAAATCGCGTTGGAATCAACTTCCCTTTTGAGATTATTTTTGCGGATAAAAAGGTGGATTCCCCTGGCCTGCAACTGGCTGACCTCGTCGCTAGGCCGATTGGCCTTAACATTCTGCGCCCCGATCAACCAAACAGTGCTTTTGAAATCTTGAAGGAGAAGTTTTATTGCTCTGGAGGTCGAAAAAACGTCGGGCAAGGATATGAAAATTGGGGCTTAAAAGTTTATCCGCCCCAAAAAAGCGAAAAGCCCCGATGAAACCCACCGAGGCTATAGCGCCGACCGGGAGCCCCCAATCCACTTGCTCGAAGTGTAAGCGATATAGCTTGTTCAAATCAAGTCTTCTCGGTGCAATCGTAACGATATTTGCAACGATGTTGTCAAGCTGGGACACCGCCATATGAAAAATATCCCCAACTGGAATCCAAATCTAATCCAAGACTGTGGCCAGTTTGAGGATGCGCTTGCAGCGGTAACCGACAAAATAGACCTTCCCGCTCACTTTGTAACCAATTTAAGACGAAGCTGGGCAATCGGGGAAGATCTACGTCTTCATAACGGGCTACGTAATCATAAGGTTGAGTCGGAAATTACTATCCCTTTTGCGGGAGGGGGCTTTCTCCATTACTGCCTTGGCTGGCTATGCACTACGCACTACAGGGAAACTTTACAAGCATGGTCGCACCAAGATGATTTCTACAGAAACCTCCACCATCTGATCCATATAATCCGAAGCTACGATGCTTACGGAGCATGTGATCAGCAATTACAAACTATCAATACAAAACGACCGATTTTCAGAGCTCAGCAAATTTCACGCGGTGAATACCCAATTGTTGAGCTGCTTTTTCAAAGTTGGCAGCAGCATCCCAATTTCGGCTATACACAAACCGCTTTGCTAATATTAAAGCAGTTGTTTGAATGCTATTGTTTCACCCATGGAAGCGTGATATTTCGCATGCCCCATCTTAAATTTCTCAATGAGATACGCCAAACTTTTGCGCCAGTAAACGAAAACCAAAACCGTGATTTTCTGATCCATCTGTTTCAACGCTTCGACAAGCCATCGAAAAGTGAAAAAGTATTCAAGGAAAAGTTAGAAACTGAACTTCGTCTATCGAGATCAACGACTGTTCTTCCAAACGATAACGAAACGAAATATCAGAGGAATATTCAGAAGAGTTTCTTGAATTTCTTTTCTCCGTCTGAAAAACCTGTTCTTTACTTTGGTCCAGACTCTCTTTCAGGGATCCAGTCTTTGAAATTGAACAGGTACAAAATAAACGATGATGATGGCAAGGAAGTCCGGAGGTTAAAAGCGCTTTTTAAACAGAACTTCAGTAATGCGCAACCAGACGACCACACTGGTTCAAACATTGACGGTCATACCAAGGGACAACAAAACAACAATCAGGACGCCCCTGAGCTAGAGGCAAAAGCCATTGGGCAAGTACTGCTTGATTTCAACCTTTCGACCTATTTCCCGACCAACCCACACTTGCCGCTTCAGGCTGAACATATCAGTGCCTACGCAACTTTGGAGGCGGGCAACACCAGCGAAATCACCAATGACACTTTAGCAGACGTGTTAATTTGGATCGGATATCAAATCGGTGCCAACCTTGAAGGTGCGCTAGCACTCAGAGTCCATCATCTGCCAGAACCGGAGTTTGGATTCATGGAGGATTTTTCCGCGATATGGAGACTTCGTCCATCACTTCAACATATCGGCAAAACGACTTTTCTTCATTCAGCTCTTTTGCCGTCCGAAAGGATAGAGCGGAGATCTCTACCCACCAAACTCCAAAACTTTCTAAAGGACCAATGGAATATTCAAACCCATGAGAGCCTCTACGACCTGGCGATTGATAGAAAGTTCGATCCTGAGAAAATTGATCAGGTAAAAGTACATTTCGGGTTTGAATCGAATGCCTGGCTGCAAAGCAGCCGACGACTGATGCTCCTTGCACAAGGGCATCCAGAATCGGCAGCAATGTTGATACAAAAAAACGCTCGATCAGAGCTTCCTTCGAAATGCGCCTACTATTCCGTAATCCACAAAGAGAAAAACGTCGCGGGCTCCCCTTACGCTTTTGATCTTGAGAAATTTAGAGCCGATGTAGCTATCATGGTTAGCCAATTAAAGCATGCCATAAACAGCAAATCACTTTGCATGTCTTGGAATGCTTGGGTTACCTACTTGATCTTCCGGATCTATCTAACAACGGGCGGGCGACCCGTTAAAGATGCATATTGCGATCTTGATTTATTCACAGACACTTTTGATCTCACGATTGTTGATGACAAAGATGTTTTACTAAGGGAGCCAAGACGTGTGGTACCACTTTGTAAATCGCTCGCTGATGAAATTGGCATCTCCTATCGAAATGCTCTTAAACGCCTCGCCAATCTACTTCGAACCAACACGCCTAAGCTTTCGAAACAAATCGAATCGCTTCTCGTCACGCCAAGCCTTTCAAACACTCAAGGTATCCCATTTTTCTTTTTCCTGACAGAAAACGGTATTGAAGGTATTTCTGCGGATATAACACTCCTTGAAAATTTCGATACCTTACAGGCCAATTTCTTGCGTCACTTTGTCAGTAACCACTGCGAGATCACCGATAGAGACATTGTGGATGGACTATTAGGCCATGAAAACGACAAGATTCCAGTTTACGGCGCATCAAGCCTAAGAACAATGAATAAGGATCACCAACGAGTTCGTGACTTTGCAGATAGGATCTTAAAGTTCCTAAATATTAGTGAATCCATTGATTTTGAATTCAGTAGCAAAGACGTTGATGTGTGGGGGCAGTCGATACCCAAACGCTTTGGCTTGCAATTGCGAAGGACTGAACATAAAGCATTACACAAGTCAGTTTCAGCGAGGGCCTACCAAGATGCGGAATCAATTATTGAAGGCTTGCGACCTGAACAGAAAGCACAAGATCGAATTGACAAAGCACTCAAACAAGCCCAATTGGAGCTAAGCAACCGGATTCATTTTGATATCTATTTTTACAAGTTCACTCGGTTTCTTCGAAAGTTAGCACCAGGCCTTGACATGAAATTCTTCTCGCGTGTTGGCCGTACCGTCAACGAGAGAGTGCCAATCGACTTTTGTCGAAAATATTCGGAATACCGGGCGTCTCACCCAGGCATCATGGAGATCCTCCAATCCAACACCCAGGCGAAACAAAAGGTCAATCTTGAATTTCTGTTCGCACTCTCTTTAATCAAGCTAAATGGCATTACCTGTAAAATAGCAATTCAGCAGGTTCTAAAAGGAAATTACCTGCTTGGAACAGTATCCGATAAAACATTTATTGACATTCATTTTGTCGATACGCAGCCCCATCCGCTCACTCCGGTCAGACGGCACGAGCTTCATCGCCTGTCAATTCACTATTATGAACGGCTGGTCAATCAACTAAGCTTTCGCCAGAGCAGCAATAATTTGGAAAAACTAGGGCGTGACCTGCAGGCTAAAATAAATCGCCTCGGAGTCAGTGGATCATCGCTTAACACCAAAAAAGACCTACTTTATTATTTCGCTGAAATTGAGCAATCCTACCAACTATACGAATTACCCGGTTGTTTGTCCGCGATTGCCTCAGGCGACACCAAGCATCGCAGCTCAAATTATCTAAGCTTTCAACAACTCACTGATCCTGACACAGATCACGTGGCAAGTAACGCTCGACTAGCGCCCGCAACTAAGTATCTCTCGCATGAAGTTATAGCGACCGATGCGATTGCATATCCCGATCCCGGTAACAAAGACCCTAATCCATCCCAAGCGACCGCTACAAGCTCATTTGTTAGCGCTACAGGACTCGAAATTAAGGATAACTTTTCTGGGGGCACCCATGACCAAGCCATCGAGGAGAGCTCCACCTCGGACACTTTAACTGACTTCCATGAACAAGGGCTATTGTGTAAATCTGTCGCAAGCCATATTGAAGCAATCATGGATGACGCCCTTGGCGCGATGCTAAGACTAAGTACAGAAATTGCAGCGAGACCCTCTCTGTGTAAATCGGCACTTTTAAGCTATGCCAAAGATATAGAGAGTAGAAGACCCTCTGGACGAAAAAGTTTGGCTAAAAGCACCAAGCTCAATTACTACGGAAGAATTGGGAATCTTTTTAAAGAGACCAACCTCGAGCAGGAAATCGATGATGAACAACTCGATGAGGCAATTGAAACCATTAACGGCTACCTACTGGACAGACAACAGATCCTGCAATCTGCTAAAGACGATCTGCGTCAAATTAGGGACCTATTCTCCAAACTAGCAGAACTGAATCCTTTGATGTCCGTGAAGTTCGACAGTATTGGTGCGGTTTATAACCCAGCCACACATCTCTTTTCTCAGAAAGAACTAAATCTGATCTTTAAAAAAATTCAAGAAACCCAGCCCGAAGCGGTTCAAGCAATTTTTGTTCTTCTTCGTCGTTTTGGTCTGAGGAAAACTGAGTCTCTCTTTCTAAAGCCCGTCAATCTGCAGCTTCTAGATACTACCCCGCTGCTCAGGGTGGTGGGCGATTCTGTTTTTAGACCCAAATTTCCTGCTTCCAATCGCTATGTGTTATCTCAAACTAAAATTACAAGTGAGGAGAAAGGGATCCTTCAAAGAATAAAGCACCGAGCAATCACAGCGAAAGCAAGTTACCTTGGCGATTTGATTCAGTCCTCTGCGCGCGAGATTAGTTTGCGTCTAAACC